>CAXXGI010000001.1:0-1034812 GCA_963674695.2 bacterium
TTCTGGGCGCGATTCAGATCGCGCTGGGCATTGCGCTGCTGCTGGGTTCCGGTGGCAGGCAGCGGCATCTCAGGGCAGATAGAGAGACAGCTCTCACCGCAACCGATCGGGTCGACGAAATGGCTCGCCGCGATACCGTTGGTGACGAAGTAATCGCGAATCGTCTTGGCCCGATTTTCAGAGAGGGTCTGGTTTGATGCGTGCGAACCCTCCGACGATGTGTAACCGATCACGCCAAACTGTGCATCCGGTTCCTGCGCAATTCTCTGCTGCAGCTGATAGATCGCCGCACCGAGCGCAATATTCGAGTGAATACCATCCGCAGCCCTATCGTTGACCATATCATTCATTCCAAACTTGCCGGATTTGAAGCTCACGCCGGAGAGCTCCAGCGGCGGCTGCGGCTCGGGCTCTGGGGGCGGCGGAGGAGGAGGTGCAGCAGGCTCGGGACATCCGACGCCGGCGCTGCTGTTGCGTGGACCGGGCCGTCTCGGGCACTCATCTTCGGCCACCGCGCGTGGGGCATCAAAGATGCCATCGCCGTCGCGATCGCGTTCACAACCATTGAGACCTTCAGCGCTCTGCCGCACGCCGGGGCGCGTCGGACAGTCGTCCTCATCGTCGATGATGCCGTCGCCATCGCGGTCTTCAATCTCAGGCTCCGCACAAACATCCCAGGGGATGTGCCGTGATTCCATAAAATAGGCCATATTGCCCGAGGAAAGACGCTCCACGAACTCGAGTCCCTCGTCATAACAGCCGGAATAGCGCTGCCCATCGACGATTTCGTTGCTCTGATCGACCTTACACGTAATCTTCTTGGCGTCGAGCAGACTGCGATTCTCGGCCGGCTCCGTACCAGCCTCCTCTTCGGCATCCTCTGTCTGCGCTTCCCCAACATTCTCGAGGCCCATGAACCGCTGCATCTGTTTCGGCGTGAACCCAACGAAGATCCGAAACTTCGTGTCCTCATTCTCCGGAACGGAACTATGATCTTCACCATGGTACCAGCGAATGAAGGGATCGGCCTGGTCCTCCTTGAGCTGATCGATGAAATCGATCGGATTCCAGACATAGTCGCGTTCGCCATTCATCTTGACGCGCGCCGCAGCATCAAGGACCGCCTGCATCTTCATCTCGAGCTCAAGATCGGGGCCATAGTCACAATACCGACCATTATTCGCACAGGCCTCTTCGTCGATATATCCTTCATATTGCGTCCATTCATACGCATCGCTCTGACCACAGAAGAAGTTGACGTCGTCACATTTGTCACAGATCTCATCGTGTTCACTGAAGATCGTAATGCGCCCACCGACCGCATGCGCTTCATGCGTACCACGATCGAGATCTGCCCCGTGCGTCTGGAAGAGCGCACAGCCGGCCATGGCGAAAAACGCAGCACCCGTTGCCAACGCGGCGTTCTCAGTCAGGACCGCGCCCTCTTCCACCATATCGGCGACGCTGGCTCCACCCGCAACGTCTCGACAGAGCAGGCCACGTTGATGGGCGGGCTCCTTGCAATATCCGTCTATGCCAATGATCTGTTTGAAATCTGTGACGACATCCTTGCTCACATCGCGCAGATGGGAGAGCCCGAGCGATTCGTTGGCCGAACGCACGGCCCGATCGACCGCACCCTCGCGGCTGTCCGAGCCCTTGCGCAGGTCCGTATCGGACGTGCCGCTCTTGGATTGATGATAACGTGCACCGCTTAAGGCCGTAAAGTCTCCCATGCGGTCCTCCTTGAAGTAATGCCCCCTTGCATAAGGAGTATCGGCAGGAATACGAAAATGTTGTGACATTGCTGATCGGCAATCGAGGGGGAAAAGAGGAGGAAGCAATTTTACATTGCCTCTCCATCTCCAGGGGTTGGGCTGCAACTTTCGGCAAAATGGTGTGTACAGATGTACACGGAAATTTCAACGCCCATCGCAAAACATCCGACACCGCAACATACAATCGCCGTCCGGGTCTTTTCCCGGACGGCGATCCCATCGACACATCCTTGTGCACCGCAACGGCTAGCGAACCTGAACAACGCGGGTTTTGAGCACGCCGACCGCGTGCGAACCACCCGCGACGAGCGTCTCGACGTCCAGACCATGATCGCGCGGCGTAATTCCATTTAATCCCACCCAACGATTAGGCGCGAGCGCACTGGCCGCATAGAGCCAATCGCGATCATAGACAAAGCCACTGAACCGCAGAACCCGACGCACATCCATGAACCCCTGTTGCCCCAACGCCTTCATCAGGAAGACACGCGAAGGATCGGAAAAACGCACTGAAGCGTCTCCGCCCTTCGCCGCACGCACGGCTTCAAGCTCCTTCATGAAGGTTTCGTAATCAAACCCCGCGACATCGCGTTCGGAAAAAGCCGCGTTCCGAACAAAAGCGATGGTCGCATCGTAATCTGGCATGAGCCGCAGGGTATGTCCGATATGCTGACTGTCGAAGAGCTTCGTCGAGAGCATCTTCTTAAATTCTGCTTCGCTGAACCCAAACCGATGGGCCTCCAGCTGCAGATTCGCACCTTCCTGCATCTCGCCGAGCTTGTCGTGTGAAACAAACCCAAAGGTCGTGCGCACGCCCATCGGAATGCCGAGCGCCGCGCCAATAACGCTCTCCATCACCCCACCGGTGAGCCCGGCAAAATGCAGTGCCCCACCCGCCAGCGCCGGCGCGAAGATCGAATCGCCATCCGATGGCGTCATGATATGCCAGGGTTTCATCCCCGCATTCATCCAGGCGTTGAACGTGGTCTCATGCCGCGGCCGTGCCAATGAGGCCGCGCGCAGCCCGGAGGGGTCGATATTGAATGCTGCGGACGCACGCGCGACGACGGAAGTCGGCTTGCTATCGATCTGAATACCACTGCCATCCATCTGCCAGCGCGTCATGAGGCGGTTGAGATAGAGATCGTCGGAGAGCGAACGCACGCCGTCGCTGTTGTTGCCGTTGACCGCCAGCATGAGTGAGAGCGCCCCGGAGTATCCCGGATACCAGCAGCGCGAGTCAGCAAGCTGTGGGTCCCACCCTTCACCGACGCCGCGTGTCGCGCCGGTCGCATTGAGCATCTTGGTGGCATTGGTCACCTCCAACGGATCGACGAGAAACCGAACAGGGAATCCCCCACCGATACCAACCGGCTCACCGCGATAGAGCGCCGCCCCACGCCCCATCAGATCGCGACCGCCGCCCTCGCCGCCGCTGATGATGCCCTTCATCCACATCCGATTGAAAACCGCGCGCATCGCATGAGTCGCAGCGGTATCCCCCTGTTCCTTGATCTGCTTGGCGTGCGCCTTCTCCGGACCGCCCTGGCCCATCGAAGGATACGCCGCAACCGCCGCTGCGATCGGACCCACCGCCAGACGAGCATTCATCTCGACATCGCCCAACGAATAAATCGGCGGGGCAATCTCGGTATATGTGGCACCTTCGATGCGATACTGACCCTCGCCCGCATCGAACTCCACACCCGTGAGCATGCGCCGCATCGTCTCGACAGGCAAACCATCCGGCAGCGGCTCATAGCCGCGCGTCGCACGATAGGCCTCGATACCAACGCTGACATCATCGAGCGAGACCGGAAAGGTGCCCTTCATCTGATCCGCGGAGAAATCCGAAGGCAGATCGCCGAAGAAGGTCGTGGGGGCATACGGGTAGTTTGCGGGAACCGGGATGATCGTGCTCATGGGGAACGCCTCCTCTTATGATGAACGGTGGAGCGCTCCCCCAAGCGCGGAGGCCTTGGTAATACAATTGTTACCAGGGATTCAAGACTTTTCTATCGGGCTGGAAATAGGGGGCTTAGGCTGGCGTTTCCGCCAAAAGGACAAAACTAAACTGCCGCTCATCCGCATCCTGATCGCGGCGCCAGGAGGAAAAACGTGTATCGCAGAAGGTGCAGGGACCGACCGTTTCAATCCGATCAGGAGCGATGCCGGCGCGCATGAGAAACGCATGGTTGGCCGCACCGAGATCGACATGGCGCTCATCGGCGCGCCAACCCTCATCGATGCCGAGGCCCTCGAATGCAGCGATCACTTCCGGGCCGACCTCATAACAGGAGGAACAGATATGCGGCCCGATCGCCGCCACACAGTCGGCCGGATCGATGCCGAAGGTGGTCTGCATCGCCCGCAGGGTGGTGCCGACGACATCCTCCGCCGTTCCGCGCCAGCCGGCATGCACCGCCGCCACCGCCGCGCCGTTGGCCTCTGCGATCAGGATGGGAACACAGTCAGCCGTGCGCACAAAGCAGACCAGCCCCGGCCGATCGGAGATGAAGGCATCGCCCGCGAGCTTGGGCCCCTTCTTCGGCCAGGCCAGATAGTGGACACAAGCCCCATGCACCTGATCGGTCTCGAAGAGAAACCGATCGGGAATCCCCATCGCATCGAGCGAATCCGCCACCGACACCCCGCGCAGACCAAAGCCATGCGCCACATGCGGCACGGCGTTCAAGAGTTTTGAATGCAAACACAATTGCGTCATATCCTTATACCCAACACTGACTTGCGATTTTGCCATCTCACTATTCAGCCATCTCACCATCTCACGATCCAACACCTAACCGGAATAGCGCATCCTCAATATCCTCTGGCAACGGCGCGACGAACTCCATGCGCTCCCCCGTTCGCGGATGATCGAGGCCCAAGCGCCAGGCATGCAGCAGGGGGCGATCGATCGGGGCCACGAGTTTCTCCACGGTCGCATCGGTGATCCGCTTGAGCTTTCGTGCGCCGCCGTAGAGCGGATCGCCCACGAGCGGATGATTCTCCTCGGCCAGGTGCACGCGGATCTGATGCGTGCGCCCGGTGTGCAGACGAATTTCGAGCCAGGAGGTCGGGCCGGGGAGTTGGTCCAACACGCGCCATTCGGTGATGGCGATCCTCCCTTTTCGCGTATGCGATGAGATCTTCTTGCGATCCCCCTCGCAACGCCCCAGCTCCGATTCGATACGGCCGCTGCGCTCCGGCATCGCGCCGAAGACAAGCGCCCCATAGATCTTGAGCACCGTGCGCGCCTGAAACTGATCGGAGAGTTTCTGGTGCGCCGCATCGTTCTTCGCCGCAACGATCACACCGGTGGTGCCCACATCAAGCCGATGCACGATTCCCGCCTTGAGTTCGCCCCCGATGCCGGAGAGATCGTCGCAGTGTGCCAAGAGCGCATTCATCAGCGTGCCGTCCGGATGCCCGGCCGCCGGATGCACGACCATCCCCGCGGGTTTATTCACCACGATGATATCGGCATCCTCGTGGAGGACATCGAGCGGAATCTCCTGCGCGATCGCCGAGGGTTCGCGCGGCGGCGGCACGCAGACGTCGATCACCTCCCCCGCCTCCACCGCATAGGACGCCTTCACCTGTTTCCCATCGACGCGCACGCATTCCTCGTCGAGCAGGCGTTTGACCTGCGAACGCGTCAGCCCCTCAACGCGCGCAGCGATGAAGGCATCCACGCGCATGCCCGCGCCCTCGTCCTCCACCGTGATGATATGTCGTTGTTCAGAGGTCATCGAAGATCTCGAGAGAGAAACGAACTACTCCACGTCCAACGCACCGATGAGATCGGCGATGCGCGCAACACCCTGCTCGTCGCCGTATCGCTGCAACCCCTCGATGATTTCAAGCGCTGCCATCGGCCGCACGAAGTTTGCCGTGCCGACCTGCACGGCCGTGGCGCCCGCGAGGAGAAACTCGACCGCATCGAGCGCGTCCATGATGCCGCCCATGCCGATGATCGGAACCGGCACCGCACCGGCGGCCTCGCGCACCATCCGCAGGGCGATCGGCTTGATCGCGGGACCGGAGAGCCCTCCGACAACATTGGACAGCTGTGGTCGACGCGTGATCGGGTCGATGGCCATCGCCGGAATCGTATTGATGAGCGAGAGGGCATCCGCGCCCGCATCGACCACCGCTCGCGCCATGCCCGGAATATCGGAACACTGCGGCGAGAGCTTGACGATGAGCGAACCGGGGAAGACCTCTCGCACCGCCTGCGTCACCTTTGCTGCCGCCTGCGGATCGACGCCGAACTGAATGCCGCCGGACTTGACGTTCGGACAGGAGATATTGACCTCGATCGCAGCCACCCCATCGACGCCGGCGAGACGCTCGGCCACCCCTCGATAGGCATCGACATCGGGTCCGAATATATTGACGATGACGGTTGCACGGGCCGCGCGCAGGAGGGGGAGTTTTTCCGACACAAAGGCTTCAACGCCGACGCCCGGCAACCCGATCGCATTGAGCATCCCCGAGGCCGTCTCGACCACCCGCGGCATCGGATTGCCCGCGCGCGGTTCGAGTGAAATGCCCTTGGTCACCACCGCGCCGAGCTGCGAGATGTCATAGAGATCGTTCTGAAATTCCTCGCCATAGCCAAACGTCCCGGACGCAACCATGACGGGATTCTTGAGCGTGAGTGAACCGATCACTGTTGTGAGGTCTGTTTTCATAGGCGGAGTTCTTCCACGCGAAAGACCGGGCCTTCGCGACAGGTGCGCACATATTCGCCCGATGCCGTTTCACAGGCACAACCGAGGCAGACGCCAATGCCGCAGGCCATATACGATTCCATCGAAACCTGCGTCGGAATATCTTTTGCGCGCGAAAACTCGGCGATGGCCCGCAGCATGCCGTCCGGCCCACAGGCGAAGAGTTCAGGTTCCGCGATCGAAGCGATCTCGCGTGCGAGGCGATCGGTGACAACCCCCTTCTCACCGGAACTCCCATCATCGGTGGCGATGCGCAGATCGATGCCGCACGCCGCAATCTCATCGGTCAAAAAGAGGTCGCTGCCCGACCGCGCACCGACATAGAAGACCACCGCCCGACCGCCAGCGCGCAGCCTTCGCGCCAACCCCATCAGCGGTGCCAACCCGTAGCCGCCGGCCACGAGCACCGCGGTCTTGCCTTCATCCGGCAGGGCAAACCCCTTCCCCAGCGGACCCAACACGCGCAAGCGCGCACCCACTTCGAGCGCGGAGAGCGCCTCGGTCCCCTTGCCCACGACCTTATAGCAGATCTGCGCCTGACCCTCGTTCACATCGGCGATGCCGAACGGACGGCGCAAGAAGACGACGGAACCCGGAACCTCAACCATGACGAACTGCCCGGGCGTCCATTCCGACCACTCGACGGCAACGCTGAGACGAAAGACGCGCTCGGCGATCGCTTCATTCGAAATGAGAGTGGTTTCGATATCCTTCACGCGATCCTCGATCCGGGGTCCATCTCCAAGCTCATGACGATCGCGTTCTCACCGTTGTCGTGATAATAGCGCCGTCTGAGCCCCACCGCCTTGAATCCCATCTTTCGATAGAGCGTTCCCGCCGCCGTGTTCGACGGCCGCACCTGCAGATAGATATGTTTCGAATGCAGGCGGCGCGCCTCGGCGACCATGTGATCGAGGAGCATGCGCCCGATGCCCTGGCGACGATACGACTCCTTGACCGCAAAGGTGTGCAGCTCCATCTCGTCGACGACCTGCTGCAGGAGCATATAGCCGACGAGCTCGCCCCCCAAGCGCGCGATCCAGACGGTGACCGACTCGACCGCGGCCAACTCCGCATAGGAATTGCGGGACCAGGGGATGGCAAACGAAACGACTTCGATCGCCATCAGCTCATCGAGATCGTCCGGGCAGTACGGCTCGATGCGAACCCCTTCAGTCATCGCGCGAGCACCTCACGACCGCCGTAACGCGCGCGGGTTCCGAGCTGTTCTTGGATGCGCAGAAGTTCGTTGTATTTGGAGATGCGATCCGCACGCGAGATCGAGCCGGTCTTGATCTGGCCGGCGTTCACGCCCACGGCGACGTCGGCAATCGTATAGTCGCTGGTCTCGCCGGAACGATGCGAGATGACCGTGGTGTAATTGGCCTCATGCGCATCGCGGATGCACTTCAGTGTTTCGGTAAGCGTGCCGATCTGGTTGAGCTTGATGAGAATGGAGTTGGCGATTCCGTTCTTCACGCCGCGCGCCAAGCGCTCGGGATTGGTGACGAAGAGGTCATCGCCGACGATCTGCACCTTCTTCCCCAGACGGTCGGTCATCATCTTCCAGCCATCCCAGTCGTCCTCGGCCAGACCATCTTCGATGGAGACGATCGGATAGTTTGAAACGATCTCTTCATACCAACTCACGAGCTGCTCGGCGTCCTTCTTCGGGTTCTTCTCCGCCGCGAGCGTGTAGACGCCGTCGGCATAGAACGAGGAAGCCGCCGCATCGATGGCCAGGAAGATATCTTCACCCGGTTTGTAGCCGGCATTCTCGATCGCCTTCATGATGACGTCGAGCGCCTCCTGATTCGACTTCAGGTTCGGTGCGAAACCGCCCTCGTCGCCCACCGAGGTCGCAAGCCCCATTCCCTTCAGAACCTTCTTCAGGTGGTGGAAGATCTCGGAACCCATGCGCAGACCTTCGCTGAAACTCGGCGCGCCGCAGGGCATGATCATCCATTCCTGGATGTCGACGTTGTTGTCGGCGTGCTCGCCGCCGTTCAAGATGTTCATCATCGGCACGGGAAGGAGCGTGCCCGCACCACCGCCGAAGAGCGTGGCGATATATTCATAGAACGGATGCTGCTGCAGGGCCGTTGCCGCCTTGGCCGCGGCCAGCGATGCGCCGAGGATCGCGTTGGCGCCCAGGTTCGACTTGTTCGGCGTGCCATCCAGATCGATGAGCGTCTTGTCGATGACGGCCTGACCCGTCACCGGCAGACCCTTGAGCGCTGTACGGATCTTCGTGTTGACGTTTTCCACGGCGGTGAGCACGCCCTTGCCGAGATAGCGCTTCGGATCATCGTCGCGCAGCTCGCAGGCCTCGTGTATGCCGGTGGAGGCACCCGAAGGCACCGCCGCGCGGCCGTGAAAGCCGCCCTCGACCAAGATATCGACCTCAACGGTCGGATTGCCGCGGGAATCGAGAATTTCACGCCCCTTTACATCGATAATCTTTGCCACAAAAAACCTCCTTGTTGGTTCGATGGTTGACTCGTCATTGTCATTCCCGCTTGCCCGCCTCCGGCGGGAGTGATTGTATCGGGGATCCCGATCAGTCGTGAGAATCGAGATTCCCGCCTTCGCGGGAATGACAGACCAGAAGATTGCGATATCTTATTTCCGCTGAAAAACCGCGCTGTTGCTACCGCGACGCCGTGGTGGTGTCAATGGGGGAAGGCAACGTTATCCGAGAAAAGTCGCGATTTCCGCACCCAATCCATCGACATCGACGGGATCGAACCAGCGCAGCTGTGACTCGGAGCGAAGCCAGGTGAGCTGGCGTTTGGCAAACCGACGTGAGTTGCGTTTGGTCAGTCGCACGGCCTCCTCGAACGGCATCTCATCGCGAAGGAAGGCCACGATTTCGCGATAGCCGACCGCGCGGAAGGGTTGTTCATCGCCCGTGGCCTCCTGCAAAAGCGCGCGCACCTCATCGACGAGCCCCTCAGTCAGCATTCGGTCGACGCGCGCATCGATGCGGGCGTAGAGCTCGGCGCGATCGATGGTGAGCCCGAGCTTGAGGGCGTCATAGCGATCTTCCTTAAAGGCGTGCTCGCGCCGGATGACACTTGCCGGCTGTCCGGTGAGGTGATGAATCTCGAGCGCACGCACGATGCGCGTGCGATCGTTCGGATGCAGGATGCGCCCCGATTCCGGATCGACCTCACCGAGCTTGGCGTGCAATTCGTGCAGAGCATCGAGGCCGCGTGCATCGATGTCTGCTTCGAGCCGCTGCCGATACGCCTCATCGCATTGCGGCACCTCGCAGATCCCATGCAGGAGCATCTGCAGAAACATGCCCGTCCCCCCCACGACGAAGGGAACCTTTTTTCGCGAAACGATATCGGCGATCGCCGCATCGGCCGCCGCCACAAAGCGCGCGGCATCGAAGTGTTCATGCCGGTCCACGATATCGATCAGGTGATGGGGAACGTCGGAACGCTCGGCGAGGTCCGCCTTGGCCGTGCCGATGTCGAAGCCGCGCCAGACCTGCTGCGAATCAGCCGAGACGATCTCGCCGCCAAAGCGCCGAGCCATCTCGATGCTCACCGCAGTCTTGCCCACCGCGGTGGGCCCACAGATGATGATGATCTTCTTCATGGAATACGCCGAAACCATTTTTCAATCTGGTCCGTTTCGATCCGCACGATGACAGGACGCCCGTGCGGGCAGTGCGTGACGTCCTCGCGCTGCATGTCGCGCAGGAGTGAGGTCATCTCCTCGATCGAGAGCCGATCGCCGGCGCGCACCTGACCGTGACAGGCGGCCAGAGCAAAGATCTTTTCGAGGGCGTCATCGATCGAACGCGACGCGCCGATCTGCTCCACCTCCAGGGCAAAACGGGCGAAGAGCATCTGCAGATTCGCGTCGGCCAGTAGCGCCGGCACGGCCTTCACGAGAATACTGTGGCCGCCGAAGGGCTCGATCTCGAAACCGGCTCGGGCCAGCATCTCACCGTGGTCGTCGATATAGGCGAGCGATTGCGCATCGAGTTCGATGCGCTCCGGAACGAGCAAGCGCTGCTGGGCCACGCGCCCTTGCGTATACTGTTTCTTGAGCGCATCGAACCCGAGCCGCTCGTGTGCGGCGTGTTGATCGATGAGGACGAGCGCGCCATCGACATCTTCGCAGACGATATAGGTCTGATTGAATTGGCCCAGGGGACGGAGACCGGCTTCCGCTCGACTCTGATTCTCCCGAAAGGAGATCTGTGCCGTCTCGTTCACACACTCCTGCGCATTTCGAAGGACGATGGACGTCCGTTCACTTCGTTCACTCGGACGATGGACGAAAACACTCTTTCGCCCGTCGCCCATTGTCCATGCGAACCCTTCGGCATTGTTCAGGGCTGGCTCCGTGAGCGATTGTCCTTCGCGCAACAACGTCGCCCCTCGCGAGACGCCCTTTTGCACCGCGCGCATCACGAAATCGTGCACCGCGGCACTCTGGGCGAAGCGCACCTCGCGCTTGGCCGGATGGACGTTCACATCCACCTGTTTGGGATCCATGTCGATCCAGAGGACACATGCGGGATGATCGCTGCCCAGATGTCCCTCGCCGAAACCGGCGTTCACCGCATGGATCAGCACGCGATCGCGCACGGGACGACCATTGAGGAAGAGATGGACGTCCTTTCCGCCCGGACGCCCATTCGGGGCGACCCAGCCGCGCACGCCGAGATCGCCGCTCACTTCATCGATGACAACGAGGGCCCCGCGAAAACGCTCGCCCAGGACCGCGAGCGCACGTTCTTGGGCGGAATCGGCACCTGCCTGATAGCGACGACGCCCGTCGGCGGTGAGTTCGAAGCGCACCCCGGGGCTGGCGAGCGAGAGCTCCTGAACGACGCCGACGATATGCCCCAGCTCGACCCCCGCCGACCGCAGAAACTTTCGCCGCGCGGGGACGTTGAAAAAGAGATCGCGCACATCGATGCGCGTGCCGCCCGCGCATCCGGCCACGACCGGCTCGGTCATTTCGGAGCCAATCACTTCTATGCGCGCGCCCTCGATGACCTCCGGGCGATTCACACGCGTTTCGATCGCCAGCTGTGAAACCGCCCCGATCGTTGCGAGCGCCTCGCCGCGAAACCCCATGGTGGTAATACGCTCGAGGTCCTGCTCATCACTGATCTTGCTCGTCGCATGGCGTTGAACACTCAAGGCCAGGTCATCGGCATCCATGCCACAGCCATCGTCGGTGACGCTGATGCGCACGATTCCGCCGCCTTCAACATCGACGCGAATGGCCCCTGCCCCCGCATCGATGGCGTTTTCGACGAGTTCCTTGACGACCGAGGCCGGCCGCTCGACCACCTCGCCCGCCGCGATCTTCTCTGCCACCGCCCGTGGCAATGCTCGAATCGTTCCCATGCTCGCTCCCTAACACGGCGTTCCCGTCGATTTCAACGCAATAAGCCACGCTGCCGATTTCTCCTTGAATTGCGATGGCGAAACGAACAGAATCGGCGGCCCTGACGATAAATGGCGAAAGGAACGCTCTTATGGCAACCGCACTCATCTGCTCCTACTCCAAAACCGGCCACACCCGAAGGATGGCCGAGGCGATCAACGAGGCCATGATCGGCACCGGCGTAAAAACGAAGCTCGTCGATGTGGCCGACGTGCTCCTCGAGGATCTCGAAGCCGCCGATGCGATCATCCTGGGCAGCCCCACCTACTATGGCACGATGGCCGCGCCGATGAAGGATCTCATCGACCGCAGCGTGAAATATCACGGCAAACTCGCGGGCAAGGTGGGGGGCGCCTTCTCCTCCTCCGGCATGCTCGGCGGCGGAAATGAAACGACGGTCCTGTCGATGCTGGAGGCCCTGCTCATTCATGGGATGATCGTCATCGGCAGCCCGAAGATCGCCCACTACGGACCGATAGCCATCGGCGACCCGGATGCCAAGGCCCTGCAGGAATGCCACGCCTATGGCAAGCGGTTGGGGGAGCTGACGCTCGCACTCACACACGGATAGGACAACGTATATGGTGTCATTCCCGCGAACGCGGGAATCTCGATTCTCACGAAACACCGAGATCCCCGTTTTCACGGGGATGACAGAAACTGGTCGTGTTTTCGAGACACAGCTATGTCTTTTCTCTTCCCTGAAGATCGCACGCTCTCCGAACGGATGCTCGTGACCCTGCATCCGCTCTTTTGCGTTGTGCGCCGCATTTTTCCCAAGACGATGGCCCCGCCCGATCCCGCACCGCCGCACCCCTCAGCGATGCTGACCGAGCAGAACGCGCTCTACCGCTTCGTCTTCCCGCGCTTCTTCCGCCGCATCAGTTTCGATGAGACGCAGATCGAACGCCTGCGGGAAACGGCCAAAACGGGGACGCTCGTCTTCGTGATGCAGCGCGCCGGGCAACTCGAGTACAGCTATTTCAACTTCCTCTTTCAGGAAAAGGGACTGCCGCCGGCGCAGTTCGCCAACATGCTGCAGCTGCGCCGGTGGATGCGGCCGCGCGATCTCTGGGCATCGTTTCGCGCACAGCAGGACGAGATCGCGCGCACCGGCCGACCCTTCGACCCGATTCAGGCGGGGACGCTTCCTGAACTGATCGCCGATGGAAGCAGTGCCTTCATCGCCCTGCCCCCATCGGCGCTGAGCGATGAGGTGCTCTTTCAGACCGGGCCCAGACGCACCTTCGGGATGCTCATCGAAGCCCAGCGCAAGAGCTCCCGCCCTGTCTTCGTGGTGCCGCTCGATTTCCTCTGGAGCCGTCGGCCGGAGGGCTCGCGCCGACGCATCTCCGACATCCTCTTCGGCGAAGTCGAAAACCCGGGGCATCTGCGCAAAGCGGTGCTGTTCTGGCGCAACTACAAGCGACACGCCCAGGCGGTGATCGGCACGCCGATCGCGCTCGGCGATCTCATCGCGCAATCGCCACAACAGGGAAATGATGCCCTGGCCGAGGAGCTTCGGCCGAAGCTCCTCGAGACGTTTCACACGCAGCGACGCACCGTGACGGGGCCGCCGATTCGTCCGCGCAGCTGGTTCATCCACGAGGTCGTCAGCGACGATGAGCTGGATGAAACCCTCTGCCGCATCGCCCTCGAGCGGGGAAAGTCCGTGGACGATGTGCGCACCCTGGCGCTGCGCTATGCGCGCGAGATCGCGGCCGATGTCGATCATACGGCGATCGAACTCCTCGATCGCGCACTCGGCACCATCCTGCGGCGACTCTTCGATGACGTGCACATCGATCGTGAAGGGCTGGCACGCGCCAAAGATCGCTTTGCCGCCGGTCCCGTCATCTTCGTCTCCAATCATCGCAGCCATGCCGACTCCCTGGTGCTCTCGCACATCATCTATCGCAACGGCATGACCGTCCCGCACATCGCCGCCGGCATCAACATGGGGTTCTGGCCGCTCGGCGCGCTCTTCCGCCGCTGCGGCGCCTACTTCATCCGGCGTTCCTTCCGCGACAACCCACTCTACCGCGCGGTCCTCGAAACCTACCTCAAGGTCCTGCTCAAAGAGGGGTACAGCCAGGAATTCTTCATCGAGGGCGGACGCAGCCGATCGGGAAAACTGGGCAGCCCGCGCATGGGGCTGCTGTCCATGCTGCACCGGGCGGCCCAGCGCGCCCATGTGGACACGCTGCATTTCGTGCCGGTCTCGATCACCTATGATCGGGTGATCGAACAGAAGAGCTATGTGCGGGAGCAGGAGGGAGGCACGAAAGAACGCGAACGCGTCGGGCACCTCTTCGGCCTCACCCGTTTTTTGCGCCGCAACCAACGGTATGGATCGATCTCGATCCGCTTCGGCCAGCCCGTTCCGGCCGCTCACGAAGGAGAAGTCGACCGCGAGAAACTGGCCAATGTAGCCGATGACATCTGCCATGAGATCAACCGCGAGACGGTGGCAACACCGCTGGCGGTCGCTTCTGCGGCGATTTTAGCCGAATGCCGGCGCGGCATCACGCTGGGGGAATTTGGACGTAACAGCCAGCTCATCATCGAAGCGCTCCAGCAGAAAGGGGTGCAACTCGCCGAGACGCTCACGACGATGCCCACCACCGTCATGGAGGATTCCGTTCGCGAACTCGCGGGCCGCCGACTGATCATCCGCCGCCTGGATGCGGTGGAGCCCTATCTCGCCGTGGAAAACCACCGGCGCATCCCATTGGCATTCATTCGCAACGGCATCGCCCACTTTTTGGTGACGCTCGGAGTAACCGCCCTCGTGCTCGAACGTCGCCTTGCCCAGGAAGCCGCGGTGCGCGCCGAGGAGGTCGTCAACGATTTTGCCGAATGCCGACGCCTGCTCTGGCATGAATTCCGTTTCGCCACGCGCGGAACCCTTGCGAACCATGTGGAAAAGGCCCTCGCGTTTTTTGCACAGCAGAAAATCATCGAACGCACGACAGAGGGGACCTTCACACGCAATGCAGCACAGTCGTGGGGACTGGGCGTCTTCAGTTCACAGGTCCGCCCGTTTCTGGAAACGCTCTCCATCGCGCTCTATCAGAGCGCGGTCCTCTTTCCCGCTGCCATCGATGAACGCGTGCTCATCAGCGATATGCAACGCACGGGGGAGGACCTCTATCGTCTCGGGAAGATTCAATGCTATGACGCCATCGCCAAGGCGGGGTTCATCAGTGCCATCGACGTGCTCGTCGAACAGGGCGTACTCATCGCCGAGGAACCCGAGGCGGGAAAGCGTCGGCGCAATCGCTATCGGCCCAGCGGCAACACCGAACGGATCGCTACCTTTCAAGAAGAACTTCAAAAGCACCTCTGAACCCTTCGCAATTGCGTCATCTCCACATGATTATCAACAGACCCCAAATATAATCCGACCTTCGGTCAAGATGAGGGACACTTCTTCGGTACCAGTAACACACTGCATTACAAGGAATAATACTGTGCAACAAGTGATCATTTCAGAGACACCCCCCTTTGGGACAACGACGACTCCCTTCCGCTGTGGATATCCACAGAGTTATACACAGGAGGTGTGAAAAGTAACCAACGGGCATCATTCCCGCAGGGGTAAACGCGGGGATCCCGACTGTCATGGCACATCGAGATCCCCGTTTCCACGGGGATGACAGAACCGGGACCATCAGAGATGATATATTCTTCGATGATTTGAGTATGAATGGAACTGAATCACGCGGTGAAGATCGCATCGCCCTGGGCGAAGGGGGTCTCTGAAACGACGGGGGCTTCAAGCTCTTCTTCAGCCTCGCCCTCCTCCTCATCGGCCTGGGCGAAGGCATCACCATCTTCATCCTTTTTCTGCTGATCATCGGTGCTATCGCGCTTGGTGGAAAGCTCGGCAACGGGGCGATCCTCGCCCTCCTTGCGGCTCACCTCACCACCCTTGAGCAGGGAGACGATGAAGGCCGTCGATGGCACGCTCATCCCCTTCTTCTCGCTCTCCTTGGCGATCTCGTATTGATCGGTATTTTCATCGAAGACCATCACGCCCATTGCCAGAACGTTCAGCTTCGGCAGACCACCATTGAGATGACCACCGCGCGTCATGCGATCGGCGGCCCTGGTGCGCTCTTCATGAGAACGCTGAATCTGATCGATCAGGGAAAGCTTGCGCAGGCCCGCATCCGTTGCGACGGAAACTCGCGGCACGCCCTTGTCGCCCTTCGGACTCAGATCCGCATTCGAGCGGGAAGAGATCACCATGACGGGCTCAATCGTTCCCAACGGCAACCCCGATGAAGCAACTACACACTCAGCACCAGAGCAGATCGCCTCCACGGTCTTCTCGACACGGCGCGTTTCGCTCTCAGCGACGATGGAGTCACGCTCCTGCGTCGACATCTCGGCGATGAAACAGGCCCCGATATCGATGGGATCGAATGCAATCGTCGAAGAGGTATCGGGCATCTCGCCGACATCATACCCACCGCCGGATCCCGAGTCCTGCCCCATGCCCAACTCATTGGAAACGTCGAGCTCGGTCGGATCGTTGGGCGAGCCTTCATCGGCAGGCGGACCATCGACATCGCCGTCCGGAAAGAAGACGCCCGATTCATCGAGATCGAGGTCTCCATCGCTGGAACACTCGTGCTCGACTTCTTCGACCTGTTCCGAAGCTGCTGGCTCCGGCATCGGTGCGGGCGCAGCGGTCTGCTCCGCATCCACAGCGGGAACCTCATCGCCATCCGGTGGCGTCGGCGCAGGGGCCTCATCGGCGAAACGCTGGGCGTTGTTGCCCAGGCCCTCGGCCATCGCATCCTGATAGTCCTGATCGTCGCCCGGATAGGTAACGTTGCCCTCTTCGTCGACGCAGTAGCCATCCGCATGACAGTATCCGACGCCCTCTTCGGGCGGCATGCACATGTTCGGTTCTTCCACCTCATCCGGCGGCAACGACATGAGCGCCGAGTCGGGATCGTAATACTCCGGCTCTTCGCAGATGGGCGGAACCGACATCGCCGCGGGCTCGATCGACTCTAGCGCACCCGCCTCCACTTCCTCAGCCGCAAAGAGGAGAATCGCGCCATCGCGCACGATGGCCACGCTGCCGTCGAGATCCTGCACCGCAACCGGAACCGCGGTCTCCGGATCATCTTCGGAACGAAAATAGAGCACCGCGCCATCACGCGAAATCGCGGTGAGCGCCATGCCCAAGATATCTTCAACGAAATTGGAGGAGGAGACGGGCGCAAACTGCTGCTCGATCGGAAGGCCCAAGCCCCCGAGATGCGTCTGAATCAAATTGTCCATGCCATAGGCGTTCATGCAAATCCCGTCGCAGACAGACTCGTATCCATAAGTATTATCGGCAGGTTAAGGCGATAAGTTGCTCCTTTTTTCCACTATTTTAACTCCTTGATAACACTTGACAATACCTCATATCGGATGCTAGTTGCCCCCACTCGAAGCGATTAGGGTCGGCAGTTTAACCTGGCGAAAACGCGACGTGTTTCGAGTATTTTCAGAAGCCATCCAGACGAACACATTCAGGAGTCATCCAACGGTAGGATGCCGGTCTCTGGAACCGGTCATCGGGGTTCGAATCCCTGCTCCTGAGCAAAGAGAAAGGGTCGCCTTAACGGCGGCCCTTTTTCTTTGCTCAGGAGCAGGGTGAGACACCGATCGGGGTTCGAACCGCAGCGAGATCCTAGCCGAAGGCGGATGTCGCACGCTACAAACAAAAGTGACGAGCGCGGGCGAGGAACACATCACCTTATAGGTCAGAACGAAGTGACAACCGCAGCGAGATCCTAGCCCGAAGGGCGGATCGAGACCGCTACAAACAGAAGTGACGAGCGCGAGCAAGGAACAAATAACCCTATAGGTCAGAACGAAGTGACAATCCCTGCCCGCTCTTTTCAGGGATTCGAAGTGGGAAATTGAAAAATTATTCAGGAGTCATCCAACGGTAGGATGCCGGTCTCTGGAACCGGTCATCGGGGTTCGACGACCTTCCGAAAAGCAGTTCGCCGAACAGGCGAACAGTAAAATGATGAAGTGTCGGCGAGTGCGTGCGCGAGCCGACGTCCCTGCTCCTGAGCAACAAGAAGGGCCTCCGCAAGGGGGCCCTTCTCGTTGTTCTGCAGTATGGGGTGAGATGACCTTACCCAAAATTGCCCTCCATCACACACTGTGATAACATTTACGCTTATGAAACGGATAGGAACACTTCTCGTCCTCATCGCACTCATCCTGAGCGTTTCCTGCGGAGGATCAAGCGGCAGCCCTACACCATCGACGGACGATGGTGATTCGGGCGACAGCGCATCGGACGACACCGTCGGCACTGAGGAGAGCCGTGCCTATACCTGCTCGTCTTGCTATGAAGACGATACAACGACCACAACAGAAATAGGCGTGGTGATTGCAGGCTTGTGTACACGCTTCACGCAATGCGACGACAATACCTCTCTCGATCCATGCCTGTACTACGCCAACTCAGACGCAACACTCATTACGGCCACAGGTGCCGATGCATCAACCTACGCTACCTTTGAAGCGCTCCAGGCAGCCATCGATGCAGGTGATGTCACCCAAACCTTAGCCGACTACGCCGATTGCAACAATGCGATGCCGTCCATAGCCTGTTCATCTTTTACAGATGCGGGCTCCTACAATGAAAGTACGGGAGTGTATTCGGGATTCACTTCGGTGTTACCTGCAGCCTGCACAAACATATATACGGATTCTTAAAACTCCTCACACCCAACCCATGTCTGAACATCACCGTAAAAATATAGGGTCACGTTTTGACATGGATACGGAAACAATCACCCCCTCGATCCATCTCCACCGCAACTCTATTTCACAAGCGGAAATGGCCATCTTGTATAGCCGCCAAAGTTCATTAAGCGAGTATATCCTTTCGCCTCCAGCTTACGAATTACCAGTTGAGCTCGTATGCCGGTCTCACAATAGAGGATGTACGAGCGATCAACGGGAAGCTCATTCAACCTATCCATGATTTCACTCGCTGGAAAAGATTGTGCCGTAGGAATATGACCCTTCGCATAGGCCTTTGCAGGTCTCACATCAATTATCGCTATGCTCTGATCAGGCTTCTCGGTGAGAGCACGCAGCGCCTCGGGTTTTTCAAAATCATTTAAACGCGCACCACCTTCAGAGGTATAACCCTCGTAAAATGAACACGCACTCAATGCGCACGACATGACAAGAGTGCAAACGATTGTTTTGAGTTTCATTCATCCCCCTGAGATTGTTGGAAACAATACAACGGTTTGACTCTATATTCAATTGCAAGTCTCCTCCTACACATTATCGCACCACGATCTTCTGATCGTCATATTCCACAAATTGCCCCTGGTGTATTTTACAGCGCATGCGCAGTTCCACTTCGCCATCAACTTTCACCCGCCCATCAGTGATAACCATCTTTGCCTCACCACCGGTCTCGCAAAAGCCCGCAACCTTCAGCAGGTTCTTCAATTCGATCCATTCCCGACCTTCAAGTGCAAATTCATTCATCGCTCGCTCCAGATATCCTCACGCAGGTAGCCCCGTTTCTGGGGACAAGGTCAATCTACATGGCATCGATATCCAACTCCGTCTCGTTACGGACAATCATAACCGCCTCCACTATTTTTCTCCCTGAGCGCCTGACGCCTCCTGACAAAACCAAAGAAGGCAACAGGGGCGAGCAAGAGGAAAGCCCAGCATGCATTCGGTGGCATGGTGGTGCGTATGAGCGTGCTCGAACAGCTCGCGACTGGACTCGGCGCCATGGTGGTATAGGAAGATGTATCCGTGATCTGCAGACCAAAGGCGTCCGTTGCCGTCACCGTTGCGGTATTAGTGAACGGAATGGTCGCAGACTCTGGAATCGTATAATCGACGCTGAATCCAGAGGAAGCGTGTGACGCCAGATCGCCGATTTCATAACTCCAATCATCCCCAAAGAGAGGGTCCGTCACGGAAACATCGGTAAAACCTTCACTGCTGTTGTTATAGACCGTAAAATCATAGCTCACGGCATCGCCCGCAACGGCACTGGCTGGCCCAAACTTCAGGAGCGTGACCAACCCCGTCTGCAGGAAAACCGTGTGACTGTTTGTATCCGAAACCTCGGTGTCGGCCTTATCCGTTGCGGTAGCCGTGGCATTATTCTCCACGGACGTCGTTGCCGAATCCGGAATGGTGTAGTTTTTCTGAAAAGAAACCGTATCATTCTGCACAATCGGATCCAACGGATGAACGCCTTCCCAGAGAAGCGAGTCGGTAACACCAACATTGAACAATGTATCAGTGCCCGTGTTCTTCACCGTAAAGGTATAGGTGATGGTATCCCCCGGCGTCGCCTCATCAGGGCCGGTCTTCGTGAGAGAGATGGAGGGAAATAAAATAGAACCAACAACCTCGAACCCATCTGGCAATTGACCGCTCTCGCCATCGGCGTTTTCCACAACCACATCCCAATGGCCATCGTCGGCATCCGTGATATCGAACGAACACGTGATCTGCTCCGAAGAGACAACGGCAACATCGGTCGCGACAATATCAGTCTCTCCCGATTTTCTGAGCCGAACAGCAGCCTCATCGCGAAAGTTGGTGCCGGCAAGGTTCGTGATATCGACAACTCCGTCATTCACCCCCACTTCCGGCGTAATCCCGGTTACGGTCGGCAGGGGGAACTCCACGGTAAAACCACCCGCAAGAGGGTCCGGCGTCTCCGCACCGGTAATGACGTTCACATCCCGAGCGCTGGACTCCGCATCAGGCTCAACGGTGATATTGGCGATGACATGGGTCGCATCGACAACAGCGGTACTGTTGACGGTGATACCGTTTCCAGAAAATGTCGCCACAGAATCGCCCGTAACAAAGTGCGTCTCACTCCCCCTGATCTTCACATCGAGGGTCTCATTCTGACGAACACTTGTCGGGTGAACTGCTGCGATGGAAGCGGCTGCCTGGCAAACCGATGAGAGCACAATGAGAACCAGAACAACCAAGAGACCGAATACAGACGGCAGCGTTTTTCTCTTCATATTCCCCCCAGAAACTTCATGTTCATGTATTCATAATCCCCGAAGCAGATTGAGAAGCTCAAGACGCACAGAAAACCCCCACACCCCCAGCTCTCACTTCCTTCAAAAAAAGCCCCGACAGCGAGCGGGGCTTTTGGTGGTTGACCTTACCCCATACGGGGATGACAGCATTCCCCCCGTGGGGATTCATTATTTTTTGGGGTAGGGAAGTGCCGAGTGATGCAAATTAATTCTCAACGCCCCATCGCCATCTTTGAAATATCCAAATGTATATTCAACCTTCACCTCTGCACCATCTTTCGGCGTAAAATAATAATTGCCCATAGCAACGGCATAGTCATCATGAATGGAGGTCCCCGCATTTTCAAAACGAACCTTTGTCCACGGTTCCAGCGCGAAGCCCTCATCCTCGGGAAAGTTCTCATCACCTCCCACGAAGTAGGATATCGCCCCTTCTCGTGTCTTCCGAAATTGATCGTGCGTCGCCTTTGTGGGTGCAAAGAGCACAGGGTCGAACTGGTACGCATACCGCTCATCAACATGCTGTTCGGCGGCCTTCTTATAATCACCCCCATCTGAATAAACGCTCCCGATATGGACAACCCCATCCGCCCATATTTTCTGGGCCTCTCTGATTTCATCCTCCGTAATGCTTTTTTTCTTTGCGCAGCCCGCTGCAACGGCAAGAAAACCGATAAGGCTCAACGTGAGAGCGACCCTGAGATGATGTGACCGAGTGATCTTCATTGCATCCCCCTTTTTTATCTGCACCTTTCTTGTATACAGGACGAACATCCCATTGGAAAGCTTCATCGTTCTCCCCCCCATCCAGAGAAAAACTTGCGATTGCTGGCCCTATCCAGTAAATTATTTTCTCCACAAGAAAAGGGGGAAAATATGAAAACACGTTCAACCATTGTTGGAATCCTGGCTCTCGCCACCATCCTCTCTCTGGGGCTCGGGTGTGGTTCATCCGGCAGTTCGAGCGGGAGCAACGTCACCATCACCGGAACGCTCGCCACGGGGGATATTTCCGCCATGACGACCAAGGCGGGCGTGGCTGCATCTGGATATACCGTCGTCGTCCACAACAACGCCAGCAACCAGACATATAACGCCACCACCGACGCGACCGGATCCTTCTCCGTCCAGGCTCCGTCGGGATCGGACTATATGATAAGCCTGGTGAGCGACGGCTCCTACATCGGACCCATTGTCTTCGATGGCTCAGGCACATCGGTCAACACCGCGATCACGCTGGCCGGCGATACCGCACTCGGCACCACAACCGTCGACACCACCAATGGCTATGCCCGCACAGCGACAGCTCCGCTGACGGTAGCCAGCGGCGTTACCGCCGTCGCGGTGAACGGCATCCCCGTCGGCTCGGGAAATGACGGCTCAACCGAACAGACCGGCATCACCAATCGCGACGACTCCGACATGGATCAGGATGGCATTCCCAACCTCTTCGATGCCGATGAGGACAACGACGGCTTTCGCAACGGCATCGCGGTGGAGCCGAGCACCTTGAGCGTGGTGAGCACCTCTGTCGATCAGGTCTACATGAGCAGCAACATCTGGGCCGATCACGGCATCCTGACCTCTGGCACAGCGCCGGCCGACATCGCTCCGGAACTCATCGCGCTGCGACTGCATGTCGTGCCCATCTCCGGACAGGAGAGCATGTTCGCAAGCGTTGCCTGCTCGAGCGTTCCGGCCTCCATCGCCACGGACGCAACGGTTCGCTATGCCGACTCACTCGGCAACCCAACGAGCTATCCGACGGAAGGATCGCTCTGGAGTGCCGCGAGCTACGGCCTCTATAACACCACGACGCTCACGCCCGAGGAATGGATCATCTCCATCGCTCCCAACCAGCCGATGAACATCGGGGACACGTTTTCCATCCTGGTGACCTATACCGATTCAACCACCGAGACGTTCTACATCTCTATGCCGTACGTGCTCACCGACTGGGCGCGCATTCTCACCTATAACAGTACCACCATGCCCAACACCGAAGGCACGAGCGACAATCCGGTTGTACTCACCACCAACACACTGGAGATTGATTTCAGCAAACCCCGCGATGAAACCGGCGTGGTCCTGGCAGGTCTGAGCTATTCCGTGCGATATGGGCCCTCGACCTGGGATGCCGCTGCCGGCCGCTGGTTGGTGCCGAGCAGTCCGACCGAAGCCAGCACCACAACCTGCGATGCCGACTCCTGCACCTATACGCTCACGGTCCCCACCGGTGAAACCTACTACGTTACGCCGGTGGCCGAATCGGTCGACGGGCAGCGCAACGGCGAAGAAACCTGGTTCACGGGACCGTAATATCGTGAACGCTCGATACAAAAAACGCCCCCTCGCGGGGGCGTTTTTTTTCATCACATCATCGATATTTATTCGCAGTTTCCCGTCGTCGCGGTGTGGTCCGTGAGGAGATAAATGCAGAAGTCGCCGCCGCTCCAGGTGAGCCCTTTGCTGTAGGTGTCGCCGTCGGGCCATTCATAGTCGCCCATGATATCATCGGTGTCGTTGCCACAGACCTTGTTCGACGCGCCGTCGGCGAGCGTGAACGTATCGAACTGGATGCCGGAGAGTGTATTGGCGCTGACGATGACCGTCTCGCCCGACTCATTGACGAACGTGGTCCCGCCGCAACCGCCGCCGCTCCCACAACCGGACGTCTGCAGCAGAAACAACACCCCGACAAGAACGACCACCAAGGCGGTCAAAACCGATACCACGCAAGCACTCTTTTTCATGTCCCCCTCCTGAATGAAGTGAAAATCAAATCTATTTTAAAACACTGTCGTCCTGAAGACAACGTGTTTTCCCAGAGCGACCGCCATCATATCATCTATTCGCATCAGCGCCATCACGCGCAGGCATTTTGTCACGCAATTCCATTGTCCCGCACGCCCACCTCCTCTATAATCGCCGCACGTCATCCACGGGGGATCCATGAGCGAAGCCACCATTCCGAAAAAACTCAAACAGCCGCGCGTCATCTACCTGTCGTTCTTCACCGCGATGTGCGAACGCTTCGGCTACTACATCATCGGGTTCCTGCTCACCCTCTATGTCAAAAGCGTCTACAACTTCTCCGATGCGCAGGCCTTTGCTGCCTTTGGCCTCTTCACCGCGCTGGGATACCTGACCCCCGCCATCGGCGGCTATCTGGCCGACCATGTCATCGGCATCAAGCGCTGTCTCGGGCTCGGGCTCATCCTGGAGGCGTCGGGTTATGTCTTGCTCGCCATCCCCTCCCCCGATCCCGTCCTCTTCTACACCGCCCTGGGCGCCATTATCGTGGGCGCAGGCATCTTCAAGACCGCGCCGACCAACATCCTGGGGCGCGCCTATGACGACAACGACCCGCGCATCGACAGCGGATTTACGCTCTATTATATGGGCATCAACATCGGATCGCTCGCCTCCTCGCTGATCGCCGGCAGCATCCAGGAGGCCTACGGATGGCATGTGCCCTTCCTCTTCGCCGCCGCCGGCCTCGCCGTCGGCTTCATCTGGTTCATCTTTTTCAAGCATCACGCCAAAAATCGGGAATCGAGTGCGGGCCTGCGCCCCTTCTCGATCGGCAAGTGGGCACTGACCATCCTGGGCTCCTGCATGAGCGTCGCCCTCTTCGCCTACTTGATGAGCAACGCGTTCGTCGCCAACATCTGCTTCTATGCCGGCACCGCTATCGTCATGCTCTATTTTCTCTATGAGATCATCGTGAGCCCCAAAGAGGAGAAGCTGCGCATCATCGTCTGCCTTATCTTGATCTTCATGGCGGTGGTCTTCTTCATCCTCTACTTTCAGCTCTACACCTCGATGGATCTGTTCATCGAACGCAACATCGAGCGAACGATTTTCGGCTTCACCGTTCCCACGCCCTATTTCCTCGGACTCAACGGATTCTGGATCATCGCGCTCTCGCCACTGTATGCCTGGCTCTACAAGGCGCTGGAACGGAAACACTGCGATCCGTCGATCACGACGAAGTTTCCGATGGGAATTCTGCTCATCGCCACCTGTTTCTTTTCGCTGGCGTTTGCCTGCCGATACTTCGCCACACCCGCCGCCACCATCTCGCCGCTCTGGATGGTGCTGGCCCTCTTCCTCTATTCGGCAGGCGAACTCCTCACCAGCGCCCTGGGCGTTGCGATGATCACGCGAATCGCGCCGACGCGCATGTACGGCATCATGATGGGATCCTGGTTTCTCATCGCGTTTGCGCTGGCCGCCGAACTCTCCGGACGCGTGGCAGCGCTCGCCAGCGTCCCCGAACATCTTCAGCACGATCTGCACGCGGCGCTCGCCATCTATTCCGGCGCCTTCGTCAAGATGGGGCTGATGGGATTGGCGGTCGCCATTCTGGGGTTCATCGCCAGTCCGTGGCTGAGAAAGAAGGCGGGGCTGGCATAATGCATTTCATCTACATCCTCAAATGCGCGGACGATTCGCTCTATACCGGCTACACGACCGACGTCGCGCGGCGGGTTGCCGAACACAATGCGGGAGAGGGCAGCCGGATCACGCGCTCCAAACGCCCCTGCGATCTCGTGCATCAGGAATCGTTCGAGACTCGGAGTGCGGCTATGAAACGCGAGGCCGAGATCAAGCGCTGGCCGCGCGCGGAGAAACTGGCGTTGATTGGTCAGGACACATGACACCCCGTTACGGCGCGACCGCAAAGGGATCATCATCTTCCTCATCATCCTCCGCCTCAACCTCCGCTCGCACGCTGCACCACGGGCCCTGGAAACACTCTTCACACCAACCGCCGCAGCCGTTGAAGACCATGCGCATATCGCCCGGCGTGGAGAGCCCCTCGGTGACCAGCGCAAGGTATTGTCCATACAGCGCACGCACCTTGAGCGGTGTTGCGCGGTCGAGTTCGACGTCGAACCCGCGGCCAGCCAAATGCTGCTCCAACGCATCGCACTGCTGCTGGGTGCGTTCAACCTCCTCCGGAGGAAGATGCGAATCAAATGTGGAAGGCAGACAAAAGTCCCCCATCTCCTCCACGCGTTGGTCGATGATGTCGTCGATCGCATCCGACTCCTTCATCATCCGCTCATACTTCTGACACTCCTCGATGAATGCTTTGCGATTCATAGATCCTCCCTTTCGAGTGTGAAGCCGATCGATTTTTCGGTCGGCAATGGAATCATCATCTGTCGGATGGCATCGAAGACCACCTTGAACTGGGCATCGTATTTCTGCTCCAGGGCATTGAGCTTCCGGGCCAGGTCCTCGTGGGAGGAGAGCATCGCTCGCAAGCGCACGAACGCGCGCATGATCTCGATGTTGACCTAGGAGCCTGTCGGAGAACCCTCCGACTGCAAATTTCGCTGGCATCTGCCTGACGGCGTCAGATTTCGGGAAAAACCCGTCAATGTAGCTACGGCTACACCTCCGGGTTTTTCCCTCATCTTCCTTGTCAGTCAGCGCCATCAAAATTTTCGTTTTCGTCGGGTTCTCCGACAGGCTCCTAGCCGCCCGCTTGCTCCGCAGGACGCTGGAGAGCATGGCCACGCCCTGTTCGGTGAAGGCATAGGGCATAGCTCGACGCACTCCGCCCCAACTTGAAATCACAATTTGTGATTTCAAGATTACAACTTCTTGTTTTGTAAGCTGAAATGCGAAGTCCGACGGAAAGCGTTCCCGATTTCGTTTCACCGCCTGGATGAGCACCCTCGGTTCGACCTCATAGAGCGCGGCGAGTTCATCGCTCAGCATGACGTTCATGCCGCGTATGAGATAGATCCTCTGCTGAATCCGACCGCCCTGTATCTGCGTCTCCACTGGCACCTCCCAGGTCACCTCAGCAAAAAGCAAGGAGCGTGCCAAAGAGGGCCTCCATCTATCCAATTGAAATCAGGCGTGTTTTATCAAATGGGCCGAGCCGGGGGTGCCGCCATTTGCAGCAGCGGTGCCGAAAAACGCAGCACCCCACCATCTCGATGCATGCGCCAAAGCCGAAAATCCCCTTTCAAAACCGCGCAACCTTTGTCAGACGCAGCCGATACGAATGTGACCAGGAGAGACGATGACGATCTATACACTCCCGATGCTCCCCGGCGCCGTGGCGCTCTCGCCCGGTATGCAGGTCTTCGGTACCGAGGAGAGCATCATCGGCGACAAGGCGGGCGCGCTGCTCGAATATGGCGATGCGATCGAAGCGGCCGGGTTCGACACCCCGCCGCGCGTCGTCTTTCCGCAGGAGATGCTCGACGAAGTCGTGCGCGCAAACAACTGGGGCGAAAGCATCGATTCCATTTATTTCAGCGTCTTCACGAACCTCCCCAAAACAGAGATCCCTGCCTCCGTGGAGACCCCTATTGCCCAAGCAGCGAGCGCCATCCGCGAAAAATGGGGGGATGTCCCCATCGCCGTTCGTTCCACTGCGGGCAGAGATGCTCGCGGTACGGGGGTCTATACCTCGCACATCGTCGCCAACGAACCCCGAGCCATTCGATGGGCATTCCTTGACGTCCTCGAGAGTTTCTTTACATCAAGTGCACGCGAATGGCGCCGGCTCACAAACGCACCGAAGAAATTTGCCATCATGATGGAACCGATGGTGGGTCAGGAGATCGCGATCGACGAAACACGGCGCATGGCGCCGATCCTCTCGGGGATGGGATATTCCTCCTCCTATACGGGAGCGGGTTTCCTCAAGAAGACCTACGGCATCGGCGGCGGTTCTGGGCAAAAACTGACACGCATGCTCCTGGCCGACTATGACTTCGATGCCGGGCGACTCTTCCAGGACGGCGGGATCCTCAGGGGACATCCCTTCTGCGACGTCGCCTATGAGAATGATAGCGACTCCAGACTCATCACGGCACAACCAAGCGGAATCGACCACACCTCCCTCCATCGACTCATTCAGGATGTCAGCTACCTCCCAATCCTCTCAGGGCTCGAGATGCTCCAAGAAGCCACGGGCAAGCCCATGTACATCGAATGGGCCGTGCGGCGACACGAGGGGCGACAACAGAACTTCCTCACGCAGATCGCGCCGATCGAGCCGGAGACGGATATCTGGGAATTCGGGACCGTCGATTCGGCGCTGCTGCACATGAGGGACGTCCGCCGCGGGCACGATGCGGATATCGCGCGGTCGTCTTCGCCCAGAGTCCATATCAGCTCCCCTCGCTGGCGTCGTTCAATGCGCAAGGCAATCCGTTTCTCCTGATGTATGGAGAGGGCCTTCTCGGTTCCCAATTTCTGCAACGGGACTGCCCGCTTCAGGTCGAACACGTCTCCAACGCATCGGCGCTGATGATGGCGCCAGGGGTGCAGACCACCCCGGGATGGGAGGAGCACCTCCGGGGATTGTCCGAATCGCTCGGCGTGATGATCGGCGACGGCACGGTCATGGATGCCGGCGAGCTCTTCGCAAACATCAGACATTTTACGCTGGAGAACGGCCTCTCCATCTATCGCCGCCCGATGCGCATTCGTTACTCCTCTTCCCGGCGGGTGGCGGTCGTCACGCCGCGGGAAGCGGGATTGAAATAGGGCTTTCAAAACGCAGCTGCTTTCGTTAGGAACCATCACACGGAAGCAACCATCCAGGAGGGCGGCATGCAGGGACTGACGATCGGTATCGCCGGGGGATCCGGCTCGGGCAAGACCACCATCGGGCGCAAGATCATGAAGCGCGTCGGCGCCGGCCGCATCAGCTTCCTGGAGATGGACTGCTACTACCATGACCTCTCGCACCTGCCGCTTGAGCAGCGCTTGCAGAACAACTTCGACCACCCCGCCTCGCTCGACATCGAGCTCTTCGCCGAACACATCCGGATGCTCAAGAACGGCATCGACGTCGAAAAACCGCAGTACGACTTCGTGACGCACTCGCGCGTGGCGACCACCACGACCGTCAAAGCCCACCCGGTGATCATCGTCGAGGGGATCCTGCTCTATGAAAACCCGGCGGTGCGCGAGCTCATCGACATCAAGGCCTATGTCGACACGCCCGCCGACCTGCGCTTCATCCGGCGCCTCACGCGCGACCTTGAAGAACGCGGCCGCACGCCGCAGACGGTGGTGAAGCAGTATGCCGAGACGGTGCGCCCGATGCACATGACCTTTGTCGAACCCACGCGGGAGCTCGCGGACATCATCATCCCCTGGCAGGATTACAACGAGGTTGCCATCGACATGGTCATCCACCGCGTCGAAGGGGGCCTCACCTCCCGCATCCAGAAGGAAAACGTCGTCAGCATTAACGAGCGCGCCGTCGCTGCTTCGAACTCAATCAGGGAATAAGCCTCTCCTTCTCATCCCCGAGCAATTAACGATTGTCACCCCCGAAGGCTGTAATCGGGGGTCCAGACCGTGTTTGTACAGCATGACTGGATCCCCGACTCAAGCACTCGGGGATGACAGACAAAAAAAGCCCCTCGCTTTTGCGAAGGGCTTTTTTTCGTCCTGAAATATCGTTCCCTACTTGCAGCAAGAGCAAGAGGCCATCTTGTTGTGGATCCAGGCAAAGATCAGGCCGATGACAAACCCATCGATGAAGGCCAGCACCATGCCCAGGATGAGCCCGCCGATCGTCGGCGAGATCCAACCGAAGTAGAACTGGCTGAGCAGATCATGCGGAACCATCCCGATGCCAAGCAGAGCGATAACGACCGCCCAACCTGCAAAGAGCGCCCAGACCACACCCAGTGCCACCGCAAATCCCTTGATACTCAGCATATCCCCCCCTTTACCGTTGTGGTTGATAACCCGAGAGGGAAAATACCATTTTTCTCAGGAGGTCGCTACCAGTTTCTGGAGCGGCAGATACCGGAGGGAGAACACTGGACGGGACAGGCATACCATAAGCCCCGCATGTATTTGCGGGCACCGTGCTCGAGCTCGAGAAAGTCTTCGCGATAGGGATATTTGCCCTTGCGACGAGCGAAGGCAAAGCCCTTCTCGACCAGCCAGGCGTTGATGATGGTGCCGTCATAAAAGAGGTAGATCCGACGTCGGCCGTGTTTGTCGCGACGCGAACCCTGAAGCTTCTCATAGGTGTAGGTCACCCGTTTTCCCAGAATCTTCTGCGACAGCGCAGCAGCCGACTCCTGTGCGTAACAGTCGCTCCCTGCGCTCTCCGGCGCGTCCACACCGAGCAGATACATCCGCTTTCCATCGATCTTGATCGTATCGGCATCGATCACGGCCGTGACCGTCCCGGTCAGCTCCCCCGCATAGACGATCGGCAAGCCCTCGATCGAGACCTCACCCCCCTCGATCGCGTTGTCGCGCGAATCCCCGGGATGATCAGCGGCCCCGGCGGAACCGGCCAGGGCCACGAACACAATGATGAGCAGACATCGACGCATATGAACGATTCCTCCCTCTTCAAGGGCGTATCCCTACCCACCGGAAGGATTAATTCAAGGGAAAAGCACCCAGCGGCGCCCCCGCAGATATCCGCCGATGCGTCTGCCCTTCAGGACGTTGACCCCTTTTCCCCTTCTGTTCATCGCCACGCCCCTTCTTCCGGCGATCAGACCCCTTGCCCCGCATCGCCTTGAGTTTGCGATATTGCTCCTGGCTCATGACCGAACGAATACGGACGAGCCCCTCCATGCGCTGACGCGAGAGTTTTGCGCGAACCGCCTCGATCTTATCCACGACCTTGAGCGCCGCCGCTGAATCGAACGCCTTCGCATCGAGCAGGTTCTCCAGGTCGATCTCGAGGAGTTCCGTCTCGCTCCGAAGTTGAATCGATGTCTTGCGACTTTCGGTGGAGATCTTCTTGATCTGCTCCTGCTGCTCGGAACTCAGCGACAGTTGCGCGACTATTTCCTCGTTCTGCCACCACGATCCATGGGGCATGCCCATCCCCTTGCCCGCCCCCCCCTTTTTGACACCGGCGCTGAGCGGCAGCGACCAGATCAAGACCAGCAGACCAACGACCATGAATGTGCGTTTCATAACGCCTCCTCTGCCCCCTCGCCGGGAACGATGAATTCGATGACCCCCTCGAAATCGCCCTCGTCATCAAAGCCGTTGAGGACATAGAGGCCATCGGGAATATAAGTGCTGTATGAATTGCTGAAGAGCTGCTCGACGGTGATAGATTCGGACTCGACCGCGACGGTCGGCACGCGATCGCTCGAGGGCCAACTCAGGATACCGATGATCGCCAACACCAGCACTGCCGCCGCGGCATACGCCGGCACGAATCGAAAACGCCGCACCGGCGCCATCCTTCGCCGCCGATCGATGGATGCGCGCTGCTGCTCCCAATCGACGCCGAGACGATCGATATCGATCGCAAACTCCTTCCGAATCCGCATGTCATCATCATCGCGTTTCATCGGCATCCCCCTTTCCCACGCGTCGTCGCAAACCCGCCAGTTTCGTACGCGCACGCGTCCAGTGCGTCTTGGCACTCGAAACGCTCATACTGAGGGCATGAGCGATCTCGGCGAAGGTCATCTCCTCGCCCGCCCGCAGCTGAACGACCAGGCGCTCCCGATCCGACAACCGCGCCTGTTGCCAGACATCGAAGAGGCGCATCATTTCATTCCGCCCCGCCAACACTTCAGGCGATGCCTCAACGGATGCCTGATCATCGGCCGGCGACACAGCGGCACCAAACCAGGCGCGAATGCGTCGAAACCGGCGCCGATCGCGGGCCTCGTTGACCGCTGTCCGCACCAGCCATGCCCCGACCGCCTCCGGATCTGAAATCGTTTCGATGTGCCCCATGAGCTTCACAAACGCCTCCTGCGTCACCTCATCGGCCTCCTCGACCGATCCCGAAACCACCAGGGCCGCGGCGAAGATCCGCCGCTGAAAACGCCCAACGAGCTCCCTCCAGGCCATCTCGTCACCCCCCGCAGCCCTGCGTACGATGTCGGACACCTCTTTGATCTGCATGCACTCTCCTCGACGGATGGGCGAAGCATACGGTCGACAGGAAAACGATGCACATGGTTTTTTTTATAAAAAAAACGGCCCGTCCCTGAGGACGAGCCGTGATGATCGAAAACGGTCTCTTTTATGACAGCGGATGGGCGACGAAGACCTTTTTGTAGGTGTGATAGTGCTTCATCACCTTTTTCACATATCGACGCGTCTCGCGATAGGGCGGGATGCCCGCATACTTCTTCACCGCACCCGGGCCCGCATTATAGGCGGCCAGCGTCATCCGGAGATTTCCGCCGAAGCGATTCATCAGTTCGCGCAGATAGCGCGTTCCGGCATCGATATTCTGGCGCGGATCATAGACGTTGCGCAGTTTCAGGTGCCGCTGTGTCGGCGGATTGATCTGCATCAGCCCCTTGGCGCCGACCGGTGACTGCGCGCGCGGATTGAAGTTCGATTCCGCATGAATCACCGCCGCCACCAGCGCCGGATGCACATGATGTTCGCTCGCCGCCGCGTTGATCGCGTCAGCGAACTTCACCTGCGCCCCCATCTTTCCGGCAACCCGTTTCACCTGCGCCGTAAAGGCCTTGCGCTCAACGTGTTGTCCATAGGCAAAGCAGGCCACATAGATGAGCGCTATGCCCGCCAGATTGAGACCCAACCGAACCCACCCCATGTTGTCGTTTTGTTTTCGCATAGGACTGATACAAAGCAATTTTGATGCCAATTCTAAGTTGTTGATATCACCGTTGATTATAGTATTTCTTCCGCCCCACTTGCGGTGGGCTCCCCCCACCGTCAAGGGCGAGCACCCCACCGGGATCCGCTGAAGCGACACGCCCATATAATGATGCCATCGCACCTGTCACGACGCGGTGCATTCTCATCTCTGCCGGGGCCATCCTCGATCCTCCTCATGTGGCGAGGGGATATCGGCAATCGGCGCAAAAAGTTGCGTCCAATGTTGGATTGTCGAGAACGGCAAAGGACGACGTTTGACGCCTATGGGGAGAGAAGAATCGCCTGCCGCAGGCCGGGCATGCGGCGAAAGCAGCCGCCGGCTTTGAGGTGGGCATATACGGCGTCTGCATCGACGACGTGACTGCCGCAGAGGACGTCGACGCCGAATGCGAAGAGCAGCGGTGAAAGAATGGTGGAGGGACCCAGGAGCATCACGCGCTTTTCTCGCGCGAGGTCGAGCAGGCCGTCGATGGTATGGTTGATGAGCGTCGTCCCGGTGATCGCTACGACATCGGCTGCGGGAATGATCCGTGGTGCCTCTTCCGCTGGAAGATCTCCCGGGGCGGGAATGAGTTCCAAAATCTTCAGATCCGCGGCGACCGAGCGCAGCCGCTCGACGAAGGGAAAGTGTCCGACGACGACCACGCGTTTTCCCGCACCCCACTCGCAGAGCAGGTCGAAGGCGTTGCGTTCGATCGCATCGGGCGTCGGTGCGACCACGGCATTCATCGCGGCCACACCGACGGAGGCCTCGAGAAACGATGACGATCGCGCAAGCGCCGCCACCTCCTGCACAGGCCGACCGCACAACACGGCCACATCCGGCATCGCCTCGCCCGCGTCGATTGCGCGTTCGAAAAAACTCGAGGCCAGCCCCGCACCCCGATCGGTCTCGACGATCGTTCCACGGGGAAGGATCTGGACCTCGCGAACCATCGCATCAGAGGAGATGGCGTCGACAAGGGTATCGATGATGGTGGACATTGCTCCCCCTATAGCGACCCTCCGCGAACGGAACAACCCCTTTCTCGGCATGACTTCCCGATCCAAAATCGCTATAGTAGCCCCTGTTGGGGATGCTGGTTTTTGTCATTCCCGCGAAGGCGGGAATCTCGATTTTTCAAGCACAGCGAGATTCCCGCCGGAGTTTACCCTCGAATGATTTAATCGGGGGCGGGAATGACAACAATAATTCTTTTCCCAACAGGTACGATAGTGTCGCCTTCACCGGTATTGGAGGAATTCCCATGCACTTTCCCCGCCTCGAACGCCTGCCCCCGTACGCCCTGGCAGAGGTCGCCGCCTGGATGAAGGGCGCACGCCGCGACGGCCACGACATCATCAACCTCGGCATGGGCAATCCGGATCTGCCTACGCCCGCCCACATCGTCGACAAACTCTGCGAAGCAGCGACAAAACCCGCCAACCATTGTTATTCGGTTTCGCGCGGCATTCCGAAACTTCGCGAAGCGATCTGCGCGCGCTATCGCCACCGCTTCGGTGTGGAGCTCGACCCGGAGACGGAAGCGATCACCGTGCTGGGCACGAAGGAGGGGCTCTCCCATCTGGTCCTGGCGGCCACCGGCCCGGGCGAAGTCGTGCTGGCGCCAAACCCCACCTACCCCATCCACGCCTATTCGGTCGTCATCGCGGGCGCGGATCTGCGCAGCGTTCGCATCGGCCCCGAAGAGGATTTTCTGGCCAACCTCGATCGCGCCTATCATGGCAGCTGGCCTCGACCGAAGCTCGCCATCGTCTCCTTCCCCGCCAACCCGACGACCGTCTGCGTCGATCGCGCCTTTCTCGAGAAACTCGTCAGCTTTGCGCGCGAACACGAACTGCGGCTCATCCATGACCTGGCCTATGCCGATCTCTGCTTCGACGGCTACCGCGCGCCCTCGATCCTCGAGATCGATGGCGCACGCGAGGTCGCCGTCGAGTTCTATTCGATGTCGAAGGGGTTTTCGATGGCCGGCTGGCGCGTCGGCTTCTGTGTGGGCAATCGTGAGATGGTCGCCGCGCTCGGTCGCATCAAGAGCTATCTCGACTACGGCATGTTTCAACCGGTCCAGATCGCGGCGACCGTGGCGCTTCAGCAGGACGACACCTGTGTGCGCGAGATCGCCGACGTCTATTGCACGCGTCGCGATGTCCTGTGCGATGGACTGGCGCGCATCGGGTGGAACGTGCAGCGCCCCGCCGCGACGATGTTCGTGTGGGCACCGATCCCGGAGGCCTTTCGCGCAGAGGGGTCATCGGCATTCGCGCACCGCCTCCTCGATGAAGCCCATGTCGCGGTCTCGCCCGGCATCGGTTTCGGAGACGCCGGCGAGGGATTCGTGCGCTTCGCGCTCGTGGAAAACGAGGAACGCATCCGCCAGGCCGTGCGCGGCATCCGGAGGGCCATCGACGCATGATGCTCACGCCCACCATCACTCGATGTTGCCGCATCACGCAACGCGAGATCGTCGCCGTCCTGGGTCTTGTCTGCCTGGCGCTGGTCCTGCTCGGTTCCGAATGGATCGCGCGCACGGAGGATAGTGCCTACCGCCTCGCAGTGCGAATCGCCTCTCCCGCCACATCCGCATCGATCGCCGTCGCCCCCATCGATGCCGCCGTCATCGATGCACAGGGCGCGTGGCCCTGGCCCGCGAAGACGATCGGCACCATCATCGAACAGCTGCGCGCGCGCGGCGCCACGCTCATCGTCCTCGACCCGCAGGTGACGAAAGCCTGGCGCCCACAGGCGAACGCTTCGCAGAACGAGGATCTCGCCGCCGGATATCAATTCGTGACGGAGCACGCCGAAGCAATCGATGCCGTCGATATCGCCGCGCTCGCCGAAGCGTGGGGATTCCCCACGAGCCCCGAACACGGCTCACTGATCCCGAAGGCGGCGGGCATCGATGCCAAAGAACTGCTCCCGGCACAGACACAGATCGCTCAAGGCTTCGTCCACGTCCTCCCCGACGCCGACGGCACCACGCGTCGCACTGCGTTTGCCATGCGCCTGGACGGCCACGCCTTTCCCTCGCTCGCCCTCGTCGCCGCCGCGCGCCGCAAGGGCTTCACGCCGATCCTCACCCAGGACGCGAAAGGACATGCGAGCGGCATCTCCATCGGCGGGGTCCGCATTCACACCGGCGCCGATGCACGCGCCGCCATCGCCTTTCGCCGAACCGAGAGCATCCCAACGATCTCCGTGGCCGAGCTCCTGTCGAGATCGAACGCACCCGCACCCATCGACGCACAGACCGTCCTGGTCGGCGTCGTCGATCCGGCGATCGTCGCGCCCGTGGTGACCCCGTTGGGAACGATGTCGATCATCCATCTGGAAGCGCAGGTCATGGAGGACCTCATGGCCGGAGGGATGTTGCGGCTGCTCACGGGGATGATTCCTCGAGCGCTCCTCATCATTTTCCTGACCGGACTCTGGGCGTTCGCCATCGTACAACTGCGCCCCTGGACACAGATCCTGGCCGCCATCGGCATCGCCGGCGCACTGGGAATCGGTTCCATCCTGCTCGTACAATGGGCCGGGGTGCAGTTGCCGACAGTCACGCTGTTGGCAATGACCGCCATCCTGTTCACCTCTGCAGGATGGGCAAACCTGATCGCACGCATCATTCCACGCCGACTGCTCCTCCGTCATTTTCGCCATCGGCTGAATCGTCGTTCGATCGAGGCGATCCTCGCAGACCCCTCCTGTCTCGCCCCTTCGACGCCCCTGCACGAAGCCACCGTCCTCGTCGTCGACATCAAGGGGTTCGGCGCCATCAGCGGACGACTCACGCCCCGCACGCTCGCACGCTTCGTGCGCCTCTGGCGCACGCTCGTGAGCGACACCCTCACCGAAGCGGGCGCGCTGATCGACTCGTGGGCGGGGGATGAATGTCGCGCAATCTTCGGCGCGCCGGTGGCGATGCCCGATCACGCACAGCAGGCCTGCCGTGCCGCGCTCACGTTGCGCGCGAGCATCGCCGCACAACGCGAGGCATGGGCTCAAGACTTCGGCATCGAGGGATTTCGGATCGGCATCGGCATTCAGACAGGGCAGGCCACGGCGCACGACCTCGGACCCGAACGCGCATTCGAATACGGCGCGGTGGGTCCGGCGGTGGAGGCGGCCATGCAGCTGCGCGCGCTCTGTCGGGCGTATGGAACGACGATCCTTGTCGGAGAGCTCACGCAGGCCGCATGCATCGGCACGCTCGCCTTCCGCCGACTCGATGCGGTGCAGCTGCGCGGTGAGGAGAACCCATCGCCGCTCTTTGAGCTCATCGGCGAACACGGCATCATCCTACCGCAGCGGGAGGCGTTTCAATCGGGCCTTGAAGCCTATCTCGCGGGAAACTATGAAGACGCCGCATTCGCCTTCCAAAGCATCGTCGCCGAATATCCGAACGACGGCCCCGCACGCCTCTTCCTCGCCCGAGCACGGAAGCACCGCGACTCGTAACTCGTAACTCGTGACTCGTGACTCGTAACTCGTAAGAGCGTAGTCGCCGCGAGGGTGATGACAAATCCTAGCGTTGTCATCCCCGCGAAAGCGGGGATCTCGATGGACCATGACAATCGAGATTCCCGCTTACCCCCGCGGGAATGACACTTTTTCGGAATATGACCGGCACCTACAACACTTCAAGCTGCTTTGGAAATCCGGCGATCAGGTTGCATCCGGTCTTCGTGATCTGCACCAAATCCTCGATGCGCACGCCGCCGATGTCGGGATAGTAGAGGCCGGGCTCCACGCTCATGACGGTGCCGGCCTCGAGGGTGTAGTGGCGCATGTTGATGCGCGCCGGCTCCTCATGCACCTCGAGCCCGATCGAGTGACCGGTGCCGTGAAAGAAACCGACCTGACGCCCGCGGCGTTCCTCGGTCGGATAGCCGCATTCGGTAAAATAGTTCTGAATCTCCCGATGGACCGCGTTGCCGTCTACGCCCGCACGGATGCGATCGAGTCCCAACTGTTGCCCCTGACGAACGATGGCATACATCTCCTTGAGCGCCTCAGGCGCACGCCCGCGACAGAAGGTACGCGTGGCATCGCCGCAATAACGCGTCTTCATCGACTGCGGAAAGATGTCGACGATGATCGAACCATGCGCATGCAGGGGACCGGAGCCCTCGTCGTGCGGATCACAGGCATGTTTTCCGCTGGAGACGATGACCGCCCCCGCAGCATATCCCTTTTCGAGCAAAAGGATGCTGATCATCGTGCGCAAACGCTCCGAGGTGAGCGCCTTCCCCCGAAGGAGCAAACGATTCCCTTTGATACGACTGGCCTTCAACGTATCGCGCGCGAGGCGGATAGCCGCGAAGACCACTCGCTGTGCCTGCGTGATGCAGCGCAACTCCTCGGCCGTCTTGACGATGCGTTCGGGGAAAAAGGGCTGACCGCCGGACTGAACGTGATACCCCTTGTCGCGCAGCGCATCGACGATGGTGAACCCCGTCGTCTGCGGCACGCAGATCTTTTTCACGCGAAACTCGCGCAGCAGTTCGTCCATGACGTCGGTGATATCCGGTGCGGCGTGCTTGGCCTGCGCGCGCTTGAGATATCGCGACAGCGGCAACACCTCGTCGACGCAGGACTGCGCGCGCGCGCGGTCGATCTCTAACTCACTCGCGACGATCAAACGCTTTCCGCGCACCTGTAAGAAGAGAAACGGATCGGGCGCCAAAAACCGTGTGGCGTAATAGAGTTCGGCGTTTTTTTCGGAAATATCGTAGATGAGCTGGGCCTGTGCCATAGAAAAACTCCCCCTTTACAGTCAACACCCGATACGATAAGCTTCATGAAACTCCCGAACAACTAAACACCCATGAATCCTTTGTCCAACAAAAAGGGACGGTTTGTCGTGCATATCGGCTTGGCCGTATGCCTCATCGCCCTCTCCATCATGGCCAGTTCCTGCGCCCCCTATCAGGCCGGGCGCCGTCCGCTCCATTACAAAACGACCGGGCACGCATCCTGGTATGGACCCGGATTTGCCGGGCGCAAGACCGCCAACGGCGAACGCTTCAACCCGAACAAGCTCACCTGCGCACACAAGACCCTTCCGTTCAACACGACACTGAAAGTGACCCACGTTGAAAACGGAAAATCCGTCGTCGTGCGCGTGAACGATCGCGGGCCCTTCATCCGTGGACGCGTCATCGACCTCTCGAAGGAAGCCGCACGCCGCATCGGGATGCTGGGAAGCGGAACCGCCAAGGTCGAGATCGTCGCCATCGCATCGCCCGAGCAGAGGCGCGCGATGAACAAACGCATCGTCATCGCACAGAAGGAAACGCCGCCTGCAACCAAACCCTCCCCCGCCGATGAAGCAGAAAACCCCACCGCCACGAACGCCGACATCGGCTCGGTCATCACCGAAGAGAATAGAGCCGAAGAAACACCCGAACCCGACGTCCCCAACCTCGAAGAGATGAACCAACAACAGGCCCCCACCCCTCCGCCGGATGGGTTTTAAACCTCTCCTCGTCAATTCAAAACGGCCGGATTTATCCCAGAAATGGCACAACTTTCCCCACTTTGAGCCGAAAAGAAAGGCATGGCGAGGAACGTCCACAATGCCGCCCAACATGACGAATCGCTCTTCAGGGGCCTCGATGATTTTCTGCGCCGCGCCGATGCGAACGGAAAACTCGACACCGCCTCGGAGGCTGCACAGCACGCCCACGCCATCGATCGTTGTTTGAAGATGGAGGAGCACGAGCAGTGGCTCACCCGGTTTGGCACCTCAAACCTCAAGGCCTGGCACGGCATCTTGACCGGGCTCTCCGACGAGCAGCAGTTCGCGCGATGGCGAACGTGGAAGCCGGAAGCGAACACCCTTCGCACCTATCTGATGGACCAACACTTCTACGGCGTCCCCACGCGCTTCATCCACCAGGACGGCCGCAACCCGCGCAAGCGCTATCTTGAAAGCCCCCTGCACCCCCGCATCGAGCAGGAGATCGTCGCCCTCTGCGAAACAGCAGGCTCGGCAAAAAAGGTGATCCGATTCATCGCGCAACTCGAAAAGAGCTTTCCGGATGAATTCAGTTCATGCTGGAAGCCTTTTTCCGAAAGAAAGGAGCTCGTCTTCGATCGCAGCTTCTTCAGGGCGCATCACGGATGGCGCAACACATTGAGTAGCACCGACGAGCCCGGCGCCTTCGACGGGCGCACGCCGGACCGCATGGCGGCGATACTGGCGACGATTCGGCAGATGATTGGGCGCCGGGATTTCCTGGCGTTTACCCGGCGTGTGGACGGCATCCTCGGCTGGCGCTTCTCCTTCCAGAAGGCCAACGCCTATTTCCGCTTTCACGACCGCTGGATCAAGGAAGGCGAGGCGTTCTTCGCCTGCCTCGAACGACGCCAGGGGTTTCTCGACCTGCTCGCCAATGAAGGGGTCGCCGACCGGATCGAAGAAGACATCATCGCCCGCGTGACGGAATCGAAGGAACGCACGGAGATGATCACACGCTTCGTCCGCGCAGCGGGGGAGCATCATTTCTTTGATCCCAGTCTCAACAATACCTGGGCATTCATGCAGTTCGGCATGTCGAACTACCGCCAGAGCGATGAAGTGCGATGGTTCCTCGACACGGTCGAGAAGCGCGGCGAGGGATGCTTCGCCGATATCCACCGCGCGGCCGGGCTTTCCACCCCCCCGACGCTGCGCCTGCGCGAATTCTATGAACTCTTCTGGAAACTGGAGAAAGCCAATGTCAAGGATGTGGAAGGCATCATGCGCATCCTTCGCACACACATCTTCGATGCGCATCGTGTCGACGACACGGCCATCGATATCGCCGGAATGTGGTACACGCCGTTCATGAAATACATCAGCTCCAACTTGCCACAGTTTCATGCCGAGAAGGACCTGATCCAGATACTCGATACGCTTCACCAGGAAGGCCTGCTCGACTCCACGCTCACGAACCTGCGCGAAGGGTATGTCGCCGAATCGACAAGACTGCACGCATGGCTGATGAACCCCACGCTCACCGAAGAACAAGAGCGCCTCCTGGATGATCGCAGTCTCCGAGGACTCAAGATCGACGCCGAAAGACTCGAATCCGAATCGCGGCTCCACGCCATCCGCCTGCTCATGACCCTGGGCCGCCGGGACAACGTGAACGTCGGCGGCGGTGGCTGGCACATCGAGTTGAGTCCGTCCGCGCTGCAGCCGGAGACGATCGAACAGCAATCCTTCTGGATCACGAAGACATTTGCGCTCCATCAGATGATGGAGGATCGTTCCATGGACTATTGGTGGGGCTACAGCACACACCGCGACACCCTCACCGACCACCTCTACCGGATGGGCGAAAAAAAGGACCCGCCCACCGATGAGGTGAACGCGCTGCAGGCCTGGGTCCAGAAGATGGGAGAGCGGTACCCGCGCTATCCCAATCCGCGCAACGAGATCTGGAACGAACTCTTCTTTCACATCATGCTGAGCGCGAACGGCGGGCTGCCCCCGCAGGAGGAGTTGGACTTCTTCGAACAAAAGGTCTTTGCATCGACGCTCAGCACCGCGCTCGACGGCGGTCGCGTCAATGCGACCTTTGTCGACATCGTGCAATTCTACAGCCGCTCTCCGATCGCCGCGTGGAAGCAGTTCCCGCAGGCGATGAGATGGATGGACCGCCTGATCGAACGCGACGTCCGCAGGGGCATCTTCGCCAACCGCTCTTGGTTCGACGATCCGGAGGTGATGCAATCGATCGCCCGGTTCGATGCGGCGGTCGGTTCCGCCTCGATCGATGCGCTCGCGCGCATGGAGCGCCTCTTCTTCTCGGCAGAGCCGCTCTTTCCCATCCACTACAAGTGGGACGGCGGAAGCACCCCCGGCATCACCGATTTCCTCTCGCTGTGCATGGACGCCCTGACCGGATCCGATGAAACGCTCGAAGCGCTCCTGCAGACCATCGCAAGAGCAGAGGAGAAGCCGGAGTTCGGTTCCTTCAAGGGGTTCGAGCGCATCCGCTCCTCCTTCGATCCAAACAATCCCGGCGCGCTCGTCGGCGTCTTCCAGCAATGGCGCCGGCTCGGCCTCTCCCCCAAACGGTATCGAGGGGAGAAGGGCTTCTTGCACCTTACCGAAGGCGATGAACGACACATCCAGACCTATGCCCAACAGATTGTCCAACGCGAGGAGCTGCGTTTTTACGAGCTCCCGTTCCTGCTCGGCGTCGAAGAGGAGCGCTTCATTCGGTGGCTCGACCTGGACAAGACGCTGCGCGAACGCAAGCTGGATGTGAGCCACTTCGTCTCGATGGAGCTCGTCGACCTCCCCCACGTCGTGGAACTCTTCGCCTATCTCAACGAGGAAGGGTTGTTGGTCAGCATCGACAGACGGTTGGCCAGCGCGCTCGACCCGAATACGCATCCCGCCTTTCGCGTGTCGCCGGAAGCCATCGCTGCCTTCAAGAAGATGCTCGCCTGGTGCGCCGAACACATCGACGAGATGAAGCAACACGCAGGAAAGCTGAAGGAACGCTTCGCCGGATACTTCTTCAACGAACTCGGCGGCACATCCGCTCTCGGCACCATGCAGGACTTCGTCCGCTTCAAGGAGGATTTCGCGGGACCCTTCTTCGACGGCAACGCCCCCTGGAACGACCTCGAGGTCGTCGTCTTCGGCAATCGTGCGGACCGACATGCGACGCATCCCTTTTTGCAGGACACACCGGGCTTCGGCTTCACCATGCACGATCACGCGCTCTATACGCACATCGCCAGCGAACGCACCTATACGCAGGTCATGAACGGGCAGCGTCGAGCGGAACTGATCGAGAATCTCCTCGTCCAGTTCACCGGCCTCCCGACGAGACCGCGCTCGAAGAACAAGCTCTATGCCGACAGCGAATCGGTGAGCCGTACCCTGTTGAACGGACTCCCCACCTCGAAGCTCATCCGGATTCAGTGGCTCCTCAACAACCTCGCCGACCCGCGCTTCCGGCGCGAGATCATCCGGTCGATCGACGCGGACTGGAACGACAGGACGGGGGAGCACGGCGGCATCGTCATGCCGCGCGAAGATCGCCGGAACGGCATCGCCGACCCCTTCGAACCGATGACGATCACGAAGCTCCCGTCCAAAAACTGGAGCGCCGAGGACCCCGAGATTCGTAAACTCATCGATCAGATCGCCCGCGCAACGAACCCGGATGAACAAAAGAAGCTCATCGTGCTTCGCGACGAACTGCTCGACGGGGGATATGGCCCGAACGAAGGAATGAAGCAGACCCGCTTCGGATGGAGCATGCACTGGCACCAGCATGCCGTCCATCACGTTGGCGAAGAGATCGGCAGCTATGCCGGCCCCAGCGGCAGCCTGCAGACCGGCGGGGACATCGGGTCCGCCGTGGATCTCGGCGACGGCATCGTCATCACGCGGCTGGGCGATGAACGCTTCAATGTCGACCTCTACGGCGTCTATCCGGCATCGCCGAACGAAGGACCCCTCAAGGGAACCAAATGGAATGAATACGTCATCGACCTGGGCGTCTACGGACCGTAAGCGCGCGAAAAAATATGATGCAACCTTTCCCCTTGTAAACCATATTTATCGGCACTATAATAACACTAACTCTAATAAATAATGAATTAGTGCCATTATGATATCACTTATAACACCATGCGAAGCGCTTGAAACGGTCGCAAAAACCATGCGACAGAGACGGCTGCAGCTCAACATCACGCAGGTTCAACTCTCCGAACGCTCGGGGGTCAGCCTCGCCGTCCTGCGCAAATTCGAACGCACCGGAAAGATTTCGATCGAGTCGTTCCTGAAGCTGGCCCTGGTCCTGGGGGTGATGCAGGAGATCTTGGACGCCCTCGCGATCAAGGAGGAGGTGTTCACCTCCATCGATGAAGTGCTGGAAGATCATACCGCGAAACGGAGAAAACGAGCACGTCCATGAAACAGACGACCATCAATCTCATTTCGGTGTCGCTCGATCGTGGCGAAACATCGCTGCGCGTTGGTCGCCTCGCCTCACGAGACCACCGCATCTATTTTGAATACGACCCCGAATGTATCAAACGAAAACTCGAGATCTCACCGTTTCACCTTCCCTTGAAGGCCGGCCTTCAATCCTTCGACAACAGCCCCTTCGATGGACTGCCCGGTATCTTCAACGACAGCCTCCCCGACGGTTGGGGGCGATTGCTCCTCGATCGCGCGATCAGGGCGCGGGGCGGCAATCCCGCCGCATTCACCCCGTTGGATCGTCTGGCCCATGTCGGACGACAGGGAATGGGCGCGCTGACCTACGAACCGGACCACGGTGAACACGTCTCCTCGGAGAAAATTCATCTGAATACATTGGCCGCGCACGCCCGCGATGTCCTTGAAGGCAAAACCGAAGCGGTCTTCGAGGAACTCCTGGCGTTGAACGGTTCTTCCGCAGGCGCACGCCCAAAGGCACTCATCGGCGTCAGCGACGGAAAACGATCCATCGTGCACGGCGTTGCCGATCTGCCCGAGCATTACGAACACTGGCTCGTCAAATTTCCCAACACCCAGGATGGACCTGACAGCGGGGCGATCGAATACGTCTATGCCGAAATGGCCCGTGCATCCGGCGTGGAGATGACTGAAACCCACCTCTTCCCCGCCAAGAGAGGCGCCGGATATTTCGCCACGAAGCGATTCGATCGAGATCACAACGGCCGCATCCATGTCCATACGGCATGCGGCCTGCTGCACACCGATTTCAGAGCACCTTCTCTCGACTATGAAGATCTGATCAAGGCAACGCTCATCCTCACCAAGGATACACGGGAAGTCGAAAAGATGTTTCGCCTGGCCGTCTTCAACGTCCTCGCGCACAACCGGGACGATCACGCCAAGAACTTTTCTTTCCTCATGGATGAAGACGGCCAATGGAAACTCGCTCCGGCCTACGACCTCACCTTCTCATCCGGCCCGCGCGGCCAACAGAGCACGATGGTCATGGGCGAAGGAAACAACCCCACCGTCGAACACCTCATAGCACTCGCGCATATCGCCGATATCGACGCCGCAAAGGCCGGATCCATCATCGAACAGACGAAGGCTACCCTGAACACCTGGCCCAAACGGGCAAGACAAAACGGGGTGTCCAAGACGAAACGCGATGCGATTTCGAAGGCGGTTGTGCCATCACCCGAAAATTGACTTCCCCCCCCTTTTCCACTAGATCCTCCTGCAGAGTGTCCCTTCAAAACCTTTCAGGAGGTCTTATGCCGACGCCGTTTGCCAACGAACCCTTTACCGATTTTTCCAACCCCGAGAATAAGCACGCCATGGAGCAGGCGCTCGCCGATGTCGCCGCGCAGTTCGGCGCCGAGTATCCGATCGTCTTGGGTGGCGAGCACATCACCTGCGAAAAGAAGATCCGTTCGATCAATCCATCGAAGACCAGTGAAGTGGTCGGCAGTGCCCAAAAGGGAACGCCCGATATGGTGGAGACGGCGCTCGACGCGGCCGAAAAGGCATTCGAGACGTGGCGCTTCACGCCCGCGACGGAGCGCGCCGATCTCTGCTTCAACCTCGCCGCTGAGATGCGCCGTCGCAAATACGAGCTGGCCTCCTGGATGGTCTATGAGATCGGCAAGAGCTGGGCGGAGGCCGACGGCGATGTGGCCGAAGCGATCGATTTCTGTGAATTCTACGGCCGTGAGGCGTTGCGCTGGGGCGAAGTGCGCCAGTCCCTCCCCTATCCGAATGAAACGAACGTGCTCGTCTATCAGCCGTTGGGCGTCGGTGCCGCCATCCCGCCGTGGAACTTTCCGCTGGCGATTTTGGCCGGCGTGACGATCGGTCCGGCCGCCGCGGGAAATACCATGATCCTCAAACCCGCCAGCGACACGCCGGTGATCGCCGCGAAGTTCATGGAGATGGTCGAGAAGGTCGGCTTCCCCAAGGGCGTGATCAATTTCCTGACCGGTTCTGGATCAGACGTCGGCGAGACGCTCATCACGAACCCGCGCGTGCGCTTCGTCAACTTCACCGGATCGCGCGAGGTGGGTCTGCACATCGTCGAGGAATCCGGAAAGACGCGTCCGGGGCAGAAGTGGATCAAACGGGTCGCCGTCGAGATGGGCGGCAAGGATGCGACGATCGTCGATGCCGAGGCCGACATCGATGCGGCCGTCGAGGGCGTGGCGATGGCCGCCTTCGGCTTCCAGGGTCAGAAGTGTTCGGCCTGTTCGCGCGCCATCGTCGACGCCAAGCTCTACGATGCATTTTTGGAGAAGCTCGTCGCACGCGTGAAGACGATCACCGTCGGCCCCGTGAACGACCCGGAGAACTTCATGGGCCCGGTCTCGAGCAAGGCCGCCTTCGACAAGATCCGCAGCTATATTGAAATCGGCAAAAAAGAGGGGCGCCTCATGTGCGGCGGCGAGGGAAATGACAAGACGGGCTTGTTTATTCAACCCACGGTCATCGCCGATGTCGCCCCCACCGCGCGCATCGCGCAGGAGGAGATCTTCGGACCCGTGCTGGCCGTCATCAAGGCGCAGGACTTCGACGATGCCATCTCCATCTTTAACGGCACCGACTACGGGCTCACCGGCGGCGTCTTCACGAAAAGCCGCGACAAGATCGAGCGCGCCAAGCGCGAGTGCTACTGCGGCAACTTCTACGTCAATCGCAAGATCACCGGTGCGCTCGTTGCCGTGCAACCCTTCGGCGGCTACAACATGTCGGGCACCTGCTCCAAGGCCGGCGGCCATGACTACATGGGCCTCTTCCTGGAGGCGAAGGCGGTGTGTGAACGCATTTCGTGAAAACACGAGGAGGCGGTCATGGCAACCCAACTCACGGCAACACGAGGGCCGGTCATGAAACAGAGCTCATCAACGCTGCACAGCGCGCCCCGTCACTTCGGCACGCTGCTCTCAAAACTCATCGCCCCGTTCGCGCGACGCTACATCGCGGGGACCACGCTGGCCCAAGCGCTGGACAAACTCGCGCAGCTCAAGGCGGAAGGGTTTGAAACCACCTTCGACCACCTGGGCGAGAGCGTGACCAGCCCCGAAGAAGCCAAAATGGCAACGGAACAATATGTCGTGATGCTGCGCGCGCTCAAAGAGCGGGGGCTCGATCGAAACGTCTCCGTGAAACTTACCTCCATCGGGCTGGCGATCGACGAGAACCTTGCCCGCGAACACCTCGCCCAGATCGTGCATGCCGCCGAGGAATCCCACGGGTTCGTCCGCGTCGACATGGAGGGGTCCGACGTCACCAGCACCACGCTCGACATCGTGCGCGACACGAAAAAAAATCGCTCCACGCCGGTGGGCACGGTGCTTCAGGCCATGCTCAAGCGCACGCCAACCGATGCGTTGGAACTGTTGCGCAAAGAGACGACCATCCGCCTCTGCAAGGGGGCCTACAAGGAACCGCCGGAGACGGCCTATCAGGACATGAGCGAAATTCGGCACCAGTTCATGGCGCTGACCAAGAGACTGCTCACCTCGGGGCTCTATCACGGCATCGCCACGCACGATGTGCAGCTCATCACCGAGCTCAAACGCTTCGCGCGCGAACAGAAGATCCCGAAGGACGCCTTCGAATTCCAGATGCTCCTCGGCATTCGTTCCAAGGTGGCCCGCCAACTCGTCGCCGAAGGCTGGCGCGTGCGCATCTACGTCCCCTTCGGCCGCGCCTGGCTCCCCTATATGTGGCGCCGGCTGCGCGAGCGAAAAGAAAACGTTTGGTTTTTCGCGCAGAGTATATGGCAACGATAACATCCGTGACACGTGACCCGTGACACGTAACAGAGGAGATACTATGTCGAAGACGGATACGTTCATTCAGGAAGTCGAAACATTCAGTGCGCACAACTATCATCCGCTGCCCGTCGTCATCTCTAAAGCGAAGGGCATCTGGGTCACCGACGTCGAGGGGAAGCGCTACATCGACATGCTCTCCGCCTATTCGGCCGTGAACCAGGGGCATCTCCACCCGAAGATCATCGCCGCCTTGAACAGACAAGCCGAGACCCTCACGCTGACCTCGCGCGCATTTCACAACGACAAAATGGGACCGTTTCTGCGCAAGCTCACAACGCTCACGGGGTATGACAAGGCGCTGCTCATGAACACGGGGGCAGAGGCGGTGGAGACGGCCATCAAAGCGGCACGCCGCTGGGGCTACACCAAGAAGAACATTCCCGAGGGGAAGGCCAAGATCATCGTCTGCGCCGAGAACTTTCACGGCCGCACGACGACGATCGTCGGCTTCTCGACCGATGCCACCTGCCGCACGGGATTCGGCCCCTTCACACCGGGGTTTGAGATCATCCCGTACAACGATCCCAAGGCGCTCGAGGCGGCGATCGACGAGAACACCGTCGCCTTCCTGGTGGAACCGATCCAGGGAGAAGCCGGCGTGAACGTCCCCTCCGACGGCTACCTCGCGCGTTGCCGCGAAATCACGAAGGAGAAGAACGTCCTGCTCATCTGCGACGAGATCCAGACCGGGTTTGGCCGTACCGGCCGCATGTTCTGCAGCGACTGGGAGAACGTGCGCCCCGACATCATCTGCATGGGCAAGGCCCTTGGCGGCGGCGTCTACCCGGTCTCCGGTATCGTGGCCGACGACGAGGTCATGATGGCCGCGTTCGAACCGGGCAACCACGGCTCGACCTTCGGCGGAAATCCGCTGGCCTGCGCGGTGGCCTCGGCCGCCGTCGACGTGATCGTCGATGAACACCTGCCGGAGCGCTCGGCTGAACTGGGCGATTATTTCCGCGGTGAGCTGCGCAAGATCGACAACCCGAAGATCACGGATGTGCGGGGAAAGGGACTCCTCACCGGCATGCAGTTCGAAGGAACGATCGCGCACGACTATTCGGTAAAGCTCATGGAGCGCGGAATCCTGGCCAAGGATACGCACGGACACACGATCCGTTTCGCCCCACCGCTGGTGATCACCAAGGAAGAACTCGCGAGCGCCCTCGACACGATCCGGGAGGTCTGCGGGAAATAGCCAGACACGCCTCACACAAAAGCCCCACCCGAAACCGGGTGGGGCTTTTTTATCTCTTCATCGTATGGCTACGCTTTCATCTTGCACTGGTAATATCGGCGTTTACAAAACTGAACTTCGTACACAAGGTGTGGCAAGTGACCACGTTCAATACACCCCTCATCTTTAGAGAATGCCTCTTCCAGGAAACCCACACGATGCATGCAATCGACGTAATCATCGTCACACGCATCGGCGGGACAGATCGTCTCTTCATCGTATATCGTCACATCGGGTTCGCACAATGGAGCGGGCGCGATCACAACACATCCATCATCCTCGCTCTCTTCAGCGTCGCCTTCACATTCAAGCTCAATAATCGCCCCCTCAAGCTTCTCAATTTTTTCCCTTCCGGCCCAATCCTTCACCTGAAAGTCCCCTCCGGCGATGGACGCAATCGCCGCTTCATCCGCATGCATCACATCCCGAAGGCGCTGCGCTTCATCAGATGCGACATCCTCAAGTGTGTCCTCGTAATCGCTCGAATCCTTGGAGCTCGAATCCTTGGAGATAATACATGTGATAATTTTAAATCCTTCCTCATTACGCACTATGCAATAGCTCTGCGGGTTCTCAGCCGATGGCGCTGTTTTCGCAAGTTCGTTGATGGTATCACTTCTCGCCCGATCCCAGCGCGGTTCCTCAAAGCGAATCGCCCTGGAGGTGTCAATTATAACGTTGTGCTGCGTTGCCAAAACCGGAAGCGCAAAGGAAAAACCCATCACCAACACCACTGCCCAGATTGCCTTCTTCATTATTGCCCCCTTTAAAAGATTGAGTTCATCCCCCCGCCTACACCTCCATTATCGGCAACGTGACAGTTCAAAGTTGCGTCCCACACCCAAAAAAAGCGCTGATTGACATATCCCGCCGAATTTTATAGGGAATTTCATTCATTTCATCCGCGAAGAGGACGTTTCCATGACGATGACCGAGCTTGCCAAGGCCTACGATCCGAAGGATGTCGAACAGAAGTGGTACGCCTTCTGGGAAAAGGGCGAATACTTCCACGCCCCGGATGATCCAAAGAATGAAACCTACTGCATCGTCATCCCACCGCCGAACGTCACCGGCGCGCTGCACATGGGACACGCGCTCAACAACACGCTGCAGGATATCTGCACGCGCTTCAAACGCATGCAGGGGTTGGCCACGCTCTGGCAGCCGGGGACCGATCACGCCGGGATCGCCACGCAGAACGTCGTGGAACGCGAACTGATGAAGACGGAGGGCAAGCGCCGCCAGGAGATCGGGCGCGAGGCGCTCATCGAGCGCATCTGGACGTGGCGCGAGGCCTACGGCGACCGGATCCTCAAACAGCTCAAGGCCATCGGCTCGAGCTGCGACTGGGAACGCACGCGCTTCACCCTCGACGAGGGGCTCAGTCAGGCCGTGCGCGAAAGTTTTGTACGCCTCTATGATGAAGGGCTGATCTATCGCGGCAAATATATCGTCAACTGGTGCCCGCGCTGTCACACCGCGCTCGCGGACGATGAAGTGGATCATGCCGATGAGAACGGCCACCTCTGGCACATCCGCTATCCCTTCTCGTCGAAATCCGAAACCCAAAATCCAAAATCCAAAACAAAGCCTGACGGCGTTGTCGTCGCGACGACGCGCCCGGAGACGATGCTCGGCGACACGGCCGTCGCGGTCAACCCGAAGGATGAGCGCTATTCGAACCTCATCGGGAAGATGCTCACGCTCCCCGAGACCGGCCGCCAGATTCCGATCGTCGCCGATGACTTTGTCGACGCCGCCTTCGGCACCGGCGCGGTGAAGGTGACCCCCGCCCACGACCCGAACGACTTTCAGATCGGCGAGCGCCACAACCTGCCCCGCATCAACGTCATGAACGAAGACGCCACGATGAGCGCAGAGGCGGGAGAAACATACGCCGGCATGACGCGCGACGAATGCCGGAAAAAGATCGTCGAGGCACTGGAAAAACAAGGCCTCCTCGAAAAAATCGACGAGCATGCCCATGCGGTCGGCCATTGTTATCGATGTCACACCACGATCGAGCCGTGGCTCTCCGACCAGTGGTTCGTGAAGATGCGCCCGCTGGCCGAAAAAGCGATCCGCGCCACCGAGGAGAGCAAGGTTCAGTTCCACCCCGAACGCTGGACGCAGTTCTACCTACAGTGGTTGGAGAACGCGCGCGACTGGTGCATCTCACGCCAGATCTGGTGGGGACACCGGATTCCGGTGTGGTACTGTAAAACTCGGGACCCGGAACCCGGGACCCGGAACCCGGGATCAGAACAAGATCTTTCCGAATCCCGAATTCCGAATTCCGAATCCCGAGCTCTCTGTCCTCCCATCGTCTCCCGGGAAACGCCGACGACATGCCCACACTGTGGCAGCACCGAACTCACGCAGGACGAGGATGTGCTCGACACCTGGTTCTCCTCGGCGCTCTGGCCCTTCTCCACGCTCGGCTGGCCGGACAAAACCCCGCTGCTCGAACGGTACTACCCGACCAGCACGCTCATCACCGACCGCGGCATCATCTATTTCTGGGTCGCGCGCATGGTGATGATGGGGCTCAAGATGATGGAGGAGGTCCCCTTCAAAGATGTCTACATCCACGGCACGATTCTGGATGAACAGGGCCGCAAGATGAGCAAGTCGTTGGGCAACGGCATCGACCCGCTCGAAATGATCGACCGCTACGGCGCGGATGCCATGCGTTTCTCGCTCGTGGTCCTCTCGACCGAGGGCCAAGATTTGAAACTCTCGGAATCGAAGTTCGAGATGGGGCGCAATTTCTGCAACAAGCTCTGGAACGCCTCGCGCTTTGCCATGATGAACCTCGAAGACTTCGACGGCACCGCGCCGGACGAGAAGGATCTCACGCTCGCCGACCGCTGGATCATGAACCGCCTCCAGACGACGACCAACGACGTGATCGACGCACTCGATGGCTTTCGTTTCTCGGTCGCGGCTCAGGCGCTCTATCAATTTATCTGGAACGATTTCTGCGACTGGTATCTCGAAGCCGCCAAGCTCCATTTGAGCCCGAAAGACGAAGAGCAAGGGGCGAAGGGTGCAACAGCACAACGGCATGCAACCCAACACACGCTCACGGAGACGCTCGGTACCGTTCTCAAGCTCGCCCACCCCTTTCTCCCCTTCATCACCGAGGAGATCTGGAACCACCTGGAGCCTGAGGCCAGCCCCCTGATCGTCGACACCTATCCCACTTCCAGTGCCGTCCCCTTCGAGGATGAGGCAAATCTCTTCATCATCACGAAGAAGGAGCCGGTGGAAGCCATTCGCAACATTCGTGGCGAGAGCAACGTCGACCCCGCAAAGCGCATCCCAAAAGCCTTTTCCGGATTTTCCACGCAGGCGCTGGTCGACTATGCGGAAGCATCGCCCCGCTACGTCGAACACCTCGCGCGCGTCGAAGAACACCGCGCCTTCCTCGTCGGCCAGGAACCGGAGGAGACAACAAAGGCAGCTGCAGGCGTCACCGAAAACCAGACGATCTACATCCCGTTGGCTGGGCTCATCGATGTGGCCGCCGAAACGGCGCGCCTCGAGAAGGAGATCGCGCGCACGGAGAAAGAGATCGCCAGCGTCGAGGGCAAGCTGAAAAACGCCGGCTTTATCGAACGCGCTCCGGCCGAGATCGTGCAACGCGAACGCGATCGGGCGCAGCAGGCCAAAACAAAACTCACCACGCTTGCCGAGGCGATGGAGAAGGTCAAACAGATGGCATAGGTTGGAGGGTGTCGGGAAAGGGATCTTTGCTGTCATTCCCCGACAGGCTCAGAATGGCGCCTCACTCTGCGAGGCCGGAGAACATCATGGATCTCAATACCCTCGACGAATACATCCGCTTCACGCTCGAAGAGGACATCGGACCGGGCGACATCACCACCGCCGCCATCATCAGTGAACACCGTTCCGCCTCTGCGCGCATCAGCACCAAGCAACCGCTCCTCCTGGCGGGCATGAAGGTCGCCCACCATGTCTTCGAGATACTCGATCCGACCGTCTCCTGGAACGCGCGTCGCCAGGACGGCGAACGCTGCCCCGCCGGCGCGGTGATTGCCCTCGTCACGGGGAACGCCCAAAAGATCCTTGCGGGCGAGCGCACCGCACTCAATTTCCTGCAGCGCCTCTCCGGAATCGCCACGATCACGGCACAATTCGTCGCGGCGGTCGCCGGAACGGATGTCAAAATCCTGGACACGCGCAAGACCACGCCGGGGCTGCGCCCGTTCGAAAAATATGCCGTCCTCATGGGGGGCGGAAAGAACCATCGTATGGGGCTCTACGACCACTATCTCATCAAGGATAACCACATCGCGGTCGCCGGCTCAATCACGGCCGCCGTCAAAGCGGCGCAGTCGCACTACAAACCGGGACAGCTCATCGAAGTGGAGACCGAAACGATCAGCGATGTGAAGGAGGCGCTCAAAGCGAACGCCGACGTCATCCTGCTCGACAACATGACGCCGCAGGAGGTCAAGAAGGCCGTCGGCATCGCCAAGGGAAAAGCTCAGCTCGAGGTCTCGGGAAATATCACCCTGCAGAATATCCGTGAATATGCCGAAACCGGCGTCGACTTCATTTCGATCGGGGCGCTCACCCACTCAGCCCCGTCCGCCGACATCAGCATGAAGATCGACGTCGAAGACTCCATCGATCAATCCAGAAAATAAAGCAATTCACCTCCGACGCGCGATGCGTTCTTCGAGCGCACGACGATATTCGTCCATGTCGTCGATGGGGCGTGAGGCCACGCCCGATCGCATGGCCGCATTTGCTACCGCCGGCGCCTCCCAGGTCAGCACGCGCGAGTCGAACGGCTTCGGAATGATGTAATCGGGGCCGAATTCGAGCGAGGCCACGCCATAGGCGCGACACACCGATTCCGGCACCGGCTCCTTGGCAAGGCCGGCCAATGCCAGCGCCGCCGCCTTCTTCATCTCTTCATTGATGCGGCTGGCCCCGACGTCGAGCGCCCCCCGAAAGATGAAGGGAAACCCCAGGACATTATTGACCTGATTGGGATAATCCGAACGCCCTGTTGCGATGATCGCATCGGGCTTGGCCGCGCGCGCCACCTCCGGCGCGATCTCCGGATCGGGGTTGGCCATCGCGAAGATGATCGGGCGATCGGCCATCGTGCGCACCATCTCCTCGGTCACCAGCCCGCCGGCGGAAAGACCGATAAAGACATCCGCCCCGCGCATCGCCTCGGAAAGCGTCATCGGGGTGTCACCGTTAGCGAACTGACCGCGATGCAATTCGCGCTCGGCTCGGTCGCGCGTCACCAAGCCCTCGCGATCGACGAGCCAGATCCCATCGCGCGCCACGCCCATCTCCTCGATGAGCTTGGCACAGGCCACCGCTGCCGCGCCCGCACCGGAGAAGACCACCTTGACCGCATCGATCGACTTGCCCGCAATCTCCAGGGCGTTGATGAGCCCCGCCGCGGTGATGATGGCGGTACCATGCTGATCATCATGAAAGACGGGGATCGACATCTCGCGAATGAGGCGTCGCTCGATGTGAAAACATTCGGGCGCCTTGATGTCCTCGAGGTTGATCCCGCCGAAGGTCGGCTCCATACTCTTGACGATCTCGACGAAGCGATCGGGATCGCGCGCATCAATTTCGAGATCGAAGACATCGACATCAGCGAAGCGCTTGAAGAGCACACCCTTGCCCTCCATCACGGGTTTGGCCGCCAACGGCCCGATATCCCCGAGCCCCAAGACCGCGGTCCCATTGGTCACCACCGCCACGAGATTCCCGCGCGCCGTGTAGCGATAGGCCTCTTTCGGGTCGCGTGCGATCTCGCGACAGGGCTCGGCCACGCCGGGCGTGTAGGCGAGCGAGAGATCCTCCTGCGTTTCACAGGGCTTGGTGAGCCCCAACTCGATCTTTCCGGGTCGCCCTTCACCGTGATAGCGAAGCGCCTCTTCGCTCTGCGTCTTCTTCGATTTCATCGCACCATCCTTTCTCGTATCCCGCATAGCTATCGCGTTCGCGCGCAGAAGGCAAGAAGGCGCATTCAGTAGACGAGATGATCGACGGGATCGACCGGATGCCCGTGCCGCCGCACCTCGAAGTGCAAGTGTGAACCGGTGGCGCGGCCGGTGCTCCCCATGCGTCCGATCACCGCTCCGGCGACAACGCGCGAGCCCGCCCGCACCTCCACGCGATCGAGATGACAATAGCGCGTTTCGAGATTCGCTCCGTGATCGACGATGAGCATCAGCCCGCATGCGCCGCTCCTGCCGGCGAACCGAACGCGTCCATCCGCCGCGCCGTGCACGATCGAACGCCTGCACGAGGCAATGTCGATTCCCGTGTGAAACCGTCTCTGCCGCGTAAAGGGATCGCGACGCCATCCGAAGGGGGAGGTCACCCGCCCGTCGGTCGGAATCAGGAGCGGCCGCACCCTCTTCGGAAAAAAGCGATCCAGATCATCATAGAGCGGTGCAAGCGGATCGCACAGAGACGCATGTCGTGAAAAAAAATCGGAGATCGGTACACGCTGTTCGGCAATGCGCACATCAGCGAAGGCTGTGTTCGCAAACAGAAACAACACCAGCAGCATAATCCATTTCTTCATACACGCACTGCATTGCAAATATCGTTCCACATGCATTCGGTATTTATTCAACCGTTTACAAAAACATGCTGCCGCCATTTGCAGCAGCTGCATTTTTTTGCGGCACCGCCGCTTTGTGAATTGACGCGTCGCCATTCGATCGATAGAGAAAGAGACATGTTGGAACTCGTCCTACAACGCGGCGGCAAGCGACTCATCCGCAAAACGATCGAGAGCGATCCGATCACCATCGGGCGCGATGCCACCACCACCATCCGCCTCACCGACGATGAGATTTCGCGCACGCACTGCACCATCGAACGGGACGGCGATGACGTCCTCATCACCGACCGCTCGACCAACGGAACGTTCGTAAACGGAAAACCCTGTCGCCGTGCGAATATCATTCCGGGCGATCGCATCACGCTCGGCCCCTGGACGATGGCGATCGAGGCCATGCGAGGGGCCGCGTCTACCAAGACGGTCGTCGCTCAGACCCAGGCCACGCAGGTGCTCTCCTACGATGCGCGTACCAAGGAGATCGTGACCGAACACATGGCATTCACGATTCGCGCACCGGGGCGAAAACCGAAGGAAGAGAAGATGGCCGGCACGTCGTTCAGCTTCGGCACGCAAGCCGGATGCACGATCATGGTCGACGACGCGTTTGCATCGCGCCACCACTGCAAACTCGCCCTCACCGATTCCGATCTCAAACTCATCGACCTGGGCTCGACCAACGGCACCTTCATCGATGACATGCGCATCGAAGGTGCGGCCACGGTTGCTGAGGCGGGCACCTTTCGCATCGGCCAAACGACGATCGCCTATCGGCGCACCCGAAAACCGGAACGCATCGATCCTGCACAGCGCTCGCAGCTCGGACGCCTCATCGGCGCTTCGCTTCCCATGCGTGAGATCTACAGCCTGATCGAAAAGGTGGGGCCATCATCGGCAACCGTCTGCATCACGGGCGAGAGCGGCACCGGCAAAGAGCTGGTCGCGCACGAATTGCACGAGCACAGCACGCGCGCCAAAGAACCTTTCGTAGCGCTCAACTGCGGTGCCATCCCCGCGAGCATCATCGAGAGCCTCCTCTTTGGCCATGAACGCGGCGCCTTCACCGGCGCCACCGAACGCAGCCTTGGGCTCGTGGAACAAGCCAACGGTGGCACGCTTTTTCTGGATGAAATCGGCGAGATGCCGATGGATCTGCAAGCGCGACTGCTGCGCGTGTTGGAGACGCGCTCGGTGCGACGGATCGGAGGCAGCACGGAGAACGCGGTCGATTTTCGCCTCATCTGCGCTACCAATCGCGACCTCAAGGCGCTGCTGGCCGATGGGCGTTTCCGCGAAGACCTCTTCTTCCGCCTCTATCTGGTGCCCATCGAAATTCCCCCGCTGCGCGAGAGGCGCGATGACATCCCCCTGCTGGCGCGCCACCTCATCGATCGATTGGCCACCGATGAGCGCACACCGGTGCTCAGCGACGCGGCCATCGAACGACTCACGGCCTATCGCTGGCCGGGAAACGTCCGCGAGCTCAAGCACACCATCGAGCGCAGCGTCCTGCTCGCCAAGGGACATCGCATCGATGTGAGCGATCTCAAGATCGTGCCGTTGCAGCGGGCGACCGGCCCGGCACTCCACTTACGCGACCAGGAGCGCGGCCTCATCTCCGAGACGATCTCCGCCTGCGAAGGAAATCTGACGCATACCGCTCGTCGCTTGGGGATTGCACGCACCACCCTCCAGAAAAAAATGAAGCGGCTGGACATCCCGTTCCCGTCAAGCGCCGAAGCCAAAAAGACGTGAACGTCGGCACCGTCAATATTCAGACATCGAAAACGAAAAAATGCCCCATCTTACGAAGAGGTCCACCGCCCTTCTCTCCCCCTCTCGCCGCCGGGTCATTTGGCACTCAGGCTCTCTGTGGAGCGGGGGCCTGAGACATCACCCGCGTGCCAATGGCACGAAATGTGTTTGAAAGAGTTTTTTCCGTATCCTTTCGTCCGACGCGGAATGAGGATACAATACAGATTCGAAAGCCTTGAAATTCTATCGGAAGCATGCGAGCGTCGGGCATCATGAAAGGGAAGGCATTCATCGGCAACAATTCTCACGGGGAGGCAATATGAAGAAGCAACTCGGGTGTTTGGGGATCCTATTCGTGGTCACAGCGTTCATTGCCGGCTGTGGTGGCGGTGCAGGCGGTGGCGGCGGCGGATCAGCACAGGAGGTCTTCACCGATTTCAACTCGGTTCCCAGCCTCGACCTCTCCTCCTACGACCAAACGGGCGCAACGGCGGCAAACATCGCCAACGGAAAAGCAAAATCGACGCTCACCCTGATCGACGGCGATTGGTCGGCAGCTGGCTGTCAGGCCTATTCAGAGAAGCGTCAACTCTACAACATGGCCAGCGCCATGGACTTCAATCGCTGCATGGTCGCCACCATCCAGGAAGCGACGGGAACGACGATCCCCATCAATGAGCACGTCTATGTTCAGGCGACGCTCCCCTACGGCGTCGGCCCCGGCGGTGAACAGGGCGGTGAAACCGAGCTGCTCGTCCGCGCGGGACTCACCCAAGACAGCGTCAGCGTGGATATCTGTTTCGACGGCACGCTCCAAGAACAGATGCGGCTGACCGCCGTTGCGGGTGCGGACGGAAACCCGGTCCTCAACGGAACGATGTATCATGGCTAGGAAGAGGCCTGGACCGAACCCAATGGCATGACCCGCGAGGGACGGATGAGCGGCGTCATATCGCTGAGCGATGTCATCGTTGCCGCGAGCGCCCAGAACTTTACGAACCCCATCACCGGCGAGGTCTATCCGATCTATGAACTCGTCAGCGGAACCTTTGAGGGACAGTTTCAGGACATCAGCACGATGACACAGGACATGTCCGGAATTCCCGGCGGTGGCGTGATGTCGAATAACCACGCCTTTACCGGCCGGATGTCGCTCAGCGGTGATTTTGCGAACGACCTCTATAGCTTCTCCGGCGGCGGCTCCTTCAGCGAGAGCGGCTTCGATCCCTTCGGCGGCGATTTCAGCTTCGACGGTTCGGAATTTGCTGCCGCCTATTGGTCCGGATCGCAGGGATGCGCCAGCCAGCTGCTCAATATGCAGGAGGAACCCTGGATCGCCCCCGACGGCATCCATTGTTACGACCCCTGCGCCAACGACGGCATGGGCGGCGAAATCGCAGCGGTCGGCGGTCTGTGCACCACGACCTGCACCGTGAACCCGCATCTCTTTGCCGTCAGTGGATCCGACCGCGTCTTCACGGTCGATCCCTCGATCGCCACCGACTACTGTGCCAGCGTACCGACGCTGCTGACCGACGCCGATCTGCCCAGCGAAATTCCTGCGCCGTCCGCCCCATGGGACTGCGCCATCCCGGCGAGCGCCACGACGGTCAGCTTGACCACGGAAAATCTCATGCAGGTCATGAACAGCTGCGGCAATCCGGACGACATGCCCGACCGCATGGACTGCCGCTGTCCGTTCTGGGGATATGAATATCGCATCAGCGACAGCTCGACTTGCTTTACCGCAGAAGAGCTCGACTCCTATGCGGACATGCGGACCGATCTCTTCTGCGATGGCCTGCGCGCCGTCTCGCTCGGGGCATTCCCGCAGTTCAAGGGAAATGACTCGGAGTGTTTCATGGACAGCGACTGCCCCGACGGGAACTTCTGCAACCTGGAATTTGAATTCGACTTCGAAACCGAGGATGCACCGATGGGCATCTGCATGCCCGACGGTCAGGACGGCTTCTTCGCCTTGACCTGCCCGGCCCAGCCACTCTTTATGAAGGGGACGCTCAAGGCCACCTCGATCATCGATATGGCCTCCGAAACATTCATGCTGCCACCGGACGATCCCTGTTCGGATGGAGGCGTCATGGCCATCACGGGTTGCTCCGCCGATATCTCCGGGTTCGACGGCGATCTCACCTTCAACTGTACGCGCGGTGAGAGTGCCTGTACGATCCTCGTCACCGGAATCGACATGCGATCCAACCGCGGAGGTGGCGAAGGCGACGGTGATGAAATCCACCTGCCGGAGCAGTGCCGAGCCGATTGCGCCGGCGTTCAGGATCCGTCAGATGCCACCCCTGAGTGCGTCGCGTGCGTGACCGATTATTGCGCTGCCGCCAGTGCGGAGGATCCGTTCTGTATACAAGTAGCATCACATCTCTGATACAACGACATTGAACCCGTCAAACGCCGGCCCCAAAAGGGTCGGCGTTTTTCATTGAAGCTTCAACCGCATTCCCATAACGTGCGCCATCAGAGGTGACCCATGAAGGAAGCGATGTTCTTCGAGAAAGAAAATGACGACGCCGTTCGCTGTGGACTCTGCCGCCACGGTTGTCTGATCCCCGAGGGAGGATCCGGCATCTGCCGCGTGCGCCAGAACCGCAACGGCACGCTCTATTCGATCTTCTACGGCAAGCCGATCGCCCTCGGGGTAGACCCGATCGAGAAGAAACCCCTCTTTCACTACAAGCCGGGCTCGCAGGCCCTGTCGATCGCGACCCCCGGCTGCAACTTCCAGTGCGACTTCTGCCAGAACTGGGACATCTCGCAGTATGGGCGCGGCACATCGAACCGCATTCCGGACAAGGGGGTCACACCGGAGGCGGTGGTGCGCGAAGCCAAGCGTCAACGCTGCGCCTCGATCTCGTATACCTACACCGAGCCGACGATCTTTTATGAATACGCCTACGACACCGCACGACTGGCCCATGCGGAAGGCATCGGCAACAGCTTCGTCACCAACGGCTACATGACGCGCGAAGCGCTCGATGCGATCGCCCCCTATCTCGACGCGGCCAACGTCGACCTCAAGGCCTTTCGCAAGGAGACCTATCGAAACGTGATGAAGGCGCAGCTCGATGGCGTCACCGATTCCATTCGCCACATGAAAGAGCTCGGCATCTGGGTGGAGGTGACCACCCTCATCGTCCCCGGCATGAACGACGATCCGGCGGAGCTGGCCGACATCGCCACCTTCCTGGTCGAAATCGGGCGCGACATCCCCTGGCACATCAGCCGCTTCATCCCGCAGTATCGCCGCACCGATGCAAAGCCCACGTCGATCAAGGCGCTTCAGGGTGCGTACGAGATCGGCCGCAAGGCAGGCCTGCGCTACGTCTATCTCGGCAACGTTCCAGGGGATGAATCGGAGAGCACGTTCTGCTACGAATGCGGCACCCGCCTCATCGAGCGTAGCGGATACGAGGTCAAACAAAACCGCATCACCAATCGCAACGAATGTCCGGAGTGTCATGCGAAGATCGATGGAGTGGAGATGGCGGGGAAAGAGGAATAGAAGAACCTGAAGGAGAAAATCTGGTGATCGAGGTCTACGTCGCTGTCGCCGCAACCCCGCCATCTTCCATGCGTCCCACCGTATCGTCAATGCGATTTTGGGTATCGTCGAAGCGTTCCTGCATCGCATCGATGCGATCGCGGGTCTGTCCGATCCGATTGTTGAATCGATCGACCTTACCGGCGAGCGTGTCCTTGCTGGTCTCGTAGCGGGACGCGATCACCTGCTCCTGATCATCAACCTTGGCCCCGGCCGCTGCGATCTTCTTGCGTGAGAGCGCCGCACTGTCCGCAACCTGTTGCTGTTTATCGGAGAGCTCCCGACGCTTGGAAGCGAGCTGTCGCTCCGCCGCCGCAATTTTCTCCTCCTGCGCCCGCGTCTGATCGTAACGCGATCGCAAGCCAATAGCGCCTTCGCGTACGGCGGCATCGGCATCATCAGTCTGCTTGGCGGCAGAGATCGCCATCTGCTCGTTGGGCGGATCGCCGGCGAACGGCCGCACCTGGCGCGTCGAAGGCATCTGCGGCCGATGGGTCGAAAGCTCGCCCATGATCTGCTTCGCTGCCAGCTGCGCCATATATATTTGAAAGTGAGTGAGCCAGTCATCGCGCTCCTGCTGCCGATCCATCGCGTCATGCTTGGTCAAGCCGCAGTATTTCGCGTTGTCACGCACGAGATAGGTCCACATCGTATTGGCATAGTTGCGCTGGCGATTGGCCGCGAGCTCACGCTCTCGCTGGCGCGACTCCTCATAGCGCGTCTGGATCTTTCCGTCGTTGATCTCGTTCTTCTGATCCCCGATCTGCCGAGCCTGATCGTCGAGGCTTCGCAACTGTGAGTTGAGCTCTTCCCCCTGATTGCGAATCTGGTCATCGAGTTGTTCGAGCTGGCGCGCCATCTCATCGCGCTGGTTGTTCAGCTCTTGAAGTTGGAGCCCCTGGTTGCGATCGAGATCCGTGCCCTGGGCGGTGAGCCCATCGATCTCGCGCTGGATATCCTGGATGCTGTTCTCGAGGGAGACCTTATCGTTTGTAAGCGCGCGCTTCTGCCCCTCGAGGCCGTAGAGGCGATCCTCAAAGCCCTGCTGACGCAGCTTGGCCTGATTCGCATCGCGATCAGCGATCTGCTGTGCCAAGGTCATCGGGGTTGTCGAGACTGCACCTGCACCGATCATAGACGGATGCCTCCGAAAGTATTATCGGCAGGCCGGAGGGCAAAGTTTCGCATAAAAGACAAATAGTTCACTTTTATTGAGTATGCATAATTATATCTATATTATGCAACATTATGCTTTATTATATTTAATTAACATCCACCGGAAAGGGGCTTTTTGTTGTCATTCCCGCGAAGGCAGCCTGCCCGCCGGTTGTGTGGCGGGGGAATCTCGCTTGTAATGACCAATCGAGATCCCCGCTTTCGCGGGGATGACAAAAGCGAAGACTCCTTTTGTTTTAGGGGGTTATGGTCAAATGAGGACATGCCCAAATCAGTTCCCACCCAAAAAAAGTATAATTATATATATTTATACCTAATTATAACTCTTTATACATACATCACTATAACGACAACATGCGGTCGAGGGCGAGCTTGGCATCGCGGGCGATCTCGGGGGGCACGGAGACCTCGTTGACCGAGCCCAGGGCCTCCAGGGTCCAGCAGAGGCTCGCCAGCGATATTTTGAACATGTTGGGGCAGAGGGAACGGGCCAGCGGCAGGACCTGTTTGTCCGGGTGGCGCTTCGCGAGCCTGGCCACCATGTTGATCTCGGTGCCGACGACGATCGTAGCGCCCGCGGGTGCGGCCTCGACCGCCTCCTTGAGATAGGCGGTGGAGCCGGATCCGTCGGCGGCGTTCACGACAGCCGGTTCGCACTCCGGGTGCACCACCACCGTGCAGCCCGCATATTTCTCGCGCGCCGCGCGCACCTGATCGACCGTGAAGAAGGTATGCACGTGGCAATACCCCTTCCAGACGATGACACGCGCGCGCTTCACATCCGCCTCGGTCACGCCGCCATCACGGAGCGTCGGATCCCAGAGGAGAATCTCGTCATCGGCAATGCCGGCGGCGATCGCGGTGTTGCGCCCGAGATTCTCGTCGGGAAGGAAGAGGATGCGATTCCTTCGTGCAAACGCCCAGTCGAAGGCCTTGCCCGACGAGGACGAGGTGCAGACGATCCCCTCGCGCGCACCGCAGAACGCCTTGATCGCCGCACTCGAGTTCATGTACGTGATCGGCGTCACATCACGGGCCAGACCGGCCGCCTCGAGCGCGCGCCAGGCTTCATTCACCTGATCGATCTCGGCCAGGTCGGCGAGCGGACAGCCGGCGGTCATGTCGGGCAGAAAAACGCGCTGTCCCTGACGCGCCAGCACCACGCTCGACTCGGCCATGAAGTGCACGCCGCAGAAGACGATCGACTGCGCCTTTGTCGCTGCCCCCTTCTTCGCGAGCTCGAAGCTGTCCCCTTCAAAATCAGCGAAGGAAACGACCTCGTCGCGCTGATAGTAGTGGCCGAGGATACAGAGCCGCTCGCCGAGCGTTTTTTTCACCGCCGCGATACGCGCACGCAGATCGTCGTCGGATTGGTCGCGATAGGTATCGGGCAAAACCTTCTGTGTGTGCATGATAATACGTCCTTTGTTTGTCATTCCGATAAAACAGAACCTGGCGGGGCTGCTGGTTATTGTCATTCCCGCGAAGGCGGGAATCTCGATTTTTCAAGCACGTCGAGATTCCCGCTGGAGCCTGCCCTCGAATGATTGAATCGGGGGCGGGAATGACATCAATGCTTCACGCATCACGCTTCACGCGTTTGAAGAATTCCTCTTCCGAGATGATCTCGACCTTGGCGCCCTTGGCGATGAGCTTCTCGGCCTTGGCGAGCTTTGAGCCCGCGCCGCCGCCATCGCCGACGACGAGATAATCGAGATCCTTGGTCACCGACTGCGCGGCCTCGCCGCCGTTTTCCTCGACGAGTTTCTGCGCATCGCTGCGCCCCATCGTGAGGAGTTTTCCCGTGAAGAGGACGGATTGTCCGCTCAGCACGCCTTCGATGCGCGTCGGAACCCCCTCTTCGACCGTCACCTGCCGCAGCAGCTTTTCGATGAGCGGCGCGCGCATCGCAAGCCCTTGAACCACCTCGCGGGCAATCACCGGGCCGATCGTGTGGATCGCGGCGAGCTCCTCCTCGGTAAGCGCCCGCACGCGCTCGAGCGTGCCATATCCGGCGAGCACTTTGGAGACGTGTTTGCCGACCTCGCGCATGCCGAGCGCCTGCAAAAAGAGCAGCAGCGGAATCGAACGCTTTGCCTCGATGTTGGCGAGGAGTTTCTCCGCTAGCGTCTCGCCCATGCGCTCCATCGCGAGCAGTTCTTCACGCGTGAGCTCATAGATCTCGGCGGGATCGGTCACCACGCCCGCGTCATAGAGTTGCGTCAGATGCTTCTCGCCGAAGCCGTCGATGCCGACGATCTTGACGAAATGCGCGAGCTCGCCCACGCTGGAGCGCGCACAGTCCTTGGCGTTCGTGCACAGGAGCAGATCGTCGCGCACCTCGGTCGGAGCGCCGCAGGAAGGACAGCGTTTCGGAATGGAAATCTTCCCCTTCCCCGCCTCCACCACGCGCTCCACATGCGGAATCACGCCGCCCCGACGCATCATAAGGACCGTCGCGCCGCGCGTGAGCCCCAACGCCTTGAGGATCGCCAGATTGTGCAGCGACGCACGCCGCACCTTGGCACCGGAGAGCTCCACGGGTTCGACCACCGCCACGGGCGTGATCGCCCCGGTGCGCGACACGCTCCACTCCACATCGATCAAGCGCGTCGTTCCGGAATCACCCTGAAATTTGTAGGCGATGGCAAAACGCGGATGATGCGCGGTGACGCCCAGACGCCGCTGTTCCGCGATGCGATCGGCCTTGAAGACCACGCCGTCGGTCTCAAAATCATAGGCGTCGCGCTTCTCCTGAATGGCCTCATAGGACAATTGAATCTCCGCCTTCGAGACACCGCGCCACTCGACGACCGCAAACCCCTCGCGTTCGAGAAACGCATACTTCTCCGCTTCGGTCGCAACCTCCGCGCCCATGAGATCGTAAGCAAAGAAAGAAAGTTCATAGGCACCGGTCTTGCGCGCGTCCTTCTGTTTGATCGCCCCCGCCGCAAGGTTACGCGGATTGGCAAACTGCCCTTCGTAGCGCGCAAATACGGAGAGCGGCATATAGACCTCGCCGCGCACTTCGAGATGGCCCTGCCCGATCTGTTTTGGAATCGAACGAATGAAACGCACGTTGGAGGTGATCTCTTCGCCCTCGACGCCGTCGCCGCGCGTCGCGGCCTGGACGAGTTCGCCGTCGGCCCCATAGCGAAGGCTGCACGCAACACCATCGACCTTCGGGCTCACGACAAGATCGCCGTCGAACTTGGCGGCCCAATCGGCGACCGCCTTCTCCTCGTAGGCCTTGTCCAACGAGAGCATCGGCGTTTCGTGGCGAACCTTGACCCCTTCGGCGCGCAGATCGGAGACGAGCTCGGTCAGCACCGCCGCATCGGGCTTTCGCCGGCGCAACTCCTCCACGAGCGCATCGAAGGCCTCATCCGAGATCTCCGGCGCATGCTCCCGGAAATAGAGCTCGTTGTGTCGGCGTACCTCGGCCTCAAGCTCCGGGGTTCCGCGTTTCGACCAATCCGACATTTTCGCTTTCCTTTCACCGGGCGGGTTGCTACAAACGGGCCTCACCTTAGCGAAATATCACGCTATTTCAACCAGATTCGGCGTTTATCCGCCCCCCGAGGATTTCCCATGACCATCCAATCGTTCACGCTCGACAACGGCATGCAGGTCCTGCTCGAAGAGAACCACGCCGCCAAAGTGGTCTCCTTCAACGCGCTGGTCAAGGTCGGCTCGGCTATGGAAACCGACGCCGAAGCGGGCATCAGCCATGTCATCGAGCACATGCTTTTCAAGGGAACGCCCACGCGCCCCGAGGGAACGATCGCGCGCGATATCGAGGCCGCCGGCGGCGAAATCAACGCCTACACCTCGATCGACCAGACCTGTTACTACATCAACATGGCCACGCGCTTTGCCGAGACGGGGCTGTCGATTCTGGCCGACGCCATCTGCAACCCGCTCTTCGACGCGGAGGAGCTCGGGCGCGAAATCGAGGTCATCCTCGAAGAGGTCCGGCGCGAGCAGGACAATCCGAATCGCATGACGACCGAGCATATCTTTCAAACCGCTTATCGCAAACACACCTATGGCCGTCCGATCATCGGATACCCCAAGACCATCACCTCCTTCACGCGCGAACGTCTCCTCGACTTCTACCGCCGCTGGTACACCCCCTCGAACATCGTCTTTATCGCCGTGGGCGATTTCAAGACGGAGGCGATGCTGGAGTTGATCCGCAAGGAGTTTGCAGGCCTGAAGGGCCCGGCTGCACCAAAGACCACCATTCCCGCTGAGCCGAAACAGAGCGGCGTGCGGCTCGTCATCAAACCCTCGAACATCCAGAGCGCCTACCTGGGAATTGCCTTTCACGTCCCCGGCATCACGCATCAGGATGTCCCGGCGATCGATGTGCTGGCCCACATCCTGGGTGGTGCGGATTCGTCGCGCCTCGAGCAGGTGATCAAACGCCGCCGCCACCTGGCCCACAACATCTACGCCTACGCGCTGACCCCGCGCGACCCGGGCCTCTTTCTCATCGGCGGCATGCTCTCCGATGGCGATGTTCCCAAGGCGATCGATGCGATCACTGCCGAGGTGCACCGCATCTGTGAAGAGTCGGTCTCCTCCGAAGAGCTCTCGCGCGCAAAGCTGGCGCTGCGCTCCTCTGAAATCTACGACCGCGAGACCGTCGGCGGCCAGGGCAGCAAGATCGCTTCGTTCATCGCGACCGCCGACGACCATACCTTTGAAAAGCGCTATTATCAGATGCTGCGCGACGTCCAGATCGAGACCGTACGCACGGCGGCCAAAACCTACCTCAAACCGGAAGCGGCCACGCTCGTTCTGCTGGTCCCGCACGGTTCGCGATGGCTCAAGGAGAAGGCGACGATCAAGACCGCCCTCACCCGAAAACCGGCGAAGGCAAAGGGGACCTGCCGCAAATCGAACGAGGCCATCCAGACGCTGCGTTTAAAGAACGGTGCCACGCTCATCGTTCAAGAAAACCATGCGCACCCCATCGTTGCCATCAATGCTGTCGTCCTGGGCGGCACGCGTTTCGAAACACCGAAGACCAACGGCATCTCGGCGCTCACCGCGCGTATGCTCACCAAAGGAACGAAGACACGCTCTGCGGTGCAGATTTCGGAAGCAATTGAAAGGATCGCCGGCGACATCGACGGATTCACCGGTCGCAACACCATCGGCCTGCGCTCTGAGTTTTTGAGCGAGCACCTGCGCGATGGCTTCGCGCTCTTCGCCGATGTGCTGACCCATCCGTCGTTTGCACAGGCCGAGGTGACCAAGGAGAAACGCCTGTTGACCAAGGCGATTCGCGACCAGGAGGACAACCTCTCCTCGCGCAGTTTTGCGGAGTTCATGAAGACCCTCTTTCCGCATCATCCCTATGGTCTGCGCAGCTCCGGAACGGCGGCATCCGTGAAGGGACTCAAACAAGCCGACGTCGCACGCTTTCACCGCGAGGTCTTTCGCGCGAAGGGGCTCGTGCTCACGGTCGTCGGCGATGTGAATGCCCATGAGGTGGAAACCCTTGCCAACGAAATGCTCGCCGACCTGCCCAAGGGGGCGCCAAAAAAACGCGCGATCAAGCGGGATGCGCGCCCGAAGAAACCGCGCGAGAGCGTCGTGATCAAACGCGACAAGCAACAGGCACACATCGTGCTGGGCTATCAATCGACCACGTTTACGAGCGTCGATCGCTATGCACTCACCGTCCTCAACACGATTCTCTCCGGCCAGGGGGGACGCCTCTTCGTCACGCTGCGCGACCAGATGAGTCTGGCCTATGCGGTGAGTTCCGTCCTCCATGAAGGGATCGACCCGGGGTTCTTCGCCGTCTACATCGGCACCGATCCGGCCAAAGTCGAAACGGCGATCGCCGGCATCACCATGCAGCTCGACCTCGTACGCGACAAACGCGTCACCGGCGAGGAACTCGCGCGCGCCAAGCAGTATATTGCGGGAACCTATGAACTCGACCGTCAGCGCAACATGGCGCTGGCCAACCTCTATGCCTTCAACACGCTCTACGGCATCGGCCTTGAGGAGGCGGAGGAATATCCGAAGCGCATCATGGCGGTCACGCGCGAGGACGTCCAGCGCGTGGCAACGAAATACATCACGCCGGAGTCGTATACGCTGGCGGTGATCAAGCCTTCCTAGGATGATGTCATTCCGAACCCTTCAACTCCGCTCAGGATAAACTCACGTTGAGGAATCTCATGGGATCCCTCGACTCCGCGTCGCTTCGCTCGGGATGACACAAACGCGTTTCACACAAAAATATCCTGGAATTTGAGGTCTTCGGCGGCGAGGACGATCGCCATCGGCGGGAAACCGGCAGTGCGGGCCATGAGCTGCGCATAGTAGTCGGCGTAGGATTCCACCGTCTCATCCTCACCCGGCGGACGCATGCCGATGAAGACGAGGTCGGCATCCTTTGACGCCTCGCGAATGGTCGTCGGCAGCGGCGAGGTCTCGTAGGGATGAATAATGATGTCGGGCTCGGCGATCAGACGCGCCTCCTTGAGAAACCCCGCGATCTCCTCGCGCGTTGATTCGCGCTCCTGTTCATCACGCACGATCGTGCGAATGGTTAAACGCGACCCGCGGCATTCGGGGCTGGTCTGAAGCAGATACCCGAGCGTGAGCATGAGCCCCGCGTTTTGCCGCTTGCCGCCCCACCAACAGGCGATGTGGTGCCGACGCTGCCGCGGCGCCTCGATCTGCCCCTCCCGGACGAGGACGAGATTACGCCGCGCGCGGTAGATGAACTGCACGATGCGCGCAAAATCATCGAACTTTTCCGCGTCCTCGCTCTCGCCGAGCAGGATCGTGTTCGGCACGAGCGGCCCGATGCCATAGGAGGTGATAAGCCCCTTCACCCCAGAGACAAAATCGACGGCCCCCGTCACCTCGACGAGTGCGGGGACATCGCGTTCCTCAAGCCAGTGCTGAATGGTTTCCTCCATCGACGCGATCTTTTCCGGGTCAATCTGCTCCCCCTGGAGTATTGAAGCGACGGTCAAAAACCCCTTCCCGTGCGTAATAGCGTCGGCCAGCTCCATCAAGTAGAAGCGCTTGGTGGGTGCACCGGCCAGGACCAGGATGTTCGGCCGCCACGTACGTGCATCCTGACGATGCCGCGCCAGTCGATAGATGGAAAAACGCGCCATCGAGAGGTGGATGCTGCGGCGAATATCGTCCCACCGCGTGCCCAACCGACGGCGCGCCGTCACATAGTAGAGCATGCCGACGACGAAGATCGCGATGAAGGTCGCTCCGGGATTGATCATGAACATCGCGACGAGACAGAGCCCCGCGCCGATGAAAGAGACGATCCAGGGCGTACGAAAGGAGGGGCGCCAGGAGGGATTCCCGATGAGCCCCTCCAATCCCGCCACGAGATTGATCGAGCCGTAGGTCGTGAGAAAAAACATCGTCAGCACCGGCGCGATGGTGTCGAGATTTCCCCAGAGCACGGCCACCAGCGCGATGAGAAACGAAAACGCCGTTGCGATCCGCGGAGTATCCTGTTCCCCATGCCCCTTGCCGAAGAAAGCGGGAACGGTCTTGTCGCGCGCGAGTGCCTGGAGATTGCGCGGCGCACCCAGGATGCTGCCCAGGGCGCTGGAGAGCGAGGCCCCCCAGATGCCGGCGATGACGATCCAACGCAGGCGTGCCACGTCAAGAAAGATCAGCGTGTTGTCGATGAGCACGCGGTTAGGGACTCGCTCGACGAGCCAGATGCCGATGACCAGATAGACGATAAACCCCACCAGCACCGCTGCGATCGTGCCCCGTGGGATGGAGCGTGCCGGGTCTTTCAGATCGCCCGACATCGACAGCCCCGCCTCGATGCCGGTGACCGCCGGGAAGAAGACCGCGAAGACCGCCCAGAACGGAACGGACGAAACCGATGCTGCGTGCGCCACCTCGCCCGCCGGCACATATGAACCAGCGAAGAAAGAGATGAGCGAGCCGATGATAATGAGAAGAATAGCAAATGCAGCCTTGAGCGCTACACCCGCGGAGATGAAGGCCAGAAGCGTCACAAAGACAAGGCTGCCGACGGCGACGAGCACCGGCGGCGCATGAGGAAAGACGCCGATGACTCCCTCGGTAAAACCCGCAATGTAGAAGGCGATGCCGATGGCCTTGGCACCATAGAGCGAGAGCCCGATGGCCGCGCCGACCTCGACACCGAGGGAACGCGACACCATGTAATAGGCCCCGCCGATGCCGACCTTCATGTTGGTGGCGATCGACGCCATCGACAGTGCCGTGATGAAGGTGATCACACTCGAAGCCGTGATGATGAAGATGGTGCCGACAAGACCCACATGCCCCGCCACCCAGCCCATGCGCAGGTACATGATGACGCCGAAGACGGTGAGGATGCTGGGGAGAAAGACGCCCTGAAAGGTGCCGAAGGTGTTTCGGCCGTTGCTCTTCGATTCTGCGGCAGCGGATTGTTCCATGGATTCGCAGTATCGCACGAGGCAATGCCACCTGCAACGGTTTAGGAGGGCATGCAATCATTCCAGCCGGCGAGCGGGCAGCCATCACACCGAGGCTTGGTGCGGCAATGCTCCTTGGCGCACTCGACGATCAGGGCGTGGTATTCATTATAGAGGGGAATGTCACAGGGAAGGCCATCCGTCATGAGTTCCTGCAGCTCGTAATAGCCATCCTCCTCGGAACAGAGGCTGTGGCGCAAGAGGATGCGCTTCGTATACGCGTCGATGACGAAGGTGGCCTTGTCCAGCGCATAGAGCAGGATCGAATCGGCCGTCTCGGGCCCGATCCCCTTGACCGCGAGGAGTTCGGGGCGCAGCTCCTCGAGCGACCGCGCGGCCATCTGCGTCGCGCTGCCATCAGAGGTGTCGACAAAATAGGTCAGAAAGGAACGCAGCCGACCCGTCTTCACGCGATAATACCCCGCGGGACGAATGAGCTCCGCCAGCGTTTCGGGAGGGAGGGCGAGCATCTTCTCAGGTGCGAGGACACGCTCTCGTTTCAGATTCGCAATAGCGCGTTCAACATTTTTCCAATTCGTATTCTGCGTGAGAATGGCGCCGACCATCACCTCGAAAGGCGTCTCGCCCGGCCACCAGTGACGCGGACCGAACCGAGCGAGCAATCGATCGAAGCCTTCCTGAAGAATGTCGTGTTTGAATGCCATCGAAGAATAACACCCTTCCCGCAACAAAAGAAAAGCCAGCCAGGAAACACCTGACTGGCTTGACTGACCTGACTCGCTTGACTGGCTTCTATTCCGCCGCTTCTGCCTTCTTCTCTTCAGCGGGGGCTGCCTCAGCTGCTGCGGGAGCGGCCTCTTCCTTCTTCTCTTCGACGGGCGCTGCCTCAGCTGCTGCGGGAACGGCCTCTTCCTTCGGGGCCTCGGCTACCGGCACCTCAGGCTTCTTCGACGCCGACCACGCGCCATAGTGCTGCTCGCACTTGCCCTTGCGATACATCGGCTTGTGGCACCCCTCTTCGCTGCAGCTCTTGTAGCGACCCACTTCGCCTTCGATCTCGCCGCGGCGCCACTTGTTATAGTGAACGGTGCAATACCCCTTGGCGCGATAGGCGCGTTTGCAGCCTTCGATCTTACAGCTCTTGGTCTCAGCAGTGCTCATGATGTCCACTCCTTTTGCTCCACGGCTCACGGCCGCTTCGTCGGTTTGTCCGGCTCCGGATTCAGTTGCGGCGGAAGGGCGACTTGATCAGGCGCGCCGGGAATCGTCTTTCCATATTGCAGCTCCTTACGCACCATCTCGTCGAGCTGTTTGCGCTCGGAATCGGTGACATCCTCCGAGATCGCCTCGCCAGCGGCTTTGAGCCCCTCACCCACCAATGAGCGCATATCCTTCACGCCCTCCTTGAACATCTTGGTTTGGGTGATCGGCACGGCGTGCTCCTGGATCGTCTTGCCCCGAATCTTCCATCCCGTGACCCAGAGAACGATCGAACCGATGATCGCGATCAAAAACAGCCACTTGATAAGGCGCCACATAGCTCCCCCCCTGGAATTGCGAGGCAAGCTAACCGAGCCGGCCGCCCCCGTCAAGACCTTGATCACGAGGAACACAGCACCTCCCCTGAAACGCTCACTCGCCTCCGCTTGGGATGGTGTTTGGAGGGGATCTCTTCTTTCATCGCGATCGAAGCCTATAATGCTGCGATGGAAGAAGAAAAAGCCGCCGAGGCGGCATGTGAGCCGAGACGGCGGTCCCCGAAAACACCATCCCAAACGGAGGGGGCCAGTAGACAATCCGTGGGGGCTCTGCTATAGCCAGCAGCGATGAAGCGCACTCCCACGATATTGATCGTCGACGACAACCCCACCACGGTGGAACTGCTGCGCATGCAGCTGAGGCCCTATCCCTACAGGCTCGAATCGGCCTTCGACGGCGAGGAAGCGCTCGATGTCATCGGTCGAACCGCGCCGGATCTGATCCTCTTAGACCTGATGATGCCCAAGATCTCCGGATTTGAAATCCTCAAGCGCATCAAGGGAGACAAGCACACCCAGTTCATCCCGATCATCGTCATCACCGCGCTGTCCGAACAGGACGACAAGATTCGCGCCATCGAACTGGGCGCCGATGATTTTCTCGTCAAGCCGAGCAATCGGCTGGAGCTGATCACGCGCATCAAATCCTTGCTGCGCATGAAGCTGATGCACGACGATCTCGACACCAGCGAGAACATCCTCATCTCGCTGGCCGCAGCGCTCGAAGCCAAGGACCTCACCACGGCCGGCCACTCCGAGCGGGTGGCGGAGCTGGCGGTTCACATCGGTCAACACCTGGGAATCTCCGAGGGGGAACAGGAGACGCTGCGCAAGGGAGCGCTGCTCCACGACATCGGCAAGATCGGCGTGAAGGAATCGATCCTGCTCAAACCCGGGGCGCTCACGCCGGAGGAGACCGAACACATCCAGACGCACACGACGCGCGGGTATGACATCTGCGCGCCGCTCAAGAGCCTGGAGCCGGTGTTACCCATCATCCGCTCGCATCATGAACGCATCGACGGCAAGGGCTATCCGGATGGCATCGAAGGGGAGACGATCCCCCTGTTCGCGCGCATCGTGGCGGTTGCGGACACCTTCGATGCCATGACCACCGATCGCCCCTACCGAAAGGGCATGCCGCTCGAAAAGGCGATCTCCATCTATCAGAAAGAAATGCACGACGGCCAGTGGGATCCCCGCTGCAGTCAGGCCCTGCTCGACATCCTTCAGGAACCATCGTGACCTATCCCATTCCATCCCCGATTCTCGTCACCGGCGCCGGGGGACTCATCGGTTCACATATCTGCCGCGAGGCCGTGCATCACGGGGCTCAGGTCATCGCCCTCCTGCGCGATGGAGAGAGCGCGGTCAATCTGAAATCGCTGCCGAACCTTGAAATCGTTCGGGGCGACATCCGCGATCGCGATGGGATGTGCGCACTGGTGCAACGGTCATCCGCTGTCGTTCACGCCGCGGCGCTCAACACGCTCTGGCATCGCCCCTCGCGCGACTTCCATTCGATCAACGTTCGCGGCACAGAGATCCTCTGCGACGCAGCGCTCAAGGCACGAACCCCTCGATTCATCTCTTTCAGCAGTTGCGAGGTGATGGGCCGAGCGCGCGCCCAGAGCACGCCGAACGAGCAGCACCGACTCGATTCCCGCCATGTGCGCGGTCACTACGAGCGCAGCAAACTGGCGGCGGAACTCACCGTGCAGCGCGCCTGCGCACGCGGGCTCCCCACGACGATCCTCCGGCCGACGGCGGTCATGGGGCCTCAGGATATCCATGGCACCCCGCCCGGACGCCTGGTGCGCGCCTTTCTCGCGCGCGACATCCCGGCCTACTTCGATGCCGGCATCAACATCATCGATGCACGCGACGTGGCCATGGCCACGATCAACGCGCTCGTGCGGTTCCGCCCGGATGCGACGTTCATCCTCGGCGGGCACAACACCGAGCTGGGCGAACTGCTCACCATGCTCGAAGAACACTCCGGCATTCCGGCCCCGACGCGCACCGTCGGATACCGGACCGCTCTCGCCGCCGCCGCCCTCTTCGAGGGTCGCTCGCTCATCACGCGCAAGCATCCGGGACTTACCGTAAACGGCATCCGCACGATCCGTCATCCCTGGCACTTCGACAGCACCAAGGCGCGCCGTGACCTGGGGCTTGAACCGCGCCCTTTGAGCGAAACCGTGCGCGACACGGTGGAGTGGCACCAAAAGACCGAAGGACGAAGAACGACCGATCCCTTCGGGATCTCGGACGAAGGACGATGAAGCTTTTTCGTCCCTCGTCCCAGAGAACGAAGTGAACGAACGTCCCTCGTCCCTCAAAACATTTCGCCACTCAGAAACATCCGCCTCACGATCAAAAGGAGAAACCGTGGAAGAATTATTCACAACAGTAATCCACCGACCCTATGTCTTCGCCTTCCTTGCCGCCTATCTCGTGCTGGCCTGGCGGCTCTGGGGATGGCGTCGCACGATCCTCTGGCTCGTCACCGGCTATGCCATCGCCTGGGCCTCGGAGTTCTCCTCGATCCACAACGGCTTCCCCTACGGCGAGTATCATTATATATACGCCAACATGCCCGGCGAACTGATGATCGCCGGCGTCCCCTTCTTCGATTCGCTCTCCTACCCGTTCCTGATCTTTGCGGGATATACGACGGCCTGTTTCTTGACCGATGGAGCGAGACCACGAGACCACGAGACCACGAGACCACGAACGATCCTACTCGGCGCCTTCCTCACGATGATACTCGACGTCATCATCGACCCGGTGGCAAAGCTCGGCTCACAGTGGTTTTTAGGCGATATCTACTGGTATGCACACGAGGGCTGGTACTTTCGCATCCCGTTCACCAACTTCGCCGGCTGGTTTTTGGTGGCGCTCGCCATCATCGCCGTCAACGTTCTGATCTGGACGTATACGCCAAAACGTTTTTTCCATCGAACCATCGAACTATCAAACTATCGAACCAATTGGCTCTACCCCGCCTTCTACCTCTCCATTGCGCTCTTCAACATCGCCGTCACCTGGTGGATCGGCGCAAAAGACCTGGGAATGGCCAGCTCCGGCATCTTCATCGTCCTCGTCGCGGTGATGCTGGGTGCGGCGAACAAACGATCCCTCACGAAGTGATTTTCTTCACCTCCACCAGAAATGCCTTGATCGTCTTGAGGTACTCTTCGTTGGAAATACCGATGTAGTCATGCACCGCGAAGTTTCGGTCCGTGAGAAAACCGAGCCACCGCTCGACGTCCTCGATGAGGCCTAACTGTCCCGCCACCCGGATGGCATCCTTAGGGCTGTAGACTTCAAGACCGCGTCCATCCGCCTCGCGTTTGAAATGCTTCCACGCGTACTCGAAGCAGACCTCGAAGCTCTTCACGATCCCGGAGAAGAAGAAGGGGTCTTTTTTCGCCTCCTTCTCAAAGCTCAATGCATGTTCGAGCGCAGCGATTGAAGCACTGAGTTTTTCATCTCCCACCACCTTCGCTTTATTCTTCATCATGCCGCCGCCTTTCTCTGCAGTTCGGCCCAGTCCTGTTGGAGACCCGTAAGGTACGTCCAGCCGCGAGAGGCCTCACGCAGAAATGAGGCATCGGCGCAGCTCAAATTTACCACATCGACGAAATAAGGCAGGTCCTCAGCGAGATCGTCCTTGCGTCTCGCAATTTTGCGATAGAGGGCGTGATCGATACCATCGCTCGAGAAAACGCCCAGGTCCCAGTCGGAATATTTTTTTGCCCTCCCCGTGGCGCGTGAACCGAAGAGGACAAACGTCACATTCGGAAACTCGAGATGGAGCTGATCGATGAGCGTCGCGATCCCCGGATGCAACAAGGGCTTCGCCTCCGGCTTCGCAACGAGGATCTCCGCGGGAGTCACCCCTAACGCCGTGATGATCCGCTCGAATGCCGCTGGAAGGACAGCGCGCCCCGAGAGATAATGATGAATCGTATTGCGATGGACGCCCAGATTCTCCGCGAGCTCCTTAACGGAGCGGTACCCCTTCTCCTTCAGGGCGCGATGAAAACGCTCTGTATCCACGATGAACATGGTATTATCATAATATGCACAATATTATTGTGCAATATAATATTTCAACTGTGCACTATACGAACGTGATCGAGGATGACAGAGCAGAGAGAGCCACCAGAGGAGCAGAAAAGCCCTACTCCACCACAACCGTAAAGGATTCGGCGGTTCCGGTGACTTCGGCGCCGAGCGTATCGAGGCCGATGAGCGCCACGGTGTAGGTGCCCGCGCCGTCATCGATGGTGAACTCGTGTTTGAACTCGTAAACGGAACCGGATAGCGACGTGCGATTGGTGTCATCGTAGCTGCGTTCCAGCTCGACATCGCGCGTCGCGGTCTCGACGGTCGCGCCGCCCGCATCGGTGATCGTGTACGCAATCTGGGCGATGCGATCGTCTATCGAGAACTCGTAGTTGTGCGTGCCCGCGGTCACCGTCGACGGAATCGGACGTACCACGCCGAAGACGCTGAAGACATCGGTGGTCCCCACCGTCACCCCATCACTCACATCCAGATCGAGCTCGGTCGGCGTCGTGTCATCGACATAATAGAGATTGTCTCCGAGGGTCGTCCCCGCATCCTGAATTTCGACGCGCGGCAGGACCAGGCGATCGTCCGTCGCAAAGGTAGCATAGGCGCCATCGACCGTAACGGAAGCCGCATCCCCGTTCACATAGGTGATCGTCGGCTCGCCGATATCGTAATAGTGAAAGACACTCCGCTCGCTCTCGGTCAGCTCATAACGCACAAGCGCCGCGGTCTCGACCGTGTTCGTGGCGGAGGTCGCACGCACGTTGTAGATGAGCAAGTCGTTGTATGCCGCCGCGACGGTATCGATCGTCGTGCCGGTCAGATCGTTGACCACCTCGATGGAGTTGTTGGGCATAAAGCGGTCCTTGATCTCGTAGAGATTTCCCTCATACAGGAAATAGCCGGGGAAACGGTTGAAGTAGGCGCGGTAGTCGTTGGCCCTCGTAAAGGCAGTGAGCTTTTCGAGGGTTGAAGCAGGACTGAAGCGTCCGAGCGAGGCGTGTGTGAGGCCGAAGGTAATCTCCTTGGTGACATGCAACCCCTCCACATCGCCGTTCACTCCCCAAACGACGATCGTGTAGGTCCCCGCGGTCAAATCCTCCAAGGGGTTTCCGTCGGAATCGGTGTAGGTGGTATCAAAATCCTTTGTCGCCCCGCCCAGGATGACCCCGGCAAAGTAGTCGGTCGTCACGACCACCTTGTTGTTCGGGTCGAGGAATCCGCCAGGAACCTCGACGAGATCGGGCACCATGGTGATGCCGTAATCGCTGCCGCTGGCATAGTCGAGGTTGAGCGAACTCTCGGGAGTGACGCCGGTTTCCGGATCGACCTGGCTCTGGATATCGCGCACGAGTTCTCCCGTGGCAGAGCTGCCCCGATAGAGTTGAATGCGAATATCGCCCGGGGTGGTGACCGTGCCGGAGTAGGAGCCGATGACATACAAATCGCGCAATTCGGCGAAGTTGGTCTCGTATTGGCTCGGCTCATCGATGACGAGCGTGAGAGCAGCGGCACCGCCTCCGGAACTGGAACAGGATGCCTGCATCAGGATGATGCCGATCAGACCGACGAGCCAAAGGGATGGTTTCATATAGAGGATTATAGCGGATATACAGAAAGGCATCAAACAAGAGACGCAATATAATACAGGGGGTTAGAGGCGCTCCTCCTTGATCTCCTCGCCGTCGTAGCGCACGACCTTTTTGACGTTGTCGTAGATCGTCTCGATCCCAACCGGGCGACGCCAGATCGTGAAGAGATTCTTGAGGGTCTCACAGGCGTAATCGTACTTGAGGCCAACGCCCTCGTGAATATGCCGCAACATGAGCTCGCCGCGGTTGGCATGGTTGCCCTCGACCACCTCGATCATCGGCTGGCCGAAATTGGTGAGCTGAAAGAGGAATTGTTTCTTGATCTTGTCGAATTCGCGACTGGCGACCTCATACTGATCGGTCGTCAGGTTATAGGCATAGATGAAGAGCCGATGCTTCTGACAGAACTCCGCCGTGAGGAATTCATCGATGAAATTTACATCGCTATAGAGACGGCGAATCTCGAAGATCTTCTCGCGCCCGAGCCCCAATTTCTTGTCCCATTTCGCCTTCTCGACCATGTCGTCGCACTCTTCATATTCACGACCAAAGCGACCTTTGTTCCAGCGCTCTTCGATATCGCGAAAGAGCTCGAGGCCGATCTTATACGGATTGATGCGCGTCGGACCCATGGCGACCGTGCCCGAGTGGTGATCCGCATAATCGATCACCTCCGAGTCCTTGAGGACCTTCCGCGTCATGATCGTCGAGTGCCAATAACTATTGTGATTGATGAGTCCATGCGCGCAATAGCGATGCGTCTCGTCCACCGTTATGTCATAGACATCCGCCCGACCGCGCTCAATCGTGACGATCTCATCGGCCCAGTCCTCACGCTTAAACCACTTCCGATCCTCCACATATCCTACGAGACGTCGCTGCTTGCGATCGAGACCAAAACCGATCTCATCGAGGAAGACCTTTGCCGACCTGCCCAGGACATGCACATGCCAGATATCCTTGGGCTGCGGCCGCCTCGTGGAGAGAATACCGAAATTGAGCAAAAGCGTTTGAACGACCTTCGACATCTCGGTGCTCGCCGTCGAGAGGATCACGCCGTGAGGTCCGGCATAGCCGTCGCTATCGAAAAGAGCGCGCAGGAAAGCGGAAACCACCGACTTCGGCGAGCGAAGGATCGCCGGCGGCACGGTTTTTTCCCGCGCGCACGGACCTGTGTGCAGACCCATCGCCTCGAGAAGATCGCGAAGCATCTCGGATGAAACCGACGCGCGATAACGGCCCTCGTCCTGTCGCACCGTCGCCTTGAGTTCAAAGAGCTCTTCGCACAGCGCTTGAAACCTCTCGGCTTGCACCTCATCCCCTGAGGTGAATCCGATCGTTCTCTTGACCGCGCTGATATGGCCATCGCCGATGAGATACCCGAGAAAAGCACCGAAGGACTCGTTTACTGCTGAGGGCACCGCGATTTCATAGCGTCGCGATGGCAACAGCGTCGCCTGGGCATCATAGGTGGCCAAAGCCGCATCGATGGCCGTGGCACTGCGCGAACACACGCTCCCCGCGCGATGCCGAATAACCGTCCAGAGACTCACGCCGGCATCACCAGCAACATCGGTCAACGTTCGACGACCTCTCGGCTCCCAATCGACATCGACATACTCAGAGGACCAAAGGTTTGCTCCCCCGCTCACCGCCACCCGATCCCCGGCGTGCAGCTCATCGAGCTGTTTCCAAGTACGGCCATCGTCCAAGAGGACACGGTGATTGGTCGAACCCTCCAACACCAGCCCGCGTCTCGTCGTCACACACACCGTTTCGCGATCGGAAAACGAGGCCCAGTCGATCACGTCCTGTCGCTGCTGCCCATCATGGATGGCAATCCCCTGTCGATTCGACACCAGCTCACCCATGGGGATAAGACCGCGATCGGTGTTCACGAGCGTACCCGAGGTCACACAGGCCCACCCCTCATTGAGTATCTTCGTCTGCCCCTGGGGCATGAAGTAGTAGGCCTCTTCGCGCATCATGGAGACCACGTCGCGCTCCCACGCCTCGAGTGGCGCGTACTCGAGCAGGAAGCGCAGGACATCCTTCTCCGGATGCTCGGGAAAATGCCGCTCCTGCTGCATCTCCTCATCGAGGTGCTTGCGCTGCTCATCGAGAAACGCCTTCGGATTGATAAACTTCTCCAGATACGGCCGCTCGGCATGCAACTTTTTTACCGCTCGGCGCGGGTCCTGGTCTTCCATCGATGGCGGACGACGCCGCTTGATCGCCGGGGCATGGTAATCGATGAGCGAATCAAGGGAGAGGCAGGCGTCGATGAGACTCTCGACCCGATCCTGCCCAAACTTGTCGATATAACCCAGGATGCGCGTCTTATGGTTGGCCATCTCGTCCAACATTTTGCGGTTGGTGTGCGCGAAATAAACGTTGTTCTTGAAGAAATCGACATGCGCGTAGACATGCGCCATCACCAGCTTCTGATCGACGATGTTATTCGAATAGAGCAGATACGCATACGAAGGATCGGTGTTGATGACCATCTCGTAGATCTTGGAGAGCCCATAGGCATAGCTCTTCGAGAGCTGCTCATACTCCATGCCGAAGCGCCAATGCGGATAGCGGTTGGGAAAGCCCCCATAGGCGGCCACCTCGTTGAGCTGGTTCCAGTCGAGCACCTCGAAGATGACGTCATAAAAATCCAGACCATAATCGCGCGCATGCTGCTCGATCTGTGCCTTGAGTTCGGCCAGATCCTTCGGCAAGGAAGTCATGTATTTCGGAACGTACTTTTGTGCTTCTTTCTTTTTCATATCACCTGACTGGCCTGACTGGCCTTTCTCGCCTGACGAGCAGCGTTCTATTTGCCCTTGCCCAAAAACGTCTTGATCGAATCGACGATCGCGCTGCGATCCGCGATCTTGGAGGTAATGATGCGCTCGTCCTCCGGAAATCGCTCGGACAGATCCTTCAGGAATTGCCCGCTGCCGTACTCGCTCTCGACCTGCCCGTAGCAGAAGACGTTGCTGATCGGCATGATCTCCTTGTCGAGAAGCCGGAGACACTCCTCGGTATCGTTGCCAGACCAGTTGTCGCCATCGCTGAAGTGAAAGGGATAGATGTTCCACTCCGTCGGCGGATAATGCTCCTTGATGAGTTCCAAAAAGAGCTTATAGGCCGACGAGATGATCGTCCCACCGCTCTCACGCGTATGGAAGAAGGTCTCCCGATCGACTTCGCGCGCGACCGCATCGTGGATGATGTAGCGCACATCCACGCCCTTGTATTGTTTGCGAATCCAGGCATCGAGCCAGAAAGACTCGAGACGCACGACCTCTTTCTGCTCCTGACCCATCGAACCCGAGACATCGAGCATATAAATGATGACCGCACGGCTGCGAGGCGTACTCACTTCCTTCCAGGTGCGATAGACGCGATCCTCGCGAACGGGGATGATGAGCGGGCGACGTGGATCGTAGGTGCCGCTCATGACCTGTCGTTTGAGCGCCTTGCGGAAGGTGCGTTTGAAATGCCGAAGGCTCTCAGGGCCCGTCGGCGCCATGCCGGTGTACTTGATGTTGCGGCTATCGAGATCCTCGGTCCCCTTCGGAAGGATGCGCGGAAGTTCGAGCTCTTCGCCGAGCATATCGGCCAACTCGTCGAAGCTGACCTCCACCTCCAGCAGGTGATCGCCGGGGGCGGAGCCCGCCTGTTTGCCATCGCCCGGCTGAATCCCCTCGCCTTCACTGCCATCCCCCTGCCCGACACCGCCCTTCTCCTTGTCGCCATAGACAAAGCGCGGAATATCGATGCGCGGGATAGGAATGCTGACCAGGTCCTTGCCCTGCTTGCCAATCAGCTCGCCATTCGAGATGAATTTGCGCAACTCCTTCTTCACCCGACCGCGAACGATCTGCTTGAAGCGCGAGACATCTTTGTCAATTTTTTGGGCCATAAAATCACGCGAGACGATCGCTCATTTCATTCGCTTGGGCGAAGGGCGATCGATCCCTTCGGGATCTGGGGCGAAAAGGCTTTTTCGCCCATCGCCCAAGCGAGCAACGCTCGCGGTCGCCTCCTCGCCCTTCGGTTTCGTCAGCTCTTCTGTTCCCGCCGTTCGCGAATGTCGCCGCGGGCAAAGATGGACGCCACGAAGTTGAGCACGTCGGTGGAGCACGTGTCGCAGTAGCCGTAGTTCTTGATCAGGCGGCTCTTGACGATATCGATCTTCTCCTGGGTGTCCTTGTCAACGACTGAAGAGACCAGGCTCGTGAGCTTGATCGAGTCCTTCTGGTCCTCGAAGAGCTTGAGCTCCAAGGCCTTGTGGAGACGCTCGTTGGTCTTAAAGTCGAAACTCTTTCCGTCGAGCGACAGCGCGCCGATGTAGTTCATGATCTCGCGGCGGAAATCGTCCTTGCGACTCTCCGGAATATCGATCTTCTCCTCGATGGAACGCATCAGCCGCTCGTCCGGCTCCTCGTCCTGACCGGTGTAGGGATTCTTCACCTTCTCCTTCTGCGTGTAGGCCTTGAGGTTGTCGATATAGTTGGAGCAGAGACGCGAAATCGCCTCTTCGTCGGCGGAGATCGCGCGCTGCACTTCGTTCTTCACGATATCCTCATATTCCTCTTTCACGAGCGAGAGCATCTCGCGGAAACGCTTGCGCTGTTCTTCATCCTTGAGCAGGCTGTGATGCTTGAGCCCCGACTCCATCTCGTTGAGCACCATGAAGGGGTTGATGCAACGGCCACCGACATCGGAGACGAGCGCGTTGGAGATCTTATCCTGAATATAGCGCGGGGAGATACCGTCCATGCCCTCGCGTATGGCCTCTTTGCGCAATTCCTTCACGTTGTCCTCGGTAAAACCTGGAAGCGACTTGCCGTCATAGAGTTTGAGCTTCTGCATGAGCGTGAGACTCGCCTTCTTGGGTTCCTCCAGACGCGTGAGGATGGCCCACATCGCCGCCATCTCGATGGTATGCGGCGCAATGTGCTTGCCGCGCACCTTTTCGGCACGATAGTCCTTTTCGTAGACCTTGATCTCCTCGTGGAGTTTGGTGATGTAGGGGACGTCGATCTTGACGGTACGATCGCGCAGCGCCTCCATATATTCATTGTGCAGCAGCTTCTTGTATTCAGCCTCGTTGGTATGCCCGATGATAACCTCGTCGATGTCGGTCTGCGCAAACTTCTTCGGCTTCACCTTGTGCTCCTGCGACGCGCCCAGCAGATCGTAGAGGAAGGCGACATCGAGTTTGAGCACCTCGATGAATTCGACCAAGCCGCGGTTGGCGATATTGAACTCGCCGTCGAAGTTGAACGCGCGCGGATCAGAATCGGAACCGTATTCGGCAATCTTGCGATAGTTGATATCGCCGGTCAGTTCGGTGGAGTCCTGATTCTTCTCGTCTTTGGGCTGAAAGGTGCCGATGCCGATGCGATCTTTCTCCGAGAGAACGATGCGGCGCACATGGATGTGTTCCATCACCTTCGACCAGTCCCCCTGGTAGTGGCGATTGAGTTCGCGATAGATGTAGCGGCAGGAAGGACAGAGATCGCCCTCGATCCAAACCTTCTGATCCTCGGGCAACTTCTTGTTGATCTCGGCGAGGATACGGTCGCGCAGCTCGAGCGGAATGAGGTGCAACGGCTCTTCATGCATGGGGCAGGGAATCTCGTCGGAAGCGCCGAAGATCAGCCCCTGATCGTCGATGCCGTTCTTCCTCCAGGAATAGCTGTAGAGCGCACCATCGGGCGTACGCGAATAGAGTTCGAGGCCCTTCTTGAGCATGCGCACGATGGTGGATTTGGCACCGCCGACAGGCCCGTGCAGCAAGAGGATGCGTTTTTCCGTTCCGTAGCGCAGGGCCGCCGACTGAAAGACGTTCACGAGCTTCATCAGCGGAAGGTCGAGCCCGAAGATGCCGTCCTTACCATTCTCCAAGGGATCTTCGAAGAAGCGATGGTGCACAATCTTCTTCTTGTACTCGGTGTATTCTTCATATCCGTAGGAGGTGATCATGTCGTAGATGCGTTGGAAGGCGGTGTGCGCCACCTTCGGATTTTTCTCGACGATGTGGAGATAGTCGGAGAAGGATCCCTCCCAGGTGAGTTCCTGATATCCTTTCACGTCGTGCATCGACGTGATCATTCCCATCAAATCGTGTTTGGCCTTCGACTTGGCATCACTGGCCCGGTGCGTACTCATAGTGCCTCCTGGGTAACTCCGGCGCAAAGGCCGGATTGATCATGTTTTGCGGAATTCGTTCCAATCACTCGCATCATAACAGAGCTGCAGACCCTTTTCAACTGCTGCCCTCTCATTCTTGTGTCAGCACCTGGCGATCGCCCGCGCGAAGGGTCGACCGAATGACCGCGCGCATCAACTTGCTGCGATTGGCGCGTCCCAAGAGGGTGGAGAGCTCGCTATAGACGGTCGGATCGTTGATGAGGCGCCCAACAGTCCCCTCGCCGCGCCGAACCTTTCCGAGAATAACCTGAAGATCGGCGCTGGCGCGACGCATATTGCCGATGAGCCCCCCGATCTGCCCCTTCTGTTTACTATCGACGTCGGTGACGATATCGCTGACCGAATCCATCGTCTTGGACAGGCTCGCGATGATGCGCTCCCCCTTCGGATCGTAGATGAGGGCGTGGGCGAGTCCTTTCCCCTTTTCGACCTGCTCGACGGTCTTACGAATGGAGACCATCGTCGCCTTCAGATCGCCGGTGCCCTCCTCCCCCTTGAACGAGTCGAGCGTCTTACGAACAACCTCGGCCGCCTCGCCGATGTCGTCCATGATCTTGCCCGCCTTGTCCGCAAGGGCAAAGATGGAGGTCGTCTCTTTCGACTGAATGGTCGCATCATCGGCGAGGATCGGTTCGTTCTCACTCCCGATGGATATATAGACGAACTTATCCCCCAGAAGCCCCTGCGTCTCGATGGTGGCGACGCTGTCGCTCCGAATGCGATCTTCGAATTCCCTGCGCAAGCGCAGCACGACGATGAGCTCCTTCTTGTTCAAATCTTTGGACATGTGGATATCGTCCACATACCCCGCCTTGAGACCGGCCAACTGCACCGACGCCCCCGCACGCAGGCCGGAGATATCGTCATAGTGGGCATAGAGCGTATACTGCCGATCGAAAAAGCGATGTTCGCTGCTGATCATAAAGACGACGACCATCGCGAGCACCAGACCGATGCAGACGAACACCCCGACCTTGAATTCCGTCATTCCTATACGTTGCATATGGGTCTCCCGTTCTCACCCTCTTCCGGCGAAGGCTCCTCCGATGCGTTCAGATCATCATCGTCCTCCGACTCCATCTTGCCCTGAATAAAGTTCTGCACGAGGGGATCCTTCGATGCGCGCGCCTCCTCATTCGTACCCACAAACCCGAAGTGCCGGTCTGCCAGAAGGGCGAGTCGATCGCTGATCGAAAAAGCCGCCTCCATATCGTGCGTCACCACAACCGACGTGACCCCGAGCTTTTCCTGCAGCTTTTTGATCAGCCGACAGATACGATGCGTATTTGATGGGTCAAGCCCCGTGGTCGGCTCATCATAGAGAATGACGTCCGGATCGGTCGCGATCGCGCGCGCCAGCCCCACGCGTTTCTTCATCCCCCCCGAGAGATCGGCGGGCATCATCTCCTCGACCCCCTTGAGCCCGACGAGTTCCAGCTTTTTCGCCACAATGTGCGTAAGCTCCTCCTCGGAATAGTGAAAGTGCTCGCGCAGCGGGTAGGCGATGTTCTCCGCAACGGTAAGCGAATCGAAGAGCGCCGACCCCTGGAAGAGCATGCCGATGTGACTGCGCATTCGCCGCAACGCCTTTTCCTTCATCGTGCCGACATCCGCTCCTTGGAAGACAACCTCGCCCTCATCCGGGCGCAGCACCCCCAGCACGAGCTTCAAGAAGACGCTCTTGCCTTTGCCCGACCCCCCGATGATCGTGAGCGTCTCCCCCTTTGCGATGGAGATATTCACATCATCGAGGATGTGGTGTTCCCCGAAGGACTTGCTCACGTCTTTGAATGCGATGATCGGTTGATTCATAATGGTTCAATCGTTCGTCGGTTCGATGGTTCGATGGTTCGATGGTAATGCTTCTTTTCTACGCTCTACCCTATCCGCTAGACGTAAATGATCAGCTTCGTCAGGAAGAAGTCGGCGATGAAGATCGTCACGGCGGAATAGACCACGGCTTTTGTCGTGGCCTCCCCAACGCCCTCCGTCCCGCCACGCGTTTGAAGCCCTTGATAGCAGGAGATGACGCCAACAAAGAAGCCAAAGAAGACCGCCTTCTCGATGCCGCTGGTAAAATCATTGATAATGAGTGAACCGCGCAACTGGTCGATATAGAAATGCGGCGTAACCCCCACCTCCATGACGCTGATAATCATACCCCCGAACGCGCCGATGACATCGGCCATGACCGTGAGGATCGGGGTAGCGATCACCGTGGCCAACACCCGCGGAACGACGAGCTTCTGAATCGGATTGGCCCCCATCGCCTCGATCGCCAGCACCTGATCGGTGACGACCATGGAACCCAACTCAGCCGCGATGCCACTGCCCACGCGAGAGGCGACCATGAGCGCGGTGAGCACCGGCCCCAGCTCCCGAAAGATGGCCAACCCCACGAGCTGACCCACATAGAGCTGAAGGCCGAAGCGCTTGAGGCCCACCACCAACTGCAAGGCCATCACGAGCCCCGTGAAGAAGGCGATGAGCGCGACGATCATGAAGGAACGATTACCAATGGAGAAGAATTGGTTAAAGAATTCACCAACGGCGAGACGATGCGTAAAGAAGACGCGAATCGCCCTCCCGGCGAGCAGCGCCGTGCCCCCGACCACATCGACGGCGGCGGTAATCCCCTTCCCGATGGTCGAGAAGAACACGACACAGCGCCCGGGACAACCGGCGATGGTGGGTTCCAAGCTACTCATAGCGAAATCCGTCAACGAAGAGGTCGAAGTCCTCTTCGACCAGCTCGCGCACCTGGCGCGGCATGATCGCGTAGAGATCGAAGACGCAGTTGTCCTTGCGCACGATGACGAGATTCAAGTGAACCTCCACGCCATCCATCGTCCCTTCGACGAGCTGGCGCAGCGCCCCGCGGCCAGCGAGCATGAACTGGTGCTCGCTGGTGACCGTGCGATTATCGAGCGCCGAGATGATCTGCCCGCCCAGGGAATCGAGCGAGGCATCCGGAACCGAATCGCCGCAGAAGGCATCGGTGGCAATCGATGCCTTGAGCTCTTCGTTATAGAAGATGATCGCGCGGGCCTTGGTGCGCAGCTGTTTCCACCCCTGCGGCAGCTCGCCCACGCGATAGAAGCGATCCGGATGCAGGGCGATATAGACCTTGCCCTGCCGATAGGAGATAACCCCTCGAAATGGTTGAGGTCCAAAGATGCATCCGGGCAAAAATACCAGAAATGACACCAACAGAATGAGCTGAAAGGCTTTCCCCCGCATGGGCAGGACTATAGCGATAATCTTCACTGTTGACAAGGACTTAGCACGCATGCCAGTCACAGCGAGACTGGCCTGACGAGCCTGACTGGCCTTCGCCCTATGACCTCCATTGCCTCACATCTTGAAGCCGTCCGCCGCCGCATCGACGCCGCCGCAAAGCGCGCCGGCCGAGATCCGGCGGAGATCACGCTCGTGGCGGTTTCGAAGCGTAAACCGACCGCGATGATTCACGCCGCCTTCGAGGCCGGTCAACGCACCTTCGGAGAGAACTACGCCCAGGAGCTGCGTGATAAGGCGGCAGAGCTCGCCGACCTCCCGATCCGTTGGCACTTCATCGGCAACCTCCAGAAAAATAAGGCAAAATATGTCGCGCCCGCTGCGGCCATGATGGAGACGATCGATTCCGAGGAACTGGCCATCGCCATGGCATCGCGCGCACCGGAAAAACTCGACTGCCTCATCGAGGTCAATATCGGCGACGAACAGAACAAAGCGGGTGTAGCCCCGGAAGCGGTCCCGGAATTGGCACGCGCCATCCTGCACCTGTCCCAGCTCAACCTGCGGGGGCTGATGGTCATCCCCCCCTACGGTGAGGCACCGGAGAAGAGTCGCCCTTATTTCCGTCGCCTGCGCGAACTGCTGACGGAACTCAACGCCCAGCTCGCCCTCGACACACCGCTCGACGCGCTCTCCATGGGCATGAGCGACGACTTCGAAGTGGCCATCGAAGAGGGTGCGACGATCGTGCGGGTGGGAACAGCCATCTTCGGAGAACGCACATGATCAAGATCACCGAATACTTCATCCGACGGCCGCGGGTGGCCAACCTGATCCTCGCGCTCATCGTCCTGGCCGGAATCCTCTCGGCGCTCTCGCTGCGCCGACAGGCCGACCCCACCATCGCATTCGACATCATGAAGATCACCACGGAATACCCCGGGGCCAGCCCCGAGGACGTGGAGGTCAACGTCACCGACCCGCTCGAGGATGAGCTGGCCGAGGTCGAGGACATCGACGAGATGGTGAGCCTGTCGATGGAGAGCCTCTCGGTCGTCTTCATCTGGATCGACCCGGACGCCGCCGACAACGCGCGCGTCAAACAGGACATCCGCACGGCCGTCGATCGCGTCACGGGCCTGCCGCGCCAGGTGACGGACAAACCCAAGGTCGACGAGATTCGCTCGACCAGCGCCCCCGTCATGGAGATCGCCATCTCCGGCGACATCAGCGAAGCGAAGCTGCGCCAATACGCCAAGGACCTGGAAAACGACCTCAAGGGCGCCAAGGGGATCGGGCTGATCGAGAAGATCGGCTACCGCAAACGCGAGGTCCACATCCAGGCGCAGGTGAACAAGCTCGATGACCGCTACGTCTCGCTCGCTGAGATCATGAACGCCATCGAGGCGCGCAACGTTCGCACCACAGGCGGCAGCCTCGAATCGTATGTCACCGAAAAGAAGATCGTCACCTTCGCGGAATACGAGGAACCGCTGGAGGTCGCCGACGTCATCATCCGTTCGACCTTCACGGGCGAGCGCGTGCGCATCAAGGACGTCGCGCGCGTCATCGAGGGGTTCGAGGAACACGACATCATCCCGCGCGCGGGGGGACGCGACTGCATCGCGCTCTCCATCCGCTCGCAGGCCACCGCCGACATCATCACCCTCTCCAAAGAGGTGCAGAAGATCTTGAGCCGCTTCAGCCAAGGGCTGCCGGACACGGTCACCGCGAAGATCATCTACGACAAGTCGGACTACACGCGCAGCCTCCTGAAGATGGTCAAGTATAACGGGCTCATCGGTTTCGCCCTGGTGCTGGCCGTGATGCTCTTCTTCCTCGATCGCACCTCCGCCTTCTGGACCGCGATGGGGCTGCCCATCGCCATCTGCGGCGCGCTGATCTTCTTCCCCCTCTTCGACCTGACGCTCAACATGGTCACGCTCTCGGCGATGATCCTCGTGCTGGGCATGCTCGTCGACGACGCCATCGTCATCTCCGAGAACATCTATCGCTATAAGGAGAAAGGGCTCGGCGCGGTCGAGGCCACGATCGAGGGCGTCCAAAACGTCTTCTGGCCGGTCACCGCCTCGGTACTCACGACCATCCTGGCGTTCCTGCCGATGCTCTTCATGACAGGACTCACAGGGAAATTCATCGTGGGCATCCCGATCGTCGTACTCTTGATGCTCGGTTTTTCGCTCCTGGAATCGACCTCGTTTCTGCCGGGACACGTCTGCCACGCCACGCCGCCGAAGACCGCACCGCGCCGCACGCGGTGGGTGGCAACGCTCGCTGAATTTTATCGGCGCAGGCTCACCTGGTGTCTGGCCAATCGCAAGAAGGTGCTCGGCGTCTACCTGCTGATCTTCATCGCCGTGCTCGGCGCTTCGCACCTCTGGCTCAAGCTCGTCCTCTTCCCGCAGAACGATCCGGACATCCTCAACATCATCGTCGAAACGCCGCAGGGCATGCCGCTCATGCAGACCAAGGCCAAGATCCCCGAGGTGGAGGCCGTGGTCGAAGCCATCGTCCCCGCCGAAGCGATGCAGAGCTACACCACCCGCATCGGCCACCACGACGCCGACGCCTACGGCGGCACCGCGGGCAACTACGACAACTGGGCGCTGATCACGATCTATCTCAAACCCGCGGAGGAACGAACCGCCGTCGCGGAGACGATCGTGGAACAGATCGGTCAACGGCTGAAGACGCTCGATGGCTTTCAGAAACTCTACATCGAACCGCTCAGCGATGGGCCGCCGATGGGCAAACCCGTGACCATCCACTACACCTCCGACGACGATGCCCTGCGAAAGGCGTTCGAGGAAAAGACGACGGCGTTTCTGGAAACCGTCGATGGCGTCTATGCGGTAGAGAGTTCGAACATCCCGGGCAAAGATGAGCTACGTCTCGTGCTCGACTATGACCAGATGGCACGGCTCGGGCTCACCGCACTCGATGTCGCCAAGACCGTGCGTGCGGCCTTCGATGGCGAAATCGTCACCTCCATCCGCACGAGCGGCGAGGAGATCGACTTCCGCGTGATGCTCGCCGACCGCAAAAAGTACCGCGAGGAGCAGGTGCTCGAACTCGAGATCTCCAACAAGACGAGCAAACTCATCCCCCTGAAGAATTTTGCGCACCTGAAAGAGACGCGTGGACCGGCGGTGCTGCGCCACTACGACGGACGGCGCTCGGTCCGCGTGACCGCCGAAGTCGACACGAACACAATCACCTCGCATGAGGTCAACCAATTGGTCGAAGCGAAGTTCATGCCCGAGGCGATGCAACACGCCGGCTTCAAGATGGAACTCGGAGGAGAGGAGAAGAAGACGCAGGAGAGCATGGCGAGCTTCTACTTCGCGCTGATGGTCGCACTGATGGCCATCTACTTCCTGCTGGTGGTGTTGTTCGACTCCTACCTGCAGCCGATCCTCATCATGTCGGCGATCCCCTTTGCGCTCATCGGCGTCTTCATCACGTTCATGATCCACGGCCTCCCTCTGGGTTTCATCGCGCTGATCGGAATCCTGGGGCTGTTCGGCGTGGTCATCAACGCCTCGATCGTGATGGTGAGCACGCTCGACGAATGGTGCGAGCGCGACGGCATGAGTTTTGCCGCCATCGCCGAGGCCGCAAAACTCCGTTTCCGACCGGTGTTGCTCACCACCATCACGACGGTGGCGGGACTGCTCCCCACCGCCTATGGCATCGGGGGCGACCTCCCCTTCATCCGGCCGATGGTACTGGCGCTGGCCTGGGGGCTCGTCTTCGGCACGGTCATCAGCCTGGTGCTCATCCCGCTGCTCTATGCCATGATGGGGAGGGTGAAGGCGTAGCACCTTGAAGGGTGAGGAGCGAAGGGCGAAGGGTGAAAAAAGTGGGAAAGAAGAATCGACAGAACGCGCACAAGCGTAACGCCCAGAAGGAGGGGTGCTCCTGTCCGGAGTGCATCGACTGTTGTCAGCGCGACCCGGGCTGGTTTCTGCCCGACGAAATTCCCATTGCGGCGGCTTTCATGAACCTTGCCGAAGCGGAGTTCGTCGAACAGTTCTGTCAGGAACACCGCGACGACAACGTGATCGTGCTGGCACCGAAGCAGAAACCCGGCACGACCGAATGCATCTTCCTCGACCGCGATGGCATGTGCCAGATCCATGCGGTCAAACCCCACGAATGCCGCAAGGTCTTCGGGTGTGGCCCCGAAGCCCGCCATCGCCGCATCCGCGAGATCATCCGCAGACAGTGGAAATAGACACACCCCCCGGGGGGCCGTTCCATTATTGATATTGCAATAAAGGAACGGCGTTCGTTCCAGATCCATTTCTGACGTGCAAATGCGGGGCAATCCTTTACAGCCATTATGCGACTTGCTAGAGATATCTCCCGCTTCGGGGGAAGCGACACCCATAGGGAGGCACCATGGCTAAGGGAGACGCGCCGAAGATTCAACCACGAACGACAGCCCCCAATCCGCTCCAATCAACCCCTGAACCAGTGCTCGAAGATTTTTCCTGCATGTCGATCGACCCGGCGCAACTGTCCTATTATGAAGATGCGGCCGCGCAGATGACCAGCCCGGCCTTTATCAACCACTGGTGTTTTGACGCCGAACCGGAGGAGGAGATTATTCCACAGCGCAGCGATATCCCCGAAGAACTCAAATGGAATCTCGCCGACATCTACCCCACCGATGCCGCGTGGGAAAAAGCATACAAGGCGATCAAGGCGCGCGTCGATGCGTTTAGCACCGAATGGAAGGAAGCCGCCACGGCATCTGGCCAGAAACTCTTCGAGGCGATGGAAAACTATTACGACCTCAAAAAAGAGGTCATCCGCATCGAATACTATGGTCACCTCCGCTCCGACGAGGACACGCGTGTGTCGGACGCCACCACGATGAAGATGAAGGGCACGCAATTGATGACGACCTTCAATGCGAACACCGCCTTCCTGCGCCCGGCCATCCTCTCCCTTGATGCCGAAACGATCGCGGGCTACCAGCGCGAGGAACCGCGTCTGGCGAAATATGAGACCTATCTGCGCCGCGTATTGGAAGAGCGCACCCACACCCTCTCGATGAAAGAGGAAAAGCTCCTGGCCGATCGCAATCTCATCACGAACGGCGCCTTCCAGGCCTATCAATCGCTCTGCTACGCCGACATGAAACACCCGAAGGCGACGCTCTCCGACGGAAGCACCGTCGAGGTCACGATCCCCAACTACGTCAAACTGCGCAGCTCGACCAATCGCACCGATCGCGTCGCCACCTTCCAGGCCTTCTGGAAGAACTATGGAAACTTCAAAAATACCTTCGCCAGCATGCTCAACACGCACGTCCAGGCGCGCACCAAGACGGCGACGGAGCGCACATATGGCAGCGCCCTGGAGATGGCCTTCGACAAGACGGATGTCGATCCCAAGGCCTACGATGCCCTCATCGCCGGCGTCCATGAGGGACTGCCCGCGCTGCATCGCTATCTCAAGCTGCGCAAAAAACTCCTGGGGCTCGAAACGCTCGGGTATGAAGACCTCTATGCGCCGCTGGCCAAGAGCGAGAAGACCTATACCATCGAAGAGGGCAAGCAGCTCTTCCTCGACTCACTCGCACCGCTGGGCGAGAACTACGTCACCCAGATTGAAAAGGCCTTCGATGAACGCTGGGCCGACTTCATGCCCTCGGAGGGAAAATATCCCAGCGGCTACATGGCCGGCGAGGTCTATGACGCGCACCCCTATGTCATGCTCAACTGGAACGGCAGCGTCGACAGCGTCTCGACCATGGCGCATGAATTCGGCCATGCCATGCACTCCTGGTATACCAACACGACGCAGCCATTCGCCTATGCCGACTACAAAATCTTTGTCGCCGAAGTCCCCTCGACGACGAATGAGATCCTGCTCGCCTATCACATGATCGATCAAACCGACGATCCGAAGGAAAAGCTCTATATGTATGGGCAGGTCCTGGAGAGCTTGCGCACGACGGTCTTTCGCCAGACCCAGTTCGCTGAGTTCGAAGGCAAGATCTACGACTCCGTCCAGAAGGGCGAACCGCTCACCGCGGATCTGCTGGGCGCCACCTATGGCGACCTCCTGAAGGAGTATTACGGCGCCGACAAGGGCATCACCGATATCGACGACACCTATAACGTCGAATGGACATTGATCCATCACTTCTTCAAGGACTTCTACGTCTACAACTACGCCACCTCGTTCGTCGCGGGGCTGGCGATCGCCAAGAAGATGCGCGAAGGCGACACCGCCGCACGCGACCGGTTCATCGAGGCGCTCAAACTCGGCGAATCCAAGGACCCGGTCGACATCCTCAAGGTGGCCGGCATCGACATGACCACGACCGAGCCCTACAAGGCCGCCTGGCAGGAGATGAACTACATCCTCGGAGAATGCGAAAAACTCGCGGCGGAGATCGAGAACTAGCTGGCGGTGTCATCCCCGCGAAAGCGGGGATCTCGATGTGTCGTAACAAGCGAGATTCCCGCGTTCGCGGGAATGACAGCACAAAAAACCTCGACCACAAAACAAAACGCCGCTGCACCACGAGAGCGGCCCGCTTGACTTCTCTCACCGGTCACATAGGCTGCGACGCCGTCACCCCCTCCCAAGGATTCGCCTGATGAAACGAACGCTCATCGCCCTTGTCTTCCTCCTCACCGCCCTGCCGGTCACCTGCGTGCACGCGCAGGGACCAATCGTCGCCACGGATCTGGCCGGGCGCACCGTCACACTCTCGCAACCCGCAAAACGTCTGGTGGCCATCGGCCCGGGGTCGCTGCGCCTACTGGTCTATCTCGGCGCACAGGACTCGGTCGTCGGCATCGAGGAGATGGAAAAGCGCATGTCGCGCGAGATCGCCGAGCGCCCCTATGCCGCCGTCCTGCCGGATGCCTTCTTCGAAAAAGCGATCGTCGCCGGCGGCGGGCCCGGAAAGATGCCCGACCTCGAGCGCCTCATCCGCCTCAGCCCCGACCTCGTCGTCGCCACGACGCTGACGCGCACACAGGCCGCGAACCTCGCCCACCGAACCGGCATCCCGGTGGCGGTGATGAGCTACGGTGAACTCGGCGTGCTGCGCGACGAGGTGTTCCGATCAATCGAGGTGCTCGGCACACTGCTTGGCCGAAAGGCGCGCGCCGATGAGCTGGTCGCGTTCATGCGCAACATGCAGACGGAACTTACACGCCGCACCGCCTCCATTCCCCAGGCCCAGCGCCCCACCGCCTACTTCGGCGGAATCTCGCTCAAGGGGGCACACGGCATCACGAGCACGGAGGCGGGCTATACGCCCGCACGGATGGTGGGAGCCGCCAACCTCGCCGATCGCACGGGGAGAACGGGGCACATCACCGTCGACCTGGAACAGATCCTCATCTGGAATCCGGATGCCATTTTCTTCGACCGGGGCGGACGCAGCGTCATCGATCGCGAATACGATCGCGACCGTACAATCCTGCGCTCGCTCGCGGCGGTAAAAAGCGGTCGCGTCTATGCGCTGCTGCCCTACAACTATTACAACACGAACATCGAGCTGGCGTTCATCGACGCGTTTGCCATCGGCAAAGCACTCTCTCCGAAGGCCTTTGCCGACGTGTCGCTGACAAAGAAGGCCGACGAGATTCTGCGTGCCTTCACTGGCCGGGGAGCGACGAAGGAAGAACTGCCCGCCTTCGCACCGCTCGTACTTCCCGCCGAAGGTGCGCCGCGCTGGAAATAACAGGAGTCACGCTTGAAACGAACGCCGCACACCGATCGCTATCGCATCCATCGCCGTCGGCTGACCGTCATCGCCGCGGGGCTGGGCGTGCTGGCGTTGGCGCTGGCGATCCTCTCGCTCTTCGTCGGCGCCTATGAGCTCTCCTGTGCGCAACTCATCGCCGCCCTCGGCGGTTGGGGGGATGCACCCCTCGTCCATATCCTCCGCGACATTCGCCTGCCGCGCGCGGCCGCCGCACTCGTCGCGGGCGCGGGCCTGGGGGCTTCGGGACTCGCGCTCCAGGGGGCGCTGCGCAACCCGCTGGCCAGCCCCTATACGCTGGGCATCTCGCAGGGCGCGGCCTTCGGCGCGGCATTTGCCATCATCGCGCTCGGCGCGGGGGGATTTTCCGCCCTCCAAGCGGGGACGCTCGCAACCGCCCTCCCCGGAATCACCATCGCGTCAGCGCTTTTCGGCGCGCTGGCCACGGCGGCCGTGATCATCCTGCTCTCACGATTTTCCGCACTCACACCCGGCGCACTCATTCTCGTCGGGGTGGCACTCGCCTCGCTCTTTACGGCGGGGACGATGTTCCTGCAGTATATCGCCACCGACGTGGAACTGGCCGCCGCCATCTTCTGGACCTTCGGCGATATCGGCCGCGCGCGATGGGTGGAGGTGGCGATCATGGCAACGGTGATCGTCCCGGCAATCCTCATGCTCGCGCTCCGACACCGCTCGCTCGACGCCCTGCTCTGGGGGGATGACGCCGCGGCCAGCATGGGGGTGCACGTCCACCGCCTGCGCATGGTGCTCATCGCGATCGCCTCGCTCATGGCCGCCATCGCCACCGCTTTTTTGGGCGTCATCGGATTTGTGGGGCTCATCGGCCCGCACCTGGCGCGCCTGCTGGTGGGCGAGGAACACCGCGTGCTCCTGCCCGCCTCGATCGCCTGCAGCGCGGGGCTCCTCATCATCGCCGATTGTCTCGCGCGCATGCTCCTGGCCCCGGTCACGCTGCCGGTCGGCATCTTCACCGCATTCGCCGGCGCCCCGCTCTTCATCGCACTGCTGCTTAAGCGTCGGGGGGTGACCTCATGACGCTCACCGTCTCCGATCTGCGGGTTACCTACGGCCGGCATCCGGTGCTCGACGCCGTCTCGCTCGCCTGCGCAGCCGGCCAGGTGCTGGCGGTCATGGGGCCGAACGGATCGGGCAAGACGACCCTCATCAAGGCGATCGACCGACTCGTTCCCATCCGCTCCGGCAGCGTACAGGTGAACAACGTTTCGCTGGCTACGCTTTCGCGTCGAGCAATCGCGCAGCGCATCGCCTACATGCCGCAGCAGTCCGAGCCGGTGCCATCGACCGTCTTCGAAACGGTGCTAACCGGACGGCGCATGGCACACGGCGTGCGCCGGGACGATCTCGAACGCGTCGAGGAGATCCTCACCCTCATGCGATTGGAGGATCTGGGTCTGCGCCGCACCACCCACTTGAGCGGCGGCGAGCTGCAGAAGGTGATGCTGGCGCGCGCCATCGCCCAGAAGCCGAAGGTGCTGCTCCTGGACGAACCGGCCAGCCATCTCGACCCCTTCAACCAGATCGAGGTATTGAGCCTGCTGCGAGCCGTGACCGAGGCATTCGGCATCGCCTCGGTGCTGGTGACCCACGATCTCAACCACGCGCTGCGCTTTGCCGACGCCTTCGTCCTGCTGCGCGAGGGACAAGTGCTCGTCGCAGGCAGTCGCGAGGCGATCACGGCCGAGACGATCCGCGCCACATTCGGCATCGACCCGCTCATCGGCGAGGTGGGGGGCCACCCCGTGGTCGTCCCCCACATCGGTGGCGTGCGTCCCCACTTCCACCTGAACCGCCCCGGAGAGGGAGGAACTCGCCTCCACCGCCACGCCCACTCGGTGGACGACCACGTCTACGATCATGAGCATTGAGAACCATTGCGTATTCCCGCATTTCATGGGAGTGTCCCGCCCCTTATGAAGACCACCAAACAGAACCCCTATATCCGTAACGTGGCGATCATCGCCCACGTCGACCACGGCAAGACCACGCTGGTCGACTTCATGCTCCGTCAGAGCGGCACCTTCCGCGCCAACCAGGAGGTCGATGACCGCGTCATGGACAACATGGACCTGGAGCGGGAACGCGGCATCACCATCTCGTCGAAGAACTGCGCGGTCTTCTGGAAGGATGTGAAGATCAACATCATCGACACCCCCGGGCACGCCGATTTCGGCGGCGAAGTTGAGCGGGGGCTCAAGATGGTCGACGGCGCGATCCTGCTCGTCGATGCCTCCGAAGGCCCGCTGCCGCAGACGCGCTTTGTCCTGAAGAAGTCGCTGGAGGCAAACCTCAAGATCATCGTGGTCATCAACAAGATCGACCGCAAGGATGCGCGCTGCCAGGAGGTGCTCGACGAGATCTACAGCCTCTTCATCGACCTGGATGCCAACGACGAGCAGATCGACTTCCCCGTCCTCTACGCCATCAGCAAGGAGGGCATCGCCAAAAACTCCCTGGAGGAAGAGGGCACAAATCTCGCCCCCCTCTTTCAGGCAATCGTCGATGAAGTCCCTCCGCCATCGTATGATCCGGAAGAATCCTTCCAGATGCTGGTGACCAACCTCTCCTATTCCGACTACGTCGGTCGCCTGGCCATCGGCCGCGTCGTCAACGGCTCGGTACAGAAGAACGACAACCTCGTCTGCCTCGCCGAGGACGGCGTTCCCCGGCCGCTCAAGGTTGTCAGCCTCCAGGTCTATGATGGCATTCGCGTCAAGGATGTGGAGTCGGTGGACCCGGGCGACATCCTCACCCTCTCGGGGATTGAAAACGTCTCCATCGGCGACACGATCTGCACCGCCTCCACCCCCAAGGCCCTCAAGCGATTCATCGCGGACGAGCCGACGGTCTCCATGAAGTTCATGATCAACACCTCTCCCTTTGCCGGTCAGGATGGCGAATATGTTCAGTCGCGAAAAATCCTGGAGCGCCTGCAGAAGGAGACGCTGCACAACGTGGCGCTGCGGGTGGAACGCGGGGAGACGGCGGATAGCTTTCTCGTCAAGGGCCGGGGCGAATTCCAGATGGCCATCCTCATCGAGACGATGCGGCGCGAGGGGTTTGAACTGAGCGTCGGCCGACCTGAAGTGATCATGAAGGAAGTCGATGGCGCCCGACTCGAACCGATCGAGCATCTCTTCATCGATATCGACGAGGACTACACCGGCATCGTGACGGAAAAGATCTCCACCAGGCTCGGCCGCATGGTCAACATGGTCAACCACGGCACGGGCCGCGTGCGCATCGAGTTTTCCATTCCCTCGCGGGGGCTCATCGGGTATCGGAGCGAGTTTCTCACCGACACCAAGGGAACGGGACTCATGAACTCGTATGTCCAGGAGTACGAGCCCTACCGCGGCGACATCCGAAGCCGCACCGCGGGCTCACTGGTCTCCGACCGCAAGGGAACCTCGGTCGCCTACGGCCTCTTCCATCTCGAACCGCGCGGCGTCCTCTTCATCGGCGCGGGCGTGCCGGTCTATGAGGGGATGGTCATCGGCGAGCACAACCGCCGCCAGGACCTGAACGTCAACCCCTGCAAGACCAAGAAGCTGACCAACATGCGCGCAGCGGGAAAGGATGAAAACATCCTCCTGACCCCCACCATCCCGATGACGCTGGAATGGGCGATCGAATTCATCCGGGATGACGAGCAGGTGGAGGTCACGCCGAAGAACATCCGCATCCGCAAAAACATCCTCCCGGCCATGAATCGCAAAAGCGCGTTGCGGCTCTAAGAGAACGGCCATCCCCAACAACCGATACGGACACACCGAACCCGCTGCACGGACACGGTTTCCACATCGGCACATAGCGGTGCCACTCAAAAAATACACCTCTTTTCAATCTGTTAGCATATCCTTGCCCAACACCCCATCTGGCATGCCTCTTGCTTTATGAAGAAGGCACGTATCGCTCGCCCCTTCGGAAAGGATGACCCATGGAAGACCGTATCGCCGTTCGTGATGTCTGCACCGCCTTCACCGCCATCGGAAACGATCTCGAGGGGATGGACGAAATCGGTCGGATCTGCGCCTTCCTCGATCCGCCGGAAGGAGCGTTCACCGCCGAGGACGCCTATCGGGATGCCCCCGGCGATGGGCAGATGAGCGTCCCCCAATACGAAGAGATTCGCGGGGAGAAAAGCATCAGCCAGCACCGCTTTCTGCGCGAGGACGGCACCCTTTTGTCGGGCACCTACAGCGACCCCAAGCGCGCCGGTCGCGTCAAGCCGGAGGCGGCACGGGCCTTCATCGCCGCGGCATTCGGGACCGAAGAACTCAGCCGCTACGACCCCATGGAGGTGGAGACGACACAGACGCTTTCGCGACTGATCGCAGGCTGTCGTACGGACCGCAGCGAATGCGCCGCATCCGAAGCGCTCCAGGAGGCGCGCACCGCATGGATCACCCGACAGGAGGTTCGGGCGCTCGATGCGACCTATCGCACATTTGCCGAGCGCCTCTCCGACCGCAGCGCTATCCTCGAACAGACCGAGCGCTGGCGCGACCGTGTCACCTGGACGCAGCCGGAACCGCTCATCGAGAAGAAACAGCGACTCGAATGGATGGTGGAGATCGCGCGCGAAGAGTGGATGATCGAGCAGACCAGCATCCTGAACGAGCGAACCGATTGGTTCCTCCAAAGTTTCATCGCGACGGAGAAGAGACGCCGATTCACCTCCGGGTTCTGGTTCGATCGAACGCGCTTCAGCGACGCCCTCACCAAGGGCCTCGCGGCGATGCCCGAGGGGCAGACCACGCAGGAGCGCTACTGCGTTGCGCTCAACAGCAAGAAGATGGCGAAGAAACTGTACACCATGATCAACAGCTATCCGCAAAGCGAGCGCTACATCAAACCACGAGAACACGAGGTGCGCGACTGGCGGGGAGCCCTCCACATCGTGCGCTATGCAGGACACTACTCCCCACACGGACACGACTATACCCCCGAATACCTTGAACGCAGCGCGATGGTCTTTACCAACAAGACCTGCACCCTCGAATTTCCCATGGGATATTACCGACCGCTCGATTGGCCCGAGCGATAAACCGCCGACTCATCTCAAGCACTCCCCCATGATCATTGCCGAATGGGGGTTCATGTCCTATATTCAACCACGTGCACCGCAACGGCTTGAACCACGTAGGGAATCATATGAAGACGCTTCTCTTTCTCCTGATCATCGTTTCAACACTCGGATGCGGTGATCATCGATCGATGGCGACCGATGCCGCATCATTCAAAGAACGTGCGGTGAGCCGGACGGATGGCGATCTGCAGGTGACGATGGCCGCGCTCGGCCCGGCGGAGGCGAAGGCAGTCTTCGGCGTCGACCTGGCCGACCATCATATTCAGCCGGTCTGGATTGAAATCGACAACAACAACTCGACCCCCCATTGGTACCTTCCGATCCGCACCGATCCGAATTACTTTTCTCCGGCAGAGGCCGCCTATATGACCCGGCAGTGGTTTTCTCCGGAAAGGAACAAAGCACGCGACGCCCGGTTTGCGCAGATGACCCTTCCGCATTTCATCGGGCCCCACAGTCGCCAATCTGGATTTGTCTATACGGGGATGGATCCGGGGCTGAAATATATCGACGTGACGCTGCTCGGACTCGACGGGCTCAAACATTTTCGCTCGGTGGCAAACGTTCCGGGCATCAAGGCCGATTATCAGGATGTGCCCTTCGGCACCCTCTATGCACCGGAGCAGATCATCGATGGCGATGAAACGCGCCTCCGAAAAGAACTCGAAGGGCTGCCCTGCTGCACACAGAGCAGCGATGGCAAACGAAATGGAGACCCGCTCAACCTCGTCCTCATCGGCGAAATGAACGACATCCTCACCGCCCTGGTCGGAGGCGGATGGGCGGTGACCGAGGAGCTCTCTCTGCATTCGGCCTGGCAAACGGTCACATCATTTCTCCTGCGGAGGGAATATCGCCACTGCCCGGTCAGCTCGCTCTACCTCTTCGGGCGTCGCCAGGACGCCGCCTTCCAGAAACCGCGCAGAAACGTAAACGAGCGAAATCATCTGCGTATCTGGATGACCCCCCTTCGCCTGCACGGCACCCCGGTCTGGATCGGCCAGATCAGCCGCGACATCGGTGTGAAGTTCACGCTCAAGAGCCCGTTCCTGACAACGCACGTGGTCGACCCCGACGTCGACAACGATCGCTACTACCTCATTCAGACCGCTGTCATGGCGGAAGCCATCTCCCAATTCGGATACGTAAAAGGCGTCGGCGCCGCAACACTCGACGATGGCCGCACAACACTGGGGGATGATCCCTACTTCACCGATGGCCTCCGTGCGGTCTTGCGCTGCTCGGAATCACCGGTGCCACTGTCCGCTATTCAATTTTATGACTGGGAGTTTCCACCGGAGATAGAACCCTACCGCGATATGCTCGAGGGCGTGATCCCGACGACGGGATCAAAACCAAAGCCCCTCGCTCAATAATCTGAGCCTTCGCCTCATAACCGGGTGGTCCCAGGTTCGAGTCCTGGAGGGCCCACAAAGATTACGGGGAGTTAGCGAACAGCTAGCTCTCCGTTTTCTTTTTTGGGTCCAATTTAGGTCCAATTTTATTTCCTCTTAATCTGCAAAAAATCATTTTTAGCATCTTCGTATCCTTGCTTATAGATGTCACATTCCTTCTTCTTCATTTTTGGTGGGCATCGAGGTGTAAGCATTTTCACCGCTGCCGCACCTTCTACGATATATTCGACAGGTCCCCGTGCCCAAGCTTGCCCGGGCATCTTGCTCAATTCTTTCTTCGCCAATCGAACTTTGTCCCCAAGGTCTCCAACCTCGACATTTAACTCACTCAGCTTGTCAGTTACCTTCCCTACCTCTACAGACATTGAGGCTAATCGCTCTTCACTAGCTTCAATTTTTTCTCCAAGCATAGTGGCGGCAGCCGGTAGGGCTTTTGCCACGTCTTTTTGAGTTTCTCTTTCAAGCGTTGGCAAAATCCATACCAACAGGCCAATTGCCAACAATGCGACTACGACTTTATCGACAACTTCTTTATTATTTTTTTCTTTTTTGAACTTGATTATGAGGAATACTGCTATGATTAACGTCGAGATACCCGCGATCCAGAACTGGATAGTTTTAAAACAAATAAGCTCCATCACATTGCCTCCTTTCTGAAGGCCGCCTGAATTAGATTTCCCTCTGCAGTAAAGCACACCGTATCTGCCTTATCCACGAGGAAGGTCTTGGAGAGATGGGCGTAGCGCATCGTGGTCTTGATGTCGCTGTGACCCAGTATCTCCTTGAGGTGGAAGATGTCGCCGCCGTTCATCATGAAGTGGCTAGCGTATGTGTGGCGCAGATCGTGGAACCTGATCCTGCGGACCCCCGCCTCCCTTGAGTCCCGGTGGAAGTAGTGCGTGACGTTGCTGCGGTCCTTCGGGTTGCCCGTGATCGTCGAGAACACCAGCTCCCCATCCCGCCTCGCCTTCATATTCACGAGGTCGTCGTAGATCGCCGAGTTGATCGGCACGTGGCGTAGCTTGCGGCCCTTCGTGGTCTCCTTTATACGCCGCTGATAGCTGTCGTAGGTCCTGCGGACGGCTATGAGCCGGTTCCCGAGGTCCACGTCGCCCCATCCCAACCCCAAAACCTCCCCCAGCCGCATCCCGGTGTTCATGGCGAACTTGAACAGTAAGCCCAGATCGCTCTCCCTCCCCTCATATTTCCGGCTGACATACTCCAGGAACTGGCTTGCCTCGTGCCGCTCCCAATAGTCGAAGGGGGGCTGCTGGGTCTTGAGGAGGCCCACGACTCGTACGGGGTTATAGATCGCCCGCCGCCTCTTCATGGCGTAGTAGAAAATGGCCCTTAAAAGCTCCAACCGCCTGTTGACGCTGCTCGGAGAAGCCCCCTTGCCCAGGAGAGTGCCAATGATGGCTTCGACGTGTTCTGGGGCAATATCCCTGATCGGCAAGGCCCCCATCTGTGGCAACAGATCATCCTTGAGCATCTGCCTGTCGGTCCTGACGCTGCTCGGGGCCTTCCTGACCTCGGCATGGTTCTTAATCCACTCCTCGGCTGCCTGTGAGAACGTGTAGCCCAAGTCCAGCTCGCTGCCCGAAAGCTTTACCTCCCTGTGAAACTCCTTCGCATCTTCGCTTCTGTTGAAGTTCTTGGAGTAAAGCTTACCGTTCCTCCAAACCTTTACCCTATACACAAAACCCTTCTTGCGCTTAATCCTGGCTATCGACATCGAACGCTCCTCTGTTTGAGCCAGATTTCGATGTCGGAGGATTTGAAACGGATATGACGGCCCACCTTGACGAAGGGAATCGTGCGCTTGTGGCACCAGTCCCGGATCGTAGCGATAGGCACGTCCAGATATTCGGCCAGTCGATTTATTGACCATAGCTGATTGTCAATGAGCGGAGCGGATGACAACGGTTCTGTGGTTACCTCTTGGCTATCATCATGGCAAGCCATCTCTCCTCCTCCTGTTATTTCGCCACCCTTTGGCCCCAGCCCCGGTGTTTTTTCACCGAGGCCGGGGTGTTGGTAGATTCTTCGGTTGATCCAACGGCCAAAGGTCCTGCACTTGATTTCCCGCAAACCCTTTTTTTACCGTCATTTCCCATACCCTTTGTTGGTAGTAGCTAAATACTCTTCGCTGGTTACTGATCCCTGATTGCTTTCTACTGAAAGCTGATCGCTTGTTACTGAACGCTGAACACTCCCTCCAACGACTACTTCCAGAAGCTCATCGACAATCGAATAGTGAAAGATTTCCGGCTTGGGTTTTCCTTTGAGAGGCCCACTTTCATATTTTGGAACCACCGTCCTCACTTGAGCTCGGAATACTTTATTCTTAAACACTCCTGGACTCATTCTTGTGATGGAGCGCGGTCTTGCGCCATTCGCAATCGACCAATTTTGGTAATATTTTGAGCGGGGAGGCCATCGATCATAGCTCTTGAACGCCTGGAATAGTGGCGTACCCATGTAAGGCCCGATAGAGACGACCTTGTAGCGCAAGAAAATACGTCCCTCGTTTGGAGCAAAAACACGGTCTTTTCTGTCGTAGCCCACATAATTAACTTCATAGACCTCCTCTGGTATCAGGGGATAGGCATCGCGCGCAGGGCGGCCGAGATCATCCATGATGTCATCTTCATCGAACTTCATTCGAGCACGCCCTCTTCATATCCAGAGGAGTTCTCTGGTTCAAATATCGTGCAAACCGGCACGCCCAGGCGCTCGGCAATTTTTGCTGCAAGTTGATCGTCCGGCTCGGCATGACCGTTCTCGAAAAAGCTGATCCTGTCGCGGGAGATGCCCAGATCGCGCGCGAGGCGAACGGCGGGGATTTGTGCCAAAGCAAGGGCAACTCGAAATTTATGGCGAATGAGCTTCATCGGATATCCTCCTCAACGATTCGTTGTGAGAAGGATATTGATCGAAGTGGAGATAGACCTCACGCCAAACAATGAATTATTATTTGGTCAGACGATACTTATGTTTTGATGGGTTAATTAAGAGAAGATAAAGTGTTTGTATTTCTTAACGAAGCGACGCAATTTTGCCTTTTCGTCGAAAAGTAGCTCATATTCAGGGGAATCGGGCAGGCGTTTCCTGGCCTCTCGTGCGGCATCGATGAGCTGCTCAACGGTTATACCCTCATTCGCTCGTGCGTATTCCTGAAATGTTAGCAGCAGAGGCCAATACCGTTTCAGCTTCGGCAGACGCGCAATTTTCGCGATTGCGCGCCCGATGTCCTTGAGAAACTTATGATCCTCGACCTCCTTCTTTCTTGCCTTGTTCTTATGTTTTGGGAACTCGATCAGTTGCCTTTCAGCTGCCATTATTTCTCCAATGGCATAATCCTCAAGCAGAAAGGACTTATCCCATTCGACCAACTGAATTATCGCGCTTCGGTCACCGCGTTTGGCTCTGTCAATCGTCTCATTTTGATTCTCGCCATAATTAGCGGAATAATATTCCAATGTGGATTTACGAAGCAGCTCACGCGCCGCCTTCTGTCTAGAAAAACGATCCATGCGTATTATCGGTTTCGCACTCGATCGTTTTCGTTTCTTTTGTTTCGACTTGGCCATTTTCATGTTCGCCTGTGAGGTTGATTGGGCATATTAAAACAAAGGGGGGAGCCCCCCTGGGGGTGCCTTATGCAACCCCGCTCCTCTTCCGTCCTCGCCCGCTGTTATTCTTATGTTTCAGGATGTCGCCTGGTCCGCACTTGAAGAAACAGCAAAGTTTGTCGAGCGTCGAGGCACAGATGTCATAATCATCCGGCCCCCTTGCGTGGGCGAGCTTGGATATCGTAGCATAGGCCAGGCCGATCTCCCCGGCGAGGGTTCGATAACTCTTGTCAGATTTCTTTATGAGGTCACCAACGCGATATTCGATCATTCTCCCTCCATGATATGCTAAACTATATCAATCTACTTGACCCTGGCAGGTGATATGCTATGCTATATCGCAGGGCATTGGAGGTCAAGGCATGAAACACACAAGGATCGCCATATATGCCAGGGTTTCGACTGACGACCAGCGCGCCGATCTGCAACTCGATGCCTTGCGGCAATACGCGGAAGAACGAGGGCTAACGGTCCATCGAGAATACGTTGACCGGATTTCAGGGGCCAAGACCACCCGCCCAGCCCTCGATGAAATGCTGGACGATGCCCGCCGGGGCCGGTTTAACGCTGTGGCGGTCTGGAAGATCGACCGGCTGGGGCGATCCGTAGCCCACCTACTGACCGTACTGACCGAGCTTCAATCCCTGGATATTGCCTTCGTATCGCTCCAGGAGGCCATCGACACGGCCACACCGGCCGGTCGCATGGTTTTTACGTTCCTGGGGGCCGTGGCGGAGTTTGAGAGGGCAATTATAGCGGAGAGGGTCCGGGCTGGGATGAAGGCCGCCAAGAAGCGCGGCAAGCATTGCGGAAGGCCGCGGGTAAAGGTGGACGCCAAGCTGGTCTGTGATCTCCGCACACAGGGCAAGAGCATGGCCGACATTGCCGCTATCGTCGGCGTATCGGAACCCACCGTATCCCGCCTCTTGCGGCACTCGTAGTCCTTTCAAAAGGGTCTAAATATGGGCAGGGCTAACGTCCCGAAATAGCAAGGGGCAAAGACGGGCAATTCGGTCTTTCAAAAGGTAATGGTTTTGAAAGAATCTATTTTGTAATCAAAACTGGTATAGGCGTTTGAGGTGAAATGCTTGTTATTCCTTTCTCACCGTCCTTTGCCCATCTTACCGCGATCCCCTTTGCAAGACGAACATAGGTGGCAGCAGATATTTCGAAGTTGAGGATCGCGTCGCCACCAGCTTTCGCAGTAATCTTTTGGAGTTTTTTACGGGCGCTATTAATTCCAGATGTTTCCGCCGATACGGCTCCGAGTATGATGTATGGGTGAGGTGCCATATCCGACGAGTATATTTCAACGTGAGCGTATGAACTTTGTAATTTTCCTGCCCCTCCTGGTTTTGGTTTTTGGTATGCAGTCGCCGCACATGGCATGAATATAAACGCAATGGCAAATATAACGATTTTTTTCATATACACTCCCGCTACTTTTTATTTCCAGATGGCTGATCATCGCGATTAACTTGCTTCTTTTTCAATTCAGAGTAGCAATTGTCTGCCGACTCGGCAAAACCCTTTCCAACATCTGGCATCGCCATTTCAAATGGCCCCGACAGCTTTGGCTCTTGTGGCCTCGTGAGGGCAAGAACTCGCAAATACATCGAATAACTCTGCGCTTGACGCGCGGGCCACTTCATCGGCAGACAATCGCTATTATACTGATCAAAGAGATCGTATATCTCTATGGCATCACCTGCCTTATCGCCCAACACCTCAACGTCGTTCCTGTCGATGTTCACGTCATAAGGGCATCTGCTTGTTCCTTGAAGAATCGAGCTACACAAATTGAACTCAATGCGGGTCAACTGCTTCATGTGCTTATGAACTATTTGAGTCCTGTTTATGTCCTCATTGGAACAGCTCCTAATCGCTGGGATGCCAAATACGACTATGAGAATGATGCCTAAAATGGCGATAATCAATCCGATAACAATATGATGTCGTTTGATCCATTCCATTTGATGCCTCATTATAATTCTGTTCACGCTTGTTTTCTCAATAGCGCGATCGTCTCCGACAATTCCCTCCCCCTCGCTTCAATCGCATTGAGAATCTCCGTGGGTGTGCGTTCATCGACCACGACCTTGCGGTTGGGGTTAACGGCCTTGATGTCGTAGCCGCGCTCCTCTATTTCAGCGCGCGGGATCGTCCAGCTGCGGTCGCTGTCGGCGCGATCCGGCAGCAAGCGGAAGAACTCCTCGAAGTGGGCCAGCGTCAGAGGCGACTTCTTGCCCATCTTGATGTCCGAGAGGTCATAATACCAGATGCTCTCCGTCGGACCGCCGCGCGTGAAGAACAGGAGGTTGGTCTTGACCCCTGCACCAGCGTTGGTGAAGGCACCGCCTGGCAAGCTGACGATGCACCAGAGATCGCAATCATCGAGGAGCTTGCGCTTGGTCTGCACGAAGGCCGTCTCATTGGTGCGGAAAAGGACGCCCTCATCGAGCACCATGCCGCAGCGACCGCCCGGCTTGAGCGAATCGATAACGTGCTGGAGGAAGAGGACCTGCGTGGCGCCGGTTTTATAGGCAAAGCGGGTCCGTGCCTCCTTGCCCTCTTTTCCTCCGAATGGCGGGTTGGTCATGACAACGTCGAATAGGGCCGGCGCATCCTTAAACAATCCACCATATATCTCATTGCCCGTCAGGGTGTTGCCGTGCCAAAGGTGCGGCTCGTCAATCCCATGTAAGACGAGATTGGCCAAGGCGATGGGATAGATCAGGTTCTCTTTTTCACGCCCGTAAAGCGCCCTTCTCTTGAGAATATCGATCTGTTCCGCAGTCGAGCCGCTTCCGAGGCCATCCCTCATATGGAGATATGCCTGGACCAGAAAGCCGCCAGTACCGCAGCACGGGTCATACACGATCTCACCCGGCTTGGGATCGACCGTGCGCACGATGGCCCTGATGACCTCGCGCGGCGTGAAGAACTGACCGCCATCGTTGCCCTTCTCGCCCATCTTGAGCAGAAGCCCTTCATATACCTGTGAGAGTGGGAATACATGAGTGGGGTCGATGGCCTCGTCTGTAATGTCCTGCACCTTGTCGAGTACATCGAGCAGATTTCGTTCCGTGTCGATTCGCACGCGCTCAACACCGGAGAGAATCTCGCTGATAACCTTCTGCCTGGGGCCGGCGTTGGGCTTTTCTCGCAGACCGCGCAGATATGGAAGGAGCTCTCCGTTGACGAAGCTGAAAAAGGCCCCGAGCGCGCCATTTTGCAGTTCTACACGTTTGGCCCCACCCGGCGCGGCCCAATCCTGCCATCGATATGGCGTTTCAAGCGAAGGAGTGAAATCCGATCCAACCGCCTCGGCTTCCTCCGCCTCTCGCTGTTCCCGCTCGTCCAGGATTCGCAAGAACAGGAGCCACGTCAGTTCAGGAACGTATTGAAGGGCTCCGGCACAGTTCGAGCGCCGCATGATGTTGCAAATGGATTTTACAGCGGAATTGACCGAGCTCTGCGTGCCCAATCGACGCCCGTTGCCATTTCCATTTTCTTTCTTCTTTCGTCCTCGTGCCATATTACAATTCTCCGTTAAACGCCCTGCGCAGCATTGCCGCGGGTAACGCGTTGATGTCTGTGAGCTGTTTTTCAAAATGCAATTGTGCTTGGTTCACTACTTCAAAATGTATTTTGATTTTTTTGGCTATTTGTTTTTGTATATGGATATCCGGCAATGGCAATCGTATCTTGCCAAGCAATGTTGCGTTAACATTGGGCTGCGCTCCTCCGCGTGAATGTAATCTTACCTGGCGCCAATAATCATCACTTTGAAAATACAAATAGACATAATCATAGTCCGCAAGCGCACTCACTCTTAAGCGAATTAAATATGACGCAAAGACAGCACGCGGCGGATTCTTGATAAGATAACTTTTCCCCGTCGTCCCACCAGTTCTGGCGAAAACTATATCTCCATGACACAAAGTATTCGCCGCTTCATCATCAGGCGATATTTGACAACCTGGCACAGTATGCCAATTTACCTCGCCGCATTGAATGTCTGTTATTCGCAATAACTTGGGCTCATGAATAGTGAAGTTCGCACTGGCAGTATAACCATAATCAAGGCTCTCGCATATTTCTCTTAAGGTCACACATCGCCATCCTTCTGGCAAAGGACTTTCGGTATTTGGGAGTATCTCGCGCAGGAAGGAGGCAGGGAGCGCCTTCGCGGCCTCAAGCTGCGCCTCAACTGCTGCCCGTGCCTTCTCCACCGCCGCCATCTGCTCATTCAAAATTGCCGCGATACGCTTTTGTTCCTGTAATGGCGGAAAAGGGAAATTTAGGTTCTTAATATCGTTTATTGATACATTGTTGACGATAGCATGTTTGCCCATTGCAGAGATACGTTCAAGAGAGATGGAAAGCCAATGCCGAAGCCACTTGGTTTCAATTTTACTTGAGCTGATCTTTATGATCCGCTGATTGAGTAATGCTGTTGGCCCATCCCACTCCGCCACTTTGAAACTACCTGATAAACTCAAGAGTAAATCACCTGTATTGACCACAAATCGAGCATCATATTCTTTCGTCCAATATACGAACGTCGATCTGCTGTTTTCATCCAAATTTTGAATCCTGATAATAGGAATACCGGGCGGCGTTTTTTCAAAACCCTCTGATGGCCAAGCAAAGCCGGACAAGACCTCACACACGTCCCGCAACTTCACCCACCGCCAGCCGGGGGGCAGCTGCTTCTTCTCCACTTCCTTTTTTTTCGGCTGCTCTCTCGTCATGCCGCAAACATCCTTTTCTTCGTTTCAAGGAGAACCTCGACCGGCTTCCCTAATGCACGGAGAGCCCCTAACCCGCCTGCCCGAATAACATCGGGCGTCTGAAAGACGTTAGGATTTTCCAAACCTTCGGTTCCTGCGATGGCAAACTGCGATGCCAAAGCGCGGATGGCGGTTGACGTGCTTTCTGGCATCCCCTGGAGCCAATGCGTGTGCTTGTAGGTGAACGAATCGGCGCGCTCCAAACGTGTCTTGGGTGCGAGCCCATAGCCGATCTCGGCCAGGACATCGTAAAGATCAAAATCGCTCATATCCTCGACCTCACGGACAAAGAGCGCAGACCTCCCGGCATCCGGGAGCTGATTCAGGAGGTCACGGCGGTCCCGCTGGACGATCCAGCGTGCGCGGAACTCCTCTATCGTCGGCACCTCCTTCACGAGGCGCTGTGCCAGGAGCTCCTTGTATTCTTCTATGGTGACGGGCGCTGCCTTCCCGTCCACCTCCGTGACGATATATCGGCCAGCGTCTGTAACGCAGACCTCGAAGCCCTGCACGAGGACTGTGCGCTCCGGTGCCTGCGGTTCGCCGCCTTCTCCGCCTGATCTCGGCGTTGTAGTAACAAAATCCTCACCAAAGAGCCGCGTCGCGTTGGTGTAATCATAGACGCGGAACATCAGCTTTGAATCCGGCGCATAGAGGCGTGTGCCCCTGCCGACCATCTGATAGAAGGCAATCGGTGAGCGGACGTATTTGAAGAAAACGATATTTCGGACGCAGGGCACATCGACACCGGTTGAAAGAAGATCAACCGTCGTGGCCACATAGTATCGTCGTGAAGCACCACGGAGATCGGCGAGATAATCGCTGCCGCCTGACGCGGCCGTGCACTTGAAGGCATACTGTTCCGCCCGCTGCCGACCGTTCTTCGCACACCATTCCGCGTAGAGGTTGTTCATCACCGCCGCAACATCGTCGGCATGGCGGTCACGCACGCAGAATATAATCGTTTTCTGCTCCGCCTGCCCCGTCTCGACGAATTGATCGAAGAGGTCCTTGCACATGGCATGGACGCGGTCCGGAAGGAGGATGCGGTTTTCATAATCGGTCTTTTCGTATATCTCCCGCAGCTCGTCCGCGCTGATGGGCTGACCGGTGTTGGCGTCGATAGGATTCTTGGCAATGATGTCATCGATTGTAATGCCCGTATCGTCTATATTGACCCGCCCTTTGCGAATCTCACAGGCAGCGAGATAGCCGTCCTCAATCCCTTGCGCCATCTCGTATTCATAGACCGGCTCACCGAACCATTTGTAGTTATCGGCCGTGACCTGCGCATCGGCGCGGGCTTCCTGGCTGTCCTCGCGGATTGCGAGTCGACGAGGCGTTGCGGTAAGTCCGACCTGCACGGCATCAGGATTCCGGGTAAGGACCTGCGACCATTTGCCCCAGGCCGAGCGATGGCACTCGTCGATGATGATATGGCTAAAATAATTTTCAGGGTAGTTGGACAGCAGGAAGTTGGCATCGGCCTCATCGCGATCCACCTGGAGGGTCTGGTAGGTTGCGACGAGGATGCGGGCGTTCTTCTGGGGGTTGCCGCTCGATACCGCGGCCGCATCGGAGCCAAAGACGTTCTGAAATGCCGCCAGACCCTGCGAGCGCAGTTCATCGCGGTCGCAGACGAAAAGGGCGCGTCGCAGCTGGCCCGCGTCGGCGATACGCTTGAGCAGATTCACCGCTATGAAAGTTTTGCCTGAACCGGTGGCAAGGGAGAGCAGGGCCCGTTTCTCGCCCGTGGCGATCTTTTCGAGAACGGCCCTGATGGCGGCGTCCTGATAGTAACGGCGCGTCGCCTCACCACCGCTATACCGGGCAAGGAGCGGCCGCGCCGGTTCGCTTGCAAGCGAAAACCCCATCCCCTCCTCGTAGCGCTGGCGCAGCTCTTCCGGCGTGGGGAAGGCGGTCAGCTGGCGAGGTTCGGAGGTCTTGCCGCTGAAACGGTCGAACTCGACGAAGAGGTGGCCGTTGCTGGAAAAAACGAACGGCACATTCAGGCGCTTGCAGGTGGCATAGAGCTTGACCTGTTCAAGACCATGATTCGGCGGCAGGTGTTCGGCTTTGGCTTCGATGAGGGCGAGGGCGACAGGTTGGGTATCGCGTGTGATTTTGATGCGAAGGACGTAGTCCACTCGACCCTTGGGGCGCCGGCGGGGGCGTCCTTCGGCGATTTCAACGGCGCCTGCGGTTTCTTCCCTCCTGATGAGCTCTTCGGTCCATCCACGACGATGAATTGCAGGATCGATCAGCTTTGCCCTGGTGTCGGCTTCACCATAGCCCATTCATGCCCCCTTGAAATACTCGACGGGGACATTATGCCAAAAGGCAATTAATATCAAGGATTTCCACTTGCCCGATAATCCTCAACAATCACCTTAAACTCGTTCTCTCCCTCGGCCTTTACTTCCATGTTCCGGAGATCGGCCATGACCTTGCGCAGTAGGGCAACCGCCGCGTCTTTTCTCTCGCTGATTGTTGCACCCTCGATCTGGCCATCTGCGAGGGCTTGAAGAAATGCGATGCAGCCGACGGCGTTGATCTTCTTTCGAAGCGCTTGGGTCAGGAGATTAGTCGAGCCCTTCTTCCTTCCTGAACCTTCTCTGTATCCGCCTCGCGCCATAGAACCTCCGAATGATTTAATGGTATTTTTTCAATACGATTCTTGGGTCCAATTTTGGGTCCAATCGACTCAAAAACTGCCGTGAATTACCGTTTCTCCTCCGACACCGGAATCCGACATAGGTTATTGGTATCCTTCACAAACACTCGTTTTTACTGCCTCCCCCGCAAACGCCGTTTTTATGCGGGTTTCCCGCTCATAACCGGGTGGTCCCAGGTTCGGGATCTATCCGCCCCCTTGCTGCCCTCCCATCGCCGCTCATCGTGGAACGAACCGTTTTGGCCTGCGAAGGGCCGCTGGTTGAGATCGGAGATCTCAATTCCGAGTGATGTCTGAACCCGCCATCATCTCATGCGCTCTTCTTCCTTCGGCGGGTGAGTTCACGAGGAAAGGCGGGTCGAGACAGAGCCAAAACGTGTGAGTGGAACGGAAGAGCTGCGGTGGTAGGGCAGCAAGGGGGCGGATGCTCTGCACTGCAGCCTTAGCATCGGGATCCTTTCCGCCAAAGGCGGACCCGCCTCTGGCGGGCGCGTTTCTTCGCTCGAGGGCGATGGCCTTTGCGAATACGCCATCGATTCACCGTCACGCGGAACGTTGAAGATCCGCTTCCATGCCTTCGAGCTCTTGCAACAAAAACCGCTGCGTCTCCTCGCTCATCGACCCGGATTTCTTCACCCGATTTCTCGCTCGCCGTATGTGCGAAAGGAGATCGCGTTCGAGGGCATCCCGCTCCTGCGTATCCCCGAGGAGGCGCTCGATCGGAACGCGGATAACCGGCGAGAGCTTCCGCGCTATGCGCGCACCGATCGGCCGGCGTCCATGGATGATATCGCTGAGCGCCTGCTCGCTGATACCCGCACGACGCGCCACCTCGCGTTGTTTGAGCTCCATCACCTCACACCCGATCCGCACATATTCCGCCGGCGTGAGATTCGCCGGCTGCGCAACTCGATAGTTCTTCTTTCCTTCCCCTGAAGAGAGCATAGCAAACTCCTTAATATTGATGTGGTGTGATCTCCTCGACAATGACCGTAACAATCGATTGCTCCACCCGATAGATCACACGCCATTGAAGCGAGAGTCGCGACGCACGGTACCCATACCATTTCCCCGAAAGGGCTTTGTCCCGAAATCCGGGACGATGACAGAGCTCATGCGGACCAGAGTCCAAGAGCACGTTTTTCCAGAAATCATATTTCTCCCGAACCTGCTTGGGGGCACGAGCCAAACGCTTCATCGCCCCCGTCTCTTCCAGCACCGTCCATTTATTCATGAACGCTCCCTCTATTGTAGCACTACTCATTTTTAGGAAACAAGCACTTAGTACACATTTATGGGAAGTACCGCCCGCCGCCGCCATTTGCTGCAGATGCTGCAAAACGCAGCAGCAACGCACCGCTAACCCATTGTTTTTAAGAGATCGGCACAGATTGCCTTCTTCAAACAGCAAGTGTCGTGCCAAGAAAGGATTCAAAACCATCTGACGCCTTCCACCCCCCGTAGAATCCGCCCCGTCGATGGCCTCCCATCGCCGCTCATCGTGGAACGAGCCGTTTTGGCCTGCGAAGGGCCGCTGGTTGAGACCGGAGGTCTCAATTCCGAGTGATGTCTGAACCCGCCATCATCTGATGCGTTTTTCTTCCGACGGCGGGTGCGTTCACGAGGAAAGGCGGATCGAGACAGAGCCAAAACGTGTGAGTGGAACGTTGAGCTGCGATGGGAGGGCAGCAAGGGGGCGGATGCTCTCTGGGCTGGATCCCCGATAACCCCATTCGGGGATGACAGTGCGGGGGCGCCCTGGGATGACAATATGAAACACGAGGGATCCTTTCCGCCAAAGGCGGACCCGCCTCTGGCGGGCGCGTTTCTTCGCTCGAGGATGACAATCAGGGGCGGGCGAGCGGGGATATGACAAACGAAGAACATGTCAGAAAAGACGATCACTTTTTCTGACGACGATCCGCTTATCATCATTTTTGCAAAGCATAAGCGTTAACAATTTCAATGCTTTATGGAATTCCTGGCCCTATCATCACCCTTGCAGACACAACGCTTTGGCCGAATCCTGATGTCGAAAAGTGGTCATAGGCGACCATCACAAAGGCCGTTTGTGGTGGTCTGATTTTACCACTTTTGCGCATCAACTTAGCGGAGGGTAATGTTCGGGCGGGCAAGAGGGAGAGAAAGCGCTTCTTTCAGATATCATCATTCGCTTTAACTTTATTGGCGCCCAAAACGCCGCGCGTAGAGGGAAAACGCGCCGACGTTGATGATGATAAGAATGAGGAGCGTTCCGCTCACCGTCAACGGAAACCGATAGCGAAAGAGGGTCTGGGCGATCACGCCCCCTTCCGTCTCAGCGACGAGTTTCGTCCCGACAAAGGGCGAGAGGTTGAGCCCCAAGGATAAACTATGCTCTTTTCCCGCGACCAGGTGATCGGGGGGATATTTGGAGACGTCGACCGTAACGAGATTTAAAAAGAAGAGGAAGAGCAGGAACGCGATGTTGAAGAGGAAGGCGTTGCGCGCCGCACGGCGTACGATGAGTTCTTCGCGTTCGTCGCGTTCTTTCACGAACGCGATCCGCTTCAAGAGCTGCTCCCGAAATCGAGACGAGAACACGAGACAGACGACCGTGTAGAGCGCCGTGGCAATCCAGAACGCGAAGAGGTATCCGGAAAGCGCGTTGCCCCACTCCAGAAGCGGTGAGCCGACGGCGCTTTCAGTCGCAGCAATCTGTGGCCAGATCATGAACGCCACGAGAATGACCGGAAGGGCGATAATAAAATAGGACATGACGATGCGATTGAGCGTCTTCATTTCGATTCCTCCATGGTGAAGATCTCTTCGATCCCCACGTTGAAAAAATGGGCCAGCTTGAACGCGAGTTCGAGCGACGGATTGTAGTTCCCCTTCTCGATGGCGATGATCGTCGCCCGCGTCACGCCGACGGCCTCGGCCAGTTTCTCCTGCGTCATCCGCTTCTCGGCACGCAGGACGTGCAATCGACTCATAATGACGTTCTTCATATTCCACTCCTCTGTCGCGAAGATGTCATGCGAACTGCGCACTTTGTATAGTTGGCTATACTTTTTGTCAAATACTATTTTCTTTTATTTCGTTCAGTTGAGATCGAAGACTCAATTCCGAATGCTGTCTGAACCCGCCAGAATATAGTGCGTTCTTCTTCCGCCGGTGGGGGAGTTCGCGAGGAAAGGCGAGTCGAGGCAGATGAAGCGCCTCGCCGCATCACAATCGTGTTTCGCTTACGGTTTTATTTTGAAGTGATTCAATCAGCGTATCCGCTTGAGGACAGCATCTGCAATGGCTCTGGATGACGCCGGGTTCTGGCCGGTGATCAGCTCTCGATCTTCGACGACGTAGGATTGCCAATCGGGGCCCTTGGAATATCGGGCTCCCGCATTTTTCAAGGCCGTCTCGGGTGTGATTTTGAGGTGTTTCCCCACCTCGGAGGCGGTCTCCTCCGCATTGCTGAAAGCGGTCACCCGATAGCCCTCATAGGGAAAGTCACCCCCATCGACGGTGCTGAGCAGGGCAATGGGGGCGTGGCACACGAGCGCCGTCGGTTTCTTGGCCGCATGGAACGATCGCAACAACCGCCCCACCGCCTTATCCGCCGCGAGGTCTTCCATGGGGGCATGCCCTCCCGGAAAGAAGACCGCATCATAGCCACCCCATCCGGACCGTTGGAGCTCCGAGAGGTTGGCAATCGTCCCTGTGTCCAGCACCTCCGCCTTTATCCTCATGGCCTCGTCATAGTCCTTCTTCGAGTTCCAGAAGAGCGGCTTCCCCTCTTTATCAACCGCGATGCTCGCCGGGTCGGCCACCGGACGATTTCCATTCGGCGTTGCGATGGTGACCTTGACCCCTTTGTCGCGAAATACTTTATACGGTGTTGAAAACTCCTCGAGCCAATATCCCGTCTGGTGTTTCTCACCGTCCTTTCCCGTGATGTAATCGACACCGGTCACGACGATGAGAATAGATTTTGATTTCGAACACGATGTCGTCACACACGAGAACACAAGCGCCACGGCGGCCATAATAATGATGCCGGTTTTCATGATATTGTTCCTTTCGGTCTCGTTGCCCTGTGAACAGGAGATGACTTCTATCCCATCTCACAGCACATGATGGATGACAATATAGAATCGATGAGGACCTTCAAGGATCACAACCAGAGGCGGTCGAGCATGGGCCTTCTGTTCTATTTTTTCATGAGCCAACCGAAGGCATGCGGGAAGAGGTCTGCCCATGCGTCTTCACAGTGCAGCCCTCCATCGATCACCGCCTGCTTCAGTATCACCTTAGCTCCCCCGCGGTCTTGCAGCGCCTTCGATATATCCTGCGCGTCGCGCACATACGTTTTGGCGTCGGCACCCGCCACTTCCATCGTTCCAACGGAGACATGTATTTTCAACGGCCGTGTAACTTGTGTCTGCGAGATGAACTCGAGCAATTTTGACTTCGCAAACCAAAACGCCGGCGAGAAGATGAGCGCGCGTGAAAAGGTATCCTGATGCTTCAAGGCCATATAGCAGGATATGAGCCCACCCATAGAACTGCCGCCGATGAAGGTGTGATCTCGGTCCGCAATCGTTCGATACCGCGCATCGATCCCTGGCTTGAGCTTCGCAACGACAAAATCACCGTAGACGTCGCCCAATCCGCCCTGCCCTCGCGAGAGATCGAAATCAACCTCCGTCTTCCACGGCGAATATTCGTTCATCCGCTCCGATTGCCCGTTCTCCATTCCAACAACGATGCATTCCGACGACGGATCCTGTCGTGACAGCCGTTCCATCGTCTCATCGATCTTCCATTCGCGGCCATAGGTGCTGGTCTTCGCATCGAAGAGGTTCTGTCCGTCATGCATATAGAGAACAGGGTAACGTTTATTGGGCTCTTGTGCATAGGAGGGAGGAAGATAGACCCACACACGCCTTTGGGCATTGCGAAACGGCATTTCCAAAATTTCAATGACACCCGTCCGCGTCGACTTTCGCTGAATCAGATCGGACCACTGTGCGATATCGACGTCGATCCGCCTGCTTCCCTCTCCAAAGACGATCTTTCGATTGGGAATGTCGCTGCCATTCGCATCGCGCTCGACCTTCTTCCAATCACCGCGCGTCACCTTGAAGAGCATCACGGAATCTGGAGGTCCATCGACAGCGGCACAATATTGATCGCCCTCCCGCTGAAAGCGAAAGCGCGGATCATCAGATCGCCAGTCGTTCAGGTTGGCCCCAAGATAGAAATGAGAATCCTCGGGCGTCTGTGAGGGCATGGATCGGATGCACACGTTAACCTGTCCCATAGAGCGACCTCCATTCAACACAGACATAGCACAGAACAAACGAACACCAAGCACATTTTGTTGAGCCCCCCGCGCCTTGCACCTTAAACCTGACGCCACAAATTCGCGCCGCACACGATCACAAACGCACATTCAATCACTCCCCACTTTCCCGTTGTCCTGACATGATGATTGATCTAAAAGGCACCTTATGAAAACCATCGGGCTATTGGGCGGAATGAGCTGGCAATCGACGGTCGAATACTATCGGATCATCAACGAGCGCATCGAACAGGAACTCGGCGGACATCACTCCGCTCAAATCCTGATCTCGAGCGTCGACTTCGACCCCCTCGTCGCGCTCGCCCACGAGGACCGCTGGATGGAAATCGCCTCACGCTTGAACGATGAAGCGCGAAAGCTCCAACAGGCCGGCGCTGATTTCTTTCTGATCGGCACGAACTCCATCCATCGCGTCGCGGATGAAATCTGCGAAGGCATCGACATCCCGCTTCTACACATCGTCGATGCAACGGCAGCGGCGATCAATGACGCTGGTATCACGAAGGTGGCACTCCTCGGCACAGCGTTCGTCATGAACGACGCCTTCTACCCCGAAATCCTTTCGAGGCACAGCATCGACACGCTCATCCCGGAGGAGACCGACCGAAAGAGCATCCATCGCATCATCTTCGAGGAACTCGTCCACGGCACAACGACCGATCCTTCTCGCAAGGAGTTTCTGAGGATCATCGACGACCTGAAACATGAGGGCGCCGAGGGCGTCATCCTCGGCTGCACCGAAATTCCGCTCCTGGTGAAGCAAGAACAGGTCTCCATTCCGGTCTTCGATACGACCACGATCCACGCTGAAGCGGCGGCGCAGATGGCATTGAACGTGAACACTTAATTGCCAGACGGAGCCCTTAATACAAACAATTGCTGTCTCCCCTTCATGGTCTTCTCGACCAACCCCCTCTTCTCGAGATCCATGAGATCCTTGCGAGCCGTTTCGTAAACCACATTGAATCTCTTCTGATATTTCTTGATCGTCGTGGGCTCACCACCCCGTTTCAGATGCACCTTAATGAAACGCCGCTGCCTGTCGTTGAGCTCGGCATGACCTTCCAGATACTTCTTTATGACTTGCTCACGTCCAAACTCCCGCTCCACGATATCGATGGCATCGCGAACCATATGGACCGAATAGAAAACGAAATAGGTAAGATCCGTTCCATCGTCCTCAACATTCTTGATCGCGTCATAGTAGGGCGTTCTTTTCGCCTTTATCGCTTTCGAGATCGAAAAATATTGAAAGAAGCCATATCCCTTCTTCAGCAGATAATGATACATCAGCGCACGGGCGACCCTACCGTTTCCGTCCACATAGGGATGAATGTAGACCGTATAAAAGTGTATGATGGACGCCTTTACGACCGGATGAAGATAGACAAAATCCGCCGACTCGAAATTGATCCAATCGTACAGCTTCTGCATGGGCCCTTCAAGCTGATCAGGAGGAGGTGGCGCATAGACGATCTCACCGCGGGACGAATCCTGGACATACCGCTGATCGGGTCGATACATGCCCGCATATGCCTCATCTTCCGGTTCCAATGTACCATCGACCAATATGGCGTGAAGCTCATTGACGAATGCCTTCGAAACATCGCGTCCGAGATTCTTGCGGATGAACTCGAGGGCGTGAAAGTTGTTGAGCGTCATACGTTCGCTTCTGTCACGCGGGCTCACATGACGCCGCACCATCTCTTCGGCCCGCTTCCGCGTCGTCCGTGCACCCTCGATCATGCTGGAATAGAGCGCCTCATCGATGATCGCCTCTAGGGCAAGCTCACCCGATATCGGTTGCGGCATCGCCTCCCATTTCGAATCTGCTCCTTCGACATCGATCTCATGCAGGATTCTCGCAATCGTCGATGTCGCCCAATACCGAAACGGCTCGCCTGTGAGATTCGTGAGCACGAAGAGGGATTCCGACTTCTGTCTCCGAATGCCCTCGACAATATCGATGACTTCATCGGCGTCCATTCCCTCGGGCACGCGATAACGAATCTCCTCCGGCGTGAGATAGCGCTTATTGCAATCCTCGATGAAGAGGAACTTCGCCACGGCCCCACCCTTGTCCTCATTCATATCCCCTCCTCTGCATCTCCTATTCAGACACCACATCATACCACATAAATACTAATTTAAAACCATTACAAACCATCGCATTACCACCCAAAAACCACAGAATAAGCATATGTATATGATATTAATGGTTTTTATCGCTTCACCCGTGAAGAATAATGACAGCCGCCTGCGCGGGGATGACAAATGAAGAACGCTTCCAACGGAGGCGGGCAGACAGGGACGACAAAAAAAGCGGCGTTCGATATCGAACGCCGCTTTTATCAGCAAGATGCATTCTACTGACATCTGATTATTGGTACATACAATTCTCCCAATTCTCCCCTGTCTTCCTCAAGCGCACTCGGCCAACCTCCACACTTGCTGCAAACCATATCTTCTGCTGCGCTCCGTGCACTCTTCAGTGAGGAGAGGGAATCCCCCTCACGGCATTCACGCGAAAGTTCCGAGCGTCTCTGACGTGCTTCAGCACTCGCGGATCGAGCCGCCTCCTCATATTCCCGGATCACATTCGCACATTCTCCACGCAACCTGTCGTCAAATGCGATCGAAAAAAGCTCCCATGCCAGGGTATTCTTCTCGTCTGACAGCCTGTCCATACGTTCAGCTCCATTGCAGATAGCGGCTTTCTCTTCCACCGCCTTATCGGCTTCCTTGTACACAACAATGGCCACGGAACAGTCATCGATTTTTCTGATCTTCTCGAACAAGGCCCGCGTCTTTACCTGGGGTTGAGGCTTGAGCCCAGCTGCCCCCGTCTTCTGCATAGCGACCTGTGATGCAAAAACCTGCACGGCGAAAAACGCAAGAAAAATACTTACACATCCTGCAACTACGACTCGAGATGCTTTCATGGCAAGGCCTCCTTTTTCCGAGATTCTATCAAACATCCGTCATGTACGCAATCTCGTCATACGGGGTGCGGTACATCGGTTGTTTGAGGCGTTTTTGGTCGAAGACGTGGCCGAAGATACCGATGGAGCGGCCAACCACGAAGAGCGCGTTCAAGCACCCCATGTCGATGATCTCGGTGGTCTCTTCTTTGGTGAAGAGTTCCGGCAATGACCAGAGCAGATCGACGAAGGTGATGCCGATACAACCATCGACGTTGAGGATGAGATTCCCCTTCTTCTGCGTCGTGATCGCCTCGACTTCGAGCGCATAGTCGAGCAGCTTGTGCTGTGGGAAGTTTTCGTTCACATATTTCTTGAGCATCGTGACCCGCATGTCGGGGTTGGTGACACTCTTCACGCGGTGCCCGATCCCCTGGATATTCACGCCCTTCTTCTTCATATCGACGATGAATGCCTCGGGCGTTAAGCCTGCTTCATAGGCCTTCTTGAACATCTGTGCACCGCCGTCGATCGCACCGCCGAAGCGCGGACCGATGGTGAGCAGCCCCGAGACGAGCGAGGAGATGATGTCCTTGCCCGCGCGCGCGGTGACGATGGCGTTGTGCGCACCGGAGACGGCCGGGCCGTGGTCGGCGGTGAGCATCAGGGTGGTGTCGATATATTTCGCGGCAAAGGCCGGAAGTTTCCGCTTGAACCAGAGCAGACCGATCACGCCGCCGATGCCGTAGTTTTCGGTCAAGACTTCCGAGATCGGGACGTTGTTGTATTCGAGCTCCTCGCCCTTCTCGTTGGAGATCGTGCAGATGAACTGCGCGGGTTTGCGAATGGCGCCTTCCTTCATCGCCTGGGCGTAGTCCATAGGAAACTTCGGCGCGGGTACGTCGGGGGCGGGAACGATTGTCTTCTGCGCCACGAGTTTGTCGTAGGTCTCGCGAATGCGATCGCCGTAGTCGTCGAACGATTGCGGAACGATGGCGCCGGCCTCTTTCAGCGCCGCGTTCTTGGCATCGGCCGTCTCGAGCGCCGAGTCCGCCTTGGCACCCGCGTGCCCAAACTGCACGCCCGCGGGGAACATCTTGGAACAGGTGCCGGTCACCCAGATCACGAGCGGCTTTGTGATCTTCTTCGCTTTCAGCGCCTCGACGATCTTGAGCTCTTCGGTCCCGCCAATCTCGCCGAGCGCCGCGATCATCTTGACCTCGGGGATCTGCTCATAGCGCATGATGTGTTCCAGGAGCGTCGAGCCCGGATAGGCGTCGCCGCCGATGGCGATCCCCTCGTAGAGCCCGTCGGTATTGCGCGCGATGATGTTGTAGCATTCGTTGGAGAGCCCGCCGGATTTGGAAACGAAGCCGACGCTGCCCGGGCGAAAGAGCTTGGACTCGGCGATATTGTCGATCGTACCCGCCGTGTTGCCCACCTTAAAACACCCCGCCTTCACCCCGCCGACGGTGGCCGGGCCGATGATCATCTTGCCCTTCTCCTTGGCGGTGGCAGCGAGAATGCGCGCCTTGCGCTCCGGTACGCCCTCGGCGATGACGGCGATCGTTCGGATCTGGGGGTTGGCCAGCGCCTCCATCGTCGTATCAAAGGCGCTGCGCTGCGAGGAGAAGTTGACGATGACATCGACGTCCGTGTGTTTTTCGGTCGCCTCGGAAAGCCCGCGATACATCGGCAGCAGAATCTCTTTCTGCCCGAAGAAGACCTTGTGCAACCCCGCACGCGACGGATTCACGATCGCCGCGACCGAGGGCGTCTCGCGCCCACAGGCGAAATCGAAATCGAGCATGCGCTGGATCGCGTTCTGCTGATAGCCGTACACAAGAGCGCGTGTGTCTTTTGAAAAGCGTTCGGCGGAATGCATAACCCCTCCGTGTTGTCTCATATCGTTCGTTGGTGTCGCTGCGAACAGTTCCCGCAGCCAGCTCAGAATGCCATTCCCCATCGCGTCAACCCAACGCCATGGAGACGATTTTGGTCATGTGCGTCTCGGGGCCGTAGACTTCGATGGGCAGGCCCAGCGTTTCGCCCACCTTCCGCATCTTGGCCAGGCCTTCCTTATAGTTCGGACCGCCGCGACGGACGTAAATCTTCACGTTCCCCGCTTTGAGCTTCTCCTGATATTCCGTCAGCGCCTGAATGATGCCGGTGAAGGTCTTGGCCACATCCGTGAAGTTGGCGATGCCGCCGCCGATGATCAGGAATTTCCCCTTCGGATCGTTCTCGCGCGTCATCAGATCGAGGAGGGTCTTGGCATAGTTGTAGGTCAACTCCGTCGAGGGGTCGCCCGAATACTCGCCATAGTTGGCCAGCTCTTTCGAAAACCCCAGATCACAGACAGTGTCGGCGTAGATCACCGATGCACCGCCGCCGGCGACCATGGTCCAGACGCGGCCCTTGGGATTCAATATCGTGAGCTTGAGCGAAGCGCCGCTCTGATCGTCGAGGTATTTGACGTACTCCTCCTCCTTCGTGCTGTGCGTGCCAAACGCCCGGGGAAACTCGAGCGCGCCCCAGACGTTGCGGCAATCGAACGCCGCCGTGTCGTCGACCTTGGCCACCATGTCCAGCGGCACGACCTGCCCGGACTTCGAGAAGGTGAAGGGGTTGATCTCGAGGTAGGAAAAGCCGTTGGCCGCATAGAACTGATAGAGCGCTTTGACAAAGGCATAGACCGCGTCGCGGCGATCGCCCCAATCGGCGACCTTGGCCTTCAAGTCCGTCGCCTCGATGTCGCCCAGGATCGGAACCTTGACCTGCATGACTTTGTCCCAATTCTCCTCGACGAAGATACCGCCCTGCATCGAGAGGTAGATCACGTCCCCCTCGCGCTCGTCGCGGATGGCGACATAGTACTCCTCTTTCTCGTCATGCGGCGTGAACGGCTCGACGAGAAAGTGCGTGAGCGTCCCCGAGGTCTCGCCCACCTTCGTGGCGGTGTTCATGCGCTCACCGATCCAGGACTGCGCCTTGCCCCAATCGGCATCGAGCAGCAAAAGCCCATGTTTGCCGCGCTTGCCGAAGAGCTGGTCGGGCTTGACCACGAGTTTTTCCGTGGTCAGCCAGGGATATTCCTTGGCGAGCGCCTTCAGATCCGTCTCCGGACCGACGAGCGCCACCTTCCCCTCATAGCCGAATGCATCGCCGAGATATTTCGGCAACTCACTCGCCAGCATGCGCTTCGCATCGTATTCGCGTATTCCTCGTTGTGCCATAAGACCTCCGTGACTCGTGACTCGTGACTCGTGAACGGTAAACCGTAAACCGTGAACAGCAACCAACATCATGTTATACTATCGTGTTCACCGTTCACCGTTCACCGTTCACCGTTCACCGTTCACCGTTCACCGTTCACCGTTCACCGTTCACCGTTCACCGTTCACCGTTCACCGTTCACCGTTCACCGTTCACCGTTCACCGTTCACCGTTCACCGTTCACCGTTCACCGTTCACCGTTCACCGTTTACTCGCTTCCTTCACCTCGTTGAGCTTGCCCCCGGCCGTCACGATGGTGCGTTGACGGTCGGAGAGATCGGCCTTGCAGCGATAGGTCTTGCCCTTGGTCGCATTGACGATCTCGACCGGCCCGCCCTTCTCGATCGCTGCACGCCAGCCGGCCACCTCGAGTTTGTCCCCCTGCGCGATGGTATCGAAGTCGCCCGGATTTTCGAAGGTGAGCGGCACGATGCCGAAGTTGATCAGGTTGGCCGCGTGGATGCGCTCGAAGGATTTTGCCAGCACCGCCTTCACGCCCAGATACATCGGACAGAGCGCGGCGTGCTCGCGCGAAGAACCCTGGCCGTAGGACTCGCCGGCGACGATCACGTTCTGCACGCCCGCATCGCGGTTTTTCGCGCAGCGCTCGTGGAAGGAGGCGTCGACATTTTCGAAGACGAAGGTCGAATACTTCTCGACGTTCGAACGATATTTGAGCCTGGGGCCCGCCGGCATGATGTGATCGGTGGTGATCTTATCGCCCACGACGATGGCGGCCTCGCCTGCGAGATTTTCCGACATCGGGGCATTTTTCGGCGGCGACCCGATGTTCGGACCGCGCAGAATTTCGGTCTTCCGCATCTCCGTCGTCGGAAAGATGAACATCCCGTCGTCGATGAGATATTCCTTCGGCATCGTCACGCTCGGATACGCGCCGAGATCCCGCGGATCGGCGAACACGCCCGTAAGCGCCGCGGCGGCCGCAACCTCGCAGCTGGTCAGATAGACCTGCGCGTCCTTCGTGCCGCTGCGTCCCTCGAAGTTGCGGTTGACCGTGCGGATGGAGACACCATTAGAATTGGGCGAGAAGTGGTTTCCGATGCAGAAACCGCAGGCGCTCTCCAAGATGCGCGCGCCCGCGTCGATCAGGTCGCTCAAATACCCCTCGCGCGCGAGCATCGCCATCACCTGTCGCGAGCCAGGCGCCACGCCGAGCGTCACACTCGGATTCACCTTCTTGCCCTTCAGGATTTTGGCGACGGTGACGAGATCTTTGTAGGAGGAGTTGGTGCAGGAACCGATGCAGACCTGATCGACCTTCATGCCGGCGAGCTCAGAGATCGGCTTCACGTTTCCCGGACTGTGCGGGCAGGCCGCCAACGGCTCGATCTCGGAGAGATTGAGATCGATCACGCGATCATAAGCGGCATCGGCATCGGCGATGAGCTCCACCCAATCCTTCTCGCGACCCTGGGCCTTCAAAAACGCGCGGGTCTCATCATCCGACGGAAAAATCGATGTGGTCACGCCCATCTCCGCGCCCATGTTCGTGATCGTCGCGCGCTCGGGAACGGTGAGGGTCGCCACGCCCGGGCCGGCGTATTCGAGCATGACGCCGACGTTCCCCTTCGTCGTGAGGATCGAGAGCATCTTGAGGACGACATCCTTGGCCGTCACCCAGGGTTTCAACTCGCCGGTGAGGTTGACCTGATAGACCTTCGGTGCGGTGAGATAGAAGAGGCCGCCGCCCATGGCGACCGCTACATCCAGACCGCCGGCGCCGATGGCGATCTGCCCGATACCGCCGCCGGTCGGCGTGTGCGAATCGCTGCCGAGCATCGTCGTGCCCGGTTTGCCAAAGCGCTCCAAGTGCACCTGGTGACAGATACCGTTTCCGGGGCGCGAGAAGACGATGCCGTTTCGGGCCGCTACCGTCTGCAGGTAGCGATGGTCGTCGGCGTTTTCAAACCCGACCTGCACCGTGTTGTGGTCGACATAGGAGACGGAGAGGTCGGTCTTCACTCCAACCATCCCCATCGCTTCAAACTGCAGATAGGCCATCGTACCGGTGGCATCCTGCGTGAGCGTCTGATCGATGCGAATGCCGATTTCATTTCCCGCCTGAAGTTCCCCCTCGCGCAGATGCGACGCGAGTACTTTCTGCACCACGTTCTGACCCATATCAGCCTCCCCGTTTCGTTTTTGGCACAAAAAAAACCGGGGTCACATGGCCCCTTCACCCATCAGGTCTGCCTTGAGGATTTCCCCGGCATTCCGCGTGAATGAAACAGCTTGTGACTCCGATTACGCATGTCCTTTGAACGATCGGCTTAATTAACGTTCCCTGGGCGCCGGCCGCCATCAAACGCCTACCCGTATATAGAAGCCCCCCTCTTTTGTACACCCCCTTTTTCGATGTTTTTTTTCGCAACCGCTCCGCCAATTGGCCTGGTCATCCCTCATCAACGGTGCTACCCATCCAACACCCTGAACCATTGGAGTTTTTTTGCACCATCCCCACCGACACCTTTCGACGATCGATTCCACGCATCGCTGGTGCATCGAACACGCCCATGAGCTTGCCGACGGCACGATCATCACGGCTGAGGTTCAGACCGAAGGATGCGGACGTCGCGGGCGCACCTGGATCTCGCCGCCGGGCGATTCACTCCTGGCCTCGATGATGCTCAAGCCCGCAATCGCACCCCAACAGGCGACGCTCGCAACCCCGATTCTGGCCATCGCTGTGGTCGATGCGTTGGCAGCGCAAGGTCTTGCGACTCAGATTCGCTGGCCCAACGACGTGGTCGTAGCCGAGCGCAAGATCGCCGGCATTCTGGCGCAAGCGATCCTCGAGGGGGAGCAGCTCACCTCCCTGGTCATCAGCGTCGGCATCAACGGCAACCAGGATGAGGCAACGCTCTCCGCGATCGACCGTCCGGCAACATCATATCGGTGTGAGACGGGACGAACGATCGCACCCGAGGGGCTGCTGACCGCGCTCGTCGACGCCTTCGACCCGCTCTGGGACCTCTTCCTGCGCGAAGGATTCGAACCCATCGCCGGGAGATGGCGTTCCCATCAGGTTTTGCTTGGCCTCCACGTCGATCTTGATCTCGGCGAAAAAAGATGTTCAGGAACGGTCGTCGCTTTTCCCGACGACGGCTCGATCGAGATTGAAATCTCGCCGGGAGAACGGCGACGCTTTCATGCAGGCGAAATCGTGCGGGTAGCATAAGTAAGGGTATTGACCATGGGCTATACGAATCGGCGTCAAACCTGGTAGTTGTCATCCCCGCGAAGGCGGCTGTGCCCGCCGGTTTTGTGGAGGGGGATCTCGATCGGCAATCACAATCGAGATTCCCGCTGGAGCCTGCCCCCGAATGATTGAATCGGGGGCGGGAATGACATCGAGCGGAAAACCGCTTAAGGAGATACTGATGATCACCGACGGATTGGAAATCATGGTCGTGGGCATGGGAACGGTATTCGCCCTGCTCATCTTTATCGTTATTGCTATCGCCATCGCCTCGCGCATCCTGCACGCCTGTGGCTGCCAGGTGCAGACACCGGCAGCGGCAACGGCTCCCACGAAGAAACCGCATTGTGGCGCTATCGCCGCCATCGCCGCGGCGCTGACCCTGTATCGCCGCAAACAGCACAAGGACGGCTCCCATGACTGAACACCGAAAAGTAGGCATCACCGAGGTGGTCCTGCGCGACGCGCACCAATCGCTCCTGGCCACGCGCATGCGCACCGCCGACATGCTCGCCATCGCGGAGAAGATCAACCGCGTGGGCTATTGGTCGGTCGAGTGCTGGGGCGGAGCGACCTTCGATTCCTGCATCCGCTTCCTTCGCGAGGACCCCTGGGAGCGCATCCGGCTGCTCAAGAAGGCCATGCCCGACACGCGCCTGCAGATGTTGCTGCGCGGGCAGAATATCCTCGGCTATCGGCACTATGCCGATGATGTCGTCGATGCCTTCGTCGAACGCGCGGCAGCAGGCGGCGTGGACGTCTTTCGCATCTTCGATGCCCTCAACGACACGCGCAATCTGCAGCGCGCCATCGCCGCGGTGAAGCAGACGGACAAACACGCGCAGGGCACCATCTCCTATACGGTCAGCCCCTTCCACACCAACGAGCGCTTCATCGAGTTGGGGCAAGATCTCGAGCGCATGGGCTGCGATTCGATCTGCATCAAAGACATGGCCGGGCTGATCACGCCGACGGTCGCCTTCGACCTGGTGGCTGGGCTCAAGGCCAACATCAAGATCCCGGTGGCACTGCACAGCCACGCCACGACGGGGCTGGCCACCGCATCGCTGCTCAAGGCCATCGAGGCCGGATGCGACACAATCGACACGGCCATCTCCTCTTTGAGCCTGGGCACCTCGCACGCGCCGACCGAGACCATGGTGACGATGCTCGCGGGAACGCCCAACGACACGGGACTGCGCCTGGATCTGCTCACCGAGATCGCCGCGCACTTCCGGGTCGCGCGTCGCAGCTATGCGGAATTCGAAAGCGCCTTCTCGGGCGTGGACACGCGCATCCTCACGAGCCAGGTCCCGGGCGGCATGCTCTCCAATCTGGAGAGCCAGCTGCGCCAACAGAATGCCGCCGACAAGATGGACGCGGTCATGAACGAGATCCCGCAGGTGCGCAAGGAACTGGGCTATCCGCCGCTGGTCACGCCCACCTCGCAGATTGTCGGCACGCAGGCCGTGCTCAACGTCCTGCAGGGAGCGCGTTACAAGACGATCACGGCCGAGACCAAGGCCCTGCTCGGCGGCCATTATGGGCGCACGCCCGCACCGGTCGATCCCGAGATCCAGAAGCAAGCGCTCGGAGACGAAGAACCGATCACCTGTCGGCCGGCGGATCTCATCGACCCGGAGATGGCGAAACTCAAAGGGGAGCTCAAGGATACGGTCACATCGGTCGAGGATATCCTGACCTACGCCCTCTTCCCGAAGGTGGCCCTCGGCTTCTTCGCCGCACGCGAGGCGGGCGAAACAGCCCCTGCACCGAAGACCGCCGAAGCAACGCCTGCGACAAGCTCGTCGTCAGCGCCGAGCACCGGCCACTGTTCGATCTATACGGTCTCCGTCGATGGCGTGTCCTACAGCGTCTGCATCGAGGAGGGCGAGGGCAAGGGTGGCATGGAGATGCGCCCGGCCAAGACGCACCTGACCACCGAAGGTGTCACCGAAGAGGAAGGAACCTCCATCGTCGACGCACCGCTAGCAGGTCGTGTCATCCGGCACGTGAAAAATCCGGGCGAGAAGATCGCCTCGGGGGAAACGGTCCTCATCATCGAAGCGATGAAGATGGAGACCGAGATCAACGCGAGCGAAGACGGCGTGCTACACCGCTTCTTCGTCCGCGAAGGCCAGGAGTTCGCGCACGGCGAACCGATGTATGCGTTGAAAAAGGCATAAGGAATTGATGACAAGCTCCGATTCTGTCATCCCGACCGACCGAGCTAAAGCGAGGAAGTGGAGGGATCTCATGATATACAAGGGATTCCTCCATGCGCTCATTTCTTTCGCTTAGTCGCGGAATGACAATACAGACTCAGTCAAGGAACACTTACAGCAATCAACGAGGCATCCATGAGAAACACGCTCATCTTCTGTGGCATCATTATGGCGCTCTTTGTCGCCATGACCGCGCCCCGCGCCATCGCGCAGCAGTTTGCACCGCCGAGCGCGAGCACGCAGCTGCAATCGCAGGCGCGCGGATTTGAAGGCGGCATCGCAGGTCTCGTCGATCGCCTCTGGAAGACGACCGGAATCTATCAGTTCGCCAACCGCCAGCAGGGCGATCCGGAACCGGCCACGATGCTCATGCCGCACGTGGAGACCGACTATCCGACGGCGGCCGGCTGGATGAAGCTCATCATGATCCTGCTCGGCGGCGTGATGCTCTATCTGGCCATCGCCAAGAAGTTCGAACCGCTCCTGCTCGTCCCCATCGGCTTCGGCGCGATCCTCACCAACATCCCCATGGGCGGCATCGCCCTCGAGGGGGGACTGCTCAAATACTTCTTCGACATCGGGATCGCCACCGAGGTCTGCCCGCTGCTCATCTTCATGGGCATCGGCGCGCTGACCGATTTCGGTCCGCTGATCGCCAACCCCAAGACGGCGTTTCTCGGTGCAGCCGCGCAGTTCGGCGTCTTCGCCACCGTCATCGGCGCGCTCATTCTCACCAAGTATTTCGGATTTGGGTTCTCGCTGCAGGATGCCTGTTCCATCGGCATCATCGGGGGTGCGGACGGCCCGACCTCGATCTTCCTGTCGAGTCAACTCTCGCCCCAGCTGATGGGCGCCATCGCGGTGGCCGCCTACTCCTATATGGCGCTCGTGCCGGTCATCCAGCCGCCGATCATGCGGCTTTTGACCTCCGCAAAGGAACGGCGCGTCGTGATGCAGCAGCTCCGCCCCGTCTCGAAGGCGGAGAAGATCGCCTTTCCGCTCATCCTGCTCGTGGCCTGCATCCTGCTGCTTCCGACGGCCACGCCGCTGATCGGCATGCTCGCCTTCGGCAACATCCTGCGCGAATCGGGCGTGGTCGAGCGCCTCTCCAAGACCGCACAGAATGAGCTGATCAACATCGTGACGATCGTGTTGGGGTTGGGCGTGTCGACCAAACTCGCGGCCGAACAGTTTCTCCGCGTGGACACGCTGGGCATCCTGGTGCTGGGGCTCATCGCGTTTTCGATCTCGACCGCCGCGGGCCTCATCCTGGGCAAGATCATGTGCCGGCTCTCCGGCTGGAAGGTCAACCCGCTCATCGGCGCCGCGGGCGTCTCCGCCGTCCCCATGGCCGCGCGCGTGGCAGCTGTGGAGGGTCAGCGCGAGAATCCCAGCAACTATCTGCTCATGCACGCCATGGGTCCAAACGTCGCCGGTGTGATCGGAACCGCCGTCGCCGCGGGCGTGCTGCTGGCGGTGTTTCGATAAAAACGAAGACAAAAAAAGAGGTGCGACACCTGCGTGCCGCACCCCTTCATCATCGAAGAATACAATCCCCTACGACCGAATAGCCTTTACCAGACCGCTGGCGGCGATCGCCTTGACGAGATCGGCGATGAGAAACGGCGCCACACCCATGGCGACCGCCTGCGACCAGCTCCCGCCGATCGACAGCTTCAGCCACGCCACGCCCGGGATGTAGATCGCCAGTGCGGCGCTGACGCAGACGAGCGCGGTAGCATACCAACGGTTCGTTCGCACGAAGCCGACGATCGCCGCGGCCGCGATGAAACCGACCAGATACCCGCCGGTGGCACCCACCATGTGCTGCCAACCGCTGGCACCAGCGAAGAACGGTGCACCCAACAGTCCCAGGGCGAGATACCAGCCGACCATCTGGAGCGCATAGTAGCGGCCGAGCAATCCCGCACAGGCGATGAGCGCAAAGGTCTGCAGCGTGATGGGCACGGGCGTTCCCGGGATGGGGATGCGAACCAACGCCGAAAAACCGACCAGGATCGCGAGCGCGAAACTCGCGGCGGACAGGACGAGCACGTTGCTCGGGACTCCAATGCGTTCGAGTGCAGCGATTTTCATATCAAGCTCCTTTGTTTGTCATTTTCATACTGCTGATAAAACCTTCTCGTGCTGTCATTCCCGCGGGGGTAAGCGGAAATCTCGATTTTGATGGCACATCGAGATCCCCGCCTTCGCGGGGATGACACCGTGGAGACTCGGGGATGACACTCCTCTTATCTCCGTGCCGGACAGTTGCATGCCTTCGGCGCGGCATCCATCGCGCGCGCCGTATTGAGTTCACCCGATGTGCCGCTGGCGACAGGCGCACCCGCCTTCCAGCCCCATGCTCCGCCGGTCCAGACGGCCATCGGCGTGCGCCCAGCCCCCGCATCGATCTCGAAGCGAACGTCCCGCTTCGCATCGAATGTCTTGGCCACCGCCGGCGCGTACACCGGAAGCCGCTCGGCGAGCACATCGGTGAACGTGCGGATGAGGCGCTGGGCATACGCCTGGAGACGTCCTCGATCGTATTGCAGATCCGGTGCAAGCACCGTCATCTCCACATCGATAACACCGTCCTTGGTGAGTCGCGGCGCGAGCGCCACGCGATCGGAGGAGAGATAGAGGCTCACCGTGTCGACCTGTGTGAGCAGGGCCGCGCGCTCAGTGAGCACCACAGGCTTATTCAGATCGGCCTTTTTGATCTCCGCATGGGCGACGGCCCCGAAGATGAGCAGGATGGCGATGATAGGAGCGACAAAACGCATGATGGACATCCCCCTCCCCCGCAAGGCTTAAATACGAGGGAGACGGCGGTGTCAAGGAGGGAGAAAAAAGGTCACTGCCCGATTTCCGGAATCCGTTAGATATACCACGTGAACATGAGCTCGGCGCCGCCGCCGAAGAAGAAGGCGCCCTTGTCGTTTTTCTGCCCGCCGCCGATCAGCATTTCTCCTCCGAGGTTGAGGGAGATGGGGAGACCGGGGCCTGGCGAGACGATGTTATAGCCGAGTCCAAACATATATCCGATGGACCAGTAGTCGCTGTCGGAAGTCGTGGGGGTACCTTCAGAGGTGACGGTCTTCTTGCCGTTATCGTCGATGGTGCCCCACTGGCCGAAGAGGCCATTTTTTACACTGAAGTTCACGATATTGCCGAACTTCATGGCGAGGTTATACCCGAGCGACGTGCGGTGCGCAGGGTTGAGATAGAAGTAGGAATACCCCGCTCCGAGTTCGCCACTGAAGGAGGACGAGGAGAAGTCGCTTTCCGAGGAGCCGCGAAAGGCAAGCCCCGCCTTTGCCCGAACGTCGGGATTGAAGCCGTTGAGGAGATCGCCCCCAACGCCGGCGCCCACGCCGAGCGTTGGACCAACGCCGAAACCGGAATCGATGTCCGATCCCACATCCTGTTACTGGATCCTCGTCCTCCGGACGGCGTAACGCCTCCTCACCAGCACCTTCTCCGTCGTCGCTTCGTCCTGATCTTCCTCTATCGCCGCCTTGTCCCGACACTTCTCCGTCAAAGCATGCTTGCCGTCGATCTTCACATCCTCAATGTCGCGCACGCGTTCGACGTCGCGAAAGAGGTTCGGCACGGCGCGCGCGCAAGAGGAACCCGTCTTCACAAAACGCGATCCGTTCGGGTCGCTGATTTCGACCTCTTTCATACCCTTCTTCCTCAGGCCGAAGCACTGCCGCACGAGCGTCTTACAGGAACACTCGAACGCATCTCCCTTTTGTGTGCCGATTTTTTCACACGGTGGATAGAAGTCCTTCACGCGTTTGACCTTGCCCATAATCGCTCCTTGACTGCCTCCCCCGGAGTCTCATCTATAGTTATCGAGTGCACATAGTAAAAGGTGCGCCCTTTTTCCACCCGAACGCACATTTTCATCCATATAGAAGTACCATGGTGACTCCTGCAAATGAGATGCGTTGAGCTGATGGGCGGTTAGGACATTACTCCGGAATCGGCTTGAGCTTGACGATGACGGGGTTGAACTCGTTCACCGCCAGAGAGATGTTGAGATCGGTGGGGAGATAGCCCGACTTCTCGATGCGGATACGGTAGTTGCCCAGCGGAAGCTCGTGGAGGATGACCGGCGTCTTCTGTGCCACCGGCTTGTCGTTGACCACGACATTGGCGCCCGGCGGTTCGGAATAGACGTAGAGCACCGACCGGAAGGGCGAGAGTTTCTGGAAGAGATCGTTGGCCTCGCGCTTGACCCCCTCGTCCTCGGCCTTGAGCAACACCTCGACCAAGAGCGGTAGCGCCTTATTCAGCGCCTTCATGCGTGCATAGCCCTCAACGAGACCCAAGAGCGCCTGGTTGCGATATTCATCATTGGTCTTGGCCTGTTCGAAGTACCCCATCGCCCGCTGGATGTCGTTGAGGCTGAGATAACAGACGCCGAGCAGATAGTTGGCCAGCGCTACCTCGGACGGTGCCGGCTCGGAGTTCAGCGCCTCAGCCAGCTCGTTGATCGCGTCCTGGTACATCTGACGATTCATGGCCAGACGCGCGTTGTTCACATGCGCACCCGCGAGCGACGTCTTGAGCTTCACGTTCGCGACGAACGGCGTGTTGATGTCGACCTTCAAGTCCTCGGAGTGTTCGAAGTATCCCTCTTTGCGCACGGTGAGTTTGTGCTCGCCCAGCGGGAAGGTCCCCTCAAATGGCGTCTTCCCCACCTTCTTGCTGTCGATGTAGACATCGGCGCTGGCTGGCTCAGACTTGATCTTGACCGGGAAGGTCTCCAGATCGCCCTCCTTGATCTCGAGCGCAAACGCCGGACTCTCCTCGGCCAGGACGAATTCGCGCCGAAAGATGATATCTTCGATGAAGGTCGGTGACGTCTCGCCCATCTGGCGCGAACGCCGCAGCTCGATCAGGTATTCGCCATACGGCACATAGAAGGGCTTGCCCAGGATCACCTCTTTGATCTTCGCGCTGCGTTCCTGGAATTTATCGTAGGCAAAGCGCCCCTCGATATAGAGCTGAACGTCGCGCGGCAGATCGTCGATCTTGATGATGCCAATCGGCCCACGAAAGAGGATGGGGATGACCGACTTGCCCAGCTCGACGGTGAACTCGGCCCGCTGGGTGTACTGCTCTTTGACATCCTCCATCATGAAGCGCGCCTCGGTCGTGTAGGTCTTGCCCGGTTCGAGCTCCACATTGACGCGCAAGGGGGTTGCCCCCAGCTCCTTGCCCTGAAAGGTGACCGTCGCCGTCGTGGGAGAGGAGGCGAAGTCGAGAAAGACCGGAATCTTCGGAACGGCCGATTTCGCCGGAGGCGCTGTCTTTGGAGAAGGGGTCTTCGCCGTCGCTCCCTGCTCGGGGATGCCCGGCGTCGTCTTCGCGGGCATCGCGGCAAGCGCCTTCTCCGACGTGGCCTCTGTTTTTCCCTCCGACTCCGTCTTCTTCGCCGCCGCCTTTGGCTGATCTTCCGAAGCCTTCACGGCCGGGGCCTTCTCCGTTGTTTTTTTCTTCGCGCCTGCATCCTTCGCCGCCGCCTTTTTGTCCACCTTTGCCGAGCGGGCCTTGGTCTTCGGCGCCTTGAAAAAATGGCGATAGCCGAAGTAGCCCCCCACGACGAAAATCATGACCAAGAGGGCCCCGAGCATGACGATCGGGCGTCGACGCGATGCCTTTGGCTGCGGCACCTCATCCTCCGGACCGGGGAAATCGCCCCGATCATCGTCGGGAGGCGGCAAGAAAGAACCGCTCTCCTCAATCTCTTCGATCTCTTCAGCACTGCCCAGGCGTGCCGTCTCGCTCTCGGGCGGGGCTGAGACAAAGACGGTTCGATCCGCACTGGCAAGCTCGGGCGGGAGAGTCAGCTCCTCCTCCACACCGATCGGCTTGGTGATGAGTCGCAGCTGATAGATACCGGTCTTGACCACATCTTTGTGGCCGATAACGGTGGCATCGGTGATGAGCGCCCCGTTGACGTAGCTGCCATTCTTGCTGCCGAGATCGCGCACCGTGATACCGCTCTCGCCCCGGTTGATCTCGGCATGCTGGCGCGAGACGCTCTGATCGTCGAGTTGAATGGTATTGGTGGTCGTGCGCCCGATCAGGTTCGGCCCCGCCAACAGGGAAAATCGAGCGCCGATGCGCGGCCCATCGACGACGACCATGTAGGGCAACTCGGCATGCGGCTTGGCGGGTGTAGCCTCTTCCTCATCCTCGATCGGGCGAATGACGGTACGATCCTCAGGACGCGGCATATCCGGCGTTTCCGTCGCCTCTTCTGCAACATGCGGATCGGTCTTGTCATTATCGATATCGGCCATAATCGCTCTAGATGTACCACAAAGCGACCCCCCCGACAAGCGGCGCGCTCGACGGAGACCTTGATTTTTCGAAGGAAAATCATGATAGTGGCAGTCGATGCCCACCTTCATTCGACATCCCTGGATCATCGTCCTGATCGCAGCCCTGCTTTTGCCCGCCACGGCCACCGCGCGAGCAAAGGCATGCATCGACTGGCGCAGCGTGATGGCCCAGCAGATGCTGACCACGATGCCACCGGAGGGGTCGGCAATTCTCGTCGGGCCCTTCACCGACGGCACCAAGCGCTCGGGGGATGGCTGGATCTCGATGGGCTTGCGCAACTACCTGGCGGACCTCCTGGCCACCAGCGAAAAGCTCCGCGTCTTCTCGGGACTGACCGCCGCCAGCGCCGGCCCCGCCCCGGCACACACCATCACCGGCATCTTTCAGCACTTGAACCCCGGCCCGAACGGCACGCTACGCGTCTTCATCCAGCTCAAGGACGGCCCCAGCGGAAAATTGATGCGCCAATTCGAATTGAGCTTCCCCTATCCCGGGAATGCAGCCCTCTTCCTGGAGATGGCGGGCACCGCCCGTGACATCCTGGGGTACCTCAAGGCCAAATACGACCCTGCCCGTTTTCGGATGATCCGCGATGCGACGGCATCCGTTCCAACGTTTGCCGCCTACACCAAGGGGCTTGAGGCCTACGAACAGTTCAGCGCCAAGCGGGAAAAGACGGCGAAACTCCTCTTCATCGAGGCCAAGCGTCTCGATCAGCGCTCACCCCTGGGCTATCGCGGCATGGTCGACCTCTTCACCTTCCGCGGCTTTGCGCACAAGCAGGAGGGCAAGCCCTACGGTCCAGATTTTCAGCGGGCTCAGACCGAGCTCATGGAAATGTATCGCTATGTCCCGAGCAGCATGCCCAAAAGGCAGAAGGATGCGCCGACCGGAAACCGATTTCTCGACAGCAACGTCGCCTTCACCGAGGGACTCCATTTTGCGCAGATAGGAAAGACCGCCGAGACTATCGCGATGTTTCGGCGCGCCGTTGAACTCGTGCCCGAAGACGCCATCACCTGGCATCACATCGCGCGCCTGGAGGCGCGACAGGGAAATGTGGCCGCATCGCAGGAAGCGCTGCGCAAGGCACTGTCGATCAATCCGTGTATTGAAAACCCGTGACTCGTGACTCGTGACTCGTGACTCGCAAGACAAAAGATCGTGTTGCCGCGAGGGGAAAAGAGAAACCATTTTTACAGATTCACCGGAGAAATGATTTCTCTTTTCCCCGGGAGGCAACCTTGGAACTCGTCATTCGTGAATAGAGGTTCTTGATGAAACATTTCTCCGTTGTTCTCATCATCATGGCGCTGCTCGTCGCTCCCCCCCGCGGCGGCCAAGAAGAAGATCACGATGCCGACCGCGCGCGCGGTCTTCCATAACAACCAGGGCATCACCCTTCTCGACCGAGGAGACGTGAACGCAGCCGAGCTGGAGTTCAAGACCGCCATCGAGCTCTCACCGCAGTATGTGGAGGCCCATAACAACCTCGGCATCGTCTACAAGATGAAGGGACAGCTGGACCTCGCCGGTGAGCAATTCCGCAAGGCGATCGAACTCGATAAAAAATACGCCCAGGCCTACAGCCATCTGGGCGCGACCTATCTCGCTCAGGGATCGGCGGATGACGCCATCAAGGTGATTAAAAAGGGGCTCAAAAAAGACAGCACGGTCGCCGATGCCCACTATAACCTGGGGCTGGCCCTCTGGCAGAAAGCCGAAAATAAACCCCAATCGAAATACACCGAAGAGGCGATCGAAGAACTCGTGAAGGCGACCGAGCTCAACCCCCAGCTCACCGCTGCCCATCGCCTGCTCGCCGATCTCTACAACCGCCGCAATGAGTTGGAGAAGGCCTCCATCCGGCGACGCCTGGCCCTCGGCGACAAGCCGTTGTCGGTCACCGACTGGGTGCGTCTGGGAAACACCTTTCTGGAACGCAACGATCCGATCAAGGCGCAGAACTGTTTCCTCAAGGCGCTCGAGATCAACCCCGAATCGGCCGAGGCCCACATGGGGCTGGGGATGTACTATCTCGCTGAGAACCAGAACGAGAAGGCCGTCGTCGAATTCAAGAGCGTGACCACCCTGACGCCAAACGATGAATGGGGCTGGTTTCGCCTGGGCACGGTCTACCTCACGATGGGAAAGTTCAACGCAGCCGCAACAGCGCTCAAACGAGCGAAGGCCGCAAACCCTGCGCTCGCTGACCCCTCCTTTAATCTGGGCTTGACAATGCTCAAGCAGGGCAAGACACTCGAAGCAATCGCCGAGTGGGAACACACGATCGCCATCGCTCCCGACAACGCGCGTGCGCTCTACAACCTGGCCAATCTCTATCAGCACCAGGGCCGAACTGCAGAGGCCATGCCGCTCTATTGTCGCTTCGTCAAGAATGCGGGAAACGAGTATCCCACGGAGAAGGCAATCGCGGAAAACGTCCTGAAGGCAAACAAAGCGAAGTGTAAATAGGGTCTGCCGGAAAAAGAGTTTTTGTTGTCATTCCCGAGGAATCGGGAATCCCGAAGTACTTGAAAAATCGAGATTCCCGCCTCCGCGGGAATGACAAAAGTCGTTAAAACCGCCTTTTCCCGACAGGTTATGAATATCATATGGCACGATTGATCATCACCAAACGCGGTACGGATGAAAACTGGACGCACGACTGCATGGAAGATGTCATCTCCATCGGTCGGCTCGACCGCAATATCGTCCAACTGCGTGCGACCGGCGTCTCTCGTCAACATGCCGAGATCCGCCATGGCGATGACCTCCTCTTCTTCATCGACTTGGGCAGCGGCAACGGCAGCTACCTCAACGGCATGCGTCTGGAGCCGCAGGAGAAGAATCTCCTGCAGCACGGCGACATCATCAGCATCGACGCCTTCGACCTGCGCCTCCAGACGGAAACCCTTGCTGAATTAGCCACCCCGGATGAGGAAGTCACCGAAAGCGACATCCTGGAGGTGAAACTCCTCAAGAAGGTGCTCACCGCTTTCGACAAAGAGATGGTTCCCTCGCTCGAAGTGCTCAACGGTTCCGCCGAGGGCAAGCGCATCGCTCTCACCGACGGGATCACCGAAATTGTCATCGGCCGCGACCCCGACTGCGACTTCCCGATCAACGAATACGTCACCTCACGCCGACATGCCAAGGTCATCAAGCGCTGGGGCGGCATCTCCATTCGCGACCTCGAAAGCAAGAACGGCACGTTCCTCAACAACCGCCGCGTGGTGGAGGAATATCTCCACGATGGCGACCGCATCGCCCTGGGCACGATCGTGCTCATGTTCCGCAATCCGCAGGAGATCAACGTGGCCGCCCTGGAGCCCGCGCGCCCGAAGTATGCGCCGGCCCCCGTCACGCCGCAGGAGATCGAGGGGCTCGCGGGAGAAGGCGAAGCGTTCGATGAGGAAGAATATGCCGAGGATGAGGGGGAAGCGCCCAGCCTCGAAGAGGACGCGCAGGAAGAGGAAGCGAACGCCCTCGAGGAGTGGGATGAACTCGAGAAAAGTATTTCCCGGCAGGAACCCTATCCGGAACCCAGGGCCAAGGCCTCCATCCTCGGTCGGATGACCCCGGTCGAGATCGGCATGATCGGCCTGGGCGCACTCGTCATCATCTTCGCCGTCATCACCATCGTCAACCTCCTGATGGCGTAAGCAAAGCACACCTCAGCAGCGAAAAACACCTTACTCCGGGCGACCCCTCATCAATCCGAGTGAAGCGGCCACACTCCGGAGTCCTCGGGCCTTTTTCATGAGGGCATCATGAGCCCTTGTTCCCGCGAGCATTTCGGTCCGGCGCGCGTAGGATTCATAGAACTGCGGCGCCAATGCGGTCAGCCCCAAGAGCAATCGATCGAGCACAGTAACGTCTTCCTGGACGACATGAGCACGATCGCGCATCTTTGGCAGCGCATCCACCATGCCATCGACCTCGTCCCAGAAGAGCTGCAGGGCAGCACTTTCACCGTTGTTGTGTGCGGGAAACAACAGCTCATTATCGTTCGCTGGATGAGGCACACGCATCGTTGCTTTTCGAATCTCACCGACCAGCGCCATGCGTTCGTCATAATCCCCATGGCCATAATCGACCATCACCGGCCACCCCGCATTCTCCGGCGCCAGCTCATGCCGATGCCCGGCGGCTTTAAGAGCCCGCTGCACATATCGTTCCCCCATGTGTTCGGCGACAAATGCCGAGAGTTCGCGTTTTTCATCCGCGTGTTTCCTCTGCGCACTCGCCGCCCAGGCATTCGCACGCCGCTTGAGTATGCCATACCGTCGACCGACGGAATCGAGCATGAGCAGAATGCGCGCTTGGGTCAGCCGCGCACCGTGAACATCACCCTCATCAAACATCCGGTGCAACCTCGCCACCTCCGTTATACTGACCGTGGACAACAACGCATCTGTCGCCGCCTCCATGGCCTGCATCAGGATGCGCTCATCGATATCTTCGTGCAGGGCCAGCTTCGCCTCAGCATCCAGAATAAGGTCAACGGTCGGACGTAAACTCTGAGCGAGAGCCTCGTCGAACCACGCCTCCTTCCACATTTCCTGAGAAAACCCCTCATCAGCGAAAGCATAGATCCATTCGCCCATCCATGAACCGACCTGCAATCGAAACATCACATCATAGACGGGACCGAACTTCCCGATCACCCCTGGCGTCCGCCCGTTCATCAACCGACGTGAAATGTGAGACAGGAAGGCAAGCTGCTCAGAAGGATATTGAAAATCGGTCCGCATCGTTTTCTGCATACCGGCAATCCATCGCCGACTACCGCCAATCTGCGCCTGATCCGCCATCAACGCATAGGCGCGCCGGCGGGGAAGATCGTTCACGACCTCCGGCTTACGCACCGGCTCATCCAACAGCATCGGAGTAAAGAGCGAGACCACCCCCTGTACATCCGCATGCGGAATGTAATTGGGATCGACGGTCACATAGCTATCGAACTGCGTCTCCATCCCCTGCATCGGCGCATACGCCCATGGATCCATGAGGGCACTCACCCCCGGACCCGCGTTCGCGAAAAGAGCGGACTGAATTGCGTAACACATATTCCCTCCTCGACAGCATCATCCGCATCGGTGCGGCAAGTGTTTTTCGCATGAACGAAGAAAATGTTGCGGGCGAAAACAATGATGATGAAGAGAAAATGGTAACCACGGTTATCGAACGGCGAGGGAGGCGATCACACCGCCGCCATGGCAGCATCGAGGACTTCCTGGGGGAGCCCCACGCGGGCGATCGGCTGGATGCGCAGGTTTTCGGAGAGTTCCTGATAGGAGAGCACGGAGAGCTGCGGAAATTCCAGCTCGACGATCTTGCGGAAGTAGCGGCGAATCTCGGCGGTCGTGAGGATGACTGGCGGACGCGCGCCCGGCGGAAAGGGATGGCTGGCGATCTCCTTGCCGACCGCCTCGACGATCTCCTGGGTGACCTCCGGCTCGAGCGCGAGGTAGTTCCCCTTCTCGGTGCGGCGGATCGCGTTCTTCACCATGTCCTCGATCTCGGGATCGAGCAGATAGACCGCGAGCGTGTTCTGTGCTCCAGCATATTTATGGGTGATATAGCGCTTCATCCCCGCGCGCACGTGCTCGGTGAGCATGAGCGTGTCGCGCTCGATCTCGCCCCACTGCGCGAGCGTTGCAAAGATGGTCTTCAGGTCCCGGATGGCGACGTCCTCCTGCACGAGTCGCTGCATGATCTCCGAGAGCTGCATCAGCGTAATCACCTTCGGGACCAACTCTTTCACGAGCGCCGGATGGCTCTTCTCGAGCTCCGTCAACATCGTCTGCACCTCCTGGAGCCCCAGGAACTCGTGCGAATGTTTCCGCAGGACATAGGAGAGATGCAGGATGAGATATTCGGCGACGTCCCACATGCGAAATCCCGCCTGGGTGGCGACATCCTTGTACTCCTCGGAGATCCAGGTCACGACCGAACCGTCGATCGGATGGATCGTCTCGGTGCCATTGACATTGAAGAGCTGGAGTTGCTCGAGCGGCTCGCCGACGAGGATGTGCCCCTGCATCACCTTGCCATGCGCGACGGGCACCTCGTTGATGTTGATGACATACGCCTCCGGCTCCATGTCGACCGTCTGGCCGCGCACCTGGATGCCGGGGAAGTTGACCCCCAGCTCGTAATAGAGGCCGTGACGCAGGAGCGGAATCAGCTCGTTGATGAAGCGCCCGCCGTCCTGCGAATCGTCGACGAACGGGATGATGGCGTTTCCCACCTCCATGGAGATAGGGCTGGGCATGATGAAGGGCAGCACATCACCGTGTTTCTTCACCGCTTTCTTCACCGCCTCCTGCTTGGGCGACTCCATGATCTCCTGCACGACCTTCTGCTTCGATTTGATGAGATAGGCGGCAATCACTCCCACCACGACCGACATGATGATAAAGGGAATTTTCGGCAGACCCGGAACCACCGCCATCAATCCTAAGATGACCGACGCGATGATGAGTGCCTTCGGATAGGCGGTCATCTGCGTCACCATGTCGCGACCGAGATTGGACCCCTCGGTCTCGGAACGAACACGCGTAACCACGATACCGGCGGAGACCGAGATGATGAGCGCCGGGATCTGCTGTACGAGACCATCACCGATGGTCAGCAAGGAGTAGGTGCGAATCGCCTCCCCAAATTCAAGCCCGCGCATCGCCACGCCGATAATGAAACCACCGAGGATGTTGATGATCGTCACGATCATGCCCGCGATCGCGTCGCCCTTCACGAACTTCATCGCACCGTCCATGGCGCCGTAGAGCTGGCTCTCGCGATGCAGCACCGAACGACGATCGATGGCCTGTTCCATGTTGATGATGCCGGCGCGCAAATCGGCGTCAATCGACATCTGTTTTCCCGGCATGGCATCCAGGGTAAACCGCGCCGCCACCTCGGAAACGCGCTCGGCGCCCTTGGCGATCACGATGAAGTTGACCAGCGTGATGATAATGAAGAGCACGCCACCGACGACGTAGTTTCCCTGCACAACGAAGGAACCGAAGGCGCGCACCACCTCGCCCGCGTCCGCGCGCGAGAGAATGAGCCTGGTCGTCGAGATGTTGAGCGAAAGGCGATAGAGCGTGGCCACGAGCAGGATCGTCGGAAAAGAGGCGATCTTGAGGGCATCGCTGATGTAGAGAGAAACGAGAAGGATGACGACGGCGAGCGTGATCTGGATCGTGAGCAGGATGTCGACGAGAAACGTCGGCAGCGGAATCACGATCATCGCAATGACCGCCACCACGAGTGCGGCGAGCACCACGTCGCTGTAGCGGGTGATCAAGCCATTGAGATTGCCGAGTTGCAACCCACCGCTACCGGGGGCCGGCTGTGTAGCCATAGACGTACTCCTCCGACGAAAAGCCCGCCCACTCTACCATATAACTCAAGGGAATCAAAGGGGATATCCGCGCATCGCGAGCCTACATCCCGCAGCACTTCTTGTATTTCTTGCCGGAGCCACAGGGACAGGGATCATTTCGGCCCACCTTTGGCATGTCGCGCTTGACCGTCTCCTGGCGATGACCGGAATCGCCACGCGTCTCGGCGGGTGCGGACTTCTCGAACGCGTTGATCTCGTCGTGCCCCATGCGCACTGCTTTCGGTTGCGAACGAGTTGCCTCGGCAGCGCGCTTCACACTGTCTTCGGTGGTGATCTGGACGCGGAAGACCTTCTCCACGACATCGCTGGTGAACCGGTTCATCATCTCGCCGAAGAGCATGAACCCCTCTTTTTTGTACTCGAGGAGCGGGTCGCGCTGGCCATAGCCCCGCAGACCGATGCCCTCTTTGAGGTGATCCATCGAGAGGAGGTGATCCTTCCAGAGGGAATCGAGCGTCTGCAACAGGAGGATCTTCTCGATCCGTCGCATGATCTCCGGCCCGTTTACCTCTTCGCGCTCGGCATACTTGATGTCGACCAGATCGTAGAGGTGCTTGCCCAGCTCCTCCTGCGTGCGATGGTGCTGCGAAATCTCCGTAATGTCGAAGGCGATGTTGAACGCGCCGAGGAGCCCTTCCTCCAGCGGCTTCGGGTCGAATTTTTCGTCGATACGCTCCGGAACGCAGCTGTCGATGATCTCGGTGAGCTTCTGGTCGATCATGTCCATGACCATGTCCTTGTTGCTGGCATTGGTCAGGAGATCGCGGCGACGGCCGTAGACCGTCGTGCGCTGCTGGTTCATGACGTCATCGAATTCGAGCAGGTTCTTACGGATCTGAAAGTTGTGCCCCTCGACCTTGCGCTGCGCGTTGGCGATGGCGCGCGAGAGCCACGGGTGTTGGATCTCCTCGTCCTCCTCCATGCCCATGCGCTCCATGAGCGATGAGATGCGCTCGCCACCGAAGACGCGCAACAGATCGTCCTCCAGCGAGAGATAGAAGCGGGTGCTGCCCGGATCGCCCTGACGACCGGCACGCCCGCGCAGCTGGTTATCGATGCGGCGGCTCTCGTGTCGCTCAGTGCCGAGGATGCGAAGTCCACCGGCTTCGAGGACCTCCTTCTTCTCCGCGGCACAGACCTCCTTATAGGTCGCCAGCAACCGCTGATATTCCGGTGATTCCTCATCCGCATCGGCCAAATCCGCTCGCGTGAGGAACTCGGGGTTTCCGCCCAACATGATGTCGGTGCCGCGTCCGGCCATGTTCGTGGAGATCGTGACCGCCCCTTTTCGCCCCGCCTGCGAGACGATCTCGGCCTCGCGAACGTGATGTTTGGCGTTGAGCACATGATGCGGCACGCCGAAACGCCCCAACATCTTCGAGAGCAGTTCCGAGCGTTCGATCGAGATCGTACCGACGAGCGCCGGCTGTCCCTTCTCGTGCAGCTCGCGGATTTCCTCGATGACGGCATTGTTCTTGGCCGCTTCGGTCTTGTAGATCATGTCCGGCTCGTCCTCGCGGACCATGGGCATATGCGTCGGAATGACCATCACCTCGAGGTTGTAGATCTTGGCAAACTCCTCCGCCTCGGTGTCGGCCGTACCCGTCATGCCGGAGAGTTTCTCATACATGCGAAAAAAGTTCTGAAAGGTGATCGTCGCCAACGTCTGATTTTCGTTCTCGATGCGGACATTTTCCTTCGCCTCGACCGCCTGATGCAGGCCGTCGGACCAACGCCGCCCCGGCATGAGGCGCCCGGTGAATTCGTCGACGATGACCACCTCGCCGTCGTTGACGACATAGTCGACATCCCGCGTGAAGAGCGCGTGCGCACGCAGCGCCTGGTTGACGTGATGTAAAATATTGATGTTGGCGGGATCATAGAGGTTGGTAATGCGCAGGCGATTTTCCACCTCGGCCACACCCTCATCGGTGAGAACGACCGACTTGGACTTCTCATCGAGCGTATAGTGGTTGTCCTTCTTGAGATACGGAACGATGCCGTTGATGACGTAATAGAGTTCGGTCGACTGCTCGGCCTGACCGGAGATGATGAGCGGCGTGCGCGCCTCATCGATGAGCGCTGAATCGACCTCGTCGACAATACAGTAGTGCAGCGGACGCTGCACGAACTGGCTCGCATCGAACTTCATGTTGTCGCGCAGATAGTCGAATCCGAACTCGTTGTTCGTGCCATAGGTCACATCCGCGCCATAGGCCGCCATCCGCTCCTCGTCGGAAAGCCCGTGAACGATCACGCCGACATCGAGCCCCAGAAAACGATAGACCTTTCCCATCCAGGCCGAATCGCGCCGAGCCAAATAGTCGTTGACCGTCACGACGTGCACGCCCTTGCCGGTGAGCGCGTTGAGGTAGACCGCAAGCGTGGCCACGAGCGTCTTGCCCTCACCCGTCTTCATCTCGGCAATCTTTCCCTCGTGCAAAACGATACCGCCGATGAGCTGCACATCGAAGTGGCGCATGCCCAAAACGCGACGCGACGCTTCGCGCACGACCGCAAAAACCTCGGGAAGGAGATCGTCGATCGTCTCCCCTTTTTTTAACCGTTCGCGAAAGATTCCCGTCTTGGCCTTGAGCCCTTCGTCATCGAGTTGTTCCATCTCGGGTTCGAACGCGTTGATCTGCTCGACCATCGGAGCCATGCGCTTGAGTTCGCGCTCGTTGTGCGTCCCGAAGAGTTTTTTCATAATCATCGAAATCATGGAACCACCATCCTTGCTGACAAAAAACCCGATCGCTTCCAACCGCGACCGGGCTTGTGTTTCATGCCTGCGGCTTCCTCCGTCAGAGGCTGCCGGCCAGATAGAGCCGCGGATCGACGGGAACGCCGTCCATGCGCACTTCATAGTGCAAATGCGGCCCCGTGCTGCGACCCGTATTGCCAACCGCGGCAATGATCATCCCGCGCTTCACGTGCTGCCCCTCGGCGACGAAGAGCGAAGAGCAGTGACCATAGACCGTGGTGAGACCGTAACCGTGATCGACCATCGCCGTGCGACCGTAGCCACGCTTGTATCCGGTATAGGTTACCACGCCATCTCCCGGCGCCATGATGGGGGTCCCGGTCGGTGCGGCGACATCGATCCCGGCATGCCGGCGACTGCCACGACCACCCCAATGGCGACGCGCGCCAAATTCGGAGGTCACCCAGCCCTGCGTCGGCCACGCGGTGGGCAACGACGCCCAGAAGAAGATGCGATCCTGTTCACGCGCAAAGACCGCATGGATACGTTCTTCCACGCGGTCGCTCTTCTGCGAAAGTTTTTCGAGCGAAAGATTGAGCCCTGCGGTAAACGATTTCGAAAAAGGAGAGGTCCACGTTCCCTCACCCCGACTCAACATCGCCACGGAAGGAACCGATTGCTGCGGAAGCGGAAGCCAATTTTCCTCGTCGACCGGCCCGACACCGACGCCCTTTTCCCCATCGACATTGACGGTCGCCTCGATCTTAGCAGCAAAGCGCTGCGTGCGAGCCACCTGCGACTGGAGCTCCGCCAACCGACCCAGGAGTGCCGCGCGTTCGCGCATATATTTTGCAGCCTCGACCCGTACCTGCTCGGTCGATCGATAGGCGCTCCGATAAGAAAAAAGTGCGACGACGCTCGCCGCGATGAGGAAGGCGGTCACGCCAAGCACGCTGACGATTCCCACCATCGCTTTTCGAGAGACATCACACCGGCGAACGTTCGAACGGTTCCGCGGAATGACCAGGATGCTAAACCGCTCAGCCGGCTTTCTTTTCGGGTCGGTTCGTACCAAGGGACCTCTCACGCTGAAATGAATTTCGAAAGAAAATCAAAACGTTGAGACTGTTATACGATTCGTAACACAGCGTTTGAGGGCTGTCAACACTGCGAAAACGATACAACGCATTGATATTATTGGGATTTCATTGGCAACCCCGAGAGGAGCCAAAAGGAGCCTAATTTCCTACAGTTCCATCGTCGTGTCATCGCCACCGGGGAGGTCGGCATCGTCGGTCACTTCCCCCTCGGCGATCGCGTCGATGCGGATGAGCACGACCGTGATATTGTCATCGCCCCCGCGCTCGTTGGCCAGGTCGATGAGCCGACGGCACGCGGCCTCCGGTTCGTTCACCAGGATCACATCGCGCATCTCGGCATCGGTGATCATGTTGGAGAGGCCATCGGAACAGAGCAGAAACTGATCGTCGACTCCCAACGCGCGAATCTCGATGTCGGCCTCGACATCCTCCTGAAACCCAACCGAACGGGTGATGATATTCTTCAGGCGATGCGTGCGCGCGTCCTCCTCGGTCAGGAGCCCTGCACGAATCTGCTCACCGACGAGCGAATGATCGCGCGTAATCTGAGCGATCTCACCTCCGCGCACGCGATAGACGCGGGAGTCGCCGACGTTGGCGACATAAGCCTTGCCGTCGCGAATGAGCATGCCCACCGCCGTCGTGCCCATGCCGCGCAGGCTGGGATCGTCCTGAGCCGTATCGTGAATGCGTTTGCTGGCCAACCGAACCGCATAGCGGAAATACCCCGAGAAATCTCCGGGTTTGATATGGTTTCCTTCCTGCAGGGTGGTTTCGGGATCCTCTTCGAGCAGCTCGATCATTTCGCCGATCGTCTGAACCGCGATGCGACTGGCAAAATCGCCACCGAGATGGCCGCCCATGCCGTCTGCCACGAGAAAGAGCCCCAGCTCCTCATTGACGAGAAAGCTGTCCTCGTTCTTTTCGCGCCGTTTGCCAACATCGGTCATTCCACACGATCTGATCTGCATTCAAACTCCAGGAAGAAAATAGCCTCTCCCGCCCAACCCATCGGGATGACGGTTTTCGACGGAATTAAAATAATAGAATGAAATCATACATCTGAAAAGGGAAATCTGGGGACTCCCCTTCACGCCCCCAGCGTCAACCCCTCGACGAGAAGGCTGGGCGATCCGTAGACCCCCATGAAACGCGTATCATCGGCCACCGCCCTGATGCGACTGAAGAGGTCGTGAATATTTCCCGCGATGGTCATGCCGCGCATCGGCGCCCCGCGCTGGCCCCCCTCGATGAGTGCCCCCTCCACGCCGAAAGAAAAATCGCCGGTGATCACGTTGGCGGTGTGCGCCCCGAGTAATTCGGTCACCCAGACGCCCCGCTCGACATCGGCGATGAGGGCATCGACCCCCTTCGGGCCGGGGGCGAGGAAACAGTTACCGACATCGATCACGGGCAGGGCCGAAAGCGTCTCGCGCACACAGTTGCCGGTGGAAGCAACCCCGTCGCGTGCGGCGCGCGCACCATCGTAGAGCCAATGTTCGACGGTGCCGTCCGCAATCATCGTCGTGCGACGCTTGGGAATCCCTTCCGCATCGAAGGGAAACGTGCCGAAACCGTCGGGCAGAAGGCCATCGTCGATCAGCGTGACCGCAGGGCTATAGACGCGTTCGCCGAGACGACCGGCGATCACCGATTTCCCGCGTTGAACGTTCGTGGCAAAAAAGGAAGGAGCGATGAGTCGCACGAGCGTGGCCGCCGCACGCGCGTCGAAGAGGACGGGCAGGTTTCCGCCATCGAAAGACTGCGCCCCGAGCTTTTCGACGGCACGCTGTGCCGCCCGCTTCCCGATCGCATCCATATCGAGCGCTTCGAACCGCGTTGAGAAGTCAAAGTCATAGGCGCTCTCAGAGAGATCGTCCTGAGAGACCACCACGCGCAGATCGCCGGAGACCATGCCGCGTTCCGCCTGAGCCTCGGCACCGTGGGAGTTGCTCACCACCATACGCCGCACGAACTCCTCATAGCGCGGCCGACGCACGCACCGCACACGAGGGTCAGCCGAAACGGCCGCGGCCTCGAGCGCGACCGCCAGCCCCATCTTCTCTTCATCGGAAATGGAATCATAGGAACGCCCGGGCGCTTCCTCGATCGCGCCGCACGAAGACTGCACCGGCGGAATGATGGCCTCCTCGGAAACGGCCACCTCCTGCATCGCCAGCGCCGCCTGTTCCACCGCGCGCCCCACCGATGCCATCGAGATGTCGGTCGTCGCCGCCCACCCCATGCGACCCTTGCGCACCAAGCGAATGGCGATACCGCGCATCTCGTTTCGGCGAAAACTGTCGACGGCCGACTGCTTCGCTTCGATCACGAGGCTACGTTCATTGAGCCCCAACACTTCATAGGCATCGACGCGCTGTTTTTTGCATTTCTTCACCGCATTTTCGACGGCGTTTGCCAGTTCCATGATCGATATCCTCTTTAGCGTATAGCGTTCAGCGTTTAGGTTTTCGTGTTTTCGAGCATCTCTTTCGCATGCGTCCGCGTGGTCTCGGTCACGCGTTTACCGCCGAGCATGCGCGCGACCTCTTCGATGCGCGCATCCGGCTCCAACAGATCGAGCGTGGTGAGCGTGCGACCACCGGCCACGCGCTTGGCGATAAGAAAATGCCGCCCACCGTACACGGCCACCTGCGGCAGATGCGTAATGCACAGGACCTGGCGATCGGCGGCCACCCGCGCGAGCTTGTGTCCCACGACGTCGGCGACCGCCCCCCCGATGCCGGCATCGACTTCATCGAAGACGGAGGTCGAGGTCATCCCCGTGCGATCGGCGAGCACGCTCTTGATCGCGAGCATCACGCGCGACAGTTCGCCGCCCGAGGCGATGCGGGCGAGCGCCTTCTCCGGTTCGCCCACGTTCGGCGCCATCAGAAACTCGATCCGGTCTGGCCCAGACTCATCCCACGCCGTCTCCGGACGCTCCTCGATGCCCACGGTAAAGCGCGTCTTGGCCATACCGAGATCGGCCAGTTCCTGAGCGATATTTTTTCCCATCTCCTTGGCCGCCGTGCGACGGCTGCGACGCCAACGCTGAACGATGCCACGCCGCGCCTCGGCGGCGAGCTCTAGCGCTTCGTTCTTCTCCTCGAGGCGCTCGTCGAAGTGCTCGATGGTGTCGATCTCAGCGGCGATCGCATCGCGACGCGCAAGCGCCGCTTCGATCGAGCCGCCGTGTTTGCGCGCAAGCGTTCGAATGAGGTGGAGCCGCTCCTCGAGTTCTTCGAGCTGTGCAGGATCGGCCTCGCAGGAATCCGCATAGTGCGACAGCCCACGCGCGGCCTCCTCGACATCGGCTCGCGCACGATCGAGCGCCTCACGCCAGGCGTCCACGCTTGCATCGAACGGAACACACTCCGAAAGGAGCTGGGCCGCGCCATCGATGGCCTCCAACGCGGACCCCGCATCGCCATAGAGCTTATCCCAGGCGGCGCGCATCTTCTCCTCGAGCACCCCCGCATGCTTGAGCCGATTGCGCTGCGCCTCAATCTCAACATCCTCGCTGGGTTTCAGATCGGCGGCGTCGAGCTCCTGAAACTGATAGGTGAGGAAGTCGAGGCGCTCCCGTGCGGAACGCTTGCCCTCGATGAGCCCGTCGCGTTCACGCGCAATCGTCATCCATCGCGCATGCGCCTCGCGCCAAGAGGCCGCCTGCGCCTCAAGCCCGCCGAAGCAATCGACGAGCGCGGCGTGCTGCGCGGGATCGAGCAGGAACTGGTGCTCATGCTGGCTGGCCACATCGACGAGCTGCCCCGCGACCGCACGCAACGTCCCCGCCGTCACCGGCACGCCGGAAATCGTCACGCGCCCCTTGCCCTGCACGCTCACCAGGCGGTGCACGATGAGCTCCTCCTCCACGGAGATACCGGCCTCGTCGAGAGCGGAACGCGCGCCGGGATTGAGATGAGCGCTGTCGAAGACCGCCGTCACACTCGCCTGCCCGGCACCCGCACGGATCAGATCGGTCTGCGCGCGCGCCCCGAGGACGAGCTTGAGGGCCTCGACGATGATCGTCTTTCCCGCGCCGGTCTCGCCGGTCATGACACTCAGACCCGGGCCGAACTCGACCGTCAGCTCATCGATGATGGCGAAGTCTTTGATGTGAAGGGAGAGGAGCATTTCGTTTTCGACGCCTACCACGACCTTTCCCGGCCTGTCCAGCGTTTCGCCTCAGAAGGATCTATGAGACGAACGCTGTTTTTGGGGCTTGCCGTGAGTCCGCGGGACGTCTATTTTGGAGGGCATGCGCACTCCTCTTCGAGCCCTCCTGCTCTTCCTGGCCACGCTGGCATTGGTCTTTTTGACCTATCGCCTCTTTTTCCGCTATGGATTCACGCACGAGTTCGGCATCTACGCCGACATCGGGCGCTCGTTGGCCAGCGGCGAAGGGTTTTCCACGCTCGCACTCCACCCGTCGAACCTGGCCTGGTTCGATGCCGCCGGTCTCGAATCGGCGCGGCTCATGCCCGCGGCCGATCGCTTTCCGCTCTGGGGGCTCTTCATCTCCGGCGTGATGCGCGTCATCGGTGCCACCGATCTAGCGATGGTCTTGGCCTGCGGCATCTCGCTGGCGCTGTTCGTCGTCGCCACCTATCTTCTCGGCAGAAAACTCTTCGATGAGACGACGGCACTGGTCGGAGCATTGCTCATCATGCTCTGCCCCACCTTTCTGAAATTTTTTGTCCTCTGGGGATATGCCGCCTTCCTCTTTGGGATCGCCACGCTCGCGCTGCTCTGGATGCTCACCGTCCTGCCCGAATCGAAACCGCGCCGGCAGATGCTCCTGGCCCTACTCATCGGCGCCACACTCGGGCTGGGATATCTCATCCGCCCGAACATGATCCTCTGGCTCCCGATCGCCCTCATCGCCGAAGCGTATGTCCTGCGCGGATGGCGTGCCGTGGGGGCGATGGCACTGACGCTCGGGGCGGGACTTCTGGTGACCGCGCCGTATCTGATCTGGATGGAGGGAACCTTCGGCACGCTCGTGCCGATGGCCTTCTCGCACAACCTGGGCTCACTCGGCAGTGGCGCGGCGCGCCCGTTTCTCGATTATGCCGCGCACGACACGCTGGCCACCGTGACGACCCAGCCGCTGGCCCTGCTGACCAAAGCGGCGCGCAACCTCCTGGCGTACCTGACGGATCTGCCGCTGTTGTGGCAGATGACGCTCGTCTTTCCGTTCTTCGTCGTCGCGATCTTCCAACGAAACGCAGCGCGCCCACGACGCCTGTTGACGATAGCCCTCATCTTCCTGGCGACCTGCATCGCGGCATTTGCCTTTGTGCGCTATGAACGCTTCGGCCCCTTCGCCAAGGGACGCTATTTCGTCTGGTTCGCCCCCGTTCTCGTCCTCTTCGGCGTCGAAGGCTTCCGTCGACTCGCTGCACGTTTTCTCCCGGCACAGGCAAAAACGGCGCTGCGCATCTTTGTACTCGCAACGATGGCGCTCTATGCGCTCGTCTTCAGCTTCGTCTACAACAACATCGCCGATGAAACCGGGGGACGCGCCCTCATCGAAACGCCCGCCTTTGTCGCGTTGGCAAAAATTCCGGAGGAAAATGCACGGATCGCCACGAACATCCCCGCGCAGGTGGCCTGGTATCTCGACCGCCCGAGTGTGAGCCTCCCCAATACGCCGGAGGAACTCGTCGCCCTGCAATCGCGCCACCCGATCAGCGCCCTCTTCATCAGCACGCTCGTAGCCGGCGAGATGCACCACCACGAGGCGTGGACACGCATGCTCACCGATCCGAATCAACTCGACGCGTTTCTGCACGCCACCGGCCTTAGCACCGTGGTCACCTTCCCGAAGGGAATTTTGCTCCTGCCACAATCCGCCCCTCAACATCCGAATTCGTAACATGGGGATCTCCAATCATTCTGATGTGCCGCCGCGAGGGGAAATCGGGTGTGTCTGGAACAAGCTTCATCTGTGAAGATGCACCCGATTTCCCCGGGAGGCGGCAAACAAACCCCAGCCTTTCGAGATACCCATGTTTCTCCTTGCGGTGTGAACGGGGGGCGTGTTTACCTGCTCCCATGAGCACCCTCTTCTCGCAGACCGGACGACAGCCGCTGGCCGAGCGCATGCGCCCACGCATGGTCGCAGAGGTCGCGGGGCAACAACATCTCATCGGCCCGGGGAAACCGCTCACCGCACTGATCGAGGCCGACACCGTTCCCTCGCTCATCTTCTGGGGACCGCCGGGAACGGGAAAGACGACGCTCGCGCGCATCATCGCGGGGCAGACCAAGGCCAAATTCCATCATCTCTCTGCGGTCCTGTCCGGCGTCGCCGAGCTGCGCGAGATCATCAAGGCCGCGCGCGCCGAGCGCGATTTTCAGGGACGCCCCAACATCCTCTTCATCGATGAGATCCACCGCTGGAACAAGGCGCAGCAGGATGCGCTGCTGCCGCACGTCGAGGATGGCACGATCACGCTGATCGGCTCGACCACCGAGAACCCGAGCTTCGAGGTAATCGGTCCGCTGCTCTCGCGCACGAAGGTCTATGTCTTGGAACCCATCGATCCGGAGGAAATTCGCACGCTCGTCATGCGCGCGCTGGAGGATAACGAGCGCGGCCTCGGGCGGATGAAACTGAGCATCGACGATGATGCACTGGCATTCGTCTGCGATGGCGCCGATGGCGATGCGCGCCGCGCCTACAACACGATCGAGATTGCGGCCGATTTGGCGAGTCAGGCGAGTCAGGCGAGTCAGGCCAGTCAGGCCAGTCAGGCCAGTCAGGTAAAGCGGATAACGTTATCGTTGGTTGAGGCGGCGGTTCAACGCAAAAGCCTCTTGTACGACAAGAAGGGCGAGGAGCATTACAACGTCATCTCCGCGTTCATCAAGAGCATGCGCGGTTCGGATCCGGATGCGGCCGTCTATTATCTGGCGCGGATGCTGGAGGCCGGCGAGGATCCGCTCTTCGTCGCGCGCCGCATGGTGATCTTCGCCTCAGAGGATGTCGGCAACGCCGACCCGCACGGAGTGCAGGTGGCGATCAGCTGCATGCAGTCCTACAATTTTGTCGGCATGCCCGAGGGCTGGATTCCGCTCGCACAGTGCGCAACCTATCTGGCCTCGGCCCCGAAGAGCAACGCGAGCTACATGTCCTACAAGCGCGCCAAGGCCGACATCAATGAACACGGCATCCTCCCCACGCCGAAACACCTGCGCAACGCGCCGACAAAGATGATGAAAGAGATGGGGTACGGCAAGGACTACAAATACGCCCACGACTTCGAGGGCCACATTGTGCCGAACGAACAATACCTGCCCGACGCGCTCAAAAACGCGCGCTACTACAAACCGACCGAGAATGGATATGAGAAGATTATTTCCGAGCGATTGAAGGGATGGAGAAAGGTGAAGTAGCGCCACCGGCTCTAAAGATCCCGCCTGTCAATTTCTTGACGAACATCCGTCAAATTCCCATGCTGATTTAGTGGGAAGTAGTAAAACTCATTTTATTTCAACGCATTACTACTGCACCGCACTGGCACACACCTTGCTACAATATAAGCTTGCCGGGGACAGTCGAGAGGAAGGCATTTCAAATGAAACTCAAACACGTCGCGGTAATTTTTTACTGCCTCGCAGCCATTCCGCTCATCGCCGGATGCAGGGGGGGCGGACAGATCACGGGTGGTTTTTTCGATTCGACCGGCGCAAGCTCCGAAGGCGACGGCGACATCGGAATCATCATGGACGATCCCTCGTCCGACGAGCCGGGCAACCTGACACCGCCCGCCGATGAAGGCCAAGACATCGCCAACCGCGGTGATATCGCCCAGGGTGACGACGATGATGACAGCACCCCTCCCGCCGGAGACGATGATACCGGCGATCAGGGCGATGACGATGACGACAATATTGGGGAACCCGTTCGTGCCATCAAATCGATCACACTCCTGAATAACAACAACATGCTCATGAATGAGATCACATTTTCCTACGATGAGAACAGCCACACACTCAGCGAAGCCGAAGCAAAACCTTACCTCCCACACCCCTATGATAAATACGAATCGTATCGGATGAAATACCACTGGAACGAGCAAGGCATCGATGAAGTCGCCATCCTCCTCAAAAAACAGGGTACTCAGGATGAAATGAAGTTTCGTTTTCGGCTCAACCGAGACTCCGACGGAACGCTCGAATCGAGCAGGCTCGATTTCTTTCCCGACGACATCCAACCCCCCATTTGGATCCCGGTGGCAAGCACAACCTACACCTGGTCGACAGACCGGAGCGTTCGGAGCGACGTGACCGCCTTCTTTATGCAAGGATCCACGATCTTCGAGACCCCCGCCGACACCACCCGCATCACCGACACCGTCACGTTCGGCGATGGCGAGCAACCACAGCAAAGATGTCGGTGTCACTTCACGGACACCGGAAACCAGTGTCAGTGGACCTCGTATGCATACGACAGTGATGGCCGGCTGGATAAGTTCTCCACCTACCGCACAACGAAATGCACGGAGCAAGACCAACTGATTCGAAAACTGGACATCGTCGGCAACACCCAAGACGACCTGGTGGCATCGATCCTACTGTCTACGTTTGATGAAACGCAACAGGACATTATCTCGTTCAAGGGAGACCTCGTACACGATACAGCGACGAGTAAAATGCTGATCCTTCAGCCACCGAATCCCGACGCACTGCTCGACATCGACTACGCATTCGAATTGCTCCCTGAGCCGCCACGGATGCCACCGATCGATCTGCTGCCGGATATGCTCATCCATCAATATCTGAACTCGGCGGTGGCCGTCACAGATCTCTGGCTATTCCAGTCGCTGGCAATCATGAACTACAGCGCCGTCTTCAGGGATGGCAGGGGCCTCGTTATACAGTGAAGACCGACCAGGCATGCGCCGCGCGTCTGAAAAGCTGGCGAAAGCCTTCATGATCAGAGCGACCTTCCGCTGAGCACGGCCGAGACCGCAACGCCCAACACCAACAACAATCCGAAGAGGAACATGAGTTTGGCCGTCTCTTCCGGCGCACCCGTCAGCGCGGAGGGCCCGACGACGCGTGCGGCGCGCGCCTGAAGGACGAGGGCGATCGCCAGCGGAATCGTGCCGAGCATGGCGAGCGACCCCCACGGCAGCGACCCACCGATGACGGCCATGACCGTCATCACATAGGCTGCGGACAGAATCAGAATAAAGAAATGCGCTCCCGCGCGAAGGCCAAGCCGCCCCTCGAATGTCGTCACGCCCGCCGCGCGATCGTCTTCGATATCGCGCAGATTGTTCATGATAAGGATGGCCGCGACAAAAAGCCCCAAGGGAATGGCCGCGACGATCGCCGTCCAGGAGAACGCTTCGGCCTGCACGAGATACGCACCCAGCGTAATTCCAATGCCGAAAGTGAAGAATACCGTCACATCCCCCAACGCGCGATACTTGAGCGACAACGGCGGGAAGCCATACCCGAATGCGGCGAGCGCCCCCAGGATCATGAGTGCCGCGATCGGCCAGCCGACGGCGATGATCAGCGGCACGCCGCAGGCAAAGGCGATGGTGAGCGCGACGCCTGCCCCCACGAGCGTTTCGCGCATCGTCATCTGACCCGTCACCAGCAGTCCGTTGCCGCCCTGCGTCCCGGGTCGATCGACGCCGCGGCGAACGTCTTCATAATCGTTGATGAGGTTTCCCCCCGTATGCGCGGCGATGACGCCGACGAGGACGAGGAGCGCGCGATCGAGGTGAAAGGGATAGCCTTGGGCCCACGCGAGCACGGTTCCCAAAAGGGCGGGCATGATGGAGGCGGGATAGGCGTAGGGGCGAACGGCACGAAACCATCGCAAAACCCGTGACGCGTGACTCGTGACACGTGACTCGTAAAGAGCACCATCATCAGTCATAGCAAATCGCTCCCCATGGAATACATCAAGAAAACGACAGATAGGCGATACTCGAAAGGCCGGCGGCCCAGCAGTAGTAGGCGAACCAGGAGAAGTGACCGCGGCGAATGATCGCGAGCAGCCACTTGATGCAGACGACCCCCACGATGGCGGCGACGACCGTACCGACGATGGTCGCGATGATGCTGGCCTGAGAGAGCGCGGCGAGATCATCGAGCTTGAGCACCGTCGCCCCGGCGATCACCGGAACCGCGAGCAAAAAGGAGAAGCGCGCGGCGAGCGTGCGATCGATGCCGAGATAGAGACCGGTTGAAATCGTCGTCCCGGAGCGCGAGATCCCGGGGATAATCGCCAAGGACTGCCCCAGCCCGATGGCGAGCGAATGCCACCAGCGCATGCGCGAGAGTCCTGCTCCATCACGTCGGACAAACCGCGTGCCGAAGAGGATCGTGCCGGTCACGAGCAGCATCACCGCCGCCGCGATCGGCGAGGAGACGAGCCGCTCGAAGAACTCCTCGAACCCCAGGCCGATGATCACGGCGGGAATCGTGCCGAGGATGATGAACAGCCCCAAACGCCGGGCCAGCTTCGGTTCGAGCGAAGCCCCGCCCCGCGCCGGTCGATTGATGAACCCGCGACAGATGTCGATGATATCCCGTCGAAAGACGATGAGCACGGCCACGAGCGTGCCGAAGTGGAGGCAGACATCGAAGGCCAAAAGTCCCGCCCCTTCGAGCTCGATGCCGAGGAGATATTGTGCGATGACGAGATGACCGGAGCTGGAGACCGGGAGGAACTCGGTCGCCCCCTGCAGGGCCCCGAGCAGAACGGCTTTGATCAGAGAGAGATCGTGCATAAAAAAATACGGAATGCATCCAGCGGGGCTGACGGGACTCGAACCCGCGACCTCCTGCGTGACAGGCAGGCGATCTAACCAATTGATCTACAGCCCCGCTGAGTGCATTCCGTCCTTCGGCGCGCCCTTTTATTGGATTGGCCAATAAAGTCAAAACATTTCAACGAGAGCCGCCGGGGAAAACCCTGTGGGCGTTGCAGGATTTGAACCTGCGACCCTCCGCGTGTAAGGCGGACGCTCTCCCGCTGAGCTAAACGCCCGAATCGAGGCGCACCATGCCAACGCATGACGAGAAGATCAAGCGAAATCAAGGGGATGAAGGGAGTGCGCAAACCCTGCCGCAGAGCGCCCACAGAAAGGCCGGGGGCATGCCCCCGGCCTGCTGATGGTAGGCCCTGTTATTGTCATCCTGGGACTTTATCAGCAATCTGATCCGGGGAGATGCCCGCAGATAACACCCTCCTAAAATAGCACCAGGTCCTCATACGGAAAGGCCGATGTATTGAGAACCGTCAGGCGATTTCCATCGGTCGTGTCGATCGTACCGATGACATAGGTGTTGTCCGAAAAACGCAGGCCATCGAAGTAGATCAGCCCCGACTGCGCATAGTCGAAGTGATAGACCTCGATGTCGTTTGCACCGAGGAGGTCGATCTCCTCAGCCGTACTCGGCGTGAAGAGCACGAATCGGTTCGCAAGCGCCTGATCGTATCCAGCAATGAGCAGCTGATCGAGAATATTGCGCACCAGCGTCGGGCGATAGACCGATGTGTCGATCGGCTTCACATCCGGATAGTACTGCCACACCGATGTCATATCAGGATATCCGACGATGGTGTACACCGCACCGGAGGGCACGCGCATGACCTGCTCGACCCAACTTCCTTGGGACAGGCAAAAACCATAATGCAGGTCCCACGCATCGCCCTCACAGGAATCCTGTTCATTATCACCGACGTCGTAAACAACGCCATATCCCTCAACATTATCGGCCCCGATGAAGATATCCGAATAGAATCCATTACCATCAATCCGATAGACACCGCGTTCATTGATCTGTTGAACAGAAACAAAGACATCTTCGCCAAGCTCGACAAGCTCACCCATCTCCCAACCGAGATTGATATTCGCCAAACCGGCATTACGATCGAAACGGCGCAAAAACTGGGAACCAGTGGAAACCGTCCTGCCATAAAGATACACCGTACCATCGCCACCGACCAAAAACCGATCCAAATCGATATTGTCATTGAGCAACTCTTCGTTCCCGCTCTCAATAGACCAGCGGCGCAAAACGGCTTTTCCACTCCCGTCAATCCCCGCGTAATAAACGCCCCCGTCCGAATCATATTGAATCCAATCGTTCACACCGTTCTCACAACTGACGCTTGCGAGATCCCGATCGATACAGACAAAGGTACTATCCTGACCCACGCGAAGAAGGATACAGGGCCCATCACCATCATCGATCGGACTGGCCAGAACAATAAAGACGGAGCCATCCGATGCAATCATCAAATCACTGATGGAGAGCGAATCGTCGAACTCAACAAATTCATCGATCGCGCCATCCGTAAGGAGCTTCCCATATCGCGTTTGAAACGCCCGCCCCTCCTTCGAAACGCTTTGCGCTCCCAGTTCTGGCGACAACCGAACAAACCCAACCGCACCATCCAAAGTAAACTGCAACCCCTTCTGAACCGTCTCTTCCTCTGTTTGATTTGTCTCTTCCTCTGTTTGATTTGTCTCTTCCTCCGCAACACTTTCATCTGCCGCTTCCCCCGCAGGATCACCACCCGGCGCGCCACCACCACATCCGACGATCAGTAAACAGGCAAGAATGATATACGCCTTTTTCATAACACCTCCTCTTGTATAAACCCATTATTGAGCGATGACGATAAAGTCGAAGCAGGCGCTCGCTCCGGAAGAAACATAGGTATAACCACCGGCAGTCTTATCGAGAATCTGATAGATCATGTTTCCGCTATTCGGCGTCTGTTCAAACAGCGGTGTCACGACCAGCGCATAGTGTTCATGGGGCATAGCCACACCGAAGGTCACCCGAACACTGTTGACGCCGTTGGCGGCGACCGAAAAGTTCCCGCCGCCATTCTTCATTGAAGCACACACGCTCCCCCAAGCATTGGCATGAAACTGCGGGAGTTCCGGCGGATTCAGGGCGGGGTCCATTCCATTGATGCGCTGATTGATAGCATCGTCCGCCAGCCGTCGCGCCTCTGCCTCCGCATCGATCGCCGCCTGCAACGCCGTATCCGCACTCGCGCGCAATGCCGCCTCACCATCGATATTCGTTTGAAGAGTCCCATCCCATGTCGAACGCGCCTGCGCCTCCGCCAAATCCGCCTGCACCCTCGCCGCTGACTCGCCATCGATATTCGCCTGAAGAGTCCCATCCCATGTCACCCGCGCCTGGGTTTCGATGTCGATGTTGGCTTGCAGCGTCGTCGTCGCTTCTTCCCGCGCATCCTCCTCCGCGCTCACGCGTTCATCGCGGCGCTTCATGGCGCGATCGATGTCGGCGAGCACGCCCTGCAGATCGTTGGCACCGGAGAAGCTAAACCCGCCCTCCACGCCGATGTGCGCCGCACTCGCCGGATCGCGGTAATAGTCGTCGAGCTCCTCGCGCATGACGAGCGTGCGAGAGCCCTCACCGGCGGCGAGCTCGCTCGCGAGTCGATCGACGAGTGCTGCACTCAGGTCATCGAACGCGATCGCGCCATCAGCGATCGCCGACGAATCGATGGCCCCTTCCTGCACCGCCAGCGCGCGCTCGGCCCATGCCGCATACGGAACCGACGCGATCTCCATGGCGGGCAGGGGCGGCAACCCCTCGACGGCCACCTCCAAGAGGAGCGCCTCGCGCGGATCGAGGAGCGCCGCGCCCAACCCCCCGGTCGGTGCACCGGAGGCGTCAAGCCCCGCGCCGACGAGGGCCGCCACGTGCCCATCGACCGCCTCGAGCGTCTGCACCTCCTCATAGATCGCCAGGCCGGCCAGATCGGTGATGCGAAAGGTGACCTCCACCTCGCCATCGGCGATCGGGTTTCCGCCGTCGTCGGTGAGCACCGACTGAAAAGCGAGCACCGTCGGCACGGCTCTTGCCTCGGCGTGCACACCGCTCGCCCACAGCATCATCGCCACCATCACCGCCACTCCCATCAACCGCTTCATGATAACCTCCTCTATCGTATCTGCATCTCTACGCGGCGATTCAGACGCATCGCCCCCTTCGTCGCTTTCGTTGTGATCGGCCGCTGCTCACCATACGAGATGATGATCAGACGCTCGGCCTCGATGCCCTGTTGCATAAACACGGCTTTCACCGCACGCGCGCGGCGATCGCCGAGCGCCAGGTTGTATTCGTCGCTCCCGAAGGAATCGCAGTGACCCGAGAGGATGAGGACCGTATCCGGGTGCGCCTTCATCCACGCGGCGTTTTCACCAACCGCCGCCGCTGCGCGCGATGAGAGTTCGGCGCGGTCGAAGGCGAAGGACACCCGCGCAATCGGCGGCAACGCGGGTTCAACCGAAACACGCAAAGGGAGCACCGCGGTCTTTGCCGCACATCCCATCATGCAGACGCATGCCCATATGATGATGATCCGCATGCGATTCACGATGCCGCCTCCTGCGCCTTGACGAGATGCCGCCCCGTCTCCTCCTCGATGCCGCGATAGGTCTCGATGAGCTGAGCGACGAAACCGCCGTTGATGAACTGGCCCGAGAGGTCGCGACAGTAGGCGAGCATCACGCAGAGCTCGCGACAGCAGCGCATCGCCTCGGAGAGCGAGCACTCGCCCTGCGATGCCGTCGCATGCGGCGCGAGCCCCGCCGCCAGATTTCGCGGAACGGATTTGACGAGCCGTGCGAGCGTCGCCGCCGTGTCGTCCTCGGTCTCCGCGAAGGGGACGACGTTCTTGAGCACCCGAAGCGATGCCTGATAGCTCATCGCCACCAGCTCCTCGCCCCCGTTCATATCCGCACCCGCTGTGATCGATTGAACCGGCATATCCTCCCCCTAGTTTTCGAATGCGCCGATATCGTAGCCGGCGCCGTTTGGTCTGATTTCACCTTCGTGATCATCGACCACGCGCCCGAAGGCAGCGCTGCTCGCATCCGTTCCGTCATCGAGCCCCATCGCACCGACGAGACGATGGTCCGCACCGATGAGCGAGGCGGCGCCTCCCGCGTATACGAGGTTGTCCGCAACCACCGACGTGCCAAAATCGAACACGGAACTCCGATGCGGCGTACCGTCGCAGTCGCGCACAAAGACCGCGTCCCCATCATCGAATGTCGCGAGGAGATTGGAGCGCACCGCCGTGCCTAAATCGAGCGCGCCGGTGCAGACGAGCGGATAGCGATCCGGCGCAACACCCGTGAGGATCAGATTGTTGACGAGGTGCACGGCCGCGGAACCCGCCAGCACCCCCTCGGAGCTGCCGATGCCGGCGTCGCTCGAACGTGCATCGATCGTGTCGTTGGCCAGGAGGGCTGCGCCGCCCACGATCTCGACGCCGGTGATGAAGCGCCCCGCACCACCGACGATGATCGTATTCGTCGCGATGAGATCGCCCCCCTCGACGATGAGCCCCGTGCGCGTTGCCACCACCGTCGCACCCGCACCGCCATCGATGCGCGCGCGCTCGATCCGGTGTGTCCCCCCCTGCACGCGCAAGCCCACCGATCGAAAAGCATCCCCGTTGCCGACGATGCGCGCGCGCTCGATCGTCGCCGAGCCGGAGATGAGCTTCAGCGTCGCCGCCGCTTCGATTGCATCGAAGACACTCGCGGCGTTCTCGACCGCGACCCCGTTGAGGACGATATTGTCGGCGGTCAGTGCCAACGTCGTAGGAACATCGCTGCGCGTCAGTACGGTTTGAAAGACTGCGTTAAAGGACTGTGCCTCGCGCGAGGAAAACGGCGCATTGCCATCGCCGCCGTTGGAGAATCCGCCGAAGAGACGCGCGCCGTCGGGAAGCGTAACGGTCGAAACATCATAGATGCCGCCGGCGACATAGACCGCCCGGCCGCTTGCCCGCGCGATCTCCACACCGCGCGCGATCGAGGCCACGGGGGCGTCCCGCGTGCCGGACGCCGCATCGCTGCCGGCTGAGAGCAACACGAATACCCCATCGGCCGCGCGCCCCACGCCCGCATCGTGATCGTCCAGATCGCATTCGACGGGCACATCGTCCGCGTCCGCATCGGTGGCCCCTTGAACGGGATTGTTCACCAACGGACAGTTGTCGTTCTCATTCGGGATGGCATCGCCGTCGGCGTCGCCGTCGCACAGATCACCCACGCCATCGCCGTCGACATCAGATTGTCCGGCATTGGCGACATCCGCACAGTTGTCGGAGGCGTTGGCGACGCCATCGCCATCACGATCGGCGTCACAGACATCGCCCGCTCCATCGTGATCGAGGTCGGGCTGCGCGGCATCGGCGTCCACAGGACAGATATCCTGCGCATCGCCGATGCCGTCGCCATCCGTGTCCGTCAGGAGAGGATTACTGCCAATCGCCACCTCAGTCCCATCGCCGAGGCCATCACCATCGGTGTCGGGATCCAGGCGCGCGGTCCCAAAACGCGTCTCATCGGCATCGGTCAGCCCATCGCCGTCGGCGTCGTCCTCGCAGGCATCCCCCACCCCGTCGCCATCGGTATCGGCCTGGTCGGCGTTGCTCGTCGTGGGACAGCAATCGTCGCCGTCGAAGATGCCATCGTCATCGGTATCGGGATCGTCGACAGAGGTTCCCACGATCAATTCATCGTCGTTGGCCAGCCCATCGCCGTCGATGTCGTCGTCGCTGTTATCGCCCGTGCCATCGCCGTCGGTGTCGCGCCATTCAGTGCTCGAGGCCGGGAAGACGTCGTCGCCGTCATACACCCCGTCGCCGTCGCTGTCGGCGATGAAGGGATTCACACCATTGATCAGCTCATCGATGTTGGCCAGGCCGTCACCATCGTCGTCGGGGGAGAAGTCCCACCCATCATCGGTTGGAGAGAAGATCGCAGCGCCATCGAGGGAGGGCACGTCGACCGAGAGTTCGGCGAGCTTGAGCGCCGCACTCAATGCCGTCTCTCTGCTGGAAGCCTCTGAAGCCTCGCCGTTCCAAAATGCGATGCGATAGATGCCGACCCTTGGACGCTCACCCAAGAGCTCCAGATCGAAGCGCCAAACATCGTCGACGAGTTCGCCATCGGCCATGGCACTCATGACCGCCCCCGTTTCGGCATCGACGAGCACGCCCTGGGTGGAGAGCGTCTCGGCGTAGGCCGCGAGTTTATCCGGATAGGACTCGGCCACCTGCACCTGGCTCGCGCCCCCGCCGCCGCCACAGCCGGCGACCAGGATCATCATCATGCTCATGAGTATCGCTCGTCCGTTCATACATCCTCCTCCTGTATGTTCTTCGTTTTCCTCAATGCACGACGGGCAGATCGTCGAAAGAGGAGACCGCCATGGTCCCCGCCATGCCCGCCTGTGCCGCCGAAAAGAGCGGCGCCGGGCGACGCGTGCCCGCATCGATCAGACGCACCTCCACCTCGGAGGCGCGATCGGTGACGAGATCGCGCACGCGAAAGCGGTACATCCCCGCCTCGATGACGGCCGGCGCCATGCGCCCCAGACCGGTGTTGAAATCGAGCTGAATCTCCGCAACGCTCGTTGCAGGATCGACGAGCGCGTCTGCCCCATCATCCGCGATGCGCTCGATCAGCAGCGGATGCTCCGGATCGGCAAAGAGACGAAAGATGAGCCGCGTGTTCTCCACGACCGCGCCGGCCGTGAGATTGGTGAAGATCGGAACCGACTCGAGCGCCACATCGACCTCGTTCATGCCACCGCCTATGCGCACCCCGGGCGCCTCGCCCGCGCGGATCGTCTGTGCGTTCGCATTGCGCGCGATGACCTCGACGACGCGGTCGGAGCCTGTCGGCACCCCTTCGATCACGCCCTCGGCGGCATCGCCGGAGAATTCAGCGACAATCGGTTCTGGAATGTCCGGCGCGCTCACGCGCACCTCGAAGACTTCGATCTGACCCGGCGCCACGCTTGGATTAAAGGAACGCGCTCCCTGCACCTTCACGGCGAGTATGGCCGCCCCTTCGTCGAGCGTCTGCGAACCACCGCAGCCAGCCAGACACGCGACCACGAACACGATCAACCATTGATGCCCCATCCTCGTTCGCATCGAAAACCTCCTCACCGAAACTGCACGCGCACCGCGCCTTCGTGTGCGCCGCCGCCACCGGACATGGCGGCAACGATCCCGCCCGCGATGGCGCCGGCCACGACGGCCCCAACCGCGCCCCAGAAGAGCGGCTGCCGATGGAGCGGCTTTTTCTGCCGCGCGATCACCATCGGATCGGCCATTCCCACGGGGTCGAGCTGCCGCGCGGGATCGCGAGCCAGATCCGCATCGGTCTGTCGGGCCAGAGCGCGCACGAGTTCGGCCATGAGCGTCACGCGATCGTCACCGCTCAGATCGTCGATGGCGATGGGCTTGAGCCCTGCCGCGAGTTGCGCATCGACCATGCGCACGACGAGTGCGCCCCCATCGGCGGCATCGACGAGCACCGCGCGGTCCGCACGGAGAAGCTGTGCGATGCGCACCCCCTCGCGGACCTGCGCCGCCGCCATGGCCTTCTTCGCGGGCGCGCCGTCGGACGTGGCCCAGCGCAGTCGCGCGCGCACCTTGGCCTGCCCTCCCGGCGCAATCGTCACGTCCTCGCTCACCGCATCGTAGCGATCGGCCGCGATCGTCACCGCATAGTCTCCGACGGGGAGGTTCTCGATCAGCAGCGGCGTAACGCCAGCCGACAGGCCGTTGATACGCACCTCGGCCGCGGGCGGCTTCGACGTGACGCGCAGGCCACCGGTGGGAGCGGCCAGGGATGCCTGGCGCGCCTCCTCGAAGAGGGCGATCACACTGGGGGCGTATCCCTCGGCATCGAGGGTGAGCATTGGGCAGACGGCAAGCGCCTGCGCAAACGCTGCGCGCGCGCCATCGATCTCATTGCGCGATTTCAGGATGATCCCGCGCGTGATCTGCGCATCGACGCTGAGTGGACCGGAGAGCGCTGCATCGGCTCCCCCCTGCCTCAGCAGGCCGAGCGCCCGATCGAGGGAGGACAGAGCATCGCGCTGACGAAAGTAAAAGGAGTGCTCCTTGGCCTCGGCGATGGCCTCCTGCGCCTGCGCCAGACGCGTCGACAACACGGCCGCTTCCATTCCGTGATAGGCGGCGATATCGGCTGAGGTCTTCGCATCGACGATGCGATGCCCGGTTGCGATGCGCAGCGCACCCGCGACGGTCTCGGCCATCTCGCGCGAGCGCTCATCGCCGTCGCCGTCTGTCACCGGCACAACGGCGATGGTCTGCCGTGCCGGCTCGGCCAGGGCAAACGTCGGCATGGTCATCAGGGCGATGAGGGCACATGAGACGACGCGCAGTGATGTGATCGGCAGGGCCATATGCCCGCGGGAGAAAGCAAGAGGCATGCCAACGGAAGCGAGCAAGAAAGGAGATCCTGTCAGGAAACAGCGTTTTGCTGTCATTCCCGCGAAGGCGGGAATCTCGAAGTACTTGAAAAATCGAGATTCCCGCCTTCGCGGGAATGACAAAAATCGGCAAAATCGCCTCTTCCGACAGACACTCCCAGGTGATTCTTCAACGAATACAGATCGAATCTGACCGACAGATATCGCTCCTGTCCAATCACCGGAACAGCGAAAACCGAACAGATGTGCGACGAATGAAACACGCGCGATTGACGTGAGGCGATGCGAAACGTAGAGTGCCATCATCATATGAAGCGAACACCATCGACAAACCGGAAAAAAGCAGGCGGGCCATCGCGCATCGATGCCGTCGAGAAGGTGACGGGTCGCGCGATCTATGCCGACGACATCCGGCTCGACCGGATGCTCCACGCCGCGCCACTGCACGCCCCGCACCCGAGCGCGCGCATCAAACGGGTGAACACTGAGCGCGCGCGGACGCTCCCGGGCGTGATCGATGTGATCACCGCCAAGGACGTGCCGGGCATCCTGCAGGTCTGCGGCGTCATCCCCGACCAATACGTGCTGGCCTCCGATCGCACGCGCTATTCGGGCGACGTGGTCGCGGTGGTCGCAGCCGAATCGCCCGCCATCGCGCGGCGCGCGACCGAGCTCATCATCGTCGACGACGAACCGATGGAGCCGATCACCACGCCGCGCGAGGCGCTCGAACCCGGCGCCCTGCTCATGCACGAGGGGCGACGCGACAACGTCGTCACGAGCTTTCGCGTGCGGCACGGCGACATGAAGAAGGGTTACCGCCAAAGCGAAAAGACCGTCGAGGCCACATTCAACACGCAGTTCATCGAACACGCCTACATGGAGCCGGAGTCCTGCGTGGCTTTTCCCGAGCCGGATGGCTCGATCACCGTCCATGGCGGCATGCAGCACCCCTTCTCCACGCGGCGGGTCGTGGCCAAGACGCTCGGCGTTCCCCTCGCGCGCGTGCGCATCGTGCAGACGACCTTGGGCGGCGGTTTCGGCGGGCGCGACGATACCATCGCCGTCATCTGCGCGCGGGCGGCACTCCTGGCGCTGCGCACAAAGCGCCCGGTAAAGATGACCTATACGCGCGAGGAATCGATTCGCGAGAGCTACAAGCGCCACCCGTTTGAAATCCACTACAAGGCCGGCTTGGGTGCCGATGGACAATTCAGCGCGATGGAGGTCGATATCACCGCGGATGCCGGACCGTACTGCTCGGTCTCCCCCTTCGTCATCTGGCGCCCGACCGTGCAGTGCACGGGGCCCTACATCGTTCCGAACGTGCGCTGCGACACGAAGGCGGTCTACACCAATAACACCTACACGGGCGCGATGCGCGGCTTCGGCACGCCGCAGCAGGTCTTCGCCTGCGAATCCTTCATCGATATGTGCGCCGAAGCGGCGGGGATGGATCCGCTCGCCTTCCGCCAGAAGAACTTCTTTCGTCAGGGGACGACCACGCACACGGGACAGAAGCTTTCCGGGCATACGGTGTCGCTCGAAGAGGTGACGGGCAAGGCGCTGCGCGCCATCGGATGGAAGAAAAAGTTTCGGCAGTGTTCGCGCGGCAAACCGAACGCGGACGGCATGCTCTCCGGCATTGGGTTTGCCGTGAGCTATCGCGGCGTCTCGCTCGGCGCGGAGGGCGTGGATTTCTCTTCGGCGATCGTGAACGTTCAGCAGGACGGTTCGGTCCTCATGCAATCGGGCGTGTCGGAAAACGGCCAGGGACTCAAGAGCGCGATGGTGCGCATCCTCTGCGGCGAATTGGGGCTCGATGCGAAGCGCGTGCACTTCCTCGACACCGACACCTCGACCGTTCCGGATGGCGGCCCCACCGTCGCCTCGCGCGGAACGATCATGGGCGGCAACGCCGTCATCGATGCGTGCCGACAGATCAAAGAACGAATGCGCCCGGCGCTCAAAGCACTCATCGGCGCATCGCGCAAACCCTACCTCTATACGAATGGTCGCATCCGCAATTCGCAAAACGGCAAGAGCGTCGCCTTTGAAAAAGCGGCGGCCGCCTGTTTCGAAAAGCAGACCTACCTGCATGCATTGGGCGTCTTTCAGGCCCCCACCGTCTCCTGGGAGGAGGCGCGTGGAAGGGGGAATGCCTACTTCACCTATGTCTATGGATGTCAGGCCTGCGAGGTCGAAGTGGAAGCGAAAACCGGAAAGGTGCGCGTCACGAACGTCGTCGCCGCACACGAGGTGGGGCGTGCGATCAACCCGCAGATGGCCGCGGGCCAGATCTTCGGTGGCATCCTGATGGGCCTGGGATTTGCGCTGAAGGAAGAGATCCGCCACCAGAGCGCGGTGATCCAGAACACGAACCTGGGCACCTACACGATTCCGCGCGCAACCGACGCGCCGGAGATGACCGCCATCCTCGTGGAGAACCCGGATCCGGTCGGCCCCTGGGGCGCGAAGTCCTTGGGCGAGCCGACCAACGAACTCATGGGCGCAGCGGTCGCCAACGCCATCTATTCCGCCACCGGCGTGCGCCTCTTCGAAACCCCGATGACGCCCGAGCGCGTGAAGATGGCGTCGGTCTCCTCGTCATCGTTCTAGTCATCCTTCTGCGTCAGCTTCACACTCATCTTCGGCGACTCCCTTTGGAGCCACCGTTCCGTATTGATCTTCCGTGTGAGGACGCGATCGAAGTCAAGCACCCGTTGCGTGTCGCCCGCATCGAAATCGGCATCCATGCGCTGACGCGCCTTCTCGGCCACCCGCCCTTCGTAGTAGCGCACCGCCGACTCCTGCATTTTTTCATATTCGGCCAGCGCCGCATCCTGAGCGAGCGCCAGCTCAGCCGACGGGGCATCCGCTGCAAGCAGCGCATCCGCACGAGCCAGCGTACGATAATGCGCCTTGAGTTCCTCTCCGGAGACTTCGAACGCACCCGGAATATCCTTCGGCGGAACAGATTCATGCATATAGAGCTCTGCCATGCAGGCCGACTGCGCCTGCTCGTGACGATAGACCTCGCGCCCATACCCTTCGACGACCAGCTGCCACTCCTGTCGCAACGCCGCTTCCAGCCGTCGACTCCGCTTGCCCATCTGCACCGACCACTGCGCATAGGACGTGATGCGCTGCTGCACCTGTGCATAGGCCGGGGGCGCCTCGAAGAAACCCGTCATGCCGGACCAGTCATCGATGACAACGAACTCGCGATTCAATCCATAATCCGAGCTGATCCGCTCGACGACCTGATCCTTGTTGAACGGGATGAAGTCGACCGGTCGCACCTTCGCGTCATCGGGGAGCGCTTCGATCTCGGCGCCGGAGGGGAATCCCGCGGCCACCGAAGCGCCTGCCGGATCCTCCAACTCCTCGACGGCTTCGGCCGACGCCGCTTGAATCGCATCGATGGTCGCCTGATCGAGCCTCCCGGATCGATAGGTTCCGGGCTCCATATATTCCTTCTGAAAATCGGCAACCGCCCGCGCGGTGATCTTGCCCTTGACCCCGTCGATTCCATCGCGGGTTCGCCCGCTCTTACCGAGATCGTATCCCAGGGCAGCGAGCCCCGCTTGCGCCTGGCGTACGATGACCGGCTCGAAGCCATCGTTTCGCCGCATGGTGATATCGATGGTCTGATACGCCTGGAGGGGATCGCCACAGAGCAGACGCATCACGCCCACTCCCTGAGGCGTGCCACCACCCGCCTTGCCGGCGCCATGGCTGACCAACGCATAGTCGGGCACACCGCTATAGACCGTCATTCCCGACTCCGGCACCCGCTCTCCTGCAGGAACCGTTTTCGAGCTTTTGGTATCGTTCTGCGCGCTCTTCGTGGCCGCAGGCTCTTCAGCATATATCGCCGGCGCGTTGTCGCCGACACCGTTGAGTGCCATCGCACACCCCGTTTTCCTCCCAAACCTCTCCGCTCGACTTGCCTTTCCCCCTCCTTTCTATTATCGACATTGAAGAGGCTGCGGTTGTGGCGCAGCGGCACTTATCGATAACCCGCGTTACCACCGATTTCACCGGCAGGAGATCACCGATGCAACAGACCTTCTCTCTCATCGTCAACGAGACGCAGCATGAGATCAGCTGCGAGCCGGATCGACTGCTCATCGATGTCCTGCGCGAGGATTTGCGGCTCACGGGGACGAAGAACGGCTGCGGCGTGGGTGTGTGCGGTTCCTGCACGGTCCTCATCGATGGGATCCCGAAGCGGGCGTGTCGGATGAAAATCAAAGACGTCGCCAACAAAAAAAATGAAGGACGACCGATCCCTTCGGGATCTCGGACGAAGGACGAGGGACGAAAGAGCTCTTGCGTCCATCGTCCTAGCGAGCATTGCTCGGGAACGTCCATCGTCACCATCGAAGGTCTCGAGAAGGACGGCAACCTCCATCCGATCCAGCAGGCCTTTATCGACTGCGGCGCGATCCAGTGCGGCTTCTGCACGCCGGGGATGGTGCTCACGACCAAGGCGCTCATCGACACAAACCCGAACCCGACGCGCGATGAGATCAAGAACGCGCTCAAAGGCAACCTCTGCCGCTGCACGGGCTATCAACAGATCTTCGAGGCCGTCGAGGAGGCGGCGAAGGTCATGCGCGGGCCATCGAAATAGCCGATGACGAAACGATCCTCTCCCATGCATCCCCTCGACGAAAAACGCATCCGCTCCTTTCAGCGCCGGTTGCTGAATTGGTTCGCGCGCGAGGGGCGGGACCTGCCGTGGCGACGCACGCGCAACCCCTATCGCGTCTGGGTCTCGGAAGTGATGCTGCAGCAGACGCAGGTCGATCGCGTCATCGATTTCTACCATCGGTTTTTGAAGCGATTTCCGACGGTGACGAAGCTTGCCCGCGCCGAATGGGAGGAGGTCCTCGAATGCTGGCGCGGCCTGGGCTACTACGGCCGCGCGCGCAATATGATGAAGACCGCCCAGGCAGTGGCGATCGATCACCGCGGACGCTTTCCCCGCACCGCCGAGGCGCTGGAAGAACTCCCCGGCATCGGACCCTACACCGCGCGCTCGATCTCGGTCTTTGCCTTCGAGCAGGACCACCTGGTGCTCGATACGAACACCAGCCGCGTGATCGGACGCGTCTTCGGGTTTTGCGAGGAGAAGCTCAAGCTTCGCGACGCGCTGATGCAACACGCCGACGCCTTCGTCCCCAAGGGCAAGGCCTGGCCCTTCCACCAGGGCCTCATGGACCTGGGCGCGACGATCTGCACGGCAAAGCTGCCGCAGTGCGAATGTTGCCCAATGGCGAATATCTGCACCTTTCTTGAGATCAGAGATACAAAACCCGAGATCCGAAACCGAAAATTGAAAACAACAGCCAAACGGATCACGTGTCACGTGTCACGTGTCACGGAAGTCGCTGCCGCCGTCATCCATCGCGAAGGAAAGATCCTCGTGACAAATCGCCCACGCGGACACCTGAAGGGATACTGGGAATTCCCCGGGGGGAAACGGGAACGCGGCGAGGATTGGCGCCACTGCCTCAAACGCGAAATCCGCGAGGAGCTGGGCATCGAGGTCGCCGTGCGCCCACACGATTGGAAGGAGACCTACGCCTATCCGGATCGCACCGTGCACACCCGCTTCCATCGCTGTTCGATCCTCACAGGCGACCCCACCCCACAGGAGGGGCAGCGAATTCGATGGGTGACGCCGGAAACGCTGACCACGCTGCGCTTCCCACCCGCCGACAGAACCATCGTCAAAGCCCTCTCACAGGCCCGTTTCGTCGATCCACACCGATAGAGCATCAGGCGAGTCAGGCGAGACAAGCATATGAGCCGCCGCGAGGGGAAATGGGGTGCGTCTGGAACAAGCTTCATCTGTGAAGATGCACCCCATTTCCCCGGGAGGCGGCATCCAAACATACTCTTGGCTATGTTCAAAAAACCACGCAACTTTTTGGGGGAAATATGCGATAAGGGAGTAATTGCTATCACTTCAAGGAGGTCTTCATGCGTACGCTTCTCGTCGCCGTCCTGCTCGTCTTCATCACCTCCCCCGCGTGGGCGAGCTGCCCCACCGGAGACACCATCGACATCCGCTGCACCGACACGAGTGCGCGCTCCTATGTCGTGATCGGCCAGGTAGAGGGAAGCGATGCCGACCTCATGAAGGTAAAATGCCGCATGCGCGAAAACGCCTCGAACATGGGCGCGGACGCCGTGCTCAACTACGATGTGACGATGGGTTCGAGCACCACGCCCAGCACCGCAAAGGGCATCGCCGTGCGCTACGCCAAGCCCGGCGAGACGGGAACGTACTATCTTTCGGGGAAGTAGCAGTTCAGTTGTTACGTCTGTCATTCAGACTGGATCCCCGACTCAAGCTCTCGGGGATGACAAGCGACCTCAGAATCCATCGACGTCCAGTCTCTCACCCGCCACATAGGTCGCCTCGATCGCCTGGCCGTCGCCGCGGTACATGAGGAGCGAGAGGATCTCGTCGGTCGCCAGATCCGCCAAGCGGAAAGAGGGATCGATTCGCTCGACGGCGCAGATATTGAAATCCGCAAACATTCCCGCTTCGAGCGAGCCAACATCCCCCTCCATCGACATGACGCGCGCGCCACCCTGGGTCGCCAACCAGAAAGTCTTGATCGGCGTCATCGTCGCATGCATCTGCGCATAGTCGGCGTGCCGCATCTCGGTGAAGATCGACATCGACGTCCCCGCACCGACATCCGTGCCCAGGGCATAGTCGACTCCCGCTGCCTCCACCTTGGCCGCCGGCATCGCTCCGCTCTTCAAGAAGAAGTTCGACGTCGGGCAGTGGGCGATCTTCGTCCCCGTCGCGGCAAGCCGAACGAACGCATCGTCGTTCAGGTGGATCGCATGCGCCAAAACCGTGCGCGCACCGAGGCAGTCCATATCCTCGAAGAGGGCGACGGAGTCGGCATATTGCGGATAGAGCTCGCGCACGCGCGCGTTCTCGCCCTCGGTCTCGGCGATATGACTCTGCAGATACGCACCGGATTCGCGCGCAAGCCTTCCCACCTCGCGCAGGAGTTCGAGCGAACAGGTGGGGACGAACCGCGGCGTGAAGGCATAGCGCAGCCGTCCGCCCTCGGCGCCGTTCCACTTGGCGCACATACGTTCGCTCTCATTCAATGAATCGCTCGTCTTTTCGAGAAGTCCTGCAGGTGAATACTGATCCATCATCACCTTCCCGATAAACCCGCGCACGCCGGCCGCACGCATGATCTCGAAACAGCGATCGGTCGCATCGGCATGGATCGAGGCATAGAGGCCCGCGGTCGTCGTCCCGTTGAGGATGAGTTTTTTGAAGAAACGGCGCGCGACATCCTCGACGACTTTCGGATCGGCGAAGGCCTTCTCCGCAGGAAAGATGTAGCGGTCGAGCCAATCGAGCAGCGTGGCCCCGTGTTTGCCGCGACAGTCGAGCTGCGGAATATGGCTGTGCACGTCGACGAGCCCGGGAATGAGGAGATGGCCGGAGAAATCCTCGACCGGGCCGGAGAACGCGCCGTCCCACGGCCCACAGGAGAGGATGCGCCCATCGCTGCCCACGACGAGAAGGCCGTCGGGGATATCGACGACCGCATCGGGCGCGGTGGCGAAGAGGATCCGTGCGCGAAAGGCGCGCGTGGCAGCCATATTCACTCGGGCTCCTTGTGCATCGCGGCCACGGCCTCGAGCAGCTCCTCCTCCTCGGCCGGCCGATCGGCGATGCGATAGCGCTCGGCCGCCCAATCGCCCAGGTCGATGAGTCGGCAGCGCCTCGAACAGAAGGGGCGATGCGGATTGTTCTCCCAAGCGGCGGGTTTGCGACAGTGTGGACAGCGATATTCGATGGAATCGTTCATGGCCAAACGGCTTACCCCGTTCCCGAAGAAATGACAAGCCTCGGGGCCTGCCGGCGCGTTTCTTCTTGCCGCATGTGGCACACGCTGCTATCGCAGCGCCCATATGGAGAAGGGAATCCCCGCCGTTTCACTCATCATCCCGGCCCATAACGACCGCTTGCGCATGGCGGCTCGCGACGTCCTCGCACGCTATCATCGCGCGCTCGCCGATCGTTTCGGCGATGCCTTCGAAATGATCGTCGTTGCCAACGCTTGCCACGACGACACGGCACAATGGATCGATGAGCAGCGCCGAAATCTTTCGCACCTCCGCCAGATTGCGCTGCCGATACGCGGAAAGGGATCCGCCCTTATCGCCGGTTTTCGATCGGCCCGTGGCAACGCCATCGCCTTCGCTGATGCGGATGGAGCGGCATCTCCCCACTCCCTCGTCGCCGTGATCAACGCCCTCGCTGACGCCGATGCCGTCATCGGCTCCCGCTACTCGGCCCACTCAACCCTCTCGCGTCGGCAACCTCCGGCGCGGCGCGCGATCGGCCGCGCTGCGCGACTCCTGATCCGCACGCTGTTCCCGTTCCGTTTCGACGATATGCTCTGCGGCTGCAAGGCCTTCCGCCGCGAAGCGATCGACGCCATCCTTCCGACGCTTTCCGAACCGTCGGCGGCCATCGACATCGACATCTTAGACGCGCTCACCCGCATGGGGTTCTCCATCCGCGAGGTGCCGATCCAGTGGGAGCACGTCGACTCATCGAAGATGGCGCTCCGAAAAATGCTGGGCTGGCCGTTCGCCCTCCTGCGCATTCGCTTCTCACAGAAACGCGCGCACAACCGCTGTCGAGACAACCGATGACGCCACCCTGCGACATTCCCGTGAATGCCGAGCGTTCGGAACACATCCGAAAGGGAGTCCTGTTCTTCATCCTCCTCGTCCTTCTCATCAACCTCGGTTTCTTCGCTCAGATGAGTGCCACCATCCTGCAATACCCTTATTCCATCGACGAGGTGGAGGGATCGACCTGGGCCTCGGTCGATTGGATGGATGAAATCGGGGCCTATCCGGATTATCTGCAGCATCCGTATATCCCCACCTCGTATCCGCCGCTCTTCTATGTCGCCACGCGCGCGATGGGGGTCGTCGCCGGAAACACGATGCTGGCGGGGAGGTTGGTGAGTCTGCTGGCCACGCTCGCGACGGCACTCGTCGTCGGCCTCTTCGTCCGCCGCTGGACACAAGACCGAATGCTCGCCCTCATCGGAGGGCTCCTGTTCCTGGCGGGCAATACCCCCTTCGCCTGGGGCATGCTCTATCGCGTCGATGCCCTGGCCACGCTCCTGACCGCGCTGGGGCTCTTCTTCGCATTGAGCCCCGGCCTCACCCGCCGACGAATTATCGTCGCCGCCCTCTTTTTCCTCGCCGCCTGGTTCACGAAACAGACCGCGCTCTTCGGCGCATGCACCGCCGCCGTTTATCTCCTCTGGGCAAGCTTCACCCACCGCGACGATCGGCAGCATCCCTCGCCCGCGTTTGTGATCGTCGTGATCGCCGCCACCATGCTCGCCGCCGGCGCCCTCATCGGCATCCTGCAGGCGACAACCCACGGCCGCTACTGGATGAACGCCTTCGGCCTGATGAGCAACCTCACCCATTTTTCATGGCAGCCGGGCGCCATGCTGACACAAGACTTCTTTCTCCTCTACACGCCGCTGATCTTTGCCGTCGCTTTCTTTCTCATCATCGAACAACGACGCATCCGACACGAAGCGCCCGCACTCCTCTTTCTGGGGGGCGGCCTCCTCTTCGTCATCGCCTGCCTCCCCATGATGCTCTTTCGCGTCGGATCGAACACCAACTACTTCGTGCGCCCGCACCTCCTGCTCGTCCTCCTCGCGCCGATCGGAATCGCATGGTGTCGGCGAAAATGGGCGCGCATGAGCATGGTCACCGCACCGTTCCTCTTCGTCCTGATCACACTTCCCTTCCCCGGGAATCCCATCAACGGATGGTCCTACGTCCCCTGGCAGATGAGCGCCGTCCTCGAAGAGGATCGCGCGGTGAAGGACGCGGTGGCCGAACGGATCTGCGCCGAAGAGGGGGAGGTTCTCTCCGACGACCTGTCCATTCCGCTCTCCTGCGGAAAGCGCGCGATCTTCGAACCCTTCCTCATGGACGAGCTGCGCCGCCGCGGCTTTTGGGATCCCAAACCGTTTGTCGCGGATGTCACCGATGGGCGCTATCGCCTGGCGGCGTATTCCGGCCGCTTTCACTACGTCCCCTTCGTGCGGGATGCATTGACAACCCGCTACAAACCGATATTCATGGCCCAGACGCCGAAGCCCGTCTGGGATATCACCCAATGGAAGGTTCTCGAATGGAAACAGCCGTAATCCCCTCGCCCTATGTCTGCGAACCGAAGGTCCCCCCCCTGGAGAACTACCTCAACCGGGTGGCGCGCAACCATGCCCGCATTCTCAATCACCTCCCGCTGCTGCGGCGAAAGATCGACATCGGCAAACGCCTGGGACTCGTCGAACACGAGGGTCTCGCCCCGGCCACATTCGAAGCCAACATGGCCGCGCTCACACAACTCCAACACGACGAATGCACCGTATCGGAGATCCTGCCCGAACTTGCCGCTCGTGCGGGGTTCGGCGACGATCGCTCGGCCACACAGGAATACGCCTCGCTCGTCGATGAACTCACGCACGCCGGACACATCGAGCTGCACCCGACCGACATCTGCGATCACAAGTGCGTCGCCTGCTACTATGCCGACAAGGGGACGGCGACGATGCCGATCGAGAAGTTCGAGGAGATCCCCGCACTCGTGCGCCCGCGCTCTATCGTCCTCGTCGGCGGCGGCGAACCCGGGCTCTACAAAAACGGCCCCCACCGTCTTGGCGACGCGATCGATCGCATTGTCTCGACCGACCGCAACATCCAGCTGGGCATGGTGACGAAGGGCACGAACATCCCACGTGGCGACTGGCAGCAATACCTCCAATGGATCCGCATCTCCTTCGACGCCGCCACGCCCGACATGTTTGAAACGATGAAGAAGCGCGACGCCTTCGACCTGGTGCTGAAGAATTTCTTCTCCTATCTTTCGGGGCCCATCCCGCACGTCGGCACGGGCTTCCTCTATTGCAGCGTGAACATTCATGAAACCGCAGCGTTTGCCGAGATGATCTATCGACAGGTGATGGAGCACGCGCCCGAACTCATCTCCAAAGCAAACATCCAATACCGACCGCTGCGCCCCGCACCCGACTTTCCCGAGAAGCGCCGCAAGGGACACGTCGATCTGACCTGGCTCTGCCCCGACGATCAGGTGCGCCGCGCCATCGCCGCATTCGAATCGCTCTACGAGCGCGACGAAGACATGCGCCTATTCCTGCAGACGGCAACCAACTGGCAGAAGGTCGGCGAGGGCAACGACATGCGCGCCAGCCGCCCCTTCGACCGTTGTTACTATTCGCTCCTCTTCCGACTCTATCGCCCCGACGGCGATGTCTTTCCCTGCTTCGTTCGCGTGAACGATCCCGCCTATCGACTGGGACAGGCATTCGGCCTGCCCGAGGAGGAGCGACTTCGGATCAATCTCGTCACCTTTCTCGCCTACAACCGACAGCTGCCCTATTGCTGCCCGGAGCGCTGCCGAATGTGCTGGGTCAACCACCCCGCTGCCGAAGGTTTTCACGGACGGCTGTCGCCGCCCGAAGGCGATGCAGCCGAGAGTTCCTTTTTCTGATCACGCTTCACGTGTCACGAGTTACGTGTCACGAGTCACGGGCTTTCTATGTGCGGCATCTGCGGATTCATCGACATCGATCTCCCTCAGCCTGAGCGACGCGTGCGACTGCAGGCCATGCTCGCGGCGATGGATCGCCGCGGTCGCGAATCGGGCACCCACCTGGATGAGACCGTCGCCCTCGGCTGCCGACGGCTTCCGCTCGTGGACATCGCCCGTGGCCATCAGCCGATCCGAGATGAGCGCGAACGCATTCGCGCCGTGGTCAACGGTGAGATCACCAACAGCATCGAACTGAGGCGTGAACTCGAAGGACGCGGCCACCGCTTCCGTTCGGAGAGCGACGCCGAGGTCGTCGTTCACCTCTACGAGGAGGACGGCATCGACTTCCTCGCTCGCCTCGAAGGGATGTTCGCCGTCGCCCTCTGGGATGGTGAGCGCCGACGCCTCGTGCTCGGACGCGATCCGGTCGGCATCAAGCCGCTGTTCATCGCCGAGGAGGGAGGCGGCCTCTGGTTCGCCTCCAGCATCCCCGCCCTCTTGGCCGGGAGCCACCTCCCGCGCGACCTGGATGAGACCGCACTGATCGCCTATTGCCACCTCCAGTATGTGCCACGCCCGCACACGATCTATCGTCACATCCGCGCCCTCCTGCCGGGCCAGCGCCTCGTGCGACAGGGCGAAACCCATCGCATCGATGCTTTCCGGCGATGGGAGATCAACACGTGCCAAGAGAGCACGCCGCACCTCGCCGATGCCGTACGCAATGCGCTCACCGATTCGGTCCAGCGCTGCCTGATGGGAGAGACGCGCAAGGGCGTCCTGCTCTCGGGCGGCGTTGATTCATCGGCGATCGCCGTACTCGCTGCGCGGCATATCCCGCAACTGCCCACCTATGCCGCCGTCTTCGACGAGACGAGCTTCGACGAACGCAACGAAGCCGCGCGCGTCGCGCGTTTCATCGGCAGCGACCATCACGAAGTGGAGATCACCGCCGACGGCATCCTCGACGCCCTGCCGACATTCCTCGCGCAGATGGGCGAACCGTTCGCGGAGGGCTCTGCGCTGCCGCTCTTTCTCGTCTGCGCACGCGCCTCCGAGGATGTGCCGGTGCTCCTGTCGGGCGAGGGCAGCGACGAACTCTTCGGCGGCTATGAGACCTATCGGGCACACCTCATCGCCAAGCGCTGGTCGCGGCTGCCCGCATGGATGAGGACATCCGTCACAACTGCGGCCGCGCGGCTGCCCGTCTCGCACCGGAAGCTGAGTTGGGAATTCAGACTGAAGCGGTTTCTGGCAGGCGCGCACCTCCCACCCTGGCAAGCACGTCTGCTCTGGAAGGGAACGGCCGCTCCCGAAACGATTCGAAGCGCGTTGGCGCTGCCTCCTGATCGCATCGCCGCCGCTTGGGGCGAACTCGACCGGTTCGCCCGCGATCGGTATGAACATCTGGCGCACGGCGATGAGCTGGCGCGGCTGGGATTTCTCGACTTCTCCCTCTCGCTTCCCGACGACCTGCTCATGCGCGCCGATCTCGTCGGCATGGCGCACACGGTCGAGATCCGCGTCCCGGTCCTCTCCTCGGAACTCGTCCGCCTGGGGCTCGGTCTCCCGGAACAGAAGCGTGCGACGACCCGACGTGACAAGATCCTCTGGCGACAGGCCCTCGAACCGATCCTCCCCCCCGGGCTCGCCCATCGGAGAAAACGGGGGCTCAACCTCCCCTACGCCCAGTGGCTGTGTTCACCCCGATGGCAACAGTGGCTGATGGACGCCATCGACACAAATACCCTTGAGATTTCCGCGCTTTTCCATAAGAATGCGCTGCGACGGCTGGCGGATGAACACTTCACCCGACGCCGCGATCATGGCCACCTGCTCTGGACCATAGGGGTTCTCCACTCATGGAAACATACCCGCTGACGCAACCCGTTCCCCAAACCAAACGGAACCGACGCCAGTCGGGCTTCACGCTCATCGAGCTGGTTCTCGTCATCCTCCTGCTCGGCATCATGTCGCTCACAGCCTTCAGCATCTTCTACGATATCTCCGATGAGGCCTATGAGAGTACCGAGATGACGATCGTCAGCAGCGTGCGTTCCGGCATCGACTTGAGTTCTATGGAGAACATGATCAACCTCGGCACCTTCTCCTTTCCCACAACGCTCGACAGCGCCACCAACGGCACCGCCTCCCCCAGCAACCCCTTCTTCACCGAAGTCTTGAACAGCGGCATCACGGAGAACTGGAACAAATCCGGGCCCAACCTCTATCTCTTCGCACCGACCGGCACGCAGTATCTCTACGATAGCAACACGGGAAAGTTCGAAGAACAATGACACATGTGGAACCATCCGCAGGTCCTCGATCGGGGTGGGTCGACGGGGCGACGTGCATTATCTTGAGCATCGCCATCGTCGCCCTCTGCTGGCATCGGGTCGGCACGTTCGACGCCTGGACGGACCTCGCGCTGGGAAACTGGATCATCGACCACCGCTCGATCCCCGCGCAGGATCCCTTCCTCTTCTGGGAGGGGGCGCGCACGCCCGCCAACATGTGGATGTCGCGAGTGCTCTTCGCCCTCACCGAACGCCTCGCCTCCTTCCCCCTGCTCACGCTTCTCAAGACGACCGTCGTCTGGAGCGCATTTGCCCTCGTCTTCCTCCGCACGCGCAGGCTCATCGGACGGGCGACGGTTCTGATCGCCCCGATCATGCTCTGGGGGATCATCCTCGCCTCAGTTCGATTTCAGATGCGCGGCGAGATCTTCGGCCTACTCTGCCTGTCGCTCGCCCTCTTTTTCATCACGCGGGCGCAGGTCTCCAGACGCGTGCCGTGGGAACTCATCCCGGTTCAAATCATATGGGCAAATCTGCACGCCTCGTTTCCATTGGGGCCAGCCATCGTCCTCTGTTGGATCTTCGCCCGCATCGGGGAACGACACCTGCTCGAACGACGATTCGAAGGGAATGCCCCCCGCACCGGGGGGCTCCTCCTGTTGACCGCCCTGCTCGTCGGCGCCTCGGCCCTGCACCCGGATGGACTCGCCAACCTTCTGCATCCGATCGGCCAGCAGGCTGGTGCCCTCTTCCACCATCACATCTCCGAGTGGCTACCGCCCTTTGCCTCCGCATTCGGAACGCCGACGATGCGCGTCGCCGTCGCCGTGTTTCTGATCCTCGTCGCCGTCGCAACAGCCGCCACGGTCAGGCGCGGCGGTCTTTTTCCGCTCGCGATCGCCGCGCTCTTCTCCTTTCTGCTGCTGAGCGCAAGCCGCCACATCGCCCTCTTCGCGGTCGCCACCCTGCCGATCGCCGCCCAGGGCCTGGATGAACTGATTCGCCCCCTCGCGCAACACAACCGCTTCATCCGCATGGGCCGCATCGCTGCCGCCACGGCATGTGGCATCGGACTCCTCCTCATCCTGAACGGGTCGGTCGCATCCGCATGGGGCTCCCATTGCGCACCGGGAGCCGGGCCGGAGGAATCGCACCTGCCTCAATCAGCGGCAACATTCATCGCCGAGCATCCGATCGACGGGCATCTCTTCAATAGCTACGATATCGGGGGATATCTCTCCTGGCGTCTGGGGCCAAACCGCCAGCTGCTCATCGACGGACGCAACATGGCCTACGGCTCCGCCTTCTATCGCCGCTACCTCCAGGCCTGCTTCTCCCCCCAGCACAATTGGGATTTTCTGTCCGACGACCTCGATCTGCGCGCCGCCTTCCTCTCGGTTCAAGCAAAAGACGCGGCGCCCCTGATCGGCTTCCTCTCCGCACATGAGGAATGGGTCCCGATATGGGTCGATGGACGAGCGGTCATCTTCATCAAGCAAGGCATGGGCAACGATGCGCTCATCAACGCATTCCGCGTCGACGTCGATGACCCCGCATTTCTCGAAGCAAACGAGGGGCTCGATGCCCAGGCCGTCTGCGAGCGTGGTGATGCCCTCTTCTTCATGCACGCCTTCGCCTCGGCGGAGACGCTCTTCAATCGGGCGCGATGGATGGACGCGTCGGCCTGCCCGCGCGCTTTTGAATTGGCGCACATGGCACGAACGCGCGGTGATACAGCGGAATATACATCGTGGCTTGCCCGGGCAGAGCAGGAACACCCGGATGCGCCGCCCGTTCAATTCGAACGAGGTCTTCTCCTCGACGAGGCGGGGGATGATCTCGACGCGATCCGGCACTACAAACGCGCCGTCCACCTCGGCTCCCGCAACCCCGCCCTCTTCAACAATCTGGGCCGCCTCTATCTCGAACGACGCCAGTGGAAAAAGGCGCGCCCCCATCTGGAGCGAGCCCTGACACTCGACCCGAACTTCGCCCCCGCACTGCGCAACCTGGGGATCGTGCATCGCCACGCAGGCGACATACGCAGCGCCGCCCGCGCCTGGCGGCGCTATTTAGAAATTCGCCCCGACGCCCCCGAAGCGGAGACGATTCGGGAAGAGGTGACACGCATGATGAAGAGGAAGTAGGGCACTTCATATTCCGGGAGGCGCCATAGCTTTCGCGCCGCGAGGAGGAAAGAGAGAGCATGCACACACAACGACTGAGCTTCATCCTGCAGATCGCCTTCGTTTGCTTTGCGATCATCCTCGTGAGCATCGACGCCTTCACCCAGTATCACCTGCTGACGCTTCCCTTTGAAATCAACGACAGCGAAGGCGTCGTCCTCAACCAGGCCTGGCGCCTGGCCCACGGGCTTGCGCTCTACCCGCCGGTCGATCACTCTCCCTACATCCTCTCGGTCTACACCCCACTCTATCCCCTCGTTGTCTCCTGGTTCCTGGATGTCGAGTCGATCGGTTTCTTTGCCGCCCGCCTGCTGTCGCTGATGAGCTTCGCCGGCATCGGCATCGCCGTTTTTTTCATCCTGCGCACCCTCACGCAAAGCCGGTGGTGGTCCTTTGCTGGCACGGTGCTCATCCTCTGTTCGGGGCATCTCCAGTCATGGGCAACACTGTGTCGTGTCGACATGCTCGGAATTTTTCTCTCGCTCGCAGGACTCTGGTGTTATGTGGCCCGGCGGCGTGGCATCGGCCTGATCGCCGCCTATCTCTTCTGTCTGGCCGCACTCATGACCAAGCAAACGCTTCTGGCCGCACCACTGGCAATCCTCATCGATCGCATCCTTTGCAACCGCAGGCGGGGGATCATCGAAGCGGGCGCCTTCTTCGCCACCTTGGCGATAGCGTTTATCACACTCCAGATCGCCAGCGACGGACACTTCTTCGGACATGCCTTCTACTATGTAGCAACGCCCCTCTCGGCCGCGCAGTTGATGCTCTATCTCCGCCAGATCGCCTTCGGCTATCCGGTGCTCCTCATCGGCATCACGATTCTGCTGGCCACGCCGCTGAGGCGCGAGAGGGACCTCCGATGGCTCCTCGCCTATGTGGCCCTCGGTCTCGGAGCGGGGCTGACCACGCTCAAGACCGGCGCTGCGGAGAATCACTGGCTCGAGTTCATCATCGCCGCAACGCTCTGTTTTGCCGTCCTGGGGGCACGTGCCCCCCGCATCCTGGCCTCGCCGCCCTCCTGGAAGCCGCTCCTCATCGCGCTGGCCCTGTTGCAACTGGGCCTCATCCTCTTGAATCAAAACCTCTCCCTCTTGGCCGTGAGGAGGGCAGATGCCTACCGTTCAGAGGAGGGGCAACGCATCGATGACGTCGTGCGCAGCACCCCCGGACCGATCCTCACCGAACAAGCGGGCTGGGCCGTCCGCAACGGCAAGGCGTTTCTCTTCGACGCATTCTCCTTCACCCAGATGCACTATCAGGAACGATGGGACGAGCAGCCCCTGATCGACCGCCTCGACGACGGCGAATTTTCGCTCATCCTGACGCAATTTGACATCCGCAATCCGCCGGCCCAAAAAATGCAGCGCTTCACGCCAAACATACTCGCGACGATACAGAAACGCTATCGCCTTCAAAAACGCATCGGCACCTGGCATGTGTACGCACCCGGGGAGTGACGTGACCCCTCGAAAAACTGCGTTTCGCGGATTTGTCCAGGAGACGGGTTCCGATAACACCGTTTTTTGAGATGCCCGGTTCATCTACCCAACATCGGGCCTCTTTCTCCTTGCCCCTTTCCCCACGCGCTGCTATCCACACGCCCTATGGAAATGGCCATCTTGGGGCTTGCGCAGAGCGGCAAGAGCACCCTCTTCGACATCATGACGGGCGTTAAAAGCGCCGATCATCACGGCGAGCGCTGCGTGCGCGGGCAGGCCCGTGTGCCGGATGCGCGGTTCGACCGCCTCGTCGAAATCTTCAAACCAAAAAAGGTCTCGCCCGCGAGCGTCCCCTTTACCGACGTCGGTGTCGCCGGCGAAGATGCCTGGCGCGAGATGCGCAGCGCGCTGGCCGGCGCGGATGGCTTTTTGCACATCGTCGACGGGTTCATGACTTCAGACGTGCCGGAGATGATCAAAAGCTATCGAAAACTCGCCGACGAACTCATCATCTCGGACCTCATCGCCGTCGAGAATCGCCTGGAGAAACTCGCCAAGCTCCCGAAGGCCGCCTACAAACAGGAGGAGATCATCCACGCCGCCTGTCTTCCGCGCTGCAAGGAGGCGCTCGATGCGGGACGGCCGCTGCGCGAACTCACCTTTTCGGAGAACGAGCTCACGGGGCTGCGCAGTTTCTCCTTCTGGTCGATCCGTCCGGAGCTCGTCGTTTTAAATCTCGCCGAGGAGAGCCTCGCGCTCGCCGAAACATTCAGCGCAGAAGCGGACATCAGCTCACCCGTCATCGGCATCTGCGGACAGGTGGAACAAGAGATCGCACAGCTCGACGCGAACGAACGCGCGCCCTTTCTCGAATCGCTGGGGATCGAAGAGCCCGCCTTCGAGCGGGTCATCCGCCGCGCCTTTACACTCCTCGGCCGCATCAGCTATTTCACCGTCGGCGAAGATGAGGTGAAGGCGTGGGTCATTCCCACCGACTCCACCGCGCCGCGGGCCGCTGCCGCCATCCACAAGGACTTCGAACGCGGTTTCATCAAGGCCGAGGTCGTCTCCTATGACGACTTCATCGCTCATGGTGAGACGCTCGCCGGCGCCAAATCTGCCGGACGCCTACGCCTGGAAGGCAAGGACTACATCGTACAGGACGGCGACATCATCTCATTTCGTTTCAACGTCTGAGGAACACCCATGGACCTCGACCGCATCGCATTGGAACTCAAGGACGCGCGCACGCCGTATTGCCTCGCCACGATTACGAAGGTGGAGGGAAGTGCGCCGCGGCACGTCGGCACGAAGATGATCGTCCTGCGCGATGGCTCCATCCACGGCACGATCGGCGGCGGCTCGCTCGAAGAACACGTCAAACGCGATGCACGCGAGGCCCTTCGCCTGCGCACGCCGAAGAGCACCTCGTATGATCTCGAGGAGGGCGCGGTGCAACCCTGCGGGGGAACAGTCGAGGTCTTCCTCGAACCGACCCTGCCCGCCCGGCGCACCATCGTCTTCGGCGCGGGGCACATCGCCGAAAAACTCGTGCCGATGCTCATCGCCATGGACGATAACGTCACCGTAGTCGATGAGCGCACCGAGCAGATCGCGTTGCCGGCGTTTCAGGGGGCCGAGCGTTGCAATCGCCTGCCGCAGGACTTCCTTCCCACCTGCCCCTTCGATGACGATCTCAATCTCATCGTACTCACCCATCAGCATGTGCACGACGAGGCGATCGTCGAGTACTGCTTGACCAAGCCATTGTGTTACCTCGGGCTTATCAGCTCGCGCTCCAAATGGGCGCTCTTCTGCGACCGCTATCGGGAAAAGGGATTCACCGATGCGCAACTCGCGCGCGTGTCCACGCCGATCGGCCTGGACATCGGCGCGGAGAGCCCGGTGGAGATCGCCATCGCCATCGCCGCCGAGCTCATCCAACTGCGCGCAAAAGAAGCTCGTCATTCTGAGTGATCGCGAAGAATCCCGATTGTACACGGTCAATCGAGATCCTTCGCCTCCAGCTCAGGATGACACATCCCGAAAAGGAAATGCCTTCATGCAAAACGTCACCGACATCGCGGGACTCATCCTCGCCGCGGGCGAATCGAAGCGCATGGGGGAGCACAAAGCGCTCAAGAAGAACGCTGACGGCATGACGTTTTTGGCGCGACAGGCCTATCTGCTCCACGATGCCGGGTGCGAACGCATCACCGCCGTCGTGGGCGCCGACGCCGATCGGATCATGGCAGCCCACCGGAATATCCCGATCACCTGGATCATCAACGAACGGTGGGAGCGCGGGCAATTCTCTTCCATTCAGACGGGACTTACGGGACTGCTCGAGATCACCACCACCGGCGTCATCCTTCAGCCAGTGGATGTAGTCGGCGTCCGCTTAAAAACAGTGAGCGCTCTCCTGCAGACGGCCCTGGCGAATCCACATCTGGCCGCCGTCGTTCCGGAATACGAGGACAGGGGCGGGCACCCGATCTACCTCGCCCGCAGCATCTTTGAAGATCTCATCAACCTCAACCCCACCGATCCCAACTCACGGCTCGACGTCCAGCTCGCAAACCTCTCCGACGTCATGCGTCTGCCGGTTTCCGACCCCGCCATCCGCAGCAATGTGAACCGACCTGATGATTGGGATTAGCGGGCTCAGCTTCTCATCAACTCATATTCCACGGCATGGCGATGGTGTGTTCGTCGACTCGAAAGATTTCGCGACCGACATAGATGATGATACCGTTCGCGACGCGATCAGGGCCGTAGGTCTCACGAAATGCACGCAATCCGCTGGCATCACGCTTGGTCACATTGGTCTTGCACTTCATCTCTATGGGATAGAGTCGTCCGTCACGCTCGAGCACCAGATCCACCTCGGCGCCACCGCCAGTCCGCCAGTGATATACCTGCGGTGGAACGGCGATCGAAGAAAACTGTCGTAGAATGAAGCCACACGCCCAGGTCTCGAAGATCGCGCCGAACTGGGGATTCACCACGAGCGCCTGTGGGGAAGAGATGCGTTGAAGAAAACAAGCAAGCCCCGTGTCGCTCAAGCACCCCTTCTTCTTTCCAGAAAGACGTTTGATCGTGTTCCCGTGATACGGCGGCAGCTCGATCCATTGGTAGGTGTTGGCGAGCAAATCCAGCCAATCGCGCGCGGTCGATGGGTTCACTCCAACATCGCGGCCAATCTGTGACGTGTTGATCTCATTCGACGTCAGTGCTCCGGTCAACCCCAAGAAACGATCAAATTCGGCCAGTGCGCGAATGTTCTCCATCGTGCGCACATCGCGTTCGATATAGGTCTGAATGTAGGAGCGAAAATAGTCCGGAATCATCTCATCGGGCATGTCGAGCAGTCCTGGCAAAGATCCTCGCCAGAGAAAACGGCCGATTTCGCCGACGTCAAATCGTTTTCCCGCAACCGTGGAGGGAAATGAATCGGGATCATCGAGATAGGAAGCAAGCCACCCTTCCCTCGAGCCCTGCCCAGCCACCTCCGCAGGCGTCATTCCGTCGAGGTGGATGATGCCAACGCGTCCGGCCATGCTCTCCGCTACCGAACGCAGGACGCTCAAGTTCTGCGAACCGGTGAGAAAGTACTGCCCCGTTGCATCGCCCTCGTCGACACGGCGTTTGATCGCCGGCAGGAGTTCCGGAGCGAATTGCACCTCGTCGAGGATGATAGGTGCTGGGAAGTGATCGAGGAAGAGATCGGGATCGCTGCGCGCGCCATAGAGATCCTGGACCGGATCGAAGACGATGGATTTGAGATCGCCAAAGGTGTGGCTCAGAAGCGTGCTCTTTCCCACCTGCCGAGCTCCGGTGACGAGGACAATTTTGAAGTGTTCCGCGAGCGCACGGAGTCGTCCTTCAATATGGCGCGGGCGATATCTCATTTACCTCGCATTTTACGGTTACTATCCGGAGTTTGCAAGGTATTTTAGTGCATTTCGGGGTGGGACCTTGTCGTTATGCCCGCGGATGCGGGGATTTGCGAAATGAAGGTTGGGCGGGAGAAGATGACAACCTTCAGGCTCTCTTGGATGATGCGGCCGTGATCTCTTTCAGAAACCGAGCGATGAGGGTGCCGCAGATATGACGGCGATAGTCGGCGGTGGAACGCACGTCGTCGATGGGGGTGACTTCATCGGCGAGGCTGCGCCTGGCCTTTCCGATGAGCGCGGTGGTGATCGCCTTTCCGCGAAGGAGCGCCTCGGTGCCCGGCGCACGAACGGTGATCGGCGCCACGCTCCCCACCGCAATCGCGATCCGCTCGACGCCGCCGTGAGAGATGCGCGCGTTCACGGCCAAGACCACCTTGGAGATCGCCTGCGCGCGCCGCGTACCGACCTTGAAGAAACGCTGCAACTCCTCTTTCCGGCGTTTGCGAATGCGCACCGCGGTCAGGAGCTCGCCGGGCCTCAGCGCCGTCCGTCGATATCCGGTGAAGAAGTTTTCCGCCAAAATCCAGCGCTCACCCTTGATGTCCTGCACCTTGAAATCTGCTTCGAGCGCCATGAACACCGGCGGTGCATCCCCCGCGGGAGAAGCGTTCATGACGTTGCCCCCGATCGTGCCGCGATTCTGAATTTGAACCGCACCGATGGAGCGGCAGGCTTCGGCCAAAATCGGCGCATGCGTGCGAATGATATCGCTCGTCGCAATCTGCGCATGCGTCGCCCCCGCGCCGATCTCGATCATATCGTCGTCGGCTTCCACAATCACCTTGAGTTCGGCGACATTCGAGATATCGATGAAGCCCGAAGGCGTGATGGCACCCGTGCGCCACTGCACGATCAGATCGGTGCCGCCGGCCAGAACAGCCATCGTGCGCCCATGCATCCCGCAGAGAGCAATCGCCTCCGGGAGTGTCGTCGCTTTGTGATACGCCACACTCATCGCGCCCCCTCGCGCATGCGCTTCGCTGCTCCCTCGACCGCGTCGATGATCTTCACATACCCCGTGCAGCGACAGAGGTTGCCCGCGAGTGCCACCGCAATCTCCTCGCGCGTCGGATTTGGGTTGCGACAGAGCAGCGCGTACGCCGCCATGAGCATGCCCGGCGTGCACATGCCGCACTGGGTCCCGCCCAGGTCGATGAAGGCGCGTTGCAACGGATGCAAATCATCGTTTGAGCCTGAGAACCCGGGAACCTGGGAACCCGACAGGCCTTCCACGGTGAGCAGTCGGTCGCCGTCGGCGAGCTGACCGAAGAGGAGGAGACAGGAATCGACGACCTCGTCGTTGAGGATGATGGAACACGCGCCGCACTCCCCCTCGCCGCACCCCTCCTTCGTCCCGGTGAGCTTAAGATCCGAGCGCAGCAGATCGAGCAGCCGCCGCGTCGGTTCCGCAACGACCTCTTGCTCGCTTCCGTTGATGATAAGTTTTCGCGTCACCACCGCCATCACCACTCCTCCGTCTTTCACGATTTGAATCCCCCTCCTTTGTAAGGAGGGGCTAGGGGAGGTAGACCCGGCTTTCCAGATCTACCTCCCCCGCGCGTTTGCGTGCGATCCTTCGGATCACCCGCAATTCGCGCCTCCCCTCCTTACAAAGGAGGGGCGCCATTCATCCTTCATGACGTTCATACCCCTTCGCCCCGTGCTGCCGCTTCCAACATTCATAGAGGTGTTCCGGCGTTGCGGGGATGTCACGAATGTCCAACCCCGTCGCCTGGCGGATGGCGTTGACGATCGCCGGCGCACCGCCGTCCATGGGCAGCTCGCCCAGCCCCTTGGCGCCCGTCGGCCCGTGGGTGAAGGGTTTCTCGACGATCACCGTCTCCATCGCGGGCGCGTCCATCGTCGTCGGGATGATGTAGGTCTGCAGCCGATCGGTTTGGAAACGGCCCCCATCGAGTTTGTGCTCTTCGCAGAGGGCATAGCCCATCGCCTGCAGCGAGCCCCCCTCGATCTGCCCCTCGGCCATGATCGGATTGACCGCACGCCCGATGTCGGCCACGAGCCACATCTTTTTGACGCGCACCTCGAAGGTCTCGGGGTCCACCTCGACCTCAGCGACGTCACAGGCCCAGGCGTAGGTCGGATAGGCATCCCCCGTATAGGTCTCTTCATTCCATTCGATGTGCTCCGGCAGTTCGAAGTGATCGGTGACGGTGAGTTCTCCGCGTTCTTTGCGATAGGCGCGCACCAGATCCGCGATCGGCATGACCGGCTCTGTGCCATCCATGAGCTGATTTCCCTGAAAGTGGAGAGCAGCCCCATCGCGCTCGGCCGTCTCGGCGACGAAGGCGAAGAGTTGTGCCTGGAGCGCCTCCGCGCACTTCTTGAGGATCTGATCCATGACCATCGTCGTGCGCGAGGCGACCGTGGGACCGGTGTCGGGCACGAGCGAGGTGTCGGGCGTCTCGATCGACACGCAGGAGAGATCGCAGCCAAGGTGATCGGCCGCCATCTGCGGGATCACCGTGTGCGAGCCCTGCCCCATCTCGGTACAGGCGGTGAGCACCGCGATGCGCCCATCGGCATCCAGGCGCAGACCCGCCTCCCCCTTCATGCGCGCCTCACCGGAACCGGTGAATCCCGCACCGTGGAAGAAGAACGCGAGCCCGATGCCGCGACGCACGCCGCCGTCAGCCTCGGCCCCTGCAGCGAACTCGTTCCACTTTTTCTCAAAGTGCGCATGTGCTTCGGCCGCGGCCAGGACCTCGAGGCCCGCCGTGCTCTCGTCGAGCACCTGGCCGGTCGCGGTCGTGTCGTTCGGCTGAAGACAGTTCCGCTTCCGAAACGCGAGCGGATCGAGGCAACAGGCCGCGGCCACGCGATCGATGTGGACCTCGAGCGGAAAGAAGGCCTGCGGCGCGCCGAAACCGCGGAACGCCCCGTTGGGCGGGGTGTTGGTCGCATAGGCGATGCCGTGCGCGTGCACGTTCGCGCACCGATACGGACCCGGCGCGTGGATGAGACCGCGCGAGAGGACCACGGGGGTGAGCGTCACATAGGCGCCGGCATCGAGCTCGAACCGAATCTCCATGGCGGTGATCGTGCCATCGCGCTTAACCCCCGTGCGCAGATGCACGCGCCCCGGATGACGCTTGGTGGTGACCGCCGTATCCTCGTCGCGATCGTAGACGATCTTGACCGGGCGACCGGCCTTGCGCGCGAGCACCACGCAATAGCCGGCCACGACCGAGGCATAGTCCTCTTTGCCGCCGAAGGCACCGCCGACAACCGCCTGACGGATGGCAAAGGCCTCTTCGGGTTGGCCCATGAGGACATGCATCGCCTTGGAGATATAATAGGGGCACTGCATCGAACCGATGATATCGAAGGTGCCACCATCGCGCGGCGCGGCGATCATGCCCTGCGGCTCGATGTACATGTGTTCCTGATGGCCGACGCTATAGGTCCCTTCGACCACCTCATCGGCCTCTTCGAACCCGGCCGCGAGATCCCCCTTCGCGATCGTATACTCGGCGATGACGTTGTCTGTTCCATGCAGGAGGACGCGCGCGGCCTTCGCGTCATCGAGGGTGAAAACCGGTTCGAGTTCCTCGACATCCACCATGACGTGCCGGCGCGCTTCGAGCGCCAACTCGCGCGTCGGCGCGGCAATCAGCAGGACCGCCTCGCCGATGTGCCGAAACCGATCGGTGACGATGAGCGGCACGTCCTCTTCGATCATCGCCACACAGTTTTTCCCGGGGATGTCGGAGGCATCCGCCGTGATCACCTCGCTCCAGTCGAAGGCGGGGTCGCGCTTCACGCTCACGAGCCGCCCGTGCGCGACGGGCGTGCGCACGACCACCCCGTGCCACATGCTGGGGAGATCGATATCATCGACATACTGCGCCGCACCGGTGACCTTGAGGTCGCCATCGAGGCGGGAGACATTTGTTCCGACGGTGGGCATGAAGGATATGTAGCGGGCTGATCGTGTGAACGCAAGGGGGTTTGCATTTCGTGGCACTCCCCCCTAGCATGCGCCGCATGCAAACAGAGGTCACGATCATCGGAGGAGGTGCGGCAGGGCTCATGTGCGCGCTGACCGCCGCGCGGCGCGGGCGGCGGGTGGTGATCTGCGAACACAATGCGCGGGCGGGGAAAAAACTCCTCGTCTCCGGCGGCGGGCGATGCAACTTCTCCAACCGCCAGGTCGATGCCTCGCATTACTTCAGCTCGAACCCCCACTTTGTGAAATCGGCGCTCGCGCGCTTTACCCCAAACGACATGACCGCCTTTCTGGATGCGGGCGGCATTCCCCACGAGGAACGCGGCGGCGGCGAACTCTTCTGCACCTGTGCGGCCGCACGATTGGTCGATTGGCTCGTCGAAGCGTGTCGAACGGCGGGCGTGCAGATCCGCACCGAATGCGACATCCGCAGCGTCCAAAGGGATGCGCATTTTTCCATCAGCACCAATGACGGTACGATCGCATCGGAAGCACTGGTCATCGCGACAGGGGGGTTGAGCTATCCGGAACTCGGCGCGGGCGATTTCGGCCATCGCCTGGCCAAACAGTTCGGCCTGCGCGTCACTCCCTGCCGCCCGGCGCTCGTCCCGCTGCGCTTGGGTGCATCGGACGCCCGTCGGTTCGGCGATTTGAGCGGCGTCTCGCTCGAGGCGCGCGTGACCTGCGGGAAACGAACCCTCTCCGGCGGCCTGCTCTTCACCCACCATGGGCTCTCCGGCCCGGCGATCCTCAAGGCATCGCTGATCTGGGAGAACGGGAAACCCATTCACATCGACCTGCTACCAAAGACCGATATCCTCGCGTCCCTGAAAGCAGCCCACGCCGACGGTCGCCGCGTGGAACTCAAGAACTTCCTCGCGGGAATGCTGCCCCGACGACTGGCAGAGGCGTGGTGCACAGCATATGCCCCATCCAAGCCCCTCATCGACTATTCCCTCCCCCAGATCAAAGCCATCGCCGACCAGCTGCACTGCTGGGAAGTCACCCCCGCACGCACCGAGGGATGGCAGCGAGCCGAAGTGACGCTGGGCGGTGTGGACACAAAGGCGATCTCGTCGAAGACGATGGAGGCACGCGACGTCCCCAACCTCTTCTTCATCGGCGAAGTCCTCGACGTGACGGGGATGCTTGGCGGATACAACCTGCACTGGGCCTGGGCCTCAGGCACCGCCGCGGGCACAGCGGTGTAAACAGCTCTCTTGTGAGCATTTTCCCGGAAGGACCTGTTCGGGGATCTCTTCTTTCATCGCTATCCAAGCCTCTGATCATTGCGATGAAAGAAGAAAAAGCCGTCGAAGTGGCGTCTGAACGGAGACGGCGGTCCCCGAACAGGTCCTTCCGGGAAAATGCTCGCGCCGTAGCTTGCGCTCTTTGCTTGACCCTGTGCACGCGAAGGCGTACAAAGGCGTTCGTCGTTCGTTTCCGGAAAGGATAGCGGCCTCCCGGAAAACGCCGCCCGATCCGCTTTTCACGAAGGAGACCCACCATGGCCGTCAAGAAGACCACCACGAAAAAGGTTTCGCCGAAGAAGGCCACATCCAGCAAGACGACAATCGCCAGCGAACTGATCATCGTCACGACCAACAAACTCGGTGCCTTCGCCCGTCTCTCCGAACCGCTCACGAAGAAGAAGATCAACATCGAGTGCTACACCGGCTATGAGTGGGGAGGCGAATCGGCCTTCCGCCTGATCACCGACAACAACGTGAAGGCCGCAAAGGTCCTGCGCGCTGAGGGGTATTTCGTCGAAGAGAACCCCGTCTGTCTCTGGCAGACAGCCAACACACCGGGAAAGGTGGCGAAGGCAACGGTGGCGCTCGAGAACGCCAACATCAACACCTACTGCACCTACACGGCGGCCTATCCGACCGTGAAAAACGGCACGATCGCGTTCAACACGAGCGACGTCATGCGTACGGCGGAAATCCTCAACAACGTGAAGTAAACGAAGGAAACATTCGAATGCAAAAAAGGCCGCCTCGCGCGGCCTTTTTTTTGAGCAACTTCGCACCGTTCATACACTCTTCCATCCCAACACATCATCCGACTGTACGCAGTTTGGATACAGTTAACACTCGCTTTGTTGTACTAAAGTGCCTTCTCCTGGAATTGAAATAAACTTCATTGCGTCGGCATTGACATCAAGCCTCTCATTGTGGATGGAAATCACCTGAGCTCGCTGAATCATGTTTTCTAGTGATGAGATAATAGAATGCAACCGTTCGCACATCATCACCTTGAACGCCATCCGGATAAGCCTATCGTTCGACTCGTCTTTATTTGCGTCCCCTTCATCATTTTCCCACCGCGACATCGTTACAGGAGAGACGCCAATCATCTCCGCAAATGCCTTACTGGTCATTCCAACTTCTTGTCGCATGAATCGAATTTCCGGACCAGTGAGCCGTTTTTTCAGACATGACAGAACGATCGCGAGGACTATATGGAGCTGCACCGGTTCGGGGATATCAACAAAACTGGCACCACACTTGGAACAGGTAAACTCAAAAACGCCATCAAGATAGACATTTCTCAACCCACTTTCAGTGTAGTGATAACTGATTTCCTTTTTCTTCATGACCTTCCCACACTCATAACATTTGGTATTCATAAAACACCTCCCATTCCCCACCCGACAAAAAAATCTTTATTTGCGCACGGCTGACTTTACGATAATTCTGCGTGCATCCTCATCTACGACAATAGGAACTTCAAGGGTTCTGCCATCATCGAGTTTCGTGCGCATGACACATTCAAAACCCTTGACGTTTGCTGCCTGCATTGGCTCTCCTGTCATCAGCCCCCCACTCAGCGCTCGCATAATGTGTGGAGCCGTGAATTTACGTTCAGCCATGCGTTCACGTGCATGCTTTGTATACGCCAAAGAACCTCTTCGCAGGAGTAACATTCGCAGTATGTGCTGGGCTTGAATCCGATCCATTTGCTTGATCTCCTCTTTTCGCCGACACCACCCTGTTAACGTGGCGTTAATGCGGAGTCAAGCAGAATCTGGACGGCCCTCTCTCCTATTGTATGTTATCGGCCGAGTAAAGGGAAGAGTTGCTTATTATTTACCTCAAGCTAATATTAACTTGAGGATAATTCTAAGGCGAGACGCTACAACCAACTGAACTCATTGAGTTTTTTGGTTCTAATGAACAACCTTCGCCTCGACCGCCACTTGGCTGCTTATGGGGATTTTGACATACAAAAAAATGGCTCGCGCCTCTTTTCTAAGCCCCACAACTATCTGATTATTATAGTATTTTTGAGCGGGTGATGGGAATCGCCGGCTCGCGCTCACACTCCGCCGACTCGCGGTACCCACTCATCGACACTTCAGCAGTATAAAGTTCGCCTATTCGGCGAACGACTTATTCGAAGGTCGCGGCACTTCATCTATCGGATGCCCACCTTCGGTGGACCCAAACCGCTGAAGGTCGGCCGGCTCGCGCACACACTCCCCGGCACTTCATCTATCGGATGCCCACCTTCGGTGGACCCAAACCGCTGAAGGTCGGCCGGCTCGCGCTCACACTCGCCGGCACTTCATCTATCAGATGCCCACCTTCGGTGTGCCCAAACCGCTGAAGGTCGGCCGGCTCGCGCACACACTCCCCGGCACTTCATCTATCGGATGCCCACCTTTGGTGGGCCCAAACCGCTGAAGGTCGGCCGGCTCGCGCACACACTCCCCGGCACTTCATCTATCGGATGCCCACCTTTGGTGGGCCCAAACCGCTGAAGGTCGGAACAAGCGGCCCTTTGGGCCGCGGTTCTATTCCATCCAAACCATCAATGAGAAAGGGGTCCCAAAAAACGGGACCCCTTTCTCATTGAGCGGGTGAAGGGAATCGAACCCTCATAACGAGCTTGGGAAGCTCGTGTTCTACCACTGAACTACACCCGCTGATTAAAACCTATCAGGAAATGACGACTCCACTGGTTTTTGTCATTCCCGCGAAGGCGGGAATCTCGATTTTTAAGTACTTCGAGATTCCCGCTGGAGCCTGCCCTCGAATGATTGAATCGGGGGCGGGAATGACAGCAAAAACCATTTTCCCGTCACCCGCTGATTCCGGCGCAGTACTTGCCAGAAAATCCGCCCCATTGTCAACCTTGTGCTGCACAACCGCCAGGGCTTCTCACGGCTGGGCGAACAGGCGCTTCGGGATGTCGGAATCGACGTAGTAGCGCTTCCAGGCGGCGACCGATAGGGGCTTGCCCGTCGACTGTTTGAGGAACGCATCCCACGGATAGCGCTCGCCCTGCGCGAGAAAATCGGTCATGAGCCAATCGCCCAGTGTCTTCTGATCGAAATAGGACAACCCCTGCGGCTTTGATGCCCCGATGCGTTTGGCAAAGAGTTCGGCGAACTGCACGTTGGCCACCTGGCCGATCGCATAGTTGGCATAGTAGAGCGGCGGCACGTTGGGGATATGATATTTCGCCAGGGCATCCGGGTTCTCCCAGCCTTCGGGGCGCGCGAGGAGCTGATGCGTCTCCTTGCACTGCCACCAGAGGTCGCCGATATCCTGGTCGGGGTTCTCATAAAAGTTCTTCTCGAAACAGAAGATCGTGGAGGCCCAGCGCAGGAAGATGAGTTGATCGACATATTCGATCATCTCGACCCCTTCGGCCGCCGCGCGCGCTGTTTCGGCATCGACCCCCAAACGTGCAAACCAATCGGCGGTCTTGGTCTGCCGCTCCATGAGCATGGCAAACGCCTCGGTGAGCATCGTCGGGTCGCGCAGCAGATACGGCAGCTGGGCATTACCGATGACCGCTTCATAGTTGATGTCGTGGCCGAGCTCGTGGGCAAGCGTGGCGGCGTTGTCGGCCGTGGGGTTCTGCGGCGAACGCGGCAAATTCATCAAGAGGACCGAAGAATTCGGCTTGTTCGGATCGAGATATTCCGCAAAGGCATGCGGGTTCTTTCCCGGCTTTGGAAAGAGGCTCGATCGCTCGATGATGGGGCGCACGTCCACCCCCATGCTGCCATAGAGCTTCTCGGTCAGACCGATCACATCGCTTGCATCCTTCGTGTCATAGAAGGCATCCAGGTCGACCTGGCCGAAGATGGCGTTCGGAGCGACCTGAAAGAAGGCGTTCTGATAGTGCCAGGGTTTGAGCTCCGAAACGCCAATTCCATATCGCTTGGCCAGACGCGGATCGATGTATTCCCCTTTGAGTTTTTTGAACGGCTTTTCGGTTGCACGCTTTACGTCGCGATAGAAGCGCTCGAGCACCTTCATGTCCATCTGCTGCGTGACCGCAGCAAGCTCCAACGCATTGGCATATCCGAGATCACGCGCGATCTCGTTGCGCAGCGCGACGAGTTCGCGGAAATCTTTTTCGAGTATACCCCCCGACGCCTTCTGCGCCTTCCAGTTTTTCTCGAGCTCCGCGCTGTCGGTCGATTTTGCCAACACCTGCGACACATCGACGGTGGAGACCTTCTTGCCATCGATCATCGGCTGATAGTCGTTGGTCGTCTCGCCAAGTCGTTTTTCCAGTTCCACGAGTCGCTTGAGCTTGTCCGGAGCGATCTGATTCGGAAGGTGACGCAGATAGAGCAGCTCGACCTGTCGGCGCAGGATGTCGTTCTGAAACTTCTTGCGATGCCGATAGAGCTCTTTGAGCTTCGCAAAGCGGTCGGCATCGCTATCGAGCGTGCGCATCTTGAGATCGAGCTCAGCCGCACGATCGGAATATTTCTTATCCCCCGTCGTATTGTAGACCCACCACGCCTTGCGCGCCCCGACATCGAGCGGCTCGAATTCCGCCACATATTCCTGAATGATCTGTTGGGCTTGATTCTCCATCTGCGCCACATCCTTTCCCTTCGCGTTTACGCTGCCCCCCCCCGCACCTATTCCTACCATCACCAACAGCATGATCCATTTTCGCATGACGCCTCCGGTATCAGTCGTTTGAATCCTCATCCTCCAAACCCGCTTCGACGACTTCGCTGATGTCGTCTATGGGGGCGCGCTCGATCGGTGTGTCGGCCTCCAGCACATCCGGCGGCTGCGTCGTGTATTGACGCAGGGCCTTGGCGACCATGCCGGAGAGCAGCCACAGGGCCAACAAGTTCGGGAAGGCCATCAAGAGATTGGCTGCATCCGCATAGGCCCAAACCGTGGAGATCCAAGCTGCGGTCGACCCCGCCACCGCCCCCACGAAGAGGATGATGCAGTAGACAAGGCGGAAGGGGATGATGACGCGCGGACCGGCCAGATATTCTGCTGCGCGATCGCCGTAATAGCTCCAGGAGATGGCCGTCGAGTAGGCAAAGAAGACGATGCCGAAGGTGACGATATACTGCCCGCCGGGAAGGCCCGCTTCGAAGGCCGCAGACGTGAGCGGCGCGTCGCGCAGACCCGTCTCCCAAAGCCCGCTGGTGATGATGACGAGCGCGGTCATCGTACAGATGACGATCGTGTCGGTGAAGGGTTCGAGGAGGGCCACCAAGCCCTCGCGCACAGGGATCTTGGTCTTGGCCGCGGCGTGAATGATGGGCGCTGAGCCCAACCCCGCTTCATTGGAGAAGAGACCGCGCTGCACACCGGCGCGCATGGCGATCATGACCGTCGCACCGATGAAGCCGCCGGTGGCTGCGGTGGCGGAGAAGGCGCGCTCAAAGATAAGGGCAAATCCCGGAAGGATCGCGCCGGCGTTCAGGCCGAGGATGATGAGGGCGCCGCCGACATAGAAGGCAGCCATCACCGGGACGATCACGGCAGCGACTTTCCCGATGCGCTTCATCCCGCCAATGATAACGAGCCCCGTCATGATGGCGAGTACGATGCCGCTGGCGATCGGCGGGATGGCGAAGTTCACTTTCAGCACCTGCGCCACCTGGTTGGCCTGCACCATGTTGCCGATGCCGAAGCAGGCGAAGACCGTGAAGAGCGCAAAGGCCACGGCCAGGGGTTTGAAGCGATGGCCCAGCCCCTTTTCGATGTAGTACATCGGCCCGCCCGAAACGGTGCCGTCGCGATGCACCGTGCGATAATGTTGTGAGAGCGTGCACTCGGTGAACTTGATCGCCATGCCGAGGAAAGCGGTCACCCACATCCAGAAGACGGCACCCGGCCCGCCGATGGCGATGGCGCTGGCCACGCCGGCGATATTGCCCACGCCTACGGTCGCGGAGAGCGCGCCGCACAGGGCCTTGAAGTGCGTGACATCCCCCGGGTGGTTCGGATCATTATACTTGCCCGCCGTGATCCGAATGCCCTCGACGAATCCGCGCAGCTGGACGAAGCGCATGCGAACGGTCAGAAAAATGCCCGTACCCAAAAGGACGACGATGAGTACGGGACCGGTGATCAGTTCCAGGACGCGATCGATATGTTCGAGCATGCAGCCCCCTCTCCTGCGAGATATCATCAACTCCTATCGCAATGAAATGAGCGATGCAAATGGAGATCTCCCCTGTCAAAGGTGTCATTCCCGCCCCCGATTCAATCATTCGGGGGTAAACTCCAGCGGGAATCTCGATGGTCACGAAACATCGAGATCCCCGCCTCCGCGGGGATGACAAAAGACACTTGGGGATGACAAAAGACACTTGGGGACGACAAAAGCAGGGAATGATTAAAGGAAAGACGGCCATCCGAGAGAATGGCCGTCAAAAAATCCACGCTTGCGTATCCGCTACATCGCCGCGACATGGTTTGCAGCGTCGGCATCCGCAGGCAGACACTGCGCCACGGCGATCGATTCGAACATCGCGCTCTCGCGCTTCATGAGCTGGGCATACTCCACCTCAACCGCGGCCATCTTTGCTTCGCGCTCGACCTCGATCTGGGCGAGCATCTCGTCGCGCTTGGCGAGGATCTTCGCCTTCTTATCCTCTTTTCGTGCCGTATAGGTCGAACAGGTCTGCATGGTCGGCATGTCCATCCCATGCATCTTCGCCATGTAGAGACCACGACTTGATGCGGAGGCACTGCACCCGAGTTCATCCTCGACCATATCCTCATCGAGTTTCTCGAGCTTCATCTTGGCCAGCGCCTCGGCTCCTTCGCGCTTGGCCGCATAGAAGACGTCGAAGGTCTTGAGCGCTCGGATGGTATTGATGCCGGCCTGCTGAAATTCCTCTTTCGTCACGCTCTCGTCGCCCGCCTCCATGCGTTCGAGAATCGAGTGATAACCGGTGCGGGCGTCACTCCAAAAACCGTCCACCGCGCTCTCGTTGCGCCAACCGTCATAGGCCACGAGCCCATCGGCGAGATACCCGATCACGACGAACTCGGCGGTCATCACGGCGATGGAACCGGCGAGCGTGAGCCCTCCCGTCTCACCGGCAGCGGCGAGTCCGCCGACCTTGACGAGCTTCCCCGCCTTGAGGCCGCGCTGGACCCACTTGAGCTTGTTCGCCATGTTGAGCGCCCCGTGCACGATGCCCACGCCCGCGGCCACGGTCGTGACGTTCGTCGCGATCGCCTTGGCATTGAACTCGCCCCTGTGCACCATGTCGGCAGCGGTGAGCGCCAGGACCAGCGGCACGGATCGTTTGATGAGCCGTCCAAATCCCGGCGTCGGTGCAAGAGCGGGGAAACGCGCCATGAATGGTTCGATCATGCGCTGTCCAACGCTTCCGCCGACGGCCAGCGGGCCGTATTCCTTCACAAACCCAAGCGCGCTGCGCTCGCTGAGCTTCTCCCAGTCGCCGCGAATGATATCCGCACCGATGCCGGCAGCGGCAAAGGGCAACGCCCCCATGCCGATGGCCTTGCCCTCGCTCACGAAGGCACGCTTCATCCCCGTCATACTCATCGCGCTCAGGTCGAACGGCGCGACATCGAGCACCATCGTCCCATCGGCCTGCACACGCGGAATATAGCGGCGTCCATCGCGCGGGTCCTCGATCACATCGCCCGGCTCGAGCATGCGGCATTCCATGCCTTCGCCAGGCTTTCCGCCGGGAGCTTCCCGAGCTGTGCCTTTTTTCTCAGTTCGCTCCGGCACAGCATCCTCCGGCATCGACTGCTTGGCATCGCCATTGCGAAAGACGACATCCGGATCGACGGAAATGCCGAACTCTTTTGCGGTCGCCTCAGCGACATCCACCTTGGTCACCACGATTTCTTTTGCTCCCTCAGGCGATCGATCGATGGCATACTCGATTGCGCTCAGGAGCGTCTGCTTGACGGCATCGACGCGTGGCCATCCATCCTGATGATGCCAGTATTCCAAACCGACATGCAGCACCGCCTTGACCGCATCAGGCGCCAACTTTACGCCGTAATGAGAAGCATACCAGGGGGCGATACCCTTTCTGAGGATCACATCGATAATGGAGACCTGCATCTGTGACACGTTGATCACCGGAGAACGGCGTTTGAGATCCTTGATCATCGAGAGCAGGACCTTCATATTTTCCGTCGTCGTCGATGCACTCCATCGGCACCACTTTTCCGTCATGACAGGCTTGAGCATGGCGCCAAGCGATTCGGCGTCGCCGCCGGAATGGCTCCCCACCTTGATGAAGTCAGCGATCTCAGGAAAATAGATTGCCTCGCCCGCCCTCATCGCATCGATGAGGACCTGATAGCGCGCCGTCATCTCACCGACGGTCATCTTTCCGCCCTTGGCCGACTGCAGCTTGTTCGGATCAACCTTTCTGAGAATGAGACCCTTAAGGCCTTTCGGAACACGTGGGTCATTGAGGGCAATCAGCTGTGCCGCGCGCTCGACAACCTTATCCTTACCCACGCCGGAATCACCGACGAGAACAGGGTTGGCATATTCCGGTCGGGCCAGGCCCTTGAGATATTCGATCGCCTCGGCATCACGCCCATGGATCTCGTTGAGCGCTCGATCTTCCTTGAGCAAACGGCGTTGTTCCTCGATCATGTCGACCGTGAAGTCCTTGAGACTGGCTTGTTCACCGATCCCCATCAACTTTTCCTGGTGCTTCATCTGACGATCGCCGAGCATCTTGAAGATAATTCCCATACCAAGCATACTGCCAGCCGACAGAACCGCCTGGAAGATTCTATTCCAAAACATCTGGTCATCTTGTCTCTCTTCCCTCCTGTCCGACAACGTCTTGCCATACATCACATCTTCGAAATTATCCTGGAGGTATGCACGGAGCTCTTTTCGGCGCGTGCCACCATCCTTATCCCATATGCCGAAACCATTGGACGTATCATCCAATGCGGCGATCATGCGGGTGAGGTGATCCTCGTTTCGACTCAACCAGTAGATGCCACGAGGCTTCTCATCGTTGGGGCACATATTTTCTGCAATACAACAGAACGTCTTGTCCGAGAGCCGCATCTCCTCATTCTTGCCCAGCGCAATCGCCTCCGCCTCACTCATGGCGAAGCCCTCGTCCATCTCCACCACGCCTTTATGGTTGATGGCATTGAAGACGTTTCGGGCCAGCGCACCCGCACTGCCCAACTCGGACTCGCAGGCGAACCAGAGATAGCCGCCGCTGACACGGTTCGAACGCGTGAGGATGTGGAGACCGTGCTCCGCAAGGATATTCTCCTTGAGCAGAAACGTCGTCTCGGGATATTCGGCCCCCGGTGTGGCGGGATTGTTCTGATAGATCAGGTCATGCCATCCCGCAGGGACCTCCGCCTTGGGATCGATGAACTGAAATTGCGGCTCCGGCCCCATCGGGTTGGGATTGCCGGGGCTCAGCACCATCCCGCCACCCTTGGCGATGATGCGCTTACACCCATGAAAACCCTCTTTGTTATTTTGAGGGTTATAGACGGAATAATCCTGGGGTTCACAGACCTTCTGTCCCCGGCCGCACTTGTTGGTGTCGCCTGCCATAGGCACATCTCCTCGAAATGGACGTATCTCCCCCTCACCCCATTATCGGCGGATTTTCGGAGAAGTTGCGCGTTCTTTTAGATTGTCGAAGTGGTGGGAATTAGTTGATTTATTCAACATTCCAGTGCCGCACGTGTCATTTTTGCGTGTTAGGGCATGTCCTCATTTCACAAGGTGTCATTCCCGCGAAAGCGGGAATCTCGCTTATGAACAGTCAATCGAGATCCCCGCTTTCGCGGGGATGACAAAAACCAAGATCCATTTTGTTTCAGGGGGTTATGGTCAAATGAGGACACGCCCTAGAGGCGAGGCGGGCGAGAATGCGAGGATGACAACTTCCAGGAGATCCCTCCACTTCGCCCGATACCGGACTCCGGTCGGGATAACAAGCCCTCCAAGCAGGTGCGCCCTGCCGAGCGCACGACAAAAAAGCGCCCCTGCCAAAACAGGGGCGCTTGCTCTTTTTACCGTTCACCGCTTACGGTTCACCGTTCACGGTCGCTCACATCCACTCATAGCTCACGATCTCGTTCGGCTCGAAGAAGTAGGAGATCTCGAAAGCGGCCGTATCCTTGGCATCTGAGCCATGCACGGCGTTGCGCTCGATGTTGGTGCCGAAATCGCAGCGAATCGTGCCCTCGGCGGCCTCTTCCGGATTGGTGACCCCGGTCGTCTCGCGCCACTTAGCAATGGCATTCTCGCCCTGCAACACCATGACCACGCACGGCCCTGAGGTCATGAATTTCACGAGGCTGCCGAAGAAGGGCTTGTCCTCGTGCACATTATAGAAGCCCTTGGCGCGTGTTTCGTCCAGGTGCAGCATCTTCATGCCGACGATTTGAAGGTTGGCATCCTCGATGCGCTTGTTGATCTCGCCGATGATACCCTTCTCGAGCGAGTCGGGTTTGATGATCGCCAATGTCCGTTCCACTGCCATGATAGTCTCCTTTTTTTCGCCCTACCCATTTTGAGCGGCCGAAGCTAGCCCACAACCCTCGATCTTGTAAACGGAATAATGCCTGAAAAACACCTCCAGGAGGAACAATCCCTCAGGGCGTCCCATCCTTGGACGATTCAGCCTCCTTGGGCTCGAGCGGCGAATCCCCCCCCACACGGGGCAACTCTGCCAGGGGCTTTGTACCGCGCGCATCGATGCTCTTGAGCCTGGTCTCGATCACCTTCGGATTCGGATAATCGGGCCGGGCTCGCTGGGTCAACGCCTGCGCCGCGCCGAGCATGCCCATCTCCTCCAGGCAGGTGGCCAGGTGCAGGCGCGCCTCCCCGGCCAGATCCGAAGAGGGGAACTCGCGCAGCAGCGTCTGATAGACCGGCATCGCCTCCTGCGCGCGCCCCTCCAGGAAGAGGCTCTCGGCATAGACGAACAGGGCCTGCTCGCGCACCCCCTTGGGCGTATCGGAACCCTCCAAAAGGGAGCGCACCTCGGTGCGCGCCTGGCGCGTCTGCTGCTGCGATACATAGGCGCCCGCGAGCAGTACGCGATAGCGATAGCGGTCGGCGTGATCGGGAAAATAGCGTAACAGCGCAGAATAATCGGCGATAGCCGCATCGAAATCGCCAAAACGCTCCAGGGTCTGTGCACGGCGTTCGCGGGCGAGCATCGACGCCTCGGAGAGCGGATACTGATCGATGACCGCGCCATAGGCCTCAGCCGCCGTTCGGGGATCGGCCTTCATCACCCCATGGAGATCGCCGATACGGAGCAACACCCCCGGACGGCGTTCATCCTTCGGAAAGAGGCGCTCCACCTGGCGATAGACGCGCACCGACCCTTCGACATCGCCCAGACCCAACTTCGCCTCGGCGCGACGCACGCCTTCATCGAAGGTCTTGGGGCGAAAGCAAGCGGAGGTGGAGAGGATGATGAGGAGGAGAAGAATAGATACGAGACGTGAAAGAGAAGATGGCATATTCTTAAGCTGGTCACCCCCGAGTGGTGTTGTCGGGGGTCCAGTCCATGTTGAACAAACAAGACTGGATCCCCGATTCAGACTCTCGGGGATGACAGTCCAAAAACCAGGTTATCCGATGTGCTCACTATGATAGTATAACGGATTCAATCGCCCTTCGCCCTTCGCCCTTCGCCCTTCGCCCTTCGCCCTTCGCCCTTCGCCCTTCGCCCTTCGCCCTTCACTCCTCACCATCGTCTTCGACCACCTTTGCCACGGTGACGAGTTTTTCGTCTTTGCCCAGCGTGATCAGGCGCACGCCCTGCGTGTTGCGACCGATCTTGGAGATCTCTTTCGCGCTCGAACGAATGATCTTGCCGCCATCGGTGACGATCATGATGTCGTCGGCGTCGGTCACCTGCAGCACGGCACAGACCGGCCCGTTGCGTTCAGCGACCTTGAGCGTGATGATGCCGGAGCCACCGCGCGACTGCACCCGATATTCGTCGAGTTCGCTGCGCTTGCCGTATCCGCGCTCGGTCACGGTGAGAATCGAGGCATCGGTCTCGAGCACCTCCATGCCGACGACCTCGTCCCCCTTGCGCAACGAAATACCGCGCACGCCACGCGCGGTGCGGCCCATGGCGCGAACATTCTTCTCATCGAAACGAATGGCCTGACCTTTCTTGGTGGTCAGAAAAATATGATGACCGCCGCTGGTCAGGCTCACGGAGATGAGGGCGTCGTCATCGTCGATGGTCGTGGCGATGATGCCGCCTGAACGCGGGTTGGCATAGGACATCAGATCGGTCTTTTTCACCACACCGTTGCGCGTGGCCATGATGATGAACTGCCCCTCCTCGAACGCCTTCACCGACAGGATCGCTGCGATGCGATCGGTGCTGGGCATGTGGATGAGGTTGGTGATGGCCTGTCCGCGCGCAGCACGCCCCACCTGCGGAATCTCGTGAACCTTCAGCCAATAGACCCGGCCCGATGCCGTGAAGACCATCACATAGCTATGCGTCGAAGCGATAAAGAGATCGGAGACAAAGTCCTCCGAGCGCGTCGACATGCCGGTCTTGCCGCGGCCGCCGCGGCGCTGCGCGCGATAGACGCTGATCGGATTGCGCTTGATATAGCCGCTGTGGGAGACGGTGACGACCATCTCCTCCTCCTGGATGAGATCTTCGACCGAGAGATCGTCGACCTTGCCCTGAATCTCGGTGCGCCGCGCATCGGCGAACTTTGTGCGCACCTCGGAGAGCTCTTCGCGGATGAGTTTATAGACGAGTTTTTCATCGGCCAAAATCGCTTTCAGTTCGGCGATGAGTCCCTGAATGGCCTTGTATTCGGCGATGATCTTTTCGCGCTCAAGGCCGGTGAGGCGCTGCAAGCGCATTTCGAGAACGGCCTGCGCCTGAATCTCGGTGAACGTGAAGCGCTTGATGAGGGCGACCCGTGCAATCGATGGTTCCTTCGATTTCTTGATGAGCGCGATGACCTCGTCGATATTTTCGACGGCAATTTTGAGGCCCTCCAAGATGTGCGCACGCGCCTCCGCCTTTTTCAGCTCGAACGTGGTGCGCCGCACGACCACATCTTTGCGATGATCGAGGAAGAGCCGTAGCATCTCGATGAGTCCCATGACCTTCGGCTGGCCGCCCACGATTGCCAAAAAGATAATACCAAACCCTGTCTTCATGGCCGTATGGGCATAGAGCTGGTTGAGCACCACGCCCGCCACGACGCCGCGTTTGAGTTCTATGACGATGCGCATGCCATCGCGATCGGATTCGTCGCGCAGATCGGAGATGCCCTCGAGTTTACCCTGTTTGATGAGATCGGCGATGCGCTCGATGAGGCGCGACTTGTTGACCTGATAGGGAATCTCGGTGACCACGATACACTCGCGATCACCACGCGCCATGGGCTCGATGGCCGCACGCGCTCGAATGGAAAGCTGGCCGCGCCCGGTCTCGTACGCCTTGGCGATCCCCTCGCGCCCACAGATGAACGCGCTGGTCGGAAAGTCCGGGCCGGGGATGATCCGCATGAGCTCCTTGAGCGTAATTTCAGGCTTGTCGATCATGGCGATACAACCGTCGACCACCTCACCCAGATTGTGCGGCGGAATTTTGGTGGCCATGCCCACGGCGATGCCATCGGAGCCGTTCACCAGCAAGCCCGGAACGCGGGTGGGCAGCACGGTGGGCTCCACCGTGGTGTCGTCGAAGTTCGGGATGAAGGCGACCGTCTCTTTATCGATGTCGGCCAAATATTCTTCGGCGATGGCCTTCAAACGCGCTTCGGTATAGCGGTAAGCGGCTGCTGGGTCGCCATCGATCGAACCGAAGTTTCCTTGCCCATCGATGAGCGGATAGCGAAGAGACCAACTCTGCGCCATGCGCACGAGGGTATCGTAGACCGAGGCATCGCCATGCGGATGGTATTTCTTGAGCACTTCACCCACGACACCGGCGCACTTGGAGAAGCGCTTGTTCGAAAGCAATCCTTCGCGATACATCGCATAGAGAACGCGACGATGCGCAGGCTTGAGGCCATCGCGCACGTCAGGGATCGCGCGCCCGATGATCACGCTCATGGCGTAATCGAGATACGATCCCTTCATCTCGTCTTCGATATTGATCGGCAGAACTTCAGCGGCGTTTTTCATCGACATCCTCTCTTACGTATTCGGGAAATGGCGGGCGATTGTGCCATTTGCCCGTAAAAAGTCAACGGGAAGTTCACTCAAAAACAAGAGGGGAATGCCCGGGAAACGCCTGATAATAGGAGATCTGCGGCGACGCCCCCATTCGCCCTGCCCGCGCTGTATTCATGAAGATATCCACAGGGGACTCCCCGCAAGCCCTGTACAGATCGCCCTTTCTCGCTTTTTTTATTTGACAGGTCGAGGTCGGATGCGTACTCTTGCGTTCAACGGACGGCTGCAAATGCACGTCCATCCAGGGCTGGCAGCGCACCACCGTCTGAATCCATGACCAGAAAGGGGGTGACATCATGACCAAGGCCGAACTCATCAATTACATCGCGAAGGACTGCAAGATCTCGAAGGCGCTGGCAGAGAACGTGCTGAACTCGGTGACGCACAATGTCTCGAAGTGCTTGCGCAAGAAAGACAAGATCACGCTGACCGGTTTCGGGACGTTCTACGTCACGAAGCGTCGCGCGCGTACGGGCCGTAACCCGCAGACGGGTGCGGAGATCAACATCAAGGCTCGCAGCGTTCCGCGTTTTAAGCCGGGCAAGCAGTTGAAGGACTGGGTTTCGTAAAGACATCGTTCTCGAAGAGTTTAAAAAAGGCACTCCCTACTCGGAGTGCCTTTTTTTATATGTGTGAGCTGTCATCCTGAGCGAGGCCGGAACGGACGAGTCGAAGGATCCCATGAGATCCCTCCACGCACTCGCATTGCTCGCTTGGTCGGGATGACAGAATCACCTCGTCACGTGAATATTCTCGATCATCCAATCGACATCGCGCTGGTCGCGTGACTGCACATCGGCGACGATGCGTATGACCACGCCGAGTTCCTCGTCGGTGAAGTAGTAGAGTTTCTTCGTGCCATCCGAGCCGGCATACCCCTTGAGCGCCAGCGTCTCGAATGACTCGAACCCGCCGCGCGGATACTCCTCGCGCGCCAGGGCCCAGAGATCGATCATGTTCAACCGCTGATGCTGAAGGTCGATCTCGACAGTGGACTGATTCGATCCGGAACTCGTGAACGTGAACGCGCTGCGCTCATCCGAGCGCGCATCCGTGGCCATCGTCCAGTCCTTCGGATAACCGACGGTATACCCAAACCCTTCGATCTCATACCAGTTGTGCTCGGCATCCCCGGTCGTGGTGCCCGAGTCATCGTCGTCATCGGGAGGCGCGCCGGCCATATCGCTCCCATCCTCATCCCCCGCCTGCGGTGATTGGGGATCGCCCGCGGGAATGTCGCCCACTCCGCCCTGGTCGTCCGGTTCATCCTGGACCACGCCCGGCTTCTCGCACTCGCCGCCCGGACACCCGGTCTCGGTCACCCCGCTCTTACAGGGGCCGAAGGCGAGCAGACCGATAAGGAGAAAGGGAAGCAACAGAAGTGTCAGTCGATTCATAGATACCCTCCACATTGATGAGTATAGCAGAAAAAAGCCCGTTCATCCTTATGTTGTTCCCGCGTGCCACGCCTGTCAATCCCGTTCACCCTCGCATTGTCATTCCCGCGAAGGCGGGAATCTCGATTATCAGCGCACATCGAGATCCCCGCTTCCGCGGGGATGACAAACAACGAATTAATTCCATGCACTCACTCCCCACCCTGAACCGAAACACGACTCAAGTTAAAGAGCTGCATGTTGAACTGATAGACCGCGTCGGCCGCATTCTCCTCGGCCAGAAAGCCGGAGAGCGTCGAGCGAAATTCGCGGATCATCGTGCGCGCGGCATCGAGTTTCTCGCGCGAGACGGCGAAGGTGACCGAACCGACCTCACGCTGCGCATAGGGCAGATCTTCGATCGTCGCGGCGGCGCGCTCGATCATCTCGCGCTGATAGTTGCTCATGGCCAGCGACATCACCGCATCGCCGCTGGAGATATGCCGTGTGCGCTGCACGAGTTTGCCCTTCGCATCGCGATCGATGAGCCCCAGCTCCAGCAATAGGTCGATCGCCTCACGCGCCTCGCGCGGCGTGATGTTCGGAACGATGTGCCGTGCGATCCATTCCGGATCCTCCTGAAAATCGGCGAGCAAAATCATCTCGCGGATAACCGGCACATACCAGCGCGAGTAGTATTCGAACTGCCCGTGTTCCAGGCGATGGACCTCGGCGTATTTTCGATTCGCCGCGATGCGCTCGTAGTAGATGTTGCGTTCGGCGTCGGTCTTGGCCTGATCGAAGAGGACGAGGTTTTCGAAGAAGAGCGACTCGTCCCGCTTGAGCTTGAGCGCGCGCGCCACCTTCTGCACGCCCGCGATCGAGAGGTTGCGTTTGCCCTGCATGACCAGGTGCACGAAGTTCGACGAGGCAAACCCGGCCTGCCGCGCGAACGCGCGATGCGAAAACCCACGCCGTTCACGCTTGAGCTCCACAAACGCGTCGCGCAAAAACTGCCGATAATCCCGATAGGCAAAGACGTTCACCATTGCCGCCTCCACTTCTATTATCGTCTGGTCGCACCCAGAAGTTGACCAATACTTTCTTTTTCTGTGTTCTGTTCGTATTCGCGTCAATCATCACGAGTATAGCACCTCATTGCCATCATTGGCACCACAATATTGCTCGTATCGTTATTTCTACTTTATTATCGAATAGTTATACGGAATCCCCCGCAAGACGGAGCACATCCATTCCGTGTTCTTCAAAGAACACACTTCTTCCATTTACTACGCAACATGGAACACCCATCTGCCGATAACACTAGAGAGAACACGGAACACAACTGGAGGCCGGATATGAAGAAAATCAGCGCACTCATCATTATGATCATCGCCATCGCCCTCGTTGGATGCAGTGGATCGAGCAATCCGGACGTTATCGTCGATCCCACCTTCGATACCGATGCGGATGAAATCGTCGACATCGAAGACAACTGCCCCGATATCGCCAATGCCGATCAGGAGGATACAGACAACGACGGCGTCGGCGATGCGTGTGATGAATGCCCCGGCATCAATGAAATATATATCTCTGATAACACCGGTGAAATCATCACATACGCTGAATGTTTCATTTATGCTGACGATGCTCCGATCCACGCCTTCATCTGTTCCCCAAGGGATGGTGTGAAGGATGGATGTTCCGGCGATCCAGACCAATGCACGATCGGCCAGTGGGAGGGAGACCTCTGTCAGTGCGTAAACAATGGTCGCGGACACGGCTCCTGGCTCTGCGCTGACCCCATTCCCCCTGATGCCGACGGCGACAGCATTACCGACAGCATGGACAACTGCCCCGCGTTTGCCAACCCGGATCAGGAAGACACCGACTTAGACGGCGTGGGCGACGCCTGCGACGCCTGCCCCGTGGGGGTCATCGATGGCACCATCCCGGAACCGACGAGAGACGGATATCGAAATTTAAGTCGGGTTCAGGCCAAATTCGTCAGCGGTACGCTGGAGTTTACGACGAACGTGGTAGCGTATGTAAGCCCCCGCGCGGTTGACTCCTCTCTGAACTCATATCTTGAACTCACATCGTCATTAAGACGCAACAATGATCGCTTCTCCTGGGGCGGACATAATTCAGAACTGTTCTTCGATGAACCAATAGAAGATGCATTCCGCAACCTTCTCCTTAATGCGGCCATGCCCCCAATGCACACAATGGCAACGGCCAAGACAACACCGGTCTCCCCTCCCGCCCCCACAATGGCAAGACCCGTCCTCCTGCTCATCAATGATGTGGACATCGAACCGGATCTGATCTGTGGAAATGGTTGGTGTGATCCTCCCTATTTCCCGAGCATGACCGCCCCCAGCACCGACTCCGTCACGATCCTCACCGACGGCTGTGCGGAGCTCGAAAACCGCTGCGCACCCGGTTCGGCATCCTTTACCGACAGCTCACTGGGGCACTGCACCTGCCGCGTACGTGAAGGCGGCACTGACAGCAGCTGGTCCTGCTGGGTCCCGGATTGAGCCGCATGCTCAATATTGAACGCACACTAAAAGGAGACACGACTATGAAAACGACCCGCACGAAGATAACGATTTTGGCAACGATCCTGGCCCTGGCGCTCGCAGCGTGTTCGAGCGGCGTGGGAAACGGCGGCAACGACCCTGATCCGCGGCCGCACCCCACTCCGAACGATGATACCGGACGGCTTCTGACCGAGGCGATCGACCTCTCGGCCATGTCCGCGGCCGATGCCTTCTCGCGCTTCTATACGCTCGACGCGCTCGATGTGGAGCTGAAAGTCCCCGGGTTTGCGCTGCCGCTACGCACAACCGAGATCGCCAACTTCGATGACGTCGCCGCAAAGATCGATCTCGGCGTGGGGCAGGAGCTGCTCCTGCACAACGGCTTCGCCGTGCGTCCCAATCCCTTCGATGAAAAGGAGGAGGATATCGTCGCGATGTACAAGACGCTGCGCACGAAAGAGATCCCGCTCTTCGTGACGGTCGATTCGCTCCTGCACCTCTATCACATCCAGTTCGACGAGACGCTGCGCCAGATCGAGGAGCGCATCTTCTATGCCGACCTCTTCGAGATCAGCAAAGTGATGATGGAGAATCACCTCTCGATGATGGCTGGCACCACCGGAGACGAGGCGACCCAACACCGCATGGCCGCGACGTTTTTCGCCGTAGCCCTGAGCATGCTTGAACCGCAGGCGAATCAGGTCTGCCGGGGTGAACCCTGGGAGTGCGATGACGGCCTCTTCGAGGCGGAAGAGGAAGTGACCTTCGCGGTCGACATCCCCACATCGCTCGCCCAAGGGGTCGCCGCCGAACGCGAGCTGATCGACGCGCACCGCGGTTTCGTCCCCTCGCCATTGATGACGTACAAGGAGGACTATTCGCAGTACGTCCCGCGCGGACACTACACCCGTTCGGAGAAGCTCAAGAACTACTTCCGCGCGATGATGTGGATGGGGCGGATCACCTTCCGCCTCCATCCCGATTCCGAGACGGCGACCGAGGGCGTCACCGAAGCGATCGCCCAGCAGCAGACGCGCACGGCGGTCGCGATCACCCGCGCGCTACAGGGAAACCTCGACCTCCTGCACAAATGGAAACGAATCGAGCGAATCACCGGTTTTTATGTGGGACACGCTGACGATCTGGACATCAACGACTATGATGCGGCGATCACATCGGCAACGAACAGCGGCACGCTCGACATCGAAGCACTGCGCGCGGATCTCGATGTGCGCAACGATTCGCGCATCGGCAGCGGACAGGGGGAGTGCACGGTGAATCCGGGCGGCGATGCAAACGCGCAGTATGAAGCATGCCTCAATCGTCTGGCGGGCCTGCGCCTCTTCGGCCAGAAGTTCGTGCCGGATTCCTATTACTTCCAGAATCTCGTCTCACACGACGCGCGCCCCGAGGCCGTCGACGCATTCACGTATGTGCCGACGCAAGTGGGACCGATCCGCGGCTTCCCGCGCGGTCTGGACGTGATGTCGCTGCTCGGTTCGGACGTCGCGCGCACGATCCTCAGTGAGACGAACGACGATGCCTACGACGGATACGATGAGGCGCATGGCGATCTCACCGACGAGATCGACGCCTACTCTGCCTTGGAATGGAACCAGAATCTCTACTGGAGCTGGCTCTTCGGCCTCAAACCCCTGCTCAAGGAGTTCGGCGCGGGCTATCCGACCGCGATGCAGACGGACGCCTGGGCGCGCAAGAGCATGACCGGGGCGCTCGCCTCCTGGGCCGCGCTGCGCCACGACACGATCCTCTATGCCAAACAGAGCTATACGGGTGGCGCAACCAGTTGTGGCCCCGGTTGCGAAGGGGAAACCCCTCCCCCCGTGCGCGGCTATGTGGAGCCGGTGCCAGAAGCCTACAACCGCCTGCTGGCCATCGCCCGGATGACGCGCCTGGGACTCGAATCGATGGAGGTCCTCGACGAATTCGGCACCGCCAGGCTCGAAAAACTCGAGGAGATCCTCGCACGACTCGTCTCGATCTCTGTGCGCGAATTGGAAAACGAGGAGCTCACCGAAGAGGACTACGACTTCATCAAGTCCTTCGGCACGAAGGTCGAGGGCGTCATTGCTGGTGTCACCGAAAAGGCGAAGAAGACGACGATCGTCGCGGACGTCCACACCGACGGAAACACAGCGAAGGTCCTCGAAGAAGGCCTGGGCTATGTCGACATGATCACGGTCGCCTATCGCCTCCCCGACGGCCGCGTCCTCGTGGGCGCGGGCCCGGTGACGAGCTACTACGAGTTCAAGCACCCGATGAGCGACCGCCTCACCGACGAAGCCTGGCGCACAATGCTCGAACGCAACGCTCCCGATCGCCCCGAGTGGTTTTCCGATTTCGGTGTGACGCGGTAAAGCCGTGACACGTAACACGTGAACCGTGACCATAAAAACACGACTGATCACTTCATTATGACAACACACGGGATCCTTCGCTTCGCCCCGAACCACATGGTTCGGGGCGAAACTTGAGGATGACAGGAGTGGAGAGATGGCTTGAGTCGGTGCTTTCGGGGAGGGGGGTAAGTGCCTGGCGACGCTTTGGCCGGAGTCGTATGACGATCGAAAAAACCGATGCCGCGCATGGCAGGGCTCTCAATCGAGATCCCCGATTCAAGCACTCGGGGATGACAAAGATGGAGGAAAGACGGGGATAGTCTGCAAACGATAGGTCTACGGCATCATCTGCTGCCAGGTGGTGAGGGATTTGAGTTCGACCTTGGTGGGGTCGATCGATGACACCGCACCTCAGCCATACTACCCAACAGCAAAATCCCGGACGGGTTGGCTTTCAGTCCAACCCACGCATTCATTTCAAACGTCAATTTATCCATCGACGCGTCACTTTCAACCCATCAACCACCTTTTCATACAACAATTTGAAATAATTAACATTTTCCCATAAACCACACAAAAGACACTGCAATGCAGCGTTTATATCGTATTTTTCCACCCCCCTTCCTTGAATATTCGGAGACCAAAATCAACTATTTCACAATTATATTAAGGACTTATAAAAGCTGATCTTCAGGCACAGCCCTTGCATAACAATAGAGTAGAGGTATTTTTATGCGTTACCAGTCGACCCATCGTTGGATTGGGAAGGTTGACGTCTGCGCCCTCCTTCTGCTCGCATTGGCGAGCCTGCTCGTCGGTCTCTCTCCCGCATGGGCCGCCGATGTCACGATCGACGCCGACACGACTATAAGCGACGGCAGTTGCGACAACTCGGGCGACGACGTGACGATCGATGGCGGCGTCACGGTGACGTTGAGCTGCCCTGCACCAAACGGCTGGCAGGTTGGATCCCTCACGATCAACGGAACCGTCACGCACGCCGCAGAGGACGCCGACGGCGCCTTCATAAACGCAACAGGAACGGTGATCGTAAACGATGACGGTATCGACGTCACCGGCAAGGGGTGTCGGGGCGGGCAGGATCGCGTACACGGATGGACGTTCAGCGGCGGTTCCTGTGGAGCGGATGCCGACTGTGACGCCGGCCGCTGTTTGGCCGGTCAATCCTGCGGCGCGACGGACAAGTACCTCAAGCCCGCCGGCGGCGGCGGACACGGCGGCTGGGGCGGCGATTCCATCGGAACCTACAATTACGGAGAGGCAGACAACGGTCATGGCGGCATTGCGTTCGGCGATTCGCTCGAACCGGAATCGCTGGGCGCCGGCGGCGGCGGATGCAGCACGACCATTCTCGGCGGAAACGGCGGCGGTATGGTCCGCATCGCGGCGGCCACCGTCACCTTGAGCGATCACGCCATCGCGGCCGACGGCGATGACGGCAACATCTCCGACCATGTCGGCAATGCCGGCTCAGGTGCGGGCGCCGGCGGCAGCGTCTGGATTGATGTCGGCACCCTCTCGGGCAGCGGATACATCACCGCTAACGGCGGTATCGGTGGGGACGGATACGACAGCGGTCCGAGCCGATGGAACCGCGGCGGTGGCGGCGGTGGCGGCGGACGAATCGCCATCCATTACGACAACAAGTCAGCCTTCAGCGGTTTCGACAACACCGAGGCGGCGGGTGGGCGAGCGGCCATCGGCCTATGCGTCAACGGCGCCACCTGGACATGCGACACCGACACCTACAGCTATGCCGGCGCCGAAGAGGGACAGGCGGGAACCGTCGTCTATCTCAAGAACGACAACTCGCTCGCAGAGGTGAAGAATGGATTCGACATCTCATCTCCGCCCTTTGCCGTCACGACGCTCAACATCCACGGCAACGCCCGCATCGTTGCAACCGCCGCAACGCCCGACGGCCAAAAGACGCTCGACGTAGACACCCTCACCCTCATAGGCAATACGGACAAGATCGTGGTCAGCTGCAACGACGCCGGCTACGATATGGTCATCGATGTGGAAAACGGCATCGACCTCAACGATTTTCAGCTGGAGAACGAGTACCACCTGTATCGATATTATTACTATTCAGGCACTCTCTACAATCATCTCCATTACTTCGACGACTACTACTGCAACGACATCGACGTTACGACGACCGTCTCCGACACAGTTCTCGACGGCTTCAGCGTTCGTGCCTACGGAAATATCACGTTCGATATTGGAGAGACCCTCATCTTCAGGGGAAGCACCATCAGAACTTACGGCAATGCGAAATCCATCGACATCGAAAACGCCGCCTCCATCACGCTCACGGGCGACGAGGGAGACCCAACGACCGACCCGTCCACCATCCTTGGAGGTGCTGACTGGACGGCCGACAACCTCACGATCGACTCCGGCAGTTCCATCAATGCCACCGGAAAGGGGTACGCGGGCGGCGTGAACCCGGGCGGCGGTGCCGACGGATACGGCGCCGACATCGACGACGACTCTGTCTCAGACGCAGGATCCGCGGCCGGCGGCGGGCAGCAGGGATATGCGCTCACACGAATGGGCGGCGGCGGAGCCGGATGCGGGGCCGGCGGAAACGGGTACAACAGAAGCGACCCCTACGGAACCGGCGGAACGGATATGAACACCGTCCTGGAACTGGTCGCACTGGACCATGAATCGCCCACCTATCCGGGCGGCGGCGGCGGTTCGGGCGGCGGCGGTTCGGGCGGAAACGCCGGAAACGGCGGCGGCGTGGTCACGCTGGAAATCACCGGCACCTTTGAACTCGACGGACAGGTCATCGCAGACGGGGCGGACGGCAGCAGCTCCGGAAACGGCGGCGGCGGTGGAGGCGGCGGCGGAAGCGTCTGGATCACCGCAGGCGAATTCAACGGCAGCGGTTCGGTCCAGGCAAACGGCGGCGACGGCGCAGCCGGAACCGACAACCATGGCGGCGCGGGAGGCGGTGCTGGCTTCATGCGCGTTCACTACGGCAGCGGCGCATTCGACGTGGACAACGACGTCACGAACGACCCCGGCGCTTGCGGCGGCAACGATGACTGCAACTCCGCAGCGGATGCGTGCAGCGCTCCCGCCGACGTTCGCATCGATGAGGACCCGACGCTTCTCAACCAAGCACCGGTTGCAAGCGCAGGTGACGACGAAACGGTCGACCCCGCCGCGCTCTCGCTCGACGGAACGGGAAGTTCGGATGCGGACGTGGGCGACGTACTCACCTACGCCTGGACCTGCACCGCATGCCCGCAGGTGGACGACTGCGCCACGGCGATCGATCTCACGGATGCCGACACATCCACGCCCGATTTCGACGGCTATCGCGCGGGCGTCTACACCTTCTCACTCGTCGTGAACGATGGATTGGAGGACAGCACGGCGGATACGGTTACGATCACGGTGAACGACTCGGCTCCTGTCGTTGCAACGCCATCGGCAGCGATAGCAGATGACAGCGCCACCATGTCGGTCGATACCGATCCAGCAAACACCTATGATCCAAATGATCCCGACGGCGACCTCGGCGCGATGACATATGCCTGGCAGTTCCTGAGCGGTCCCGGAGGTCCCTTCGATGAAGACGGACAGCGTCAGGGCAGCGACGCCGATACGGAAAACGTCGATCTCGACGGCACGGATACGTCCTCGGCAACCTTCCCTCTGCCGCACTGGTATGCTGCGGGCGATGTCTTCCATTTCCGTCTGACGGTCACCGACACCACCGGACAGACGACGACCAAAGACGTCGACGTCTCGATGACAAATTTCGATCCGATCATCGACGTCCTCACCAGCACACGTCAAAGCGAACTCGCACATCAATTGAGCTATGAGATCATCGACTACAACCGCGACGACGTCACCAATTCCTGGAGCGTAACCAGCGCCCCATCCGGCGCACAGTACACCATCACGAACGGACAATTCTCCGGCGATCGCGTCGGCAACTATATCATTCGACTCTCGTCGGACGACGGAGAAGGAGGGACGATAACAAGGGATGTCACCGTTACCGTCGAAAACGTGGCCCCTGAAATCAGCGCAACGCTCGATACGGGAGAAAGTCGGATCACCCTTGCCTATACCGACGCCAACCGCGACGCCGTCACGCTCGCGGCATCGCCCGTCGATCGTTCCGACGGCGAGGTGTTGAGCCTCACCGAGCTCAGCGATACCCAGTGGGAAATCGACGACAGCCGGAGATATCGCCGCGGGTATTACGATGTCAATTTCGTGGGAACGGATGAAAACGGCGGAGCCGATACCATCACCGAACAATTCCTAATGCCGAACAACGCGCCGGAGCTAACCGACATCGCGGCGACAGCAGGAGGGGAAACCCTCGATATCAGCGAGGAGGACGGTGCAACGCTCATCGCCAGCCCCGTCTACGGCAACATCGTCACCATCATGGTGGACGGCGACGACTACGACGCCGATGCACTCTCATTCGGTTGGAGCGCTTTGACCGACAGCATAACGTCACAGCTTTCCGCCATCGAGTTTTCCAAGGCAAAGTCGACTGAGGCAGACGACGTCGTCGCCGGATTCACATCGGTCCAGACCGATCCGGACGATCCGAGCAGATCGATCGTGGAATTCTTCTCAAAAGTCGCCGGAACGGTCGATATCCGCATGGACATGACGGACAATTTTGAAACGATCGTCGTCGCGGGCATTGCCGCAGATATCGCACCCGACACGACCACGCAGACGATCAAAGTTTCACAACCGATACCGAATGAGGAGGACATCGAGGACGATGTGCAGTTCGAAGTCACCTCGGTCGACGAAGGTACGGTTAAAGGAACGGTCACAACGCCAGTCGTCCCGTGCGTAGTGGTCAACGATGTGGACGCCGACATCAGCCACCAGAGTTCCAGCGTCTACACGAGCACGAACGGACTCAATTATGACCGCTACGGTTTTCAGGCCAACAACGTGCAGTATAATTCAGCGGGAGCACTCGACGTCGTCATCTGCACGTATGTCAACGGCGAGAAGGTAACGCTCGTCGGCACACCGGGGGCGGAGGGCGATGGCCGCACCTACTACACCAACGAGTTCGCCGGCCAAATGATGTGCGCCTTCGTTCCCAATCGAGCGACAGCGCCCGCACCGCAAGCCATTGCACTGCTGGCACTCATGATCGCCGCAACCATCATCCCGATAGCGCGACTGCGCCGTTCCAAACGAACTCGCTAGGCAAACCAAACCTCACATCGGGGACGGTTCGAGTTGCCTATTTATCCATTTATTTCAGGGAGATGCACGTCTCACTGCAACAGCGGGGACGGATCTATTATTGGCATATTGATCCTTATTCAAACTGCCAATAATAGATCCGTCCCCGCTGTAGGGGGTTCGTCGGGAACCTTTTGAAATGATTGAATAATAGTGAAACTAGAACCGTCCCCGCTGTGAGGTTTGGTGTTACCACGGTTGGAAGGATTCGAGTTGGACCTTGTCGAGGTCGATGGCGATGAGATTGAAGCCGGCGCCGACGTAGAGGGTGCCGCCTTGGAGGGCCATGGCGGTGGGGGCGGCCGGGAGGGTGGCGTATCCCTGGAACTCCTCGCCGCCGTCGGCGCTCATGTCGATGAAGAGGACGTGACCGATCTCGCCGCCGGCGCGCGTCCACATGGGGAGTTCGTCCTCGCCCTCCGGGCGGATGGCGATGTAGGCCTTCGATCCATCGACCGCGATGTCGACGATGCGCATATCCTGAACCGGAAGCGAAATCGAACGCTCGATGGGGGTGACCTCGTCCTCCAGATCGACCGTGAACAGCGCAGCGTTCGGCTGTTCGACGCCGAGATAGACGCGCCGTCCGGTCTCATCGAAGACGATCTCCGACATCGGGGCGATACGAACCTCGCCGAGCGGGATGATGCGCTTGCGCTGGATCTCGAACGGCTCCGGATCGAAAAGCGAGATGCTGGCCTCGTAATCGTCGTCTGGATTCACCTGTCCCGCATTGAGCGCGACGAGGATCTCCTGATCGCCCTCGCCCACGTCGAGCATCGTGGTACCGAGCGCGGAGAGATTGATGCCGCCGGTAAAACCAAGATGTTCCAAATCGCCGTAGGGTTCTCCCTCGTCGCCGAAGCAGAGGATCGTGCCCTGCACGAAACGTCCCGGCGCATCGCCCACATCGCGCGTCCTCATGACAAAACGGCTGCGATCCAGATCGATGGTCAGCGAAGGGAAATCACCAAACGCCTGAGCCAACGGATTGATCCCCTGCTCCTTCAGCGAAGGCAGGATGCCCGTGAATCGAAACTCCGCCTCTTCATCGCCCCCTTCGGCATCATCGATCTCAGGGGAGAGTGCCTCGACAAAACCGACTTCGATATGACGCACACCGGAAGCGTCCACCCCGCCGCGACGTACGATGGCAAAGGGCTCTCCCTCTTCCGGCAGCATCATCTCGTCATCCTCGATATCGCCACCCGCATCCGGCATGGGCGCAACAGCGCTGCGCATATATTCCACGCCCGCATGATACCAATTGGCACTGGAGATGAAGATACGATCGCGATCGGGCGCGGTGGAATGATGATAGGCGATTCCGCCCGGATAGGTGGGCGTGTAGAGCGGCCCGATGCCGGGGATGACGATCTCATCGATCTGCGTATGAGAGACGAGAGCCTCCTCGGCTTCAAGGCCCTCTTCCATCACGAGGTAATCGATCGGCGTGCCCACATCCATCGGGGCCCCGTCGGCGACGATATAACCATGCGAGAGCGCGGCGCGCGCAACGGGTGAAACCCCCTCGGGGAGCTCGGCGCTCACCTGGCAATCGACATCCTCGATGCCATCGACGGCACAGGCATAGGTCGCCATCGGGGCATCGCCATAGAGGGCGAGCCCGCCATCGACGGCATCGATGTCGACGATCGGCGCATCGAAGACCGCAGCGGTGTAGTTGATCCCCGGCGGCGGCGGATCCTCCTCCTCCAATTCCGCATCCGGCTCGGGGTCGACATCCTCGTCGATATCGCCATCAACGTCATGCTCGGGTTCGAGTTCCGGCTCGAGTTCGGGTTCGAGTTCGGGTTCGAGTTCGGGCTCGAGCTCCGGCTCGAGTTCGGGTTCGAGTTCGGGCTCGAGCTCGGGCTCGAGTTCGGGCTCGAGTTCGGGTTCGAGTTCGGGCTCGGCATCGACCTCTTCATCACCGTCGACGGGATGCTCCTCTTCAATATCAGGATCCTCATCAACATCAGCATCATCATCGATGTCAGGCTCTTCGTCGACCTCCTCGTCGCCGTCGACCGGTTCGTCCTCTTCGATCTCCGGTTCTTCGTCGACCTCCTCGTCGCCATCGATCGGCTTCTCCTCGATATCCCGATCCCCATCGATCGGCTCGAGCTCCCCATCGACATCCCCATCCTCGGAGATATCGACGTCCTCGGGCCGATCCCCATCAACGGAAGGATCGCCGTCCGCTTCATACTCATCGCCATCGAAAGGCGTCGTATGCGGCGAGGAACAACCGAAGCCGACACTCGCCCCGTGGCCGATGGAGACATGCAGTCGATCGAGCGCATGTTCGAGCTTTGCAGCGGCACTGGAGAGACCGGCGGCCTCACCGTAATACAACAGGGGACTTCCGAAGAGGCTGACCGCCCCCCCGCCAACGCCACCACGCAGGAGATACTGCAGCAGATGATACTGGTCCTGGGCAAGCCCCAACGTGCCGGGCTTGACGAGGGGATCGTTGATGTCGGTGGGATCGAGGCGCCCGTCGCCGGGAGTGGCGTCGAGCCGACGCAGCGTCTCGTTATAGCGCTGCATCAGAAGTCGTGCCCTGGTTTCGAGGTCGTTCACGGCGCTCATCACAACTCCCGTAAAGAGCAACAGACTGGATTCCCGCTTTCCCCTTGCGGGAATGACATGCTCCCCCTTATCGCATAACTCCCGAAAAAGTTGCGTCTTTTTTGGCCAGACCGCAAACCCGCATTCAGAAGAGCATTGCGGCCCGTCACCCCACGTTCATATATTCCCGGACCCGCAGTTCAACGCCGAGCTGGGCCGCTTTTTTGCGGCAGGCCTCGACATCGACTCCCGGCATCGCCACGATCGAGGCGACCACCTCCGGGATAAAGCGCTTTGCATCCGTGATAAAGGCGCAGACCGCCTTATAAGCCGCTTCCCCATGTTTGGAGGGGCAGATCCCGACATAAGCCTTCGCCTCCGGCGCATTGAGCGAAACGCTCACCGCGTCGATGAGGCCCGCCAGCTCTGACGGAATGTCACGGCCATGCACGAGACTGGCCAACCCGTCGGTGTTGAGCCGGATGCGACGCACCCCGCGTTTCTTCAACGCACGCGCCACCTCTTCGACCACATCGATGCGCAGCGTCGGCTCCCCATAACCGCAGAAGACGATCTCCTCATACGCATTCGGATCGCCGATCGCGTCGAGCACTTCCTGCACACTCGGTTCGCGCTCGAGTTTCAAGTAGTGCCCCTTCACCTCGAAGTCGATCGCCTTCGTACAGAAGCGACAGGCGAGCGAACAGCGATTGGTGATGTTGAGGTAGAGCGCGTTGCGAATGGGATAGGCGATCTGCGCGGCGAGCACCACACCCGGAAGACCGAAGAGACGCCGCGCATTGAGCGTGGTGATGCGCGCGACATCCTCGAACGCCAGCCCTTTGAGCGCAGCGATCTTCTCGGCAACACCGCGCACAAAGGCCGGTTCGTTGCGCTTCCCCCGATGCGGCACCGGCGCGAGAAAGGGACAATCGGTCTCGATGAGCATGCGTTCGATGGGAATGGCACGCACCACATCGTGCAGGACGCTGGCCTTCGGGAAGGTGACGATGCCGGGGATGGAGATCAAAAAACCCGCATCGATCGCACGCTCGGCAAAAGCGACGTCGCCTGAGAAACAGTGAAAGACGCCGCCGCAGTGCCCGACGCCCGATTCCTCGATGAGCGCCCAGGTCTCCTCATGCGCTTCGCGATCGTGGATGACGACCGGTTTATCGATGCGACGTGCCAACGCCAACATTTCGGCAAAGATGCGACGCTGCACATCGTGTGGCGAGTGATCGTAGTGAAAATCGAGGCCGATCTCACCGATGGCGACCACCTTCTCGTTCGCCGCCAACTGCTCCATCCGCTCCATCCAGGCGGCATCAACTTCGCTCGCCTCGTGCGGATGTCCACCGACGGTGGCAAAGAGGCGCGCGTCAGTCTCGGCCAGCGCAATCGCCTCCTCGTTTCCCTTCAACCCCGCACCGGAACCGACGAGGACAATCGCCCCCAGGCCCGCCTCCCATGCGCGCGCGAGCGCCGCGTCGCGGTCGTCGTCGAACGCCGGAAAGGAGAGGTGCGCGTGCGTGTCGATGAGCTCGACCTCGCACGCGTGCACGCCATCACCGTTGTTATTCGTGGTTGTGGTCATTCGGGTTGTCGATCACTTTTCCGGACAACGTTATTTCCGTCTCGTCCCTGCGGGGAAAGTCGTCATCGAAAGCAGCGAGCATCCGGTCAAAGAGTTGGACGAAGGGAGCCTCGGCGGTTGCCTGTGCAAAACGACGTGCGCGGGTCAAATAATTGCGACTCTCATCCACACCCCAACCCCGTTTGAGCAAAGCCTCGACCAGCTCAAAATCGATATTCTTGGCCGAAACGAAGCCATGAAAATCATCGCCAAAGGATTTATTCAGCATCTCGACCGCTTTGCGCTTTTCGCCCTTGCGCACGTGGGCCAGACCCATGGTGCTGTAGGCCTGATGTGCAAAGACCGGATTGTCGGGGATGATCTCGAGCACCTTCTTCGCCTTTCGAATGGCCTGGCCATATTCAGCGAACTGATCGATGAGCAGGCGCGCCGAGATAATCTTGAGCGCCGGATCCTGGGGGAGGAGTTTTTCCGCGCGCTGGTAGTGTTTCCAGGCGGTCTTGTATTCCCCCTGCACCTTGGACAGAACGCCCATCACCGAATGATAGAGGGCGATGGCCGCATCGTCATCGGTGCGCGCCATGTTCGAGGCGATGAGCTTTTCGGCGTCATCGTACTGCTTCGCGCCGATGAGCTCGAATGCGCGCATACAGACATCCGAAGGGTTCACCGATGAGTTCTCTTTTTTGTTTGGATCAATCATAACACCCGTGATTCGTGAACCGTGACCCGTGACCCGAAAAAAACCGTTTACGGCATGGCCAGTACAGTCATCATCTCTTCGTGAATATGCCCATTCGATGCCAGGATCTCGCGACCATAGAGATCGTAGGGCGAGGCGTCAAATGCCGTCACACGACCGCCGGCCTCGCGGATGAGCAGCACGCCCGCGGCCATATCCCAGGGTTTCAAAAAGAACTCCCAGAACCCATCGACGCGCCCACAGGCAACCCATGCCAGATCGATGGCCGCTGAACCGGGACGGCGCACCGCGCGCGCCGTCTTCACAAAATGCCCGAAATGATCGAGATTGTCGAGGGCCTCTCCCTCCTGCACGTTATAGGCGAACCCCGTGGCGACGAGCGATTGGCGAAGGCCCGCGGCCTCGGAGACATGAATCGGCGCCCCATTCAGCCGCGCGCCCTGGCCGCGCTGGGCCGTAAAGCACTCATCCCGGTTCGGATCGTAGATGACCGCGGCCTCGAGCTGGCCGTCGCACTCCAAGGCGATGGAGACGCAGAAGAAGGGGAAGGCATGGGCGTAGTTGACCGTGCCGTCGAGCGGATCGATGATCCAGCGCCGCCCGGAGGCACTGCGCTCGCCGCTGCCCTCCTCGGCGAGGATGTCGTCGCCCGGAAAACGACGCCCAATGGCACCGACGATGAGGTCCTCGCACTGCCGATCGACCTCGGTGACGAGGTTGATGACGCCCTTATATTCGATCTGATGGGAACGCCCGAGACCATCGAGCTGGATGCGGCCGGCCTGACGGGCGATTTCTTCCATGAAGGCGATAGGATCGTTCATTCAATTTCCCCTGATTTTTCAAGAGGGTAGCACGGAGATGCCGGGAGAGTCAACCACAGCCCCGGATAGGACGCGGCATCCGATTAGAGTGTCCGGGCGATGGTGATCACATCCACCTGCTCCGCGCCGGCCCGCATCAGCACGCGTGCGCATTCGTTGACCGTGGCGCCGGTGGTGAGGACATCGTCGATGAGAAGCAGACGCTGTCCCTTGAGGCGCACCGCGTCAGCACGCCTGACAGCGAACGCGCCGCGCATGTTCTGCAGGCGCTCGCTCCGAGAGAGATCCACCTGCGGAGGAACATCGCGCAGACGTTCGAGCGCCTCGCACCAGACCGGGCAATCGAGCGTGCGGCCCAATCGCTTCGCGATGAGCGCGCTCTGGTTGTAGCCGCGCGCGCGCAGTCGCTTGGCGTGGAGGGGAACCGGAACGATGGCATCGAAGGGGCCGAGCGATCGCGCCTCCTCGGCGAGCAGATCGCCCCCGTATCGCGCCAGATCCAGGCGCGCCCCATACTTATAGGCGTGCAACGCCTCGCGCAGTTTTCCCTCGAAGGCAAATCGAGAGCGACAGCGTGAAAACCAGATGCGATCCAGATGGGAAAGGGAGGGTTCGGCGATGAGCGGCCGAAGCAAAAGCGCACACTCGTGGCACGGACGGTCTCGAACGAATACGAGCTGATCACAGAGGGGACAACGCGGGGGGTAGAGGGCGTCTCCAACAGCAGCGGCCATTCGTTGCCACCATGTCGATGCGCCATCGGTCATCGCTATCGGCTCCTTATTACGCGGGCGATTAAATAGAACCTGTCGGGAAAAGGGTTTTGTCGTCATTCCCGCGGAGGCGGGAATCTCGAAGTACTTGAAAAATCGAGATTCCCGCCTGCGCGGGAATGACAAAAACCAGTGGAATCGTCATTTCCCGACAGACACTATTTATCGCCGGATTAATATTGTGCAGTGATCCCCTTGAAGTTCACCCGCGGGGCGTCGAACCAGAGTTTTTCGAGGGCATAGTGTTCGCGATCGTCGCGATAGAAGACGTGCGTGACCACATCACCATAGTCGAGCAGCGCCCAATGGCCGGAACCCACACCCTCTTCCCCCAGCGGAATACGACCGCCCTCCTTCTTGACGTCATCGTGCACCGCCCGCGCGATCGCCTGCACCTGCCGATCGGAATTTCCGCTGCAGATCACAAAGTAATCGGTGAAACTCGTGAGCTTACGCAGATCGAGGACGAGGATCTCCTCGCCCTTCATCTCACCTGCAATCGTTGCGATCTGTTTAGCCAAAGCTCGAGATGTCATCATCCCTCCTGATTTGTATTCTGCGTCGCCAACTTTGCATTGACTGCATGCAGAAGAGGCGCAATTCCCTCACGGGTTGCGGCTGAAACAGAATAAATTTCCCCTGCCCCTGCCGCCTTGAGTGCAGAGATGGCGTCGTCGTGAATGGCGACGACATCGGGCAGATCCATCTTGGTGAGCACGACGATCTCCGGACGCTCGGCCATGTCGGCACGATAGGATTCCAGTTCATGCCGAATGCCGCGCCAACTCTCGACCGGATCGGGATGCGCGGGATCGTTGAGATCGATCAGATGCAACAGGACGCGCGTGCGCTCGATATGGCGCAAGAACTGGATGCCCATCCCCGCGCCCTGGTGCGCGCCCTCGATGAGGCCGGGGATATCGGCCATGACAAAGCTCGACCCTTCATCCATGCGCACGAGTCCCAAGCTCGGAACCTTGGTCGTGAAGGGATAATCGGCGACCTTCGGCCGCGCATTCGACACCGCTGAAATGAGCGTCGACTTTCCCGCATTGGGCAGGCCCACGAGTCCGACATCGGCCAGGAGCTTGAGTTCCAGCCGCAGCTTGCGGCTCTCGCCCTTCGTTCCCAGCGTGGCCTCGCGCGGCGCCTGGTTGGTCGCCGTGGCGAAGTGCATATTGCCCAGCCCCCCGCGCCCGCCTTTCGCCGCGATCCACTCGGATCCAGCATCATCCAGATCGGCGATCGCCTCATTGCTGTCGGCATCGAAGACCATCGTCCCCTGCGGCACGCGCACGATGCAATCATCGCCACCGGCACCGTTCATCTGTTTGCCCAAACCGTGGTTGCCGCGCCCCGACTTAAAGCGGCGCCGATAACGCACATCCAGGAGCGTCGAGAGACCTTCGTCCACCCGCAGAATCACGTCGCCGCCGCTGCCGCCATCGCCGCCGTTTGGCCCGCCCAGGGGGACATACTTCTCCCGACGGAAGCTGACACATCCGTTGCCGCCATCTCCGGCGATGACTTCAATTGTGGTTTCGTCGATGAAATGCATGTGAGAACAGTTGAAAGTTAAAAGCTAAAAGTTGAAAGCCAACCAAAAGAAAACCCTCTGACATGCAGAGGGTTATCGGTCCTCATCAATTCCCACCACGATCACTCCGGCATGACATGGGCATATTTGCGATCGCCTCGACAAACCTGATAGGAGACGACGCCGTCGATCTTGGCAAAGAGCGTGCAGTCCTTACCCATACCGACGTTCCGGCCCGGATGGATCTTCGTGCCACACTGCCGCGTCAGAATGTTGCCCGCCTTGACGACCTGACCACCGTAGCGCTTCACGCCCCGGCGCTGTCCCCGGCTGTCACGACCATTTTTTGCCGCACCTGCTGATTTTTTATGTGCCATTGTTCCCTCCGGGAGAAATCCAAAATCCAAAACTCAAAATCCAAAACAATTCCTCAATTTCAATTTCTACAACAGTGAATGCACATTGGACATTGGAACTTGAGGCTTGCTTCGTCATTTGGATTTCTTATGCATTGATCTTCGTGATCTTGATCTCCGTAAACAGCTGACGATGGCCGCGCTTGACCTCATAGCCCTTGCGACGCTTTTTCTTATAGACCATGACTTTGCGGTCCTTGGCCTGACGGCGAATCTCGATCGACACGGTCGCACCATCGACCTGAGGCGTCCCAATTTTCGGCGCCCCATTTCCACCGATCATGAGCACCTCGCTCAAATCGATCGTCTGGCCGACCTCACCCTCGAGTTTTTCGACTTTGAGGAGAGCCCCCTCATTGACCTTGTATTGTTTCCCACCTGTTTGAATGACAGCGTACACGGCAAACTCCTTTATTATTCGAATAGCTAGCTGCTCGAAAATGAGCGCACCTCTCTAGCCCGAGAGGCCAGGGCAAGTCAACGAAAAAGCCGTTTTTCCGTGCGGGCATGCCGGAAGCGAGGAAAGGGCACAAGAGAAAGAAACCGCGCAACTTTCGGGGCCCTGCAACCGAGAATCATTATATGAAGGTCCTGATCACAGCACTCATCCTGCTCGCCCTCATCCTGGCGCTCTCTCCCACAGCAGTGGCGCGTGAACCGCGTAACCCCCTGGATAAACGGGACAAATCAGACATCGCTGTGCCCGACCGGAGGCCCCAGTCCGACCTGCTGCACGCGGCCGAGCGCTTCTCGAACGGCACCACCATGCGCCCCCGGGAGGTCGACAACGTCCGCGTCCACCTGGAACCGACCCGAGCAGCGATTTCGATTTCATTTTAAGAGAACCTTCCGAGACCTTCACTCCACCCAGTCGGGGCATTCACCCCGCCTGAAGTCGTTTTTCGATCGCCTCCCAGACATCCTCGAGCCCCATGCGCTCGACCCAGACAACGATATAGTCACGATCGATCTGATCGCTCGACACCTTGAGCATACCGACGATGTCACGAAGGTGTTTTTCCGAACCCCCTTCGCGATAATAGGCCATCTTTTTTCCGACACATACGCGATGAGCTCAGACAGCTCCATGCGACATCCTCCTGGCCACCTCATGTTCGAGCCGAGCCTCATCCCAATCGGAAAAACGCGATCGAAGTGAAAACAGCAAGAGGTTCCGCGTCGAGCGCCACATGCCATCCGCAATCTCGAGACGTTCCTGATGAGACTTTCCGCGAAGAACGCCCACCATCACATCATCGATTGCTTCAATTTGCCCGGCATCGAGCCTCATGAACAACTCCTATCGCCCCCATCTACTTCTCCACGACGTCGAACTGCTCGAGGTGGTAGTCGGAGACACTCTTGACGTGGATGCGGCGGCCAAAGCGCTCTTCGAGTTCGGCGAGCCAGGCGCGCTCTTCATCATAGAGGACGCCGGCCACCGACGGATGACAGTAGACCTGCACCTGCTTGGCCTTCATCTGCGGCACCTCGCGACAGATCTCGCGGAAGATCTCATAGCAGATCGTGTCGGGGCTCTTGAGATATCCCTTGCCCTCACAATAGGGGCAGGTGTTGGTGAGCTGCCGACGCAGGTCCTCGCGGATGCGCTTGCGCGTCATCTCCACGAGCCCCAGCTCGGAGATCTTCGTGATCGTCGTGCGCGCCTTGTCGTCGGTGAGCGCCTCTTTGAGCGCGTTGTAGACCTTGGTGCGATTAGCGATGCGCTCCATGTCGATGAAGTCGATGATGATGATCCCGCCGATGCCGCGCAGGCGCAGCTGGTAGGTGATCTCCTTGACCGCCTCGAGGTTGGTCTTGAGGATCGTATCCTCGACGTTGCGACGGCCGACGAAGCGCCCGGTGTTGACGTCGATGGCGGTGAGCGCCTCGGTCTGTTCGATGATGATATAGCCGCCGCTCTTGAGCCAGACTTTGTGTCCGATCGCGCGCGTGATCTCGATCTCGATGCCGAAGGCGTCGAAGATCGGCTCGCCGCCCTCGTAGAGTTCGACCGCGTCGACCCCCTTGGGCATGAAGTTGGCGACGAAATCCCGGATGTGCTCGTAGGCCTCTTTGGCATCGACCACCACGCGATCGATGTCGGGCGTGAAGAGATCGCGCACCACGCGGGAGAGAACATCGAGTTCGGCGTGCACCATCTGCAATGTGCTGGCCTTGGCCGCTTTGCGCTCGATCTCCTTCCAGGTGCGGGTGAGATACTTGATGTCATCGGCGATCTCGGACTCGGTGGCCCCCTCGGAGACCGTGCGAACGATAAATCCCCCATCGCCCTTCTTGAGTTTGCGAATCATCTCGCGCAGGCGCGCACGTTCCTTGGCATCGCCGATACGACGCGACACGCCGATGTGCTCGACCGTGGGCATGAAGACGAGAAACCGACCGGGGAGCGAGACGTGCGAGGTGATGCGCGCGCCCTTCGTGCCCATCGGCTCCTTCTCGACCTGCACGAGGATATCGTTTCCATCCTTGAGCACACTCTCGATGTTGCGATCGCTGCGAGCGCGGGGGGACTTCTTCGCCGAACCGTTGAGATCCACGCCCTCGCCACCATCGTCGAAGCGCGCGAGATCCTTGACGACATCGGACGCATGCAGAAAAGCCGTGCGATCCAAACCGATATCGACGAAGGCCGCCTGCATACCGGGCATAACGCGCACGACCTTGCCCTTATACATATTGCCGACAATCCCCTCTTCACGCCGGCGCTCGATGTGCAACTCGGTCACCACGCCGTTTTCCACGCGCGCCACGCGCGTCTCGCCGAGGGTGACATTGATGATCAGTTCATTTGGCATAATGAAGTCCGTAACTCGTGACTCGTGACTCGTGAAATCGAAGATCGTGTCGCCGCGAGGGGGAATCATGTGTGCCTGGAACAAGCTTCATCTGTGAAGGTGCACATGATTCCCCCGGGAGGCGACCTCGCTACTCGGCTCTCGTGTCGCACCATTCCACCGCCACCTTGCGCACACGCACATGGCGCAACGCCTCGTCGTTCAATCCAAAGACAGCGGTGAGGATTTCCCCCATTCGCAACGCGGGCGTCTGATTGCGAACGGCCACCCCTACCACACCGTCCGGGCGCACGGCAAGTTCAGCGATGAGCGGCTTGATATCCACCTCACGACGCTTTCCCTTGCGGATGCGCACGGCCAGCACCGAGGGCGCCTGGGCAAAGGCCGCGCAGGCACCGGCCACATCGATGACAACGGGCAAACCGCTCACCTCATAGCGCACCGCCTCGATCGCGTCGGCAATCGAGGGGGCTCCTTCGGGGAGGAGCGCGGCCGCACAGACGGCCATTCCCTCAGGCAAGCGCCCCTGCAGACGTTGGACGATCTGCTCCGGCGCCACCGCTTCGAAGAGCTCGATGTCGGCGCACTCGTCCTGGCTCTCCACCCCCACGGGACAGGCCGGCCCCGCCGAGATGCGCGCACGAGGATGATATCCCTCGCTGTAACAGAGGGGAAATCCCGCTGCGCGCACGCCGCGCCGAATCGCATCGAGGGTTTCGAGCGAACCCAGGAAGACGGCGCGGTCTGCCTTGGTGTAGTGGAGGCGATAGCGAAAGGCCGTGACACGTGACTCGTGACTCGTGACTCGTTGTTCAGGCGGTGCGACTGGTGTCTCATCGGGTGCATCGACGTGAGCCATTCGATTTTTGATCGCATCGAAATCACACATGCCGCACTGCGAGCAGGCGCCGCTCGTGCAGTCTGGCGTGAATGCCAGCTCTTCGGCACGGTCGCGCTCGCGCTGGAGAAAAACGGGGTCCGGTCCGATGCCGAATGCATCCCACGAAAGCGGGGCCGCACGATCGCGCGCTTCGAGATAGGTCTCCGGCACGATGCCACAGGCGGCGAAGGCCTCGCGCCAACGGGCGAGCGAAAAACATTCGTCCCAGCCGTCGAAACGCGCGCCAGCGCGCCAGGCCGCCTCGATCGCATCGGCCAGCTCCGCACCGCCGCGCGAGAGCACGCCCTCCAAAAAACTCTGTTCGGCGTCATGCCAGCGATAGTAGAGACCCGGCCGGCGCAGCCGCCGTTTGCATTCGCGTTGAATCGCCAGCGTCTCCTCGATGCCGATCTGGCGATCCCACTGAAAGGGGGTGTGCGCCTTGGGCACGAACGTCGATGTGGAAACCGTGACATCCGGACGCTTGTGATATTTTTTTCCGATATCGAGGCAGCGGTTGGCCGTGGTCACGATGCCATCGATGTCAGCTGCGGTCTCCGTCGGCAGACCCACCATGAAGTAGAGTTTGATCTTGGAAAATCCCGCGCTGAAGACGCGCTCGACCGATGCGAAGAGATCGTCGTCAACATTGCCCTTGTTGATGAAGCGGCGCATCCGCTCGGTGCCCGCCTCGGGCGCGAGGGTGAAGCTCTGCGCCCGCGCCGCACCGAGTTCGGCGATGATGGCATCGCTCAAGGACTCGACGCGCATACTGGGGAGCGACGCATTGATCGGCATGCCGGGGCAGCCCTCATGCACGCCCTTGAGCGTCGCGGACAGCGGCGCCCAATCGCCGATCGAGAGCGAGAGGAAGGAAAAATCCTCGCGGCCCGTGGCGGCAAGCCCCGCGCAGGAGATTGCCGTCGCGGTGTCCTCGCTGCGCTGGCGCACCGGGCGATAGATGTAACCCGCCTGACAGAAGCGACAGCCGCGCGCACAGCCACGGGCCGCCTCGACGGCCAAACGTTCCTGCGTCGCTTTGTGCGCGACAACCGGTTTTTCCGGAAACGGGGCGCGATCGAGGTCGGCGACAATAGCACGATTCATCCCTTGGGCCTGACCATCCCGGCCCTGCACAGCGATCCCCCGAATCCGGCCCAAGCGATCGAGCAGATCGCGCCGCCCGATTCCGTCGCGCTTGGTGTCGCGGATGCATTCGGCGAGCTGAACGGTCACCTCCTCGCCATCGCCGATGACGATCGCATCGAAGAAGGGCGCCATCGGCCCGGGGTTGGAGGTGCACGGCCCCCCCGCGATGATCAGCGGATGGGCATCGGTGCGATCGGCCGCGCGCAGCGGAATGCCGGCCAGATCGAGCGTCGTCAGGACATTGGTGGCGGAGAGTTCCGAGGCGAGCGAAAACCCGATGACATCGAACGCCCCCAGCTCTCGATACGATTCGAGCGAAAAGAGCTTCATCCCCTTCTCGCGCAACGCCGCTTCCATATCGGCCCAGGGGGTGAAGGCCCGCTCAGCAACCATCCCGTCCCTATCATTTATAAGGTGATACAGAATCGAGAGCCCCAGGTGGCTCATCCCGATCTCGTAGACATCGGGGAAGACGAGACAAAAGCGCACATCGCAGCGCTCCCAATCTTTGACGCGACTGCCCACCTCGCCGCCGACGTAGCGGTCGGGGCGGCTCACACGTGCCAATATGTCTCGAATGTCCGGGCGCATAGCGGCAGGCTCTCTAGGGCGTGTCCTCATTTGACCATAACCCCCTGAAACAAAAGGGATCTTGGCTTTTGTCATCCCCGCGAAAGCGGGGATCTCGATTGACTGTTCATAAGCGAGATTCCCGCTTTCGCGGGAATGACACCTTGTGAAATGAGGACATGCCCTAGCAGGAAAGGTGATCGAAAAGCAAACACCGATCACTCGACGAGGGCGAGCGCGGCCTCCAGGGCCGCATCGCGATAGGACGTGTATCCGTTCATCATGTCCTCGATGGTGAGGGCATAAGGGATATCGGGCGAAATACCCATGTTCTCGATATAGGGCGTCGTCGTCCCGTCGGCCAGCGGCACCTGAACCGTGCGCACCCCCATGCTGATGGTGTAACTCAGCCGCATCTCGGCATAGCCGATCGTCTCATCGATCCTCTTGATCGATCCGCCGGCACCCAAGGTCGTGGCACCGAAGAGTGTCGCGCGCCCCAGGTCCTTGAGGTGAGCCGGGAAGTAGTCGCCGCAAGAAGCAGCGAGCTCATCGATGAGCAGAAGCACGGGCCCGGTGAAGACGATGCGCTCGCCATCCGCTGTCGTATACGGTTCGATCATGCCATCATGGTCGCACATGGGAAAGGGGTCGGTCAGGCGCTCGCCGCGCTCCATCGCTGAACGGATGCCGTCGGCCAGTTGTGAAAGGATTGCACGATCACCCGCATCTTCCATATCCTCGAGATCCGACTCAATCCAGAGGAGCGTATCCCGGTTGGCGCGCCACCGATCCTGAATCTCCGGAAAGGGTTCGTCGAAGAGAAAGGAAGCGACCTTCATCATGATTGAACAATATAAGCCACCGGCGTTGCCTGTCTGGTCGATGATGAGGACGTCGGCCTCCTCCTCGAAGAAGCGGATCTCCTCGGCCAACTCCGCAAAGATATCATCGGCCGAAAAACTGCGACTGCTACTATAGGTATGGAGACGCAGAAACCCGACGCGTTTATCCCCCATCGTAAAGACGCCACTGAAGTAGGGCTCCTCGCGGCGCACCTCGAACGATTCCCCCAGGTCGAAGAAGGGTCGCACCTCACCATGATTGCCGAGGCGCATGCGCTCCCACCGAGGAGCCAGGCGCAAGCGCGCATTCTCCAGGAATCCTTTCGGACGATCATCCTCGCGATACACGTTCACCCCTTCGCCGCCAGCCACGCCCTGTGCCTTCGCAAGCGTGATCCCCGGATCGTTGATCGTCGCCAGCTCGCGCCCCTTGACCTCCCAGGTGAGTGGGATATCGCGGAGTTCACCGGTCGCGTATGAGCGCAGCGAAACCACCACATCCCCCTCGGGCACATTCGGAAAACGCTCCTGAGATCGAAACGTGAGATAGTCGGTCGCGCGACGGATCTCGGTGCGCGCATTCCCCTCGCCGAAGAAGGGGAGGAGCTCGTCACGCACCTCCTCGGCAGGAACACCGTCGATGGCCACGAGTTCATCTCCCACCGCGATGGGGAGACCGCGCTCGACATACTCCTCATACACCTTCGTCACGATGATGCGCCCCTCGATGTCATCGGCATCAAACCGGAGCAGCGCCCGTTTGGTCGATGGAATGTAATGCGAAACGTGCGAGTCGTGCAGGCCCTGCAGGTAGGTGCCGACGGCGGCATAAAAGGCATAATCGTCCTCGGCGGCGAGCGCTGCCGCGAGAAACGCGCTTGCGTGCGCCTCGGGATCGACGCCGAGCAAAACAGTCTTCCACTCGAGCGGCGCATAGCCCCGATCGATGAGGGCGATGATCGCGCGCGCGTCCGTCTCGCGCTGTGAGCGGCTGAGTCCGCCGGAGTATTCCTCATCCGGTACGAGATCCGGCACAGGCTTTGGGTCTTCCAACGGCGCCGCAACGACCTCCTCGTCGGCGTTTGTTGTCACGTCGGTCTTCGCCTTCTGGCTGCATCCGATCGAGAACGCCATCATCACCAGGAGGCCGATCATCATGGAGGTTCGTATATGCATACCCCCTCTTCGGCCGAACGACGCATTTGTTGTGTCTTTTTTGAATCGATATGAGCATTCTTTTCAGTACACGATAGAAATGACGTCCATCGACAAAAAACACGCATTTTGCCCTACTCTGAAGAGTTTTTACGCAACTTTTCCTTGCATGTACCGAAGACATGGGCGAGAAATCGCGCCGTTTGGAGTCCACAGACCATGAGCAAGACGATCGACCAACAGATTGAAGGAATGAGACGAAGCGCTGCGACCCAAGCGATCTTTCAGCGCACCTTTCAGACCACCTGCGCAACCGATTCGCGAAAGGGGCTTGAGACAACCCTCGATCGCTTCTTCCGCTATGCCTTTCAGCACACGCTTCGAGGCCTTCACCTCGACAACCCGCGCAACCACAGCGCGGCCTTCTTCGCGACCGATTTCGGCGAGTTCTTGCGCGAACGCCGCGGCTGTCCGGAACACTGCGCCGGCTACTGGCGCAACCACATCGCGGCACTCATGCGACACACCAGCCAGTTTCCCGCGATGAAACAGGTCGCAGAGATCCGTGGGCTCATCGTGGACATCGACGACTCGGTCGTGCTGGCCACAGCGCTGCGCGGATATCTGATGGCCATGAACGCGCTGCTCGAGAAGGGACGCGATCATCTCCTCCTGCAGCGCAACGGACGGGATGCGGTCACTCAAATCGCCCGCGCCGATGATCTGCGCAATGTATACTCCGCGTTCACGGCACATCCGCACCTGCATCGTTTCCCCATGCGTCGACACACGCCAGACCTCAAATCGATCGATGGACCGTTCGAAGCGATGGCAAAAGTGGCGATCCACCACCAGAGTCCACACATCGAAGAGGCGACCGCCCACTACATCGCAAACGCGATCGACGTCGTCATAAAGCACATCGAAACCTCGCTGCTGCCCCAGACGGAGAAACTCAAGGATGCCGCGGGACCGATGGTTCCGCCGCCCAATCCGGATCTCCTCTTCGACGCCATCTTCTTCGATCCGCCGATTCTCCGGGAAGAGAAACAGATGCTTCAGGACATGCTCGACGTGGTCGAACAGGTGGTGCGGCATTCCCTCGCGGTCACCTCACGCCGAACGACCGCGGTGGAACAGACCATCAACGAAGCACTCATGGATGGGTCGCTCCTCCCGAAGGTCGAAAACGAAATCGACGCGGATCCATCGGTGGAGGCGCTGCTCTATCGCAGCAAGCTCATCCTGGAAGGAAGCAAAGCAGAGAGAATCACCGCGCCAACGGCTCAAGAACTCTACAACGATCTCCATCGCATGGTCGACAACATCATCACAAAGGGGGTCGAGCAATATCGACTGACCGAGCCGGAACTGCTCAAGGCCATGCTCCATAGCACACCGGGACTCAATGCCTCCTATACGCTCTATCGCGATCGGCTCCGCCAGGACCTCCCCCTTCTGGAACATGATATCCTGCAGGAGTTCTTTCAATTCCTCTCGTTCGAAGCGGGCATCGTCATGCCCACGTCGGCCCAACACAATGGGCAGACCCATATCGCTCCGAACGAAATTCAGGCAGCGTGGTCGCGTTTCCAGATCCTGGATGTTATCCACCACGACATCAAGGACCGCCTCCTGCCCGTACAGCGTAAACGCTGGGCGATCCTCCGGCAGATCCTGCGCGGGCTTGCACACCCCACGCCGCCACAGGGCAACGGATCATCGAACGGAACGCCAACGGGGCAGAAGATGCCAAAGACCGGCCCTGTGCATCAGGCGGAACCGCTGGCCCAGGCACCAAACCCCAGCGTCGCCGAACAGCTCATCACCGATACCCTGACCAGAAACGACACCGAAGCGCTGACGCTGGATCCGGACACCTTCAATCCCCTCGATATCAATCCCACCCCTTTCCCAAATGAAATCGGGGTATTACCTGCCACCCCCCTCAGGTTCATATGATAGGTATCACTCGTTTTCCTTTCACAGAAAAACCGCTTGAATGTCGTCGCATAATATGGTCTGTCCCGTTATCCGACCCTCGTTCTGGGCGTGATGACAGCTCTGTCATTTTTTGACTGAGGAGGAACCCTTCATGATCGCAGCAGGAGAGATCAAAGTCGGCGGCGCCAGCACCGATGGCAACCCCGCCCCTATCAGCGCTCCCGATAACACCGCTGCATCGAACACATCGGGGGCTTCCAGAGGATCCACGCCGCCGCCTTCCGATCCGAAGGATATGGCCGCACTCGCACAGCGCAGCCTCGAACTGATTCGAAAGCTCTCCGCTCACGCCGGCCCTGCGCGGAAACTCTCGCGTCCCTTCATCAAGCCGGAGACCTGGCAGGCGCAGATGTTCCTGCGCATGCCGTCCCTCTATGAACGCCTGGAGACAGAGGCCAGCGATGGCCCGCACTTCTTCGCTCACTACGTCGATGCGCTGGAGACGTTTACCGAGGACTTTGTCGCGCAGCCGCGACACAAACGCTGGCATCTCTTCCCGGGACTGAATCTGCTGGCATCGTTTGCCGAATATATCCGTGTCGAGCAATCCTACGGCTCCGACGGTTTTTGGGGATTCGGATCCTTGGCACTCTTTGAACATGCCGCCGAAGAACAATTCGCGATAACCCGCCTGCAGGAAGAGATCGACGAACTGCGAAAGAGCGCGCAGCTCGCGCCGCAGCCGGACGTCATGCGCGAAGTCGAACGCGTGCAGCGCGCCTTTCCCTATGTCGCACCCATCGAAGAGAGCAGCTTTGCGCGCAACCTCGAACGCACGCCCGAAGGAAACCTCGCCTGGATACATATGCTGCGCAGCACCCTTGTCGCGATGAACCAGACGACACCGATGATCGATCATGCCGATATCGTTCTGGCCGCAGCAGGAAAGGGGCAACAGCTCCTCACGCCAGTGGAGTTGGCGGCCTTCGCCAGCGGCATGGCTCACCGCCTGCAACAGGGGAAACACGACGCCACGCGTCCGAAGCTCACAATCGACCGAATCATGGGACTGAATTTTGCCAACCAGAAAAGCCCCAACATGTTCGTCGCCAAGACGATCCACGCGGCGTTTCTGCGGGCAGGATCACAAAGCCGTGAGGGGATCGAAAAGACGCCCAACCATCCGCGCTTTCATGCCCGCATCATCCCCAGCACGGCGGACATCATCGCGATGGGCGCCTACAACGCCGCCCAGGCCGAATCGATCCGCGAACAGTTTCGTTTTGCGCCGACAAGTGCTGCATTCCTCGCGTTCCTCTTTGACGAGGTCGGGCTGACCGTCGATGCCAACCAACGTTTCACGCCCGAGAGCAAGCGCTGGGCCGGACAGATCCTGCCAAAGCTCGCCGCATTCGACGCCGAAGAACGCGTCCTTCCCGAAGCGCGCCACGAAGCGCTGGCGGCCGCAGCGAGCGCCGGACAGAACCTGCTTTCAGGAGCCCTGCCCGCACTGCCCGACCTGCGCGGACAAGCGCCGGGTGGCAGCACCAACCCCCCATCGACATCCGGCAGCGGCGGGAAGGACGACCCGATCGTGGTCGATGAGGGCAGCACCGCAGGAGCCAGCGCGATGACGGCCGACGGTATCGATATCGCCCCTGCCATCAAAACCGCGATGGATGAAGTCCATAACCCGGAAATGAACATGCTCGGACCCTGGGGGCAAATGATCACCCCACAACTGTCGTTGAAGTTTTGAGGAGAACGGTATGGTCATGACACGCGCACCACAAGCACTCGATGCCGCCCGCAAAGCCGCCCGAGCGATGCTCCCCCGAGGAGCATCCGAAGCAGCGGAGTTGGGGCTCGCCACGGCGCTCATCGAAGAGTATCAGCATTCCGAACGGCTCGAATCCGATGCGAGCATCGCGCGCTTTGAGGCGACGCTCGTCGATGCCGTCGATCGCTACGTTCAGCAACCGACCCACAAGCGATTGCACCTCACCACGGCCGGCCACCGCGCCCAGGCCGAGCGCTTTTTCGCGGCATTCCGCAAAGAAACATTCGCGCCCTTCGGTCCGCGGCGCAACTATGGCCACCTCAAACTCATCGTCTGGCTCATCAGCCCCAAAACCGCTTCGAATGAGCGCAACGCGCTGCTCGCGCAGACCCTTCCGAAACTCTCCGAGGAGGGATTTGATGCCACCACCCTGCGCGACGGCATCATCGGTTCGATGAACCTGCCCCCGCGCGCAGCCACACACCTGATGGAACGCGCGCGTCGTTTCCTGATGACACTCGATTCGTTCAGAGAAATACCTCCTCAGGCATCACCCGCGAAGCTCTTCGCCCTGCTCAACGAGAGGCGATTCGGAAACATGAAGCTCTCGCTCCCGCAGTGGCTGGCCCGGGTCGATGACGCCATTGCGGAGGCCGAACGCACCGGTGAGACCGGCACGCTCTTCGCTACACTCAATGATCTCACTCGCGGAGTCGTTCGGCTGCAATCAGACCTCTTCGCAGAGGGGCAGCTGCTCGACGCGTTTCCCCAGCTCTTCGATGTGGATCGAACCCCCGCATTCGACGCACCGAGCGCACCGGATCTACTGCTCGAAGGCCACCGCACGCTCGAAGGGGCACGCACCCTGCTCAAACAATTTCCTGATCTCAAAGCCCCGATGGCCTCTCTGGATGAAATCGCAATCCTGGAACGACTGCTGACATTCCTCGTCGACCGCACGGTACCAGAAGCGCTTCGGCTGGATCTGGCCCAACACCTGATGACGATGCCGCTGCCGGATCCGCTCACCAACACCCATATCGTCCTCGACCGTGGACCCAACACGCTCTATGCCCAGGTGCGCCTCCTCACCGAAAACCCGATGGCCTGGTCGCACAAGGATATCACCTCCGCCGTCTCTTACAGCCTGGCCCCGAATGTGGGATCTTTTCTCAAACGCCTCGCGCTGGCCTCACCCGTGCTGGCACAGGAACTCCACCAGGAAATTGCACCAGCAGAGGCGAGCGAGGATTCCTGGAGCGAGCACTTCACCCCGCAACTGCATCTTGACGCACAACAACCAGCGCCGCTGTCGATCACGCCCTGGAACCTCGACGCGATGACCCTCAACGACGCGATCGAACCGCACGCGGGGCTGCGCGATGAAATTATCGCGACGACGCGCGAGCTGACCGCCATCGATGCACAGCTCGCCCGACACGCCAACGAATACGGCATCGACGATGCCTACCTCCACAGCCTCGATCGGCTGCTGATGGTCGAAACGCGCGCCCATGAGGGGAATGCGCTGCGCAGTGCCATCGTCGCACGCACCGTGGCGGCACATGCCTGGGCGGCCATGGCGCTCGCCCCCGATCGGTCGCACGAACTCGAAGAGACGCTCATCAGCGCCGCTGTTCGACTGGCTCGACACCTGAAACCGGCAACGGCTATCGCCAACAGCATCTTCGACACCAAATATCCGCTCGGAAGACACCGCATCGTCTCGCCAGGGCCGACGCATCGGGGCGACCCGAACTGGCAGCTGTCCGGCGTACACCTGCTCCCCGACGGCATGGGGCTGACCGAGAGCCACATCACGCCGTCGGAGATCATCGCCCACGCTGGAGTAATCGCTGCAGGGCGAGGTCATCCCGTCTGGGCCAGCACCTTCCTTTCAAACGCGGCACAGCTCGACAACGCCGCTCCGTTCGCCTTTCCGCTCATCACCTCCGCGATGTTGGCCGCTGCACCGATGATGTCCACGCCCCTGCTGGCGCGTGGATTGGGACAGCGTCCGGTCGTCATGAAGGAGACACCGCGAAATCTGGTACATCTCAGCCGCATGAGCACATCCGATCGACAGTGGCTGATGCAGTCGGGCTATATGCGCCAGACGCGCGACGGTTTTTCGCTCAACACCGATCTGCGATTCGGGGGAAAACCGCTCTCGATCGCGTATCCGGCCACCTTTTCTGAAATCGCCGCGCGGTTGAGCGACGACGATCCGCTGCGCGATCGCCAGCTGCTGTCGACCTATCTCCTCCCCTTCGGCGGTGAAATCGGCATTACCAATCGCAGGAGCGAACCGATCGCCCACCTCATGCCATTGACGGGCGACCCACGCGAAGGGCTCCTCGATACACGCAGCCCCGACCGCATCGCCGGGCAGCTGCAGCGCTTTCTCCAAGACGAACAACTCGAAGGGAAAGATCAAAACGCGATTGGGCGCGCGGTCACGATGCGTCTGTTTCCCTATTCTGACTTGAACGGACACAACCCGATCGTCGCCACCATGACCAACGGCTATATCGTTCGCGCAGCGGTGAACGATGACGGCACGCCGATCCCTGGGGCCTACACGGTCGAGACTCGCGTCTATGGACGCGACGACACCGTCGCCCGGGAAGAGCTGAATACGGAACTCTTCATCCCGGATACTACACCCGATTCGCTCTGGGGGAAGGAGGAGTTCCTCCGCGTCAACCTGCGGCTCGCCGTCAACGACGGACATGTCACACAGGCCGATCTCATCACCCGCCAGAATGACACACTGGTGCGCTATGAGTTCGCGCCGCCGGAGATCAGGGCCCTGCAGGGAATCGTGCCGCCATTGGAACGATTTCATCTCCATGCGCCCGATGCGCCGACGCTGCTGGGATGGCAGGTCTTTCCGACACACCTCTGGGCCGAGGACATCTCGAAGGAACAGGCCAACCGCATCGACCCGTGGGATTCGAGCCGCGGCATCTTGAACCTCGACCTTCCCCAGTCGCTGACCAGCCGGCTGGGGCTCTCCCATGAAGCGCTCCTGCGCCTGCAGGGGTTGCGCTCGCTGCGAGAGAAAGAATGGGATCAGATCGACCGCTATAGCACAGACCTCCACATTCATCCCACGACGGGTTCCAAACATCCCTTTGCGGAGCTGGATGACGAGGCGCTGACCAAAATCGTCTTCCCGGACGTCGAAGCACAGGCTGGCGCGACGGTCGACTGGATCAATCGTTTGATCGAACGATATACCGATCACCCACAACCGACGCTGCTGGGCGATCTCGCCGCTCTGCGTTTGACGATCCAAGCCGCGGTCGAAGGGCAGGTCGATTATAATCGGCTGGCTGGTGCCGTGCGCGAAGCGCTGCGCTTGCATGCTTCGGCAACCCCTGCCTCCGAGCTGGAATTGATCGAACGATCGCGAAAGGAATTGAAGGATACCATCACCGCGCACACCGCCCCCTTAGGAGCGCGCATGCTCGAAGAGCGCGCTCGTATCGTCAGCGAACACGCCCATCGCTTTGACCCGAACTTTCTCCACGCGTTCGCCTATGACACGAAGCTGCGCACCCCGACCTTTTCCGAATACGAACCTCCGTTTCTGGCGAACATGCCGAGGGAGATGCAGACGCTGGTCGCAGCCAATCGTTCGATCACGCCGGGCTTTGACAAGGCACACGAGCGCTATCTCGCGGAAGCCGAGAAACTGGGACTTCCCGAAAACGATGACGGCTTCGGATCCTTTCTCGTCAACGAAACGATGCTCACGTTCGAAAAAGACGGACGCATCGATCCCCACAGCATCCGCTGGGAGATCGACCTGCTCAATCACCTTCGCCCGCACCTGGACATCGATCGGCTCTCGGAAGATCGCCTGGCCGCCTGGAATCTGGCCACCGACATCGCCATCATCCTCGACCTGGCGCAGCCGAGTTCGCCCTCCTCGACCCCACCGGCGTCGGGGAACACCGAGAACTCACCTCCTACGCCATCGAACGCCGGCGATCAGGGAAGCGGCACGCCCGGTGCGAGCACCGCAGAGACCCGAGCGATGCAACCGCTCGTCGTCGAAGCCAGCGCCATCTATGCCGACCCCCTGGCCAACCCTCTGGCCGTCGGCTCCGAACGCGTCATCGATGATGGCATGGCGGGAGTGACCTCGGATCCGTTCCTGGGTATGGGTCCCGCATCGACCTTCGGCAACGCTTTTGCCCTGCGCGCCCTGATGCCTTGACCCCCTGATCGACAGATTAAAACAGCACGAAACTTTTCGGGGTATGCGCCGATATACCCGTGCACGGCATCGCCTGCTGTGGTAATTATTTTTTCAGGAAAGGCTTTTCATGAAGTCAAAGCTGGAACACCTCATCATCCTCCATCGGCCACAGCTGCGCACCGTCCTCGAAGAGAGTGCGCAGTCGATGAGCATGAGCGATGCCACGATCGTCGGCATGGCGCTCAAGCGACCCGAGGTCGTTCACAACAATTCCATCGCCCAGGATGTCTTGCATCATTTTCTCGATCGCCCAGAGACACGGGAAGCGATCGGGACCGAAGCCGCCGCACATATTCAGCACGAGATTCGTTCGCGCATGGAGCAGTCGACGTTTGCATCGGCCAAACGATTTGCTTCCGAGGCACCTCCCGCAAAACCAACGCTACGCACACTCGGCGCACTCCCCCCCATCGACGTCATGCTCCTCTCCCGCTTGAGCGCCGAAGAGATCGAAATGCGCCTCGATGCCCTCGGGATACTGCCGCCGCTGGACACGCCGGAACTCATGGCGCTCATCGAGGCCTGGAGGATGAGCCACTTTGAGACCTTTCGTTCTGATCCCGCATCGCTGATCATCTCACCGCAGACCAGCCCCTACCTCCTGGAACTCCTCCCCGAAGGGGAGCCCGACTGGAAGTGGCAAGCGGCGACTCGCGCCTTTCGAAATGCCATGGTGTACTACCCTCAGACCTATATCATGCAATCGCTGATCATCGAACGACTCAATCTGAGCGAGGCATTTGTACACTTCTCAAGCCAACAACCCGAATTCGCATTCCATGCCATGGACCGAACTTCCATCCCCTCCTACAACGGCATCGACGCGCCCTTTATCATATCGATCCCAAACCTCTCGGCCATTCGCACGACCTATCTCTTTTTACTCCTCCACCGCGATCATATCCTCAGCATGAGCCATCGCGGAACCATGACCTCCGAAGAAATCATCACAAACAAACCGGAGAGCGGAGAAAACCAGAGCGGTACGCCGAGCACTTCCAATCACAACCCGCCGACCTCATCAAACCCCGGGAATGACATATCCTCCATGCACAGTGGTGCATTCGACGAGGCGATGATCGCCGGCGCCCTGATGCAGACGGATACATCGATCATGGATATGGGCACGTTTCAGACAGATCCTCTCTTCGGCGTCATGCCGCTGCCGGTCACATCGCTGATGCATTAAACTGTTGCACACCCCCGATGCGACAGTTCTAAACAGCACGCAACTTTCCTTGCATTTCTGCGAAAAGACGGGGACGAAGCGACCCTACCGCATGCATGGAGAGATATGAGCATCAACAGCATTTCGATCCAAATCGCGCAGACGCTCGCACAGTCGGTCACGACGGCGATCGATGAGGGCGACGGTTCCTCCGTATCCGATCGCGCCGATCAGTTCCTGCCGGACGCGGCAACTCGCGAGAGTACGTTCGCGTTCACACCGAAACAGCTCGGCGATGTGATCGACGCGATGACCGAGACTTTCCTGCGCAACACGAGGGCCTCGTCGCTGGCGCGCTATGACATCGCCACTACCTTCCGCAACGCCTTTCATATCCTCACAAACGAACAATTTCCGAAAATGCGCGAACGCATCGCCAAGGGCGAAACACCGAGCCCAAAGCAGATTGCCCAGCTTATCACCGCGAGCCTCAAGAAGGGATATGCCGAGGCCCACCGCACCACACAGAAGAGCGCCGCCCTTCATATTGCTCCCTACGCCGAGATCCTCGCCCCGTTCGTCGAGCGCTATGCTGCGCGCCTCGATCTCGTCGGGAGCAAAGATCCCGCAAGCACCCCAAAGCGAACCCAGAAGAAATCGCCGAGCCAAGCGGCACAAACCATTTCACCGACGGCAGCGGCGAAGATCATTGTGCGCGCACGTACACGCATCGATGCCATGCAAGCATGGATCCTTACGCTCGACGGAGATGCGCAGCAACGCGCGGAAGAGAACCTCAATCGCGCCACCTCGCTCATCACAGAGACCGGGCTCACCTCACTCGGAGCCGATGAAATCGAGATCGCCGATGCATTGGAACGCCTGGGGGCAGTGCAGATCCTCGCAGCGACGGAGGCCGTCCTCGAGATCGAAGAGGCCTTCATCGCCGTGCGCGCGCTCGTTCATAAGGCCGCCATCGACGACAGCACCCTGCAGACCGATCGCTTTCTCGATCGCGCGATCGTCGCCCAGGGACGGGCACGCACCCTGCGGGATGACCTGAACGACTGGATCGCCGCACGGCCGGAATGCGCGGAACACGACGCAGCACTGCGAACCGCGCTCGATCACTATCTACGCTTTTGGCTGAACGCCCATCGTGAGGATACGAGCCAACGCCTCACGCTCATTCCGGAGATGCGCGAAGACGCCGTCGCCCTCACGCTGTCCGCGGCGGGCGATGAACGGCATGCGTTCAACGCGATCTTTCGCCAACTGCTCGCGCATCTGGTCATCAGCGCTCAGCAGCGCAGTCTGCAATCCATTGCAGACGGCATCGAGCGAAAGCCGGAGACCAAACAGGAAGGCACGTCACACCCGCAACAGGAATCCGACGTGCGCACGCGTCTGGCCCACCGACGCAAACAGCTGCAGGGCGAACGAGGCAGCGACATCCTCACGGCCTCTCAAACGGCGTCCACGCGAAAAACAACACCCACGAGTGCTACAACACCGCCGAGCCGCAGACGTCCGTTCATCCCGGGCGGAACACAGGGACTCGGTTCACTCATCGACGAATATGAACGCCTCATCGGACCGATCGATCCGGATCAATTCGAGCGAGAGACCGGCTCGGATCTCAAACGCGTTCGGCAGTATGGGGAGATCCGACGCGATCGCCTCGCCTCTGCCGCGCGCTGGAATATCCTGCGTCGGCTCATGCAGGGAACCCCATGGGAAACCCTCGTGGCCGATGCCGAGGAGAACGAAACACTCGATCGACTCATCCTGCGCTATCCGCCGGCAAACGCCTCAACCGCATGGCCTCAACAGGTTTGGCAGGCCAGGCAGCAGGATCGCCTCGTCGAACTGGCTCGCTCCTATACCCCGAGCGCCTTCCTCCTCGGCATGAACCTGCGCGCGATGCTCGAGCGCAATCCACCGAAGGATGCCGACGAAAAGAAGTGGAAGAAGACGGTCACCGAATACGCAGAGGCGGGGCTCGTCACCGATTTTGAACTCTCGGAATACGATCGCCCCCCGTACCTGGCGAAGCAGGATTGGGAGCTCGTCATCGCCCATCACATCGCAAACGACGATCTCGAACGCATCTCGACCGAGCCGCGGCACGCGAATGCCAACGCGGAGCTGTTGGCGATCTTCGATGCCCTCTGGACCCGGGCGCGCCGCCACGGCTTTGAACTCGACCCGATCGATCTTCTCGCGGGCGCCTCCCCGATCATCCGCAGTATGCGCGATCGGGCAACGGCCAACGGCACCATCGACGTCTTCGTTCCTCGCTTTATGGCCGAACTCAAATATGAAAATTTCGGCACGCCGACGCTGGCGCGCTTGCTCGGCGGTCTGGACCAGATCCCCGAAGCAACGCGACTCAACCAGGAGCGCGGCGGCGTCATCCGCATGAGCTGGATGACCCTCGATCGCATCAACACGCCGCTGGCGGTCGCCGACATCAGCGGCCTGGACGATCAGGAACGCCGCCACAAAGAGTTCGACGGCGGCTTTATGCGCTGGGTGGATCTCGCGCTCAACATCACGCCGCAGATTCAGGATGCCTCCGGACGCGCGCAGGGTCGCGCCGCACTCCCTGCGGCAAGTCGATATCGTTTCCAACTCACGCCCAACCCCGCCGAATACGTCGTCGACGAATCCGAGGGTGCCGCTCACGATATCTCGAGTGTTCTGACTAACGCGGGCCGCGGATATTACGGCCGGCTCCTGCACCGGGTGGACGACTATCTGAACGCGATCATTTCGCTCCCGTTTGAAGTGACGATCACCAGCATTCCCCAACAGGGCCGCGAAGAGACGCAGACCATACCCGTGGAAACGCTGCGCGAAGAGGTCAGTGCGCTCATGAGCGAAGAGGAAGAAAACCGCGTGCTGCTCCAGGTCGGTTCGATGGATGCGGAACTCCAGAGCGATCTGGAATCCTTCTATGCGGCGCTCGGCCGAAGACTGCGTGAAATGCTCTATCACATGCCGGCACGCGGCACGGCTGTGATCGGCGACCATGCGATCCCCTTTCAGGCCGTCTCCGCACTCGTACGCACGCGGATCGCTGCCCAGGCGGGCAACAGAACAACGCTCATCGTCGACAACACCACAGCGGCATCGCTCTCGAACGACCGTCGAAATGCCTTGGCAACAATTCGCCTGCTCATCCCTCTTGCACACCGCGAGGGAAGACTCGCGCCCGGCGCGGAATCGAGCATGGCCCTGCTTCACGATGGTATCGCCCCGCTCTGGACAGACGACATCCATCGCCTGGATCAGGCCGTGCAGGATTATCAGCGATACGCCAACGCCAGACCGCTCGACGATGCCGGCACGGACCTCGCTCAGATCCTGCGCACCGGAGGAGCCGGCGCACACGTACGCGTTCTTCCGATCGGCCCGATGCTGCCGGGGGGCAGCGCCGCCTGGCGCGAACAGTTTCCGTCCTTCGCCCGCAAGCGCGATGCCGATCACAGCATGATCGATGCCGGGATCGAGGCGATGACCGAATACTTCGCCACCAGCAAGGGATTCACGGGACACTTCTGGAAGCGCGACCTCGACCGCATCACGTCGAAGTGGGCAGACTACGCCGACGTCGACGCGCAAACCCTTCGCGCCCACATCGTCGCCTTCCTGCCGACCATCGGCGTCGCAAACGGCAAACCGAAGGATTGGATCGTTTCGATCGATCCGAGCGCACCGGAAGGAATCGCGCGCACGGATCTGGCCAACCGCGCCCTGCACATCTATCTCGAACTCTTCGCCCAAACGCCTCACATGACCACGAAGGTTCCGATCGAGGAGACGCTCCTCACGGATGTCATCAATCGCACCTTCGCGGAATATGGCGCCGAGCTCGCCCATCGACCGAAACAACGCCTCGTGTTGCGCGAGACGCGCCTGCTGCTCGAGCGCCACAATGCGCAATCGAGCACCCCCACGATGCGAGCACAGGTCACGCTCCCCAGAACGGGACTCGGGCAGAAGACGGATGCGGAGGCGATGGAGCGGTGGCAACGGCTCACCACGCACGCACGCTTCGGCATCGCTGCATTCGCGCGCCAGCACTTTCACGCACCGTATGCCACCGACGCCGCCATCGAGGAACTCGCGCTGCGCTTTGCCAATGAACGGCTCTTCTCGGCAGGAGCCATCGCGACGGAAACGATCGCATTGGAACTCGTCGGCGAAAATTTCCTCCCCTTCGAAGCAATCGCGCATCGCATGGCGCTGGGAATGGCCCAGATTCTCGACGCCTATCTCACGCACGTCACCGAACACACCGATGCCATACACGCGCGCGCGATCGAGGCGATCGAGGCAACCGCGAATGACGACGCCTTCTTTGCAGCGAACGAAGCCGAGTTTCGCGAGACTCTCGTTGCACGGCACGACCTGCCCGCATTCACAACGCTCATCGAAACCGAAGCGAATGGAAGGCTCGCGCACGCGCTCGCCGGGAGCGAAGCGCCCGAGATCTCGATCGAGACATACACACAGGAACGCTACGCCGAGACCGTTGCCCCGCGCTATGAACACGCTCGCGCCGCGCGCGAGACGAGCGCGACCGAGATGGAGCAGCACCTTGCGGCCATCGGAGAGCTGCATGCCCAGGTGATGGCGCTCTCGGCTCGATACATGACGGCGATCGACGCCTCCGACATGAACCGCAATATCATCGAGCGCTGGAGCAAAACCCTCGAGGCGGGAGCGACCGCACTCGCAACGGCTCGCGAGAAGAAACCGGCGCTCATGTCATGGCTCGATGCGATCCAGGCCATCGCGCTCGACCTGGCCGACGCCCCGCACCCGACGCTCGAACGCCCGGGCGTGATGGACCGGGCGGTCGCCGCCGAAACAAGCGCTGAGGAAATCGCGACAACGCTCGACGCGACCGATGCGCGCGTGAAGGAAAATCGCCAGGCTCTCGATGATCGTCTGAAGGACATTGAAGCGAGGGAAGAGGCGCAGGCGATCGCGCAGACGGCACATACCCTCACCGGAGCGTTGACCACACAGAAAGACATGCTGCAGCAAGCCGTGCAGCAGGCAACTGCCGACATCGATGCGATTCAGACGGATGATATCGATGCCATCGAACGGATCATCGCGTCTCTCAAAAAAGAGCTCTCCGACGAAAAAATCGGCCACGATCGCTTCGATGATGGCAGGAGCGCACAGGTGGTGATCGGCAACACGTCCGAAAAACTCCACGGACGCCTTCGGGAAATCGAAGCGCACCTTGAAAAGGCATGCAAAGGGGAAAAGGGGAACCTGACATCTACGCTCAAACAGGCCCGGACAATCCTCCAGAGAATCGACGGCGAAGATCCAGCCCTTGCGGCGCAGATCGCAGCGATCGAGGAAACGCTTGGGAAAACAGAGACGCTCATCGCTCGGATCACTGCCCTTCATGTGCAGATCGACGCCTTCTCCGAAACGGTCGCGCAGACGATCACCGCAGCAGAACCCAAACTCACCGTCGCCGATGCGATCGACTTGAGCCCCTTCCGCACGTCACCCAGGGCAGCCGCATCACCGTCCGATCTCGTCCTGAACGATGAAGCCATCGCGGGAAACCCGCACTTCAAGGCCAAACAGCGTCTCGCGCCGATTCTTGATGGAGGCGTGTTCTCGTATGCGGGCAAAGCACATCTACTCTCAGCTGATACGATAAAGCGGATCACAATCTGGATGACGAATGGTCGAACAGAAACGCTCACCTTTACCGACCTCTTCGACACGAACATCAAACTGGCGGCAGGAACATACGGCCTGCGCCTCGACGCGCGCAGCGATCTCATCGAGCACAATCCCGATCACGCCTATGCGCGTATCATCGCGACGCTGACGCTGGTCATCGAGGAAAAGGGGGGCGCCTCTGAAATCCTCTGGCGACTGGCGAGTCAATCACTCGGACAGACAACGAACACCAAGGCACAGGCGCTGATGCGCAACCTCATGGCCACGCTGGCCGAACAGAAGACACCCGCCAACGCCGCATCCGCGCGCGCAGCCCTGAACGACTGGGCCGTGCGTTATCGCGAGAATCTCTCCCAGGCGCTGGACACTGCCACCATCTCGAAGATTTTTCGAACTCCAGAAACGAAGAGCAAAGCCCCGACGGAAACACCGCTCGGAATCGAGAGCGTCTACAGCTCGAACCTGCACGCAGCGATGGCACGACATTTTCAAGCACAGATCGAGATGCCACACCTGGAAACGGTCCTGATTCGGAGCGCGAACGCGTTCACCGGCCTCCTCATTGATCCGAAAACGATGCAGCGCAGGCCGGGCCACAGCAATCCCCTCCAGATGAACGAGACCACCCGCGTGTACGATTCGGGTCGGGGGAAATGGATACGGTTCAGAGAGATAATGAGCACAGTGGGAACCATCGACCTCAAACGAAATGTCTTCCTCGTGGACAACCCGCTGACCTCTCCCCGCAATACACGCGTGATGCGTCTGTATACGCGCATCTTTTCCAACCCCGAGTTCATGGATCTGGGATGGCTGATCCTGCAAGCGCTCACCAACAACATGCCCGCCCCGCTCACCCTGAGCATCATGGGGCTGCTCGAACCGATCACTCAGGCCTCCGAAGAGATGCCGCCGCCGAAGGAGCTGCACGACGTCCAGCGAACGGCGGTCGAACTCTACCGGATCTGGACGGAACCCGTCGAAGCGATGCCCGAGGTCGAGCGCTTCGATGTTGAGAATGCGAGCGCGACCATCGATGTCTTCCTCGACAAGGTCTCGATCAATTCCGAACTCGTCTCGCATAAGCTCACAACCGAGATACCGCGAAACCCGAAGCTGCGCCGTGAAATCGCCATGCTCCTCATGCTCTCGGCGGTCACATCCGACGACTATGTCGACGCACGAACGATCGATCAGGAGAAATCGAAGCAGATCTACGAGTTCATCATGGAGCGCTTCGCCACCATCGCCAGAGCGATGCTCTTTGGGAACGCCTCAAAACGCGACCATACGTTCAACGCCGTGCTCAAGGACGGAAAGACCGAAGCGCTCTATCGAGAGCTCCGCCCCCTGATCCTGGCCGACCGCACCAGAAACATCATTCGTTTCAAGGAGGCGAAACAGGTCGACAACGCCATGATGCAGCGACGAGTCCTCTTTGCCGAGCCGAGCCCGGCGATGATCGCTCGATTTCCGGAGCTGGGCCGCGTTCCGATCGACGCCATCTTGAAGGCCCTCGACCTGGATATCGAAACCGGTTTCGGCGAATTCGGCTATGTCCTGCCGGAGCTGGCCCCCTTGCTGACAATCCTGGCGATCGCGGAGCCATGTCTCCCACAATCGTTGCGCCAGGAAACGGAGAAGCTCTTTGAACAGATCACCAACGAGGCTATCGACCTCTCACAGAACAGGAAACGCGACCGGAGCGCCATCCTCGATGGCATCGCGGAACAGACCATCGAACTCTACGCCGCCCACCGCGAGGCGATCCACGATGCGCTGCGCGAAACCGACCCGCGGACGGGGCGCACCTTCGCCTACGGTCTCTTCGGCACCGACGCCTTCGCGCGCGAAGAGGAGCCGACCTGGGAAGAGATGCGAGCCTATCCGCTTGTGCGACTCCTCATGCCGGAGAGCGCACAGGTCGCGCCTTCATCGCAGAAGATGATGCACTCGGACATGCTGCAGGGAAAGCTCACACTCCCCGGAGTGCCGTCTCCAACGGCAGACGCCATCCGCGACTATGCGCTCGCCTTTCGCGAACACGTCGATCCGGGGTTCGTCTTTATCCTGCTCGGCCTCGAAAATGCCGAGCAGCTCCCCCGGCCGCTGGCCGATTATTTCACGCAGCGGGAATGGTCGCGACCGGCCGTGCCCGAGCGCGGGGCGCCGGACTATCTCGCACGCAAGACCGACACGATGGCAGAAATTTTTATCACCTTTCAGCGAACCACCTTCGAGATCGCCGACATCCTGCGTGAGCCCGGCGTCCTGGCCGAGATGCGCGAAAGTCTCTCGGAAAACAACGGCCACCCTTCGATCGCACTCGTCGGTACCGGCATGGAAGAGCCCTGGCTCCCCCTTCTCGTCCGACCGAAGCAGGTGGTCGATCGCCGGCTCGTCGAGATCATCCCGGAGCTCGGAGCATTCCAAACCCTTCCGGACGGGTATGATCGGCAGGACCCCATCACCGAGGCCGAGCCCCTGCTGCTGCTCTTCGACATCGCTCGCACGCACTTCTCGAAGCGGATGGAGCATGATTTCAAAGCGATCGCCAAGTGGATACGACAACATCTAGACGATGCAGCTGAACTCAATACGCCCAGGGCCCTCAAGCGAAACGAATCATTCATGGCGCATCTCATCCCCTTCGTGCAACGGCATCGGGATGAGATCCGGGGCATGCTCTACACGCCGCTCAATAGCTTCCCGCGCGCGACGTTCAAACCCTATCTCGACGAGGGATCGTTCTCGCTCGACGATCATCTGCTCGAACTGATCACCGGCGATCATTTTCCACTCGACCCGCAGCTGCGCAACGCCCTGCCGATGCGCGCCGACGATCTGACCGAACACGACATCAACACCGCGCGCGCGATCCTGGGATCACACGCCTGGCTCGGGGATGCGATCGGCGATGACAACCGCATCGCGCTGCGCGGCCAGATCGCCTGGCGTCTGGAAAACGCGATCGCGTCAGCAGAAAGCAAACCCCTTGGCGCGACGCTCATCACGCAGCTCGCCGACATTCCGGATGAATTCTATCCGGCCATGATGCTGCCCTGGTCGCAGGCGCTCCCCGAAGTTCATCACGATATGTTTGCCCATACCCTTCAGTCGAGCGGTGCCCTCGACGCCGAGCACGGCATCGTCGACCCGGATCGTCTCCTCTACGAACACGCCTGGATCCTCGTCGACGACCACGCGCACTTCTTTCCCCTCGTCAACCGCGCGCGATTCGACGAAAGAGCCACTCCCCTGCCGCGTCTCATACCGACGCAGGAACACCTATCACTCCCCGATCCGGCAGACGCCACCGTCGCCGATATCGACGCCTTCTTCAATGGGCTCCTCCAACGGGGAGAGCGCTCCGACCCGATCGGGCGAGAATACGCCATCGAGAGTGCCGTCAACAATTTTCAGGGCCAGATGAAAGGGACCTTTTTTTCATTCGAACCACCGTGGCTCAAGGGCACGCGCAAGAACAATTTTCTGGAGACCCTCCATCCGGCGGGAAGAAAGATCCTCTTTCTCGAAGCCATGTTCTGTATGCGCCCGGGGGACATGAACAAGTGGGGATATACCCTCGTATCCGAATTTCTGGAACGATTGACCAAGGAACGGATCAAAGAGACCGATATCGACGGCATCGTGCGCATGCTCTACACGGTCTTTTGCGAACAGCGCCGATACGAGCTCCAGGAGATCATCGCAAACCCCGCGCGCCTCGAAGAGATCCTGGATGATGTCCAATCACGGCCGCTCAAAAATCGAAAGGGCGGCGGATCGAACACGCCGCCGACGAGCAGCGCGCCGCCCACGAGCGGCACGCCGCCGACGACACCATCGGGCCCGGGCGGATCGCAGGCCAGCGCTCTGACCACCGACACCGCGCTCGCTTCGGGCCTGGATCTTATCATTGCGGATACGAACGCCCTCATGCCGGTGGAAACCGAGATGATGGATATGAGCGCCGACACCTATCTCTACCCCATGCTCACCGCACCGATGACAGCGGCGATGATACTCTAGTCCTCATTGAAGGTGTCATTCCCGCGAACGCGGGAATCTCGCTTATCAACGCTCAATCGAGATCCCCGTTTTCACGGGGATGACAAAAACCAAACTCCACCTGTATTTAACCCTGCGCTTTCCAAACTCACGTCAGTTCTAATCAGCACGCAACATTCCTGGTATTTCCGCGATACATACGCTACGCGCTCGTGCGCGAAAGAGGGAGAACTATGTCTGTGGATGGCATCAACAATCAGGGCAAACCGCCCGCACAGGGGGACCTCCCCCGGGGCGATGACGCTCGCCCGGAAACGGAGGCGCGGCATGAAGCACCGGCGCGTGCGGTGGATGCGTTTGTGCTCGCTGCACCGGCGACGGCGGCATACACGGTTTCGCGCAACGGCGATGATGATGGTGGTGATGATGATCGAGCGTTGACCAAGGCACAGATCGAGGCGGCGCTCACGGCGATGATCCCCCGCATCTTTCGCAACACCCCGACCAGCCTCGAGACACACGACGCGGGCATCATCCTCAACGACGTCATCAAGACCTTTCAGGATAAGATCCAGCCCAAGCGCAAACGCACGCTCGAAGGGGAAGTCGTCGACACCGAGGCGATGAAAAAGACCCTGCGCCCTATCGTCGTGCGCGCCTACGCCGAACGATATGAAATCGGGCAGAAGAAGGTGAGCGATTTCCAGATCGATGGCTATCTGCGCGAACTCACCGCATTCATCACGACAAACGCACGCCGATTGCATCTCATGGGAACGAAGGCGATCGCTCGAAAACAGACATCCCCCCCTCCTTCCGAACAAGTCCCCACGCCGGCGGCCACCGCTGCACTCGTGGTGGAAGCGATCGCGCGGCTGGCCGAGATCGAACGCAGCGCGGCCATGTTTTCCGAACGGGATCGGAAATTCATCGAAACGGCGTGGATGACGGCGACCGAGGCCTACGAGGAAGCGCTTGCACCGTTGGGTCTCCAGATGGAAGAGATCATCCGCGCACTCGCACCGGAAGCGGCACGCACGCGGGCGGTGGAGGCGGCACGCATCATCGCCGACGAGGGGCAGAGGGTGCGCACGCGTCTGCTCATCCATCAATCCGATCTCGACGATCCCGCCATCGACGCCTTCCTCGACCGACCCGCTGCGATCCGGGGAAGCAGGGCGAGCATGCGCGACGAACTCGAGACCTGGAGCGAAAAACAGAAATGGATGGACGTCGAGGGGCAGGAACTCATGCTCGCCGTGCGCGCCTACATCTCCCTCTGGAGGCAAACGCCCGAGGGACAATCCGGCAGCCCGCTCGCGCTGCGATCCGAATTGCGTCGCGACGCCTCGCAGCTCGCAGCTCACCTCGAGGGAAACAGCACGCGCGCCAACATCCTGAGCGGTGCCCTGCGACGCGCGATCGTCCACCTGATCCGCTGTGCCGCAGGCCGATCGCCCCGCCGTGAATCGACGGGTGCCGTCGCGATGAGCACCGAAGACGACAACACCGTCGCCATCTCATCCGAGCCGCGCCGTCTTCTCAGCGCGCAGCTGCGCGAGGAACAGCGCAGCTTCACCTCCCGCGTTCGCGCCGGCGCGTTCGGTCTCGATGATCTTCCGGAGGAGATCCGAAGACAGCTCGCCACGCGATTTATCGGATTTCTGAACCACTATGCGATCGCGGCACGCGAGATGCTCGGCGATGCCTTCGACCCGGAGACCCTCTTCGAATCCCCGCTCGACACCCGTGCCATCGCCGCGATCTTTCGCACCGTCCCCGGAGCGCGGGAGCGCTATCCACAACAGATCATCGAGCTGCTGCGCGCCTTCGCCCACGATGTGAGCGGGCAGGAGCAGCCGCCGATGGAATCGCTCCTGCCCAGCGGCGCGGCCACAGCGAACCGTCAGGCCCGTGTCATGCGCATCATTCCTTATGATGGCGAAGGCGGCATGAACGGCCTCATCCGCGAGATCGAAAAGGCGATCGGTCCGATCGACGCCGCGCGCTTTCGACAGCAGACCGGAGTCGCGCTGACCACCATCCGCGGCTACGGCGAGGTGCGAAAGATGCGCCGCGTCTCCGATGCCGTCTGGAAGGAGATCGTCGACCTCGTGGCATCGGGCAACCCGTGGCACCGACTGATCGTGCGCGCCGAAGAAAACGGAACGCTCGAGGCATTGCTCATGCGTTTTCCGAAGCGCGGCGATGTCGATGCCTGGCGCGAAGACATCAACGCCGCCGCCGAATCCGGGCTACTTTCAGAGCTCGCGCATTCCTACACCCCAAAGGACTTTCGTCCGACCGAGGGCATGACGCTGCACGGCCTCATGGTGCGCAACGCCGAGGATCCGGACGATCCCGAATGGCGCGAAACACTCACCGTCTTCGAGGCGGATGGAGAGCTGGCCCTCCTGGCGCGCGATGAAGCCCCCAAACAGCTCTCGCCCCAGGACTGGGAACTCTTCATCGGACACACCATCGCCGACGGCCGTCCCGAGCAGGCCACCACCGAACCCAGCGAAGAGCGCCTCTTTGAAGGGGTCATCGCCGCGATCGACTATCTGGCGGAGCTCGCTGCCGAGAAGGGATATGCGATCGATCCCGCGGATGCCTTCGCCGCACTCTCACCGGTCTTTCGCCGTCTGCGCGCCGAAGCGCTCGAGCGCGAAGCGGATGAACACGGCCGTCATCCGATCACCGTCTACATCCCGCCCTTCCTGCGAAACCTTGCGCCGGAGCGCATCCGCACCCAAACCTTTGCCGAGCAGCTCAACCAGGCGCTCAGGGCCTTCGACACCGAGCTGGACCCGCAGATGCAGCAACTCGTGCAGGCCTATCGCAGCGGCAATATCCACCATCCCCAGTATGCCACGCTCGCGCGCCTGAGCACCGCACTGGCGCTCATGGATGTCAGCCGCACCGAGCGCGACCAGGAACGCATGACCTACGAATTTCTGGCCGGCTTCATGCGCTGGATCGAGGAACTCCGCCTCACCCATCCCGACATCACCGACATCGCGGGAAAACCGGTGGGCTTGGCGCAGGACACCCCGACGCGGTTTTCGTTTCGCCTCGAGATCAACCCCACGCAGTGGAGCCGGTCGGGGGACACGAGCTCCATGCGCGCGGTGCTCGCCGATGTGCGCCGCAACTACTACGACCGCTTGATCGAGAAGGTCGACGCCTACCTCGACGCGCTCGCCCGGCTGCCGTTTTCGATCGCGCTGGCAACGCCGCCGCAGCACAACCTCGATGCCGGCATCGACGAAGCGCCGCAGACCATCGCGCTCGAAGATCTGCGTCAGGAGTGGACGGAGCTGGCCGAACGCGAGGCGGAAGCACGCACGATGCTCGACGACGACGAAGCGACGAGCATCGAGCAACAGGAAGCCGTCGAATTCTATGCGGATCTGGCCCAGCGCGCCGAGGAGACGCTGCTCTTCACGTGGGCCCACGGCGAGGCGCACGTCGGCGGCGTGCACATCCCGTATCAGGCGGCCGTGCGTCTCTCGGAAAAACACTCCGGCCTCAGGGAGCGCACGCGCGTCACGCTCTTTGTCGACGACGTCTTTGCCGCGGTGAGCGAAGGACACCTCGATGCGAAGCAGGTCGACGACATCCTGAAACTCCGGCTGATCCTCGGCCAAGCGGTCCTCGACGGTTCGATCGAGTCGAGCGCGCGACGCGATCCCGCGCGTGTGCGCGAGGCGATCGAGGAGCGCTGGCAGGGAAACGCCGAAGAACAGACACGGCTCCTGATGGCCGTCGACGAGATGATCGCCCTGGAGGGCGGGCCGGCCAAGGCACGCCTGCAGAGTTCGCTCGCGAACGTCATCCGGACCGGCCGCAGGGTGAGTCGCCACAACGATGGACAGACACAGACGGGATTTCCCGTCGGATGGCAGGAGGATTTCGATCGGTTCATCGGCGACCTGGGCGCGAACGAATCGACGATCGCCGCAGCACGGGCCGCGCTCGTCGACTACGGCGCTGCCTCGAGGGGACTGATCGGTCACTTCTGGGAGCAGACGCTCGAACGAGCGATCGAAACGCATGCACATGCAAACACTACCGATGCATCGCTCGTGCGCGATATCATCGTCGGATTTCTCCCGGTGATCGGCGCCGCGAACGGACAGGCCGACACCGACTGGACCGGATACGACGACCCGCCCGAGCTGATCGCACAGCGCTCGCTGCAGGTCTATCTCGACCTCGTCGACGATGCGACGCTCTCGCCGACCATCCCCATCGACGCGAGGCTTCTGGGCGATGTCATCGATCGTGCGCTGAATGAGCATCGCGACATCGGCACCCTCCCGCGACGCCGGCTCGTCCTGCGCCGCGTGCGCGACCTGATCGACGGACTCAATCGCAGCCGTCGCGGCATCCACAATGCGCCACACCCCATCACCCTCCCCGAGGGAAGTCTGGTGCCCGATGCGATCGAACGGATCGCGACAGAGATAGAAGCAAGCAACACCTTTATGCCGCGCATCGACCGTGCACGCCTACGCCGCGCGTATGCGTACCTGCAGGGCATCCTGCTCACAGAAACATCCATCACCGATCACTCCATCACGGCCGCACTGCGCACGGAATCCAGGGGGGTCGTACCGCTCCCGACGGAAATGGCCGCACTGCGCCGACTCGCACAGGAGACGCAGAAACGGATCGCACTGCTGGCGGAGGCCATCGACCATCCGACGATGGGGGTCGTTCCGGTCATCCGGGCCGGCCATCGCGCGCGCTACATCACCGATCGCGCGCTCACCACCCTCGCCCACGACTGGATGCGGCAGCGCGCTGTGCTCTTAAACCCCGCGTCGATCGAAGAGCTCGCTCTGAATGTCGTTCCCGAGGCGTTCGAAGCGCATCCGGTGATCGCCGAGAAGATCTCGCACGAGGCGGCACAGCTTGTCGGCACCTTCTTTCACACCGTCGAAGAGAGCTTGGGCGCACAGATCAACGCCGCGAGAGAAGCGCTGCAGGAAGCCGCTCAGGACGAGACGGTCATCGCGGGGGATGCCCAGGGTTTTGCCGACAAAGCCCTTCGCGGAAAAAACCTGCCATCGCTGGCGGTGCTGGCCGCTATGGAACGCACGCACACGGCCGTGCGCGCACTCACCCAGAACACCATGGATGCGGTTACACCGACGCTGCGCGAACAGGCCGAAACGCTCTTCACCACGCTCGTCGATCCGCGCCGGATTGAACGCCATCGCACACTCAAAGCCAACGCGAACGCCTTTGACGAGAAGCTCGATGCCATCAGTGCCACGCATGCGCGCATCATGCTGCAGTCGGCGATCGCCCTCGAGGGCTCGGCCATTCCGACGATGGACACCGCGGCTGTCGCCAAGGCGGAGAAGGACATCCTCGCGGGAGCGAAGATCCTGACCACATGGCGCACGGAGCTGGAGACGATGGAGGCGTGGCTGACCGAAGCGCAGGATCTAGCGCTCATCCTCGAGGAACAGCACAATCCCTCCATCGTACGCCGCTCTCCGCTCGACCGAGGAGAACAGGCCGAGACCTGGGTGCAAAACGTGCGCGACAAGATTCAGACCGAAGCAGACCGGATGTCGGACATGAAAGAAGAGCTGAAGAAACGGCGCAACACACTTGTGCAGTTCGCGCGTGCAACAGACATCGCAGCATCGCTGACCGAACACGCCGGGCAGTTGCAGCAGGATCTCATCGCCACGAGCCACCCCATCGACGAGGCGACCAAAGCTGCGCTCGCAGAGAACACCGAACTCATGGAGGCAGCGCTCGCGGAGGTCGACGCCATCGAGGGCGATCGCATTCCGATGCCGCTCGTCGTCCAGGCCGAGCAGATGCAGCAAGCCCATCGAGGGGTTGCGGATAGGGCCCGCACAGCGCTCAAGGCGACGATCGCGCAGCTCAACGCCATGCCCGGACGAGCGCGCACCGACGGTCGCGATTCGACGCAGATGATCGCGGATGCCCGCGCCTTTCTCCAGGAGATCGAGACCGACGTCCTTCCCTTGTCGACAGCGATCGCTGAACTCGAAGGAACGATCGCAGCGATTCAACAGCACGCTCGCGATCTCTCGGCGCAAGAGTCGGCCCTGTCCAGACAGACCGCTGCGCTGGCCTCATCGGTCGACAGCGCTCTCGACCGGATGCAGATCCCCGAGCCGGCGGGTCTCGATGCGATTCTCACAGAACCCATCCCGACGCCGAATTCGTCGCTCCAGTTGATCGAAGCCAACGCCCAACCGAACGTTCGCAAACGAGCCTCGTATCGCTTGCGCGCGATCCTCGACGGAGACGTCCTTCCGCAACATGAGGGGAGCCTGCTGCTTCTCAAAGAGACCGATACCCGAGGCGTGATCACCGGTTTCTTCGGACACGCGGGACGTTGGGATGGAGAGCGCAGCAGCGAACCGATCGCGCTCTCGGAACTCGCGAATCGCAACCCCGCACATCCCTTCGCCGCCATGCACACCACCCTCAGCCTCGCTCTCGAGGAAGACGGTGCCGAACACGCGGTATTGGGATATCTTGCGGCGGAAGGGCTCAAACACCATCCCGATGAGAAAGCCCGCGCGCTCCTGCAGAGCCTCATGGCCACACTCGCATCCGAACCCGCAGCGATGAGTTCGAACGAGGCGCGCGCGCGGATCCGGAGTTGGATTACGGACCATGCGGGCAGGATCGCAGAGATGACCGCCCGCTCCTCCAAGGCGCCGAAGCTCTTCGAACCGGTCGCGCAAGCGGCGGAAGCGGATGCCCCGATCTATGCCGGCACGGGATACGACGCCGCGAAACACGCCGAGCTTTCCGGGCACACCGTCGACGATATCCTGCACGTGGGGAGGATGAATCACCTGCCGGATACGCCGATCATCCACGCCTCCTTGCGCACCCAGTATCAGGTCTATGCCGACCCCTCGCTCATGGAGTTGGGATGGCTTACCGCGCAAGCGAACGCGGGAAAGCTCGACACCGATTTTTCCCGTCTGTTCCTCAACCTGCTCGACGGCATGCACCTCGATCCGCGCTCCACCGAAAGAATGCCCTCTTCGCTCCACGACGTGCAGGCCTTCGCGGTAGACCTCTACCGGCGCATGCAGACGGACCTCATCCACTGGCCGGAGATCGCAAACAGGAGTTATCCGAAGTCGACCGAAACGAAGCATGCTGACGAGTATGCGATCCTGTTCGAGCTGCTGCAGACAGATCAAACCTTTCGCCACTGGTACACGATGGGGGATATGCTCGCCCTTCTGGGCAAGGCGCATGACGAGGGAATCGTTTCCCTTTCGAAGGAACAACGCGGCGCACTGAAGGCGACAGCAGACGCCAACGTGGCCTTCATCCAACGCGCCCTCGGCAAGACCGGCAAGAAGCCGCTGTCGGCGGAAAAACGCGCCGCACTCCTTGCCGAACTCAACCTCACACCGATGTATGCGCAGGCGCGCCTGATCTTCAGGACCAAGCCAATGCGGGCGTTTCTCAACCGCGAATACGGCATTCGCCTGAAGGACGCCCCGCTCTTTGCGGAGACAAACCGGGATCTTATCCACGCCTTTCCGGAGACGCAGCTTGTCAGCCCCCTGCGCATGCAGGAGCATCTCAACGCGCACGCCACCGCACAATTCCTCGGCGAGTTCCTGCCCAAACTCCTGCCGATGTTCACGATCATGGCGCAAATCGATTGGGAAAAGGAGATCCCGGACGCACTCTTCGATCGCCAGAACGAGATCTTTGCCGAGATCAATCGAGGCTATCGCTCGATCAACGCCAATCCGGACGCAAAGGAAAGAAACCGGCGCCTCGACGAGCTGGAGCGGAAAACGGCCGAGGCGCTCATCGCCCTCTGGACCGAGCACCGCGACGCCATTCGTGCCGCCCTGGGGAAAGAGAACGTCATCACCGGGAATACGCATGCCTACGATCTGACCGGCACCGACACCCCCTGGCGCAACGTTCACAGCTGGGAGGAATACACCGCACTCGAACGGCTGAAACTGGCCGCGCCGGATCTGATGCGGACGGAGAAGTTCCGCTACTGGGAGGAGGAGATCGAACCAACGATGCTCAAACGCTGGAAGGCTGAGGGGGATGATGGACCCATCAACCGTCTGTGCGATACGATCGGGGCGCTCGATCTCGTCGCGCCGGAACGCTCCTTTCCACTGGTCGAGGTCTTCACCTCGCTCCTGATCCACGACCGGCTGCCGGAAAACGTCGAGGCGTTCCTGCACGAACACTATTGGGTCCATGAGGAGACCGAGAGCGAAAAATGGACACCGGAGAAGGCCTCCCCGGAGGCGCGCGCCGCGCGCGAGCGTTTCATCGAACTCATCCTCGAACCCAAGACGCTCATTCGCATCCGCGATGAACTGGATCGGCCGCTGGCCGATGGCAGCGTTCTCAACATGGCGCGCGTCGGACGCCGGTTTCCGGAGCGGCCCGATCTCATCCGACCGCGTGCGCGGCTGCACCACCGCATCACCGAACGCTTTCCACAACTCGCAGTCCATCGCTTGCGACGGGACCCGCGCATTCACGAAGAGCTCGCGAAAGTCGTTACCATGCTGGAGACGACTCATGACAGCACCAGCAGGGCGATCGAACATATTCCGAACCTGATCCGTTGGGGGCAGCAGACCGAGGCCGCCCTCCTCCTGCCCGCGCTCGTCTTTGGGTGGGGGCTCATCTCGCCCGAGCTGAAAAAAGCGATCGTCCGGTTCGTCGGCAGACAGATCAAGACGCTCCCGGCGCTCGCTGCTCAGGACACGAAGGCCGTGGCCCTGCACGAGGAGCAGATGCGCCAGTTCGTCGAGATCCTCGATGAACACCGAAGCGATCTCCTCACCGTACTGGCGATTCCCCTCATCCGAATGCCGGGAAAGGCAGCGCTTGTCCCCTCAGTTGGGGAACTCCCGCCGGAGACGACCGCGTTTGATCTCATCACCGGACTCGATCTGATCCTCCCCCCCGAAAGCAACCGTGCGATCGATACGCTCCCCATCCATATCATCGAGGAACGCCTGCGTTTTCTCGGGCGCATCCTGCCGACCGATGAGAAGGGGGCGATGCCGATACGACTTCGGGAACTGATGCAGGACGTAGCCGAACGCGAGAGCCTCAAGCCCGCGGCGCTCGCTGAACTTGAAATCATCCGGGATGCGTATGTCCGGGATCAGCGAACGCCGACGGGGGCGATCGTTCGCGCACTCATGATGACCGACCACCAGCAGGGATCGAAGGACGTGTCGCCACTCGAGCGGGCGCTCCTCGACGCCTTCATCCCGGATCAGAACCGCGTCGACCAGGAGCACTTCCTGCGCGAGGGCTATCGCCAGATCGTTTCGATGGATCGGATGGGACACATCTCGCTGATCCTGACGCATTCGGCCATAACGAAAAAAGAGCAACAGCGTCCTACCCCCCCCTTCGCGGAGGCGATCGCGCAGATCGTTCCGGACGAGGGGAACAGCTCCGACTTCACGATCCCGCAGATCGAGGCCATGATCGAGGCGACGGGACTCGTTCCAACCGATCCACAGCAATTCAAGCGACTCCTGGCGAAGGCGCGCGCGGACATCCTGGATACGGCGATGGAGATGCACCGGATGGAGCAGGGCCAGAAGAGACCGGACCCCCTCCGGGAGGGGCCGATCCGACAGCGGTTCCGCGATAAACTCAACGCACTGTCCGATGGAACCCAGCGCTGCCTGGTCGCCCTCATGGCGGCGGACCTCGCGCCGGAGAAATGGAATTCCGACCGATTCTATCTCGCCAACATCGTCCTGCGTCCGGCACGATCGACACATGACGACATCCAGACCTCTTTCCAATGCCTCATCTCCAGCGCCAAAGCGATCAGGGCGGCCGTGCACAAGCGCCGCGCCGAACGCGAAGAGCAGATCCTGCCGAAGGCGTGGAAGAGCGCGGGCAAGCTCTCGCTCGAGCAGATCGATGGCGTCATCGATGCGCTCGGTTTTGTCCCGAAGGGGAAGAATCCCCGGGGAGAACGCATGGAGCAGATCGCCGGAAAGCTGACCACGCGGGTGCTCGAAGAAAATGAACGCATCAACCCGCGCGATCCGGGGGGACTCAAGGCGATGGAGGAGCTCGCCGATGTCATGGCACGGCTCCCGGAGACCTTCTTCCGCGTCTATGCCACTTGCGTCGACATCGGCATCGAGAACCCGCTGGGAGGGGATGCCCTGCGCATCCTCCGGAGAGACCCGGATAGTCTCGGGCACGCCCTCTTCCAGGTCCACCTCTTGGACAATCGCCAAGAGTTTTTCGCGGCCTATTGGAAGCGGGAGGTCGACCGTATCCGCATCCAATTCGATCATCTGCCCACGCTCGAGATGCTGGGAACGGAAGCGACGGTCGAGCGCATCGGCGCGATCCTTGAGCGCCTCGACATCTTTCCGACAAACAAGAACTATCGCCAGGATCGCATGGCGATGTGGAGGGAGAGCTTTCGCCACAGCCTTCCGACCGACGATCCGATGACGACCGCGCGCATGATCGCCCTCATCAACGCGCTCCCTGAAGAGGCCATTCGCTGCGCCTTTCTGCTGGGCGAAATCAACCCGGACGATCCGATCGAGGCCATTTCCGACATGCTCGCACAGATCGCCGAACGCAACGGCGACGGCACGCCGGAGGCGATGGTGCAGCACTTCTATGCCGCAATCGGAGAACATCGCGAGCAAATCCTCCCCTACGTCGCCACGGAACGCGACCTTCGCGACCTGGGGGAGCGGACGCTTCTGCCATCGCCGTTCCTGGTGACCGAAGGAGAGAACGATGCGCGCGCGCACCGCTATCTGGACGCGCTCGACATCCTCGCGGTGGATGACCCCGACATGGAGCGGGGCATGGAGGCGATCCGCGCGAAGATCCGCACGATGAAGGGTCTGCCCGAAGAGAGCCGCGCGCGGTTTGCCGATGAGATCTCGCCACTGGCGCTCAAGATGATCGCCATCTTGAGCGTCGTCTATGAGCCTGATCACGAGACGAACGCCTCCGGCCAGTTCGTCCGTCACCTCCATTGGCTCTACGAACGATGCTGGGGAGCAGGTATCCCCACGGACGATCACGACCGAATCGCCTCCTTTCTCTATGCGTTTTTCTGCCAGCACCGCAAAACGATCCTTCGAGAGCGCGGGCGGATCATTGCCGAAACGACGCCGCCGAAGGCAACCGCAAAAAAACGCGGCGGCAATGAAGGGGGCAGCGGCGGATCAACGCCGGCCGGCCCCGAGAATGCTGGCCCTGCGCCGACGACATCGGGGGGATCGGAGCACTCAGCCGCACCGCTCACGAACACACCGCTGGCATTCGATGCGATCGATGGGAGCGGCGATGTGTATATGCATGTAAACGATGCGCTGATCCCCATGGGCGGTGCCATCATGCCCGAGGCATATGACCTCATGGATGTGAGCGCGGAGTGCTACCTGGATGGAATGATGCCCGAAATGGGAATGATGATGCCCGCGATGACGGCGGGGATGATGATGTAAGAATGAAGGGTGAGGGGCGAAGGGTGAAGGGTGAAAGAGCGGAAATATTGATAGAGCAATGATTGTCATCCCCGTGAAAACGGGGATCTCGATGGATCGTGACAATCGAGATTCCCGCCTGCGCGGGAATGACAAACTTCGACACAACACGCTTCACGAGTTACGAGTCACGAGTTACGAAAGGATGTTCGTATGGTTGGCTTCAAAACCGATTTAAACTTCGCGCAGCTCTTTCAGGACGCTGACAAGCGCCGGCGTGGGATGGAACTCCTGGTCTACGCCGAAGCCGAGCTGGGCTACGACCCGGAGGAGCTCACGCCGATCGCGCAGGCCATCGAACATCCGGCGCGCTTCGATGAGGAGATGCTCGAACACCTGCGCACGATTCACAAGGAGGCGATCGCCTCCGGGTTTCACTTCCTGCGCGACGATGCCGCACCGGCAATCGCGCGACAGGCCCGTCGCTTTGCGGAGCGCGCACCGAAGACGAAATCGCCTCGAGCGCCCGCGCAAAAACACGAACCCGCACCGGCAGACACGCCCCGCCCCGAAACGACGCCCGCCCCCGCGGCCGTGCCGCCGACGCCCGCCTGGAATGCGACGCAAGCGGAATATCTCGAGCGGTTTGCCGACGAGAGCAGGGTCCTGGCGCAGAAGATCGAGGCGAATACCGCCACCTGGGCTGAGCGCTACGGCGATGCGGGGGCACAGCGCGCCGAGGCAATCGTCAATCGCCTTCACTGGCTCATCGGCGAACGGGACCGCGCACAATCGCTGCGCCAACTCGGTTATCTGCACGATGTGGTCGATGCCCTGCGCATCCTCATCAATCGCGTCGATCGCACCGAGCTCGAACTGGGCAGGGCCAATCCTTCGGGAAGCCCCTTCTCCGTTCACCTCCATGGACTTTTCACCCCGCCGACGATCCAGAGTGAAGCCCTCCCGATTGAACGGGTTCCGCGCACGCACGAAACTCGCCCCCGCAACGCACTCCCCTTTCCGATGGGCGAATCGGTCATAGAACCCGGAACCGTGATCCCGGCACTCGAGAGCGTTCCGCGCGCGGGGCTTTTGACCCCCACACGCCCGCATCAGCTCGAGATCCTCAATCCGATCGGGGCATACTGGGCGCTCCATCGATCGCGCATCGAAGAGGAACCCGTCGCCGAGGCCTCGATCGTGGCGCCGACCGGTTCCGGCAAGACACACGAGATGGCCGCGACGATCGAGATCGGGATGCGCGAGGGGTGGCTGCAGATGAACGATGGGGGAAAGGCCTTCATCCTTACCCATCTGAGACGCATCACGGGACAGAACGAAGCGGCGATGAAGCTCCTGCTGGATCCCGTCTTCCGGAAACGCCTCGGACGCCCGATACGCGTCACGAAGGTGGACGCCGACGGCTGGGATCTTTCGGGCGACGCGGTGCTCGTGAGCGTCCCAACGGCAGGCCGAAAGACGAACGCCGCTCGTTTCGCACACGAAGCGCAGGTTCAGTTTGCCGATCGCGCACATCCGTATGCCCTCACCCTCCTGGACGAATATCATCACGGCATTTTCGCCGCGACCTGGCGCCGAACGATCGAGGCGATCGCCGACGCCGCAACCAGCGCCTTCAACCTCGGTTTTTCGGCCACGATCCCGCAGAAACTCAGAGCCCGCGCCAACGTCATCGCCGAACAGGACGTCCTCGACCTCATGCGCAGAAAGGTATTGCCGCCGGTCACGTATGCCCCGGTGCGCATGGGCGTCGACCTCAAGTGGATCACGACGACGGGCCACGACCTCAATCAGAAGGATCTCTCCCAGACGGTGCGCACGCTCGAGCACCACTACCACCTGATGCGCGCGCTAGAGGATCACGGCATCCGCAGCGGACGCGGCGGGTTTGCCCCCACGCTCCACTTCGGCGTGGATGTCGCCCACATCGAGGAGTTCGCGCGCTACTATCAGTGGTATTTCTCGAAGGAAGACCGCTATGGCGACGGCCCCGCGCGCGCGGACGCATCGCCCGCGATGGGCGTGCGGCAGATCGCCGTGATCACCGAGGAGATGAGCCGCGATCCAAAAGCGGTCAAACGCCTCATCGACGCCTATCGTGCCGGACGCAGAACCACCTTCGAGCGATTCGTCTTCGGCGAAAAGGCAGACACCGGTGCGTTTCGTTCGATCGGCGAATATACGGGCAAGATCGACGGGATCATCGCGGTGATGACAGCGAAGACGCCGGAGAACGTGCGCGACATGCTGATGGAGGCATCCAAACCCAGACGCACGGGGCCGGGTGCGATCGAGACGCTCCTGAGCATCGGCGTCATCGGCGAGGGTGCCGACATCCCCTGGGCACAGAACATCATACCGGACAAACCGACGCTCTCCGAGATTCCGGCCAGCCAGAACCCGGGGCGCGCCTTCCGACATGACAAATGGCACATCGAATCCGACGGCACGGTCGTCTACATCCCGCCGCGCATCATCATCGAACCGCGCTACGATCGGCCCGATCTCGTGACGGTGCTCGATGCGCTCGGGATCACCGATCACGCGCTTGCGCGCATCGGCGGCGCGCAGATCGACCTGGTGACGGAGGCGATCGGACGCCAGGGATACGGACACTTGAGCGACGTCTGGAAATCGAACGCGGAGACCAAAGAGGTCGAACGCAAGCCGGTCGTCGTGCCGCAGCCGGAGGAACTCATTCCCATCTCGGGGGTGCGAGAACACGTCCTGCTCCCCCAGCGCATGGTCGGCGAAATGCCGCGGCTGATGCGCCACATCCTGCAGGAGGACTATGAAGGGAAGCTCGCGGAGATGGCCTTCGATCTGGCCGTGAGCGAAGCCACGCTGGTGGGATATTTGAACGGCCGCACGCCGAGCGATGCACGACTGCTCGCGCGCATGGGGATTTTTCTCTATCAAGGGCGCGATGTCCTCGCACGCCAGCACAAGTTCGACGAGAACGGCTGGGTCCCGCGAACCGAATTGAATGCTGCCATTCGTCCGCTGGTGCAACAGGCGCGCGATCAATCCTTCGCCCTCTTCGGCGCAACCCTTCCGCGGTATGGATTCACCACGACCGACGGATGGCGCAGCGGCCCGCTCAACCTAAATCCCGTCATCCGATTTCTGCGCGACGGCAAGATCCCCAGGAGTTTCCGTGGAAAGAAGGGAAACTTCTGGACGAACCTGCGGCAGATCCTCATGAACGTCGAACGCGATGCCCAGGGAAACCACGTGCATGTTCCGGAGCACGCGGAGACGCGCGCACTCATCGAGGAGACCGCCGCCGCCCATGCCGGCTGGACGCCGATTGAGGAGCTCGACGATTCCGTACGAGCGCTCGTGCGCATCGCCAGAGAAAACGCCCTGGTGACCGACAATGGAGGCCTGATCCATCCCCGCGAAGCGGGCGATGAGGTCCAGCGCGGCGTACAGGCCTTTCTGCGCGACGGAACGATCGCACCGGCGGGATGGAAGCCCCTCTGGGAGCTCCTCCATCAGCATGTCACCCCGGCGGGCAAGGCCCGCGCCGCCGAGCGCGACGATGTTATCGAGGCATTCCATGCCCACATGGAGCGGACACAGCATTGGAAACGAATCGAGACCATCCCGGAGGGAAGACGCCCGCTCGTGGAACACCTGCGCACGCATCGACTGCGCACGGCAGGCGGTACGCCCATGGGGAACGCGGCGCTGGATGCGTTTTTCCAGAGCGGAGCGATCGTCTACAATGATCTCTTCGATCCGAACGAGTTCTGGGATCGCTATGCGCTGACCGTCGCCGAAGCCGGAATCGCTGCCAGCGGTGCGATGACCTTCGCCCACACTCCACCCCACATTACCAGACAGGTCGAGACGATGCGACGCATCGGCCTGGCCGTCTGGAAGGCAAGCGATCAAACCGGCGACGTCGTTCATCCCGCAAACGCGCGGATCAATCCGATCTCGGGCAAAATCGAGATCCCCGAGGATGAGGACCCCTCCAAGGGGGGCGGTGGATCGAGCACGCCACCGATCGTCTCCGGCGGTGGAGAACAGACGCCGACGCCCGAAGGAACGGACACCGCCCTGCGCTCGGGGCTCGCCCTGATGGAGGCCGATGCCGCACAGATGATGGCGACGGAGGATATCGCGCTATCGCCCTTCGAACCCATTGGAATGACAGGGGAAATAGACAGCATCGCCGAATTTCAGAACCCCCTCTTCGCCCTGCGCCCCGGCCTCATTCGATAGAAAAAACCACGCAACAATTTGAAAATGTCACCGATACAGAAGGGAAATCGTCGGGAAAATATACATCTTACGCAGCAATGCTGCACGAGATTGGCGACGAACCTTGCTTGTGTCATCCCCGCAGAAGCGGGGATCTCGATGTGCTCTGACAATCGAGATTCCCGCCTACGCGGGAATGACAAACTTGGAATCGCGGGAAAAGTGACAACCTGCATCCACCGCTGAACGTCGAAACGGAGCCAGTGCCCTATGGGAGATGACATCAAAAAAACGGGAGGGGCATCGCACATCCCCCACCCGCAATCCGATATCCACGAAAGCGACGAGGGCGGCACCACACCATCCGACGCGCACGATGCGGTGGACACCTATGTCGCGGCATCCGCGACAACACCGCCCCCATCTCTCCTCTCGCGAAAGATGATCGATGCGCAGCTCAAGGAACAGGGAATGACGCTCCATCGTGAGCACCCCTACATGAGCGTCAACGAATACGACTGCTATCGCATCCTGCAGTATGCCTACGATACCCTCGTCGACGATCTCTTTCCAAAAGTGCGTACGCGGTTTGTCGAGGGCGAACCCCCCAGCGGAAAGAAATTCGACGCGCTCATCGAACGCAGCCTCGTCATGGGTTATGCCGGACAGATGCAGGTCACGCAGAAGGAGGCGAAAGGACGCATCTCCTCATTCCGCGAAACCTACGTCACATTCATCCGGGAGAACCTTGCGCGACTGGGGCTCACCGGCACGGGGAAACCCACATCGTCGTCACAACCGTCGACGGCGCACGCATCCACATCGACGCTCACGCCCGCGACGCTGGCCACCTTTATCCTGCACGCCCGCGCACAGATCGGCGCGATCGAAGCACTGCTGCGCGAACTTGCGGACGAGGATCGCGTGGCGGGAGAAGAAGCGCTTTCCCGCGCACAGCGGGTCGAGGCGGAACACCTCCGCCCTCTGGGATATGACGAAGCGCAGATCGTCGGCAATCTCTCCCGCGGCAACCACCGCAAAGAACGCGCACAGACCATCGCCGACAAGACACGCATCATCGGCGATCTCTTTTTCGATGTTCGCGCGCAGCATACGCGCGAAACCCGACCGATCGATATCGATCGCGTCGATACCCTCATCGATGCGGAAACGGGCACCGGAAAGAAGCGCCGATCGATGCGCGACGATCTCGAAGCCTGGATCGCTCAGCACATCGACAATCCTGAGGCCGCCGAACGGCTACGCACGGCGGCGGTCATGGCCATCGGATGGGGTATGGGGGCAACCCAACCGGATCAGTTGCCAAGGCTCACGCTCTCATCCGAACGCATCGAAGATGCGGCCTTCATCGCGACGGAGAGGATCGCCGATCCGGATCAGCGCAGAGATGCACGCGATGCGCTGGCACAACAACTGCTTTCCGCACTCGCCCATATCGCACTGCGCGCCGGCCGGCGTCAGCTCCTCACCGCTGATACCGACACCCGCGCAGCAAAACCGACCGTACACGCGCGGCGAAGCGAACACCGTCTCACGCTCGCGACCGATTCCGCTCGCGGCATCCGATTCATCCCTTCGGTCAGCGGCGGCATGAACGAGCTGATCGAGGCAATCGAAGAGAAAATCGGGCCGATCGACGCCGACCGCTTCGAGCAGATCACCGACATCAAACTCTCCATCTTCCGCGGATACGGCCAGCTGCGCACGCAGCGCACCGCCAGCCGCGACAACTGGGCGACCGTCGTCGAACTCCACCAGGGCGAGACCTGGCCAAAGCTCGTGGCCATCGCCGAGGAGAACGGAACGCTCGAAGAACTGCTCACGCGTTTCCCCCCGGCCAACAGCAACGACGCGCGGTGGAAACAGCGCCTTCACGACGCGCGAGGCGACGACACGCTGATCGATCTGGCAACAGGCTACACGCCCGCAGCCTTCGTGCTCAAAGGGGGCCTGCGCCGTATGCTGGAGGCCTATCTGCCGAAGAAAGCGGACGTGCGCAAACGGATGCAACGCGAGATCGACGAATACGAGAAGGCGGGGCTCCTCGGGGAAAACGCGCTCGAGACCATGCCGACCGCCTTCACCCCTTCCGACTGGGAGCTCCTCATCGCCCACGCCGTGGCCGCCGATGAGTTGGAGAAACTGACCGTCGAACCGAAGCAGCGCGACGCCGACGAAAAGCTGCTCATCGCCTTCATCCATCTGGGCACGCTCGCGCGCAATCGCGGGTTCGAACTCGACCCGGTCGATTTCGCTGCGGCGCTCTCGCCCATTATTCGCAGCATGCGCGATCACGCCGACACAGAGGGAACCATCATCGTTCCCGTTCCGAAATTCATGGGGGACCTGGAATATACCAACTACGGCACGCCGACGTTTGCGAGCCGCATGAAGGGGATCGAAACCGCCATGCCCGAGGCCACGCGCCAGAACCAGGCCGGTGGCCACGTGCAGCGCGCCAGTTGGCTCTCGCTCGATCGCATCAACAGCTCGCTGGCAGGACGTGATGTGAGCGAGAGCGACGATCAGATCCGTTCGCACAAGCAATTCAACGGCGGGTTCATGCGCTGGATCGAACTGCTCATGGGCACCATACCCGACATCCGCGACGCCGCCGGACGACGCATCGACCTTGAGGGAATCACCTCGCGATCGCGCTATCGCTTTCAGCTCGTGCCCAACGCCGCCGAATACGCCACCGACGCAAATGAGAGCAGGACGACGCAGAGCGCCCCGCGCCTTTTGGCCGACGCCCATCGCGGCTATTACGGAAAACTGCTGGAAAAGGCGGACGGCTATCTCGCTGCAGTCGAAGCACTCCCCTTTCCGGTCACCGTCACGCGCCCCGCACATCATGGAATGGATGCGCAGACGAACACTCCGATCGATCGACCCGAAGAGGAGATTTCCCCCGCCCAGCTGCGCTCAGAAATTGCGGAGCTGATCTTGCAGGAGGAGATCCACCGCGATCGGCTGGAGCAAGGCGGCGCCTCTGCCCAGAGCGATGCCCAGACCATCGCCTTCTATCGTCGCATCGGGAGATTCGCGCGCGAGATCTTCTATCACCTTCCCATTCGGGGAGTCGCCGCGATCGACGGATTCGACATCCCCTTCCAGGCGGTAGCGAAGCTGGCTCGCCAGCGACTGCGCCCGGAACACGCTGGCCGCACCACGCTCGTCATCGACGACATCTTCGAGGCGGCGCATGCACAAGGGTGGAGTGCCACCCGACGCAATGCGCTCATTCGCCTGCGGCTGCTCATGGGGCTTGCCCGGCGCGAAGGACGCTTGACGCCGAATATCGTGCATGCCGGCGAAATCGTCGAGGCGCTGCGCCCGATCTGGGAAGCCCCCGAGCACCTGTTGGAACAGGCCGCGCTCGACTTCATTGCGCTGGGTCAACGCGTGCCACTCGATGATGCGGGGCAAGCGCTTGCAACCATCATCGGCCGTGGACGACAGGCGCCATCGGCTGGACCGCATGAGCCGAACCTTCCCGGACACGCCGAGACCTGGGATGTGCAGTTTCGCCAGTTCGCCGCCGAACGCGATGCCGATTCAGCGATGATCGAAGCGGGCCTTGCCGCCATACGCACCTATTTTGCGACGACCCACGGCTTTGCCTCGCATTTTTGGAGCGCACGGCTCGATTCCGCAGTCCATGCCGCCGCCCACGAACAGGATGTCGACCCCATCGCGCTACGCGCGCTCATCTGTGAGAGTTTCGGCCGCATGGGTATCGCCAACGGAAAACCCGTCGATGGGCTCCACATCATCGACCCAAACTCTCCGGAACACGCGGTGCGCACGCGCCTGGCCGAAATCGCGGTCTCCGCCTACATGGGGCTGTTCGCCCATGATCCGAAACTCATTCTGAAGGTGCCGGTGCAGGAAGAGCTCATCACCGATGTCGTCCGACTCACGTTGGAGGAATACGGGCAACAGCTCGATCACCCGCCGCGTCCGCACCTCGTTGCGCGGGAGACGCGCATTCTGCTGCGCCGCCACAACGAGCGCGCACACATTCCGCATACGCGGGCCAACAACGCGCTCCCCACCACGGGACTGCTCGAAACGCGACTGGCTCACGCCGCAACGATTTGGGAGGCGAAGCACCCGGACGAAAAAATCGATCGCACACGAACGTTGGATGCCGTTTTGGCCGCCAACCGCAGCCGCCCCTCCGACGAGAACGCCGAAGCCTCCGCGCTGCAATCGCTCTCTGAAAACGACGCCCACTTCGTGCGCCACTATTTGCATCAGCAGCGGGAAGCGCTTGCGGATTTCGAACAGCTCATGGCCGACCCCGAAATGGGATTTGCCAAACGTGCGCGCAAACGATTTGCCGCGCCAAATGTGACCGACCAATCCCTCGTCGCCTTTGCGATAGCCTTCGCGCGGGAACGCTTGACGAGCGTTTCCCCCACGCCAGCACGTGATATCGCCTTTGAACTCGTCGCTGATGACTTTCTGCCCTTCGAGGCCATCGCCCACCGCATGACCGAATCGCTCACCGGCATGCTGGCGACGACGTTCAGCGACATGCATGAGCAGATGCGCGAGGAGATCGATCTCGCCCGAACGGCCATCGAAATAGAGGCAAACGACGAAACCGTGGTGGTCGCTTCATTCAAAGCATTCATCGAAACGGTGTGCTCGCGAAACGAACTGGGCAGCTGGGAGGATGTACAGCAACGAGATCGATCCTGGGGACTGCTCGCCGACGTCGCTGGAATCGACGCGGAGGGAACTTCGATCGAAGCGTTTGCACGACGTCTTTATACTGAACAGGTTGTTCCTCGCTTTGAAAAGATGCAGGCCGAGCACGCCGAGAAGATCGAGCGCATCGATACAGCCGAAGAACAGGCCGCGATCCTGCAGAACAAAATCGGCATGATCTCGGCGATGTATGCGATGGTCCCGAACACGGCCGCCATGAACGACAAGGCGATCGAGCGCGCCCAAAAACACCTCGACCGGGGCGCACGCGTTCTGCTGCGCCAGACGACGGCGATCAAAGCCATGCTCGAAACCCACAGCGAACTCGAGGAGATCGCCACGCAACTGGACATGAGCGATCTCATCGATCGGGTCATCGCCATTGAGGAGAAGCTTGTTACGGCTACGGAGGAAGCCAAGGCCGTGACCGCGCGATTCGAGGAACATCGGGTCCTGCTGAATAAGCGTGCTGACGAGATCGAGCAGGACAAGACCGAGCAGGAAGCGATCGCCTCCGCGAAAAAGATGGCGCAGCACGGAGCGACGCGGGCATTGGAGATCGCGAGCGCCATCGCCGACACAACCTCCCAGGCAGCACAGGCGCAGATCGATTCCCTGCAGGAAGCACAGGCGGCGTTCATCACGGCCATGGAGACCGCTCAGAACGCACCGACGATTCCACACATGACCGCGGCCGGCGCTGCACTGAATGATTTTCTTTCGATCCGCGAAAAAACAGATCCCCTCTTCGATGCAGCGACGAACACCGTCACCCATGCCCTCTCCCAGCATGCGCCGCATCCGAACAGCGCCAGCCAACTGTTGACGCGATTGCAGACCATCGATCCGGCAACGGCGGGACCGCATGCGAGGACCCTTGCTGAATCGATCACGAAGCTTCAGGACGCCATCGCGACCGCTGGAACATTTATCACGCGCATGCAGGAGATCCGTGCGATCGGCGTCGAACCCATGTACACCGATCTGCGCGCCATCGAAGCGCGTCTTCCCGCCATGCCGCCACAACTGCCGGAACCGGGAGTGATTTCCACCGAAGACGATATCATCCTCGACGATCGTGAAGTCACCATCTCGAGGACAAGCACCGACCCGAACGCCAGCACACGGGCGCAAAAGAGGCTCGCCCCCATCCTCGACGCACGCGTTTTGCACACCGCATCGCAGAGCTTCCTCCTGGCGACGCAACAGCACACGCGCGTGCAGACGTGGCTTTCCGGAATGCGCGACGAGACGCTCACGGCCATGGACCTCTTCGGCAATCGGATCACGCTCGACGCCCACCGCTGGGGGTTTCACCTCGACAATCCCGCGTCCGGCATCGGCGCGATCGGAACAGATCACCCGTTTCATCGCATCGTGAACCTGCTCGCGGCGGCCGTGAGCACAGAGGATGGCACGCTTTTGCTCTTGGTGGAGCTGGCGCGCAAACAACTCTCGGGTGGCGTTGCCACCGACGACCTGCGCAACTTGCTCGCGACGCTGGCGATCGCGCCGCACCCCTCCTCGCCGGCCGATGCCCACAAGACGATCCGCCGCTGGGCGTTGGCGAGGGCGGAGCGGCTCGCACAGGTCCTGGGCACAAAACAGAATGCAATCTTCGTCGACACCACCCCGGCATCTGAAGAGGCAAAACACCTTCCGATGCTGTCGCCACGTGAGCGCACGATCCAAGCGCGGTTTTCCGCACACAACACAACCCACCCGCACCTGGGGCTGATGACGATCGTGACGCCCAAGGGGACGCATGAATTTCTCATCGATCCCGAGGAGGTCGATGCAAACAAGGCACGCGTAGACCGCCGCGAAATGCGCGCCAGCAACGCCGTCTTTCATCTCTACGATCCGACCGACAACCGAGAAAAGGAAATGAGTTCCGAAGCGATGCGCGCCATCGGGGCATGGGATGAAAAAAACGACGTGGTCATCACGACCCCGCTGCAGGACGATCCGGTCTTGTGGCAAAAGGAGCGCTTGATCTGGCGTATCTTCGTCGACCCGCGCCTGACCAAACTCGCCGCCATCGTCCATCACCAGCGCAAAGGCACTGGCCCGGAGGGCTTCAACGACTTCCTGGAACGACTGCTCGCCCCCATCGCCTTCGCCGACGACGAGACCGACACGTCGCTCTCGCTCATCGCCGCACAGGATATCGCCGTCGAGCAATATGAGCGCTTTCAGAGACGAGGATACGACCTTCCGGAGATCGTCAATGCCGACTTCAATGCCATCGCCAACCTGGTGCGCGGTTGGATGAGAACAAACTACCAATTGACCGAAAACGACACCGAGCACCTGCTTGACGCCGCCCGAGAAAACCCCCTCCTGAAGCGAACGCTCACACAGCTCATGATAATGGGCGCGATCATCGCTCAGCGAAAGGGCCTCCCTCCGAAGATCTCAGATCGGATGTGCAAGCACTGCTCGGATCTCCTCTCGAGCTTCGCCGAGATCCTCATCCATGCCCAGCCGAACCAGCGATCGATGCGATTCAACCGCGCACTGCGGCGATTTCCAACCGACCGTCTCTATCGCGAGGAACGCCAATGGATCGTCGATCCCGAGGGGCTGGGCCTGACCGCACCGCTCCACGGCTGGATCCATCCGACCTATCCCGACGACGCTCCCTGGCTGATGCCCACGGATTCCAGCGCGCTCATGCGGTTTCCCGAGATCGGGCGCGTCGGGATGGAGCGGATCCTGATTTTCTATCAGGAGAAGGAAGAAAACGCGGCCGCGTTCCCGAAGGGGCTTGTCGAACTCGCCTTCATCGCACCGAGTCTGGCGGGACTCTTCACCATCATCGCCACCGTCCACCGGCGTCTGCCTCCGGAATTCGAAACCGAACTCAAGGGCATCGCGGATGCGTTCAGCAACGCGCTCCCGCGCACAAAAGTCGAACACAAAGACACGCAAACCTTCACGCAACAGCAACGGGCGATCAAGCAGACCGTACAGAAGGTCCTTTCCCTCTATCAACGACACCGGGCGATCATCCTCGAAGCGCTCCAGCGCCGCGACCTGATGGCCTACCGCACGCTGGGCTGGTGGCTGACGGGAACGGAGACGCCGCAGAACGAGGTAGAGCAAGCCATACCGGAACGCGCATCACTTCTACAGCTGCCGCTGCTGGCGCACGTTGCCCAGCCGCACCCGGCGCTGCTCGACATCCTGCCTGAATGGGGACGACCAGACCTTTCGCTTTCGAAGACGAATGCCTTGATCGCACAGCAGGAACGGACCACACTCCCCCCGACGCTGCAGACCGCCGCGCAACACGTCCTGACGCGCACACAGGCCTGGCCGATGGCAGCGCTGGCAATGCTGACCCGCCCGCTTCTGTCGGATGCCCTGCGCACCGACCTGGACAGCGCCTTGCGCCTATCTGGAGCCGAAGCGAAAACGCTCGTCATTGCAAACGACCCCGCATCTCTGATGCACCATGATCGCATCGTCGCGCGCTTCGCTGCCGTCGCTAAAAAGCATCGTGATGAAATCCGTGAAATCCTGATGCGCCCAGCCAGCGACACCGGAATCAAGGGAACACAGGAACAGCTCCAATACGCCGTAATCGAAGACCTGCTCCACGAACAGTCCATCTTCCTGCCCCCCTCGCAATTGGACGCGATCGAGAGTTGGACCGATACGGAAACGCTCGAACAGATCGAAAACGATCTGAGCGCACTGGATTTCTTCTTTGAAGAGGACGGCGGGACCCAGGATACGCGTTTGTCAACGACGCGCCGCTGGCTCGAACTGCAGTTCACCGTTATCGCCACAAGCTTGAAATCGGGTGAGCTGCCCACAGAACCCCTTCCGGTCATCTCCACGCAGGTCAACGAACTCCCACCGGCCATGCTGCACATGGCCCTGCTCGTGGGCATCAACGACACGCTCGGCATACACGCACAGCGATGGATCGATCGCATCCACGATGCCGAACTGCTCGATCGCGACGCCGGCATCACCGACACGATCGCCCTGGCCAAGGAGATGTATCGCTTCCTCATCGAGGAACGCGCCCACCTCCATTCGTCGATCCAGCGCCGGCGTCTGGCGCTGCATGCGCACACAGCGGCGGAAGAAATGGACGACGAAGTTGACGAAACCAACCGCCACCGCCAACTCGGCATCGAAGCAGAGCGGATTTTGGCGCATCCTTCGCTTTCCGTCCTCACGCTGAAAACCCTACAGGGCACAGAACAGCACCTGGTCGACGACGACCAGTTTTCCCGCGACATGGAAGCCCTTCGAACGGGGGAGATGAAACCCGGACAGTTCGTCCTTCGCACCTATGACAAGCGGGACGATCGCTGGCTCGAGTTTCCGGCGCACACGATCGCAATGTGGGGAGTGAACAATATTCGTTCGGCCGCACGAATGCCGCCCCTGAACGACTTTCCACGATTTCTTGCCAGCCTTCGACTGGCCGGCCGAATCGGCGCCGATCGCCAGCTACAAACGCTGGGACACTTCTTCTCCCGGCAGACCGAAGGCGCGCTCGACGAACGCATGATCAGCGTCATAGCACGCCTGACCAATCCCATCGAACGGACCATCGGCGGCAACCAGCCCTATCCGATGACGCTTGCCAATGCCAACGCCTATATGGAAGAGGTGCAGCGCCTCATGCCCTTCGGAATGATCAGCCCGGCTGGTCGCATACAACCCAAGGCGATGGATGCGTGGCTCACGACATGGATCGGTGCAGGATCTCCCCTGCACCAACACCTCTCGGCAACGCTGCAGACCGACAGCATCCTTCATGAATTCGTCGGCATGGTCATCATCCTCGATCGGATCGCACAATATGTTCCGACAGAGCGACTGGCCGATGCCGACCGCCGCTCGATTCAGACTACGGTCGTCCAGGCCAAGGATGCGCTCTCAAAGCACTTCGCAACCAGCTCCGCAGCCGAGGCGGAAGCTTTTCATCCAAAGGGGACGAACGGAGACGACCTCCAACGAAGCGCACGCGATGCCGTCGTCGCCGCCTTCTGGCAGCACGAATCATTGATAGACGACCTGGCGATGATCAAACCGTTGCTCACGCTCACCGAAACCGTGCGCGTGCACAAGCCGGGACTGCTCACCCTTCCGCATGAAGCTTTGGCGGAAGCGCACCCGGAGACCGGACGCGTCAATCCGTTCTTTATCACCCGCAGCATCCGCATGATGAAAAAACAGGGGACGAAGCTCGATCGCCTGCCCTTCATGATCGAAGTCTTTCCAGAGCTGGCCGGCATGCTGACCATCCTCTGGTCGGTCGAGGATTCCTTGAATGCATCGGACCTATCGCAGTTCAATCAAATTTCCACACGTATTCACCACCAACTCTTCTCGCACAACACCGCACTGCTAGCGGAGAACGCGACCGCAACCGAAGCAGCAGAGCTGAACACGGCCTTCGAGCGTTCGATCGAGGAACTGGTCGCGTATTACAAACAGGTCCATCCGACGGTAAAGCACGGCCTCAACATCGTCGAACCGAATGCCGGAATTTCGGTTTCGTTCCTGTTGACCGGAATGGAACGCGATCCCTGGCAGAATCCGGACGAACTGCTCACGAACGACCCCCAGAGGCACCTGGCGCTCATCATGCCGGAGATGTTTGCCGTCGATCCCGCACGATCAGGGCACACGATGAAAATGCTCGCGCAGGTTCCCTATGAGAACGACGATTCCCGACGCGTACGGGATCTCTTCCAGGTGGTCGCCCAGCATTCGCCCGCATTCGCCTCGGCAAGCCTCATGACCTATCTGGCCTTTAACACCCTCTTGATGGAAAACACGAAGCAAGCGCATCGGCTTTTTGCCGATCCCATTCGGGACCATGAAGCCACATGGAAACAAGATCCGATACGGACTTTCGTCGACCTGGTCCTCGGAAAGGAACAGCGCGAAGCGATCCGCGAAGTGATGCAACGGGATTCATTCCAAACAGGAACCACGAACCTCAAGACGCTCACCGGACTCGATTCAATCTGGGATGCGCCGTTGACCATCGCGCAGGCGAAATCAAAAAAGAGCTCCGGAAACAGCAACCCCGAGGGATCTTCGGGTGCAAACACGCCCCCCGAGGGAACGCCTCCGCCGCAGACGCCGCCGACGGAGACCGGCCCGCTGGCCGCGCCGAGATTCGCCGATGGCATCGAAGCGAGCAGCATCGTATACGGAGGTGTTCTCACCGATGAGCCGCTCGTCGTCGCCCCCATCGAAACCGCCGCAGACGCCGGCATGATCGCCGAATTCGGCGGGATGGATCCGACCGATCTCATCGCCGCGCCGGAGGAACTCCTGGAGATGGGCGGAGCGGATTTCATGGGCGACAGCTCCGCCTTCATGATGACGAGCACCGCTGGTGCCGCCCTGGCTTTCTAAAGGGCTTTTCTAAAAACCTATGATGTGCCACCTCCCGGGGAAAATGGAGCCCTTTTTTACAGGGTCATCGGAAAAAAGGTCTCCATTTTCCCCGGGAGGTGGCATCAATATCTAAAGGACGGTATGAAGATCGAGAGCTACAGACAATATGTGCAATCGACGGTGGGCACCGATCCGGCCACCGCCTATCCGGAGCTGTGGCATACACTGGAGCATGAGCAGACCGATGCGGCCATGGCCGCGCTGATCAATCAGATCGGGCGTAATCCGGACATCGATGCCTCCACGCTCAAAGGCCTGCATCGTCAGTGGCGACGACTGCATGCATCGCCCGCAGATGCGCATCCGCTGACACCGGCGATGCACTTCGGTCGGGCTGATGCCATCGTCAGTGCAACGATCGCCTTTCTCAGCGCTGGAGCGTTCACCCCCACGAGCAAACGGTTCTTTCGCACGCTGCAACAGAAGCTCACGGCGAATCCAAGACTCCTGCTCAAGCTGGAAGCGCTCACCGAACGACTCCAACAACAGGGACAATCCATCCTGCTACGACGCGACATCCACATTTTCTTCATGGAGTTGGGGCTCGATTACCGCATCGCCTACGGAATGATCGCCCCGGCTGATACGAAAAGCATCACCGTCGGCATCGCCCGCAGCGACCGACTCATCGAGATGCACGAGAGCGCCATGGAACACCTCGTCAGCTGGATGGCGCGGGGACGACTGGACATCGACGTCGCCGGGGTGGCACCCCGCATCTGGGATGCGCTTGAGCGCGGAAACATCCTGGAGCGAAACTTCGATCGCATCATCTTCGATGTAATCCCACGCCTCGAAACGGGTGAACTCCCTGGGGGCCCGATCAGGAAAGCGCTCGAGGGAATCCTGCGCAAAGCCGGGTACGAGCTTCGCTTCGACGATGACGCCCGTGGATTTTCGATCAGCACGGTAAAAATGAAGATCGCACCGATACCGCGAAGAGACCTGCGCGTCCGGAAATCGCAAACCCATCCGTTTTCGAGGATTCCCAACATGCCGGTGGAGGCGATCTTCAGACACCTGCAGCACGATTCTCCGAGCGGAAACGTGGTCACCCAACGGTTGGGGAGCGCCCAAACGCAGATCCATTTCCCCGTCACCGCCACCACGCCCATCGACGGCGATCGATTCGATCCGGTGCCCCCCGACGCAAAGGTGATCGCCCTCTGGTTTCACGGCACGAGCGTGCGCACCGCACACGGCGGAAACATCTGGGGCGAGATGAATCTCCTGGCTTCCTATGGCATCGCGCCGATCGGCTTCGACTATCCCTTTCATGGCCAGGGTCCTTGCGATGCGCGCCTGGCCGATGCCGACGCCTTCGCCGAATGGGTCCACGGCATCGTCGCACCGATTCGCGAGCGCCACCCGGACAAGAAGGTCCTCTTCTTCGGCCACAGCTTTGGCCCGGGGGCCATCCTCAATGCTTTGAGCCTCCATCCCGAGGATGCAGACGCCGCCATCCTGCTCGCCCCCACCGCGCGCGTGAGCAAACGCCTGCGCGAACACCATCGCCGGGTCGTGCAGCCCTACCTCGCCGATCGCTATACGAACTTTCAGGGCGTATCGTTCAACTTCGAAGGAGACCGCTGGGCCGAGCAAGTCATGCACAGCCAACGGTTCATGCAGCGTGCGCCCAGCTCGATTCGCATGCGCACGATCATTGGGGCGAACGACCACTACTATCCGGATCGAGCGGAAGCGCTTCAACTCGCCCAACACTTTCCGGGCATGTCGATCCATCTCGTTCCCGGGCTGGATCACTATCTCTTCGGCAACAAGGTGCAGGATCTTCCCGCAAACGTACGGGATGAAATCTTTATCGAGCAGCCGCCGCATGACGACACGCGCTTGATCGTTTGGACGATCATCGACTTTCTGCGTTCGACTTTCGACAACATCGTGCCGCGCGTGCCTAACGCGCCGAACAAACGACTCGATCCGGCACGCGAAGCGCTCTGGCTCTCGACGGTCAATCCGGTCTTTCGGGCGTTGGCCCCGAAGGATGGATCGCTGCGCACCCCAGCAAGAGCGCAGGATTTCATCGCGGCCTGGCACTCCGAAAAGAGACGTTTCATCGATCAGCTGCTGCAGTCGAACGAACCTCCGCCCGGTCTTTCGCCGGACCAGAAAAAACGACTGGATCGCTTTCGATCGGCGATTGCCGATAGCACGATGAGCCCTCGGCGCCTCAACACGCTGCGCCGACAGCTGCTCCCAAAATGGATTCGAGCCTACACGCAGAATCGCACATCCACATCGACCGCACCGACCGACTTCCAGACCCGCCTCCATGGGGCCTTAGACTCCGTCGGAAAGAACCAGTGGAGCTTCGCCTTGCACGTACAGCTCAATATAGCGGCGATGCGGGCACGCACCGCAAGCAAATCGCTTGAACTCCTGCCCGCCATTGCGGCGCGCGAAGCGATCATGCAGATCTTTTCCGAGGAGATGGGCGAATACGCAAACCGGGTGCTGGCCACACAGATCGGCGGCGACATCCTTTCGGCCCTGCGACTCTTTCGCGATACGAAGCACATCATCGCGCTCGGCACCGAACCCAGTTCACCACCGGAAGCGATCGCGAAAAAACTCACCGTCGATCGTTTCGCCAAGGCCCTACGCTGCAACGCTTATGGAGGTGCCGCCCAAACGCCCTCCGTCGCACAACCGAGTCGCATCGAAAACCTCGTCGCTGCCATCGCCATGGCGCTGCCGCTGGGAACGGTGCGCGGTCTCTTTTCCTTCACCCTGACGCCGGAGGGGCGCAAGCGCTACCTCGACTCCCACAGGGATGCGGACACAGCCGAGCCGGTCCATACCGAGATTCGATTCGGCGAGGGAAAAACCGAGCGCACGCTTGATCTCCTTGCGGTAAAGAAGGGGTCGCTGCCGCTCTCCGTGCGACGCTTTCTCGACACGGTCGGCATCGAGGGGGCCGTGACGGGGTCGGATGACATCGATGCGACGTTCTCGGATCAACCCGATGCCGCACACGCCTATGCGCGTGAGCACGGACTCCCACTGGCTTATGCCGACGGCCTGGTCGTCAAGGCATGGAATTTTCCCGAGTCTTCCCCGCGCCCGTTCGCAGGGGTGGGATCGGATGGCGAGGAGTCTCGGTGGAGTAGCGGCATGGGGGTGTTCGAGGTCCAGGATCTCTCTCTCGATGTCCTCGACGACATCGACGGGCTCGCCCCGGAGTTCGCCCCCTGGATGGAGAGCAGCGCCCTCATGAGCGCAACCCCGATCTGGACGGCCTTTTGCGGGCTTTCCCATTGACGCCCGATACCTGATCGTGTAGAAGCCGTGCTCGAATCATGGCAAAGGCTTGTCGTTCCGGCCTTTGGCAACACCCCTCCCTTCCCGGGAGGACAGCGTTGCGGCAGAGGCCACACCTCTGTCCCCCTCATTATCATTACAACTGAGCATTCCCCCGTCACGATACGCACGCATCGTTTCATGCACATGGCCTGCATCGATGCCAACAACCGTGAAAGAGACGAAAACGTTATGTCGAAGATAGACCCCAAAGAGCTGCTTCCGCCCTGGTGGCACGACCGCCCCGACCACCTGTCGGCGCACGATGAAACGCTGCGCGAAACGTATCTCCGCGAGCGCGGAGGTGAAGACGGCTTTCGCGAGGCGCGCATCGGGTTCAAGGAACACCTGCTCGAGGGGGTGCTCGTCCGAAACGACCGCGGCATCGCGCGTCTCTTCGTCGATCTGCGCTCGGGATCGGCCGGCACCACGACCGTGCGTTCCGCCTTCCTTCGATTCCTGGGACAGGGAAGCGACCCCGACGGTCATCGCACGTCCAAGGAAAGACCCAACATCGTCGTCCCTCTCGCACAGACGATCGGACGCTTTGATGCCACCGAAATGGCCACGCATGCGCTCTGTCAGGGCGCTCAGTCCGTCTTCAACCGAACACAGCAAATCACCGACGAGGAAACCTATATCGACACCTGGACGGCCTACCGCAACCTGATGCTCGCCGCCACCGGGTCGCTGCGACATGAGCTGATCTCACCGCAGAAGCAGCATGCGATCGGTTCGGAAAACCATCTGCGCACCGTTCACGAACGCCTGGCACAACTCGAAACGATCTTCGAACTGGCCAAACTCTTTCCCCATGACCGGCTGCGAAACGATCCGCTCCATCGAACATGGGCCACCGCCTTCGTCGGCGGCCAGCGCGCAAAACTCGCCAACAGCATGTGGGCGATACAGATGCTGCGCGAACAGATCGACCGCGGCCGGGCCCAACAAAAGCACCTCACCTTTGCCGCCCAGGCCATTGTCGCGCTCCATGATCCGCTCGATCATATCCGCATGTCCTATGTGCGCGAAGACAGCATCTGGCCGTTCGTCCTGATCGAGTTGCCCAGCGAGGACAAACTGCAGGCCTTCAATCCCATCGCCCTGCGAGAGATGGTGGATCGGATCGTCTATGCCGCAGGGACAGCAGGCGCACAGCGAGGGCGGGCGACATCGCTCTGGGTCTACTGGGATGTCGATCGGCGCGAGCTCTCCTTCACCGATGAAACCTCGACCCGCGGCGCACTCGACGCCTTTGCGGATGGAGCGCAGCGGGACTGGCTGGAGGCACTCGCCCCGGTTTTGGGAAATGAGGGCGCACTCGCCCTGGAGCATGACCATGACGGTCACGTCGAAGCGGTGGTGATCACCGTACCGCAGCAGGAAGCGATCGCCGCGGAGCTACCTCCTGAGGAGTTCAACGAAGGCGCCGTGGACCTCGAGGCCTTTAATCTCCCCGCCGCAACACCACCGGCCTATGCCTTCACCACCCTCAGACTGTAAGAAATATGGTCAGGAAAAACGCTTTTCGATGAGATCGTGAAAATGTCGCTCGTTCTGCGCCATGCGTTTTCGATAGGTCGGCAGCGTCGATTCGATATGACGCCGAATGCTGGCACTGTCCGTTCGAAGTCGCGCCGTCTTCTCGCGCAACTTCTGCCCGATGCGATCCTCGCGATAGGCGATGAAATACGCTTCGAGAAATCCCAGTTCATCCATGATGGCCGCGATGCGCTCATCGTGTGCCAGGCCGATGGTTGGAACGAAACCGCCCATCGACAAGACCAGCGCATGATAGCGACAGGTGACGAGCCAATCGAGCCGCCGCAACAGGCCCGTCATCTGTGCCGCACTGGCATGATCGGCATCGAAGAGAGCACTCGGCGATCGCATCCGCTCCATGACCTGCCGGCAGGGCTGAGCATCGAGCCGCTCCATCGCAAAGAAGACAACCTGCACGCCCAAGTCCTCGCAGACCCAATCGGCATAGGCGGCCATCGCCTCCTGCATCGCTTTGCTTCGCTCGCGTCCGTCATCGCCCCAGCCGTGATAGTAGATCGACTTGTACCGATCGCGGCGAACGCCGAAGAGCGCCTTGAGCGGATGTGGCGCGACCGGCCACCAGAAGAACTCTTCGAAGGCGATGCCCATGAGGGGACGATGGGGATCAATCCCCTGGCCAGCCAGCACCATATCGACCCAGTCGCGACGCGCGGGCTCGAGCGTGAAGGCAGTGTCGGTCGTGACGATGACCGGACGCGCTACCCCCATCGTGCGCAACGCGATCTGCGCGGCCTGCGTGCGCGTCATCAAGAGATCGATGCGATCGGCGACCTCGACGGCCCAGTCGCGGTTGCGTCCCGTGAGCTTTCCCGCATCGACCCCATAGGCGACGGTCGCAATCCCCATGCGCTGCGCAAGATCCGCGGCATAGAGGAAGAACCACAAGAGCGCCGCGGAGAAGTTTTCTTTGAAGCAGCTCCCCTCGATGAGAACGACGACATCCGCGCATCGCACCAAGCGCAAGATGCTCACGAGAAAGACCGGATGGATCTGCGCGACGCGCAGGCGATCGTCTTCGCTGACATAGCGCAGCGTCTGGCGGCGATCGAGCGAGGTGAGCGTGATGTGCACACGCGTATCGGCGTGCAGCATCTGCCGAATCGCCTCGGCGGTGCGCGCCTCGGCACCGGTGTTGTTTGCACCGCCGTAGCCGACCAGCAAGCACTCGATCGGGTCGCTCGGTTCACGCCGACGCTGCGGCGGAAACAATCGAGCGAACAATCGAACGAGCATGCGGAGAAAGAAAACCATTCGACTCCTTACTACAGACCATGGACTAGGGACGACGAACAAACCCTCTTGTGCTGTCATTCCCGCAGGGGTCAGCGGGAATCTCGCCTGTCACGACACATCGAGATCCCCGCTGGAGCCTGCCCTCGAGTGATTGATTCGGGGGCGGGGATGACACAACCGGGGCCATCGGGACCCCTCGACTCCGCTCGGGATGACACATCGCTTCACGCTTCACGCTTCACGCTTCACTATCTTTGCCACCAGATCGTAGGCGTGCGCCTCGGTGATCTCGACCTCGGCGAAGCTGCCGGGCGCGGCATCTCCCTCGTTGATGTAGACGACGCCATCGATATCGGGGGCCTGCCCCTCGTGGCGCGCCTGCCAGAGCAGTTCCGTCTCCTCGGAGGGGCCTTCGACCAACACGCGCAGGCGCTTGCCCACGAGTGCATCGTTGTGTGCCTGTGCAATCTCCTGCTGCAATTCCATCAAGCGATCGCGACGCTCGTGGGCGAGGTCGGGCGGAACCGCATTCGGCAATGTCGCCGCATGCGTCCCTTCCTCCGGCGAATAGGTGAAGACGCCCAGGTGTTCGAAGCGTGTTTCGACGACGAAGCGCTCGAGCTCATCAAAATCAGCATCGGTCTCGCCGGGAAAGCCGACGATGAGACTCGTGCGCAAACCGATGCCGGAAATACGCGATCGCAGACGCTCGATCAAGCGACGAATCTCATCTCCATCCCCCCCGCGACGCATGGCCTTCAAGAGGGCATCGCTGATGTGTTGAATGGGGATATCCAGATAGCGACAGATATCCGGTCCATCGCGCATCGCCTCGATGACCGCATCGGGAAAGGCGTGGGGATAGGCGTAGAGCAGGCGAATCCATTTCTGGCCGGCAAGCCCCGACAGATCGCGCAGAAGCGGGGCAAGGCCCGTATCATTGTCACGCCCGAAAGCAGTCAAATCCTGCCCGATGAGGTTGAGTTCGCGCACGCCGCGATCGATCATCGCGCGCGCCTCGGCGACGATGGACTCCGGCGCACGGGAGCGAAAACGGCCGCGCAACTTCGGAATGATACAAAAGGAACAGGGATGAAAACAGCCCTCGGCGATCTTGATGTAGCCCACATGCGCGGGGGTCGCGTGCACGCGCGGAGTCGTATGATCGTAGAGATACTCGGGGCGTCCCACGTGCAGGCGCTGACGTCCATCGCCCCCCTCGATGATCTCGGCGATGCGATGAAACTCACCCGCGCCGACAAAGGCATCGACCTCGGGCAGGAGCGTGGCCAACTCGTCGCGATACCGCTGGGGCAAACAGCCCGCGACGACGAGCAGGCGACACTTGCCCTCATCCTTCATCCGCGCCATCGTAAGGATCGTATCGATCGCTTCGCGCTTGGCATCCTCGATGAAGGCACAGGTATTGATAACGATCACCTCCGCCGCTTCGGCCTCTTCGGTGAAGGCGTAACCACGCTCGGAGAGCAAGCCCAGCATCACCTCGGAATCGACGAGATTCTTGGGGCAGCCGAGGGAGATAAAGTGAATATTCATCATGATGAGGGTCATGGGATGAAGCGCATGCTCATGGGTGTGCGGCCATCGGAGCTGAGAGCGCTTCCCGATTGCGCCAACTGCCCGGTGGTCGTGTCATAGGTCATCAATTGAATATCGCTGGAGGCACCGTTGCCGACGAAGATCGTGGCATTCGTGGAATCGATGGCCATCGCCGTCGGCTGACGCCCGCCGGCATCGAGGGCCAGTCCCGCCGCGCGCGCCAAACCATTGACCGCATCATAGGTGAACGAGACCACATCGTTGCTCGTCTGGTTCCCGACGAAGACGAACTGGTGCGCGGTGTCGATGGCCAGCGGATAAGGCGCGACGCCGCCGGCAGAGATATTGTTGACATTGGTCAACGCACCGGCGGAACCGATGGTAAACAGGACGAGAACATTGGACGTTTCATTCGCGACGATGAGCACGTGCCCGCTGGTGTCGATGGCCAATCCCAACGGCTTGGTCCCACCCGCAGGAGTCGGCGAGGTCGCCACCGCCACGAGCTCGCCATCGGTATTGTAATCGAAGACGGCGATATCGTTGCTGGTCGAATTGGCGACAAAGAGGTGCTGCCGCGTCGGATCGATGGCCAGCGCAAACGGCCCCGTGCCCCCACAGGACACCCCCGTCCCGACCGCCGTGAGCACACCGGCGGTATCATAGCTGAATGCGGTGATCGTGTTGCTGCTGTAATTTGCTACAAACAACAGGTGCTGAACCGTATCGGCCGCGACGGCATTCGGGTTTAAACCGCCGACGCTGAAGGGCGAACCGGTCACACCTGTGAGCGATCCATCGGCCATCTGATAGGCAAAGACAGAGACCGTCGCGCTGCCGCGGTTGGGAACGAAGAGAAGATTATTGGTCGCATCGAAGGCCATCGATCGCGGATAGGTGCCACCGGAGCTCGTCGGCGAGCTGGAAAACTTCGCGATGGAGGGGGTCTGCCGATCGACGTTGAAGGTGGCGACATCGTTCGAATCGCGGTTGGCCACCACGAGCATGCTCGTATAGGTAAAACCGTTCGTCTTCGTTCCAGTCTCGCCGGCGGTGTCGGTGACGACCACATCGACGGCACCGGTCACGTTGCTCGATGCGGGCGTGGAGACCGTGGCCCGCGTGGCCGAATCGACGCTGACGACCGTGCCCTGCGCTGAACCAAAAGCAACCGTCATGCCCGCCTCAAACCCGCGACCGGCCAGCGTCACCGATGTGCCCCCCTGGGTGGAACCGCCGCTGGGATCGATCGAACTGAGCAGAACCGCATCGGTCTGACAATTCACGATCATCGCCGCCATCGCCACCGCTAGAATTGCCCCCCACAGACGCATAGATCCCCCCTCGTTGGATCAGCCATTCTAACGCCGATTCTCCAAAAACCCAAGGACGGAAACACAAAACAACCTATTGTAAATCATACCGTTCTTTGACAGGGTTCCTGCATCGAGGAGCATCCATGGGATTTACCTGCGGCATCGTCGGCCTCCCCAACGTCGGCAAATCGACCCTCTTCAACGCCATGACCTCGGCGCACGTCCCGGCCGAGAACTACCCCTTCTGCACCAAGGACCAGAACACCGGCATGGTCGCCGTGCCGGATGAGCGGCTGGTGCGCCTGGCGGCGATCTTCCAGCCCGAGCGCGTGGTGCCCACGCAGGTGGAGTTCGTCGATATCGCCGGGCTCGTCGAAGGCGCCCACAAGGGGGAGGGACTGGGCAACCGGTTTCTCGGGCACATCCGCGAGATGGACGCCATCGCCCAGGTCGTGCGCTGCTTCGACGCGCCGAGCGTCGTGCATCAATACAGTGCGGTCGACCCGATTCATGACATCGCGATCGTGAATACGGAACTCATGCTTGCGGATATGGAGACACTCGCCAAGCGCATCGCAAAGACGGAACACGCGGGCCGGACCGGCAGCAAAGAGGCCCAGAAGGAGTTGGGGTTTCTCGAACCGATCAAGGCAGCGCTCGATGCGGGACGACCTGCAGGCGAGGCCTGGACGGACGAAATGCCGCCTGCACTCGCCGACCTCAGGCTTCTCACGGCCAAGCCCATGCTCTATGTCCTCAACGTCAACGAAGACGACGTGCGCCACCCCTCCGATCGCGTGCGGCATGCGCTCGATCATGCGCAGGACCTGGGGGCACCGGCCATCGAGATCTGCGGTTCCATCGAGGGGGAGCTCATCGACCTCTCCCCCGAGGAACAACGCGAGTTCCTCGACGACCTGGGGCTCCATGAGTCGGGGCTTGCGCGCCTGATCCACGCGGGGTATGTCCTGCTCGACCTGATCACGTTCTTTACGACGGATGGACCGGAAGTGCGAGCCTGGACAGTGAAACGCGGCACGAAGGCCCCGCAGGCAGCGGGAAAGATCCATACCGATTTCGAACGCGGCTTTATCCGCGCGGAAGTCTGCTGCTTCGAGGATCTGGATGCAGCCGGATCGGAGACGGCGCTCAAGGAAGCCGGAAAGATTCGCCAGGAAGGACACGACTATGAAGTGCGCGATGGCGACGTGATTCATTTTCGGTTTAACGTGTAAACCCGTACGTTGGTACGTTCGTACGTTTGTACAAAACCTGATACAAGAACAAGTTTACGTACCATCGAACCATAAGGATCATCTCATGAAACAGCTCATTCCCATCATCCTCTTCGGTGCTATCTGGGGGCTCATCGAGGCCACACTCGGCGGCGTGCTGCACCTGGTGCGCATCCCCTTTACCGGAACGATCATGGCGAGCTTCGGTTTCGCCGTTCTCTTCGCGGCCCTGCGATCGGGCCTGCGACCGGCGCAACTCCTCTCTGTGAGCCTCGTGGCGGCATCGTTTAAATTCCTCGATGCACCGCTCTTTCATCTCGCCCTCGTCGATCGGACGATCATCAACCCTGCGCTGGCCATCGCTTCACAGGGACTCGTTTTCGCGTTCATCGCGCACCGCTGGCCGATGAACGATCGCATCGCCACTCTCGCGCCGCGCATGCTCGCCGCCGCCGCGGGGGGCCTCGTCCTCTTCAATGGCATCTCATGGAGTCTCGGCTGGTCGACGCATCAGATCGCCGCTCCATGGAACACCGCCCTGGTTCAGCTCCCCCTCATGACGATCGGGGCGACGGGGTTGGCGTGGCTGACGCGTCCGATCGAGAGTCACCTCTCATCCTGGTCGCGCCTGCAACAAACAGGAGCAGCGATGGCATGCATCGCGCTCATCCTCATCAGCCGAGCAATCCTCTAACAACCACTGCCATCGAAGGAACAGACCATGCACTTCATCCTCTCCGACAACATCGATTCGGGAAAGAGCAGCTTCTGCCAGGAGCTCATCACACGACTCGTGCGCGATAGCGTCCCGGTCAGCGGCTGGATCACGCCGGCCTTCATGGAGGAGGAGAAAAAAGCGGGGCACGACTTCATCGCGATCGAGGATGGACACCTGGAAAAAAAACTTCCGCTGACGCGCACCTACCCCTTTCCCGAATCGTTCCCGTGGAAAAACTGGCATTTTAACCCTGTCGCCTTCGAGCGGGCAACAAAGCTGCAGGCCGAGCGAGGCCTCTTTATCATGGACGAAATCGGGCCGCTGGAGTTCGAGGATCGAAAGGGGTTTTTCGAACCGTTCAAACGGGCATTCGCCCAGACGCCATACACGCTAACCGTCGTCCGATCCGGCCTCGAGGGTGCGCTCATCGACCTCTTCCCCCAGGAGGCCTTTTCACACTTCACGCTGGCAACATGCGATCGCATGGAAAACACGATCCATCAGCGACTTGCCCCACGGCGCTGACGCGCAGCGTCATCCGAAATACTTGCTTTTCCCCGCACCATTCATGCTAAGTTCCCCCCCACACAAGACCATGAGGCCACGAGACCATGACTCCATTTCCGATCAAGAAAATCGTCTTCATCGAACCGCGCTCACCGGGCAACCACGTCTATACGAAGTGGGGCCTGCCCCGGCTGGGTACGCTGACCCTCGGCGCCATTCTCAAACAGGCAGGATTCGACGTCACCATCTTCATCGAAGATATCCATGGCATCGACTTCGATGTCGTGCTCGATGCCGACGCCGTGGGCATCTCGACGATCACCTCGACCGCGCCGCGCGCATTCGAGATGGCGCACCAGATCCGCAAGGCGAACATCCCGGTCTTTACCGGTGGACCACACGTCTCGTTCCTGCCCGATGAAGCACTGGAACACTTCGACTACGTCCTGCGCGGCGAGACCGAAGAGACGATCGTTCCGTTCGTGCGCGCCCTGATGACGGGCGGAGATTTCGAAAAGATCGCCGGGCTCTCCTGGAAGAACGAAACCGGTTCCCACCACAACGAGCTGGCGCCGCACTGTCCGGACCTGGACCGCTACCCCTACCCGGACTTCTCCCTCATCAAGGGATCGAAGAAGTTCAAGGGGGACCTCTCGATCACGCCCATCATGACCTCGCGCGGCTGCCCCTTCGGCTGCAACTTCTGTTCGGTCACCCGCATGTTCGGACGCGGCTATCGTTTTCGTTCTGTCGAAAACGTCATGGGCGAACTGCGCGAGAAGAACCCCAAGTGGGTCTTTTTCTACGACGACAATTTTGCGGCAAAACCGGAACACACAAAAGCACTCCTGCGCCAGATGATCGCTGAGGGCATTCACCCCAAATGGAGCGCACAGGTCCGCATCGACGTCGCCCGCGACCCGGAAATGATGGAGCTGATGAAGGCAGCTGGCTGCCACCTCTTCTACATCGGGCTCGAATCGATCAACCCCAAAACCCTCAAGGCGCTGAACAAGGGGCAAACGCCTGAAGAGATCGAATCGGCGATCAATACCATCCACAGCTATGGCATCAACATCCACGGCATGTTCATCTTTGGCGCCGATCAGGATGATGCCAAAACCATTCGCCAGACGGTGCGGTTTGCCAAACGCATCGGGTTGGCGACCGTGCAGTTCATGATCCTGACGCCGCTGCCGGGAACGCCGGTCTTCGAAGAGATGGAGAAGGAGAATCGGCTTCTGTCTCGCGACTGGGGCTATTACGATGCGCACCACGTCGTCTTCAAACCGAAGAACATGAGCTATCTGCAGCTCCAGAAGAAGACCATCTCAGCGATGCTGCGATTCTATTCCTTCGGCCATGCGCTGGGTCGCCTCAACCGCTTCGATCTCTGGACGATGGTGGTGCGCCTCTACGGCTGGCGCATGACGCGTCAGTCGCGCCGAAACTTGCGCGGTTTCACTAAGCAGCTGGGCGAGCTCTATCGCAATACGGGTGAGCAGATTCACACGGCAAGCCATGACCTGCAGATTCGCGCGCGCAAGACGACCGACGATATCAAGGAGTATTTCCACTCGATCAACTTCGATCGGATCCGGCAGATCAAGGAGGAGCGAATTCGTCGCTGGCGCGAAAGCCAGTGACCGCATGGTCGCATCACTCCCCTCCTGACATTTCTAAAGAGCAACCTCCCCCATCGCAGATCGTCTTGACGCCGATCCGTTCGCACACTATGCAGTCTGCATGAGGTCACTGCCCCGACGGCTGTCACCTATCCTCGCTTCCGGAAACCGGTTCGTCCTCATATCTCCCTCTTCAGCGCACCTTCTTCATCTCGCTTCAACACCGGCGGCGACAATGTCGTCCGCCTTCTCATAGGGGATCGCTATGACGACAGTCGCTATGGCCTGTTCCGCAAAACCGCATCCGAAGATCGATCCGCGAAACGGCGAGAAAAACACCGCCCTCCCCCAAGAGAGCGCGCCAGAGCAGACGATCTCATGTAAGGGGTTGGCGGGAGCGGCCCAACACTTCTGTGACATCGAGTCCGGCATTCCCGACGAACACGTGGAGAGCCTCTGGTCCTGCATGGAGTCGGTCTATACGGAAGCCAACCGCCCGATCGAAGATCTCAACCGTCTGGCCAACGTTGGCATCACGCGTGACGAAACCGGCTTATCCCGATTGACCAACGACCCAGAACACGTCGAAGACCTGGAAAAAATCGAGCTGGCCTATCGCTATCCGGATGTCTTCGGTCGCTGCATCGTTCAGGCGAAGCTTCCGCTGCCCCTGATGATGAACGACTTCGATGATTCGACCAACAAGGATCAGCAACTTCGGCAGGAGATTCACAAATCGGTGCGCACGATCATCCAGGGCAAGCAGTCACAGACCCCTGCCGACCGGAAAGCACAGGGCGAATCCATCTTCGACTGGGCCAAAGAAACATTCTCCTTCTTCGGCGACTGCGCCATCGAATGCACCGACCTCGAATCCGCACACTACGAACAAGGACGTTGTTCGGAAGCGAGCGCACGGCTCTTTTTCCCCTATCACGTCGCCGGCCTCGATCCGCGCATCATGTATGTGCGCAATTTCGATCCCGGCCTCGAATGGATCGACATCCTACCACAGCTGGGGCAGGCGCAGGAGCATGTCCTGATCGGCATTCCATCCGAAGCGACAAAAGGCGCGCCACTCATTCAAGCAGATCTCATCAACGGTCGGTTCGACAAACCGTTTGAGGATGCGCACGAAATCTCAAAACGCACCTTCGTCTCGCGCTGGCTCTTCAATCGAGCCCAAGACTTGGGCAGCCACAACCGGATGCTCGAAAGCGAACAAGCACTGCAGGATGCGCTGACCCTCGATCCCGATAACATCATCATCTGGATGAGCCTGGGCCGCTATTACCATGCGTTCGGACGGCATGCCGACCGCGACTACGTCTGGGGGTTCATCCAACGAAACCTCGGCAATCATCCGTGGACGCCACTGCTGGGTCCCATGCTCCAAGGCGGACCCAACGCCTCCATCGAGGACCCCGAACTGCGAGAGCAGGCCAACGCCAAGATCAGTAAAATGGCTGAGTCTCAACCGGAACTCGCCGCACAGCTGGCCTACATGGGAACACGACTGGAAATCCCCCTCCTTCTCGCGACATACCGCAATGCCGTCCAGTCCAAGAACGGGATCGACCCCAAGCTTCAACAACAGCTCCATCAGGGATTCATGAATGTCTCCCAGAACCTGGCCTTGATCCTCTCTCTCAACCCGAAGAATATCTTCGCGTACCGCGATCTGATCCAACTCCTCCAGATGAGCGGATCACCGACATTGGGTGCGGATGCGTTTGGAAAGCTCACGCGGGATCATCCCGGCCATGCCCCCTTTCTCTATGCCTACGCGCAATTCGCCGCACTGACCTCAAAAGCGCATGGTGTTTCGCCGGAACAACGTCGACAGATCGTCGATGAAGTGCTGTCGGCATGCGACATCCTCGAGCGCATGGAACCGGATCATCCGGAACCACCGACATTGCGGGCGAAAATTCTGGCGGCACACAATCGTTTTGCAGAAGCCCTGTCTGCAGTCGAACGAGCCGACGCGCTGCAAAAAAAGCGCGGAGGGCCTCAAGATACGACCAACGACGAGATCCGCCTCTTCGCCCTCATCTATACCGGAGATGAAGAAACGCTCATCACAACGGCTCGCAATATATTCGCCCGTGCGCCGCACGCCCCCGCACTCGTGGCACAGCAACTGATGGACAGCTTCTATTGGAGCTATACTCCGGGAGAAGGCAGCCTCATTCGCGATGAGATCCAGCCCGTGAGAATCGATGGCACGCATCGCAGGCTGATGGAGCGCATCGCAGCCCTGATCATTGAACTGGACCGATTCCCCGAAGCACGTGAATCGGTCGCCCAATTACGGGCCTTCATCGCCCCTTATGCACTCATCGTCCTCGGCCGTGAAAAAGGGCACGCATTCATGGCCCCCATTCCGCAGAACCCATCCGACCAGATCGTCGCGAAGATCGCCCAGTCCACCACGAAGCTCACCGATGAAACCCTGTTCGCATTCAACGCGGCACCGGACCGCACAACCGTCGAGGATCTCGAATGGTATCTCGATCAAGCAACGACACATCTCGCTGAGCAGCACGACGATCTCCTCAAGAAATCCCGTCAGGGCCTGTGTTGGCTCTGGGTCCTCCACGAAGACATCGATGGCGCCAAACGCGCGCTCTCCCATCTCTCCCCACAGAAAACCGCCACCTGTCTGGCGAGCATCGCGAACACGCTGATCCGCAACGGCGGAGAGAGCCGGCGCAACACCGAGCGACTGGACTTTGCCCTGACACTCATCTGGGAGAGACGCTCGACCTTCACGCGAGAGCAGCTCACCCCGTTCGTCTGGCTCTTCGAACAGCTCGCCGAACTCAGCCGCAAACACGGTTTGAGCGCAAAGGCGAATCGGGCGGTGCAACGTTCCCGATTGCTCAAACGCTGATCCGTTTTGAACAGATATTTCGTTGTGCTCCCGGGGAAAAATCCCTACAAAAGCCCCCGTGCGAAATACCACCAAACAGTTGCTGGCGGTCTGCTCCCTCATCGCCATGACCGTGATCTGGGGCAGCACCTTCATTCTCGTCAAAGGTATCGTGCGCGAACTCGATGTCTTCTGGTTCAGCTTCCTCCGTTTTGCCGGAGCCTTCGCCCTGCTCGCCCTCATCTTCAGCCGACGCATCCTGCGCGCCGATCGCGCAACGCTCAAAGCGGGTGTTGCGCTGGGCGGGCTCCTCGCTGCCGGTTTCATCCTGCAGGCCGAGGGGCTGCGATTCACCTCCGCATCGAACGCAGCCTTCATCACGACCCTCTACATGGTCTTCACGCCATTTCTCGGCCTGCTCTATCCGAGTGCCCGCCCCTCGCTCTTCTCGCTGATCGGACTGGGCCTGGCCATTCCGGGCGCGATCCTCATCAGCCACTACAGCTACACCGGGGTGAATATCGGCGACCTGATCTCACTGGCCTGTGCGGTCGCCTTTGCCTGGCATATCGTCCTCACCGGAGAATTTACCCGGCGTCACTCCCTCGTGCCCCTCATGGGCATTCAGTTTTTCACGGCCGCGCTGGTCTGCGGCGTGATCGCCCTCATCCGGGGTACGGTGACCTTCGCGATTCCAACATCGGAATGGCCGACCCTCGCCTATCTCTCGATCATCGCCACGGGACTGCCCTTCATCATCATGACCGCCGCCCAACGCGTAGTCGACGCCACGCGCGCGGGACTCATCTATACCCTCGAAGCGGTCTTTGCCGCCCTCTTCGCCTGGTGGCTTGCCGGGGAGACCTTCACTCCCATCGCCTTCGTCGGCGCCAGCCTCATGCTGGGCGGCATGGTCGTCTCGGAGGTCCACCCCATCGCGCGATATGTCTGGAGCAAAGTGATGGGATAAGTGCGACTTCCCTTCCTCGTTATCGAAATCCTTTATTTTGCGGGAGCCATCATCTCGACCCTCGGAGTGCATCGAAGCATTCGGGGAGGAGGTGGTGTGCTGCGCCTTCCCTCCGCCTTTTCCTCGCGAAAAGATCGCTGGGTTCAAAGGCGCGAATTGCGGATCCTCCGTTGTCGGCTCGCAATTCGCGAACCCAGACGATCTTTTCGTTCGTCATACGGCTCCGGTCAGAGCGTCGCCATGCACACCACCCCCTCCCCGAATGCTTCGATATCGGTTGGGATGAAATCCATTCCCTGCATCACCGTCCTCCACATAAAGTAATGACGATTTCTGGAAATTCTGCTATGCTGCAAAAAATTCCACATGGGAGGGGGCCCTATGAATGAACAAGTGATGAATGAACAGATTCAGATGCAAATGCAGCAAGCGGGTGCGGGTCTGGGGATCGGCATGATCATCTTCATCCTGGTCATGTATGTCTTCTTCGCCTATTGCCTCGCGCGCCTGGCGGTGAAGAGCGGCATGCCGTTCGGCTCGAGCTTCATCTGGGCGATCATCCCGATCGCCAACGTCTTTTTGATGCTCAAAATCGCCGACAAGCCGATGTGGTGGATCATCCTCATGTTCATCCCGATCGCCAACCTCGTCGTAGCGATCCTCGTCTGGATGAGCATCGCCGAGCGCATGGGGCGTCCGCCCTGGTGGGGCGTGGTGATCGGGCTGGTGCCGATCGTCAACATCGTCCTCTTCTTGATGCTCGTCTTCGAGGCCAAGCGTCCGCCGTATACGCCGACCGCTGCATAAGCAAGACCATCGAAAGAGAAAAAAGCCGCGTCCTTCCCGGGCGCGGCTTTTTTATTCGAACCATTGTGAACGGCTATCGATCCTGGCGCACGAAGAAGGCGACCGAGCGCGGAGCGATACGAAAGGGAACTGCACTCCAGTCGCCGCTCGAGTCGATGAGATCCTTCTTGGCCATAGGATAGTGTCCTCCAAAGCGCGGATCCTGCGTCTGGAGAACGGGAACCCAGCGCCCCGGCGGCAGGGGGAACTGCAGCAAGCGTTTTCCGGCGCGATAATCGTGGCGGGAGACATTGACGCCCACGATCACCGCATCGTCATCCGCCTCGCGCATGAGGGCCAAGAATCCCGTATCGACCGATTCGTAGATCCGCTTGATCGAATCGGGCGCATGCGATTGCAACGCCGGATGATCGCGGCGAAACGTATTCAAGGCCGCCATGAGGGCATCGGTGGGTGGATGTTCATCGAGCGGATCGCCTAAGCGCATGCGCAAAGCACTCTCGAGCATGGCATTGGCGTGATCGGTCTGTTCCGCGATATTCGCATATCGGGGATGATCGACACGCTCACGCATGTCGCGCACGAAGGGAAAGGGTCGCATCCAGCCCTGAAAGACCATGGGAATGCCGCGCGCAGCGAAGATGACCCCCAGGGCCATGCGATAGGCGGGCAGCGACATGAGCTGCGCCATGCGCGTCCCGCCATAGTTCCCGCACTCATCATGACTCTCGAAGAAATTGACGAGCCCTTCGGTCATCGTATCGAAGAGATCGTGAACCGTTACATGCCGATCGCTTCGCGCACGAAACATGTTGAGCAGCACGTGCATCAGTTCAAAATTCCAGGACAGTTCAATGCCACTCGTGTTCGCAACCTCTTTCCACGCATCGCCGTAACGACCATCCTCGGCGATGAGCACCGCTCGTTCATCAACGGCCTTGGCCGCATCGTGCAATCGATGCAGAGCGTTTGCATTGGCATCGCGATAGGATTGCAGGTGAGCGACCCTCGGATCGGGAATGCCGATATAGGAGGTCATATCCAGCCGAATGCCGTCGACCCCGTATTCGTCGATCCACATCTGCATGACCCGATCGCTGATATCGAGATTCTGTTCGACGATATAGCGCCGCTCCGGAATCTCGGCTCCCCTGCCGTCGAGCCCGGCAAAATCGAGACCACGCCCCCACTTCGCCCCCGGGGGCCCGACCTCGACGGGCGATAACCGATCATTGAAGAGATGATGAAAAACACCTTCGGTCCCCAGATGGTTGAGCTGAACATCGAGCACGACGGAAAGCCCCATCTCATGGAGCATGCGCACCGCCGCGCGCATCTCATCGGGCGTCCCCAGACGACTCTCCGGCGCAAACGGATGCGTGCCGTCATACCCCCAGTTGGCCCCTCCCGGAACCTCGGAGGGAGGCATGATCTCCACGGTGTTGAACCCGCGATCGATGATCCAGCGTTTGAGGCGCGCGCGCCCTTCCTCCGAAACGAGCCCCTTCCAGGTGCCGTCGGGAGAAAAGGTGGACAGGTGTATTTCCGAAAGACGCATCTGTTCGCGCGTGCGAAAGCGATGTTTCTGTCGGCCCCATTCGAATGCAGAGGGCTTCACCACCTCGGAGGGTCCGAAGACGTCAAAGGGTTGAAAACGCGACCAGGGATCGGACAGACGATAGGTGGTGCCATCCGAGGCAACGACCTCGAACAGATAGTGAGAACCGTGGGGAAGCTGTTCGGTCGCGATCAGATAGTTGCCATGCAAATCCCGATGCAGGGGAAGGCGATGCTTCGGCACGAGCTCCCGCCAATGCTGCATCTCCGCATCCAGGTCATCCGGGAGGGGCTCGAGGTCCTCGCGGGAGACAACGATGAGCGTCGCGCTCTTCAGGTGCGGCGCCCAGAGACGCACGACGGTCTGGTCATCCATGACGGTCGTCCCCTCCGGAATGATGCGAGAGAAGAGCATCCGCGCCATATCCACGCCGAAGGCCTGTTCAAGGGGATCGATACCGGTGACGGCGAAGTCCCAGGGTTTATTGAGACCCGCCAGGGCTTCATCTATTCGACCTTCACCGATGGCGTCCTTCCACTTCTTGATCCATCCCTTCACCCGGCGAAGCGTGTTGCGATCCGGTTCCATGCCGTCATCGTCCCCACCACCGCCGCCGGCGCCGCCGATGACGTCGCCACGCCCTGAATCAAACGGGATCGCAAACACCGAAGATGCTCCGGTCCCGCTGTTTTCCACCGGCACCGGACCCGCTTGGAAATAGGAATCGAGGACATCGGTACCGTCTGACAGCGCCCCCATACCCATCTCGCCAACCGAGTCGACCTCCTGACCCAGGGGCATGAACGAAAAGCGACCGGGGAAGAACAATGCTGGATTATAAATGGTGCTCATAGGGATTCATCCTTCTCCCCCTTATCGCGGATAGGCAAAAAAAGTTGCGCGATCTCTTCCCAAAAGAAGGTCGGAATAATCCATTCATTTCAATAAGATACAGCAGATCCTGCGCGCATTCGCCCGACAGAACCCCATCAGGCGCCCATGAGGCCCGGCAGATGTGCCTTGATTCGCTCGGCGGCGGTCTCGCATTCGGCCTCCGAGGGAACGAGGGCAAAGCGCACGAACCCCTCCCCCGGATTGCCTTCAGGGGTTTCCTCGCTCACCCAACCGCCCGGCGTGGATACGACCGCGATCTTCGGATCGAGCAGATGCTGGGCAAACTCAACCGAACTCACCCCATCGGGCACGCGCTGCCAGATATAGAGCGTCGCATCCGGCGTGCAGTCGGGCAGTCCCATCTCGACAAAGGCGCGCGCCATGATGTCGCGCTTGCGGCGATAGAGCCCGCGCAGATTCTCCACGTGCGCTTCATCGCCGAGGGCAGCCACCGCCGCATCCTGGATGAAGTTCGCCGTGCCGGAATCGACATTGGTCTTGAGCTTCTTGAAGGCATCGACGATGCGCGCATCGCCCGCGATCCAGCCGACACGATAGCCGGTCATGCAACTGCGTTTGGACAGCGACTGAAAGACCACCACGCCATCGCGCGCCACCTCGAGAATCGAAGACGGCGGTGTTCCGTAATAATTTTCCGAGTAGGCCTCGTCGGAAGCGATGATGATGTCGTTGTCCTGGCCAAACCGCACCACGCGTTCGAAAAAATCGCGATCGGCTGTGACGCCCGTGGGATTATTCGGATAGTTGATCCACATGAGCCGCGCACGTTTCCGAACATCACTGGGGATCGCATCGAGATCGGGGAGAAAATTGTTCTCGGGCAGCAGGTTCATGAAGTGTACCTGGCCTTCGGCAAAGCGCGTGCCACGCGTATAGGGCGGATAGCCCGGGTTGGGCACGAGCACGACATCCCCCGGATCGATGAAGGCCTCGGGAAAATTGAAGACCGCCTCCTTCGATCCGATGGAGGCGCAGATCTCGCGCTCCGGATCAAGAGCAACGCCAAAGCGGTTTTTCGTCCAGGCAACGATCGCGTCGCGAAAACGACGCGCGCCGACGTAGCTCGGATAGCCCCCCTGCATGTGTTCATCCACGCTGTGCTTGACCGCCTCGCGCACGACCGTGGGCGTGGGCTCAGACGGGTCGCCGACGCCGAAGTCGATCGGATCGATACCGGCGCGTTTCAGTTCGGCCACCCGCTCCGTGACGGCGGCGAAGGCATACGTGGGCAACTCGGACAAGCGCTTGGATAATTGAATCTGCATGAACGTTCCTCTCGTGGTCTCGTGGTCTCGTGGTCTCGTGGTCTCGTAAAGTCGTGAAAAAAGCCTTTTGGTGCAAGGGGATTCGCACGTTCTTCCGCATCGAAAAGAAAAATTTTGCCAAGGGGTTGACAAGTGAACGGGCGTTCACTTACGGTGGGGACATGGCACAACGAACAAACCAAGGCAGAAACGGGGCTTTTCTTCGGCGGCTGCTCAAGCATCTGGCCGCACAGCAAGAGGATGCTGTCATCGAGCCCATCCGCCCCTATTGGCGCTCAAACTGGAATGAGCCGGAGCCCGGCGCCCCCCAACTGGATCTGTTCGACGAATTTCACCAAGACCCTTGTCCCTCGATAAGGCGCCTGGATCACGATGAATCCAGCCTCCTATACGACTGATGACGGCACCTCCGTCCCACCCCTCCCCCTGTGTTTCCCCCCCTTCGCAGGGGGAGGGGCGTGGGGAAAACCAGGTCTGAAAAAATGGGGATCTCTCAAAACCTATAATGAGTCACCGCGAGGGGAAAATGGAGACCTTTTTTACAGGGTTATCGGAAAAAAGGTCTCCATTCTCCCCGGGAGGTGACATCAATAATTGAGCTTTGAGAAACACTCGAATTATTTGGATACAACGATGAACAACATTGAAGAGACAAAACTCGATATCCTCCGGCGCTTCTGGCGCGCGAACCGGCGCATGCCCACCTATTCGGAGATGTGCCGCATCTTCGGCTACAGTTCGAAGAATGCCGCGTTTCGCTTTGCCAAGAAACTCCTCGACGAGGGGTATGTCGAAAAGGATCCGGCCGGGCGCCTCATCCCGCAGGGGGATCGATTCGGCATTCCGCTCATGGGGTATGTGCAGGCGGGTTTCCCCTCGCCCGCTGAAGAGGAACTCATCGACACGCTCTCGCTCGATACCTACCTCATCGATAAGCCGGAGGCATCGTTCCTCCTCCAGGTCTCGGGCGACTCGATGATCGATGCGGGGATCCACGAAGGCGATCTGGTCATCATCGAACGCGGGCAGAATCCAAAAAACGGCGACATCGTCCTGGCCTGCGTCGATAACGACTGGACGCTCAAGTACTATCAGCGCCGCAGCGGGGCCGTCGAACTCGTCCCCGCCAATGCGAAGTATCCCATCATCCGCCCCGAGAACGACCTCACCCTGGGCGGCATCCTGCGCGCGGTGATCCGCAAATACTGACAACGAACCGAAGCGATTGACAGATATCCCATCGCCCCCCATATACGCCTCATGTTTCAGACCAAGACCATCCGCACCATCCTCGACGCCCTTGCGCGTCACTATCCTCGTGGAGCAAAACCCTGGACAGGCGGTGCCGATCCGTTTCAGACGACGATCGGCACGATCCTCTCGGCGCAGACCACCGATGACCAGGTCGATCGCGTGACGCCAGAACTCTTTCGACGATATCCCACGCCCGCGAAACTGGCCAACGCCAAGACAGCGGATGTGGAGTCCATCATCAAATCGGTGGGACTGCACCAGACCAAGGCACGCAACATCATCGCCGCGGCGCGGATGATCGTTTCAGTCTTCGAGGGGTGCATCCCGAAGACGCGCGAAGAACTCGTGAAACTCCCGGGCGTTGGGCGCAAGACGGCGAACGTGGTGTTGATCAAAGCGTTCGGAAAACCCGCGATGCCGGTGGACACGCACGTCCTTCGCGTCACGAACCGCATCGGCCTGGCAAGCGCCAAGACGCCGGAGAAGACCGAGACACAGCTCGAAGCGATCATTCCAAAAGCAAAACTCGGTGCCGCCCACTTCTGGCTCATCCACTTCGGCCGCACGATCTGCACGGCCCGAAACCCACGCTGCCCTGAATGTCCGATCAAGAAGTGGTGCCGCTATCCAAAAAAAACAGAGCCCTTTTTTAAAGGTAGCAACGCGCGAACCAGTCCATGAGGAGGTTGGATGTGGCGTGAAAGAGGATGGGGGCGGTGATGCTGCCAGTGCGTTCGCGCAGCCAGCCGAAGACGAGCGCGGGAAAGAAGATGGAGAAGTGCCACCAGCGAAAGACGATGAGCGTATGGGCGATAGCAAAGATCACCGCCGTGATAATCCAGGCCCACCCCAGATCCACACCGAAGAGGCGCCAGCGCTTTTTGCAGATTGCATCCATTGTCGACTGGAAGTAGCCCCGAAAATAGAACTCCTCAGGCAATGCGACGAGGACGATCTGAAAGGCGGCCGTGTGCAACAGGTTCGGAAAGCTCGCCCAGTGGAAGTCCATGCGATGCCAGACGTAGACCTGCCAAAAATGTGCGACGAGAAAGAAGAGGGGAAAGATGACGATGGCGACGATCAGAAAGGTCAGGAGTGAGCGTCGCCATGCCGTCCACCCGCGGTCGAGAAAATCGATCGGCCGACGGCGCACCCACAGGACGATGACCGGTGCATACAGAAAGAGTACCGCCACGATTGTGGAGACGGCCGGGCCCACAACCGCGGCCCCACGAAACCGGTAGAGGATATGCCCCGCCACCAGGAGCGCGAGCGTCACGACGATCAACTCGCCGATGAGTTTTCGAGAAGAGGGCTGTGCCGATGGAGCCTTCACCCAGCATTCCTTTCCGGAAGACGGTCGCGCCGACTCTGCACCCGCCAGATAATGAGGCCGGCGATGATCGTGCCGATCATGGCGATCTGCGCGGTCGAGAGCATCCCCCCGAACCAGATTCCCCGATCGACATCGCCGCGCAAGAATTCGATGAAGAAGCGCGAAACACCATAATAGAAACAGAAGGTCGCCACCACCTGTCCGTAGAATCGGCGATAGCGATAGGTCGGATAGAGCACGCACCCCATCAGGATGGCGTTGAGCATGTTATAGACCTGGGTCGCATGCAGCGGTTCGTTCAAGTGCGCATAGCCTGCGGTGGAGGCCGGGTCGGTGAAGGTGAGATGGATGAAGAAGTCGGTCGGCTTGCCGTAGCAACAGCCGACGAGCAGACATCCGATGCGCACGCAGAAGATGACGATAGGCGCAGCTAAAATCGCCAGATCCAGATAGCGCCAGGTCTGCAGCCGGCGTTTGCGGATATAGATCAGCCAGCCCACGAGCGTTCCCAGAAAAGCACCGATCGAAACAAACCCCCCCTGCCAGAAATAGAAGACGCGGATCGGATGTGCCCAGTAATAGGCGGGATTCTCCACCAGGATATGAACGAGGCGCGAGCCGATCACGGAGGCGATCACCGCGATGATACCGAAATCGAGGATGACCACCTGATCGGCCCCCTCACGCTTGGCCATGTATGAAACGAAGAAAGTCGAGACGAGCGCGCCCACCATGATCATGAAGAAAAACGATGGCACGCCCGTATCGCCGATGTGAAAGAGAAATGGTCTCATAAAAACCTCGAAGGACGATGGACGACCGCGAATGCGATTCGCTCGGACGAAGGACGAAAAATCACGTCTCCTCCCGCATCAACGAGCAGTCCGTTTTTCAAACAGAGCCGACCAGATGAGCAGGATCATCGCAACCGTAATCGCGCTGTCGGCGATATTGAACGCGGGCCATTCGAGTGCAGTCTGTACCTGCCAGCCCCCGATCGAGAAATCCAGGACGTGGTCGCCGAGATGAAATGAGAGGAAGTCGACCACCGATCCCAGACGCACGCGGTCGAGGATATTGCCTGCAATTCCGCCGAAGATGAGCGCGAGCGAAACCTGCAGGAGGCGATCGCGATCGGGCAGCGATCGGTAGAGAAAACCCAGAGCGATCGCTGCAACCGCAGCGACCGCATAGAAAAACGGCACGCGCACCGAAGCGCTCATGGTCGAGAAGAGCCCGAAGGCCGCACCGAGATTACGAAAGTGCACCAGGTCGAAAAAACCCGGAATGATGGGGATACGCATCCCCTCGGGAATCCAGGCCAGGACCGCCAGTTTCGAGAGCTGATCGAGGATAAAGACCAGCGGCGCAATGATGATGAGCAATCGATATTTGAGTGACATGAAACTCCTCAAGAGCCGTGACTCGTAATTCGTAACTCGTAACTCGTGACTTGTGACTCGCAAATCGAGGTCCCCGTTTTCACGGGGATGACATCATCCCGCTACCACCCTGACACAGCGAGCGCACAGTTCCGGATGTTCGCTGTTCGTGCCCACGCTCGTGGCCGTCTTCCAGCAGCGCGCACATTTTCCGCCGTCGGCCTTGAGCGCGGCAACGGAAAGCCCCGCGATCTCGGAGCTTTGTTCCACATACTCGCCCTCGGCCTTGCCGAACGCGACTGCGGAGACGATGAAGAGGTCATTGAGATTCTCGCCGAACGTCTCGAGAAAAGCGCGCGTGTCATCATCGCACTCGATGACGACCTTCGCCGCCAGCGAATTGCCGATGAACTTCTCAGCGCGCGCATGCTCCAACGCCTTGGTCACCACCTGTCGAATCGCGATGAAGCGCGAGAAGCGATCGAGCAGCGCCTGATCGAACGCGCCCGCCTCGGGCATGTCGGCCAGAAAGACGGAGTCGGGCGCACCCGCGCGTGCCGGCATCGTTCGCCAAATCTCTTCGGCGGTAAAGGAGAGCACCGGCGCCATCAGGCGCGTCACCGCATCGAGGATACGGAAGACGACGGTCTGCGCTGAACGTCGAAGCTTCCCATCCGCGCGCTCGGCATAGAGCCGATCCTTGAGAAGATCGAAGTAGAACGCCGAGAGTTCCACTGCAAAGAAGCGATTGAGCGTATGCACGATGGTATGGAATTCAAACCGATCATAGGCATCGTGAATACGCGCGGTCACACGCGCGAGTTCACTCAGCGCCCAGCGATCGACCTCTTCGAGCTCCGCTTCCACAACGGCATCGGTGTCGGGATTGAAATCGTAGAGGTTGCCGAGCATGTAGCGCGCCGTGTTGCGCATTTTGCGATACGATTCGATGCAACGCGTGAGGATCTCATTGGAGAAGCGGATGTCCTCGCGATAGTCCTCGGCCGCAACCCAGAGGCGAAGGATCTCCGCGCCGTGTTGGTTGATGAGTTTTTCCGGCGGCACATAGTTTCCCGCGCTCTTGGAGTATTTGCGCCCCTCGCCATCGACGACGAAACCATGCGTGAGCACGCGTTTGTACGGGGCGCGACCGCGCGTTCCGATCGACGTGAGCAGTGAGGTGTGAAACCAGCCGCGGTGCTGATCGCTCCCCTCGAGATAGAGGTCGGCCTGCTCGGTGATCCCCTCCTTGTTCTCCATGACCGCCGCGAACGAAACGCCCGAATCGAACCAGACGTCGAGGATGTCCGGCTCTTTGCCAAAGCGCTCGCGCTCACCGCAGGAGGGACAGGCAAACCCTTCCGGTTTGAACTCGGCCGCATCGTGCGTAAACCAAGCGTCCGCACCCTCTTTTTCAAAAAATTGCGCGGTGCGTTCGACGAGCTCCGGCGTGGTATGCGATGTGCCGCAGGCCTCGCAAATGAGCGCGATGACCGGAACACCCCAGAGGCGTTGGCGCGAGATGCACCAGTCGGGGCGAGCAGCGACCATGCCGCCGATGCGATTGGAACCCCACTTGGGAATCCACTCGACCTCTTCGATCGCCTTGAGCGCCTTCTTGCGCAGATCGCCCTGCTCCATCGAGATGAACCACTGATCGGTCGCGCGAAAAACGATGGGGCGTTTACACCTCCAACAGTGCGGATAGGAATGTGCGACCTCATGACTCGCGACGAGCGCACCGACCTCGGTGAGCTTTTCTATGATCGGTTTGTTCGCATCCTCGACGAAGACGCCGGTGAGCCAGGAAAGCTGCGCCTCGTCGGTGAAGCGCCCTGCGTCGTCGATGGGGGCGAGCACCTCGAGGCCATAGCGCTGACCGGCATCGTAATCATCCTGTCCGTGTCCGGGAGCGGTGTGTACCGCGCCGGTCCCTGCCTCCAGCGTCACGTGCTCGCCAAGGATGACGAGCGAAGTTCGATCGATGAGCGGATGCTGGCAGTGCTTGTGCTCGAGATCGGCGGGTAAAGGTTTGCCCACGACCGTGGAATAGGTCTTGCCCACCGTCTGCATGACGTCGTCGACGAGCCCCTCGGCGAGAATCCAGACTTCCCCATCGACCTTGACCGCCACATACGGCAGGTCCGGATTGAGCGCGATGGCCAGATTGGCCGGAATCGTCCAGGGCGTCGTCGTCCAGATGACGAGCGAGATCGGTTCGTCGGCAAGACCCCACGCCTTCCGAAACGTGCCGTCATCTTTGAGCCCGAACTTCACATAGATCGAAGGGGCGGTGTGATCGGCGTATTCCACTTCGGCTTCAGCAAGTGCGGTGCGACAGGAAGCGCACCAGTAGATCGGCTTTTTCCCCTTGTAGAGCCCGCCGTTGGCGACGAACTTTCCGAACTCGCGTGCGATGGAGGCCTCATAGTCGAACGCCATCGTGCGATACGGATCCTCCCAGCGCCCGAGACAACCGAGACGCTTGAACTCCTCGCGCTGAATGCCGACGAAGCGATCGGCGTGCTCGCGGCAGGCCAAGCGCACATCGGCGGCCGACATCTCGCGCTTCTTGGAACCGAGTTTCCGATCGACCGCGAGTTCGATGGGAAGACCGTGGCAATCCCAGCCCGGCACATAGGCGCACTGCAGGCCGGACATGTTCTTGTATTTGACGACGACGTCCTTGAGAATCTTATTGAGGATCGTTCCGAGATGAATATTCCCGTTCGCGTACGGCGGGCCATCATGCAAAATGTAACGCGGCTTTCCCTCGCGCGCTTCGACCATGCGATGATAGAGCCCGTCCGCTTCCCAGGATTTGAGCTGTTCCGGCTCGCGGATGGCCAGAGAACCCTTCATCGGAAAATCGGTTTTGGGAAGATTGAGCGTTTCTTTGTAGTTCTGAGCCATGAGAAAAACCTCTATTGTCATGCGAACCAGGAAATACACGTGAAAGCATCTGAAAGCGTGACGTTCGTACTCATCCTCTCGCTTACGGCTCCTCGCCTCAAACGCCGGCTCGTCACCTGCTCTTCTCGCACCGCAGGATAAGAGGCTTGGATGGCGGCGCTCGAAGAAGCCGCTCGAGGAGGAGTACGAACGTCACGCTTTCAGATCATTTCAACACACCATTCAATATATCTCATCACTCGCTGACCCCTAAGTTGGTGATCGTCGGCTCTCCCTTGCGCAGGAAGTTGCCGATGTCGGCCAGCACCTGGCGTTCGATGACGCCGGAGCTCTTGAGTTTATCGACGAGCGATTTCACGCGCGTGCCCACATCGACCTGCGTGCGCCCATCCATCGGAACGACGCGGATGTCGAGCTGAAAGAAGGAGTTGGTGACGCTATATTCCTTGCGATTGAAGAGCGGAATATAGTGCGAATCGGAGGTGACCGGAAGCCACGCCGTGGTGAAGACACCATCCTGCATGTTCTCGGCGTTCATCGGAAACCCGTTCTGCTCGAGCGCAAAACGCAGCGCATAATAGACATCGTTTGGCTGCGCGGCGTAGTCGTCGCTGAAGTAGTGGATATTCTTGATCACCTGCGCATCGGCCAGGGGTTTACTGCACCCGACCGCCACCAGCATGAGCGAAACGACAACGAGGGAAGCGATGCCTCTCATAGTTCAATTTCCCTTCTGGGCAGCGCCGCGCGAGCGAAGCAGGAGATAGAGCGCAAGCCCCGCGGCGAACAGGATGATCGAGATGAACTGCGAGGTCGACAGCCACGGCTCGACGACGAACCCGCGCTCGTAGTCGCCCCGGAAGTATTCGTTGAAGGCGCGCAGAACCGCATACATCATCAGGTAGGAGGCGATGAGCTGCCCCTCGAAACGCTGAAACCGCCGGATGAGGAGCAGGAGACTGAAGATGAGCGTCTCGCCGACCACCTCCATGAGTTGGGTCGGATAGAGACCCACCCCGCCAGGGGCAAAGGAGCCCACGCCCGTCGGAAAGATGAGCGCGTACCAGGCGTCGTGCCCCACGATGCGACCGTGGCAACAGCCCGCCAGCAGACAGCCGATGCGCCCGATGGCATGCCCGATGGCGATGGCCGGCGCGAAGATGTCCATGGTAACCCACAGCGGCATGCGGTGTCGGCGGATATACCAAACGCCGACGGCGAGCGCCGCGATCAGCCCCCCGTAGAAGACCAGCCCCCCCTCCCAGATGCGAACGATCATGAGGGGGTTTTGCAGGAATTGCTCGCGTTCGGCGACGATGACGTGCAACAGGCGTGACCCGATGATGGCGGAGAGGATGATATAGAAACCCAGATCCAGCATGCGCGCGGGGCTCTGGCCCGCACGGCGGCTGGCAAAGCTGACCCATCCGATGGCTACCACGAAGGCGGTGGCCACCATCACGCCGTAGCTGTAGACCGTGATACCGCCGAAGAGTGGAATCTTGAAGAGAACCGGATACATAGGCGACTCACTAGCGGAGGTGATGATCGAACGCAAGCGGAAAGGCGAAAACGCCCCCGATCGAATCGAAAGAGGGTCATCGTCAAATCAATGCGGCCATCACCCCGCTGAAAACTTTGCAACTATAGAATATCGCTTGAAAAATGGACGGTAGCCGGATAGCACGGAGACCATTTTTCATGATGTCGAACAAGAAGGAGCCGTCACCCATGTCCAGCATGTCCAGCATGTCCAGCATGTCCAGCGTCCACCACCTCTGTACCTATTTCAACATGATGGGCGAAGCCGCTACAGCGGGCCAACTTCCACAATGGGAAGCCTTTGTCGAAGAACACGGCCTGGGAGGCGTCACGCTCGATGCCACCGACACCTTTCTCTCGATGGAGGTCGGTAAAGACCTTTCGACGGCATCGCCTTATCCGATCACCAGAGAGGATTCGAGCGTACCCCCCCCCTGGCGTATCGAACAGGTGGACGACCTCGTCGTCCTGCATACATCGGAGGAGGATACTGCGAAGAACAACTCGGTCATTCCCCTCCACACCGAAGGAGTCGAGGATTCCTTCCTCTCCTCCTGGGACCACTTCGTCCAATCGGAAATTGAACCGCGCCGGGAACAGGCCGTGCACGCCCTTCGCGGAGTTCTCTTCTACTGGAACAATCAGCTGATCCGCAATGCCACGCTCGATCCCACCCGAGTCACTGAAGTCATCCCGCACATAGCGGAACAGCTCGAGCGTCTCGAGAGGAGTCCTGGGATAAATCCCTCCGTGACAGCCTTGCGGCTTGCGCTTGAAGCCTGCCGCGATTACCAGAATTATGCTCAGCTCACGCCACAGCACTTTGGCATTCGGATGAGCCCTAGGCTCAGAAACCAGATGGAACTACGCCGGGCACGCGCATTCTTTGCCGATCCGATGGGAAGCAATACGCAGGCCACACTCGCCCTGGGCGAAGAGACCGCGCGGATCATCGGCGAGTATACGGGAGGCGCAGGAAGACGCCCCGTCTTCTCAGGCATCTCGGGAAAGGAACTCAAGAAGCGATTTCCCGAAAGAGATCCCCCCGATTACCCAACCCCGATATCGGACGTGCTCGCACGCTACAGCGCCGATGTCGCCGCGAACAACATGATGATGGGCAACCCACACTATATCGGCCACATGGTCACGGCTCCGCCGACAATAGCGGTAATGGGAGATGCTCTGGCCTCTAAGCTCAATCCCAATCAGATCGCCTGGGAGGTGGGACCGGCAACGACCACGGTGGAACTCCAGACGATCGACTGGCTCACCAACCTGATTGGCTTTGAAGGGGGAAAACCGGTCGGACGCAACAATAGCATCCCCATCCCCGGCGGCACCCTCACGGCCGGCGGAAGCATCGCCAACATGTCCGCCCTGCTCGTCGCACGAAACAGAACCATCAATAAATTTTTCTCGGAACTCTGGCGCAAGGTGAAAAACCATCCCAGAACACGGGAGCAATTCAAGGAGATGGAGCTGGAGGCCATCAGGAATCTGGATGTGACCAAGACCGGTCTCTGGGCAGCGCTCCGCCCATTCCTCGACCTCAGCGAGACCTATGGGTTTCGTTATATTTCTGAAACACGCTTTGTCATCCTGACCTCAGCTGAGGCCCACTATTCCATGAAGAAAATCGGCGGCTACATCGGCATCGGCGCCGAAAACGTCCTCTCCATTCCGGTCGATGACAACCTGCGCATGAATCCTGATGTCCTTGAAGATACTATTCGCAAACTGGGCCCGGGCAAACAAACCGCTATCATCTCCGTCGTCGCAACCGCCGGAACGACGGCATCGGGCAACATCGATCCGCTCGATAAAATCGCCGACATCTGTAAACGCTATGGCATCTGGTTTCACGTCGATGCGGCATTCGGCGGCGGCGCGCTGCTCTCGGAAAAACACCGCGGCCGCCTCAAGGGAATCGAGCGCGCCGATTCGGTCACCATCGACCCGCACAAGTGGTTTTTCATGCCCTATGCGCTGGGAGCCGCCCTCTTCCGCGACCGAAGCATGCTGCAGCAGTATCTCAAATCATCGGCCCCCTACGTCATCCACGCCGATGCCCTGCCGGAAGAACCAAACCTGGGAGGCCAGAGCATTCAGGGGTCGATGCGCGTCTCCGGGCTCAAGCTCTGGCTCACCTGGCAGGCGATGGGAACAAAGCTCTTGGGACGTATCGTCGACCACAACATCGCGGTGACGCGGCACCTCGAACAGCAGGTCAATGCACATCCCAACCTGGAAGCAATGCATCGTTCGGAGCTCGACCTGCTCTGCTTCCGCTATCTCCCCAAAGAGTTAAAACAAAAGCTTGAGCAGGCCAGCGCACGCGGCGACTTTCGCATGGTCTCCTCCCTCAATCGTGCGGTCAACGGCATCAACGTCGACCTTCAGCGCGAGCTTCAAAACGGCGGCAAGGCCTGGCTCTCCCGCGAAGAGCTCCATCATCACCCCTACACGCAGTTCAAACCCACAGAGACGATGCTCAACGAAACCGGTGTGGTCAAACCACAGAAACAAAAGCGCGTGCTCAAGGGGTTTACGCTCGAGACGCTGCGCGCCTGCATCATGAACCCCCACACCGATCGGCGACATGTCGATACCGTTCTCAATGAAGTGACCGCCATCGGCGATCACCTCTACAAGAAATGGCGTGCGACGAGCAACCTGATCGAACACCTCCCCAAATAAGCAACGATCGGAAAAATGGTTTCGATTCCCCCCGGGAGGCACCACATGACACGTGGGCCGAATACACGAAGGGCGGTCACCACCATGATGACCGCCCCCGTGCGGGTTTGGAAAAGAGAGCATACATTGCTTCATGGACGAATCCGTGAAGCAGCAAAGCCACTCTTCATTGTGTCCGAATGAGCATCCCGAAGTTTCCGGAACCGCTGGTCCCTTCGATGGTCAGCTCATTCGGCATCGTCGTCATCTCAAAGAACTTCGCCGTGCCCGAATCGATATTCGCGGTGTGATAGCCATAGTAGTTATTGAGGTTCACGCCCGTCAGTTCCGTGCCGCGTCCATCATCCGCCTCGCCGTCGATGATGACGCCCTTCCAGTTGCCCGTGCTCGCATCGCGCGTGCGATCCTGGTAGACATAGCGCTCATCCCGGGTGAGCCCCCGGTCGCTCATCGCCAGCGTCACGATCCAGCGCGAGACGAATTCCGAAAATTCATCGAAGCTCTCGGAGCCGGCAAATGCCGTTTCCAGATTGGAAACACCGTTGAGCTCCGTCGCCTCGAGCGCCCGCAGGAAGGCCGCACCGTCGTCGGCCTGCTCATAGAGGTAGCGCAGGAAGAGATAGGATGCGCCGCGCTCCATGAGGTTGGGCGAGGACTGCGTCACCAGGCCATAGCTCGAGGGGCTGGACAGAAACATCGCATAGCGCGAGGGGTTCTCGACGCCGTGTCCCATGACGTCTTCCATCAGGTGACTCATACCCTCGTTGAGCCAGTTTTCTTCGGGAGAACCGCCTGAGACGAAGACGTGTTGATTGTAGCTGATGGCGTGCTGCAGCTCGTGCGGCAACACCGCGGGCAGGAGGTTGTCCATCGCAAAGTCCTGCGAGATCGCCGTGCCATGATCGCCGTCCGGATCGGGCACGAGCGTGTAGATGATTTCGCGTTCGTTCGAGACCTGATTCGAACCGCTGCGGTCGTAGAGATCGCCCGCATAAAAATAGCCGGTGATGATGCCGCCGCCGAGCGCGCCGAGACGGTTGATCTGCGGGGTCATCAGGACGTGCACCTTGCCATCAGCATCTTTGTCGGAGGAGGCACCCAGAAGCACCTGCTCTTCGCCCGCGATGCGATCGAAGTCTTCACAGAGATCATTCATATCGGCTGTGGCCAGATCGGAGTCGGTTCCTTCGACGTCGGTGTCGACGTAGAAGACCACCTCATCGCCGACGCAGCGAACGCGTGCTTCGACCTCAGCATAGGAGGACGTCGAGGAGAGACTCGAGAGGACGCGAAAGGTCTCGGTCGCACCGAGGGCAGCGGCCTTAAATCCTATCGACTTGGCCATCGATGCCGAGGCACTCTGACTGGAGACCTCTTCGAGGTGCAAGACCGATTCCGAAGCACGCAGCCAGGCATGCAGGATCTCCGCCGCGCCGTATTCCTCGCCCTCGATCGCTGCCTGCTCCACCTCTGCAAAATCACCGTCGATCATTCCGGCCGTCATCGCCGAGGGTTCGGGGAGCGACATATCCGCCGCCGACAGCTGCATCTGTGTGCCACTCGCTTCGCTATGGGAGCCAACCGCCAGGATGAACTGTGCGGTGGAATCGACGCCGCTGAAGTCGATGGAGACCTCATTGCCATCCTCAAACTCGATGGCCATGATATCGCCAACGCCCATGTCGGAAGCCGATTCGAAGAGATTGGTGATCCCGGTGCCGCCGCCATCGCTGGCCAGTTCGGCATCGACGCTGTCCTTGCTGCCACAACCGGAAATGAGGAGAAATGCGACAAGAACCCCAACCCCCATCCAAAGTCTCGATCCCCGTTTCATGACTGGCTCCTTTTCCCAAACCCTCTGTAGAGTTGTTAGAGCAAGGAGCGTGCCAGCAGATTAAATATGTCGAACCATTGAGAATCCCAATCATACCGAACAGTTACTTGGTTTTGTTATTCGGCGATTGCAAAGTCATAGGGTCATAATCAACCCGCATACCCACCACACCCCCTTTCAGACTGAGAAAAACATCACTTTAAGTTTGATATTATTACGCTTTTCTGTACGTGACATAATTTTGACCGGAATATCATAGATACCCATTCATCGTCGAATGGGACAATATGGAGGAGAATGCGATGGGAACAAATTGAAATAACTGGGGAAATTACGAATAGGTACAAAAAGAGGGGGGCTCAAAGCCCCCCAGTTGATGACAAACCCTGCCGTTGTCATCCCCGCGAAAGCGGGGATCTCGACGTGCCGTTAAAAGCGAGATTCCCGCCTTCGCGGGAATGACAAACTTCGATTATGGACAATGATAACATGAAGTGACTTTGTCAGCAGTCTGATCTCTTGCGCTTAGCGTGCCCAGACCTGGAAGGAGGAGATCGGCATCATCTCTCCCACATGCAGGAAGGCCGAGGGCAGCACATAGTCGTTCACGTCCAGCGGGACCTCGACGAGCGGCTCGAATGTCATCGCTGCATCGGCGGCGATCTGCCCCTGATACGACTCGACCGATTGCTGCGACTGGACGACGAGCAATCCGCCGCTGACGACATCCGCTCCCAGCGTCTGCATCGGCATCCGCATCGGCGGGAGATTCCAGATCGCCACATCGGCGGAGGCGACCTCCTTCTCCGGAAGAAAGGAGATACGCTCCTGGATCTGATGCGGAAGACTCTCGATCGCACGCTCGGTCTGCAGGCGCCGAGCCTCATTGTTCTCTCTCCACTGCACCTTCGCGCCAACGCGCGCGGCCGCGATCATCTCACCAAAGGCCAGGCGAGGATCATAGACGATCGTCCGGATCTCATCGATCGATTTGCCACTGCGCTGCAGCGCCGATCGCATCAGGACGCTCATAGCCAGATCCAGTCGCGGGAATCGCGCCTGCAGGGCACCATAGGCCAATGCCTCGAAGCGCTCCCCACCGGAAATCGTCTGCAACGCTGGACCCGCTGAGATAGAGGAGAGATATCGGGAAAGCGATTCGATCGATGCGCTCTCAGGCAAGGCCAGTGGCACCACCTTGTCAAACGCTGATCGGGCAAAGACCGCGTCTTTTGGAATGATGCCGTCGCGTCCCTCCACGATGCGATGGATGCCATCGACACCGCGAATCGGGACGAAGACCCCTCCCCACAATTTATGTGCCTCATCGAGCATATCCTCGAAGCGCTCGATCCGACCCGGCTGCTCGCCGATGCTCGCATTGAGCTGCTCGATACAGGCGCGATAGCTCGCATGCGCCGGATCCAGCGCCACCAATCGCTTGAGTCCCCCGAGCAGACTCACCGCAGCCTCGCTGACCTCACGCCGGTGCCGCTCGGGATAATCCATCCATCGCGGCGACGCATAGGTGCCCCACATGCGATTCGTGCTCCCCCATATCTCGCGCCCGAGCAGCTGGCCCTCCTTGCGCAATTTCGCCCCGACGGTGGGTGCCACCCGCTTCGGCGCGTGCCCGAGCTGTCCGCGGAAATCGGCGATCGGCTTGGCACCGGCCGGCGGCTCGGATGCATTGGGCATATGGCGATCGCCGACGAGATAGAGCGGCATCGCCTCCGCCTCGATTCCCCAGTCGCGGAAGGTGCGCGCCACCGGATCGAGGTTTCCCGGCTCGTTGTCGAAGAACCCCGCGAGTATCCGGTCGCCCACGAGCAGACGAAAGACGCGCGCCTTGAAGGCATCATCCGCTTCGAGCGGATCGCGGCGCATCTTGAGTTTGACGTTGTCGAGCAGCGGGAACCCGAATGCCATGAGCTGCGCCAGCGTTCCCTCGCGCATATCCTCGGTACGCCCGGTTAAGTAAGCGATGCGCACGCCGATCGACTTGAGCGCATGGGCCAGTTCCGCTGCAGCAGGTCGCACGCGATCCTCGCCCAGATGGTCGTTGCTCAGAAAATGTTTGAGAAAATAGTTCTGAAATTCCTGCTCGATCCCAAGCCCATCGAGACCGGCCTGCACGAGCGTCTCGCGCACGCCGTATTCCACCTGCGAGGGCGTAAACTCTGCGACCTGGTCCAGGATCCAGGCCTTCTCCGGATGCTTTTTGACCCACTCGGCGAGAAATCCCTGGAGGACGCGATGTGCGCGCGGCGCGGTCTCCACGAGACTGTCGTCGATATCGAAGATGACGACCGACTCCTTGTTCCGTTCCTGCGCCTCGCGCAGGCGCGCCACCATCGGGGCGTAGGCCGGTTGCATCAAGATCTGCGGCAGGTCGTCGAAGTCGAGTTTGGGCACGCCGCCCATCTGACCGATCTCCTCCTGTGCCTGAATCGGATCGATGGCGATGACCCCTTCGGCCGGATCGGCCGCGCCATCGGGCTGGTCGCCCAGGACGTAGAGCTTGGTCACCTTGTGTCCGAATATCTCATTGAGATACCCTTCCAAGTGATTGGCGGTGTTATCAGCTGCCGCGATCACCCAGTAGTCTGGATGCTCCTTGAGCTTGGGCAGGAGCATCTCCCATTTCTGGGCCTCGTGTTGCACCCCCATCGAATAGTCGATCGGATCGCCATCGAGAAAGAGGCGATGGGAGTGATCATCCCAGAGGCCGATGCCGCGCAGGGCATGGCGCGATGCCGATTCCCCATCGGCAAGCGGATCCTCGCCATAGGTGCGAAGCGAAATAAAGAGCGTCTCCAGGGGAATGCCCTTGGCCTTCAGACGACGACGCAGAAGTTTAATGACATTGACCATTCCCCAGATCGGCTCGACCTCCTCGACGCGTTTTTTCGGATCGTAGAAATGCGCATTGTGATAGGCCAGCGACGATTGGAGCGTCGCCTCGCGCGTCACGCCCAACCCCATGAGGATTTTCATCCCATTCCAGCCGTTCACTTCCTTTCCGTTTTTCATTTCCCAATCGGAGACGATCGCGCGCACGTCATCCGCATCCGGTCCGTCGTAGGCGGCCAACCACTCCTTGAAGAGCTTCACCGTGAATGTGCGGGCATTGAAGAGCGTGCCGTCCAGATCGAGGACGAGCGTGGGAACCTTGCCCTTCTCCACCGCCTTATTTGCCGACAACTCCAAACGCCGAAGGATCTCCTCGACACGGATGCGTTCGCGCACGCCGGTCGGAAGCAGGACCGAAGCCGACGACCCGTTGGGCTTGGTCTGTCCCTCCTGGGGAAACCAAAATTCGGGAATCACCTGTCCGCTTGCCTGCTTCGTCTTCATCAGCAACCGACGCGGATGCATCAGATCGATTCCATCGCCACGGGCATAGAGCAGGCTCCCCCCTTTAAAGACAACGTCCTGAAGCTCGCGCGCGGTGACCACATCGCGCAGGGCTGCCGCCTGATCATCCCTCCCCCGAAGCGTGCTGTGGCGCCAAGCGCCTGAAGGGTTTCCCGCACCGTTGTGCATCCGATGCAGTTCGACGCGGTAACGATCGCTCTCCGAATTGTGAATGACGTGCAGACTCGACGATGCGAAGAGGTCGCTTCCCGCCATAAACCCACGGATCGCCCCCTCCTCGGCAGTGGTCAGATCGAGGATGCCATCGATGTCGAGGATCTGCTCCATCCGTTCAATCGCACTCGCCTCATCGTTCGCGCGGAATAGCTGCAATTGTTGCATCAAACTCGAACGCATCTTCGCCACCGCATAGAACAGCGGCGCGGGATCATTGAAGGAGCTGAGATAGGTCTGCATGAGCCTGGGATGACGCGCGGCCAGCCAGGTCAGATCGGCCATGCTGAAGACACCCCCGCCATCGAGAACCGAGGGCATCGGTTCGGAATCGGTCTGGGACACAGCCTGTTCCGCCAGCGCCGTATGGTTGGCGATGATGATGGGGGAAGTCGATGTCTTTTCCGGTCCGGCCACGGTCCGATTCCTTTCCGCGCGCCGATCCCCCGACCGACGCTGACGGAACGTCGTCTAACGTATCAAAACCCCACCTGTCAATGGAGGGAGTGTTAAAAAAATGTAAAAAAACCAAATGGATGACACGTCGACCTTGCAAACGGAGATCCGCCGAAAAAGAGGCCGAAATAGTAGAAAGTATATCAGAATTGCATCGTTGGAGTTTGTCATCAACCTCAAAAAAACCCGGCGCCGCAAGGGCGCCGGGTTTTCGTGGAAGATTCAAACAACGATCAGCGGACGGAGCCCAAAGCATTGGCGCCAGCTGCACCCGTAAACGTCGAGTTTGCCGTGCAGGCTCCCGAGAGATCGCAACTTGAAGGACCATTCGCGGAACCGTTGAAGATATAGGCCTGCCCATTGGCGGCCATACCAGGTGCATCCACGGCACCGACGATGACGTCGTCAAACCCGTCGCCGTTGATGTCGCCAACCGTCGACACTCCAGCACTGCCGCCTAAAAGTGCACCGGCAGCATTTCCCGTGAACATCGCGTCGGCATCCCCGGTACCCATGTTCGCAGTGAGTCCGCTGCCGAGATAGACGTAGGCACGGCCATGGTCGTCAGCCGAATCCCAGCCCTGTGAACCGACGATGATATCCGGCGTGCCATCGCCGTCGACATCACCAGCGGTGTTGACGGAGCTCCCAAGGTCATCGGCGCCGCTGTCGCCGGAGATCGTGTTGGCCGCCGTGCAGGACCCCGACAGATCGCAGTCGCTGATGCCGTCTGCAGAACCGTTGAAGACATAGGCCCGCCCAGCACTACTATTGTACGCTGCCGCACCCACGATGACATCATCGTAACCGTCGCCGTTTAAGTCGCCGGCCGTGGACACGGAGTGGCCCAAATAATCGTCGGCAGCGGAACCTGTTAGCGTCGCACCGGGCGTACACGAAGCGGTGAAATCGCAATCAGCGATACCACTTGCGGAGCCCTCAAAAACATAGGACCTCCCCTTCGCCGCACTCACAAGCGTTTCCCCGACGATGACGTCGTCGTAGCCGTCACCATTGACATCGCCCGCAGTGGCAACCGAGCCGCCCAGGTAGGTGACACCATCACCTGTAATCGTCGTATCCGCCGTGCCGGAATCGGAGAGGTCGCAATCGCCCACACCCGTCGCGGAACCGTTGAAGACATATGCCAACCCGGCCTGCCCCATGTCCCCGGGAGCACCGACGATGACGTCGTCGTACCCATCACCGTTGACGTCGCCGGCAAAACCAACGGAGAAGCCCAACCACTTGTTATTGGGCCCCGTGATGCTCGCATTCGGTGTGCACGAACCGGAGAGATCACAGTCTGCGATCCCGTTCGCCGAACCATGAAGAACATATGCCTGTCCATTAAAACTCGCCCCGGCCCTATATGCACCGATGATCACGTCGATGTACCCGTCGCCATTCACATCGCCCGCCATATCAACCGAAATGCCGAAAAGACCCCCGGCGGAGGGACCGGTGAAGGTTGTGTCTGCCGTGCAGGTACCGGAGAGATCACAGTCGCTGATGCCATCTGCCGCCCCAAGGAAGACGTACGTCTGGCCCGTACTGCTATCATGCCCCGATGCCCCCACGATGACATCATCATATCCATCGCCGTTGATGTCGCGCGCATGGAGCGTGGTGAAGGTCGTCTCTGATCCCACCGCACTGGAGAGGTTCACCAGGGGCAGTTCCGCCGAATCCACCGTGATCGTGTACTGCGTGTTGAAAGCGAAACGCTGCGTCGGCGTGAAGACCGTCGAGAGATAGTCGGCCGCCCATGCATAGGTTCCGGCAACCGCGGTCCCGTCCGGATCCGCAACCGTCACCGCTCCTTCAAACTCCGTGCGCTGCGCCTCTTCCGTCAGGGCCGTCGCCAGGGTATACTTGATCGTCGCCGACCGAGGAATGGGTAGGGTTCCATCGGTCTCAAGCTCCGTACCGTCCTTGCGCACGAGTTTGGCCGATGAGATCACAACCGAACCGATCGTTGCGAAGGTCGCGGTGGTCGTGTCGAGCGCGCTCCCCCCAGAAGTGGTAACGCCGCTGACGCTCGAGGTGTAACTGCTGCCCCTGCTGAGCGCATCGTGAACGCAGGTGGCCGTGCGCGTCGTGCTGTCGTAGGTCACGCTGGTGCAGAGACTCTCGCCCGCGTTATCCGCCTTGAGCGTAAATGCCGTTGCCCAAGCGGCCGGTTCCGTAATGGCGCTGGCGAATACCGCTGTCACCGCGGCATCGAGCGCCACTTCCGTAGCGCCGTCTGCGGGAGAGAGCGTTACGGCCGTGCCGGTCCCGGTCGTGAACTGGGCCATAAACCCCTCGAACGACTCTCCAAAGCGATAGGAGATGCCATCGGTGAGACAGATCGTGTAATCGGTGTCGCCATCGAGGGCGTCGGTCGGACTCAGCGTGCAACTGAGCGCAGAAGAACAGTCCACCGCAGCACTCAGCGCGCTGTCCGGATCGCAGATCGAACCGTCGTATGCCGCCTTGACGGATGCCGCCGCGGCCAGCGCCGGCGTGGGCATGATGAAGAAGGTCGAGGTCGTGACGGTCTGCTCCTGGACCATCTGAGAGAAGGTATATTCGAAGGTACTATCCGTGGCGACGGCCGTGGCTCCGTTGAGCGTATTCACACTCGTATCCCCCGTCGCCGCGCGATCGTGCCCGCCGCACCCTATCCCCAGCATCATTGAAAGCGACATCAGAATGGCTGCAACTCCAATAAAACGCTTCATACGATCCCCCTTTTCTGAACATTGACAGGATTTTGATTGAACCCAAAAAAGCTACCTATTGATTCCGGCGAGGTCAAGCGTGTACCGCTGATTCATCGAAAGGACGCTCATCCTGAGCCATCAGATTCCTCGACTTCCCCGGCATCAGACGATTCCGGAGCTGCCCGGAATGACATCTACAACCCGCCACCCATGCCGCGGACCTTGTTCACCGACGCCTCGATCTTCGGATAGAGTTTGACAGCGGTCGCGAATTCCTGCTCGGCGAGTTTATTGTCGCCGCGCTGCTTGGCTAATCTACCCAGCCAATAGTGCGCCGATGCGGGCCAGTACTTTCCGCCCTGCATCTTGATGAAGGCATTGAGTTCTTTCTCCGCCTCCGGATAGAGGGCGGGATCCTTCTTCAGCACGAGGGTGGCCCCGATAAAATAGTGCGGCTTTTTGAACGAACCATCGAGCGCCAGTATCGCGCGAAACTGAATGAGCGCATCGTCAAAGCGTTTGAGCGCCACGAGCGCCTTGCCATAGATGAGCCGCAGGATGACGTTCTTCGGATAGCGCGTGACATACGTGTCAAGAATGGTGGCCGCCTTCTCATACCACTTCATCTCGAACGACATGATGGCGAGGTTGATCTCGGCGAGCGTCTTGGCAAAGCGCCCGCGCTGCGCCACCTGCTCGACGATGGCGATCCCCTCGCGGCGTTTGTCGGGAAACATGCGCAGAAACCAGAGGTCCTGCGTGAAGACGGAGCGCCAGAAGAGATACATGCCCAGCCCGAAATCGGCGTCGATGAAACCAGGGTCGATCTCTTTGACGTGTTTGAATATCTGGCGCGACTTGTTGCCCGCGGTATAGGCCGCCCACCACTGGTCGCGCCGCGCCTTGTTGAACCCATCGAGGCCGAGGACCGAACCGCAGAGAAAGAGTTCCCAGGGCGAGGGATTGTAACGCTGCTGCACGCGCGCCACGATCGCGATCGCACGGTCGGCCTCGGCGCGAAAGACCTTCTGCTGGCTGAAGTCCTCGCGCTCGAGCATCTGGATTTCATAGGTCGCCATCGTGCCGAAGTATCCCACGGGCGATTCGGGATAATCGCGTTTGAGTTCAGAAAAGAGTTTGAGCGCCGCATCGTAGTCGCTCGCGAAGATGAGATGCTGCCCCTGCAGGGCCCGCGCCTCCTGATCGGCACGCACATCCTCAGCCGTCTTGGCCCAGGCTGAGCTTGAGAGAAGGACCGTAACGAGGAAGACAATCAACACCTGCACCCTGAACACCGCCATCGACACTCCACCGTTCACCGTTCACCGTTCACCGTAAAGGCCTCAAAAGGACCTGAGAAGTCAATGGCTTTAGCCAATCGCCACGGATGCTGCATTCCCGTTGAATGTGCGGCGACAATCGGCTAGAGTCCTCGGCCATGCAGCGCTCGCCCGTGTCCAACACCGCACCTTCCTTTATCCTCACCACCGAACGACCGGAGTTGGCCCAACGCATCCGCGCCACGCTCGAACACGTCTATCCAGGATTGGCGATCGAGCAGACCGACGATCCCAAGTCGGTCGCGGGCATGAACGCCTCCTTGGCGCTCGTCGACACCGACTTCGTTTCCGGGGCCGCACTCGACCACCTCATGGGGACGCTGCCGGAGATGCCCGCCATCCTGTTGGTGGATGGGCTCGAAGCGATCCGACCGCTCAAGCACCTGCTCGTCAGCCGACGCAGCATGGTGACGGCCGATGATCTCGATGGCATGGGGCTGATTCAGGCGGTGCACCACCTGTTGGAACGCCAGCAGCTCCACGATCAACTGCAGAAGGCCGCGCGCCATATCCAGAAGCTCGCGGTGAGGGATGACCTGACGCGCCTCTATAACCATCGACAGTTCACCGAGATGCTCACGAATGAAGTCAAGAAGGCCACGCGGTATGCACGACCGCTGGCCCTGCTGATCGTCTCGATCAAGAACCTCTCCGAGATCAACAAGGCGCGGGGGCACACCGAAGGGGATCGCGTCCTCTCGAAGGCCTCCGACATCATCCGAGCCCTCGTGCGCGAAGTGGACATCCCCACGCGCTATGGCGACAACGAGTTCGGCATCATCCTGCCCGAGACGGAGGAGGCCGCCGCGATGGTCGTCGCCCGGCGTATCACCGAGGCGTTGGGCGCTATCACGATCGAGAGCGAGCGCGGACCGATGGCGCTCACCATCAGCACCGGCATCGCGGCCCTCTCCGAACGCGTGAATACGCGCGACGAACTGCTGCGCATGGCCATCGGCGCCCTCATGGAGGCCAAGCGCAACCCGGGCAGCCGGCAGTGCACCTCCCACGAACTGACCCAGCACGCCCAGGAGATGGTCATCGACCGCGCGCTCATCGAACGCTTGAGCCAGCGATGCGAAAAGCTGAGCACCAATACGCAGCGCGCCTATTTTCAGTCGGTGATGAAGGCGATCGGCGCATGCGAACGCTTTAAGCTCATTGCCGCGCATGCCGAGCGAACGGCGTTTTTCGCCAAACGCCTTGCGGAGAGCCTCGGCGCCGACACCGATGAAGCGCAGGTCCTCTATCGCGCGGGACTCCTGCATGACATCGGGATGCTGGCCATCGATGAAGAGATCTTTGCGAAATCCGAAGCGCTCAGCCCGACCGAACGCGACGCCATCGAAGAACATCCGGGGCTGGCCCTCCAGATCATCGGCGACAGTCCGATGCTGACCCGGGAGTTGGCGGCGATTGCCCATCATCATGAACGTTTCGACGGCACCGGCTATCCGGAAGGGCTCGCCGGCAACGCCATCCCACGCTCCTCACAGATCCTGGCCATCGCCGAGGCCTGGGATGCGATGACATCGGTCCAACCCTTCCGCCGCGAGCCGCTTCCCTTGAATACCGCGCTCGAAGAGCTCACCCGAAACGCCGGTACGCAGTTCGATCCTCAGCTGGTCACGGCATTTACGAAGCTGGTGGCGGGCTCCTGAATTGACAGACCGCCGCCTGCGGCGTATAATCCGAAATATTTTACATTCTGAGTACTTACCTTCTCCCGCGACACGCGTCGCATAAGTACCATTCGAACCCATGCCCCGAAACACGACCCATCATCGCATCGACTTCAGCCGAGACATCTTCGCCATCCTGTTTTTGGCGATGGGCGTCTTCGTCGCGCTCTGCCTCATCTCCTACAGCCCGACCGATCCAGCGCTCAACTCCGTCTCCAACGTCGAACACGTGCGCAACTTCGGCGGTGTGGTCGGCGCGTATCTCGCCGACATCCTCTTCATCATCTTCGGCATCAGCGCCTATGCGACGGCCGTCGTGCTCATCGTGATGAGCATCATGCAGTTTATCGGCCGCCCCATTGCCCTCCGACTGCGCCAAATCCTCTTCATCTGCGGCGTGATCGTCTTTGCTTCAGCGCTCATCCACCTGCGATTCGAGTCGGTGACGATCCGCGGTCACGCCCTCAGCGGCGGCGGTATCATCGGCGGGCTGATGGGCGACATCCTGGCGCGCTACCTCAACCGCCCCGGCGCCTATGTCATTGCGGTTTCGGGACTGGTGCTCTTCTTCACGCTCGCCACGCAGCTGACCCCGCGCGACATGCTCGTCGGCATCCATCGCGGAACCATCTGGTTCGGACGCAATCTCTTCAACGGGCTCGCGATCTTCGGACGCGCGATGGGGCAGACGACCGTGCGCGTCGCACGCGAGCTGCGGGCAAGAATTCCCACGCTGATGGCCGCCCTGCGCCGCATCCTCACCTTCAAACGCGAACGCGTGCGCCCGCCGAAGGCGGAGGCCACGGTCATGCTCGATCCGGTGCGCAGACAGACCGCTTCGCGCGAGAAGTCGGAGACGCGGGTCCACCTCGAACCGATTCGGAAGACATCGGCCGCACCGCTCGCGACCAAGACGACTCCCGCAACAGCAGCAGCAAGCACCGAAGCCGACGGTCCCCGCATCCTCAAGCGTGCGGATACCAAGGCGCGACGCGCGTCCGATGAACAGCTGAAATTTCACATGACCGCTGAAGGGTATGAGCCGCCGCCGCTGTCGCTGCTCGATGCCGATGAACGCACGCGCACCGAGGTGGATGAGGAGACGCTCAAGAAGAACTCGCTCCTACTCGAGCGCAAGCTCCTCGATTTCGGCGTAGAGGGTTCGGTGACGGCCATCCATCCGGGGCCGGTCATCACGATGTATGAGTTCGAACCGAAGGCCGGCACGAAGGTGAGCAAGATCTCCGGTCTGCAGGACGACCTCTCGCTCGCACTCGGCGGACGCAGCGTGCGCATCGTCGGACACCTTCCGGGCAAGGCCGCTGTGGGCGTTGAAATCCCCAACAGCGAACGCGAAACGGTCTGGCTCAAGGACATGATCGCTTCAGCCCCCTTTCACAAGACGAACTCCAAGCTTCCGATTCCGCTCGGCTCATCGGCCGCTGGACATCCGATGGTCGTCGACCTGACCAAGATGCCGCACCTGCTGGTGGCGGGCGCCACCGGGTCGGGAAAGAGCGTGGGGATCAACAGCTTCATCATCAGCATCCTCTACAAATCGGCGCCGGCCGATGTGCGCTTCTTGCTCGTCGATCCCAAGATGCTGGAGCTCTCCGTCTATGACGGCATCCCGCACCTGCTCTTGCCGGTGGTGACCAAGCCCAAGGAGGCGGTCAAGGCGATGCGCTGGGCGCTGCGCGAGATGGAAGAACGCTATCGCCGCATGGCCAACAGCGGCACGCGCAACATCATGGGCTACAACGAGAAGATCGCCAAGGGGATGTTGGAACTCGTCACCGAAGCGGAGGCGCTCGAGATCAAGGCAACCGATCGCGAGCGCGTCGTGCATACGGGCAAACTCCCCTACATCGTCATCATCATCGACGAGCTGGCCGATCTCATGATGACCGCCAGCCAGGAGATGGAAGAGTCGATCACGCGACTCGCCCAGATGGCGCGCGCCGCGGGCATCCATCTGATTTTGGCAACCCAGCGGCCGAGCGTGGATGTCATCACGGGGCTGATCAAGGCCAACTTCCCCGCGCGCATCGCCTTCAAGGTGACCGCACGCCATGACTCGCGCACGATCCTCGACCACATCGGTGCCGAGACGCTGCTCGGTCATGGCGACATGCTCTTCATGTCGCCGCAGGGCGGAAACATGATGCGCGCACACGGTCCACTCGTGACCGATTCGGATATCTCGCGCGTGGTCGAACACCTCAAGGCGCAGGGTGCGCCCGTCTACAACGAGGAGATCCTCAAGGAGCCGGAGAATGCGCCCGGTGCCGGAGGCTCAGAAGGCGAAGAGGACGAGATGTACGATCAGGCGGTGAAACTCGTCGCGGAAACGAAGCAGGCCTCCATCTCCATGGTGCAGCGACGGATGCGCATCGGCTACAACCGGGCCGCTCGCATGATCGAACGCATGGAGGCCGAGGGCGTAGTCGGTCCTCCCGAGGGCAGTAAGCCGAGGCAGGTGTTGATCAATGAGATCTGAGGATGACATGTTTGGTACAAACGCTCTTGTCTGTCATTCTGAGCGAAGCGAAGAATCCCCTGTCTCTACTGTTTGCACGGGATTCTTCGCTCTACTCAGAATGACAAAACTATCCCTGTCGGTGCTCATCATCTTATTCATCGGAATAAATGCTCACGCCGGAAAACCGACTGCATTGAACAAAGAGATCCAAACGGTCGAAAAGGCCTATCAAAAGACGAACGACCTCTCCGCAACGTTTGTGCAGACGACGAACGTCGCGCTGCTGGACAAGACCGTCACGAAGAAGGGGACGTTTCGCTTCAAGAAGGGCGGGCGGTTTCGCATCGAATACGAGGGACGCGACGGAAAGCACTACGTCTCCGATGGCACCACGCTCTGGGTCTTCATTCCGGGCGATGCGGCAAGCCTTCAGACGTTTGCGGTGGACGACCGCAATGTCCCGCGCGAGGTGCTCTCGTTTCTCGATGGGTTCGGCCGACTCCGCAAAGAGTTTCAGGTGAGCGCGTCCGTCGCCTTCCCCGAAGCCAAGTCGGATGAACCGGCGCTGCACCTGAAGCCCAAGAAGAGTTCGCCGCATTTCGAATCGCTCGACGCCCTCTTTCGTGCCGACGGTCTGCTCGTCGAACTCATCATCCACAACAGCTCGGGCAACGTGAGTCGCTATCGGTTTTCGGATATCCGGACAAACCAGTCGCTGCCCGACCGACTCTTCTCGCTGTCGAAGGGGAAGGCCACACCCGACACCATTCCAGAATAATTCCTTATATATTCATCAGTTGCAAGCCTCCCTCGCGGGGGCCGTTTTCCGCTCTCGCCTCAAAAAATATGCGCAACTTTTTCCCTGAATGTGCGACAAGGGGAGTGGAGGGTTATGGGAAATCTCACCTGCACCAACGATGCTCGAACAGAACGACTCGCCGCGACGCTCGAGAGGGAGCATGCGGTTTCACGCCAAGCGATGGATGCGGGCGCACCGCGCCTTCACATCGCCGACAACGGCAGCGCCATCAGCACCGAATGGATTGACGCCGGCGATGGGTGTTCGACCTATCAGGAAGTGCTGGGCCCCACCATCGACATCGCTACACGTAAAGCCCTCTTCGCTGGAGATATCGCGCTGCTTCAAACCCTGAAGAATGAGCATGGCCTCACCCTTCCCTGGATCATTCCGAACTCGGACACCGGCGAGATCCTCAACCAGGAGACCTGGACCGCCATCGCCCTCCAGGCCGAAGCGATCGCCCTGTCGGTCATCGACTCCGGCCTTGCCGTCGGCTCGTCGGAGTACCGACTCGAGTTGGGAAAACGACTCTTCGAAACCTTCATGCCCATCGAAGAACTGCGCATCGGAGGCATCGATCCACAGATGGGCGCCTTCCGACTCTATACGGCCTGCCTTGCCGCCGGGCTCCCCGCTCATTTCGTCTTCGTGCCCAATGGCCCGCGCGGAGCAAGCCTTTCCACGCACGTCGCGCTGGCCATCGAACTCGACGCCGACAGCGAGATCATCGCCGATCCGGCCTGGGGCGTCTTCGGGCTGTCAGGGCTGGAAACGATTCCGATCACATCGTTGCAGGCGATCTCGCGCTATGAAACCCATCGCGCGCTGATGTCGAAGAAGGACTCGCTCAAACGACTGGAACGCGCAATCACATGCGATCCGTTCAACGCCTCTGCCCACGCCTATCAGATGCACGCCGCCGTCGACAGCATCACCGATCCGCTCTGGCCCTTTCGCCGCCTCCATCGCTGGCAGATACAGTCCGACCGTGCCTTCTTCGACGATCCAGACGCCGCACCGAAGGATGTCCCCGCCCCATTTGTTCGTTAACGAGAACCTGTCGGAAAAAGGGTTTTTGTTGTCATTCCCGCGAAGGCGGGAATCTCGAAGTACTTGAATAATCGAGATTCCCGCTTTCGCGGGAATGACAACAATCGGTAAAATCGTCATTTCCCGACAGACTCTCATTATCGTCTGAGGATTGTCTTCAGATATGCTGCGCGTTCCTGCAGAAAGAGGATATAGCCGAGCGTGAATCGATAGGGATCCTCGCTCAATCCCTCGGCATAGCGCCGCTCGAATGTGGCCCGATTGATGCGCTCGGCCTGTGCCGCCGTCGGCTCCATCTCGACCGCCATCATCGGATCGCCTATGCCGCCGAGCACCTGACGATCGACCACCTCATCGACTTTGTTCTCCAGAAGAAAGCGATCATACTCCTGCGAAAAGGGGAGATGCATCTGCGTCGGTTTCCACCCCTCGCCCACATCCGCCATATGCTGCTCGAATTCGCGATTGGCCCGATCGATCACCTCGCCATAGCGATCCTTTTCGCGTTGGAGAAGATGACTGCGCGTCGCACGCAAGGAAGTGAGTTTTTTGGCCGAATACTGCGGACTCATCTTCATCAGGGTACACCCGCGTGGATTCGACGGCGTGCGCAAGCCTTTCTCGACCCACCCCACATCCTGTTCCGGGCTCAAGCGGTTGAGAAACTTCAGTTCAAACTCCTGCCGTTCGATCTCCTTGGCCTGCGGGTCAATACCCTTGTATTCCGGCGCGTGCGCGTAGCGCACGATCTCGGCATAGGACTCATAGGCTGCGGTCAGATCCGCATAGGCCTGCTGCACACGTGCCACTTCAGGCACCGTCGCGTTGGAGGGAATGGCAGCTAAATCCAGATGCCGCAGAGCTTCAATCGCCTCATCGTATTCGTGCATGGCACCCGCCAGCGCCTCCTTCCGCTCGGAAATCGTGTAGCGCGCCACCGCATACGCCTCGGCACGCGCGAGCCCCTCCATGATCAGAAATTCCGCGAACAATTGATAGGCGCCGCCGGGTTTGATCCCCTTGAGTTTGGTCACCGCCCCCATCGCGCGCGTGATATAGCGCGCACTCGTGAGCAACGCGATCGTATTGCCGAATCGTTTGAGATCGATCTTGCCGGTGCGGACGACCTCGATCGCCTCCACGGTGAGCAGCGCGCCCAGCGTCGATCCCAGGCGCAGCGCCCCTCCCCTCCAACCGGTGTAGGTCTTGCCCAACGCCGCCCGGTTGAATGCAAACCCCTTTGTCGTCTTGCGCAGGAGGTTCTTGTGTTCAAGCGCCACACGCATGCCGGTGTCGAAGGTCATCGCGCCCTTGGTCATCGCCGCCCAGGTGGTGACGATCGACGAATCGATCCCTTCGAAGAGCACATCGGCGTCCCCCGTCGCGCCCGCGACGACGGCATTGACGAAGAGTTTGGAAGCGACCGCTGCCGTTCCGAATGCGCGTGCCCCGTGCGCGAGGCGATAGCCCGAACGATATCTCGCGCGCTCTTCAAACGAGGGGCCATCCACCCAGACGACCTTTTCACCGCTGGCCTTGGCCTGGTCGATCGCCCTCGGGAGCGTATCCTGCGTGAGCGGCAACAGGTCCGGCGTCGTGCCGGCAACTCCGCGATTGAGCTTGGCCACGCCGAACTGGACCTTCAACGTCGTCTCCGGCCGTTCGGTCGTTTCCCGTGGCTGTTCATCGAAGAGATAGAGTTCGTTGCCCTGGCCGCCCCCCTTGAGTCGATGCACGTGGAGACGCTTGATCGGCAGCTCCTCCAGAGCATTCACCTCATACCCCTTCGGCCTCACTCCAAACTCGCGATAGACGATCTCCTGAAACGCCGAATCATTATAGACCTTCTTGATTGTCGTGCGATGGGCGAGCCTCGCCCCCGGCTTGGCCGGCTTGAAGATGACGCGCCCATCGTTGCGCACGCTATAGTGCACGCCGTTCCACTTTCCGCCCGGCATCGCCGTCTTTTCCGTATAGGCATAGGGCCTGTTCTCGTGCACGCGCTCGATCTCATCGGCCACCTCCGTGACGGTGGCGATCACCTGCGCCTTCGACATCGTCTCCTGCGCACGCACCTTGATGCGAAACTCGTCGCCCCCCTTCTGGCAGAAGACCTCGACATCGAGACCACGTGACTTGAACCCTTCGATCAACCGGGCGTACAGTTTTCCAAAGACCGGATCATGCGGGCCATCCTGATAGACGGCCGAACTCATCGCAGCATTGGCCTTCCAGATCTCGGCCTCGATCAGATATTCCTGGCCCGCCCCCTTGGACTGAGTCGTTCGCACATCGACCACCGACTTCTTCACCGCGACGAAGGAACCATCCTCATGCTGAAAGCGAAAGACATGGAAGGCATCCTGGGCGCGCCCCGCGAAGCGCTCAGCCACCGGCATACGCGCCGGGTCGACCTCGGCCGGAGGGTGTTCGAGATAGCCGAGCAGCGCACCCTTCGCGGCATGCAGTTGTAATTTCGTGTCCGAAGTCGGCGTCTCCCGATGCGCCTTCGCGGCGACATCGAATGCGGCATAGAGCTTCTCCACGGTCTCGGCGTGGCGTTTGACGAGACCATAGTAGTGCAACTCGCGATTGATATCGCCGCTCTCGAGACGCGTCTGATCGACGACATCCCTGCCATGCCAGAGGGGCTCATTGGGAAGCCGATCCGCCTCGGCGGATTTATGAATGTCAGGAACGGTCGTGCGAAACATCGAGAAGAGTTTGCGCGACGTCGACCAGGCCTTCTTCGCGGAGACCCCATTCCCGTCCGCGCGTCCATCGAGCACAAGCGCCTGGTTCGGATTGAATCGCTTGGAGGCGATGTCCTCCCCCTGATGCAAGCGCCCGAGAAATTCCATCGCCTTCTCATAGGCCGTCCCCTTTCGGCTGCCTGGTTCAGGCACATCTTTTGGATCGAGGACGAGCTCTTCATAATAGCCCGCCAGCGGCAGCGGCGCACCGCGCACGACCGCATCCCCATCGACGATGCGCTTGGCGTCGCGCTGCAGGCCCTGCATCGCTGCCTGGGCTTCAGGGAGTTCCACATCCATGGCCAGAAAGGTCATGTTCTTGAGCTGGGTCACGTTGTCAGCGGCCTGTCTTCCGCTGCCATCCAAACCGCGCTGCCAGACGCGACGACCAAAAACCTGGTTGAAGCGCTCGCGAATGGAGAGGCGCACGCGATCGCCCGCACCCTGCCCCCCCTTGCCGTCGCGCTTATTCAGATCCGTCATGTTCATGCCGAGGTTAAAACCCGTGATGCGGATCTCGCGAGCGAGCGGATTGCCCCGAGCAGAACGCGACGTACACAGGTGTTCATACGCGCGACGCATCTCCTCTTTATTCGTGATCGTCTTCTCCGTTTCGATGGCATGCTCCACCTCGATGCGCACGGCCTCCACAAACGACTCGGTGCCGTATTCGTTCGCAAAGCGCACAGAGCCCATATCCTTGGACACCCGTTCGATGGCGGCATCTTCGAACGCAAAGAGGCGCTTCTGCTGATAGATGCGGTTGACGACATACTCGAGCGCCTTGCTGCCGTTGAATCCCCAGCTCGTCCCTTCGCCGTAGACCTCAGCGCTGGCGTTAAGAAACTGGGTGAGCGCCTGGCGCATGCGCGCATGTTTCTGCGGGGAGAGTCGCTCGACCTCTTCCGGCGAGAGGCGCAGAAAGGCCTGGAGTTCCTCGAGCCCCTCGCGGCCGAGGCGCACGAGCGGTTCAAAATCATGATTGACCCCGACGCGACCATCCTCGAGGTGACTTCCGCCGATCCCCTCCTGAACAAACTGAGCGGACGGATCACGCGGCGGACGCCCGACGGCATAATCGACCGCCGCGGACGGTACGCCGCCGCCGCTGCGCAGTTGGTCGAGGATATCTCCGTAGATGGATGCCGTATCTGGAATCGGCGGCGAGGTTATCCCTGGAACATCGCTCGATGCGTCGGCAAAAAGCGCGTGCTGGCCGGGCATGATGACGGGGCCCGTCGCCGGACAGGACGGCGCCGGCTCCATCATCGACGTGGACATCATCTCCGCATCGCAGACGACGTCATCCGTCTGCGGCGCACACGAACTCATGCAGGGATCGCAGACCGGCTCCGGTCGTGACACCCCGCCCTTGGGAATGGTGTTGTCGCCCCCGCAATACATTTCGTGCACCTCCAAACAGTCCCCTCCCGCGTGAGAGGGGGCTCCGCTCTTTGGAAATGCAAGAATGGGTCCAACAGGGCAGGCAAAGCACCAGCGTAACTGGCTAAATTATAATGTCTTTTATGTTATAGAATTGCGCATGCCGCGCCAAGAGGTGTCGCGAGCCCCCATCGAAGGGGAATGGAGCATCCAGAGTGGAAGGGGAAACGAACCGATCAGAGCGCGGCGTGGGCGTCACGAATGAGCCGACGCTCCTGGGAAACGGTGGGGAAGAGTCGTTCGATGCGCACGATGGCCTCACAGACAGCAGCGCTGGCGAAGACCCCATGCCGAAGAATCGAGCGGGCCAACGATCGCGCGCAGGCCTTGCGCACACGCCAGTTGTCATCGGAGATCGCCGCGATGAGCGCCGCCTCGGATTCCGGGCTCGCCCAGAGCGGCAGCGCCTCGGCCACAACCTCGCGCGTCATCGCATCGGGATCCTGTTCGAGCATCGCGCAAACCACGATATTGGCGCGCGCCTCGGGAGAGAGGCGAAGCCCTCGCACGGCCGCCTGACGAATGAAGGGATTGCGCTCGTTGCGAACACGCGTTGTGCGCGAAAGTATTTTGAAGGCGCGATCGGCAATCTCGGGAGGAAAGTCGATCAGGTAACGCCCGAGGGAACGAACCGCCTCAGCGCGCACCCGAACATCGCTGTCATGCGTCGCACGCATAAGCACCGGCAGGGCATCACGGTGAGCGATGAAACCGAGGGCCGCTGCGAGGCCTGCGCGAAGACGCGCCGGCACATGCCGCTCGAGTGAGAGCAGGTCGATCATGATCGATGCCGCCTCCTGCACGCCCATCAATCCGAGCGCGCGCGCCGCCTTCTCGCGCACGCGTACCGAACGATCATCGGTGAGCGATGCGATGAGCGAGGGATGGGCGCGCTCGTCGCCGATCTTCCAGAGAGCCCAAGCCGCCTCCTGCCGCACGCACTCGTCGGTGTCACTTGCCAGCGCAACCGTGAGCGGCACGACCGCCTCCGGGACCTTGACGCCATCCACATAGGCGATATCGCCGAATGCGCGCGCAGCGGCGACCCGCTCGTTCCGACGACCCGTGCGCAGCACAAGCAGCAGCCCGGCGATGCGCTTGCGTGTGGGCTTGCGATGATTCCGGGTCACGACGGGCAACACGCTCACACGCGCGGTCGCTTCGTCGTCGACTATCGGCGCAGAAGCCGTGGTCTTCTTCGGAGAACGATCCGGTGCCTCATGGACGAGGCTTTCGAAGGAGGTGGACATGTACATCCTTATCGCGGTTTGCTCAAAAAAGTTGCGGGGTTTATACCACCGTTCAACGCCAATACAGCCACATCAAATCAACACTGCAAACAGATGGGCACATCAAGAAACCCCACTTTTGGGGGACCTCTCAGAACGGCCCAGATGATATAAAAATCCCCGCCCAGACGGGCGGGGAAAACGGAGATATGCGAGACCTGTAAGCCGAGTTCTGTTCGGATCTTTTGAAAGACCCGAAACGGTCATTCATCTCGGTCCATCGTCACCGATGGCCTGTAGCAACCGACCCCCGAGTTCTCCTTGCGGAACGATGCGGATCGCATCTCTCTCGGTGCTTGGTCTTGCTCCCCATGGGGTTTGCCGTGCCGTCTCCGTCGCCGAAGACGCGGTAGGCTCTTACCCCACCTTTTCACCCTTACCTTGACTGAAGTGGGAAGTGGGAAGTGGGAAGCGCAAGAACGATTTCCTTCTCACTTCCCCCTTCACACTACAGTCAAGGCGGTCTATTTTCTGTGGCACTGTCCGTCCCGATTATCTCCGACATGCGGCTCGGGCCTGGGTGTTACCCAGCATGGTATCCTGTGGAGCTCGGACTTTCCTCCGAGCACTCAACCGAGGTTGAGTGCTTGGCGACCGTTCAGTCTCGCACTGCTCATGTCAAAGAACTACCCCGCCTGTTCATCCATGGCGAGGTTGGCCAACTTATCCGCACGCTTATTTTCTTCGCGCCGAACGTGATTCATCGCATAACTCCCGAACCCGCGCAGGAGCGCCATCGCCTTCAGATAGAGCGGCTTGAGCCCCTCGTTTTTCACACGGTACTGTCCACCGATCTGGCGAACGATGAGCTCGGAGTCCATGTGAATGCGCAGACTCGTTGCGCCGAGCCTCTTGGCCTCTTCAAGCGCCAGGAGCAGCGCATGATACTCCGCCTGATTGTTGGTCATCTCGCCCAGATACTGACTGACCTCCGCGACGGTCTTGCCCTTCGCATCGACGAGCGTCGCGCCGGCACCGGCCGGTCCGGGGTTGCCTCTGGCACCGCCGTCGGTATGGATGATGATTTCGGTCATGATTCGGTCAGGCCAAAGCGGGACAAGAGTTTTTTCTCTTCGAGCGGCGAGAGATAGGAGATGGCATTCTTCGTCTTGGGCGAGAGGTGCCGACTCTTGCGAATGGCCTCGACCTCGTCCTTCTGCGTCGCATCAGCCTGACGGCCGAGCGTTTCCCCCAACTCGCGCAATAATGCGCGCACCTCAGTCTCGGTCACCCCATCGCCCAACGCCTCGATCGAGGAAAACCGTTCGTGGTCGGAGAGGTAGAGCAACAGCTCCGCTGCAGCGTCCATGGGCATGGTGCTCAACTTGATCATGAAAAACCTCCCGGGTCAGCTGTCGGCTTCTTCGTTTACGCACGGCTCCTCGCCGACGTAGAGGAGGCGTTGACAGCTGGGACAGATCTTCAAATCGACGCGGCGGAGCATTTCATTGTGGAGCTGCGGGGGAATGCGCCGCGAACACCCCTGACAGACACCGCTACAGACGGGCACCAATACATCGCTATAGTGCCGACGAACAGCGTCGTATTTGCGCAGGATCATCTTATCGATCCCGGTCACGAGTTCTGGGCGACGCTTTTCATCGACCGCCATATGCTCACGGAGGGAGGCCTCTTCCGCCTCGATCTTCCCACGTGCCTCCGTGTAGGCAGATTCCTTATCGGCAAACTCACCCTCAAGTTGCGTGATTTTTTGCGTCAGCGACTCGATTTCTTCCATGCTCTGCAAAATGCGATCCTCGCGATCGCGATTGAGCTTCTTGCCGTCGGAAACCTCCTTGATCGCCGCCTGATACTCCTTGTTGGTCTTGATGGCGTAGAGCTTCGACTCACGGGTGCGCAGGGTTTCTGTCGACTCGGCCAGATTGGCCTCATCCTCCTTCTTCGTCGACTCCACCTCGACGAGCTTTGCGCGCGTCCCCTCCAGATCGGCCTTGACCGACTGATAGGACTGCTCCACATCGCGCATCTTCTCCGGCAGATCAGCGATCTGCTGGTTGAAACGCTTCAGATTGGTATCGATATCCTGCAATTCTCGAAGAAGGGTGAGTTGCTCGTCAAAAGGCGTGCCCATCGATGCTCCTATCTTTTCAAGGGTTTGCCTATCTACGCCGAGTGCCATGCCTTGTCAATCCCCCAAAAGCACCGATTTAGCACACATTTGCGCCCGCCATACAGAAACGCTTGCCATCGAGACGCCTGAAAGCTAAGAATCCCCCGCTTCATAGGGCCCTTAGCTCAATTGGTAGAGCCCCCGGCTCATAACCGGCTGGTTCCCCGTTCGAGTCGGGGAGGGCCCACAAGTTTTTCCAAAGAGAACGGGAGGTTGGCCGCGTGCCGATCTCCCGTTTCTCTGTTGGAGAAATTTTGGGGCCAATTTGGGGCCAATGATTTCCTCGTTCACACATTGACGGCATCCCTTCCGAACGAAGCCTGCATTACATTGTCAGTCCGAAAACACACCGTATCCGCTTTATCGACAAGGAACGACTTCGACAAATGTGCATAGCGCTGCGTCGTCTTGATGTCGCTATGCCCCAGTATCTCCTTCAAATGGAAAATATTCCCGCCGTTCATCATGAAATGGCTGGCGTAGGTATGCCGCAGGTCGTGAAAACGAATCTTCCGCACCCCCGCCTCCACCGCGTTCTGCTGAAACTCGTGTGTGACATTTGCACCATCCAGAGGCTTGCCGGTTATCGTGAATACCAGTTCCTCTTTTCGCTTTACCTTCATCTCCCTCAGCATATCGTGGATTGCTGAATTGATGGGAACATGCCGGATCTTCCACCCCTTCGTCGTCTCCTTTACCTGCCGTTGCGTGCCACAATACGCCCTCCGTACCGTGATGAGGCGGTTCTGAAGATCTACTTCGTGCCACCCAAGGCCAAGAATTTCCCCCATGCGCATCCCCGTATTCATGGCGAAACGGAAAAGCCGAGGGATCGCCAGGCGTCCCGAACCCTCATATTTAGCCTCCACATGCGTTAAGAAGCACAGCGCCTCCTCCTGGGTCCAGAAAACCACGGGCGGAACCTGGGTTTTGAGCAAACCCACGATACTGACCGGATTCGACACCGCCCAGCCGCGTTTAATGCCAAAATTGAAGATCGCGCGGGCCAGTTCCAGATTGCGGTTGACGGTGCTGCGAGAGAGACCCTTTCGCATCAGATCCAGTATCAGGCCCTCAATCTGACGGGGGGAAACGTCCCGTAACGCGAGATGGCCAAATGCCGCCAAGAGATAATCCCGAAGCATTTGACGATCTGTCTTGAGGCTTGTAGGAGCCTTGTGGGTTTCCGCGTGCCTCATAAGCCACTCCTGTGCAGCCTGATGAAACGTGAAACGCATCTCATCCGGAGTCGCCGACAACTGCATCTCACGCTCGTACTGCTGGGCATCGTACATCCGCGTAAAGGTCTTCGAGTGCCTCTTTCCCTCTCTCCAGACGCGTACACGATAAGCCATCCCCTTCTTTAGTTTTTTTCTTATAATCGACATCCGACACTCCTCTTTTTGAGCCATGTCGCGATGTCGGTTAAATCAAAACGAATATGACGACCCACCTTGACGAACGGAATGGAGCGCTTATGCACCCAGTCCCGAAGCGTCGAAACAGGCACGTCGAGGTATTCTGAAAGTCGATTGATTGACCATAGGTTATCAAAGAGCGGGGTCGTTGATTGCTGGCTCATGGCTATTCCTCTATATCGGTGTCTGCAACACCATATTTGGCGGCGCATTTCTCACACATATCATGAGCCGAAAGGCCCTTATCTTTGATTATATTCAACCACTGCTCGTATGTTGTGTTTCGAAATGGCCAGACGACGAATGGATGATCTGCGCAATATCGAGCCAATTCCTCAGGACTATCAATAAAAGGCGTCAGTTGAGGATATCGACCATCGTCAGTTTCGACCGTCGTAAGGTAGATTGCCCAGCCATCCTCTGTTCTCATGGCACTTGGTCCCATAATTCCTCCCTACATAAGCGCCCGCGCCAACTTCTCCGCTTCTTCCCTGCTCATACCTCCGTCAAACTCCATAATTGCGACCCTTTCCTCATAATCCTCAACCCTGCTCACATACGGTTCGGACGGTTCATTTTCAATTCTCTGACAATTGTCCGATCCACCGGGAGTGAGTTTCTCCTGGCAAGAAGTCGAAGTAGACCGTCCGAACCGTATGTTTGTCAGGACCTTGATGACCTTGCCGCTCATAAAAAAACTCCACCGCACGCAATCGCCTAATCCTGAAGAACCACGTGCGAAAAACCTCGTTGCGATGTTCCGTTTCTCTTAATATCATTACGTTTAGCTACCCTGTGGACTTCCATCATGATATTGCTTACCTGATTCTCAAATTGCCTGATGGTGACGGCCTGCCATCCCTGCTCCTCGCAGAAGTTGTGATAGGCTGTTTGAAGCTCGTTTACTGTGACATCCAGATGATCCGTTTTCTCGACCATTTCAGTGATAAAATGACGAACGCTGTCCGATTCACACAGCAACGCATCAATCCGTTTGGTCTGCTCATTGCTCAAAACGATCCGTCCATGAGTATTGAGTTCATCAAGTAGATCGAGTGCCCCCACAACACACCAGTTGAGAATTCCCGGCCCTTCGGTTTCTACAAGTAATCTATCGAAGTTTGGGATCGGCTTATTGGCGGAGGGCCTCTCATAATCCACGATAAGAAGTCTGCGCTTCCATGCGCCAGAATCACCGTCGAGCCTTAAATGAAGGTGGCTGTTGGATGTGATTATGATGTTGAACTCACCCAGTAACTCAAATCGGTGCTTGACGTTCTTCTGCTCGGCATCCAAACGGTCACCGCCGACGAGGGCTTTGAGTATGTGAGCCGCTTTGTGATTCAGAACATTGCCTGGGACATCTTTCCCGGCAAGAAGCGTCTTGCCGACGAAGCCAGCGACCTCGAACCGTTCACCCAGGTGTTGGACGCGAAGTTGCGTCACATTGTGTATACCAATGATTGACTCAAGAACATTGGCGAGCGTTGACTTGCCGCCGCCAGGGGTTCCCCGAAGTAGAAGTAGCTTCTGTGATGGATTTCTCCCCAGAAGGCATTGGCCAGCGTATCGTTGCAGCAGCGAGACATCCTCCTCACTAAGCGCCGGCCGTAGGAGTTCGCCGAGGAATCGGGGGCAGTCGGCTTGCTCGTCGAAACAGACTTCCGATCGATTCCGCGAGTAGTAGTCGGGACTGAACTCATTTAGAGTTGGAGGATCGGTGTCCAGATGCAGAACGCCATTACCAACATGGATGATTGGAGTCGTTCGGCGGAAGATATCCGGTTTTTCAACAATACCTCTCAGGAGGCAAAGGATTTGGCCGAGAAGATTTGCCGACCTTTTCTTTAGGAGTCTATTTGCCTTGTACTCGATGAACATTTCGTGCAGGGCATGGCCGAGCTTAATAATCAATTGCGCTTCCGTCGCTCTCATCCATAGTCCCGTCTCAGCCTCATATTCGTAGAAGAGATTCAATGAGGGTTCGTGCAACACCAAGTTGTTGTTTGCATATTTCGCTGCTGCGAACATCTGGTTAAATTGAGTGGGATTCCCGTCCTTATCGAACATGATCGGGGGGCCGTATTGCTTTTGAAGCAGTTCCTTCTCAGTGTTTTCGGCGGAAGGCGCGTCGATGGAGATATTCTGCTTCGGGTATTCGTTGATCGTTGGCAGTGATTCAATTTTGGCTACGAGCTCATCTTTGTCATGTTCTTCGAGCCAGTCGGCCACGTCGCCTTTTGGGGGGAGCTCTGAGTAGGATACGAGCTTTAACTCAGCAACCCTCCCGAAAAGGCTTGAGATAATGTCTTGTGCGTGTTTCCTTCCGGGCTCATCGTTGTCCTCGTGGATATAGACCGTCTTCCCGCGAAGGTGTTCTGAATACTCCGAAAGCCACTTACCAGCACCGAACGGATTTGTCGTCGCTATAAGACCGAACGAAGCAAGCCTATCGCAGCACTTCTCCCCTTCGGCAATATGTACAGTACCAGCATCAAGCAACTGAGGCAGATTGTATGGGATTGCTTTTGTGCCGTTAAGGCCAGAAAGCCACTGCGTTCCATCCCATCTATATGCAGTGAAGCGCTTTGAACCGTTCGAAAGATCGCGCCTTACGGTCTTCATGACCGGTTTTCTATCCTGATCCAGATAGATATATTCTATGGATCCTCGATCGTCCAATATGTCCTTTTCGGGCAATATACCTGCGCGTAATGCTAATTGTTCAACTGCCTTTTCAAAATCCAATTGTTCATAGAGCATAACGAACTCAAAAACATCTCCACCCTTGCCACATCCGAAACACTTCCAACGCTGCTTTCTTGTATCCACCACCAGAGACGGGTTGTGATCCTCATGGAACGGACAGAGGCAGCGATTACGTTTGTCGAGCGCTAATCGGTCGCCGATTACAGTTTCGATCGTGTTTGCGCTACGAACCTGTTCCTTGTCGTACCTCATCAGAAGGGCATCTCCTGTTCATCGCCCAATTCTGGCTCTGATTCAGGAAAGCGCTTCCACGACAAATCCTCCACACGACAAATCAAACGCGCCAACGCCTTTAGCGCCTCCTTCTTGGTGACACCCTCCGCAATATGAATCCCGACAAGACCTTTATCGACCTCCATGTGTTGCATTTCCCACAACTGAAATTCATTCGTGTCCTGGTTTTGCTCAAAATTGATCACCCCGTCGGGCAGATCCCAACCCCTCTTATAATCGTAGGAACATTCACAAAATACATCATACCCTGAATACTCCGTAACACATAAGTAGAGCTGTGTTTTCTTATCCATGGCCGCAATAACACGATCCTCCTTATGAGGCTTCTTCGGAATCGGAGTGCGAAGAAACATCTTCCCGTTTCTGGTTTTCACGTCTTCTTTCTTCTCTTTCACATTTCCTCCTTCATGATGATATTGTGACACTTCTTTATATTCGATAACGTATGACGATAAATTATCGAGAGCTCTGGATAGGGGGTATGCCATCCCTTCAATCGAGCCCGTAAAACCACAGACCGATTCGATCTCAGATTCAATAAGCCCCATGGCCTCTTCTACCCGATGAGTAGAGCGAATGGTCTTCATACAAGCCTCACTGGAATTTTATCTTTGAGACATACATATACGGAACGCTCGATTGCCTGGCCCACTTCTCTCGAAAGAGGATGAAACAGGGATACAATAGAACCATCAACTAATGTCTTTTGTGGATAGACGAGACGAACACCTTCGGAATCGAGGCGCGTATGAACCCCAACGCCACCGACAACATAAGTATCATCAAGGACAAATTGGATAAAACCGAGAAGACCCGATCTGGGCCGAACAGGAGTGAAGTGAATTTGAGATACTCCGGGGGTTCTCACCTCATTTTCCATTTTCCCACCTCCTGCCCGTGGAAAACGGAAAATAAGGTATGATCTTATTTGCGTCCCTTGCGGCTATCTTATTGTAATTACTTACTATATAGCCATTCCGACATACTCTGTTTCTCTACCATGGCGTCATAAGTCTCGACAGAGTAGGGTTGATATTCTTGCCCACCAACCTGGTCTTGATCTATGTAAGCCAAAATCTCCGGACAAGGCATGGGATTAGATGAAGACCTCATACCCCTCAAGCATGACTTATCTTTGCAGGTGGCACACGTTTTTTTCAACTCAAGTTTTTTGATCTCACGCTTTGTAAATGCCCTATATGGCTTCCCCGTAATTAATTCATATGCCCTTATAAAAGACTTTCTTGCCCTTGCAGCCCCTCTTTTCACAGAGACACTTGGAAATAATTTTACGGCTATATCTGTGAATGGCATCTTAACTGCACGCATATCCCAAACCGAATATGCAATCTGATTTTCTTCAATGCGCATACGAAAAACCTGATCGCTCAGATTCAGCGCATCCCTTGCAACCTTAGCCGCCTTAACTGCAGTTTCTTGTACGAATTTATCAGGCATATTCACATCCAACAATACTGCAAGATAACGACTGTCCACGAGAGCCTCTTCTGGTTTGCATTTCCTATAGAGCGGTTCTCCCTTGCTGCTACGACCATCAATACAGTTAAACGAAGAGCCTCGAATTGGCATTGGCATTGTAAATCGGCCATCCCTTATCGGGAAGGCAATATAACTATCTGTCAGGCCAATCTTTGGCGACATACTTTTTTTAAAGGACTTACTTGGATCTATAACATCACTAACGTCATATTCTTCGCATATCTCTATAAACATTGCGGCCAAATCACGACGCTGCTTACTTTGCTTGCGAGCACCTTCAACCTTTGTTTTCTCGAGCGCCCTAAATTTATTATATGCTGCAATATACGCGGGATTACGTCTTATTCTCTCCCAACGATCCCTCTTCCAATTTCTTATCTCAAACTTCGTACCCTTGGCCATTTGAACACCTCCTATCACATCTTGACAATTCACGATTGTGAATATATAAACAGCGCATGGTTGTCAAGATTGGTCATAAAATACGTGCTTTTCGACTCGATGCAGGGCTTACCCAGGCTCAATTGGCAAAGATGCTAAAGAAGAATCAAGCGTATGTAGCTAATTTAGAAAGGGATTATCGCAGCATATCTTTGAATACGCTTGAACGGATCGCAAAAGTGCTTAAGAAAAAAATGCGCGATTTCTTTTAATTTTTTTATGCTTACACATTAACGATTGTGAATATAGGAGGACAGATGAAAATCGCAATTTATTGCAGAGTATCCACAGACGATCAAAAGACAGATCTGCAACTGGACGCTTTAAGGCAATACTCGGAAACTCGAGGGTTACATATTTTCGACGAATATATCGATCAGGTATCCGGTGCAAAAACGTCTCGACCTGCATTGGATCGACTTCTAGCAGATGCCCGCAGAGGAAAATTTGACGTGCTCGCCGTTTGGAAGATTGACCGCCTTGGTCGTTCTGTTGCTCATCTGCTTAACGTTTTAACCGAACTGCAAACGCTAGGGATCCAGTTCGTGAGTCTCCAGGAGGCGATAGACACAGCCACCCCAGCGGGGCGTATGGTGTTCACATTTTTGGGAGCCGTCGCCGAGTTTGAGCGCGCCATTATTTCGGAACGTGTAAAAGCCGGTATGAAAGCCGCTCAATCCAGAGGGAAACACGTAGGAAGGCCAAGCGCACAACTCGATATGAATCGCGCCATACAGCTTAAATCTGAAGGTTTGACGGTACGAAAAATAGCAGTTCAGCTGGGAGTATCTCGTTCAACCATATCTAGATACTTGTCCCAAAACCCCTAAAAATAAGCGGCCTGAAACCTCAATGATTTCAAACCGCCATTCATTCATATTTGCTGTCCCAGAAGGTTATGGTTTTGACTCCTCCAACTTCACTAATTCGACATATCCGTTTGCCCAACGTGGCGACACATCATCACGATATATGCTTTGATCAATGCTAAAATCTAAACGCACCTCATTATTAATATAGGAAACTAACTCTAAAAGTTTCGCAAAGAGATCGTCAGCTAGTATGGAGCACTCGCCGACATAGCAGTCTTTTATTTTTCCCTGTTCTTCCAGAATTTCCTTTGCGAGAAGCTGTTGCCCAAATTTCATATAATTATGGCGCGTCACCCTTTCAATCATTTCTATAAATTCATAATCTAAATACCCAACATAACTATGAAGAATACCATCCACGTCTTTTTTGAATCCATCGATTCTGTCGTTAAAATAGCTATACCAAGTAACTTCCGGCATTATTGGGGCCGTCGTCCGTAAATTAAAATGGGCATACTCCTCATAATAGGCTCCTGAAAGAAATTCTATATAGTTCGCTGGCAAATGATCAGGTTTTTGTTTTATTGCAGCCTTCCACATTTGCAAAAACATCAACAGCAGATCACGCATGGAAACGTGCAATCGCGCAGTCGCCAAAATTGTTAGCCTCTGTTTTCTGGATCGTTCTCTGTATACGGAAGCCAATTCGATTCCTAAAAAAGCAACAACAGCTGCAACAATGCCACCCGCGATACTCGGCGCATACGCTTCAATCCACCAGACATATGGATACTTGCAATCCATGATAAAGAGCACCACCGCCAGGGACACTAGCAACGCTGCGCTTATGATATACCGCCAAAGTAGTTTAATCATCAGATTGCTTTCGAAATTGCTTCATTCTTTCCTTCTTTCCTTGTATCGTTTAGTTCTCAATATCTCATCGTTTATTAGGGCCAAACACTCGATTGGAGTAACGGCATTTAGACCATATTCCGCCTTCAATACATCCCTTTTTGAAATTATATGTTTCTTATCATACGTAACAAAATACCTGCATCCGTATTTTTGTGCGCAGAATATATGCTCAACGTCATATTGTTCATTCTTCTTCAGGGCCGCTTTATCAGGAAAAATAACATTCTCTATTTTTTGAAGGGTATTTCGCTCATCATTGGTTGTAATTAGACTTTCAGCAATAACCCTGCAGATACAGTATTTACGAATACTCTCAGGCGCATTATTCAACTCATCAACTACAGATTGTGTGATCTGAAGTTGAATAATATCTTGTTCCTCTAATTTGAGGAGTTCCAATATGGCTTCTTGCTCGTCCCTCACCGGCGGATAAAAACCGCATGAATCAATGAATATTTGGATGTGCTTCAACATAGTTTCTCCAACAGCATCACGCCGCTACCGCGTACACACTCTTCCCCGCTCCATAATAACTATCGTAAACGTGTTGGAAGATCGCTGTGGTTTTGGCTTCATAAATATCAGGGCTATATGATTCCGGTAATTCCTGATCGAGAATCGTTTCAATGGCAACGCGAACGTCAGCCCTCGCCTGCTGTCTTTTGCGCCAATCGAGAACCAGCTTTTCCTGTTTTAAGGTGCTCAATAAATCCTTAGCCGCCTTCTTGACCTGTTTTCGTTCCTTGGCCGTCAGTTTCATCTCGGGCTTTGTAAGAAGATCAAATATGGCTAGTTCCTCTTCAGACAGCTGCTCACCTACAGTTCGCTGTTCTTCTTCGGTTAGATCCTTAGTGAATGTAACGAGCCGCTTGAAAAACTCCTCAACATTAACGCTTCCGGCATTATAGTCGTCGATCATCTTCTGAAAACGCTCCAGGTAATCGGCTCTCGTTCTATTGAGGCGCACCATGCGCCGCAGTTTCCCTGCAACCGCACCCTTTAGACGCTCTACTTCTGTGTGCTTACGTCCGCGTTCAAACCGTGCCTTCAAGGCATCGAAGTCGATGCCACTTAAATCTATCAATCTGTCGGGATCAGGTTCCGCTGGATTCTTGATTACATACCCCTCAGCTGCAATCGAGCGGTCAAGGAGATCCTCAATCTCCTGCTTTATTTCCGTTATATCAGCCTCCGACTTCATTGAGATAATCTTTAGCGCAATAACCCTTATAAGCACGCTGTCTGGCCGAACATCATGTGCTCTTGGATCAGGCAGGATGGCTTTAAAGATACGCCAGACAGCCGCAGCATGGTCAAGATAGCGTCTTTTCACATCTTCAGATGCGACAATAGCATCGACCGCGTCATCCAAGAGTTTTACGCGATCGAAGCCCTCGGCAACCTGAATATTTTCGAGCTTAATCCCACGTTCAGCACATAGCGCTTTGGTCTGGGAGATCTCCTCTTTGAGTCCTGCGAGAAGGGCCGTCTTATCTTCAACAGGTCTTTCACCGCCAGTACCGCCAGTGCCATAAATGGATAGCGCCTTCTCCAGATTCCTGAATACGCCCACATAATCTACGATCAGCCCGCTGACCTTGCCGTGATAAACCCTATTTGCCCTTGCGATTGTCTGCATGAGCGTATGGTTCCGCATGGGTTTATCGAGATAAAGGGTAGAACAGGATGGTACATCAAATCCCGTCATCCACATGGCACATACAAACACAAGCCGCAGGGGATCTTTAGAGTCCTTGAACTTGGTATCCAGATCTTCCCTAACAAGCCTTTCACGATGTGGTTTTATGTCTAAACCCTTTTCCGCCATATCCCTGATCTCATTTTGAGATTGAGAAACGACGACGGCCATGTCGGTGGATTCCATAAGTTTTATCTGCTCTTCAAGGGCGGAACGCTCATCACCGGTCAACAACCCCAACTCTTTACGCAACCGCGATATTTTTTCACTCCAATGCTTTTTGACTTTATCGTGCATCCGCACTGCCGCCGCTTTATCGATGCAGATTACCATCGCCTTGCCCTGATAACCCCTGCTCGTAAAATGCTCCACTATATCCGCTGCCACCGTATCCAAACGATCATCGCGGGTAATTAGATGGTATTCACGCGAAAACTCCCTTTCGAGCTTTTTCTCCTGATCCTCATCCAACAGAGCTGCTTCAAGGAGGTTCTCCATATCTTCATTGAGGTTCTCATTTGTAAGCTGAAGTTCCGGTATTCGATTTTCGTAATAAAGCGGAACGGTCGCACCATCCTCAACCGATTGCTTGAAGTCATAAACGCTAATATACTCGCCAAACACTTCGCGCGTTCTTTCTTCGCCCACAATCAGCGGTGTTCCAGTAAAGGCTAAAAATGATGCATTTGGCAGGGCAGTCCTCATATTGAGAGCAAGCGTGTCATATTGGCTTCTATGTGCCTCGTCGGTAATGACGATGACATCATCCCTCGTGGATAAAACCGGATGTTTCTCTCCGTGTTCGGTGCGAAACTTATGAATCAGCGTAAATACATAGCGATGATCTTCGGTCAGAAGCCTACGCAGATCGGCAGAACTTTCCGCCTGTGCCTGCGCCTCTGTAATTACGCCGGCAGCAGCAAAGTTCTTGTAGATTTGATCATCGAGTTCACGTCGATCTGTAACTACAACAAACGTCCAGTTGCCGATCATCTTCCGCAACACTTTCTGTGCAAAGAAGATCATCGATATACTCTTACCGCTACCCTGCGTATGCCAGAACACACCGAGTTTGCCTTGCCGTTTTTTGATGTCCTTTAAGGCTTCTATCGCATTTGTTACGCCGAGACATTGATGGTTCTTGGCAATAATCTTTATTTGGCCGCCCGGTATAGCCTGAAACAGCGTAAAGTTCTCTACAAGATCTATCAACCGCTTCTTATCACATACACCGCGGAGCATCGTTTCAAGAGACACCCTGCCTTCTTCAGATTCACTACCTATCTTTTTCCATTCGGCAAAGTGTTCCCATCCAGCAGATATACTGCCAATGCGGCTTTGGCTGCCATTGGAGAGAATAATCAGAGCGTTATACCAAAAGAGGTGTGGAATGGTGTCCTTGTAATCTGTCAGATTGCCGGAATATGCCGTCTCAAGTCGTCTGTGGGTGGCCTTGAGTTCAATGAATACAAGCGGAAGTCCATTTACAAAACCGATGAGATCCGCACGTCTCGTGTACATCTCACCGGTGATCCACAACTGCGAACATAAGAGATAGTCGTTATTTTCTGGATTCTCCCAATCTATGACCTTGATGCGATAGTCGACCTCCCCACCCGTATCGGGATCATTTACCTGCGTGCGTATTCCATTTTTGATCAGGTCATAGACCTCACGATTAGCGGCTACAAGGCTCATTCTGGAGCGATCTCTTACCAGATCATCAACGGCCTGGCCTATGGCCTCTGTGGGAGCATCTGGATTCAGTTTCTCAAGTGCTGACCAGAGGCGAGTTTTAAGGAATACCTCGGACTTTGTTTCTCTGCCGAGTGGGCTTTTGTCGCGGTCAAACTCGTTATAGGCATTATAGAAATCCCATCCGAGTTCCTTAAACAGGGCAATTGCGGGCTGTTCAACCAGCATATCTTCAGAATATTCACCGGGCGGAGGTGTCATGCAGCCTCCTCTGGTATAGTTATATCAAGGTCTGATACATTGAGTTCGCCAGAAATGAGCTTGGGGAGTAGTAAATCGCGAGTTTTGCGCAGTATACAATTTTTAAAGTAGATATTAGCTATCTGAGCAATCGTTGGCTGCACAATATCCTCATATCGCGCTGCTAACTCTTGAGTAGGAACAGTGACTAACATCCCGTCCATTGCTCCAGGCCACACAGCATATGGAATTGTGGCGCCTTTACTATGCGAATTTGCAAAAGCGACTGTTGACTCCTGGAAAAACGTTAGCACAGAAAACGCATAGTATTCTGGTTCTTTAGCTTTAAAAACAAAGCATGTTTTCCGAGTCACACCCTTAAAGGGTGCAACAACAACCTTGTGAAAATATGGACGCATGGCTCCAAATAAGATGTCCCCTTCATCAAATAAATGAAGACTGCTTTGTGCTTCTTCCCAAGACTTGACTTCATTTATCGCAAGGCTCTTTCGAGGCAAGCAATCAATAGGTAAATATATACGTTCCTTTAAATGCCCACCTGCCTTCGCACCTCTATTCTGAAAAATAACAATTTCATCAAGTCTTTTGACCTCCCACCCGTCAGGAATCTTTCCGAGCGGGGAATCAACCATCTCGACTTTTTCGTGGCCGGGGAAGCGGAAGTTGACGAACCACTCACGGTAAATGCCCTGTGCCATCTCCTCCAAAATCTTAATCCGCTGCAGGTTGTTTTCGATTAAATCATCGTAGGTGGAGAGAATAGAGGTAATTTTGCGTTGGACAGGGAGACCTGGCAAATTGATCTCCATCTTATTTAGTAAAACAATCGTGTACGCTGATTGAGATGATCCAATGGTACTTTTTTTAAGCTCGGCCTTTCCCTGCGGCGACAGAAGCCAGTAATAAAGATAGTAACTATCGAGATCCTTGAAGTTTCTGAACCATGTTAGATTTCCGTCCTTGAAGTAAAATTCTTCACCCTCATCAACCACGTACGGAGATCCGAGAGTGCCAACCGAGGTCAGCAATAGATCACCTGCCTTGGGTGCACCAAACTTGGCACGGATTTGCTCATACTTCGACCTATCAATAAACAACTCCGTCGAAACATCAAGATTACCTCGGTGTTTTTCACTAATCTCTTTTCCTCGATAAAATGGAACTCCCTCTGCCTTATAGTCGGCAGCATAAATACGCTTGCTGGAAGTAATCTCACATAGCTCGCACATCTTATGGAGGGTACGCAGGGTAGCCATCATTCTCCCTCCAATAGAGTCACTACATTCTTGGCGATTCGCTCTTCTAGTTCCCGCGCCTCGGCATTGAGCGATTCCAACTCCTCGTTCATCTCCTCCAATCGCTCCTTGAAATCAAAATCATCTTCCTCACGATCGGCAACTCCCACATAACGCCCTGGATTGAGGCTCCATCCCTGTTTTTCGATCTCTTCGAGAGTGGCAACATTGCATAGTCCAAGCATATCAACATACTTTCCGTCTGGGAACTTTTCAGACGTAAGGTCTTTGCTGTTGTGGAGATTTTCGGTCTTTTCTCCACGGTAAAGTCGAACGATGTTGGCGAGAAACTCGACCTGTTCCGGCGTCCATTCCCGATGTGCACGATCGATCTGGTTGAAAATTTTGCTGGCATCGATGAACAGTACCTTATCAGCCCTATCGGTATCTTTTTTGCCCTTATCTAAAAACCAGAGCGTACATGGCAGCGTTACCGTGTAGAAGAAGTTGGAGCCAACGGCGACCATCACATCAACAGCATTGGCTTCGATCAACTGTTTGCGAATTTCCAGTTCCGAGGCACGAGCATCCGAGGCCGAGTTCGCCATGACAAACCCCGCTCGACCTTTCTTATTCAATGCACTGTAGAATTGCTGAATCCATAGATAGTTGGCATTGTCCGTACGCGGCATACCAAAGGGAAAGCGTTTATCGTCCTTCAGTCTGTCCTTATCCACACGATCCACGTTGAAGGGTGGATTGGCCATAACGAAGTCGAATTTGCCGCCACCAGCCGTGCTTGTGTGCAGATCCTCGTAGTAAGTGTTCCCTTGTTTGATGTCACCAGCCAGGCCGTGAACTGCAAGGTTCATCTTTGCCAAACGAACGGTTTCCGACACGCGTTCCTGTCCATAAATACTTATTTCGGCTCCAGGATTCTTTTTATGCTCCTCGATAAAGTGCGCACTCTGGACAAACATACCGCCGGAACCACAGGCCGGATCGAATATCATACCGTGGAATGGTTCGATAATACTGACAATCAGTTTAACGATGCTGGTCGGTGTAAAAAACTCTCCGCCCCTTTGCCCTTCAGTCATCGCAAAATGGCCGAGGAAATACTCATAGATCTTACCAAAAGCGTCGCCCTCGATGTCCATAGGTATCGAGTGCATGACCTTGAGCAACTCCGCCAAGGTCGCGTTCTCCAGCCTGTTATAGGTTTTGGGCAGCACATCCTTCAGATCCGGATTCTCAGCCTCAATGGCCCGCATGGCATCGTTTATGGCCTGTCCCAGATTCGATCCCTCTGGGATTCTCAAGAGTTGGCTGAAACGCGCTTTATCGGGTAGATAAAGAACACCTTTGGCATGATAATCCGCTGGCCCAATCTTCTTGCGCCCAGAGCCTTTGCCCTCGAGTTCAACCTCAACCGCCGAAAATTTCTTATCTGCATACAAAAGAAATATCAGCCCGAGGACGGGTATGGCGTATTCAGATGATTTGAGTTTGGAGTTTGCCCGCAGCTCGTCGGCTGCAGCCCACAAGCGCGCTTCGATATTATTTCCGTTCTTATTCATGGCCCCTCGCAGAGTTTATGGAGCCGTTTTTCTAGCATTTTTATTGAGCACTCTGCAAGATCAGAAGATATATAAGGAATTAGTCTTTTTGGATCCGGTAAAGGGGCTAATTTTCAGGCTTCATGATCAATCATGAACCATCATAAATCTCATCAAGAAATGAACTGCAGCGTTTGAGGAGTTGAGAAAACATCCTGCGTTGCCTCACGGCTTCCTCCGAACACAAACCATGCTTATAATTGGCTAATTTAGCCCTCTCAAGACCTTCCGGCGTGCGCGGCCCCGTGCTACAGCCACCGTGCATCCGACATCGGCCGTTTTTCATGGCTGGTGACTTACAGGAGGCTCCTGAGCGGGTCTTTGCACCGCACCTGGAGGCTTTGGATGGATCTCCCGGTGGATTGCCGTTTTTGAGCCATCCACGCCGCTTTGCATGGGGTTCATCGATCTTTTCCATATTTACCCCCGCCCCCCCTCGACGGTGCCGACGATGGCCTGACCGCCCTCATTGACGTGGACGTGTTCCACGGTAACTTTTTGCTGACCACCACCACGATACCGATTCAAAGCCTCGATCTGCGCCGTGAATGTCCGGAGGAGCTTCGTCGCTCTTGCCACGTTAGCGTCGGCACCTTCAAATGTCTGCTCCGTACGAACGGCCCTGCCCATGAAAGCCATTGCAAGGTTGTGAACGCCGATCATCTGAACAGCGAGCATTGCCTCCAACTCATCGCGAGGCTTGATTCCATGAAGAACCGCCAATGCGAGATTTGACCTGTCCACAGAATCCACCTCGCTAAACGCAAACGCATTGATGACCTGACGAAGCAGATTATTACAGAGAGCAACGTCAGACGTCCCCATTGCCTCGAATAATTTTTGGGTATCGCTTTCAGAGGTTGTTACTTGCCCATCCTTGTTGCTCGGTATGAGCTTTGGCGGGCGTCGCGAAGCTCCTCTTTTCATTTTTTCATCCCGTTTGTTGTTCTCGTTCAACACGGCAGGTAGTTTTCTCGGCATGAAGGTATCCCTCGCAATTTTTTGGGGCCAATTTGGGGCCAATCGACTCAAAAATGACCGTTTCTATTCGTCTGTAACCGACAACTCGAAATGGGGTAAGTTATTGTTATCCTTCACAAACATCTGACATTGCAGCACTTTTGAAATTCTGCCAAATATAGCCGGGAGCCGCTCATAACCGGTTGGTTCCCCGTTCGAGTCGGGGAGGGCCCACAGAACAAAAGCCCCGCCGAATGGTGGGGCTTTTGTTCTGTGGACACGCTCCGACGAGAACTGCAGCCCGCAGGGCTGCTGTTCGATGACCTTCCGACAAGTAGCTCGCCGATCAGGCGAGCTTTGTAATGCTGAAATGCCGGCGAGTGGGTACCGCGAGCCGGCGCCGGGGAGGGCCCCTTGCGCCTGCCGTTTGTGTTGTGAGCCTTGCCAGACGAGAACTGCCGACCGAAGGGCGGCTGTTGTCACTTCGTTCTGACCTATAAGGATTTTTGTTCCCCGCCTGACCTTACCCCATTTTCTATACCAATCGTAACCTTACAAGTCCAGGGTTTGACCCAACCCCAATTTCTGGACCAGTTTTCGGGGGGAAGATCATGTCTTGTGGGCCTTGCATGCCGACTTCGGCGAAGACTTCGGAATCAATGACGATCCAACGGTTTGAGCAACGTTCTCAATTCATGTTCGACGTTTTTGAATGACGGAATATCCCGTAGTTGGTGTTCAAGTGAGCGCCCCCAGGCCCGGGATACTTTTCCCAACAGGACGTCATCGAAAAAATCATCGGTGTGCTCAAAAGCAACATTCTTAAACGCGCACTTCTGACGAAACAGCGTCCGTATCTTCGGCCAATCAAACTCCTCGTTCGTCAACAAATACCAGATGTCATACCAATCCCTCGGTCGCGCGACACGCTTGACCTGCTGCAACATCGAACGCAGCTTCTCCGCGATGATCTCCTCGAGCTTGTAGACCTGAATACTGACCTCTTCCGCATCGCTGTAGCGCTGGATGATTGGCTTCAGATCTGGCCCCTCCATAACCTTCTCGTAATACGTGAGGTCCAGCTTGATCGTGGGTTTTATGGTGACCGGCTTCGAAGGACCCACAAAGGCAAGTCGTCCCTTGAGTGCCTCTTCCCCCTCTTCATCCCTCGTCTGCGTGAGTTCGGCCAACGACATCTCCATCCCGCTGGCCTTCGAAATGGAATCAGCACACTCCTTGAGGTCCGCCTCGAGCCTGCCGATATCGAATGCCGCCCCCTGAATCGTAAAATCCAGATCTTCGGAGAATCGATAGTGCTTGAAGTAACATTTTCTGAGCGCGGTACCGCCCTTGAAGACAAGCGCCCTGGACAACGCCGGATGGTTGGCTATTCCCCACAACGCCCATCCGAGCACGTAATCTTTCTCGGCAGAATGAAAGGGGATCCCCTCTTCCGCCGCAGCCTTCTTGAGCTCTACCGTGCGAATCATCGTCTCATCCTATATCGATGTTTATCCGGAGTCGCCACGTTGAATCCACCGGCCCGTCCTTCGGGCCGTCCGGGTCGAGCAGGTTGTAGTTCCTATCGACCGCTCCCAACCACGCCTCCGCCTCTGGTATCTTCCATCCCATGCGATCGGACAGAAAACCAAACCGCTTGAAGAGCACCGTCCTGTCAAGCCTGTGCAGATACTCGTCGAGTCGCTTGTGATCGAGCTTCGATACGGAATCGGTATCGAGGGAGCCAAGGATCAACGCCATCCCTCCGCAGTGCTTCGGCATCCAGAGGGCATCGATGAGCGTCCTCTCCTTATCCGTAATGCGCACCTTCTCGTTCTCGACCCAGATATCCTCGTGACCAAAGAAGCTTTCCTTCCCCATGCATACGAATGTGTACTGCAGATCCAGAACCTCACGATTGTGCATGCGCCTGGTGCCGCTCACATAGACGCCCCGTGGAAGTTGGTCTGTAAATCCGTGAAAATTGAAGGCTGACCAGTGACTCACGGCGCCGTCCGGCATGAGGTGTTTTGCGATAACAAACGAAGACTCGGTGAAGAGCCGATTCGTGCCCGCCTCCACAGGCACGATCATGTAGAGCCCCCGGTTGATCCGCTTGAGCCAGCCGCGCTTGGTCAACGCCATGAGCGCGGGACGCAGGCGTTCGCGACTGAGCCCGCTCCCCTCTCGGATCTCATCGAAGGTGACGATCGGCTTGCCCACGTCAGCCGCGGAGAGGAGGACATGGGACTGCATTTCGCTTAAGGCATGGGAAATGGCCACTTTTGTCTTGTTATGTGTCATGATAATGTCCAAAACAAATATTATTGTATCACATAACAAGAAACAGGCAAGAAACAATCTTATTCATTGTGTAGATAGTAGTGTTTTATGAACATTATTTAAACACATTTTAAGACAGAACCCGATTCAACAGGCTTAAATGCCATCCGTATTATGAAGTGCCCCCTCACCCCCCGGCCATTCGAAGAGGTTTTTGAGGCGTTCCCAGAACTCGCCGCCGAGGACGATGAGGGAGGTCATGAAGAGCAGATCGCCCGCGATGAGCAGGGCCACCAGCGCATAGTGCTGCATTTGGCTCGGCTGTCCGAAGATCAGCACAATCTCGGTGATGTAATAGGGAGCCACGCTGATGAGGAGCACGGCGATGCCGATCCGATGACGCGTTCGACTCACGCGCGCGGGCAAGGCGCCCTTTCGTCGAAAGAAGATCGCTTTGATCTTGGCGGTGAGCATCTGCACGAAGGGTTTTCCCAGAAGCACGGCACAGAGGAGAAAGGCCACCTCGGCCGAGGCCATCAGGATGGCCGCGATCGAGAGCATCTGTGCATCCGTCAGCGACAGAAATGGCAGGATGAAGAGCGTGACGACATAGGGAATGAAGCTATAGATGAAGAGCCCCATCCCCAGGTAATACTTCCCGTTCTTCTCGAAGACGGCCCCCATACCACCCCCCTCTGCGTGCAGTTCATTTCGGCCATCCTTCCTCTTCTGCAGACAGAACTCAACAGGAACCAACATTTGGAAAACAACCCCCCGTATTCACACGCCCCCCCCCGGAATCGCCGACATCAGGCTCATCCGCGCCGATCACGTCGATCACACCGAAGCTTTAGCGGAAATGCGAAACGCCAAAACCCATCGGAAGAAATGCGTGTGGAAATCCAATCGATTCGAGATAGCCGTTGATGACAGAAACCATAAATTCACGGGGGATTATCTGCTCTGTCCAAACATATGGCCTTATTTCCGCAGGGAGATCGGCGCTTTCGTATTGGGTCATTTTCTCATCGGAGGACAACGCGCTCCATGTGTTATCAATCATCGGAAACAGATAACGCGCAATATTGCGCAATTCATCTACAGATAGTGCAGCGGGAATAGCTTTGGCGGCATTGTCGTTCGCAACGATAAAATGCATCAGGGAGATCACACAGTCGGAATAGGTAGTGTTATTCCTTGATATCTGCACCTTGTGCAACCATGTCAGATCCTTTTCGATGTCTTCCATCTCCTTCGAGAGGTAGTAAAGAATGAGCGCCGTTTCGATGAATGCGTCCCCCAACAGCGTCAGGGCCATTCCATCATTGGGCTTCGATTTCGGCACGGATGGCAGCGAATGAGTCGATTGCACAAGCCTCACTATCGGGAGACCTCGCAATGCACGAGAATGAACGGGCTCCAGAGATGCGGCTTTGGTGCCATCAATGTTCAGACGATAGGATGTCGCCTCTGGAATATATGACGATTGAAAACGATCGACCCCCTTGATTTCAACACCCAGCTCATCGAGATATATTGCAGCGTCTCGTTCGAGGATCATTTCATTGAAGGGGGCCTCTTCAATCGTGTGCGTTACGATACCTCCCGGCAAGAGCGATACCGTGTGACGCAGCTCCGTCGGACCGAAGCTCTCCACCATTTCCGGACTACTCAGAAAGACAGCGGATGCCCCACTGATGCCAATGGTCGTCGGTGTGATAAACGGATTCATATTATTTGCGTCCCGATAATGTATCGCCAATAGCACACAAAGGTTGCGCCGATTTCCAAACGCAAATCCAGCCGTTCGGAAAACGCATACTATTCCGCTTTGTTACCAGGTGAGTTTTTTTTACATGGCAACCGGTTCGTTCAACTAATGTCAGACCGAGCAAATGAAATAACCATGCACCACTTTGAAATATATGCCCATTTTTCCACGCAACTTATCCCTCGAAACGTCGATACCAAGCTTGTCTGGACAAATGGCCCCTTTGTACGCTCTGTTCTCACGGGAGAGGTACACCCATGTCGGAGGTGGCGCCGAACATCGGCCCGTTCACGCGGAAGCTGCCGGAGAAGGCAGCCAACGAACCGATCAATGCGATGGTTCGCGGGGCGCTGGCGAACGCCGTCGCGGCGGAACAAGCCAAACCGCATGCGTCGCGTGAAGCATACGTCGACGCCGTGATCGACACCTTCTACCTCGAACTCGGCGCGGGTGCGCTGGGCGCCGTCATCGAGTTCAAGGCCCTCTCGCTCCCCGATGCATATGTCGGCCGCATGCCGCGCCGCGACAGCGCGCTGAAGTTCCTCGATCGCGCCGACTTTCGGGGATACGCAAATCCCGTCATCTTCAGCCCCATCCTGGGCCTGGCCTCCCGCGATGAACATCGCGTCTGCTACGTCGGCTCCGACAAGTTCGGCCACTTCATCCAGCAGGGGTACGACTATCACACCATCCTGCGTGCGATCGAACGCAAACGCCCCGGCTACGGACTGCTCTATGCACAGGCCTGGGGCGCATGGCTCGAAGGCGAAGAGCTCTCCGCCGAGGCAGTCGAGCGCTATCTCGCATCGCACGATCTGCCCGATAATGCCGCGAGCGTCGCGCAGGTTCAGCGCGAGCTGCACGCCTTTCTCACGCAGGACGATCTCATCTCGAGCTTGAGTCCCATGCCCGAGTTCGCCAAGGGCAACCGCTTCCTCAAGAGCCTGGCCCGAACCGTCGGCGTCCATCAGCGCGGCATCATGGGGCTCACCACCACCGGCATCTATTCCAACGCGGATCTCGCGGCCAATGAAGCGGGGCTGCGCTTCTATCTCGACCTCGAACGCGATCCGGAGAAACTGGCTGAACGCTTCGACATCGCCGATTACGCCGACTGTTCGTGGGACGAGGAGGTGCTCCCCTCGAAGTTTTCCCCGGAGGTCAAAGCGCGTATCGATGAAGCCGTGCGCGGAGAAAAACGCGCACACTTCGCCACGGGTCTGGCCTTCGGCTTCAACCTGCCGAACTATCAGTTCTCGCTCTCCACGCCGCTGGCCTACTACGCCTCGCTCGATGAAGACTACGAGATCCGCCTGCGCCTGGGCGCGTCGATCCCGCTGTCCGGAAACGAGAAGGCCTATGCCGAGGACAGCCAGCTCTTCACGGCGCTGGACGCAAGCGTGCGATTGACGGGACTCAACTATCTCTATTTTTCGGGAGAGCTGGGGATCACGCCGCAGATCATATCGGATGATCCCGCGCGCGCGGTGCGCCCCGCCGTGGAGACGGGCTATGAGGTGATGCTGGGCGGCTGGGGCTCGCTGCAGTTCGGCCTCAACTACGACATCATCAAGCAGCTCCCCAGCGCCGCGATCGGCGCCCTGCTCCTGTGGCGATAGCCCGCACGACATCGGGACGATTCAGTCATGGCAGATATCCGACACATCGAGATCGAGGGCCATCGGTACCGGATCGATGAAAGCGATCCCTTCCTCCGCCGGATCGTCAACCTGGTCGGCCCCCTCGACCGCGACGGCGATGGGCTCCTCACGGAGGAGGAGGTCCGAACCGGCCTGACCGCCGATCCCCGCGTGGAAACGGCCGTCGAGGCCGAGCTGGATCAGGCGCGCCGCGACCGCGACCGGCGGATGGACGACTCGAACCGACGCTTCGTCCCTGCCCCTGTTCGCGATACTGCGGATGCGCTCGGGGCCCTCCTGGGCGACGCCGAACGCGCCCGCCGTCTGACGATCGCCGTTCCCGCCGGCAGCTTCGGCGCCTTCCCCGCGGAGCGCGTGAGGGAAATCCTCGCCGGACAACCGCCGCTCGCACTCCGCTCCCGCTCCCTCGGAGCGTACGCCGAAGAGGAAGACGGGATGCGACAGTTCTGCCAGGAGCACGATTCCATCGAATGGTGCCACCTGCTCAACGATCGGTTCAGCACCATGTTCTCCTACCTGGAGGCCTACACCTCGCGGGAGATCTCTCCCCTGCTCGCCGATCGCAATCCGTTCGACCTGTTCTCGGTGCCCGCAATGGTCATCCCCCTCGACGTCGGCAAAACGCCGCCGCTCCAGCGCGGGATGCCGCTGGCGACGATCGCCGAAGAGGGCGCGGCGGCCAGCAGGGCGCTCTATCTCTACGCCGACTCCGAAATGAAGATCGACGACATCGTGGGCTACATGAACACCATCCGCGCCGTGAGCATCACGATGCGGTTTGCCGCACCTGCGGCCTACGCCGAAAAATACGCGGACGCGTTCGACGAAGCCGCAGCGATCCTGTCCCGGTCGCATCCGAACATCCATCCGAACAACCTGAAACTCATGCTGCTCTACCGCCTCTTTCGGGAATCGTTCGCGCTCGACGCCACCGACGTCTGGCAGGACATGGCGGCCTGCCGCTCGACGTCCTGCTCCACGCTCGAACGCTTTGAAGAAAAATTTCCGACTGTCGACGCGGGGTGGGCCGAATACACATGGCTGTCGGCGAGCCTTCTGATCGGCAAGCAGCAGCAGGGGTTCGGGCCGATGCAGCTCATCCTGGGGCTGGCGCTGGAGGCCGCCTCGCACGAGGCCACCTGCGCCCGCTACCGCGGCGTGCTGACGGAGGAGGAACTCACCACCGAGGAGGGGGCGCTCCGGGCGCTGCTCGATCCCCGCAAGGCGGTCTTCTTCGCCGCCCTCATCTACGACTTCATCCTCACCCGCCTTCAGGAAACGACGTACCGCGATCCGCGCGTTATGGCGCCGAGCGATGCCTACCCCTTTCCCGTCTCGCCGAAAGCGGCACGCGAACTCGCCCTGATCGAATCGGCGCAGGTCCTCTCCGCGTTCCCCGAGGAAGCGCCGTATGCGAAGGAACGCATCATCTCCGGCGCATCGTCGTCCTACTGGGCCGATTTCTTCTTCATCGGCGAGATCCTCGGCATCGAACCGGCCTTCCCCGAACTGCGGATGGTCACCGCACGCTACGACTTCCTCTCCCTGTTTCAGCCGGAGAGCGACCCGCGCCTTCGTACCATCCGCTCGCAGCCCAGGGTCGACATCCGCTTCCTCGCTCCGACCTCCAGAGCCGACGCGGACGCAGCAGCTTCGGCGCCTTCCCCTATCGCACGCCCATGATGGGGCGCATCTGTGTATCGCATGCATCGCCGACGGTCACCGATTGCATGCGCTCGGGCGAATCGCAATCCGCACCCCGATCGCGAACGCGACAGCCGATCGCCAGCGGTCGCCCGGCACGTAGCCAACGCGGCGTCTTGCGATAGCGCTCGACGCGTTTGAAGTGACACCCGCGCGGGATCCCATAGGGCGGACAGGATGCGGGGCGACGGAGACTCACCTTGCGATCATCGATGACAAATCCCGGATAGCGATTCTCGATGGCCACGACATCGCGATCCGGATCGTATTGCACGCGAAACTCCTCGAAGCGATAGCCGCCCGCAACCTTTTTTCCCACCTTGATGCGCGTATTGGCAATCAATGCGAAGTCCTTGCCACGGCGCGCCACCGCACCCGAGACATACTCGACGCGTTTGTACTGCGGAAAACACTTCCCCATGGCCGGGGCGTGATAATAGTGACGCAGGTTTTTGAGATGCGAAATCGGCGTTCCCGGAAAGATCTTCGCGAGCGCGCGATCGTCACCATAGAGGATCTGCTCGATGTCACCGACGCTCTGCTCATACATGCGGCGCACGCGAGGACTCTCGCGGCTGGAGCGATCGCTCATGAAGCAGGTGGCCAGCCCCGAGATCTGGGCGAGGAACTCATCCCAGATGTTGTACTGCGAGACCTTCGAGGAGACCCCCTGAAAGTCACCGGGGAAAGAACACCCCTGACCTAACGAGCAGGTCTCTCGCGCCCGATTGCGGATCGAGAGCGCGATGACGTTGCGCTCGCAAGCGCCGTAGGCGCTACAGCCGCGATCGAGGTGCCCTTCGAAGAGGGCGGTGCGCATCGTATAGTCGAGGTGTTTTGCGCGTTCGAGATCCTTCGCTTTCCAACGCCGTGCGTTTTCAGCGATGAATTTTCCCCAGGCGGCGTTCAAGGCATCGCGGCGGCCGATGAGGTTTCGGTTTGCCCTCTCACACGGCGTGGAATTGTGAAAGGCACGAACGATCGCGTCGAGCGCGCTTGACGCCTTGCCCTGCGCAAACGGCGATACCTCGGTCCCGGGCGGATCGAAGAAGGGGGGCTTTTCCAGGTCGTAGAGATCGCGCACGCTGATGACATGCTGCACACGGGCATCGCAGTGATGATTCGGAACCGTCATCGCCGCGAGTTTGGCGACGGTCTCCTCGAACACCGTGGTCGATGCGGGTGTGGCCGTTCGGGAATCGACCACGATCTCGAACCCGACAAGCGGGGTTCCGCTTGTATCGGTCAGCGGCACTCCATCGCGCATGACGAGACAGGGGATGAGGGAGCTGCCCTGCTTGAGTGTCCCAGCGGGCCGGCCCCTGCGACCCCGCAGGGCTTCATCGGCCGTGTAGTAGGGGATATCCGCGGCACCATTGAAGCGATAGAGCGTCATGACGGGGGTTGCCGGAATGCCCGAGGCAAAAGCAGATGGGGAAAGGGCCAAGGCCAATAGCGACAGGAAAATCGTAGCGAAGAAAGCGCGCATAACATGTGCACGGTATCGCGTTCGCATGGAAAATACCACCGCCAACGGACATTTTTATTCTGTGTTTAAAACCACACAACTTATTCGCGCTGCGACCGATGAAATCGAGGGGCATCGGGGAAAGAGAATGACGACCAGGATTCATGACAGCCGCGAACAGGTAACATCGCTGACGCAGCGGGCTCTGCCCAATGCTGAACGCGAGCAGGCACTGGCCATGGAGCCGATGAGGCAGGGGCCGTACATCGACCTCCGATCGATCGAACGGGGAATCGCGAAGAACAAACACCTCCTCGGGCATTATGCACTCAAACACGGGCTCGTTCGCGGCGTCCTCAAGGAGTTCAAAAACAAGGGACATCTCTGGCAGATCGCGGATGTCGCCCGCGCGCTGGGCATCCACCCCTCCATCCTCTTCTGGCTCACCAAAGGGGAGGAGATATCATCATCCTTTCAGACAAAACCGCTCCTCCTACGCGATTGGGGGCATCCGCCTCGAACGGTCCCGATCGGCGCCGTCGAAATTCCCCCGGCTTTTTCGAACCTCTTCGTTCAGATCGATGAAGCACTGCTCAAGGTTCACCATCAACCGCTGATCCGAAAAACGGATGATAAAATACGGCACGGATGGTTCTATACCTATGCCTTCTTCCGACGCGAAAACCCACCCCTCATGGGTGCATTCGATGAACGGCGTTTCAAGAAAAAGATCCTGCGCCCCATCGCCGAAACGCTTGGGCCGGATGATCTGAATCTCATCCCGAACGCCAGCGTCGATGCCATCGTGCAGGGGCTCAAGATCTTCTGCGGCTATTATTTCGATGCGCGTTATGGTTTTCTCTATGACCGCAATCGCAACCTCGTGATCGGACCGAACGACCTTGGGCTTACGCTCCTCTTCGATCAGGACGGCATTCCGCAGCCCTATCGCTCGATCGCGCACTATACCGACGATGCCTCACTCGAACCGATCGGCGTTCCTCAAAAGACGGGGCTCGTCCCGTTCCTGGATCAGTTCACCGAACGCTATGGCTTTCCGGGAGAGAAACGGATGGATTTCTTCGAGCGCCATGGCGCCAGCAAACGAACAACCAAAAATGCCTTTAGCGAACTCAATTCCAATTTCGGTGCACTGAACGCGCTCGTCCATTCAGTTGGTGGAAACCCGACCCCCTTCTATTGGGCGCGCTATGGGCGCCAGGTGCGCGATGTGCTTGGACCCGATGCCATCACGATGGTCATGACGAGCGATCACGCCAAACGAAGAACCCACAGCAACAGAAGCCCGAGCGGTGTCATCTCGATGCCACGCGGTTTCTGTGACCCGACGAGCGAAATCTTTCACATGCTGCGAACAGCCTGGGATAATAAACGCATCTTTCGCATGCGCGATTCAAGGGCGTATCGTGCCGTTGGAAGATGGAAGGACAATCCCCTGAGCTATCATCCCCAAGAGCATACAACCTACGATAAGGTATCGCGTTTTCTCTTCGACGAATTTCGACTGGAGGGGGTAACGAGCCTCAAGGATGTGGAACGGGCCCTTCGCATCGCGTGGAACTGGAATCGTATCCGCGACTACCTCCCCGTCTTCTCCGCGCAGCGGGCGCAAGCCTTCGGGGCAAGCGGCCTCGGCGACCTCTGGTTCGAGGGGGAAGGCATTCCGGTCAACACGTCGATTGTCTTCGACGATCATTTGGAACAGACCAACCTCGAACGCAGCTGGCGCTTTTCCACGCAGCACCAATTGCTGCTCGAACGGGATTTCCGCACCCGGCTCTGCTCTCTTCGGGAAAACCGTTTGACCTCCTATCCGGTCCGCGCCGTAGAGATGCCCGGCGGAATGAAGGGCGTGAGAAAACTCTTCAACCTCCTCAACGGTCTCACGCGCCGAGCCAAACCGGTGCGCGCCCTCCTGGAAGGGAGGGGAAATGAGCTCTCCGAGTGGAAGCTCCTCGAAACGACCGCCCTCCTCACCAAGCACCCACTCCGAACGCAGGGTCCGCGCAAACAGCTCCCGCGACAGCTCTGGATGGGCCCGCTGCTGCTCATGGCGAACCATGACAGCATCCTCGATCATACGCCGATCTACGATCCGTCCGCCAACACCTATGAGATCCCCCCCGCGCTCGAAGGACGCTTCAAACCCATCGAGAGCTTGCACGACAGCGGTCGTGCCCAGAATCCACAGATCGTCGTCAACGACATCGACCAACAGCAGTGGATGGATCTCAGCGAAACAGCGATAGCAACAGAGGAGATGATCATTCCGGAGGGCGCGCTCTTGCCCACCGATGACGTTTGGCTTTGGATGGAGGACCCCACCTTCGCCCCGCTCTATGAGATCCTCAACCTTCCGATGCGCCTGCGATAAAAAAAAGGACGCCGAAGGGGCGTCCTTTTTTTTACTCACAGAGAATATGATTACCCGCTGCGACCGGAATCGCGCGTGGCCTGACGCAGCCAGGGGTGTTCGAGCAGGGCATCGAGCTGATTCGGCGTCATGCGCCAACGCCAGTTGCCGTGCACCGTCGAGGGGTGGTTGATCGCCGCCTCGGCGCCGAGGTTCAGCACGTCCTGCACCGGCGCGATCGCCATGAACGCAGGAGAGTTCAAGCCCATCTCCACCATGCGCCGCGCCACATTCTGCTCCGTCGTGCGGGAATCGTAATGCTGATCGAAGCTCACGCGCGTTTCGCGATCGATGGAGCCAAACCAGGCACGCGTCGGGACGTTGTCATGCGTACCCGTATAGACGACTGCTTTTGCGCTCAGGTTTTCCAGGGCATGCGGATTATCTGCGCCGCCCCCGAAGCCATACTGCAACACCCGCATGCCGGGGATGCCGAAACGCTCCATGATCGGCGCCAAGCTCTGCATCTCATTTCCCAGGTCCTCAGCGATGAGCGAGAGATCCGGAAAGGTCGCAAACGCCGATTTTAGGAATCGATCGGCAGGCGCATCGACCCACTTTCCGTTCTCCGCCGTCGCATCCGATCCCGGCACATCCCAAAAACGGACGAGCCCCTGAAAGTGATCGAGGCGCACGTGATCGAAGAGCTCGCGGTTGCGGCCGAGTCGATTCAACCACCAGGAGAACCTATCCTTTTCATGCTGATCCCACCGATAGGTCGGGTGGCCCCAACGCTGGCCGGTCTTGCTGAAGGCGTCCGGCGGCGTTCCGGAAACGGTGTAGACCCACCCCTCGTCGCTCATATGAAAGAGGGAGCGGGATGCCCAGGCATCGGCGCTGTTGCCCTGAACGTAGAGCGGCACATCGCCGAAGAGGCGAACGCGGTTCCCGGCGCAATGCTCGCGCAGGCGAGCCCACTGATCGGAAAAGACAAACTGCAACATCCGCTCGCGCGCAATCTCCTTCGACAGCTTCCGTGACCATTTCTCGATCACACTCGAATCGCGGCGAACGAGCCCTTTGGGCCACTCCTGCCATGCGCGGTTCTTGAAATGGCGTCGAAAGACCGCGAAGCGGGCATAATCTTCCAGCCATACCTGATTGCCTTGGCAGAAATCCTCAAAACGGGGATCGCCCTTCAACCCCTTGGTCTCCTTGAGGAGGCGATCGAAGAGACGCACGCGCGACTTGGCGACAAGATCGTAGTCGATCGTCCCCTGTGCAAACGCCGGCATCTTCTTGAGCACTTTGGGGGAAAGATACCCATCCTTCACGAGCAGCTCGGGACTGATCAGAGAGGTCTCGCCGGCAAAGGCCGACATCGCGCTGTAGGGACAGTTCCCGGTTCCCGCATCGGTCGGGTTGACGGGAAGGACCTGCCAGACCTGCTGATCGTTTTCCGCGAGCGCATCGGCAAAGTCGTAGGCCGCTGGACCCAAATCACCGATTCCAAAATCGGATGGGAGGGATGTGACCGGCATGAGCACACCGGACGAAGGCTGAATTCCAGGAGCCGCAATCGGCAAGGCAGCAGACATCATTCCTCCTCGACGGCCGAAGCGATCTCGGCCCTATCATATAAAGTCATCTCCTTATCGCGCGGGATGAAGGAAAGTTGCGCGGTTTTTCCCAAAAAAAGGCAATTATTACAACGTTGTTTTGGCTGATCGCCCCCTCATCGGCTCAAAACTGATCTTTTTGTCATATTTTTCTTGTCTCTCCCCCCCTGCCTGGCTATAAGGGGCAAAGATGTGAAGAAGATCGATCGATGGGTGTGGAAGATGGCGCAATGGTTGCGCTTGAGAACAGCCCGAGAAAACGGGCTGTTTTTTATTGAGCACCCATCGGCGATCAAACGAAAGGATTGGATTTTATGTCGAACGCAAGAAAAAAGGGTCAGGTAAAGTGGTTTAACGACGGCAAGGGCTTCGGCTTCATCGCTCCGGAAGATGGCGGTGAGGACGTGTTCGTGCACTTCCAGGCCATCCAGGGCGAAGGCTTCAAGACGCTCCAGGAAGGTCAGACGGTCGAGTTCGAGGTGGTGCAGGGCCCGAAGGGTCTGCAGGCTGCCAACGTCACAAAAGCATAAAAAAATGATGTTCAGCGTGACTGTACAAACCCCCGGCCTCACGGTCGGGGGTTTTTCTTTTCCATTGTACTTCCCCTTCAGCTTTCCTATGAAGCCATCACACGAAAGGAATCAAGCCGATGGAAAAGACAACGCGTCATCCCGGTGGGCTCGCCCGCGCTATCCTGCGACGTTGCCTCGGCCCCCTCATCAGCGTCATCCTGTTGGCCGCCTTCTACAGCGCCTATCTCACCCGCGTGCGCCACTCATTTGCGATCAACTGGAACGCGATCGCCGACAAGGCCTTCTTCGTCGTCGCCATCATCGTGCTCGCCTACTGGGCGCGAACCATCGTGATTGCCCTCTTCAACTGGTACGCAACCCGGTTTGCCGGACGAACGCGCTCGGATCTTGATGATGCTTTCCTGCCGCTGTTTCGACGCATCGCGAGTATCCTCATCTGGCTCATCGCCCTGATCGCCGTCCTGAGCTACCTCGGCATCAACATTAACGCGCTCATCGCCACGCTGGGCGTTGGCTCCTTGGCCATCGCGCTGGCCGCGCAGGATACTATTGCCAATATCATCTCGGGATTTCTCATCATGATCGATCGGCCCTTTCGCGTGGGCGACGAGGTCAAGCTGGCCACGGGTGAACAGGCGATCGTCACCAGCATCGGCATCCGGCGTTCGGTCTTTCGCGGATCGGATGGATCGACCCTCTTTGTCCCCAACATCGATCTCGCTAAGAGCCGCATCGTCAATCTCTCGATGAAGGGGTAGGCATCTGCAAGGAACCCTTATGAAAAAACGTTCTCCCATCATCACCGTGGCGCTACTTATCGCCGGCAATCTCGTCGGCGCGGGGATATTGGCCCTCCCCATCAACACGGGACCCGCGGGCTTCATCCCCGCCATGGTCAGCATGGTCCTGGTGGGCAGTGCGATGTATGTCACCGCGCTCATCCTCTCGCATGAGGCGATCCGCACACAGGAATCGACGTTCAACTATCCGAGCCTCTACCACAATTACCTTGGCGCCTTCGGCAAATGGATCGGCATCGCCGCGAACCTCCTCATCCTCTATGGGTTGCTCGTCGCGTATCTGTCCGGCGCCTCCACGATCATCGCGCACCTCATCCCCTATGACATTCCGCGGCCGCTCATCACGATCGGCTTCTTCCTCGTCATCACCGGGCTCAACCTGACCGAGATGGAATACATCCGGCGTCACAATGCGTTGCTCATGGTGTTTTTGTGGGCCTCGTTTGCCCTCATCGTCTTCCTGGGCGAGCAACACGTGGAACCGGTCCGACTCCTGCGCATGAACTGGACCTGGATCCCGATGACCGTGCCCATCGTCATCACCGCATTTCATTTCCACAACATCATCCCGCACGTCTGCGAGAGCCTGCATTGGAACCGCCGAACCATCGCGCTCACTATGGCATTCGGCATGATCGTCGGGTTCATCATGAATGCCATCTGGATTCAGGTCGGCATCGGCGTGCTCCCGCTGACAGGAGAGACAGCGAGCATTCTGGGCTCCCTCACGAGCAACCTGCCGGCGACGATCCCCATGGCCCGCATCATACAATCACCGCTGTTCACGACGGGGGCACTGCTCTTCGCGCTTCTGGCGATCGCCACCTCTTACCTCGCCAACGGCACGGGGCTTCTCGGCTTCATCGAGGATCTCACCAAGAACCATCTCAAGCGGCACACCAAATCGCTGGAAATCCTGCTCACCTTCGGGCCGCCACTGGCCATCACGCTGCTCTATCCAGACGCCTTTCTCAAAGCGCTCAACATCGTCGGCGGCGTGGGCATCGTGCTCCTCTTCGGCCTGTTGCCGGGTGTCATCGCGCTGAAATGGGCGCGCGGCTTTTTCGGCCACGCCATCGGGGTGGTCCTGCTGCTCCTCTTCGGCTCCTTCCTCATCGTCGAGATCGCCCAGGAGGCGGGGTTCCTCACAATCGACCCGCAGATAGAGCACTGGAACACGATCTATCTGCAGTTCAAGGCCAACGTTCGGGGACTTCTTCCCTAGGACCCTGAAAACCTCTCTTCTCGAGGCGGCCAAACGCCACCTTGCAATCGGAGAGACGTGCGCTACAATCCCGCCAATCATGAACGACTTCGGGCTGTTGGTAAAATTTCATCGCCTCCTCGTCCCATTTCTCGGAGCCTTTCTCGCGACGATCCTCTTCGACGCCGTGGCCACCGCACTGTTAGTCCTGCTTCCGCTGCTCGCGCGCGTCCTCCTGGATAACGCCTACCCCTTCCGCAATCTTTCGCTGCTGAACCTGACCATTCTGACCAGCGTCGCTGCATGCGCGCTCTATTTTCTCTTGAGCGCAGCATCCGAATTTCTCAAGGCTTCCATAGATTCGGAGTCAAAGGCCACCCTGACCACACGCGTCTTCCGGGCATTGACACATCTGCCCCTCGCCTTTCATCAGCAGCACCCATCGAGCGACCTCATGGCGCACATCACCGATGACGTCGACGTCACCACAAACATGGTGCAGCGCGCACTGCCGACGCTTCTCATCGGCGGCGGCCGTCTTGCCCTCATCCTGATGGTCGTCCTCTCGATCGATGCCAAGCTGGCGCTTGTGACGGTAATTTCGATTCCGCTCTTCATCCTGGAAGCGCGGTTTCAAGCAGACCGGTCTTCCGGGAGGGCGCGCGAAACGCTCGATGCCCAGACAGACCTCTCCTGCCGCGCGCGTGAGCGACTTGAAAACATCCGGCCGGTCAAAGCATTTGGACAGGAACGGGTCGAGACCCGTGGCTTTGCGCAATGGCTTCATCGGCGCGACCGCATGACGTTCACAGAAAACCTCATCGATACCGCCCGATTCTTCAGCCATTCCATCATGCTTCAGGTGTGGGGAATCCTTCTCATCTGGATCGTGGGGCAACAGGTCGTCCGCGGGCACCTCACGATCGGGGAAAGCGTTTCCTTACTCCTGCTGGTCATATTGATGGTCAGCCCGATGCGCTCGATCATCGAACTCCTCCACAACGGAAAAAATCGATTGGCCTCGATTTGCCGCATCGAACGCGTCCTGAATGAATCGTCCGAGGAGGAGAACGCTGCGGAGAAATCCCCCTTGAAGATCGCCGACGGCGTCATCGCCGCGGAGCGCATCTCCTTCTCCTACGAACCCAGCCAAGAGGTTCTCCATAATATCGATCTGCGTTTCGCTCCGAGAAGCATCACCGCCATCGTCGGCGATTCGGGAAGCGGAAAGACGACGCTGGCAAACCTCTTATTGCGTTTTCTTCATCCGACGACCGGCGCCATCTTCGTGGATGGGCAGGATATCTCACAAGTCCGGCTGCACGACCTGCGCGACCGCGTTGGAATCGTTGAACGAAACATGGCCCTCTTCGACGCCACGGTCATGGACAATATTCTCTATGGCAACGAGGAAAAATCGCGCGGTGATGCGATGCAGGCGGCGATGCTTGCCGGTGCGCACGACTTTATCGAAACGCTGCCTGGAAAATATGATACCACCGTCGGCCCCTGTGGCTCGCTTCTCTCAAACGGCCAATGCCGACGCATCCTCATGGCGCGCACGCTCCTGCGCGACCCAAAGGTCATCATCTTTGACGAAGCCGGCGGAGATCTTGATGCGGAGAGCGAGTTTCACATACAGGAGATGCTTACGAAACTGCGACGCAGCAAGACCATCATCGTCATCGCTCGACGTCTCTCCACCATCAAAACAGCAGACGCCATCCTGATGCTCGAGGAGGGACGACTTGTCGAGCAAGGCCCATTCGACAAACTGATCGCTGAGCGTGGCGACTTCTACCGCTTTTTTTGGCGACAATTCGGAGGGCTGGCTACATTTCGGCGACACCTGGGACTGGAGTTGGAACGCACGGCACGCTATGGATCGCGTTTCTGCCTGGCCGTTCTCAAAATCGCTGCATTTGCGCACGTGACCGAAACACAGGGGCCCGGCACCGCGGAACAGCTCATGGAGGATGTGGATCTGCTCGTGAAGAAGACCGTGCGCATGGGGGATGACTGTGCGCGACTCGATCGAAACCTCATCCTGATCCTGCTGCCGGAGATCGACACCGAACAACTCGCAGCCTTTTTCGAACGCATGCGCCGGGTCCTGGCGGAAACGGACATAGCGCTCCTGGGCGCGCCCCTCCCCATCGAAGAGCTGCACTTCGTCGGCACCCGGATCACCGGGAAACACTTTCGGACGCCGGAGGAACTGCTGCAGGCGCTCACCGAACAAGCCGACGCAATGCCCGCCGACGCAACGATGCAAATTTTCGACGAAGAGGAACTGGCACAGAGCACCGCCGCTGAAGGAGGGCGCCCCACATGAACGCCTTCGAACGGCTGATCGATTTCTTTTCGACCCAAAACCGACGCGCGCGCAGAGCTGCGGTGATCGTCGTCGGCATCATCGCCTGTACCCTGCTCATCGGCATCGGTGCGCTTTTTTTCACCCAGACCGTGGACATCGACATCGAGGGCATCGGCCGCGGTCGCAGCCCCGAGACGATTGCCGTCTCGCTCGATGACGGCGACATCATACGCATTCCGATCACTCAGCGCACGGTCGAAGTACAACGCCGAAAAAGCGATGGCTGGTCGCCGGCGGTCGCCGCACGCATCGAAGCGATCGAGCTGACCGAACCCACCGTGCTACTGCGGTTGACCGAATCACCTGAAGGGTTTGCAGAGACAACGCCCTATCGCCTCCGCCTGATCCTCGAACGCAAACCGTTTTGGAAACTCTTGTGGGGGCAATCATGAAGCGAATACCGCTCGAACGATCGGCGCTCATCGTCATCGATATGCAGCGCTACTTTCTCGACCCGAAGGCGCGCGCCTTTCTCGATACACCGGCTTCGCTCATCCCCAACGCCTGCGCCCTCATCGAGGCCTTTCGTCGCGCGAACCTTCCCGTCCTCTTCACGCGTCATGCCCACCGCCGGGATCGACCGACTGGACAGATGGGCCGATGGTGGGGTGACGATCTGCCCTTTGAGGATGATCCGTTTTCCCAGTTGTATCCCGCCATCAAACCGGAGGCGGGAGAGGTGGTGCTGATCAAGACCCACTACAGCGCCTTCGAGGAGACCGAACTCGACCATCACCTCCGCACCCAGGGCATCGACACCCTGGTCCTGTGCGGCGTGATGACCAACGTCTGCGTCGAGACGACCGCGCGCCATGCCTTCATGAAGGAATTGCAGCCGGTCATCGTCGCCGATGCCTGCGCAACCAAAAGTGATGACTATCAGAACGCCTCGCTGACGAATCTCGCCTACGCCTTCGGCCCCACCCCCAACACGAAGAGCATCCTTGCAATGCTCCCGCGGTAGAGATAGAAAACGAGAAAATCACAGGCACCGTCGATTCATACACTATTTATTTTTTCATGTCCCCATCGACACCAGACATACAGACTCCGATCGATTGCGCGATCATCGGCGCCGGCCCCGCCGGCATGGCGGCTGCAGTGCATGCCGTTCGCCGTGGGCTCAGCACCATCCTCTATGAGGCGAGCGAACCGGGCGGCCAGGCGCTTGCCGCCAACTGGATTGAGGACTATCCCGGCTTTCCCGAGGGGCTCTCCGGTCCGGATCTGATGACCCGCTTCTTTGCGCAGGTCGAAGCACACCAGACCACCATTCACCGTCAACGCGTTCAAACGATCGAGCAGCATGAGAAAGTTTTTTGCATCACGACCGCATCTATCATGACAACGGCACGAACGGTCATTCTGGCCACCGGCCTTGTGCCCAAACAACTCGGCGTTCCCGGAGAGAGCGCGCTCATCGGTCGACGCATCTTCGCCTATGCCGATCCGCGCTCCATCCCGCATGCGAACAAACGCGTGCTCATCGTCGGCAGCGGAGACGCCGCCTTCGATCAGGCGCTGAACTATGCGCGCCAGGCCGCGCGCGTTTCAATCGCCGTACGCGGCACTACCCCTCACTGCAACGCCGCACTCGCACGCCGTGTGCGTGAGGCAAACATCGACGTCATCCGGAACTGCCAGATCCAGGCCATCTCCGAGATCGATAACAATCTCGCCATGGCCTGCCAACGCGACGAGATGGAGATGCTCATCGAAGCCGACCTCATGATCGCCTGCATCGGGAAGATATCGGATCTGAGCTGTCTCCCGCATGATCTGCGTCGTGGGGAGACACCGGGGCTCTTCCGCGCCGGCGATTGTCAACGCGGACGCAGCCGACATATCGCTATCGCCGTCGGCGATGGCACGACCGCGGCGATCGCCGCATCGGATTATCTACGAAGGCTCTCTCGCGCAAACGAAGGGGGAAGAGGTTGATGCAGATTATTTCTCAACAGGGCGACCCCACGCTGGCCGAAGTTTTTGTCGCGCGCTTCCGCGATAACGATCGTTTCTTGGCCGAGTTCGTGGATGCCCGCGACCCGGATCTCCCCGCCGATGCCAAATGGGTCGTCATCATCTCATCCCAGTTCGGCTGCCCAGTGGCTTGTCCCATGTGCGACGCCGGCGGCGACTATCGCGGCGATCTGACGCGCGATGAGATGCTCGCCCAGGTCGATCATGTCGTCACGCGCCATGGAGCTGAGCGCTTGTCACGGGTCGAGAAGTTCAAGGTCCAATTCGCGCGCATGGGCGAGCCAGCGCTCAATCCGGCGGTGCTCGACGCCCTACGCGAGCTGCCCATCCGCTACGACGCGCCGGGGCTCATCCCCTGCATCGCGACAACAGCACCCACCGCATCACGCACATGGCTCGATGCATTGTGCGACATTCGCCATACCATCTATGGCGATCGCCTCTTTCAACTCCAACTCTCGGTGAATTCCACGGACGAGACCGCGCGCAACCGACTCATGCCGGTGGCGAAACTCTCGCTTCCGGAGTTGGCAATGTATGCGCGTCGTTTCTCCGCGGGCGGCCCGCGCAAGGCGTCTCTCAATTTCGTCATGACCGACGAGGTGCCGATCGATCCAGATGTCATCGCGCGCCACTTCGATCCGGAATCGACCTGTGTCAAGATCACGCCGCTCAACCCCACAAACCGCTCGGTCGAACAACACCTCTCCACCGCGCTGCCGCCACACGCGCCCGAAGCGGCCGACGCCCTCTGCGACGCGCTCGCGCGCCATGGCTTCGACATCATCCTCTCCATCGGCGATGTGCGGGAAAACGAAATCGGCAGCAACTGCGGCATGGCGGTACGGCGATACCAAAGCGAGTCAGGCTAAAAACGACTTTGATTTATACTGTCAACCTTTCTCGCTTGACTGGCTTGACTGGCTTGACTGGCTTGACTGGCTTGACTGTCCTGACTGGCCTGACTGGCCTGACTGGCTTCATCCCGCCAGAATCTCGTGGATCTTGGCGATGAGGTCGTCGAAGTCGAGTGGCTTCTGTGCAAAATGGGCAATCTGCTCGTCGGCTGCCTCGACCTGATCACGCGGCAGGCGCTCGACGATCTCGTCGGCACCAAGCCCGGAGACGGCGATCACCGGGATAAGGGCTGTGGGAGATGCCGTGCGCAGGCGTTCGAGCACCGTGAAGGCCGAACCGCCGGGGAGCATGACGTCGAGGATCACCAGGTCCGGCCCTTCCTTGTGCGCCACCGCCACCGCCTGGATGGCATCGAAGGCGGCGACGATCTTGAAGCCCGCCGCACTGAGACGATCGTCGAGCAGCTCGATGATCGTCGGATCATCATCGACGATCAGAATCTTCGGTCTTCCCTCATTCCCCTGTGCCATCATGCCTCCGTGCGCGGAAGTGAAAGAACCATGCGCGCCCCGCCGTTATTGCCTTCTTCGGCCCAGATCTTTCCGCCGTGCATCTCGATAATTCCACGGGCGATGGCCAGCCCCAGGCCTCGTCCCTTGTAAACGTTGTGCCGATCCTCGGAACGATAGTATTTCTCAAAGATCCGGTCGCGCTCCTCGGGAGAGATGCCGGGACCTTCATCCTCGACGCTGATCTGAACGGCATCCGGAAGAGCCTTCCCTGAAACCGTAACATGTCCCGTCGGCGGGCTGACCTTGATCGCGTTGTCGACGATATTGACGATAACCTGCCGCATACGATCGGGGTCGACCTTCACCGTCGGCATTGATTCCGGGAAATCCAACTCCACATGCACGCCGGAGGTCATCTTGATGGCGCGTACCGAATCGGCGCAGAGCTTGGCCACGTCGGTCAGCTTCTTCAGAAGCCTGATCCCACCCGACTCGATCTTGGTGATATCGAGATAGGCCTCGATGATGTCGGTCATGCGCACTCCCTCCGACTTGATCATGTCGAGATAGTGCATCCGCTTCTCCTCGGACAGAGGCATCCTCTGCATCGAGTCGGCCAGGCCGATGACAGCGGTGAGCGGATTGCGCAGATCATGCGAGACGATCGAGAGGAACTCGGTCTTCATCCGGTCGAGTTCCACCAGGCGCCGGTTGCCCCGCTCGAGCTCCTGTTTTTTCTCGGTGAGCAAGGCATTGGCCGCCGCGAGTTTCGCAGTGGCCTCGTCGATGCGCTCCTGCAGGTGCCGGGTCATGTCGTCGAGCTCATGGGCCATATGGTTGAAGGAGCGCCCCAACGCGCCGATGACATCCTGGCTCTGCACCAGAATTTCGCGGGAGAAGTCACCGCGCGCGATTCCTTCGGCGGCCTGCCGCATCGCCTCGAGGGGTTTCAGAAGACGCCCAGAGAGTTTCCAGGAGACGCCGATGATAAAGACGAGCATCAGCACGCTCAAGACCGCCGACCAGATGAAGAGAACGACCAGATCGCGATGCATCTGCTCAAGCGAGAGAGCGAGTTGCAAGGTGCCAAATGACACATCGTGATCAAGCAGCGGAAAAGATTGAATCAGAACCTGCTCATCACCCAAACGCTGCTGTCCGTCATGATAGGGCACGGGGAGACCAACGAACCTCTCATCGGAGGCAGAACGAACAATCCCATTTTGGTCATAGATAAGCGCTAACGAAATGCGTTTTTGACTGGCCAAAAATCCGAGGGCATCTCGGACACGTTCAATTCTGTCCTGGACCAAATCATCGATAATCTCGCGACTGAAGACACCGCCCGCGCTGACAAGACGCGTCTGGGCACGTTCGAAGAGGATCTCCTCGACCAGCAACATGCGATTGATCATGAGGGCAGCCAGCGTGAGCACGCTGACGGCACAGATGGCGATGATGAGTTTTGCGCGATAGGTCATAGGTGTTTTTTGCATACCTTCGCGAATGCGGCGACGGTGCGATCGAGTTGATCCTTCGTATGCACCGCACTCACCTGGCAGCGAATACGCGCGGCGCCCTTGGGCACCACCGGATAGAAAAACCCCTTCACATAGATCCCCTCGGCGAGCATATCATTGGCAACATCGGAGGCGAGTTTGGCATCGCCGAACATGATGGGTGTGATCGGGTGCGTCCCCTCGAGCACCTTGAGTCCAGCCTTATTCAACTCGGCGCGAAAGTAGGTCGTGTTCTCCTCGAGCCGATCGCGAAGCGCCGTGCTCCCCTCGAGCATCCCCAGAACCGCGAGGGTGGCAGCACAGATCATCGGCGGCAATGCATTGGAAAAGAGATACGGACGTGATCGCTGCCGAAGGAAGGCGACGAGTTCACGCCGACCGGTCGTAAACCCTCCGGCGGCTCCGCCCATCGCCTTGCCCATGGTGCTGGTAATGATATCGACCCGATCCATCACGCCGCAGTATTCGGGCGTACCGCGACCGGTCTTTCCCACGAATCCCGTCGCATGACTGTCGTCGACCATCACAAGCGCGTTGTATTTTTCGGCCAGATCACAGATCGCATCGAGTTTGGCGATATAGCCATCCATGGAGAAGACGCCGTCGGTGGCGATGAGCTTGACGCGCGCACCGGCCGCATCGGCCTCTTTGAGCTTCGCCTCGAGGTCGCTCATATCGGAATTGGCATAGCGAAAGCGCTTGGCCTTGCACAGACGCACGCCGTCGATGATCGAGGCATGGTTGAGCGCATCGGAGATGATCGCATCGTCGGGACCGAGAATCGTTTCGAAGAGTCCCTCGTTCGCCTCATAGCAGGAGGAATAGAGGATGGTGTCTTCGGTGCCGAAGAACCGAGAGAGTTCCGCTTCCAGCGTGCGATGGATGTCGAAGGTGCCACAGATGAAGCGCACCGACGCCGTACCGAAGCCATAGCGATCGAGCGCTGTCTTTGCCGCCGCAATAATCTCGGCGTTATCGGCCAAACCCAGATAGTTGTTCGCGCAGAAGTTGATGACCTCGCCATCGGCCACGCGGATGGTCGCATTCTGCGGCGAGAGGATTTCCCACTCCTCTTTCCAGAGCCCCTGTTCTTTGATTTCACCGAGTTGTGCATCGAGAATCGGTTTGAGTGTGTCGAACATAACGTCTCCTTCGTGAACGGTTAACCGTGAACGGTTCACGGTTCACGGTTCACGGTTCACGGTTCACGGTTCACGGTTCACGGTTCACGGTTCACGGTTCACGGTTCACGGCTTTAGAATGATCTTCCCCGCCTTGATCTCCGGGGCGTTGAGAATGGCCATTGCCTCGTCGATTTTGCCCAACGGAAATTCATGCGTGAGGACCGAGGAGATATCCAGGCGACCCGACCCGAGGAGTGCGGCCACCTCATACCAGGTCTCGAACATCTTTCGTCCGTTGATCGCCAAAAGCCGGATCCCCTTGAAGATCACCTCTTCGGCCATATTCAGCGCAATTGGTTTTCCGGGGATGCCGAAAGCGGTGAAGGTCCCGCCGCGCTTGATCACGGCTAACCCATCATGGATGGCCGCCTCCGCTCCGCTCATCTCAAGGACCACGTCCACGCCCTCGCCATGGGTCAGATCGCGGATCGCCTCGCGCGCATTCTGCTTCGAAACATCGATCACGTGATCCGGGTCGAAGCCCCGCATGAGATCCATGCGATAGGACTGCATCCCACAGACGATGAGCGTGGTCGCACCATATGCGCGCGCAATGCCGGTGGCGAAGATACCGATCGGCCCATCGCCGAAGATCGCGACCGTCTTCCCGGCCACGTTCGATTCGCTCACGCAGTAGACGGCATTGCCCAGCGGCTCCTGGACGGAAGCGATCTCCCAGGGCAGCGCGGGATCGTTTTTGATGCAACAGATTTCAGGGATCGCGACATACTCGGCAAAGCAACCGTCGCGATCCACACCGATGATCTCGACATTCTGACAGATGTGCATCTTTCCGGTGCGACACTGAAAACAACCACCGCAGGGGATGTGTGTCTCAGCCGAGACGTGATCGCCCACCGTGATGTGTTCGACCTGCGCACCGATGGCGACAACCTCGCCACCGAACTCGTGGCCGAAGATCATCGGCGGTTTGATGCGCCCGGCCGACCATTGGTCCCAATTGTAGATATGGATGTCGGTCCCACAGATCGATGTGGCGAAAACCTTGACGAGGACCTGGTGGGAGGTGGGAGTCGGAACTGGCCGCGACTCGATCGCGGCACCCGGACCGGGGGAGAGCTTTCGTACCGCCTGCATCGTGCTGCTCATGATAACTCCTCAGAATAGTTACTCTTATCAGACAGCGACTGTATCCGCCCCCTTCGATCATTGTCAAACGAGAAAATGGGACCGCCAGCTTGCCATCGCGCACCGCCTGCCCTACAGTACGCTCATGCCCAGCGCCCTGATCGTCAGCCCTGACCCCCAGACCACCCGCCTCTTCGAACTCGGCCTTGAACTGCGCGGCTGGACGGTCGAAACCGCCGCTCAATTGCCCTCAACAGCAGTTCGCCAAGAAGCCGATATCCTCCTGGTCGACCTGGCGGACATCGATCACGAACAGTGGGAGTCCTGCCCGACGGTGCGCCAGCGCGCTGAGGACCCGCGCACGACGGTGCTCATCCTTCCCCGCGGACTCTCCCCCGACCACGTGCCACGTGAATGTCAGCTGGCGACGATGTTCGTGCACCGACCATTCGATTTCTGGAACGTGGTCGACCAGATCGATCAACTCGGCCGTGGAAAGAGCACGCTGCCGGCGGGATAAAAAAAGGCCCGCCGCTTTCGCGACGGACCCAGACTGCTGACAAAATTATCTCATACGGTCAACCAAGGTTTGTCATTCCCGCGCAGGCGGGAATCTCGCTTGTAATGGTACATCGAGATCCCCGCTGGAGCCTACCCTCGAATGATTGAATCGGGGGCGGGGATGACAAAAACACAGGTTTGTCATCAACCTCGGTCTTTTTCTTTTTCGCCCTATCGAAATCAATATCCCCAAAAGGTCTTGGTCAGATCATAAAGATCCATGTCGAGCGTCTTGAGCCCCTCGGCCACGGTCGACAGCGGAATCTCGACAACATCCTTCCCCTGCAGCGCGACCATCTTGCCCCACCGACCGGCATGGGCCGCATCCATCGCCGCCACGCCGTAACGCGTGGCCAGCACGCGATCGTAGGCGGTCGGCCGACCACCGCGCTGAATGTGACCGAGCACCGTCACGCGCGTATCATAGCCCGTCTTCTGTTCGATCATCTTTCCTAACACGTTACCGATGCCACCGAGCTGCACATGACCAAAGTCATCGACGTGTTTCGAAGAAAGCACTTCGTCCGTCCCCTTGATCTTGGCCCCTTCAGCCACGACGATGATGGAAAAGAAAACACCCGACTTGTGTCGTTGCAGAACCATCTCGCAGACTTCATCCGTGTCGATCGGTTTTTCCGGGATGAGGATGCAGTCAGCACCGCCGGCCAGCCCCGCATACGCGGCGATCCATCCGGCATGCCGCCCCATCACCTCACAGACGAGAACGCGGTCATGCGACTCGGCCGTGGTGTGCAGCCGATCGATCGCTTCGGTCGCGATCTCGACGGCGGTATCGAAACCGAAGGTGAAGTCGGTTCCCATCAAATCGTTGTCGATCGTCTTCGGAACACCGACGACGTTGATGCCGTTGTCGTTCAACCTCTTGGCGATCCCCAGCGTATCCTCGCCGCCGATGGCGATGATGCCGTCGAGCTGTAATTTTTTGATGTTGGCGATCGCCTGTTTGGCCGTCGCATCATCTTTGAAGATGTTCGTGCGGCTCGTGCCTAAAATGGTGCCGCCCCGATGCAAAATACCCTGTACATCGCGCCGGGTAAGCGAACAGGTGTCCATCTCCAACAGGCCGCGCCACCCGTGCTTGACACCGATGGCCTCATACCCGCCGTGCATGATGGCCCGTCGCACGACCGCGCGGATGACCGCATTGAGTCCTGGGCAATCGCCGCCGCCGGTGAGTACTCCAACTCGCTTTGTCATAATACGCCTCCCTCTTTCGGACGCCTACCTCCGCGCCCATTTGTCATGGTTGTGAAACCGGTTGCTGTTGTGCAGACGATACGGTCGCTTTCTGCAGAAACTCGATCGCCCGCTTGAGTTGATAGTCTTCCCCCTCTTTCTGAACCGGCGGCTTCGGCGCGACCTCTTCCCCTTCGTCCACCGAGGCGCTCGGCGCCGCCTTCGCCACACCCTTCTTCGCTGAAGCCTTCGGCTTCGGCTGATCCTTGGGAACCACGATATCCGGAACGACTCCCAGGTCCTGGATGAATCGACCGCTCGGAGTCTGATACTTCGCGATCGTGAGTTTGAGCCCTGAGCCGTCGTCGAGGTCGATCACGGTCTGCACCGATCCCTTGCCGAAGGAGGTGGTTCCCATGATGGTCGCACGCTTGCTGTCCTGCAGGGCGCCGGCCACGATCTCAGAGGCGGAGGCCGACCCTCGATCAATGAGAACGACCACCGGATAGTCCGGCTCGGTCTCCTCCGCATGCGCCTCATGCCGATCGATCTCACGACCACGACTGGCCGTCGTGACGATCACGCCCTCGTCCATAAAGAGATCGGAGACCACCACGGCCTGGTCGAGCAACCCCCCCGGATTGTGGCGCAGATCGAGGATGAGGCCATCGAGCGCATTCTCTTTGCGCAACTGCTTGAGCGCACGACGCAGCGCGCGCCCCGTTCCCTGCTGAAAGTTGCTGATGCTCACATACCCGAAACGATCGCCGACCACCTCGGCCTTGACGCTGGGCACCTTGATGATGCTGCGCTTGAGCGAAACGTCGAAAGGCTTGTGCCCCTCCCGCCCAATGGTGAGCGTAATGCGGCTACCGCGCTTGCCGCGCATGAGCGAAACCGCCTGGGAGAGCATCATGTTCTTGGTGCCCTTGCCGTCGATGCGCAGAATCACATCGCCCGCCTGGATCCCCTCGCGCGCAGCGGGCGAGCCCTTGATGGGAGAGACGACCGTGAGGTATCCCTTACGCACCGTCACCTCGATGCCGATGCCATCGAAGCGCCCGCGCGTATCCACTTTCAATTCACGATAGATCTCGGGCGACATATAGACGCTGTGCGGGTCGAGCGTGCCGAGCATCCCCTGCATGGCACCCTGGATGAGTTCGTCCTCGTCAATCTCGTCGGCGTAGTTTTCCTCGACGTAATGGAGCACCTTGCTGAACGTGTGCAGGGCCTCAAATCCCTTCTCGGTCAGCGCCTGCGCCCGCATCGGCGCTCCGAGCACCACCAGGATGAGAAAGAGACACGCCCCGTGCAGGAATAGACGCCTGTGGCTGGAAGACTGCGTGCGGCCCACGAAAACCCCTTGTTCCGGAGATGAACGAAAAACAAAAGCGGATACCAGCAACCAAGTTCTTACAATGGCGCCCTTTTCTCGCATACACCGCCAGAAAGGTCAAAGCTGAAAACAGTTGAAAGTTGAACGTTAAAAGTTGAAAGAAAGGGGGTTTCCCCTTTCAGACCGCTGACAAAGTCCCAACGATGTCATTCCGAGTGAGCCGAAAGGCGAGTCGAGGAATCTCATGAGATCCTTCGACTCGTCCGTTCCGGCCTCGCTCAGGATGACAACAGCAGGGTTTGTCATCAACCTCGAAGGGGTTTCCCCTTTCAACTTTAAACTTCCAACTTTCAACTGTCTTACAGGTCCACCCGGGTCACCTGCGGCAGATCCCCTTCGAGAAAGCGATGCGCGATGACCTCGAAGCGAGCGGGCAGGTCGGTGACATAGATCTGACATCCCGCGGGGGAAGCGCCATCTCCGCTCAATCCGCGCTCATCGAGCAGCGCCTTCAGGGCCAGGGCGGTGGTCTCGGCGGAATCAACGACGGTGATCCCCTCGCCCAGTTCCCGCTCGATCGTGGAGGCCAGGAGCGGATAGTGCGTACATCCGAGGATGAGCACATCGATCCCCTCGGCGCGCACGCCGTCGAGATAGCGATGCACGATGGACTCGGTGATCTCACCACCGAGCCACCCCTCTTCGATGAGCGGCACGAAAAGCGGACAAGCGCGACTGACAACCCGCACGCCGGGATTGAGCTCGCGCAGAGCAGCGCCATAGGCGTTGCTCGAAATCGTTCCGGCCGTCCCGATCACGCCGATGCTCCCCCCGCGGGTCGCTGCAAGCGCCGCGCGAGCACCGGGCTCAACGACACCGATGACCGGAACCTCGAGCTCGCGCGCAAGTGCGGGCAGGGCATAGGCGGAGGCCGTATTGCAGGCGACCACCACCGCGCGCACACCGCGATCGACGAGAAAATGCGAGCATTCGCGCGCATAGCGCACGACCGTCTCGGCCGACTTGGTCCCATAGGGGACGCGCGCCGTATCGCCCAGATAGAGGAGCGACTCCTGCGGCAGATGCCGGCGAATGGCGGCAAAAACCGTCAAACCGCCGATACCGGAGTCGAAGATGCCGATGGGACCGGAAGCGACCATGCGCGGCGCTATAGCGCAGCATCCCCCGGAGGGCCAGTAAAAAGGGGGCAACTTTTGGGAGCGATATGCGATAAGGGGGAACAAGGAGGGGGTTTTCATCGTGTCCGATCATGCGTGTCAATTCGCTGCCGCCCGCGACGCTGAAGCCGGCGCACTCTGCCGCCTGCTCATCGACGAGATGAAGATGGCACCGAATGCCATCGATGCGGGCGTGCCCTTCGTCGCCTGCGAGACCACGACCCCCGGCACCTGCGATGACGGCTGGAACTGCTCCGTCCAGGTGGAATCCCACACCGCCGGTGACAAAACGCTGCAGCCCGGTGAAATCTACACCTCCGCTCTGGCCCTCCTCGAAGAAGAGGAGGATCGATTCGTCGCCAGCCAAGGGAAGACATCGCGCCCCTTCACCGACCTGGTCTCCACACGCACGACCTTTCGCCACCCGGGGCTCTTTTCCGATTTCGATCCAAAGACGCATGACGACGACAAGCTCCTGCAGCGCATCGGCCGGACGTTCGCGCGCATGCGCGCCGACCTCGTCGCACAAGGGTATGCGAAGGACACCCCCGATTTTCGTATCGTGCTGGCCCAACGCATCTGCGACTGGATGTTCGACCCGAAGGGATTGGGCGTTTCGAAGATTGATCTGGCTGGCCGCGAACGCGCGGTCATCGAGCTCATGCGCCTGCCTCCCGGAGAACGCCAGGGAGACTGCTCGGAACTGGCCCGCCTGCTTTGCGGCCTTATGCGCCTGGCCGGACTCGATGCGGAGATCCTCGATGTCCAGTGGGACAAACTCGATGTGACGATCTTCTGGCACATGGCGGTGGCGCTCTTTCCCGATCCGAACGATCGCTCGCGCATGATCACGATCGACCCGTATCACAAGGGGTGGATGTCGGAGCAGGGCCACTTCGCACAGTCGATCATGCCCGCCGTAAGCGCGCTGGCCGCCTTCAACGCCAACGCCGAACATGCAGCAGTAGAGCCAAGCGCGCTCTTTTCCAGCACCGAACCACCGCTTGCGCACGCCCTACGCTACGACCCCCACTACGCGCTGGCCCTCTACATGCGCGCCCTGCGCGCGCACGAGCACGGGGATACGACACAAGCACGCACCGCGATCGAAGCGGCTCGTCGCGCCCGCCCCTGCACACCAAATGTGAAAAGCCTGGAACGCGAAATCATAACGCCGTGAATCGGCATCACGCGTGAACACCTCTGTTCTTGCCCGTCATCCCCTTGTGTATGTCATCCCCGAGGGTGTTATCGGGGATCTCGATCGTAATATGCTGTGATCACCGGGATTCCCGATTACCCCCTCGGGAATGACAGCGTAAAAAAACCCCCGACACGCATGTCGGGGGCTCCCCTACCGAATGGAATGGACGCCGCTCACTTTCGAAAGAGTCCTGAGCTTTTGAAGGTGGCATCGGCGTCCTCGTTGACGAGCTTCTTCAACTCGTCGGCTTTCTGTTTCGGATCGGCCTTCTTTCCCGCCATCGCCGCATCCTGCGCCTTCTCCGCACGCGCCACATGAAACGCACCCATCTCGGCCTCGGAAATATAGCTTCCTTCAATCTTATAGCCGATCGGGCCGGAGAGTTCGCGTCCCTCGCCATCGAAGAGCCCCATCTGGTCGAGCGTCTCCCAGCCTCCGAAGAGTCGATCGACCTCCTTCTGGGCGTCGGCACGCGACAACCCCCCTTGCAGCATCACCGTATCGACCAACACGCTCCAGGGGACGGCGAATCCGCGCCGCTGCGTCTTGCCCTCGATCGCATCGTGCACGGAAAAAGAGTAGGGAACGGACATCCCCTTGCCCTCCGCAATCTTAAGCGCCGAACCGAAGACGGCATTGGCATCGAGCTTCACCGATTCCTGTTTGGCCTTCACCCCGCCAATGGGTTTGACGTCTACCATGACCCCTCCTTTCGGACCCCGTTATCGCCGCATCATTGCGCGCGGTCGCTCCACCAGAAAGTGCATGTGCGTCTCCTGCCCGTCGAGATCGGAGATCATCGGATCGGCCAAAAGCCCCAGATCCTCAAACCCCTCCTCCTCGTGCAGGAGTTCCCACGCCTTGGTGGAGTGACGATAATTTTCGTAGCGATGTTCCATCTCCTCGTTCCAGATCATGCCCATGGCTTTCCTCCTTTTTCCGACTCCATGCCCAAAATAGTGCAAGGAGCGTGCCGAGGAAACAGCCATGGAACCCATTGATTTGATTGTGGTTGAGAAATGAACCGGGTGGAGAAAGAAGCGGATGGCCCCGCGAACGATCAAAAAATTGACGATCGCGAGCGGTGAACCCAAGACATCCAATCGGACCCTGAAAGAACAATTTTTGTGAAACGCTCGAATGATCGATCAGGATTTATTGCGGGATTGTTTCTGAACGCCTGCCAGGTCGCGTTCGATATCCTGTTTGAGCACATCCTGCCTCTGAAGCGTTTTTTGACTTCCGTCGAGGAGCCGATCCAATACGCCCAGCGCCGCCCGGTAGAACGCTTCGGCCTGAGGCCATTGGCTCATAAACTTGTGGTATTCTTGTCCCTTCCGATGGAGGGCCTCGGCCAATTCCATCGCCTCTATGACCGGCAGCGTCCCCTTCTGATCCCGAAGAGAGGTGGCCATCGCCAACGCCTTTTCCCAATCACTCGTTCGACAGAAATACAGGGCCACGGGAATACCAAGCGCGGGGTCGAGGATCGCTGCATCGAGCACCTTCAAGGTCAAGAGCGACGAGGCCTGCTCGATCCATCCCGCCTTGATGAGGACCGTGACTACGACGGCCACGACCTGCCGCTGCGTCGGGTCGACCGCATTCGACATGCGCTCGCGAAAGTCGGTCACCCAGGACGCAAGAAGCTCCCCCTGAAACGACCCCTTCTTGATCCCCTGAAAAACGGCTGTGAGATCGGCGACGGCCGCCGCTGTCCGATCCGCCTGCCCCACCTCGTAGGGCAACAGGCGAACGCGCGGGTCGATGAAATGGTCGACATGCCAGTCGCTCTTCTTCACGCGCCGCTGCATATCGATGATCGCCCGCGCGCGATCGAGACGAACGCCTCGTTCACGATCGGTCGCGGATGCAACCTGCGCAACCGCTTCATTGCACGCCTCGGTGTACCAGGCATAGCGGGAGATATGAATATCATCGTGCTTCAAATGTTGCACAACCGATGCTTCAAAATCTGCATCAAGCGGAAACCGATACCAAAGACGAACAGCGGCATTTCCGCCACCCTGCGGCAGAAAGTCGCGCCTCACACACAGCAGCCACAGCCCGAAATCACGCAGCTCAGAAGACCTGTTCCGTCTGAGCTCGTTTATCACAAAACCATCATCTTTGTGGCGAGTCATGATCTTCGCCATACGCTTGATGCTCTCAAAGCAATGCGGATACCGTTCGACGACACTCCCGAAAAAGGATGCCGCACTCTCCTCAATCTCCTGCACCTTCCTCTCCGCTGAAGATGGAGATCTGCGCCCAAACGAGTGGAAGGAAACATGCTGTCTCGCGTTCTCGCGCAACGCATCTCGTATCGACCACGCCTTGTTTATCAGCCATTCGGCCAGATCGGGATTTTGCCCCAATTCCGGATTATTGAGCAGATTGAAAATCCACTCCACGCCCACCTGCTGCTCCGCACTGGCAATGAATTTCTGCACCGCATCGGTGTCGGTTGGATCGGCCAACAGGGTGTCACGATAATGCTCGAACAGCTCTTTGGGAGTACCCGTGGTCTCCAACACCTGCACCTTCATCCGTTTTGCATCTCGGCTATTCGGCCAAAGACGCGCGAATTCAGCAATCCATCGCCGCTGTCCTTCGGCATCACCCTGCCTTTTAAAATGCTGAATGAGTTTCATCATCAGCCCATCCGCACGCGAAACCCCCCTCCCGATCGCCTTCCTCACCAGACGCTCGGCCTCGACCGCGTCACCCTTCTCCAAAGCCGCATTCACATCGCGCGTGAACCGCTTCATGCTGCCGGCCGCATCCTTCCCCTTCTTGACACGGTATGACTTTCTCTTCGCTGCCTGCATCGTCACTTCGGGTATCCTCGATGAACCGGCGCCACGAACCGCAACATCCACACCCTGCGCCGCGTACATCGAACCGGACGCATCGGAGCGAGGCGCCTCAACCGCCAGGAGGGAGAGATCGAGTCCTTCCGGAACGCGCGTCAGGTCCGGGCGTGTCGTCCAGACCGGCGGCACGAGCGCCTGAAACTGCTGCCCCAGATCCGCCAGGACCGTCGCGTCCATATCGTCGAAGCCACCGATTTCCTGGTCCATCTCCAACGAGGTTGCGGTGGCATCGAACGTGCCGATGGGAACAACCGCTCCATTGCCGATAATCCCAACACCCATGGAAGTCCTCCTCGAACCTGTTGTCCTCTTCCCGTGAAGGGGATGTTTTTTTCATACCCCTTCCCCAAAAAGCAATAAAATATTATGCGACGCTTTAAAATGTCATTTTTTCATCCCCGCCACGCTCCCCTTTTGTGCGGAACTCCGGGCTGATGTTGACAACACCCCGTCTTATCCGCAATATCCCCTAAATTTCACCATCGCATGGAAGGATGAACCTATGAACGCACTCGCTCTCATCGGCCTTTTGGCCCAAACCGCAGAAACCGTCGTGGAGACCAACGTCAGCGCTGGTCAGCAGAGTTTCATGCAGCTCGTCCTGAGCGCCAACATCGTGGTGCAACTGACGCTGCTGCTGCTGGTCTTCTTCTCCGTCGTCTCCTGGGCGATCATCGGCAGCAAGTATCGCCAGCTCAAGAAGAACAAAAAGCGCTCGAACCGATTCTTCCAGTTCTTCTGGCAGGCCAAATCGGTCGACGCGATCGTCGCTAAGGGCAACTTTCGCGTCAGCCCCGCCTTCAACATCTTTAAGGTGGGCGTGGATACGGTGCGCGACAATCGGGATCCGCGCGCCGCGCAGGTCGTGGAGAAGGAGATCAAGCGCGCCACCGAAGACGAGATCGAGCAGATGGAATACGGCATTCCGTTTCTGGCCACGACCGCCAGCGCCTGCCCGTTTTTGGGTCTCTTCGGAACGGTCTGGGGCGTACTCTTCGCCTTCTGGAAGATCGGGCGCACGGGCACGTCGAGCCTGGCGATCATCGGACCCCATCTGGCCGAGGCGCTTTTGACCACCGCCATCGGACTCATCGCCGCCATTCCGGCGATCATCTTCTATAACTATTACGTCACGCGCGTACGTGTGATGTCGAAGGATCTCTCCGATTTCGCCGATGACCTGAACACACGCATCGATCGCGAATATTTCAGCGCCGTCTGACGAGGAATACCCATGGCCATCACCGTTCGCTCGCACAACTCGCTGCAGTCGATGATCAACGTGACCCCCTTGGTCGACGTAGCGCTCACCCTTCTCATCGTCTTCATGATGACGGCACCCATGCTGCAACAGGGGCTTCCGGTGAACCTGCCCGAAGCGGCCGCGCCCGCGCTCAAGCGCAGCAAGGCGGACGTGATCCTGACCGTCCAGTCCGGCGGCAAGATCTTCATCGGCGATGACCAGGAGACCATTCCGCTCGACGAACTCGAGGGACGGCTGGGCGCGCTCTATTCAGCCAAGCAGGAGAAGGATCTCTTCGTCAAGGCCGACAGCGAACTGCTCTACGGCACGGTGGTGAAAATCATGTCGATCGCGAAACGCGCGGGGGTCGACCGCATCGGCATGATCACCCAGCCGGAATCCGAAGCTCCCCCCACGTCGAACGCAACCCCAGGAACCACATCATCCTCGTGAGGGCGAAACCGCACGTGAGAATGCTCTCGCACAAAGCGCCCCCGCTCAAGGGGGCCTTCATCATCTCGGCCATCGTCCATGTGGCGATGTTTACCACCCTTGTGGCCGCACCGAAGCTGTTGCTCCCGATCAGCGAACGCCCGATGCGCATCGACGTCATGTGGGTGGAACTGCCGCGCGGCACGAGCGACGATATCGGGCTGGGCATCAAGAAATCGGAAACCCTTCCCCGCAGCACGATCGAGGAACAGAAGAAACTCTTCGAACCGGAAGGTACGGATCAGAAGGTCTCGCAGAAGATGCTCGAACCGAAGATGAAGGCTCCGCCGGAAAAACCCAAACCGAAGGAAAAGACAAAACGCCCCGAGATCCCCATCTCGAAGAAGATGGCGGTGAAGAAGACCAAGCCCCGCCGCCGCAGCGCCATCGATAATGCCCTGGCCAAGATCGATCGGCAACTTTCGCGCCGCGTCGTCCCGGAGGCCGCGCAGGTCGACAAGAACAACGAGGGATATAAATACGGCACCAGCAACAAACCGCTGCGGGTCAAACCCTCGAACCCGGAATACATCAAATACCAGGCGATGGTGCGCGCCAAGATCATCCGCCAGTGGATCGTCCCCTCCCGCTTCACCGAGGAGGGGCAGGGCAGTTTCAACGCACGACTCGAAGTGCTCGTGAACACCGACGGCGATGTCACCTCGATTCGCTGGGCCTCCCCCTCGGGGAACGCCACCTTCGACCAATCGGCAGTGCGCGCCGTGCGCAAGGCCTCGCCCTTCCCCAAACCCCCCGACATCCTCGCCTGGGAGGCCTACAATGAGGGATTCCTCATCGAATTCGATCCGAGACTGAAACGATAGGATGTGAAAAAAGGCGTTGAATCGCGCCCTCGCATATACGATAGTCCGATCATGAAAAAACTTATCATCCTTGTCCTGGCGCTCATCGCCTTCACCGCCACCACCGCTCACGCGCGCATCTACATTCCGATCGATCAGCCGGCCGATCAGAAGTTTCCAATTGCCATTCCGGACATCAGCACCGGCATGGGAAAGAAGATCGCCGACATCATTCGCAACGACATGACGCTCTCGGGCTATTTCCGCCTGATCCCAATCTCGGCCATCAAGGCCGTCGCCAAAAAAGAGGGAATCACCGCCGAGTCGATGAACTTCTCCTTTTGGAAGGCGGTCGAAGCGCAGGGCGTGGTCAAGGGCGAGGTCAAACGCAAGAGCGGCAAACTCATGGTCACGCTGCGCCTCTTTGACCCCTATCTCGGCGAAATGCTGGTGGGCAAACAGTACAAGGCCGACAAAAAGCATCTGCGCGAAATCGCCCACCGTTTCTCCGACGAGATCATGGAGGCGCTCACCGGTATCCGCGGCGTCTTCAATACCAAGATCGCTTATTCGGCCGTCACCGGAAAGGGGCGCAAAGAGATCTTCGTCATGGACATGGATGGGTTCAATCCCGCTGCGATCACCAAGAACAAATCGATCAATATCAGCCCGAGTTGGTCGCCGGACGGCAAACAACTCGTCTTCACGTCCTACATGCGCGGAAACCCCGACCTCTACATCATGAAGCTGGGCGGACGCGGTTTGCGCAAGATCTCACCGGGGTCGGGCTCGAACATCACGCCGGCCTGGCAGCCGACGGGAAAACTCATCGCGTTCGCCTCATCGGTAAAGGGCACCTCCAACCTCTATACGATCGCGGCGCGCGGCCGAAAGATGCGCCCGCTCACGCGCAGCTCCACGATCGACATCGCCCCCTCCTGGGCCCCCGACGGTCAGCAGCTCGTCTTCTCCTCCGAACGCGCGGGAGGACTCCACCTCTTCCGCACCTCCTTGGGCGGCGGGGTCAACCGGCTCACCTATGTAGGGTATCAGAACGACATGCCGGACTGGTCCCCGATGGGCGACAAGATCGTCTTCGCCGGACGCGACATGGGCGCCTTCGACATCTTCATCATGAACGACGACGGCAGCAACATCCAGCGGCTCACGATCGGAGCGGGCAACAACGAACACCCGACCTTCTCGCCGGACGGCCGCTTCGTCACCTTCTCCTCCACGCGCGAAGGGGCGGCATCGATCTTCATGATGCGCGCAGACGGCTCGAACCAGACGCGCATCTCCAAGGGGAATGGTCTCCTGCCCAGCTGGGGTCCGCAGGTGAAGTAGAAAACTCGTGATATCGTTAATCGTAGTCTCGTAGTATCGTTGAAACGAGACCACGAAACCACGAGACCACGAGACCACGAGATATGTACGCATCCATCGACATCGGTACGAATTCGATTTTGCTCCTCATCGGCGAGCCGAATGATGACGGATCGGTGCAGATCCTGGCCGACCGGGCGGATATCACCCGCCTTGGGGAGAAGGTGGAAAAGACCGGGAAACTCTCGGATGAAGCGATCAACCGAACGCTGGAGACGCTCGGCGGACTCTGGGAACTGTGCCACCGTCACAAGGTGCAGCGCATCGCCTGTGTCGGCACCGAGGTCCTGCGCCGAGCACAGAATGCAGCCGACTTCGCCTTCGTCGTCAAGCGCACCTACAATATCGACATCGACATCATCACGCCCGAGCGTGAAGCCCAACTCACCTTTCTGGGCGCCACCCGCGATTTCGGCGAGGACAACATCGTCTGCGACATCGGCGGGGGTTCGACCGAAATCACCCACCGCGATGACGCGGGTGAGCTCAAATCGGTGAGCCTCCCCATCGGATGCGTGACATTGACCGAACGCTTTCTCAAGAGCGATCCCCCGAAGGACAAACAGTGCCTCGCGGCGATCGAGGAAATCCAGAAACGGGTGACGGACATTACACCGAACGGGCGAAGGATGATCGTCACCGCCGGAACCGCAACCACGCTCATGGCCATGCACCTGGGCCTCGAGAAATACGATGCCGCCCGCGTGCACGGCCAGACTCTCACCGAAGAGATGCTCGCCGACCTCTTCGGACAGCTGCGCGCAGTCTCGCTTCGCCACCGCAAAAAGATCGTCGGGCTCGATCCGAAGCGCGCCGACGTCATCATCGCCGGGGCCATCATCCTGGATGAACTCATGGATCGTCTGGGAAAAGACGAGGTCACGGTGAGCGACCGGGGGGTCAAGTGGGGGCTCTTCTATGAGGCGTTCTGTAAGACCGCTCCCTAGCGAACCAAGCAGAAACCAACGCCTATCGCCGCTTCCGATAGAACTCGTTCGAATGCACCGCCAGGTGGGGAAAACCATCCGGCCCCGGAAGGACGAGGCGAAACTTTCCGAAAAGCGCTCGATCCTCAGGCTTCCACTGCGTGCGCCACACTTCGCCCGGAGCCAACTGAACCGCATTCGGAATCGATAACGTTCCTGCCGGCTCCCACTTTCCCCGGCGGAAGCGTTCAACGGTGATCGCGCTGTCGAAGGAGCGCGGTGCTCGCGTGATGTTCATCACCTCGACGTCGATGACCTCATCAGGGAGATACAGGTTGCGATCGGTGATCACCTGCCACTTCGCCCCCTTGCGCATCGCCATGAGCAAACGCCCGGGCCGATCCGGGAGATCCCAACGGCGCACATCGCCCGTGTCGATATGAACGAAATCGAACGCGGGATAGTATCCCACGCCGCCGACCTTGAGCGAACGGGCGTACGAGGAGACGATCTCCTCGGTCACTTCGTCAAGATGGATGTCCGCCGCCCGTCCCTCCAGATGCAGGCTCTCCTCGGAGACATTGACGTTCTTCTCCTTGAGTTCCTTGTTGAGCTTTGGGCTGCGGTAACCCGAGATAAGTTCCACGCAATCGACGGCGAAATGGTCCTGGAGGTGATCGAGCAGTTCGATGAGTTCGATGTCGATCGGATGTTCCTGTTTGTCCGAGCGCGAGCGAAAGAGGTATTGAATCTCATCGAGTCCCTTTTGGCGATACCGCTTCCCCTTCCGATAATTCACCTCAATCGCCCGATCCTCGTGGTAGTTGTAGAGGCAGAGTTTTCCGTCTCCCGCCGAAAACGACGTGGAAATCCTCTGCTTCGGAGAAACATTTTTCACCGGTTGTGCCGATACCGCAACGGCAACAAGGAGCGAAACACCGATGATAAACAGTGAAATAAAACGGTGGCAAAACATGACTTCTCCTATCCCATGATCCAATAGCAGATATGTCCGGTAAAGAAGGCGGGCGTGAGCATGATGATGGCCATCACACCGAGCGGATCGCTGATGATCGTCTGGGCTTGTTCCATGGATGAGCTCCTTGAGAGGGCGATGGACAGCAAGCACCTCATCAAGAACCCATTCATGTGGGATTGTCAAATGGTTGGGAACAGCCGAGCGATTTTCATTCTGAGCCCTTCGACTCCGCTCAGGGTAAACTCCCGTCGAAGAATCTCATGAGATCCCTCGACTACGCCCTCCGGGCTTCGCTCGGGATGACAACGACATATTTATTCCTCTTCTTCTTCAATGCGTGCGGATTTTACGGTGAAGGGGGCGCAGGCGATGTTGATCTCGTGGATCGTCGCATCAAACATATTGCTCACCACCCCCACGAGCGCCTTACCCTCGTCACACGTGCGCACATCGTGTCCGGATCCGTCGCGGGTCACCCCTTTCATATTCGTCCACGTCATATAGGCGGGAAGCGTTCCGAGATCAATCGTATCGGCATCCCGAAAGAACGCGATCGGCGTGCAGCGCAGGGCCAGACCGCTCAGTCCGTGATAGCTATGACTGGTTCGCGTCTTCGAAATCGTATAGTGATCGGCGGCCACGCCCGTGGCCACATGTCCACGCGGACAGGCCATGCGCGTTCCGGCCTCGATGTCATACAGGTTCTGCACATCCTCCGGCCCCGTCATATAGCCGTAGGTCACGTTATTGAATCCGGGCAAAAAGAATTCCCCCTCACAACGCTGCCCATTACAGCCGGTCCTCGCCGAAAAAATATCGCCGATATCCCGATAGAGCGGCATGAGGGAGGTGACCGCATCTCGCGCCGGTTTTGCATTTCCATTCCACCATCGTTCCACCGCAATGCCTGTCATGAGCGGAAGGCCCTCATCGCGCCAGGCATCCCAATCGCCCGTTGCATCCATTTCAGCGGCACCGTCATTGCCCATCGCCCAGCCCTCGATCGCATGATCGTCCTCGACCGCCAACTCGACCGTCCAGGAGGGATATTTCTCCTCGTTTTGAATGGGGCGGCACTTGAGCCCCAGGTTGTGGATCATCGTGTCGCCCTCATCCACATATCCCCAGATACCGCTGGCCACGCCCTCCTCGCAGGAACTGCGATAGCGGGTCGAGAGCCAGTGCGCACAGAACTGCCCCTGGCATTCGGCGCGCTCCTCGATCGGATCGGCCGGTTTGGCGCGATGATCGTCGTCGCGTCCGCGATCGGCAAGCGTCCCGACGGGCTTGAGAAAGAGGGAGAAGGTCTCGCCGGTGAAGGGGGCCTCCTGCTGCGCGTCATTGATGCGCACGCGACCGTGGCCGTCCACAGCGATGCACTCGATGCCGAGCGCACCGACGTTGCGTCCGCCGCTGGAATACCCCTTCGTCGCGAAGAGGCGCGAGACGGCATAGCCCAAGGGGCACAGGCGCGTCTGCTCGCTGCGGCGACTGTCATCGGCATCATCCTGGCCGACAAAAGCGAGCGTATCGTTGCTTCCCACGAGCCCGCCCTTGCCGTCCTTCGCTTCAAAGCGCGGGGTCCACGACTTACAGACCGGCGCGATGCCGTCGATATCGCCGCCATTGATGAATTTGAATCCGATCAGGAGTTGTCCATCCGGGCAGGAGGCATCGAAGCGCTTCTTTCCCTCGTTGCTGCCACCGACCGTACTCGGCGCGGTCTCCTCTTCGCCGAGCGCGAGGACGTTGTCGATCTTCCACTGAGCGAGGCTTTCCTGCAACGCCTTGCACCCCTCATCCCATCCGACCACATCCTGCGCGTGCGCACCCTTGGGATCGAAACGCTGATACTGCTTGCCGATCGCATCCGCCTGCATCACCAGGCTCGCGCGCTTGGCCGTGCATTCGCCGATGGCCGTCGTCTCGTCGTTCGGCTTGCCATAAAACCCCTTCCACGCCTCAAGGATATCGTCCTGTGCGCGAAGCGCCTCGTTGCACTGATCATCCGCCTTCTGCTCGCACCCATCGGTGCGATGATTGGTCTCATCCTTGACGGTCGTCTCCAGCGCTTCGAGCGCGGCCTTCTCGATTGTGAGATCAGCCAGCCGCGTCTCGAGCCCGGCGCAGGCCGAGCCGTCGTCGGAGAGCGCTGGCGCCGCTTCCACCTCGGCGATCGTCACCGACATGCCAGAAAACCGCGGAAGTTCCGTGGGCAATGCAGTGAGGCTCGAACGCTGTGCCTCGCATGCGATCACCGTGCGTTCGGCCGAAATGGGATGTTCCTGCTTGAGCAGACGTCTCCCGCCCATGATCCAGACAAAGGCATACTCCTTGGCATCGTCCCAACGTTGCGGCTGATGGCACGCGCTCACCTCTTGCGAGGAAACCGCCTTCTGAAACGGCTCGAAGTAGATATCGTCCGCGATGCGATCCCAATCCTGCATCACCCGTCCGAAACGCATGCCCACCTGCTCAAAACGCGCATCCGTCTCGCGCACCGTCTCGACGATGCGCGCACCGATCTCGGCGAGCGCGTGGCGATCCCAGCAGTCGTCGCCCTTGCTCGCGCCCATGACGCACTCGGGGAGCATCGCATCGCCCTGTTCACAGCGCCCAAGTTTTGCGGCCAGTTCGGCGATCTCCTCTTTTGAAGCCTCATGACTGCGAATCGTTCCGGAGGCCAGGATCTCGCTGCAGGAACGCGCAGCGCAGGCCACATCGCGCTTGGCCACCAGGCCGTCGGCGGCGAAGAGCTGTTCGCGCAAATCGGCGACATCGCCTTCGAGTTCCTCGACATCGCCGCGCATGCGTTCGCAGCGGCGGACCCCGGCTTCGTCGTCGTCATCGTCATCGATGACATCATCGTCGTCATCGTCACCGAGATCGACCGTTCCCGGCTCACCGCAGAGCGGACCGACGCAGAGATCGGGGGCATCGATGACGATGGTGTCGTCAGAGATATCCAGGCCGAGATCACCCTCGCCGCCGACACCGTTTCCGGCGCTACAGGCTGAGAGCAGGGTCAAAGAGAGGACGAAGAGAAAGAGAATGACGAGTTGCCGCATAGGAATTTCCTCCATTCCTATTATCGGCTGTAGGGGGGTGCAGAAGTGCCTTGAAACGGGGAAAGCGTGGACGAAAGAGAACAAAATTCCCCAATGATTTCAAGGATACTATTTAGAATGGACGAGGAGAACCGCGTCCTCACTCATCGTCATCCGCATGAACCGTGATGTCCAGATTGGCGCAGTGCATCTGGACCTGATAGACGAAATCGTTGCACCAGTTGCCCGTGAGGCCGTAGGCCACCTGGTCTTCATCACAAGACCCATTGTATTGTGTCTCGGAACCGAGCGACGTCGCCGCGCCATATTCCACACCATGCATGCTCGTCCAGACCTGCAGGCTGTCCTTTTTGGCGAGGACGATTCCCTTCTTTCGATTCCACACCAGGGGACTGCACTTGAGCGCCGCACCGCGCATGCCGCTGAAACGAGGCTCTTCCTGACGGTTGTTGCCGCTGACGGCGATGCCCGTCACCAAGTGCCCTGGGGGACAGGCGATCTCTGCACCCTTTGTGGAGTAATCGATCGCGTTGTCGATCGCATCGACGCCGATCAGGAGACTGTCATCCCAAAGATCATTTTCATCGAGCATATCGCGGCCAACGAGATCAGCCAACACACGCGGCTCCTCTTCAAAGAGGTTTGTCTTACGATAGAGCGGTGCAACTTGCTTCAACGCCCGACGTCGATAGTTTCCCCATGTTGCTGTCACATGCCACCGAGCACTGATGCCGATCAAACCCCGAAGCAGCGGATAGGACTCATCATCATCCATCAGGTTATCGATGGCACTGATCCATGTACTTCCATCATCACCCTTCGCCGTTCCCAGCCATGGCGTCGCGCTCACCGTTCCACTCGCCGCCACGGTGATCTCGCGCACCGGCCAGACATCGTTGCTCTCATTGACAAATGAACGACAACGCAACGCGAGCCACCGCACCATGCTCTCCTCGCGTTCAACGACATCGATCCCGGCAGCAACGCCGTTCTCACAACGGCTGGCAAAGCGCGTATCGACCCAGTGCGCACAGAAAACCCCGTTACAATCGGAACGCTCATGGATAGCACCGCTTTGATATGAATAATCATCCACACGATTGCTACCCTCTTTTTTATTCAACCAGACATGATGACCGTTGGCACCTTCATCGTTGTCCATTGCCCCTGCCGGACCGATGAAGACGACCAGCGGCGAGGTCGTGCTCGCGCCATTTGCCTTCACGCGAATGCGACCGTAGCCATCGACGGCCACGCACTCGAGGGCGAGCGAACCGACGTTGCGGCCATGCGCATACTTTCCGCTGGTCATATAGAGCGAGCGAACGACATAGTCTTTCGGACAATAGAGCGATTCTTCATGCTGCCCCTCGGTCTCACCGTAATAGGTACCACGCTCCCGGAAGGCGGAGAGCCCATCGCCATAGAGAAGCCCTTCTCCTTCACCCTCTCGCCACTGACGATAGACCGGCTGCAGGCCATCGATATCGCCAGTACCGTCTTCGCCCACCTGCAGACGAAATCCAATGAGGAGAGCATCATCCGCTTCGGGCTCGTCGATCTTCTTCACCAATCCCGATGGATAGGGGAGGCTCTCGGTCGTAACGGGGAGCGGCTTCACCTCTCCCAGCCGGACGAGGGTTCTGTCTTTCCACGTCTTGAGCGTACCCGCGAGGCGCTCGCACCCCGCCTCCCAACCGCTTACCCCTGTAGCGAGTTCACCCTTGGGATCGAAATTGTGATACAGCTCTCCCATCGCCGCGGCCTTCAGCCTGAGATCCTTGCGCTTGACTATGCACTCGTCGCTGGCCTCTCCATAATACCCATCCCACGCTTCATAGATATCTTCCTGCGCACGAAACGCCACGTCACACTGATCCTCAGCCTTCCGCTCACACCCATCGGTGTGATCATTGGTCTCATCCTTGACGGTCGTTTCGAGCGTTTCGAGCGCGGCCTTCTCGATCTCGAGATTGGCCAGCCTCGTCTCGAGGCCCGCGCAGGCCGAGCCATCGTCTTCGAGCGTCGGGGCCAGCTCCACCTCGGCAGTCGTCACCGCCATGCCGGAAAAACGCGGGAGCTCCGTGGGCAGGGGCGGAAGGGAATCGAATTCTGTCTTTTTCACCACCGCCATGCGTTCGGGAGGAATCGGTTGATCCTTGAAGGCATGCCCTGCCATGACCCACGTAAAGAGATCCTGCTTGGCCATGCTCCAATCCTTTTTCTGATAGCAGGCGCTGATCTTTTCTTTCGAAACGTCGCTTTCGAATGTAGTAAAATAGGGGTCGGCGGAAATCACATTCCACTTTTCTTGGCTCGACCCAAACGCATCTCCGATTTTTTCGAACCGACCATCCGTCTCATTTCTCGTCTCGATGAAGCGCTCGCCGATCTCTACAAGCGAGTGGTGATCCCAACAGTCATCATTCTTCCCTGCACCCATCGGACAGGCGGCGATGCTCTCATCGCCCTGCTCACAGAGCGCGAATGTTGTCTTCAACTCCGCAATATCCTCCTTCGATGCTTCATAGCTGCGGAGCGTCCCGGAGGCGAGGATCTCGCTGCAGGAGCGCGCGGCACACTCCGCATCGCGCTTGGCCACGAGGCCATCGGCGGCGAAGAGCTGTTCACGCAAATCCGCGATATCGCCTTCGATATCTTCGACATCGCCGCGCATGCGTTCGCAGCGGCGCAGTTCTTCTTCGGGATCGTCAGGATTGTCCGGATCGTCAGGATTGTCCGGATCGTCAGGATTATCGGGGTCGTCAGGGTCGCCGCAGAGCGGGCCGACGCAGATATCGGGAGGGTCGATGATGATGTTGTCGTCGGGGCCGTCGAGACCGAGGTCGCCCTTGCCGCCGACACCGTTTCCGGCGCTACAGGCTGAGAGCAGGGTCAAAGAGAGGACGAAGAGAAAGAGAATGACGAGTTGCCGCATAGGAAGAACCTCCATTCCTATTATCGGCTGCAACGGGGGCAGGAGGTGTGCGCGGGCACCAAAAACCGTTCACTTATGAGTACGCAGAAAGAAAACAATATCGGGAGGTTTCATTACTCCTGTCGCTTGCGGGGTTCAGAATATCCGTCACCATCCACATGACCCGGCGGGTCAGCTGACCTTGACGCTCCAGTCCTCGAATTGCTTCCGATAGGTTTCATACCCGGATTTTCCCTGGATGGGCGCTATTCTTCCGGATCGGCCCAGGAGGTGGCCTTGATCGTGAGCGGAGCGCAGACGGCAGAGACCCTTCGCACAAACGCATCGGTGCGATTACCCACGATACCCACGACCACCTCATCATCGTTTTCGCAGATTTCCTCCCACTGAGCATCACCGTCCTCGCTCGTTCCCTTCATGCTCGTCCAGGTCATATACTTCTTCGCGTCTCCCTGTTTAATCGCATCGGAATCCTTGAAATACGCGATCGGTGTACACCGCAGCGCAACCCCTCGAGTCTGTGTCAGCATATATCTTCCCCTATAACGTTTCCCCGCAATGCCGGTGACGACATGACCGGCCGGGCAGGAGATTTTGGTCCCCCAATCGTTCAGCCGATCCACATCCCCATTGTCATAGTTCGTCATGCTGTTGACAAAACTGGGGATGATCATTTCACCAAAGCAGAGCGGATCGTCCGAGCCCCCGCAGATCACGCCATCAACGAACAGATCCCGAGGTTGCCGAAAAACGGGCGTCAAAAAAGAGACCGCATATTCCCCAGATGAATTCGATCCACTCACATCCTTTTCCATACGAGACACACGGATACCGGTCACGACGGGACTTCCCTCCCCTTCCCAGGCATCCCAATCGGGCTCGACCGTCTTCTTGATCTTCTCTTGTTTTTCAAAAAACACTTTTTCCACATTGTACCGCTCCGCACTCTCATCGACCTTGATCTCGACGGACCATGACTTGTATTTTCCCTCGTTCTCGAACGGACGGCAGTTGAGCCAGAGTTCATGGATGCGCGTATCCTTCTCATTCGTGTAGCCATGGAGACCGGTCGCAACGCCGTCTTCGCACGCGCTCTGAAATCGCGTGAGCGGCCAGTGGGCACAGAACTGCCCATAACAATCCTCGCGATCCTTGATCAACTTACTCGCCCGATCATCAGGATGGGTATCATCGCCGACTTTTCCGACCGGGGTCAGGTGGAGCGTGAGGAATTTCCCCGTATCATAGTCATCTTCATCCGCGGCATGGAGGCGCACGCGACCATGGCCATCGATGGCCACGCACTGGGCCGCGAGCGAGCCGACGTTGCGACCAGAACCGGAGTGTCCCTTGGTCATGAAGATACGGCTGATCGCGTATCCGGCCGGGCAACGCATCTGCGAAGAGGACTGCCCGTCTTTTTTCTTCTGACGACCGAACGATCCCCCCGATGTCCGCTCTCCCACCAGACCGCCGATACCGTCTTCGCTCTCCATCGCGGGAATCCAGTCCTGATAAATAGGCGTCACACCGGTGAGATCGCCCCCGCTCCAGAGGTCGAAGCCGACGAGGACTCGGTTGCTGACGGCATTTGTCACAAAATGCGTCCACTCCACCCGATCCCCTGCCTGTGGGTGCCAATTCGGATCGCCGGTGGAGGTGCGATTCTCCTCGCCCAGCCGAAGGACGTTGTCCTTCTTCCAGACCTCAAACTCCTTCTTCATCAGCGCACAACTCGTCAACCCATCCTGCATCGCTGAAGCGATATCGCCCGTCGACGCGAACAACAGATACTTCTCGCCAACCTGTGCGGCCTTCTCCACGAGCGCGCTGCGCTTGACCATGCACCCACCGATGGCAGTCGTCTCGTCCTTGCGCTTCCCATAAAACGTCTTCCACGCCTCATAGATATCGTCCTGCGCGCGCAACGCCTCGTTGCACTGATCCTCCGCCTTCCGCTTGCAGCCATTTTCACGACCGTTCGTTTCATCTTTGACCGCATCCTGCAGATTTTTCAGTGCCGTCTTCTCCGCCTCGAGATTCGCCAGCCGCGTCTCGAGCCCTTCACAGGCCGAGCCATCGTCGAAGAGTGCTCGCGCCGCTGCAACCAAAGCGGGTGCGACCGCAATGCCACCAAACTGAGGAAGAACCTCTGGAGGCACGGGGAGAGAGGAACTCGCCACGGATGTCTGTTCCGCTGCAATCGGATGGGCATCGACCCGGCGCAGAAGCGACCGGCCTCCGACGAGCTCTGTTCCGATACCACCCCGTCTTTCCGTGTCGAGGCAGGCATCGATATGCGCGGAATCGCTCGCATTGCGAAAGGCTTCGAGATAGCCGTCCGCCCGGATGTCATCCTCTTGGTCGGCCAAGAGGGTGTAGACCTTCGCCTGGGCCTGAACGCGCGGTTCGGTCTTTTTTGCGACCCGGCCGATCTCGGTGGCGATCCCTGAGAGCGAATAGTGATCCCAGCAATCGTCCTTGCCGTTGGCACCCATGGTGCATTTGGAAATGCTCGCATCGCCCTTTTCACAGCGCCCAAACTCCGCGGCCAGATCGGCGATTTTCTCTTTCGAGGCCTCATGGCTCCGGATCGTCCCGGAGGCCACAATCGCTTCACAGGAGCGCGCGCTACAAGTTGCATCGCGCTGGGCCACGAGACCGTCGGCCGCAAAGAGGCGTTCGCGCAGATCCGCGACATCGCCTTCGATCTCCTCGACATCGTCGCGCATCGCCTCGCAGCGGCGGACCTCAACTTCGGCCTCTTCCGCTTCATCCTCAACATCATTGTCGACATCAGCATCGTCAGCATCACCATCATCATCGTTCTCGTCATCGCTGCAAAGCGGGCCGACGCAGAGATCGGGGCCATCGACGATGATACTATCGTCGGGACCATCGAGGACGAGGTCCCCCTCGCCATCGACGCCATTTCCGGCGCTGCAGGCGGAGAAAGCGATAATCATGAACGTGATGAGGATGAGGGAGGAGATATTCCGCATGTTAGGATTATCGGCAGGCCGGGGGGGCAAAGGTGCCGCGAAACGGAGATACCGTGGACAGAAGAGAACGAATTTCCTGAATCATTTCAAGGTTACTCGATAGAACTGACCGACGGAAAAAAGAGGCGAGAACGTGACAGCATTGAAATGGAGGTTGACGGATCGGGCAGGCGCATGCTACCCCGACGCCACTAATCAGCTTAGAATTCAAGTGTTTACAACGTTTTGGATTTTATAAACGAAGGAGGCATCATGAACGCACGCAGCGCAGGGGCCGAACCAGCCCTCGACCTGAACACCACCTCGAAGATCGGGCAGCAGGGGCGCACAATCGTGCGCGGTCGCACCCGGCCCGGATTTCTCAACGAACAGCAGCCGAGCATGACCTATTCGGGCCACCCGATCCGTGAGGTCCCCTGGACACTCCCCTACTGGACCACCTCGCTCTGCCCCGAGTGCAAGGCGATCATCCGCGCGCGCAAATATGCCGAAGATGGATGCGTCTATATGGAAAAAGAGTGCGCCGAACACGGCTACTTCCGCGAACGCCTCTCGCGCGACACGAACTTCTATCTGCAGATGTTCACCAATCGCTATGGCGACAATCGCGGCTTTTCGAATCCGCTGGCGCGAACCGATGCGAAAGCGGAATGCCCCAGCAACTGTGGCATCTGCAACATGCACCACTCGCATACCTGCATGTCCAACGTGGATCTCACCAACCGGTGCGACATGCGCTGCCCGGTCTGTTTCGCCAACGCCGCGGCCATGGGCTATATCACCGAACCGGGCCTCGACCAGGTGCGCGCGATGCTCGAGACCCTTCGCAACCGCAAGCCCGTGCCGTGCAAGGTGGTGCAGTTCTCGGGCGGAGAGCCCACCTGCCATCCGCAGTTCATCGAGATCCTCCAGATGGCCAAGGGCATGGGGTTCGAGCACATCCAGATCGCGACCAACGGCAAGAACATGTCCGATCTCGACTTCGCACGCCGCTGCCGCGAAGCGGGGTTGGCGAGCCTCTATCTGCAGTTCGACGGCGTCACCGACGAGGTTTATAGCAAGACGCGTGCGGAAAAGGACCTGTTGCGCGTGAAGCTGCAGGTGCTGGAGGTCTGCCGCGAGGTGGGCCTGCGCGTCGTGCTGGTGCCAACGATCATTCGCGGACTCAACGACCATCACGTCGGTGCGATCACCCGCTTTGCGTGCGACAACTCCGATGTCGTCACGGGCGTCTCCTTTCAGCCGGTCTGCTTCACCGGGCGCATCTCGGAGAAGGATCGCACGGAGCAGCGCTATACCATCACGGATCTCGCGCTCGATATCGAAGGACAGACCAGCGGGCTCATGCCGAGCGTGAACTGGTTTCCGCTCGGGGCCACACAACCGCTCTCGAAACTCTCGGAGGCATTCGCGGGAAAACCCGCCTTCTTCGTCTCCTGCCACCCGGACTGCGGCGGCGGCGGATATCTCTTCATCAACCCGAACGATCCGAACGAGATCGTCCCGCTCACACAGTTCTTCGACTTGAACGGCGCACTGGCCGACGTAAACTCGCTGGCGCAGCGCATCGCTCGGCGCCGCAGCCGCCTCTGGTATCGGTGGGCCACCGCCCTCGGGCTCAAGAAATCCGCCGATCTCATCGGGGGCTTGGGCGCACTGCGCATTCTCAAACGCCACTTTGATGAGAGCAAGGCGCCGACAGGCTTAACGCTCAAGCGCATCTTGGGCGTCATCGAGGGTTATCGCAACACGCGGCGCGGGCGACAGACCGACGCCGAGCGCACCTTCAGCTACAACACCGTCTTCATCGCGGGCATGCACTTCCAGGACGTCTACAACTATGACACCGAGCGCACGCGTCGCTGTGTGATCCATCAGTCGGCGCCGGATGGGAAGATGTATCCGTTCTGCACCTATAACTCCGGCCCCTACTATCGCGAGCGCGTCGAGGAGCAGATGCAGACGACGACGGCGGATGACTATGTGGCCAGCAGCGATACGCACGCGAGCGACGATCGGAAGAAGCGTTTCAACCCGGATCCCAAACTGCGCGAGATCGTCGTGAAGGACTACGGCGTGGGCAATGCGGGCGATCACTTTGAAATCCCGGAGAACTACGGCTGTTGTTCGACGGCGAAGGCTTGACGGCCGTGACACGTGACACGTAACACGTGATTCGTACAAAAACGTAAAAAGACCGGCGCTCACAAGCGCCGGTCTTTTTACATGGACGAAAAGCACTGCCGTTGTCATTCCCGCCCTTCGACTACGCTCAGGACAGGCTCCAGCGGGAATCTCGCTGTATCGTAAAAATCGAGATTCCCGCCTTCGCGGGAATGACAAACAGAGGCGGGAATGACAAACAGAGGCGGAGATGACAAACAGAGGCGGGAATGACAAACAGAGGCGGAGATGACAAACGGAGAAATGACACTGTTTGGAATCCGTTTCACTCCGACCAGAGCAGGCGTTCGCGGATGCGGCGCTCGGCGCGGGCAAAACGCGCGCGATATTTTGGGTGGGTGATCATCTTGGGGTTGGGCAGGAGCGAGGCGAGCTTCGCCGCCTGAACGATGTTCAGACCTGAGGCGCTCGTGCCGACGTGATAGCGCGCGCCGAGCTCGGCGCCGTAGATGCGCGGCGCAAACTCGGCGACGTTGAGATACATTTCAAGAATGCGCTCCTTGGAGAGCATCGTCTCCATCGCGAGTGCAAGCCAGACCTCGTTCCACTTGCGCATCCACGTCCGTTTCGGGCCGAGGAATATATTCTTGGCCGTCTGCATCGTGATGGACGATGCGCCCCGCACGACACGCCCCGCACGAATATTGGCGAGAATCGAGTTGGCGATGAGAACGCCATCGAGGCCATGATGCGCGAAGAAGCGCGGATCCTCCGCCTCGATCACCGCACGGCGCAAGATGGGCGCGATGCGATCAAGGGCAACCCACTGCTGTACGACCGGACGCGAACAGCTCCGCATGAAGGGCGTGGTCGTCGGGTTCTGCTCACGCAACTGCGCCACCGCAGACACGCCCCGTCCGATGAGGAGCATGCCCGCGATAAAGGCACAGACGATACCGATGGAAATCAATCGCTTCAAAAGGGCAGATCCTCCTGGGAAAGAGCATGCGCCGTTCACCGCGGAAATTCCTGCGAAGCCACTTCAATCGTATGTCCCGTCACACCCGGCGCCCACATCTCTGCCTTGAGGGCATCGACGCTGGAGAAGCTCGAATAGGTCAGCACCGATCCCTCGCCAGTGACCAGCAACGGTTTGCAGGGATAGCCGTATTTCCCTGAAACCCCCTTTGAACACTTGTTGGTAAACTGCCCGAGTCCGGTGGGATTTCCATCCACCAGTACGCCAGCGGTGCTATAGCTGATTCCATCGTGTTCTTGAAGAAAGTCGATCGCCTGGGCGATAAGACCGTTATCGTTGCCATCCCAGGACAGACTTCCCATCATCCGTTTGAAGTTGTCATAGAACCCCTCCATGTGGCCAGCAAAGTCTTTTTGCTGACCATCTTTATCCTCATGATACATCCCGTGCAGCCAGGTCGGAACATAAACGATCGCCTCTTGTCCTTCCGGCACGAACCACGAAACACGGTAGACGCCGCGATCATTCCGCCCATTCTCGCGATCATGGTCCGTCTGATCGACAAACTCGACATTGAGGGCAAACACATCCGCATCGTCATCGTCGCCCGTCTGCGTTCCGGTGCCATTGCCATGTCCGCCACCGCCGGTCACACCATCGTCGTCATCATCATCATCGTCATCGCCAACGACCGCTTCGCCATCGATGACGAGTTCCACGGTATTCGATTCCAGAATCCCATCCTCCGTCTCGCGCAGGACCTTCACGGAGACACTCCCCGCCTCGATCGCGGGCACGGTGAACGGGACCTGCCCGTCGATGGCATCGGGCTCGGCCGAGCTCATCAGGCCCGAGAGAAAAGCGTTGCTGCTCACCGTAGCCACGATGGTCTGGTCTCCCACCATCACCTCGTCGGTCGTCGCATCCAGCCCCTCGCCGTAGAGGATGACGGTCTCGCCCGGGGCCGCACTGGAAACGCTGATCCCGTCCACACGGAGGCCATTGCCACCACCGCCGGGACCATCGCCACCGCCGCCAAAACCGGAATCATCGCCGCCACCGGAACAGCCGGCCGACATGAGTACCCCCACCAGGATCAGCACTATTGATTTCCGATGCATACAACCTCCTTATAATACATTCCCCAGTTAGGTGTATCGGCTGCCGACCCCCCGCATATCCTCTCGAGACCGATTTATCGTGCACGGGCGTACACACGGCGATTGCGGTGCCACTCAGAATTGTCGACTTCCCCTATACGAACGCACAGGATGGGTGTATACTAGTCCACACTGAATATTGGCACCGGACAGTTCTAGGTGGAGGCAGCGATGGTCAGCATCTATCAATATCTGGACTACCGAAAATTCCTGCTCGACTATTACGAGGAGAAGAAACGCACGACCAAGACGATGTCCTACCGCAACTTCGCGCGCGCAGCGGGGCTTGCCGGGTGGAACTATTTAAAGCTCGTCGTCGACGGCAAGCGCAACCTCTCGGCCAGCTCTATCGCCAAGTTCGCCAAGGCGCTCAAACTCAAAAAACGCGAGACTGACTTTTTCAGCATCCTGGTCAGCATGAACCAGAGCAGCGATCCGGAGGAGAAGAGCCGCTATTACGAAAAGCTGATGACCTTCCGGCGGTTCAACGAAATTCACCGGATGGAGAACGACATCTATCAGCTGCTCAGCCGCTGGTATATCGCTGCGGTGCACGAGCTGGTGGCGCTGCCGGATTTCGACACGGATCCGCGCTGGATCGCGCAGCAGCTGCGCCCCAACATCACGATCGCCGAAGCGAAGAAGGCACTCGAGATTCTGCAGCACCTGGGGCTGATCAAGATCGATCGTGAAAAGAATATGACCGTGCAGACCAAGGGACACTTCGCGACCCCCGATCAGGTCAGCGGCATCGCCATCTTCAACTTTCAGAAGGAGATGCTGGCACTGGCGCACAACGCCCTGCGCTATCGCTCCTCGCGCATCCGCGACATCTCGGGACTGACCATCGCGCTCTCGCCGGAGGGGTTCGACACCGCCAAGGACATGATCCGCGAGTTCCGTCGCGGCCTGCACGCCAAGCTGGCCACGGGGGGACAACCCACCGCCGTCTATCAGCTCAACTTTCAGATCTTTCCGCTCAGCGAGGTCAAGGCGACCCGCGCCGCTCCTTCCGAATAAATTCTGCATATTCAGGTCGGATTGGTGAGAAAGTGGGTACAGGTGTACACACCTGCGCCTGCAAAAAAGCACTATTTTACCATTGCCTTCAAGGCGTTCGACCGATCCTGACCCGTTTTTTCGCCTCGGCTCCCCACGCAACCGAACCCCACGCCAGAACCGATAACCCAGATAGAAACGACGCATCGAGGAGGAGTCATGAATATCCGCATCGCATTGACCATCATCATCTGCCTCTGCTTCATGAGCGCGTGCAGCGTGAGCCGCAGCATCGAGGTGGGAAATCCCCTCGAGACCGAAGCGCCTGAACCCAACTCCTCCTATACGAACCATGCGTTCGGCGTGGCGATGACGGTGCGATCGGATTTCCAGATCGCCGAGGAGGAAGCGAGCTTTGTCCGTTTCGAGGATGATGCCACCTCGTTCGTACAGTGCACGTTCGCCTGGGGAAACTGTCCGGCATCCGTCGCGGCCGCTATCGATGAGACCGATTACATCCACCAGTACCTGAGCGCCCTGTCGATGTATGATGACCGAGCCGTCTGCATTACAGTCGAGGGCGTCATCAGACCGGGGATCAGCGCTGATGACGACAGGCCAATCGTTGCGATCGATACCGACCACACGCCGGGAGATCCGAACACCGATACAACCGAGCCGGGTCCACAGGCCGGCGATGGAGCGAAGGAGACGCCCTCCTGCACCGACGCGACCTGTGCCGAAGCACCGGCGACGGTGCCAGGCGATGGGGTCAGCAGCCGCACGCCTCCGACACCGGTCGATGCGGATGAAGCAAGCGCCGAAGAGGAGGAAGATGCCCCCGCATGCACCGACGAGACCTGTGCCGAGGCCCCGAGCACCGGTCTGGGTGGCAGCATCGGCGGTTTGATGCCTTAAGGTCCATTTCCCCCCTTTTTCCATCGAATGATCGTCAAAATATTGACGGTCATTCTTTTTTTGGCAAAAAAGCAACTCCATCCCCCCTGGCTGCCGATAACTCTGACAGATCTGAATGGCACTGAACGCCGATAGGAAAGTGGTTGATATGGCACATCTCTTGCTTCATTTAAGACGTGGTACCCAGGAGAGGACGCTCATGAAACGGATCCTTATGGCGCTAGCCCTGTTCGCCCTGCTTGCAGGAGGGGTTGGCTGCACCGGCATGCAGAAGAGCATCGAGGTGGGCAATCCGCAGGAAGAAGAGACGCCGATGCCCGTCTTGGAAGTTGAGAACGAATATTACGGCGTCACCGTGAAAGTGCGCGAAGACTTCCAGTTCAGCGCACAGAGCGATAGCGCCTGGGTTCTCGAAAAGTTCCCCTCCACCGTCAAACTCGATTTCAGCTGGGATGACGGCAACTGCCCACCGTTGGAATCGACCCATGAAGAGGACGGCTTTGTCATCGTCGAAAAGCGAGAGTCCGTCCTGTCGACGAAGGAAGACCGCGGTGTCTGCATTGAAACCTATGGCCGGATCATGAACAACGAGATCATCCCGGGGGGCAGTGACCCAGTCGATACCGACCCGAACGATATGGTGATAGCAAATGACGGCGTCGACCCGAACAAGCTCAACGATCCGAATAAAGATCCGCTGGGGAATCTCTCCGGAGGAGGGGGCGGATCCGGCGGCGGCGAAAAGGAAATCTACGACGGCGAAGAGGACCCCGAGATCGTCGTGCGCAGCAATACGGGTGGCGGCGGAGGTTCCCCTGTCGCCCCGCACGACTACGATATGCATACCAACACCCCCCCTGGCGAAATCCAGACCCAGCCCGGCGAAGGCTACATACACGATGGCGACGCGATGGAACGCGCCGACGACAGTCCCTACCAACGTCAGCAGGGTGATTACCGTTGGAGAACTCCCTCTCGGGGCACGATACAGATTCCCGGCGACGACGACGATGATGACGATTGAGATCGACGAAAACAAAAAAGCCCGGCACCATTTGGCGCCGGGCTTTTTTGTATCCATCACCTATTGATCAGGAGACCTTGCACAGACAGTTCGCGCAGAGGTTCCCCGAGGCACAGGCATGCACCTCTTCGCCAATCCTGCCCCGAACATTCTCATCGACACTGCGCGGGGTGACCTCCCACAACCCCGCCTCGATCAACCATTTGCGGATCGTCTCGCGGGAAAGATCGAGCCCCTTGCTGTCCACGACATCCCGAACGAACATGCTGATCGCACGCCCTCGATAGCATTCGCGATAGAGGCCAACGACCTCATCCTTGATGATGGTGGGCTTGGCCCGATTCGACCGCCGCCCCTTGAGCCCGTGCACGAGGCCATCGGCACCACGCGCCTTGAAGCGAATGACGCGACGCCCGATCGTGCGCGTACTGCATCCCAGAATGACCGCCGCCTCCTTATAGGAGAGCACCCCATTCAACACTCGCTCCAACACCTCTGTCTGATACGCGATCGTCATCATGCCTCCCGGTCTGTTGCAGTCCTCGCTGGTTTTTGTTTTGCTGCTGCCGTGTTCTGTCTGAATTATCGGCAGCTCCGCCCCAAATGGTGCGCGACAAAACAATAAAGCGTGGACTTCTGTACACATTCAATTCAATGATTATTTAAGAATTTCATGGAGATATGGTAATTATCGCCAAGGCAAATACATGCACATTTAACACCAAAGAACACCCTTGTACGCAGGCGTCACCCCCATCGACATCGAGGGAAAATGCTGTATCTCATCGGAATGATGGGGATAAAGAAAACCCCGACCAGGATCACTGGTCGGGGTTCGGATAGATATCGATCGATCAGAAGGAAATACACCGTTTCTACGACACCTTGTTCAGACACTCCCTGCAGTCATGCGCCTCGGCACAGGCACACGGGGCAACAACGGGTTCTCCCTGCGGCGTCCCTTCGATCGCCGTCGGTACTGAGGACTGACAGGGGCGACCACGGCATCCCGCCTCCCACAGGCCCGCTTCGATGAGCCACTTGCGGATCGTCTCGCGGGAGAGGTCGATCCCCTTGCGTTCGACCTGACGGATGAAATCGCTGAGCGACTTCACTTCAGCCTGTTCCTGGAAGATCAGGACCACCTGCTCCTTCAGATTCTCCGGCTTGGCGCGATTGCTGCGTCGACCCGTCAGACGATGCATCAGGCCGTCGGCGCCCAGGAGTTTATACCGGGCCAGTTTACGCTGCACCGTACGGATGCTGCAGGACATGAGCCCGGAAGCCTCCTGATGCGTGATCTGTCCTGCGATGATGCTGTCGAGCACTGCCTTCTGATATCGAATACTCATGTGATGTCCCCAATCTGTTGTGACGCCCCCTGTGTCAGTTCTGTCTGGATTATCGGTTGGCGACAGATGAAAGGTGTGCGGCAAGATACGAAAGCGTGCACAGCGAAACACGTGGCTGTGTACAGATGTACACAGCCGGACCCTATCTATGTAATTGAATTTATTGAATTCTTCTTGTCCGCGACAGGCGAAAAAGGCGAAAAAAGGAGGGGTTTGTGTACAGCTGTGCACAGTCGTGTACCGCCACATCGTCACATTGACGAGGCTCGATAGATCGTAGAGCCATTATAATGATAGCGGTGGAACGGGTGTCATTCCCGCGAAGGCGGGAATCTCGATTTTTCAAGCACATCGAGATTCCCGCCTTCGCGGGAATGACAACAAATCGAGATTCCCGCCTTCGCGGGAATGACAACGATCGGCATAATCGTCTTTTGCGGACAACCCCTAATGAATGATATCGGGATCCTTCTCGGGTCTGCGGCGGTCGATCGTTTCGGCGGTGGAGATCTCGCCGGTGACCTCCTCTTCGGCGGGCGATTCGGGGGAGGCGAAGACCTCGACGCGGTTGCGACCGAGCTCCTTGGCGCGATAGAGAGCGATATCGGCGTGATCGATCAAGTCGTCCATCTCGGAGACATCGTCGGGAAAGGTCGCCACGCCGCTCGAGATCGTGATGCGCCGGGTCTGCCGATGCTTCTCGGTGAGAAAGTGATGTTCATCGACGAGCAGGCGCACCTTTTCGGCCACCGCGGTCGCACCGTGTTTGTCCGTATCGGGAAGCAGGAGCACAAATTCCTCGCCGCCGAAACGGGCCACGGTATCCACCTCGCGCAGGTTGCGTTTGAGCAGCGCCCCGATCTGCCGCAAGACCACATCCCCCTGCAGATGCCCAAAGGTATCGTTGTAGGCCTTGAAGTGATCGACATCGATCATCACCAGCGACAGCATCCGGCGAAAACGCACTGCGCGTTTCCACTCCATCTGGAGCATCTGCTGAAAGTGTCGACGGTTGTTGATGCCGGTCAGCTCATCGCGCACGGAGAGCTCGCGCGTTCGCGTGTAGAGGCGCGCGTTCGCGATCGCCAACGCCACCTGGCCAGCCACGAGCGAGAGCATCTTCACATCCTGATAGGAGAAGCTGCTCTTGCCATGCCGTGAAAAGTTGATGACGCCGAGCACCTCATCCTTGAAGACGAGGGGGATGGACAGGAACGACGAGGTCTGCGCAGGCCGCTCGCGCTTGTAGTGAAGAAAGCGCGTCTCACGACTCGTGTCCTTGATATAGATCTTGCGACCCGTCTCCGCCACAAGCCCGGTGATCCCCTCACCCGCACGAAAACTGGTGCGCAGGATCTCATCCTCGTCCTCGAAGCCATAGGCCGCCAACACCTGCAACGCCTCTCCCTTGTCATCGTAGACGAGCAACGCAAATTCGTTGATGCGCAGGTATTTCTGCAAGGTCACGGTGATCGTGCTGTAGAGACGTTCCAAATCGATGATCGAGTTGACCTCCTGGCCGATCTCGTAGATGAGCGAGAGATCGCGCACCAGGTATTCGAGCGTCTTGTTCGTCCGCTCGATAATGGAATTTTTTTCCTCGAGACGATGACGCAACTGGGACTGCTCCTGCATCAACACCACATCCTGATCCGCCTGAATATTGCTGGCAGACAGGTCCGTCACCTTCGACACCAACCGATTGAAGGCATGCGTAATGAGCCCCAGTTCGTCGTCGGCCAAGACCGGTGCGCGAATGAGAAAATCCCCCTCCTCGGCACGACGCATGGCCTTCATCAAATGCGTGAGCGGACGATCGAGAAAGATATGGATCGCCGCCGTCGCCGCACATGCGGCCACCAGCACCTGCATCGCCGTGATGAGGATACGCACATCGATGCCCAAGAGTTTTCCGGAAAGATCGACGCGTCCCGATGCAGCGAGCGCGAGTTCCGCCCCCCAGACGAGGACGTAGGCGATACCCGTGGTCAACACCACTTTGACGGGAATGGAGAGGCGACACCGAATGTTGTCCGGGCCAAAACCGCTCACGAAAATACTCCGTTTCTCAAGAGGAACCCTTTTGACATGCCTCGCACAGGGAGGACCTTGCCGATCCCCCTCCTTCCGTCCTTCTTATCGGTGCCACGTCGAAATTGTTGCTCGGTTTTTTCGTCTTTTTCTCGTTTATTATCAATACGTTGAAATGACGCCCCCAGGCCGCACCGATCGTCCCCCCACGCGGACCCCGCTCACGGTTCAGTTGACGCGCGCGCGGCACTGCCCCAATATGCGCCCCATGCGTCTTCCCGGTTGCATCACCCTCATGATCGTCACCCTCATCGCGTTCGCGCCATCGCTCCATGCCGCGCCACCGCCCGAGATCCGCGTGCTCGTCGCAGGCTCTCTCACGGTGATCGACATCCACGGCGAGCCGATGCACACATCCACCGACGCGCGCACACACTCCATGGAGCTGGGGAGCCCCGTGCGCATCACCGCTGGACCGAAGGGACTGACCCTGGACGGACGCATGCTTGGCCAAACGATCACGATCACCAATCGCGAACGGCTCTATCACATTGGGCAGCGCACCTTCCGCGGAATGCTGACGCTCCGGTGGAAGGAACACGGAAAGCTCGATGTCGTCAATACGCTCCCGCTCGAGGAATACCTGGTCGGCCTGGTGGGCAGCGAGATCCGTGCCGACTGGCCGACGGAATCGGTCAAGACCCAGATCGTCGCCGCCCGCAGCTATGCGCTCGCACGGATGCGCGCCGCACATGCCGCACACCAACCCTACGACGTCACCGGCACGACACTCAGCCAGGTCTATCACGGCGCGCACCTGGACGACCCGCGTTCAGTCGCGGCCGCCAAAGCCACGCGTGGCGAAGCGCTCTATCGCAGCGGACACCTCTTTCGCGCCTGGTATCACAGCTGCTGCGGAGGACAGACCGAACACGCCCACAACGTCTGGGCGGGTGAGAGCGGACCACCGACGGCCACCGGGAACTGGTGCGCGCGCTCGCCGAAATTCAACTGGCAGTATGAAATCGACACCACCACATTTGCCCAGAAGATGACGGCAGCGGGATTTCCATTGACGAACGTCCTCTCCGTTGCGACCACCACGCTCGCCGATTCGCCGCGCGTCGAACACCTGCTCGTCACCGATGCGGGCGGCATGCAGATGATTCCGGCGACGAAGCTGCGCGCCACCTTGAGTTATCGTGAATTTCAGAGCACCTGGTTCGAGGTGAAACTTTCGGGGAAAAAACTCCTCTTCACCGGTCGCGGCTATGGCCACGGCGTAGGGATGTGTCAGTGGGGAGCCAAAGCGATGGCCGAGGCCGGACACACCTACCGCGAAATCCTGGCCAACTACTACCCGGACGCTGAGGTGCGAAAGGCATACTGACCGTATGAACGTATCCGACTTCAATTACGAGCACCCCAAAGAACTCATCGCGCAACAGCCGTGTGAGAAGCGCGATGCCGCGCGCATGATGGTCGTCGATCGCGGCGCGCGCACCTGGAAGCATCGGGGCGTTATCGATCTGCCGGAGCTGCTCGAACCCGGCGACCTTCTCGTGCTCAACGACTCGCGCGTCATTCCCGCCCGACTCTTCGGCACGAACCACAGCGGACTGCCGATCGAACTGCTCGTCGTCGAACCGGGCCAGGGTCCGGGAGTCTGGCGCTGTCTCATCCAGAAAGCCAAGCGCCTGCGGCGCGGCGATCGCTTTCACTTCGGCATGCATGCCGTGGCCGAGGTCACCGGACACGAAGCGCCCTACCTCCTTGTCCGCTTCCGCCCGGATGCACTCGAACTGGCGATGAAGCACCACGGCGTTCCGCCGCTGCCACCCTATATCGAACGCGAGGGGTTCGAGGCCTATTCCGCCCAGGATCGCGAGCGCTATCAGACGACCTTCGCCCGGACGCCCGGCTCGGCTGCAGCGCCGACCGCGGGCCTTCACCTGAGCGAGCGTCTGCTCGAACGGATCACAGCGCGCGGCGTCGAGATGGCGCAGATCACGCTGCACGTCGGCATCGACACGTTCACCCCGGTGCGCGCAGAAACGACGGAGGACCACCGCATGCACGGCGAGCGCGTGGAGGTCCCGATCGAGACCGTCGAGGCGGTCGCCAAGGCCAAGCGCGAAGGCCGACGCGTGATCGCCGTGGGCACCACCACGACCCGAGCCCTGGAATCCGCCTGCCACACGGGTCACGGGTCACGGGTCACGGGTCACGAAGACGGTGATCATGACTCCCATCCGCGAATTCATTTCGGAGATAAAGACAGCACGGCGATGAAATACGGCTCTTGGGTGACCGACCTCTTCATCACGCCCGGCTTCGAATTTCAGGTCGTCGACGCGATGCTCACCAACTTCCACATTCCGAAATCGACGCTCCTGATGATGGTCTCAGCATTCGCCGACCGCGCCTTCATCCTCGAATGCTATGCCGAGGCCGTGCGCGAACGCTACCGGCTCTTCTCGTATGGGGATTGCATGCTGATCGAGTGATCGAACATCAATGCGATCATTCGGTTTGGGAAAAATTGGCCGGAGGAATATCCATTTTCGACCACGGGCACGCCGCGCGGGTGAAAAAGATTTCGCGGTCGCAACCGGGGAGATTGTCGGCCCAAAACCCCTTCCACCCATACGCTCCAAGCACAACCCATCCGGGGCTGATCACGCCCACCAACCCCTTAAAATGCGCCGCATCCAGATGGGCATCAAAGCCCTGGATGAAGGAATAATTCGGCGAACGCCCTTCGATCATCGCCGCGGCCGCCTCCAAAAGACCCTGCTCGATCAAGAACGTATACGGATGATCGACCAAATTCGTCTCGATCGCAAAGGCGTGCAATCCCTCGATCGAACGGAGGAGTTTTTTCACGCCGGAACGAACTCGTGCATGGCGTTTTTCGGGACCGAACCGCGTCTGATAGACTTGCCAAAGTTTGTGCAGATCGACACCGCGAAACTTCTCGTCATAGGGGGATACATCCCCCTTGGCATCCAACGCATCAAGAGCCGCAAAGGCCCGCAAAACAGGCGCTGCCCACTTTTGCGCATTCATCTTCCACATAGAAACCTCCTGGTGTGCGCGAGTTCTCTACCGCCCCAAACCCCCATCCGTCAAGCCCCGCCGCTTGTCCTCTGATCTCAAATATGCAAGGATAGCGGCGTTTATGAGACATCTTGTCCTGGTCATCCTGATCACCCTCTTTGCCGCACTCCCGCGGCTTGGCGTCTGTGCGGATGGAAATATCCTCGGCGGCTTCGAGATCACGGGGTTTTTGAACGTCGGCGCTGGATTTCAGCACTACAGCCGCGATCCGATCACCAAAAATTTAAACGGCGGCAGCGCCTTCGGAGGCAGCTTGGGCGCGGTCCTGCCGGGGGTCAATGGCGGCCCCGCTCCGGTTCCGGGCGAAGACTACCTGCTCGCCTTCATCGATAACCTGGAACTCGATATCGTCAAATCCTTCGGCAAGAGGGCAAGGCTTCGCGCCGATCTCTATTTCGCCCGACCGCTCTCCGGTTCGGCCGTCGGAACCACATCGGTCGAACACGCCTATCTGGCCGTCACGCTCTCGGAAAAATACGGTGCCGAGCTCGCGCTCGGGCGCATCGGCCTGGAGACGGGGATCGAGCCGTATGAACGCTATTCACTCGATACGATCTCCGAGAGCGTGCTCTCGAACGCCAGCATGTACCCCGGCCCCGTCACGGCGATGCAGCTCGCCTTCACACCGATCGACGACGTCACGCTCTATCTGCTCGCCGCCAACGGCATGACCGACGACACGCTCATCCGCACCACCGCCATCCCCTCCGGCATCGGCATCGTCGAAGTCAACTGGGGCGATCCGGATCAGGGCAACGGCATCGTCATCACCGCGGATGTCAGCCCCGACTCGGACGCCAACGGGCATCTGACCTATGGCGGCAACATCGACCTCTATCAGTATGTGCTGCCCAACCTGCAACTCTCGCTTGAGGGGCTGGCGCGCCGTGACAACGCTATAGCCGGCGGCGTGAACACGACCTACGCCGCAGCCCTCGGCAATCTGCGCTGGGACATCACCAAGCGTTGGTATGCGGTCTTCAAATACGCCTATGCCTGGCAGTCGGCGGCGGGAAACGGTTTCTACAACCTCACCGGCGCGCACCAACAGCTGCATGAGGCCTGGATCGGTTTTGGGCATTACCTGGCCGACACGGTGAAGCTCAAGTGGGAGGTGCGCATGGACGTCACCGACCCGGCCGTCGGCGCTACCCAGTGGATCGCCAGCAGTGCTATCGGCATCGGCTGCGCATTCTGAAGAACGTTGAAGGAGGCAGTGCCATGGCCTGGTTCATCGATCCGATCCGGCGCAACAGTCTCATCATCGGAATAGTTGGGGTGCTCCTCATCGCCGCCAGCTCGTTTTTCTTCATCCGCACCAGCAATCGCTTCTTCATCCGCCTCATGGGGGAAAACCTGATCTTTGCTGCCGCCGACCTCGCCGCCGACCTCGACGGCGACGCGCATGCACGGCTTCGCACGCCCACCGACATGGACAGCGCCGCATATACCACCATATCGAACATGCTGGAGAGAATCCGCACCTACTCCAAGTCCATCGTCGACACCTACACCGTCCGCATGGTCGATGGGGAGCTACAGCTGATCCTGAGTCCACCGGTCGATTACGATCACAACGGGAAGATCGAAGGAGAGCTGGAGGAACGCGACGACATCGGCACACCCTATGGCGAGGACCCCGAACCCGAGATGGTCGGCGCCTTCAACGGAAAATCCACCGCCGCGAAGGGGTTTTCCGACGACCGATGGGGGACGTGGCTCACCGCCTGCGCCCCGATTCGCACCTCGGCGGGTCTGGTCGACGGCGCGGTCTGCGTCGACGAGAGCGCCCATCACGTGAGAGGGCAGATGCGCCAGGTCATGGCCATGACGGTGGCGCTAGCGACGATCGCCTCCGGCCTGCTCATCCTGATGCTCATCAGTTATCTCCGTGCGCGCACGGAACTGGCCGGTCGCCGCAGGGCCGAGCGCCAGCGCGAAGAGGCACTGCAGCGCTTTGAAGGCGCCATGGAAGCGACGCCCATGGTCGCGACGCAGGGGTTTTCCCCCGACGGCCACATCCTCTACTGGAACCCGGCATCGGAGCAGCTCTATGGCCATAGCCGCACCGAGGTCATCGGAAAACTGCTCGCGGATCTATTGCTCGCACCGGAAGAGGTAAAGAAATTTCAGGAGCTCCTCGATGACATCGTCGCGGGACACGTGGAAACGAAGCCTCGCGAATGGACCGTGCGACATCAGGACGGAACAACGCGGCATGTCCTGTCCAGCATGTTTCCCATCCGCGAACAGGGCACCATCTCGACCATCTTCTGCATGGATGTCGACGTCACCGCCGAACACCAGGCGCGCAGCGACCTCAAAAAACAACTCCAGCTGATGGAGCGCTTCAATCAAGCGGCGATGGGTCGCGAAATGCGCATCCTCGAGCTCAAGGCTGAAATCAATACCCTCCTCAAGACGCTCGGACGCACCGAAAAATTCACGATCGTCTGATCCTCCCAGACCATCCCGACGATACCGTCTTTTCCTTGTGCTCGCCCGCCTCTTGTGGAAATCTCCCCTCACGCATTTCTTTCCTCCTGGGGGGTCGATGACCATCAGATCCATTGCGGCTGCAACCGTCTGCACGCTCGTTCTTTTTTGCACGACCCTCATCCCGGCGACGTCCCATGCGGAAGATGCCCTTCGCGACTATGTCGTCGGCGGATTTTCGATGCAGGGCTATCTGAACATGGCCTATGGCTTTCAGCACTTCAGCAACGACCCGATCACCGAGGTCGCGGGTGATAACTCGACCGGCGGCGTCATGGGGGAATGGTTGCCCACAACGAACAATGGCACGGTCCCGAACCCCGGGGAGAGTTTCGCACAGGCATTCATTCCGTTCATGGAACTCGATATGATGAAGCGCTTCGGCGAACGCGCAAGGCTTCGCGCCGACCTCTTCTTCGGGCGCACGAATTCCGGCTCGGCCATCCCCGCGGCACAGGTCGATCATGCCTACCTGGCCGTGACGCTCAACGAAGAACATAACATCGAAGTGGTCCTGGGGCGCATGGGGATGCTCGCAGGGTTTGAACCGTATGAACCCTACTTCAACGACACCATCTCCTATAGCATCCTTTGGCGCGCGGTGATCTCGGCCGGCTCTCCCACCGGCATCATGATCTCGGGCGATGTGAACGAAGACCTCACCCTCTATTTCTACGTCGCCAACGGGTTTGTGAACGACTCGATCTTCAAGGGAAACACGCTGCCCGGGTTTGCCAACACGATCAAATACACCTGGGGCAGCGATGCAAAACCCTCCGCGCTCGTGATCACGCCATTTATCTCCCCCGACTCGGGCGGAAACAGCCCCCTGAGCATGGGGATCGATGCCTACACGGCCTGGTGGCTGAGCGAGCGTTTCGAGCTGGGCCTGGAGGGAACCTACCAGCGCATCAACGCCAACGCGAGGACCGGCGGCGCCAACACCAACTATTTCGCGGGACTTTTAAACCTCCATTGGGAGCCGACGCCGCGCTGGTATACGGTGCTCAAATACTGCTATGCGAATCAGACCGACGTCGGAAACGGCGTCATGAACCTGACCGGCGCCAAGCAGCAGATCCATGAGATGAGCCTGGGGTTCGGGCACTACCTGGCCGACACCGTCAAATTCAAGGGGGAAGGCCGTTTCGACATCATCGACCCGGCCGCGGGTTCCAGCCAGTGGATCGTCGGTGCCGCCATCGGCATGAACGTGGCGTTCTGACGAAAGTTCGCTTGCTTCCCCCCTGCATTCCCCCTATGACCCCTTCCATGTTTTCGTTCTCCCTGAAAAAGACCAGCGCCGGAACCCGTGGGCGCATCGGACGAATCGAGACGGCCCACGGCCCCATCGACACGCCCGTCTTCATGCCCGTGGGGACACAAGCGACGGTCAAGGCGATGACGCCCGAGGAGCTCGTCGAACTCGGCGCGCAGATCATCCTCGGAAATACCTACCATCTCTATCTGCGTCCCGGACACGAGCTGATCAAAAAACTCGGAGGGCTCCATCGCTTCATGCACTGGGAAAAACCGATCCTCACCGACAGCGGCGGCTATCAGATCTTTTCGCTGGCGGATCTGCGCCGAAAATTCACCGAAGAGGGCGCCACGTTTCAGAGCCACATCGACGGCGGCGATCGCCACTTCCTCTCTCCGGAAATCGCCATCGAAATCCAGGAGGCGCTCGGCAGCGACATCATGATGGTGCTCGACGAATGCACCCCCCACCCCGCCGATGAAGCGACCGCACGCACCTCCATGGAACTCTCCTTACGCTGGGCCGCACGCTGCCTGGCCGCACGCACATCGGACAACGCCCTCTTCGGCATCGTGCAAGGAGGCATACACCCGCATCTGCGTCAGGAATACATTCGTCGCTTGATGGATTTTCGAGTCACGGGTCACGGGTCACGGGTCACGGACTTTGAAGGTTTTTCCATCGGCGGCCTCTCCGTTGGGGAACCGATTCCGCTCATGTATGAGATGACCGAGGTCTGCACCGAAGTACTCCCCCAGGACAAACCCCGCTATCTGATGGGTGTGGGAACGCCCGAAGACCTCGTCGAATGCATCGACCGAGGCGTGGATATGTTCGATTGCGTCATGCCCACGAGACATGCGCGCAACGGAAAGCTCTTCACCGCCCGGGGGGACATCAACATTGAAAACGCCCGGTTCGCCGACGACGCTCGGCCGATCGACGAGGACTGCAGCTGCCCCACCTGCCGCCATTACAGCCGCGCTTACCTGCGCCACCTCCACCGCGCGAACGAAATTCTGGCCTCACGCCTGGGGACACTTCACAATTTACATTTCTACGTCGATTTGATACGACGGGCCGCTCTCGCCCTCAAGGAAGATAGATACCCGAAATTTAAGAGGAATTTCCTCTCACGTCGAAAGGAGTCAGACCTATGATGATGTTCATCGCAACACTGGCCATGGCAGCACCCCCGGGGGGAAGTGGCGGCGCTCAGCAGGGCAACTGGTTGACCACGCTTCTTCCGCTCGCGGTCATCTTCGCCATCTTCTACTTCCTCATGATCCGTCCGCAGCAGAAGCAGCAGAAGAAACACCGCGAGATGCTCGAGGCCGTCAAGAAGGGTGACCGCGTCGTCACGCGCGGCGGCATACACGGCATCGTGCACGGCATCGCCGACAACGTCCTCACCGTCGAAATCGCCGACAACGTCCGCGTCAAGATGAACCGAGAGGCCGTCGCTGCCATCGTGACAAACGAGGCCTAAGCTCGTTGTCGATCCGTTCTCTCACGAACCCCCGCACGGCATCACGGGCGTGCGGGTTTGACCATACATTCGCGAAGGATACACACCGATGATGCCCAACTCTTGGAAATGGAAACTGGTCCTGTTGGTCGGACTGATCGCGATCTCCCTCTACCTGCTCGTGCCGACGCTCTTCGGCTTTCAGGAGCGCCTCGAGCGCGCCGAGGCCGAAGGGATGCAACGCCCTTGGTATTTCTCCGTCTTCCCCGAAAAGGGAATCAACCTGGGGCTCGACCTGCGCGGCGGCATCTACATGGAGTTCGAGGTCGAGACGGGAAAAGCCATCAGCAACAAGGTCGACATGATCATCGGCGACCTCACGCGTGAGATGAAGAACGATGAGATTGCCTTCACCACCATTCGCCAAGACCCCTCGACGCACGCGATCACCATTGCTGGACTTGGCCCCGACGGCAACGCTCGCATCGGGGACATGGTGACCAACACCTGGTCGAACGTCCTGACCCCTGAGTCGAGCACCGCCGACAGCGCAACGCTCGGCCTGCTGGAGAGCTATGCCTCCTACCTACGCGAGCTGATCATCAAGCAGGCGCTGGAGAAGGTGCGCAACCGCATCGATCGCTACGGTGTGGCCGAGCCCTCGATCCAACGCTTGGGCTCCGACCGCATCGCGGTGGAGCTCCCGGGCATCAAGGATCCGGACCGCGCAATCGGCATCATCAAGAAGGCGGGCCAGCTCGAATTCAAGATCATCTCCGACGACATGGACGAAGCCAAACTTCGCCCCCTCATCGCCGAAGCGCGCAAGGAGCTGAATCTTCCCAACGACTATTCCCTCAAGACCACCGAGCGCATCAACGAGCAGTTGCGTGAGAAGCTTCCGCCGGACACCGAGATCGCCTTCGAGCTGCAATACGATCCGGTCACGCGCCAGGTCACCGGGGCCGTCCCCTATCTCCTCTATCGCCGCGCCGAAGTGACCGGCGAGATGCTCAAGAACACCCAGGTCAACGTGCAGAACAACGAACCCTACGTCAGCCTCACCTTCGACGCCCAGGGAACGCAGCTCTTCGGTGAGACCACGACCAAACATACAGGAAAACGGATGGCCATCCTGCTCGACGGCACGGTGACCAAGGCACCCGTAATCCGAGAGCCGATCCTCGGCGGACAGGCGCAGATCACGCTCGGCTACGGCGGCTATGGCGACCTGCTCAAGGAGGCCGAGGACCTCACCCTCGTGTTGCAGGAGGGCGCGCTGCCCGCGCAGCTCACCGAGGCCACCAAGACGATCGTCGGCCCGAGCCTGGGTGCCGATTCGATCCATAAGGGAATCGTCGCCACGGTCATCGGCGCCATCCTCGTCTTCATCTTCATGATGATCTATTATAAGTGGTCGGGGGTCATCGCCGACATCGCCCTCATGATCAACCTGATGTTCATCCTCTCAGCGCTCGCGCTCTTTCAGGCCACGCTCACGCTTCCGGGTATCGCGGGAATCGTGCTGACACTGGGTATGGCGGTAGATGCCAACGTGTTGATCTTCGAGCGCATCCGCGAAGAACTGCGGTCGGGAAAGCCTGTGCGCCAAGCCATCGACGGCGGCTATCACAATGCCATGCGCACGATCATCGACGCCAACGTCACCACGCTCATCGCAGCGGTCGTGCTCTACCAATTCGGCACCGGGCCCATCAAAGGCTTCGCCGTCACGCTGACCATCGGTCTGCTGGTGAGCATGTATACGGCCTGCGTCTGCACCCGCATGGTGTATGATTACTTCCTGACCAAGCGTCACATGACGAAGGTGAGCATCTAAAAAAGTTCGATGGTCCGTCGGTTCGATGGTCCGATGGTACAGGCGAACGAACACAAGAGGGTTTTCTCCATGAAACAACCGCGATTCAACTTGCCGTTCATCAAATACCGCTACGCCTTCATCGCCCTGTCGGTGATCGCCGTGGTCGCATCGCTCGTCCTGTTCGCGACCAAGGGGTTCAACTACGGCATCGACTTCAAAGGCGGTGCAAAGATTGAATTTCAATTCACCGAACCGGTGACCGAGAACCAGGTGCGCGAAGCGCTGGCCCCGCTCGATCTGGGAGATGTCAGCGTCGTGCGCTTCGGCGAAGCCTCCGACAACCGCATGAGCATCAAGGTTGAACTCCCGGAAGAGCATGCCGGTATCGGCGAATCCATCTTCACCGCACTGACAACCGCTTTTGGCGAAGGCAACGTAAAACTCGAACAGGAGGAGACCGTCGGCCCCCGCGTGGGCGAAGAACTGCGCCGAAAAGCGTGGCTCACCATCCTCTTCTCCTGGGTATTGATGCTCATCTACATCGGATATCGCTTCGACTTTCTTTTCGCCCCCGGCGCGGTTATCGCCCTCATGCACGACGTCATCATCACGCTGGGTTTCTTCGCGCTCCTGGGAAAAGAGATCAACCTCGCCATCCTCGCGGCGATCCTCACCCTCATCGGCTATTCGATCAACGATACCATCGTCGTCTTCGATCGCATCCGCGAAAACAAAAACCGTATTTCGCCGTCGACCATCATGGATGTCGTCAACGAGTGCCTCAACGCGACGCTCGCGCGAACCATCATCACATCGCTGACCGTGCTCTTCGTGGTCGTGGTGCTCTTCTTCAAAGGCGGCGGCACGCTCCACGACTTCGCCTTTGCACTGATCGTCGGCGTGATCGTCGGAACCTATTCCTCGATCTTCATCGCCTCGCCCGTCTATGTCGGCCTCTATGATAACTGGCCACGCATTCGGAAACTCTGGGCGAAACGGTAAAATCGAGATTCCCGCCTCCGCGGGAATGACAACACAATGGTAAACGCTTACGTATCTCTCCTATGTCCTACACGTGGACCATCAACACGATTGACCTGGAGGCAGCTGCACAGCTTGCCCGTGCGCTCGAGCTGCATCCGATCGTTGCCCAGATCATGATTGGGCGCGGCATCACCCAACCCGAGGCCGCGCGCCGTTGGCTCGAACCGGAACTGGCCGGACTCCCCGATCCGGATACGCTCCCGGATATGATGCTCGCCACCGAACGCCTTGCCCATGCGATTTCAAACGGGGAACGCATCGCCCTCTTCGGCGATTATGACGTGGACGGCGTCTCCGGAACGGCACTGGTCGTGCGCGCCCTGCGTCACCTGGGCGCTGCCCCCCTCTTCATGCTTCCTTCCCGTCATGGGGAAGGCTATGGGCTGACGACCGCTGCGGTCGAAGCACTGCATGAGCGTGGAGCATCGCTCATCGTCACCGTGGACAACGGGACACGCTCATTCGCTGAAGTCGAGCATGCGCGCTCGCTCGGCATGGACGTCATCATTACCGATCATCACGACGCTTCTGCCGGACGGCCGGATGCCATCGCCGTGGTCAATCCACAACTCGATGAGCAGCATCCCGAGAACGCGGTCCTGTCCGGCTGCGGCGTGGCATTCATGCTCATGCTGTCGCTGCGCCGAAACCTGCGAAATGCCGGCGTTGCCAACGCCGCCACTCTCAACGGCAAGCGTCTGCTCGATCTCGTTGCGCTCGGCACAATTGCCGATATCGTCCCGCTCACCGGCCCCAACCGCATTCTCGTGCGCCACGGCTTACAGGAACTCGCTGCGGGAGAACGGGCGGGCGTTCGCGCACTGATGCAAGTGAGCCGAACGTCTCCCGACGCCCTCACACCGATCACGGTCGCCTTTCAACTCGCTCCGCGGCTCAATGCCGCCGGCCGTATGGGAAGCGCCGAACCGGCGCTCAACCTGCTGCTCACCGATGACCCCGATGAGGCCGTGGCACTCGCGACAGAGCTCGACCGAACCAATCAGGAGCGTCGTCAGCTCGAATCGAATATCCTGGCGGAGATCGACAAAGAACTTTCCGCGGAGGAAGCGCCCCATAGGCCTCGTGGACTGGTCCTGGCCGGATCGGACTGGCATGTGGGTGTGCTGGGTATCGTCGCCTCCAAACTCGCACGTCGCCTCAACCTCCCTGTGGCCGTCTTCACCACATCGACGACCCCCGCCCGCGGCTCCGCTCGGGCTCCGAATGCGGTCAATCTGATGACCGCGCTTGGATCCTGCGCCGACCTCCTGGTGCGCTACGGAGGGCATGCCCAGGCCGCCGGCATGTCGATCGATCCGAAGCGGATGGACGCCTTTCGCACCCGTTTCGACCAATCCTGCCGTCTGCTCTGCTCGGAAACAGCCGGCCCACAGACCGTCGTGGATGCCCTGGTCGATCCGAAGGATGTGAGCCTCGATCTGGTGGAACAGCTCGATCGCCTGGAACCCTTCGGCGCCGGAAACCCCGAACCCGTACTCGGCATGCACCACCTCGACGTGGTCGAGCGCCGCATCGTGGGAAAGGGACATCTCAAACTCACGCTCGCGCGCGAAGGCCAGCGTTTCGAGGCCATCGGCTTCTCCTTCGCCGATCGGTTGCAGGAGAGCTGCTCGCGCGTGAGTGCCGCCTTCGTTCCCCAGATGAACACCTGGAACGGCGTGACGAGCATCCAGCTCAAGCTCAAGGATATCCAGCCGGAGGAATGATGTTCGAAATCGTCGTCGGCCGAACCTTTCCGGCCGAACATGCCCTGCATCTCAATAGCGAACAGATCGAAGCACCACACGCCCACGACTGGCGCTGTGAGGTCTGCCTTCACAGCGACACGCTCGATGACGCTGGATGCGTCATCGACTTCCGCGAGGTCGACGCCGCACTCGATCGCGCGATCGAACCGATCGCCGGCACCGCACTCCAGGAACACCCGTTCTTTGCGGGAACGAGCCCATCGGCGGAAAATGTCGCGCACTATCTCTATCGCTGTCTCAACCAATCGCTCGCAGGAGGCAGTGCCCACATCGTACGCGTCACCACATGGGAGGACGCCGAGCACGGAGCATCGTATTGGGAATGAAACCGACCGCCATCACATTGCTCTCCGGGGGCCTCGACAGCGCTGTGGCAACGCAGCTCGCCGCACGCGAATCTGAGATCGCATTGGCGCTCACCTTCGACTACGGCCAGCGCGCTGCCGAACGTGAAATCGCGATCGCGCAGCGCCTTTGCGCCGACCGCGAGATCGAGCATCGCGTCGTCGCGCTCCCCTGGCTTGGGGGTGAAACCGCGACCGCCCTGGTCGACCGCACCCACGCCCTCCCGGAGCGAACGCCCGACGGAGTCGATGCCAACGCCCAAGACAGCGCCGCTGCCGTCTGGGTCCCGGCACGCAATGCAATCTTCATCGCTATCGCCGCCGCCTATGCCGAAGCGCGTGGAGCGAAACGAATCATCGCCGGCTTCAACATTGAGGAAGCCCAGACCTTTCCCGACAATTCGCAGGGTTTTGTCGATGCCGCCAACGCCCTGCTGGCATTTGCCACCCGGACGAACGTGCGCGTGGACAGCCCGACCGTCGGAATGTCCAAACCCGAGATCGCGCGCGCCTTCCTCGACCTAAAGATCGCGCCGAGCGACTTCTGGTGTTGTTATGAAGGAGCGGAAACACTCTGTGGCCGATGCGAATCCTGCGCCCGAACCAAACGCGCCTTTCAAACGATCGGGGCGTGGGAAACAATCGCCGCGCGATTCGACACCTGAACCAAACCTGACCTCTGGAGGTGCTCCTGACGTGGCGCATGGCGAAGCGATCCGTTTTGGCCTACGAGGAACACAACGATGAAGACTCACTGGATCGACGACACAATCACCTATGATGGAACGCAACTGCGTTCCTGCTGGATCACGGAGCAGACCGGTCAGACCGGTGATGCCATCGCGGCCTTCGTCGGGCCCGCCGATGTCCCGATCGAAAACATGGTCGACCTCGACGACGTCGCCGCGAACGCCCCGATTTATTCGCCCCTGATGCTCCACCTCCTCATCGAACACGCGGGCGCCGACATCGCTCTGGGCGTGGCGCGGCAACGACTGCTCACGGCCATCATCGCCGAACTCCTGCACGAGAGCGGCGCGACCGATCTCGTGCGTCGCGGCGACGACCTCTTCGACGGTGAACGAAAACTCTCCGTCTCGATCGCCACGACCTCTGCGCAGGACACGCTCATCCACTTCGCCCTCAACATCGAATGCGAGGGAACGCCCGTGCCAACGCAGGGGCTGGCCCACTACGGCATCGACCCCCAGCAGTTGGGCGAAGCGATCATGCGCCGCTACGCCGAAGAGATCGCCCAGATGGCCCATGCATGCACAAAAGTACGCTCGGTCCCCTGAAGAAAAACACCGCCTATCCGATTGAATTTAAAGCGCTTTTCATTTTCAACTATTTTCTTTCTGCCGCCAACGCTATGCACGCCCGCACATGCAAACCACCGCACAGATCGTCGAAATCTTCAGCTCCCGTCAGGGCGAGGGGCTCTATGTCGGAAAGCCCATGACCTTCCTGCGCTTTGGGCGCTGTGGCCTGCGCTGTCAATACTGCGACACGCCCCAGGGGCTGTGCCATCAGGAGTCATTTCGCGTCGAGTCGCCCGCAGGATCGGAGTCCTTCGTCGACGAACACAACCCGGTCTCCGCCGCGCGCCTGAGCGAACTGGTCGCGACATTCGATGATCCGGTGCTGGCCATCACCGGCGGCGAACCCTTGGAACAGGCCGACTTTCTCGTGCATTGGCTTCCCTCGCAGACGCCGCGCCGAACCATCATGCTCGAGACCAACGGCATCCACGTGGAGGAGCTCAAGAGGGTCCTCCCCTTCCTGCACATCGTCAGCATGGACATCAAACTCCCCTCGGCGACCGGTCGCCGAGCCCGCTGGGAGGAACACAAGGCGTTTCTCGAAACAGCGCTGTCCCGAACCGCCGAGGTCTACGCCAAGATCATCGTCACCGCGGAGACGACCGATCGCGACATCGAACGTGCCCTCGACCTGATTGGGCGCACCAACAAGCACATCCCGCTGATCATCCAACCCGCCTCCGCAACACTCACCTTCCATCACCCCGCAACAACCGAGCGCATCGAATCGCTCGCACGCCTCTGCGGTGTCTACCTCCCCAATGTGCAGGTCATCCCGCAGATGCACAAACAGTGGGGCGTGCTTTAGCACGCCATCATCCTGCATGCTCCACAACATGACTGTCTGCCACGGCATCCTCCCCTCCGTCGCTCGAGCGCGCTCGCCTCCCTACTCGCCGTGAAAAGATCGCTGGGTTCAAAAACACGAATTGCGGATCTTCCTTCGTCAGATCGCAACTCGTGAACCCAGTCGATCTTTTCACGACTCATACGGTCGGTCTCGCAGACGCGCTTTTAGGCTCCTCCGGGAAGGATACCGTGGCAGGCAGGAAGGCAGTCTATACGACCCTGGGCGATTATGAACCAACACCGAAAGGGGATCTCGACGTACACTGACAATCGAGATTCCCGCTGGAGCCTGCCCTCGAATAATTGAATCGGGGGCGGGAATGACTCCTCACCAACTGACGACACGCCCTGGCTACCTGTAGATTTCTCTCCGATGACCGATGTCGATGACGACGATCACGAGACGCGAGCGCCGGATTTCGTAGATAATTCGATAGGAACCCATACGGTATTTGTGAAGCCCCTTGAGTTGTCCCCGAAGGGGCGTGCCGATATCCGGATCTTCGGCAATGCGATCGATGGCACGCGCGAGGCGCTTCCCAAATGCCGGCTGGGCTTTCATAAGCGTGGCAAACGATTTCTCGGCTTGTTTGGTCAATTCAACACGATAGGACATCTCAAAACTCCCTAGAGATGATACTTTTCTTTGATCACCTTCCAATCAACCGTCCGTCCCGAGCGCGCTTCCGCAAACCCCTTTTTGATTCGTTTGAGGTTCTCCTTATCCTGAACTTCTTCCGCCGTATCCACGAGAGCTTCAAAATCATCGAGGGAAAGGAGCACTGCCACCGGCCTGCCATGCTTAGAAACGATATAGCGATCCAGCTCCTCATCGACCTCGTCGATGATTCCCGACAGGTTGGGGCGCAAATCTTTGAGCGTAATGTGATTATACATGATATCCTCCGGGCCTCTTCAAAAGAGTACACTATAGGGTACACCATGTCAATCATCCAATGCAGCTCCGCTCACGCTGGGATCGATAGTGCGAGGGTCTATAAGATGATGGGTCAGGTGAGCAGTGAGAGGAAAGGCAAAAAAAAGAACTCTCGCCTCACTGTCCATACACAGATTATTCATCATAGAATATGCGTGTTGGCGAACCCTTTGGAAATTCTGAACTGCAGATGCATTTTGCAAATGTTAGAACCAAGAGGTCAATACCGACAGACAATAATATGCAACCTTTTCAAACAAACCGACTTCTTTGACTCGATATTCATTTCTACTGTGAAAACATGTGCCATTAATTTTGTCTTTCATTTCGTGGCACAGCTTATATTTCTCGCATAATCTGCAATTTCGCTATCTAAATCTGCCCTTGCTTCCTCTTCGCTATCGCCCTCTCCAATCAAGAACATGTTATTCCTACTCTCGAGACAGTCCATAAATTGAAAACGGAAGGATGTAACACAACTGCCTTGATCGTATTTTTCAATAAAAGCATTTGTATGAGCGATGTATGACATGGACGACCTCCGTTACGAAATCATTACGTTATCTTTCCAACAATCACTAGTGGTATCGCCCACCTCAGAAAAAAGTTGCTTGGTTCCCCCCCCCCCCCAAATCCGACAGTTCCAAGTTGGCATGAAATATCACGCCGTTATCCGGAAAACTTTTCAAAAAATGTCGGCCGGATTTCGTTAAAAAAAGCGGCGCGCGGAGGTGTTTTCTCCGTTTGGCCGTCGTGTGCGCCGTCTTAAGGAGCTCTCGTGCTGTATTACAAACGCACCTCGCCGGCGGTTTCTGTTTTCCTCGTCTTCGTTTCTCCCGCGTCCTTCCTGTGCCCTCATGGCATCGCCATGTCTGCGATGAGTCGTCTCGCATCCCGATAGATCGCAAACGACGGATGCCCGTGGCAGAGTTTGACGATCATCTGCCGTCCGGTCTTGATGACGCGCCCGGCGATGCAGAAGAGCCAGAGCCGCAGCTTCTTGAGTCGGCAGGTGGAGAGCTCTTCTGGCAGGGCGTGCAGTTGGAGCGCCCTCACAAGATTCTGAGCGATGCACTGGATCCGCCACCACGCGGCGTTGGCGCCGAATGCGGCGCAGGGAAGCACGCCTCCGGCGAGGTCGCTCTTGATCTGTTTGTTGACGTGCTCGATCGTCCCGCCTCGCTCGTGGTGCCACCGGATGAGGCGATCGCCCGCCCAGTCCATATTGGTGACGATGAGCTCATAGCGATCCTTGCGTGTCACTTCCTCTATGGCTTCATCCTGAATGAGCTCCCATTGCTCCCTGCGTCTTTCTGGTGACGAGATAGCGATACGTTCGCTTCCGCATATCCTCCTGTGATCCGTTTGCGCTCACCCAGTCGATCTCGGCCCACTCGCGTGCGGATTCGCTTCACGCCCTTCGGGATCACCGAGAGACACCGCTTGAAAAACCCCAGGACGTCGTGCGCGGGGGCGACGTTTCCGTCCCGAAACTCGTCGGCGATGACGATCCCAAGCTCCGCGATCGTGCCGATGACCGATTCGAGGAGCCGCCACTCCTCCCAGCCCTTTCCCTTGAGTGTGAGCGTTCGACGCACGAATCGGGGCAGACCCAGGGCGATCATCATCTCGTGCAGCGGAGGCAGGCCACCGAACCCGGTGAGCGTATCGTTGCGATCCATCATTTCACACTTGAACGGAAGGAGAGTTTGGCGTAGAGGTTTGGTCATTGGGAAGTTCCTTTTTCTCGTGTGGGATGGAGTCTCAAACCCTTTCTACACGAGCTTTTCCGAGAGGAAAGAGGGGCTTCCCTTTTTTTATGCGATCTCTCTCCCGCCGAAACTCCAACCATAATAATGAAGGGGATACCCACCGCCGGATGTGGACAGGGCACCTCTGGAAGGTACCCTGCCCACATCCAACCGTGGATATCCCAGCTCTATTATCATCAAGCGTCAAAAAAACCTCGTCGCCGTCAAATGAATTCAGGATATGCGCCAAAGTGGTCGATCTCGACCACCACGAACGGCCTTCGTAGCGGTCCTCGATGACCACTTTTGAGCACCGCGCCCCAAACTGGCAAAAACCGACCACCACGAACGGCCTTCGTGGCGGTCGTCGATGACCACTTTGCTTCGCGGCGTGTCGTCCTGGCGAAGGATTACCCGCACCCGATTCGTTCGGCGGCAGAAGTCTCCGAATTCTGCTGTGAGCAAGGATGTCGCGAATTTTGGTGCCGAAGCTTGGCGAAGTGACTGTCCCCTATAATCGGTCCCGATTTTCACCCTCAGGGTGAAGATCGGATCATCTTCAATGCTTCGCCTTCTCAATCCCTGCCGACATCTCCGCGCGCAATCACCGTTCTTCCTGTCGGATGGGGGATCAATGACCGATTTTTTGGAGAATCCCTTGGCATTTTTGTCCGGGACGCAACTTTGGGGTTCGGGCGGTCGATAATACCCTTGAACCCAGGATAAATCGCTGTTTCCCAGCACAAGGAGAACCCCATTATGTCGCTGTTCGACCTCGCCCATCGCATCGGCCAAGGCCAAGCGACCCCCTTCGACGCCCAGCGCCCGAAGGAGACGTCAGCGATCTCCTCCGAGACCCAGGATCCGTGGGACGACGTCACGCAGAAGGAGATCCTGCTCCCACGTGAGGACTCGACGCAGTATACGGCATGTTCAGGCCCGGAAAATTCCATCCCGAAATCCTCACCAAAAATTAACAGAATCTGGAAGTAACCTCCCTTGCCATCTGATCGAGGCTGGGCTATGCCGCAGCCATGATTTCCGGCATGACATACGAGGATCGCGAACGGGAGTTTCTCGCCCCCTATGCGGTCCACAGCGCACAGAGCCGCGGTAGACAGCATGCGGAAGAGGCCTGTCCGCTCCGCACCTGTTTTCAGCGCGATCGCGATCGCATCGTCCATTCCGAGGCCTTCCGCCGACTCGAGTACAAGACCCAGGTCTTCGTCAACCACGAGGGCGACTACTATCGCACGCGGCTCACCCACACACTCGAGGTCGCCCAGATCTCGCGCGGGCTGGCGCGCACGCTGCGACTCAACGAGGACCTGGCCGAAGCGATCGCCCTGGCACATGATCTGGGCCATACGCCCTTCGGCCATCGCGGCGAGACCGCGCTCAACGACCTGATGGCAGAGCACGGCGGGTTTGAACACAATCGGCAGAGCTATCGCGTGGTCACGCTACTCGAACGACGCTATCCGGATTTTCTGGGCTTGAATCTCTCGCTCGAGGTCCTCGACGGAATTGTCAAACACGCCACCGAATACGACGCGCCGAACCTCGACGGCATGGAGCTGGGGACCGAGCGCTTCCCCACCATGGAGGCACAGGTCGTCAATATCGCCGACGAGATCGCCTACATGAATCACGATCTCGACGACGGCCTGGAATCGGGCATGCTCATCCCGAGTGAAATCGATGCGGTCGCGCTCTGGCGCACGACCCATGGGGCAGCGCTCAAAGACCACCCCAACGCATCGCCCCGAATGGCCAAATATCAGACGATCCGCCGCCTCATCCACCTGCTCGTCTCGGACCTCGCGGAGGCGACCAAGAGCCGCATCGACACGATGAACCTGTCCTCATTGGATGAAGTCGTCCAATGCCCGAATCAGATCGTGGCCTTCAGCGAAGAGATCACCGCGCAGGCCAAGGAGCTCAAGGATTTCCTCTTCTCCCATCTCTATCGACACTACCGCGTGGAACGCATGGCCGACAAATCGACGCGCATCTTGAACGCCCTCTTTGAAACGTATCTCAATAACCCGAAGGTATTGCCGCCCGCGCTCGAAGCGACCATTCGCACCGAGGGGCACGCCCACCGCCGCATCTGCGACTATATGGCGGGCATGACCGATCGGTATGCCCTGGGAGAATACGCAAAACTGTTCGATCCGAATGCAACGGTTTGAGGAAAGGTTTCCGAATAATGACCAGCGATCAGAGTCCCTCACATCCCCTGGCGTTTGTCGTTCGGGCCTTCGGTTTTATCGTATTGCTCTTTTTCTTCCTCGTCGCCATCAGCCTCCTGGGAGGATCCTTCAAGCTCCTGGGCAAAGGCGTCGCCGAATCGCTCATCACGACGACCGCAAATCCCTTCGCGGGGCTGCTCATCGGCATCCTCTCTACCGCCATCGTCCAGAGCTCATCGGTGACCACCTCCATGGTCGTGGCCCTCGTCTCCGGCGGAGCGCTCTCGGTGCAGAGCGCGGTGCCCATCGTCATGGGTGCCAACATCGGCACCACGATCACCTGCGCGCTGGTCTCGGTCGGGCACATCACGCGCAACGATGAATTCGAACGCGCCTATGCCGGTGCCAACGTCCACGATATCTTCAACATCATGAGCGTGATCGTCATCCTTCCCTTGCAGCTGGCCACGGGCTTCCTCAACAAAGCCGCCTCCGTGATGGCTGGCTTCTTCTACGGAATGGAATCGAGCACATTCTCCAGCCCCATCAAGGTGGCCGTCAAACCGATCGTGAAGGCCGTTCATCACTTTTTTCTCGATACGATGGCCCTGTCCGACAAAACGACCGGCATTCTTTCCATCATCCTGGCCGCACTCCTGATCTTCCTGACGCTCTCGTTCATGGTCAAGGCGATGCGCGCGATCACCGCATCACGCCTGGAGCACTGGATTCAGCGCATCTTCTCAGCAAATATCTACATCATCTTTGCCATCGGCATCGTCATCACCGCTATCATCCAGTCGAGCTCGATCACGACCTCGATCATGGTACCGATGGTCGGCGCAGGATTGGTCACCATCGAACAGGCCTTCCCGATCACCGTCGGCGCCAACATCGGAACGACTGTCACCGCCATCCTGGCGGCGCTCGCCGGCAATCAGGCGGGGCTCACGATCGCGTTTGTCCACCTCATCTTCAACCTCTGCGGCACGCTCCTCTTCTTCGTCCCCCCCTGGACGCGCCGCATTCCAGTAGCCATTTCGAAGTGGTTGGCCTCTATATTCGTTCGAAATAAAAAGCTTGTGGTGATCTACATCGCTATGCTTTTCTTTGTCCTCCCGCTGATCGGCATGTACATCAGCAGCAAATGGTAACGAAAGGAGACCGACCATGGTCCTGAAAGAACTCTTGAGCCTCTGGCACGACGATTCTGCGCTGGATGAAACCTTTCGGCGCTTCGATGAAATGATCATATCCGCGAAGGAGATGTTTTCGCTTTCGACAACATTCCTCATCAGCGATGACAACCCGGACGGAACGGGAAAACAGTTGAGCAAGATGGATGGAAAGCTCAACACCCTGCAGCAGGTCATTCGCCGCGACATCATCACGCATATCTCCGTACAGGGAACGGGCGATATGGTCCCCAGCCTGATGCTCACCAGCATCATCAAGGACGCCGAACGCATCGGCGATTACTGCAAGAACATCCATGAAGTGGCGCGAAAGGCATCATACATCAACACCGATCCACTCTTCCCGGATCTCGTCGAAATGCGCGCCAAGATCCTCATCTGGTTCGACCAGACCAAACGCTCTTTTGACCGCCAGGATCGAGAGCTCGCGGAGAATACGCGCGAAGAGGCCTACCTCCATGAAAAGAGCTGCGACCGCCTCCTGTGGGACCTGGCCTCCGATAACAAGGGCCGCAATGCCGTCGCCGCCGCCCTGATGTTGCGTTTCTTCAAGCGCGTTGCCGCCCACCTGGGCAACATCTGTTCGAGCGTCGTCCAGCCGCTGGACAAGATCGATTATTACGATCTCTCCGAGAAAGAAGAAGCCTAATCGAGAACGACGAACGCCCATGATCTGCCGCGTCATTTTCTATTGCGCGCCGCATATTGTACGCTTTCCTCCCCCGTCTATGATCAGCCCACGTGAAATGGGAGGGACTATCGTGAAGCCATCGGCACATCGGTCACATTATCTCCGTTTCCTCAGCATCCTGCTGCTCTGCGTCTGCGCCTGGCTCTCTCTGCTGGGAACGCGCCCCGCATCTGCCGCTGAGAACAACGAACGCCGCTTCGACGTCACCATGCGCCTGGGCGCCCAATTCGTCACCCTGCCGGATGCCCCCTTCTTCTGGGCCGAGGGTCGCGATAGCATCACCGTCCAAGGTCGCCATGAGGGCGCGGTCATTCCAGGCGAATCGATCCCGCGCATGGTCTTTCAAGCTAAACACCCCCCCCTCGACCTCAAGGCGCTGACCGTCGTCATCGAAGGCATCCCCGGCACCTGGATTCAGATCGACTGGGCCGACTATCCGACCATCCGCCTCACAGAGGTCGACCTTCGCGTGCAGGCCTTCGACGTCCCCAAGAATGAACTCATGCCCGCGACGCAACCGATCCTCGATATCGTCCTATCCAACATCTCGCTCTCCACCGAACCCATCGATGTGGAGGGGGTGACCAGTGCCGGCTATGTCGATGCGATGAAACTCGAGGTCCAGGTCGTAGGCGAGGCCCTCCTCCCCGAAGACCCCCACCCGCTCTACACCGAATGGCTCGCAAACGAACCGATCCTCCTCGAACTCATCGTCCGCGCCCACAACCCCTTCAGCAAGAAGTAGCCCAACCAGAGACAATCAAAGAAGAGCACAGAGCACACATCGTCCGGCAGTGTGTTTGTAGGGTTATCATGATCCAACCGGGTGAAATGCCTTGCATGTGCGCCCTACTTCCGCACCGCGAGCCGGACCCTTCCCGGAGGAGTATAAAGGCGCGTTTGCGAGACGAGCGTATCCCGAAGCAATAAAATCCGTTTGGCTTCACGACATTGAGAGCCGACGGAGGAGGATCCTCAATGTCGATGAAGACAACGGATTTTTTGCGAGGGGTAGCGAGCGAAGCGCGCCCTCACGACGAAGGGAAGGGTCCGGCTCGCGGTGCGGAAAGAGCGAAGCGGAAGCGCACATGCAAGGCATTTCACCCGGTTGGATCATCCGGCGGTCCCCGCAAAACACACTGCCGGACTGACGCGCTCATTTGTTCCAATATACAGGATGTAGATTGCTGTGCGAATGATGAATCAGTTCTTTGCCGTGGGCGGTGAAGCGATGGGAATTGGTGGGTAGAGGCGTTGCATGGTCCAGAGGCTTGCCAGGACCTTCTTCACGTAGAGGTTGGTCTCGCTGTAGGGGATCTCTTCGATCCATTCTTCGATGTCGTTCATTTCCCCATTGCCGAGCCAGCGCCCGACGGCCTCTTCGCCGGCGTTGTAGGACGCGATGTGCGCGACGGGGTTTCCGGGAAAGAGTCCGGACAGTTTTTCGAGATACTGCGCACCGAACCCGATGTTGACCGCCGGGCGATAGAGCATGCGCCGATCGACCATGCCTTCACCGACATCGCTCGCCAAGCGATTGGCGGTCGTCGGCATCAGCTGCATCAGCCCCACCGCTCCTGCGGGAGAGACGACCCACGGACGAAAGGTCGACTCGTTGCGCATGATCGCCCAGATGAGCATCGGATCGACCGTACACTCGCGCGCGAGCGCCCCTACGATCGGACGATAGGCCTCGGGATAAGCGGCCTGCCAGACGAAGCGATCGAAACCCTTCCCTTTCGGAATTCCCCGCTTGAGCGTTCCGCGATGACGGCGCACCGAAAGGCGGTAGGCAAGGTTGTGCGCGAAGTTGCGTGATGCCAGCCACATCACCTCGTCTGCGAGTTCGGGATACCGCTTGAGATCGACGACGCGGAGTTCACGCGCAGCCTCCTCATGGAGCCCAAGGCCATCATAGAATCGCGCGCGCGCCATATGGATCGATTCGGTCTCGGCCGTCTCGTCCGGCGCCCACTGACTGTCCTGGCCCCCCATCCAAGAGACGCGCGCAAACTGCTCGGTGGTCAAACGCTTCCCGGCAAGGCGTCGGCGCGCGATCTCTCCGTAATAGCCCTTCGGATATTTGCGGCGCACCTCGGTATAGACCGCCCGCGCCTGTTCGCGACGGCCCGCTTTTTCGAGGGCCCGCCCCTTCCAGTAGAGGACGCGATCAGCGATGCGAATGCGTTTTGCCGCACCCCCGAGCAATCCATCAAAGACAGCGATCGCATCGTCAGATTGGCCGCGCATATACTCGCACCACCCCATATGCCAACGCGCGAGCGTCTTGGTCTTGCTCCCTCCATGCATCTCGGCCACGTGTCGAAAATGCGGAATCGCCTCCGCATACTTTCCCTCATCCATATAGAGGTACGCGATCTTGTACGCGATATTGGCAGCGCGACGCGAACGCGGATTCTCGCGGGCGAGCATCCGCTTGCGCATTGCAATCGCTTTTTCGTAGTCGTCCTTCTTCGCATAGGTCGTGGCGAGTGTGGCCGAGACCCCGCCGACGTATCCTCGGGCACGTGGATCGGCCAGCAGCTCCTGCATAAGCGCGATGGCCTCGTCATAGCGATGTGTCCAGCGGTAACACCGCGCGAGCAACCAGCGTGCGCGCACCTCGTTCTCGGAGCCCAACCCCTCGCGTTCGAGCAACGCCTTCAGGCGAACAGCCGCCTCGTCCCACTGCGAACGATCGACGAACGACTGGGCCAAGCGATATTGTTGTTGGGGATGGTCCAGCCACTTGCGAACATCGACGCCAAAACGCCGACGCACATCCCCGATGAGGGAGGAGAGATCGCGAAGCTCTTCCTCGCTGCCCGCATTGACCGCCAGCGCCTTCACCCGCGCCACGGCCGTCTCCGCCTGACCGGATTCAATCGCCAGCTCGGCGTTGACGCGATCGATGCGCGCCTGCCTCTCGATCGAGAGATGCTTCTCGCGCGAAAGAACTCGCAGCGCTTCGCTCGCCTCACGAAATCGCCGCATGCCGACGAGCGCACGCACGCGTTCGAATTCGGCATCACGCGCCCAAACGCTTTCGGGAAAACGATCCTTCAGAAGGTCGAGAAAGGTGAGCGCCTGCGGAAAATGCCCGAGTTCGATCGCCGCGACACCGCGCTCATAGAACACTGTGTCCTCCACGAGGGGAAGCGCATCGGCCACCTTGGCGAGAAAGGTCTCGGCCTCCTTCCACCGCCTCTTTTGAAAATGGGCATACCCGAGGACAAAATCCCACTCCGGAACGGAATACTGCTTCGCACGGACGGCAAAATCGGAGAGTCCCTGCACGACCTCGTCGAGGGATAAGGCTGTAGCCTGCACCGAACGGCGAGGTGCGGTCTCGGCAACCTGCGCCTGCGCCGCAGAAGCGCGGCCCGCACACCCGGTCGCGGCGAAGACAACGATCGTACCGATGAAACAGATGGCAATGTTCACGACACGCATGGGAGATAACATTTTCTTGAGACGAACTGTTCAATAGTTGTCATTCCCGCGAAGGCGGGAATCTCGAAGTGGGTGAAAAATCGAGATTCCCGCCTTCGCGGGAATGACAGCAAAAAGCCCTCTTCCCTCTAAGCGATTATCACCCGTCACGGCTCTTAAAACGCCGCGCCCAACGTCAGGATGAAGATACCGTCCTTGATGCTCTGACCGAAGATCGGGTCGGTGAGCGCCGCGACGCGACCGCGGTTGAGGACGATGATGGCATAGCCGATGCGACCGTGGATGGGAAGGCCATGGCCGACGATGAAGTTCCCGCGCAGCTCGGCGCCGACGCCGAGCAGAAATTCGTCGAAGAAGGTGTTCAAGGAATCGCAGCCACCCTCATGCGCATTCCAGGCGTTGCCGTAATCGGCAAAGACCGCCGCGCTGATGTCCTTCAAGAAGAACGGCGCGGTGCCGAGACCGAATTGCGGCTCGACGAGCGGAAAGCGATACTCGCCCGAGAAGAGCATGGCACGTGTCCGCGAGAGCGCTGATACCGGAAGGCCGCGCAGGGGAAAGTAATTGTAGGTTCCGCCGCCGCCGAAGTTCCCCTCGCCGAGCGCACCACCCATACCGAAGGTTCCCTGCACGAGTCGATCGCCCCAGGTCATACCGCCGGCAGCGCGAAGGGCAAAGACCGTCATCCAGGGGAGTTTGATGAATTCGCGCCAGTCGCCGGAGAAGATCACCTGCTCGTTGCGATCGCCGGAACCAAAGTATTTATTCTGGACGATCGTCGTGAGCCGAATATCGCGCCCGTTCTCGCGGCTGATCGACGCGGGATACCGCTCGGTGTCGCGATAGTTGTACTTGAAACGAAGACCGGCGAAGTGACCGAGGTTGAGCACCGCTCGCTCCGCCGCCGTGAGCTTGGTCTTCGGCATGTGGTCTTCGAAGAAGTAGGCGACCTGGAAGCCGTGACTCCCCCAGGGGACACCCACCGAGGCCGCGACCGCGCGACGTTTTTCATAGAAGTGAACGGTGCGCGAGAGCGTCGGGGTCACAGAATTGACAAACGAGATCATACCGAAATCGACGGCGTAGTCGGCCAGAATCACGCTGAAGACCGGCCGATACCGGCTGTACCAGTATTGCAAGCTGTAGCCGAGATGCCGCGCATCGACGCGATAGTTGAGCGAGGCCAGCCAGTTGTGCCAACGCAGCACATCCGCACCGCCGGTCATGATCGAAGCGAAGACCGTGTCACTCGTATAGGCGACGTTGGGCAGAACAAAGCGCGGAAGGAAGAGCGACTGCCCGAAGGCGACGTACTTCTCGACCGGATACTTCTTGAATCCCGTCGCTCCGAGCGAGGCCGTGCCGATTCCTGCCGGATCGGGGACGCCCTTTCCGCCCCCCGTCGGGCGACTGTCGTCGCCGAGCTGAAAGTGCTTCGGATAGGTACTGCCGGAGCCACCGTAGAGACCGAGGCCCGCATCGCCGACCGCCTTGCCCTTGCATCGCTCAAGATCATGATCGGCCGGGCGCACCCAGGTCCCAAAGCGCGCGATGACGAGACCATCCGGGGTATAGTATTCGCCCACAATCCCCGCGCCGACGGCCGTCGTCGGCTGGAAGGCACCGCTCACGACGTTCGTGATACGGCAGGGCTTGCGCTCGCCGTGCGCGGAGACGCGATAGAAGTTGGAGATCCCCGTCTCGTCCGAGGAGTAGATGACGTCATTGCCATCCGGCGCCCAGACCGGATGGGCCTCGATGACGAGCCCGCGCGTCTTCGTCAACCGAACGGGATTGGTGCCATCGATATTGAGGCGGTAGATGCGCCAACCGTGGTCCGGCTGCCACATGGAAACGACGATGAAGCGTCCGCAGGGAGAGACGCGCGGATTAGCAAACTGCGTATGCGGCGCCACGTTCGGCGTGAGCAGGGTCACATCGCGCGTCTTGACATCGATGCGATTCAGGGTGTCGGTACTGCCATCCCCCTTCACGAAGATGAGGTTCTTCCCATCCGGCGTAAAATCCGGATCGCGCGCGCGCTGCCCAACGGTGAGGCGCCGAAAACGCTGCTTACGCTTTTTCGCATCGCGGTCATAGATCCAGAGGTCGTAGAACTTATAATAGCGTTTATACCCGCCCATCTTGGAGTAGGCGATTGTGCGCCCATCCGGACTGAAGGAGAACTGGTTCGCCGCAACCTTCTTCTTGATGCGTTCATCCTCGCCCGTCTCGATATTGTAGAGGTGCATCTCCGGCGGACCGAAGGGCGATGTCTGCGTATAGACGAGCTCGCGTCCATCGCGCGAGAGCGTCGGCGACCAATACCGCCGCTGCTCCTTCACCGGCACGAGCGTCTCAGCGGGGGTAACGCCCTCGGCGGTGAGCGCCGCATCGACAGCGGCAAACCGTTTCAGGAGGTGCCGCTTCCACTCCATCCAGAGTTCGTAGAAGGTCTTGCCGTAGACCTGGCGCGCCTGATGATTGATCATGGCCAGCATGATCGAGCGACGCACGCGCCCATCGAACTCCATGAAGCGATCTTCGCCATAGGTGCTGATCAACCACTCGACGAATTCGATGCCATAGAGGTAGGCCGCGGCGTATCCGGGCCATTTCCAACTCAGGCCGTCGGCGAAACTGATCGGGGGAAAACTATCCGAGAGGATCGCGGTGCGAATGGCCATCTCGCTGTAGGAGCCGCGCCCGCGCCCGCCCTTGGTGAAGACCGTCTCATCCCACTGGGCGATTCCCTCGCGCAACCAGGTCGGGCTGATCCCGGAAGGGCTCACGGTCTTACCCAGGAGCACGCGCACCGGCCACCAGATGCCACCGAAGGCGTCGATCTGGACGATGTGCGTAAATTCGTGGACGAGCAACATCCGCAGCCAGTCATCATAGTGCGCCAGCGACGAATCGGGACTGGGCGGTACGGTATAGATGATCATCCAGTTATACGGGAGCACGGCCGCCATGCCGTTGGAATCGTCGGTGCGATCGGTCAGGACCACCTCGGTGTAGCTCCAGGGCTTGCGCCCCCACTTCTCAGTAACCAGGGGGAAGACCTCTTCGAGGATGTTGGCGGATTTCTGGGCGATAGGCTCAATCCGCTCGGGAAAGCGGATGCGAAAGTGCGGCGTCTTGATCGTCTTCCAATCGACCGACGGATCGAACGACGCCGCGCGCACCGGCGCCGCGGCCAGAAGCACCGCAACCACCGAAAAAACAAGCAGAAATGTCCGGAGCAACCCCCGAGCGCAATGCCACATAGCGCGCATAAACTATCGGAATTCATCACGAATCACAACTTCTTTTGTGTGGCAAGGCAGACGCCCCTTCGTCACTGCGCTGAAGCATCCTTCCCTTCGTCGTAGGGCGCGCTTCGCTCGCTACCCCTTGCACACAATCCGTTGTCTTCATCGGTATTGAGGATCCTCCTCCGTCGGCTCTCAATACCGTGAAGCCAATCGGATTTTGTGCTTCGGGATACGCTCGTCTCGCAAACGCGCCTTTATACTCCTCCGGGAAGGATGCTTCAGCGCAGTGACGACGAGAGATCCCCTCCAAACACACTGTCGGACTTTTATCTCACCACTCGGCCTTCCCGACGACGTGTTTTTCGATTATTCTTTCATCGCCCATCGGGCGGTGGCTTTGGCGTGGATGCGCGTCGTGTCGAAGAGCGGGATCGAGACGTGTTGTTGTTGGATGAGGAGCGGAATTTCGGTGCACCCGAGGATGAGCCCTTCGGCGCCGCGCCCGACCAGGCCTTCGATGATGTGCATGAATGAATCGCGCGAACGCTCGACGATTCTGCCGTGCACGAGTTCCTCGAAGATCACCTTGTGGACGAACTGTCGTTCCTCCTCCTCGGGGATCATGATTTCAATGCCGTGCGATTGCATGGACTCCTGATAGAATCCATCCTCCATCGTGAAGGCGGTCCCCAGGAGGGCAATCCGTTTGAGCTTCTGCTTCGTAATCGCCGCAGCGGTCGCCTCGACGATATGCAGGAGGGAAATGTCGACCGCATCTTCAACCGTTCGCGCCACTTTGTGCAGGCTGTTCGAACCGATCACGAGGAGATCGGCCCCGCCCGCTTCCAGCCGCTTCGCCTCGACGATCAACTGACGCGCAATCTCGTCCCAATTTCCCGCCACCGCCAGCGCCACCAACGGATCGAAGTCGACGCTCGACAGCAGCAGGGGCGCCGAATGATGGCCGCCTTTCACTTCGGCGACGACTTCATTGATGATGCGATAATAATCGATCGTCGACTGCCAACCCACTCCACCGATCATGCCGATCCGTTTCATATCGCCTCCCCTCTCGAAGACATCATCCGGCAGTGTGAGCGGAGGGGATATCTTCTGATCATGATCCAACCGGGTAAAATATTTTGTATGTGCGCCTCGTGGAGAGAACCGTTTTGGCCTGCGAAGACCCGCTGGTTGAGATCGGAGATCTCAATTCCGAGTGCTGTCTGAGCCCGCCAAAAATATGATGCGCTCTTATTCCGCTGGCGGGCGAGTTCACGAGGAAAAGCGGGTCGAGTCAGATGCCAAAACGTGTGAACGGAGCGGAAGCGCACATACAAGATATTTTACCCGGTTGGATCATGACATCCCCTCCAAACACACTGCCGAACTTTTGTCTCACCACTCGGCCTTACCGACGACGTGTTTTTCAATCACCTCTCCATCGCCACATCGTTCCACGAGGAGGACTTCTCATAGGATCAATCGGCCGACCTGGTTGACGAGGAGGACGACGAGGTAGGCGAGTGCGGTGAGGCCGAAGAATTGCAGGAGCGCCCAGCGAATGCTGCCGGACTCGCGCCAGGTGACCGCGACGGTCGCCATGCAGGGGGTGGCGATGAGGCAGAAGAGGATGACGCAGAGACCGGTGAGCGGCGTATAGCGCCGCTGCAGACGTCTGATGAGCGAGCCCCGATCGGTATCGGCATCACCGATAGAAAAGATAATGGAGAGTTGCGAGACGAAGACCTCCTTGGCGGCGAACGCCCCGAGAAGCGCGGTGTTGATCCGCCAATCGAATCCCAGGGGCTTTGTCACGACCTCCATCGCGTGCCCGACGCGCCCGGCGATGGAATAGCGCAGGTCCTCCGCGGCGTGTGCACGCGCGATCGCCTGCGGCATAGCCCGTCCGCCCCCCTCCACCCACTCGTCCATCGTGTATGTCTTCGGTTTTGGGAACGACGTGAACACCCACATGATGATCGAGATCAGAAGAATCACCGTTCCGGCCTTGCGCAGATACATCCAGGACCGCTGCCACATATGCAGAACAATCCCCTTGAGCGTCGGCATGCGATACGGCGGCAGCTCCATGACAAACGGCGTGGACTCGCCGCGCAGGAGTGTGGAGCGCAGGAGACGCACGACGAGCACCGCGAGCAAAACGCCCGTGAGGTAGATCAGCCAGAGCACGCGCGCGCGCCACACCTCCGGAAAGAACGCGGGGATGAAGAGGGCATAGATGGGGAGCCTCGCGCCGCAACTCATGAGCGGGATGACCATCATCGTGGCGAGCCGATCGCGCCGATTTTCGAGCGTACGCGTGGCCATGATGGCCGGGACCGAACAGCCGAATCCCACGAGCATCGGGATGAAGGATTTCCCGTGCAGGCCGATGCGGTGCATGAGCCGATCCATGATGAAGGCGACGCGCGCCATGTAACCGGTGTCCTCGAGAAGCGCGATGCCGAGAAAGAGCAGAACGATGTTGGGCAGAAAGATCACCACGCCGCCGACGCCGCCGATGACGCCGTCGATGACGAGCGACTTGAGCGGGCCGTCCGGCCAATGGGTGCTCAAGAAAGAGGCCAACCACCCGAAACCCGAGTCGAGCCACTCCATCGGCGCCTGGCCGAGCGTAAAGGTCATCCAAAAGACGAGGTACATGAAGCCGAGAAAGATCGGAATGCCGAGCATGCGATGGGTGAGCAGATCGTCGATCCGATCGGAGAGCCAGCGGCGCGTGTTGGCCTCCTGCCGCAGGATCTCGCGATAGAGCCCTGCCGCGAACCCATACTGCCGCTCGGCGATGAAGACCGCGAGCGCGTCGCCATGGTGCCCCTCCATCCGACGGCGCAGCTGCGCGGAAAAAGAAAGGATGCGCATCGACTGCGCGGGAAAGCGCTTGCGCACGAGGTGCTTGATCTCCTCATCCTCTTCGAGCAACCGGATGGCCGCCCACCGATCCTCATAGGGCGCGAGCTTTCCCGCACCGGCCGCGCGCAGGCGCGCCTCCATATCGTCGATGAGCCCGCCGAGTTCATCGCCATAATCCAGATCGATCTGGGAAGCGGGTTTTTGCGCCGCACGCCCAATGGCATTTTTGAGTTCATGCAGACCGACGCCCTTGCTGCCGACGGTCTCGACGACCTCGCAGCCGAGCCGCTCGGCGAGGATGTCCAGATCCAAGACCTGACCGGCCGCGCGCGCGCGATCGGTCATGTTGAGGACGAGCACCAGGCGCACGCCTATCTCCACGAGCTGCGCGACGAGATAGGCATGGCGCTCGAAGTTGGTGGCATCGATCACATCGACGACGACATCGGGCCGCTCCTGGATGAGAAAGTCGCGCGCCACGCGTTCGTCGAGCGAGGCCGCCGAAAGGCTATAGGTGCCGGGCAGGTCGACGACGTTCACTTCCACACCCTTGTGGGTATACTCCCCTTCCTTTTTTTCCACCGTCACGCCCGAATAGTTTCCGACGTGCTGATGCGTTCCGGTCAGCGCGTTGAAGATGGTGGTCTTGCCCGAGTTTGGATTTCCCGCGATGGCGACGGTGAGGTGATTCATGCGCCCCCTTCAACCGGTTCGACGGCGATGGTGGCGGCCTCCTTCTTCCGAAGGGAGACGCTCGCCCCCTTGATGCGAATCTCGAGGGGATCGCCGAAGGGCGCGGCGCGCTGAACGGATACCTCAGCACCGCAGACGACCCCCATCTCGATGAGTCGGCGACGCAGCCCCCCACACCCCATGATGCCCACCACGCGCACGGTCCGGCCGGGCTCGACCTCGTCCAGGGTGAGCATCTGTTCGAGGACCCTGGTGCGCCCTCGACCGCGGCCACGGCGATGCCCCCGGCAGGGGATCTCGTCGCACTCCGCGAGTTCATCCAGATACGCCGACAGCGCCACCACCGTCTTGTCGCTCACCAGGTGTTCGATGGCGCAGGCATCGCGCTCGGCCACCGGCTCATCGATATCGAGCACGCCGACGAGCAGGTGTTTGAAGAGCGCATGTCGATTGGCGGTGCGCAGCGCAATCTTGCGTCCTGCAGGGGTAAGCGCAATGGCATTGGAGCGATCGTGTCGCACCAGGCCCTGTTTTTCCAAACGCTTCATCGCCCCGGTCACCGAAGGCATCGAGACGTTGCGGTGCGCCGCGATATCGCTCACGCGCGCGCCGCCCCCGAGACCACCGATCTCGATGATCGATTCGAGGTAATCCTCTTGACTGGGGGAGATCTCCGGCATATGGACTCCATTAGTTAGCCGAGCCTAACTAACGGAGAAGACCCATTAGGTCAACAGGAAACCGAGGAGAAACGATGACGAAACGCGACCGGACCATCCGCTTTTTTGACGAACGTGCCCACGACTGGGAGAAGCGGCACACACCGCCCTCCCCGGAACGTCTCGATGAAGTCGTCGCGCTGGCAAACCTCGCTGCTGAATCGACGGTCGTCGATATCGGCTGCGGCGTGGGGGTGCTGATCCCAGCACTGCTGGGAGCCATGGGAGATTCGGGACGCATCGTCGCCGTCGACCCCGCCCCGCGCATGATCGAGGGACTCTGCGCCCGCCACCCCGACCCCCGCATCGAGACACGCGTGGAGACGCTTGAAGAGAACACCATCCCGCAAGAAAGCGCCGATGCGATCATCTGCTTCTCCTGCTTTCCGCACATGCACGATCAGCAACAGGCAATCGCGAGTGCCGCGCGCATCCTCAAACCCGGGGGTCGCCTCGTCATCGCCCACTTCTCAAGCCGCGCAGAGATCAACGACTTTCATACCACGGCCCACGCCGAGGTGAGCGCCCACACGCTCCCCGACCGTGCAGAGATGGAGCAGATGATCCGGAACGCGGGACTTGCGCCCACGCATTTTATCGACGAACCCGGACGCTATGAAATCGTTGCGATCAAACGCTAAAAAAAGGCGGAGCCTTTCGGCCCCGCCTCGCATCCCCCATCCCTTTTCCGATCAGTATTTCACCGCAAAATCGAAGCTCGCCTTGGTGAATCCCAGATAGCGATCCTCGACCTCCTTCATACGCACGAGCTTTGATCCCTCGCCCGCAGTGAAATCGTCGATCAGCGTCTTGGCTGAAGCCGCATCGCCGGAGGCCATGACCTGCCCCGTCTTCCGCATCAGCCCCTCGATCGACGCGGGGAGCTTGTCGTAGTTGATCTGAAAACGCCCGAGGACGCCGTCGTTCTGGGGATCGACGTTGGGCACCCACGTCAGCGCCCCGTCGCGGACGAACGTCCCGATCTGGATCGCCGCCAGTTGACTATAGGCCTTGGGATTGCCCGTGGCGGTGAACATGCCGCGCGAGATGTGGTTGAAACACCAATCGATGGCGGCCGTGTAGATCTCGTTGGCGCGCTTCTGATCGAAGTACCCCTTGCCGCGCAGGTAGTCGATGAACCAGATGCCACCGGTCTGGGCCTTCAGCTCCTCGAGCACCATGGCATTGCGTCCGCCGAAGATCTCCTCGGGCGTCTTGCCGTCCACCTTGAACGCCGAGTGCGGCCCGAAGTTGTGCGTCGCCTCGTGCAGAATGGTCGTGATCAGCCCCGCCTCGTTGTCCTCGGGATAGAGCTTCATCGCACTCGCATCGAGCATCGAGGAGGCCTTGGCGCGCATGATCCGCTTGGAATCCGGATCGGTGTAGAAGTTGGTCATCGCCATCGTGCGACGACGGTTTTCCTCAGCCACCTTCCCCCAGTTGGGCAACGACTGTCCGATCATCGCGCCGAGGTTTGAGCGCGCATCGCCGGAATACATCACCACGCGGACGAAGTCCGGGAAGGTGAAGGAGACATCGCGCGCGTCATAGGCCGGCCCGATCAGGTCGGCAAACCCCTGTTCCATGTCCTTCTTGAGGGGCTCGAGCCGCCCCTGCCACTTGAGCGAACTCTGATCGTTGATGCCGAAATCGAGTTCGAAACCCGCCTTGAGCTGACAGGGATCGAAGTAGGTCTCATCGGGCGCTACGCGCAGGAACCACTTGCTGTTGCTGCTATTCATCGCGGCCCAGGCCTCGTCCGGCTCGCTCCAGTCGTTGTTCTCAAATCCCTTGGCCGCCGCGAGCAGATAGCGCTTGAAGGCCTCCTCCTTCTCGTCGAGCGTGGCCGCCGCCGCGCGCAATTCCGTGGCCACCGCGCGCATCCGATCGCCGTAGACCTCGGTGAGCGGCAGCGCGATCAGCTTCCCTCCGCGCTCGCGCACGACGGTAAAGGGATCCATCAGCTCCTTGGCGTTGGACTGTTCGGAAAGCCGCTTGCACATCGCCTCGTCCTGCTTCATCCCCTCGGGATAGGCATCCGAGATCTTCTCGGGAAAGCTGGCCACCGCATTGCAAAAGGGATTGGACTGCGTCTTGGGCGCCGCACACCAGGGCTCCTGGTTGCGATGGTAGAGCGCCCGGCTCATCGTGTCGCTCTCCGGAATTTGCTGGAGATATTTATAGGCACCCTTCTGGACCTGATAGAGTTCGTCGATGAGCTTTCCCGCCGCCATGAGGTGACCCACGAGCGTGCGCTCATTCTCGGGGCTATCGGTAAAATCGGTCCGGATGAGGGTCAGCCGCCCCTGGTCGAGTTCCTTGGCCACCGCATCGAGGCGCGCGGTCGCCACCATTTCAAGATAGGCCTGTTCAAACGCCTCGGTGAATTTTCCCTTCTGGACATACTTCGCGATGTCGATGCCATCGCGGCTCGAGCCGAGCTCATTCGGATCGACCAACCCATTCTCGTTGGTGTCCTCCATCCAATAGAAGGGAAGGTTGCGCAACACGACGATGCGGTTGAAATCGGTACGATCGAGCTTGGGCACGCCGAACTGCGTGGCCGACGGTTTGGGTTTGAACATCTTGCACCCCATACAGGCGGCGGTGAGCATGAGCAGAACGACGATTCCTTTTCGCATCATAAAGCCTCCTTGAATGCATGTGGGCGGATCTTTCCCCGGACGCGCGCGATTGTCAAATGACATACGAGGCTGGAGTACGCTATAAGGGGGGAAATGAAACGAATCCTCACCGTTATCGCGCTGATCCTGCTTTTCACCCAGACCGCGCAGGCCCACCCCTTCAGCACGCGTCTGTGGGGGCACCGTCTGGATGCCACCGCCACCGGCCGGGCGATCGCCATCGACTATACCATCGAGGTTCCGGTCACGAAGCTCGTGCTGATGATGAACCGCTTCAAATCGATGCACACACTCGAACGCATCGGACCGGAGGAGGAGAGACAGTTCAACGAGGAGATGGTCGATCACCTCACGAAGGGGATCAGCGTTGCCATCGATGGAAACCCCGTCGCCACCGCCTGGAATCCGAACTACGCGCGAACGTATGATAACGGCGAACCGGGGTTTTACGAATACCATCTCCACCTGATCGCCCCCCTTCCCGAAGGGAATGAGCCGCATCGGATCGCCATCACCAACGACAACTTCCGGATGCAGCGAGCGGTCTTTCGCAACCAGGCCCAGGGGCGCGACGGCGTGGAGACGACGGCCATCAGCAAACCGACGGAAACGGAGTGGTCGGAGATGGACGAGCACCGCACGCTGACATTCAGCGTCGCTCCGGGCCAGGGGCAGACGTCACCGGCGCATACGACGGAGGCAGACACAGAGGGGGTATCCGCCGACTCGACGCTCGTGGACTATCTCAAAACGCGCGAAATCACCGCGCGCGTGTTCGCCCTGGCGCTGATCGCCGCGCTCCTGCTGGGCGCGCTGCACGCCCTCTCGCCGGGACACGGCAAGGCGCTGGTGGCCGCCTATCTCGTGGGGAGCCACGGCACCGTGGGACACGCCATGCTCTTGGGCCTCATCGTCACGCTCACCCACGTAGCGAGCGTCATCGTCCTGGGGCTCGTGGGGCTTTTCGCCGCGCAGTATATCGTTCCGGAATACTATACGCCCTTCGTCTCGCTCTTCTCCGGCGCCCTCATCGTCGGCATCGGCCTCTATCTCTTCGTGCGCCGCCTCATTCCGCGCCGGCATCATCACCATCATCATCAGGAATCGTCCGCGCCCACCCTCCGCCAGCTCCTCGTCCTGGGCATCTCCGGCGGCATCGTCCCCTGCCCCACCGCGACGGTCGTCATGCTCACGGCGATTGCCATCGGACGCATCGGCTTCGGGCTGGCGCTGATCGCCGTCTTCTCGGTGGGGCTCGCCCTCGTCCTCATCGCCATAGGCATCCTCACCGTTCGGGCGCGCCCGTTCATCGACCGCCTCCCGAAGGGGGAACTCCTCACCCGCTGGCTGCCGCTGGCCAGCGCCATCATCGTCACGCTCCTCGGAGGCGCGATCATCTATCAGGGGTTCTGGCGGGAATGGACCCTTCTCCACTGAAGGAATGACAATTTTACTCAGCATTTCAAATGCTTTGACGAACGCGCCCCTCCTGTGCCATCGATATTATGCGACTCTTTGTATCGGGAGAGAAGACCACCCATGTCCAGCGAACTCGTCACCGACCTGACCAGGATCCTCGAACCGCACGCCAAGCGGCTTGAGCACGTCCATGGGCAGATGGTCGATTCCGACGAACCGTTCGACCTCACCCCCTTCGCCACGGCCCTTGCCCATTCACAGGACGAACACGACGAGAACCTGTGCGCGATGTGGATTGCGGGAATAGTCGATTCGATCGCACTGACGGAACGGTACTACGCCTTCCTCGAAGGGCGCGCGGGAAGGATCGACGAACAATCCTCACGACCTCCAGATGAGGAGAGGCGGCGACGGCACGCCGGCCACCTCATCGGTATGCTGCGCAAACCCAAGATCGACGACGGCATCCAGCGGGATCTGATGCGCACCGTTCTGGCCATCAACACGCGGCAGGGATATCTCTCCACGCTCTTGACGCTGATCATGGCCATCCGCGAGGAGGCCACGCGCATCAGTTCGCACGCGGTCGATCCCGCCGTCGATCTGTCCCGCTCACACATTGCGTTCATGCGACTCTTTCCGCCGCTCACGGCCTTTGTCGAACACCCGCTCTACGAAGAGACCTGGAAGAGCCTGCCCAACCTCTACGAACTCGATCGCCTCTCCCACATCGTGCGCGATCTCCCGGTGCATCGTCCCCAAGATGATCGAAAGATGCGCGCACAGGTACAGCGCGCGGCACAGATCATCACCGCCGCCATCGACCGGCGATGGATTCCGCTCATTCAAGAGACCGTACAGACGGGATCACATCAAGCGATCGTCCTCAAGACCACGAAGGGAACGATCCCCTCTCAGGGGGTAGAAGGCCAGAAGACCGCGCATGATCTCTTGGGCGATCCCGCCAGCGCGTGGCGCACACGTCCCCCTCTGCACGCCGAAGAACCTCCTCCGCTGCCAGCGGAATTCGACGCCGCAGATGAATCCCCGTCGACACCGCCGCCCGACACGAGCGACGACATGGACGAGATCGATGTCGAATTGCCCCCGGATGAAGGGATCGAGATCGAGATCGAGATCGATCTGGGTGAGGGTATGGAGGAAACGGCCCCTCCCCAGAGCACCGTTACCGAGGCCAGCCCCCCCGCGCACCCCGCGGAGATGCTGCGCGCGTTTCTCAACGCGATCGGAAAACCCATCGATGAGAACGCCGCCAATGAACTCGCCCTGCAAGGGCTGCGCACCGCCCTCATGATCGATGATCCCAGCCGGCACCTGGAGATGACGGCCCTCATGTCGCGTGCGGCGCTGGGCGTATATCTGCGGCGGAACCCCTCGAGAACGGCCGCACAGGAACGCGCGCTCAAGGCGCTCAAGAACAACCTCGCCTCGATCCAGATGCATCTGCAGTTCGAACAGTTCGAAAGACCGAGCCAGCGCGCGAGCAATCGCCGATCCTTCTCCACCCTCTTCGTCGGTACGAACGCCGATCGGAACGGATTCGCGCAGGCACACACCTTCGTCGACCAGCATCTCACCGATCGTTTCCCGGATGCCTTTGCGCTCACCCCCGACCTTCAGGGCCGTTCGCTCAATCGTATTGCGACGGCGACTCTCGACTTCTTCGAATACGGCCTGGGGCTCGCTATCGGGGAAAACGGTGAACTCAACGACGAAAACATCGCCGCGGTGCACGAAACCCTTCATGCGCTCGACGGCCCCGCACTCCCCGATAACGACCTCCAGGAGGTGACCGCCACCTGGGATATGGCCCTGGGCGTGATCGACGCGCTGGCCATCCCCGCGCCGATCGCCCCCACCACGACCGGCATGCTGTGATGAGGAGAACTACCCATGCGCCCAACCGCCCTTGAGGCCTTTCGCGCGCTGCTGATTGCATCCGGCCTGCACCTGCCGAATGAAGCGCAGCACATCACCTTTCAAAGCCGCGTGGGCCAGGCCTGCCTTGCCGCCCTCCTCCCCGATGGCCTCCCGGACCGCACGGTGGGAGACGATGGCGACATCGACGATGAGGCATTCAACGCCGAACTCGCGCAGCGTTTTTCGCGACTGACGATGCAGTTTGCCTGGGAGCCACCGCTCGCGGCATCGACGCGCCGCTTCGGCAGCATCGAACAACTCACCGGAGCGATTGCGGGCGTCCCCGAGAATGCACCGTCGCCCCCTGGCACCGAAGCACTGCCCGCCGAGGTCGTCATCACGAACCAGAACCTGGGCGGCGATGAGACGACGCTTCCCACCTCGATCAAACAGGCCGCCAACCGATTCTTGAATGCCGCGCTCCGCTCGGGATCATCCTCAGCCACGCAGGCGGCTCGATGTGTCCTTGCCCTCCACCGCTTCGATGACGCCGGTTGGCACCTTCCACTGCCCGCGCTCCTGCCGTCGCTGCATGCACTCGTCGACTGGGGCTATGAGAATCAACGCAACCCTCTGGTGATCGGCGTGGCCGACGCCATCGATGCGGTCATTCGCGAGGATGAACGCGTCGTCGCCATCCTCGATGAGATCGATGACCGCGTATCCGCCGAGGAGGAAAGAGCCAATGCCGCCCGTGCGCAGGCCCAGATTGCGAACACCGCCGCGAAGCAGTCTTCTCCCGACCGCCCGAAGCGAGGTCGCCCGCGGAAGAAGAAAACGCCGTCAGCGGAAAAGACAGCGCCGCTTCAGGATGATACCGCTCGGGCCAACGAACGCGCGCAGTTCCTCTTCGGACGACACCCCCTGACCCTGCACACGGCCCTCGCGCACCTCGGCGCAGCCAATATCCTGCGCGATCTCACCTGGTGGATGGAGCGCAACTTTGCGCAAGTGGATGAGCCGACGGCCTTGAACCTGCTCGACACACTCGCGCGCGATCCACGTGCGCATGGCGTCGCCCACAATGATCTCGTCGTCGCCCTCGTCGGCTTTCTCTGGAACTCGGTCCCGGAGACAGATGCGGAGAAACAGGCGAATCACCTCATGGAACAGTTGGGTTTTCCGCACATGAGCGCCACCAGGATCACGCGCCTCTTTCCGGAGACAACCCCCAGCTGGACACCACAGACGGTGATGCACCGCCTGCAGAAAAGCGCCGCACCCCGGCCTCAGCCAAAGCCGACGCCCGCCGACGCAAACCAACGGCGCGATCCCGTGCCGCACACGATCATGCCTCAGGACGCGCTCGATGAATACCGCGAGCGAGCGGAGGAGAAGAACCCCGTGGCAGGGGCGCTGATCCATCTAGCAAAGCCCTTCATCGTCGATGCTCCCTTCGATCCCAAAACACTCATCACGGGGGCAAATCACCGTTTCCTCCTCTTTATGGATGGACGCGTCGGCATCACGCTCATGCAGGCGGGCCCAACGCTGGCGAGCCGCAAAGACCTCACCGCCCGCGGCATCTTTCGCCTCAGCCATCGCCACCAACTCGCGCTCCTCGACGGCCTGCCCAAAAATCTGGTTGAAGAACAGATCGTCCCCCTCTTCCAAACCTGGGGATATGAACCGACCATCCGCACGGGCATCGCGCGCGACCCCATCGTCGACGACGATGACGATGAAGGCGGATCGACGCCGCCGACCACTCCGGAAGACATCATGGGTTCGCCGCAGACCGGCGGCACCAATGGTGGGATGGATGCCATGTCTGCGTTTGACGTCGACGCGCTTGCATTCGAAACGACGGCGACCCCTCCGCCCATCCTTTCGGCGATAACGTTCCTGCGTTGATGAACCATCACAATAAAATCAGAGGTGCTGTGTTTCCGGCGGGCGAGCTATGCTGCGGGTAAAGAGCGTGCGGGGAAAACCGGCGATCAATGCCGATTGCGCGAGATTCCCGTTGGGAATAGAGAGAAAGCGCCGTGCCCAGCGCGACTGCTGCACGAAGGGGGGCACCATGCCGATGATCGTCGTCCCCAGCCCCAATGCCTGTGCCGCCAGCATCGCATAGGTGGCAGCGATCACGGGATCGTCGTGCGCGCTGATCTTGTCAGCTGGCGCGTGAAAGACCAAGAGCAGCGGAGCACTCCAGGTGAAGACGTCCTCCTCGGTCCGCTCGTAGTGGGCAAACATGCGGTCCATGACCGGCATGAAGTTCTGGATGGCACAAAAAACCTTCTTCCCCATGGAGAGCCGAAGGATTGGACGCATGAAGGGGCTTCGCATCCCCCGGTGCAAACGGCGATAAAAAGCCACCATCGGGGGAAGGAGCCGAGCCACCTTCTCCTTTCCGTTTACGATACTCACGCCGCCGAGCTCAGCGGGAAAACCGAGGGGGGCTTGCGCCACCGCCTCGAGGATGCAATCGACCATTGCGCGTGGAACCGGTTCGTCGCGAAAAGCGCGCACCGAGCGACGCGTCTTCATCAGATCGAGCAGCGCCTCGATGCCGATCGTCTCCTTCGGGAGGGCATCGAACTGTGTCTCCGGCAGCCCCTCGACCGTCACGGCCCCGGTGGGGCAGATGGCCATGCAATGACCGCAACAGATGCAACAATCCTCTGCTTCCGGCACGAAACGGACCTGTTCGTCCCGATATTCGATGAGTCGCATCGGACAGTCGATGATGCATCGACCACAGGTGATACACTTTTGAGAATCGATCGAAAATTCCATGTCATCCCCCATCCGTATTCATACACGCGCACCAACCCCCGTGCAACATTTCATCCCCTTGAATAATCGATGGTTTTCCCCTGAAGACAACGGTCTTCAGGAATCGAGCGACAGAGACAATTTTCACCCCCCGCACAGCCGATAACACCAACAGATGACGACGAATACCCCATATCAGAGATCCTGCACAAAGACGCTCATCATCCTTCTGATGATGGGGCTCATCTGTTCCTGCGGCAACGGAACCGGGGCATCGACAACGGCCGCGCTCATCGATGAGGACACGCCGATCATCGATAGCGACGAGGAGACACCGAGCGGTGGCCTCTTCGAGTTGCCCGCCGATGTTGAGACCGACACCGAGATAAATGCCGACGTGGAATCGGACGAAGAGGAGACGAACTGCGCCCGATTGGAATCGCAGGCCGTCCATCTCGCCGAGGATATCGTCGCCAAGCGCGAGCGCCTCTTCGGTGCCGAGGGCAAACGCGCCAAGCGCGATGCGACCTGTGCGGAGATGGCCTGCACCTCCGTCACCGTGCTCACCACCAGGCGAGCGAAGATCGATGAACTGCGCCACAAACTCGAGATGTGTCGCAACGGCGATGCCGTGGCGGAGGAAGCGACCGACCGCAAGAGCCTGGGTGCCCTCGCCGCGCAGATTTCACGGGTGACCGAACGGACGACGCGGGCGCGCACGAATCGCGCGGAACAGGTGGAGCTGCTCGATGCCCAACGCGAGGACCTCTGTGCCTACGGCGAGGAGCGCGCCCTCTATTGTAGAATGGATGCCGATGGCGCCGGGGCCTGCCTCAAAGGGACCGATGCCGAACAGTGGCTCGACACCGCCACCCTCGTCGGCAAGCTGCTCACCAAGATCCCCTCAGCCGAACCGGATGGACCGACCGATGAGGGTATCGTTGCCATCCCCGAGGAGATGCCGAGCATCGCCGCCATCGGCACGACGCAGATCGCGGCAGTGGAGAGAGCACCGGAACAAAGCGACGACGGCTCGGCATGCAATGGACTCGCCTCCCGCGTGGCCGCCCTCCAGGTGGAGCTCGATGCGATCGACGAACAGGAATCCATCCTCGCTGAGGATACGCGGCAGTGCCAACTCGCGCGCGACGAGGGATGTCGCACCGCTGTCCGCGCCGAGCAGACAATCCTCGATCGATGGATCGCCTACTACGATGGAGATCACGTGGCCACCACCGAGGCCGAACAGGACGGCGCCGTCGAAACCTGTCGCAACAAGCGGCGTGAGCTGGAAAAGGTCTTGGAGAAGCGGACGAAAGTTCTCGCCCTCTTCGAAGAGGGCAGCGCCTTCGATCGCGAATTGGAGGGAAGCATCGCCGCCTGCGAACAAGCCGATAAAGACTTCAAAGGATGGCGCGATGCAAACCTCGCCATCAAGGGCGAGCGCTACAACGATCAGAACGTCTTCGGCGGCGTCTATGAGGGCGCAACATTCGGCAAGACCGATGGTCGATTCACCTGCGCCGAACACAAGGTGCTCACCGGCATGTGGGTCAATCACGGCAAGGAGAAGACGATCGTCACCGCCATCGAATGTGCCCATTTCACGGTCGGCGACGGGATCTTCAAGAGCCGGTCGACCCATCGGATCTTCGGGACGGAGAAGAGCACCATCGATGGAGACTACATCGGCTGTGCGGATGGTTTCGGCGTGTCGGCGATCCTGGGCGGTGCTCGGAAAAACAAACGTGGCGTCGGCGGCCTGGTGCTCGAATGCACGCAGTCGGGAAAATCAGGGCCCATCGTCCTCGTGCGCAAAGGCAATGATGAAGATACCCCTGTCCACCCCGTGCGCACCTACACGAAACCGGTGGGTAAGCTCAAGAAAAACGCCTGGGCAAAGATCAACAACGAAGAACAGGAAAAACAAAACACCTGCAACGGTCGCGCCTGCGCCCACTGGACGAGCAACCTCTTTCGCTCGAAGTGCTACAATGAAAGCAAACAGCGTTTCGGCTTCGCCGTCGGCATTCATGGTCGTATCGGTGAAGGCAACCGCTTCGAAGACATCGGCCTGCGCTGTGAAGGCGTAATCAATGCGGAGAATGAGATATATGTGAAATCGATCGAAGGCATGCGAACGGGAGAGGCCAGAGTCCTCAATCCCGACGAACTCCTCGACCACGTTATTTTAAAAACCCTCTGGTCAGCGGGACAGTCCGACGGGGGCGGGTGGTATCAGGACTCCGTCACCACCGACAACCTCGATACCAAGGGTGACGCAGGCCGCCGCCTGGTGATGACTGGCATCGCCGTCGTGCGACACTCCGTCGATGGCATCCATAAAGTGGGCACATCACGATTCACCATCGGATACGCCCGTCCGATCTTCACCGCATTCGAAAATCTCTTTGCCGAGAAATCACACAAAAGCGATCCGATGGATCATGCCATCTCCGCGATCGAAGAGAAGTGGCGCATCGAGGATAATGCCGTGGAATACAGCTGCCCGGCGGGACACGTCGTGACCGGCATCAAGCGATACGTCAACCATCAGTCAAAGTGGGACTACCGGTCGGGAATGCGCCAGCACGACTACCGGCCCTACAGCTATCAGCTCGAGTGCACGCCGCTGCATCTCACCGATAAAGGAAGCTGGGCGCTGCTCACCTGGCGCACCACATGGACGAGCATGTACAACGCCGTACCCGGAAGCCATAAGAAGAAGGTCTTTCAGTGCGCACCGAACCAGGTCGCCGCCGGAATCAACGGCTTCGTCGAGGGTTTCAGTGGAAAACCCTCCGATCGCGGCGTGGTCTCCGACATCGTGCTCGCCTGCGCCGATCTTGAGAATTAATCACTCTTGAAACCTGGTTTTTCGCCTGTCATCCCCGCCTGCCCGCCTCCGGCGGGAGTGATTCTATCGGGGATCCAGTCCCGGAAAGTCGTACAACAAAGGCATCTGCCTGGATTCCCGCCTACCCCATGCGGGAATGACAAAAACAAAAAACAGGTTTCTAGAGATACCCCACAGACGCTTCTCGGTTCTTGATCTTTGGTCCATGGTCTATGGTCAAAGCGGAGAGATGCCTTCGCGGACATACTTGGCGGCAAAGCCGCCGCCGTCGGCATCGATGAAGATGGGATTGGCCAGCCCCCAGGCGGACGCACCCACCCGCGGGTCGGCGTGAAAGGCGGTGAGATCAGCAGGGTCGAAGATCTCGGGCGCATCCTTCGCATCGACGAGCGCATACGTCACGATGGGAAAGAGCGATCGATACCCCTCGGTGGATGGCGTCCCGCGCGCCATCGCCACCACCCAGGTATCCTCCGCAACGTTCATCTCGAAGGTGACGCTCGCCGTGATCACACCCTCCTCTTCCGTCCAATTCTCGAGCGTCCCGTCGGAGAGTTTGAAGCTGCGCTCCGGCTGATAGGTGTAGCGCGGCGTGTGATAGGGTTTATAAAATTCAGCGGGATCGGCGGCGGTGCCCTGCATGGGCATGTCGGTCGCGTCATCGACCGGAATGGGTTCCGTGTTGGCGTAGATCTCGATCGTGTCGAACCATCCCCAGGAGGGCGCACTCACCTCGACCGTGAAGGTCGCCTTCGATCCTGAAACCGTCCCGCCGATCTCAGCCGAATCGCCATCCGCGCCGACGGCGCGCACCATGACGACAGGACCGGCCGAGACCGAAACCCGCAGCGCATTGATGTTGCGTGCATACTCCTCCAGACCGATGGCGTCGTGGCTCCCCCCCATGCCGTCGCGCGGATCGACCGAGTGTGCGATGAAGTTGCGCGGCAGGCCCATGGGGTTGGCCGCACCTCGATGGCTGTCGGAGTCGGCGGTAGCCGCCACGATCTGGCCCAAGTTGAGGAGGTTGAACCAGGTCGGAATCGCCGATCGATAGAGCATCTCGGTGTCGTGCAGGTGCATGCCGATCACGAGTTCCACCGCGTTGTAGTCGGTCGTCATCAACCCCGAGCTTCCGAAGGAAGAGGGAATCCCGCCACTCGCTGCCGGCATGCGCCGCGAGAGCGGATCGGCATAGGTGGAAAGCGGTGCCACGCCGAACCCCTCTTGATAGAAGGGAGTGGTCACCCAGCCGGTCGCCAACAGCAAGCCCGTGGGGTTATCCATAATGTGGTTGAGCATGATCACTTCTTCGCCGGGATCCTCGCGCAGCTGTGGAATCATCTCGTCGAGCGTCCAGACGAAATCCGGCGCGGGGGAGACCTCTTCCGCATTCGAGCCGCTCCAATCGAACGCCCCGCCCTCGGGATCGGAGGGATCATGGTCGAGCGGGAAGACGTGCAGATGCCCATAGTGATTCGGCGTCACCTCATCGCCCACGGACGTCTGCATCGAACCGGGCGGAATGAGACCGCGATCTTCGAGACGCGCGAGCACCGGCGCATAGTCGGTGAGATAGTCGTGATCGGAGGACTGCAAGACGTCGAGCCCCTCGGCTGCGGCCGAGAGCACGCGCAGCTCATGGTTGAGTTTCGAATCGGGACTCGTGATCGAGTGGACGTGAAAATCGGCGCAGACATATCCGGGTGTGCGCGCCGCACGTCGCAGCTGCAGGCCGTCGAGCACGGCCTGCCCCCCTGCGGGCACCTCCACGACGCGCTCGTCGCTCGTGTACTCCGGACCATGGCTCACGACGATGCGATAGGTCCCCGGCTCCAGGGTGAGCGTGGCGCTCCCGGTGAGATCGAACGTCCCGCGCGCGGTGAGGTATTTCACATCGACGATACCGAAGCGCTCTTCCCAATGGATGGTGGAACGAAAGCGACCGGCGCTGCCCACCTTGTTGGGACTCGGATCCTCGCCCACAATCGTGAGTCGTGCAGGGATCGCACCGCCCGTCTCGGCATCGATGACGGGCCCGGAAAGCATCAGTGATCCGCGCTCGCCGAGCGTGCAGGTGATGCTGGCCGATTCGCGCGTGCTCAGATCGATCGTGGCCGGATCGCAGCTGCCCGCATCGGTCGTGCCATTGAGATGATAGCCGAACTTATCCACGACCACCGAATAACGACCGGAACCGAACCCGCGCGAGATGACATCGCCGCCGGTGGGAAGGTCGCCGGAAAAACGCCCCTGCGCATCGGTGCGATAGGTGATCACCGCCGCCGCCCCATCCATGATCGCCACCGTCGCCCCTTGCACGGGCGTGCCGCTGGCATCGACCACGCTTCCGGAGATGGGTCGACGCGCGGCACCGAGCAGACGCAGGCCCTCGTCGAGGACCGAACCGGCGGAACCGTCGCCGACGACGAAGTAGCTCGTGATCGTACGCGAGGATGAAGGCGCAATGCTGAAATGAATATCCGGTTCGCCGCCGCTTCCCAGGGGAGCGAGTTTTAAAAACTCCTCACCGAAGATCACGCCGGTGACATCGGAGTAACTCACCGAGGTGGTGGTGTGCGGCTTGCCCGTATCCGGATCGAGGAACTGCTGCGGATCGAAGAAGTAGCCGTAGGAGACATCGACCTCGTCGAATCCCGCATAGATCACCGCGGGCGTATTCGCGCCCACCTGCGTCATGAGATCGGGCGAAAAACCCAGCCCCGGCACGAGCATCGAAACCTGTCCGGAGCCGTTGAGAAACGTCCCCATCGGAATCTCGACGGAATCGCTCCCCTCGTTCGTAAAGGTCGTCTCAATGCGAACACCGCGCGCTCCCGGCTCGAGGATATAGTCGGTGATCACCTCGGCACTCATCGCCTTCAAGTCGCCATAGATGTCGAAGGGGTTTTTGAGATCATCGAATCGGTTGGAGAAGGTGATCGCCTGACCGGCAACGCCCTCGGCCACATCGCCGATAAAATCCAGATCGAGGTAGTCGTAGACATCGATGCGACCCTTGGCACGCAACACTTTTGCTGAACCGTCGGAACCATCGGAGATCACCTCATAGTCATAGGTGTTGACCGTCCACTCGATGTTCACGAGGGGAAAGAGCGAACCGAAATTATCCTGGCCCGCGCCCGATCGATTGAGATCGGCGTCGATGATATTGCCGCCGAAGGAATTGACGCCCGCATTCTTGCGCGGCTTCTGGATGATGACGCGAATGCGCTCGTTGGCGAGCAGCACATCCCCCACACGCCCCTGCGCCATGGGCCCGCCGATGAGATCGCCTTCATCGGTGATCGTGAGCGGAGTGATCGGATAGGCCGAAAAATTCGGATCCATCGGCGCCACGCCCTTGTCGCAGGCACAAACCCCGACGACCAGGCAGACCACGATCACTATGTTGTGCCAAGAGTTCTGCATCGTCACCATTATCCCCTCTCGAAGAGAGGCTCGCGTTGTACGGCTGTATCGGCATCTCGCTGAATTTGTTGCGTCTTTATTGAACATGCCTGTCCGATGCACGGTGCAGGGCGGCATGGGCATGCCGCGACACGTCGGAGATGCGCTAACATACTGATATATTTGCAATAACATGAATTGCCCCCGAGGGGAATTCCTTGACGCCGCCCCCACCGATCGCATATGAATCGCTCGCACGCACACCCATTCACCCAGGAGGATCATCATGATCATCGGCGTTCCCAAGGAGATCAAAACGAAAGAGACGCGCGTGGCCGTCACGCCCGAAGGCGTGAAGCAGTTCGTCGCGGCCGGACACACGGTCTTCGTCGAAAAAAATGCAGGGGCCCTGTCCGGCTTCAAGGACGAGGACTACACGAGTGCGGGCGCCACGCTCCTGCCGACCGGCAAGGATGTCTGGGACAAGGCCGAGATGATCGTGAAGGTAAAGGAACCGCTCGAGAGCGAATATAAATATTTCCGCGCCGGCCTCAAGCTCTACACCTATCTGCACCTGGCCAGCGTTCCGCAATTGGCCAAGGCGCTGTGCGAAGCGAATGTGGAGAGCATCGGCTATGAAACGGTGGAGACCGAAACGGGAAACCTCCCGCTGCTGATCCCGATGAGTGAGGTCGCCGGACGCGTCGGCGCGCAGGTCGGAACGTATCTGCTCCACGCCAACCACGGCGGCAAGGGCGTACTCCTCGGTGGCGTCACCGGCACGCGGCCGGGAACGGTCGTGGTCGTCGGCGGCGGCGTGGTCGGCATCAACGCAGCCGAAGTGGCCTCAGGCCTTCGCGCCGAAACGATCGTCCTCGACATCAGCGACGATCGACTCGCCTGGATCGAGAAGACCTATCAGGGAAAGATCCGTCCGGTGAAATCGACCGCGCAGTCGATCGCCGAGTGGACGAAAAAGGCCGACCTGCTCGTCGGCGCCGTGCTCGTCGCGGGCGATCGCGCACCACACGTCGTGACCGAAGAGATGGTGAAAACCATGGAGCCGGGTTCGGTGATCGTTGACGTCGCCATCGACCAGGGCGGCTGCGTGGAGACGATTCGCGCCACCAGCCACGCAGAGCCGACCTATGTCGCCCACGGCGTCATTCACTATGCCGTTCCCAACATGCCGGCGCTCACACCGCACACCTCGACGGAGGCGCTCACCACCGCCACGCTCCCCTACGGTCTGGAACTGGCGACCAAGGGATGGGACAAAGCACTGGCCGACGACGCGGTGCTGGCCAAGGGCCTGCAGACGAAGAACGGCAAGGTCACGCTGCCGGTGCTGAAGAAACTGTTTCCGGAATTGGCGTAGTCTTGTGAGATGGTGAGATGGCTGAATCGTGAGATGGCGAAACCAGGATAATGACAACCCTTGGATGTGTCATCCCCGCGAAAGCGGGGATCTCGACTTAAAAACAAAAACCGTCTGCGCGAGCAGGCGGTTTTTTATTTCTGGGAATCGTTCCAGGCCAGGCGCAATCCTTCGACGACGAGGTCGGGATGGACGTGTTGGATGCGGGGCAGATGCGGTGCGATCGCTCGCGCGCCACCGCCAGTAGCGATGATGACGGGTTTTCCTCCCATCTCATCGAGTATGCGCGCGAGCACACCGTCGATCGCACCGATGAGTCCGAAGTGGATCCCTGAGGCGATACACGCGCGCGTATTCGTTCCGATCACACGCCGGGGTCGCTTCGCAGAGATCAGCGGCAGCTGCGCGGTGGAATCGGCGAGCGCCCCCGCCTGCAGCTCGACCCCCGGCAGAATCGCCCCACCGAGGAAGACGCCATCGCTGGAAACCGCATCGAAGGTGACGGCGGTACCGATGTCGACGACGATGAGCGCGTGCTCGTAGCGCTCCCATGCCGCGCGCGCAACGAGCAGACGATCGATACCCACCTGACGGGCGGGATAGGAGCCCAGCGGAATCCCGACCTCTTTCGGACCCACACGCATGGGCGCAATGCCGAGGAGACGCATGCATTCCCGGCTGATGACACCGGTGCATTCCGGGACGACGCTGGCCAGAGCGCTCCCCTCCGGCGTGCACCCGGGCTCGAGCGCCCCTTCAAGCTGCGCTGCCAGAGCCTGCCCTGTAGCGACCTGACGCGTCGCCAGCGTCGTGCGCCGCACGATCCGCCGCCCCCGAAAGAGCGCCAGATGCACGGTGGAATTGCCGATGTCGATAGCGAGAAACATACCACCCTCATACCGCGCGCCAGAAATAATTCAATACATTTCAGTCAGTTAGCGCATCCCCTGCAAAAGCGGTCAAAACCCTACCACTGGGAAGGCCGTTTGGAGCGGTAGGAAAATGACCACCTCGTGGCAACGTCAGGAACCCCTTGACTCTGAAGGGGATATGGCTTAGAGATCGCCGCTCGTCATCACGCTGGAAAGAGAGGAACGGTATGTCGCTCAATCAGAAATACACCTGGAACGACTTCCTCCGGGACAACCCCGAGATGAAGGAAAAGGGCATCAAGCGCACCAGCTCCGAGGGCAAGAAGGCCTTCGAGGCCGCGTATAAGAAGGCGATCAAAGACTATCTGGGCAAGCGCGCCGAGCGCTGCGACACCGAGATCGCCAAGGCGACCAAGCGTCGCGATGGACGCATAACAACGCTCAAGACGTGCCAGCAGATCAAGAACAAGACCAAGCGCAAGATCCGCAGCGGCATCGCGCAGAAGAAGGTCGGAGCCACCGATCACGCGATCGCTGCACTCTCAAAGATAAAGGAAAAGACCACACAGCTGCAGAAGACGTTCAAGTGATCCCGATCTGTCATTCCCGCGCAGGCAGCCTGCCCGCCGGTTGTGTGGCGGGGGAATCTCGCTTTTCATGACAAATCGGGATCCCCGTTTTCACGGGGATGACACAACCAAGGTTTTTCAGCCGTCTAACCGCCTCCGAAACGAGGCGGTTTTTTTATGCGCTCTCAAGAAGAGTCCCTCTCCAGGAGGCGCCATGGCATCTGCACCGCGAGGTGGAGGGCGAACCCATTTTTACAGCTTCATCGGAAAAATGGTTTCGCCCTCCGCCGGGAGGCGCCGTGGCATCTGCGCTGCGATGAGGAAATACAGCACGTTTTTACGATTGAAGGATCGCGTCGACGAAGGCCTGCGGATCGAAGGGGCGAAGGTCGTCCATGCCCTCGCCCACACCGATATGCGTGATGGGAATGCCGAGCTGGCCGGCCACGGCGCAGACGATGCCGCCCTTGGCCGTGCCATCGAGTTTGGTGACGATGGCGCCGGTGAGATCAATCGCTTCGTGAAACTGCCGCGCCTGATTGAGTCCGTTCGATCCCACCGTTGCATCCAGGACGAGCCAGCGCTCGTGCGGAGCGCCCGGCAGGGCCTTGGCGATCACGCGCCCCACCTTTTTGAGCTCCTCCATCAGATTCACCTTCGTATGCAGACGGCCAGCCGTGTCGATGAGGACGACGTCATATCCCTTGGCCTTGGCCTTTTCCACGCCGTCGAAGGCGACCGCCGCCGGATCCGCGCCGTGCGCCTGCGCGACGACCTCGACCTTTAAGCGCTCGCCCCAGACCTGCAATTGTTCGACCGCCGCTGCACGAAAGGTGTCGCCCGCGACGAGGAGCACGCGCTTGCCCTCATTCTGAAAAGCACGCGCGAGCTTGGCGATGGTCGTCGTCTTGCCCACGCCGTTCACACCCAACACGAGGATCACGCGCGGGTGTCCCTCGACGGGTCGATGCGAAGAAAAGAGCGCCGTCAACCGCTGCGCGAGGGCATGTTTGACGGCGGATGCATCCGGCTCCTTCCGAACCGATGCGAGGAGCGTTGCGGTCACATCGATGCCGACGTCCGCCTCGACGAGCGTTGCTTCCAGATCCGCGAAAAAACGCTCGTCGAGAGTGCCGCGCCCCATCAGGTCATTGAAGCGAGAGGCGATCCGATCGTGTGTGGATTTGAGGCCGACGGTCAGCGGGACAGGACCGCTCGCCTTCGGCGATCCCGTGCGTCCGCGCAAGCGCTGCACGACAACGATGATGAGAGCGCCAAAAGCCACGACGGCGAGGGCCAAACGAATGAGAAAAAGGATATCGGTCATAGTGGGTGAGGAGATAGGCGCGTTTCACCCGCGCGTCAAGCACGCTGCACAAGAAAAGGCCGGGCGAAATCGCCCGGCCCAGACTGCTGACAAAGTCCCTTCATGTTATCATTATCCAAAATCGAAGTTTGTCATTCCCGCGAAAGCAGCCTGCCCGCCGGTTGTGTGGCGGGGGAATCTCGCTTTTTACGGCACATCGAGATCCCCGCTTTCGCGGGGATGACAACGGCAGAGTTTGTCATCAACCTCGGCCGGGCTTTCGCCCGGCCGTCTTCCCTTTCAACTTTTCACTTTTAACTTTCAACTGCCTTCAAGCGACCGCCGGCTCTTCCTCGCCCTTCTTCTTGTCATTGCCCAGGCGCACGCTCACCATCTTGGAGACGCCTGCCTCCTCCATGGTGACGCCGTAGAGCAGATCAGCGAGCTCCATCGTGCGCTTGTTGTGCGTGATGAGGATGAACTGCGAGTGCGGCGTCATCGACCGGATGAGGTCATTGAAGCGATCGATATTGGCGTCGTCGAGCGGCGCATCGACCTCGTCGAGCAGGCAGAAGGGGCTGGGCTTGATGAGGAAGATCGAGAAGACCAGCGCCACCGCGGTGAGCGCCTTCTCTCCGCCGGAGAGCAGTGTGATCGACTGCAGCTTTTTCCCCGGGGGCTGCGCGATGATCTCCACGCCCGTCTCGAGCAGGTTCTCCTCGTCGGTGAGCAGAAGCTTGGCCTTGCCCCCTTTGAAGAGCTTCGGAAAGAGGATGACGAACTGTTCGTTGACCGCATCGAAGGCGCGACGAAAGCGCGCGCGGCTGGTGCGATTGATCTTGGCGATCGCCTTGGAGAGGTTCTCGAGCGATGCGGTGAGATCGCCATGCTGTCGTTCCAGAAACTCGTGACGAACTTTCAGCTCCTCGTATTCTTCGATCGCATCGACATTGACCGAACCGATCTTCTCGAGCGACTCCTTGAGCTCGTGCACCGCAACCTCTTCCGCATCAAGATCGATGTCGTCGCGCGCATAGCGCTCCCAGACCTGGGTCAACTCCATATGATAGCGTTCCCGGATGGAATCGATCAGATAGGTTGCCCGTCCGCGCTCTTCGGTGAGCTTGAGCTCCACCTCGTGGAAACGACTGCGCGCCTCGTCGTGACGACCGCGCGCCTCACGGATGGCCAACTCACGGTCGCGCATCGAGGTCTGCCCGCTCTCGAAGCGATCGTGGAGCACGCGCTGCGACTCCTTGAGTTTTCCGATGGAACGAATCGCCAGATCGAGCTCTGCACGCAACGCTTCAATTTCACGGGCCAGGACAACGGCGCGACATTCAGCAACGCGTCGATCGTTCTCGCGCCGATCGATGCCGAGAATCGTCTCTACCTTTGTACGCACCAACCCCTCAAGCTCACGGGCCGCAGCGGTCTGACGCTCTTCAGCCTGGGCCAGATCCACTTTCAGATCGATCAGCCCCCCCTCTTCGCGGGAGAGCTCGTCGGCCAGCATGCGGGCTGAAGCCTGCGCCTCCTGGAGACGTGCACGCGCCGTCTCGCGATCGGTCGTGTGCTGCGTAAGACGCATGCGCGAATCGGTCTGTTCATGTTCGATGCCCGCCAATTCCTCGGCCAGCGCCGCCGTCTCGACGGTGAGCTGATCGCGCTCCTGATCCAAGCGATCGTGCTCGCTCTTGAGGTGTTCGAAATCGCGCTGGCGCCCCAGAAGCTTGAGCTCTTCCCCATGCGCATCGCGACGAATCGCTTCGACCTGCTCCTCGAGGTGTTTGACCTGTTCGGAACGACGCAGAACCTCGCCTTCGGCAGCCGTGCGCTGGCCGCGCAGGACGCTCAAACGCTCTTCGAGCTCCTTGGTACGCCGCTTCTGGGCGATGAGCTGCTCTTCAACACCACCGCCGTCGCCACCGCTGATCACACCGGTGGCATCGACCACGCTGCCGTCGCGCGTGACGAACGTCTGAGAAGAGGACCCCGTTTCCCAGAGGGCAAGTGCGCGCGGCAGATCCTCGACGAGGACGACATCGCGCAGAAGATGCTGGGCGATCAATCGATGATCGTCGCTGAAGCGCACGACATCGGTCATGGCACCGACGACCCCTTCGCCGGAAGGAACGCCTTCGCTCGCCGCATCCGCCCGAAGGGTGAGCGGCACAAACGTCCCGCGTCCACGCGCAGCCTGCTGGAGATACTCGATCGCCTCCACGCCCGCACTCTGCGACTGCACGACGACATACTGCAGCTTCTCGCCCAGGACCGCCGCGAGCGCCTGCTCGTATTCGGGTTCGGTCTCGAGCAGATCGCCCACCGTCCCCATGACGCCGGAGAGTTTCTCGCCATCGGTATCGGTGCGCTCGAGCACCGCTTTGACGCCTTCCTTGTATCCTTCCAAATTCTTGCGCAGCTCGCGCAGCGATTCGAGTTTTGAGCGCACATCGGATTCTTCCGACCGCACGCACTGGAACTGTTCTTCCGCCCCGGACAACGCCTCGCGCTGCTGCACGAGCGTTGCCGCTGCCGTCTCCGATTCGCCCTCGAGCTTGAATTTGAGTTGTTTTGCCCCCGCGAGCTCGCGTTCGCGCTCGGTGAGTTCACCATCGATCTGTTTACGCCGACGATCGATCGCGTCGATCTGCGACTGATCCCTGGCCACGCGTCCGTTGAGATCCACATGCCGACGTTCGAGCTGCGTGAGCGTCGCCTCGAAATTGGCAATCGCCTCGCCGTCACTGGAGATCGCAGCAGCCAGCTGCTCGCATTCGGCGACCATCTCCCCATGCTGCCCACGAACGCCCGCCACCTTCTCTTCGAGGGTGACCACCACGCTCGTGGAGCCGGCCAGCTGAAGATCCGCACGCGCCAGCGCCGTGTTGGCCGCTTCGATGCGACGATCGATATCGGCGCGACGCTCGCGCAGATCAACGAGTTCCTGATCCAACTCATCGCGCCGACGCGCGGTCGCGGTGCGCTCCTGAGTCCGGTGTTCAATGCCCGCTTCAGCGAGCCGGATCTGTTGCTGCACGCTGTAGAGCTGCTGCTGCACGCCGTCGAGCTGGCCTTCTACCTCGGCCAGAGAGAGCTTTGCCGACTCGAGGTCCGCCTCGAGCTGTCCCAGCTCGGCCTGCGCCGCCGTCTCCATTTCATTCAGACGCGTGCTGTCGCCCTCGAGATCCGTGAGCTCCTGGCGAAGTTCGCGATAGCGCGTGGAGGCCACCGCCAACTCGCGCTCGGCCAACTCGTCGTTGATGCGTTTATAGCGCTCGGCCTTCTTCGCCTGTCGGTTGAGCGAATTGATCTGACGCGTGAGTTCGGAGAGCACATCGGTGAGCCGTGCGAGGTTGGAGCGCGTGGAATCCATCTTCCGCAGCGCCGCCTCCTTGCGCGCCTTGAACTTCGAAATGCCCGCCGCCTCTTCGATGAGCGTGCGGCGATCCTCCGGTTTGGAGGAGATGATCGAGCCGACCGTTCCCTGCTCGACGATGGAGTAGGCCTTCGTGCCCACACCCGTGCCGAGGAAAAGCTCGACGATATCCTTGAGGCGACAGATCGTCTTGTTGATGAAGTATTCGCTCTCGCCGGAGCGATAGAGACGGCGGCCGACCTGAATCTCGCTGTAGCTGGCATATTCAGCCGGTGCGCGGCCATCGGCATTATCGAAGGTGAGAAAGACCTGCGCCATACCGACAGCTGGGCGCGTCTCGCAGCCGTTGAAGATGACATCCTCCATGGCCGAACCACGCAGATGCTTGGCCGACATCTCGCCCATCACCCAACGGATGGCATCGACGATGTTGCTCTTGCCGCACCCGTTTGGCCCCACCACACCGGTGATACCCTCTTCGAACAGGATGACGGTGCGATCGGAAAACGATTTAAAACCGCTCATCTCCAGGGATTTGATGCGCATAGATCTCTCTCGTGTGAAGCTGGTTGCGGCCTGGCATCGACATATTCGTCATCGGCCATGCCGGTTATCGGTCGTTTGAAAAAATGGTTGCGTAAAAACCGTCGCTCTTTCCCGAAGATGGAAAGAATCCTTCAATAATCGGTTTAACGTGCTGAATTTTCAGGAGATTTTATCAGACCCAACCCGCTGGGGCAATCAAAAAACACTACAAGTTGTGGTGTGCCAAGTTTTTGACGACTACATCTTGTGGATAAGTCGGAGACTACGCGATTTTCCAGCGGGAATTTCCATCACCTGACTGGCCTGACTGGCTATCACGGATACGTCGCCACGACGGTGAGGGTGGACAGATCGATGATGGAGAGCGTGTTGGACTCGACGTTGCCGATGTAGACATAGCGATCGACGCCGGCGCCGTCCTGATAGAGGGCCAGCGAGAAGGGCTGACGACCGACGGTGATCGTCGCATCGACGATGAGGCTGGTGCGATTGACGACCGAAACCGTGTCGTCCTGCATGTTCGTCACCATCGCATAGTCGGTGGTGAGCAGGACCTCCTGCGGTTGCAGCCCGATCTCAACGATTTGCGTGAGAATCCCTGCATCATCCTTGTCGACATGCACGGTGGTGGTGTTGCCCGCGATCGGCGTGAGCGTGGAGACATCCAGGACCATGAGAAAACGTTTGTAGGAACCGCCCTCACTCCCCTCGCCGACGACATAGAGCGTGTTGCCATCGATGGCGATCCCGCGCGGGCTACCGATGTCGCTGATATAGTAATCGACCGGAACGGCATCGCCCGCCCCCGCCTTGTCGAGGTTGAGTACCATCACCCCGCCGAATTCCCGCGAAAGAAAGGCCTGGTTGTCGCGCACGACGATGTGATTGGCATACGCGTTCGACACGCGACCGCCGGTGTCGAGATCGGTCAGGAGCGAGACGTTCGTCGGTGTAAGCGCAGTGTCGAGATCGACGTACTGCACCGCATCCAAGCTCGTGGTGATCCAGACGCGCCGCGCCGGATAGCAGCAGGAGATCGCATAGGCATCGCGCCCGAGCGTCGATTCTGTATAGGTTGCAAATGCCGCCGACGTCTCATCGAGGTCGAAGGTATAGAGGCGATCGTTCGTCGCCTGCGAGTTCACCGAATAGCGATTGGGAATGTAGGCCGTTGTATTGGCGACATCGTAATAGATCTCGCCGGAGTAACTCAGCGTCGGTGTCGTTTGAAGCAGCACCGGCACCAAGGGATCGGTGATGTCGAGGACCTGAAGAGTCCCTTGCGTCCAGTCGTAGAGGACCTCGCTGTTGGAGTTGACCATATAGAGGCGATTCGCCGCCACATCGACGGCCATCGCACTGGGGGTCGCGACGTTCGTGCCGATCGGGGGAAAGATATCACCCGACTGGGCACAGCCCGCCATCAAACACGCCACCGCCATCAGCATGCATCGAATCTTCTTCATGTGTTGCTCCCTCACTGTACAACCACGATGGACACGAAAGCTCTTTCGCCCTTCGCCCCCTCGCCCTTCACCCCTCGTTATTTCTCATCCGCCAGCGCTGCCTGCGCCGCGGCGAGCCTGGCGATCGGCACGCGATAGGGCGAGCAAGAGACAAAGTTGAGGCCGATCTCGTGACAGAAGACCACCGAGCTCGCCTCGCCACCATGCTCACCGCAAATGCCGATGTCGAGGTCCGGGTTCACCTTCCGGCCTTTCTCGACCGCCATGCGCATGAGCGCGCCCACGCCGTTTTGATCGATCGCCACAAACGGATCGACCGGCAGGATCTTCTTCTCGACATACTCCTTCAGGAATTTTCCCGCATCATCGCGCGAGAAACCAAAGGTCGTCTGGGTCAGGTCGTTCGTACCGAAGCTGAAGAAATCGGCGTGTTTGGCGATCTCGTCAGCCGTGACACAGGCGCGCGGCAGCTCGATCATGGTGCCGATGGTGTAGTCCACCTTCTGGCCGGTGCGCTCCATCACCTCGCGACAGACCTTGTCGCAGACGATCCGCAGACGCTGCAACTCGTGCGTGTGACTCACGAGCGGAATCTCGATCTCGGGGATGGCGACCACGCCCTCCTCGCGCACCAGCTCGCAGGCCGCTTCCATGATGGCCTGGGTCTGCATGGCATAGATCTCGGGAAACGTGACGCCGAGGCGACAGCCGCGATGGCCGAGCATCGGGTTGAACTCGTGGAGCTCGGCCGCCTTGGCCTTGAGCGTTTCGACATTCACATCCAGCTTCTGCGCGAGGTCCGTCATCTCCTCGTCGGTGTGCGGCAGGAATTCGTGCAGCGGCGGATCGAGCAGACGCACCGTGACCGGATAGCCGTTCATGACGCGGAAGATTCCCTTGAAGTCGCCCTTCTGCATCGGAAGGATCTTCGCGAGCGCCTTCTTGCGACCTTCGATGTCGGCCGAAAGGATCATCTCGCGCACGGCGTCGATCCGCTCGCCCTCGAAGAACATGTGTTCGGTCCGGCACAGGCCAACGCCCTCGGCGCCGAACTGCTTGGCGACTTCGCAATCGTGTGGCGTGTCGGCGTTGGTGCGAACTTTCAGCGTGCGCACCTCGTCGACCCAGCCCATAAACTCACCGAACTGGCCGGTCAGCTCCGGCTGCACCGTGGGCAGCTGACCCAGCATCACTTCACCCGTGGAACCGTCGAGGGTCAGCCAATCGCCCTCGCCGATGGTGATGTTGCCGGCCACCGCCTTCTTCGCCTTCGTATCGACTGTCAGTGTATCAACGCCGGCCACGCAGCAGGTCCCCATGCCACGCGCCACGACCGCCGCGTGCGAGGTCATGCCGCCGCGCGCCGTGAGAATGCCCTGCGCGACCGCCATGCCCTTGATGTCGTCGGGCGAGGTCTCAAGCCGAACGAGGATCACTTTCTCCCCCTTGTTCTCGACCCAGTCGGCGGCATCCTCAGCGGTGAAGACCACGCGACCGACCGCCGCGCCGGGTGAAGCCGGAAGCCCCGTGGCCACCACTTCGCGATTCGCCTTCGGATCGATGGTCGGGTGCAGCAGTTGATCGAGCTGAACCGGCTCGACGCGCCCGATCGCTTCCTTCTTGGTGATGAGTCCCTCCTCCACCATCTCGACCGCAATTCTCACCGCTGCGGCTGCGGTGCGCTTGCCGTTGCGCGTCTGCAACATCCAGAGTTTTCCCTGCTGGATGGTGAACTCGATGTCCTGCATGTCGCTGTAGTGCTTCTCCAAATTCTGATAGACCTTCTCGAGGTCCTTATAGGGCTCGGGCATCGCCTCTTCGAGCGCGGTTTCATTGTCGTTCTTCTTGCCCAAGATATTCACCGGCTGCGGCGTGCGGGTTCCGGCCACGACATCCTCGCCCTGCGCGTTGATGAGGTATTCGCCGTAGAATCGATTCTCGCCCGTGGCCGGGTCGCGCGTGAAGGCCACGCCCGTGGCGCAATCGTCGCCCATGTTGCCGAAGACCATCGCCTGGAGATTGACCGCCGTTCCCCACGCATCGGAATAGCCGTGCAGGCGGCGATACTCGACCGCGCGCGGCGTGTTCCACGATTTGAAGACCGCGCCGATGCCGCCCCAGAGCTGCTCGTTGGCATCGTCCGGAAAATCTTTGCCCAGCTGCTCGTGCACGATCGCCTTGAAGATGTTGCACAGCTTCTTGAGATCATCGACGCCGAGCTCCGTGTCGAGCTTGACGTTATTGGCCGTCTTCATCTCGTCGATGGCATGCTCGAAGTGCTCGCTCTCAACACCCATGACCACATCGCTGTACATCTGGATGAGGCGACGATAGCTGTCATAGACGAAGCGCTCGTTGCCCGTCTTGGCAACGATCCCGTCGATGGTGTGGCTGGTGAGCCCCAAGTTCAAAACCGTGTCCATCATGCCGGGCATCGAGACGCGCGCGCCGGAACGCACCGACAGGAGCAGCGGATTTTCGGCGTCGCCGAACTTCGCGCCCATGATCTTCTCAACGCTCTTGAGCCCATCGGCGACCTGTTTCTGAAGCTCTTCCGGATAGGCATGCTCATGATCGTAGTAGTAGGTGCAGACCTCTGTGCTGATCGTGAAGCCCGCCGGAACCGGAACGCCCAGGTTGGTCATCTCGGCGAGGTTGGCCCCCTTGCCGCCGAGCAGATTTTTCATGGTCGTATTGCCGTCCGCCTTGTTGCCACCAAACGTATAGACATACTTTGTGCTCACAGTACTCCTCCTTTTTCGTGGTCTCGTGAATTGTGGTCTCGTGGTCTCGTTCAATCATCAAATCGTAAAATCGCAACAAACACTGTTTAGGCGCGGTCAAAACGATCGCGCAGATAGCCGAGCAGTTTGTCGATCGCGATGCGCTCCTGCTGCATCGTATCGCGGTCGCGCACGGTGACGGCGTGATCGGCTTCGGAATCGAAGTCGTAGGTGATGCAGAACGGTGTGCCGATCTCGTCGTGGCGGCGATAGCGCTTGCCGATGGAACCGGCGTCGTCGTACTCGGAGACAAAGTGACGGCGCAGATCGATCTCGAGTTTCTGCGCCTGCTCCTTGAGCTTATTGGAAAGCGGCAACACGCCGACCTGCACGGGGGCAAGCGACGGGTGAAAGCCCATCACGACGCGCGTCTCGCCTTTGACGTCCTCTTCGCGATACGCATCGGCCAGGACCGCGAGCGCGGTGCGATCCACGCCGACCGAGGTCTCGATGACGTAGGGCACCACCTTCTCTTTGCGCTGATCATCATAGTAGGCCAGGTCTTTGCCCGACTCGCGCATGTGATTGTTCAGGTCGTAGTCGGTGCGATTGGCGATCCCTTCCATCTCGGACCAACCGAACGGCATTTGGTATTCGACGTCGGTGCAGCCCTTGGCATAGTGCGCCAGCTCCCCCTGGTCGTGCGGACGCAGGCGCAGGCCTTCGGGCTTTACCCCGATGGCCTTAAACCAATTGAAGCGCTCCTCGATCCAATATTCATGCCATTTTTCGGATTCATCCGCATGGCAGAAGAACTCCATCTCCATCTGTTCGAACTCGCGCGACCGAAAGATGAAGTTGCGGGGCGTGATCTCGTTGCGAAACGCCTTGCCGATCTGCGCGATGCCGAAGGGGAGCTTCTTGCGGCTCACCCCCTGCACGTTGCGAAACTGCGTGAAGATCGACTGGCAGGTCTCGGGGCGCATATAGGCCAACGCTGCGGAATCGGCGGTAGCGCCGACGTGCGTCTGAAACATCAGGTTGAACTCGCGCGCCTGGGTCAGCTCCGCTCCGCACTCGGGACACTTTCCTTCGACATATCCCTCGGGCATGTCGTCGGCGCGAAAGCGACGTTTGCATCCCTTGCAGTCGACCATGGGGTCGTTGAAACTGTTCACATGTCCCGAAGCGATCCAGGTCTGTGGATGGGCGATGATCGTGGTGTCGATGCCAACGACGTCGTTGCGTTCCTGCACCATGCGCTGCCACCAGGAATCCTTGATGCGACGCTTGAGTTCGCAGCCAGCCGGACCGAAATCCCAAAAACCGTTGATCCCGCCGTAGATCTCGCTGGACTGAAAGACGAAACCGCGTCGCTTGCAGAGCGACACGAGCGTTTCCATGTCGACCATAAGAAACCTCTTCCGAAGGAGTGGATACAGACCGCCCACGCAAAAAAGTGTGGGAAATCAAGGGCCTCGGCACTAACACGCACCCCGGGAGGCGTCAAGCGCGATCGGCTCAAAAGCACCCGCCCGCGGGGGGAGATGCGGCGCGGAATTAGGCGTTGCCCTCCGACCCGCATGCATTATAATGCCCCGAAAACGCAGGGGGTTTTTCCATGAAAGTCGTCGGTATCTTTGCACTCATCGCCGCCATCGTCGTCGTCGCCTTCAGCTGTAGCAACGAGGGGGATGGGTTTCTCGCCCGCATCCTCCGTGGAAACTCTGGTGGTTCGGCCGTTCCCGTCACGGTGACCAACGTGGTCATGCGCGAGCATTCCCCGACCATCACGGTTCCGGCAAAACTCGTTCCGACCGAGCGGGTCGAAGTAAGCCTTCCCGAAGAGGCCACCATCGATGCGGTCATGGCATCTGACGGCGATCTGGTCGATGTCGGGGATGCGCTCTTTCGCATCTCGGAGGAGAATACGATCACCAAACTTACGGGGCTGCGCACCGATCTGAAGGAGGCGCAGGCGCAGCTCGAAAAGAACTCCTACTTCCTGCGCAACCGCGATCGCCTGCGCGATGAAGGGCGCGTCGACGATACGCAGTACGACAACCTCGAATCACAGGTCGATGAAGACGAAGCTGCGGTCGAACGCCAGCAGCAGGAGATCGCACGGCTTGAAGATCGCGCGGGAGAGACCACCATCACCGCAACGATCGCCGGCGTGGTGAGCGACAGCAAGGCCGCACCGGCGGCGACCTTCGACGCCAATGCGCCGATCATGGCGATCGAAAAGGTCAACCCGATCGAAGCCGAATTTCGCCTGGCCGCATATGAAGCCACGACCGTACGCCCGGGCATGCCGATCCAAATCCGCTTTCGCGAACTCGGCGGCGAGAGGGCCGCGGGTCGTATCACCTATGTCGGCACAAAACTCGATCCAAAGACAAACACCTTCGACGTGCGCGCCCAAATTCCGAACCCGACCGGCTACTATAAAGTCGGGCTGAGCGGAGAGGTCGAGTTCACCAGCTCCAAGAAACAGCATTTCGCCATCATCCCCGCCGATGCACTCATCCGCGAACGCCGCCGGTATTTCATCTATACCGTCATCAAGGGAGTAGCCCACCGTGTGCAGGTCTTCCCCAACGAGACGCGCGGAAACGAGATTGAAATCACCCGGGGACTTCGCGAAGACGATCTCATCGTCGTCAAGGGACACGACAAGTTGACCGAAGGCAGCGTCGTGGATATATGGGGAAAGTGAAGACATGGTATTTCAATGGATCGATCACAAGCCCCCTCCCGGGGAAATCAGGTACATCTTCACAGGTGAAGCTTGTTCCAGACGCACCTGATTTCCCCTCGCGGAGACTTGTGATCGATCCATTGAAATACCCTCCCGTTCAACGGTGAAGGTAGAGAATTATGCGGAAAACTATTCTCTTCATCTGCGCATGGCTTCTGCTCGTTCCGTCGGTGGCGCTGGCGAGCCCCAAGGCCGCCTATGTCTGGGTGCAGCTCCAGGACGGCTTGAGCTATGCGACCTATTCCTTCTCCAACGGCGAGCGCAACCGCACCACGATCCATGCCTTTCAGATTGACCCGAAGAAACTCACGATCGATGTCGCGGTGGCCGCCGACGAACAGTCGGGCATGACCGCACGCGAGATGGCGCGAATGACGGGAGCGCTCGTCGCCATCAACGGAGGATTCTTCACGCCCCAGCACACCTCGATCGGGCTGATCATCAAAGAGGGCAAGACGATCAACCCGTTGCACAAGACCAGCTGGTGGAGCATCTTCGCGCTGACGGGAACCAAACCTCGCATCATCTCACCGCGCGACTTCAAGAAGTCGGATGAAACCACGACCGCGCTTCAGGTCGGCCCGAGGCTCGCCATCGACGGGAAGATGCCAAAGCTCAAGGAGGGGCTGGCCGCGCGCTCGGCGGTGGGGATCGATCGGAATGGCACGGTCGTCATCGCCATGTCCACCGGCAATGGCATTTCGTTGAAAGAGATGGCGCGCCGTATGAGCGCGAGCCGTTTTCAAGGCGGCCTGGAATGTCCGAACGCCATGGCCCTCGATGGCGGCAGCTCTTCACAGCTCTATGCCAAGTCAGGCTCCTTCGACCTCTCGCTCCCGAACATGGCCCGCGTCACCAACGGCCTCATCGTCCTGCCGCGCAAATCAAAATAACACTTTCGCTGCAAAAAAACGCCGCGTTAACGCGGCGTTTTTTTGTATGAAGGGATGAGAACACATCACTGATTCATCGACATCAGGAACTCCTTGTTCGTCTTGCAGGGAGCCACCTTGCCGAGCAGAAATTCCATGGCATCGATCTGATTGAGCGGCTGGAGCATCTTGCGCAGGATCCAGACCTTGCCGATCTCCTCTTCGTTGAGCAGGAGCTCTTCCTTGCGCGTACCGGACTTGTTGATATCCATACAGGGGAAGATGCGCTTCTCCATGAGCTTGCGATCGAGATGGATCTCCATGTTGCCCGTGCCCTTGAACTCTTCGAAGATCACCTCGTCCATGCGACTGCCCGTATCGATAAGCGCAGTGCCAATGATCGTGAGCGAGCCACCCTCTTCGATGTTGCGCGCCGCGCCGAAGAAACGCTTCGGTTTGTGCAAGGCGTTGGAATCGACACCACCAGAGAGGATCTTCCCCGAGGGCGGAACCACCGAGTTATAGGCACGCGCCAAACGCGTGATCGAATCGAGCAGGATCACGACATCCCTGCCGTGTTCGACGAGGCGCTTGGCCTTCTCGATCACCATCTCGGCCACCTGCACGTGACGCTGCGCGGGTTCGTCGAAGGTCGAGCTGATCACCTCGGCGTTGACCGAGCGCTGCATATCGGTCACCTCTTCAGGCCGCTCGTCGATGAGCAGGACCATCATGAAGACCTCGGGCTGGTTCGTGCAGATGGCGTTGGCCACGTTCTGCAACAGCACCGTCTTACCCGCGCGCGGCGGCGAAACAATCAGCGCGCGCTGTCCCTTCCCGATGGGCGTGAACAGATCCATGATGCGCGTCGAGTAGTTCTTCGCATCGAACTCGAGCTGCAGACGCTGGTTCGGATAAAGAGGGGTCAAGTTATCGAAGAGCGTCTTGCCCTTGGACTTCTCCGGCTTATCGCCGTTGAGCATCTCGACCTTGAGGAGCGCAAAATAGCGTTCCCCCTCCTTGGGCGGCCGAATCTGGCCGGAGATGATATCGCCCGTGCGCAGGCTGAAGCGCCGAATCTGCGACGGCGAAACATAGATATCGTCCGGCCCGGGCAGATAGTTATAGTCGGGTGAACGCAGAAACCCGAAACCGTCCGGAAGGGTCTCCAAGACCCCCTCGCCGAAGATGGCGCCGTTCTTTTCGGTGTGGGCCTGCAGAAGCGCGAAGATGAGTTCCTGCTTGCGCAGCGTCTCCACGCCCTCGATCTTGAACTGCTGAGCCATCTCGACCAGTTCGTTGATCTTCTTCCCCTTCAATTCGTTCAAATGCATGGCAATCCCTTTCGATCCATAAAATGGAAGGTCATGAGGGGTATTGGACGTACTCCCCTCGGAATGAATGTTGCTGATAACATGTGCGTCGTGTGAACGCTCTGTTTCGCATACGCAGTGAGCAGACCAATCGACACGGTCTTAGCAATCTGGCGATAAATGGCGTGTTGTCGTCGTGGACGTCCTTGAATTGTCTGGATCGATGATAGTGTGCAGGTGAAAGAAGATTCCCTGAAAAGCGTAGGGAAGTCAAGCAGTTTGAACACCCTTCCGACGGGAGCAGTGTAACCATCGAAAAAAATGAGGGTTTTCTCGTTGCCCCGAACACAGAAGGCGTCGATTTCCTTGACAAAACAGGCTTGGGTTGATATTGTTTGCCAAATTTATTTTTATATTTCAACCACTTAGGGACTTATCCCCTAGAAACTCCCCCCGGGAGGAATCATGACCACAGCGACGAAGGGCAAAGGGAAGCTTCGCCCGTTCATCAAGATGCATGGTATCGGAAACGACATCATCCTCTTCGACTGCCTCAAGCACAGCATCGCCAACCCCACGCATATGGCCCGAAAGCTCTGCAACCGCCATACCGGCATCGGTGCCGACCAGCTGGTCTTGCTGAGCAAGTCACGCAAGTGCGACTTCGGGGTCCGCTTCTTCAACCCTGACGGCAGTGAAGCCGAGATGTGCGGCAACGGCATTCGCTGTGTCGCGCGCTACATCAAAGACGCCAAGCTCAGCGCCAAGAAGGAAATCTGCCTCGAGACATCGGCCGGGCCGCGCACGGTGAAGCACAAGGGAAAGCTCATCGAAGTGGATATGGGCGAACCCATCATGAAGGGCAAGGAGATCCCCGTGAACCTTTCGGGGCGCGTGGTCAACCGCCCGCTCAAGACCGAGAACAAAGAGTTTCGCATCACCTGCCTCTCGATGGGCAACCCGCATTGTATCACCTTTCATGAAAACCTCGACGAACTGGCCGTCGACAAGTACGGGCCACTGTTGGAGACCTATTCCACCTTTCCGAAGAAGGCCAACATCAGCTTCGTCAACGTCATGAGCAAGAAGGAAATCCACATGCGCGTCTGGGAACGCGGCACGGGCGAAACGCTCGGCTGTGGTACGGCCGCGTGCGCCTCGGCGGTGGCTTCGGTACTCAACGGCTTTACCGATCGCAAGGTCACCATCGTCCTGCCGGGGGGAAAGCTCGAGGTCGAGTGGAGCACGAAGGACAATCACGTCTATATGCGCGGCCCCGCCGAACCGGTCTTCAAGGGCGAGATTCGATTCTGACGAAACCATCAAGGAATCCGAAGGGCGCCTGCGGGCGCCCTTTTTTCGAACGAGACAGGAGAACCCCATGACCTTCGAAGGCGCCATGACCGCAATCGTCACCCCCTTTCGCGACGGCAAGCTCGACGAGGAGGCGCTACGCGAACACATTCGATGGCAGATTGCCTCCGGCATCGACGGCATCATCGTCTGCGGCACGACGGGCGAGGCCGCCACGATGGATATCGCCGAACGCACGCGCGCCGTGCACATCGCCGTGGAGGAAGCGGCTGGACGCGTGCCGATCATCGCCGGCACCGGTTCGAACGCGACGCAAACGACGATTGAATCCTCGCGCCAGGCGGTGGAAGCGGGCGCAGATGCACTGCTGATCGTCACCCCCTATTACAACAAGCCGACGCAGGAAGGGCTCTATCAACACTATCGCGCTGTGGCCGAAACAGTGAGCGCACCGATCATCCTCTATAATGTTCCGGGGCGCACCGCCTGCAACATGCTCGCGGAGACGACACTGCGGCTGGCCGAGGTCGATGCGATCGTCGGTATCAAGGAGGCCAGCGGCGACCTTGAGCAGATCCGAACGATCTGCACGGATGCACCGGAGGGGTTTGTCCTGCTCTCAGGAGAAGACGCGCAGAACGAGGCGATCTATCGTCTCGGCGGCCGCGGCTGCATCTCGGTGACAGCAAACGTCGTTCCCGATCGCGTCGCCCAGGTCTGGCGCACGCATATCGAGGGTGAAGGCGACCGGGCGCAGGCGCTGCAGGAAAAGCTCGTCGAACTCAACCGCGCGATGTTTTTCGAGACCAACCCAATTCCGGTCAAGACCGCGCTCGCCCTCATGGGCCGCATGGCCGAGGAGTTTCGCCTTCCGCTCACACCGATGGGAGAGGAGAACCGGGAAAAGCTCATCGCCGTGTTGCGCGCCGAGCAGCTGCTCGCGTAGATCACTGAGGAAAAGGGGCCCATCATGTTCACATTCGTCGTCATCGGCGCCAAAGGTCGGATGGGAAAACGCATCATCGCGTTCATCGAGAAGGCCGACGATTGCGCGCTCGCCGCCGGCGTTGACGTGGGCGATGACATCGCCGCCGCACTCGCGGGCGCCGATGCCGTCATCGATTTCACGATCGCGGATGCCAGCGCCCACAACGCGGCCATCGCCGCCGATTGCGGCGTCCCCATCGTGATCGGGACGACCGGGCAGGATGAAGCGCAGCTCGCGGCCATCCGTGAAGCGTCCCAACACATCCCCGTGGTCCTCGCCCCCAACATGAGCGTGGGCGTGAACGTCCTGTTCGCCCTCGTCGATCAGGCGACAAAGACCCTGGGAGAGGGATATGCCATCTCCATCGAGGAGACGCACCACGTCCATAAGAAGGACGCGCCCAGCGGTACGGCCAAACGCCTGGCCGATATTTCCGGCATCGAACTCGGCGATGTCCGCTCGATCCGCGAGGGCGAGGTGGTAGGCGACCATGAGATCGTCTTCGAAAGCCCCGAGGAAAAACTGATCCTCACCCATCATGCCGTCACGCGCGACGTCTTCGCCCGCGGGGCGATCACCGCCGCGCACTGGATCGTCGGCAAACCGGCCGGACTCTATGGGATGAACGATGTCCTGGGATTACAACGACCATAGACCAGTTTTTTGTCATTCCCGCATGCAGGAAGCAGCCTGCCCGCCGGTTGTGTGGCGGGGGAATCCAGCCAAAGCCTTTCATCCTTCGGGAGATCGAGATGCACATCGCCTACATCGGCCTCGGTTCCAACCTCGGCGATCGCGCTGCACACATCGAGCGTGCAGTCACACAGCTTGGCGACACCGACGACATCACCGTGACCGCCTGCTCGCCGCTCTATGAGAGCGCGGCGATGCACGGAAAGACGCCCGCCCCGGACGATCCGCCCTATCTCAACGCCGCCGCCGCGCTCGAAACGACGCTCTCCCCCGAAACACTGCTCGAACGCCTCCTGGAAATTGAGGTCGCGATGGGACGCCCCGCCCAACACCAAAAGGACGCTCCCCGCACCATCGACCTGGATCTGCTCTTCTACGACGACCTCGTGCAGGAGGCAAAAACGCTCACCCTCCCCCATCCGGAGGCCGGGAAAAGAGTATTTGTCTTGCTTCCCCTGTGTGATATAGCCCCCCTGTTCGTTCATCCGGTCACGAAAGTGAGCGTGCGCACGATGTGCGAGCGTCTCCAGGCCGAATCGAATATGACCGCAACCCGCTGGAATAAAAAGTGAATCGACGATGCTCCGTATTCTCTTCATCGCTCTCATCATCTATGTCATCTGGCGCCTCTGGAAGAAGGCGAGCCGAGCGGCGACCGCACGCCCCGATGCCCCGAGCGCGTCCGGACAGATCGACGCCGGCGAGATGATCGCCTGCGCCCGCTGCGGCACGTTCGTCCTCAAGAGTGAATCGATCCTGAGCGGTGGAAACCGCTATTGTTCGGAACAATGCCGAGAGAAATTCAACTGACACACAAGGAGATCATTCATGAAGATTTTCATCGACACCGCGAACATCGACGAAATCCGCGAGGCCAACAGCATGGGCGTCCTCGACGGCGTGACCACCAACCCCTCGCTCGTGGCCAAGACCGGCAAGGACTTCAAGACCGTCACCAAAGAGATCCTCGCGGAGATCCCCGATCGCCCGGTGAGCCTCGAGGTCACTTCCCTCGATGCCAAGGGCATGATCGAAGAGGCCAAGAAGCTCGCCGACTTGGGTTCCAACGTTATCTGCAAAGTCCCCTCCACCGTCGAGGGACTCAAGGCCGTGAAGGCCTGTGCCGACATGAACATCAAGACCAACTGCACGCTCTGCTTTCAGTCGAGCCAGGCCATCCTCGTGGCCAAGGCGGGCGCAACCTATGTGAGCCCGTTCGTCGGACGCCTCGACGACATCACCACCGTCGGCATGGATCTCATCGGCGACATCGTGCAGATCTATGACAACTACGAGGTCGAAACCGAGATCATCGTGGCCAGCATTCGCAACCCGTTGCACGTGCGCGAAGCCGCACTCTACGGCGCCGACATCTGCACGATCCCGCTGCCGGTCATCAAGCAACTCATGGGCCACCCCCTCACCGACATCGGCATCGAGAAGTTTCTGAAGGACTGGGATCGCGTACCGAAATAGACCGGGGGTTATATGTCTTTCATCAACGACAAGACCAAAGAGATCAACGCCAAGATCGTCTACCAGGGGCCGGCGCAGTGCGGAAAGTCGACGAGTCTGCGCCACATCTATGGCGAGATCCGCAAAGGCGCCAAAGGCGACATGATCTCGCTGGCGCAGGACGACGACCGCACGCTCTACTTCGACTTCGTACCCTTGAACCTGGGGCAGGTTGGCGGCTACACCGTGCGCCTCCACCTCTATACGGTCCCGGGCGAAGTCGGCTACAGCCAGTCGCGCACACTCATCTCCAAGGGTGTGGATGGCGTGGTCTTCATGGCCGATTCGCAGCTGACCCGCATGGAGGAGAACATCAAAAGCCTCGCCAATCTCAAGGAGATTCTCGCGAACGAAGGACACGAGTGGGGGGAAGTGCCCGTCGCCTTTCAGTACAACAAGCGCGACCTGAAAAACATCATTCCCGCCGCGGAACTGGCGCGCTATCTCAACCCGGACAAATGGCCCGAGTTCGAAACCGTGGCTACCGAGGGCACGAACGTCTTCGACGCCTTCCGCTCCATCAGCACCCGCGTCCTCAAGGATCTGAAGAATGCATAAGAAACCCTCAAGGCGATCGCAGTGTCCAATCATGTCATTCCGAGCGTAGTCGAGGAATCTCATGAGATCCCTCCACTCCCTTGTATAACTCGGTCGGTCGGGATGACATACAACAGGGTTTTCCCCAACGTAAAAGGGCTGCCGTGAGGCAGCCCTTTTACATTTTCACTTCTCATCGACTCTATTTCTTCTTGAGCTCTTCAATTTCAAAATGCTCGATTGGAAGTCCAGCGCGCTCGGCCACGAACTCGATCTGCTTGCGCGGGATCTTCTGCCCGAGTTTCTTGGAGTAGACCATCTCGAACTCGGCGTTCCACAGCGGGAACTTCCGTGTCGTCGGCGTCTCTTCGACCTTGATGAAGTTCGTCGGACAGACATACGCACAGGAACCGCATCCGATGCAGTCGATCGCCTCGGCATTGAGCGGCGGTGAAACCTTCCGATCCTTGCCGCGCTCGGAGAATCCGATGGCGTTGGCACCGACCACCTCGCTGCACGCGCGCACACAGTTCCCGCAGAGGATACAGCCCTCTTCCTGTTTGGAGAACTTTGTCTCCGTCACGCCCCATTTTTTCGCCAACTCGACAACCTCAGGAACGTTCGACGAACGCGCCAGCGTGAACTGCATGATCATATTGCGAATACGCACCACCTTGTCGGAATTCGTCCGAAAGGTCTGCCCATCCTTGACCGGGAAATTGCACGAGGTGACCATCTTCGACCAGTCGCCGCGATCCCACTCCACGAGGCAGAGCCGGCACGCACCGTAGGAGCTGACATCGACGTGATCGCAGAGTGTCGGAATTTCGATGCCCTCGCGACGGCAGACGTCGAGCAGCCGCTCGCCCGCGGTGGCCTTCACCTGCTTGTCGTCGAGAGTGATGGTAATCTGATCTGACATAGTCGATTGCCTTTCCATTCGCCCCTCCATCACATCGGGAGGGATCTCTTATTCCACATGAATCGCATCGAACTTGCACGCCTCGGCACACATACCGCATTTGATGCATTTATCTGTATCGATCGTGTGCAGCTTGAGTTTCGCGTGCGGCTTACCCTTAACCGTCGCGGGTTTGTCCGTCACGGAGATCGCATCGACGGGGCAAACTTTCACGCACGCGCCGCAACCGGTGCAACTGCCATCCACCACCGAGAAGGTGATGAGGTTCTTACAGACCTTGCCCGGGCACCGTTTGTCCTTGATGTGCGCGTCGTATTCGTCGCGAAAATACTTGATGGTGGAGAGCACCGGATTCGGCGCCGTACCGCCGAGCGCACAGAGCGAACCTTCGAGGATCGACTCGCTCATCTCTTCGAGCAGCTCCACATCCCCTTCTTTGCCGTCGCCCGCACAGATGCGATCGAGGATCTCGAGCATGTGGCGAACGCCCTCGCGGCAGGGCGTGCACTTGCCGCAGGACTCTTCGGTAAGAAACTTCGTAAAGTAGCGCGCCACATCCACCATGCAGGTATCTTCGTCCATGACGATGAGGCCACCGGAACCCATCATCGACCCAACTTTCGTCAGCTCGTCGAAGTCAACGTGAAGATCGAGCATCTTCTCGGGCAAGCAGCCACCCGACGGACCGCCGGTCTGCACCGCTTTAAACTTCTTCCCATTCGGAATCCCGCCACCGATGTCGAAGATGATCTCGCGCAACGTAAGCCCCATAGGCACTTCCACGAGCCCCGTGTTGTTGATCTTGCCGACGACCGAGAAGATCTTGGTCCCCTTGCTCCCCTTCGTACCGATTTTGGCGAAACTCGCCGCGCCTTCGCGCAGGATGAGCGGCACGTTGGCCCAGGTCTCGACGTTGTTGAGACAGCTGGGTTTATCCCACAGACCATACTCGGCTGTATGAATGTATTTCGCGCGCGGCTCGCCGATCTTTCCTTCGAGCGATGCCATAAGCGCGGTCGATTCGCCGCAGACGAACGCGCCACCGCCGCGACTGATGATGATGTCGAAATCGAATCCGGAACCCAGGATGTTCTTTCCCAGAAGCCCCATCTCCTGCGCTTGCTTGATGGCGATGCGCGCATTTTTTACCGCCAGCGGATACTCGTTACGCACATAGATGTAGCCCTCTTTCGCGCCGATGGCATACGCACCGATGATCATGCCCTCGATCACGCTGTGCGGATTCCCTTCGAGCAACGAGCGATCCATGTAGGCACCCGGATCGCCTTCATCCGCGTTGCAGATCACATAGCGACGTTTGCCCGGCTGCGCCTTGCGCACCGTCTCCCACTTGCGCGCGGTGAGAAAGCCACCGCCGCCGCGCCCACGAAGCCCCGCCTCTTTGACTTCCGTGATGATCGCCTCGGGATCCATCGCGAATGATTTTTCCAACCCCGCGTATCCACCCTCGGCGATGTAGTCGTCGATCGAATCGGCGTTGATGCGCTGGTTCGCGCCGAAAATCAGGCGGTTCTGCTTGGCGTAGAAGGGAACGTCCTTCTCATAGACGGCCTTGTCCCCCTCGGGACCGGTGTAGACGAGTTTGTCGATCACCTCGTCGCCGAACACCGATTTGGCCAGGATGTCGGGAACATCGGCGGGATCGATGCGCTGATAGAAGATACCCTTCGGGCTGATCAGCGCCAGCGGGCCGCGCTCGCAGAAGCCGTGACAACCCGAGACACGCAGGGTGACCTTGTCTTCGAGTTTCTTGGCGGCAATCTCCTGTCGGAAGGCATCGATCACCTTCTGGCAGCCATAGCCGTGGCAGCCTGTGCCACCGCAGACGGTGACGATGGGCGTTATCGGATTGCGCTCCTGCTGCAACTTCGTGCGCAGCGCTTGAAGCGCCTTCATGTCGGTTAGATTCTGTGTCACGATTTCGACCCCTTCAGTTCATCGATGAGGGCGGCGGTCTTGGTGCCGTCCATCTTGCCATGATAGTCTTCGTTCACCACGATCACCGGTCCCAACGCGCAGCACCCAACGCAGTTGACCGTCTCGAGCGTCACTTTTTTGTCTGTGGTCGTCTCGCCGGCACCAACGCCGAAGCCGCGCTCAAGTTCTTCGAGCAGACGCTGTGCGCCGCGCACGTGGCACGCGGTTCCCATGCAGACGTTCACCACCTTCTCGCCACGCGGGGTCAGCGAAAATGCCGAAAAGAACGTCGCCACGGAAAAGATCTGGGCGAGCGGAATGTTGAGGAGTGTGGACACCTGCTTGAGCGGCGCCTCGGGCAGATAGCGATAGTGCGTCTGCACATCCTGCAGGATACCGATGAGCTGGTCCGGCCGGTTCTGATGATCGGCGCAAATCTTGTCGACGGTCTTTAAATCCATGGTGGCGTCCTCATTCGAATCGTTTCGGCTCTACTTCAGCCCGCATTTTCCGCGCACGCGATTCCATTCCTGGTGCACGCGCGTCTGAATTTTGTCGATGTCTTCGTCGGTCAGGTGACGGAAGCGCCCCTGCCCCTTGAAATAATCCTTCACCGGAAGCAGCTCGTCGAAGTCGAGCGAGAGCGACCACTTCTCCCCGTTTTCGATCTCGAAGAGCGGAAAGACGCCGCTCTGCACGGCGGTGCGACCCATGTGCACCGCCTGATCGGAGGGCGAACGCCAGCCGGTCGGGCAGACGGAGAAGATATGGATGTAGGCCGGGCCCTTGATCGCCATCGCCTTTTTCACCTTCGCCATCAGATCGAACGGATAGCTCGGGCACGCCGTAGCCACATACGGAATGCGATGCGCCGCGACGATCTCGGGCATGTTCTTCTTCCAGGTGTGCTGACCAATGCTCTCGGAGCCAGCAGGCGAGGTGGTCGTGGATGCGCCGTAGGGCGTGGCGCCGGAGCGCTGAATACCGGTGTTCATGTAGGCTTCGTTATCGTAACAGATATAGAGGATGTCGTGCCCGCGCTCGAGCATGCCGGAGAGCGCCTGCAAGCCGATGTCGGCCGTGCCGCCGTCGCCGCCCATCGCCACCACCTTCGCGCGGCGATCGGTCGGAAACTTCCCCTTGCGCTTGAGCGTCTTGATCGCCGCCTCAACACCGGAGGCCACCGCCGAGGTATTCTCGAAGAGGGTGTGAATCCACGGAATTTCCCAGTTCGTATTCGGATAGTTCGAGGCGATGATCTCCATGCAGCCGGTGGCGTTGACCATGATGGCGTCGCGCCCGACGGCCTTGGCCACCTGGCGCACGGCCAGCGCCTCGGCGCAACCGACGCACGCGCGATGTCCCGGCGTGAAGGCCTCGTCGCGGTCGACGAGTCTGGAAGCATAGATCGAAAAATTTTGCATAGTCGATTCCCTGTCGTGGTGAATGGTGCTATTCCCGAACGAAGAGCAACTCGGTACGACTGTCCTGCCCCTTCTCCGCTAGCCCTTCGCCGCGCTCGATCATGCTGACGAACTGCTCGGGAAGGATGTCGCGCCCGCCAAGGCCCGCGATAAATCCGATCACCTTCGGGCGAATCGGCTTGTCATAGAGCGCGCTGCGAATCTCGCTGGCCACCGGGCCGCCAGGGCCGCCCGAGGAGATGGCGCGATCGAGGACGATCAGGTTCTTCGCCCCCTTGACCGCCTCATAGAAATCTTCGAAGGGGAACGGCCGCCACAGGCGCAACTTCACCTGGCCGACCTTCTTGCCCTTCGCGCGCAGCTCATCGACCGCCACCGAAGCCGTCTCGCCGTAGCTGCCCATGGTGAAGATCAGCGTCTCGGCATCGTCAGCCTTGTAGGTCTCCACGGCCTTGTACTCGCGGCCGAAGTGTTTGCCGAATGCTTCCCACATCTCGTCGAGCACCGGACGGATGGCGAGGAAGTCGTTTTCCTGAGCGGCCTTGATCTCGGTATAGATGTTGGGGGGAGCGAACGTTCCCATGCTGACCGGCTCGCGCGGGTCGAGCGGCTTGGGAAACTGATTGTCGGGCAGGAAGGCTTTCACCTTCTCTTCATCTTCCATGAAGATCGGCTCGACCACGTGCGTCAGGTGGAAACCGTCCATGTTGATCATCACGGGGAAGAGCACGCGTTTGTCCTCGGCGGTGCGGAACGCCCAGATGATATGGTCGAAGGATTCCTGGCCGTTCTCGACGAAGATCTGGATCCAACCGGTGTCGCGCACGGCCATTACGTCGGAGTGATCGCCCCAAACTGAGAGCGGTGCGGAGAGCGCACGGTTGGCGACCGTCATGACGATGGGCAGACGCATGGAGCTGGCGAGATAAACCGCCTCGTGCATCAGCTCCAAACCCTGACCGGCCGTGGCCGTAAAGGTGCGTGCACCCGCGGCGGATGAACCCAAACAGGCGCTCATGGCGGAGTGTTCGCTCTCGACACAGACGAACTCGGCGTCGAGTTCGCCATTGGCGACCAGCTCCGAGAGATGCTCGACGATGTGCGTCTGCGGCGTGATGGGATATGCGGCCACCACGTCGGCGTTGCAGAGCATAACCGCCTCGGAGACCGCCAGTGAAACCTCAATGCCTTCGCGCTTTCCCATGGTAACTCCGTAATTCGTACTTGCTGTCATTCCCGCGCAGGCGGGAATCTCGCTTACGACGGCACATCGAGATCCCCGCGTTCGCGGGGATGACAAAAACACGATTGTGCCATCAACTCTTTTACTTTTCCTTCTTCTCTTCACCCATGGCCACCATCTCGAACGAGCCGGTCCAGCACTCGCGCGCGCAGATGCCACAGCCCTTGCAGTAGTATTCATCCACCTCGATATAGCCGTCATCCTTGATCTTGATGGCCGCATCCGGGCAGAACATATAACAGACGCCGCACTTCACGCAGCGATCCTTGTCGTAGACGGGCCGCTGACTGCGCCAATCGCCGGTGCGATAGGCCTTCGCGCCGCCAGGCGTGTCGACGATGAAGCCGGTCTCGATCTCTTTCCAGGTTCTGTCTGCCATCGTTCACTCCGTGATTCATTCTGCGTTATTCATCGTCACCCGGTGATCGTCGTCTCGCCGTAGGCGCGTTCCAGCGCCTTCACGTTCCGCTCGGCGAGCTTCGGATTGAAGCGCGCCTCGATCTGCGGAATGAGTGTCTTCAGCGGAACCACCTCGCTGGCCTTGATGAGCGAACCGATCATGGTCGTATTCGTGATGGGAACCTTGAGCGTCTCGAGCGCAACGGTGAGCGCATCGATCGTGGCAAGCTTGCCCTTATAGGCCTTCATCTTCTGGCGAAGCTCGGCCTCGGGCATCTTGGTATTGACCACGACGAGCCCGCCCTCTTTGAGGCCGGAGGTTACGTCGACGATATCGATGAGGCCGTCGTCGAGCACCACGACGATGTCGGGGCGGGTCACCTCGGCACGCACGCGGATCTTTTCGTCGGAGACGCGCAAGAACGCCTGCACCGGCGCGCCGCGGCGCTCCGGCCCGAAGGAGGGCATCGACTGCGCGAACTTGCCCTGTGCGATGGCCGCCAGCGCCACCAATTCAGCGGAGGTCACGGCCCCCTGGCCGCCTCGTCCATGAAAACGAATTTCGAGCATGGCTACCTTCCAAAGTGTTGATATTTATAGATTAATAACCAGGTTTTCTGCGAAAGCGGGCGCACGTTCGCTCTTTTAGGGGGCGATGTCAAGGAAAGATCGGGAGAAAAGACGCGTCGGACCTAGAACGCCGGCCGGTACATATCGACCGGAATCTCCGGAGGGTCGCCGGGGCGCAGCTCGCGCGCGAAGGCAATGAGTTCCTGCACATAGCCGAAGGAGACCCCGCCGGAATAGCTGCGACCGGGCAGGACGAAGCGATCGACATCGGAGGTGAGCGGAATGCGCCGAAATCCTTCGGCCTCCATGAGCTCGGCATAGCGATCGCTCGAATACGCCATTCGCCATTCATCCGGGCACATCACGGCACGGTCATCCTTTCCATCGCCATCATAATCACCCACCACAGGATGGCACTCTCCCCCTCCATAAACGTTATCTGGAGGGAGCGACGTAAATGAAGCAAAATAATCACTTCCAAATGCTACATTCCATTCCTCGGAGCTATTATCCTTGATCGCTGGGGCACTCCATGAACTGGCGGGATCAAAGCGCCCGGGAATAGGAATCGCTTCATTTCCTCCATAGATCGGACCCGCATATCTCATGATATCAAACGCACCAGTAGGATTCGTCAACACAACCATACGTCCCTCATCAGCGATACCATCTGGATATTTATAACTGAAATACGGAGAGTGTTCTGACAAATTTGAAAAATCGTGACCGAAGGCGAGATACGCCCAGCCAGGCGCCTGCGCCAACTCTTCATCGGACAGATATTCGAATTCAAATTCATATCCCGAAAAATCGCCTTCGTCCGTACCACCATAATCGACACGCCAGATGCCATCGGAGCAGGCAATGGCGATGTCCATAAAACCATCTTCATCGTAATCACCCAATACCGGGCGGCTGTAGTTGGAGCAGTTCGGGCCTGTGCGTGTGGCGCAGGAGAGCGGGTCGAGTTTGAGGTCGTCGACCCATTGATCGCTGTAATCGAGCACCCAGTCCCAGCCGTGCCAGGAGCTGCGGCGAAGGATATCGACGTCGGTGAAGGCGATGTAAAAGGTGCCGTGTTCCTTGTCGTAGACCACGAAGTCGCTGCGACCGTCGGCGTTCACATCTTCCACATAGGGCCAGACCCAGCGTCCGTCGATGGGATCGTGTGTGATCTCGACATCCCAACTTCCAAAACCGTCGGCGGCTTCACCCATGGACGAGAGGTCGAGCTTCCAGGTGCCGTTGGTCCACTGCACGAGGTCAGCACGCCCATCGCCGTCGAAGTCGTAGTGATCGGCAAAACCGGTCTGCGGCGTGAAGAGCTCTTCGTCCGGACAGATCGGATCGGAGTTCACAAGATCACCCTCTTTGCAGATGATGCCGATGCCAGCCGCGCGCAGGGCAATCATGCGCTCTTCGGTGAGGATCTCGCCGGAATCGAGCTCCGGATACTGGGCCCGCATCTGGGCGAGAAACGTATCGACTGTATTCATGGCGACATCGATGCGCGGCTGGGTGCCGATGTTGCAGCCCGCATCGCTCTGATTGACCCCCGAACCGACGATGATCTCGCGCATCTTGGGCGGCATGAGGTAGCGCTTGTAGCCGAGCTCCCCTCTCGCATAGCTCTGCACGAGCACCGCCGCGCCGCCGACGATGGCCGCCGCCGACGAGGTGCCGCCGAAATTGTCGATGAAATAGCTGTTGGTCTCGTCATTCGGCGGAATCGGTCCCTGCGTGCCGTTCCACCCATAGAGGCCGTAGGGATAGCCCGTAGTCACGACCCCTTGGCCCCAGGAAAAACTGTTTACGCGTGAGCCGCAGTTGGAAAACGAGATCTTTTCTTCGTTCGCGCCCTGGCTTGCCCCCACCATGATGGAGCCGGCATCCTCGACCGAGAGGTCGTGGGCAAACGCCCACTCGCCCGTGTAGAGTTCGGGGTTGTCCAGATCCATCTGGCCGTTTCCGGAACCGGAGATGACGGTCACGCCATAGGCCGTGGCCTGCTCGATGGCCGCAAAGTCTTCGGGCCACAGCTCGGTGGGAACGCAGCCGTATTGATCACTGGCATACTGCCCCGAGCAACTCCCATCGCTGAGTTTTCCGGGAAGCTGCACTTCGATCACCCAGATGGTGCCGGGCTCAATATCCGTGAGAAGCGGATTGTTCCCCGGATCCACTCCGTCGGTCGCATTCCTCAGCGCACCGTATGTTCCATTCCCCAACGACACTTCGAGCAAGAACGCATCCGGGGCAAATCCTGTGACGCCATGACCATTATCGAGCGCCGAAAGAACACCCGCCACGGCCGTTCCGTGCGCTATGTAGGACTCACAGTTTGGAAAATCGTTTGTATAGCCAGGCGCACAATCGGGGTAGTACAGAAAATTACCACCATCCTTGAAATGCTCATCAATGAGCCCGAGGTCCTCGTGAAAAAAGTTCATGCCGTGTTCGTTATCGACCACAATGACATCTTCGCCCGTAACCCCCGCATTCCAGGCGGCGTGGGCGTTCAACCCCCCGTGCGTCGATTCGGGAAAGAGATAGCCCTGCAAGCCGTCGAGCGCAGGGGTTGCGGCCAGGCCCGCGGGGCTACCCCGAAGCGCCGGATAGATCCTGGCCACGCCCGCCATGCCGCGCAGCTCGTTCAAGAGCGCAATGGCGTCTTCGGCGTTATTCGTTTCGATGTGATAGATGGAGTTCCAATCGGTGAGCGCCTTGCCCGAGAGCCGCTCGAGCTTGGCGCGACGCAGATCGACGACATCGGCGTCGGCTTCAATCGCACGCACGATGCGCGATGCCGGAAAACGCTTGATCGCGTTCTCGACCGACGCGATGAGCGCCGCTTTGTTCGTGGAGGTGGTGAGGGCTTTGGATTCGTTCATGCGCACCGCGAGCGCGTCGTCGAAGTGGACGACCAGGTGACCCGCGTAGGCATCGGACTGAATGAGCGCTGCCATCGTCGTGGGCTCGCCTGCACCCACGTCCGGTTCCGGCGCACTTTCTGGTGAAGGATTACTTCCGCCACCGCAGGATGCGGATGCGATCATCATCGCCACAACGATACCCACACGCATGGACCACAGCCTGCGCATACTCACTCCTCGTGCAACCCGGCCTCCCCCCAATGGGCGCTTCACAACGATCCCTTTTCGGCGATCGCGCACAAATGTTTCGTGGTTTCTCATCGACATCGGCCAGAAAGACCCCTGGGCACCCGAAAAAACTCGTCTTTTGAACGGTGTCATTCCCGCGTGAAGTAAGCGGGAATCCAGCCAAAGCCTTTCCACGTATGGATTTCTTGGGCTGGACCCCCGATTCAAGCACTCGGGGGTGACAACCAAACAACAGGTCGCCAGAGAGAACCTACTTTAATAACAGACACTTACCCGGCAATGCCCAGCATCTTGCGCGCCTCGGTGGGGCTGGCCACGGGGCGACCGACCTCTTCGGCCACGCGGGCGATGCGGGCGACGAGCTGCGCGTTGGATGTGGCCAGTTCACCCTTCCGATAATAGATGTTGTCCTCGAAGCCGACGCGCACGAACCCGCCCATGGCGACGGCGATCACCGAGCACGGCAATTCATAGCGACCGATGCCGGCCACGCCCCAGGTGTCTTCGCGGTCGATCGAGTCGACCATGAACTGCAGATTGCGCGGCTCGCCGGAGAGCCCGCCGGGCACGCCGAGGACGAACTGATAGTGGATCGGATGTGCAATGATCCCCTGCCGGAGAAGGCTCTTCGCAATCTCGATGTGCCCCACGTCGTAGACCTCGATTTCGGGCATCACGCCCAACGCGCGCATGCGCTCGGCCAGCGCGCGCACCTCCTGCGGCGCGTTCAGGAAGATATCGTCGCCGAAGTTCATCGACGCGATGTTGAGCGAGGCCATCTCGGGCTCGAGTTCGACAATCGGCGCCACGCGTTTTTCCATCGCCTCGCCGACCGCACCCCCCGTGGAGATCTGCACGATGGGCATGGGGCTGCACGCTGCGCGCACCGCGGTGATCGCCTGACGAAAATCGGCGAGCGCCTGCGAGGGCTTGCCCGCATCGTCGCGCACATGCAGGTGAATGATGCTCGCGCCGGCGGCCACGCACGCAGCCGCATCCGCCGCCTGCTCCTCCGGCGTGACCGGCAGGTTGGGGTTCATTTCCTTGGTGGTCTCCGCACCCGTGATGGCGGCGGTAATGATGAGCGGCTGCATGATTCCTCCTGTATTCATCGTCATCAAGCGGGCTTGTGTCCGATGTAGAGCGGATGGCTGGATTCGTATTTGAGGAAGCGCCCGCCGGCACAGTCGCCGAAGACGCGGATGTGCTCGAGGCCGCAGCTCTGCATGAGCGCAACGACCTCCTTCTTATCGTAGAGCCGCAGGCGATAGTTATAGCGTCGCGCCGAGTCGGTGCGTTCGTCGATGAAGACCGTCTGCACCTCGTTGTAGTTCGTCTTCTTGTCGAACCGATATCCCTCCATGAGGAAGGTCCCGTTCTCATCGCGCCACTTCACGGGATCGGCGTTGCGCAGAAACCAGTCGCGGTTGACCAGGTGCAAGACGAGCTGCCCGCCGGGCTTGAGCGCATTGATGAGCTCATGCATGACGCGCATATTCTTCGCATCGGTAGAGAAATAGCCAAAGCTGGTGAAGAGGTTGAGGACCACATCGAACTTCCCGCGAAAGGCCGCGAGATCGGCCATGTCACCCTGGCGCAGCTCGACCGGATAATCGCGACAATGCCCCATGGCCTTTTGCAGACACGTCTCGCTGATGTCGACGCCGGTCACGGCAAACCCCCGCCGCGCGAGCAGGGCCGTGTGCCGCCCGGTGCCGCAGGGCACATCGAGGATCTTCGCATTCGCGCGCAACTTGAGCATCTTGACGAGAAAGGCCACCTCGCGCTCGGCGAGCTTGTGAAAATCGGCCGAATCGATCGTGGCCGACGTGTACCAGTCGTCGTAGATATGTCGGTGCCAGGCATCGGTAAGCATATGGCCACCTAGAATAATCTCGCATTTCGAAGGGTGTCATCCCCGCGGGGGTCAGCGGGAATCTCGATTTCCCATGAACAGCGAGATTCCCGCTTTCGCGGGAATGACAAACAAGACACCATCTATAATGATAGGCCCGCAAAGTGGCAACGAAAATGTCAATTCAGGAAAGAAACCCGGAGAGGGCCATCAACACTGGCTATGGAGCAGGGATGAGATCGATGGTAACCCGTCGATTCTGCCGCCGACCATCGCGTGTTCTATTTGATTCGATAGGCTGTCTCTCACCAAACGATTCAACCTGAACACGGTCATCCTGAACGCCCTTTTGATGGAGCATCTGAGAAACAGCGCGGGCACGCCTCAACCCTAACTGATCATTATATTTTTCATCACCCACAGCATCCGTATACCCCTCAACCCGCGCATGCAGTCGCTCATCGCCTTCCATAACCTGAGCGATGCCATCAACCTTCTTGCGGCCAGCTGGCGACATACCGTCATCATCAAATCCGAACAGGATAACTTCTCGAATCCATTCCACATTCTTGCGGACTCTCGCTCGGTTCTGCTGATTGCGCCAACGCCTTCCCCCATCAAATGAAATGGCAGCAAATGCCCGATATGCGGGCGAACCCAGGGCATCGGTCAAACCGCGTCCACCTCCGAGCTGCAATGAAATGCCATTTTTGAACTCTTTGGCAATTCCAGCATCAATTTCAATCGGCGTCATCAACTCCTGAAATGAATCCACCACGCTCTCCCCATAAACAGATGCTACGATCTTCCATGATCGATTCTGAAACGGAAGCCGCACATCTCCGCCCAATCCAAAGACGAGACGATCATCATCGCTGATGCCCCATGACACGCCTCCGACCGTATTGCGCACCGTGGTCCTTGCCGCAATACGATACCCAACATTTGCAACAACCGATCCATGCGAAAAACCCTTATCGATGAGCAGCCGAAATTCACCCGTGGGATCATTCCATCCGCTAAAATCACGTGTTTGCCCTGTCGGCACACTCAGCCGCCCTAACAATCCTATTCCGATTCGGCCTTCCCCATCTTGCAGCAGACGACCCTTCACATCGATGAGCAGATCCCCGACGCCAGCCGTTTGAAATGAACGCTGCGTATTGACGCTCATTCCCGTCTCATAGAATTGAACCGGAACGATCAGACCAAAATCGAGGAAGTCGGTAAGACCGATGGCTCCGGTCATGTCAGCAAAAACCCATGCATCGACGATACGCGATCGTCTCCGATTGACCGGATTGGCCGCTTCCGCCAACCCTCCCGCACCCTGAACGAACACCCCGAAAGCGGGCTTGAGATGCCCGAGCGTCTGCGTTCCCGTAAGTGAGAGAACGCCGCTTCCGTCACTCGCAGGATGAAAGGTATGAAGGTTGAAACCCGTAAGCGCGGTATCGCTCGCAAAGGCATCCGCATGCATGCAGAACAAACCCAGAAGTACTATCAAGAGGATAATGACGGCGCGTCTCGTCAACATGAATTTCGCCCTCGTATATTCGCTCGGCGCAGAACAAAAACCCCAAGGATGAGACCGAACAGGCAAAGCCACATAACGCCCGACACAGAGCGACCGTCTTCACAGAGAGAACACCCGGCCCCTCCGCCACCACCGGCGAATTGCGTTGGATTCGTATCGTCGAGCGGATCGTTCGGGTCGGTCTCACCCGAATCGACACGACCGTTGGCATTTCGATCCTCCTCGCCATCCTTCAAGCCACCGCCGTCCGTATCAGCACTGGCCATATTCGTCGTCGTCTGCGAATCTTCATCGGCAACAAACGCCTCGCTATCCTCATCGGTTGCCTTGATCGGACCAAAACCGTCCGGATCAACCGCAGGCTCCGTCAAGCCGAACTCTAAACCGTCGGCAAGGCCATCTCCATCGCTGTCCGTATCGAGGGCGTTGATGAACCCATCGCCATCCGAATCTTCAAGTGCTGCAATCTCTTGGCCATCCAGAACGCCGTCATCATCGGTATCGGCATCATACGGATCGGTGCCCGCATCATTTTCGGTATCGTCCGAGAGTCCGTCGCCATCGGCATCAACAACCGAGACATCCATCGCCACATCCTCAACATCCAGCTCGAAGCTCGCAGCCTGCAGCGCTTCGACGAGCTCGGCCAAATCCCGGTAGAGCGTTTTCACACGTGAGCGATCCAAAACGGAGAGGGCATCCATCGTATCCAACACGATGAGCAACCTCACCTCATGCGACGGCTCACCACGCGCAGACTCCCACCGCCCGATGAGGCCTTCCAGGAACGCCGACGCCTCAGGCGGAAGATCGTGGGCATCGCGCAGAGCTGCCAAACCCTCGGCACATCGCTGCCACAGGTCCGCCCATGTGGGGCCAACCTCCTGGAAAAAGGATATGACCGTCGTATCGGAGAGACCATTATACCAGCTCGTCTGTCGGGTCAGAAGAATCCGAACAGCATCCCCAGTCGCCGGCATTCGCAGCGTATACACCGCCTCTCGTCTCACGCCAGGAGTAAGATCGAATATCCATGATTCAGATCGATGAGAATCGTCCCCATCACTCCCCACAAAAGACATGCCGGAGGGAATGCCAGGAAGAAGCCGAACTTGTGCCGCACGATCAGATGCGGCGGCCGAGATCACGAGCGAGATGACTTCACCGGGCGAGAGGCTCTCCTCCGTCTGCACGAGTTGCGCAAAAATCTCTTCCCACATCGTGTCCCAATTCGCCTCGAACTCGCCCGCATGTCGTGTAAGATCCTCTCCATCACCGTCTTTTTCATCAGGCACAAATGAATCCGCCCACACCTTGAGATTCACGCCGACAAAAAGAAGCGAACCATCTCCATATTCACGACTTCCAACGACGGTATCGCCTCCGACATGGCTGCACAAACTTGATATTCCAGAAAAGGAACGAATGTTCGATGAAAGCGGAGCGGATACATATTCCTTCCCCGCGACATTCGCGATCATCTCAATCGGCCCATCGTCGGATGCATCGAGCGTTGCCGTCTGAACACCACCGACCCGATCGAGCATGCGCGTCCATTCGACACCCTCGATCGCAAAGGCACTCGCTGTCAGCATCAGCACATCGCCTTTGTAGATGCGCGCGGCAAGTTCACGCAGCACCTGATTATTGAAAGCCGTGCTCTCGATCTCATGCGTGCCGTTCGGGCTATTGAAGACAAAGACGTTAAACGCGTCGCTGCGCATGCCCCTTTGGAATGAAACCAGGTCCTGCACAGCCCGAAATCCCCACGCATGATTCTCCGCAAGACGCCTCAGTTCCGCCACCTCGGCATCGCTCGTAGTGTCATCGGTAAACGAGAGAACCAAAATGCGCGGATCATCCTTTCGTGCCAGACTCCCCTCTATATCCAAAAGCTCGACATGGCGTTCGCGTGAGGACTCGATATGCCCAAGATAATCCGTACTGCGATGCGAAATGACGTGCGCCCCCGGCGCGAGATCACGCAACTCGAATGGTGTTTCATACGATTCCCACGTTCCATCGTCGATCGCATATTCAACCGTGGAGACACCAACGATATCGTCGGACGCACTCAACCGCACGGCGGTCGAGGGTGTCACCAGCTGGTCTTCGCCCGCTGCCTGCTGGCTCAACTCGAGAGTACTGGACGGCGCATTATTGTCGACCGTCACCGAAAGTTCACGCTCCTCGCGATTCTCGAACTGGTCGATCGCCAAATATCGAATGGCGTGCCCGCCCGCATCGGCAATCCGGAATGACGGCGCCGCCAGTTCAGCAACGCCTTCAGAAAAGACGGTGACGCGCCCGGCACCATCAAGGCGATGTTCAAGATAGACGACATCCGGCACATTACTCTCCGCCCGAACCTGAATGGGGGTCGTGCGATCGATAAAGATCTGCCGACCGCGTCGATATTGGGGTGAACCGATATCAACGCTCGTCCAGGGCGGAACAGCATGGAGAACAAACCGAACCTCCTGTTCGCTCTCCGTATTTCCAACCGCATCCTGCGACCAGAATCGCGCCACATGCTCGCCGTCGCCGATGTTCCCCAACGCTCTCGGCGCGCTCAGATCGTACTGAACGGGTGGCGATTCCAAACGCATGTAGGAATGCGCAACGCCGGATCCCGCATCCGACGCTTGCAGGTTGACAAGCGTCGCCGTACCGGACCAGTGAGGGACACCATCGACGCGCTGTTCGATTCCCTCCACCTGCAGCTGACTTACCGGCGGTACATCGTCGAGGATAAGACGATGGGCCTTTGGCTCCTCTTCGTTCCCAGCTGAATCGACCGCGCGATGATCGAGGTCGTGAACACCCGGCACCGCCAATCCAAATGACTCCGCATAGGCTTGCCACTCCGATCCATCCAACCGATATTCGATGCGCCCGATCGATCCGGCCAAGTCGCTTGCCGCGATGAGCATCCGCGTTGTCGGGCCCACCCAGCGCTCCTGCGCCTGTTCCAACGTCGGACCCATGACGACCAGTCGCGAGGTCGGCGCCCCCGCATCGAGCGACAGTTCTCCCGTATCCGCCACTGATACATTCCCCGCCGCATCGGCAACCGTGAAGGCATAGCGATAGCCCCCATCCAGCGCCCGCGCGCGAAACCGATTCAATCCGTCCCAGAGAAACGCATGATCATTGGGTGGTGTAACGATCGACTGGGGAAGGGCAACAACCTCCTGCTCGCCGGCAAAGAGAGAGAATCTTGCCGCCATCGCCTGCGGCGCTCCATGGTCCGTCGTCTCGTAGGAGATCCGCACCCCATTCCCTTCGCGCGCAACACCTGTCACCGCAACCGCAGGGGCAAGCGTGTCCACGCGAATTTCACCCACCAGCGGCGTTGCCGCGACGCTCGCGCCATCGCTCACGTCGATGCGATACGCATAGACACCATCGGCGGCCTCATGTTCGCCAAACCGGCCATCCCAGCGCAGAACGATCTCATTGGCCTCGCCCTCGAATCGGTCCACCTCGACATCGGCGATATGAAGCGTCGCCTGCAGCGCCCCGCCGAAAGCGCTCGTCACGCGAATATGATACACCGCCTCGTCCTGGCGACCATCTGCATTAGGCGAAAAAGCCGGCGTCTCTTCGACGAGGAGAAGCTGAGGCTTCGGCACATCATAGGCGATGATCCGCTCCGTCGGCATCTCCGCATTCCCAACGCGATCGACGGCACGGACGGCGAGCACAACCTCATCCCGACCCTCGCGCGCGATCCCAAACGGCTGTTCATATCGCGTCCAGTCCCCTTCATCGATGCGATACTCGATGCGATCGACGCCCGCGGGAACGAGTCCTCCATCCTCCGCCGCACAGGAAAACTGCGTCGCATCGGTGGCGAGGATCCTTCCCGCCGCCTCCGCAGAGGACCCGAGCACTTCGATGGTGGAGGTGGGAGCCGTGCTATCCAGAACGAGCGGTTGCGCGTGCGCACTCTCGGCCAAACCGAAGAAGTCGATCCCAAAGAACTCGATCTCATAGACACCCTCGGAGTTCACCCCGAGCGTCACGGGAGCTGAGTAGACCTGATAATCCTCATCATTGATCCGATAACGAATCTGATGCGTCTCACTCGAACCCTCCGCCGCAACGATCGCAATCGGCGTTTCGGGACCGACCGTTATCTCGTGTCCATTGTCCGCATGCGGTTCCCCAACGGAAAGCAGCGTCTCCACCGAGGTTGAGCCACCTCCCGGCTGATCCGGATCGACGATGGAGATGAACACGGTCTGGACCGCCTCCTGATTCCCTTGATCGTCTTCGGAAAAACAGGAAAACGCATGTCGTCCAGGCGATAACGCCTCGAGCGCAATAATCCCTTCATATTCCTGATAGTCACCCTCATCCCAACGGAAGGAGATCGTTCGAATCGCATCCGCGCGCTCAGTGGCATCTTCGACCACCAGCATCAGCTCGCTCTCGGGCGGAACGACCGCCAGTGCGCCTGGCTCAACGAGCTGCTCGTTGACGACGATCTGTGTGTGCGGTGCGGCGTTGTCGACCACAACGCTTACGGCCGCCTCAGCCTGCTGGCCGGAGTTTGTTCGCGCCACGGCTCGAATCCAACGCGCGCCATCGGCCCCATCGGAATTCCAGGAAAAATCAAACACATCTGAAGTCCCTGAGAAGATCGTCTCTTCATGATCCTCTTCATCGGATACCGTCACGACGAGCGAATCGATCGGATCATCATCATCCACACCGCTCACACTGCCCGCCACATGAACGTCACCGTTCACAACAGCATTCTCTCCGGGGGCATCGAGCGTTAAGCGCGGATAGCCGTCGTCCTCGCGCATAACGAGATAACGCGAGAAGTGATTGAGCAACCCCGAGATCCGGAAGAGGTCGTCCCCCGTTCCGGGGGTTCCCTGATCATCCCAGGTATTGATCGTCGCGAGCTGCTCCAGCTCACCGTCCTCTTTGAGATTGTAGAGGGCCATCACCGGCACATCGGCGGCGGTGATGCCATAGACGTAATCGCGCACATCCTGCGGCTCCTGTGCATAGAGCGTCTCGATCTCGGCGCGCGTGAAAAAGACCTCGAGCTGCGGCTGATAGATGGGGTTGAGCTCGATGTCGTCCGGCTTGATCTCGATGACCGGCCCCACCGGCGCAATGCCGCTCGGAAGATAGAAGCCCGGCGTGTCCATCGGCACCGGCGTCACTGTCACCAACTCCTCAGCGCCGGAGTCACACGGATAGGGCCCCTCCTCCGGGCAGAGGCTGTTCTCGTCGAAGTGAATCGCATAGCGTCCATAGGGCGAACGGACGACGGAATATTCCCCCATGTGCACCGGCGTTCCGATATCCACATCCATCGTGTCTTCGCTGGCCACGGCATCGGCATCATCATAGGTGCGCAACACCACCGTAAAGCTGCGCCCGTTGAGGCGCGAGACGTCCCACCAGGCGAGCGTCCCGCTGCGCGCACCGTTACCCTCCGCAATGCGCCGCCAGGCATTGGCGCCCGCATCGAAGAAACGCAGCTCCCACCGCGTGCCGACCACCTGCCCCCGGATCTCGATCAGACGCTTTGGCGCTGCATCCGGCTTCAAACGCAGGGCAAAGCGATCCTCAACATTCTTATTGCTCTCCGTTACTCCATCCCCGTTCACATCGCGCGTGCCGTCGGAATGGACGAGCAGATCGATCACATCGAACGCATCATTGACGCTCCCATCCGGATAGCGCAGATCGATCGTCCATTCATTGATATGGACAACATCCGAAAAGGAATAGAAGAGCGGATGATTCGCGATGGGATAGGCGGCATATACCGAGAACGGATCCGTCTCGAGTCGAAAGGCGTCGCTGTTGACATCCTCAACCGATCCCACGATGCAGCGTTTCGCGGCCGTCTGAACACCGGTGTCGCGCGTGCCGTTGATGTACTTCACGCCGTCGAAGAGACAGGGGTTTGAAGCGAGGTTGGTGTCGTCGCCGGTCTGAAACTGGGCCGGGAGGATATCGACATACATCTGACCGCCTGCCCCGGGGGCGGATGCGCTTCCCAGCCACCCCTGGATCAAGCCGTCGATATTCAGATATCCATCGCCGCTTGACCTCTCATGATTCTCGCCATTGATGCGCGGCGTGAAGGTCAATTTATAATCATCCACCTGGCTCGATATGATGTTAGAACCGCCGGAACTGGTCGCCCCGGAATACGCCGATGTATACATGGACCCAGGATATTGGCGTGAGTCGATAAATCCGCTCCCGGAAGAGGCAAACCAACCCCAGGGTCGAGTCCCCTGCTTTCGTGCATCCGCCCAGAGTTTGACGCTCCCGCAGGTGACGGAGACGATGGCGCCTGCCCCCCCAAACGTTGGAGCCGTCCACTCCGGCCAGGAAGCACAGTACTGCTGTGTCGTATAGCCCTGTGGATTGCCGCGATCGCATCCCTCAAAAGGGCGCGGACTCGTCGTCGGATTCTGCGCATACCCCATCGCCGTACACGGAGCGAGGTTCGTCCCGCGCGTACAGCCGTTCATAATGATCTGCTGATCCGCACTGGACAGCGCCCCTTTGGGCCGCCCCTGCAGGCGAAACGTCACATTGACGGAAGCACCGCTATCGACGGACTGTGTAAATTCAAACGGCCCCTCGTGCATTTGACTGTATCCATCAGATCCCGTCACCTCGAGCTGAATCGCGCCCGGTATGCTGAGTGACTTCACGCCGTATTGCTTTATCTGAAAGCCGTCCGTGAAGGAGAGCCCCGCAGTCGTCGTATAGTTCTGCGCCATCTGGTGTTCCCACTGCGTGCAGACGTTGGCTTGACCGGGGTAGGGATTCTGATCGTAATACACCTTAAACAAGGGCACGTTCTCCGGCGTGACAGTCGTCTCCTTGTACTCGTCTTCATACCACTCTTCCGTACCCCTCGCCTCAATCTCGTACGTGAAGGGAACGCGCACATATCCCTTCCCCGCCGCGCGCCAGGAGAAGTCGGCCGAACCGTTCAGCGGAAAGTCGTTGAGCACATCGGCATCGTCGCGCAAAATGCCCGCCCGCTGATCGGGTGTGTCGCCGGAGACCTGTTCATCGCCGATGAGCATGGAGATGTCGGCTGCAAGCCCCCCGCCGCCGATGGCCAGCGCACGCACTTCAACTCCCGCGGAATCTTCGACCAGATCGGTGCAGCCCGTATCGATGCACTCGCCACGGATGCGCACCGTAAAATCTCGCCCAGACGCCACCACACGACCGCGGTCGTCGGCGCCGTTCCAGGAGACGATCCCCTCTTTATCGATGATCCCATTCGTGATGGTGCGCACCACCTCGCCATCTCCGTCGACGATGTCGATGAAGAGGCGTGCATACCGGTTGAACTGATAGGCGATCGAGAGCTCTTCAGCCAGAACATCCTGCCCGTTCTCGTCGGTGATGAAGTCGAACGGATCGAAGACGTCGCTCGAGAGCGCAAACGAAAGCAATGCTAATCCGGTGTTATATTCAGTGGCCACATCCATTCGGATGTCTTCGGTCGTGGCCACATCACCGCCGGTGCCATCGACCGCACTCGCGGTGATCCGCGCGCGATAGCGCCCAACGTCGACGCGACGGTTGAGGTTGTCCTTTCCATTCCAAGTAAAATGATACGCCCCCGGCGCACTCGCCCCCATGGCAAAACTCGCCACAACCGGACCCACCTCTCCGCCGTCAGCACGATAGAGAGCGATCGAAATATCGGAGGTCTCGTTCTGTAGCGTATAGGCGATCTCGGACTGCGGATCGGTGGTGGTGATTCGCGCCGGCTGCACGGAGAGGCCGGTGAGGACCGGCCCGACATTCTCCGGATCGGTCGGATCGGTCGCCGGGTCGTTCGGATCATACGGTGTACCCGGCGCTACGTTTCGCACCTGCACGACGACCGAATCGAAGCTGATGCGCTCGGGCACATTGCCGCTTCCATCGATCACCTTGAGCAGAATCGTATAGAGTCCATTCGGTGTGACCGCCATATCGCTCGCGTCCCAATGGGCGAGCAACCCATGCTGCACGGGGCGCACCGAGACATTGGCACTCGGATAGGCATCATCGGCCGGCTCGCGCGCTACATCATCGGGAGACTGATGCTGAATTGGCACGGGGACGCCGGACCAAGCCGACCCCGCATCCCCCGCGTGAAGCGCCTCATCTTCATCCACCAGCCACGCGCCAGGCCGCACATAGACCTTGTAGGCGAGAAAGTCGAAGTTGTCGTTCCCTTCACCGATGTTCGGGTCGGTCGCAATGCCGCGAATGCCGACCATCCCGTGGACGGTCGGGTAGCGCTCATCCTCCTCGTCGGCATCGATGGGCGCATCGATCTCAGCGCGCACGCCAAAGACGATGAGCGGCGCGTTCACACGCGAGGTGAGCCCCAGGTCATTGGTGGCGCTGAGCTGAACGAAATAGAGCCCCTTGGGGAGCGCCACATCATCGTTTTCGGTGACCGTCCCCTGGGTGTTCACGCCGTCGATCGCAATCGCATTGCGCCCCTCCGCCTGGCGTTCATCCTCCGCCACCCGATAGATTCGATTTCCCGCCGCATCGAGCAAGTCGACGGTTACAGCCGCCTCGGTGGAGAGGAGATAACGAATCTCGGCCTCCTCGTTGTGGCCGTCACCATTGGGCGTGATGAGCTTGGGCAGGACCGCCACGTCCTCGATGCGCGTGATGGGCATCTCCATCTCGGCGAGCACCCGGTCATAGACATGCACGTTCTCGCCGAGCGTCAGTTCGACGAAACGCTCGCGCGAGACCTTATAGACCGCCGTCTGATCCCAGCCCGAGACCGAGGTCAGAAGCCCCTCATAGAGGTCGAAGGCCACGACACCCGTATCGAGGGCATCGCCCGCCTCGTAGGGCATGCGCCAACTCCACCGCCGCACGCGCGTCCCGTCCGGATGCACGGCATGCACCGAGCGATCGGCGAGCAGGACGATCACCTCCGGCTCCATATCGAGGTCGATGTCGGCGATCATCGGCCGTCCCGCGGGTGCGACCGCGAGCGGATAGCGGCGAACGAGATCCCCCTCGGCATCGAGTGCGATCAACTCCGGCGCACTCGTCCCGACGAGGATCTCTTTGCGACCGTCACCGTCGACATCGATCGAGCCCACACCCCCTTGAAAGGATACATCGGTATCGAGTGTGAAGAGCAGATGCCGCGAGCCGTCCGATTCCCATCGCACGAGTTCCCGGCCTTCGCGATCAACCCCATAGAGCTGCACACGGCCGTCGTTGTCCGGATCGGCGGTGATGAGCCATGGCATCGCCCCCATATCGGCGTCGAACGCATCAAGTTTCACAAACCCTGCGCTGCGTCGATAGACCGAGACGGCTCCCGCCGCCGTGGCAAAGGCAACCTCCAGGCGGCTGTCCTCATTGATGTCGGCGATGATCGGTGCCGCGACAAGTGCGCTCGTTCCGGGGATGGGAAAACGCCAGCTCGCGAGCTCCACGCCATCCCCCCGCAGGACACGCATCTGCTGCGCGCCCGAAGCACCGCGGAGCACGAGGACGATCTCCAGCCGTCCGTCCCGCGTCACATCGACGAGTCGCGGCGACAGCGAAACACCGTAGCCCTCCCCCGCAAACGCGATCGGCCAGCCCTCGATCACCTCGCCCGTGCGATCCCACGCATAGACGCGCCCATCGCGCGACACCGTCACGCGCTCCACGGCATACGAGTCGTCGATGTTCCCGACGGACAGGTGCGCATGGGCCGCTCCATTCGAGAGAAAAGCAACGAGCGCCGTCACGACGAGGACAATTGCACAAATACGTTTCATCATTCTTTTTCCGCGACCTCCATCAGTTTATTTCCAATATACATGGAATAGCGGTAGTAGGGAGCGTTTGAGCATTGTGTTGACTCCGCCGCCCCAAAATGAAGTTCGCACTCTTTCATCCCATCGACCCATTTCTTCATCTTCCTCTCCAACGATAGCCCTCCTGCAACTCTGACGATATCTTCCGACACCACGTTTCCACATTCATCGTATTCCAGATACGCTCGAATATAGTGTCGGTCTGAAACTCTCCCAATCTCCGCACCACTACTGCCCATCCAGTCACACCTCATCAATTCCATGTATCGCCTGTATATCTCATCGTCTGTTGGTCTCTTTTCACTCGGCCCAATATATATTTTCTTCACCCCCTCATGCGCCATCCTCAACAATCGCGGAGATCGTGCAATTTTTCCCTCCCCCTCACTGCTAAGAGGAATTTTAGCCCTATACACATCCTTCATATCCTCCTGAATCAGCGGCACATACAACTCCAACCCTTCAAGCGAGTGAATACGGCGATTACGCTCCTTCTCATCTTTTCGCTCAATATAGATGAGGCCGTAATACGTCTCTTTCGGAGCAATCCAGGGCGCATAGTAGACCTCATTCATAGTTGGATTGAGCAGGGCCTCACGAGGCGCATACGCATCCCTTACCTCACGATTCATTTTACATACGTCTCTGTGAAACTCCGGCCCAGCAATACCACCAAGCGGCCGTCTTCTCGAAAATGGGGACATCTTTACCACACCCCTCCCCCCCTGTTTGCTATCCTTTACATGCATCTTATTCCTATAGGTCGAGAGCGCCTTGTCGCTGTAATTTTGGATCATGACACCAACAGGAATAAGGCTTTTCTTTTCACCGTCGCTAAGGATCTTGATCAGCTTGCGTTCCTTTCGCGATGTATAGGGATGCACGGCCACAACAATCTTGCCATCGGCTGACACCACAACCTCGCGAGCGAAGTCCTCCGCACTCGCCGTCATGCTGACGAGCAACAAAACAACTGCCACCAGCATCGTTTTTACAATCTGCATGATCCCTCCTTTGACGGCATGATTTGCTTCACATTTTTTCGACGCCCCACAATGGTGACGAGCACCATCATGATGAGAATACAACCGATTGAATCCTTCCGCCCACGCATGATGCTACACCCCCCTCCCGAACTCGTCGCATCGGATTCACTGGCAACAGCGACAGCAGCATCATCTATCGTTGAAAACAGGATCGCGGTGCCACCATAACTCACCTTGTCAGCCCCCTTCACCAACGGCGACACACACATGACATATTCGCCCACGCCGAGCGCATCGACAAATTCGATCCGCACTATATTCATTGAAAATGGCGCATATACCGTCGATGGCACCAATGACTCCGAACGACACAACGCTTCATCCCAAAGCTGCTTTCCCATCATCGCACCATCACGTATCGATGCCGCAGTTGTTTCAGACAATCGACTTACGAATATCCTCTCCTCATTATAGGAATCTGCCATGAGGTTCCTGGGAAATTGAATTTTCAGAAATTCGATATCCGCAGGGACATCCGTCGCACCGCCATCGATGCCATCTATCGTTATGCCGGACTCCCCAAAGACAGGGGGGTAGTCCTCCAATACCGCTTGAACCGCCGAATACGCATCAACCTTTCCATACCCCCAAGTGTCGTTCGGAACATCACCGACATAATCGTCCTGCCGAGACGTATCCTCGAGATAGTCCCGAATTTGATCATAGGTTAACTCGGGAGCCACCTGCAGCATCAGGGCCACCACACCGGCGACATGTGGCGATGCCATGCTCGTCCCCGCCATCGCGACATAATCCCAACCGATTTCGAGGAGAGGGTTAAAACTCGCATCATCTGAGCGGGCGGATATAACGTACGCACCGGGAGCGGTGAAATTCGGCTTTTCGCCCTGCTGATCCGTCAACGATGGACCCCTGCTGCTGAAGGGAGCAATATCACCCACCACTACACTGGTATCGGTCACCGATCGACCTTGGCGGTCCGTCCACTCATTTCTCGTTCCGCATGCACCAACCGTTATCACATTTCCCGCTGTACCAGGAGCAGTGACGGTCGAATCACTATCTCCGGGAACATACTCATATCCGGGACCGGAGCCACTCGCCGGACTGAACAGAAAACCTGAAGACGGATAGGTCCACGCGTGCACCTGGCTGCAGCTGCCGGAAAATACGACGGAAAAATAATACGTCTCTGGAACCGATTCTGAATTCGGTTCGATAAGCAATGACGCATGCGATTTTCCGTTGAGGGCATTAACGCTCTCGGATCGATCCAAAGCGTAATCCATCGTTCTATACGAACGCTCTACACTTCCCCCCAGCGCGATCCATCCTGTCGTATCCAGAACAGTATCATTGTCATAGTCATGAACATTCACCTGAATATCGACATCGCATGATGCGTTATTCCAGATATCGACGTAATACAAATCACTCTCCACATACACCTGAATCAAGGCACCCTTATCCTGCGCTGCCTCCAGATCGAAACCAACATGCGATCCGCCATACTCCTCATCGACGGCACTGTTTCCTGCCGAGACCACGACAGCCCTTCCGGGGCTTTCTTCGACCAACGCGTCGAGACACTCGTCAAACAACGTGGATCCGTCATGCGGCCCAATTTCAGTGCCCAGACTGATATTGATGACGGCCGGCATTCCCAACGCATCCGCTTTTTTGAAGATATAATTGGCGGCATCACAGACATAGGTGGAGAATGTATTTGCGACAAATTCAGGTATATTGCTTGGCTCCTTATATTTCACTGCGATGATCGATGAGCCCGATGCCACACCAGGATAGTTATTAGAGATATGCCCGCCCGCCGCAGTGCCGGCAACATGCGTCCCATGCCCATTTACGTCCTGATGTGGAATATTCATATCTCTCTCACCATAGTATGCGACCTCATACTCGGCACCATACGACGACGACAACTCACTGGGTGAATCACCCCATTGATTCTGATCCCAGATATAGAGCACCCGGGATCCGCCTGAAGCAGACCGACGAAAGGCATCATGATACGCATCGATTCCAGAATCGATGACACCGACGACAACCCCTTCCCCATCGTAATAACGCAACATATCCAACCCATCATAGACATCGACGACCCGGGTATCGACACCGGCCACATTATTCTTGTTGATGAGCGGCTTTGCGACCTCAATGTATTCGACCTCGGGCCAGGTTTCTGCCTCCTGCAACTCCTCCTGTGGCATGGAGGCCGTCATAACGGAACCAACGACCGTCCGCACCGCACCTCCGCACGTCCATATGCGCGCTGCGGTGACATCCGTATCGGATGACTTGATAAACACTTCGATCATCGCCTCAGAACCATCATTGGACAAGGACAAGTGATACCCACCCTCACCTGCCGGTCGCTTAAGAACTTTCCAGAATGGATCAAGCTTCCCGGCATGGGCGGATAGAGATATTCCCAGAACCACGGCAACAACGGCCACGCACCACAGATGCTTCATATATGTTTGATAATTATTCATAATATCCTCACCTGTGAGCTGCCGTGATAAATCAGTTCAGTCATCATCATTCCGCTTCCTTCGTTTGAATGAGAAAAACATGAGCACTCAAAAAAACAACATCACCAATATAACGTAGATAACAAACAATACAGGCACTGTCATGAGCCATCTCTTCTCGCTTCTATTTAAACGAAACACATCTCCCGTTGACAGACATACCTTCTTCGTCCTCTTTCTATAGTTCAATATGGATCTCCGCATACACTCATACATCAAGCCAAAAATCATAAATGACACCAATACTTCGACATAATACATGTTCACCTCCCTTTCTTCGGATGGCGATCATCTCCCTGTCCACATTCAACATGTGTACTTCTATTACTCTGTTGCATTAACATGACCGCCACATCTTCGAAATTCATATTTGTCGATCCGTACAAACTCTTCTCCTGCAATGCAACTTGGTGTGGAAAACCGAAGCTGGGACCAATGCTCAAATTGATACCGCCCAACACGGGTTCTTCATTAGATTCACCAATTGAAATGCCAATGCTAAAATTTCGCCCCTCACCGATCTGATAGCTTGCAATAGGCTCAACACCCTTCCGTCTAACTGTGACATCAAGTCCAGCACCAAAGGAAGGCGTTATATACGACAGCGTCGAATCACTCGAATAATTCACAAGACCTAATGACACACTAGTTTCGAACCGCACTTCGAAATTGTGCCCAATATCGAATGATATATACCCTGGTGTATCAGTTGCATATATTTCCGGATTATCAAACGCATCAGGAGTAATCATTATGGGGAACATAAACAACCCCATCGGATCATCCCGGTTCACCGGATTTCCACCCACATACGCATACAGGTTCATGCCGTCGTCGTACCAGATGGGGTCGCGTTGCATGAATCTTCCCAACTCCGAAGAGTACATGCGATTGCGATAATAATAGAACCCTGCCTCCTCGTCGTATCGACGAGAGCTGAAGAGATACGCATTCCCGATCGCACTCGATTCAAGCTCGATACCATCCGCATCCGTGATCGTCACCGTACCATAGGGGTCGTAGCTGTATCGCTCGGCGACTTGTCCGAGTTCGTCCGTCAGCATCCGCACATTTCGGTTGAAGTCGGTCTGATAGAAGAAGGTCTCTCCGTCGCGGAGCATCGCAATCGGGTTGTCGATGGTGTCGTCGAGAACGTAACCGTTCACGAAAATTCCGTCCTCATACTCCTGCACCACCTGCCAGCCGTCATAGAGATATTCCACTATCCGGCCGTCTGCATGGATGACGGCGATGCGGCGTTTGAGGGCGTCGTAGGCGTATTGCACGATGAGCGTGTCGTCGTCGTGATTTCGCACTTCGATCAGGAGATTGCGATCGTCATAGACATACCGCTGCACGCCGTCATCGATCAGGTTCCCGGCGGCGTCATAAACAAGCGTTGTTGCCACCCCATCACCGCCATCGATGGAGAGCGAGAGTTCGGGATATTGGTTGAGCGCGTCGACGGTGTAGGTGGTCAGATCCGTGAGCGCAGGATCGTTCGGGTCGCGATAGCGTGTCCGTGCGGTGATGTTGTCGAGGGGATCGAGGTCGTAGGCGATGCGCTCGCTCCCCAACGTCGCCTCCGTGAGGCGATCAAGATCATCGTACTGATAGCGACGCTCATAATCGCCGGCATGGCGGTCGATCTCGGAGAGACGGTTGCCGACGCCATCGTACACGGCAGCAAGATCGAAGGGATGCGCACCGCCCGGGGCCTCGACCCATTTCTGGATCGGCCGCGCGATGGCATCATACGCATATGACGCCGTAAGCTGATTCCCCAGACGCGCCTGTGCGCGGCGCCCCCCCACATGATCGAACTGGGCGATGAGGCCGGCGGTTGCTTCCGCAACCGTGTCGATCCGACCAATCGCATCGCGCGTGTAGCTCACGGCGATGCCGTCGGGGGTAGTGAGGGACGTCAGGCGATCCTGCGCATTGAACGCGCGATCTACGCGCCGTCCGTCCTGGAGGCTCACATCGTTTCGGCCATAGGGGTCGAACCCCTCCTCCAGATGGCTAATGAGAAGCCCCGCGCCGTCGCGGCTTTCGGCCTCGCGCATCCGGCCCAGGCCATCATAGCGAAACGCATCTTCGCGCAGAAGGTTCCCCTCCTGCCAGGCACGGCGGGCAAGGAGATGCCCCGCGCCGTCGTAGCTCTTGCGCTCTTCGACGCCGCGCGGGTCCACCCGGCGCACGGGCCGCGAGGCACCATCGTACTCCACGGCATAGGCCGCGCCATCCGGCAGGACCGTGCGCACCCGGCGATCGAGGGCGTCATAGGCAAAATCCGTTCGGTTTCCCTTGGCGTCGATGAGCGCCACCACGTCTCCGTTATCATTATATATGGTCGTCGTCTCCACACCCCCCTGGCGAATCTCGACGGTGGGGCGATCGAGTCCGTCAAAACGCTGAAGCGTTACCCGCCCCTCGGCATCGGCCTGCCAGATGCGGTTTCCACGGCCGTCATAGGCAAAGCGCTCTGTTTGCCCCATGTCATCTTCGCGCGAGACCATGCGGCCGGCGACGTCATAGGCGATACGTGTCGTCCGCTCCACCGTCGCCCCACTCACTTCATCGATCTCGCCTTGCGCGATCTCGGTGGGCCGGCCCATACCATCGCGAAGCGTGCGCACTTCGTTGCCCACCGCATCGCGCTCGACGCTCACACGCCCGGCGGAATCATAGGCAACCGTGGCAATGGCCCCCAGGGGGTCGATCGTCTCGATCAAGCGAGACGCGGCATCATAGGAAAAGGTCGTCTCCCGAGAATCACCCGCTATGCTGTTCGCAACGGCATATTCACGCTCGATCAGAACGCGCCCGCGCTCGTCATAGACGCGCTCCTTTTGCGCCAAAAGCGTTTCCGGATCGCTGTCCGGCTCGGGAGCACCGAAGCGCTCTTCGCGCACAACGCGGTCGAAGGCGTCGTAGGTCAAACGCGTACGCGAGCCGACCGGGTCGATCGTCTCGACGAGCCGGTCATGGCCGTCATAGACATATTCGGTGCGGGCCCCCGCACCATCGACCATTGCCACCTTGTTCCCGTTGGCGTCGTAGCGATAGCGCTCGACCGATTCCTCGGGACTGTCAAAACCGCGGCGCACGCGAAGGACCAGATCGCGCTCGTCGTATTCCGTGAGTGTGGAGTTCCCCATGGGGCGGATGACGCGCGTGCGGTTTTCGTTTCCATCATAGCGATATTCGGTGACGACGAACCGGTCGGCCGAGACCTCGCCCTCGCGCAGGACGGGGCGGTTGAGTGCGTTATAGGTCAAACGCGTCGTGACCCAGAGGTCGCCCTCTTCCACACTCCCGGGCCGGTCGATGCGCACAAGGTTCCCTTCGGCATCGTAAGAACGCTTGGTCACCGCTCCGGTCGGATCGACCGTCTCGATCGGATGCCCCATAGCATCGTATTCCTGTTGGAGGACACTCCCGGCCGCGTCGACGACCTGGGTCTGATTACCCACGCTGTCATAGGCATAGTGGGTGCGAAGGGAGAGCCCGTCAGGATCGACGAGTTGCGTCTCCGGATATCCGCGGCTATCGCCCGAGGCATAATAGGCATACGCGGTCACCAGCCCCGTGGGATCGGTTTTGCGCGTCATCTGGCCGTGCTCGTTGTGCGCGAAGAGCAGATGCGCTTCCTGCGCCTGGCCGTTGCGATCATGCGCGATGGGTTCATCGAGACGAACAAGGCTCGCCTGAATGGAATCGACCTGACCATCGCCGTTGAGATCGCCCTGGCCGAGAGGGAGATCGGCAAAGATCACCGCCGCCGTATTGGAAGAGATATCCATCGCCGCCCCAAGCTGCGCGAGGCTCGCGCCCTCTTGATACGCATACCACCAGGTCTTGGTGACCCCATCGGTCGTCTCGCTCAGCACCTGCATCGCCAGCGGCTCGAAGCGGCGTTCCGTCTCGATCACATCGCCGCCGCGCGCGGCATCGGGGACGCGGCGCACGCGCACCGCATTGGCCGCAAAGAGCCGATCGACGGTCGGGTCGCCGCTTTCCATCGCCTGATAGGTCGTCTCCACCCGGTTGCCCGCGGGGCGCTGTTCGCTCGTCATCTGACCGTTGAGGTCGTAGGTATAGCGGGTGACATAAGCCTCCGGATCGCCGTCGCGCAGGCCGCGGGTGAAGGCATGGACCGCCAGGGCGTTTCCCTGACAGTTATATTCGAAGAGGCGTTCGTTTCCATTTCGGTCCGTGAGCCGCGTGCGGGAGGCAACCCGATCCACCTCTTCCTGCGTCTCACACACCGGCCAGGCCCCCATCATGGTCGACTGGATCGTGAAGGCCTCCTCGCCGAAACGATGCCAAACGACGCGATCGGTAAAGCTGTAGGCAAACACCGTGAAGGTCTGGCCCAGTGCATCGGTGATCGAGAGCAGGTTGTGGTTGAGCATCTCCTTGTCCTCCGAAAACCCGGAGGAATAGGCATAGGTCATCGTTGCCCCGCTGGGAGCAGCGGGGGTTGCCGGCTCGCGCGCCTCGATCAGGTTATGCGAGGCATCATAGGCAAACTGCACGCGGCGACCGCTGAAGTCCTCGACCTCGACGAGGCGCCCATCGGCATAGCGAAACGCGATGGCCCTCCCGAGCGTATCGATGACCCGCGAGAGGCGTTTCTCCGCCCCTTCGCCCTCGTATTCCAGGGCGATGCGATTGCCGAAACGATCCTCGATGGCGGTGCAGAAACCGTCGGCGCCATAGCGGTGGACGAGCCCCTCGCGGTCGCGGATGACAACGCTCCCGTCCGGCTGCACCCGCAGGCGGTCGAAGAACCCGAGCGGGGCTTCAAAATAACCGCCCTCATCATGATACGTGTAGGCATCGTAGCGCGCGCGGCCATCGAAACGGATATAGCAGGCGGCATATCCTTCGGGCTTTTCCTCCCACTCCACCCCTGCGCAACAGGCATCGAGCGGATGCTCCTCGCAATAGGCGGCGTCGACCCTGAGCAGACGCTTGTTAAAGCTGTGGTCCCAGTTGTATCCCATGGGTCCGTCGTATTCGATGCGACTGCGATAAGTGCGCACAAACTCGAAGTCGATTCCGCGCCCGGGCACCTTGAGCGCCCGCTCGACATGCAACACCTCGCCATTGTGCAACATGATGGGGTCGGTGCGATCGACCACGGTGGGGTCACCATTTGCAGCACGATCCTGCGAACTCTTGTCTCCCATATCATCCTGTTTCAATAATCCTCCGGCCGTTTCGGATTTCCCCTCATCCCCTACACCGAGCGCCTCATCGATATCCTTCTCGACCTGGTCGGACAAATCATATCCGGTATCATCAGCCGGGTTATTTTCGGCCCAGTTCCCATCCTCATTCGCCGTCGTTGCGGGGGCGTCATCGATGGCCGGTCCATTTCCACCGGAGTCATCCCCTTCCAGATCATCATCACCAGAAAAATCCAGCCCCCCAAGACGCCACCACTCATTTGAATCGCCATCACCGGTCGCACTCAAGCCTATAGAATCATCACGATTCAATTCGTCCAGCAGTGCTTCGTCATCCTCTTCGCCATCATCGCACTCACCCTCTTCACAGCGGCGCTCCTCGGCGCCCATGCCGAAGAGGAAGGGATGCTCCAAGGGATTGGGCTGATCGATCGACAGATCGACGCCGACAAACGACGGCAAATTGAAGAGGAAACCGGCGATGATCCCCACAAACGGCGAAACCGACATGCTCGGCCCATCCATGAGGCCACCGCCGCCCAGCGAATCGTTGAAAAAATCGCCCGCACCACCGATGTCGACCGGACCATCCATCCCCCCGCCGCCCATACCGCCACCGATGGGGCCACCGCCGAGGGAAAACCACCCGAAGACATCCTGCGCCCCGAAGGGATTGTTGCTCAGAAAACTATAGGGGTTGACGCCCTCGCCCGCAGGATCCGGCGAGATAAAGCGCCCGACCGTCGGGTCGTAATAGCGTCCGCCAAAGTAGAGAAAGCCGGTTTCATCATCGTAGTGTTTCCCCGCAAAACGATAGGCGTTCTGATCGTCAGCAATCGAGAAAAGGACATTTCCAAACGGATCGTAGCGATAGCCGCCGGTCACCTTTCCTCGCTCATCGGTCGTGAGCAACGTGGAGCCGGATTCATTGACGTGATAATAGTCGATGCGCTCGCCATCGATGGCGGCAAGACGATAGCCGGAGAAATAGATATAATCCCGTTCAACCTCGCCTGCTGCATTCATCCTCGAGAGCGGATCGAGCGATTCCCCATAGAGCGCATAGGAGGCAACACCCGAACGAAGCCGCTTTTCCCGGCGCCCGAGGGAATCATAGGCGTACTCGTGAATCGCCTGGACCGCTCCATCCGAATCGAGCGTCTCCACCTGGATGAGATGCCCCGCATTGTTCCACTGAAAGCGCTGCCCCTGGGTGAGCACACCGTTTCGAAAATGGCGGCGTTGGATAAGCCGACCGAAGTCGTCATAGTCATAGCGCCAACCCTCACCATCGCTATATTCCGCCCGAAGCAGAAAACCCGTCTGTGGATCATAGGTATACGAGAGCGTCTTGAACGCATCGCTGGAGCTGATGCGATTTCCATCCGCATCGTAGGCATAGCGCTGCACTGCATGCGGCTCCGATTCGTTCGCCTTGTAATAGGCCGCTTTCGTCAGCCGGTCAGCATCATCATAGGCATAGGTCACCCGGGAGCTGTCATGATAGATCGCCTCGATGCGCCGCCCGCGTTGATCGTAGGTGAGTTCCTCATGATAGTATTCCTCGGCACCCTTTTGGGTGAACACCTCCACCAAGAGATCGCCCACATAGCGATAGATCGTCGCCGTACCATTTCCGTAATCGATGCGCTCCACGCGCCCACGATCGTCATAGGAAAGAGAGGCAACGATAGGGCCATCGATACGCATGAGTCGTATCTCAGAGACACGCCCCTGGGCATCGGTCATATAATAGACTGATCGCCCATCGGCATAAGTGAGTCGATAGGGCTTTCCATTCACATCCTGCACCATGCCGATGCGATAGGTCGTGTCCAACTCATCGATCGTACGCTCGAAGAAAGCGAGCGAACCGGATGGGGTATAGGTGAAATCCGTCTGCCCAAGGGGATCGTCGATGTTCGTCAGACGCCCCTTTCCGTTTCGCGCGTCCTCTTCGGCATCATACGCATAGGTCACATCATAGGGAACGCCGCTGCCGCCGAGCGCCACCGCAGCGACATCGTTCCAGACCTGATGATAGTTGAACGACTGGCGCTGGTCGGTACCATCGAAGACGATGGCCGCAGCTCGGCCGTTCGGAGCCCACTGTTCGACCTGCATCGAAACACCGGTGGAGAGCGAGGCCGAGACCGTACGCGAAAGCCCATCGACAACCCAGGTGGAAGCACGCCCTGCCGGCGTCTTCTTTTTGATGCGTCGACCGAGGGCATCATAGGAATAGTCGACGGCCAGAGGGCCACTGGGAAGCATGCGCTCATCGCGCAGGAGTTTTCCTGCGATATTGAAATAACGATTGCGAAGGTTTACTGCGCCCACATGGGCTGCCTGGCGCAAGGATGTCGTTTGGGCCCCCTCGGAACCAATATTGACCGCATCATAGGTGAACTGCACCGTCCCGGTATCGGAGCGGGTGATAGCCGAGAGGCGATCATGAACGTCATAATGATATACTGCGCTGGCTTCGCCCTCTTTAACCCTCTGGATCTTACCTCGATCGTTGTAAGTATATTGGCGATCGACACCGTCGCCGATCTCGCGAACGATCCTCCCGAAACCATCGAGATGCCGTTGTGTTTCGGTTGTCTGCGCCCGCACCTGGTCAAATCGCGTAACGACGACTTCGGGCTGCAAAATTGTCTGCAAACCGGTGTCGTCCTTGCGCGTCATGGAATAGGCATATTCGCGGAAGGATCCGTTCGTCCCATACAGCACACGATGCAAGCGTCCAGCACCATCATAATGATAGGACTTCCACGCCCCGTTCGGGTTCTCCTCGCGCCTGAGATGCCCAGAATCATCATATTCGAACAACCAGGACGCCTCGGCGACCGTGTTCTCTGTCGGAAACAGTCGCTTCTCATCATAGCCGAAAAGAATCGACTCCTGATCGTGCACCCCGCTTCCATCTTCATATGAACGTCTTTTTTCGGTGACGTTTCCCTGTGCGTCGTAGCAAAAGGCCGTAACCATGGCATCGCCGCCATCAGATGTACGCACACGAGCGAGCACCGTATTCGAAAGCAGATTGCCACAGGCATCGGCCCCACCCCAGGCATACTCCGTGCGGCGCTGGTGCTGAATGCCGTTAGCATCGGTAAAGAGGTCAATGCGTTCACCAGGCTGCGTGGAATCCTCAAATGTAATCTGCACTTCCTCTTCCGTCATCGGTGAGCGATAGGTGAACGTGGTCGCTCCCGGATAGGAAAATTGGGTCTGGCTTCCATCGGGTCGTTTTATGAGGGTTGGGTGTCGTGAAATCGTCGCCTTATCATAGGTCGAATCGAGGATAAAATTCTGATTTTCGTAGCGAATATTCTGCGTTTTTGGCCCGCGCACGAACCACTGTTTCCCGTCGTTATCTGTGCGTACACCCCAGGCATAGTCGAACGTCGTTTCACGATACGATGCATTCGACTCCTTATATGGTTCGATACGAAACTTCGGACTCCCCCCAACACGGCTGGCAATCTTTTTTAAAACCGGCACATCATTCTTCTGTTCGAAGAGATGCGCCCGCTCAACCCCGCTCGTCTCGAACGTGATGCTCGCCCGATGGATATCTTGCAGATCCTCCCACGCGGGATCAATGACGACCATGCGTTGCTGAAAAACAGTCTCATCGGATGCATTCGGCCAGGCCGTGACAAAGACGGTCCGACTCGTCCTCTTCTTCTCATTCGGATCACCTGTTTTCTCATACTGCTCATAGCGCAGAACCGCGTTCGTTGGATACTGTGCTTCAAAAAAAGCGCGCATTCCTCCCACATCATCCTTGTTGGGGCCATGGCTGAAGGCCAATGGCGTCTGCACGGGAAGTGAAGAGGATTCCACCTGATAGGAAAAATGCGTACTCTCGTTCGCTCCGTTTGCATGACGAACGATCTTTCCCTGATCGTTGAGAAAATAACGGTTTATCGGACTAGCCGTTCCCTCCCCTGAAAATGTCGGTCCGTGGACACTCCAGGCGAGCATATTCTTGCTGATCGATACATTCCTCGAAAGCCCCTCGTCAGCAACTCCAAGATGGTCCTGGATTTCCAGACTGCGGTTGTCATCGGCATATTCATAGGTCCGTTTGTTGCCGAAGGCATCCTGCGTGGAGACGAGGCGATAGGAATCGATACGAAAGAAGGGGATGTTCCTGGCGTGAACGATTTTTGTCTCTGTGCTCAGAGGGCTATTTTGCCCTGAGAATGCATCTTGACCATCATATCTCGCATCCATGCCATTCATGCATGTCCCAGATCCGGCATAGCATGCATCCAGCCTTCTAACGCCGACCGTAAGAAGATATCCTTCCTTCCCCTCAAACGCATATACATTTCCATCTGACGACACATATTCAACGCCATCGACGGCATCATCATGCCACTGAACATTCCGTCGTTCACTACAATCAACCGAATAACCCTGAATATCGGGGTCAGCACACTCCGCATACGGTTGATCCCCGACGGAATCAGACCCATGATAATAACGCATGACGCCATCGCCCTGGGGATGGCCGGAGACGTTCATTCCCTTATGATCGAAGAGTTCCAGGCGGCCATCGTTGTGAACGAGATAAGCTATGCGTTTCCCCTGGAGCGGTTTTTCGGAATCGTCCTCCTCCTTCGGCGCATAGGGATAGATCTGCGTCATGATGATGATGCCAGCATATTCCCCCCACCAGAGATACATCCCATCCGATGCACTCGGCTTCCACCGAAGAACATTTTCAGTTGCATTCGTCTCGTAGGTGAGCACACCCAACGGTGCGAGCGGATCAAGCAGAAGATCGTGTTGAACAGGTTCGGCATCATAGGCCGGAACGTAGTCCTGCGTCGACTGAATCGACTCACTGACGGCATGTGCGGCATGGCCATCGAAGGCAATGCGATAGCTATTTTCATGTTCAACACCCAGCGTGCTCAGCTCAACCGTTTCGGTCGCATAGGTGTGACCAATGGCAAGATCTCTTGAGAGTCGTCCTGGTATCTGAATATCAGTTTTCGAAATAACGAGACCACCCGAATACATATCGATGCGTTCGCCGTTGGAGAGCACATCGAATGGTTCTTCGAGAAAAGATTCGGTGCTGCCAAAACCAAAGAGGGGGATATCGACGAAGGGATCGGATGATGCATGAGCAAACCACGCGCAGGTCATGGCGATCAGGAGCACAGTGAAATGAAGTCCCGCTTTGCGAATGATGGTTTGCGCGATATGTCGAAAACCAGGGAACATGAGCACCCTATCGATTACCTCTGGTCATATCGCATATGACAGAAGTGTAAATGTGACAGATGTCTCTTCAACCCATATTTATCGGCATGTTACACAGAATGTTGCGTGAGAAACGCCGGATAAGTGTCATTTTGTTCATTTTCTCTATTCGTTGCTCATTTCAAATGACATCAGGGCCATTCTTGAGAATCACTGACGGTGAATTGGATAAAAATCCATCCATCATCCCTCTACTGAAGAGGCCCTCAATCATTCAGAGCTCATGAGGTTGAACCGATAGACGACCATGTCGATGGTGGGGGTGATGTAACCCTGCACACCGCCGACCTTCGTGAAGCCCATGTGTTCATAGAAGCTGCGCGCTTGGGCGAAGGTGTCGTCGGAGTAGGTCTCGACGAAGAGGGCGCGGTAACCGTTTGTGCGCGCATCGTCGATGGTGTGCTGTATGAGGCGTCGACCGATTCCGGCGCCGTGTAGCGATGGGGCGACGGCAAACCAGCCCAGCCAGGTGACGTCGGGCGGACCCCAGCTATAGGTGTGCAAGCCCGTCATCCCGATGACGGCGTCGCCCTTGCGACCGACGAAATAGCGATGGCCGTCGTCCTTTCCGTTGCGCGCGCAGAAGAAGTGAAAGTCGATCGTCTCCTTTGCCCATCGCGCTTCATCCTCGTTCATGGCGTTGGCGATGAGCGACACGGCCGCATCGGTGTCGCCCTCCGTCATCGGGCTGATCTGCATCTCGTTCACATGGACCTCCTTGTAGTGTGGCCTTCACTGAAGCAATTTCCGTGCCGATGAGAGCCCACCGCAGCCATTTCATCAATGCGTTCTATTTCAGTGGGTTAGCAGAAAGCATGCGTGACGCATGCGTCGCGCATTCGAGAACGCGAACACACCCCTGTTCGACATCCCGAAATCTGTCCCAATTTCGACACACCCAAAAAGTGGTCGATTTACTACCACCACGAAGGCCGTTCGTGGTGGTCGGTTTGCTACCACTGGGAAGGAGGTTTGGAGTGGTAGGGAAATGACCAGTTTTGGGCAGGGGTGTTGGGAAGTGGTAAAAGGCGACCACTACGAAGGCCGTTTGTGGTGGTCGGGTTTTGCCAGTTTTGGGCAGGAGTGGCGAAAAGTGGTAAAAAGCGACCACTACGAAGGCCGTTCGTGGTGGTCGGTGTTGACCAGTTTTTGTAATGGGCGACGAATCGTTACAAATGCATGATATTGCAGGAAATATCTTCATTTCCCTCGATTTTGGGCAAGAAATATTAACACTTGCACTACAAAGATTTGGACGAATCTTTGTAGTTGTGTTACAAACATTACATGATTCCGAGAGCATATGACCACCTCGAAAAGTACCTCAAACCACAGCGGGTGCTCGTGATCTATGGACCGCGACGCGTCGGCAAGACCACCCTGCTGGGCAGCTTTCTCAAGCAAACATCGCTCAAATACCGCCTGGAATCGGGAGACAACATCCGCGTGCAACAGACGCTCGGTTCGCAGCGATTCGAAGATATCCTGGAATTTGCCCAAGGCTATGACCTGATCGCCATCGACGAAGCGCAACAGATTCCCAACATCGGTATGGGGCTCAAGATCATCGTCGATCAGATCCCCGGCATTCGTGTGATTGCCACCGGGTCGTCTTCATTCGATCTCTCCCACCAGGTCGGCGAGCCGCTCACCGGCAGGAAGCAGACGCTCGAACTCTATCCCATCGCACAGATGGAACTGGCGAAGACCCACAATCCAAATGAATTGAAGGAACGCCTCGAAACGTATCTCGTCTATGGATCCTACCCAGAGGTGGTCACCGCTTCTTCACAAAAGCAGCGCCGCACCTATCTCCGAGAGATCGCCGATTCGTATCTTATGAAGGATATCCTCGCGCTGGAGAATATCCGCAACCCCCGTTCGCTCTTGGATCTGCTCAAACTGCTCGCATTTCAGGTCGGGCAGGAGGTGTCGGTGCATGAACTGGGCACCCAGGTCGGCTTTAACGACAGAACCGTGAAACGCTACCTGGATCTGTTGGAGAAAACGTTCGTTATTGTTCGTTCGGGAGGATTCTCTCGAAACCTGCGGAAAGAAGTGACGAGCAAGTGCAAATACTACTTCGTCGACAACGGCATTCGCAATGCGGTGATCTCACAGTTCAATTCACTCGATTCGCGCAACGACATCGGCGCGCTGTGGGAAAACTTCATCTTCATCGAACGCATCAAAAAGCGCGCCTACAGCGACATCTTCGGCGACGCCTATTTCTGGCGGACCTACGATCAGAAGGAGATCGATATCATCGAAGAGCGCGACGGGAAGCTCTTCGGCTATGAATGCAAATGGTCGGAGCAAAAGAAACCGGCACCACCAAAGGAATGGACCGACGCCTACCCCAACGCCACCTACGACGTCATCACCCCCAAGAACTACCTGTCATTTGTGGGCTGAAGCAAAAGTGGTCGACTTGCTCCCACTTCGAAGGCCATTCGTAATGGGAGCAAAGTGACCACTACGAAGGCCGTTTGTAGTGGTAGTAAAACGACCACTACGAAGGCCGTTTGTGGTGGTCGGGTTTGACCAGTTTTGTGCGGGGGGTGTTGGGAAGTGGTAAAAAGCGACCACCACGAAGGCCGTTCGTGGTGGTCGGTGTTGACCAGTTTTTGGCATGGGTGGCGGAAAGTGGTAAAAAGCGACCACCACGAACGGCCTTCGTGGTGGTCGGTGTTGACCGGTTTTTGGCGCGGGTTAGCGGCGGCGGCTGATACGGGCGTGGGCCAGACGCACTGTGGCGAGGCTTAGGATCGTGAGGCCGATGATCCACCAGAGGCCGAGCGGGCCCCAGGGAATGCGGGCGCTGTCGGTGGGCATGAGCTGCGATTTGCCGCAGCCGCTAGCCATGGAGCTCGCTGAGACCAGACCGCTGCCGCCGTCGGTGCCTTCGGCACCGTCCATGCCGCTGCCGCCGTCGACTTCGACGATCTCTTCGCCCTCGTCATCGGTGCTGCCGGAGGTCATCTCGGGCTCGCTGCCGTCCTGCACGTTTCCACCCGTGGTCGGGATGTCGTAGGGCGTTTGGACGAAGGCGATAGGATACTCATTTTCTGCCGTAATAGAAAACTCCTGCGATATGGTCGTGGTCCCATTCATGGAGTCGGTGAAGACCATGACCAATGCCCTATTGCGATATTCCGGTGGCAAATCGTATTCCGTCACACCCTCGCCAACAGCCACCTGAATAGGGAGTCCACCGGACTGATAATGCTCGTCTGAGAAAATAGCTTCAACCTGATGACTTCTGGCATCCGAAACAAACAACTCCACACGTCCGAATTCGGTCGGCTCATTCTCAGGAAGGTGGATAAAGACTTTTTTTATTCCGTATTCAATGCTCTCCTCATCAGCGTCAATATAACTCCACGAATCATCGACGAGTTCCGTAAAGCGTACGTCGCGCATCGCCGCGGAATCGACGCTAATGCCATCAAGGCGAGCCGAGTGGTCGCCCAACTCTTCATCATAATTATCCTTCACAATCGTCTTAAGCAGACTCGTTCCCCTAAAACCGTTATAGACATGAACACCACGTCTGTTGTTCTCACTCGCTGAATTGCGAATCTGCACATCGTTCGCTTCAATCCGAATGCCATCGACACATTGCGATGCCGTCACGCCGTCGATAACCGCGGCACTGGAAGCAACGGTGAGGCAGTTGCTGCCCTCGGCCTTTTCGCCATCGCCGGTGATAGTGACGTCATCCTGAATGGTGATTGTTCCCGAGCCTTCCAGCTTCATGCCGCCCTCTGCCTGGACGTTTTGAACGATGATGTCAGAGAGAAAAACATCGCCCTCTCCTTCAGGGCTTGCAACGGTCAGAAGGGGCGCAGTTCCTTCATATGAATTATCCGCTCGTTGAATATTGATACCACCGATATAGACATCGTCGTTGGTCAACCGAGAAAATGAAAGCCCTTCCGAAAGAGAGAGCGGCTCACTCATGACAAAGCAGAGGAACCAGGCGGTGACATCCTGGCCATCGATCTGCTTGGTCTGCATGCTTCGCGGACAACTGGGGATGGATTCGTCAATGGATGTATAGTTTTCGAGAATATGGTCGATCAATTTCTGCTGCGTCCATTGACATTCTGGCTTCATTTGCCAAAATGGAATATCTGCACATTCCGGTACTGGAGTTTCAAGCGCCGCAAGAATCTCCGCAACATCAATCTTCAAAACATTCTCTGCACAGGGATCCTCTGCGGCAAAGGATTGAACGGGCAGAAACAGGAGCAACAGCACAAATGGAACCAGAACAGTAGTAATGATGTGTCTCTTCATCGGCTCACCCCCATGAAACCGTTAACATCAGCATAACTCTATACAGCAACAAGCGTGCCAACGTTGAAGTGACCGTGGATCGGAATAAAACAGCGTCATTTCAGGGGGATAGAAATTGTCGGATAAACGCGAGGGGTAGGTTTTGCATTCTGAAAATGTCGGGGCGTCAAAATGATACCGATGGTAAGGAGATGGGTTGTATAGAGGGAAGACGAATGCAAAAGCGAGATCCCCGCTTTCGCGAGGATGACAAAGACACTCGGGGATGACAGCAAGCAGGAGATTCTTCGCTTCACTCAGAATGACACAGGCGCGTTCATTGCCGATGCAACCTAGTTAAGATCGCCCATGTCGACGGGGATGGGCGGAGGAATGCCCGGACTCATCTGCTGAGAAAAATCGATCACCTGTTTCACATAGGCATAGCTCAGCCCGCCGGGATACGAACGGCCTGGAAGCGTAAAGACATCGGCATCATATTCAAGATCAATCGTTCGCAAGCTGCGACCATCTCGCAGGAAGGAAAAGGTATCACCCGAATAGGCAATACGCCATTCATCCGGGCACATCACGGCGCGGTCATCCTTTCCATCGCCATCAAAATCTGCCGCCATCGGATGACACTTACCCCCGCCATAGACGTTGTCCGGAGGAAGGAACGTAAACGAAGCAAAATAATCGCTGACAAACGCCACGCTCCACTTTTCAGATGTATTATCCTTGATCGCCGGAGCGCTCCAAGAGCTGTCAGGATCAAAACGACCAGGAACCGGAATCGCTTCATTCCCGCCATAGATTGGGTTCGCATACTCCATGATATTAAATGTTCCATTTGGATATGTCAGCCCTACCATTGTCCCTTCATCGACCAAACCATCCGGATATTTATAACTGAAATACGGAGAATGTTCTGTCATATTCGAATAGTCATGGCCAAAGGCGAGATATGCCCAACCGGGGGCCTGCGCCAACTCTTCATCGGACAGATATTCGAATTCAAATTCATATCCCGAAAAATTGCTTTCGTCCGTACCACCATAATCGACGCGCCATATGCCATCGGAGCAGGCAATGGCGATGTCCATAAAACCATCTTCATCGTAATCACCCAACGCTGGGCGGCTGTAGTTGGAGCAGTTCGGACCTGTACGTGTGGTGCAGGAGAGCGGGTCGAGTTTGAGGTCATCGACCCATTGGGCGCTGTAGTCGAGTTCCCAGTCCCAGCCGTGCCACTCGTTACGGCGCAGGATATCGACATCGGTGAAGGCGATATAAAAGGTGCCGTGTTCCTTGTCGTAGACCACGAAGTCGCTGCGACCGTCGGCGTTCACATCTTCCACATAGGGCCAGACCCAGCGTCCGTCGATGGGATCGTGTGCGATCTCGACATCCCAACTGCCAAACCCATCAGCCGCCTCGCCGATGGACGAGAGGTCGAGCTTCCAGGTGCCGTTGGTCCACTGCACGAGGTCAGCACGCCCATCGCCGTCGAAGTCGTAGTGATCGGCAAAGCCGGTCTGCGGCGTGAAGAGCTCTTCGTCCGGACAGATCGGATCGGAGTTCACAAGATCACCCTCTTTGCAGATGATGCCGATGCCCGCCTGGCGCAGGGCGATCATGCGCTCTTCGGTGAGGATCTCGCCGGAATCGAGCTCGGGATATTCGGCGCGCATCTGGGCGAGAAAGGTATCGACCGCTGTCATCGCCACATCGATGCGCGGCTGCGTGCCGATGTTGCAGCCCGCATCGGTCTGATTGACCCCCGAGCCAACGATGATCTCGCGCATCTTGGGCGGCATGAGGTAGCGCTTGTAACCGAGGTCATTGCGCGCATAGCTCTGCACGAGCACCGCCGCACCGCCGACGATGGCCGCCGCCGACGAGGTGCCGCCGAAGTTATCGATGAAGTAGCTGTTGATCTCGTCGTTGGGCGGGATCGGTCCCTGCGTGCCGTTCCAGGCATAGAGACCGTATTCATACCCCGTGGTCACAACGCCCTGCCCCCAGGAGAAACTATTCACGCGGGAACCGCAGTTGGAAAACGAGATCTTCGATTCATTCGCGCCTTCGCTCGCGCCGACGAGAATGGAACCTGAGTCTTCCACCGACAGATCTTTTGCAAAGGCCCACTCTTCACCGCTGTAGAGTTCGGGGTTATCAAAATCCATTGAACCATTGGCAGCGGCGGAAATGACCGTCACACCGTAGGCCGTGGCCTGCTCAATCGCCGCAAAGTCCTCAGGCCACAGCTCGCGCGGCATACATCCATACTGATCGCTCGCATACACACCGGAACAACCGTCAGCAAACTTCCCCGGGAGCTGCATCTCGATCACCCAGATGGATCCAGGTTCGAGGTCGTCGTCTAAAATGGTATTTGGATCATCTATGCCGTCCGTCGACGAATTGATCAGACCATATGATCCACCCGACTCATGCAACAAAAACGCATCCGGCGCAAAGCCCGTGACGCCATGACCGTTATTGAGCGCCACCATCACGCCCGCCACGGCTGTGCCGTGTGCAATGGCCGATTCACAGTTGGGAATCTGTGGTTCAAAGCCCGGCGCGCAGTCCGGATAGAGGAAAAAGTTTCCGCCCTCGCTATGCCGAGTAGCGATGAGACCCAGGTCCTCGTGGTCGAAGTTCATGCCGTGTTCATTGTCGACGACGGTCACACCTTCGCCCGTCGCCCCCGCGTTCCAGGCGGCGTGGGCGTTCAACCCCCCGTGTGTCGATTCGGGAAAGAGATATCCCTGCAGGCCGTCGAGCGCAGGGGTTGCGGCCAGCCCCGAAGGCGAGCCCTGCATGCCGGGATAGACCTTGGTCACGCCCTCCATGCCGCGCAGCTCGTTCAAGAGCGCGATGGCGTCCTCGGCGCTGTTCGTCTCGATGTGATAGATGGAATTCCAATCGGTGAGCTGCTTGCCCGAGAGCCGCTCGAGCTTGGCGCGCCGCGCGTCGACGATATCGGCGTCGGCTTCAACCGTGCGCACGATGCGCGATTCCGGAAAACGCTTGATCGCGTTTTCAACCGAGGCGATGAGCGCCGCTTTGTTCGTGGAGGTGGTGAGGGCTTTGGATTCGTTCATGCGCACCGCGAGCGCGTCGTCGAAGTGGACGACCAGATGACCCGCGTAGGCATCGGACTGAATGAGCGCCGCCATCGTCGTGTGCTCGCCCGCACCCACGTCCGGTTCCGGAGCACTTTCTGGTGAAGGATTACTTCCGCCACCGCAGGATGCGGATGCGATCATCATCGCCATCGCACATGCCAGCAGCGCGGACCGTGTTCCCGTCACATCGGTCAGATGTGTCATGGGACCCCCCTTCAAAAAATCCGCTTGCTTTTTGCACTATTAGCACCCATGTCGCACCGCGGCAAGAGTTTTCCACAGGCTGGGCACCTCCCCTTTTCGCGAGTTTTTTCAAAAAGTTGCGTAGTTTTTGGGGGGAAGTGGGGGTTGACGGGCGTTATCAGGCAACACAACGTCTTATTCATTGAAATATAAGGAGATATTACAGGCATCGCCGATAACAGCTGTCTACGAAAAGAGGCGGTTGACGCGCTTTTCATCGATCGGCTTGGGGATGACTGAATCGGCACCGGCGGCTTTGGCGCGGCGTTGGATCTCTTCATCGTCATAGAAGCCCGTGCAGAGGTGAACGCTGCGCACGCCCTTGGCCTTGAGATAGGCCACGAGGTCGACGCCGTTGAGGGTGAAGCCTTCGTAGTTGTAGTCAACGATCGCGGTATCGACCCGAGCATAATCGATATCGCTGCGCGCCTGGACCTCTTCCGCACTTCCGGCGGAACAAACGATGGAACCTCCCTGGGCATCGACGATCCGTTCCCAGTTGCGACGAACGTCGGCATCGTCATCGGCGATGAGGACGTTCATATGACTGACGTTGATGCTCACCACATCGGCGGTCGTTCTCACGCGATCATCGGCCACCCGATCCGTGACGACGCAATTCGGAATCCGAATCGTGAACGTCGTGCCCTTGCCCACCTCACTCTCGACAGTGATCGTGCCACCATGCGCCTCGACCACCTGTTTGCAGTACGCAAGACCAAGTCCGGTGCCGTGTTGTTTGTCGGTGGTGAAGAACTGGTCGAAGATCTTGAGCAGGTTTTCAGGTGAAATTCCACAGCCGGTGTCAGTGACGGTTATCGACAGCCCCATACTCTCTCGAGTGACATTTACACGCACATCACCACTCGTCCCCCTGATAGCCTTGACCGCATTGCCCATAATATTCACCAGGACACGTCCGATTCGGTAGGCATCAAGGCTGGCCGCTTCCAGGCCATCAGCAATGTGACACACAATCCTGACCCCACGATTGCTCACCTTTCGCCGCACCTCTTCAACCGCCTCATTCAGAACTGTGCGCACATTGACATTGAGTCGCTCGATACGTGAGGCCTTTGAATAATCGACTAATTCATCGGCCATCAGCTTGAGCTTTTCCACACTTCGACCTGCGGCGGAAGACAAAGCCTGCATGTCCTCATCATCACCTTCATATTTCCTGCAATCAATAAAGGTCTTCAGCACAGACAGTGGCGAGCGGATATCGTGGGCAATGTGGGAGGACATTTTGCCCATTTCAAAGAAACGTCTATTATCATACGCCTTCTTCGTCAGCATTCGTTCTCGGTCAATAATTTCAAGCACAGCGATCATTACTTCCTGAATTCTTTTTGACCGAATTTTTCTCGAAAGTGTAATCACTCGCTGTTGCGCAATTCCATCTTCAGAACATTGCGACAACAACCCAATCATTCGAGACAGATTATATGTATATATGAATAGAGGAAGTTGACCCGCAGCTATAAGCACCGCAACAAGAACCATAACAACAACTAGAAGCAAGCTATATTGCCGTAGCGTAGCAGCAATAAAACCCCAACGATCTATCAACACACTAATATTTGCATACTCATGTCCATATGCGCGAATGACATAGTTATGCTTACGAATAGAACGCTTAGCAGAAGTTTCAGCTGGATATATATTTCCGGCTATCACAGGGGCTAACATTGAATCACCCACACGCAATTCAACAGCATCGATTCGTGAAGATTTGATTATTTTCAGAAGAGTAACAAGCCTTTCACTATCACTCGCCTTTATGGCATCGACAAACTCATCATTCAACGTCTCAACCTTAACGCTGGTAGCATCTAATACGCTCTTCTTCTCCAAATGCACAATCACCCCACTTGCTATGACGGTTACCATGAGAGCAAGGAGAGCTACAGTAACACTGCATACTATGATCTGCCTTCTATTCATTGGATATTCTTTATATCAATGTACCCCAGCATGAGATCATCTGAGCTGATATTCTTTATTCTTTTCGAAATCAGGATTTCACTTTCAACTTGAAATAATGGAATCAGCTGATAATTATCAAGTAACGCTTTATTGGCGCTCCTAAATAATGTCTCTTTTTTATCTACATCCATTTCTCGCATTGCGGCTGCAATAATAGCTTCATAACGATCATTTTCGATTGTTGTGCATGTAGCATTGTTATCTCTCATGAACATGTTGAATATATACATCGGGTCAGATAGAACGGCATCAACGCCAAGCAAGACGGAGCCGTAGTTTTTTTCTGGAGAACGGAGATGCTTCTCAAATTCATACATATCGACATGTTTAACTGTTACACTCAATCCGGTCGTCCGAGAAAATTTATCGAAATATTGTTTCAACTCGCGAATTTTGTCCGCATAAAGCGTTATCAAGGTAATCTCTGTTTTTCCTTCATATTTCCTTGCGGGGCACACTTGTTCTATTCGCCCACCAATTGCCCCTGATATTCCAACTGGGAGAACTCCCCCGACATCACGATACACTTCCTTTCTTGGAAAAAAGAGTGTGCGCAATTTATCCACATCAGCGCAATTATAAAATACCTTTCTCGCCTCAATGTCTGGCGTATTAAGAAGAATGATATAGTTTTTCATGATCAAGACATTATATGCGTTCATTTTGTCACTCAGATTTACATCTTTATTATCCTGAGCGACAAATGTTATATCATCATAATCATGAAGGGGCTTACCTAATCCAGGACTCCACTTTTCAAAAATAACCGTTCTATACCGAACATTGTCATTGGATTTCAAAACAATACTTTGCTCATCGAAACTTTCCACATGATATGGAGAGATACCAATCACCACTCTCGAATTAAATGTTTCTGGATCAGCAATGGCAGCTTCATATGACGATAGCTCACCAAGCAATGAGTGGTAAGGGTTCTGATATTCTATGATGACACATCTTCCACTTATTGCCTTTTTGTGAATTCCATTCGTAAGAACTCTTCTTTCGAACGCACGCTGTAGATTTGCTATAACATCAGATGCAGTAACCTCCTTTTCGTTGGAGAATTTCACTCCTTCCCTTACGCAAAAACTAAACCGTTTGAAGTCGTTGCTAACACTCCATTCCTTCAGGATATTTGATCCATATGTGTATTTGGTTTTTTTGTAGAATAAGGGTTCATGCAATTGTTTTAATATGTACAATTTATAATTTGCATTCGCGTCAAGGGGATCAAGTACGGCTGGATAAAATGTCATAGCGGCTCTAAATACATTGCCACCCGTATTGCACGATGCAATCACGGCGATCATTGCGATGACGATGGCTCTTTTTATTATTTCCACTTAGACATCCTTACAAAAAATGGTTGAAAGCCGTTGTTCATAAAATAACGCAATGACAACTTATGAACAGCATTGATACCGACAAAGAATGGTGGCTTATGTTCTGCCATTACCCTGGCAACTGACAAGGCAGCGCTATGATGTACAGCATTTTGCACGCGATCTGACAGCCATATATAGGTTATAAGATTGTATTTTTCGAGATACTTATATGCCTGCATTTTCATAACACCGACATAACCCACAAGCTCATCGGCGTACATGACGAAACAATGATCGATATCCTTTGCTGTTGGCTCAAAGATATCCATCACCGCTTTGTTGATTTCTTCGTATCCCTTTATCATGTAGCGCCTATCATTACCTAGCTTACGGAGAAATTCTCTGCCCAGCTCACTTGAATATTCCGTGATGCATTTGACAGCAACAGACTCTCCATTGGTGTCCGCAACCTCAATGCCTGAATGCTTGAGACACATGATCTTGTTCACAGTGTGATCATCGTCTCGAAATAATGCCGAAACATTTGGAATTGGTTTGTTAAACTTGAGATTCACATCAATCCCATCACGACGTTGCATAGATCTGAAGTCATCAACAATGCCACCGTTCAGCACGAAGTCTTGATCAAGGCAATACGCATCAATTGATGCGCCTGTATTTGTCCATACTAGTGGAGCATCAAAATGAATTGAACTTTCATTGATGCTGTTCATAAACGAATGAACAAATGATGACCCAATATTACCCACATGATAGTTCATCATACTAAAAACTCCTTCACCTTAGGAGCCTCCTTTCGCGTGATTGAAAGGAGGCTCCCTTGCGTTTTGACGACAACAGCGGTCGCCATTCAGCAATACCCATAATTACAAACTATTTTTGGTTTTACTCGTTTTACCTTAGTTTCTTTTGCCTTCTTTTCCTCTTTTTTCATGACGCCTCCCTTGTTGGTGGTTAACTGTATATTTCTATGTAATCATTTTTTTTCGTAATGGTAATCGTTCTCTCTTTAGGATATTTTAGCACATCCCTCATCTCGATAAATCTATCTACATCGTAAGCACATTTCATTGCTATAGAATCATCTATGCAAGATTGAGATAGTTTGCCAATTGCCATTTCATATCCAAAGACATCGTCTATAATGCTGCTTTTTGTCGTATAAAGGGTAAGTGTATCTGTCATTATTTTCCACATATCAGTGCACTTAAATTCATGTAGCATATCCTCATTACCGTCATGCATAGTCCTCACAATATCCAATACTTTTACACCCCCCACCGACGTAATAGATGAGATGGTAAATGGATAATATTCCACGAGATGAGCAAGGACATTCCTTACGGTCCTCAACGGAACACCATTTACAGATCTCCGGCAAATCGCATTGAATGAATACAGCCTTCTTTGGTCCCGCATTGCAACTCCTGCGGAATATTTTGTACTATCATCCACACGCATATTATAGGTCGATAGCATCTCGTCAAATGCCGCCGTATTGGGATATGGATCAAGCATTGACACTTGAATATTCCCCACCCCCTCGTGTTTCATATCAATTATACGGGCTATATCAGCTTCAATGTCATCATCCGATTGACTCGGTAGCCCAATTATAAAATTCCCTGCTACTTCGATGTCATTTTCCACACAATCTTTAATCAACTCGCGCACCTTCTCATAATCATACACCTTACCAACACCCCTCTGCACCTCCGATGACATCGTTTCAAAACCAATAAACACTTTAGTGCAGCCCGCCTGCGAAAGAATCGAGGGCAGGCCCTCCTCATAGTCATCAACTCTCATATAGCATTCCCACTGAATGGCCAGACTCGATTCTCGAATTTGATTACATAGATCAAACACCCTTTTCCTATCAAAAAGAAACTGGTCGTGAGTAAAGCGATATCGTCTAATGCCTCTTCCGTAGAGCGTACGAATATCGCTCATGACTTTATCAATGGAGCAGTATCTACTTTTATTTCGCCAAAATGATGAAGATGCGCAGAAGGAGCATTTCCCAGAACACCCACGACCCGACTCAACCCAGCACACCTCATTAAACAATGGCGACTGTATATACCGTTCAATATCAACATATTTATAATCAATGGGAGGCAATTCAGCCAAATCCAGCAACCGCTCATCTGTACTACTAACGACAAATCCAGCCCTCCTATATGTCAATGAATTCACCCCGGCAAAAAAAAGCTTGTTCTTCATTAGATTGTAAACAACATCACACAACACCTTCTCCCCTTCTCCCCTTACAACGGCATCAACAAATGGCATATTATTAATTATCTCTAAGTGGTTTGCAGTTGCATGTATCCCACCGAGCATAACGATTGAATTAGCTGATATTTCTTTCGCCCGCTGTGCAATACTAAAAGCCTTTTGTATGTTCCTATAATGGACCGTTATACCAACCACATCATAGATTTCGGAGCCCAATCGTTTACAAAGCACATCCTCATTGTCCTCAACAGCCAAGTCCACTACCTGGATATTCACTTCAGGCATTCTTCTCGCAAGATAACTTGCAAGCGTAAGAAGACTTAAAGGAAAATCGATATTCTTCTCAACCATCTCGTGGTCGACAATGCCTGGATTTATGAGTAGAATATTCATCGACATTTATAGCCCATCCTGATTCTTGGCCTTATGCAACCATCCCTACCCTTGGTCCTCCACCCTTCGGGCGCGGCTCCACAGCTGCGGAGTATAAAATATACCTGAAAGTATGATGGTGGCACCTACGAAGAGCCAGATGAAGAGTGGCTTCAGTGTCGCATAGGTGTTGGCCTTGGCGATGAAGACGCTGGTGAGCAGACCGAACTGCATGAAGAGCTGTCTCAGAATGAAGGCGTTGGTGCGCTGCGTTTCGCCCTTCTCTTCTTGAAAGATGCTCGTCTGGGCAAGGTTGATCAGACCGATCGATGCGCCGATGAAGAAATTGAGCACGAAGAGCCAGCCAAACTGCGGGATCAGTAGGAATACCGCATGCGTCGCAAAACAGAGAATGCATGCCATGAGAAAGATCACGGCGGATCCCCGTTTGATCCAATCGACGCGCACGATCCCCATCGCGATAAACATCGCGCCCAAACCAACACTGTAAAAGAGGGATATCTGATAGGAACTGGCCTGGAATTGATCCATGAGGTAGGGCACTTCGATCACATTGAAGATGCCAGCAACGATGAAGACGAGGAAGGTTCCAACGAGCGTCTTAAGGGAGGGAAGGCTTGGCCACTCAAACCGCGTACGCGCTTCAAGCATTCCCTTTGCGCACGACTGTGCCTCGGCTTTCCTCAGCCCAAGCACACCCAGGAGCAAGAACAAAGAGAACCCGCCATCGATGAGGAGAATTCCGCGAAAACCCAGCGCGGTGGCCACAACAGGCCCAACAATAAATCCCGTCATGATCGCCGCCATGCCACCGATCTGCACGCGCTTATTGAGCGTGATCTTATTGTCCCCCGCAATGATGGGAACGAGCGTCAAAATCCGCGCGAAGAGCCATGTGCCGGCGAAATTGCGAACCAGAAAACAGATCTTCCACACCATCGTCTCTGGATTGATGAAGGCGATACTCACCGACATGACAAGCCCCAGGACAACCAACGCAACATTGAGTGAACGCGCCTTGAATACCTTCATCTGCGCACACCCGAGCGCAATGAGCGCTCCCAGCGCCTGAATGAGCACGATCATACTCGTGCCCGCGATGCCTCCGAAATCGAGGGCCGCGGAAACGGTGGCGCCAAGCGTGATAAACCCAGTGGCGAGACGAAGAAGAAAGAAGCTGACGATGAGGACCCAAGCTGCTGACACGATATGATCTCCTTCGTGATGTGGAAAACGGAGACAGCTTTCATCACTATCGTCATTCCGGAAAAAAAGTTACGTGGTTTTTTATCAAAAATGTCACTTCGTTTTTGACATGACGATTGGGGATTGAATAAGCAAAATGCGGGCCAAAAGTGGCGAACATGATATGATGAGTGATATCAATATATTATAAATTTCACCCCTACTAAAGTCCGGATTTCCGAACACGGGCATGTTCGATTTTCCGGATTCCGTGTTCGGCAAGTGGGACAGAAAATCCCAGCGCCGATCACATGCCAGCAATCCGTTCCACTACCTGATCACAAAACCGACCGGTGTTGCAGACACAGCGGGGCAGGTTCCCACCGATGTGCTCCTTCACATCGACGAAGCGCGATGCAGTGATCGACTTCCATCCCACGTCAAAGGGACTGCGCCACAAGACCTGCTTCGGCAAAGAGATCCACTCCGCCTTTCGGATGGACTGGGCAACGGTCGTTACCGATGCCTCCGTCTTTCTGTTGTTGCCGCTCATCTTCCCCACGCGCCCCTCACAAACCCAGATCGTTCAACACGGCACGCACATCCGGGTCGTGCTGCAGTAGGACAGTCCGCGCCTCGTCCTCGTCCGAAACCATGTCGGCGCCGATGCGTTCGCACCGCTGGCGCCAATCGCCGATCGACCAACTCGTTCGGATATCCGGAGTCGTTCGCATCTCCTCGCTCATCGACCCATCCGGCGACATACCCATGTCGAACGGATAACGGATCAGCATGAGGCTGTTGGGCAATACCGTCATCGACGGATCGAATCCAATCCCGTCGCCGCCCGTCTGTTCGCCCACCAGGACCGCCCAGCCAGTTGCCTTCGCCCAGGCCGCCAATGCCTCCGACGAGGAATACACATATCGATCGACCAACAGATAGATCTTCGGCCCATAGCGAACCGCGCGTTCGGGATCCGCCCTATACTCGAACGCATAGACATGATCGACGACGCCACCGAGCACCTCGGAAGGCATTTCCATCAGATAGTTTTGACGATCGACGCGCTCCAACCCATAGCGATCGACCAGCTCATCCTCGTATCCGCCGTCATACTCGCCACTGCGAATCCCTACAAAGAAGGTCGCCTGTAACCGCTCATGGAGAGTGGGAGAGACCAGCCCCTCCCGCCAATAGCGCGTGCTGCCCCCTCCGTTTCCCCGAATGTCGATGATGATGGCCCGCGCGTCCTCATGCGCATCGAGAAAATCAGCGAGGATATCGAAATCCAACTCTTCGCGTTCCGAGGAGAAGGTGTTGAGCTTGATATATCCAACCTCGTTCGACACCAGATCGACGGTCGTTCCGTGATCCAGCCATCCGACATGCTCGAAACAGGGCACAACCTCCTCCATGGCATCCGCTGTGAACCGGAGCGAACGAGTCGGATTCTTCAGTTGAATCGACAGCTCATCCCCTTCATCGAACATGCGAAACAGTCCCCACGAGATGACCCCACCGGTTTGCAGATCGCGCTGAAGATACATCTGATCGCGATAGCGACGGATGTGCTCGTCCACCGCAAGGTCATCGATCGAAGCGACTTCAGCACCGATGGAAAGCTCTGTTCCGTCCGGAAGACGGAGACTCGACCCAAGATAGTAGCGACCGTTGAGATAATGCGTGTAGACGCGCGGATGCGACCACCCCGCCCGCGACCCAACCTCATCCCAAAACGCCGCCGCGGGGAGCGCCTTTTGGGCCGCCTCCCGCAACGGCCGTTTGGCGCTCTCGGTCGCATAGAACTGCGCCGTATCCTGCCCGACAATTCCGCTGTGCAAATTGTGCAGTTTCCAGAGGATGCTGCGAACAGCACGATAATACGCTTCAGGCGTTTTGGCCTGGGACATCATCTTCTTGAAGGCCAACTTCTCGCTTCTCCAGTCCACATAGCCCAGGCGGCGTTTCTGCCAGAAATACGGATAGTGTGTATTAATCACGCGAAAGAGATGCTCGAAATCCTCCTCGCGCTGCTGCGGGGTGAGAAACGTTTCGTCGAAACGTACTTCGGCACTCGTTGCATATGCAGGTTCACCACAAAAAACGACAAGCAGCGTCACCATCGAAACGATCATCACTCGCAATACGCACAAGCTCCGCATCTTTCTGCTCCGTTCAGAAATCGTTCTCAACAAACCAGCTAACACCACTCATGCTTCGTGCATGGCACCTTGTTGGTACAGGAACAATGCGCGCTCACACAGAAACAGTCGCTGTCGCCACTGTTGCACGTGCATTTTTTCTTACAGGATTTTGCGATGGCTTTTCCACACAAATCGTCGTTATCGCCCATCCGGAAGATGGTTTCATCATAGTGACTATCCTTCATTGGCATCGCAATCCATTCCACCTTCTGCTGCTTCTTCTCCTCCACCCGCTGACCACCATAGATTCTGTTCACACTCACCATTGGTTCCTCCTTTGTTGGCATTGCGAAAAACAATGCATGTCATTTCAATGTTGAATTCATGATGCCGCACAGCACTCCGCGGATTTCGCATGCCGCTTCAGAGCATGCGTCAATTTCAACTCTTCGATGAGGTTGTACTTCACCCGAAGGCACGACTCCGCATTACGATCATCCTTCACCTTGTCCGGGCACCATCCCATACAGAGCGGAAGAACCTTGCATGAACGGCACTTTCGAAATTGTAGAGCATCAAAATTGATCCATTTGAGATATATATCGTTGATCCGCACCCCTTCGTGAATGGTGCCTATCTGCTCGCTCTCCACCCCGATCGTTTCACTACACTTATAGAGATCCCCTCGGGCATCGATGACGAGGCTATTGGGAAAGGTCGCCCCGCAACTGGAACAGGTTGGCCCATGAGCCGGCTCGATGCGAAAACCCATATCGTGCGTCATCATCTTGAGCTGTGATTCCAATCGAGCGAATTCCTTCTGCGAATAGATCGCCCGACACCCCTGTCCTGCATCTGCACAGCATTCAGCCCCATTGTGAACCGGGCTATAGTAGAGCCGAATGTACTTCGCGATGCCGCGACCATGCAGGATCTCGGCCAAATCTCGCACAAAACGAATATTGTCCTTATCGACATTACACCGCACCGACACATTCACAATACGGCAGACGTCTTCGATGTTTTTCAGGATTCGATTGAACGTACCCTTTCCACTGACATAAGGGCGACGTCGATCATGAATCTTCGGAGGCCCATCAAGTGTTACCTGCACGGCGTTCACCTTCAATCGCGCAAGGTCTCGAGCCACGCTTTTGGTCAGGAGGGTCCCATTAGTAATCATGCAAGCGGAATAATGTGCGCCGTGCCGGCGACAGAGGTTCATAATACGCGATGACAGCGCTTTGATCATGGGAACACAGATGAGCGGCTCCCCGCCAAACCACTCGATTGCAACATCCTTGCATCCATTTTTGAGCCGCGCGCGAATGACATCGACAATTTTGTCCTGAACTGCCTTTGACATCACGACATTCGCCTTGTTGTGCTCAAAACAATATGAACAGTTCATATTGCATTTGTTCGTGGGAATAATGACCAGCGACAATGATCGATCCGACATGCTCCGCACCTGCTGCGCTTGATATCGAATATACTCGATTTCATCGATGTCAGATGGAATCACAAAACCGCCATCCTGGAGAGCCTGACGAACATCGGCATCCATTCCGGCAGGAGGTCCATTGCGCGAGGCACTCTGCAACAACCATCGATAATCAGAGCAGCGCGTATCCGTGAGGCGCAGAAAAGCACCCGTTCTCGTGTTATACAGGAGCAGATCGTTGCCTTCCTTGTAGCCAACATTGAACCTCGAGTTCTTATACGCCTGTTGCGCATCACATCGTTTCCGCATATCGCCTCCCTGATGATTCTTGTGATTGACACCACATCGGGACTGCACAAAACGGGCCAACGCCCGAGCATGCGAAATCATTTCAGTTTTTTTGCTGACGGAACGGCGTGTTCGGATTTGATGCACTCAGATTGCAACAAATGTTCAGAATGCTGAACATGTGAATTCCGCGATGGAGTGGGGATGACAATCGATCAACCGAAAACAACACACTTCTTTTCACTCCACCACATAGAACGTATCGACGCGGCGAGGATTAGAAGTACTCCAGAGAAACCGTCACACCATCACACGTGAATGATGAGCGGGTATTGGGGACGAAGGTCGACGGTTCGGTTCAGCGTGCGCAGTGAAAAGGAGCGTTCCTTGCGATAACGCGCTCCTTCACTGAAACTGCGCCTTGAGGCTCACGATGTCGCCATGATTTTGGGTGAGCATCGCTTCTACGCGCGCAAGCCGAGCATCATGACCTTCGATGGTATGACCATTGCTTTCAATCGCTTGGCGGTTACCTTCGATGGCTTGGCGATTACCTTCAATGGCTTGGCGATTGACCTCGATCGCCTTGCGGTTTTCTTCAATGGCTTGACGATTGACCTCGATCGCCTTGCGGTTTTCTTCGATGGCTTGGCGATTGACCTCGATCGCCTTGCGGTTTTCTTCGATGGCTTGGCGATTGACCTCGATCGCCTTGCGGTTTTCTTCGATGGCTTGGCGATTGACCTCGATCGCCTTGCGGTTTTCTTCGATGGCCTTGCGGTTCTTGATAATCTCTTCGCGGTTGGACTTGATCGCCTGCCGATTGAGCATGATCTCGCGGAGCAGATCCTCGCGCAGGCCAGCGATATCACCCTTGACCTCCTGACGCAGGGCATTCATCCCCTCCACCAGCAGATCCATCTTCTCTTGAAAGGCCTCGAAGATCACATTCACGTACGACTCCTCCGTTCCCACCTCAATCGTCCTGCTCCGCTTTTTCGCGTTCATCCTTCTCTCCTCCATAGCCATTGAACCGGAGCCCTGTCAATGCGGGCCTTGATTGCGTTGATTTTCTGCATCTTTTAGGACGTGTCCTCAGTTGACCATAACTCCCTAAGACAAAAGGAGATCTCTGTGAAAAGCGAGATTCCCGTTTTCACGGGAATGACACCTAACGAAATGAGGACATGCCCTAGTCCACCACATGTATCGTATCGACCGGATCGCCGAGGCGGTCGAGGGCGATCATGGAGACGGCAAGCGATTCGATCTGGTCGTCGTCGGCGCGCAGACAGCCGAAGGTGGGATGGCGGAAATCGCGGCGGCCGCCGTGGAGGAAGAGCGCGCGGCGCTGGGCGATGGCATCATCGGCCTCTGTCCCGAGCTCGCCGGCGAAGAGGCGAACGCGGCCGAAGCTCACGGCATATTCCTCCACGCCCGCACCCTCGCGACGGCTCGTCCACGCCGCGCCGCCGGCGCGGCTCTCGCCCGCGATCACCTCGCGCAGGCCATAGCGATCGTAGACCTGGGCGCGATACTGCGCGTTGATGAAGTCGGGGACGCCGATGGAATAGGTGCCGTTCGGAAAGGGACCGTTGGCGCCGATCGCGAGCGGGTCGGCCTTGGGTCGCGTCACGTTGTTGGCCACATCGTATTCACCGAGGGGACCGTAGTCTTCGCTCATGAGCCACATCCGTTCGACCGAGCGCTGAAAGAGGATCCAGGCCAGGCCCAGGATATCGACAAAGCGCGAAGGATCGGCGTTGGCATATCCATAGCGATTCGCATCGGGCGCACGCGAATCGAACTGCGGCCGCGCAAAGAGGCGACCGAAGGGAAGGACGCCGTAGTCGGCGGAGATGTGCATCGGCCGATTGGGGAAAGTCGTGCGCGCCGCGCCCCCCTGTCCGGCGTGCAGGGAGAGCGCGGGCACGATGGCGAGCGAGACCCGCGCCCGATGCGGCGTCTTGATGCCGAGCGGATCCGGCGTGAAAAAGCGCGCATGCTGCGGGCTGTAGACGCGCTCGCGCATATCGACGAGACCCGTGCGACGATCGAGGTCGTGACCGGCGAATGACGCGGTCCCTTCGCAATCGGGCAGCGGTTCGCCATACGGGGCATACCGACAGCGCGATGCGATGGCGCCGTCCTGCACGGTGGCGATGCGCGAACCGATGCGATCGCGCAGGAGCAGGCGCGTCTCATCGCCGTCGAGCGTTGCGAATGGAAACGAGGCGCCCTCGGCGAAGAGATGCGCGGCACTCGTCTCGGCACCCTCGTCGGCGATGCGCAACCAACCGTTCCAGAGGTGACGACGCTCTCCCTCCGACGTCACCGAGCGCACGCGGCGGTCGAAGGCATCGTAGAAGTGGTGCGCGATCTCCCCCTCGCCTTCGAAGACATGCGTCAGACGATTGAAGGCATCGTAGACATACCGGCGCGACCCGTCGGCGATGAGGTTTCCGCTTGCATCGGAGCGCTGCACATCGGCATTCGAAGCAGAAACCCCTTCGATCAGGTTGTCGGCGGCGTCATAGGCATAGCGCCAGGTCTGTCGAGCACCCGGAGATTCGTCGGTAACTCCGACAAGCCGTCCCACGCCATCGCGCTCGAAGCGACGCACGTGATCGTCGATGCGCTCCTGCGCGAGGAGACCGTCGGCGCCGAAGGCAAGCTCCCTCGTCAGGAGTGGCTTTGCCCCTGCAACGGTCGCGCGCTGCACATGACCGATCGCGTCGCGCTCGAAACGCTCTTCAACGCCATGGGAAAATTGGACGCGTGCAATTGCACCGCGCGAATCGGAGGTGAACGACGCCACGCGATCGGCGCCAACCATCACGCTCACCAATCGTCCCGCCTGATCGCGCAGATACGAGACGGTCGGCCCCGTCGGAGAGTGAAGCGCCACCATACGCCCTGCGTCGTCGAAGGTACGCGTGATCCACGCATCATTTTGCATCTCGGCCACAGGGCGTGAGAGGGAATCGTAGCGGATGTGCACGCGCGCCATTGCGATGGGATCGGCGATGGCGCCGGCATCCACCGCGCGCGTCAGGCGCCCGAGACCGTCGTAGGTGAATTGCTGCATTCCCGAGACCGCCCGACTCTCCGCGCGATAGATCTCGCGGCGCATGAGATGTCCCCCCTCGTCGAAGCGTTGGCGCAGGCGCGAGCCGTCGCGCATCTGCGCACCCACGACGTGATCCTCTTCGTCGTAGGCCAGGCGCGTGCGAGCGCCATCCGGAAGGATCGTCTCGATCAGACGCCCGAGGGCATCGTAGCCAAACTGCGTCGCATCTCCCATGGCATCGATGAACTGCACGAGGCGATCGTCGGCGCCCCAACGCTGGCGCATCGTCGTTTTGATCTCGCCCCCCGCACGCGTCACCGTGACACGCCGGCCCAGGTCATCCATCGCAAAACGCAGCGCCCTGTCGCCGGGGGCAATCGCCTCGCGCAAAAAGCCCTGATCGTCGTACGCATAGCGCCAGGCGAGGTCTTCCCCCACCGTCACTGTCCGCGGAAACCCCGCATCGGAGTAGGCGATGCGCATCCGATCGAGGCACTTGCCCTCGGCGTCGATGCAGCTCTCGGTGACGCGCCCGCTCGCATCGCGCTGGAAGACTCGCCGCACACCGGCGGCATCGATCCGGGCGACGAGCAAACCGCGCGCGTCATACTCGAAGCGTTCCACCGCGCCGGTCGGATCGATCGATGCGATGAGCCTGCCCGCACCATCGTAGCGATAGTGTTCATCGACCCAACGACCGCGGGCGGGATCCTCGCGCCAGAGCAGGCGTGAGCGCCGCACGAGATTCCCATTCTTATCGTAGACGGCGCGCGCGTGTGCGAGGAGCACACCCTTGGCATCGACGTCCCGTCGTTCGACGATGCGACCGAGCTTGTCGCGGGCGTATTCCGTGCGGTTCCCCCGAGCATCGATGACAGCGATCACCTCGCCGAAACCGTTGCGCTGCATCCGCGTGCTGTTCCCGTTTCCGTCGATGAGGGCGATGACCGCACCATCGACATCGCGCTCCACGCGGCGTTCGGAGCGCTCGAGCGAATCGGCCCCGCGCACGACGCCGCGCACGCGTCCGAGGGCATCGCGCTGCCACACGGTGACGCTTCCACCCGGGGCGATGGCGCGCACCATCCGTCCGGCGCCGTCATAGACCAATCGCCTTTCGCGCATCTGTTCGGGCGCGACCTGCTCGCGCTGTACGGTCAACCGATCGAGCACATCGCGGGCGAACTCCCAGCGCAGCTCGTGGCCCTCGCGCTCGGTGATGACGGCGACGAGGGCGTCGTTGGCATCGAAGCGATAGCGCAGGCTGGCCAACCCCGGGCGATCCTCGCGCACGATGCGATTGCGGGCGTCCAACTGAAATTGCTGCACGGAACCGTCGGGATGGTTGATCGAGGTGATATTCCCCACCGGGTCGTAGGCGAAGCGGCGTTCATCGCCCGCACCGCGATCGATGGCGGCGAGATAGCCGCCGGCCTCCGACGCATCGGCGAACGCGTCTCGCGCCAGGTCGTCGCCGTCCGGATCGGCACTCGGATAATAGCGATACGCGATCGCGACATGCGCGCCGTCGACTTGGCGCGTGAGCTGGCCGAAGCGATCGTGCGCGAACGTCCAGAGGCGCTGCCACTTCCCCTCGTCTTGCGCGCGTCGCTCGATGGCCATGAGGTCAGCCGCCGCGTTTTCCGCATACACGAATCGCGTCTCGACATGCTCCGGATTGCGCATCAGGTGGGGGCGACCAAAGCGCGGCTCATAGGCGATGCGCGTCACACGGCTCGCGCCGCCACCGGCGGGTTCATCGACGATGCGCACAGGGCGGTCGATCTCGTGTCCATAGCGAAAGAGGCGGCAGCGCCCCGATGGGAGGCAGTCGCGCGTGCGCTCACCGCGCCCATTATAATGATAGCGTCGAATGAGGCGATAGGTCCCCTCGTCGAGCCACCAGAGGCGCGTGAGGTGCCCGGCCGCATCGTGCTCGTAGAGGCGCGTGGTGCCCACCGCATCGGTGATCCAGGTGCGCGAAGCGACCATGCCCTGCCCCGGCCCATAGCGCGCATGCATCCAGGAGGCTCCGCCATAGCGCTGCGCGACGATGCGGCGCTGCGCATCGAAGCGATTCTGCAGATAGACCTCCCCCTTGGCATCCATGATGAGGGTGAGCAGGTGCGCGCGCGGATCGTTCTCGGGCACGCGCGTGTAGCGATAGGCGGTGGTGGTGCCCTGGGGGAATCCCGGAACCGCGGGCGCGGTCACGCCGATGAGCTCGCGCCGATCGTTGTAGGCATACCGAAAGGTGCGGTCGGCGAAGTCGGTGAGCGATGCGATGAGACCGTCGGCGCGACGCGCGATGCGAATGCGCCGACCGAAGACATCGATGATCGTGGCGAGCAGACCCGCATCATTATAATGGAAGGCCAGACGATTGCCGTGGCGATCGATCGTTTCGATCAGGCGGCCCTCGCGATCGAAGCGCGTGATGAGGCCATCGCGCGCGCGCAGCTCGAAACCGCCCGGCACACGCACGAGCTGCGCATCGCTCCCGGGCGGAGAGACAAACCCCTCGCCATCGGCACGGAAGAAAAATTTAGCACCGCGCGCGTCGATATGCGTGAGCCCGTCGTGCGTGCCGTCGTTCCAGGGACGCAGGTGCTGGGCGTAGCTGTGCGTCCAGCCCCAACCGAACTCGCCGAGGAAGGGACGCGCGCCGCGATAGATGCGCGCGAAGGACAGGTTGAGCCCGCGCCCGGGGATGACGAGGTCGACCGTCTCGTTGACATACATGCCCGTGGCGGTGAGCACCGGGTCGAGCTCCTCGGAGACGCTCGGGTTGAGCGCGGGCTCGGCCTCGACCTCCATGATGTCGGCCACGGGACCCAAAACGCGCAGATCGTCGAGCGCCTCGGTTGCGATCTCGGCGATCTCTTCGGAAACCGCGTCGTTGGCTGCATGCAATGCATCGCGCACCGCCTGCACTTCATCACCGATCTCATCGATCGGGCGCCAGTTGCCGTCCTCACCCAGGAGCCCCCCTTCGAGACCCGCGCGATCGAGGAGTTCATCCCAGGAGGCGGGGATACCGTTGAACGCATCCGGCACCAGGTCGGCCAGTTCATCCGCACCGCGATCCATCGCGCGCGCGAGTTCATCGATGCGCTCGCGCATCGGTCCGACAATGCGCTCCTGAAGATCGGTGAGTTCGCGCCCAATCTCATCGGTCACGCGTTCGAGTTCAGCGCTGATTTCATCGAGCGGTTCGTTGAGCAGGGCATCGATGCGGTCGGCCTGTTGCTGCAGACGATCGAACGGCTCGGCCAACTCCTCGAGGATCCCGTCGAACTCGGGCGCAAAGCCGGCGACCCAGGCGACATCGCGCGCAAGAGCGGCCAACTGCATGAGCGAGAGGTTGATCGCTTGGCGATTGCGCACCTGCCAGAGCATGACGCGCATGACCTCCATACCGCGACGCAGCTCAAAGGGATCGACGGTCATCCCCATATACGCACGTGCGAAATGAGCTGCTGCCGAGGCAGCGAGCATGGCGGCATAAGCGGGCGTGGGGAGTTTTATCGCCGGGCGATTGAGGATGGAGTCGCGTAGGTTCTGCAACGCCTCGCCCGGAAAATATTGGCGCGCCTCATCCACATATCGCTCGAACGCTTCGGGTCCGGCCTGCAATGCCTGCATGGCCTCGGGCGGAAGATTTCCCTCAAGGGCATCGCTGATGCGCGCGCGCAGAGCCGCAACCGTCCCCTCGCCCACGAGCGCCCCCGTACTCGCAGCGAGATAATCGGCGAAGGTGTCGAGCGAAAGACCGGTGCGGATCGTCTCGCGCAGGTCGGTGAGCTGCACCCAACTGGGCACGCCGCGCTCACGCGCGAGCGCTTCGAGACGAGAGAGAGCCTGGTCATAGAAACCGGATGCAAGCGCATCGACCTGGTCATTGAGGGATATTTCGAGTTCAGCGACGACGCGTTCGGCAATCGCCTCCGCCTCACGGGCGACCTCCTCGCCCACCGCGCGCGCGAAGAGTTCGTCGACCACGAGGCGTCGGACCTGGCCGGGCAGCCACGCTCGGAGACGCTGCGCAAACTCCGCCTTCACGGCCTCTTTGAGCGCCACGTCGACGCGGCCGAAGAACGGCGCCGACGACGCGCCGCTGCGATGGCGCTCGGCCGCGGTCGCGATGGCATCGACCATCCAGGTGCGCCCCTCCTCGGAGAGCGCGCGAGCGAGCGTGCGACGCGCGAGCCCCTCGACATAGCCGGCAACACCGTCCATGGCAGAGCTGTTTGCAATGGCGGTGACATTGCCATCGGTCAGCCCACCAAATTCAACCGTTTCGGCGGAAGAGGCGAAACCCACCCCTGCGATGAGCACGACTGCGCTCGCGACGACGCCGACACACCACTGTACGACCCAATTCATGCGCGCATGCAATGCAAGAACCAAGCCAACAAGGCTCACTTGTTTTTCAGGGAGTTATGGATTCGCCACCGCCGCCAATTGCAGCAGTTGATGCAAAACGCAGCAGCGCCGTTACGGATGAATCGGCAGATCGATCAAATAGACACCCTTCTGGTCACAGCCACTCCACGAAAATCTCACGACGACATATTCCCCACCGTCTGCCCAGAAACTGGTTCCATACGTATCCATATGGCAGGTTTCCGAACGATCCCCAAACACCGGAAGCTCGCGCTGCATCCACGACCACAGACCGCTGCCTTGATCATAAGCCTTATAGGCCAACGAATTATCATTGTCCCTGATCATCAAAGGCATAATCGGGACGCCGAGCTCGAAACCGGGGAAGTGAATAAGATCACTATTGCGATTATGATAGAGGTAATTCGCGTTTCGAGCTGTTCTCCAATCATCGAGAATGCCCTGATCTTCGATCGCCTCCCAGGAGGCATCCGCCTGATCCGCTCGACGGCGGTATAGGACAAAGGAATGATCCTGCGTTGTTCCTCCGAAAAAGAGATAGGGCTGCACGATCTCCAACAACGGATATGTATTCTCATCCGATGGCCGTTCAAAGACCGTACCATGCGTGATATCCCTCAATTCATAAGAGGAATCGCCCATCGCAAGCTCATAAATCTGATTTGAACCACCGACCAAATAGAGTCGCTTGTTCACATCATCGAATCGAATCGCATAGGGCATAGCGAGATAAAAGAAATTCTCGGGGAGTGACACTTGAGTAATACGATCTCCGGGTGCCTTCTGCGTGGAAACAATTTGTTGAAAAAAGGATAACTGAGAGCGCTGCGAAGCATTGCCCCGTTCATTTTGTTTCCACATTTCAAGCACGCTGCCATCACGGTTATAATATTCAACGAGAAACACGGCCCGTTTATCAACAAGATACATCCCGAAGACATTTGCGTCCCGGAAGCGCTCGATCGGCACCCACATGTTCCCCTTCGGATCCAGCTGAAAGGCGTGCCCATAGAATGACGCGTAGTACATGCCATTGAACTCAAAGACATTGATATAATCCTCATTCATATTCACAACCGGGGGAAGCCCCCTGCCAAGACGTCGAAAATTTGACAGCCGAGGCCTTTCCCATCCAGAATGATCACGGGCGTCGATGGCCAGCTGAAAGGTCACGGCTTCTTCGTTGAGTTCATAGATTCCATTAAGAGAGGGATCGATCTCGTCAGCCACAACGAAAAAAGTGCGATCCCCGTTGAAACGAATGGCACGAATAGCATTCGACCGAAATTCAGAGGCAATATGATGCCATTTCCCTCGCTCTCGCTTCCGATCGAACGCGATATAATACGGTCTCTGCATGGAAATCTGCGGGGGCTCCTTACGCGGCGTGTGCTTAAGCGATTGCGCCTGCACACCGGAGACACTTCCAAAAACGATGACAAATGCCGCTATCCCGACAATTCCTGTCCGTATCTTCATATCCGCCTCCCGTGAGAACCAAAGCAGTATACAAGCAACAACCATGCCAACAGCTACTGACATTCCTTCAGCCGAAATGCGATATTGAATCCTATCAGAGGAAAGCGGCGTGATCAATCATCGTTACTGCTGACAGACCAGGCGCGCCTCATCTACGAAGTCGGCCCGGCAGCGCGTGTTCGTGCCGGCGGCCAACTGCAGGCGGCGCGATACGCTCCGGCCGGTGGGCGGATGATGCACGCGCACCTCGTGGGCCCCGGGGGCAAGCGTGAGGTGCAGCGGCGCCTCGCGACCGCGCGCGGCCCCCGCGACATCGACCATCCCCCACGGGCGCGCGGTCACGGAAAGGCGCGCATGCCCGCGTCGCGCGAGCGAAACATTCGCCACCATCGCGGGGCTCTCCGGCGTCAGGCGAAAGGTCTTCGTGGCGGGGACATGTCCGGGGAGCGAGAGCGTGACGCGACCGTCGATGCCATCGCCCAGATCGATGGCATCCTGCACGAAGGGAGTGGTGATGGCGCGGCGCTCGCCGCCAAAGAAGAGCGTCCCGGTCGCGCCGGTGGGGGTGCTGTCGATCACGATGCGGCCGCTGACCGGGACGGTCGGCGATGGGGCGGACGCTGCCGCCACTTCCTGCGATATGCTGCTCGGCGGCACCTCTACCGACACCTCGCGCGAACCGACCGGCGGCACCGCCGCGAGCAAAAGGAGAATGACCGCTGCCCCCATCAGGCGCAGGCGATGCCACGACCACTTCCGGAGTCTCTGGCCCACCTCCACCGGCATGACGCGCGTGCCGTCGCCCTCGGCCTCTGTCCCGAGTGTCGCACGCGGCGCGCACGCGAAGCGCTCGTGCAGGAGGCCCGCCATCTCCAACGAGGTACTCATCGCCCCCAGGATCTGCATCGCCTGCCGCACGTCGGCGAGCATCTCCGAGGCATGCTGGTAGCGAACATCCGAGTCGGCCGCGAGGGCGAGGAGGAGGATCGCGCGCAACTCCGGTGGCAGATGCGCCATGCGTTCCTGCGGCAGATCGACCGAACGCACGCGCTCGAGGACCTCGATGTCGGTCGGCGCATCGAAGAGGCGCGAAGCGGTGAGAAGCTCGAAGAGCATAATGCCGCAGGCGAAGAGATCGGCGCGGCAATCGACGGACTCGCCGCGCGCCTGCTCCGGCGCCATGTAGGCGTACTTGCCGCGCGGCGCCCCCATCGCCGTGACGTGCGTGCGATGCCCTCCCTTGGCGATGCCGAAGTCGGTCACCTTCACCTCGCCGTTGACGGAGATGAGGATGTTCGAGGGCGAAATATCGCGATGAACGATATGGAGGGGCGTGCCATCGGCGCCGACCGAGCGATGGGCAAACTCGAGGGCGACGAGCACCTGGGCCGTGATGAAGAGCGCCTGCGCCATGGGCAGGGGTTCCTCATCGCGCAGGCAGAAACGCAAGAGCTGCCCCGCGTCGATGCCGTCGACATATTCCATGGCGATGAAGGGGACCGACGCGTCGCGACCCAGTTCATAGACCTGCACGATCGCCTGGTGCTGCAGGTGCGTGAGCACGCGCGCCTCGTCGATGAGGAGCGTGCGCAGCTCGGCGTTGCCGCACCAGTTGGGCAGCAGGCGCTTGATCGCAACGGTCTTGACGAACCCATCGGAGGACTCAAACCGGGCGCGAAAGACCTCGGCCGTCCCCCCGCGCGCGATGCGCTCCAGGAGCGTATACCGGCCAAACCGATGCGGGAGTTTCATAGAAGCGTTCTTTCGTAAAGTTCGTCATTCTGAGCGCAAGCGAAGAATCCCGATTTCAGATCGTCAATCGGTATCCTTCGCTTCCAGCTCAGGATGACTCACCCTGGAAACCGAGTTTTTGGAAATGTCCCTCATTGCACATCCACACGACTACAGAACGACGCAGCCCCCTGGTAAAGCAAGGGGCGTGCCAAGGAGGGCGATTCATTTTCGGCAATCATTTCAGCACACGCATCGGCAGACCGGGGGCGAATGCGTTCGCGGGATGAAACAGTGTGCGTCGGATGAAACAGTCAGCCGCATTGACCGGACGAGTCCCCTTCATTATAGAGGGGATGACCATGTCGATTCCCATCCTCATCGGGCTGGCCGTCGCACTCGCCATCGTCGCCTTTGCGGCTGCCATCCTCGGCATCGGCGGGGGGGCGGCCTACACGCCGCTGCAGGTCATCGCCGGCGTCGAGATCCACACCGCGGCGGCCACGAGCCTCCTGCTCATCGCGGTACTCTCGCTCTCGGCCACGCGCGTCTATCGGCGCGCACGCAGAATCGACTGGGGCATGGCACTCGTCTTCGAGACGGCCACCGTCATCGGCGGATTTCTGGGAGGCTACGGCTCGCACCTGATTCCCTCGCGCCCGCTCACCATCCTGCTCATCGCGGCAATCACCTTTTCCGGCATCCTGATGCTCAAGGGACGGCTGTACACGCACGAAATACGGCCGCGCCGAATGCGCTTCTACCACTGGCAGCGCAGGCTGGGGGATGAGCGCTACAGCGTGAACCTCCTGCTCGCGCTGCCCCTCTGCCTCATCGCCGGCATCATCGCCGGGCTCGTGGGGATCGGCGGCGGCATCCTCAAGGTGCCGATGATGGCGCTGCTGCTGGGCGTGCCGATCGACATCGCCATCGCGACGAGCGCCTTCATGGTGGGGCTGACCGCGCTGGGAGGATTTGCGGGACACCTGAGCGCGGGGCACGTCGACTGGCGCAGCGCGGCCGTGCTCGCCCCCACGGTCTTCATCGGCGCGCAGATCGGCGCCCACTGCATGCTGCGCATCCCGAAGGGACGCCTCAAGCGTATCTTCGGCATCGCCATGCTCGTCATCGCCGCGGGGCTGGCGTGGAAGGTGCTGAAATAACAGAAGATTTTAAGATATACGGACGTTGTTGAAATATTCTTTTTCCACACAACTTTTTCGCGTCTTCGCCGATGAGGAGAAGAGCGCAGCACCCGAGCTCCAAACGAGAGAAAGTGACACCGATGACGACCTTCGCGATAACCCCAGGAACCTCAGCGTCCGCGTTCATGGCGTTTGACTCCAACCTGGGATCTGCCGATGGCAGCTCAAGCGAGGTGGGAAATGTCGGGTCCGTACCGATGGAGACCGACGCCTTCGATGACGCCCCCATCCTGGCCGAAGCGCAACCGATCAAACTCGTCGCCCTGGGGGACGTGCATAAGAAGTGGGGCCCGGTCCAACAGATTCTCGACCATGAATTTCCTGAAGGCAACGGCGTCGCCCTCAGCGTGGGGGATCTCATCTCCTATCCGCCGTTGGAGAACGGCCATCGCATCCTCTTCACGCATGGCAATCACGAAAACTTCGGGGCACTCGAAACACTCCACGAGGATTCACGCGGGCAGTATCAACCGATCTTTGCAGGACAGTCCCTCGCAATCGGCGGACTGACGCTCGCCGGCATTCCGGGCATCTTTTTGCAGCGCTTCTACGATAACCCCGATCTTACATCCCTCAAGTATTTCACTCGATCACAGGTCGAGACGATGAGGGCGATGGAGCGCTCGGTCGACATCCTGCTCATGCATGACGCGCCGTCGAGAGTGGGGTTTCAAAAAAATGGCACCGCCCGGGGCGACCCGTTACTCACGGGCATCATCGAATATCTGCGCCCGCGCCTGGTCCTGTTTGGCCATCATCATCAATCATTTCAGGGACAGCTGGGAGAGACGCGCATCGTGGGCCTTGATTACCCACACCGATCCTACGGCGTCATCGAGTTCGATCCCAAAACGGAATTACTCCGGATGACGCGACACAACGCCAAACTCGAGAAGGGCCCCGGCAAAATGCTGGTGTTTCATTATGCCTGGCAATCTGATAAGAACGTTGGTGGATCAGAGGTTCTCTTCAAGGGGAGGATTGCCGTGGGACGTGAACAGGAGTTACAGGAACAGCTCATCACCGCACATCGCGATCGCATCATTGCGGACCTCAAAGGACGGATTCAATCCGGCCTCACAACGACCGACGCGGACACACTCGCCCAGCGACGCGCGACGCTTGCCGTCAACAGCGCACTCCCCTTCGCCGCACGCTATGCGGCAGCGATCGAGAAAAATCCAAATATGTCGAAGGAAGAAAAAGAAGATCTGCTCAAAGAAATATATTGCCGCATGTGCACAACGCCCTTTCCCGAAGCCTCGGACGAGACGCTGCTGGCTTTTCAGGAAGCTCTCAAGGCGCTGGGGATGGTGCAAAACATTGCGGATAGACCATCTCAGCTGACATGAGCAGACGCTCACCCGCATCCGGAAAGAATGGACTCTCCGGTGTCATCACGGAAAATTGTACGTTGCGATCCCATCCCGATTCCCGCATCCGAGCACGCGTGTGATTGAACGCATCGCGCATGCGCTGATCGCAATTGAATTCATCCAGCCTACTCTGTTTATTCACCACACGATCGAACTTCTTATATTGTTTGGTGACACCAATACTTCCGTCGGGCAGCTGCCGCTGCCACCACTCCAATCCCTGCATCTCCGCGCCACTGTTAGCTGACTGCCATGATCGAATCGATTCGATCGTTCGCGCCACAAAGCCATCAAACCGATCTGGTGTGACGACCACGGCGATATCGATGTCGCTGGCCTTTGCCGCCCTTCCCTCGATCCCCAGGTGAGAAACCCAGCGAAAGGGAATATCCGTCCCGGACTTAAACCCCGTCACGGAACTACCCTGGACGTAAACGGCAACGCCGGACTCATAGAGCGGCACGCCAGCTGCATGAAGCTCCGCCATCGCAACGCATTGAAACTCCTGATACTGCGCAATCGATTCAAACCCGAGGGGCAACTCCGTTCCGTACCCCAGAAACTGTTGCATCCCCTTCACGCCGATGAGGGATTGCAACTCCTCTCCCGTCCAACGCTGTGCACCGATAAGGTGATCGATGAGATCGGACTGCTCCTGCACCGAAAGTCCATTCAGCTCGCGCGCACCGAGCCAACCTTCTACCTGGGAACGCCGCTCGACGGTGAGCTCGCCCAGACGAAAGGCACCTGTCTGTTCGGGATTGGAGAGATTGATTGGTCGCGCAGAGCCCATCGCCCTCGTCTCGATGACATCATCAGCGAGCTTTGGAGGAGGAAGATTCTTTTCGAGAACGGCACTCGAGGCCCGCCGTGATTCAACACGCGTGATCCAGTCCGGAATGGCGATGAACCCGCGCTCATCGGCGAGCGCCGTCTTGAGATACGTCACAAACTCCGACCGACTCATCGCGCCGATACGATCGACACCGAGGCGCACAACACGCATGCCACCGCCGGCGGCACCGCGCACGGTCGCATAGGCCGCGCGGCCCACCAGATCCAGGCCAGACAGATGCCACGCGCCGATCGCCGTTTGACGACCGAGGTGCGCCGTGGTCGAAAACGCCACGCGCGCTCGTGAAGCACCGCTGCGCGAGAGTGCTCGCATCATGCTATACGTGGAGCTCACCGCCTCGTTTGCACGCAGTGCAAGTACCGGCGCCTCCAACGCGCAGACCGCGAGCGCCGTATACATGATGAGCTGCGCGGTCTCCTCTGAGCGATCCTGGGCGACGCTCCATTCAGCGTTATTCAATGCATCGGGCTCGTCGGGCAGTTCATCCGTCGCCCAGCGATAACAATAGACCGCTCCATCCTTCATGAGCACGAAGGGATCGGTAAAGAAACGCACCACCCCTTTTCCGGCAACATAGTTTTGATCCGAAATGCTCGCATGTCCTAAACCTGTCTTCCAGGTCTTCTTGTGCAACTCCTTCGCCAACCTCACAACCCCTTCATGAACGGCAGGGGAATCAACATCGATCTTTGCCCCCAATATTTTTTCATCCAAACCCGTGCGAAAGGCGAAGCGCTTGAATCGCATCACGGCATCGACGAGCACCCCCTCCAACGCGGCGACGCGATCCTCTTTTTTTTCAGGGACACAGATCTCAATGTGCCCGTTTGCATTCCAGGCCTCGAACATCCCGATAGATTTAGGGTCGAGAATCGGCGTGACGATTTCAGGGTTATGCTCCAACGGCAGGGCAATCTGCGTCAGCATGTGCCCGAGTTCAAAGAGATCACGGCGACGCGCAGGACCGGGCTCGATGCGATCTTCAGCATAATCCCAGACGCTTCCTGTCTGTTCGAGATGGGAGCGCACCTCATCGTCATCCATTTCGAAAATCGCTTCCGCCCTGAGCAGTTGATGTTCGAACCATTCCTGCAGTTCTGGTACCACCGCGCTTGTTGTAAAATGCTCGATCGCAACCGCCAACGCTTCGCGGGCACGCACACTCTCTTCGCCACACGCGATGAACCGAAACAGGTTATCGAGTGCGTCTCCCAATGCATCATAGCGGCGGGCAAACGTCGGCGAGAGATCATAGCCAACCGCCTCCGGTATTTCCGAATCGGAAATGGAAATGGAATCAGGAGACCAGATGACGTGATCGGCATGCGATGCGGAGCACGAAAAAGCATCTGGGGTTGATAGCTCGAAGCCATCTCCGGGATCGATCGCTTCATAGGCGAGCGATTCGGCTTCGATCTCGGGCGCAAGGGGAGCGACGACTGAACCGGCATCAGTCGCATCCTTTTTGATCAGATTGTCGCCGCCGGAATGCATGAAACCCCCCAAATGAGGTGCACAGGAGGCGCGGATGAGGATTCACACACGCCCCTGCCGTTACCTCTTTATTATCGGCAGGTTGGGGGGAGAGAGTTGCGTGGGAGGACAAGAAAATGCGTACGACGATTATCACGTAACCATAGGGAATAATATAACTATTTCTTCTTTTGGATGAGACCCAGCAACGTGCGGAGATTCTTGGAGTCGTGGGCAGTCGGATTCTCGGCCTTGGGGGTCTCCAGGATCATGGGGAGGGGGGCGAGCGCGGGGTCGTTCATGAGGAGGCGAAAACCGGAAAGACCGATTTTTCCCTCGCCGATGTGCGCGTGGCGATCGCGATGCAAACCCAGATCGAACATCGAGTCGTTCAGATGCAGGGCGGCGAGTTTCTTCATGCCGACGGTGGAACGAAACTGTCGCCAGGTTTCATTCCATCCCTTCTTCGTGCGCAGCTCATAGCCGGCCGCGAAGACGTGTGCGGTGTCGAGGCAGACGACGACGCGTGAGGAGTCGGCGACCCCGTCGATGATGGCGGCGAGCTCCTCGAAGCGGCTGCCGATCGAGGTGCCCTGACCGGCGGTGGTCTCCAGGGCGATCTTTGTGGAGAGGGCCTTCGTCTCGTCGAGGATGCGGTCGATCGAATCGATGATGCGCGCGATCCCCCAGTCGAGGCCGCGATCCTTGTGCGCGCCGGGGTGGACGACGACGAAGGGGAGCGAGAGCATCGCGGCGCGCTCGATCTCTTCGCGCATGCCGCGGAGCGAGCGCGCATAGGTCGTGCGGTCGGGGGCAGCGAGATTGATGAGATAGCTGGCATGCGCGATGGCAACGCGGATACCACCCGCCTTCATCTCCTGCGCGAAGGCCTCGGCGTCGTCGTCGGAGATCGGGCGCGTGCGCCACTGCTGGTTGCTGGAGGTAAAGAGTTGAATCGCGGTGCAGCCGAGTTCCGCACCCGTCTTCGGTGCGTTTGCCACGCCGCCGGCGATGGAACAGTGCACGCCGATGAGGCGCCCCTTGTAGCGATCTTTTTTCATGGGCGTTCGATGACATCGCCCGCACAAAAACGCAAGGCGATCTCTCCAATATGGGCGCATCTCTAAACCGCATCTTACGAAGCCTGTCATTCTGAGTGTAAACGAAGAATCCCGATGAGCCGCGTCACATCGGGATCCTTCGCTGACACTCAGGATGACACATCCTGGAAATCACGTTTTTCGATATGCGATCAATCGAAGTGCGGCGCGACGCCATCGGGCATCGACTGGGAGCTGGAGTCAATCGTGGAGGGCTCCTCCGTGGCAGCTGGATTTCCGACTTCGATCGAGGAACCCTCCCCCTCGTCGAGCGAGATAAGCGTGAAGGAGATCGCCCCATCGCTGACGGTATAGCCCATCACCGCCACATCGCCATCCTTGTCGAACTCGATCTGTCCGGGTTCGAGGATGCGCCACCCACCGCGCGTGATCACATCGCCCCCCTCGTCGACGAAGAAACCGGAGGGGAGGAAGGTGATGTAGGGCGAAGAGGCGGTGACGGTCATCAGCTCTTCGCTTTCGGCCGCCGGCAACGAGCCTTCATCGGCACTTTCTGAACTCGGCACCGCATCCCAGCTATCCATCACATCGTCCTGCGCATTGACCTGTTTGCCCTTGCGCTGTGCCGCGACGGGATCATCACCCTCATCCGGCGCGACCGTGCCGCCGACGGTTTCCTCTACGGGATCATCATCTCCGTGCTGCGGCCGTTCATAGTCCGGAACCGGCTGGATGCGCCCCTCGTAGGACTCGGACATCTCGACGACCGTGTCGGCATCGACATTCTCGCCCACCCCGACCTCGCGCGCGCTCAGGTTAAACCCGCTCATGGCAGCGATGCGATAGCGACCGCCCTCGATGAGCTTCGTCTCATCCTCGCTCATGCCGCCCTTTTCACAGGCGGTGAAGATGAAGGCGATCGTTGCGATCAGGATGACGATTGCGTTGCGTTTCATTTGGTACCTCCATGATTTCGTCTCTTTTTACATCCGACACCACACCGTATTACTCTCAATGATCGTGCCAACACGCCGATTATGTATCTCGTCTGTCTGGAAAAGACGATTTTTACCGATTGTTGTCATTCCCGCGAAGGCCGGAATCCCGAAGTACTTGAAAAATCGAGATTTTCGCCGGAGTTTACCCTCGAGTGATTTAATCGGGGGCGGGAATGACAACAAAACCCTATTCGACAGGCTCTATTTGTTCAATAAACGGGGCAAAGATTCCACTCATTCTGAGAATCTCACCTTCAGCCGTCATCCGTTTGACGCCCCTGCCAACTCCTCATCGGTAAAAAGCAGCGATTCGACGATGGAGATAAAGTCGTCCATGATCGCCTGACCCTGGGCCTCGGTCGTGGCGACGATCTCGATGCGCAGGATCGCGATCTGCGTCCCGTCGGTGGCGTAATAGAAGAAGGGATAGGCGCCGTTTGCCTCCGGCGTCTGTTGCGAAACGCCCGCGCCCTCCATCCCCTCCTCGGAAAAAAATTCGACGACATCGTCGGCATGGCGCGCGTTGACATAGTCGGTGAAACTCGTGCCCGCTGGCAGCGTGTCGATGAGCGCCACGAAGTTGGAATCATCCTTCGTAAAATACGCGACGATCTTCGCGCTGCCGAGCGGATCGGTATAGACCTCCGGCCCCGGCGTCCCCTCCACCGTATAGTCCACATACGTCCAGCCCGGCGGAAGGGTGAGCTGTACGCCATCCTCCTTGTCGATGTAGACCGAGCTCTCGTCGATCGGGTTGGTCACCTCGGTCCCGCGCTGCGTACAGGCCGACAGAGAAAGAATGATGACGAATACGCCGATGATGATGCGTTTCAATTCCATTGGGCCTCCGAGAGCGGAAAGAGCTGAAAGTTCATCTGACAGACGACGTCTTTGCGTTCGGCCTTCGACGCCAGGTCGTGGATCTCGTGACGACAGCGTTCGATCGCCGCGCGCATCTTCTCGAACGTGGCGCGATCGATGCCGACGGTGAGTGCGGAGAGATCGCGGTCGGCGGCGCGACTCCCATCGATCGACTCGATCGCCTTGGCAAACATCTGTCGATAGAAGGCGTTGACCGCCACCGAAAAGAGGCGCGGCTCGCAGACGATATCGGCCTCGGTTTGCGTCAGGCGACCATTCGTATCGCGCGCGAGAAGCCCCAGGTCGATAAGCAGCGCGATGGCGCGATCGACGGCCACAGCAGAGAGCTTTGTGCCGAGCTGCGCGTTGATCCAGACGGCATTCTCTTCAAACTCGGAAAGTCCCACGAGTTCGCGGATGGCCACGTGATACCACTTGGCCAGATACTCGTAGCGCTCGGCCTCGACCGCCTTCACCTGCGTGCGATGGCGCAGGCGCGAAATGATCGCCATCTGCGCCGCGCGCTCTTGGCCCGTCTTGGCCTGTTCAAACCCGACAAGCGCCGTGAAGTATTCGCGTTCGAGCCTATTGAGTTTGAGCGCCCCTAACAGTTTTTCCTGTGCGCGCCTTCCCAGATTGCGTTTGCCGTCCATGACGAGTTTTAAAAAGTTGGGGGAAGCAAACCCACAGGTGCGCACGAAGACGCGGTGCGAAAATCCTTTCTGCGTGTTTTTTTTCAGTTCGTAGAGATCGCGCAGATAGATGCGATAGCTCGTATACTCGAAAAGGTTGATATCGATTGCGGGCATCATGCATCCCCCATGCAGGCCCGCCCACCCCGCGTTTGCGGCGGGGTGAACGGGGGCTGCGTCTCCATTATACTGTACTCACAGCATATCCGCGCCTGAAAAAACGGTCTCCGAGCCCTCGATGTAGGTGAGCGCAATCTCGCTGCCGTCGAGCGTATAGGCGAAGGTGAACTCGTAGCGCTCCAGCGTGATTTCGAGAACGCCCTCGCTCGTAACGCTCCACTCCGTGCCTGTGACCGTCTCGCCCGCATCCCGGTCGCGGCCGAACTCATAGCCCTGCTCGCCGAACTGGATGGTGAGCGGGATCGCATCCTCGGAGGAAACCGCATCGCTTCCGGTCTGGTGTGAAACCTCGGCGCAATCCACCGGTTCATCATGTACGTCCCGGTCACAGCGGCAGTCGCAATGACAGCAGCAACCGCGCTCAACTCCCTCGGCCGACGGCGTCGGATCCAACGCCTGATCCTCGTCCGTCGGCATCGCCTCCGGAATGTCAGTGCCGACCACGTCGCCGTCGTTTTCGGGCAAAACGTCGTCATCATATAAGCGCTGTGCCGAAACGCTGTTGCTGCTCGCGGAATCTTCGAAATGCAGGCCGCTCGCGTCGATCGAAAATCCGTTCGTCTCGACGATGGTCAGCCGCCCCGCGTCGATGAGCGCCTGTTCGGCATCGATGAGACCGGATGGAGTGCCGCCTCCCATGCCACAGCCCATGAGCCCGAGCCCTGCGATAACTGTTGCCGCCATCCCGACCATCCGTTTCGTCCATATCCTTTTCATGACCGCCTCCTGGTGTTGGTGAAGATATTCCCCCCGATTCACACCTGGATTATCGGCCGTCGTCCAGCGCGAGTTGCGCCCAAAAAGAACAATATGTATTCATTTTTGAATACAAGATTTGAGATGAATACATAATAACACATATAAAATCATATTGTTATAACAACTTCGCCTTAATTAATAAAAATAACAGCCTGAATATGAATACAGCCACCGCTGGTCAAGTCCGGCTCAATCGTTTGACAACTCCCATCCGAAAATGACGATTTCTCCGATTTTTGTCATTCCCGCTCCCGATTCAATCATTCGAGGGCAGGCTCCAGCGGGAATCTCGAAGTACTTGAAAAATCGAGATTCCCGCCTCCGCGGGAATGACAACCTTCGGTTTTCGGGAATGACAACCTTCGGGTTCGGGAATGACAACCTTCGGGTTCGGGAATGACAACCTTCGGGTTCGGGAATGACAACCTTCGGGTTCGGGAATGACAACCTTCGGGTTCGGGAATGACAACCTTCGGGTTCGGGAATGACAACCTTCGGGTTCGGGAATGACAACCTTCGGGTTCGGGAATGACAACCTTCGGGTTTCGGGAATGACAACATGAGCCGCCTCCCGGACAGGAACGAGATAACGCCGGGGCATCGATGCGATTCACTCGACAAACCGAGCAGTTTTCGCGATGACCCTCTTCCATGTATGCCATCGGAATAGCGGCGGGTTTGGCCACCGCCCTGTGTTGGGCCGGCTGCGCGATGTTCTTCACCTCGAGCTCGCGCCGCATCGGCGTCTTTGCGATGAACAACTGGCGCGTGCTCTTCGGCGCGCTGATGCTCATCGTCGCGCACCTGATCATCATGGGCACGCCGATTCCCACGGCAACGCGCGAGCAGTGGATCCTGCTCATCGCCAGCGGACTGATGGGCATCTTCATCGGCGACACCTTCCTCTTTCAGGCCCTGCACGATCTCGGCCCGCGCATCGGGCTGGCGCTCTTCAATATGATGCCCTTCATGACCGCGCTCCTGGCGTGGGCGATCCTCGGCGAAACGCTTTCGGCGCAGGCCTGGATCGGGATCGCCGTGACGGTTGCGGGCGCAACCCTCGTACTCTTCGAGGAACACCGCAGCGATCCGGCGGTGCGCAAACCGCGCATCCTGCGCGGCGTCCTGCTGTCGCTGGCCGCCTCGATCACCTGCGGTCTGGGCTATGTCATCGCCAAGCCGGCGCTCGAAGGAACCGCCGGCGCCGATCCCCTCTCGGCCACACTCATCCGCGTGGCCGCAGCGGTCATCGGCTACTGGCTGGCCGCCCTCACGGGCGGACGCGTGCGCCGCGTGGCCGGCTTCGCCCGCGACCGCCGTGCGATGACCTACCTCGTCGTGGGCGCCCTGCTGGGCCCGTTCGGCGGAATCTGGCTCTCGATGGTGGCGCTCAAATTCGTACCGTCCGGAATTGCCTCGACGCTCTTTGCCACCATGCCCGTCCTCATCCTGCCGATGGTGGCCATCGCCTACCGCGAGCGCATCACCTGGCGCGCCGCGCTCGGTGCGGTCATCACCGTAATCGGCGTGGCGGTCCTGGCCAACGCTTGAGTCAGAGTTATCCGACCGCGCAAACCAAATGAAATCGCCGCACTTTCCTGCACGAGATGCTTGTCGTGAGCGTCCAAGACGTATAAAACAATAGTGCTATGCCTTCCGAAATGCCCCCGCGGCGAGACACGAGCATCGAGCTGAGCATGGACGAGTCGCAGAACCGTCGACTCGCTGCCATCATGTTCACCGACATCAAGGGGTTCTCGTCCATCATGGAGACGGATGAGAGCACCGCCGTCGGGATGGTGAAAGCCCAGCGCGAGATCATCCGCCGACAGATCGCTCTGCATCAGGGGGAAGAACGCGAGACGATCGGCGATGCGTTTCTCGTCATCTTCGAGAGTGCGATCAACGCCGTCCAGTGCGCCATCGACATCCAGCGCGAAATTCTGAAGTATAATCAGGAGCGCGAAGAGGAGAAACACGTCTGGGTGCGCATCGGCATCCACCTGGGCGACATCATCGTCGAGGAGGGCTCGATCTTCGGCGGCGGCGTAAACCTGGCCGCGCGCGTGGAACCGCTGGCCGAGCCCGGCGGTGTTTGCATCACGCAGCAGGTCCTCGACCAGGTCAAGCACCACATCGACATCGCGGTCAAACGCCTCTCGATCAAAGAGCTCAAGAACATCACCGACATCCCGGCGCTCTATCACATCATCCTGGATACGGTCGCGCCGCGCGGACCGCTCACCATCAAGGAACGCCTTCAGGAGTTCTTCGAATCGCCGCTGCACATCGCGCTCGTCGCGGGCGGAGGGAGCCTGCTTCTGCTCATCCTCCTCTGGTGGTTCTTCCTGGCGACCCATACGAGCTATGCCCGCCAAATCGCTCTCCTGCGTCACGAACCCAAGGCACGCTTCACCATCGGAAGCGGACAGGCGCAGAAGCTGACCGACTTCTATCGGCTGACCAAGCGTGGCACGCGCGTGAAGCAGGTGGATCACATCACAAAACCCAAGACGACGCCGGAGCAGAACCATCCACAGTGGCGCGTCGGCATCATGCGTGCGGTCCATCGGGACGACCCGCTGACCCACTACGCCTATGACCGCGGGCGCATCTCCGAACAGAGTTTCTCCGATGCCTTCGGAGCATTTCACTATAAGCTCATCTTCACCGAGGGCGGGAAGCTCTCGACGGCGCGGGACAACTCTGGTTTTGTCATGACGTTTGAAAACCAGATCGCAGGCTATCGCTACGACTTTGACGATCGCGGCCGCGTGATCGAACGACAGAACCGCAACGCCTTCGGATGGCTGCGCGACGACAACGACGGTGTGGCGATCTATCGCTATCGCTACAATAGCGACGACCTGCCCACCGACATCAGCCGCTTCGACGCCAGCGGAAACCCGATCGAAGACAAACAGGGCATCTCGGTTACGAAACTCGCATATAACGACCAGGGGCTGGTGACCAAAGAGACCTATCACGATCGCTACGGCTCGGTGCGCGAGGCGCGCAACGGCGTGGCCATCGTGGAGCGACTCTATGACAAACCCGGACGATTGGTGCGAGAGAGCTATTTCGACCGTTCGGCCCGTGCCGCGACGAACACCGATGGTGCCTGCGCGCTGCTCTTTATACGCGACAAGGCCGGACGCGCGACGCGCGAAACGACGCTGAGCTGCGCTGGTCAACCCAAGACCTCGCGGCAGGGCTATGCCATGCGCGCCCTCGAATACGAGGGCGACAACCTCGTGGGCATTCGCTATCTCGATCAGGAGGGAAAACCCGACGACGACGATCGCGGCGTGTCCATCGTGCGCATCGCCCATGACGATGCCGGACGCATTACGGAATTGAACTTCTTCGGCCCCGATGAACAACCGGTCGCCGCCAGCGACCAAGCGCATGCCATCCGTTTTCGCTATAACGAGGACGGCCGCCCGTTGAGCTCCACCATCATCGGACTCAACGGAAAGCCGACGATCGGCGCTGAGGGATATGCGCAGTTTCGTTTCCAGTATAACGACCGTGGCGATGTGGTCGAATGGGCCTACTTCGACGCCGAGGGGGATCTCACCAACATCCATGAGGGATTTGCGGTCGTCAAAACCCTCTACGATCAATTCGGCAACCAGGTCTCAAAATCCATGTTCGATCGTGAAGGCAATCCCGCCATGGGGCGTGCGGAGAGCTGCCATCGGATGGAATTCACCTACGACAACAAGGGCAACCTCGCCGAAACGCGTTGTTTCGATGGAACCGGAAGTCTGACCCCCGGCCTCAAGAGCTGCGCGATTACCAAGACAGAGTACAATACCATCGGGAAGCTCTCGCGCGTGGAGTGTTACGTCGATGAGGGCAAGCTCATCGACGTCCCCAACCTCCCCTCCGTGCTCACGGCCAAATACGATAAACACGGCTACACCTCTGAGGTGCGTGCCTTCGATGCGGAGGGCAACCCCGCCGAGCGCTATCAGGGAGCGGCTATCTGGCGCGCCAAGTCCGATGCCTACGGCAACGAAATCGAGATCGCCACCTATGACGGCAACGGCAACTTAATCGACAACCCGCGCTACGGCGCGGCCATCTTCCGTCGCGAATTCGACAACCGCGGAAACCAACTGCGCATCCAGGCCTTCAACATGGAGAATAAGCCCACCCGCGGCAATTGGGGTTTTGCCGAAATCAGATCCACCTACAACGAGCGCGGGCAGCAGACCTCCGAGGCCTATTTCAACGAGGAGGGAGAGCCGACGGAGAACTGGCAGGGCGTGCACGATTCGCGGCGTGCCTACGACGATCGTGGTCGCCTGGTGGAACACGCCTTCTTCGACGATGAGGGAAAACCCGTAGAGAACGCCCAAGGGGTCGCCGCCATTCGCTATACCTACGACAAGTGGGACTGGGTCACCGGCATCGACTATCTGGGCGACGACGGCCAACCAGCCGTCAACCTATCGTTGCACTGCGCATCAGAACACTACACCAACGATGATCGCGGCAACGTGATCAAGATCGAGCGCCTGGATACTGCAGGCGCTCTCTGCCGCAATGAAAACTGTATCCCGGTGGTCGAGCAGACCTTCGACACCAACAACCTGATGAACAAGCAGCGATTTCACAGTGCCGATGGAGGGCCGGCCCTCGATGACGAGAATGCCGCCGGCTATGACTATCAGTATGACCAGCAGCGGCGCATCAGCACGGAAGCGGTGATCAGCGCCGACGGTAAACCAGGGCATGACCGCAGAGGTGTGCACGCCTACCACATCCACTACCGACCCGAATTCGATGACAGCCTCTGGTTTATGACGTTCACCGACCTGGACGACACACCCATGCGCGCGAAGAACGGCGCGAGCCTCAAGCTCTTTCTCTACGACAAGGCTTACCGTCATCGCCTCATCGCACGCGTCTTCGTTACCAGCGCTGGGAAAATTGTTGAAACGGAATGCGTGGACAACGCGGGAAACGTCACCGCTGAGAAGGCATGCGCCGACCCCAAGACCGTGAGCGAGGAGCTCGCGCGAATCAAACCCCTGCTGGAAAAGCCGTAATCCGTGAACCGTAAACAAGATCGTGTTATACTGCCAAGTTCACCGTTCACCGTTCACCGTTCACCGTTCACCGTTCACCGTTCACCGTTCACCGTTCACCGTTCACCGTTCACCGTTCACCGTTCACCGTTCACCGTTCACCGTTCACCGTTCACCGTTCACCGTTCACCGTTCACCGTTCACCGTTCACCGCATTACGGCAGTTCGCGGGCGACGGTCGCGAGCGAGGCGCGGATGATGTCTGCGGCTTCGTCGAGATCGGCATCGGTGTGACGATGGGCGATGTAGGAGTGGTGATAGGGCTGCATGAAGAGCCCGCGCCGGATCGCCTCGGTGAAGAAGAGCGTGCGGCGTTTTTTGTAGGTCTTGTCCGGATCGGACGGAAACGTGAAATAGGGCATCGGCGGAATGCCGGAGAGCTCGGCCTTGGCCCCCGTCTCGTCGATGATGGCCTGCAACTTCTTGAGAAAGACCGTGCCGCGCTCCCAGATGGAATCACAGACGCGCTCGCGTTCGAGAATTTCAATCGTCTTGAGCGCCGCCACCATCTCCAGCGAATTCGGAAAATAGGTCGAAGAGACAAAGACCGTGGCATCGGCTAAAGCCTTCATGATGTCGCGGCGACCGCTCACGGAAGCGATCGGATAGCCGTTGGCCATCGCTTTCCCCATCGTGGTCATATCGGGTGTGACGCCATAGCGCGCCTGCGCGCCGCCGAGCGACACGCGAAAACCGGTGCGGATCTCATCGAAGATGAGCACCGCGCCGTGATCGGTGGCGAGCTTGCGCACACCCTCCAGGAACCCCGGCGCCGGCTCCTGCACCGGCTTGGCCAGTGGATGACCGATGGGGGTCACGATGATCGCGGCAACCTCCCCTTTATTTTCGGCAAGGATCCGCTCGAGCGAGGCCGCATCATTATATTGGAACTCGTGCGTGAGCCCGGCCACCTCATTCGGAATGCCGCCGTGCACCTCGGCACACCAATCGTGCCAGCCGTGATAGCCACAGCGTGCGATCTTTTCGCGCCCGGTAAAACCACGCGCGATGCGGACAGCGGCGGTAGTCGCGTCCGACCCGGTCTTGACGAAGAAGCTCTGCTCGGCACACGGGATGAGCGCGCGCAGTTTCTTGGCCAGCTCGTTCTGCACCGACTGACAGAGGTTGAAGCAAAACCCCCTCTTCGTCTGTTCGGCCACCGCCTGGTCGATCTCCGGCTCGCAGTGCCCGAGGATGATCGGCCCATAGGCACAGAGCAAATCGATGTATTCGTTGCCGTCGACATCCCAGACGCGCCCACCGCGCCCCTCCTTCAGAAAGAGCGGGTACTGGCCCGGCACGAAGTTGTAGGGACGGCGAATGCCCAATACCCCACCGGGAACGAGGTCGAGCGCCTCCTCCCAGAGGGCGTTGGATTTGGTGAGATTGAGCGGCGTTGATTCCATGGAAAACTCCTTTCAGCACCGAGAAGTATCAACCCCTCGCCCAAAGGTCAAAGCTGAAAGCTTTCAGGCTGATGATAACCCCTTGAATGTTGTCATTCCCGCGAAAGCGGGAATCTCGGTGTGCCGTAACAAGCGAGATTCCCGCTTTCGCGGGAATGACAAAAACTCAGGTTTGTCATCAGCCTCTGGTTAAAACTTTCAGCTTTGACCTTCTGTCCCCGCTGTTTTACACAGGGGGCATGGTTTTCGCCCAAGACAAGCGCCTGATGCAAAAACGCATCTCGGAGGTACTGCTGGTCTCCTCCCCGTATGACCTCTACCTCATGGAGGAAGAAGGGTTCCTCTCCGATCGCATCTCGGACGAATATGCCCTGCTGCACCTAACGCACGCACCAGCGGTCACGCGCGTTTCCACCGCCGAAGAGGCGCTGGAGGCGATGGAGAAGCGCCACTTCGATCTGGTCGTGACCGGCATGCGCGTCGGGAAGGCAATGAACGCCTTCGAAATGAGTCGGCGCATCAAACAGGATCACCCGGAAATACCCGTCGCACTGCTCACCTCGGAGACCGGGAGACTGGCCACCGCAACGGCGAGTCAGCGTCGCGACATGAGAAGCATCGACAAGATCTTTCTCTGGCACGGCGATACCCGTCTCTTCATCGCGCTGATCAAGCTCTTCGAAGATCGCGTCAACGCCGAACACGACTGTCTCAAAGAACAGGTGCGCGCCATCATCCTCGTGGAGGACTCGCCCCACTTCTACAGCACCTACCTCCCCTTCATCTACACCGAGATCCTGGAGCAAATGCGCGCGCTCATCCTGGAGGGAACGACCGACGAAGAAAAGCTCTTGCGCATGGCCAGCCGCCCAAAGATTCTGCTCGCCAGCAACTACGAGGAGGCTTGCACCCTCTATCAACGCTATCACGACAGCGTCCTGGGGGTCATCAGCGACATCCGTTTTCCGCGCGCCGGCGTCCTCGATGCCGAGGCCGGATTTGCCATCACCGAGATGGTCAAGAATGACAACCCGGACGTGCCGGTGCTGCTGCAGTCGAAGGATTTGGAAAAGGCCTACCGCGCCGCCGCCATGGGTGCCGAATTCGCCGATAAGAACTCCCCCCACCTCCTGCAGAGCCTGCATCGGTTCATCACGGAATATTTTGGCTTCGGCGACTTCGTCTTCCGGCTTCCGGGAGGAGGAGAGGTGGGACGCGTTTCCACGATGCGCGGCATGGAGCGCACGCTCGAGGACGTTCCCGAGGCGGCCATCGAATATCACGCCCAGCGCAATCATTTCTCCAACTGGTTCTTCGCGCGCGGCGAGTTCGAACTGGCGGCGGGATTGCGCCCGATGAAGATCGGCGACTTCGACGACATCGAGGAGGTCCGAAACCTCCTCATCTCGCGTTTGCGTTCGGTGCGCCTGGGACGGCGACAGACGCGCATCGCCCGATTTTCCGAACGCGACTTCGACCCGACCACGCCCTTCATCCGCTTTGGCGAGGGGTCGATCGGGGGCAAGGGACGCGGCATCGCCTTCATGAGCCGCATGCTCGCCGATCCCAAAACGGCCAAACGTTTTGAAGGATATCGCGTCGGCGTGCCCCGCACCGCCGCCATCGGCACGGACATGTTCGACCGCTTTCTGCACCGCAACCGCCTCTATCGCATCGCCATGGAGGGCACCGACGATGCGGCGATCGCACAAGCGTTTCTGAACTCGGAACTCGAATCGAAATTGGTGGGAGAGCTGACCGCGTTTTTGCGCCGGGTGGAGCAACCGCTGGCCGTGCGCTCCTCGTCCCTTTCGGAGGATTCCCTCTCGCAGCCATTCGCGGGGCTCTATTCGACCTACCTCATTCCGAACAACCACCCGGATTTCAACGAACGGCTCGCGCAGTTTTTAGCCGCCGTGAAACTCATCTATGCCTCGACCTTCTTCGCCAACCCCAAGGCCTATATGGAGGCGAACAACATCGCCATCGAGGGCGAGAAGATGGCGATCATCATCCAGGAGGTCGTGGGAACGCCGCACGGGCGATACTTCTACCCGGACATGGCCGGCGTTGCCCAATCCTACAACTATTTTCCCGTCGGCTATCTCAAACCCGAGGACGGAGTGGCACAACTGGTCATGGGCCTGGGCACGCTCGTCGTGCGCGGCGAACGGGCGCTGCGGTTTTCGCCCCGCTATCCGCAGATCCTGCCGCAATTCACCAAGGCGCGCGACATCGTGGCCTATTCACAGCGTTCCTTTCAGGCGCTCGATCTCGAAAGCGCCAATACGACGCTCTTCACCGATGAGTCGGCGACGATCGCCACGCTCGAATTGAGCCAGGCCGAGCATGATGGCGTGCTGGCAAAGGTCGGCGGCGTCTACGAGCCGGAGGACGACGTCGTCTACGACGGACTCTCGCGACCCGGGAAACGCGTGGTCTCCTGTCGACAGGTGCTCGCCGGTTCGCGCTTCCCCCTTCCGAATATCCTATTGGAACTCCTCGACATCGGATCCCACGGCATGGGCTGCCCGGTCGAGTGCGAGTTCGCCTGCCAGCTCGGCGATGCCGACACGCCCCCCGCCTTCTCGCTGCTGCAGATCCGCCCGCTCGTCACCGGCGGCGAGGCCGATGAAGTGCGCATCGACGAGGTCACGACGCCGGAGTGCATCGTCACAACCAACCGCGCCATGGGCAACGGCGTCTTCGACGAGATCACCACCATCATCGCGGTCAAACCGCAGACGTTCGACCTGTCGCGCACGAGTGAGATCGCCCAGGAGGTCGGCCGCTTCAACGCCGAGATGGTTCGACGCGGTGAAACCTATATTCTGCTCGGATTCGGACGATGGGGAACGGTGAACCCTCTGCTCGGCATCCCGGTGACCTACGCGCAGGTCTCGCATGCGAAGGTAATCGGCGAAATCTCCACAGAGGAAATTCACATCGAACCCTCGCAGGGGACGCACTTCTTCCACAACATCGCTTCCTGCCGCATCGGCTACCTCTCGATCGACACCACCGACGGCGACGACGAGTTCGTCGACTGGAACTGGATCGCCGCGCAGCCCGTCGAGATGGAATCTCAATTTGTTCGGATGATCCGCTGTGCAAAACCGGTGGTAACGCGTGTCGATGGACGCACGGGGAAGGGCGTGATTTTGAAACCGCACTAACGAAGTATATGGACTTGTGTTGTCATTCCCGCGAAGGCGGGAATCTCGACTTTTCAAGCACTTCGAGATTCCCGCCTTCGCGGGAATGACAAAAATCGGCATAATCAACTTTTTCGGACAGACACTGTTTACGTTTTCATCCGCAAATCGATGTCCACGATCTGGTCGGCAAATTCGATGCCCGCCTCATAGACGCGTTCGAAGACGGTGGGATGGAACATGCGCACCCAGCGTACGGTTCCGTGCAGGGCGCAGGCCGCGAGATTGGGCGGCGCGATGACGAGGTGCCGACCCTGTTCGATCGGTTCATGCGACTGAAAACGTATCCCCAACGTGGAGACATCCTTCACCCGAGCCGTGTGCCATTGCGAATCGTGATCAAAGCAATAGGAGATCGTCGCCGCGATATCATGACGAGGCACGCGGCGGCGCTCCGGTCCGGAGGCAACCGCAGGCACCTGTTTGTGCTGATCGAGTTTGACCAACAGGTCATAGCGCGCACGACGCGACGCATCCGAGAGCGTCTCATAGGCCAGATTGATTTCGGCCGCCTCGTCGGTGTCGCCCCCCCGGTCGGGATGCTTGCCCATGGTCGACATGAGCGTCCGGTAGGCCGCAGTGATCATCTCCGGCTCAGCATCGGCGGAGATTTGAAGGATGTCATAGTAGGTGCGTGTTTTGTCCATGATGACCCTTTATCGCATCTTCTTCAAAAAGGTTGCGCAAAAAAACACCCCCACACGAATTATTGAAAAACAGAATAAAATTCAATGGGATCGCCATCCTCCCCCCCGATCCGACAGGGGGAATATCATCGCGGGCAAGTCCTTTACAGTTATCGGAACATCCTTTATATCCATTTGGATTCGCCGATCGCAGCGGAAATGCCGCATTCTCGATCCGGCGGGGGGTTTTCACGTGGTTTCCAGCAAGGCCAAACGAATTGCCGTCATCGACGACTCGGAGACAACGCGCGCCTTCATGGGCGTGATCCTGTCGGAGGCGGGCTATAGCGTACTGACGGCAAATGACGGCCGGGAGGGGCTCAATCTCATCGAGCAGGCCAAGCCCGACCTCATCATCCTCGACCTGGTCATGCCGAATCTCTCCGGATTTGCCGTCCTCAACATCCTGCAGGCCAAGGGCATTACCACCCCCGTACTCGTCATCACCGGCATTGCCGAAATCAGCGACGATCTCGCGCACTTGGGCATTGCCGGGCTCATCGTCAAACCGATCGATGCGGATCGCCTGCTGCGCCACATCGATGCCATCTTCAAACTCCAGGAAGTTTCCGAGGAGATGGAGACAAACGTCGAGGATATCTGGGAGTCACAGGAACGCTCCATCGACGAGGAGTCCTGGCCGGAACCACTGGCGCACGTGGAAGGCAAACCCCTCCACCACAGCGGTTCGATGATCCGACCCAATCAGAAGCCATCGGCTGATTCCTCGAAGATCGAGACGGAGTCCCCGCCTGCATCGCTGCCACCGGATGTCGCATCTCCCCCTCCGATCGAACCGGAGGAGGTGGACCCGAACAAACCAAAACCGCTGGTTCTCATCGTCGAAGACGAGGAGGACCTGCGCAGCATGCTCTCACAGATGCTCGAGTTCTCCGGCTTTCGCGCGGCAACGGCTGCCGATGGACAGGAGGGACTCAACAAGGCGCAGGAACTGACCCCGAACGCCATCATCCTGGACCTGATGCTCCCCAAACTGGACGGCTTTCAGGTCTGCCGACTGCTCAAGTTCGATGAGAAATACCGCGAGATCCCGATCATCATCCTCACCGCACGCAGCCAACCGGAGGACCAGAGACTTGCCGAAGCCTCCGGTGCGGATGCCTACATGACCAAACCCTTTGAGACGGATGTCCTGCTGGAAACACTGCACCGCGTGATCGTCAATCGGGCACATGCGCATCACTAGAGATGGATTTTGTTGTCATTCCCGAGAAATCGGGAATCTCGGTGTACTTGAAAGATCGGGATTCCCGCTTTCGCGGGAATGACAAAAATATTTTCAATCGCCATTTCCCGACAGGTTCTCACGAACGAGCAGCAACGCGGCATAAGATGTGCTTTACGTCACCACCTTGGCCATCTGATCGAAGACGAAGGACATGAAGCGATTCTTGTCGACGTCGGGCATATTCTTGATCATGACGCCGGTTTCATAACTCGTATTCGTGATCTTGCTCTGCCAGACCACCTCGCCCTCCGCCGTGATCGGATCACCCTCGTCATCGCCCAGCACGATATCGAGCGCCAGCATGGTTCCGTTGGCGAGCGCGGTGGGCGTCATCAGACGAAGACCGCCGATGCTCACATCGCTGGAAATCCCCTCGCGCGGATCGGGCGCCATCTCCGACTGCCCGATGATGCGATAGCTGACGGTGAGCGCCAAATCGAGGCGCGCAAACTTTCTTCTCTCCGAACCCGATGGTGACATGATGCTCCTCCATTTCACGCTTCACGCTTGAACACCTCTAAAAACTCATACGAGCCGCCGCGAGGGGAAATCATGTGCGTCTGGAACAAGCTTCATCTGTGAAGATGCACATGATTTCCCCGGGAGGCGGCATTCGAACCCACGTTTTTTAGAGGTGCCCGCTCCACCCCTATAGTCCCTCGGTGGATTGTTGACAATCATCTTCTCGACCACTATCCCCGCGCCCATGCCTATCGACACACTCACCATTGTGCTCGTCGAGCCCCAGGGCGATGCCAACATCGGTGCCGTCGCGCGCGCGATGAAGAACTTCGACATCGAGGATCTGCGACTCGTCGGCGGCGTGCCGCACATGACGCCCAACGCCTTCAACTGGGCCGTGGGCGCACGCGACCGACTCGAGCGGGCGCAGCGCTTCGACGATCTCGCCTCCGCACTCGGCGATGTCGACTATGCCCTGGGACTCACCCGTCGCATCGGACGCAACCGCCGCCGTCACGAGACGATGCACACCGCCGCAATGGAAGCGGCCACACGGTGCCGATCCGGTCGCGCCGCCATCGTCTTCGGCCGCGAGGACGCGGGGCTCACCAACGACGAGATCGCGCACTGCGACGCGATCGTCTCCATCCGCACGAGCGAACACTTCCCCTCGCTCAACTTGGCACAAGCCGTCCTCATCGCCTGCCGCGACATCTTCGAGGCCGCCGCAGATGAATCCCCCTCGACGACAGAGACCCTCGAGGAACCCTTCCTGCCGCGCTCCGAGTGGCAACCGATCATGGACCGCCTCGAGGGCATGCTCGGGATGCTCACCTACGAGGACATCCCCGATCATCCGCTCAAGACGAACATCCTCGAGCGGTGGCGCAAGCTTTTCGGCCGCGCCGGCCTGACCGAACGCGACCTGAACATGCTCGAAGGCCTCATCAATCGAATTGAAACCTCCATCACACCCGATGAAAGCAAGCGCTGAAATACGTGCACGCTATGAGAGGCCAACATCCAGGAGAGTAGTGCTCTTCGGGGATCTCTTCTTTCATCGCAATCGAAGCCTCTGATAATGCGATGAAAGAAGAAAAAGCCGTCGAAGGCTGAGACGGCGGTCCCCGAAGAGCACTACTCTCCTGGATGTTGGCATCCGATGAGAGCAGCACAAACGGATCAATCTCTTGCCTCGCACCCTCCGCTCCGATATGAAGGGGTATGGCCCCGCCCACCATGACCTCGAAGGTCAAACGCCTGGCCGCCCTACCCGAACAGCTGCGCGGGAAGCTTCGCCAGCATCGGCGCATCCGCGCGATCTGGGCCGTGATCATCGCTCTGGTCAGCACGGGGATCTTCGCCCTCTTCATCGATTCCCCTTTTCTCACCACCTGGGAGCTCAAGACCTACGACTGGCGCATGATGGCCACGCGCCCGCACGCCCCAGGCGAAGGGGAAAACGTCGCGCTGCTCTACGTCGATGAACCGTCGCTGACCACGATGAAGGAGATGGGGATCTCCTGGCCCTGGCCGCGCGAACTCTATGCCAATATGCTCGACTTCTGTCGGCGGGGAGGCGCGCGCGCGGTTCTCTTCGACCTCTTCTTCTCGGAGGATTCGATCTATGGCGTCGAAGATGACGAGGCCTTCGCGGCCGGGGTGACGCAGTTCGACCCGGCCTATTTCGTCCTCTTCGCCAGTCGGCAGGATGCCGGCGGACCGCCCCCGCCGAAGGCAGTGTTCACCAAATCGCGCGTTCCGTTCGAGGACCGCATCCCCCGCTTCATGCCTCACGCCGCGTCGCTGGCCTCGCTTCCGCTGCCGTCGCTCGTCGAAGCCGCAACCGGTCTGGGAAATGTGCGCACCGACCCGGACGTCGACGGCATCTACCGGCGCGTTCCGCTGCTCACGCGTTTGGGGCAAGCGGTCATCCCGCACGTCTCGCTCAAGGTGGTCAGCGATCTCACCAACGTTGAGGCCATCGTTTGGCCCCGACGGACGCGCCTCTTTGTGGACGGCCGCCCCGTTCCGCTCGACCGACACGGCAACCTGATGATCAACTATATCGGCGGCGTGGATAGCTATCCGAACTATCCCCTCGCGCAGGTCCTCATCTCCGCCCAGCAGCTCGCCGAGGGAAAGGAGCCCGACCTGAATCCTGCGGTGCTCGCGGGTCGCGTCGTCGTGGTGGGCGTTGCAGCCCCCGGCCTCTACGATCTCAAACCCACGCCGCTGGCGCGCGTCTATCCGGGACCCGAGATCCACGCCACGCTCATCGATTCGCTCCTGCGCCGTGATTTCATCCGCCCGGTCCGGCCCTGGGTGACGGCCCTCGTTGCGTTGGCCATGGCGCTAGCCGCGGCCTTAGGGATGGCGCACCTGGAACGCCTGGGGCTGATCGCGGCGTGGCTGGGGGGATTTTTCGGTCTCATCATCGGCGTCTCGGTGCTGCTCTTTTGGCTCAACATCTGGATGCCGATCATCGCCCCGGTGGGGGCGGGAATGTGCGCGGCTTTCACGATGCTGCTGCGCCGCTATCTCACCGAGGGACGCAAGCGCCGCGCCATCCGCAAGGCGTTCGGCCAGTACCTCTCGCCGGAGGTCGTCACCGAGATCGCCAAGGATCCGGAGAACGTCCGACTCGGCGGCGAGGAGAATATCGTCACCATCTTCTTCTCCGACATCGCGAACTTCACGACCACCGCTGAAACGATGTCACCATCGGAACTGGTGGCTCTGCTCAACCGCTATCTCACCGAGGTCAGCTCCATCATCGTCGGCCACGAGGGGACGCTCGACAAATATATCGGCGACGCCGTGATGGCCTTCTGGGGCGCGCCGCTCAAGCTCGAGGATCACGCCGCGCTCGCGGTGTTGACCGCACTTGAAGTCCAGGAGAAGCTCGTCGCCTTTCCGGAGCTTCCCACCCGCATCGGCATTCACACGGGGCAGGCGGTGGTCGGCAACATCGGCTCGGACATGCGTTTCAACTACACCGCCATCGGCGACACCGTGAATCTCGCCAGCCGCCTGGAGGGGGTCAACAAACAGTTCGGCACGCGCATCATCATCAGCGAAACGACCTATGCCCGCGTGGGCACCGCCATCGAGGCGCGCCAGATCGGACGGGTGCGCGTGAAGGGACGGGCCGAGCCGATCGCTATCTATGAACCGCTCTGCCCGAAGGGGATGCTCGACGATGCCCAACGCGCGCGGCAGGAAACCTTTGCAGACGGCATGGAACAATTCTTCGCCGGAAACTTCGAAGCGGCGCATAAGATCTTCGACGGCCTGCGCGGAGAAGAGGATCCGGTGGTTGCAACCTATCGGACCATATGCGATAGATTCAAATGCGAGCCGCCGCCAGAACCCTTCGACGGCGTCATCACCTTCACGACGAAATAAGTGATCATAAATCCAAAAACCGAAATCAAAATGTCTAAACAAATCCAAAATCCCAATGTCCAAAGCACAAACATCAATATGGGCATTTGAAATTTGGAAATTAGGGTTTGCTTAGATATTTGGATTTCGGATTTTGGATTTCCCCCGGCTCCTCACTTGATTCCAGCTACGCCGGGTTAGGAGGTTCACATGAAACGCACCATCCTCTTCACCTTCCTGATCCTGCTCGTCGCTACATCCGCATCGGCGGTCAAACGACAGAAGGCCTCAACGCAAAAAGGACCACAACAGGTCTCGGTGCAGGTGCGCGAGGCCGCGGTGAAGGCCTCGCCCAATTACATGGGCGCCACCGTTGGAACGGTGCGCTACAGCGATCGCCTGACGATCCTGGGCGAACAGGGAAGCTGGTACCAGATCAGCGCTCCGGCAGGATGGATCCCCAAAAATGCCGCGCGCAAAGGAACGGTGAAAGTCGATTCCGACAAGCGCTATGCCGGCAGCGGCGTGCGCCACGACGAAGCCGCGCTCGCGGGAAAGGGCTTCAACCCGACGGTCGAGCGCCAGTTCAAAGCCGACCACGCCGATCTCGCCGCGGCCTTCGGCCAGGTCGACCGCGTCGAGCGAATGACCGTTTCGAATGCAACCCTGCGCGCTTTCGCCCAGCAGGGAAAACTCAACCCCTGATCTCAAAAGTGAATAATCGAGATTCCCGCCTTCGCGGGAATGACAAGAATTGGTGGGAATGACAAAAATTGGAAGGAATTCACGTTATGTTACGACATATCATCACCCTCTTGGTCATCATCATCATCGCCATTCCGTTTGGAAAGGCACACGCCTTCGATCTCGGCCAGGCAATCGGTTCGGCCATCACCGGCGCGCAACAGCTCCACGAGGCCGCTAAGGAGATCACCCCGTCAGAGGAGCACTACATCGGACGCGCGGTAGCAGCGATGGTGCTGGCCAAGTATCCGCTGCTGGGCAATGCCGCGCTCGACGCCTATGTCAGCAAGGTGGGAACGCTCGTCGCTTATCGATCGGAACATCCCGTCACCTACGGGGGCTATCACTTTGCCGTCCTCAACAGCAGTGAGGCCAACGCGTTTGCCTGCCCCGGTGGATTCATCTTCATCACCAAGGGACTGCTCAAGACGATTGAAAACGAGGATCAGCTCGCCAACGTCCTCGGACATGAGGTCACCCACGTCGCCAAGCGCCACGGCATCAAGGCGATCAAGAAAGCGCGCTGGACAAAATTTGCTTTCTTCGCGGCGGGCGAGGTGGGCAAGCAGTATACGCCGAGCGAACTGACGCAGCTCACCCAGGCCTTTCAGAGTGTGGTCACCGATGTGGCCAAGCAGGTCATCGACAAGGGGTACAGCAAAAAGGATGAGCGCCAGGCCGACGATCTCGGCATGCGCTATGCCGCGCTGGCCGGCTATGACCCTCAGGCGATGGCAACCTTCATCCAGCACGAAATCGCGCTCGGAATGGGAGAACACTCCGGCCCATTTTCCTCCCATCCAACGCCAAAAAACCGCTTAAAACAGGTCGATTCAGCCATTACTGCAGAACATCTGGCGGGAACGGTCGCCTCTGTGCGTACGGCCCGCTACAAACGCTCGACCGCCTCGGTGCGATAGCGCTTTTCCGTTGCCAATGGAGAGGAACTGACATAGCCTTTTATCAGTATTGAGCTTGTCCGGTGGGTCCAGCACGCGACGTAATGGTACGTTCGACCGCAGGCCACCAAAACGGTGCCTGTTTTTTTTGCGTTGCGGTTTCACCGGGCGAGGGCAGAAAGGAAGGGTCGGCATGAAGAAAGGAAAGGTAAAGTGGTTCAACGATGCAAAGGGATTCGGATTCATTGAGCCGGATGATGGCGGCGAGGACGTTTTCGTCCACTTCTCCGTGATCACAGGCGAGGGATTTAAAACCCTCAAGGAGGGAGAAGCCGTCGAATTCGAGGTCACCGAGGGTCCGAAGGGCTTGCAGGCAGCAAACGTACAGAAAGCATCATAACCATCACTCCTACAGACATCGAACCCCCCGGTCGCAGGTGCGGACGGGGGGTTTTTCTGTGCCCACACAACATTCCAACGGTTTAGGGTTGAACCCGTCACCGCACGCATCTAGAATGGCCCCTTCGAGTCAGGGGGTATGGGGTGAGCATTCTCATCGTCGGCGGCGGCGAGATCGGCCGATTCATCGCCGAAAAATTGATCCAGGAAAAGAAGGCCGTCGTCATCATCGAAAAGAGCGAGCGCGTTCTCGACGAGATCGAGGAGTCGCTCGACGCCAAGTTCGTTCTGGGGAACGGAGCCTCCCCGCGCGTGCTGCGCGAAGCGGGTCTCGAAAAAGCGGAGATGGTCGTAGCGGTCACCAATAGCGACGAAGCCAACATCCTCGCGACGATCATCGCCGGCATGGAAGCGCCGCAGGCGGTGCGCATCGCGCGCATTCGCAATCCCGAATTCGACCTGGAGGGAGAGACCTTCCAGGACGCCATGCGCATCAACCTGCTCATCAACCCCGAGAAGGAAGCGGCGAGCGCCATCCTCAAAGTGCTACAGATGCCGGGCGCCATCGACATCCTCGATTTCTTCGATGGCGAGATCAAACTGGTCGGAACCACCGTGTTGCGTTCAAGCCCGCTCATCAACCGACCGCTACAGGAGCTCGACGACCTGCGCGACAGGGGGCACTTCCTCATCGCGGCCATCTTCCGCGGCAATCAGCTCATCGTCCCTTCGGGGGAGAACCGCATCATGCCCGGCGACACGGTCTACTACGTCGCTGACAGCGAATATGTCTCAAAGGGCATGCGGCTGCTGGGCCACCGGGGTGAGAAGACGGGTGAAGTCATGATTCACGGCGGCACCTTCATCGGCATGAACCTCGCGCGCTCGTTAGAAGAACGCGGCCTGCACGTGAAGATCATCGAATCCGATCCAAAACTCTGTTCCGCCCTGAGCCGCCAGCTCGATCACACGCTCATCCTCAACGCCGCCGGAACCGACGAGGAGGTTTTGGAGCAGGAGAACATCGCTCACATGGATGCCTTCGTCGCCGTGACCAAGGATGACGAAGACAACATCATCAGCGCGCTCTTGGCAAAACGCCTCGGCGCCCCCATGGCCATTGCCCTTTCGCACAAATCGGCTTACCGACAGTTGATCTCTTCGATCGGCATCGATGTGGTGGTCAACCCGCGACAGCTGGCCAACAACGTCATCCTGCAATACATCCGGCGAGGAAAGGTGTTGCACGTCTCGAATCTTCGCGAACAGGCCGAGATCATCGAAGCGGAGGCCCTGGAGACGACGGATCTCGTCGGCAAACCGCTGGCGGATCTCAAGCTGCCCAACGGCACGCTCGTCCTCTCGCTCAAGCGTGGCGATGAGATCATCGTCCCCTGGGGCGACACCGTCATCGAGCCGGGTGACCGCGTGCTGCTGCTCGCACGTCGTGAAGAGGTCCCCAACATCGAGAAGTTCATCACCGTCAAGATGGAGTATTTCTGATGCGTCTGGGTTTCGTCTTCGCCGTGCTGGCGCGGCTCAATCTCTTCATCGGGCTGGCGATGCTCGCCCCGCTCGCGTTCGCCTGGGCCGACGACGGTCGCGACCTTGCGCCGATCGCCCTGGCGATGTTCATCACACTCATCATCGCAAGCCTCGCCGCCGTCCTCTTGAAGACGCCGCGCGAAGACCTCACCCATCGCGAAGGCATGATGATCGTCACCTTCGGATGGGCGACGGCCGGTTTTTTCGGCGCCCTCCCCTTCTTTTTCGCCGAGATGCTCGGGCCGATGACACCGGCCAACTTCGTCAACTGCTACTTCGAATCGCTCTCGGGGTTCACCACCACCGGGGCCTCCGTGCTTGGCGCCACCGTCCAGATCGAGAGCCTCGGTCAGGGGCTGCTCTTCTGGCGCAGCCTCACCCACTGGCTCGGCGGCATGGGGATCATCGTGCTGGCGGTCGCCATCCTGCCCCTGCTGGGCGTTGGCGGCATGCAACTCTTTCATGCCGAAGCTCCCGGGCCGACCAAGGAGAAACTCTTTCCCCGCATCCGGGAGACAGCCGCAACCCTCTGGCTCGTCTATGTCGTCCTCTCCGCCATCGAAACCGTTCTCCTCATGCTGGGGGGCATGTCGCTCTTTGAGGCGCTCTGCCAAACCTTCGGCACGATGGCGACCGGCGGTTTTTCCACACGCAACGCCTCCGTCGGCGCTTTCAATAGCGCCTACATCGACGGCATCATCATCCTCTTCATGTTCCTGGCGGGAGCAAATTTCTCGCTGCACTATCTGGCGCTCACCGGGCGACTCAAGGCCTATTGGCGCAACAGCGAATTCCGCGCCTATGGCGCCATCACGCTGACAGCGATCGTCTTCCTGACCATCTGGCTCCTTTTCAGCGGCACCTACAGTACGTTCCTGAGCTCTTTGCGCTACGGCGCCTTCCAGACCGTCTCGATCATCACCACCACGGGATTTGCCACCGCCGACTTCGAGCTCTGGCCGATCCTCACGCAGCTGGCCTTGCTCGTCTTCATGTTTATCGGCGGCTGTGCCGGCTCCACCGGCGGGTCGATCAAGATCGTGCGGCTGATGCTCCTGTTCAAGTATGCCTATCGCGAACTCTTCCGCATGATCCACCCGAGGGCCTTCGCCGCGGTCAAGTTGGGCGGACGGGTGGTGGGCAAGGATATCCTCGAGAGCGTAGCCGGCTTTTTCATCATCTATATGGGAGTCTTCGTCATCGCCTCGCTCGTCATGGCGGCGATGGGGCTCGATCTCATCACCGCCATAAGCTCGGTGGCGGCGACGCTCGGAAATATCGGTCCTGGACTCGGAACGGTGGGCCCGGCGGACAACTACTATCACATCCCGACAGCAGGAAAGTGCGTGCTCACCTTCTGCATGCTGCTCGGCCGCCTTGAACTCTTCACGGTGCTGTTGCTGTTGGTTCCGGAATACTGGAGAAAGTAGCGGATCGCATATATCACACCGACCTGACCAATCCTGATTATGATATAGATATCGATAATGACATCGATTATTGATTCCTGAAGTATGATACCGGCTCACCTGAGCCGGCAGAGCATTCGACTGATCCGATCCGCTCGCTCCTTGTTCTCCATTTCACATCCGTTGAGAACGAAATCGCCGTTGGGACCTACATTTTCTTCGTCCTTCCATACTGCCGAATGAACATGCCCGATTTGGCATTCGAACTCTGAGCGGTCATGCGATACTCGTCGTCGATCTGATACTGATCGGCGCAAGGGAGGCAGAGCCACTCCTTACCTTCGATCAAGCGATTGCGATGCCGATAGCGTTCGACATCGGGTGCGGTCTTCCCGCAGGCTTCACACATGATACGAATGTGATCCTTGCGCATCGTGGCCGACTTCTTCATGTGTTGCTTCTTCACGTGGTCGCGCTCCAAATCCTTCTTGGAAACAAGCCCCGCATCGATAAGCGCCTTTTTGAGTTGTTCCATTCCCATAAAACCTCCCCCTTCGCCCTTCATCGCCTTTAACGTACCCCACTCTCCTCGATCACCAGCCTCGGGGGATACGACGAGAGTTTCGCCCGCACGCCAATCGGAATCGTAATATTCTCGACACCATGTCCGGAAGGAAGGCCGAACAGGACCGGATAGGCCGCATCCTTGAAGTGCCGACGCAAGAACCGCAAGAGCCTTCGGCGATCGCCTTCGATACAATTGGTCATCTCGGAGAAGACGACCCCCTGCACATGATCGAACTTACCGGCGATGCGCAGGTGGTTGAGATCGCCATCGAGCTGCAGGTGCCCCTCCCCCACCTCCTCGATGAAAAAGATGGCCCCCCGCGTATCGATTTCGAACGGCGTCCCCAGCGTACGCAACATGCGCGTGAGATTCCCCCCGATGATCCGCCCGCGCCCCTCGCCCACGTTGATGACCTCCAGATCCTTCCCGTAGATATCCCCCAACCGCGTGCGTTTGGTGACCGCCTCCTGCAGGGCGATCTCAGTCGCGGGCGGCATGCCCTTGTAAATCTCACCGGCGACGGTCGGCCCGTGGAAGGTGACCCAGCCGTATCGCATGTGAAAGTAGAGGAGCAAAATGGTGATGTCGGAAAATCCGACGAAGATCTTGGGATAGGCCGAGAGATCGACCCGATCCAGATAGGGGATCAGGGCGATGGAACCATACCCCGCCTCGGCGCAGAAGATCGCCGCGATCGACGGATTCCGAAAGAGCCGAATGATCTCGGCCGCCTTCTCCTCATAACGCTTCATCCGTTCGTTATCGGAGGGTGATCGTGAATGCGTCAGCACGCGCCGAGGCACGACCGGGTCAAACCCCCACCAGCGCAGTTTGTCGATGCCACGGCGCAACCCCTTCCGTTCAAAGGAAGAGGCCGGTGCCGCAATGCCGATGCGATCGCCGGGAACGAGGCCAAAGGGTTTGATGGGGCGCATGATTCTGAACCTATCGAATTTGTTTGTGTTTTTTGAGTATAGCGCGTTGGGCACCATCGCGCAAGCGATGCGCCCTCCGCCAGGGAGAAAAGAGGCTGGGGTCAGTACGGCCTCCGGTACATCATGGATGCCCACAGGTACGACCCGGCACCATGAGGATGGTGGACATAGGCCGTCGCCCAGAGCATGGGATTCATATAATACCGACGCGGCGCCGGAACGACGTGGCCGACGGGAAGCGGCGTGTTGTGCAAGGCATTGAGCAGCTGACGGTGATCCGGATCCATCGCCCCCATCCCTCCGCCGCGGTAGGTCGTGCCGATCGTCCCCGGCGCGTTCACCATGCAGCCGCGCAGATCGCTCAGGCGTTCCACCTGACTCGGACAGGGACCGCCAGCGAAGGCCGTGGCGGATCCCGCAAGGATCAGCGCGACCAGCACGAGCATCATCGCAAACTGAATGTGTCGATCGACGTTCATAGAGGCTCCTCACTATCACTATCGGTCGAAGAAAGGAAAAGTTGCGTCGATTCTTCTCGCTCCCCGCCCCCGGAATCGTGATTGACCAAGCGGGAGGGGAACACTATGCTGTCGCCCATGAACCATCGAAATACGCTGATCATAACTCTCCATCTCATTGGAATTATTTGCCTTTTCCTCTTCACCCCTTCGGCTGACGCCTACGATCGAGATATCTCCCGCATCACCCTGAGCGACAGCATCATCAATCCGGTCACGGCCGAATATATCGAAACAGCGATAGACCGTGCCACGAAGGAGCAGGTCGGGGCGCTGATCATCGAGCTGGACACGCCGGGGGGGCTCATCTCCTCCACACGGCGGATCGTACGCGCCATCATGAACGCCGAGATTCCGATCATCGTCTATGTCACCCCCAAAGGGGCGCGCGCGGGCTCAGCCGGCGTCTTCATCACGCTCGCCGCGAACGTCGCGGCGATGGCCCCCTCGACGAATATCGGGGCGGCCCATCCGGTGCAGATGCAACAGAAACAGGGGTTTGGCGAAACGCTGGAACGACTCGTCCGCCGCCTGACGCCGAAGAAAAAAGATTCCGTCGAAGAAAAAAACGACCGCACGACGACGGATGCCACACCACCGATGGAAGAGAAGATCGTGAACGACACCCGGGCCTGGGTGAGTGCAATCGCGCGGGAACGCGGTCGCAACATCGCATGGGCCGAGCGGGCCGTCACCGAGAGCGTCTCGATCACCGATGAGGAGGCCCTGCGCGACGGCATTATCGACATCATCGCGACGGACTTCGATGATCTCCTCGCCCAGCTCGACGGACGAACCGTCACCCTCCCCAGCGGCGAGGTGACACTCGCGACCAAGAACGCCCGCATCATCAGCATCCCCATGGACACCCGCCTACGCTGGCTGGCGATACTGGCCCATCCGAACATCGCCTACATCCTGCTCATGCTCGGGTTCTATGGGCTGCTCTTCGAATTCACGCATCCGGGCATCGGCTTTCCCGGCATCGCGGGTGCGATCTGCCTGGTGCTGGCCTTCTTCGGCCTGCAGGTCCTTCCCACGAACATTGCCGGCCTCATCCTCATCCTGCTGGCGATCGCGATGTTCTTCGCCGAGATCAAGATAACGAGCTACGGCCTTCTCACGCTCGGCGGCATCGTCACCCTCTTCCTGGGATCGCTCATCCTCTTCACCTCGTCCCATGATTTTTTGCGCGTCTCGCTGCCGATCGTCATCGCCTTTTCGCTGGCCACCGCCCTCATCGCTCTCTTTCTCGGAACGATCGTCGCGCGCCTGGCCAAGCGCCGCGCCACCACCGGCAGCGAAGGCATGGTGGGTGCTGCGGGTCAGGTTCTTCATTGGCAGAAGGACAGCGGCACCGTCTTCGTGCACGGGGAGATCTGGAACGCCCGATCTGATGCCGCCCTGGAAAAGGACGATCGCATCAGCGTCATCGCGATAGAGGGCATGACCCTCGTCGTTGCAAAAACGACCATAGGCCATAGTCACCTTTCAAAGGAGGTTTCATGTCCACGCCGCTCATGATCTTCATCGCCTTCATCGTCCTGTATTTCCTCAGCTGCATCAAGGTCCTCAAGGAGTATGAGCGTGCCGTCATCTTCCGTCTCGGGCGACTGCTCCCCCAGACCAAGGGGCCGGGCATCTTCTTCGTCTTCAAGCCGGTCGACAAGATGGTCCGCGTCTCCCTGCGCACGGTCACGCTCGACGTTCCGCCGCAGGATATCATCACGAAGGATAACGTCTCGGTGCAGGTCAACGCGGTGGTCTACTTTCGCGTGATGGATCCGAACAAAGCGATCACCGAGGTGGAAAACTTTGGCTTCGCCACCAGTCAGATGTCGCAGACAACACTCAGAAGCATTATCGGCGAGCGCGAGCTCGACGACCTGCTCTCCCAGCGCGAGGAGATCAACGAGAAGATCCAGATCATCCTCGACAAGCAGACCGACCCGTGGGGCATCAAGGTCTCCAACGTCGAGATCAAGCACGTCGATCTGACCGAGGAACTCAAGAGGGCCATGGCGCGCCAGGCTGAGGCCGAACGCGAACGCCGCGCCAAGGTGATCAGCTCTGAGGGCGAGTATCAGGCCGCCGAAAAGCTCGTGGCCGCTGCAGAGAAGATCGAGAAACACCCCATCAGCCTGCAACTGCGCTATCTGCAGACCCTCGTCGACATCACCAATCAGTCGGGTGCCAAGACGATCATCCCGCTGCCGCTGGATGTGATCAGACCATTGCAAGCGATGATGGAGAACATCAAATCAAGCTGATGACTGCACCGACCGCCAAAACCGAACCGTCGTGGGCGCAGCTGACCGACGAGGAGTTGCTCGCATGGCGCATCCGCGACCTGGGGCTGACCATCGTGGGGACGGAACTTGAGACGCGCATCGAGCAGCTCTGGCAAGAACTCGGCGCGCGCGGCATTACTTTTCTTCCCCAATGCTATCTCGCCGACGAATGGTTCTGCCCGAACGAGGTTCCGACCATCGCCATCCCCTTTTATCTCGCGCACCCACGGCTCAAACAACTCGAATCGCACATCATTCTCGAAGTAGAAGGCGGCACCAAACAGGACTGCATGCGACTGCTGCGACACGAATGCGGACACGCGCTGGGCTATGCCTATCGCCTCTGGCGACGCAAACGATGGCGGGAACACTTCGGCGATTTCCGCGACGACTATCCCGAAAGCTATCGCCCCAAACCGCACAGCCGTCGCTTCGTGCGACATCTGGAAAAATGGTATGCGCAGTATCATCCCGATGAAGACTTCGCCGAAACCTTCGCCGTCTGGCTCAACCCAAGTTCCAATTGGCACGAACGGTATCGTGGCTGGCCTGCGCTCAAGAAACTGGAATACGTCGATGAACTCATGCGGTCGATCGCGGGACAACCAGCACCTGTGACCGGTGGACGACGCATCTGCGAGGCATCTCGGCTCACACAAAAACTCTCCACCTATTACGCACGCAAACGCCGTGAATATGCCGAGGACATGCCCGACTTCTTCGACCGCGACTTGAATCGCATCTTTCTCGAAGCCGTTCCGGGGCAAAAACACACCTCGGCCAGTGCCTTCCTGCGTCGCCAACGAAGATCCATCGTCGCGAACGTCTCCCGATGGACAGGGGAGCGCAAGTTCACCGTAGCCCGCTTCCTGCAGAAACTCATCGCACGATGCCACGAACGAAAACTCGTATTGCCCGATGAAACCGACGAGGCGATCGCCCAGACGATCGCGTTTCTCACAGCAACCGTGATGAACTATCGGTTTCAGGATAAGATCAGACGGCATCCGTAGAGCCGTGACACGTGACTCGAAAAATCGATACGACTGTCGCCGCAACTGCTCGATGAAAAACCTTGGCGTTGTCATCCCCGTGAAAACGGGGATCTCGACGTGGCTTCAAAATCGAGATTCCCGCGTTCGCGGGAATGACAGGCTTTGGTTCACAGGGATAATGACAACAGATAGATGACATCAATTCAGGAGTCTCGATGAAACAGAAGCTCAAGGTGCTGGTCCTATTCGACACGGCGGGAAGACCGCCCGAGGATCAGGATTTTCGTGAGGACTTAAAGACCGAGGACTGGAAGACCGAACGTCACGTCATCCGCGCATTGCGCCGTCTCGGACACGACGTCAATACCGTCGGCATCTACGACGACATCTCGCCCCTGTCCACGGCAGTCCGCGACACAAAGCCCGACATCGTCTTCAACCTCGTCGAACACTTCGGCGGAGATCGCTCCAAAGACCGCAACGTGGCGGGCCTCTTGGAACTCCTCGGCGTCCCGTATACCGGCAGTGGCCCGGCGGGAATGCTGCTCTGTCGCGACAAGGGGATTTCGAAGACGATCCTCTCCGCCCACCGCGTGCGCACCCCGCGATTCGTCGTCTTCCGTCGCGGCCAGAAGATCCGTCGTCCAAAGGCACTCAGTTTTCCCCTCTTCGTCAAACCGGTGCGCGAAGACGCATCCACCGGCATCTCGCAGGCCTCGTTCGTAGAGGATGAGACCATGCTCGCCTCGCGTGTGCAGTTCATCCATGAACAGGTCGGCGACGACGCACTCGCCGAAACCTATATCGACGGCCGCGAACTCTACGTCAGCATCCTGGGAAACGATCGACTGAAGGTCTTTCCCGTGCGCGAGATGACGTTTTCAAAGGTCCCCGAGGATGAGCCGAAGATCGCCACCTATACCGCCAAGTGGAACGCCGACTATCGGAAGCGCTGGGGGATCACCACCCGCTTCATTCCGAACCTCCCCGATGAGACCTGGCGTCGGATGAAGCATATCTGCAAACGCACCTATCGCTTGATGCGCATCCGGGGCTGGGGCCGCATCGACCTGCGGCTGACCTCCGCTGGCGAAATCGTCATCCTCGAGGCCAACCCGAATCCATTCCTGGCCGCCGACGAGGACTTCGCCGACTCCGCCAAGAAGGCGGGACTCTCCTACGAACAACTGATCGAACGCATCCTCGCGCTGGGACTGAAAGCCCATTCGCAGGGGAATTGACATCGACACCACATCGCGGCAAGTATGCGTCTCACTTTCTTCAGGAGGTAACGCCATGTACACGCTCGTCCTGCTCCGCCACGGCGAGAGCATCTGGAACAAGGAAAACCGCTTTACCGGCTGGACCGACGTCGACCTCTCGGAAAAGGGCGTCGGGGAGGCCCACGAGGCAGGCAGAACGCTCAAGCGCGAAGGGTTCGACTTCGACGTCGCCTTTACCTCGGTGCTCAAGCGCGCAATCCGCACGCTCTGGATTACGATGAGCGAGATGGATCGGATGTGGATACCGGTGACGCGCTCATGGCGCTTGAACGAACGCCACTACGGCGCACTGCAGGGGCTCAATAAGGCCGAGACCGCTGCCAAATACGGCGACGACCAGGTGCTGATCTGGCGACGCAGCTACGACACGCCGCCGCCGGCACTCGAGATCACCGACGAGCGCTATCCGGGAAACGATCCGCGCTATGCGGCGCTCACGAAAGAAGAGCTACCGCTGACCGAGTGCCTCAAGGACACGGTCGAGCGCTTCCTCCCCTACTGGCATGAGACGATCGCACCGGTGGTCACCAGCGGCAAGCGCGTCATCATCGCGGCCCATGGAAACTCATTGCGCGCGCTGGTGAAATATCTCGACGACGTCTCCGACGAAAAAATTGTAAGCCTCAACATCCCGACCGGCATGCCGCTCGTCTATGAACTCGACGAAAACTTGAAGCCGATCAAAAACTACTACCTGGGCGATCCGGAGGCGGTCAAAAAAGCGATGGAGGCCGTGGCCAACCAGGGGAAGGCGAAGTAAACCAATCTCGTGGGGTCGTGGTCTCGTAAGATCGTGGTCTCGCAAACAGAAAAGAAGCGAAGCCCATGCGCACCCACGCCATCATCTTTGATCTCGACGGAACGCTGCTCGATACGATCGACGATCTGACCGCGTCGATGAACGCCGCGCTCGCTTCCCTCGGGTTTCCGACGCACGACCGGGAGGCCTACAAGATCTTCGTCGGCGATGGGGTGCGCGAACTCGTTGCCCGCGCATTTCCCGAAGCGCATCGCGATGATGCGACGGTCGCGCGCGGCATGAAGCGGATGCGTGAGGAATACAGAAAACGGTGGGCCGATGCCACCAAACCCTACGATGGCATCCTCGAAATGCTCGACGCACTCGCGGCCCGAAACATTCCGACCGCAATCCTTTCAAACAAACCCGAGGACTTTACGCGCACCTGCGTCGACCACTTTCTCGACCGCTGTCCGTTTGCCATCGTGCGCGGCGCACGCGACGGCACGCCCAAAAAACCGGATCCGGCCGCCGCGATCGCCATCGCGCAAACATTGGGTTTTGATCCGAAGGAGATCCTCTTCGTCGGAGACACCTGCACGGACATGCGCACGGCGGTCGCTGCCGGCATGATTCCTGTCGGCGTCCTCTGGGGATTTCGCGGGGAAGCGGAACTGCGCGACACCGGCGCCCAGCATCTCATCGCCCATCCGTCGGAACTCGTGACCCTGCTCACCTAAGCCACCGTGATCGCTTGATCCAGATAGACATCCTGAATGGCGCCCAGAAGCTCGATGCCGTCGGCCATCGGCTTCTGGAAGGCCTTGCGCCCGGAGATGAGTCCCATACCGCCCGCGCGCTTATTGATCACTGCGGTTTTGACCGCCTGTTGCAGATCGTCCTTGCCCGACGGGCCGCCGGAGTTGATGAGCCCCATCCGCCCCATGTAGCAGTTGGCGATCTGGTAGCGCGTCAGGTCGATCGGATGATCGGTGGTGAGCTTGTCGTAGACGATCGGACTCGTCTTTCCAAAGTGAATCGCGTTGTAGCCACCGTTGTTCGTCGGCAGCTTCTGCTTGATGATGTCGGCCTCGATCGTCACGCCCAGGTGATTTGCCTGTCCGGTGAGGTCGGCGCTGGCGTGATAGTCCACGCCATCCTTCTTGAAGCCGTCGTTGCGCAGATAGCACCAGAGGATCGTGGCCAGCCCCATCTCGTGCGCATACTGAAACGCCTCAGAGATCTCTTCGATCTGTCGACGCGACTCTTCCGATCCGAAATAGATCGTCGCCCCGATGGCCACCGCCCCCAGGTCGAAGGCCTGATCGACCGAGGCGAAGAGGCGCTGATCGAAGGTATTCGGATAGGAGAGCATCTCGTTGTGATTGATCTTCAGGATGAAGGGAATTTTGTGCGCGTATTTTCGCGCGACGGAACCGAGCACGCCGAGCGTGGAGGCCACGCCGTTGCACCCGCCCTCGATGGCGAGCTTCACGATATTTTCCGGATCGAAGTAGAGCGGATTGGGCGCAAAGCTCGCCCCCGCCGAATGCTCGATGCCCTGGTCGACCGGAAGGATGGAGACGTATCCCGTGTTCGCCAGCCGCCCATTCCCGAACAATCGCCCCAAGTTTCCGAGCACGCGCGTGGAACGATCGGAGATCGTAAAGATGCGATCGATGAAATCCGGCCCGGGCAGATGCAGCATCTCTTTGGAGATGGTCGTGCAGCGATGTTCGAGCAGCGCCTTGCCCTCATCGCCCAAGATATCCAGAACGGTCTTTGCCATGTCGTCCTCCTTTTTTCGGATGATGGAAAGCGAGTATAGCGATATGGGGCCACATTCCAATGTCTTTATGGAATAAAAAAGCGAGCCCCGTTCGGGCCCGCTTGTTTCTTCGGCACATCGTCGCGCTATTGCGCCGGCTTTCCCATCGCCAACCCGACACAGACGCCGCCCACGCACTTGAACTGCGCAAACTCCTGAAAGCGGCAGGGCGTCTCGGGACACATGGGTCCGAACCAATCATCCGGTCCGCACTTGTCGTTGGCCGCCTTGCGCTTCTGCGCCTCGGCCTTGTTGACCACATACGGCGTGCACGACGCCTGGCAGGTGCAATCGTTTTCCGTCTTCGGCGCGTTTTCAAACTTGGTGAAGGTGCAATCCTCTTCGGTCTTGCAGGGATAGGTGGAGGAGATCTCGTCGAACTGCTCGTGTCCCTCGACCTTTTCGCCGATGACCTGGCCCTCTTCATAAGTCGTTCCGGCAGAAGCGGCAGCCGGTGCAGGGGCCGCAGCCCCTGCCCCATCCGCCGGCGGCATCGCCTCTTTCTGATCCTCCACCGGGATAGCCTCTTGTCGGTTACATCCAACAACCGCACCGACAACGATGAGCATCCCCAACACGGCCATCATGATTCCAAAACGTCGCATACCTTACGCTCCTTTCCGGTCGATCACATCGACCGCGATTTTCCCATGGCCAATCCCACGCACATCCCCTTCATACACTTGAATCCCTCGAAGGCCTGGAACCGGCAGGGAATGGCCGGGCACATGGGGCCATACCAATCATCCGGATCGCAGTATTGATTGTTGGATTTCTCACGCTTGTCCCGCTCGGAGATGCTCACGACAAACGGCGTGCACGCCGCAGCACACATGCAGCTGTTCTCACCCTTCGGCACATTCTCGTATTTGCTGAAGGAACAATCGCTGGCCGATTTGCACGGATACTCGGAGAAAATCGCGTTGAACTGCACCTGCCCTTCGGTCTTTTCATAGCGCACGTCGCCCTGCTTATAGTCGACCGTCGGCGCCGGCTTTGGCAACGCGGCCATCGGGGCAGACCCAGATGCGGCCGGCGCACCTGGTGCCGCTTCCGCTGGAGCCGCGGCTGCATCCGTCGCGGGAAGCGGCTCATCTATCGACGACGGTCCATGACAGCCGATCACACAACCGACGAGAGCGATGCCCAGGATGAACATTGCCGTTTGACCCCTTGCCAACGCACGCTTCATACGTCCTCCTTAGTGTTCCCGTAAAATAGACCAGGACCGGATCGACTTCAACTTCAATCGGGCCCTTTTTCAAGACCAACCCATTATCCGACACCGCCAAGACGTCCCCGCCTTGACAGAAGGTCACTCAATCCCTATTTTAAGAGAAATTGAACGTCACCAACACCCACTGCGAGGATCCCCATGAAGCTCTCTACCGCCATCATCATCATCGTCGCCCTGATCGTCGCGGCCATCTGTATCGTCAAGTACAACACCCTCTCCGATTACGACGAAGCGGCCGAGAAGTCATTTGCCCCGCTGACCAGTTTTCTGCAGGAACGCTATCAGGCCGTGCCGCGACTGGTCAGCTCGATCGTCCTCTATACCGGCAAGGAGGATCGCGAAGTCAAGCAGCTCAATGAAGCCTACAAAGCCTATACCCAGGCGACGACAATGCAGCAGCGCGTGGAGACGAGCGCCACACTGGAAGCCACACTCATGAACACGAAGCAACAGATCATGGATCGCTATCCGGGAATTTCCAGCAACTATCAGTTCAACTCGATCGCCAAGACGATCGCACAGGCCGGGAATGACCTGATGGGACCGCTGGGCGCCTACAACACAGCGGCGAGCACCTACAACTCCTATGTGCGTCGCTTCCCCAACAACATCGTCGGCGCGATCTTCATGTTTCCATCGCGCTATCCGTACTTCAAGCGTGAAAGCTAATGTGCACGTTGGCATAAATAAAAAACCCCCGGTCGAACCGGGGGTTTTTTTATTGAAGCGTAGAACGTTTCGCCGGAAAAGCCCTTGTCGTCCGGCATGTGGACTGCTATTCGAAGGATGTTCCTGAGGGCACCCTATGCAGCCCAACGAGATGCACAGCACGATGTCCCGTTCGGCCGATTCGCTGGCCAACGTCATGGCTGAATTCGATGCAGCGGCAAAGCATCTGCACCTCGATCCTGACAGCATCGCCTCGATTCGCGAACCGCGATGTGCCATGCGATTGGCACTTCCGGTGCGCACCGACGACGGCCACATTCGGGTCCTGCGAGCCTACCACACCATCCACTCCCGCATGCGCGGCCCCTCGATCGGTGGCGTCCAGTTTCGACCGGACGTCGACCCACACACGGTCGAAGCGCTCGCCTTCTGGTCTTCTCACCGCTGCGCCCTGGTGGGCATCCCTTTCGGCGGGAGCTCCGGCGCCATCGATTGCGATCCACGCCAATTCAGCCTCGGTGAACTCGAACGCATCACCCGGCGCTACATCGCTGAACTCGCGCACGTCATCGGCCCCAATCGCAACATTTTGACAGCGGACATCGGCACCAACCAGCAGATCATGTGCTGGGCGATGGACACCTATTCGATGAACCACAACGACTACACCCCGGCCGTCGTAACGGGAAAACCAGCCGATCTCGGAGGATCAGCGTTGACGGTCGCACCGGCCGCAATCGGGGCTGAGATCTGCATCCGCAAGGCCTGCGCCCACATCGGCCTTGCGCTGGAAGGCGCGCGCGTCGCCATTCAGGGGTTCGGCAAGGTCGGCATGACGATCGCAAAGCTCCTCGCCGCCCGTGGGGCGAAGATCATCGCCATCGCCGATATCAGCGGCGCCTACATCAACGAAGACGGCATCGAGATCGACGAGATCATCTGGCACCAGCAGTCCTACGGCATCCTCGACGGACTCGAGGGCGAGGCGGATGTCGAACGCCTCCCCGATCCGAAGGATATCTTTGCCCTTCCCGTCGACATCCTGGTTCCGGCCGCCGTCGAGCTGCAGATCACCGAGCTGAATGCGGCAGCGGTGCAAGCCCGCATCATCGCTGAAATCGCCCATGACCCGGTCTCGCCCGAAGCCGATCGGATGCTCACCGAGCGCGGCGTTTTCATCATTCCGGACGTCCTGTGCAACGCCGGCGGCGTTATCGGATCATACCTGGAATGGGTCCAGAATCGGATGGGATATGTCTGGGACGCCGAGCGCGTCGAACAGGCCCTCGCACAGCTACTCGAACAGGCGTTCGATACCGCGGTGAAAACAGCTCAGCGCGAACAGATCCCCCTGCGCCTGGCCGCTGCTGTCCTGGCGGTCAAACGTATCGTCCAGGCATCGACGATGAGGGGGGCCTATGCTTGAGACGCCGCCGATTCAGATTGGGGAAGGTTCGCTTGGCGGAAAGGGCAAGGGCATCGTGCGCGTGATCGAAGCGATCGCCGCGCTCAAAGCCGACGGCACGGATGCAGCACTTGCCGAACGCATCGCCGTTCCGCGCACGGCATTTCTGGCCACCGACATCTATCGCGACTTCATCGCCCATAATGAATTCGAAGCACTCATCGCACAGACCAAGACCGCCGAAGCAATCGACACGGAAACAATCGCCCCGCGTTTTCTGGGCGGCCAGTTTCCTCAACCAATCGTAGCAGCGTTGCAGAAACTGTTGAAGCAATTTGAAAAACCCCTGGCTGTGCGCTCGTCCTCACTACTCGAAGACCAAAAAGGTGCCTCGTTCGCTGGAAAATACGAATCCGTCTTCGTCGCCAACACGGGATCACCTCAAGAACGCCTCGAAGCGCTGCTCGCGGCCATCACGACCGTCTATGCCTCGACCTTCAATCCGAATGCCTTGGCGTATCGCCGCAAGCACGGGTTTCTCGACGACCGCGAGGAGATGGCGATCGTCATCCAGGAAGTGGTGGGACAATCCTTCGGACGTTATTTCTTCCCCGCCCTCTCCGGCGTCGGCTTCTCCCAGAACGGCTACTGTTGGAACAAGAACATCAAGAAACACGACGGATTGGTGCGACTCGTCTTCGGCCTGGGAACCCGCGCGGTGGGCCGCGGATACGTGCGGCTCTTCTCACCGCCGGCTCCGGAGATGCGACCGGAGGGGAATGAAGTCAACAACATCCAGAAGTGCAGCCAGAAGAAGGTGGATGTCATTGATCTCGAGAAGGGTTGTTTTGCCTCGGTCCACTTTCGCAAGCTCATCACCGATGGATTCACCTGCCCCCCCGGCACACAATTATTCGTCTCCCTCCGAGACGGCGGCTATCTCTACCGCCCTGTCTCCAATCTCTGGGATTCCTCGCACGTTCCGGTACTCACGCTCGATGGCGTGCTCTCCGGCATGTGGATGGGGATCAATGTGCCGAAGACCCTGGGCTGGATCCTGCGCGAGTTGGAGACGCGCATGGGATGTGCCATCGACATGGAATTCGCCATCGACGTCGACAGCCAAAAACAACGCGCCAACATCTTCATCGTCCAGGCGCGCCCACTCTCTGAACGAGAAAACCAAAAGCCGGAACCGATCCCGAAGCTGCCCGCGAATGACATCCTCTTCACGGTGCACCGCAACCTGCCCACAGCAACCGTTCCCGACATCGACCTGCTCGTCGCGGTCAACGAAACGCGCTATCACGAATGGCCCGCCGACGACCGGCAGAGCGTTGCCCGCGTCATCGGCGCCCTCAACGACCTGCTGGCGAAGAAACGTTTTGCGCTGATCGGACCCGGCCGCTGGGGCTCCTGGAATCCCCAGCTCGGTGTCCCCGTGAGCTACGCCGAGATCGCGGGCACCGTACTGCTCATCGAAGTGGCCCGAAGAAAAGCGACCTACGTCCCGGAGGTTTCGTTCGGTTCGCACTTCTTCCAGGATCTGATCGAAGACAACATCGCCTACCTCCCGCTCTATCCGGATGAACCGAACGAAACATTCAACGAGAAGATCCTTCAGCTTCCTTCCTGTTTCCCCACGCTCCTCCCCGACCCGTATTTTCGAAAGTTCGATGAGCTGATCACCGTTATCGATGTCGCAGCCCAGGCCGGTGGCCGCAAGGCCCATGCGATTCTGAACGGCGAAACGGAGGAGGCAATCGTCTTCCTCCGTTAGCGCCCATCAGGCGAGTGTTGCATTGACCCGCCGCTATCAGCTATCATTGGACTTCGAGCAAAGGGGGGCACCCATGGGAAACAAGCGCATCCTGGTGGTTGAGGACGAACCGGATCTGGCCGATCTGCTCATCCAATATTTAAAACATGAAGGCTATTCCATCATGGTCGCCCTGGATGGAAAGGATGGCCTGGAACGCGCCAAGGAAGAGCATCCGGATCTGATCATCACCGACGTGATGATGCCCAAGCTCGATGGCTTTCACCTCTGTCGCCTGCTCAAGTTCGATGCCAACTTCAAGAATATCCCGATCATCATGCTGACTTCGCGCGGAGAGGGCGAAGCCAAGCAGACGGGCACGAGCGTCGGCGCAGATGCCTACCTCACCAAACCATTCGAGAGCGAGGAACTCCTCGCGACGATCCGGAAGCTCCTCGGCGAGGATGAAATCAAGGAAGGATAGACCATCCCAAAGAAAACTCGTGTAAGGGGCGCCTGCGAAGAAAGCGCTCCAGGGTGATGACAAACCTTGGTTTTGTCATCCCCGCCCCCGATTCAACCATTCGAGGGCAGGCTCCAGCGGGGATCTCGATGTACCGTATAAAGCGAGATTCCCGCTTTCGCGGGAATGACAACATGAAATGACTTAATCAGCAGTCTGAGAGCGCCGACGCATGCGGCGCTCCTTTTTTATGACGTGAACGCCTCTGCAGGATTCCGGCCCGCCGCGCGCAAGCGACGAATATCGGCGGTGAGTTTCGGCAAGATATCAAAGAGATCTCCGACCAAACCGTAATCGGCCAGCCGAAAGATCGGGGCATGCGGATCGCGATTGATGGCGAGCAGCTTTTCCGACGTCTTCATCCCGACGATATGCTGAATGGCACCCGAGATGCCGACGGCGACGTAGAGTTTCGGACAGACCGTCTTGCCCGTCTGACCGATCTGATTGGCATAGTCGATCCAGCCTTTGTCGACCGCTGAACGTGTGGCGCCGACCGCGCCGCCGAGGGCATCGGCCAAGTCCTGAATCAATGCAAAGTTCTCCGGGTTTCCCAACCCCCCGCCGCCGGAGACGATGATATCGGCATCGACCAGATTCACCCCGATCCCCTCGCGCACAATCGATTCGACCACCTTCACCCGCGAGACGAGCGATCGCTCCGGAACGGAGACCGCGATCACCTCGCCGCTACGGCCGGCCTGTGCTTCTGCCTCGCGCATCACCTTATAGCGCACGGTGGCCATCTGAGGACGATGCCGACGCGTGACGATCGTCGCCATGATGTTGCCACCGAAGGCCGGACGCGTCTGCGCCAGATGCCCCGCCGCATCGATGTGCAGCTCGGTGCAATCGGCGGTGAGCCCCGTACGCAACTCGGCCGCCACGCGAGGGATGAATGCGCGCCCAACGGGAGTCGCGCCGGCCAGGATGATCTCCGGCTTCTGCTGGGCAGCCAACGCCGCAAGCGCCGTCCCATAAAGGTCGTCTCGAAAATCGGCCACCTTTGGATCGTCGAGCAGATAGACGCGGTCGGCCCCGCGCGCAATGAGTTCATCGGCGAGCGAAGTGACGCCATCGCCAAAGAGTACGGCGGCAAGAAACGTATCGCGAGCATCGGCGAGTTTGCGCCCTTCACCCAAGAGTTCAAAGGAGACCCGGTGGAGGCTGCCCCGACACTGTTCGGCAAAGACCCAAACGCCCTGATACGCCGAAAGATCCGGCGTCTCCATGTGTGGCATTTCGAAACGAATGGCATGATACGGACAGACCGAGACGCACGCGGTACAGAGCGTGCACACATCCTCATCGATAGCCGCACACCCCTCGACGAGACGAATCGCTTCGACCGGGCACTCATTCAGACAGAGGCCACAGCCCGTACACTTGGCTTTGATTATTTCGATGCCCATAGTTCCTTCAACTCTTGCTGCAGACTCTGTGCGATGTGAGCAATATTCGCCTCCGTCGCCACGAGCGGCTCACTCCCCTGACGCATCGGTGGCGTAAAGATGCGGTCGACCCAGGTGGGCGAACCCTCGAGACCAAGGCGCTGGAGATCGCAACCAATATCCACCGCACTCCAAACGGGAATATTCGAACGCTTCGCCCGCACCTTCCCCATAAACGAGGTATAGCGCGGTGTGCTGATCTCTTTGACGACCGAGAGCAGGCACGGCAGCGGCAGGCGCACGATATCGTGGCCGCATTCCGTCATGCGCTCCACGACGACGTGTCGCGGGCCCACCTCCTGCACGCGACGGACGAAGGCGGCCTGCGGCAGGAGCAGATGCACCGCGATCCCCGGACCCACTTGCGCGGTATCGCCGTCGGAGGCCTGCTTGCCCGTCAGGATCAGATCGAAGGCACCGTGATGGATGATTGCCCGAGCCAATGCATAGCTGGTCGCAAGCGTGTCGCTGCCGGCAAAGGCACGATCAGAGATGAGCACCGCATCGTCCGCCCCCATGGCGATCGCCTCTTCGAGCGCCACCCGCGCCTGCGGTGGACCCATGGTGAGGACCGTCACGCGCCCCCCGTGCGCTTCGCGCAGGCGCAGCCCCTCTTCGATGGCATAGAGATCGAACGGATTGATGATCGAGCGCACCCCATCGCGCACGAGCGTGTTCGTCTGCGGATTGATCTTCACATCCGTCGTATCGGGAACCTGTTTGATGCAGACAATGATATCCATAAAAATTAAAAAGGAAAAATATGAAATGAAAAACACAGACCAAAAATAAAAGATAAAGTCGTAAAATTTTTCATTTTTGATTTGTGTATTTCATTTTTCATTTCCTATTTTTCATTTTGAAATCACATTCCCTTGTAATTCGGTCCGCCGCCGCCCTCGGGGGGAACCCAGGTGACGATCTTGTACGGATCCTTGATATCGCACGTCTTGCAGTGCACGCAGTTGGACGGGTTCAGGTGGAGGCGTGTGACGCCATCGGCCTCCTCGACCATTTCGAAGACGCCCGCGGGACAGAAGAACTGACACGGATTGCCGTACTCCTGCTTGCAACGCCCGTTACAGATGGAGGTGTCATCGACCAGGATGTGACAGGGCTGGTCCTCCTCGTGTTTCGTACCGGAAGCAAAGACACAGGTCGTGCGATCGAAAGTCACCTTGTCATCCGGAACGAAGGGCGGCTCTTTGTGTGCCTTCACCTGGCTGAGCTCTTTCGTGCAGTCCGCATCCGAAGGCACCGGAATGCGATCGTGCAATCCCCGACCGCCGGTGAGGATACCCAGACTCGCATTGATCATCCCGCCGATGAGCCCCCCGTGAAATCCCTGGTGAAAATTGCGCGCAAGCTTGAGTCCCTTCGCCATCCAACTTCCCCGCACGCGTTCATCATAGACCGAGAGTTTTGCTGCCGAACAGTCATCCACACGCAACGCATCGATCGCCGTCTCGGCAGCCAGCATCCCCGACTTCATCGCCAAATCGATCCCCTTGAGCTTCATGGCGTTCAAAAACCCGGCGCTCTCGCCGATGATGAGGAATCCATCGCCATAGGTTCGCGGAATGCAGTAGAACCCCCCCTCCGCGATCGTGCGCGCGCCATAGGAGAGCATGCGGCCGCTCTCGAAAAGCGGTCGAATCGCCGGGTGCGCCTTCCAGCGCTGAAAGAGCTCGTAGGGATAGGTGCGCGGATCCTTCCAATCGAGCGAGACCACGAGCCCCGCCGCCACATGCCGATCGCGCAGATGATAGATGAAACTCCCGCCAAAGGTCTTCGCGTCCAGCGGATGGCCCATCGTGTTGACGATGGTCCCCTCCCGGAAATGCTTCGGGTCCACCTCCCAGAGTTCCTTGATTCCCACCGCATACCCCTGAGGCAGGCAGTGTTCATCGAGCCCCTGTGATTCGACGAGGCGCCGCGTCAAGTGTCCGCGCGCGCCCTCGCCCAGCACGACAATGCGCGCGCCGATATCGGTCGGGGGCAGGTAGTTCGACTTCTGCTTACCCTCCTTATCGCACCCCTTCCCCTTGATGCGCACACCGATCACGGCCCCGCGTTCATCCTGGATAAGTTCATCGACCGCCTCACCGGAAAAGATCTCGACCCCTTCGGCCTCGCAATGGCCGCCCAGCCATCGCACGAACTCCGCCAGCGAGATAATATACTTGCCGTGGTTGGACATCGGCGGCGGAACGAGGGGTGCGGGGATGTGATGATTGCGCGTCAGATACCAGAGGCGCTCACGGCTCACCTTCGTGCCGAAGGGGATGTCGCGACTGCGCCAATCGGGCATCAGTTCGGCCAGCGCTCGCGGGTCAAGCGCCGCGCCCGAGAGCGAATGATCACCCAGATTTGGCGCCTTCTCGATGACGGCCACCGTCATGCCGGAGAGCTTCGGATCTGTCTTGGCCAGACGTTTGAGATGCAGCGCACCGGCGAGCGATGCCGGCCCGCCGCCGACAAAGATGACATCGAAGGAAAGTTCAAAGGACATGCCCCATCCCCCCTGGAATTCTTAAGCCGCAGCAGCATAGATGGTCGAAAGCCTTCGGTCAAGAAGAGCCCCACTAGGAACCGACATCAAAATCTGCTAGAATGCGGGCACCTCAAAAAACTCAATTTTTGATGTCGCCTCCCGGGGAAAATGGAGACCTACATGGACCGCTACCCCAAACCGCAGCTGGTCGTCAGCAAATGCCTCGGATTTGCTGACTGTCGTTGGAACGGCATCGCGATTTCCTCAACCGTCGTCGAAAAGCTTGAGCCCTTCGTCACGTTTCATCCGGTCTGCCCGGAAATGGAAATCGGTTTGGGTGTACCGCGAAAGCCGATTCGCATCGTACTCAAAAAGGAGCGACGCCTTCTGTTGCAATCGATAAACGAGATGGATGTCACCGAACGCATGGAGCGTTTCTGCTCGCAGTTTCTCGACGGCCTCACGGGAAAACCTCTCGACGGCTTCATCCTCAAAGGACGCAGCCCCTCCTGCGGCATCAAGGACGTCAAACTCTACCCCCGCCTGGGCAAAGTCGCCGCGCTCTCGGGAAAGGCAAAGGGGTTCTTCGGCAGCGCGGTCCTGAAACGCTTTCCGCTGCTGGCCGTCGAGGATGAGGGGCGGCTGACGAGCTTCCAGATCCGCGAACATTTTCTGACCCAAGTCTTCGCGCTCGCGAGGCTGCGCGAATTTCTCGAACACCCCACGCCGGCAGGGCTGGTGGAGTTTCAGGCACGTCACAAACTCCTGCTCATGGGATATAACCAATCGAAGATGCGCGAGTTGGGGCGCATCGTTGCCAACCACGAACAGCATCCCTTCGATCGCGTCTGTTCGGCTTTTGCCGATGGATTCCGTCTGGCCATCTCCAAGGCGCCGCGCACGAGATCAAACGTGAACGTCCTGATGCACGCGCTCGGTCACTTCTCGGAAGGACTCGGAGCCCCCGAGAAAGCGCACTTCCTCGGTGAACTCGAAAGGTTTCGCGCGGGGCATACACCGCTTTCGGTCCCGATCGGCATTATCCGTTCCTTCATCGCCCGCTTCGGCAACGATTACCTCGCCAAACAATACTATTTCGATCCCTATCCCGAATCACTCGTCGAAATCACCGATTCCGGAAAAGGACGCAGCTGGTAGGTTTTTTCATGGCCCCCACCATCAACCCACAGCGCATTCGCCTCCTTCGCGACGGCATTGAAGGAACCGGCCCGATCCTGCATTGGATGGGGCGCGACATGCGCGCACAGGACAACTGGGCGCTCCTCCATGCGCAGGCGCTCGCACTCGAACGCGGCGCACCGCTTATCGTCTGCTTCGCCCTCGCACCGAATTTTTTGGATGCCACACGGCGACAGTACGACTTCCTCCTCAAGGGGCTTGAAGAGGTGGAGGAAACCCTCGCGAAGAAGCGCATACCGTTCGTCCTGCTCAGCGGCGATCCAGCCGAGGAGATCATTCGATTCTCCCGCAAACTGAAGGCACGCCTCATCGTCACCGATTTCGAGCCACTCGCACCGCGTCTCGCGTGGAAGCGCACAGTGGTGCGCGCGCTGCGCATTCCCGTCATTGAAGTCGACGCGCACAACTGCGTTCCGTGTTGGATCGCCTCACCCAAACGCGAATACGGCGCCTACACGATTCGCCCCAAGATCATGCGCGTACTCGACGACTTTCTCGACCCGTTTCCAAAACTACGCGCACACCCATTCTCCCCGAAGGAAATACTCCCGCACGCCAACTGGAAGCGTGTTCATCGATCGCTGCGCGTCGAGGAGCGTGTCACGCCCGTCGACTGGATCATGCCGGGCGAACGCGCCGCGCATCGCATGCTCGCGCGCTTCATCAGATCGAAACTCACCGCGTATGACGCCGGACGCAATGACCCGACAAAAGATGCACAGTCAAATCTCTCGCCCTACATCCACTTCGGACAGATCTCGGCCCAACGCATCGTGCAGCAAGTGATCGCCTCCGGTGTACCGCACGCCGTGCGCGCCCCGTTCATCGAGGAACTCGTCGTGCGCCGCGAGCTCTCCGACAACTTCTGCCACTTCACCGCCAGGTATGACCGGCTGGAGGCCGCGCCGGAATGGGCGCGGGTGACGCTTGCTCACCATGCGCGCGATGCGCGCCCCTATCGATACAATCGCAAACAGTTTGAATCAGCGCGAACTCACGACGCGCTCTGGAACGCCGCGCAGATGGAGATGGTCCTGCGCGGAAAGATGCACGGCTATATGCGCATGTACTGGGCCAAAAAGATTTTGGAGTGGAGCACATCGCCTCAGCAAGCCATTCGCATCGCCATCGCACTCAACGATCGCTATGAGCTCGATGGCCGCGACCCCAACGGGTATACGGGGATCCTCTGGTCGATCGCGGGGTTGCACGACCGCGCGTGGGGCGAACGCGCCGTGTTTGGGAAAATACGATACATGAGCGCGAACGGCTGCCGATCGAAATTCGACGCAAACACCTATATCCAGGACATTTCCCGGCTTCGCCCTTGAATCGAACATTGACGCGATGGGGTGATATGATATGCAAAATCATCGATCTCACACCATGTATCCCCACCCGAACGGAGTTTTGCGATGCCACATTCAAAAAAGGCCATTCTTTCGCCCTCCTCCGAAGGAGAATCGATCGATGCGATCCCCGTCGGGGAGTTCGGCGGCATCGAGCCGACCGAAAAGGATATGGGGCTGGTCCAGTTCACGCTCGATAAGGGCGTGCGCACGACGGTGGTAGGCACGGTCTATGGCCTCGACTTCGAAATCGAAAATGAGGGCTATCGCGTCCGTATCTTCTTCGACTACTACAATAAGCGTTTGAAGGTCCTCGACTACGATGCCGAGAACTACTCCGCACTCGTCACGCGACTGTCCTGGCTGGCCGAACACAACCAGTTCGACAAAATCTTCTTGAAGGCCCACGAATCCGACTTTCAGCAGTTTCTCTCGCACGGATATCTGATGGAGGGAATCCTGCGCTACTACTTCCAGGGAAAGGACGCCTATATCCTCTCGCGCTTCTCCTCGGAAGCGCGCGTCACCAGCGATCACGTCATCGAAGAGGCACAGATGATCGAGGAGCTGATGTGCCACACCGAACACATCGAGCGCCGCCCGCTCGATCCAACGATCACGATCCGGCGTGCAACCCCCGAAGACATTCCACAGCTCATCCTCATCTATCGCAGCGTCTTTGACACCTATCCGTCGCCGCTGACAAACCCCGACTACATCAAGTCGACGATGGAGCGAAACGTCATCTATCGCATCGCTTTTGAGAATGAGCAGGCGATCGCTGCCGCCAGCGCCGAGATCACCGATCGCCATTCCAACGCCGAGGTGACCGACTGCGCCACCACCCCCGAGGCACAGGGCAAGGGCATCATGCAGCACTTGATCGCTGCACTCGAGGACGACTTGCGCGAACGCAAGATCAGGACGGCCTACACGTTGGCGCGCGCCTTGAGTATCGGCATGAACCGCTCGTTCTATCGTCTGGGGTATGAGTTCTGCGGAAGACTCATCAACAACTGCGACATCTTCGGCAAGTTCGAGGACATGAACATCTGGGTCAAGCGGCTGGCGCGATAGCGCTTCGCTCTCACTCATTGCCCTCACAAATTTCGTCATCAATTCCACTCAATCAGAATGCAATCGTGATTGTTTCAGCGAGGAGCGCGGCCTCCTCCCCGCCCACTTTGCACTGTCCGGTCAGGACGATGAGCTCGAATGATCTCATAATCGTCATCTCCGAACAGAGAAAAATATATCATTGAATATCATACAGTTATAAACTACCCCTCCCATAACGAAAAAAAGCGCAACTTTTTTGCGCCTCATGCGATAACGAATGGGTTCGATTCATATCCGACAATAGACCTGGAGGAAAGCGATGAATATGTTGGCACAGGGCGCAATGCCCTTCGTGGGCACCCCCTTTATCGATCCCGCAGGGAATGATTTGAATTTAATGTTCACCGCAGAGCCGGGCACGGGAGCGACCGACGATCCGAGTGCAAACAACGATGCGTTTGCAATGGACGATCCGTATCCGACCCCACCGCCGAATGCCGAGCGGATGGCCGACTGGCGGTGGTGGAAACCATGGAATGTTGACGAGACGACCGAACGACAGATCGCGGATGTCTTTGAAGCCAACGCCCCGATCGAAGAGCGGCTCTGGGACGGCTTCCGGGTGTTGTCCCACCGCCGATATGCGGATGTCGTTCAGCGCAGCGGCGTCGAAAAAACGCTCGGTGCGATCGACGGCGCCCGCGACGACTTCACCTTTCTGGGCCATCCCATGATGAATGCAGAGGATCTCGCAGCAGCGAGCGAATCCTACTTCGCCCTCTTCCCTCCCTCCATCCGAGAGCAGGTCCCCGGCAGGACGATCGCCGATTTCAACCGCGCCTTCAAACTTCATATCGCGGAGATGAAGGCAAGGAACGAGGCGGTCGATCCCCTCGCTATGTGGAAAACCATGAGGGAATTCGACAAGATCCAGCGTTCGCAGCATCATAGCGGGCTCCTCTACAGCGATGGCACCATCTGGCTCGCCCCCCTCTTGCGCGATGTCCCCAACGGCATCGGCCTCATCAATGTCCTCACACATGAAGCCGCCGGCCACGACGCCGCCGCACGCGGCGCCAACGGCGCCATTGCATCCGCCCTCCTGTATCTCGGGAGCAACACCGCATTGAATATTGTACGCGCTCTCCTGGACCCCACGACCCCGCTGTCAAACCGCCTTCTGACCTATCTCGTCGAGGGCGAGGCGATCGGCGCCGAGTGGGAGTACATCCATCGCATTCCCGCCGACATGCGCACGCAACTCATGGAGGCGATCGCCGATTCGATGGAGGAGAAAGAACGCACGCTCCTCAACGAGAAGGGCTGGATCCCGCGCCGAGCGCTCGACGCCCTCGGCCTCGAGAAGGGAAGCGCCGAGCGCGTCCGTGCGCTCTACCGCGCCGGAGCCTACCAGCACCTGGCGCTCGCAGATCGAAAGAAGGGGGCCTATATCCGCCGCGTCCGAAAGATGGGCGGTTACTCTCCGCTTCGCATGCTCTGGGAACCGACGCGCCGCGACTGGTATGTCTCCTCGATGGAGGGGCTCACCAAGAGTTTTTGGCAGAAGCGCATCGGCTATGCCGCCAAGCTCTCGGCCTTTGCCTATCTCCTCTCGCAGGTCGTCGGATAATCCCCGTATCCCCGCTCGACGTGGCAGCCCGCAGAGATATTTGTATTCTCTGAGGTGATGGCGTAGAGTCCCCCCGGTCTGCAGAGATAAAACCCATCACACCATCCCGGGGGAATACCATGAAGAAATTTCACGTGATCGCATTGAGCCTCATCGCAACAGCGGCAATCACCGTCGGCGTTTTCATTGGTTGCGGTAGCAGCGGCTCGACGCCCACGCCGACGCCGACGCCCGGCACTGTCACCGCTTTGAAAATCACCAACACCGGCTCATCCTCCGTCATCATCGGTTTTGTCAGTGCCGCCGTCGGCGGCGCCTGCCCCACATCGACGACCATCCTGACAGCGGAGGAGCTCCACAACGCGGGATGGTGCACCGACTACGAAGCGGGCGTAAACGGCGCGGGGAAATGCCTCAAGACCCTGGGGGCCGCCGGAAGTGCAACCGCCTCGACCACCGTTCCCAATCCGGACAACAAGTGCATCTCCGGAAACTTCGGGGCCGGCGGATTCGCATCCTGCCAGACGGTGGAATATCCCCACGGATGGACGCAGGGCGAGTTCACGCTCAACCCGACCGCAACCACGCAGGAGGCGATCGACATCAGCGGTGTGAACGGCATCAACTATGCGGTCTCCATCGTCGTGGGCAGCGGCTGGTATTATGAGGACGGCACGACCATCGCAGATGGCGGAACCGTCGGCCCGAACGGTGCGCTCAATGACAACATCGGCGTCAAGGGCGTCTACCCCAACAGCTGCACCGACTGCATTCAACTGGTCGGCACGATCCCCTGCGAGGGCCTCTCCTCGCTCCCGCCCACCTGCCAGGCCAGCCGCGTCTGCAACGTCCAGCGCGATGTCACCTTCGGCGGCACGGTCGAATTCCAGATCGGCGAGGTGTTGTAGGAAGCTCGGACGTTCGAGTCCATACGAAACACAAGAGATCGGGAGGGTCGAAAAAACGACCCTCTCGATTTTTTTGTGCCCCTGAAGGAATTATGGTCGAATCTGAGATAATCTTATTACGCAATAATATATTGCGTAATAAGCATTATATTATTGCATATTGCACTCACTTCCCGTACCCTTTCCCTATGAACATGAATCGACAGCAACTCCTCGCCTATCTGGGCGAGTTGGGGCGGGTCTATGAGGAGCTCGATGGCCCTCCCATCGAATTGGGGATCTGCGGTGGAGCAAGTCTCATCCTGACGAATTTGATCGATCGGGCCACCAAGGATATCGATATCCTCTTTCCCACCCCATGGCCAAATGAGTTAACGGAGGCGGCGCGAATCGTGTCACGCCTCTTCGGACTTCCCGAAGACTGGATCAATGCAGGCCCCGATGTTATCACCTCGATGGGCCTGCCGGAGAAATTTCGAACGCGTGCAACGATCATGACATTCGGCTCACGCCTGACCGCTTGTTTCGCCTCTCGATACGATCAAATCTTTTTCAAGGTCTATGCGGCTGCCGACCGCGCTGGCTATCATGTCGATGACCTTTTGGCATTACATCCCACACCCGAAGAGATTTTGGCAGCGGCAAGATGGTGTCGATCTCACGACACCTCGGATGGATTCAAGACAATCCTGATCAATATGCTGGAGCAATTGGGTTATGGCGAAGCCGCACAACAACTCTAGTCGCGTCCTTCGCGACCGCATTCTCGCGATCATCTGGGCCCAGTGGAATCGCCTCGGCCTCAACGGCACCGGTGAAAGCAATCATTATTCCGTCGACATCGAATCCGCACTGATCGCCGCTGCGTTTGGCTCACGCCTGGATGGACGCCTCTTTGAAGGGGTGCGAGCGTGGCTGAATCGCTATGGCGCGCTGGTCAACGGTGAGCGCATGGCAACGCTCACCCGCGATGCAAATGACGAATGGAGCGCCCGCTTCCTCGGGGCGCTCTTCGAAGGGATCGATCCCGTTCAATGGAAGGGAGTGATCAAGAGGTGCGCTTCATCCCGTTCACCATCGTGGAAAAGGACGCCCCTGCTGATTCGTTCAGCGAACAAGGGCTGGCGCGACAAAGATCCCATTTGGGAAAAGTGGGGCATCATCGCTGATCGTACATCCCCCCGACCGAAGATGCAGGACCACAACACCGTCCTTCGACACAACGCCCTCATGCGATACCGCGCGCTCTACGGAACTATCGTTCGCGCCGACGTCTTCTATCTGCTTTCGGTCCATCACCATTCCCGCACAACGCGAGGATGGAATCTGCCAACGACCGTCAACCTCGCCCACCTGCTCCACTGTCACCCCTCGACCATTCACCGCATTCAGAAGGAACTCGAACGGGGTGGATTCATCGAACCGCTTGACGCGAGCCGCAAACGACGTTCATCGACAGGGGCGTGGCCATTGAGAGACCTTCCTCTCCTCCCGACGGAAGAAGGCGACGACCTCGGAATCGTCGATTGGGTTGGGATCAATTCTCTCCTGCACGACACCTTCACCCTCGCGGCAGAGCTGGAGACCAATCCGGATGAGGCGATCGCAAAGGTTTCCCTCCAGGATTTTCAGACCCGGAACTTTCCGCTCCTGATCGATCATGGCGTCGTCATCCCCAAGGCCTCCGGAGTTGCACTCGGACCGCTGGGAACCCACTCCCTCGACGAGCTCGTTGGCATAATCACCAAAGCGCTCGCATCGTTCGTACAGATCATCGGTTGCAGGGCGATTTCGAATGACGTCATCGAGAAGGCATAACAGGCCAGCGCTTCCAACCCTTCGACTCGTCGCTCAGGGCGGGCGGTGCATCGGCAAATGCAAAACGGGTGAGCGCTCCTTGAGGGAGCGTCGTTGAATCCAGTTGGTCAAATGGTATTAAAACGACAGACAATAATTCTCAACATTATGAAAAGTATATTTCAAAATAAAGAGTTCGCTTCTTTTTACAACGAAATGTCCGGCAGATATGGCCAAGCGTATAAGCGATATGTGGTAACGCCAACACTTTTTCGCTTCATCAAATCTCTCAAAGGCAAGGCTGTTTTAGAACTTGGATGTGGCAACGGTTTCTGCGCTCAAAAATTCCTGAGAAAGGGTGCAAAAGAAGTCATTCTTTTGGATATATCAAAGCATAATTTAGAATATGCAAGGCAATTGGTAGGAGAAAATCCTCGTGTTCGTTATGTGTGTCAAGATGCGACTAAGAAATGGACGGTAAGATCGGGAACCGTAAAGCTCGTTTATAGCGACATGATGCTCAATGAAGTATCGAACATCAGGACTCCGATTCGGGAGGCATACCGTGTGCTTGCGCCGGGAGGTTTGTTTCTCGTAGCCGTTACTCATCCTGCGTGGGATCTGTTTGAATATGTAAAGGCCACCTATGGGAACGGGTCACAGATAATCGAAACGCCTATGCCTTACTTCGAAAAGGGGTATTCTACATATTTGATGGGTACCGCGAGCCAGAGACCAAAGCCAGGGTGCGAATATAAGAAAACGTACAAGGTAGAACATTACCAACGCACCATTCAGGACTATCATCATGAATTTCGAAGTGCAGGTTTTGTAGTTGATCGTATTCTAGAACCAAAATGTACAAAAAAATTACTGCTCGAGTTTGAAGGGTATAAGGATTTGAGTGAACATCCTATCTCGCTTTTATTCATCATGCGTAAATAGATCGTCTCACAGGTCGTCGAACCAGCCGCCTGACGGCGGCGCTTCTCGCCACCGGGAGCGCAAAAGAGAACGGGGTGGCCAGAATGGCCACCCCGTTCTCTTTTGCGCTCCCAACGGGACTCGAACCCGTGTTTCAGCCTTGAGAGGGCTGCGTCCTAGACCGCTAGACCATGGGAGCCGTGAGCGAACATCTTCTCTTCAATTATCATCTGCTCTGCAACAACAAGACCGCTAGGCCATGAGAGCACTGAGCGAGCGGCGTACCTAACAGAAAGCCTGCCCACAGGCAAGGCGAATATATGACAAGAAGATCATAAGGTTAGATCACATCCGACTGCAAAAACACGCTGAGTGTCGATGAATCGGGTGGCTGCGCCTTGCCGGGAATCGGCGGGGTACCCATCGCGAACGGGCGAGCTGCCTTCACGGATGGGGAGCCTTCATGCGAAGGAGATGTTCGGGGATCTCTTCTTTCATCGCAATCGAAGCCTTTGATGATGCGATGAAAGAAGAAAAAGCCGTCGAGGCGGCGTATGAGCCGAGACGGCGGTCCCCGAACATCTCCTTCGCATGAAGGCTCACTGCCTTGCCCCCCGATGTTTTTCCCCTTCCCTTCCGCGCCGAAACCCGCTAAAAGCGCGGACTTCATGAGCCCCTTGCTTCCCAAACCTGCGCTGCTCCTCATCGGCCCGACCGGCGCCGGAAAGTCGCCGCTGGGCACGGCCCTGGAAGCACGCGATGACTGGGCCCACTTCGACTTCGGCGCACACCTGCGCGCGATCGAAACGGGTGAGGAGAAGCATGGGCTCAGCGATTCCGACCGTCGCTTCGTGTGCGAGCTCATCGCGAGCCACGCCCTCTTTCCGAGCGATCGTTTCGACATCGTCGCGCAGATTCTGACCGATTTTTTGGGAAAGAAGGCCGACGCCCCTGGCGTAGTCCTCAACGGTCTGCCGCGCACGATCGATCAGGCCGAGCGCATCGCGCCCTATCTCGACGTTCAGAGAATCGTCGTCCTGAATTGCCGACCGGAGGTGATCGCCGAGCGGATCCTGCGCCGCAAGCAGGGGCTCACCAGCGATCATGCGAATCGCAGCGATGACACCCCGCCGGCCATTCGAAAAAAGGTGGAGATCTATCAGACGCAAACCGCGCCGCTCATCGAACACTACGAACGCGCGGGGATCAAAAAAACCGTCGTCCCCGTAGAAACGGAGACGACGGAAGAAAACCTCGTTCACGCCATCCTGAAATAAAGAAGAGCCCATCTGGATTCCCGCTTACGCTTGCCCTCGAGCGATTGAATCGGGGGTCACGCGGGAATGACAGACGAAACGCGCCTCCCCTATTCCTCTTCGACAAACGGCGTCGGATCCTCTTTCGCGGGCGACTCCACGATGTGATGTGCCCGATCGATCCGATCGGTAACGTATCGATAGACAAGCAGGAGCAGAAAAGCCACCACGCCGATCGCTGCATAGAAATACCAAATATAATGCGCATGCGCATAGGCCGTCGCCATCTGGTCGGGCGCCACCGTACGCGGGTCGGGACAATAGGCATCGAGCAAGTAGCCCGAGATGGCAAACCCGAAGAGCCAGGCAAAGAAGGTGCTCAGGTGCTGATAGCCCATGTAGAGGCCCACCTCACCCGGAGGGGCCTGCTTGCTGGCATACTCCAAAAATCGCGGCGAGAGAAAACACTCGGCCACACCTTGCAACGCGATGCCGAAGATCATCATGACGGTGATCGGGCTCATCGTGATATTGCCGAAGAGATGGATCGAGGCACCCGTGATATGCTCGAGCACCGGCGAGAGCGCGATCGAGAGCGCAGAGAGCGGTATGATAAAGAGACCGATGCCGATCGAGGAGATCGGACGGATCTTGCGCACCATGTGCGTGATCGGCACGACGAAGAGCACCACCACAAACGGGTTGATGTTGGCCAACCACTCGGGAGAGGCCCCCTCGCCGATGAGCCGCAGCGTATATTTCGGCATCGTCGCATAGAGCTGTCCCTGAATCGCCCAGAATCCACCGATAATAATGATGAGCGCCATGAACCGGAAGTTCTTCACCACGCGCCAGAGCCCGGCCAGAAGTTCACGCACATTCTTTCCCGTCCCCTGCGTATCAACATTCTTGAAGAAGACGAGAACGAGTATGAGCGCGGTGAAGGCCATCGCCGCCGCATAGAAGTTGATGTATTCGAGCCCGAGGGAGACGCGCAGGGGTTTGGCAATCGTCTTTCCCCCAAACGCGCCGATATTGACGACCTGATAGAAGATCGAGAAGGCCCGCGCGCGATGGGCGTCGTCTGAGCACTTGGCCACCGTTCCCGAGATGACCGGTTTGACGATGGCACCGCCTAACAGGATGAGCCCGAGCGAGGCGATGGCCGTCCACTTGAATTGAAACGCGCCCAAGAGCGCATAGCCTGCGGTGAGCAGAGCAAAGGCAAGCGTGAGCGCCTGTTTAAATCCGATGCGATCGGCCAACGCCCCCATGAACGTGGGCATAAAGTAGAGGAGCGAGGCGAAGACAGCGATCACCCAGCCGGTCTCGATATCGGTGAAACCGACACGACGCGTGAGATAGAGCGCCATGACGATGAAGGCGCCATAGTAGGCCGCGCGCTCGAAGAGTTCGATGGAGTTGGCCACCCAGAAGGTGCGCGGAAATTTCCAGGAAAGCTTTGCCGTGCCGTCGGTCATAAAAAGACTCCTTGTCGCAGTTTCTCCATCCTTATCGGCCCCCGCACCCATTGACAAGCAAAAGGGGAGGCGGGTGCAAACTCCGATGAATCCCGCCCATGCCGAACCCATGTTGCAGACAATGTAGGATTGTGACGCAACAAACGCCCACGCCCTGCCGATAATGGAGAGAGGGGAACGACACGGGAACTGAACATGCGCAGTGGCGGTGGTGATGTGGGCAACGACGTGACGCGATTCTTTCGCGATATGTTCAACCTGCCGACGCGTTCATCCGAGGTCCGATTCGTCAACGAGGCCAGCGCTGCAGAGAAGGCCCCGCTCGATCCGTGTGCATTTCTCAATAAATTTCACGATGTCAGCTCCTTCCAAAAAGCCGTCGAGGAACTCAAAGGAACCATCACGTGGCTCGGCCAACAGCGCGGAACTCCGGGGGTCAAGCTCGCGACGATCGAGAGGGAACTCGTCCATCAGATGACCAGGCTGATCGAATGCGAGGCGATCCTCAACTCAAAACCGACATTCCTCTCGCAGGGCGAGACGGTCAAGAAAACGAAACTGATCCGCGGCCTGCTCAACGACTGTCGCCGGGAGGCATCGCGCATCTCCGCACAGATCGTGAAACGCGTCACGCGCGAGGAACGCTCGCGCACCTTGAGCTGCGGATCACGGCTGCTGCGGCCGCAGGTCAAGCCCAAGCCGGCCGACTCCCCTGCGGTCAAACAGGATGCAACCCCTCCTCATAAACCAGAATCGTAGAACCCCCTCCCCTTCTCCCCTTGTCTCGCAGGCCCTCTTGCCGCATACTGTCCTCATCACCTATGGATCCGATCATCATTCATGAACGGCAGCGCCGACGGCGATGGTTTCGCATGCGGGCCTTCACCTGGCTGCTCGTGCTCATCCTCTCGCTGCTGGTGGGGCTGATGCTGTTGGGATGTCTTGCCTTCTCCGCACCGCCGTATGTCGGAGCACCCTCCGATCACTTCAACGGCGAGCAGTTCTTCAACCCGGGCGACGGAAACGATCGCTCCTTCGGAAGATTCCTCCACTGGATGTGGACGCGCGAGCCTGGTGCCTGGCTCGACTGGGTCGATGTGCCGCAGGGGGAGAAACCGCCGAGCCACGTGGGGGAAGGGAACCTGCGCGCCACGTTCGTCAACCATTCGACCGTGCTCATCCAGATGGATGGGCTCAACATCCTGACGGATCCGGTCTGGGCCGAGCGCATCGGACCGCTGCCGTGGCTCGCGGGCCCAAAACGCCACCGGCCGCCGGGGATCGCGTTCGACGATCTCCCGCATATCGATGTGGTACTCATCAGCCACAACCACTACGACCACCTCAATCTGCCCACGCTCAAACGCTTGGCGCTGGCACACCGTCCGGTCTTCATCGTGCCGCTCGGAAATAAGGCGCTGCTCGAAGCGGGCGGCATCGCCCCCGCCTTCGACCTCGACTGGTGGGATGAGCGCGCGCTCTCCTCGGAGGTCACCGTCACCGCGGTGCCCGCGCGTCACTTCTCCTCTCGAGGCTTGTGCGATCGCAACCGTACGCTCTGGGCCGGATTCGTCATTCAGGGACCGTCCGGCGTGGTCTACTTCGCCGGCGACACGGCCTGGGGCGAGCATATCCCGGAGATCCGTGAACGCTTCGGCCCACCACGACTGGCGCTACTCCCCATCGGCGCATTCATGCCAAAATGGTTCATGTCGCGCGCGCACCTCTCGCCCGCTCAGACCATGCGCGCCCATCGCGAACTCGAGGCCGGCACGAGCATCGCGACGCACTTTGGCACCTTTCGCCTGGGCGACGACGGCATGTTCACGCCGGTCGAGGAGAGCTTCCGTGCGATGGACAAACAGGGGATCTCCCCGGTTCATTTTTGGGTGATGGAAAACGGCCAGGGGCGAGAGATCCCGCCGCTGGCAAAGGACGATCCCGCATCAGAAACCGCTGGTGACGAGCCCCCCGAGGACGGCGCCGTAAAAACTGGAGATATAGGGGTTGCGCGTGATCGGACACGCCCCTGACGCACAGCCGATGATGCGATAGAAGACGACATAGCCGACAACCGCTCCAATGATCACGCCGATGATGGTTTTCCACGGCATACAAACCTCCCCTTCAATACAGGGTGTACGTTCGTTCTGACAATCATCCCGCCACGAATGAACTCTTCCCCTCATTCGGAAGATTCGCGATGCGCTCATCGATCCACTGGGCCAGCGCCGGTTCGGGCACCATTCCCGACATGCGATCGACCATTTGGCCGCGATGAAAGAGGATCATCGTCGGAATCCCCTGGATACCAAAGCGGTCCGGCGCGGCGTTATTCTCATCGACATTGAGCTTGGCCACGTTCAAACGCCCCTGATAGCTCTCACCGATCCGCTCGAGGATCGGCGCGATCATCCGGCAGGGCCCGCACCAGGGCGCCCAGAAGTCCACGAGCGTCGGCGTGGCCGAGCCCACCGTCGATTCAAACGATTGATCTGTAATTTCAGCAACATACTGGCTCATCGCATCCTCCTCATCATGTGGTTTCTACCCGTAGAGAGCCCACCGGGGCCCTTTCGTTACGGACAATTCTACCTGATCGATATTCATTTGGAAAAGGGAACAACTTTCTGCGCGAACTGCCGATAAAACTGATAGCTGAAATGCGATGACAAACCTTCGCATGGTCATCCCCGCGAAAGCGGGGATCTCGATGGATCGCGATAGTCGAGATTCCCCCGCCACACAACCGGCGGGCAGGCTGCTTTCGCGGAAATGACCGCATAGAGCTTGAACGACAGTCTGCATGAGGAGATCATTTCCCCAGATGAATTTCGAAGCCCTGACAGCACGCGCACGCGAGCCGCATTCATCGACGGCCTTCGATCGCCGATCATTCGATCGCACCATTACATCCGTCGCCGATGAGAGCGGCATGACCGCGCTGCGGCAGCAGAGCGTCGAAACCGTCGCCGCGGCAAAGGACCTGCTGGGGCTCAACGGATATTGTGCCGAATCCGGAAAGAATTCCCAGCTGTGCCGACCCATGTTCGGGCAGACGAGCGCCGCCACAATCATTGAAGAAGGCGCGGTCGTGGTCGAAAATATCGCCCTCGCCACCGGCGTGGCGCTCGTGGCCTGGGGCATGGGCGAGATCCTCGCTGCCGTCGGCGCATGGCTGGCAACGGCATCGACGGTCGAGGCCGGCATCGGCGCCGGAACGGGAATGATAGCGATCACCGCCGTCGCCTGCGGCGATGCAACCGAACCCTCCGAAGAAGTCATTCCCGATGGCGACATCGACCTGGACTTCCCCCTGCCCGACGGCGACCGCGAACACCCCGAGTTTGCCCCCCATACAGACGGCGATGACGATTCCGTCGAGGGAGACGTCGAGATGGATCCCGCACTCTGCGGCAACGGCGCCATCGATCCGGGCGAGGAGTGCGAATCGAACGAATGGGGGGAATGGATCGGCTGCACCGACTGCCTGCTCGATCCCCAGCTCACCCTGCTCATCTCGCGCGTCGGCATTCCCGATGCCATCCGACGCGAAGAGGAACGCGCCATCTTTCGCATCGACGATGAGGAATCGCCTGCTATTCTCTGTTCGCTTCCCGAGCGCGATGCGAGCGGAACCTTTTCTCGCCTCCATCGTTTCGATAGCCGCACGTCGCTGACCACTTCGGTGCTGACCGGATTCTACGGCTCCCCTTGGCGCCAAGCCGCGGTCGATACCGAGACGAACTGGCTCTTCTACCAGATGCAAGAGTGGCAGGAGACGCGCCCGCGTCTGGTGCATGTTGACGACGGTATCGTCATCCCGCTGGAAGGGAAAGATGACGTCACGCTCGAAGGAATGGAGCGCGTCTGCGCCTCGCGGGATCTCACGCACCTGGGCGGCATCGCCCTCGTCGACGGCAGCCCCACCGATCCGGCGCGCACATTCCGGCGCACCTCGCTCAGCGATCTCATGGAGCGCAACGATCCGCCAAACCCCGCAGCGCAGGGCGTTCAGGTATATGAAACGCTGCACGGGGAACTCGCCGCGGGCGCACGCGCCACGACCCATTGCATGGACGATAGGGGCAACGCCGCGATCGCCGGCTGGGACAGCGATCGCAACGCCATCGGCGCGATCCTGCTCGTCGCGCCCGACAACAGCGTCACGCGCGTCGCACCGGATATCATCGCAAACGCATCAGCTTCGGCACCCGTCATCGCCCCCGAGGGCACGCTCTGCTTTCTGGCCATGGCAAGCGATGCCACGGAACTGATCTGCACCTCCGCCAACGACCCCGATGCGATCGAACGCAGCCCCGCCCCGGAGGCCGCGCGGGAGATCATCGGCATCAGCGACGATGGCCGCCAGGTCATCGCGTTCGACGGCGCACGCGCGCTCTCCCTCTTCGACCGCGAGTTAGGTCGCTGGATCGAACCGGATCTCGGCGGAATCACGCAGGGGGATATCATCGTCGCCGCCGCCGTGGCCGGCCGCTGGCTCTTCGTGCGCTCCGAATACAACGACGGCGGTGACATCGCCACCGCCGTCTGGAGAATCTCTCTTGACGAGACGCTTACGGCTGTCCCTGCATCTCGATGAGATCGAGCTGACACCGCGCATCATTCCCGGTAAACGCTGCACACACCCGATATCGGAAGAGATTTATTGGATCCCCATTGATATACGGTTGCTGCATGACTTCAGGGGGTGCAAAGGTGTATTCGATGCGATTGCCATTGCGGCAATAGCATAAAGCATGTTCTTCGCGCGCATCGTTACAAGAAGCCATATCAAGGCCAAAGTCATCACGTGGACCGAATCGATCATAGAAGAGCTCATCGTATCCAGCCGGTTCAATCTCAAACATGGAGAGAACGCTGATCGACGCCGTATCCAGGTGTACCCCACTCATTTCGGGCTCAAATGGGCTGAAAAACTCCAAACAATTATCAACCCTATTGCCAGCCACGCGCGCGCACTCCGACTCTACTGCCTCGCGAAATGCCTGAAGCCACTGAAGCGAAGAACTCGCTTCGGTCGACCCATCATCGCGAGTCGAAATACCCGTTACAGGCACGCAAGCTCCTACATCGCGAAAGAGCATCGGCGTTTCCAACATAGATTCCATCCCATACTCCATGCGAAGGTCACGCGCCAGGCGCTCGTAGAGACAAACCCCGTTGGCATATTCGTCCGATCCAAAGGCCTCCGTTCGTTTCACCATCGAACCACACTGATCTCGAAATGCAGGGATGACATCCGGGCAGTGATTCACAGAATCGACCGCGGGATAGAGCGGACAGCCGAGATCAGTGCCGCTCGTCACACTGCCGTACCGACATCGCGTTCCGTCCGCCGATGCCGTCATCCACTTGTTCTGACAGCCAACACACTTCTTCACATTGCGATCCCATATCTTGCCCATCTCCTCACAGCGCACACACCGCCGACCCTCTACCTTTCCCTTACACAGACAGCCCTCATCGGTCATGTCCGCATTTGGAATGCACTCACACTGCCCAGCACGATAGACCGCCGCAAGGTTCGGATGTGCCGGCACGCTCTCGCCCGCCATGGCACATCCGCATCCAGCTACACCCAGATAATTCCCCGTATCGTCGAAGTTACCCACCAACCGATAGTTCGGATCACTCGAAACACATGCCGTGCAAGTCATGTCCGCAAGCACAATTCCAGGACCGTCGTCGGGACAATTGCACTGACCACCATCCATATAGGTTCCGCCTTCATACAAACCGGACTCCACCGCATCTCCCCGAGCCGTTTCGGGCTGCAACTCGCCCAAACAATTCGGACAATGCGAGATATCCGCAAGGGCATTCCAGACATGGTGGATCTCACCATCCTTCTGTATGCGGAAAGAACACCCACACCAGCGCGGTTCATTTTCGGTCGTATATCCGAGCAGCATGCGAATAAGCGGATTGAGTCGGAAGACCATGGAACCTGCCGGACAGGAACAGGAGAGGCCACGCGATTCCGCCCCGGTATAACAATCGCAACGCTCCTTCTCCTCGTTCCAACGACCATCCTCACACGCCACCCGCAGGCGAGCTTTCCCCAGATAGTCGATCGTCCCAAACTGGAACCCCGACCGTGCAGAAACTTTTCCCTCCGCATCACCGCCCGATACAATCAGATCCGTGCGCGCCTTCATCTGTTTGCCCATCGTCGCCATCGCAAGCGATGGAGATGCAACCGGCTCAGCGATCGACACTACTTTTCCATCGATGCGCACGCGATCGGTGCCGACGAACTCCAGATCGAGTTTTTTGATCTGCGGCATGAGCTTCTCGGGCATCCGCTGTTCCACCTTCACCATCGGCACCGCCTCTTTCTGCGGTGCTGCTTTCACCGCCGGTGCCGGCTTCGGCTTGCGCCCGAAGAGCTTGCCCCAGTCGAAGGCGTCGCTTCGGCCGGGCAGGCAGATGAGAACGGCGACGATGATGATGACGACCGATGCGTGTAGGCGTTTCATGGTGTCCTCCCGTGGGATGATGCAGCGTCATCTATATGTAGCAAATTTCGTTCCAGGGATCGATAGGGTTCTGACAAAGAGAGGTGTTTTCGTTTTATGAGTGATAACGGAACCTTCCGGCAATCATGCCAATTCTATCGAGCAAGAAAGCAAGGCGAGGACGTCAATTCCGTAAAATTGGACGAATTGCGACGATTTTTTGACGATAACAGAGGATGAACTACCGACACCGCGCGCCCTCGCGCAGTTTGGCCCGCCCACGATGGAGGCGCACGCGCAGGGCTTCCGCGGTCAATCCCAGCATCTCGGCTGCTTCCTCATGCGTATGCCCTTCGAAGTCGACGAGCGTGACCGCACGGCGCATGCCGTCGGGAAGTGAGGCCAGGGCCCTTTCCAGACAGGTGCGCAGCTGATCGCTCTCGATCAACTCCTCGGGCAACGAAACGCGACGATCGCCCGTGGGCGAAGGAAGATGCGCATGGCGCTCATGGACATCATGCGCATCGTGTCCGGACTCCTCCTGTTTGCGTCGCCGTTTCTTGATGCAAAGCGATTGCGCCACCTTATAGAACCAGTTCTTGACGGAAGCCTCATGGCGAAAACCAGGGAGTGCATCGATGGCCACGGCGAAGGTCTCCTGCAAGACCTCCTCGGCATCCTCGCGATTGCCACAGACGCGATGGCCATAGCGTTCCATCCGATCGAAATAGCGATGCACGAGCTCGGCCAATGCGTCGCGATCGCCCCCACGATAGGCCGCCACCAGGTCTCCATCATTTTTCTCGATGCCGGTCATATCACTCCTCATACAAAAGCCGGGCATGTGGATCACAACTGAACACTGGGGTCAATGGAATCGCCGCACCATTTATAGAGGTTGACAATGCAGGGAATTGTTAGTAACATATGTTCATAATGGTGAGACCGACACTCCAACGCCGTGTAGCCGCCCAACCGAGGGTGCGTCACTTCAAACCGCAGGGGATCCCGCTGGCCGATCTGGCGGAGGTCCAATTGGCCGAAGACGGCCTGGAAGCCCTGCGGCTCGCCGATGTGGAGGGGCTCTACCACGATGAGGCGGCCCGACGCATGAACGTCTCGCGCCCCACCTTCGGACGCATCCTGGCCACGGCCCGACGCACGGTCGCCGAGGCGATCACGATGGGGCACGCGATTCGCATCGAGGGGGGCAGCGTCGAACAGGTCGCCCCACCGCGCGGCGGCGGGCGCGGCCGAGGTCGCGGACGATGCCGACGTGGGTGGCAACGATAACGGATGTATACAACGAGGAGGTGGATCATGCCGGGATTCGATAGGACAGGACCGAGAGGCGAAGGACCCATGACGGGCGGTGGACGAGGGATGTGCAATCCTGCAGGCGGTACGGGTGGATACGGAGGCTACGGTCTCGGCCGCGGCGGCATGCCCTGGGGTGGCGGGCGCGGACGCGGCTTTGGCGGTGGACGCGGCTGGGGACGCGGTTTCGGCCGAGGATGGTTCGGCGCTGGTGCAGCTGCGCCGATCGCAGCACCGACTGCGGATGACGAGCGCCGGTATCTCGCCGATCAACTGAGCCACCTCGAAAATGAGGTACGTGCAATCAAGGATCGCCTCTCCCAGCTCGACAAGCCGGATGAAAAGGAGCCCACATGAAAATTCTTGTTACCGCAACAGCACCCGACGCGGATGCCGAAGTCGATCCGCGTTTCGGACGCGCCAAACACTTCGCGATCTATGACACCGAGGAGAAGTCGTTCTCGTTTGTCGACAACGCGCAGAACTTGAACGCCCCGAGCGGCGCGGGCGTACAGGCAGCCGCCAACGTCGCACGCGCCGGGGCCGAGGTGGTCATCACGGGCAACTGCGGTCCGAAGGCATTTCACACGCTCACCGCGGCGAAGATCAAGATCGCCATCGGGGCGACGGGCACGGTGCGCGAAGCGATCAAGAAATTCGAAGGAGATGAACTCGACATCGCCACCGAAGCGAATGTCGAAGGACATTGGTAGGATACCGAGGAGGTTCATATGCCACGAGGTGACGGAACAGGACCGATGGGCGGCGGAGGTGGCCGCGGTGGACGAGGTGGCGGTGGAATGGGCGGAGGTCGCGGGCGCATGGGCGGAACGGCTGCCGGGCTGGGTGGAGAGTGCGTCTGCCCCAAGTGCGGCAAGCGCATTCCGCACGGACGCGGCGCCCCTTGCAATCAGATACCATGCCCTGACTGCGGCACAACGATGACACGCGCCTCATGAGAATCGCCATCGCCAGCGGCAAGGGGGGAACGGGGAAGACGACCATCGCCACGAGCGTGGCGCTCGCACTCGTTCGCGCAGGGCGCGCCGCGCAACTCATCGATTGCGATGTCGAGGAACCCAACTCCCATCTCTACATCCATCCCGCCATCGAGAAAACCATCGCGGTGGACGTGATGGCCCCGATGGTCGATCAAACCACATGTACGCACTGCGGCGCTTGTGCCGAGTTCTGCCGTTTCAATGCGCTGGCCTCGCTCCCCGATCAGACGCTCGTCTTTCCGGAACTCTGTCACAGCTGCACCGGATGTGTGCACGTCTGCCCGGAAAAGGCCATCGCAGCGATCCAGCGCACCATCGGTTCGATCGAAATCGGTCACGATGGAAAGCTCATCTATGCCGCAGGACGCCTCAATGTCGGCGAAGCGCGCGCTACACCGATCATCGCTGCGCTCGACGCCCACATCGATGCCGATCGCGTGACCATCCTCGACGCCCCGCCGGGCTCCTCCTGTCCGGTCGTCGAAACGCTGCGCATCAGCGACTTCTGTCTGCTTGTCGCTGAGCCCACGCCGTTTGGTCTGGCCGATCTCGAACACGTCGCGGCCGTCGCAGAAGCGATGAAGATTCCCCGCGCAGCCCTCATCAACCGCGACGGCATGGGGGATGATCGCGTCGAACGATTCCTGGAGGAGAAAGGGGTGCCGCTCCTCATGAAGATCCCCAACGATCGCCGCATCGCCGAACGCATGGCCGGCGGCACGGCCCTCATCGATGTACGACCTGAGCTGGCCCCACCCCTGCTCGACCTGGTCGAAAAAATCGAACGACTCTCTCGTGAGGCATCATGACCAAGACCCTCGTCGTCATCAGCGGAAAGGGAGGCACGGGAAAGACCAGTGTCACCGCATCGTTCGCACTGCTCGCCTCGAACGCCGTCATCGCCGATGGCGATGTCGACGCCGCCGACCTGCACCTGATCCTCGATCCGACGACACGCGAAAAGGCCCCCTTCACCGCAGGCGTCATCGCATCGATCGATCGTGAGCGCTGCACCGCATGCGGCGCATGCCGCGAAGCATGCGTCTATCACGCCATCGACGAATCGTTCGTCATCGATCCGATCGCCTGCGAGGGCTGCGGACTCTGCCAGTGGATCTGTCCCGCCGATGCCGTCGTCCTCACACCAAACGCATGCGGGCGCTCATTCATCTCCGACACGCGCGCCGGTCCTTTCGTACACGCGCGCCTCGATCCCGGCGCGGAGAACTCCGGCAAACTCGTCTCCTTCGTGCGCGGAAAGGCCGCCGAATTGGCCGAGGAGAAGAAACTCGTCATCGTCGATGGACCACCGGGGATCGGCTGTCCGGTCATCGCCGCCATCGGGGGAACGGATCTCGCGCTCATCGTCACCGAACCCTCGGCCGCCGCCTTTGAGGACTTGAAGCGCATCGCCGACACCGCCGCTCACTTCGACGTTCCGGTCGTCTGCGCGATCAATCGCTATGACATCAGCACAGAGCTGACCGCACGCATCGAGGCGTATCTGGCCGAACGCAGCATCCCGCTCATCGGCCGCATCCCCTATGACGAGGCCTTTTTCGCCGCACAGCTAGCGGGAAAAGCGATCGTGGAGGCGGACAAAGGCCCTGCCGCAACGGAGATTCGGCGCATGTGGAAAAACATTGAAGATCGGCTCGGAATGGAATAGAGATCGCCCGCTATGATCGAATATACGGACATCCTGCGGGATCACTTCCTCACACCGCGCAACGCCGGCGAGATCGAATCACCCGATGGCGTGGGGTTCATCGGCGATCCGGGTTGCGGCGACATGCTCAAGGTGACCATCCGCGTCGAGAACGATCGCCTCACCGATATCCGCTTTCTCTGCAAGGGGTGCGCGGCGGCCATCGGCACCGCCAGCATGATGACGGAGATGGCCCGAGGCAAGACGCTCGACGAGGCGATCGAGATCACCGACGAGGCGATCGAAGCGGCGGTCGGCGGGCTGCCGGAAGCCAAGCGCCACTGTTCCAACCTGGGCGCGAGTGCCCTGCACGAAGCGGTCTACGACTACACGCACAAAAGCATCGAACACGAGACGTACGCCGCTCGCGCGATGGACGTCTTTTCCCCCAACGAAGGAGGATGATCATGAAGGTTGCCATACCGATTGCCAACGGAGCGCTCTGCATGCACTTCGGTCACTGCGAACAGTTCGCCCTCGTGGAGGTCGACGAAACCACGAAGACGATCACCCAGACGACGATGGTCACCCCGCCGCCGCACGAACCCGGCATGCTCCCGCCGTGGTTGGCCAAACAAGGCGCCACGCACATCATCGCCGGCGGCATGGGCAGCCGCGCGCAGGACCTCTTCGCGGCACAGAGCATCGCGGTCATCGTCGGCGCCCCGGCAGACGAACCGGAAGCGTTGGTGAAGTTGTATCTTTCCGGAACGCTCAAGACGGGCACGAATACGTGTGATCACTGATCGGACACTGATGTCACCGCGAGGGAGACATGAACCCTTCTACTCGCCATGTCTTCGGCCCCGTCCCGTCGCGTCGCCTCGGCCGATCGCTGGGCGTCGATCTCGTTCCGTTCAAGACCTGCACCTATGATTGCATCTACTGCCAGCTCGGACCGACACCCCAGCAAACGGTTACGCGCCATTCATTCATTTCGGTCGAAGGAGTACTCGACGAGGTGAAAGCGCTTCTGAGCGAAGGCGTCCTCGCGGACTTCATCACCCTCTCCGGCTCAGGGGAACCGACCCTCAACAGCGACATCGGGCGTATCGTCGAGGAACTCAAGGCCCGTTTTTCCATCCCCGTAGCGGTATTGACCAACGGCTCGCTGCTGTGGATGCCCGAGGTGCGTCGTTCGCTCCTCGCCGCCAATCTCGTCATCCCGTCGCTCGACGCGAGCAACCCGGATATTTTTCGCCGCATCAATCGTCCGCACGATGACATCGATTTCTCCCGCATGCTCGATGGCCTCATCACCTTCCGCGAGGAATACCGCGGCCAAATCTGGCTCGAAGTCTTCCTCGTTCGCGGCATCAACGACGGCGACCACGAGATCGAAGCGCTCGCAGAGGCTGCACGCCGAATCCGTCCGGACCGCATTCAGCTCAACACCGTAGACCGCCCTCCGGCTGAGACAGGCGTGCACCCGGTGCCACGCGAAGTCCTCGATGCGATCTGCGATCGTTTCCAACCGCATGCGGAGATCATCGCTTCATTCAAGCACCGCGGCGAAGTCGTGCGCACGTCAACGGCCAAAGAGATCGTCACCCTCTGCCAAAGGCGTCCCTGCACGCTCTCGGATATCGCCGAAGCATTGGGCCTGCATCGAAACGAAGTCGTCAAGTTGACGAGGGAACTCACACAACGCGGCCGACTTCAGATCAAACGCGCGGAACGCGGGGTGTTCTACACGGCGATGGGCAAAGGCGAAGCGCCCGAAGCCGAGGAATAACCCTTTCCGCTTTTTCCCGTTGAAAAAAGACCCGATGCCTTATCGACTGCGACCCGAGCGACGATGTTGAAGCAGGAGAACCCCGGTCACGATGAGGGCGATGGGCAGAAGCGGGAGATCGAGCCCCATCATTTCGCTCCCTCCCGCCGCGAGGAAGAGCACGCCGATGATCACCCAGTACCAACTGATGGTCTGACGCAGGAGCAGGCGCACGAGCGTTCCGAAGAGCGAGATAATGCCCACGCCGAGCGCGCCGACACCGCGCGGGATCTGCGGCAGGACGAGCACCGCGCCGATCCAGACGAAGAAGAGGACCCAGCCGAAGGCATCGAGGCCCTTGGAGAGCCGGCCGCGCCCCTGTCTTCCGATCGTCATGCCGTTCATGGGACCCCCGTAACCAGCAGTGCAAAAACAACACAGTGGGGCGCATCCCGCAAGCCGTTTTGAGGGTCACTCCGAAATTCGCGTTGCGCTTCAGCACGTTGCCCGATAAGTCCCCGGTAACGCAATCGCTGGAGAAACACCAAACCACTTGAAGAGCACGGGAAAAAGATCACAACTTTCCGCGATCATGACCGATAATCATGTTGACTACCTCCGGAAGGAATGGACCTGGGAACGATCAACGCCATGGGAATGCCTCTGAACGTACACACGCTCTCGCGACGGAACGACGCCACCGGCGCCGCTTGGCTACACGAGCGAAGCGTTGAGACCATCGCTTCCGGAAAACACCTCCTGGGGATCGATGGTTACTGCGCCGCACCAACAGCGAGCAGCACATCTCACCTGCTGTGCACTCCTCTCATCGGACAAACCAGCCTCGCGGACATCTTCGAAGAAGCGGCCGTTCTCGTAGAGAACACCGCGCTGGCAATCGCCGGCACCATGGCCGTTGCCGGCGCCATCGCGGCAGCGGGCACGACGACGACCATCGGGGCCGCCGTAAGCGCCCTCCTCCTCATTGGCTGCACCGACGATCACGCGACCGACGACAAGATCAACACCATCATCCATCCAGACGGCGACCGCGATCGCCCGGAGTTTGCCCCGCACACCGACGGCGATGAAGAAGTCGCGCAGGAGGAAGAGTGGGAGGAGGTGGACCCCGCGCTCTGCAGCAACGGCGAGCTCGACCCGGGCGAGGAGTGCGAGGCCAATTCGTATGGAGTCTGGATCGGTTGCACCGACTGCCTCCTCGATCCAAGCCTCACCAAGATCTTCTCGCACAGCATGGCGACCGCCGACTATCCCGAAACGACGGCCCCCAACCTGCAAGCCAAGGGGGACGACGGCATAATTGCCGTCTTCAGCGTTCCGAAGATCGACAGCGTCTCCCTCTATTCTTCCGTCCATGCCTTCGACGGCCGCACGGGGGAGAACCCGCGCCTGGCGTCCGGCTACTACGGCATTCCCTGGCGCCAATCGGCCGTGAGCGACAACCTGGAACTCTTCGCCTATCAGATGGGGGGATGGGAGTTCACAACGCCGCGCGTCTTCGATCGCAATGGCGACGTCGATTATCTCCCGATCAGCGGCGTCGAGACGATGTGCACCTCCTCCGACCTCAGCTGGATCGGCGGCGTCACGCTCGCGAACGACCCGGACGATACACCGAGGGCGTTCTCCGTCGCGAAAATCTCCTTCGGTCGTAACGAGAATGATGTGCAGATCGTCGAGGGGATTGAACTCGCCCACGATGGGCTTCGCGACGAGCTTGCCGGCGGTGCCGTCGCCACGCGCCACTGTCTGGACGACGAGGGCTTCGGCGTCGTCGCCGCGCGAACGATGGACGGCATCGGCGCGCTCTATCTCGTCTCGCCGACGGGAGCATCACAGCGCATCGCCGATGAACTCACGCTCGCGAGCGCAGCGGTCATATCGAGCGGCGGCATCATCGCCTTCCTCGCCCACAACGGTGACGCAAAGGACCTCGTCACCATCGATCGGCGCGACCCGGATACATGTATGCGCATCAGCGCACCACCGGGGGTCTCGCGCATCCACGACATCTCGCACGACGGCGCGAGCATCATCACCGACAGCGGCAGCGATGAAAGCGTTTACATCCGCCTGGCCGAAACGGACGAGTGGCGACTGACGAACACGGAATCGATCTCCGAGGACGAGCAGATCACGGCCGCCGTCATTCGCGGCACATGGATCTATCTGCAGACGAAGGATACGACCGGCGATCTCACGCGAACAAACATCTGGCGTTTGGCGCGCGAAGGGGAAACAACGAGGTGAGGTCACGGACAGATCGTACTGTCCTCCATCAGGTCCGAAAACTGCACCCGCAACTGCTCGCAGACAAGCCCCTGAATATCCACGGCACTCCCGACGAACGAATAATTGAGACGGGCATCTTCCCCGTCATGGTTCGCGCGACAATAACAGGAATCCGTGAAGGCATTCGAATTGTCGCAGTAGAATATCCTTCCCTGAGAGGGGATATCATCCGGCCCAAACGCAGTCATCCCCTCGTAGAACCATGCACCACTGATGTTGACCGGCAGGTAAGCGTCGTCCCCTTCCACGTGCGTCCACAGGAAGTCATTATTGGACATGCACGCGCCGTACCGTTCAGTTCCAAACCCGAACAGGGCAAGGCATCCAACGTGGAGGGCCTCGCGATACTCATACAGCCATCGCGGGGAGATCAACGGCTCGCCGTCGGCACTCACCTCTTCGATGACCGGCAGACAGAGCTTGCCGATCGATCCAGAGGTCTTCCCGAAGATCCCCTTCGCCTCCCAGTCCATAGAATTCGTCATCTGCTCATACAGGCAGGAGGTTTTTCCTTTATCCTGGACCATCTTTCCGCACGAGCTGAACTCCGGGCAACGATCATCACTATCCGGCACCACGCGAAGCGGACAACCCAGCTCCGCTCCCGCCGTCTCCGGGTAGAGACATTTTCTGCCGACGCGAGCCATCCACCTGTTGGGGCACTCCTGGTGAACGGTGACGCCGAAACCGACATCCTTGCAATGCCCCCCGTTGCGCATCCTTTCCGGGTTCGCGGGGGTAAAACCGGACAAGCAGACACATCCCTCGGACGTCCCCGAATCGACGGCGTTGTCGCCACACCCGCAAGTCCGCGTCGAGGGATCGGGAATGCCCAGGGGATCCACATACGTGCCGCCCTCATCTCTCGCGCAGTAGCATTCGCCGGTGCGCGCATTCCGCTTGTAGAGGGGATCGTCGGATTTGCAGAGATTGCACTTCCCCAAACGGGCATCGATCATGGGGGAGTCTTTCGGGCAGCGACACTCCGACATCCCGGCGTAGGTTCTCGAACTGCGCTCGCTGACCTTCTTGCCGGTGAGATTCTCCCGTTCCGTATCCCCCATGCACGCGCACCCGGCCGTCGGTGCCGCGAAGATATCCGGAAGCTGCACCTCCTTCACCAGGTTGCCTCCCTGAGGTTCGTACACCGTATAGCTGCACATGCAACGCGATAAGAACCACATCTGACCATCGGGACACCGACGCCTGATCTCCCCCGTCATCCGTTTCTTCAGGCTCGGGGGACGCTGCACTCCCGATGGCTTTGCACGCATGCTCGATCCGGTCCGCAACTGCGCATCGCTCGTCGCGGATATCAGGAGACCGGTGGCGATGAGAACGACTCCGAGGGCAATCGATGCACGTTTCATGACGCCTCCCCGTTGAACCAACAGGGCATTATATAAGCAAGAGGCATGCCATCATGAGGACGCGATGGCGCATGCGCCTCCGCAAAAAAAGTCGTTCTTTCAATAGGTTGCAAGGCCGACGGCAGCGGTCATCGGGAGCGAAGGCCTCATATCGAGAAAGGGAGGGATCGAGAGTCAATATATCGTCATGTCGCGACCATCCGATCGTCATGTCATTCATGCCGCATCCGTGAATTGCAGTGCAAAAACAACATGGTAGCGACAATCCTGGAAGCCGTTTCGAGCCTCCATTCGAAATTCGCGTTGCGTTTCAGCACGTTGCCCGATAGGTCCCCGTCTCCGAATCTCAGCGGCTCGTCCTCGGGGGAGGCGAACGCAACCTGTGGATAAACACCAAACCGATTGAATATCACGCAACTTTTCCCCCGAACGAACGATACTTCGACGATTGTATTGAGCGGCCGCTTTCCGCGCCGCCCCGTGTAAGGAGAAGACCCCATGACCAAGACACGCATCGCCCTCATCCTCACCCTCATCCTGATGATTTTCCTGGCCCTTCCCGAAAGCGCCTTCGCTGCCGATGGCGATGGCGACGGGTGGCAGGATGCCGCGGAAATCCTCTGCGGCACCGATGAAACCAATGTCGCCGACATGCCGACCGATACCGACGGTGATGGCGTTTGCGACGTCCTGGAAGATTCCGACCTCGACGGCGATGGGTTCTCCGCCGGCGTCGAAATGCTGTGCGGATCGGATCCGGCCGATGCGGGCGATGTGCCGACCGATACCGATGGCGATGGCGACTGCGACACGATCGACGCCGATCGCGACGGCGATGGCTGGTACGATGCGATCGAAGACGGCTGCGGCACCGACCCGGCCGATGCGGGCGATGTGCCGACCGATACCGACGGCGATTCGATCTGCGACGCGATGGAAGTCTCCGACCGCGATGGCGACGGCGTCGTCGATGCGATCGAAACGCTCTGCGGTTCGAATCCGGCCGATGCCGGTTCGATCCCGACCGACACCGATGCCGACGGCGACTGCGATGCCATCGACGCCGACCGCGACGGCGATGCGTGGGCCAATACGATGGAGACCGCTTGCGGCACCGATGCGGACAACGCCGCCGACGTGCCGACCGACACTGACGGTGACAACGTCTGCGATGCGATGGAAGACGGCGACACCGACGGCGATGGGGTGGAAAACGCGGTCGAGACCGTCTGCGGGTCGGACCCCGCCAATGCGGCATCAACCCCGACCGACACCGATGGTGACGGCGACTGCGACGCGATCGACGATGACGACGATGCCGATGGATGGATCGACGCGCTCGAGACAGCCTGCGGAAACGATCCTGTCGATGCAGGGGACATACCGACCGACACGGATACCGACGGCATCTGCGACCTGATGGAGACGGCCGATCTCGACGGCGACACCTATGCCAACGCGCATGAAACGCTGTGTAACTCCAACCCAAGCGATGCGGGGTCAACGCCGCCGGACACGGACGGCGACGGCACCTGCGATGCGATCGACCCCGACATCGATGCGGACGGCTGGATCAACGAACTGGAGACGCTCTGCGCGACGGATCCGAGCGACAACGCCTCGATCCCGGTCGACACCGACGGCGATGGCCTCTGCGATGCGATGGAGACGGCCGACATCGACGGCGACGGTTTTGAAAATGCGATCGAGACGATGTGCGGATCCGACCCGGCCGATGCGGGTTCGACGCCGGCCGATGCGGATGGCGACGGCACCTGCGATACGCTCGACGCCGACACCGACGGCGATGGCTTCGGCAACGACATCGAGACCGTCTGTGATTCCGATCCCAATGATGCGGGCGACACCCCGACCGACACCGATGGCGATGGCACCTGCGATGCCCTCGAAGATGACGACCTCGACGGCGACGGTTTTGCCTCGGCCATCGAAGCGCTCTGCGGATCCGACCCCGCCGATGCGGGCGACACCCCTGCGGATGCCGATGGCGACGGCGACTGCGATGCCATCGATGCCGACATCGACGGCGACACCTGGGCGAACACGATGGAAACCGCTTGCGGCACCGATCCGAACAACGCCGCCGACGTGCCGACCGACACCGATGGCGATCTGATCTGCGATGCGATGGAGCAGGATGACATCGACGGCGACGGCGTGGCCAATGTCATCGAGGATCTCTGCGACTCGGATCCGGCCGACGCGGGTTCGACGCCGACCGACAGCGATGCCGACGGCACCTGCGACACGCTCGACGCCGACCGCGATGGCGACGGGTGGAGCAATGCTATCGAAGCCCCCTGCGGCACGAGTGCGGACAACGCCGCGGACATCCCGCTCGACCTGGACGCCGACGGCGTCTGTGACGCGATGGAGGATGCTGATACCGACGGCGACGGCTCCACCGACGCCGAAGAAAACCTGTGTGGATCAGATGCGAACAACGCGGCCGTTACGCCCATCGATGCCGCACACGACGCGGACGGCGATGGAACGTGCGACGCCCTCGACGCCGATCGCGATGGCGACGGCTGGGACGACACGATCGAGACCGGCTGCGGCACCGACCCCGCCGATGGAGCGGACGTCCCCGCCGACACCGACGGCGATCTGATCTGCGATGCGATGGAGGTCGCCGACATCGATGGCGACGGATTCTCCAATGCCTTGGAAACCATCTGCGGATCCTCCACGACCGACGCGTTGGAAACGCCCACGGACATCACGCGCGACATCGACGGCGACGGCACCTGTAACGAACTCGACGCCGACCGCGATGGCGACGGATGGGACGACACGATCGAAGCTCCCTGTGGCACCGACCCGGCCGACGGAGGCGACACGCCTGCCGACACCGACGGCGATTCGATCTGCGACGCGATGGAGATCGCCGACACCGACGGCGACGGATTCTCCAACACCTTAGAGACGATCTGCGGATCCTCCACGACCGTTGCCGGGCAGACGCCGATCGATGCCACGCGCGACATCGACAGCGACGGCACCTGTAATGCCCTGGACAACGATCAGGATGGCGACGGCTGGATCAACGATATCGAAACCCTCTGCGGATTCGACGCGGCCGATGCCGCCTCGATTCCGGCCGATGTGGATGGCAACGGCATCTGCGATGCCCTGCAGGATCCGGCTCGTCCGGTGATCACCGCACTCACGATCGACGGCGTTGCGGGCCCCGCCACCAAGGATGAAGGCACGGTGGTCACCTTGGGCGTCACCGCCAGCGATCCGCTGAACGACACGCTCACCTATCTCTATACGCGCGTGAGCGGACCGGCCGTCGTTTTGCCGGGCGGCGATGGAACCAATACCCTCGCCGTCACGCTTCCGAGCGTGGCCGGTGACGAACAGCTTATCATCCGCGTGGCCGTTCAGAATGAACGCGGGCTCATCTCTCTCCCCGAGACGGCGACGATCACCGTGAATGCCATCAACCAGGCGCCCGTCGCGCGCATCGGCGGCAACTTCACCGTCGGCGAACAGGAGGATATCTTCCTCTCGGGAGCGGAAAGCTCTGATGCGGACGGCAATGCGCTCACCTACGCCTGGGTGCTCACCGATAACGGCGGCGGCACCTGCAACTTGACCGTCGCGAATCAGATGGAGACGCGCGTGACAACGAATATCGTCAACGCCGCGACGAACTGCACGATTCAACTGGTCGTCAACGACGGCATCACCAATTCAGTCGCAGCCATCGAAACGCTCACGGTCCTCAACACCGACAATACCGAGCCGGAGGTGACGACCGTGCGCCTGACCGACACCGGTGGCGGGGACACGACCTACAACCTCCCAGCCTCTATCGGCCCCTATGCGATGAACGAAAACGAAACGCTCACGATTGCGGTGACCGCCACCGACGACGATGGCGATCCGCTGGTCTATCGCTATACGCAGATCGCGGGGGCGAGCCTCAACCTCCCTGCGGAGGATGACGATTCCGTCGATGTGGGCATCCCCGAGATTGCCGGCATCGCGAATGACACGATCGTCATCCGCATCGACGTCGATGATGATCAGGGCGGCACGAGCACGCCGGTCTTCGCGATCATCACCGCCGCACAGGTGGATCGCGCACCGGTGGCGAACGCCGGCCCCGATCACGCGGCCAACGAGGGCGACCTGGTGACGCTCGATGGAACGGAGAGTGCCGACCCGGACACCGACGCCCTCACGCTCACCTGGGAGCAGATCGACGCCAACCCGGCGCTGCCGGAATTTGTCGCCGGCGGCGGCACACTCGTCGGCATGCGCGTGCAATTCACCGCACCGAGCACGCTCACCGCGGATACGACCTACAGCTTCCGCGTGACTGCTGATGACGGCCGCGGACAAACCGCAACCGATGATGTCGACGTCATCGTGCGCAACAGCCAGAACGCTGTGCCGACGATCGTGCTCGGCGATCAGACCGTCGATGAAGGCGACATCGTCACCGTCACCGCGATAGTGACCGAACCCGACACGATCGGAGGTGGGAACGAACAGCAGGTCCACACCTCCACCTGGATGCAGACCGGCGGTCCAGACGTCGATATCACCGTCAACGGGGTCGATCAGGACGAGTTCAGCTTCGATGCCCCGACCGTGAATGCACAGACCGACTTCACTTTCCGCCTGATGGTCTCCGATGGTCGTGGCGGAGTCGCGATGGGCACTGCGGTGATCACGGTGCGCAACAACGTCAACGAAGCGCCGGTGGCAAAGGCGGGCGTGGATCGCACGGTCTCCGAGCAGACCACCGTCGTCCTCGACGGCACGCGTTCGTATGATGACAACGATCCGAATAAAGAGAATCTCACCTTCGCGTGGACGCAGACGGCCGGAACCGCGGTGACGATCGATGCGGCCAACGCTCAGGTCGCCACCTTCGTCTCGCCGAAGGTCGTCGAGGCGGGCCAGACGCTCACCTTCGAACTCACCGTCAGCGACAACGACGCCACCGATCCGAAGACAGCGACCGATACGGTGACGATCACGATCACCAACGACGTGAATGAAATGCCCACCGTCGACGCCGGCGACGACGTCATCACCGGCGAGGGTCAGGCCGTCACGCTCACCGCGGTCGGCACCGATGAGAACGAGGCCGATGACTCAACGCTCACCTATTCCTGGGTGCAGATATCCGGAACGACGGTGACGCTCGAGGATGCCGATACGGCCGCGATGAGTTTCACCACGCCCACGGGAGAGCGCAACACGACGCTCGTCTTCGCGGTCACCGTCACCGATCCGGAGGGCGACTCGGCAACCGACACGATCACCGTCGATGTGCGCGATCTGTTTCTGTCGTGCGCACAGACCGAGATCATCGCCGCGAACGGCGAGGAGGTGACCATCGAGTGCACCGCCCAGACGGGTGAGGATGCAGCGGCTATCTTCTATGAGATCGTCGCGATCAATGGCCAGAGCACAGGCGGAGTGGCGCGTGCAGCCGAAGAGGAGTACATCACACCGGTGGAATTCTCCGTCGCCACCGATCCGACGGCGCCGATGTTCGACCTCACCGCGCCGGCAACAATCGATTTCTCCGCAGCGGCCGCGCCATCATCACAAACCTACAACGTGGCCCTTCCCTCGCAGGACTTCGAGATCACGCTCGCGATCGGAGAGAATCAGCAGACGACCTACGAGGCGCGGCAGACCTGGATCCGCACCGCCGTGCTGCCGACGATCGATTCGCTCGACGGCATACGCTACACGATCCGCGCAACGGCTGTGAGCCAATACGGCAGCGAGGATGCCGCCGACGTGGTCATCACCACCGAGCCCCCCTTCTCTATCGGCGGAGGCGGTGGCCGTGGCATGTTTGGTCTGGGTATGATGGGATGCCAGCTCAACGCCCGCGCGAACGAACACCCCAGCCGCAATTCGTTCATCGCGTTCCTGTTCCTCCTCATGAGCACGTTCGGCGCCATCCTCATCTTCCGCCGCGCACGGTCGCAGTGATCGTCGTGGCACACCGAAACACAAACCCCCTTCCGCGATCCCATGTGGAAGGGGGTTTTTCAATCGTTCAACCGAACGTCGTCTATGAACAGCAGTTCTTCTTCTCCTTGCTCTCGCCGCAGCAGCAGCGGTTGATGAACCCGCGGATGATGACGAGCGCACCCAGGACGGTGAGCGCAATCGGCGCCCAGCTGAGATTCCACCACGCAAAGACGATGACACCGATCCCTAAGATGATCGTGCAAAAACACGGCAGCCATTTCTTTTCCATCGTATCCCCCCTTTCGTGAATGGTGTGACCGAAATCTATCAGGATTGATCTCCGATCTCAAGCCCGCTCCTGACAGATCTAATGCGCGGAAAATACCACGAAACTTCCTCAGAAAACTGCCGATAATTCTACCAGTGCTACAATCCCTTTTTTACAGGAGGTCCCCATGTCTGAAATACAGCTCGGCATTCGTTTTCACATCCCTGACACATTCGGCTTTCAACCGATAGAATCCCTGCCAAAGAAATCGCTCTTTACCAATGAATCGTCCAAGGAAATGATGCGTTCGCTGAAGCAGAAACCCCTGCGCCTGCAGCTCACACTCAACGGCATCATGAGCAGACCGCAAGGACATCGCATCAGCGGAGGGCTGAACCTGCGCAAATTCCTGAACTCGCTCTGGATGCAGGAGCAGCACCTACCTCCGCACATGGATGTGCCTATGGATGTGCCTTTTTCTGAGCTTGACGGATTCGAGCTGGGCCTGGAGAACCTCCTGCACGGGTCGTCCCCATTTCCCCGGCTCGACTGACGTCGGCCTGGCCGCTTGCACGACCCTCACGCACGCGCTAGAAGATCATCATGTTTCGTCTGCGCCTGCCCATCCTCATCTCGCTTGCCATTCACCTGACCCTCATCGGCGCAGTGGTTCTGGGTGCGCTCTTCATCGTGCACGATGAAGCGCCCCAACTCGGCGGCATCGGCGGTGCGGGGGGCGAGGTCGTCGATGTCTGGCTTGCCGGGCCACGCGGCGAGACGTTCGGTGAGAGGGCGGCGCTCAGGGGCACAGAGGAGCGAGCGCGCGCGAAGGCGCGGCGACGAATTCTTCGGCGAAAGACAACCAAACGGGAAGAGGGGGAAACAACGCGTCGAACGGTCGTGCACGCCGGCGCGGGCACGAGCGCGGGAGTGGGCAGCGGTCTCGGCACGGGCGTGGGCAGCGGCGCGGGCGTGGGAACGGGATCGAGCGTGGGCGCAGGCAGCGGCGGCCCGAGCGTCCTGGCCGAGATCTGGAAGCGCATCAACCGAAACAAATACTATCCCTCGATGGCGCGGCGCCAGGGGCTCGAGGGGAAACCCAAGGTGACCTTCGTCATCGACGGCGATGGCTCGATCGCGCGCGTCCACCTGGCTCAGTCCTGCGGTTCGAGCGTTCTGGACAACGCCGCCATCGAAACGATCCGGCGCGCCGCCCCGCTCCCCTTCTATGCGGGGCCGATCACGGTGACGGTGCGCTATTCGCTTGAGGAGTAAACGGCATGATCCAGATTCGTCGCAAAAAGGAGAAACCGAAGGGCCAGGCGCTCGGCTCTATCAAGGAGTCTCCCAAAAAGGAATCGGGCGGCACGTATGTCGGCGCCTTTCCGGGAAAGCCGTGGGAACGACTCACCGAACGCTTTCACCGCCGCGGATCGAGACTGCTCACCCTCTCCGATGAGGAGCAGCGCGAGGTCGTTGAGCTGGCCCGACGATTCTTCGGCTGTGTGAACGACGATTTCCCTCGCGCGCGCATCGCGATCCAGACGGCGCTGGACGCGCCGACGGAGAAGGCGGCGCGACACTTCTTCGAAGTGACGCTCTTTCCGGAGAAGCGGCTCGTCGTGCGCGCCTACCTCACCAACGCCTCGGGGCGCTTCATCGAGCATGAGAACGCGCTCGCGCTGCTCACCCATATCGCCAATGCCGGGCTCGACTTCGAGGTCGGCGCCATCGACCATGTCATCGATACGGAACTTCGCACGGAGCTGATCGTCGGCGACGGGACGGAGGTGATCTCGGCCACCGGCTACTGGTTCGCGCACACCCATCCGGCGCGCGCCGGGGTCACCGAGAACATCCTGCCCTCGACGCAGGACATCGACGTGATGGTGCTGACCGCACACGCCTGGGCGCAGCATGGTCATCGATGGGAGACGGAGTATTATGTCCTGCGCGATATCGGGGGGACGCGCGTGAGGATCGAAACGAACAAACCGGAGGGGCCGGCGCCCGCGACGATCGAGGGCGTCGCCATCGCCTACTGGTTCGACGGCGACGACGCCTCCGCCGTCGACCGACACCGCCGTGCCCTCGAGGCCCACCTGCGCATGCGCCATCATATCACCGCAGATCAACTCACAGTCCGCCGCGAGTCCTCGCGCGAGAGCATCTCTCCGTAGAGTTTGTCGTTTTTGATGTCATTCCCGAGGAATCGGGAATCTCGACGTACGTGAAAAATCGAGATTCCCGATTCCTCGGGAATGACAAAAAAAGGATAAAAGCTAAGGATGTGCAGGCAAGGCGCAAATCTGTCGTTCGTCGTCGTAGTAAGGATCGCCGAAGACGGGGCCGATGGGTTCATCGATGTGGATGGTGAATTTGGCCAGCCCCCCGGATTCGCCTTCGGGATTCTCGCCGTAGGGACCGATCGGGATCGCGCCACCATCCATGCGCGCCAACTGCGGCATCGAATCCCGGTACGGCTCCGGGTTCCAGAAACAGTCGGTCAGCATCTGCGCGATCACGATCCCTCCGACAACGAAGGCGAGCTTGGTGCCCACGGTGATCGCCGCACCCGGAACGATGAATGGGCCACCGATGATGAGAACCAGAGCTGCACCGACACCGATGAGCGCGACGGTTCCATATTTCCACTGCTCTTCACGTGAATAGGGGATGATTTTGTCCTCTTTATCGACACGCTTCACCGTATATCCGACAACGGCATCGCTCAGCTGGTTCAAATTATGGCGCAGCATAAAGCCACCCCCAGCAGTATTGAACACCATGGCCACCGCCATGATCGGCACCGGCGGCAACTTCGCTCCGATGAGCGCGATATCGGTGGCCATGATGACGCTGCCGCCACGACGGGCCATCTCGGCTGCAGATGCAAAAAACCAATAGGCGTGCTGTATCAATCGGAAGGCATTGTCGCCGATGTCGACGCAGGCATCGCCGAGGGCAAAGACATCATAATTCTCGGGATCGTTCTTATAGTTGTCGATCTCGCGGTCGATCTTGACCACACTGGCCGCGATCCCCGCGCCGTAGGCGAGCTGCGAAAAAACCTTTCCCCACCGCGCCAGCTTCAATGCCTTCTCCTGCAGGCGCCAATACTTGCTCGCCTCCTTGCCATGCACCTTTTCAAACGCGGCAAGGGCCTTTGCCCCTCCCTCACGCGCCTCGCGAAAGGCGTGATAGGTCTTGATGTCGGAAACATTCTTCGCCGCGCCGTTGCCCAAGGCCTTGAGGATGTCGCCCGCCGCGCGCTGCACCGCCCCTGCACCACCGTTGAACTTCTGGACGCCGACGAAGATCGTGGAGGTCCCCGTATCCGAACCGATCATCGCCCAGGTCTTGCCATCGCATCCTTCATCGGAGGCCAGACACACGCCCCCCGCGACCATGTTGCCCGCGATGCGCATGTAGTTGGCGCGGTTGAACCACTTGCCCGCATCCTTGCCCATCGCACCGCCGGCCGCGCGGACCTCGTTGCGATGCTCGCGCAGCTGGGCCTGGCTCTTTCCCCGCAGCTCTTTGGGCATGAAGACGCGGTCGTAGGCCTTGCCCACCCTGGTGTCGCTGTCGAAGATGCGCGAGAGCGTCGACGTCTTGGTGAAGATCGGCTGGTTCGGATTGTCGAGGTATTGAAATTTGTTCCCCCGCCCGAAGCGCTGGCCATAGGAATACATCCCGCGGGTGAAGGCCATGCGCCAGGCCGCCTTGCCGGACTTGTGGATGCCGTAGGCGAACTCGCTGTTGATCTTTTCCTCTTCCTTGGCCGAATCGAAGATCGTCCCGTCCGGATTGCGGATGGGTGAGAGCTCTTCGGTCATCGGCCCGGGAAGGGTCGAGAGGAGATTGTTCTCGATCCCCTGAAAGAAGGCGTCGAGCTGCACCTCGCTCGCGGCCATGATCTGGATCGAACCGGATGCAGGGTCGAAGAAGGCGCCCGCACCGCCGGGGATGTCGACCGCCTCATCGGTGATCGTGATCGTAACAGGGGTTTCCGGCGTGAAGGGACCGAACGCCGCGCTCAGCGGCGCCATGGCCGGCGCCATCGCGAACGGATCTTGGCTCACTTCGGGAAGAGCATGTGTGGATTCGATCCGATCGCCCATGGGAATAATCTCCCCTTTCAGAAAACGTCTTTACGGCGCGGGAATCGCGGACGATCCCCCATCGAGCACCTCCCAGACCGCCGGCGTCGTGGAGTGGGAGACCTTGCAGTCTTCCGCATTGGTATAGAGCGCGGCCGAATCGATGATGTGATCTCGATCGGCGCTGAGCCCGCCGACGACTTCCTTCAGAAATGACTGATGCTGCGCGGCTACATCGGCGTCATTCGCGATACAACCCAGTCCCACAATCATCATGTCGATAACGACATTGGCCGAGCAGAAAGTCCACTCGCTCCCATCCGCCTTCTTCGCCGTCATGCTCCAGAGTTTGGTCGCATTGTCATAGATCAGCACCGTGCGCCCGCCGTCGAAGAGACCGATGTCCACTTCACTATCGACCGCAATCTCCAGGCGATAACCGGAAGACGTCGCCTGCCCCTCGATGTCGAAGCTGTCGACGAAGAGGTCGTTTCTGCCGCAGGCAGCCGTCACACACTTTTCGTTGTGCCCGCTCTCGCAGCGATCGACCGGCTCAAAATCGACGCCGCTATAATTCAGGGAAAAGGACTCCGGAAACCTGCTCATTTCCATATCCGACATAACCGCCTCCTTGGACGTGTGGGCGCCGGTTTGCGCCGTTTGCGGAGGGGGGGTACCATAGGTTGCGTCGGATAATCAAGTGGAGAATTGCCAAAATTGAACTGTCACCGCCGTGGGAAGCGATCTTGCAACCTACTGATAATACTACATATTATTGACAACCGAACCGTCCTCGATCGGGAAAAAGGCCTCGATATGGGCCTGTATCTGAGCGGGCGTGGTCGCTGTGTGGAGATCGCGCAGGAAAAGCTTCACGCCGGGAATCCCCTTGGCATACCAGGGAAGCATCTGGCGCATCTGCAGGACGGCGTAGTGTTCGCCGAGAAAGTCGATCAACAGGTTCATATGACGCAGCGCCATCGCGCCGCGCTCGGCGAGCGTCGGCGGCGCGGCATCCGGATCGAGGATCTGCTGGAAGATCCAGGGATTGCCCACCGCCGCGCGACCGATCATGACGCCGTCGCAAGCGGTCTCCTGCATCAGGCGCAGCGCATCGGCGCGCGAACGAACATCGCCGTTGCCGATCACCGGGATGGAGAGTGCCGTCTTGACGGCGGCGATGACCGACCAGTCGGCCGTGCCGGAAAAACCCTGCATGCGGGTGCGGCCATGCACCGCGACCGCATCGGCCCCCTCCTCCTGCGCGATGCGCGCGATCAGGGCGGCGTTGATCGAATCCGCATCCCATCCGGAACGGATCTTCACCATCAGCGGAAGCCTGGTCGCCGCGCGCACCGCCGCGACGATGGCGCGCACGAGATCCGGCGTCTTCATCAGCGCCGCGCCCGCCCCCTTCTTGCAGACCTTCGGCACGGGGCACCCCATGTTGATGTCGATACAGTCGATCGGTTCATCCGCGATGATTCTCGCCGCCTCGGCGATCGCCGCCGCCTCGTTCCCAAAGAGCTGTACGCCAAAGGGGCGCACCGCTGCATCGTTGGAAAAATAGCGCCGCGTTCGCTCCTGCGCCTGCAAGACCCCCTTGGCCGCGACCATCTCCGAGATCGCCAGGGCACAGCCCTGCTCCATCGCGAGCAGACGATACGGAAGGGAGGAGAGCCCCGCCAGGGGTGCCGCAATCAGGTTGTTGCGCAATTGAAGCGAGCCGATGGCGATCGAGGGAAAATCGCATTGTTCGGATGTCGATGACATGGCGTTTCCTATAGAGTTCCTGTCCAGAAAAGGGCTTTTGTTGTCATTCCCGCGAAGGCGGGAATCCCGAAGCACTTGAAAAATCGAGATTCCCGCCTTCGCGGGAATGACAAAAATCGGAAAAATCGCCTTTTCCGAGCAGGAACTATAGGAGATGCGGACGCGAGGCGCAACCCCGAGCAAATTCAACGCATGTTTCTTGAAAGCGTGGCCTTCCCGCCAGCTCTCCGAGCGGCTTCTTCGAGCGCCGCCTTCACAAGCCTCCAATCCCGCGGCGCGAAGAAGAGCAGGCGACGAGCCGGCGTTTGAGGCGAGGAGCCGTAAGCGAGGAGAGCTGGCGGGAAGGCCATGCCGTACGACGACTTCACGCAGAAGCTGCGCGAAGCATGCGCAGGAGGGTGGGGATCGAGATGCCGATGACGTTGGTGAAGCAGCCGCGCACCTCATCGATGAGCGCCGCGCCCTTGCCCTGAATGGCATAGGCGCCGGCGCGCCCCTTCCATTCGCCGGTGGCGAGATACCAATCGATCATGCCGTCATCGAGCGAGGAAAAACGCACCGTCGTCGCGGTCACCTCGACATCGATCGTAGCCGAAGCGATATCGCGCAGGGCGATGGCGCTGGCGACCTGATGCTCGCAACCGGAGAGGCGTTTCAGGATGGCGCGCGCATCCTCGCGGTCGCGCGGTTTACCGATGATGGCGCCATCGATCCCGATGGCGGTGTCGACGGCGATGATGACCGCATCGAGCGCGGGCGGCACGATCGCCTCGGCCTTCTGACGTGCCAGTCGCTCGACATAGGCGGCAACCTTCTCGTCATCCTGCGGCGATTCATCGATAGAGGCGACATCGGGAATGAAAGAAAAGCCCGCCTCGGCCACGAGCCGTCGTCGTGCCGGAGAAGCGGTGGCAAGGACCAAGGGACGCGTGAAAGGAATGATGGCCATGGGCGCACCATGCCGCGAGCGCGGAGGAAACGCAAGATGCTCAAGGAGTTCGTTTTTATTGTCGTTTCGACCTGTTCGCGCTACACTGCATATGGTTCACGGTTCACGGTTCACGGAGGATCTATGTCTCATGAAATCGACGCGAAGGGGCTGCGCTGCCCTCGCCCCATCATCGAACTGGCAAAAGCCAAGCGCACGCTGCCCAAGGGCGAAGAAATCCACATCATCGCCGACGATCCCGCCTTCGACAGCGACGTCCGCGCCTGGTGCGACACCACCGGATGCACCATCGTCTCGCTCGAGAAAGAGGGCGACGTCGTCACCGCTGTCATCACGCTGAAGTGAAAGGCCCTCCATGACCTCGGTCGACACCACATCGCTCGAATCGCGACTCGCCGCAGTGGAAGAGCGCCTAAAAAAATGCTCTCCCTCAAAACGCTCGGTGAGCATCGTCTGCTTCTCGGGCGAATTCGACCGGCTCTACGCCGCCTTCACCATCGCCGTGGGCGCGGCCAGCATGGATGCACGCGTACGGATGTTCTTCACCTTCTGGGGCTCGCAAGCGATGTGCCCCGTCATCGGCACCTGGAAACCCAATACCCTCCTGCAACGCCTCTTCGGGTGGGTGATGCCCCACGGCATCAAGAGCCTGCCGCTTTCACGCATGAACTTCTGGGGACTGGGCCCGTGGCTGATGCGCCGCATGATGAACAAGAAGGGCATCGAGAGCCTTGAAACGCTCATTCAGAGCACGCGTGAGATGGGCGTTGAGTTCCGTCTCTGCGACACCTCCGCCGATATGCTCGGGCTGTCCACCTGTGCGGGGGGTGAAACCAGCAGCTGCGGGGTCGCCACCTTCGTCACCGACGCCATGAGCGACGACCTCGTCCTCTTCATCTGACACCGAAAAAGGAGATCGCCATGACTGCCACAAACGACCGCCTGCTCATCATCCTCAGCACGGGCAAACAGGACCACGGCGCCAAAGCCACGCTCGCGTTTGCATTCGCCTGTTCGGCCCTCTCCATGGGATCAGAGGTGGCACTCTATGTCACGATGGATGGCACGATCTGGGGCCTCAAGGAATCGACGCGCGGAATCCAACTTCCTGGATTCGACTCGTTGGAAACCTATGTCGAACAATTCGAGGAACTCGGCGGAAAGATCTTCGTCTGTCCGCCCTGCATGGAGTACTACTGCAGCATCAGCGAAGACGATGCGAAGAAGGGCATGCGCGACGGGGCGAAGATCACCGGCATGGCGACGGCCTATCACTTCATCTCGGACCACGGTCGCGTCGTGACGTTCTGACGAAACAACCGTTTTCCAGGAGAAGCCTTTTTCCATGGATACGAACGAACGACTCCAACAAGACGTGAAAGAACTGAAACGCCGCATCACGGAAATGGCCACCACCAATGCCCATGCGGCGGAGATCGTGGCCGAGCTCGAACAGAGCAAGGCCAAGATCCAGACGCTCAACGAACGGATGGCACAGACCACCGCCGAGGGCGCGGAACTCCTGGCGGAGATCGAGCAGAAGAACAAGGAGCTCGCCCGCGCCGCGGCCATGGGCGCGGAACTCACCGCAGAAGTCGAACTCCAGCAGGAACAGCTCGAGCAGCAAAACGAACGCCTCCAAGAACTCAACGATGAGAAAAATCGGTTTCTTGGAATCGCCGCGCACGACATCCGCAACGGCATCGCCATCATCGACATGCAGACCGACTTGGTCCTCAAGATCTATAAAGATCTGGAGCCAAAAGCGATTGAAGCCCTCACCAAGGTGCGCAAGCACTGCAAGACGCTGACCAGTCTCGTCAACGATACACTCGACGTCTCGCGCATCGACGAGGGGAAGATGGATCCAAATTTTCGGGAAGAGTCGCTGGCCGCACTCGCCATGGAAATCGCCGAGCTCTTTCGCATCGCGGCTGAGAGTAAAGGACAGACATTTATTACCGATATCCCGAAGGATCTGCCCCCCGTCCTGATGGACCACGGGATGATCGGTCAGGTCATCAGCAACTTCATCTCGAACGCCATCAAGTTTACGCCCGCGGATGGGCGCATCACCGTGCGCACGGGGCAAAAAGACGACCAGCTCTTCGTCGCCGTGAGCGACACGGGTCCGGGACTGACGGAAGAAGATCTGCGGATGGCCTTCGGTACCTTCTGCAAACTCTCGGCGCAACCGACGGCCGGAGAAAAGAGTCATGGCCTGGGATTGGCGATCACCAAGAAACTCATCACGATTCACAACGGCACCATCGGCGCCGAGAACAACGCCGACGGCGGCGCCACCTTTCAGTTCTCCATCCCGCTGAAGCAACCGGGGTGAAGGGCTCTCCCTCTCAAACGGAAACAGGCGTCATCCTACAGGACCTTGCGCGGAGGGGGTGCACCTGTGGGGCCGGGCAGATGCTTCCGGATGAGCTTGAGCAGCTGATCTTGATCGATCGGTTTTTCCAGATAGGCCGCCGCCCCCAAACCCTGCATCATCCGCTCACCGCGATCCGAGGCGATCGCCGTCACCACGATGATGGGAATATCCCAAAACGCGGCGTCGGCCTTGAGCGTTCGGCAAAACTGATAGCCGTCCATGGTCGGCATCATGATGTCGAGGAGGATCAGATCGGGCTTCTCATAGCGCATCTGCTTGATGGCCTCATCCCCATCCTTGGCCGTGGAGACCTCGAACCCCTTGAATCGGAGATAGTCCTGCATCAACTCCAAATAGGTCGGTTCATCGTCGATGATCAGGATGCGCGTCATGTGCCGTCCCCCCGTTGCTGTGGCCTGCCTCACGTCGTTATTCCCCTTCTGAAAAAAATATCAACCCCTTCTTCAGTTTATCGAAGCAGGCGTGGCCGGAAACGGCAAAATACTTGATTTTGCACGCGTTTGCCCCTACATTCGGCACACACACAAGGAGAAGAAAATGACACTCAAAGCCGCGATATTCGACCTGGACGGCGTAGTCGTCGACACGGTCCCCATTCACTTCAAGGCATGGAAGCGCATGTTCAATGAATACGGCGTCGACTTTTCCTTCGATGACTACAAACAAAAGGTCGATGGCATCCCGCGCATGGATGGAGCGCGGGCGGTGCTCACCGATCTCGATCAGGAGGAGTTGGAAGAAGCAGCCACACGCAAGCAGGGCTATTTTCTCGACGCCCTCGGCACCGAAGCCATTCCCACCTACGACACGACCATCACTCTCATCGACGGGCTCCAGAAGGCGGGCATCAAGGTCGCGGTCATCTCCAGTTCGAAGAATTGCCCGTCGATCCTCAAACGCATCGGCCTCTATGAGAAACTCGACACCGTCATCGCCGGCAGCGACATCACCAAGGGAAAACCCGACCCGCAGATCTTTCAGATGGCGGCCGAGCGCCTCAATGCTAAGCCCTCCGAGTGCGTCGTCTTCGAAGATGCCGTGTTGGGCGTCGAAGCGGCAAAGCGCGGGAAGATGCACTGCATCGGCATCGACCGCTATGACAGTCCAGAACGCCTCGCCGGCGCAGATCGGATCGTGAGCGATCTCGGTGAAGTCGACGTGAATGCGGTCCAAGCCCTCTGTAAGGAGAACTGATCACCATGGCAAAAAAGCAGCATCCCTATGCCTACGACAACCTGCTCTCACCGAAGTCGTGGCTCGTCGAACAAAAGGGGTTCGACCGCTCCATGCAAGCCCTGCGCGAAACGCAGTTCACCCAGGGCAACGGCTACCTCTGCTGCCGCGGCATCTTAGAGGAATTGCCCTACGACGCCAACGCCGGAACCTATATCGGCGGCATCTACGATCGTACCGGCGCGCAGATCACGGAGCTGGTGAACCTGCCCAACCCGATCGTCTTTCGCATCGACACGCATGGCGAAAAACTCGATCCGGTGGCGATGGACATCGTGCACCATCGGCGCACGCTCGACATGCACAAGGCCATCGTCTATCGCCACACGACCTTTCGCAGCGCCTACAAAAAGCATATCGACCTCACCTCGCGCCGTTTTGTAAGTTTGGCCAACAAAAACCTCATCGTCATGGAGGTGGAGGTGACACCCCTCGATGAGGACATGACGTTCAACTTCCAGACCATGATCGACGCGGGGGTCTCCAACCGCGGCGCGCTCACCGAGGGGCGCAAGCGACACTTCGAGCCACACGAGGTGGAACAAGCCAAGGATCACGTCTACCTCTGCGTGGAAACCTTTGAGAAAAAAGTCCTCATCGCCTATGCCTCGGCGCTCGAAGTCTGCCGCGGAAACAGGTGCCACACCGTGGGCGAGCGCGCGATGAACCTGCGCGTGAAGAAGAACGAGACAATCACCTTCCGGAAATACATCGTCGTCAAATCGTCGCGCCACGTCCGCCCATCGGAGCTCAAGCGCACGACAGTGGGAATTCTCAAGAGCGCACGCCGCAAAGGGTTCACGCGCCTTTTGGACGAACACGAGAAGGCGTGGCTCAAGCGCTGGCAGCTGGCCAACGTCGACATCGAGGGCGACCCCGAGGCCGCGCGCGCGCTGCGGTTTAACACCTATCATCTCATCATCGCGGGCAATACCGACGACGACGACGTTTCCATCGGCGCCCGCACGCTCTCCGGGGAGGGCTACCGCGGTCACATCTTCTGGGACACGGAACTCTTCCTCCTCCCCTTCTTCATCTACAACGAGCCCCAGGTCGCCCGAAACCTCCTGATGTACCGCGTACATCGATTGACAGCGGCGCGTAACAATGCGGCCGCACGCGGCTACAAGGGCGCGCTCTATCCGTGGGAGTCGGCCGATACGGGAGAGGAGTGCACCCCCTCCTGGGCGAAGAACTTCGACGGCAAGATCATCCGCATCGTCACCATGGATGAGGAACACCACATCAACGCCGACATCGCCTACGCCATCAACAACTACGTCGATGCCACGGGCGATATCGATTTCATGTGGTCGGGTGGTCTTGAGGTGCTGCTCGAGACGGCGCGCTTCTGGGCCTCGCGCGTGATCTACAACACCAAGCAGGCGCGCTATGAGATCGACCATGTGATGGGACCGGATGAATTTCATGAGGACGTCAACAACAACGCCTATACCAACGCGATGGCGGCCTTCAACCTCGAGATCGCCGTAACGTGGGCCGCACGTCTCCGGCGCGAACGCCCGGCGCAGTGGAACCGCATCGCTGGCCGAATCAAGCTCGCACCAAAAGAGGTGCTGCACTGGCGCCAAATCGCCGAACGCATGTACTTCCCCTATTCCAAGAAGCGACGGCTGATCGAACCGTTCGACGGCTTCTTCCGTCTGCGCGATCACCGCATCTGCCAACTCAACGAACACTTCATGCCGGTGCTCCCCTCCACGGTCGAATGGGAGGAGATCGGAAAAACCCAGTTCATCAAACAGGCCGATGTCGTCATGCTGCTCTATCTGCAGAACGACCGCTTCAGCCAAGAGGAAAAGAAGCGCGACTACTACTTCAACGAGCGGCATACGCTCCACAAATCGTCACTCTCACCGGCCATCCACTCGATCGTGGGCTTGGAGGTCGGCGACGAGGAGAAGGCACTGCACTATTTTGCACACGCGCTCTCCAGCGATCTTCAGAATATCCACGGCAATACGCCCGAGGGCATTCATGCGGCGAGCGCGGGTGCAACGTGGCAGGCGGCCATCATGGGCTTTGCCGGCATGCGCCGCCGGGGCGGCATCCTCTCCTTCACCCCGCACCTGCCGCTGCACTGGAAGGGAATGCACTTCTGTGTGGTCTGGCACGGCTGCCGCCTGCGCGTTTCCATGACGCATGCGCGCACCGAGATCTGCCTCGAGGACCGCTCCAAACGCGGACCGATCGCCGTGGAAGTCTATGGCGAACTCAAGGAACTGACCTATCAGTCCTTCGTTCAGTTCCTCGCCCCCAAGAGGGCATCGCGAAAATCGACAAAGGTTCGCACCGCAAAGAAAACACCGAAGAAGAAAGCGGTTCGGAAGAAAAAAACAGCCTTGAAAAAGAGGAGGACACGATGAGTACCATTCGCGACGTCATGATCAAAAAAGTCCACACGGTTCAAGAAAACGACGATGTAAAAAAGGTCTGCCGCATCCTCACCAAGCACAAGATCAGCGGCACTCCGGTGATCAATGCAAAGGGAAAGCTCGTCGGCTTCGTCTCCGAGCGCGACATCATCGCCGCCGTCCCGCGTGCGGGGTTCCTGGAGAACACCGCTGGCCGTCTCATGACGCGCAAGGTCGCCACCGTCTGTCCCGATGACCCGATCACACATGCCTCGAAGATATTCTCCCAGCGCAACTTTCGGCTGCTGCCCGTGATCAAGGCAGGAAAGATCGTCGGCATGGTCGCCCGCAAGGGGCTGATCGAGCACATCCTCGGCGATTACTATTGATTCGAAAAAGCGCGAGATGGCTGGATCGCTAAATCATGAGATGGCAAAACACAAGAGCTCTTTGCTATCTCACCATTAAGCCATCTCACAATCTTACTACCGTGGAGCACACAATGGCCAAGAAAAAAATCGCAAAGAAAACACCTCAGAAATCACCCTCAAAGAAAAAAAGAAAGCTGCGCATCGCCCAGATGCACTGGGGCTATCCCCCGATCATCGGCGGTGTGGAGACGCATCTTGCCCTCATGTTGCCCGAGATGGCTCGCTATGGGCATGAGGTGCATCTGCTGACGGGTTCCGTCGAGGGCTGCAAGGTGCACTACCTCGATAGAGGCGTCCACATCCGGCGCACGCCGCTGATGGACTTGAACTGGCTTTTCAAGCGCGGGCTACACGGTCTGGAAGAGGAGATCGAGCACCGTTTCACGCAATACATTCAGAACACCCGCCCCGACGTGATGCACGTGCACAACATGCACTACTTCAGCCGCGAACACACCGAGATCCTCGAAACCCTCTGCAAAACAAAGGGAATTCCGCTCGTGCTCACCGCGCACAACGTCTGGGACGACGTGCTCTACCTGGAGATGGCGCACAACATCGGATGGGATCACATCATCGCCGTGTCGCACTTCATCCGCAAGGAGCTCATCGGAATAGGGCTTCCCGACGCGAAGGTCACGACCATCCACCACGGCGTGGACACCAACGTCTTCCACCCGAAGGTCGATACGCGGCGCGCCTACCGAGACTATCCGCAGCTGAGGGATAAGCAGATCATCTTCCATCCCGCGCGCATGGGCATGGCCAAGGGCTGCGACGTCTCGATCAAGGCCTTCAATATCATCCACAAACATTTTCCGGATGCAATGCTGGTGCTGGCCGGCACGAAGAACATCATCGATTGGGGTTCCACGCAGCAGAAGGACATCGCCTACTTCGTCAACCTCATCCGTTACTTCAAGCTCGAGAAGAGGATCATGGTCGACTCCTATGCGCTCGACCAGATGCCGGGGCTCTACGGCGTCGCCGATGTCGTCATCTATCCCTCCACCGCGCAGGAGCCGTTTGGGCTTACGATGCTGGAGGCGATGGCGACGGCAAAGCCCATGGTCGTCACGCGCGCCGGCGGCATGCCCGAGATCATCAGCGACGGCATCAACGGCTTTGTTATTCCGCCCAAGGACTTCGAAGAACTCGCCGGCGTCATCATGCGCCTCTTGGGCGATGCCGAACTGCGACAGCGCTTCGGCAACACCGGCAAGCGAATGGTCGATGCCTCCTATACGAAGGAAGTGATGACGCAGAACAACATCGATATCTACGAACAGTTGCTCCGCTAGAGAGCATCGCGTCGCATACCAAAAAATGGCCTCCTCGAGGCCATTTTTTTTGGACCGAATCCAGCGACAATCCATGCCAATGTCAATATGACGCCTCGCCGAATGAAATACCGCGAAACATTGTCGCGCCTTTGCCGATACGGTATCGGGAAACAGATGAGGAGGCAGCGATGGGCAATGCATACGGCTATCGTCTTGATGTACAGGGTGGCGGCGGTGCGAGCGTCGGACGACACAGCATTCAATACGGACCTGAATCCAGCGGATCCGGATCGATTCGCCTGTTTCCGGCAAAAACGGAGACGGAACTGGCCTTCGCCGCAGATGCAAAGCTGCAGGCACCGTTCGGCGACGGAGACAGCACCGCCGTCGGTCATGGCAAAGCCCGTTTTTCCGTTCTGCAACCGATCCCCCACTCGGGCAAGGACTTCAATTTTTTCTCACACCTCGCCTCCGGCTTCTACGGCATTCGCTCCTCTTACTTTTCTGCACGTCCACGCGTGGGAAACGACACTGGATTCTCGCTCGGAAAGACTATCTCAATAGGCAGAACTGCAGGTGGCATCAAAATGGATGCACGCATTCAATATGATGCCCTCATCTCGCTGAGCACGCCGCTGACGGAGCCGGCAGCCGAAGTGGAGGGAAACGTCGTCGGAAACTATATCATGCACTTTATCTTCAACCCCAAGCAGGTCATGACGCTATCGCTCTCCCACTTCGTCGGCATCAACAACGCCACGCAAGGACACGGACACATCGGCGCCTTTCTGAACCTCGGCTATGAGTATGGAAGTGATTGGTGATGAAAGCTGAAGAAATTGCGTTACCACTCACATAAGATCCACTCCACCAACGGAACGATCTCTTCGATATCGCGCACGACGTACTGGGCGGCGCTGTCTTTGCGGCGACCGACGCGAACGGTGATACCCCTGCGTCCCAAGGCGCGAAACGCATCCTCGTCGGTGGTGTCATCGCCGACATAAAACGGAAGCGCACCGGAGGCCAGGTGATCCCTGATCCAGAGGGCGGCATGCCCCTTATTCCAGTCGTCATTCGAACGCAGCTCGAGCACCTGTTTTCCGCGCAGGAGCTGACCACCATGGTGTTCCACAAATGGCGCTGCCAGTTGCATCGTCGTGCGACGCACCGCCGCTTTCTCTCCTGACGCCACCATCCGATAGTGCACGGCAACCGAATACGCCTTGTTCTCGATCACCACCCCGTGGACGTTCTTGAGCGCTGCCGTGACGATGCGCCTATAGGCCTTCATGGCCTTCCGAAAGCGAACGCCGCGACGCAGCAGACAGCGATTCCCGCGCCAGATTTCAAAACCGTGATTGACTGACAGCACGAGCCCCGGCACGGATACGCGCCGACGGATATCGGCGATGACGCGCCCGGTGACGATGCCCGCGGTGATGCGACGATGGCGCACAAGCGCGGCAAGACGATCGCGCCAACCCGGTGCCATACGAGCATCGTTCGGATGCTCCACGATCGGCGCGAGCGTCCCATCGAAATCGAAGAGCATCAGCAGACGATCACATCGCCGCACGCGCCGCTCGATGGATTCGATATTTTTTGAGAATGATTGCATCATAAATAGGTACGAAGGACGATGGACGATGGACGCAAGGGCCTTTTCGTCCCTCGCCCCTCGTCCGAGATTCCGGAGGAATCGGTCGTCCTTCAAGATCTTTACGCCAATCGCGCCAGCTGCTCGATGAAATTCTCGCCCCAGCGATAAATATTGTGCTCGGCCACGACCTCGCGCATGCGCTTCATGCGCTCGCGACACTCCTCCTCGGTCATCGTGGAAGCAGCGAAGAGCGCGTCGGCAAACTGTTCCCGATCGAACGGATTGAAGATGATCGCCCCCTCCTCGAGCTCGCGCGCCGCGCCCGTGAACTGCGAGAGCAACAACACGCCATCCTCGTCCGTCTTGCTCGAGACGAACTCCTTGGCGACCAGGTTCATGCCGTCGTGCACGGAGCTGACCACGCAGATCTGGGCCATGCGATAAAGGGCGAGCACCTCCGGATAGGTCAGATTTCGGCGCAACAGGACGATGGGCTGCCAGGAATCAGTGGCATACCGCCAGTTGATGTCGTCGACGAGCGAATTGATCTCGTCGTTGAGATCCTTATAGAGGCGAATGCGAATGCGCGAGAGCGCTCCGAGCTGCACGAAGATGAACTGCTCGATCATCTGCGGATACTTCTCCAAAAACCGATCGATCGCGCGCAGCCGCTCGGGAATCCCCTTCGTATAGTCGAGACGATCGACGCCGATGGCCATGATGGAATACGTCTCCGGAAGCGCCTCCGTGGCCGCGCGCACCACCTCGTTATCCGTAAAATCCTGCTGCGCATCCTTCCCGATCTGCTCAAAATCGACGCTGATCGGAAAGGGCAACACCTTGGTCCCCACGCCGCCGTGATGATAGATCGTGGAGCGCTCGCGATCGATGCGCACCTCGATCGACTGATCGACCGTATTGAGAAAATTGTCGGCATGCATCTGGATGTGAAACCCGATCAGGTCGCTGCCCAAGAGCCCTTCGAGGATTTCGCGCACCCAGGGACAGATACGAAAGATCTCCGGGTTGGGCCAGGGGATGTGCCAAAAATGCGCAACCATCAGATCGGGGCGTTTTTCTTTCAGCATGCGCGGCAGGAGCGCGAAGTGAAAGTCCTGCACCCAGATAAACGCGCGGCGATCGCCCACCTCGTCGAGGATGGCGTCGGCAAAGCGCTGATTGACCCGCCGATACATCTCCCAATCGTGAACATCGAACGTGGGCCGCGCGAACGCCACATGACAGAGCGGCCACAAGGTCCCGTTGGCAAAGCCGAGATAGTAGCCGCGTTCCTCCTCCTTGGAGAGCCAAACGCGCTTGAGCGTATAGAGATCCTCGCCCGGCGGAACCGGCACGCAGTCATTGCCATCGACCACCTTGCGATCGGCGTTGCCCGCGCCGTGGGCCACCCACAGACCGTGGCTCGCGCGCAGCATCGGATCCATGGCGGTCACCAACCCCGAGGCCGGCTTGTTGACGATCACCTTCCCCTCGCGCCAGATGTGCATATAGGGCTCGCGGTTGGAGACCACGACGAACAGGTCGTCGCCAATCTTCTCCTTGATCGCCTTCTGAATCGTCTTTTCGGTGAACATAGGGGACACCTCTGAGTTCGGTAAACGGCGGGATCAATCCAAACGCGCGCGCAGTGTACGGGAAAACCCACCCATGGTCAAGGAGGCCATCCCCTTAAACCGTTGCGGAATCAAGCTGTTAGCCCATCACCATCCGCCGATGCCCTGCATGCGGAAAGCGCGCAAAAGAGAGATCCACAACAATTGACGGCGTGCCCCCGCTTCGTTAGAAAGACGTACCACACCTACTCAGGAGGCCAACGCCATGACGCTCTATTCCGATCGCACCGGACGCATCGATACCGAAAACGCCTTCAAGGTCGGCCCCTACATTGTCGAAGTCGAGAAAGCCGGAAAACGCGTAATCAAGTGCAACCTGGGCGAACCCGACTTTGCGCTGCCCCGCCATATCGCCGAGGCAGTGAAGAAAGCGATCGACGAGGACATGACCCACTACTGCGATCCGCAGGGCATCCTGCCGCTGCGCGAGGCGATCGCCAAGGATGTGGGCGAGCGACGGGGACTCAACATCACGCCCGACCGCGTGGTCGTCTTTCCCGGCGGAAAACCGCCGATCGGGCTCTGCCAGCAGACCTACTGCAATCCGGGCGACGAGATCATCTATCCGAGCCCAGGCTTTCCGATCTACGAATCGTTCATCCCCTACCTCGAGGCCACACCCGTGCCGCTGCACCTGAAAGAGGAATCCGGTTTCTCCTTCACCGGCGCCGAACTCGAACCGCTGCTCTCCAACAAGACCAAACTCATCTACATCAACTTCCCTTCGAACCCGACCGGCGGTGTGGCCACACGCGAACAGCTCGAGGGAATCGCCGAAGTCATCCGGAAGAAGGCGCAGCAGAACGTGCGCATCTATGCCGACGAGATCTACGAGAACATCCTCTTTGACGGCAGCCAGCACCACTCGATCGCTTCGCTCCCCGACATGGAGGAGCGAACGGTCATCGTCTCGGGCGTGTCGAAGAGCTATTCCTGGACGGGCGGGCGCGTCGGCTGGGCCGTCTTTCCGACCGCCGCTGAAGCTCAAGTTTTCAAGAACCTCAACATCAACTACTTCTCCTGCATCCCGGCCTACAACCAGATGGGAGCCAAGACCGCCATCGAGTCGCCTGAGAGCAAACCCGCGATCGCCAAGATGGTCGCCGCCTTTCAGGAACGCCGTGATGTGGTCGTGGCCGCGCTCAACGCAATCGACGGCATCACCTGCCAATTGCCGAAGGGCGCCTTCTACGTCTTCCCGAACATCGGGGGCGTCTGTGAATCGCTCGGCGCCGTCGAAGCCTACATGAACCTCCCCCAAGAGGTGAAAGCGAAGACGAGCCCCTCCACGCTCTTCCAGATGTTTCTGCTCTTCCGGTATCAGGTCGCCACGATGGACCGCAAGTCGTTCGGCCGCATCGGCACGGAAGGCAAACATTTCCTGCGCATCTCGATCGCCACGGGGATCGATGATCTCAAGGCCGGCATGGAGCAGATCGCAAAGGCCGCCAAAGATCGCGAAGGCTTCGCCGCGTTTGTGAAGGAAGGAAAGCGGCTCAACTAAACGAAACTACCGAAATTTGTCATCCTGAGCGAAGCGAAGGATCTCCAGAAAAACCAAGGGATCCTTCGCTTCGCTCAGGATGACAATGCGAAAAAAGGAGAACCCCATGGCATTCACGTTTGGACCACGACGCGGCACCTACACCGACATCACCACCGAGATGAAACAGGACCCGCTGTCCAAGGAGGAACTGGCCGCTTTTGAGACGCTCGACCGCGTCTACCGCTCGCTCTGTGCGGTGATGTATAACTACGTCCCGACCTCGGGCCATCCGGGCGGTTCGATCAGCTCGGGTCGGTTCGTATCGGCACTCCTCTTCGACACGATGGACTATGACGCCTCCGACCCCGATCGCGTAGACGCCGACATCATCTCCTACGGAGCCGGACACAAGGCGCTCGGGCTCTATGCGATGTGGGCCCTGCGCAACGAAATCATGCGCATCGCCGAACCCGATCTCCTGCCCAAGAACGAACACCTGCAGCTGCGGCTCGAAGATCTGCTCGGTTTTCGGCGCAACCCCGTGACCGACACGCCGCTCTTTACGAAGTTCCACGCCAAGCCGCTCGACGGACATCCCACACCGGCCACGCCGTTTGTGAAACTCTCCACCGGTGCCTCGGGCGTGGGGGTCGCCGCATCGCTCGGGCTCGCCTTCGGCGCGCACGACACCTTCGGCGCCGCCGCTCCGCGCGTGCACATCGTCGAGGGCGAAGGCGGCATGACGCCCGGACGCGTGGCGGAAGCCATGGCCTCGGCGGGCACCACCTCGCTCGGCAATGCCCTGATGCACATCGACTGGAACCAGGCCTCGATCGATTCCAACCAGGTCTGCCGCGACGGCAACACCCCCGGCGACTACGTCCAGTGGACCCCCGCGGAGCTCGCCTACTTGAACGACTGGAACGTCGTCTTCGTCCCCGACGGCAAGGACTTCCAGCAGGTCGTGGCCGCTCAACGCTACGCCGCGTCCCTGCACAACGGCCAGCCGACCGCCATCGTCTACCGCACGATCAAGGGATGGCAGTACGGCATCGAAGGACGCTTGAGTCACGGCGCCGGCCACAAGATGTGTTCGGGCGGTTTCTATGAAGCAATCGCCCCGCTGGTGAAGGATGTCTCGAAGGCGATGCCGAAGTGCAAAGCCAATGCCACCCGGTGCAAGAACGGCACGAACATGGCCGTCGTCGAAGAGTGTTTCTGGGAAGCATTGCAGATCGTGCGCAATGCCCTCGAAGAGAACCGCACCGCCGTGGATCTGATCGCGGGGCGCATCGCGAAATCGCGCGAGCGGTTGAGCGCCCTGCAGCGCACCCCGCGCGATGGCGCCCCCACGATCGAGGCAATCTACGATACGGTGAAGGCAGAGGCCAAAACAACACCCAAGGAATTGCATCTCGAACCGGGCACGAAGGAGACGCTGCGCGGCGCACTGGGCAAGGCCCTCAATTATCTCAACGCAAAATCCGGCGGGGCAATCCTCTCCGCATCGGCCGACCTCCTCGGTTCGACGAGTGTGAACACCGTAGCGGCGGGATTCCCTGAGGGGTTCTACAACGCCGAGTTAAACCCCAAGGCACGTCTGCTCTCCATCGGCGGCATCTGCGAAGACGCCATCTGCGGCGTGCTCGCGGGGCTGTCCACCTACGGCCATCACATCGGCGTTGGTTCCTCCTACGGCGCCTTTATCGCGCCACTGGGCCACATCGCCGCACGCCTGCATGCCATCGGCAACCAGGCGCGACAGGAGATCGCCAAGGATCCGTACAAACCCTTCATCATGATCTGCGCGCACGCGGGGCTCAAAACCGGCGAGGATGGTCCGACGCACGCCGACCCGCAGGCGCTGCAACTGTTGCAGGAGGATTTTCCGCTCGGAACCGCCATCACGCTCACGCCGTGGGATCCGCAGGAGGTCTGGCCACTCATTGCCACCGCGATTGCAAAACGCCCCGCCGTGATCGCGCCGTTTGTCACGCGTCCGAGTGAACCGATCCTCGACCGCAAGGCGATGGGGCTCCCCGATGCACACGCCGCCATCACCGGCGTCTATGCCCTACGCACCGCCAAGGGCAAAGGCGACGGAACGGTGGTCCTGCAGGGTTCGGGCGTCACCTACGACTTCCTCCAGACCGCACTGCCCTCATTGGAGAAAGCCGGCGTGGACTTAAACCTCTACTATGTCGCCAGCGCGGAAATCTTCGATCTGCTCCCCGCCTCCGAACGCGAGAAGATCTTCCCGGAGGCGCATGCGATGGAGGCGATGGGGATCACGGGGTTTACGCTGCCGACGATGTTTCGGTGGATTCGCTCCGACTATGGACGCGAAATGACGCTCTCGCCCTTCAAGAAGAACCACTACCTGGGTTCAGGTCAAGCCGAAGCGGTCCTCACCCAGGCGGGCCTCGACGGCGAAAGCCAGTTCAAGTCGATCATGCGGTATGTGCAGGAAAAGAAATAAGAGGGAGAAATAAGGAACGTGAACGACGACGGGCTGCCACACGGCAGCCCGTTTTTTATATATGCTCTTTACCGATTCAAACCGAAGCGCGTCGACGAACCCGCATCACAAAGAGGACCTGCAGGGCGATGAGGAGAAAGAACCATGCGGGAATGGCATCGGCTCGATGCGCGGATGAAACCGGCACCATCTGATTCCGACAGCCCCCGCCACCCATGGACCAGTTGGAACCGTAGGCAATCACATCCATCGAAGGGGCTTCCGCGTCATCGCCATCGGAGGGGGCATCGCCCTCCCCCGCCTCGGATGCCGCCGTGCTGTCATCATCATCGCCGCCGGACGCCGAAGCGGTTGTCTCGCCAAAGATGACGACCGGACCCAAAAGTGGTTCAGCCAGCGCCACGACCAGATCGCCCGAATAGGCCCCGACGCCAACGACATCCGCTTCATCCGCCAGTGCCGCGATGATCGTGTCATCAGCAGCGACATTTGCGGCCGGTTCGGCGACGACGATCCAGATGGCGGAGGAGGAGGCCGCGATCGTCTCGGCGAAACCGTCGAATGCAACCGCCGACCCCGCGACGATCTCCTGCGCGATGAGCACATCGTCCGCGCCGAGCAGGCCGTCGGGCGTTCCCTCCCGATAGAGCGACAGTTGTCGAATTTTGTCCGAAGCCGCCGAACCTCCGAGCCGAATCGTCATCTCCTGTATCGTCACCGCTTCGATCGCATCGACATCGAGTGCCAACTGCATCAGTACGATCGCGTCCGCATCCAGCGCGACGCGCCGTGATGCGGGCATCGCGGGCCCAGCGACGACCGCGACGGTCCCCGCCACGTCATCGCCATAGTACCCCAGATGAAAATCCCCGGCATCATCGCGGCCAGCGAACCAGAGTTTGAACTGTGAAGTCTGGCCATGGCCCGAATAGCGACCTTCATCATAGAGCACCGCCGGTGTATAGGCGCGCTGCGAATGCCACGTGCCCGCATCGAGGGCGATGAAGGGATTGGCGGCATCTTTGACCCAGACAATGCCGTCGTCAGAGGTGGCATAGCCGACCCCCTCGTCCATGCTCGCCACACCGCCGCTGTACCAGAAGTGAAAGACACCGTCGGCATCGCGCACGACATCGCCGAAGCCGGCATAGTCCTCATCCCAGTCGCCCGGGGCACCGCCGCAGGCGAGCACCGGATCGTCGCCGTAGCGCACCCAGTGCAGACCGTCGACGGAGTAGCCCAGGCCCACCTGTTCCAGGCCGCCGGTCGTGCCATCATAATACATCACATATTCGTAGCCGAAGGGATCGACACCCGCATTGGCAGCGCCCGGCTGATAGATCAGATGCACCGGCCCGTAGCTGCCGCGGTTCCAATCGCCCCCGCCGCCGGTAATGATGGGTTTGGCGCCATCCTGCGTCAGGACCTGATCGTTCACCCAGGTGATGCCGTCGTCGGACTCGGCGGTGCGGATGGCATTGATGCTGTAGAGCTGCGCGGTGTCCCAATACCAGATGCGATAGAAGGGACCCGCCGCGCCGTCGCCGAAGCCATCGGCATCATAGAGGAGCGTTGCGTGATGGGGATTTGTCAGCCCCACGCAATCGGCACCATCGGTCCAGGCAATGCCGTCCGATGATGTGGCGCCTCCGATGCCCGTGCCGTCGGAATACCATAAGCGATAGAAGGGACCGGCATCGCCGTTGCCAAAACCATCGGCGTCGAAAAGGACGGTGGGGTAATAGACACGATCGCCCGGCGGCGCTTCGAAGATGGGATTCGCGGGATCATCCTGCAGATCATCTTGCCAATCGGCACTCGCCGAAGAGGCGAACAGGAGGATCATCGCGATAAGCGCTATGGATCCAAAACGCTTCATGCCCAAAGGCATAGTCCGAGTTGACCCCCATCCGCAATCACTTTATCCACAGGCTGCACAAAAGTTGGTCACATAAGGACGCCACGGAGAATAAATCGAATCATTTCAATGGACTTCTGTCGTCACCCCATCCGATGGCAATAACGAATTCCGCCGGGCCACCTTGACGAACCCTCTGGGATCCATAGAGTGAGGCCTATGCTCAATAACCCCCTTCTGGCCGCGACCTTCATCCTGCTGCTGCTCACCGCTTCCGCGCAAGCAGCCTCACCCCCACCGACGGTGCGTTACGTCCACCATGGCGATGGGCAGCTCACGCTTTCGACGAACAAGTCGAAGGCGACCTTCGATGGGCGATTTCGAAATCCCGATGGCACCTATGATGAAGCGGCGTTGGGGAGGATCCACGCCGTCTTCGGGGCGAAATTCACGCCGAAGGATCCCGTCATCTCACACCGCCTCATCGAATTTTTAGATTTCATCCAGGATCGTTTCGGCCCGAAAAAACGCGTCACGATCGCCTCGGGTTATCGGAGTCCCACGTACAACACGAACCTGCGCAACCGGGGAAAACTTGCCGCCAAGGCCAGCCTGCATCAATACGGCATGGCCGCCGACATCGTCATGAAAGGCGTCCCCTCGAAACGCATCTGGGAATTCGTTCAGGAGATCGGCTTCGGAGGCGCGGGCTACTACGGTGGCTCGCTCGTGCATGTCGATGTCGGACCCGCGCGATCCTGGACGGCGGCGACCTCCGGAGTCGGCACCGGCATTTCGGATGACAACAAGCTGATCCGGTTCGTGACCGATCGCGACATCTATCTTCCCGGCGAAGGCATTCAGATGCGCTTCATCCGGATGACGGCATTCCCGATCGGCGTCGACGCCACCTTCATCCTGGAACGACAGCACAAAGAGGGTGAGTGGAAAGAGGTGAAGGCGTTCGATCCAACATTTGCCATCGGGACCAATGGCGCGAAGTGCCCACAGTTCGGCAACATCGATGAAATGCGATCCATCCGTTGGATCATCCCGAGCAAACTCAAGGGCGGCACCTACCGCGTACGCGCGACCTTCTGCGACAGCCCCTGGCCCGAGATGCCCGAGGCGATTGAAACACCTCCATTCGAGGTCCAATCGTGAAGAGACCGCGCCGCACCACGACCGGCATCATCCTGATGTGTCTGTCGCAGATCCTCTTCGTCTGCAGCTGGACGACAATCAAGATCGTAGGCCAGCGCCTGCCGCTCTTTGAGATCATCCTCTTCCGCGCCCTCTTTTCGCTCATCATCCTCGCGCCGCTCACGCACTGGCACATGGGGACCTTTCGCGGCGTCGGATGGATCACGATCTTCCTGCGAAGCCTGACCGGCATGGCCGCCATGATTCTGGCCTTCTATGCCATCATCCACATTGAAATCGGCAATGCCTCAACCCTCTTCAACACGCTGCCGATCTTCGTGGCGATCCTGGCACCGGCGCTGCTGGGCGAATCCTTCCGATGGATTCAGTTTGCGCTCGTACTCGTCGCGTTCGGCGGCATCGCGCTCATCCTCAAGCCCGACGCCGACGTCTTTCAGGGCATATCGCTTTATGCCCTGTTGGCCGGATTTCTCGCTGCGCTCTCCATGATCTGCATCCGAAGGCTGCGCCGCACCGATTCGGTCCTCACGATCACCTTGCACTTTACGCTCTTCACGTTCGTCGTGAGCCTTCCCTTTGCGATTTCTCATTTCATCTGGCCGACGCCGAAAGAGTGGGCGCTGCTCATCCTCATCGGCGTCGTCGTCACCTTCGCCCAGATCATGCTCACCCGCGCCTATCATTTCGGGCGCGCCGCGACGATCGCGCCATTCAGCTACGTCTCGGTCATCGGCGCCTATGTCGCGGGGCTCCTCTTCTTCAGCGAAATTCCGGACTGGCTCTCGCTCGTCGGCGCCGTAATCGTCGTGATCGCCGGCATCGGCGTCATGCTCGCCGCCCCGGCCGAGCAGAAGGTCCCGGGATCCACGCCGGGGGCACGAACATAGCCCCCTCTCGATCAACGGCAAAAAAGGCATTGCTTCAGAGACCGATTGTCGTATCCTCAGAGCCATGGACACAGAGAATATACCCCCCTCCGAAACGACACCTGAGGAAACAGCGCTCAATGCGAGCCGCGAATGTTTTTCTACCCTCATGGAGTATATGCCCATCGGCGTTCAGGGCTACGATAGCGATGGCGTGGTCTTCTTCTGGAATAGGGCCAGTGAAAAGATCTACGGCTATACGGCTGAGGAAGCTATTGGGCGCAACCTCGGAGACCTGATCATACCGGATGCAATTCAGCCACTTTTTCGGAAAGGGCTGGCGCTAGGCAAAACACTGACGAAATCAGGCGAGTTTGCACCGGCTGGGGAAGTTGAGCTGAAACGAAAAGATGGCTCGACGGTCTGCATCCATTCGATTCACACAATCATCTGCCCCGAAGGAGAACCACCACAATTCTACTGCATCGATGTCGACCTCTCCGATCGCAAGAAGGCGGAGGAGACGTTGCGCAGCAACTTGGAGCAGATCGAAAAACTCAACCAACACATGATCGGCCGTGAGATGCGCATGATCGAACTCAAGCATGAAGTAAACGAACTGCTCAAAAAGCTGGGGGAAAAATCACGATATATCGATCTATAGAGAGATCCTTCATGAAGGAACATTCCAAACTCCTCCTCCTCATCGCGGCCTTCCTGACCTGCTATTTCCTGCCGGTCGGCTGGATCCGTTTCGATCACTCGATCATCGAAGCACTGGCGCTGGTCAAGTGGTATGCGCAGGAGCATGTGCTCCTCTGCCTCATCCCCGCCTTTTTCATTGCGGGCGCGATCTCGGCCTTTGTGAGCCAAGCCTCGGTCATCAAATACTTCGGCGCCAACGCCAATAAGATTGTGGCCTACTCCATCGCCTCCATCTCCGGCACGATCCTGGCCGTCTGCTCCTGCACGGTCTTGCCGCTGTTCATGGGGATCTACCGCCGCGGCGCCGGGCTCGGGCCCGCGGTCGCCTTCCTCTACTCGGGCCCGGCGATCAACGTGCTGGCGATCATCCTCACCGCGCGCGTGCTGGGGCTCGAACTCGGCATCGCCCGGGCCGTCGGAGCCGTCGTCTTCAGCGTCGTCATCGGACTTTTGATGCACCTGATCTTCCTCAAGGAAGAGCGCGCCCGTCACGAACAGGGCGGGTTGAACGAAATCCCGCAGAAAACCGTTCGACCGCTATGGCAGGAGATCGTTTTTATCACATCCATGGTTTCGTTTCTCATCTTCGCCAACTGGGGCACACCTCAAAACAATTCCTCGGGGTTGTGGCACACAATATTTGCCCTTAAGTGGTATCTGGCCGTCGCCTCTCTCGTCGTATTGTGCGTCGCCCTGATCAGCTGGTTCAAGCGACAAGAGCTCGGCAACTGGGTGATGCTCTCGTGGGAGTTCGCCAAACAGATTTTACCGCTCCTGCTCATCGGCGTCCTCATCGCCGGTTTTCTGCTGGGCCGTCCGGGGCATGAAGGGCTCATTCCCCCTCATTATATAGAGGGCCTCGTGGGCGGCAATTCCTTTGGGGCCAACCTCTTCGCCTCGATCGCGGGCGCGTTCATGTATTTTGCCACGCTCACCGAGGTGCCGATCCTGCAGGGGCTCATCGGCAGCGGCATGGGCAAGGGACCGGCGCTCGCACTCCTGCTGGCCGGGCCAGCGCTCTCGCTCCCCAACATGCTCGTCATCCGCAAAGTGATGGGGACAAAGCGAACCATCGTCTACGTGGGACTCGTCGTCATCATGGCGACGATCAGCGGGATGGCATACGGACATCTCTTTTAGGAGCGAAACCCATGAAACATATCCAAATCCTCGGAGCCGGATGCCCCAAGTGCACGCAACTGGCCGAAAACACGACGGCCGCAGCGCAGCACCTTGGAATCGAATACACCATCGAGAAGGTCACGGAGATCGACCGTATCATCGAATTCGGCGTGATGATGACCCCGGCGCTCGTCGTTGATGGAAAAGTTGTCGCCTCCGGAGGCGTGCCATCGGTCGATGAGATCGCCGAACTTCTCAGCGCACCTTCTCCCTCGACCGAGAAGGGGTCGCGTCCATGATGATCAAAAGAACACTTCAAATCGTACTGCTCCTCTTCGTCGCGGCGAGCGTCTCCTTCCTCATCGCCAAGGAGTATGCTGGACCGAACGCCTTCCGCAGCGACCAACCCGCTGCCCTGGAATCGGCAGCAGCGGAAGGCCCCGATCGAATCGTGCTCTACTACTTTCACGGCTCCCGACGCTGTCATACCTGCAAGACGATCGAGGCCTATCTGGGTGAGACGCTCACGACTGACTTTTCCCGTGAGCTCGAAGACGGCACGATCGCGTGGCTCCCCGTCAACATCGAGGAACCACAGAACCAACACTTCATCGCGCTCTTCAACCTCACCTCCAGCTCTGCGATCATCGCCGAAATCAAGAAGGGGAAAATCGAGCGATCAAAGAACCTCGATCTCGTCTGGGAACTCGTCCGCAACAAACCCGTCTTCATGGAATACGTCCGGAACGCGATGAAGGAATTTCTCAAAAAAGAGGACGGCGATGGGTGATCTTCTCTTCGCCTCAGCAACGGCCTTCTGGCTTGGCATCCTCACCGCAATCAGCCCCTGTCCGCTGGCGACCACTGTCGCCGCAATCTCCTATGTCGGGCGAAGGGCCGAGCATCCGCGACTGGTTCTTCTGGCAGGCCTGCTCTATTCCGCCGGCAGGGTTCTGATGTATGTCGCGCTCGCGGGAGCCCTCATCGGGAGCGTTCTGTCCATCTCCCAGATCTCGTTTTTTCTCCAGCACCACCTCAACAAGATCCTCGGACCGCTGCTCATCGTGGTCGGCATGTTCCTCCTGGATTTGCTCACGATCCGCCGGGGAGGACCTGGAATGAGCGCAGCGACGCAGAAGCGGATCGAGCGTCTGGGTCTCTTCGGCGCGCTACCGCTCGGGATGCTCTTCGCCGTCTCGTTCTGCCCCATCTCCGCAGTCATCTTCTTTGGAAGCCTTATCCCGCTGGCGATGAACTATCAGTCCACCTTCGCGCTGCCGATCTTCTACGGCATCGGAACGGCGCTGCCCGTCCTGATCTTTGCGCTCCTGCTCGCCTTTGGTGCGCACTGGATCGCGAAGGTCTTTCACCGGATATCGAAGGCCGAGCTGTGGCTGCGCCGGGCAACGGGATGCATCTTTGTCGGCATCGGCATATACTTCTCGATCATTTTCATCTTTTTGGCACGGTGAACCCCGTACCCGAAGGGCGTGCTCATCGAGGTGATCATGATGCTCATGAGGGTGAACAACGCGACGGCCCGATCTTCTCCATCGAAAAGGAATTGGACAAGAGGTGGTACACGAGCCTCTTCGCCGTCGTCACGATCTTCGGTGTCGGCTCTTTCCTCCCCCGCGTGCAGTCCAACAATATCGCCACAAGCCTCAACCCTATCTTCGGCGTTCCCTCTTTCGCCATAGACCTCTTGCTCATCGCGCTCCGTGAATTCATCCTCTTCTGCGACATCCAGCGCATCGGGCATATGCCGCAAAAACGCAGACCGCGTGGAAGCATGACTGAACGCTGTCCACTGACATGACCGAAAATATGCCAACAAATTGACACCTGCATGTTAGAAATGACCCATTCATTCCCCAACGCGACATCCCTCACATGAAATAACCGAATCATTTCAATGCTTCTTCGTAGACTCCCATTTACGCACCATTGGTACGGCATATGCATTTCAATCCGGTGACATGCAATTTATTGACGCTATTGGTAAATCAGGGGGTAGGCCATGAAACATTCCTATCATCAGAGAGGCGCGTTCACCCTTGTGGTCATGATGGCCAGCTGCATCCTCTTCTGGCTCTCCTGCGGAGGGGGGAGCAGCGCAACCAGTCCCGCAGCTGCGGAGCCCGCAGACGAACCCACCGAAATCACGGAAACAGCGACCGTCGAGATGACGGTCGGCGGCACGGCGGTTCTGCCCGTGGCAGCGGCGGCATCGGTGAGCACCAAAACCTTCGGCTTCAGTGACATCATGATGTCGGTCCTCGACGGCGAGACCGAGCTCGCCTCCTGTGCAATCGCCTCCGATGGCGTCTTTGCCTGCGACATCACCGATGCGTCGCTCGTGCCGGCAGCGGGAACCGTCCTCTGTCTCTCCGCGAGGGACACCGCCGGAAGTGGCGTCCTCGAGGCGCGCTGCACCATGACGGCGGAGGCGAGCACACTCGACTGCGGAGAAGTCAACGCCGCAACGACGCTGTCGCTTTGGAGTCTTGAGCGTGCCGAAACGGTTGCCGCGGCCTCAATCGCTCCATCGCTGAGCAGCGCCAATCAGGATCAACTCTACGATGCCCTGATTACCATCTTCGGCATGGAGCTCACCGACCTGAGCAATGTCAATCCCGACATGTTCGCGGTCGATCTCTTCACGATCTATCAGGCCTATGTCGCCGCCGTCGAGGCGGGATCGGTCGATGGCAGCACCATCATCGCCAATACCGATCTCGATGTGCTCATGTCGTTTCTCGCGACAAACTTCGAGGCGATCGCCGAAGGGGCCGATGACGTCGATGGGATCATGATCGCGCTGATCGGTCTGGAACCGGATCTACTCGGCACAGACGGTGCGGAATTCTTTCTCCAAATCATCGCCGAAACGAAAGCCGCCGGCGGTGACGTTCCGAGCACCATCATGGGAATTGGAGGGATGATCCCCCTCAGCCTCGGGATGGGACTCTCGTCAACGGCAAGCGAGCTGTTCGGTCAATTCTCCGACACCCTGCGGCCAAAGATTATTCGCGGGCTCTCGCGCTGCGATGACACCTGTACGCTGACGGCGAATGCAACCTTTTCCGACTTCGAGACCTGCATCCGTGGCACACGCGTTCTGGGCATGATCAGTTTCGTGATGTTCGGGATATCAATGGAGGACTATGAATACGATGCTGTGTACGCCGATCAAATGGCGGACATCGGTGACGATGTGCTCCTGTGCACCCTCCAGAACTGTGGGGACATTGATCTCGCTGCTCTATTTCAAGGAGGACAGGGTATCAGCTCCATATCTGCACCTGTCGGAGTCAATTTCAGCAGCAGCCCTGGCGGCGGCATATCGGATATCGTCGATTCGGCTGGGGACATCGGGGCCCTTGTGCCCGTGGCCTGTGCCGCTTGCTTCGACGCCTGCATGGAAATCAACCCGGATGGCGAAGATGAATGCGGGACCCTCTGGATCTACGGCATGATGGAAGTCACCGACTGGATCATCATAGATTATCTCGGCCAGCAAGAATACAGCGAAGGTGGCGACGACGACGATGACGATGGCATCGCAAACCTCTCCGGAAACTGGGGGGCACGCACGGGAGAAAACAATACTTCCTGGAGCGAATGTGGAGTCTCAAACACCCCCAGCTCAGACACGTACCCCCTTCCGACATATTTGGGCACCGAAATTGTCGTCGTACACAATGAGACGGGCAACGGAACGCTCGCTATGACTGCAGGCGGGACCAATATCTGGGCGGACACCTTCATGTCCAATGATGTGATGGAGCTCTACCCAATCCAAGACAACGATTCAAAACCCCTTGCCTCGGAACCGAACGATGGCCAGGATCCTACATACGACTCGAGACACATCATCGCCTGTGGTGACGGTGACGATGCCTGCAGTACACTGAATTTGGGGATAGGGGAAAAAGGTTGTCGACTGGAAGTTGTCGTCGACAACGATACCCCATTTCTCAAGATCGGCTGTGAAGTCGATGTCGGAAGTGGCACCGAGAATTGCGTGAAATACTTGGAGCAATCATCCTCGTGATCCTTTGCCCCAACAAAAAACGCCCCGCAGATGCGGGGCGTTTTTTTTGCATCACCAATGACGATCAGTTCTCCTTCAAAAACATCTCGTCGTAGTCCACCTCGAAGCGCAGCTTGTGCCGGGCCTCCTCCTGCGCGAGTTCCCGGAAGAGCTTCTGCACCGCTGCATCCTCGGCGCGTGCAGCGAGGTCGGAGTAGAGGCGAAAGGCAGCCTTCTCCTTCTTCATCGCGACGATATAGACATCCTGCAGGTCCATGTTGTCGGAGACCTCAGCCTCGATGAGATAGTCGGCAAGGTTGATCGCAGGCCCCTTTGCAGCAGAGAGCGTGAAAGCACCCCCCTGTTTCACCCCTTCGAGTCGACGCTTGTGCCCTTCCTCCTCAGCGGCGAACCCCAGAATCACCTCACCGATCGCTTTGTTCTGCACGCGATCCGCCAAGGCTTGGTAGAAATAAACTGCGGCAGCCTCCTCGCGAATAGCGAAGTCGAGGACCGCGTCGATTGAATTCGATGGAGCCATAATCTTCCTCCTTCATTCGGCATTGAGCTTCCAGGAATAGGCAAACTTCTGGATCAAATCGACGGGGATCCCTTCGAGTTTTTCGAGCACCACCTTCATCTCCGGGCGAATCTCCTCGTAGCGTTCGACGAAGGCCTTGGCCGCCTTGTAGTCACCGGTTGCCTCGATCGCGAGGAGTTCTCCAGCAAGGTCGCGCGCGGCGTCGGTGATGCGGTCGCGATCGATGCCGAAGGTCTTCGTCTTGGCATCATAAATGATGGCCCCCTTGTCGAACAGGTAATTGAACTGAATGATATTGGCCTTGCCATGCGCCCCGTGCACGCCAAAGCGCACCGAGCGAAAGATCGAGGCGAGATAGGTCGGCCAGAGCACCCGCTCGAAGTTCTCCGGATAGATGCCAATCTTGGCCAGATAGGAACGCAGATACGCCCCGAGCGTGTCGGCCTTGCACTCTTCGATAAAGGAGTAGACCTCCTTGAGCTGTCGGCGCACGTCGGTCTTTCGCCCATGTACGACGATCTCGCCCGGGCCTAAGCCGTGACTCACCTCATGCATCACCGTGTGCGAAAAGAAGGCATCGGGATCGATGTCCTTGGCGTCCGCAGCGTTCAGCACGCGTTTGGCGATCGGCGTGAGGATCTTGTCGAACTTCGCCGTCATCACGTTCTTCATCATGACGTTCTTGCTGCCGGCGGTCTTGCGCAAAAACTCCTGATTGGGCAGGTTGAACGCCATGGTCTTGATGCCGGAATTGCCATCGCCGGTCGCATAGAGCAGGTGCGCGATGACCAGTTGCGACTTGAGCTTCTTCTCCTTGCCCCGATACTTCTCCGGAACCGGCAGCTGCTGCTGCATCGCCTTGAGGTTCTCCGCCGACGTAATCTTGGCCAAACGCGCGCTCTCCTCCGGATCGACGTAGAGCACATAGGATTGATAGGAGGCCTTATAGCCGAAGAGCTCGTCCTCATAGGTCTCGATCGGACCGATCACGACGTCGATCCCTTCGTGATCGAGGCCCAACCAATCGGTCTGGCTGGGCACATAGTAGTTCGTGCGAAAGGCCTGCGCGCGACTCTTGAGATATTTTTTTAGCTTCGCATTCGTCGCCAAATCGGAAGCCCGATCGAGATGCGCCGCCGCCGGTTCGAGAAACGCCTTGTACGCCTCGGTAAAGGGAATGGACTCGAGCGACTTTCCATCCGTGCCATAACGGATGATGCTGTATTCGCTCTCGAAGGCATCGCGATCCTTCGGATGTTTTTTGACCCAACGCTCGAACGCCTCCTTGCTCATCGCTTCCGGATAGAAGTTGGCCCCCTTCGGACGCGGACCGACCCCATCGATGAACGGTTTATTCTCATCGAGTTGATCGAACGGCCCAAAATTCAATGTAAAATAGTCCAGCAGCGCCCGATCCTTCCCCTTCGCCTTCTGCAAGCGCTCGTAGAGATCGACGTTTCTGGCCCAGATCTGCCGGAGCAGAATCGGATTCATATAGCGCGCAGCAGCGATCAATTCATTGAGGACCGCCTTCTCTTCAGCGGTGACCAATTTTTTAAGCCTCGCCGGCAACGCGATCGTGACGGGAACGAACTTCTTCATCTGCATCTTGGCCTCCTTGGTATCGCCCGTGGGGGCAGCGGCGCCGGCACTGCTCGCCGCGATGATTATCGCTCCAGCGCATACAAATAAGAATAGTCGTTTCATCTCGAACCTCCGCAGTCGAAAGAAAGGTTTGCTACCGTATCCCCAGAGGATGGGCAAAATCAAGGACTTTGGTCTGAATCTCACCTCTATCATCTTCGACCGCAGACAGCTATTTTTCGGGCGCTTCCCCTTGATTTCCAATGCGATCGATGGCAGGTAAGCGCCCAACGAAAAGGAGATCTCATGAAGCGTCGAATCGTACCTATCTTTCTCTTGGCCGCGCTGCTGGCCATCGCCTCCATTGGCTGTTCCCGCGAATTCTGTTCCCGCTGCGGAACCGTGGTGAGAACCGTCACCTTGCGCGACGTCACCTTCGCCTTCAACAAAGCGACACTCAAGCCGGAGGCGAAGCACATCCTCGATTCAAACCTCGGGCTCATCGCCGATGATCCCACGCTCGACCTCTCGATTGAAGGCCATACCGACATCGTGGGATCGGATGTCTACAATATGAAGCTTTCGGAGCGCCGAGCCCAGTCGGTCTACAATTACCTCCTGTCCAAGGGGGTTGCGGCGAAACGTATGCGCACCGTCGGATTCGGCCGCACCCGCCCGCTCGTTCCGAACGATACGCCGGCCAACCGCTCGCTCAATCGCCGGGTCGAGATCAAGTTTATCAAGGCCAGACCGTGATCCGTAATCCGTAATCCGTGAACAGCAATCAAAACCGTGCTATAGTTCCGCTTCACCGTTTACGGGGGTCACCATGAACAAGCACTACGAAGAGCTCGCCGCGCGTATGCGCGAGACCATGATGCTGGCGAGCGCGGCGGGCGTGCTCGCCTGGGATCAGGAGACCAAGATGCCCGAGCGCGCATCGGGCATGCGCGCCGAACAGATGGCTACGCTCTCCGGCATCATTCACGACAAACTGATCGATCCTCAAAACGACAAACTACTGGCCGCCCTGGAACGAACCCGGAAGGGGCTCACCCCTTCGCAGCGCATCTGCGTGCGCGAGTGGCGTCACGACTACGACCGCAGCACGAAGCTCCCCCGCGACCTCATCGAGGAGCTCGCGCGCACGTCGACGCTCGCACAGAGCGCATGGATCAAGGCGCGCGCAGCCGACGACTTCTCGCTCTTCGCACCGTGGTTGAAAAAGACCTTCGCCCTCAAGCGCCGACAGGCCGAGGCAGTCGGCTACAGCGGGCATCCCTACGACGCCCTGCTCGACGACTATGAACCGGGCATGACGGTGGCCGCACTCGATCCGGTGATCGCAAACCTGCGCGAAGGACTCGTTCCGATCGTCGAGCGCATCCGCCGATCCAAGACACGCGTCGACGCCTCCTGCCTGACCCGACGTTATCCGGAGGATGAGCAAGAGGCCCTCTGCACGGAGGTCGCACAGGCCCTCGGCGTTGATTTCACCGCAAGCCGGCTGGATCGATCGGCGCACCCCTTCATGATCGGCATCGCGCCTACCGATGTGCGGATCACGACGCGTTTCAACGAACGCTTCCTGCCGCAGGCGCTCTTCGGCGTCATCCACGAATCGGGGCACGCCCTCTATGAACAGGGGCTTCCGGAAAAGGCCTTCGGCACGCCGCTGGGCGAGGCGGTCTCCACCAGCATGCACGAATCGCAGTCGCGCTTTTGGGAGAACATGGTCGGACGCACACGACCCTTCGCCGGATGGCTCCTGCCGAAGCTGCGACGACACTTCCCCCAATCGCTCAAGGGGGTCTCCGCCGATGCGTTCTATCGCGCGCTCAGTCGAGTGCGCGCGACCCCCATCCGCGTGGAAGCGGACGAGGTCACCTATAACCTGCACATCTGCCTGCGCTATGAGATCGAGAAGGAACTCGTCGCCGACACCATCCGCGTCAGCGATCTGCCGCGCATCTGGAACGAGCGCATGCAGGCGATGGTCGGGGTCCGCCCGAAGAACGATGCGCAAGGGGTCTTGCAGGACATCCACTGGGCGCATGGAATGATCGGCTATTTCCCGACCTATCTGCTCGGCAACCTCTACAGCGCGCAGCTGCGCCATACGATACGGCGCACCATCCCGGAGATGGACGCGCTCGTCGCCAAGGGCGAGTTCGCCCCGATCCTTCAATGGCTGCGCACAAAGATCCATCGCCACGCCCGGCGCTTTCCGGCCGCCGAACTCATCCGACGCGCAACCGGCAAACCGCTTGATGCCCGCTTCTTTCTGGAGTACGTGAAGGAGAAGTACGGCCCGATCTACAAGATCACGTGGTAGGAGGTCGCTATGCGTCGACCCATCTCGCTCCTCGTCGCTTCCTTTTTTTTCGCCTCGATCTTCCTCTGTTTTTTCAACGGCGGCTACGGCAGCCGCGGCCCTTCGCGCCAAAAGTTCAGACGCCTGGGCGAGAGCACGGAGGAGATCACCGAGATCGAGCAGGTAAAACGAACCGATCATCTCGCCGACATTCGCACCGACAAACGCCTGATCGCGTGGGAGGCCTGGTGGAAGCGCTGTGAACCACGATTTTCCCTGGCCACCCTGGAAGAGATCGTTCGCGTCACCTTGGACGACGAGATGCTGCCGCCCCTGCCGGAAGGCGAATCCCGAAAAGGCGTGGGCAAAATCTTCTATCAGCGCGCGCCGGGCGGAAAACACTATCTCAACCCCTACTGGGGTCGCCTGCGCTACACCAAGGTTCCCGATGGCTGGCAGCCGCGCATCGAGGTCTCCTGCGGCGCACTTCTGGAGACACCCGCGAAAAAAACACGCCAGGTGATCCTGCGCTGCACGGCCACCGATGGCATCGACGGCGCCTTCTGGATCGACAAAAATCGCGCCGCAATCATGGGATATGAAACGGTGAGTCTACCGGGCGATGAGGAGTGCGGAGAAGAAGAGGGCTGCATCGCCCCCACCGTCTGGGTCGCCGACATCTCCACCGGATTTCTCACGCAGTATCGCGGACTCGCCTTCGACCGCACAAAGTGCCGCCTCAGCGATTACCTGAAAAAATCCCTGCCGAAGTTTTTTGGGGAAAAATAACGACCGGAAACCATTGCCACGGCCGTTGCGCCGCGAGGCGATCATCGGAACCATTTTTACAGGATCATCGGAAAAATGGTTCCGATGATCCCCGGGAGGCGCCATGGCCGTTGCTGGTTTACTTTCCACAACGTGATTTGAGGTATCCTTCGATGATCTCGCGACCCTTGGGCGTGTCGATCAGGTCGGTAAAACCTTGCAGGCGGAGATCGCACATCAGCGCGTTCCATTCCCCTTCGTTCCAGCCCTCGCGTCCATTCACCCAGCGGTCGAGCTCGCGCTTGAGCGCCTCGTTGTCGGAGGCGGCCACGCGAATCGGCGCTCCGCGTTTGACGCGCCGCCGCGCCATGATGCTTGTCGGTCGATCCGCACTCATCCGATGCTCCCTCCATCCGGGTTGGTCGCCAACGCGAGATTCTTGAGCTGATCGATGCCCCCCACGATGCGGGTGAGCATCTCCTCGGTGAGCGCCTTGTAATCAGCTGCGCCGTTCGAGTTGCACGCATAGCTGAAGATCGGTTCGCCGTGGCTGGCCGACTCCTTGAGCCGCACGTTCTGCCGGATGACCGTATCGAGCATCATCTCATCGAAGTACCCGCGCATGTCCTCGAGGACCTCGCGCGAGAAGGTCGTGCGGCCATCATACATCGTGGCCACGGCAAAGACGCGCAGTGCGTGCTGCATGCGGACCTCCTGCACGATTTCCAACATGCGACTCACGCCGTGCAATGCCAGAAAGCTCGTCTCGATAGTGAGCAGCACCGCGTTGGCCGCCATGAGCGCATTGCGCGTGAGCACGCCGAGGGTGGGAGGACAGTCGATGACGGCAAAATCGTATGCGTTGCTGCACTGCTCGAGCGTCGCCTGCAACCGCCCGTATCGATTGGGCTGAACGGAGAGGCGGGCTTCATCTTCGTGCGAAATGCCCTCGCCCGGAAGGAGCGAGAGGTTCGTGAAGATCGGAACGAGCAGGTCCTTGACCGAGCCCGACGGCGTACGCGTCTCGAGCATCGTGTCGAGAACGGAACCGACCGCGTTGCGGTCTTCGATCCGCAGGAAGGTAGAAGCCTGCGCCTGCGGATCCAGGTCGATGAGCAACACCCGGAACCCCTTCATCGTCAGCCCTGCCGAGAAGTTCACCGCCGTCGTCGTCTTGCCCGACCCGCCCTTCTGATTGGCTACGGCTATCGTGTACATGGGTTCCTCCTTCTGCGGTTCCTCAATCGAACGCGCTGGCGTGGGCGATCTCCGTCACATCGTCCTCGTCCACAAACCCCTCGGGGGTTGGACGAAAGAAATCAGCGATCTCCTCTTCGGTCAACACCGAACGCATGACCCGCTGAGGTGCCGCCATTTCGGGCATGAGCGCGCCCTCCCCCTTCGGCGCACCCCCATCGCCCAGCCGATCGACGACCAGCCAGGGTTCTCCCTGCAGCTCGACCGCCGTATAGGTAAAGACCGCGATCCCCGGCGTACGCACGCGCATGAGGATGGCGCGGGCCTCGGCCGTGACCGTCTCCGTGACATGCCAGATCTGGGGGCTGAGCTCGGGTTTGTCGTGCCGATAGAGATGCGCGAGCAGGCGAAGATTTGCACACGCCCAATCCTGCTGCAGAAAGGAGTGACTCATCCCCTGCGCATCGAGTCGTTTATGAACGGCGATGAAGTGGAGCTGGCCGGCAGCATCGATGGCGACCGCATCGACTTCGCCCGCATCGCCGATGGGCAGCCGCTCATCCAGGATGCGCAGCCCTCCCCCGAGGGATTCGATCTGCTCGGCGATGACCGCGCGAACCTCATCGATGGTCGGAGCGATGGAAACGTGAGACGCACAGAGATGCCAAGCGTGTCTCTGCTGGAGATTCATGCGCTGGGGATGAACGAGCCGCATGCTCTGGTCCTATCAATGAAAGACCGCACGTGAAAGCTGTGCGAAGTACGACCGATCGCGCACGACGGACGGATCGTTTCGCGCCGCCGCTTCGCGCTGTCGCCGCAGCCACCGTTGATGCGACGCCGAAATGCGCCCCGCCATCGTCTGAAAACAGCGCGTCACAAAGCTGCGCGGATGCAAGAGCACCACCGGCTGCTGACATGCAACCGAGCGCTGAATATACCAATTCATCGGCAACCAGCTAAAGAGCGAGACCGCAATACCCTGCAGGTGTTTGGCCACGGCAGCTTCGATCTTGTCGAAGGCCGCATAGGCATCCTTCTCATCCCGCGCGCGATTGATGATGACGCGCACTTCTTTCACCACGCCGTGCTGGGCCAGCGTCTTGATCGTGGCATAGGCGTCCAGGAGAGCCGTGGCATCGGGAGTGGTGACGAGCAGGAGCTTGTGCGACGCATTCATGAAGCGCATGACCTGCGGGCTGATGCCGGCGGCCAGATCGACGAGCAGGATCGAACCCTCCTCCTCGAATCCCTGCATCTCGGAGGCGAGATAGCGAAACTGCCCGTCATTTAAGTCGGAGAGCTCGGAGAAACCGGAGCCACCGGCGATGAGGCGCACGCCCGCCGGACAGTCGACGACGATGTCGCGCAGGCGCATCTCGCCGGAGAGCACGGAGCTGATGTCATGTTTTGGATGCACGCCCATGAGGATGTGGGCATTGGCCAACCCCAAGTCCGCATCGAGGAGAAAGACGTTTGTCCCCTCCTGTGCGAGCGCCACGGCGAGGTTGGAGGTGACCACACTCTTGCCCGTGCCGCCCTTTCCGCTGGCGACACAAATGACCTGACAGGTTGCGGCGGGAAGCGCATCGGAGTCGGGCTGCGCGCTCACGGCGGTGGCATTTTTCTCGGTGCGCAGATCCTGCGCCTGAACGCGCGTCATCTCCGAAAGCGTCCGTCCCAGCGTCTTGCGATCGATCATTCCGCACCCCCGTCCGGATGGAGGATGAAGCGTTTCCCCCAATAATTTCAATGTCCTTAGCACGCGCGGACCTGAAAAACAAGATCTTATCCGTCGCTTATCAGATCAGATGCATGTCCTCGGCCTGGCGCAGGAGATCGTCGCGGTACTTCGGATGCGCGATGCTGATGATGTCGAGGGCGCGCTCGCGCGTCGACTTTCCCTTTAGGTTGATCACGCCGTATTCGGTGGCGACAATGTGCGTGTCCATGCGCGGCGAGGTGACGATGGTCCCCTCGGAAAAACGCGGCACCACGCGCGTGATCTCATCCCCCTTGGCGGTGGAATAGAAGACGTGGATCGACTTGCCCCCCTTGGACTTGAACGCCCCACGAACATAATCGAGCTGGCCGCCGGTGCCGCTGTACTGCGCGCCCGCGAGGTACTCGGCGTTGCACTGACCGAGCAGATCGATTTCAAGGATTGCGTTGACCGCGATCATATTGTCGTTGCGCGCAATAATGTCGGGATCGACCGCGTAGGACGACGGATAGCTCTCCATCGACGGGTTGTCGTTGAGAAAGTCGTAGAGGCGCTTCGTCCCCTGCGCGACCGAGAAGACGTGTTTGCGCGGGTGGAGATTCTTGAGGCGCCCCGTGACGACTCCACGCTCGATGAGCTCGACCATCCCCTCGACGAAGAGCTCGGAATGAATGCCTAAGTCCTTATGGTTCGTCAGATACCGCGCGATCGTATCGGGCAACGCGCCGATGCCGAGCTGAATGGTCGCGCCGTCGGGAATGAGCTCGGCCACGGACTTGCCGATCTCATCCGCACCCGCCTTGGGCGCAGGCGTGGGAACCTCCACGAGCGGCACGTGGTTCTCCACCACCGCGTCGACCTCGGAGATGTGCACGAGCGAATCGCCGAAGACGCGCGGCATGTTCTCGTTCACCTCGACGATGAGGCGCTTGCAATGACGCGCCGCGGTCGAGGTGAAGTCGTTCGAGGTGCCGAAGCTGAAGTAGCCCGCCCGGTCCATGGGCGAGACGGTCGTGACGGTGGTGTCGATCTCCATGAAGTCGCTGCAGAAACGCGGCACCTGATGAAAGTAGTTGGGGACGAAATAATTGAGCCCCACCTTCACGAGACTGCGATCCTGGGGACCGACAAACCAGGAATAGGCCTGGATGCAGTCGGACAGATCCGGCGAGAGAACCGTTTCGCGCGCGTGCTTCTGCGGCAGATAGGTATAGACCTTGAGCGATGTAAACCCGTCGGCGCGCGCGCGATCGGCGATGGCGGTGAGCAGCGCTGGCGGCTCGGCTACACCAAAGCCGTAGACCACGGTGCCCCCGTCGGCGATGCGTTCGACAGCCTTGGGCGGCGTCATGAGTTTTTTTGCATACGCCTCGGTATACATAGACATGGGTTTCTCCTCGAATGATCAGTCGGAAAGGGCGGTCATCGCCTCTTCCTTCGAGTCGAAGCGCTCGAAGAGGGGCAGAAATCCCGCGGAGTCGAAGACATCATGGACGTAGGGCTTGAACCCACAGAGGACGAGCCTCCCGCCGCGACGCTTCATCTCCTTGGCGGTCGCGAGCAAGACGCGCAGACCCGAGCTCGAGATATAGTCGCACGCTGAAAAATCACAGAGGATCGTTCCTCCGTCCCCTTCCATCGCCTGTGCCAGTGCTGCCTCCGCCTCCTTCGATGTCACCATATCCAGTCGCGCAGGAATAATCGCCACCTGCATCTTGCCCTCGCTTTGAATCTCCATGTTCATCCTCCCTTTTGAATGATAGCCGTCTCCATACAATCTATGAATGGTTTGTTCTCGTCTGTCATCCCACCACTTTGCGCATGGTAAGCACGTTTTTCCCTCCGTCGCGCCGATACTCCAGCACATCCATCAGACGCCGGACGAAAAAGATGCCCAACCCTCCGATCTTGCGCTCCTCGAGGGACGCGTCCACATCCGGCTCGGGCGCCTCAAGGGGATTGAAGGCCATGGCGTCGTCGATCACGGTGATGGAAAGCTCATGATCGCGCAGGGCAAAGCGCACCCGGATTTGATGCGCGCCGGTGTCCTCGTATCCATACCGGATGACGTTCGAGACGATCTCCTCGAGCGACAGATTCACATCGTGGATCATCCGCTCCGAGAAGGCATGCGTCGCACCAAAAGCCTGCACCGCATCGGCCAGACGCTGCAGCTCTTCATCCTCATTGGAGAGAACGATCTCATCGCCCACCATCTCCGTCTGCGGTCCTCGTCCCTCGGCACCGAAGGACCGCAACGCCAGCATCGCGATGTCGTCGAACTGTTTGGTGTTACGAGCGAAAAGATGAATCTTTTTCAACGTGCGCAATACCAGCTCCGGCAGCGAATAATGTCGGCACTGGGAGAGATCTTTTCGCAGCCGGTCCTCGGTGAAGAAGTTCCCCGCCTCGTCCATCGCCTCGGTCACGCCATCGGTGAAGAGATAGAGCGTATCGTGGGGTGAGAGTTGCAGGGAATCGACGGCGAAGACCGCCGCCTCCTCCACGCCCAGCGCCATACTGCGCCCACCGCTGACAAACTCGGCCTCGCACCCCTTCCGAATGAGCAATGGAAAGAGGTGCCCCCCGTTGGTGTAGGTGAGCTCGCCCGTTTTCACATCGAGCACACCACAGAAAATGGTGACGAAGAGACAGGAATCGTTGCCGTGACAGAGTTCGTGGTTCACGCGCCCCAAGAGCTCGGCGATGTCACTGCTCTCCCGCGCCAACGTCTTGATGAGCGTCTTGGTAATCGCCATGAAGAGCGCGGCCGGAATCCCCTTGCCCGAGACGTCGCCGATGAAGAAACAGAGGCACCGCTCGTCGAGGAAAAAGTAGTCGTAGAAGTCACCCCCGACATCGCGCGCAGGCTGCAGCACCGCATACACATCGATCTCCGGGCGATCCGGAAAGGGGGGGAACGCCTTGGGGATAAGGCTCATCTGGATGCGACGCGCGATGGCCAACTCGCTCTTGATGCGCTCGCGTGCGGCGGCGACCTTGGTCATCTCCTCGATGTAACGCTTGAGCTGGGAGCTCATGGTCACGAACGAGCGCGACAAGAGGCCCACCTCGTCGGTACGACTGACCGACTCCAGATCAAAATCGAGTTTTCCCTCAGCAACATCCTTGGTCTTCGCCGCCAGCAGACAGAGCGGTCGCGTGATCGAACGCGCAATCAGCACGATGACGATGAAGAGGAAGACGAGCCCCACAACTCCCATGATCATCACGTGGTGATTGAGCGCGGTGACATCCGCCATCACCTCGTCCTGTGGAAACAGGACCGCCAGCGACCAATCCGTTGAAGGCAGCGCCGCATAGACGATCCAGTTCTTCTCGCCTGTGTTCGGATCGACGAAGGAGGCATAGCCGCTCTTCCCATCGACCATCTGCTGCGCAATCCGATGCATCGCCTTGCCCCCGCGGATGTCGGCGACGGTAAAGATGCTCTTGCGCAATACGAAATCTTCGTCCGGATAGTTGAGCAGAATGCCGTTGTGAGAGACGAGCATGGCGTGCCCCGTACGCCCCACCCGAATGGCGGAGACCACCTTGGAGAGCTGCGTGAGCGATATATCCGCGGTAGCAACCCCCATGAGGACCCGATCGTCCCCCGTGCCGCGATAGAAGGGAGCGGCGTAGGTGGCCATGACCACATCGCCCCCGCCCTCGTCGAAATACGGCTCGGTCCAGACGGCCTTTCCCTTCTCCTTGGCCAGGAGATACCATCCCTTGTTCGGATAGTCATAGACATCGGTGGAGAGCTGCAAACAACGCACCGATTCCTTCTGCCAATGACAGTAGGGCGCAAAGAGGCGCTGCTTCGATTCAAAGGCGAAGGGCTCGTAGGCAACAGCGGAACCATAGATGTCAGGATTGTTGCGCACGACCGTCCGCAGCAGCTGTTCGACCTGAGCTTCACCCTTCAGAAAGGGGAGCTCGAGCACGGAGCCCAAACCGCCGGGGACCTCTTCGACCGAGCGCAACGAGATTTCAAGTTTGTTGACGGTAGCGGCCACCAGGCGCTGGCCGATCTCCTCGATGTTGCGCATCAGGATTTGACGCGAGAGGACATAGCTGTAGCCGAAGGCAACGGCGAAGATGACCGTGCAGCTCAGCAGAATGAAGAAGGTCAGTTTGAAGGCGATGCCGCGATTGCGAATCATGAATCCCTCTGAGATGCATCATTATAATGGGGATGGATGCGCGTGGCCACCATTGATTTCCCGGTCGAACCTCTTCAGGACCTCGGCACTGCCAAAAACCCCCTTTTAATTCCGTGCCGACGCCGCTATCATGCGCGCATCTCGAAACGAAAATCCACAGGGGGATGCCATGACGGTCACGACACTCACGAGCGACGAGGTGAAGGCGAAGACGAACGAACAGGTGCTGACCGCGCTTGAAACCTCCGGGGGCGGGCTCACCAACGGCGAAGCGGCCACACGGCTTCAACAGTTCGGGCCGAACGCGCTGGCGGAAAAAAAGAAGAGCGCCACGCTGGCCTTCCTCGCCTACTTTTGGGGGCCGATCCCCTGGATGATCGAGGTCGCCGCCATCCTCTCGGCCATCGTCCATCATTGGGACGACTTCACCATCGTCATGGTCCTGCTCGCCTTCAACGCGGTGATCGGCTTCTACCAGGAACACAAAGCGGCCAACGCGCTCGAGGCGCTCAAGGATCAGTTAGCGCTCAGGGCTCGCGCCCTGCGCGACGGGGCCTGGTCGGATGTGGAAGCGGCCGATCTTGTCCCGGGCGACATCATCCGTATTCGCCTCGGCGATATCATCCCGGCGGATGTCAAACTCATCGAAGGCGAGTTCTTGAGCGTCGACCAATCGGCGCTCACCGGCGAATCGCTCCCGGTGAGTAAAAAGGTAGGGGACGAAGCATTCTCCGGCTCGGTGGCCAAACAGGGCGAGATGGTCGCGGTGGTCACCGCCACCGGGGCCAATACCTTCTTCGGGCGCACGGCAAAGCTCGTGGAAAGTGCCGGAGCAAGATCCCACTTTCAAAAAGCGGTATTGGCCATCGGCAACTACCTCATCCTCTTGAGCGTCGGCCTGGTCACCATCCTCATCCTGGTGGGGCTACATCGCCATGAACACCCGCTCACCCTCGTACAATTCGCGCTCATCCTCACCGTCGCGGCCATTCCCGTCGCAATGCCTGCGGTGCTCTCGGTCACGATGGCCGTCGGAGCGCTGGCGCTCTCAAAGATGAAGGCCATCGTCGCACGACTCGAATCGATCGAGGAGATGGCCGGCATCGACATCCTCTGTTCGGACAAGACCGGCACGCTCACGCAGAACAAGCTCACGATGGGCGATCCGATTCGCTTCGCCGCAGAGGAGGATCAGGAGGTCATCCTCGCCGGCGCGCTCGCCTCGAAGGAGGAAAACCAGGACGCCATCGATCTGGCCGTCATCGGCGCACTGAAAAGCAAGGACGCGCTCGCCGCATTCAAACAGACCGCGTTCGTCCCGTTCGATCCCGTCACCAAACGCACCGCGGCGACGATCGAAGCGGAGGGAAAATCGTTTCAGGTCACCAAGGGCGCACCGCAGGTGATCATGGGCCTGTGTTCGCTCACGGACGCAGATGCCGCGCGGGCAAAAGAAACCGTCGATGCCCTCGCCAAGAAGGGCTATCGCACGCTGGGGGTCGCACGCACCGATGCGCAGGGCGCATGGCAATTTTTGGGGATCCTGCCGCTCTTCGATCCGCCGCGCGAGGATTCGGCCCAGACCATCGTCCAGGCAGGTGAACACGGCATCGAGGTCAAGATGGTCACCGGCGACAACATCGCCATCGCGCGCGAAACCTCCGGGCAGCTGGGCCTGGGCACGCAGATCATCTCGGCGGAGGCGATCTTCGCGCAGGGCATGGACGCAGGGCACTTAAGCCCACGGCTTGAGGAACAGATCGAACACGCCGAAGGGTTTGCCGAGGTCTTTCCGGAGCACAAATACGGCATCGTGAAAGCCATGCAGGACCGCGGACACATCACCGCCATGACCGGCGACGGTGTGAACGATGCCCCCGCGCTCAAACAGGCCGATGTCGGCATCGCCGTCTCCGGCGCCACCGACGCCGCGCGCGCCGCCGCCGCGCTCATCCTCACCGCACCCGGCCTCTCGGTCATCGTGCAGGCCGTCGAGGAGGCGCGCCGCATCTTCGAACGCATGAACTCCTATGCCATCTATCGCATCACCGAGACGATCCGCATCATGTTCTTCGTCGTGCTGGCGATGATCGTCTACAAGTTCTATCCGATCACCGCGATCATGATCATCCTGCTGGCGCTCTTAAACGACGTGCCGATCATGACCATCGCCTCCGACAACACCTGGCTCGACCCCAACCCCGTGCGCTGGAAGATGGACCGCGTGCTCACAGTCTCGACGGTGCTCGGCTTTATCGGCGTCATCGAAACCTTCCTGCTGCTCATCATCGCCAAGGTCTATTTAAAACTCGACCCGGCGCAGATTCAATCGTTCATCTTCTTGAAGCTCGCGGTCGCGGGGCACCTGACGCTCTTCGTCGCGCGTACGAGGCGCCCGTTTTTCTGCCGCCCCTTCCCGTCGAGCGCCATGCTCTGGTCGGCGATCGGCACGAAGGCGCTGGCGACCGCGATCGTCGGCTTCGGGCTGCTGGTCACCCCCATCGAATGGAAATGGATCGGGCTGATCTGGGCCTACTGCTTCGTCTGGATCTTCGTCGAGGACGCGGCCAAGCTCGCCGTCTATCGCATGCTCGAACACCGCAGCGTGCACCACTCGCGTTTTCTCGGATTCGTTCGGCGTCGACTGCACGCACCGGAGACGACATCATCACCCGCCTGAGCCTCAAACACCGAGGCTTCGGGCCCTGCACCCAAAGGGGGAGATCATGAAACATATCTGCACCGCCATCATCGTCCTGCTCATCGGCATGGGCAGCGCCATCGCCCAGCCAAAAACGCTGCCGCATTTTGTCCTGCCGGATCCGGGCGGCACACAGCACGCCGCTTCCACGCTCGTGGCGAAAAGCGGCATGGTGCTCGTTGTGACCGCCCCCACCTATCACGCCGGCGACGCCCAGAAGGGATGGGACAACGTGCTCGTCGCGACGATGCCCAAGGGGGGATCGCTCGTCTTCATCGAGGACATGTCGGTGAGCGACTGGAAGTCGGTCGCGCGCGCGGACATGAAGAAAGACTGGAAGCCGGGCGTGCCGCCGCTGCTGCTGCTCGATGAAAAGGGGTATGTGCGCAGCGAGCTGGGCGTTGGCGCGGATGCGACGGTGGTGCTCGTCTATAACAAGAAGGGCGCACTCGTCTTCACCGACCGCGGCGGTCCGAGCATGGCATCGGCCAAGGCAATCTGGGGGAAGCTGAAGTAAAGGCGGGGTTTGTCATGATCCACAAAGGGGCCGCGATATGCGGCCCCTCAGACTGCTGACAAAGTCATTCTGTGCTCTCATTATTGTAGAATTGGAGTTTGTCATTCCCGCGAACGCGGGAATCTCGCTTTTTACGACACATCGAGATCCCCGTTTCCACGGGGATGACAAAAACAGGGGTTTCTCAACAAACTGAGGGGCCGCGATATGCGGCCCCTGTTTTGCGTTTGAACGACACCCGAACCCCTCACCCCCGAAGGCTTCTGTTGTGCGCCAAGATCCGCGCGAAGAGACGCATCACGTCCTCGCGCTGAAAATCCTCGCCGAACGCATTGAAGAGCGATGAGCGCCGCGCCACATGCGCGTGAACATATTCGAAGCGCTGCATCGCCTCGAAGATCGGCATCCCCGGAACATTATAGAAGGCCGACGGTGCGATGAAGATCCCCTGCGCCATGAGCGCGTCCGCCGTGGCCTCCATCTCGGCATATCGCTGCCAGGGCAGACCCAGGATGATGTAGGTGGCCACGCGAAATCCCAGCCGAACGGCCGCCTTCCGCACGCGCTCATACTGCTCCAGCTCCTCCGGACGTGCGAGGGTCGCGCGCGATGGAACCGCGCCCGTGCCGATGGCGATATCGAGTTTGGCAAATCCCGCGCGGCGCATGAGGCGCAGGAGTTCCCCATCCAGATGCGCGACGTTGAGACCGTTGGAGGCCATCCACTCGATGCGGCTTGATCCGAAGCGCTTGAGCAGCGCTTCGCACAGGCGCTGGATGCGATCGCGATCGAAGAGCAGATTGTCGTCCTGGAAATCGATGGCGGTCACGCCGAAGCCATCGACGAGTTCCTCGATCTCGGCGAGCACGCCCGCAATCGAGCGGGCGCGATGGGCATGCCCAGAGAGCGCGTGCACCGAACAGAAACGGCAACAATGCGGACACCCGCGCGAGGTGACGACCATCGCGTAGCGGCGCCGGCCGTAACGATAACGGCCCGCATCGACCAGGTCGCGCGCGGGCTGCGCGAGCGCGTCGAGATCGGTAATGCGCAGTGGCTTTCCATCCGGCGCTTCGACGATCTGCGGGAAACCGTCGCCAGCGATGATCTGCGGCAGGATCTCCTCCCCCTCGCCGCGCACGACGTGATCAACGACACCTTCTGCCACGAGCGATTCGGGATCGGCCGTGGCGTGATGTCCGCCCATGATGATGCGCGCCGTAGGCTGCGCACGCCGCACGGCTCGCGCGGTCTCGATCGCCTCCCCGGCATAGGGCGTGCACATCGCGCTCACACAGACGACGTCCGGCGCGATCGCGGCCACCTCGCGCTCGATGCGCGCGAAGGAAAACCCGAAGTGACGCCAGGGCCCGAGCAGCGGCTCAGCGCCATCGACCGGTGCAAGCAGCTGCGCGATCTCGGTCGGCGGCGCAACCGACATACCTCGCTGCGCACGCCGCGCATCGAGCAGAACGACCTCGGAACCCTCGCGCCGCACCGCTGCCGCGAGGCTCATCAGCCCCAGCGGATATTCGCGAAAGGCCGTGCGGTAGCAGTCGCGCATCGGCGGTTGAAGGAAGAGCACGCGCATGCCCGCGACGTTGGCACACGCGCGCGCCGCTGGCAATCGCCCCAATCTGCCCGCTTGATTCTGCATTCAAGGACGCGTAGATTCGATCCCATTCCCCGAGGAGGCCGAACATGCCCGCCATGACCGATGCGCTTGCCTGGGCCGATGCGCACGCCGAACAGTTCCTCGCCGATCTCAAACGCCTCATCGACATCCCGAGCGTTTCCGCCAGCCCCGCGCATGCCGACGATCGCCGACGCTGCGCCGAGGAGCTCGGAGGGCAGCTCGCACGCGCAGGGCTCCACGTCGAGACGCTCAACGCCGATCGCCCGGACGAAGCGCCGGTGCTCTTCGCGCAGGGCGATCACTCGCCGGATCGCCCCACCGTGCTCATCTACGGCCACTACGATGTCGTGGGTGTCAGCGGCGCGCACCGTTGGCGACACGACCCCTTCGACGGCCAGATCGACGGGGCCTTCATCACCGGGCGCGGCGCCACCGACGACAAGGGACAGCTGCTCACCGCCGTCAAGGCGATCGAGGCGATCCACGCCGTTGCGGATATGCCGCCGGTCAACGTCAAGCTGCTCATCGAGGGCGAGGAGGAAGTCTCCTCCGCGGCCGTCGCGCGCCTGCTCGCACGCGAAGAGATTGCTGCGAAGCTCGCCTGCGACGTGGTGGCCATCTCCGACGGCACCTGGTTTGACGACGAGACGCCCACGATCTGCTCCGGCGTGCGCGGCCTCTGCGAATGTCGCATCGAGATCGCGGGGCCCGCCCGTCCGCTGCACTCGGGCGTCTACGGCGGAGCGGTGGCCAACCCCGCCACCGTACTCGTCGAGATGCTCGGCTGCCTGCGCGATGCAAACGGCACCATCGCCATCCCGGGGTTTGCCGACGCCATCGCGCCCGTCGATCCGGCCGAACGCGCCGCGCTGCGCGCGCTCCCCTTCGACGAGGAGCGCTTTCGCCATCGCATCGGCGTGCGTGCGCTCGAACGTTCAGGTGACATCTCGGCGCTCGAACGCACCACGATGCATCCGGCCATGGACATCGTCGCCATCGCGGGCGGCTCTCCCGAGGAGAACGCCAACAACATCATCCCGATGCGGGCCGATGCCGTCGTGGGCTTTCGCCTCGTGCCACACCAGCGCACAGAGCAGATTCAGGAATGCGTCGCCGCGCACCTCAAGGCCATCTGCCCGCCGTCGGTCGAGATGCACCTCACCTTCCTCTGCGGCGGCGATCCGTATGCCATCGATGCGGAAGAACCGATGCTCGCCGCCGCGCGCGAGGCCGTCGCCGAGACCTTCGGGCGCGCGCCGATCCTGCTGCGCTCGGGCGGATCGATCCCGATCGTGCCCCTTCTCAATCGTGCCCTCAACGCGCCGGTGGTCATGTGCGACCTGGGGCTGCCCGACGACCATGAACACAGCGACAACGAGCGCTTCGCCCTCGGCCAGTTTTCCGGCGGCATCGAGATGTACATCCGCCTGCTGCACCTGTGGGGCACGCCTTGATGTGGACGTTTGGGCGAACTGTGCAGGGCATCGGCCAAGATGATCTGGGGGAAGTTGAAGTAGCAGAGTTTGTCATTCCCGCGAAGGCGGGAATCTCGCTTGTAATGGCCAATCGGGATCCCCGCGTTCGCGGGGATGACAATACACAAGGGTTTGCCAACAACCAGGGGGCCGCGGAAACGCGGCCCCTGTTTTTTGTGCCATCAGCACCCGCTCACCGACGTCATCGTGATGACCGCCCCTCCACCGCAGGCGCTCACCCCAAAGCCATTCACCGTCAGCACGCCGGTCATCATCGTCGAGGTGACCGCCGTGATCTGAAAACTCCCGACCACATTGAGCGGATATCCCATGGAATCGTAGGTCATACCCAGACCCATATTCGGCATGGTGGTGCCGTAGGTGTTGCTCCCCACATAGGGCAGCGCTTGATAGCTCGTCAGCGTATCGAACGTGAGGTATACGGGCGTATCCCCTGCATACGTGACATCGAGCGTCCCTGTGGGGTACGGCAATTGCGCCAGCGACGTTGGATTGATGATGGTTGCCCCGCAGGTGATCGCCGAATAGGAGACGTTCCACTGCCCCTCGCAGAGCTCGATGATCGTGGGGGTGGCCGGAGTGACATAACTCATCTCGATCGGATACGCGGCGGTGCAGCCGTCGTTGTTATTCCACGAGAGCGTCCCGGCGATCACCTCGGTCGATGACGGCGTGAGCGCCCAGCTGTTGGTGCCGTAGGTGGTACCGGTGTCGGTCTCGACCGGGAAATAATACGTGGCGCTCTCAAAGGTGCTGTCGATCGCCGACCGATTGAGTTGAATCGTGGAGTCGTCGATCGACCAGGTCGCCGTATAGCCGTTGTTGGAGACGAAGAACTCGCAGTCGCCAGAACTGGTCATGCTGTAGGGCGTCGAGGGACAGTTGGTTCCCGTCAGATAATCCGTACTCAGATCCATCTCGAACGCCCAATCGCCGGACAGCGGCGTGATGGCGGTGACCGCCGCTGGATCGAAGACGATCGGGGGAAGCGCCAAGTAGGACGTCGAGGTCACGAATGTGGCGGCCTGATCCCCGCCGAATGAGAGAAGCATGAGGGCCGTCTCCTCCGGCGCTGCCCCACTGGGAAAGGTAAAACTCGCCGATGACTGCGCGCCGGCAGCGATCTCGGAGGAACTGCTGAGTGCAACGCTCGAGGCCTCGCCCGTCGTTGCGTCATAGACGGCAAGTGCCGGGGCGCCGACGACCGCATCGGAGTTGTTGACGACGGTGAGCGTCCCCCCCGCTCCGCTGACGAGGATGCCCGCGAGGATCTGCGCGCTATTGGTGATGGCCCGCCACTGATTATCGTCGAGCGTGTCGCTGGATGAATCATCCGACGAGGTACTCCCGCAGGAAACTACAAAAACCAGAGCAGCAACGATGATGAGCATCGCCGAAATACGTCTCATAAAACCTCCCCCCAACGAGATGACATCGATCGACCGAACGCGATATCGCTCATTATAACAGCACGCTGTGAGGGGGGCCAGCATCGATCAGCATGAGGGCCTGTGGTCACCGATTCCCCCTTTTCGTCGCCAAAACAGCGTGCTATGGTTCGGATCCTAACCCGATCACCAGGAGGTTCATATGCCCCCCATCGTCACGTTTCTCCTCATCGCCGCCGGCGTCATCTTCATCATCGGCATTCGCATCGTGCGGCCCACGCATCGCGGGATCGTCGAGCGCCTCGGAAAGTACAACCGCTATTCGGAGGCGGGCTTTCACTGGATCTTCCCCGTCATCGAGCGCATGTTCCGGGTGAACGTGACCGAGCAGATGGTCGACGCGCAACCGCAGGAGATCATCACGAACGATAACTTGAACGCGCGCGTCGATGCGCAGGTCTACTTCAAGGTGAAGTGCGATGCCGAAAGCGTGAAGGGCTCGCAGTACAACGTGAACAACTATCAGTGGCAGATCGTCAACCTCGCGCGCACGACGCTGCGCAACATCATCGGCACGCTCACGCTCAAGTCGGCGAACAGCGAACGCGGCAAGATCAACCAGGAACTGCACAAGACGCTCTGCGATGAGACCAAGAGCTGGGGAATCGACATCGTGCGCACGGAGCTCAAAGAGATCGACCCGCCGCAGGACGTGCAGGAGACGATGAACAAGGTCGTGAAAGCCGAGAACGAGAAGATCGCCGCGATCGACTATGCCACCGCCACCGAGACCGCGGCCGACGGCCAGAAGCGAGCCGAGATCAAACGCGCCGAGGGCATCAAGCAGGCGCGCATCCTTGAGGCCGAGGGCGAGTCCAGCGCCATCAAGCTCGTCAACGAAGCAGCCGAGCAATACTTCATCGGCAACGCGCAGGTCCTGCGCAAGCTCGAGGCCGTTGAGCGCGCGCTGGGCACCAACGCCAAGATCGTCGTCCCGGGCAATGCAGATCTGGTCAACGTCATCGGCGAGATGGCGGGCATCGTGCCGGTAAAGAGCAAGGGTACGCCCGCGAACCCCGGGTCTGAGGGGTAGGTGCAGGGGGAACGATGAGACGATGTGCTTTTTTGGTTTTGCTCGCCCTTCTCGCCGCAAATTGTGGGGGGAATGCGGGATCCTCCTTCACGGCTGAAGAGAACGACTCCCAGACGCTTGCCCTGACGACACAAACGGCGCTCGTCATTGAAAATACCAATGGAACGATCACCATCACCGGCTCCGATGCGACCGCAGAGCTTACCTGTCTCACCACCAAAAAGGTGACGAGCACCGTCAGCACAAGCGATGCGCAGGGGCATATCTCCGATATCGACGTCGCGGTGAGTGAGGATGCAGACAGCGTCACCTACGCGGTGACGCATCCCACCAGCGAGAGCAGGAGTTACGAGGTCAATTTCGATATCACCCTGCCCAACCACCTGAACGTCGTCATCACCCTGTACAATGGAAACATCGCGTTGAACGCCACCACGACATCGGTGGAGGTCAATCTGCTCAATGGCACGTTCGTTGCCGACCTGACCCTCAACGATCCCTGTGCCCTTGCCATCGACGTTGGCAACGGAGACATCATGCTCACGCTGCCGAATTCGACAAACGCGGCGCTCACGGCATCCGTCGTCAATGGAGCGATCATCAATGATGGATTGATTTTTACCGACCAGGACATTTCAAGCACGCAGTTTTCCGGAACGCTCGGCACGGGCGACGGAAGCATCGTGCTCAGCGTTGCAAACGGACAGATCGAGATGGGCGCCGAGTAGATTCAAATGAGCCCTACCTGATTTCAATTTTACCATACGGTAACGATCACGGCTTTCAGCGACCGGCGAGTTTTCCTAAGACCGGGCACGTCTTCATCTCGTCCTCCAAAACTTCCGGGGGAGTATCCGCATCGAGGAAATTGAAGGGATAGTCCTTGGCATACGAGGTGCGACGGCCGCCATACTCCCTGCATCGATATCGTTTATCAACGCGTTCCAGATTGATACAGGGATAGTGAAAGACGACCTTCCAGAGTTCGTCTTTGATCAGCTCGCGCACCTCGATGCGATCCGTGTCGAGCCGGGAAAACCGGAGGGCATCGTCCGGGTCCTGAATCAGAATATGGAACGTCATGCAGCAGCGGGCGCAGGCCTGGCAGATCTCCGAATTGATCGCCGCCCGGTCCCTCATTTCGCACGCCTCTTTGCCTGCGCCTTCTTCGCCGTTTTGCTGACCTGCTGCTTGTCCGAGGCGCGCGAATCCCGCAAAGGACGTTTGACCTTGCTGGTATAGATCTTTCCAAGCTTCCCCGTTATCCTGTTATCAGCACCCATTTTTTCCTCCCTTGTTGTATTCCAGTTCCATTTTTCCTCATTTCCCATTGCCAGCGGGGATCGCCTTGCCCTCCTTGTAGGTCGGATAGGTGAACCCGCCATCGAGGAAATTCGTCTGTTCATCGATCTGCGTCGGATCGATCTCCAAAAATTTTACCGTGGGTGCAACCAGCGCCTTGTACTGCTCGGGCCGGCGGTCCTTGAGGTAATAATATTTCGGCGCCGGATGCGTCATGCCGTAATAGGCGGGGATGCAATCGGCGATGAGCATCGTATCCTGCTCGTGATCGGCGGCGACGATGATGTCGCCGTGCGGCCCGGCCACCATGCTGTTGCCGCGATAGTGCCACACGTCCTCGCCACGTTTTTCATATCCCGTTCGGTTGGCATAGGCAAAGAAAATGTTGTTCGCATAGGCGTTGGCCGGAAAGAGAACCTCGGCCACGTCGGGATAGGGCACGCGGCTGCGTTTTCCATCGGGGAGGGTGTAGTAGTTGTCGGCAGCCGTGGGACCGACGATCAGCTTGGCCCCGTTGAGCGCCAACACGCGCGCGAGCTCCGGAAACTCACATTCGTAACAGTTGAGCACCCCCACCGGAAAACCGAATATCGAGTGGACCGGATAGTCGCTGTCGCCGAAGCTCCAGTTGTCGCGTTCCTGCTGACCGTAGAGCTGCGTCTTGTGATAGCTGTCGAGCAACTCGCCCATCTCGCTGATCACGGCGATGCTGTCATAGTATCGCAACTTCCCATCGGGCGCCTTCACCTTTTCGGCATAGGGGACGATGAGCGCCATCCGGTATTTCTGCGCGAGCGAGCGAGCCCGAGCGATGCTCGAGCCGTCCTTGAATTCGGCGACCTCGCGAGCCGTCTCCGGACTCAAGGTATATCCCGGCACATAGAGTTCGGGAAAGGCCAACAGCTGAACACCATAGGAGCTGGCCGTTTTCACCGCCAGCTCCAGTCGATCCATGTTCTTGGCCGTGGCCCCCGCGCCGCCTGCCGCCTGCGCTTGATAGATGCCGAGCCGAATCCCCGCACCATGCGACGGAAGCGATTGATAGATGGAGGTCCGAATCTGCAGCGTGCGATAGCCCCGCTCGACCGACTCCCGATAGGCGGGCGTTCCGTCATCGTCGGTCAGCGGATGCGAAGACGACGGCGCCACGCCCCTCGTCGAACGCCTGCACCCACACCACTTCGGCGCGCCCGCAACATACAGATAGAGGGCAACGCCGATGACGATGGCGGTAATGGCCGCGATAATCCCGATGGTCGTCTTCTTCATATCTCAAGCTCCCCCTTCACGATCGTTTCATATATGGGCACCTCTAAAAACCCTATTTTTTGTTCGTCATCCCCGAGTGCTTAAATCGGGGATCCAGCCAGGTGCCTTTGTGTACGACTTTCCGGGACTGGATCCCCGACTACACCACTCGGGGATGACAGTCGAAACCGGGTTTTTAGAGGTGCCCATATTTATATTTCAATTATGAAATCCATGAACGTGCTGACAGGGCCCCCATCAATCGACCGCGATCACTGTGGTACGGGCGTGGACTTGCCGCCGCTGTAACACCAGTTCATCGCATCCAAAAACGCCGTGAACTGCTTCTTCGTCCCCGACCGATCGGTGGCGAGCGCCGTATTATCATTCGCGTTCAGGATGAGGCATCCGGTCTCCGACATGAAGAAAAAGCGCCTCTTGTTGTCGGGACTGTACTCGACATGGACGAGGTCGTAGCCGGTGCCGGCGAAGATGCCGGTCACGCCCGGAAACTGGCCGATGCATTCGACGAGCGCCCGTTTGTTTGGCGCCTGCTGTTGCGTACACGTGAAGCCATTGGCGGAGACGGCCTCGATCGCAAATGTGGACAGGGGCATGCAAACGATGGCGACGATGATGAGGATTGATTTCATGGTGCGCTCCTTTCCGCTGGGTGGGAACTATCTCGGTGTATCCTTCTCATACGGCCAGGCCATGATACCGCCCTCCATCACTTTGACATTCGTCCACCCATTCGCCTGGAGTATGAGTGCCGCCTCGTAGCCACGCAACGAGATCTTACAGAAGCAGATGATCTCCCGATCCTTGTCCTCCGGGAGTTCGCCCAGGCGCCCCCGCAGAGCACCGAGCGGAATGAGCGTCTCGCCGACACCCAAGCGCATGGTCTCGTATTCATCTGGGCCACGGGTATCGAGGAGGAAGGGCTTTTCCGCACCTTGCAGCTTCTCAAAGACCTCCTTCGCGGATATCCCGCACATCCGACCCGCGAGTTTGTTCTGCATGATGTGCGCGCAGGCGATGAAGTGATCGATGGCGAGCGAAAACGGCGGCGCATAGGGGAGATCGAGACACGCGAGGTCATCGACGGTCAACTTCCCCTTGAGCGCCATGGCCGCGGTGGCGATCTGCTTGCTGACATCACCGGAGCCCACGCTCTGGTAACCGAGGACCCTTTTGCTCGATCGATCGACGACCATCTTGCTGATCAGCGGGTTGGCACCCATAAATCCGGGTTTGTCCGGACTGGCGTTGATGGCCGTCTCGATATCGGTATACCCATTCTGCCGCGCCACCTTTTCGGAGAGACCGGTCGATCCCGCTGTAAAATCGAAGACCTTGCAGATGCCCGTCTGAATCGTGCCCGGAAACGTCGCCGTATTGCCGGCGATGATGTTCTCTCCGGCGACGCGACCCTCGAGATTGGCAAGATCGCCGTAGGGTGCGGGCACCTTTTTCCCCAGGATGAGGTGTTCTATTTCGACACAATCCCCGGCGGCATAGATATCTGGATCGGAGGTCTGCATATATTCGTCGACCTCGATGCCACCGCGCTCGCCCATGCGAAGCCCTGCTTGCTTGGCAAGATGTGTGTTCGGCCGAACCCCGATGGAGACGACGGCGAGTTCGCAGGGAATCTCCGCTCCACTCTGCAATCGAACTCCCGATAGATGTCCATCCTTCCCCAAAAATTCACTCACACCATCGTTGGTGATAATGTGCACGCCCTTGCTGCGGATATGATTTTCGACGAGACGGGCGAGTTCCTCATCCAAAAAGGTGAGGAGCTGCGGCAGGAGCTCGACGACGGTCATCTCGATTCCCGCGAGATGGAGTGCCTCGCAGGTTTCGACCCCAATCAGCCCACCGCCGATGACGACCGCCTTCTTGATCTTCTTCTCGTCCCGAACCTTGCGAAGATAATCAGCATCCTGCATCGATTGCAGGGTCGTGATGCCGGCGAGATCCACCCCGGGAAGCGGAGGAACGAGCGGCGTCGAACCCGTGCAGATGGCGAGCTTGTCGTAGGAGAGCGTCTCCTCCTCACCGGTCTTGAGCTTTTTGCACGTCACGGTGTGCGCCGCGCGATCGATGGCCGTGACCTCCGTCTCGGTTCGAGCATCGATGCCCTTGGCCTTGAGAAAGAAGATCGAATCTCGAATAACACCCGTCGGCGTGCAGACGAGCTTGTTTCGATCGTCGAAGGTGCCACCGACGTAATAGGGATACCCACACGAGGCCATAGAGAGGTTGGCGTCCTTCTGCAGGATGACGATCTCGGCGTCCTGATCCATCCGGCGGGCCTTCGCTGCTGTCTTGGGACCCGCTGCGGAGCCCCCGATGACGATGATGCGTTTTTTCGATGACATGGACACGATCTCCTTTTTTGTGTGCCTCAAAAGAGGGCACGGACCCGATGTGACACCGTTCTTTGCCGCAAAAAAACCAGCAGAATCGACAAGGCACAAGGGATTTCGACCCCACGACCCTCAGCAATCAGATCACTTCGCCACCTTGCAGAAATCCATCGCCTTCTTGATCGATGTGAAGGTGGCCGATTTTCCCTTGCGGTTGGTCATGCGCAGCTCACGCTTCTTTTGATCGCCGACGAGCAGGCACCCCTGATGCGAGTCATACTGATAGTCGCGGCCATCCCGTTCATATTGAACGATGACCGAATAGGTGCCGATGGCCCCGAACGTTCCCTTCACGCCCGGAAACTGCCCCCGGCAGGAAACCGTGTTCTCCTTCTTCCCACAGGTGAAGCCGTTTACCGAATAGGCCTCCTGCGCAAACGAAGACAGCGGCAGCAAAACGATGGCGGCGATGATGAGGATCGATTTCATGGTGCGCTCCTTGTGGTGGGAAGAATGAGGAACGCTATGAATATTGCGGCATAAGGTCAATGGCTCGCTGCATAAAGTCGATTGCTGCAGCGCCTGCCCATGGAAGAAATCGCACACTCCGACCATCGCAGGTGACCATCTCCTCCACGTTATCGTTAAAGACAATCGCCTCCGGCGCATCCTGATACGCCTGGAGAAATTTTTTCAGCCCTTCAGGCACCACAGCCCTTTTGAGGCCGGACTTCACTTCAATCGGATAGGGTACTCGATTTTTGACAACGATAAAATCGACCTCGTCCCCCCTCTTTGTTCGCCAAAAACGAAGCTCCATGTTCGCCTTGAGCTGCCGAACAATATTCAAGGCAACAAAACTCTCTTTGAGGAAACCGGCATCCCCTCGCTCTGCAAGGGGCTGGAAATCCTTCACCAGGCTGTTTCGAATGCCCATATCGAAGAGGAAGTGCTTTCTCGATTTTTTCAACTCATTTCCAAGGTTACGGGCATAGCTCGGCACCATATGACAAACGTAGGTCTGTGAGAGAATTTCGAGATAGCGCTCCACCGTCGGCTTTGACATGCCGATCTCTCCCGCAAGATTCGATGATACGATGATCGAACCCTGTTGTTCAGCGAGAAGATACATCAGCTGATTGAAGGCGCGGACATTTTCCTCGCGCACCAATCCCTTGATGTCTCTATTCACATAGGTGGCAACGATTGTCTGAAGCTCGTTCGGGATGTCCTCATTGCTCTTCAAATTGACAAGGCCGGGCATCCCTCCCGCCACCAGCGCCTGCTCTTTTTGATATCGCGGCTGCTGCTCGAGTTCAGTCAGAGAAAGCGGGTAGATACGATTGAAGAGAATCCTTCCCGCAAGACTCTCCTTGAGATGCGTGTGCATCTCCATCGCCGACGACCCGGAGGCAAATATTTTGATCCGTTTTTTTCTGCTGTCGAAGATTGCCTTGAAGATATGAGAGATATTTTTCAGGAGGTAGAGTTCGTCGACGAAGACAACATCGCCGCTCGACGTCAGCACATCAAACTGCTCCTTGTCTGTCGCACCGAGTGCGAGGAGATCGTCCGGCACTTCGAGATTTAAATACCGCGTTTTCAGCCCTCGCCGCCTGGCTTCCGTTTCGAGTTCGCGGAGCAAAAATGTCTTTCCCACCTGGCGCGGCCCCACCAGGACCGAGATCTTCGGATCATCAAATTGAGCCATTAAGTCATTGATAACGCTACGCTTTATTTTCATAAAACCATTGTAACCCCACACTTTACAATGGTCAATCCCCTTTTCCCCGGCATTGCCATGACCCGCACCTTCATGACCTCGATTTGGACTTTTCAGATTTTCAATGATACGGTGTCCATCAGATATGCAGACAAGCGAACCGAAAAGAAACAAGCGGGTGCTGGGCGTCTTCGCCATCACGATGATCAACATGTGCATCGTCTTCAGCGTCCGCGGCTTTCCGCTGCTGGCTGAAGAAGGCCTCTCGCTCGTCTTCTATCTGCTTTTTTCGGCGCTGACCTTTCTCATCCCCGCATCGCTCATCAGCGCGGAGCTCGCCAGCGCCTGGCCTCCCCGGGGCCCCGGCGGCGTCTACATCTGGACGCGGGAGGCGTTCGGCACCCGGCTCGCATTCCTTGCCGTCTGGTTTCAATGGATCTCGGCGGTCGTCTGGTTTCCGACCGTCCTGTCGTTCATCGCGGCCACCATCGCCTACATCTTCGACCCCGCACTGGCGTCGAACAAACACTTCATCCTCTTCGTCGTCCTGGGGATCTACTGGCTGGCCACCCTCGGCAATTTCCTCGGCATGAAGGAAGTGGAGTGGATCGGCACGCTCGGTGTCATCAGCACGTTCACCGTAGCGGGTTTTATTATCGTATTGGGAGTAGCCTGGTTTCTCCAAGGAAACCCCGCTCAGATCTCGCTGACGCTGCACGACCTCGTCCCCGACCTGAGCAACATCGACAACATCGTCTTCCTGGCGGGGGTCATGGTCATCATCTCCGGCATCGAGATCACCTCCGTTCACAGCGACGCCATCATCGACCCGAAACGAACGCTGCCGAAGGCGATCATGCTCTCGGCCTTTCTCTCCATCAGTCTGCTCATCCTCGGCTCGCTCTCGCTCGCACTCGTCGTCCCACAAAAGGAGATCAGCCTGGTCGCTGGACTGATGGAGGCATTCCATCTCTTCTTCCGCGCCTACCACCTGGAATGGCTCGTTCCGGTCTTGGCGGTGCTCGTCGTCGTCGGTTCACTAGGAGAGGTCAGCTCCTGGATCCTGGGGCCCAGCAAGGGGCTCTTCGTCTCATCGCGCGACGGCGTGCTGCCGCCGTTTTTTCGGCGCACCAATCGCAAGGGCATTCCGACCAACATCCTCATCATCCAAGCCCTGATCGTCACCGCGCTGATGTTCGTCTTCCTCTTCATGCCGAACATCAACAGTGCCTACTGGATCTTGACCGCGATGAATGCGCAGCTCTACCTGATCATGTACATCATCATGTTTCTCGCCGCGCTCGTGTTGCGGATCACACGGCCGGAGGTTCCACGCCCATTCAGAATCGGCGGCGGGCATGTCGGCATCTTTGCCATCGTCGGCATCGCCGTCGCGGGAGCACTGTTTACCCTGATCATCGGCTTCTTCTCGCCGAGTCAGATCGAGACGGGCAGCATCGCCTTTTACGAAACTTTTCTCATCGGCGGCATGGGCACGATATCCGCCATCGCCCTTCTCATCTACGCCCTGCGCAAGCCGCATTGGATGCATGAGGGATAGGCTACGGTTCGAGAATAAAATCACCTAGCTGACGTTGAGCTCCGCATCGAGCCCGGACATCTTGAAGGTCTTCATGAGATACGGGCTCGTGTTGCAGATCGAGAAGTTCTCGGTGCCGACCTCTTTGGCGGTCTGCAAGCAGATGCGGATGAACGCCGAGGCGACATATTCGACGTCGTTCATGTCGAAAACGACCTTGAACGAAGACGACGACATCCCCTCCAGCTTCTCCTGCATACGCTTGGCCACCTCCAGCGAGGTCGGGCTATCGAGCCGCCCTTCGAAGGCACAGCGGAGCGTGGCGGTCGCATCGTCGAAGGAAAAGTGAATCATAATGTGGTCCTCCCGTTAACCTCGATAGGCGTTGATGATGTCGTCGGCTGAGAGCGTTTCATCCAGCAGCCGATCGTCGGCGATGGCAAGCCAACGCTCGTTCGGCTTCCGATAACACAGCTTCTTGACGTTGATGAGGTGGCGCGCCGTAATATTTTCCGCCGTGATGTTTTTCCCCCCCGATCCACAGCCGAGCGTGAGCGAGGTGTGCAGCTGATTAAAGACACCGCCGACGCCCCCCTGTGAGGAGGGGGTGTTCACGACCACGCGTCCGGCGTCCATCAAGCGACCGAATGCGGAAATCTTTTCCTCGTCGGTCGAATAGATACTCGCCGTATGTCCGATGCCACCGCGGTAGTTGAGCGCGATGCAGTGCTTGAGCGCGTCGTCGAAGTCATCGCACTCGTACCAGGCCAAAATCGGCGCCAGGATTTCCCCGGAGAGCGGATCGTCCGCTCCGATCTTCTGCTGCGGTGCCATGAGACAGCGCGTCCCGTCCGGCACCGTGATGCCGGCCAGCTCGGCAACCGCCGCAACGGAGCGGCCGACGATCTTCGGGCTCATGAGCCCCGTCTCCGGACGAATGACGACGGCCTCGAGCTTTTTCACGGCATCCGGGTCGAGGAAAAACGCGCCCTGCTTTTCAAAGGCGCTGCGCGCTTCGTCGGCGATCGCGCGCTCGACGACGATCGCCTGTTCGCTCGCGCAGACGGTTCCATTATCGAACGTCTTGGACAGCAGGATGTTCTCAACCGCGAAGGGAATGTCCGCCGAGCGCTCGATAAAAACGGGGACATTCCCGGAGCCCACGCCGATGGCGGGCGTGCCGGAGCTATACGCGGCCTTAACGAGCGAGGGGCCGCCGGTGGCCAGCACGAGCGCCGTGCGCGCATCCGACATGAGCGCATGCGTCAGCTCGCGCGAACTCTCCGGCACCCACTGGATGCAATCTTCGGGAGCATCCGCGGAGAGCGCCGCCTCATAGCAGATACGAGCCGCTTCGGTGGAACACTTCGGCGCACCGCGATGCGGCGAAAAGATGATGGGGTTCTGCGACTTGAGCGCAATGAGTGCCTTGAAGATGACGGTCGCGGTCGGGTTCGTCACCGGGATGACCGCGACGATCGGCCCGAGCGGCTGCGCGATTTCGACGATGCCGCGCTGTTCATCACGGGCGATGACGCCCACGGTCTTCTGATCGCGAATGTCCTCAAAGACGAGTTCGGCCGCCAGCGTGTTCTTGATGACCTTGTGCTGCCAGATGCCGATCCCCGTCTCCTCCACCGCCATGCGGGCGAGCTTGATGCGCGCATCGAGGGCGGCCCGGCAGACGGCTTCGACGATGCGATCCGTCTCCTCCTGATTCAGCTGGGAGAAGATACCGGCCGCGATCGATGCTCGTTCGAGAATTCCGTCTGCGATTTGCTGTGCGTCACCCATGTCACTCCTCCACGCGTTTGATGAGCGTCAGTCGGTTTTCGTTTCCGACGCGCTCATAGTGGATATCGTCCATCACCTGGCGAGCGAAATGAATGCCCAGCCCGCCGATCGGCCGATCCTTGGCGCTCTGTTCGAGGTCCGGCGTTTTTGCCTCAAGCGGATTGAAGGGGCGACCGGTATCCGTCACCGCAATGGAAAGCGTTCCATCCTTGAGCAAAAAATCGATGGCGATCGTCGCCTCCTGCCCCTCTGTATACCCGAACTGAATGGTGTTGGAAACCATCTCTTCGACGGCAAGGCACAGATCGTTGCGCACCTCGCGCGACCAGCCGCGGTGTTTTCCCCAGGCCTCTATCTCAACAGCGATCTGCGGAATGTCGTTGAGATCGTTGCGGAGGATCACGGAGCGGCTTTCCGTGTTCGAGCCGATGGAGGCCCGTGCCGCGCGGCGATCGAAGCGAAAGGCGAGCAAGGCGACATCGTCGGGCTGATGCCGGCCCGTCGCAAATTCCCGCACATCGTCGCAGAGCAGGGCGATCAGCTGCTCCGGATCCTTTCCACGCAATCGATCGAGCTCTTGCAGCAGCCGTTCCTCGGAGTAGATCTCGCCGGCGCGATTGACGATATCGGTGATGCCATCGGTATAGAGCAGCATCGTATCGCCATCGGCGAGCTGAATTTTGCGACGCGCGTAGGGAGCATCGCTGCGAATGCCAAGCGGGATGCCGACGCTCATCTCGAGCAGCTGTGCCGATGCCTCGCCGTGCAGCAGAATTGGCGGAGGATGACCCGCGCAGGCGAACTGGAGCATGCCGGAGGCAGTATCAAGGACGGCGCAGAAGACGGTGACGAACATGCCGGTCTGTTGCTTCGCGGTCAGCTCCCGATTGACCGCTGCGAGCAGGTCGTCGGGGTGCCGAACCGTTCGCGCCGCCGCCTTGAGCAGCGTGCTCGTGATCGCCATGACGAGCGCGGCGTGCACGCCCTTATCGGCGACATCGGCGATGACGAAACAGAGGCGATTCTCGTCCAGGGGAAAGACGTCGTAGAGATCGCCCCCCATCTCTCGGGCAGTCTGGAGAAATCCAGCGACGTGAACGGAGCGGTACGGTGCGATGGCCTCGAAGTCCTTGGGGATGATCCCCATCTGAATTTCGTGGGCTATCGCCAACTCGCTCGCGATGCGCTCCCGTTCGGCGGTGGCCCGGGTGAGCTTCGCGATGTAGGCGCGCAACTCGTCGCGCATGTGGTTGAAGGAGCGCGCGAGGCCTTCGACTTCGTCGCCGGAACGAATGTGCGGTATCTTCGCATCGAGATTGCCACGGGCAATTTCACGGGCGAGCTGAGAGAGGGAAACGAGCGGTCCGGTGATGCGCTTCGAAACGAACACCACCACGATGAAGAGAATCACGAGTCCTGCGATCGCCAGCGAGATGATCACGCGGCGCATCGCGTTGATTTCGGAGAGGATCCGATCCTGTTGAAAGACAGCGGCCACGGACCAGCCGTCGCTGCTGATCGGCGCGTAGAAGATCCAGGCGCGCTTCCCCGTAATGGGATCGTCGATATAGGCCTCGCCCGCCTGGCTCGCGGACATCTCTCGGGCGACCCGCGCCAAGGCATCGTCCTGCTGGGTTGCGGCCAAATCCGGCAGCGTCTCTTTCAGCGCAACGCCCTTCTCCGGAAAGGTGATGATAAGCCCGTCGTTCGAGACGAGCATGGCATAGGCGCCCCACGTGAGCTTCCGCCCGGAGACCATCTTCTGCATCTTCGCGATCGAGATATCCGCGGCGATCACGCCTTGAAAAATCTCTCGTCCATCGACCGTACGCGAGAAGGGCTGGGCGTATCGCAGGACCGGCGGGTGTTCTCCCGCGGGATCCTGAAGGGGTTCGCTCACGAAATTGGCGTTTTTTGTTTTCGGAATCTGAAACCAAGCCTTCGAAAGGACGTCAGCCTCCAAATCCTTCGGTGCTCCGAATACGATCTGACCATCCTGGCGAGAGCAGGAGATCACGAGGGGGGCAGCAGCCTCCGTCAGGTCGTCGGGGTCGAAGGCGATGATGAGCCGAACGATCTCGGGGTTGTTCTGCACGACGGCACCGAGCATGGCCTGAATGTTGTCTCGCTCGCCAGGAGCGTTGGTGAGGTAGAACTCGAGCGCCTTCGGCGTCTGCTGCAGATAACTGAAGGAGTCGTCGATGTCCTCGATGATCGCTTCGACGGTGAATCGACCGATCTGGGAGATGTCCTTGAAGACGATTCGACGGGTGAGCAGGTAGTTGACGAGGAAGATGGCGACGAAGATGAGCGCCGTGCTCGAAAGAATCGAGACGATCAGCTTGAAGGTCAGACCCCGATTACGCCAGGTGAACATGCGCCTCCCCCGTGAGCGGCAAGAGTACCGGGAGAGGGTGCCGACAACAACTGGTTTCTTGAGAGAGCGGCAAACCATGAGATAAACACATCAGACACAGCAAATGACGGCGGTGGGTGGTGAATGGTTTGATTCGGAAGCATCACCTGCCCCTATTCACCTTTGGGAAGGGGTGCGGAGATGATGACGCGGTTGGTGGAATCGCTTGTGTCCGGATGCCCCATAAGGTGATCGTGACCGGCGCCATCGCGATAGGTGGCCATGTCGTACATTCCGGTATCCATATACAGCGCCTTTTTCACCCCTGCGGCGAGCGAGAGGCGCACCAGGTCTGCTGTGGTCATGCTCTGACTCGAATCGATCACGCCGAAGCGCCCATCGTCGTATTCGACAAAAAAGCGCCGTGACGTACGACCGTCATCGGGAATGAGGTGCACCTCTTCATCGTTGATCAGCAGCATCGTGGACAGCAGGCTCAATCGCTTTTCGCGCAGAATTCCGATGAAGAGCGATTTGTCCCGTATATTGGAGAAGGGCTGAAGCGTCGCGCTCAGCACCTCATCAAGAGTTTTCATGTTGGCGCGCTTGCCGTTGAGCCACTTCAAGCACAGCGACTTGATGTGCTCGTCTTCCAGATCCGCCTTATCCAGGAGCATGGATAGTTTCACCGCACGTTTATCAAGAATGCGTACCTGCCCATCTCTCCTCACGAGCAGCAATCCATCCTTCCCATCAGCGGTGAGCAACCAATTCATCTGCTTGCCATCGCGAAACGCAAATTCGGTCAGCTTGCGATTGCCGGTGGTAAAGGTCATCGGTGCGGAAAAAACATAGCGATTCCCGAGCTCAGCAATCGCGCCTTCCGTGTCGACCAATCCGTCGCGCTCCACCAGCACACCGACACGGGCGTGCGCGCGATCGCACTTGATCACCTTCGCAACTTCGAGGGAGCCGCGCATCACGCTCATGACCTCCACGCCCGGACGCGACGGCCACTGCGCAACTTCAAACCGCACCTGTGAGGCAGCAGCGATCGTGTCGGTCTGGTCGTCGAGCTTTTTCTGCGCCGCACGGGAAAGCGCATATTGCGGATGACTGATGATGCGATTGGCGAACTTCGCTGCATCACTGGGTCGACGATAAACGGGCAAGTTGCGGGCCTGCAATTCGGCCAACAGATCATCCAAAATAATGCCCTGCAACGCCAGTTCATCAGCAAATTGTTGTTCATCCTGTTTGAGCCCTCGGCGAACGCGTTCGGCGATCATGGAATATCCAAACTGTGCATATTGCTGGTAGAGCCCCTGCACATCTTGCTGGACATAGATGCCATTTGAAAGAGACCATGCACGCGAAAAATTCAACAGCTCACCGATTGACTTGGGATGTTTATGATCGCTTTCGAGATACGACGTTCCGATACTGTCGACGACCTCATCGCCCATAACCTTGTTGCGCATATTGATCGAGACGCGCATCGCTTCCAATGCGCCGATGTCCATCATCAATTCGGAATTACCGCCTTTGAGAAAAATCTCCGCCAGATCGATCTCATAAAAACGGTTGTTCATATATCGCGTCGCCGCGAGGTTTCCGTATTCCTTCATCAGCCGTACCAACTCCAGATAGTCGCCGAGCGTTCCGAGATCGCCTAAATGTGTCACCGATATCTCTTCCACGTCCAACTGCCCGGCCAACCACATGATCTCCGATTCATAGTCGTTTAGCTTTGGCACCTCTTCAAAAACATCAACCAGGTCAGCGCGCAACGACACCGGCGCAAGCACGGGTGCATCATCATGGGCGTCATCGGCTTTTTGCCGATACGTGTGCGCATCGAGCAATACCTTCAAAAGCGCTGTGACCTCTGAGAGATTGTTTTGGGTCACATCGATGCGACCGGTGCGCACACTGACCCAGGGCTTGAGTGTCCGAGCAACCGCTCCACGCTTTTGCATTTCCTTCAACAAAATGCGTTCAAAGAGCATCTTTCGAAACTTTGGGCTGACAGCGTTGGCAAAGGCATAGACCTTCTGAGCCTGGCTGGCGATGGAAAGCCCCTGAAGCTGCTGTGCCGCTTTGTCGAAACGCACCTCCTTGAAGAAAGCTTCCGATTCGCTGGCATACTGGCTATCGAGCCCACGAAAGAATGCGGCATAGACTTCACGTTTGGAAAGATCGATATCGCGCAGATCCGCACCGTCGCGCGGATCCTCGACAAAATCCCTCCAGGTCGTTTCTTCCTCCTTCACGTTAAGCCACCACAGACGAAAAGCAGAGCAGCCAACGAGCTCGAGAAAGGGCAGATAGGGAATAAGCTCCACCTTTGCGACCGAAGCATGCGCGACAAAGCGCTTGACGATCGGCGAGTAGGGAACGTTTTGCAGTGCCTTGAGAATTGTTGTCGCGGTTGCAAGATCGGTGGATGCAAAGACCTCTTCCACGAGTTCTGGGCGCTGCTCGAAGAGCTGACGAGGAATAGCGTCAATGCTCTTCAGGAGCTTTTTCAGGTACGCGATGCCAGCACAGTTATCGGATTCTTCCTGCTCGAATATGATGCGCACCAAGCGGGCCACTCGCTTCGGGTCTGCTGCATAGAGCTCATATTCACGCAGGAGCACCATGAGCATGCGTGCGATCATCTCCTTGCGTTCATCGCCGGCAAGGGTGCGGTCGAGGGAGAACAGGCAATTGGAGATAATGTCGCTTGCACTGCGCGTTTCCGGGTCGGCATAGTCCGGATGGTTTTCGCTGTGACGTTCACAGCATGCGCTTTGTCGAGGCAGCATGCCGACGAGTTCGTTTGCGAGCGCGAGCGCGCTCTCAAGATGTTCGATGTCCGGCGTGACAGTGCCACCTGCGGCCCGACTTCCGAAGAGGATGCCGGAAAGCGTGGCTACGTCGCGGACATCGTTCATACCATTTGCGAGCGAAAAGAAGATGTCCGCACGACGGCGAAGCTCTTCAGGGCTTCCCTTGGCGCCCCCCAGGTTATAATAGGTGTTATCGCCAATGCCCAGCCTCTTGGAAAACGCACTGAGGGAACTATCCTCCGCCCACAACGCGGCACCAAAGCGATCCAGAAGCGCTTCAAAATCCTGCTCATGCCCCGCGATCACTGTTGAATGGGGAAAATAGTGCAGCACAAGCGCCCAGTTTTTCGTTCCAAAGAAATCATGATCGATGCTGTCGACGAAATTGGGATTATTCTCCCAGTGCATCCTGCGCAGGCGATAGATGAGAGGCCGATGCGTAAGATAATTGTCGAGTTCTTCTTCCGTAGTAATGCGTATAAAGCGTGGCTCCTCGAAAAGCTCCAAAACCTCCTTGGCGGAAAAACTTTCAAAGAAGGCGAGCATCTTTTCCGGTGCCAAATCGATGAGTTCGTGCACATGCGGGGGCACACCCTTCTGCCACAGCGTCTCGGCAATCAGCAGGGCCTGTTGTTTTTCATCGAACAGAGAAACGTCGGAGATGCGACTCATCCGTACAGGTTCGATCTGTGAATAATCCTCACACACGCCCCGCTCAACGTCCTGATGCAGCCGAATGATAAAATCGATCTGTTCGCCGGAATACAGCACCCGCTCGGTGAAGGCACGGATCTGCTCAACATCATCCATCTTCGCGACTCGGTCGAAGTAAAAGCGCAGCCGCTTCTGAAAAGCTGCTTCATCATCATCCAGTTTCCAATCCCGTATGGCATTGCTTCCGTTTAATCGTTGTTTCCGAAACCGACACAGCATCATCTCGATGCTTTTTCCACGAGAGCCAGATTCACCCTTCGGACGGGAGAAAAAATCAGCCCCCAAGCGCTGCATCACGTTGAGGTAATCACCCTGAAAGTGCTGCAACATCCTGTTGCCCGGAACGTGATAGAAGAGGTGTCGCGTCCATTCGTAATCGACATGTCGTTGGCGAGCAGCTTCGCCATCTGTATCGAATATGCCTTCCTGAACCTGAACCCCTTTGATGAAGCCCTGCTTGGCCCTCTCAAGCAGATCGGTATTATCCAGGACCGCATCGAGATCGGCGCGCCCTTGAATGCGCAGCTGGCAGAGCTGAAAGATCTCTTCATCGCCGAAGTGGTCGAAGAGTTGCGTAAAGCGTTCCGGGTGTTGTGTGATGAGCGCACGTAATTTCTGAGAGATGAAATCATAGTTTGATTTAAACAGCTTTTCGATGCGAGCGAGCGTTTGGCGTGCAAGCTGCCTGCGCTGCGCTTTCGAGAGACGAACAGCGGGCGCATTTTCGAGCGAAGGCATTCTGCATGCAGCAAGCAGCTCGGCACAGGCTTGCCGATCCGGCGAACAAGCAGGGGCATTGGACTGATCGCACAGCTCGACACAGGCATCCTCCGCATACGGCGAGGGACACCACGGGATCTGCGCACGGTTTTTGACCTCTGATGCCATAGCGATAATCTCTGAGAGTATTATCGGTCGAGATCGCCGAAAGTTGTGTCATTACGTTGTTTTATTTATGAGAAATCGAAGCGTGCAAAATCGCGTAACCACTCAATTATGAAGAGGTTATTCACTCTCCCTCCATTTTCATTTCGGGAAAGCGACACTTCATTCATGGCTCGAATGCGTGTAGGCCAAACTCGACAGGAAATGGATGGCTTCGTCTGATGGGCGGAATAACAAAGGGGCCACCATAAAACGGTGACCCCTTCGTTATTCGTGCCTGATGATTCGGAATGCCAACTACTTCACCGAGAAAAGGACCCGCTCCGTCTTCCCACCGTAGACGATGTTCATCAGATAGAGCCCCTTGGCGAGGTCCTTCTTGCTCATGGTCTGATCGAGCTTGAAATGATCGGTTCCGGAAACCAGGATCACCTCCGCCTTGTCGCCGGCCTTCACCGCACCCGTCTCGGTCGCCGGAAAGATATTGGCGGTGATGCTCTCCTGTTTGCCCGGCACCTGCACCAGCGCGTCCGGAGCCACCGAGGTAGCAAGCTTGAAGAGGCTCGGCATTGTCCTATCGAGCGTCATGCCTGCAATCTGCGTCTCGGCAACCGGCGGCAACGGTTTCGAACAGCCAAACCCGACACCAACACTCACAACAATGGCCACGGCGATGAAAGCGATGAGCTGCTTCTTCATGGGACCCCCCTTTGGTGAAATGCACTTTATGCTGCGAAAATAGGAAGAAATCCCCCGAATAGCAAGGGCGATACGTATTCCGTTTGGAAACACCTCGCCTCGTCCGCTGGAAACTGCCGGAAATACCATTGATTGTCAGCTTTGCATTATATCCGAGCCGGTATAGACTCGCCGAACGAATTGGAGCTGAGGCCATGGAAAATGTTGCCGTCGTGGGCGCAAGTCCCAAAGAAGAACGATATTCCCATAAAGCCATTCTTTTTCTTGAAGAAAAGGGGCACAATCCCATACCCGTAAACAAGAGATACGATGAAATACTCGGGAGGAAAAGCTATCCCCGCATCTCCGATGTCCCTGAAAAAATCGATACCGTGACAATGTACATCGAAGCAGCCAATCAGAATGCGATCATCGATGAAATAGTCGTGCTGTTGCCCAACAGGGTCATTTTCAATCCCGGAGCGGAGAATCCGGAGGCCTATGATCGCATCCGGGAGGCGGGAATTACAGTTACAGAGGCATGCACGCTCGTCCTGCTCAAAACCGATCAATTTTAAATCCCGAGAAGTCGGGAATGACAGAATAGGCTCCCTTCAGGACACGATAAACGATTGGGCCACCCCGTCCGGGGCTGCAAAAAAGTTTCGGGATACGCGATGCGAACCAGATACCGAAACCCGATACGTGATATTCTATAACATACTGATATATAATGTATAAAAGTGTGCCTGAGGTTCGATCGGTTCGGTATTCCTCAAATCATCGGTTGCCGCCATCCGCATCTCTGTTATACTCATATCGAACCACAGGGAAGGTTCGATGGGGGATAAATTATTTCAGCTTTAAAACCATACGGTTATGAAGTTTGCTCATAAATGATGGTTCGATAGGTTCGGTAAATACATGGACACCACCGATATCAAAAAAGAGGTCGCACAGCTGCACAAGAACCGGGGGCGCCTCGTCCAGGTTTCCAATGTGGAATGGTATTCGTTGTTCAAGGACGAAATTCGCAACTCCATCGCCATAGAGGGTGTCTTCACAAACAGAAATGATCTCATCGATGTTCTCGAAAAGAATAAGCGAACGGACAAGCAGAAGGCCGCCGCGATCCTGGGGTATTTCGAATCGGCCTCGGCCATCTATGAATACGCGGCCAATCAACACAGCGAGGGAGAGTTCTCGCTGCGCATGTCCGATGTCAGGCAGATCCACACGCTGCTCATGCGCTATGAAAAAGAGATGGGTTTTTACGATGGCGAGCTCGGGGAATTTCGCAACAAGCGCGTGGACGTCACCATGTCGACCTTTACTCCGGTCAATGCATTTCATGTCAGGCAGGCCATGGAACTTCTCGTGAAGTGGGTCAATCATCATATAAAGAAGAAAACGTATACACCGGTCAGGCTGGCGGCGATGGCACATGTGTGGTTTGAGTCGATTCACCCCTTCCGTGACGGGAACGGACGCTCGGGGAGGATATTGCTGTCGTACGTGCTGATAGGCTGCGGATACATCAACGTTGCCATCAAGGGCGTCTCCAAAAAGGACCGCAATCATTATTATGAATCACTCGAAAAGGCGGACGACGACTTCGAGTCAATACACAGACGAATCGAGGACGGCGAAACATTCAACGTGGCGGATGTGGACAAGCTCATTCACCGAAACCATTTTGATGCATTCACCGCCATCGTCGTTGAAGCGCTGAAAGAATCCGTCTCCCGTCTCAAGGAAGTGGATGTCGACCGGATCGACAAGGAAGCCCTGTTGCCCCTCAGCGATCTTTCACACCTCTATGGATATTCGTCGGACTATCTCCGAAACCTCATCAATCGGGGAAAATTGAGGGGGCAAAAAAAAGGCAAGACTTGGTATGTGCGCGTCAAGGATCTTGCCGAGTACATGGAACAACTCACGTCGGATTCTTGATGATTCCTTGATACGCGTCGAGACAGCGCAAAAACCCTCTCCCATCAGTATCGTTGTTTCTCCGGGATCACGCCGCGGACGCACCTCGTCTTCGGTCAACTCAAAGTAATCGGCCACGTGCCGACGCGTGACGATGAGCGTGTGCCCCTCGCTCAGGATAAACTCCGCGAGGTGTTCTCCCGAGAACACCCAACCGTTTTCTTCGTCTGACGCTTCCCTCACTGCCGCCAATCGCTGCAGACGCAGCAAACGTCGGCGGTGGGTGGCGAAGCTAGTGTGAATAGAGCTTGCCTCGTCTGATGGGTTTTTCAACAGAAAGATAAATGACGCAGGATATCAACATGTTGCATCTTTTATTGATCAGAGGGGTTAGGAGGGATCAATTTTTCTATAGCTTCTCGGCTTATTTTCTCATACAGTTGTCAAAGTACACCCGCCGGGCGCGCCGTAAGGCAGCTCACTTCGGCGGGTTTTTCATATTAAGGATGAATAAATGAAATATTCAAAACCTCCGCTTACGTTTGAAGACCAAGCTGACCTGCTTATTTCTCGCGGCATGACAGGCAATCGAAATGACATGATTTCCCGTTTATCTGCCGTAAACTACTACCGACTCAGCGGTTACTGGCACACGTTCCGCAAATTACCTGAACAGATGTTTCAAGACGGCACCACCCTTGAGAAAGTTTGAAAGCGCTACGCATTTGATCGTCATCTTCGATTACTCGTCATGGATGCCGTTGAACGTGTTGAAATTGCCGTTCGTACGCAGCTGGCCTATCAGCATGCGCATACGTATATGAATCCCTTTGCTTATGCAGAAGATCCTCGTTCCACCCCTGGATGGGACCAAGAAAGACGTGACCGTTTTTTGGCCACACTTGCTAATGAAATGAAGACCAGCAAGGAGACCTTCGTTGATCATTTTCGTTCCAAGTATGGGGCTGAGCATGCCTTCATGCCAATCTGGATGGCTGCGGAGATCATGACCTTCGGACACATGTTGACGCTTTTTCGAGGCTCTTCCCCGCAGATCAAACGTGCCGTCGCTTCCATGCTGGGCATCCATGACACTGTTGTCGAATCATGGTTATTGATGCTCAACACGATCAGAAACATTTGCGCCCATCATGGAAGGCTGTGGAATCGTGGGTTAGGAGTTAAACCTAAGATTCCAAATCGTGATCCAAAGTGGCGTACCCTCATCTTAGTCACCAATGATCGAATGTTCGGTGTACTCACAATCCTGAAATATTGCCTCGATCATGTTGCACCGCAGAGCAAATGGCCTCATCGCTTAAAAGAACTGATAAGCACATCCTCCGATATTCCACTTACCAGCATGGGATTTCCTAACGATTGGGAACGATGTCCGATCTGGATGGAATTTGTACGTTAGGGCACCTCTATAAACTGCGTTTTTTGTTTTTGTCATTCCCGCATGGAGTAAGCGGGAATCCAGCCAGGTGCCTTTGTGTACGACTTTCCAGGGCTGGATCCCCGACTACAACACTCCCGCCAGAGGCGGGCAGGCGGGGATGACAGCCAAAACCGGGTTTTTAGAGGTGTCCTTATGTTTACCGAAACATCCGTCATCACCCCACACACTCTTAATACTTCTGTTTCTCCGGGATCACGCCGCGGACGCCGCCTTTGGGGTCGGGCATGTCGCCTTCGTAGCGGGGGATGAGGTGCAGGTGCACGTGATCGATCGTCTGGCCGGCGGCGCGCCCCACGTTGACGCCGACGTTGTAGCCCTGGGGTTTGTATTCGAGATCGAGCGCGCGCTTCTGCTCGATAAGCATCGCCTGCATCGCCCGCCCTTCTTCAATGGTCAGCTCAAAGTAATCGCCCACGTGTCGGCGCGTGACGATGAGCGTATGCCCCTGGCTCACCGGATACTTATCACGGATCGCGACGACAACCTCGCCCTCGGCGACGATGCGATCTGGGGAGATGTTGCAGAAGGGGCAGGTCATGGTTCGTTTCTAAGCCTCTTTTTCACATATGCGATGAATGCGGACTTCAAGCTCGCTCAAACCTTCGATGATCGTCTTCCACTCGGGGTAATCGCCGAAGATCATGGCTTGCATCTGCGCGTAGTCGCTGCGGAGGTCCGCCATGCGTTCGTGTGGCGGCACCAGATGGAAGCTGCCTGGCATGGCCGTCTCAAAATGTTTCCATGCCGCGCGGAAGAAAACCAGCTTGTGCTGGACAACCCTCTTGAGGAGATCGATTTGTCTCAAGGCCTTGTCAGCGAAGGTGGTCTTCGAAAGCTGATAGAGATCATAGTAGTGGCGCGCCAAACGTTCCCTTGAAGGCTCCTCCGTAGATCGATGGTATTCGCCGTGGAGAAGCGTCGCTTTCTCCCAGAAGGTTCGTTCCGCTTCGAGCGTATAGACACGACACGAAGGATTATCGGTGAACACCAGAGGAAACGCATCGGCCGCGTAGGGTTTGATATCGTGATCCTCTCCCGGCCAGTCGTCCGAACGCGCGCCCATTTCCAGGCGGATTGCAGGCCGGATGTAATGGCTTGGCTCACCGGCGATATCGGTGGCGGGATAGGTGAAGAGGATGGTCTGTGGATCGAGCGGATCGATCTCAAGACGCCAACCCTTGCCCCCAAGCACGCCTGCGAAATCTTCCTGAAGTTTTGGCAGAAGACTTTCGCGGATACTCTTCTTGCAGGCATCGGTGAGCGCTTCGATCCTGCGCCGTGCTTCCTTCGCACTAATACCAGGCTGTTCGGGATCATGATCGTCAGCGAAACCAAGATCACGGCGGGAAAGCGAAAGGCCCACATCCTCCGAAAACCGCTCGATCACGTTGTACGCCTTTGAGAGCGATGTACCACCCTTGAAAATCAAGTGAGGGCGATAGCGGATGACGTCGAAGAGCCGTCGGAGGGTCCAACAAACCCAAAAGTCTTTCTCGATGATGAGAGGCGAGCGTTCCGGATGCAATGCGACAGCGGTACGCCGGAACAAATCAGCGCGATCCACAGGAGATGATTGAGCAACGCGATCCATCAGCCCCTCCGGCCCGCAATGATTTTTTCAAGGACCGGCTTCATCCATGCGGCCGCATGAGGAAGATTTCGTTTCAACTCGTTCCTGTCCTTCGTGGTCAGGATGGAACTCAACCGGGCAATGACCTTCGACGTCATTCCTTTCGTGCCCAAATACCGGAGGGCCTGAAAAACGAGAGCGCTTACGTAACCGCGCACATCCATGGTCTTGGGCCCGCGGTTCAGAAGCCGCACCGTGTGGAGACCGAACGTCACTGTCCTGGTTCGACCGTTCGTATAGTAGATGATCTTTGCCGGTACCTGCGTCGAGAGACCGAGGAGATTGGCGGCAAGTGCTCCGGAGGGGATAACTTTCAACCCGTTTTTTTTGGCCCAGGCACGCACCATCTCGTCAGGAGGCGGGGGCATATCCTGACCCAGCAATGTGCTTACGCGCGGCAGGGCATACAGGCCACGCCGCACCCTCACGATCTTCCCCTGTTTCACCAGGCGGGAGAGGGCCTGCCGAACTGCAGTCTGGGTCCCCATATCGAGCAAATCGGCAATAGGCACCACACGCCCCCTCTTCGCGCTTATCCTTTTAAATACCTTATTAATAACGTTATTTTTCATTTTGACCCGCATTTAAGTCACAAACTACGATCGTTTTTTGTGACATATCTCATGGACTTTCATCACTGTCAACCACGCCCTCGGCGACGATGCGATCATCATGCACATTGCAAAAGGGACAGGTCATGTCTTGTGCTCCATTCGCTACAGGAGATCGCGAACACGATTGATATCGATCTCAGAGAATTCCTTCCCGCGCATCCACAACATCGTGCGCTCGGGCAGATGATAGTAGATCGATCGGGCAACGCCCAACGATTTTTCCACATCCCCCTCGATGCGACACTTTTCTGCAATGCGCGCCAAGTCATTGAATGACGTTGTACCCGTATCATTGCGTCGACACCAGCGCGCCACATGCTCGTCGGAGGCGAGAAAATCGCGTTTGTCGCGATTGCACCGCTCGTCCGCGAGGACAAGGTTGTAGATTCCATTGTTTGGATAGCGTGACCAGGGGATGAAGTGATCCACCTCTGCCTTTTTCCCAATCTTTGAGCCACAATAGAAACACCTATTGTCCTGCACCGCCTGCAGCCCCGGACGAACAGCGATCAGCGCCTTGCGGCTCATGCCGAAGAGAAACTCCTCGAGCCGAGATTCCTCGAGACCGTTGATCGCCGCCACCATCCTGGCCCAATGGCGATATAGGATGGGGCGAAGCAAGCTGTTGAGCAGCACCAGCCCTTCAGCAACGCCGGGCCGGAAGTGGATACGATTGTCGAACGAACCTCCAGCATCCTTCTGATAGCGCGTGACCTCTTTTTGCATGCGATCCACATCGCCCTTTCGCCACGCGATGTCGTAGATGAAGCGATCCTCCTGCCCACCGATCACCTGGACCCTGGGCAGGGGCATCTTGATCAACGTCCGTTCGATCGCCTTCACCAGACGATCGATCTTTGCGGGCGCCACATACCGCGCCGTGGCGAGGCTTATCGAGGGATCCGACAATGCCTTCCTGCATCGCTGAATATCGCTCAGGATCTGCGCCTGCCCCTTCGTGTTCTGATGGAGCACCCGCATCGAGCGGGAGACCGAGAACGGCATCGTGTGCGGCCAATAGAGATCGAGGACCTTCTCCGCCAACTGCCGCGTCGTCACCATCTCTGGCGCCCGCAACCCCTTCTCCGTGCGCTCCATGCACAGATCGATGAGCCCCAGTATCACCGCATACTTGTAGGTCGCGGTAAAAGAACCTTCATCCAAGAGGTTCAATATCCGCTCGGCGAGGGTGATGGGGGAGTGGTCGAAGTGGTTACCCATGAAAAGATCCCGACAGATCGAGAATTGCGTATTCCGATGACATGACCATACAAGAAGATGCCGTCAGCTTGGGGCGGTTGCACCCGCAGACTCGCGCCATCAACCAATTCCATCATAAGAAATCATTTAGAGTGCTCAGAACAGCATCATATATAACTTAGGATAAGTCTTCTTATACCATCTCATAAATTCTTCCGCGTTGCTTCTAAAATGCAATGCAAACTGATTGAACAAATCATCATATTTATGAAATCCATCATACGGTTTTTCCCTAGAGGCTCTCAATATGGTTCGCACCCTTTGGTGCTGTGATTGGAGGTAACACAATCTCCGTTGTCCATTGAGACGATAATCATCTTTTCTATTCAGTCGCCGCCTATCTGTGTAGTCAGGCGTTCCACCAAGCAACTCAAAGATGATAGCTACCAAAGAAAGAATGATAGAGGGATCAAATACTTCGCTCTCCTCACAAGCCTTTTTTATGTTGCTAATATATTTATCCAATTGCGCTTTATGAAAGCCATCGGTCTGCACATTCATCAAAACAGCCTTCTCGATGGAAATACTTATTCTTTTCAGGAGTTTTTTCCATCTCCCTTCATCCCGTTTTCCATGCACATGAAGCATGGTTGAACCCAATATCTTGGCAAGATATATTTCTCCCAAAACAGAAAGCTCCACCTCATTCATGTTTCTTCTTTTTGTATTCGTCAGAATCGATGACATTTCTTAACCCACTTTCATAATGATTGAGTTTCAGCCAACGCTTAATTCACAGGCCCATCAAATTAGCACATCTTCATGTTTTTCTAGCTGGCCTATGGTTCCTCACCAATTCTCGCAACATCAAGATGGACAATCAATGCTGTCATCAAATACTTCCAAATCATCAACTTCGTCTTCCACATCCCGCGGCGAATGACTCAATATTTCCACCAATCTTTCCCCCTGAGAAAGCAATTGATCGTATGTCATTACAGTTACACCTGACAGTCGACGGTTCAATCCATGAAGAGCCTTAAGCTTCTCCCTAGCCCAATCATTTGACCGGCCAATAACAATTATTGCTCGCGGATGATAAGCCACTATTTCTGGATGATCTCTCAACCCCTCGCCTGCAACCTCATGAAGAACATCTAGATATCTATGGCATTGACCAATGGCACGCGACACATCAGCTGAATAATAATAATTTCGGTGCGCTTCATCGTAAAGCAATGCACTTTGATCAGGCCTCTTTAATTCAACGATATCTCTGTATCCAGATATTACAGTCGGAAGCAATATATCGAGCCTATCACCAGCAGATATGTCCCTTGCTTCATCTCGCATCACATAAGCATTACCAAATGCCCAGCTGTGTTCTTCACACCATTTTTGATATATATTTTCAGATACTTCTCCATTATTTAGATATTCTCTGAGTGTTGCTACAGCCGACCTCATCTCCTTTAAACGAATTGCGCCACGAAACGCGTTAATCAATTCTTCACTTAATTCGGATGAACCTAAATGTTTGACTATTTCTTCACTTGACAACACTTTAGTCAGTGCTGCCGCAACTGCTGCGGGATCGTGCGTGCCTATCTGTGCCGTACCTTCAGTAACCCTAATCAGTACATAACTACCATCTTCTTCCTCTTGTGCTATTGCAAACAAGCCCTTAAGTTCCACATACAGCCTACGTGCAGTTTCCTCTTTCATTGATATGGATTTCTCTTCGATAATCGCCCAATCTGCAGGAGGAGGACTTTTTTTGTATGTTACTAATTTAATCGCAAGCTGTGTACCGGCACTCCTAGGTATATAAAACGGGACGAGAACTAGGCGCGATGAACGAGTCTCATGAATAACAATAGACTCACTATAGCTTACTTTTTCAGAGCTAGCTAACTTGCGGTCAATTGTTCTAATGTGTCCCATCACAGCCTCCAGATTCCATCCTTACTCCACCCCCAACGCCTTGAACACCGCATCTACCGGGTCTGAATAGAAGCTCGTTTGGAACTTTGCGAAGAGTTCGCTGGGGACTGTGGGGATATCCTTTACGCTGCTCATGGGGATCAGGATGCGCTTTGCACCAGCATCGAAGGCGGCTTGGAGCGATTCGGCCAAGTTCTCAACGGGCACGATGTTGCCGCCGAGACTCATATCCCCAAAAACTGCCATCTGACTCTGGAGTGGTTTTTCAAGGATACCCGAACAAAATGCGATAAAACTTGCCAATGTCATAGCCGTAGCATAGCCCGCATTATTCAGTTCAACAACATGCAGGTGGTAATCGTGATTGAGTGCCTTAACCGCAGCGCTGACACGGGATACATTGGCCTTAAAATAATCGAATGAAACTTTTATTGGTTCCTTGGCTTTTTGGTTAGACCCAAAACCTGACATGTTCAATTTTCCAGTGCCTTGCGTCACTTGCAATTCTATTCGATATATACCCAACAACCCGCCCGATCCTGTCGCAATCGTGAAGAGATTACCACAAGGCAAAGGATCCTCAGGTATTAACGACCCTCCTCCCTGCTCAAGAACACCTACAAAACGCTCCTCCATTGTTTCCGTATCAATGTAACTGAAATGAACATCGTAAAATTCCATGCCGCCGATCTTCTTTAATTGTTCCTTAATCCGTCGGCGAACCTCAAGGGCATATTCCAGACACTGGCGCACAGCCTCTTTATCATATTCGCCATGAGGATGGAGAAGTTTAAGCAATCCCGATACAGTTCTCTTCACCGCAATCGTATCACGCTGATTAAGATTATTGCCCAGCTTGTAATACTTATCTATTGCATCTGAGAAATTATACTTGCGCATTTCACGAAGGTATTCGGCCAGATAATCAACGATCATTCCGTATTGATTCGTAAAAAACTCTGGCCTCATCTTGGGAATTTCCCACCCCGGAATATAGTTGTGAAAGCGATCGAAAAAAGCCGTATCTATTAAAACCTCTGCGAATGGAGCCAGGAGATGGCTGGTTTTTACGAGGGTATCCACGCTCTGGTTGATGTTGCCGACAAATACCATGGAGGCATTTGCGCTGATGGCATCTCGGCCACGCGAAAACGAGCCTGAAGCCATAAAATCCTTCATAATCTGCACACCGTCTTTGTCTTTGAAGGAGATCCCAGCAACCTCATCAAAGGCCACCACATCCCACACACCAACGAGCCCAACCTGCCGGGTCCCCATATTGTAAAAAAGATTGGCCACCGTCGTCTGGCCGCCCGATACAAGTATGCTATTGGGGCTGATTTCCTTATAGATATGACTCTTACCTGTGCCCCTTGGTCCCAATTCACACATATTATAGTTATTCTCAACGAGAGGGATGAGCCTGGCTATGAGATGCCATTTCACACGGGCATCCAAAACCGATGGTTCCATTCCAGTCGAACGGATCAATGCATCCATCCACTGTTCCTGCGTAAAGTACTTGCGTCCCTCAAAAAGCTCTTTTACATCCATATTCGGCAGCTGAATTGGTTTGAGTTCTGAAATACCGAATGGCGACCCCTTCTGACTCTCCTCGTAATAATAGTTCATGGAGACTATGCACCAGATACCGCCAGAGAGGAGCTTTTCGTACTTCTTAACGGTGTTGCTGGATATCTCGATTCCTTTTACTCCCAGGTTCAACAAATAAGCCTCATAAACATCCCTTTTCTCATTGAGCTTAACGGTAACCTTGTCGATGATCTTATATGCTCCCTGCTCCTTGATCTTTGATTTTACTTTCTCAGCCTCATCGGGGCGCACATAATTTTCAGCAAGGATCTTCTTAACGGTAACCAAACCATCCTCAATGACCTTTTCGTCATCGGAAGCGCAATACATCCCTAGAAGATATTCGAGCACATACACAGGGACGTTAGCACCTTCCTTGACCATCTTGGTCAGGTCTTTACGAACCACCTTCCCCTGAAAGTGGCGATTCAATAAGGTATCGAGGCTGATGTTCTCATCCATTGTAAACACTCCTTTAAAAATCACTGCTGAAAGCCAGGTCTATGATTATCGGTATCCGTAGATACTCTATGTTTGTTTCTGGATCGCGCAAAACCAGGGAATACTCATGCTTGTTGTCGTATTGCCCTGCCTTTACTCTTAAACTAGCTATTTTCTTACGCTCATCCATCGAAGGGGACTTACTGTCGAAGGTAAGGGCAACTTCGTTGCTAATGAGATCGTTTCCATTACGCAAAGAAACCATGAGCGTCCTGGGGAGGATGCGTTCTGTTATGGCTTCGGTTTGGATGAACTCAAAACGCTGCAAGCTGTTTACGATCTTTCGGATATTCCCCAAAATTGAGACATCCACTCTTTTCACAGATGACCTCTCAATTGCCTGGCCATGAAGCTCCTTGACTGTGATAACGGGAACGATAATTTCCTGGGGCATTGCTCCACCGTGAACAAATTTTGCACCACCTGCAAAGTGAAAGCGGCTTGCGCCCTTTGGAATCCAGAACTCCATGTCATCCTTGGTTCCAGCTGTTATGTGGGTCATTCCCTTCCAGATATTACGATCTTCGCCAAGCCCGCGCCCTATCAAATAGCGTTTATTTCCGTGTATGGCATTCGCTGGCTTCTCACCCAAAGTACTTCGATCTTGCTCGGTCAGATCACCCTCCCTGAAGAGAAAACCATGATCTGCCGTAATGAAGACCTGGCTTCCATTTAAGTTGTTGATTATGTGACTCACCAAGTCTGAAAGCTCGTTTATGGACTCACGAACAGCATTAAATGTGTGCGCCTCAGTAGCAGCCTTATCTCCCGTTGCATCAATTTGATCCTGAAATACGTAGATGATACGCCACGGTTTCGCAAAACTTCTCCCCTTGTCACGACTCATCTTTCTCAACTCACCCGAATGAATTGCTACACCCTGATATTTCTCAAGGATTTTTGATCTCTGCTCAATGGATGAGGTGGGCAAACCGTCCAGCAATACACTTGCGCTAGAGTCTTCCTTATAGGAAATGACCTCATGGGGCATCAGGGCTGCCTTCCCCAGAGCAGTGTAGCTCGGAAGAACGCCCAGCATGCTCGCCAAATCCGCCTTAAATCTCTTCTTTCCGTTTATCTCGGCTGCAAGTTCTTGGGCGACTTCAAACCGAAAGGCATCGCTTACAATCACATAAACTGTGCCATTGGGCGTATCCTTCAAAACTTTGTCGATATGTTTTACAAAGAAATCCTGTTGATTCGTGATGTCTGCCAGGCTCCAGTGATCCAACAACCCCTCGCCGTCCTTTGGTTGGAAGAACCTTCCCCAGGAAATTGCCAATTGATCAACGTACCATTTGCTATAGCAGGCCTCTACGGAGCATTTCAGTTCCTTCAAAATGTCCCAACCTCTGTTTTCGGTCTTCGTAGCACGTTCATGGTAGAGGCGATAGAGCTGGTCGAATCTAAATAGTTTTTGAACATAGGCATCATACATTGCCTTCGCATTAGGATAGCTAAATCCCTCATCATGCAGCTTTCTCAATTCGTGCAAATCCGCTGCAGATTCCAAAGCCTTGTATGTTGCCAGATAGTCATTTCCGCTTTTTTCTTTATTAAGACCAAAGTAGGGACTTGCCCAATAACCGTCACATCGTTTGCTGATCACCTCTTTGATATGCGAAGGATTTAATAATTCCCCCTCCAAGAGATTATCGCGCAGACACCTGGCAATGCGCTTCTCCACTGCTTCAAACGTCATCACATCGACTAAATCATCTTCACTCATATCGCCGATGTGATCATCTATTCTTAATTCACGCCCGATATGATCGGATATAATGTCATAATATTGGCTCAATCTGGCATTTCCACGCCACTGGGAAAGAAACACGGCTGCATTTGTGCTGAGCGAGCTGTTCGGTAACTGAAGATGATCCAGAGATTGTGGATACGGACACTTCAGATGTGAAACAAAATCAGTAACCATGATTCTCAGTAACAAATCAGAAAGATTTTTCTCATCATGGTGATAGCCGAAGAAAGCGCGCATCAATTCCCAAAAATAATCATTGAGCCCATATTTCTCAATCGAATCCCATAGTTTTTGAGGTGTGCGTAAGTCACAACGTCCGTCGCTACAATAGGCACTGAATAATCTCATCAAAACCTGAAAAACCTCGGGCTGCTCAGACTTAACGACAACAGCAAGCATCTTGAGATCAACCGCGTCCTCATTATCATCCGCCCTTACCCACTCCTTCAACTTGTTCAATCGGTTTTTATTATTCAGAAAGGATTGACGCTTAATGAGATGATCGCGCATTAAATGACTGGTTAGGCCCAAATCATCAAGGAGTATTGATGCGCGATCCGCATAGAACGTACGGCTATACAAACGAATATCGACCAACCAATCATCTTTGAGATCAGGTACTGGAAAGGGAGCATATACGAGGTATTTATTCTGTTTATCCTCAAGTTCCAACTTGGCTTTCACTTCAAGGGCACTCATTTCATCAAGTCGAATGAAACTGACACCCTCTATATCGAGAGAGCCTACATCCTCGTCAAATTCCTTATCCGCATCATACCAGAACACGATGCGGTGTTTTTCCTCAGAGTAGAGGCGACCCAGTGCGTCCGTTATCTTGGGAGCGATCATTCTTTACCACCTGTGACTTTCTTCACCCCTGCAAGGAGATTGCCGAATTTTCCATAGTTTACTTTAACGCCATCATCGAGATCCAGCTTGATGCGCTTATCTGCTAAATGGCGCAGTTCATCATCGAACACAGCAAGTTCCGTGCGTTTCTTCTTTAACGTATCGAGCTGCTTCTGAATCTTATTCTCGGCAGATGTCGAAGTGGCCTTTCCCTTTTCGCTAATGAGATAATCAACCCGTGCAGTTAGCTTTCCCTGAAGGGGTGTTACATATTCATTTCTCATTCTTGAAAGTGTAGATTCGTTATATCTATGGAGATAGACAAGACACTCAAAGGCTCCGTATTTGCCGCCTGAAAAAAGCCAATATATCGGTCTCTTCTTGTATGTCTGAAGATGGTCCTTGAAGAAAGAGTTGCTCAAATAGCGACGTATCGTATCCCTTGGTGATTCTCCGTGTTTTGCAGAGAGGTTCTCGGCAATGAACTTGAGATTCTCCTCAAGATGCTCCTCAGGCCAAGCAACCTTTATGAAATCTACAAATCGATTGGTTGCATCATCCGGAAACCAATCCATATCCATGACGGGGATAATGCCATCATCATCTGCTGGGAATATCCTATATTTTGAGAGATCGAAGCCCTCGTTACCGCTGTGGGCGTAGATGAGGCCCGGCGCGTCCAGGCTGTAGCGGCCCATCATGCAGCCGATGGCGTAGGAGACCAGCTCTTCCATGGTGTCCTGGCGGAAGCGGGACCACTGCGCATCGATGGTGAGCTTGCCGCCGTAGCGGTAGGCGGGATTCACGGTGAGGGTGATCTGCTCAGGTGGCACGTCGGGCGTGAGCTCGTCCACCAGGCCGTAGGCGTCGATGAAGAGGCGGTTGTTCTCCTCTTCGAGGCGCTTCATCTCGGCGATGGTGTCCTTGTTCTGGGTGATCCAGGCGGTGTAGCTAGACTCGAGGGTGGGGGTGGGCTCGGAGGACGCCGTCAGGAGGGGGAGGGATTGAAAGTCCCAACTAAGCTCCCTCTCGTTATAGTCCTCTCTTGTCAGGTTTATAAGGTCCCGGGCCACCTTCGACACCTGCTCTACATTCTCGGGTCTCGCCAAGGGTATCCCTTTGACGGTCCCACACTTGTAGCTCACTGTAGGCATCAATAATTCAGCGACGTGTGTAAAAGGCCGAGAGTTCAAAGCCGAGAGAGCGAGCTCCAATTTGTCGCCAACGCACACCGGACCTTTGCCGTCAAACAAGAAGCCTTCAGGGTAGTATTTGACCCCAAAACCCTTCGTTCCCACGTCCGACCAAGTCCCGCCTTCTTTGAAATACAGAGATTGACTTGGCCGCACATGGCCTTTGAGGCTGCCCATTTCCGTTCTTGCCGTCTCGTCGAAAGCAATGACGAACTCATAGTTTCCATACCACCTGAGGCACCCCCCCCCTTTGTTGTACGGAATCCATTTCACGCGGAGCGAGTCAATTTCATCTATCCTACGGATTGCCGTCGAGAAGCGATTTCGGCCTATCTCCCACCAGCTTCTGACAAACTTCTCATTGTTTGCAGTATGGATACCTTCTCGAAATTGGTAATGCGAGCCAATCGGGTCGTTACCCTCAAAGAGCCTCGCTAGCAAGTCGCCTTTCCAGTAGACGAGGGGGCTCCCAGGGACTCGCGAAAATTCTATCTGTTTGAACACGAACCTGTTCTTGTCATTCAGGAACTGGAATTCCTTCTGTTGTGAGTCCCAGCCTGTAAGGCGAACGTAGGTTCCTTTCCCGGACGAAATCGAACAGCGCCTTAAAGAGAACATCACCGTTGACACGATTTCGCCCGGGATCGACTCAAAGGCCCGAGGCCCTAGCTGAGCAAGACTCTGGATGAGAGTTGTCTCGACTATCGCTTCTCTCAACTCTTGGTACGAAGTCGTAAACATCCAGCTTTGCATTGTGATGATTGACATGCGCGCGCCAGGGGCGCACAGATCCAGCATCCTCTCAATGAAGACGGCGTATAGGTCCGTTCGCGTCACCTTATAACGGGGCGCCAATCCAGTCTTGAGAGTTGAGTTGAAATTGCCTGAGCCCATGTAAGGCGGATTCGCCACCACCGCGTCGTACTGCACTGCCAGCAACTCAGCCTGCTGCACCAGCGGCTCCAAGCGCTTTAGCGCCTCCGACACAAAGAGGTCCTGGCTGGTCGCCTCGCTGAGCTGCTTCAGCGCCGGCAACTTCTTGGCCAGTTCCTCCGGCACCTGAATCAACGACCCAAAGGTCGTGGCGTGCTCAAACAGCCGCTTCAGCTCCGTGAGGTCCCCCGGAAGCAAATCGTAGTCCGAAAGCTCTACCCCCTTCGCCAGCCCCTCAGCATCGAATCCCGCGCTATCCACCATCGCCATCACATTGAGCTTCACCCCCCGCTCGAACAGCCGCCGGTCATCCGCCCGCCCCTTCATCATCAGCGCAAAGCCCGTCAGCTGCGCCGCGCGCTCGTCGATGTCGAGGCCGAAGAGGTTCTTCTCGAGGATCAGCTGCGGAACGTCTCGTTGCCGATAGCCGCGCTCCAGGTAGATGGCCTTGAAGAGCTCATAGGCCTCCACCAGGATGTGCCCGGAGCCACTGGCCGGGTCGATCAGAGTCAGCTCCTCGGGGTTGAGCTGGCTGGGCGTGATGCTTGCTAGCTGCGCGTTGACATCAATGGTCTGCTCGGCGGGCTCGATGTAATACTCCATCTGCCCTTTGAGCTTTGAATCGGGATAGGTCGCCAGCCACTGCGCCCCCAGCGAGTTCTGGACCATGTACTTCACGATCCAGTTGGGCGTGAAGAGCTGGGTCGCCGCCGGGATGTCTTCGGACTTCACCACCTTGCCGATGACCTCGTCCTTCTTCTCCGAGATGTAGAACTGGTAGAGCCAGCCGATGATCTCGATGTCCTGCCAGAGCTCTTCAGGAACGGCGGTGACGAGCTCTTTAATTAACGAGTCGGTTTTGGTGAGGTTATCTGGCAGGAGTAATTCAGTTTCATCGTCGAGTGGTTCAAACAGAAAAGGCATGGCTTGATGCAAAGCATGACACTGTGCGAGCAGTAATTCACGGTAGAGCGCTTCGTCCTGGGTGCCGTCGAGTTTGAGTTCGATGACCTTCTCGCGGTCGAGACCCGGCAGCTCGACATCAGCCGCATGATCAAGAATCTCAGGATGCGGCTGTCCTTCGGGGTGACTCAGCACACGGTAGCCGTGGTCGAGGTAGCCGTGAAGTTCCATATAACGAATCGCGGCGAACCGGTTGAACCAGGTGTAGGCGATGGCTTCCATAGTGGTTTCGAAGCCGTGGGACTGGATGCGATCGACGAGCGACTTGCGAGCAGGGGCGATGGACACGGGGAAAGCCTGGCCACCCACAAGTAGAACATCTCCCTGCAGCTCTGCGGGCGCATTGCCCTGTGCGGTAATGCCGAACTTGGCTGCCTGCGCACTCACCGCAGCGATGAACGCCTTGCGCGCTTTGGGGGCGTAGCTGCTGAGCTTGGATGTGTTCATGCTCCCTCTGGATTATCAGTAACCACCAATATAAATTCACGCCCCGCTTCAGGTGCATAAGCTTTTAATCTAGAATTGTTAACAACCGATCCTTTCTTCTACTGTATCCTCACACGCCCTTTCTTTACGGCAGATATGAGATTGTCACGAAGGACGTTTAAATAGGCATCCACATCTGCCTCTGTCTCTAAATAGCTTTTCGTAACCAGTGAGGAGGGGCTGACTAAGGTAACTGGTTTGGTTGGTTCCTTTCCATCACCCTTCCTCACTTCTTCTTCTTCGATCCCTGAGAGAGAGTTTTCGAATTGCTCTCTTGCCTGAGCTTCACAATAGAAAACCCCAGGAATATTTTTGCCCTGCTCAATTTGCTTCTTTATATCCTGCAATGGTTTGAGCGATTGATTTCGTAAATCATCCGGTGCCTTGCATTCATCCAGTCTCTCGGAAATCCTGGAGATGTAACCTTCCAATACCGCCAAAGAATTATCCTGAGCACTTTTGACAAGAGCATTATTAATAGTTGTAGCTCCCGCTATTAACTCATCGACCTCTTTTAGCATTCCGTATGGCTTGGCTGAGGCGAGGATCTCATCCATTCTTGCAAGGGCTTTGCTTGCTTCTGGATCCTTTGCAAGCTCCTGCCTGTTCGGCCTGAAAGAACCATCCATCGCAGTCCTTAATCGCTCCCACGTAGACTTTTGATTGGCATAAAAGTCGTTCAATTCATGAATGTTTTCGGATAAGCTCGCCAATACTTCTTTATCTTCGGTAAAGGTCTTAAAAAATTCATAGCTATCACTTATTGAAAGCGCCTTCCCCAGAACATTTAATCCCTCATCTATTTCCTCTTTACCTGGATAATTTTCAGTATCCGCCAACGGCTTATACTCCTTGAGCTTGTCGCTCCAGCCAGTGAGTCTGTCATGGATGAAGGCATAAAGGGCATCTTCTGAATCAGGCCCGATCTTGCTAAATATCTTCTGACACGCATTACTCGCGACTTTCAACTCCTCTGCTCCAACCGCTTTTCGCTTCAGAATCGTCACAAGCTTCCATTTTGCCGATTTGGTAAGCGGCTCCACTGCCTGTTTAGGTTCTAGGACACCTCCGTCCATTGCCAGAACGATTTCACCAGCTACAAAGAGACGGGCAATGAGAAGCACTGTTTCCCACTCCGGCCATCCGAATGGGCGACCTTTGAAGCGATCTACAAGTTCATTCAGTGCAATCCTGTGATTCCTGGATGCGCTGAGGTCAATGAATTGTTTTACCTCTCTCAAAGCTTGCGCATTCCCTTCAGCCCCCTCAAGCTTGATGACATACTGCCCAATATCATTTGTCATGAGGACTGAACGAATCTCCCGCTGAGGTTCTTCCTGCAAGGCGTTTAGATAATTCAGTTTCGTGTATATATTTTCAACCATGTATTTAGAAATATCGTAAAGCACGGTACGCGCATTCGACGAAGTCAATGGAAGGGTTTGACCAAGCGCATAATAATCCGCCTCGGTCAAAAGAGTACCAAGCATTTCGACTAGCCTCTCACGCCGCGCTCCATTCTCGCCAGCCATCTTCCTGAGTATTTCTTTAAGGCTGTCGGGTGCTGAAGCGTCACTCTTAAGTCGTATGTATTTTTCGACCTGAAGATATGTACGTAGTTCGCCGCCCAATTCTTTTTTATCAGGTAATTTTATGAGCGCCTTGCCGCTATCTTCGGTACTGTGCATTATACATTGTGAGTTATCATGATTTGAGAAATCATCATTGAGAGGAGTTATGACCTCAATGGTCAAATCCTGATCCACCCTGCCGTGAGGATGTCCATCACACAGGCGGTTCAGGCTGTAGTCACTTCGATTTACAGGATAGCGATATTTATTCTCATTCTTGAGTACATCGTCATATATGATGGTCGAAAGCAACCTGGCCTCATCACTTGCTGCGACATCAACGTTCTTAATTTCGCGACCAACATCCCGTTCCTCATTTGTTAAAAAGAAGTAGAGATCACCATTTCTACTGATAAGAGTTTCCTTCTCCAGCCTGACAAGGCTTTCTTGAATCTCTCGTTTGATCTCAAGTCTATCAGCATCCACGCCATCAATGAAGAGCGTTACGAGGTTATCAATATTAGATTTTATGATGTCTACGTACCTTATGAGAAATAGAGTCCTCAATAGTTGCACATCAAAGTGATTCAGACTTCTGTTGTCCTTTGCCTGATCGACCGTCTTTTTCACGGTAGTATCGAGAAAACTTTCTATGGAAGGATAAAATTCATAAAGAGGAACTAGAGCACCGACCTCCTCTTCAGAAACGCTCTTTGCGGCAGCTTGAAACGCGTCCAGCATGGATCGTTCACCGCGGCTCAAATGGAGGCCCGTGGCACCTGCTTTCCGGATTGATTCAAATATCTTCTGGACGAGCTGAAACTGGTAAGGTGCAAATGGGTAATTAATAATAAAGTCATTCTTTTCACGGTATCTTTCCAACGTAGCCCCACCTGTGAAGCTTAGTTGGTGCTTTATGATCTCCCCCTTCTTCTCAAAAAGCGTATCAAGTTCCTTTGAGGCGTCATCTGTTTTCGAGAGCAATCTCCGTTGGATAACCTCATCCGTATTTGAGCTCGAGAGAGAGAGCCGTGTATTAAAGCGGCCTTGAATTTTTGAGAAATCGTTTGCTTGAGCACCCCTCACTTCCCCCAAAACCCTGTCGATGTCCTCCTGTGAAGTCACCACAACCCACGCTCTTCCCGTGCACATCATTCCCAAATCCTCTGTAATTGTCTGGAGATTCAACATGAGATGTGTATTTTGGCCTATAAATTGCCCCATCTCATCGACCAGGAAAATGATTCGATGATTTGGCCCTTTAGAGGCTAGATATTCATTAACCTGACTCGCGAACTTTTCTATGTTTAGAACGTGGCTTTTCTCTGCTTTCTCAAACCACTCTGCAGCACTCTCTTGGCTTTTGTCGAGAGCCTGTGACAATGCCTTTACGACTTCGTCCTTCATCAGGAGATAGGCATCACGTCCTTGCAACCAATCCTCGCCAGAGCTATCCTTAAATGCCTTATGAAAGCGCTCCAGTACACCTTTAGAGAGTAAATACCGCTCCATCTCGGCAATATGTGGAGCTTCGCCACAGAAACCCTGCATTTCATTAAAAACCCGTAAAAAGACACGAAGGATGGCATCTCGCCCCTCCTTTTGATCGGCTTTGCTGTCGATATTAAAGAGAATAACGTCTGTGTCTGATGCCACCCCTCTCTTGATGTCGCCGAGCAACATTGGATCTTCATCCAACTTCGTTTCAAAGAAGCTTATTGCTTTACGACCCTCATTTGTATCGGGATGTATCGTCGTTCGGTTCGCCAGGAGATAAGAAAGAAGCTTAATGAAGTGCGATTTTCCAGAACCAAAAAAACCGGAAACCCATACCCCCATTTGAGATGTAATGGCAGGATCCTTGGGATTATCCATTGCCGCTAAGTAGGCATCGAAGAATCCGCGGAAATGGTTGGCTAACTCTCTCGTTACAACATATTCATCCAACTCCTGCCATACAATGGAATCATCCTGTTGATCCGCCTTGACGACTCCGTTGATCGACCTGAATATGTTTTTGGAAAATATCTCTTTAATCCTCATATAACATCTCCCTGGGAATCATGTGACGAGCCTAAAAGCACGATAGTAGTTATCATCTTTCAGTCGACCAAAAAGCCTTAGGCTTTGGCCGTCATATATTCCCGGATAAAACATAACGAGTGGAGTTCTTGACATCAAAGAATGCAGGTTATTCAAAAGCGTGTGTGATCTCAAAAGCGGCCATGCATTTCCTACTCCTGAGACGATAACAATATCGCTATTGTCGGGATCAGCCACTTCAACGAACACCTTCGCGAGCTTTCCCTCGCTTAATGGACCTACGAGGGCAGCACGAAGCGCTTCGTCTCCTTTTTCCTTTTGAAGCTTCAGAGATTTCTCCAGCAGATTCCTTTTTTCCAGATGACCGATTATGAGCTTGAAGAGATTTATGTGAATCACTTTAAGGTCGGGCCTTTTCATTGTGAAGTATGCAAGGATGACATCCATATATTCTCGAATCGCCAATTCCTCTTCCGGGGGATAATCGAATACATAAAAACCTATTTCATTACCCAGCCCCGAGTTATCCAGAAACTCTTGAGATTCAAGGCGAGGAATTACTTCATTTAACCTTTGCTTCAATTCTTCATTCATTGCCCGATCTCCATACAGCGAAGCACGTACTTCTCATTGTTATCAATAAGGTAACGACACATCTCAGGGGCGACTCTATGAGGCAGCAAATTCATTCTTCTTGTGCTGTCGATATATTTTGCCTCCGCCAAAATTCTAAAAACAACCTGCCTGAGTTTTCTCTTGGTCGTTTCTGACAGATCGCCAAGCGAGCTGTCGCGATGTTCACACTCTTCAAAATAATCAGTCCAGTCGCGTGCGGATAATTGTTTGTTGAATGTGCGCCAGTGATCTCGGACGACGTCTCTCATAAAATCACCGAGCAAATGACTGTGTTTTATTGAAGCAGCCAGCAATGCCTGTGTTGCGATCTCGGCTGAGCCGCTGGCTACAAGCTTCCAAAAATCGGGCGTCATCAATTCCAGACGATTGCGGATGAGTCTCGCCATTCGCTTCGCACTGGGTGGGGATTTCTTTTGGAGAACATTATCTACTATCACAGCCTTGTGCCAGCCCTGCTCATCCATTCCCTTGATCAGCAATTTGGCGATCCTCTGGCTTTCCCGCATCAAAAGTGAACCAGCTGATATTTCTGCATTGTACCGTGATTTTTTCATGTTCTTTTTACAATTCCTAATCGGTCACCGTTGATTCGTCCAACGGATAAGCTATCCATCACCTCGCCACCAAATGCACCCTAAACACCCGTAAAGCGTAGCGCGCATCTCGGGAGGCGTAAAACGGGAACTGATCAAGGGTAAATCATTTTCCTGTTCTGCTTTTTGAACAGAGCTCCCCGAACTATGAATAGGGTTCACGTCCGGGCCTTCATGAAATTGAAATATATGCATATTATTTCATGCATTATGATAATAGACATTCTCTTAACATGCTGTATTTACAGGATATTATTAATTTCTCTCCTTTTATTCATTGATGCTTAATAAATGCGTCAGCGGAAAATCGCACTCGGTGTCAGTAATATCAAGCACTTATTGTGCGTGAGAAGAAGGGGGGACATGGGATCTTCTCCGCCACAAAACCGCCGGACATGGCCATTTTAAGCGGGGATGACACCGGTCTGAAATCCGTTTTATTTCAATGCCAACACGGCGCGGTTGAAAAACCTCCGCAGGGTGCTGTCGACAGGCCACCGCCCGGTGCGGTGGAGAGCCCACCACCTGGTGCGGTTGAGAGGCCTCCTCCTGGGGCCGTCGAGCGCCCACCGCCTGGTGCCGTTGAAAGACCTCCACCCGGCGCCGTTGAAAGCCCACCGCCTGGTGCTGTTGACAGCCCACCGCCCGGGGCGGTTGAGAGCCCACCACCGGGGGCCGTTGACAGACCTCCGCCGGGAGCCGTCGAGAGACCACCACCGGGTGCGGTCGACAGCCCGCTGCGGATGCCGTAGTTCTTCCAGCCCTGGGCCTGGGCCGGCCCGGCGATCGCGACGAGGGTGACGAGTGCGAGCGCAAACAGCATTCCATTCATGATCTTCATGGGGCCTCCTTGTCTGTTCCCGTTGATACCAGTCTTGCACATGCGTGTGTCAGGGAAGGACGTGGGGGTGGGGAGAAATCTTTCTGGATCCCCGATTCAAGCACTCCCGCCAGAGGCGGGCAAGCGGGGATGACAGAAATAAGGCGGGATGACAAGGCGTGGGGGAGCACAAGACTGGATCCCCGATTCCATCACTCGGGGATAACGGGTGTGGGGGGTGGGAGGAATGTGAATATGCAATATGAAGATGCCACCTGCAAATTACATACCTCTCCTGCAAAGGAAAGGCGTCAGACGAAGTGAACTGAGTTCCATCTTCATGACTACTTCACCTTTCAAGAGAAGGGCCAATGGCCTACATCATCAAATGCTTCGAGATCATCCTCGATATACTGTCCTGATTGACAATCAGTTCCCCAACAACCTCCGTTTGTATCCAGGGCACCGCAATTTGCGTATGGAGGCTCGGTAGACGGCGTTTTGTCCGAAGATCTCCAATACACGCCCTTCTCACCACACCCTTCCAGGTAATACAGTCCCTCCGATCCTCGGTACACCGCCGTTGTTTCACATGGGGCCCGCCACGGCATAACGTCCAGAACATAGCTTTCATCGAGTATGACCTTACGGAGCTTATGTTCTCCACGCATGACGTGGAGGAAACAGACAAGACAGAGCAGTTTATGAGGATGAAAAGTGGAATGCTTTGCAGGCCTATGTAATGCAGAATATATTGCCAACATCCCGTTATAGCATTTGGCATTTCCTTCATACACGTACGACGGAAGTGATACCGTACCAGGAAGCTCAGCATCACACACGTAAATAGAGTATTCCAGCGGTTTGTCCGTTACGTATCTGTCAGAAAAGACATTCATATCGATATCCCTGCTCATCATGCTCACTTCTTCTTGATCACTCGATCAAGTTCTGCACGAGCAATGTCGATGTCGCCTGCCAGGAGATCTGTTGCAAGAATTTCAGCGTGGCCATCATTGTAGAGCTCGTGGACCTGAACAAATATGCTTTCAACGATTTTTTCCGGATTCAACGCAACAAGGACGAATCGCCACCAGCAATGCGGACAGCCACACTCCTGTACGGTAAATTTATAGACCCAAAGCCCCTCCCCACACGGCAGGGCATAGTGATACTGAGGACTTCCCTGGTCATACCACGTTTCTGTACTTGCCGATGCGTCAAACCGGCCGCCGATGTAGCCTTTTGCCCACGAAGGAACGGGTGGATATTTTCTGCCGGTTTTCTTTTTGGCTGGATTCTTCTTAACTACCTTTTTCTTCACCGCCTTTTTGTTTTCCACCATAAACATCCTCCGATTCCTTCAGCCGGCCAACTTCGTTTCATTCAAAAGCCTCACTGCAAATGATCCGCGCCAAGTCATTGAATGACGTCGCGCCCGAATCATTGCGTCGACACCAGCGCGCCACATGCTCGTCGGAGGCGAGAATAAAGTTTGCTTCGTCTGTTGGGTCCCTTCTACTTTACCTATTTTTTTCTTCACTATCGACAAAACGCGTATGCGTAATTCCAATAACGAAGTATAGGCACGGCATCTTTTGGTTATACCGACACTCGAAAATGATTGACTCAACCAATCACAATCTTTCGAGAAGCGTGGCCTTTCTTTTGTTAGCGAATACACCCCCCACATCTTAGCATTCGAATAAGCACCGGTAGCATAGAATGTTAGGGCATATCCCGCCGATCTCAGTTCAACGGAAAAATCCCGGGCCGCCGTGGCCAAAGCCATGTTCTCGGTGACACGGCTACTGATTTCTGGCGTAACATTGTCATCACATTTGCGGTTCCCTTTTTCCATTGAAACTCCATTCCCGTATCGATTCTTTTCATCCAAAATACCCGACACAAAGGAACGCCAAATGTCATCCTCCTAACAGCCAGCTTTTTATCATTGATATTACGCATCAGTCTGTTCCAAACGCACGATTAAAGTGCCCAACTCGCTGATAAGCGGGTGTGCCCAGTGTTCACGCGCCATTTTCAGCACCTCTTTTTCAAACCACACCTTCTTGTCTTTGCCACGATTAAATTTCTTCCATAGATTTGGGCCCTCTTTTTCATATTGCGCGAAAAATGAGTGCAGGTTTGAAATCTTGTCCGCAACGCTCACGGCAATGGCCCTTTCGCCACCTGCCCTGACAGTCTCAATGTACCGTGTCTTCTTTCGTTCCCAGTCCTTGAGATCATTCATCGATTCGTCATTCGTCACCGCCTTCACAATCCTGAGCACCTCATCACCGCAGGCACTCCAAATCTCTTCTTCCGCGCACTCCGTGTCCTCCAGCAAATCGTGGCAGTAGCCAGCCGCGATCACTTCTGGACCAAACTCACTCTTCCACAACCGTCGGCCCACATCCAGCACATGTTCCATGTATGGATGCCCATCCCCCTTACGTTTTGCGCCCGAATGGTGCTTCACAATAAGAGGAATGGAATTGAAAATCTCTTGCGAAACAAGTGTAGAGCTCGCGCGAAAGAGTTCCCTTGCCTCGGTATATATGATGAATTCGTAACCACCATCTTCGCCCTTCTGGAGCCAATTGTCATAGGATTTCATTTTCGGATTCTCATGAATAAAACCACCGACCGCCGTCCGTAGCATGTGATCCAAATCCACACCCTCCTCAAGGATTGCATATCGTTCATCATCGAAAAAATCAGCTGTTGGTATGGCATCTGTGACATCGATTTTTGCCAATGTGTACATAGGCATTGTAATCCCCCTCATGAACTGGATGACTTCAGGAGCTAGGACGTTTGTGAAATCTTCGAGGCTTTCATCCTTGAGCCAGAAGAGATCGCGGTTCACCTTTTCGCGCCAACCTGAAATCGCACCCGATGCCGGTAATATCAAGCGCTTATTGGGCGCTGCGGAGCAATGGATATGGGATCCCCTGCCGCCAAACCGGCGGGCACAATCCGCTTCACGGGAATGACACCATTCTGAAATCCGTTTTGGCCTAATGCCAACACGGCGCGGTGGACAGTCCGCCGCAGGGGGCGGTGGAAAGGCCGCCACCGGGGGCTGTCGAGAGGCCCCCGCCGGGTGCCGTCGACAATCCTCCGCCTGGTGCGGTTGAGAGCCCACCACCTGGTGCGGTTGATAATCCCCCGCCCGGAGCGGTTGAGAGCCCACCACCGGGTGCCGTTGACAATCCTCCGCCCGGGGCTGTTGAAAGGCCACCCCCCGGTGCGGTGGACAATCCGCCGCCTGGCGCTGTGGACAGTCCACCACCGGGCGCGGTCGACAGCCCGCTGCGGATGCCGTAGTTCTTCCAGCCCTGCGCCTGGGCCGGCCCGGCGAGCGCGACGATGGTGACGAGTGCGAGCGCAAACAGCATTCCATTCATGATCTTCATATGGCCTCCTCTCAAAACCTGTTTCAATCGAGATCCCCGATTACCCCACTCCCGCCAGAGGCGGGCAAGCGGGGATGACAGAAGCGGAAGTCCCGGGGATGACAACCGTAAGGGCCCCCGGGGATGACCGGCGTGCAGATGCGGGGCTGTTTGTGTTGAAATCCGCCACGCATCCGTTTGTTTCCACGAACTATAGCGCAAAAGATCATCGCCGATACTTATTGCCCTTTTTGCTCGGCACAACCTGGACGTCGTCTTCGCCCGCCCCGGCGGCATTAAACTTGGCAGCCGATGCCTGCGCAGCGGCTGCCGCCTCCTTCTCCTCCGCCTTCTTCGCCGCTTTTTGCTCCTTCAAGCTCGGCCCTTTGTCCTCATACACGATCGTCCTGCCGCTGATCGCCTGCAACTCCTGGGCGAATGCGAAGCCATATTTCTTCTTCGTCTGGATGGTGATGCTGTCCTTCATGCCGTTCGCGGTCATGTACTCGATGCCGAAGTTGTCGCGTTTCTTTTTGGCGAAGAGCATGAAGAGAAAAACCGGCGCCAAGACCACTGCCGTAGCAACACTCTCAGCCACGCGCCGACGCGCATACTCACCGCCGGCAAGGGCTGTAATGCTATCGCCCGAGATCGTGCGATTGAGTTCTTTGAGCGACTTCGACTTATAGGCGACTGTGAGAACGCCGTTATCGATCTCTACCTTGCAGCTGCTGAACTTCCCCTTTTTATTGATGCACTCTGCCTCATAGGCGTAGCTTGCCGTGGACGACATCAATAATAGGAAACACACTGTCAGACACACAATCCTCTTCATGAATACCTCCCGTGTGGGTTGCAGGGAAATATTAGCCCAGGGGTGTGTCAGGGAAGGTCGTGGGTGGGGGGAATTTCAAGGGATCCCTCCACTCGCTCTGCTCGGTCGGGATGACAACGACGGGGCTGGATCCCCGATTACACCACTCCCGCCAGAGGCGGGCAAGCGGGGATGACAGGCGTGGGGGCAGGCGGGGGTGACACAAGCTGGGGGCCTCGGAGATGACGGGGGATCCTTCGCTTCACTCAGGATGACAAGCGCTAGGTCTCCCCCACCCCAGCCCTCCCCCCTCCACACAACCGGCGGGCATGCTTACAACGGGGAGGGGGTTTTTCATGCGTTGTATTTCTCGGCGGCGGCGGTGTGTTCGGTGGCGAGTTCTTTGCGCAGTTCTTTGGGGGTGATCACTTCGGCGAGCGAGCCGAAGGAGAGCACCCAGCTCTTCACCTCGGCCAAGCCCTCGACGGTCATGGCAAGCGTTGCCCCGCCATCGGCCTCCTCCGTGATCTCCTGCGTCGGGTGCCAGCGACGCTCCTTCACATAGTAGGCCACCTTCTTGTCGAAGCGAATTTCCACATCGGTCGACTCGCCGTCCATCACGCGAAATCGGCCCTTCGTGAAATCTTCCATATTGAAATCTGCCGGCAGCTGAAAGATGTCGTCGGTGAGCGCGGCCTGCTCGATGCGGTCGAGCACGAACATGCGAATCTGGCCGCGCTCGTGGCAGTGGGCCACAACGTAGATCGTGCCGCCCATGAACCAGACGTGATAGGGGTCGATGCGACGCTCGAGCGCCTCACCCTTGCCGGAACGATAGCGGATGCGCACGGTACGGTGGTCGAGGACCGCGCGATTGACGGTGTCGATCGTGTCGCGGTGCTTGCGATAGTCGCGCGCACCGGTCACGCCCACTTTGAACTTCTGCGCCAGCGAATCGATGAAGACGAGCGACTCCGGCCCGAGCATGGAGCGGACCTTCTTGAACGCCTCGCCGAGCGACTCGGAAAACGCGGTCCCCTCGAACGCCTTGAGGTGATCGTGCGCGATGGTCAGCGCCATCAGTTCGGTGAGCGCAAAGGGGATGGGCATCTTCGACCGATAGCCCTCGACGAAGAACCAGCGCTCGGCATCGCCCTCATCCTTTTCGGAATAAATCGGGAAGCCGGCGGTCTCGAGCGCCTCCATGTCGCGATAGACCGTGCGCACGTTCGCCTCGAGTTCGGCGGCCAGCTCCGGCACGGTCACGCCCTTGCGGCGGGCTTCGAGCAACTGCAGGATCTTCCATTGACGGGAAATCTGATCACCGCGCGGCATGGAAACCCCCTTTTCACAGCTAGATGCTTTTAATAAAAGAGCGATGTTGATGACAAACCCTGCTATTGTCATCCTGAGCGAGGCCGGAACGGACGAGTCGAAGGATCTCATGAGATTCCTCGACTCCCCCGGCATCATACGATGCCGGGTCCGCTCGGAATGACATCATGGAACTTTGTCAGCAGTCTGGCTCCTTATAGAAGAGCACATGCAAGACTGCAACGCCCTCTGCCCGATAAGCGATGAAAAACACTCATGACTCAACAAGTGAATCACATATCGTCTGCAACCGCTGATGAAAACGGCGCACGCTGTTCGCGTCGAGGTGCGTGCGAAAGGTGATCTCGCCGCCATCGACGATGGCGCGCGTTTCGAAGAGGATGGCGCCGTCGGGCAATTGCCAAAACGAAAAGAGGACGCGGGCGTTGCGCAGCAGTGCCGCCCCTTTGCGCAGCTCATCCGTATTCAGACGGTGAATGAAGGCACGACACTCGGCAAAGCCGTCCGGCCATAAAAATTCCTCGTGCACCACAAGGCTGGAGCGGCCGATGCCACCGGGGACACGCAACTGCGCGATAACGCCAACACCTTCTTCACGCTGCGCAAGCGTGAGATCAAAAAATGCCGCCTTGGTGCTGTCGAGAATCAACCGCGTCATCTTTCACCTCTGCTCGCATCATACACCCCGGATGCGGCAAGGAGGGTCATGCCACTTCATCAATGGAGCGAGCGATCGGCCTCTCGCTCCGGCGCCTCTTCGACCACGGCGGAGGCGACGATGTGTTTCCCGTCGCCCATCTCGTCGATGTGGTCCATGAGCAATCGCGCCATGCGTCGGCGGTACATCACGATATGTTCGCAGGCCGCGACCAGGTCCGACGACGATCGCACCTGCGGCAGACGGCAGCCGATGATGAACCCCGCATCCTCGCAGCCGACATCGATGCCGTAGGCCTCGGTGCACTCGCGCAGACACTCCACAAAGGCCGCGGGCGCGCGCTCCATGACGTCGACCAGATGCATCTGCACGAAGGCCTCCGGGCCCGATGCATCCGATAGAGGCGTGAATGTGATGCGACAACCGCAGCGGCGATACCCCCCATATATAATGATACGACGCTCCTGCACCTGCCCGGAGATCTCGATAACGGTGAGCCCGTCGATCTCATCGATGAGGTTCACGACGCGCGCCATGAGCTGGTGTATCTGCTGAACCTCGGAACGTTCTGTGACTTCGCGGAGATGCTCCATCAACCGCTCCTTTCCGGGCAACGACCTACTGCCAGATTTTCGCAGGATACCCCAATGGCGTGTCACCCAAGGTCACGTCCGATAAAAAATATTTTCCTATTTCATCATTCCACCGTGACCCTCCCTGACAGCGTGCCGCGCTATTGTTTGCGCAAAGGAAGATTCCCTTTTCATCTGACAAAGGAGGCAGACCATGAAAACGATACGAACGATAGCGATGCTCGCCCTCATCGCCCTGGTGGCGGCATGCGGCGGTGGCGGTGGTGGAACGAGCACGCCGCCCGATGCCGAAGGGGGTGATAGTGGCGGCGATGAAACCGGTGGCGATACAACTGCCAACACGACACTCAGCGATACGGCAGCAAGCGCCACATCGCAGGCCATCTCCATCGCTGCACTCAGCACGCTCTCGCAGGTGGGAGGCGCAGCACCGGCGGGACAGGTCGTCACCAAGGCAGCGCTCGAGGCCCTCAAACAGAGCGGGTCGCTTTCGACGACGGTGACGGGAACGAACGGGGGCTCATGTGCGGTGACCGCGAGCGGGTCGAGCAGCACGACGACCGACCCGATGACGCTCGCCCTTTCCGGCACGATGCAATGCGACGCCTATGCGGAGACCATCGCCCTCAGCGGCGGCGACACGTCGGTCATTCTCACGGGTGCAATCAGCATCTCGTTCACAGGATCGATGTCGCAGGATTTTAGCAGTATCGAAATAAGTTCATCGATGAGCTGGACCGATCTGGCGGCAAGCATCGCGGGAACGACCTACAGCGATGTTTCGGGAGACTACACCCTCTCCATCTCCGGTGGCATCGGGTCGTTGGCATTTGCAGAATCTGGCACGGTGGGCAATTGCGCCGTCTCGAACACTTACACCTTCACCAGCGAGCTCGAAGAAACGCCCGAAGCTCCGGCAGAAGCGAGCACACCGACAGACCCCGGGACAAGCGAAGAAGAAAACCTCGACGACGCCTTTGTGGTCACCTCGACGCTGGTCATCTATGGACAGGACGGAACATTTTTGGGAGTCGTCGACACAAACCGCTTCAACTCCGACTCGGTCTGCAATGGATTCGGCACCTACGGCAGCCGATATTCGAGTTATTCCATCTGGAATGAATATGGCACCTATGGTGGCGACTATGGCATCAATAGCGCCTTCAACGAATATGGGAGCTATCCGCCGATCCTATATGAATGGGATGGCGTGAACTTGAACGCGCTCTACTATGTGACGACCAATCCGTACAAAAACCCGCGCATCGATGCCTATGCGATGCTGGGTGAACTGCGCTCCTATGGATGCAACATCGAGCGATAGCGATGGGAATCCAAGTTGACGATTTTTACGTTCCCTCCCCTTTGTAAGGGGAGGGCTAGGGTGGGGTAGATCTGCGATCTACCTCCCCCATCCCCTCCTTACAAAGGAGGGGGGAGTTTATCCTCACTCTCAGGGCCGCCAACATCGGCGGCCCTTTTCTTTTGGTGGAGCACAAGGGATTGTCACTTCATTCTGACCTAGAAGGTCATTTGTTCCGAACTTCGTTCGTCACTTGATTTATACAGCTGCATCCGCCTACGGCTAGGATGCAGTGGCGGTTCAAACCCTCGACCCCCACCAATAGAAAAAGGCACATCACGTTTGGCCCATGTCGCTGTGATATCAGTGGAGCACAAGGGATTCGAACCCTCGACCCCCACGTTGCGAATCGAAAACAACGTGTTTATATATACCGAAGCAAATCATATATTTATCAATATTTTCAAACTGTTAACCCATCTTTGGATGTCGGATGGAATCGGATGTTTTGTGGCCATTTGTGAGTCGTGTGGACACAAAAATGGCCACAAAATAAGGAGTCTTGAAAAGAGAATCTCATGATGCTAACTAAAATGTTGAAAATGCTACAGTAAAAGTCTCTAGGAGGACAAAATGAAAAGCTCCTCGGATGATGAGCCTGTGCAATACACTCTTATCAAACATGATGGGCCATCCAATGGACATGAATTTACCGCTGATTTTGAGACATTTAAGAAATGGATTGAGGAAGATAGAGTTCAACCAGAAGATGAGATTTATATTGGAGATATAGAATCGAGAAAATATGCGAAAGAGCATGCTTTTTACCTTAAGCTAAAACCTTCAGAAAATGCGAAACATCATGCAAAATACTTTCTTTGGGGGATAGCTTTTGGAGCAATTCCTTTATTGTGGTGGCCGCTTATTTTTATTATTCCTATGCACATACTTGGTGTTAAAAGTGCTACAAAAATATGGAAAGAAAGTTTTATGGATAAAAGTTCATCTGAAAGAGTTGCCATCGTATGTGGCTTTTTCCTTGGTCTTTTTATTGTATTCCCACTACTTGTTTCTCCATTCTTTGTGGCGTTTGCATGAGAGGTTATTAACTTGAAGAAATAGTTAGAATTAAAAATATTTATTACTTATGACGTCGGAGGAAATCGGACAAAAACCGGTCGTTATTCAATCGTGTGGTCACAAAATTGGACACAAACAGAAGATATAAATAAACGACTCTATTATCCCAATGGGAAGAGAAAGCGTACATGGTCTGAATTACACAATACGATATCATCAGTCTTTTACAATTTATTATGACGAAATTATTGACCCATCTTCATTTGCTACAATTAATTTCTCTAGAACAATTTGATTTCAGAATCAGCCTAAGAGGTTTTAGGCACGATTAAAACGTTTTATAAATGTATATGAATTTGCGAAAATACGTTTTTCGTTTGTGCTTTCGAAAAAGTTTTTATTGCCTTCATATGCAAAGAAGTGAACTTTCTTAACGGAGCTAGGCATCTCATTTTCCAGAATGTTCCAAATGATTGTAGCATCACTTCGATTGGTTACAGTATTGTCTAAAAAAATAAATATTTTCTTTGCACCATTAACATTCAGCAGGAATTGCCTAAAATCTTGTATATAATCTGCTATTTTCCCAATCGTTATTGACCTTGGTAAGGTTTTACCAACTTTGTCTATCTTTCCGGGAAATGTTACAATAACTCTGTTCAGTTCGTTTTCATGCTGATATGAAAGGTGAAACTTTGCAAGACATGATTCAATAAAATCCCCCATTTCCTCCTGCCCACCTCTGCCCACAGCCTCCTCAAGGAGCTGATATGGGTTATACTCGCTACCATTATACGTTAAGACTACTTCCGTTTCGTTAATAATAATATCAAGTTCATTCGTCTTCGAGTAAAGAGTGGCGTTTTTTGCAATTTCAATTAGAATTCTTCTAATAGATGAAGCGTCTTCTTCTCCAAAATTATTCGCAATAGTTGATGAATCCACCGCATCCGCAATGACTCTATTTACATTTTTTTCTGCAGATAGAGTCTTAACTATTTCAGAGTGCGAAAATTCATAATTTTTGATTTTCTCAGGAGGAATAACAAAATCAGAGAAGTATCTACAGATTATATCTTTGAATTTCAATAAATGTTCGCAAAAATCATTCCAGGCAAATACATTAACAGAAAACTTGCCTGATTTTTGATTAAGTTCTGATAATTCCGCAGCATACTGTTGGATGTTGATGTTTCTTTGACATGTTGTCGCTATGACCAGGTGGTTTATTGACGGTGTGAATTTCAAAGCGTCAGCAACTATTTCTTTAACAGCTTTTTTCTTTAATTCACCCTTGTAATAAGAATATTTCTTGCACTGAACTCCTTCATGATAATTATCTATGCTCAATAGCACATCTACTCCATCTTGGCGTTGTCCTAGACGTCCAACTAACTGAGCATCTTTCGCATTACGATATCTTTTAAAGAAATCACGGCAAAACTCTTCAAATATAATTGGTTCGCCTAGCGGAGCAAATAGATATTTCATAATTTATCATCTCCATAATCCATTAGTATTTACCTTGACTCTTTACACGTTGAACAAACATTTTCTACTACACCTTCCATATTCTAAGTAACCGCTCCTTATCAAATGTATCTCGATTGCGATTTTCTCGAACGTAGCGCGTCTCAATATATCCTACAATAATCAGCATCACTGATTTCACTGCCTTCGATTTTTAAGTGCCACTGCTTCATCTTATCTATGAGGTCTTGGCTGTATTTCATATCGGTGATTCTTACTCCTGTTTTGTCTCAAGTCGAAGGATTGAACAAAGTAAGACGCAATAAATAATTTGGGCTGATAACTGCTCATTGAAACAATCTGATGTCAACAAACCATGAGCCACATTGTTTCTGATGTTCAATCCCCTTTTGTCTACCAAAAGACATTGGAGATATAAGCGAAGGTCATTTGGAACTGTCGCTACAAATATCTCATCAGCCAGCAATTCATAAAGAGTACGCACTTGAGTTGTTCTGTCATGTCTTTTGTATTTTGTAGATACTACTTTGACTGCAATTGCGATGTTTCTTATTATTCTTTCACATTGAAGAGTTAAAATATGAACGGACGCAATATAGTCTCCATTATAATGTGCTAATATGCCTTGTCTCAAAATATCAATTTCAGTTTCCTTGATGAATGGTGAGTTCCCGATAAATTCAAGAATATCGTCTTCAGACACAACAGCACGTTTTTTTATTTCATCAAGAACGAGGGCTATAAATCCACTGTATGTTGAGAGGTCACGGGCCAGATGCTGAATTATGTGACCGGTTTCATCCTTTTCAATGCTACCTATTCTTGCTTCAACGTTGCCGTTTCTAATTAAAGTTGTGTCCAAAAGAGAGAGTAAAACACAATCTTTCTTAATATAATCGCAATTTCTCTTGGCATTTTCCGTATTTGGCATAAATTCCGTTATCAGTTTTGTCAGAGCCTCTTTAGCCGAACCTTTACAGACTTCATTTACCATCTGGCTAATATCCTTTTGAGGTATTTTGACTTCAACAGATATTTCCTTCATCTCGCTTTTTGCGTTTTTACCTCTATTCTTCATTTTACGAAGAACCCTTTTTTTGTCTTCAATCATTCTATATTGGTCATAGTTATTAAGAACTCTTTCCAACCATCCGATAGCAAGAAGAGAACTTGCACTTTTTGAAACCATTTCAAAATATATTCCAGATTTTTGGATTACCCTTTTCACATCAACAGTCGAGCCGCTTTTAGTATAGTATTTTGCCAAACGTTCTGCTGATGCTTCAGCAACAAACGGGTCGGGATATTTACCACCTGACATCTCACTATATTCCCCTAGTATCTTCTCTAGTTCAGATATAATTTTATTGCTTTCCTCTTTTGATAAATCCACCTTTGGATTGTCCATCAAATCATCATAAAGGAAAGCCCATAGCCCAATCTTATCGAAATCCGCTATTTTATCGTAAAGGGAAAACATTACATCTTTACATCGAGAGCGCAGAGAACCATCATTTATGGAAAGTGATAGGTCTAGCGCTCTTTCACAGTAGTGAATGGCGTAGAGACTTTCCTTATACAGTTCGTTCTCAACAGACTTGAGGTATGCGTCGATTGCTCTTCGAGCAAATATAATATCCGGCTTATTCCCTGTTGCCAGTTCGGACAACTCCCAAATCAAATCCGAATATCGGGCTTTCATTATTGGGTGTTGAATTTCTTCGGAGCGTTTCATCCAGTGTTCAATCTCAGCAGCATCAACACTTTTAATATCTGGTATTCTTACCTGATTACCATCTCCATCAACCAAACTTGCCATAGGTCGGAAATATGTATCGTCTTCATCTTTATCATCATCCGAATAGCTGAATGTAAAAGCCGTAACGTCGTATCTAACAGATGAAGGAACCTCTCCCGTTTTCCCTGCCCTATCGTCCCACCATTTTCGCAAATGGTTTTTTATGGTTAGTGCAAATGCCTTCTGTAAATTCTTGCTATATTCAGGAACCATCTCAGAAAACTCTTTTTCCAACTGTTTGTTATTGTGTGTGTCGGTCATTTTTGTTTCCTTGAATAATGTCTTTTGTATCCTTGACTTATCAGCCACAACGCTATATTTTGCAAGTCAATTTATGGAGGGTATGCCTATGGAACTCGTCAAACAATTGGAGGACTTTCGACTGGAGCAAAGGCTATCACAAGAGGAGCTGGCAAAGCGGCTTAATGTGGCTTTCAGTACTGTGAATCGTTGGTTCAATGGCCGGTCGCAGCCAAACAAGATTCAGAGTTATCATATAAAGAAACTTTTAAATTCCTTATCTTCGATTGAAAGGAACAAACCAAAATGGTGACCAAACCAAAAAATCCTACACATCTTGCAGAGATGTCAGATGAAGAATTTGACGAGGTTGTAACAAATTCTTATAATATGAGCGAGACTCGCAAACAATGGATAGAAGAGGAGAAGGAAAGACGAAAACATAGAGATGAAAAGGAGAGATGGAAAATATCTGACCAGATTGCAAAGAGAGCCGACAAAAGGGCGGATAAAGCTTTACGAGTTTCCGTTGTTACACTAATTCTTTTTTTTATTTCAGTTATTGTGTCGGCCATTGTTGGTATTAGCCAGTGCACAATTCAAGAGCGTCAGCCTAAAGAAACGGTCCAACAACAGCAAATCCTTGAAAGAGAAAAGGTAATAAGGCAACTCATTCCCGACATTATGAGCATTTCAGAATGTTTGTGCGATATGAGACGGGGTATAGAAATAGCTAGTTGGCCGTGCTTGTCTTTAATGAGTAAACAAGACATTGCTGAAACAGTAGCTAATTTACGTGATAGAAACTATTCATTGGAAGTTAATGGATATTATCAGCAGTTGGCAAATATAAATTCTCAATATATTGCAAAGCCAAATAATCCAAAAGATATTTTAACAGATATCCATAATATGTCTTGTGATATATTGGAAAAATTGTGGAAAACAGAACCCGTTCAACTGGCAATGACAACGGTTAATCCTGAAGAGCGATTTCAAAATATAATCCAGTGTCGAAATGAGCTGTTGAAATAGAGGTTATCTAGCAGCTTAAGTAGTATTAAATCAACCTTTTGTGTTTTCTTCGAGATAGCCTTGCCAAATTCAGAAAGCAGTTCATTGATTTTTTTTCAACTTCAGGGGATTTCTGGAGACCAATTTTTTGTTTCCATTTCCGAAGCAGTTCTATCGACTCCCATGCGGATTCTGAATTGGGTTGTTGGCGAAGGGTTCTTTTAACTTTTTTGATTTCTCCGATAGCCAAATTTACCATTCTCTACCTCCATGGCTTGCTCTTCCATAAATTGCCCAACGGCAAGACGAATTAGAGCATATCACTATGAGTCAGCACTTAAAGGAATCTCAATTGTGTAAACGAACGATTCTTTATGATGTCGGATTCTACTTTTGCTTATATTTGAAACAAATTGAAGCACTAGCTTCTGATTTGTTTGTTCATCTCGACCATGCAGACCGAGCTTGTTTTGGAATGATGTTTCCAGATGCAGTTTTAACAAATAGAGGTCGTGAGGACCAATAGTAGCCTTCCATCGTAAGTTTGTATTATCTTCAGCATTCATTAATCGAAAATCCCTATTTGATTCCGATATGAATCGCATGTGGTCCCACTCCCATCTTTGTTTTTCTTTTCCGTTTATGAACCACGTTAGTACAAAATTATGAATGGTGGCGGAAGAATTATTTGGATTCTGAATCTTGATTGCATTTCCTGCATTGAGTCTCGCAATACTTGTTGGATAATCAATTTTCAATGGCTTGACCGAAAGCCGCTCTTTTAATAGAGGTGCAAAAAAACCGCCCGCAGCACCAGAAGCAAGTGCCCCTAAAAACACTGTTAATAATTCCACTTGAATCGCCTCCAAGGTTCTAGGATGCTTTACCTTTTTAATGTTTATGAGAAGTTATCTAAACCTAGGTTACGATGTCAGCTTATGCAACGGTATCCCTAGAGTCTCAGCCAATTTTTCAAGAGTTCTGATAGTCGGTGATTTCTTGCCGCTCTCTATCTCCGATAAATATCCTTTAGAAATATCCGCCTCATAGGCCAGACGTTCCTGTGTATATCCCTTTTCTTGGCGAATTTTAACAATGTTTCTGCGGACTTTGGTTGTAGCATCCATAATTGGATATTACAATATCAATGTTCTCTATAGCAGTAGTTCTCTATGGAGAACATTTTAGGGATATGTTATAATCATCCTTTGGTGGGTTATGAGAAAGGTTTATATTATAAGGGAAACCAAGAAGGTTAGTGACATCCTCGATAACACATATAACGAGGTGCTCGCAGCTTTACGGTATCGGAATCCCAAGGCGCAACGTTTAACCGACGATGATGAAATGTCACAATTGCATGACATGCTAGCTTTGCTCCGGCTGGGTCATATCAAGGTTAGTTATGCAGAGGATGATGACGGTCGATTCATGTTCTTTGAAATAAAAATGGATGCACCTACTTCTTCCTGATGGGTTGGAAGAACGCTAAGGGATGGACTTTGAGGACATCACTAATCCTAGATAATGTGCGAAGAGTTAGATTTGCTTTCTTGGATTCCACACGCTGATAAAATTTGTAATTAAATCCAGCTTTATCAGATAATTGCTCTTGAGTTAGCCCAGCACGTTCACGACACCTCTTGATATTCTTTCCTACTAAACTTGTGAACTGTTCATAATTCATCAATGATAATATACACTTATAAGTAGGTGCTAACCACCTACGTGTAGGTAGGTGCTCGACCTAGACGGACAGCTTGAAAAGTAGTATCATATTAGGAAGATAGGGCTTTATAAATCCTATTTAATCACTAGGGGGAGGTGTTTGTCATGGCGAGAAGACTTTTGTGGGTGATTCCAATGTTGTTGCTTTGCTTTACGTATATGGGATGCGGAAGTTCTGGAACCGAGGATGGCAGCGGTGGTGATAATGACGGAGAGGTTACTGAGCTTGATGAAGGCGGTAGCGGCGAATCCGGCACGGTTGGCACTTCTGGATATGTGATTCCCACAATGCCTTCGGGCACTGCGATAAAGAGCCTCGTGACGGCGGCAAATTCTAATGGCGTGAGGGCGAGCATATCCTTTGGCTCGGTTACACTGCCGGAGGCGTTAGTCGAGGCCACAAGTTCAGTTAGCAGTACGGAAGTCCAAGAACCGGATGTGTCATATTCAGTAAGTGACCTTCCCTATTATCTTGAGTTCGATGCGGATTCCAGAACCATATCACGGGTGGCGGATTATTCGGCAACGCCACAGGGCGAGGCCAGAAGAAACATCGACATAACCTATCGTTGCGACAATGGTGACGAGTACAGCTACGTTGAAGTTAGGCTCAACGATATAGACAATGACCTGATGAACGATTCCGACGAGTATGAGCGCAGTGCTGTGCCTTTGATGAACCGCTCTTTTGGGTGGATATGGCTGAGTGCAGAAAATGCCGCTATCTACCGCCTATCCGCCACGGACACTGCAACCATTGCAACCGGTTTATTGTCTATCCCAATCACCACCGGCTTTAATCTGGCCGATTCCGGCGATGCTCTATCTGACTTCGACAGTGATGGTGTTACTAACCAAGATGAATTAACAACAGGCAAAAATCCTTTTGTTTATACCGGAAGCGGAATTTTCGAAGCACAATCCAACTACAGTGCAGATTCAAACATCTGGTTCGGAATGTCGGCGGCGGATTTCGATGGAGACGGCGACGGTGATATTGTTGCCGTATCTCACGGCGAAAACAATGTCTATTACTACGAGGGCAATGGAGACGGGACATTCAAAAACTCGATTTCCTACACGACAGGGACAAGCCCCCAGGTTGTTGCCGTGGCAGACTTCGATAATGATGGTTACGAAGACATGGCGGTGACAAGTTTCCATGACGAAGAGGTCAACGTATTCATAAATGACGGAGACGGAACGTTCGCAGACAAAGCCGATTACAACTGTGGCGAAGATGATAGTCAGGCAAGGTCCGTAACTGCCGCTGATTTCAACGGCGATAAATATCCAGACCTTGTGGTTACACACTCGAACGCCTGTTACTTATCAGTTCTCCTGAATGACGGCGATGGAACATTCGGAGCAAGGTCTGATTACACGACCTGCACAAGTCATTCGGGTAATGCGCTGGAAGGTGTGATTGCCCTGGATGTTGATGGTGACTTGGACCTCGACATAGCAGTTATCTCGGCCACAGTTAAAATCCTCAAGAATGATGGGAGCGGTGTTTTTGGAGAAGCTGCGACTTACGGCGGCGGAGGCTTTGGCCTGGTTGCTTACGATGCAGATGACGACGGCGACCTGGACATAGTTTATTCGGGTTCGGGCACAAGTCTTGGCATACTCTTCAACGACGGCACTGGCGTTTATGGTATGCCGACGCATGAGGTCTATCTTGTTGATGAAGATGGCAATGACGTGCTCGACGACAACGGCGACCCGATAACCGTTGAGGCGAATATCACTTACACGGTCCCATCGTCGCCGAGGGGCAAGGTCATAGCCATGGATGCCAACGGAGATGGTTTCATCGACATAGCAACGGCGAACTATGAATCAAATAGCGTTTCGATATTGTTCGGCCAAGTGGCTTCAAATGGGGATATTCTGGGCAATCTTACAAGCTATAGTCTTACGTCAGATGCATGGAATTATCATCCGGCTTGCCTAGTGGCGTTTGATGCTGACGGGGATGGCGATATAGATTTGGCAACTGGCAGCGATGAAACAAGTGAGGGTTCGGGTGCGCTCACGGTATTGCTCAACCAAAGTCACTGAATGAGGGGGACACAATGAAAAAAGGTCATAGGAGAAAATTATTATTCATTTTGTCGTACATTGTAATTGGGTTCTTTGCTTTTGGTATTACAGAAGTCAAAGCGCAATCCGCAATAGACATGATGGCAACTCTTTTTCAAGGGAACTATTCAACATCTCAAATAAAATCGAGGATGGACTCAGTGATGACACGTTATGGGCTTGCCTTGACGGAAGAAAATTACAACCGGGCCGGTAGTGCACTTGTCAGCATGCAGGATAGATATGGTGTCGCCGAAATGGATATTCTCAGTTGCATGAAAACTATTCGCAAGTCGGGAATGACATTTCCTACAGCCGCAGCGGTTTGCACTCAGAAGTTAGAATAAATGATAGCCATAAGTTCAAGTGAGGTAATATTTGACTAACTGCATAGGGGAAGGGGATGAAAAAATGCCCTTATTGTGCCGAGGAAATACAAGATGAGGCAATAAAGTGTCGGTATTGCGGTGAGATGATTAAAAAAGAGCCGGTGGTGATACCAGTTTCACCAACAACCAAATACAAACTATCAAGACCGGGGGAAAAGAAAACTTACGAGGCCGACCTTGATACGTTGCGCAAGTGGGATGAAGAAAATAGAATAATGTCGAGTGATAAAATATTCGACCCCGTTTCCAATCATTGGGTCGTAGCAAGCGACTTTGTGAAATCAGCGGTATTGCTTCAACAAAAGGTGGGGGATAAATACAGATTGACGCTAAAAAAGACTAAAGGAGGGTTCATTGGTTTTGTACTGATAGTAATCGGTATAATTGGTTTGATAGTAGCCACAGGCATGGCCTTTACTGTCATCGGAATCCCTATAGCCATAATAGTGGGATTAGGGGCATTAACTATCATGGCGGGCGGCACAGGCGGCAGGTTGTTTAAATGTCCCTATTGCAGTAAGAGAATTTACGCTGCCAATGGTAAGGAGAATGTAACCTGTCCCAAGTGCAAAAATTTAACCATTATTGATTGGGTAGCCTAATAAGAGGAGGGTAGTATGAATGAAACACCACCGCAAGCACCGGAACAAAAAGATAATACAAAAAAACGAAATATCAGTCTTATACTTAGTTGGATGTTTGGGTCTATTTTTCTGCTCGCTGGCATAGGTTCACTTGCTTCTCATGATTTCTTACAGGCTATAATAACCCTTATACTGTCTGGTATCTTGCTGCCACCTCTATGCAACTTTATAGAGAAGAAATCGAAGTTACGGCTTTCCCGTGGAGTTAAGGCAATAATATTGATTATCGGTTTAGGAATTGTTGCGGTTACTGTTAATACTGAAGAAGGCAAAGAAAAGGCAAAGCAAAAAGAACAAATAGTTACAAAAGAAACAATTGATAAAAGTCCCATAAATGAAGCTTCTCAACCTCCCAGTGAAGGTCAAGTGATAGTAGAATTTAATAAAGATACTGGTGAATCAAAAGTCGTGGCTAAGGCCCCTGTTGAATCGAAGGAACTCCAGAAACTTAGCTTTAGCCGCTCACAGATTGTTAATAAAATGAGTGCGGCAGAAAAAGAATTAGATAATCCCCCTCTGCCAAAAGGTAAAGAATACGCATCACAAGATGGAACTAAAAATTTTCAAATAGTATATCCAGATGACTTAACTATACTGGAGATAGCAGGAAACCCAGACAACGTAGAGAGTGTGTCCTTTTCTGTGGGTATTCCTGCCGACAATCCTGTGCAAGCTGTTACACAAGTAGGTAGAACAATGGTTTTACTCCAACTAATAACACCTTCTCTTGGAAAGTCAGCAGACTGGTTGCAAAGTAGAATTGATATGTTGAACGAAGGAAAGAAGAAAATTGAAGAGACACATGACAATATTAGAGTTAGAATTTCAGATTACAGAGCTACGATAGGTTTTATAATATTTAGTTTTGAGGTGGCCAAATAAAATGAGAGATAGGAATTTGATAAAAGTTATTTCTTTGCTTGTTGTTTTTACGCTTCCATCCGTTCTATATGCCAAAGAACCTTGTAAAACAGTAAAAGTCTTTAAGGTGATTGATGGCGACACAATTAAAATTTCATGCAAATCCGGCGATAAATACGTTGTTCGCCTGATAGGAATAGATACACCTGAAACTCATCATCCAAAAAAGCCAGTCCAATGTTATGGTAAAGAGGCTGCCGACTACCTTAAAAAACGCATAGATAATAAATATGTACGTCTGAAGTATGAATCTCAAAAAGTTGACAAATATGGTCGCACTTTAGCCTATGTATACAGCGGCTTGAATTTCATAAATGCGACTATGATTAGGAAAGGGTACGCTTTTGCCTATAAGCGATTTCGATTTAAGTACCTCCAGAAGTTTACTCGATATGAAAGCGCGGCGCAAAAAAAGAAGAGAGGGTTATGGGGTAAGTGTGAGGTTGTATGTGAGGGAAATGTTTGTCACACAAATCCCATAACAAAATGAAAGGAGCGCGATATGAAAAAAATAATAGGGGTATTGATTGCAGTTGGCATATTATTCTCACTAGCAATAACATCAAATTTTGCATCAGCATGGGACAATTCCGAAATTGCACCTGTATATGAGAAACTTCGTAAAAGGTTCTCAGAGGGGCAACTAAAGCAAATATGGTATGAATCATGTTGGTGTGATGACAAAGCCAGCAAAAAAGCAGCCTTTGGCACGCCTCAATGGGACAAATTATGGAATAATTGCGAACAAAAAGTCAGGGAAAAAGCCAAGTTGACTCAAGAAGAATTTGATTATGTTAAAATGTTTTTTCCTGTTTACAGGAAGTGGAAGCAGCCGTCTTTTAAATAATTGATACAACCTAAAAAGTAGCGCCATCTTAATAGGAGCGCCATTGCTTTCATAGCCGTAACTTTATCCAATCATCAATAATAATTAAGGCTGCATTTATAAAATTCCTTGTCCATGGTCTTATTAGATGAGATAATATTATTTTAGGAGGTCATTATGGATAACGAGAGAATTGTTTTATTTAACCAGTTTAACGATGCTGATATCGGTGAATTTGTTCTTCCATATACAAAATACTTTTCTTTGCTCACATATTGGGGAGAAATTTGGGCTGATTTAACTAATAGATTATGCGCTTCATTTTGCAATGACTGCGATGCAAAAATACTGATTGCAGACCATCTCATTGAACTCATAAACGGTACTCTATTAGCCACGGAAGACTGGAACCTTGGAAAGAGTCTATTGAAACGCAATCGTTTTGACCTAAGACTCTTACTGGGAGACTCTAAGAGTAATGAACCCATAATAGACTTGCGACAATTAAAGAAGGTTTGTAAGGAACTATTATTGTGGCTAAGGCCTGATACCCAGATTGTCGGGATGATAGTGCGGAATGAATCGTGCGAGCATCCGAACTGGAAACACTACAATAAACTCAAACCAAATAGAAATTGTCCAGTTGAAGACTCTTCATCTACAGCTAAGGGACTCCCTATAAAAGAGTGTTCATCCAATGTTGTTAATCCTTAAGGATATAGCCCGTTAATACATTGAAATCAGGATTGTCAACCTTAGTGGGTTGATTTGAGGTTGTCATGTCAACCCACTTTCTCAACTAGTCTCAACTCTGCAAACTGCTCACAATCATTGAGTCAGAGGTCATTTATGTGGAGTCTTGGTGGGTTTACCAAAGGTTGTCATTCCAAACTATAAGGGGCTTACAAGAGTCTGCGTCAGTGCCGGCTCTCCTTTTGTGAAAAGGAGATTCGTCTAAATAAAAAGTATTATTCATTAAGGCATTCACCGATAAAGCTGTGTCCAAAAAACAAATCTATGTTGGACAGTGAAATCTGAATTTCCGATGGTTGATATTACATCACTTTTGGGGAGTATTTTTCTGGGGATTTTTGGACAGGAAGCTGGCAACGGTTGATTTTGAAATACCCAAGCGAGATGCGATTTCCCGTACTCCTAAGCCTTCACATTTGAGGTGTATGGCTTTTTCAAGGTTGAATTGAACATTTGGTCGGCCCAATTGCTTCCCTCTCGCCTTAGCGGCTTTTATACCAGCCTTGACACGCTCCACAATCAATGACCGTTCTAATTCGCCGATTGCGCCAACAATGGTAAATATCGCTTTTCCTAGCGGCGTAGATGTGTCGATATTTTCGCTAAAGCTGATGAATTCTATGCCCAGGTTTCGGAATTCATCGAGGGCAGAGAGAAGGTGCTTCGTGCTTCTTGCGAAGCGGTCAAATTTCCATACGCTGACTATATCAAATTTACGCTTCTTTGCGTCGTCCATCAGTGCATTAAGGGCTGGACGTGAATCCTTTGCACCGCTAATCCCTTCATCAACGTATTCTCGATATACACTAAAACCTCTTGCTTCACAGTATTCCCGAAGTGCCTGCAACTGCATATCGGGCGATTGCTGACCGTTATTGGTGGATACCCGTGCATATATGGCAACTTTCATAAAACCCCCTCTCTTTTTTATTGTTGACTTATGTAACATATATGTTACACTTTATCACACACGATGTCAATGGAATATGTAACCTATATGTTACATTATTAGAGGGGGAATTATGATTCAGTTACTATTTGGTAAATTGTTTCGAGAATTGAAAGAGAAACATGGGTGGGGGATTTCTGAAATATCTAAAAAAACAGGGATTGATAGAATGACATTATATCGCTTAAAAAATGCTAAAAATCCTAATTCTAAACCTCCTAATGGTTTTAATGCCACTCTCAAGTTAGTTGACCGCATTTGCACAGGTCTTGGCGTCGGATTGAATAAAGTCGTAAAATATAAAAAATAATATTTTAAAATTAGTGTAGGGGCCATTTCGATTGCCCCATAAAATATACAATAATATCAGATAGTTCTGCTTGTTTGCCCTCTCATTTCGACGGTGTGTCAAATCTAGTCGAGTACTTCAAAAAAAAATTCCCAAATTAGTACTGAACTCGCTCGTGGGGGGGCTCTGCGTAACCACTTGAAAAATCGGTGAAAATTAAAAAGCTGTTTTTATAGAAGTCTATAAAGTTCAATAAAATCATATAGATATGCGATTTTTTCCGTTGATGTATCCAAATCGAAATCGTAGAAGCACTAAAGTTGTTCAATGACAGTGAATGACTGAACTGGGTGTTTATGCTGATACGGCGGATAATCATCTTTCGCCATCGGCAAGGAGTGCTGGCATGGGATGCGATAAAAATATTTCAGAAATTTCGATTCGCCTCGTTAAACCTACTTCTAGTCTCGTTGGATTCGCTTCGCTCGTCTATGACAAAGCAATCTTCTTGGGAAACATCGCCATCCATAAAAGGCCTGAAGATGGTTACCGCTTAACATATCCATCTCAGACATCCCTGGGAGATAGAAAATTCCAGTCGTTCTATCCAATCAATAAACATGTGGGCGAGTTTTTTACTCACGCAGTGGTTGCGGAGCTTGAAAGGCTCACCGAAAAACTAAACTCAACAGAAGGAGTGCTGAACTATGCGAACACCCTTGGGTATAATAATGGGTGCGGAGAAGACTCGCACCCATAAGTTAAAAGTCATTAGATTTGGATTAGATAAACTTACTTTCTCGATAATACCAGATAATATAAGTCGTTATGCTGATTTTGTAGCTGACATTCCAATCGGTAATAATTATAAGTCCTTTTTTGCCGCCCCAAAAAAATCATTTTTTCACAAAAAGCTTGGCAAGCAATTCGAGTGTTACTTTCCTTCGAGCAAAGGCACAAGTAGGATTTATAAATATGGTATTCGGTGCGCCGAATACAGATTAGAGTTGGCACGTCCTGAAGTAATCGCATCTCTTATGCGGGGGAATACACCTCCGTTGCTTCTTTCCCCGACGATTAAAACAATCTACTCAAATAATATCGAACAACTCAATTTAATTATTGAACAAATAGGCGCTGCGGTGGGTGTTCAAGGCTATTGGATAAGTAACATTGAAGTAGCGGCAGACTTTATTGGATGGTGTCCGACCTATAAAGACATTGTTAAAAACAATTTTGAATGTAAGGCATCGCACTACATATTTCGCAGTAAAGGAAATGCAAATAATATAGAAACTCTTTATCACGGTTCTGAAAATAGCCCAATTCGTTCAGCGATATATAACAAAACAGTTGAATGCCATATACACAGCAAAGAGTGGTTACTTGAACTCTATGGACAAAACGCCGATGAAACACTTTGGCGATTAGAATTCAAACTTCGCCGAGAAGCTCTTAAACAATTCGAGATTATAAACCTTAATGATTTGGCAACGAAAATTTATACTCTCTGGGCTCACCTCACAAAAAAATGGCTAGTTCACAACCGTAAAGGAATTCCTTCGCCTGAATGGAGGGCCTTACAAAAGTTAGATATGGGTGACGTCCCACCACTAATTCGTAACGCTTCACCTGTGCCAAAGCGAACCAATGCAAAAATTATGGATAGAATATGGAATGAATGTGTCAATTATGGCACAATTAACAACTGTGACCGTCTTAAACAAGTTATGAACGTCATAGTTAAAGGGCTTGTTGAAAGAAGCCCAACTTTTAAAGAAGAGGTATTTCAAAAGCGTATTAAAATGTTTGAGTAGGAGTGTAATGGAAAGACCTGTAAACATTAGAGAGTTAGCAGTTTGAGGGAGGAAACAGCATGACTTGCCAAAACAATTCAAATGGAATACCAAACAGCCCGAAACAATCAGTTCAGCTCATTGACAATCAGCTGTGGTCAACGCCACGACTTTCAGAATATCTCGACGTACCCATTATGACGATTCGGGATTGGGTGTATAAACGCCAAATTCCATTCCTCAAAGTGGGTCGTCATATCCGATTTAGACCTTCCGACGTTCAGAGATGGCTTTCCGATAGGAGCAAAGGGTATGGCCATCCAAAAGGTTAAACGCAAGAAGGGAATAATTTATCGCGTCCGTCTGCAGTTAGATGGGCGAAGGATTACGAAGTGTTTTGTAAGGAAACATGATGCTATGGAGTTTGAGCGCAATGCTAAAATTGACCCACGGATTGCGGACGGCATTAATCTTAGATTTGAACAAGCGGCTCTTGAATGGTTTGAAAACCACGCAAAGCCAAGGAAAGCGCCGGGAACCGTCGTTAACAATGAAGCCCTTATCCGTAACGACCTTATACCAGAGTTAGGCAATAAGCGACTTGGTGATATTACTCCGCAACAGGTTGACATGTTTATTCACAAACTAAGACGGCAAATGAGCAATGCAAGTGTCAACCGTCGATTAGAACTGATAAGGGCTATTTTCAATTACCACATTCGTAGGCGAAATGTGTTGTACAGTCCGATGGCAGGGGTTGCTTTTTTAAAGGTCAATCCAAAATCTATAAAGTTTTGGACGCTGGAGGAGGGGCGACTCTTTCTGGAACATGCCAAGATGAAGTATGAGGGTACAGAGCGAGAGTATGTCTATCTTCTTTATCTGCTCGCATTGAATACCGGAATGAGGCTTGGAGAGATGCTTGCTCTTAAATGGTCAGCTGTGGACTTCCAGAACGGCCTGATTACCGTCTGTCGCACTCTCTGTCATCATACAGGGCAAGTCAGAGAAACGACAAAGGGTCGACGCATTAGGCATGTTCCCATTAATGGTGCCATAGTCGGGATACTGAAGAACACATGGGCCAATAGGAAAAATGTCGAATGGGTTTTTCATACCGAAGGAAAGTTACTCGACCAAAGCAATCTCCGTAATCGCCATTGGAAGCATGATATAAAAGAGAGCGGTGTGTCGCGAATCCGGATGCACGATATGCGGCATACTTATGCTAGCCATTTCATGATGAACGGAGAAGATATTTTCAAGCTTCAAGCAATTCTTGGTCATGCAGACATACGCACAACGCAACAGTACGCACATTTCTCTAAAGCTTATTTGTTGGAGAACGTGAATATAGTAAGGTTTGAGGCGGAAGGAAACGTAATCAAACTACCCGTCAAAAAATCCGGAACGAACGGATAAAAAATCGGGCAACCCAGAAATTTCAGGTTACCCGATGTTTGTGGAGATGAAGGGATTCGAACCCTCGGCCTGTACGTTGCGAACGTACCGCTCTCCCAACTGAGCTACATCCCCATAAAATCTTAAAATTTTTCAAAAAGTGGACACAAAATGGACACAAAAGTCTTTCAGAAAATTTTTATTCCATGTTTTCAAAGAGTTAAGTCCTCCGACCCCCACGTTGCGAACGTGGTGCTCTCCCAGCTGAGCTAGTGCCCCACTCATAGCACAGCATGGGCCAAACGTGACGTGCCTCTTTATCAAAAGAACATGCATTGCGCCCGCCGGAGGCGGGTCCGCCTTCGGCGGAAACGTGGCGCTCTCCCAGCTGAGCTAGTGCCCCATATTGTGAACGATCGATGTGCAGAAATTCTGCGCGCCTAGCAGGATTCGAACCTGCGACCTTCTGCTCCGGAGGCAGACACTCTAATCCGCTGAGCTATAGGCGCCTTGACGACAGTGGAAGGTGAAATGTGGGAAGTGAAAAGAACAGCAATCACTTCAGCACGCGCATCAATCCACGTATCATCTTGCATATTTCAAAAGAACGTTCCCGAAACAATTCAATTTCTTGAGTTTCGACGAGATTGCGTCTCTCAAGAATCGTCAAGACAGGTACACGCTCCCGAAAAGAATTCAGCGAGATTTCATAGAAACAATACTTCTTTTTCTTTGAAGACTGTCCGCTTCCTTCGGCCAAATTATTGGTGACCGAGAGTGACGCTCTCCTCAATTGATCACCAAGTGAAGACTGATACTTCGATGGCAACCGATCACAAACGGCAAAGACATGTTCGACGAAATCCAATGCTTTCTGATAAACGACGAGATGTTCAAAATCAAACTTCACATCATACCCCTACCCCCCCCTGATTTATTGCTTCCCACTTCCCACTTCCCACTTCTCACTGCTCTTCCTGTGGGCGTAGCAGGATTTGAACCTGCGACTCCTACCGTGTGAAGGTAGTACTCTCCCGCTGAGTTATACGCCCAATCTCGCTATGCACTTTTCAACAGGGGCCCAAGCGGCACCCTCCTCAAACGTGGCGCGCGACCCTAGCGGATGGCCCGTGGAATTTCAAGGGGAAAGCGGGGTTTCTGGCAGGCGAAGCCAGAGACGCAACAGGCTGTAATGATTTGCATTTATAGCTCTACGTCCAGAAAAGATGTCCTGCTCCCTTCCATCAGACGCCTCTGAAAGTGCAGGTCCATTTGCATTAGACGCAGCAAATGGCGGCAGCAGCATCCTGCTAAACACCTGTTTTTCCGTGCCTTCATCTTGGCACGCCGATTGCTTTGTAGAGGAGGCATGGCCTATCTCCCCCGACGTGAAATTGTGTACGATGGCGTCTCCTTCCACGTGACCTGGCAGTGTCACAACAAGGACTGGCTCCTGAAGTGGGATTGGGCCAAGCGGATCTACTATGACCTCCTGGTGAAATATAAAGAGAAGTACGGCGTCGTCTTCCACGCTTACAGCTTTATGGACAACCATCCGCACCTGATCGGAACGCTCACCGACCGGGAACAGTTCTCCCACTTCTTTCAGACCGTCCACAGCCAGTTTGCCCGCCAGGTCAACAAGCGCCTCAAACGACGCGGACAGGTGGTCATGGATCGCTTTAAATCCCCGCGCATCGAGTCGGACGAGCACATGCTCAAGGCCATGGCCTATGTCGACTTAAACCCACATCGAGCGGGAAAGGTCGCGCATCCGAAGAAGAACGAATGGTCTTCATATCGCTATTATGCACACGGAAAGGATGATCCGCTCATCACACCGTCGCCATCATATATGGCCTTGGGCAGAACAGCGATTGAACGACAGCAGGAATATCGAGGCATCGTCGAGGCGATGATGTTTCAGCGCAGACGGATGAACATCTCGAACACGCCGTTCATCGGCGATCCGGATTGGGTGCTCGCGCAATATCGAGAACTCTGCCAACGCATGGGACGAAAAGCGACCGACTTCATGGCGTCGCGCATCACCGGCCCACCACCGGAAGCGCCGCTCGCTGCCGTCTAGGAACAGACAGAATCGATTTTCTCGATTTCATCTCTGCGAAACAAGGTGGGGGTGTGCACAAAGCACACCCCCAGCACATCTTCATCAGTTTGACTCTACGAATATCGCCCAGAATCACTCCGAATTGACACGTCAGCTCCCTGCTGTACGGAAAATGGAGCATGCCTGAAGGCCATTGTGCCCGAATTCACTGAATACTGTTTCGTCTCGTGTTTATTCCTTCGTCTGAAGATTTCCTTTGCTTCGCCTGAAGCTTTTGTGTTTGTTTTGCTTCGTCTGACGCTTTCTCATGTCTTTTTATTTCATCCGGTACTTGCTGCCTTTGCGCTCCCCCTCCATCACGATGACGCCCTTCTTCTGGAGACGGGCGAGGATCGCCTTGAGCGTCGGACGGCCGATTCCGGAGCGACGCCCGAGAAATCCGATGGTCGCGGGCTGATGCGTCCTGATGAGCTCGACGGTCTTTTCTTCGAGGACCGTCAGCTCGCCATGCCCCTTCGTTTCGATCCATCCCTTGAGCTGCTCCGTCTGGCGCTCGAGTGCCTTGAGAAAGAAGATCAGCCACGGATTCAAGTCGGCATCGCCCCCGAGTGTCGCCTGCGTCTGGCGCAGGGCGATGTAATAGGCATCCTTGTTGTCCTCGACGATCTTCTCGTGCGAGCTGTACATGCAGAACTCGTAGCCCTGCCGAAGGAGACAGAGGTTGGTCAGCGCACGCGCGAGCCTCCCGTTCCCGTCGCGAAAGGGATGGATCGCCAGGAACTTTACCACGAACGCAGCGATGACCTCGAGGTCGTCGACATTGGGATCGCGGAGGTATTCGTTGTAATCCAGGACAAGCTCCCGCATCGCCGCCTCCGTCTGCGGTCCGGGTGGCATGGTCTCAAAGATGACCTCCTGCGTCCCTGTTGCGTGGTCGATGCGCACAACGGAGTTGGGAATATTCTTGTAGGCGCCGCGCTGATGGGACGGCAACGCGTCCTCCGAGAGATAGGCACACATCATCTGGTGAAGCGCGCGGATCGTGTGCTCCGATATTTCGAGCTCACGGAAGTGATCGAAGACGTAGGCCAGGCAGTCGATGTAGCCGGCAACTTCCGCCTCGTCGCGATCATGAATCTTCTGGATCTTCAACCCTTCGAGCCGCGCGATAATCTCGTCGTCGGAGAGGTGCGAACCCTCGATGCGCGTCGAGGCACCAGCCGAGGTGATGATCGTCGTCTTCTTGAGGCCGGCGTAGAAATCTCGGTCGAGGGACTTCGAGAACTTCCAGATTTCCCTGAATGCCCCGATGGCCTTGATGCTCACCAGCGCAATGGAATTGAGGCGGGTTTTCAGAAGGTTTTTCATTACGCCATATAATATGCCATATAAACCATATAAATCAAAGGCTTTCCAAATATTATACCATATTTTAGGCTATAAGGACGTTTACGGCCTTCATTGTACAACCTACCAGACGGGGCAAGCTTCATTCTTACTGCCAATACACGCTTCGGATAGGTGCTCCACTGATATCACAGCGACACGGGCCGAACGTGACGCGCTTCTTCTTACAGATAGGGGGGGATGAGGGAGAACATGTCGCTTATGGAGAGAAATACAACACTACCCGCCAATCACCTTCAAAAACGTCTTGCTGTAGAGTTTGCATTTCTTGGCGCCCACGCCGCTGACCTCGAGGAACTCCGTCCTGGTCTGGGGTTTTTTTCTCGCCATGTCGCGCAGGGCGGCGTCACTGAAGACGAGGTATGCGGGCACGCCCTTTTGCTCGGCAATCTCTCGGCGAAGCGTTCGCAGCGATTCGAAGAGCGCTTCGTCCACGCCCTCCCAGGAATCTTGGGCAACCTTTGAAACGCGTTTTGTCTTGGCGGTTTTTTTCACGGGTTTGAGCAGCAGGGGTGACGCCTCCCCCTTGAGCACGAGCCAGCCCTTCTGCGTGACGCGCAGGACCTTGTATTCCTCGGAGCGTTCCAGGAAGCCCTGCGCCACGAGCTGCTCCGTCCAGTCCCTTACGATCCCCTTGGTATACTGCGACATGATGCCGTGCGTGCTGAGCGAATCGTGGCCGTTCTGCACGATGCGCGTCTCCCGGGAACCGAGCAGAACGGAGGCGGTATAGTCTGCGCCAAATTTCTCTTTCAACCGAACCACGCAGGAGAGAATTTTCTGGGCGTCGACCAGGGCGTCATCGTGCAAATCGATATCGCCGAAACAGACGTCACACGCCTCGCACCTCCCTTTGCCCAGGTCTTGGCCGAAGTAGTTCAGAATGGATTCGTGACGACAGGTAATGCCCGTACAATAGCCATACATGTCGCTCAACTTCTGGGCGGCCACCCTTTGCGCCTCGGAGGGCATGTCGCGAAGCATGCTCTTCCACACGACATAGTCGCCGCCGGAATAATAGAGCGTGCATTCCGCTTCGAGCCCATCGCGCCCCGCCCGGCCGCTCTCCTGCTGGTAGTGCTCCAGCGATTTCGGCATGCCCGTGTGAATGACATAGCGAACGTTCGACTTATCGATCCCCATCCCGAAGGCGACCGTCGCGACGATCGTGTCGCATTTTTCCTTGATGAACGCATCCTGATTGCGCTTGCGCCGCTCCTGCGTGAGACCCGCATGATAGGGCCGGACGCGATAGCCGCGCGCGGTCAGTTTCTTGCAGAGCCCGTCGACATCGCTGCGCTTGATGCAGTAGATGATGCCCGACTCACTCCGGTGACGTTCCAGCGCATCGCAGACCTGCTGCAGTCGATTCTTTCTCGGCTCGGCCTTATAGACGAGGTTCGGTCGGTCGAAGGAACCGACGATGACATTCGGGTCGCTCAAACGAAGCTGCTTGGCGATGTCCGTTCGGACGTGTTCGGTCGCCGTCGCGGTATAGGCGTGAAAGGCGATGTCGGGAAATTGCTCCTTCAATGCCCCCAGCTGTCGATATTCGGGCCGGAAGTCGTGCCCCCACATGCTGACACAGTGCGCCTCATCGATGGCCACGAATGAAACGTTCAGCCCGCCCAGAAACGAGGCACAATCGTCCATCATGATGCGCTCTGGTGAGAGGTACAGCAGCTTCAGCGTTCCATCATGTATGCGATCGTAGGTATCACGCCGCTCGGCTGGCGTCAGCGAACTATCGAGGCGCGCCGCTGAAACGCCGCACTCATGAAGGCCGTCGATCTGATCCTTCATGAGGGAGATGAGCGGGGAGACGACGATGGCGATGCCCGGCATGATGACCGCGGGAACCTGAAAGCAGATCGATTTGCCGCCGCCGGTCGGAAGCACGACGACGGAATCGCGCCCGGCACAGACCGACGCGATCGCCTCCTCCTGCAGCGGCAGAAAGCGATCGTACCCCCAAAACCGTTTCAACGCCTCTTTGGCCCGTTGGTTCATGGCAGCCCACCCTTGCCGATCGCATCAAACCATTCGCTGAACATTGTCGGAATACTACGATTTCATATATGAAATATATATTTCAATTGTGAAACAAAAGGCTGCATCGCACCTCTGCTCAAGAAAGCAAGGATTGTGCCAGGGGTGGGCCTCCCAAAATCGGGCACTTGGCCGAATGCGGTGCTTCGTTTTGCGGCAGTGCTGCATCATTTTGCGGCAGTGGCGTTCGGGGCACCCTCGAAAATAGGCATGACGGTTGAGACAGAAGAGGGGGCGGGAGAGTTTTGTCATCCCCTTCACAATCGGGCGCCGCAGAACTTACAGTGCGCGGCATCAGCATCGTGCCCCTCGGAGGAACAGCGCGGACAGGCCTGGGTGCTGATCGCATGCCCTTTGCGCGATTCACTCATGATCTGTCCGGTGATGATTCCGCTGGGCACGGCGATGATCGAATAGCCGAGCAACATGACGACCGAGGCGAACGCGCGACCGAGCCCCGTCTGTGGGCTGATGTCGCCATAGCCCACCGTCGTGAGCGTAACGATCGCCCAGTAGATGCTGCGCGGAATATTGTTAAAACCGCTGGCGGGCCCTTCGATCAGGTACATCATCGATCCCATGATCACCACGAGCGTCATGACCGCGAAGAAGAAGATGAAAATCTTGCGCCGAGAAGCGTAGAGCGCGCGACGGAGCACAGAGGTCTCGCGCATCATCTCGCCGAGCTTCAAGATTCGGAAGATGCGCAGCGTGCGCAACACGCGCACGACCAGCAGATACTGCGTGCCCGGAATGATGAGGCTGACATAGGTGGGAAGCACCGCCAGCAGATCGACGACGCCAAAGAAACTCGTCGCGTATTTTCTCGGACGCCCTACACAGGACAGGCGCGTGATATATTCGACCGTAAAGAGAATCGTGAAGAACCACTCGGCCGCGCGCAGAAAAACACCAAACCGCACATGAATCGAAGCAACGCTGTCGAGCATCACGACGAGCACACTCAGAAAGATAGCGGCGATGAGCGCCAGATCGAAGAACTTCCCCGCGGGCGTGTCGGCCTCGAAGATGACCTCAAAGGCCTTGGCGCGCCAACCGGTGTGTTTTGGTGCCGTAAGCATAGGACGTCCTCCCGCATCATTCTATAGCAGGTTCATCCTCCCATCGCCAGAGCGACCATCAACACCGCAGACCCAGCCCGCTAAAATGCCGAGCAATCGTGAGCCCTCGGTTGGGCGGGTATTTTACGGGGACCGCCGTCTCGGCTCACACGCCGCCTCGACGGCTTTTTCTTCTTCCATCGCAGTATTATAGGCTTCGATCGCGATGGAAGAAGAGATCCCCTACAAATACCCGCCCAACCGAGGGCTTCAAGAGATCGATTTATAATTCCTCCAGGAAGGATATCGATCGCGATGCGGCATGAAAATGCCCCGTCGTCTCATGATCTTGAATGGTACGGCTACAACGAAACCAACGGTTGCACACGAACTGCCCTCCTGCCTGCCACGACCTCATTCCCGGAGGAGCCTAAAAGCGCGTTTGCGAGACCGACCGTATGAGTCGCGAAAAGAGCGACTGGGTTCGCGAGTTGCGAGCTGACGGAGGAAGATCCGCAACTCGTGTCGTTGAACCCAGCGCTCTTTTTGCGGCGAGTAGGGAGGCGAGCGCGCTCGAGCGACGGAGGGAAGGAGGGCGTGGCAGGCAACCTCGGCTGGCAGCCGCAGCTGTAAGGGCGATTGCATGGGGGGGGGATATCGGATAGAGAGTCGGGCCATGGCGCTTATCAGCATCAGCGATCTGACCGTCCGCTTCGACGATCCGCCGCTGCTCGACGGTATTCGGCTCACCATCGAGCGCGCTGAACGCGTCTGTCTGATCGGGCGCAACGGCACGGGCAAATCGACGCTCCTCAAAATCATCGCGGGTGAGGGAGAGGCGGACGCGGGCGAGGTGGCACGCGAGCGCGGGATCGTGGTCGCGTATCTCCCCCAGGAGGTCCCCGAGAATGTGAGCGGCAGCGTCTTCGATGTGATCGCCCAAGGGCTCGCGAACCAAGGGCGACTGCTCGCCGAATATCACCATGCCAGTGCCGCACTCGCCGTTGACGCCAACGCCGAGGCACTTGCGCGCCTCGATGAGGTCCAGCACGAACTCGAGGCCGCCGGCGCCTGGCAGATGCATGCCCAGGTGGAGCGCGTCATCACGCACATGGGCCTCGACGCCGATGCGGAGTGCGCCGCTCTCTCCGCGGGGATGAAGCGCCGCGTCCTCATGGCGCGCGCGCTCGTCGCAAAGCCGGACCTCCTGCTGCTGGATGAGCCGACCAACCACCTCGACATCGACACCATCGCCTGGCTCGAAGAACACCTCTTGAGTACAAACATCACGCTCCTGTTTGTCACACACGATCGGATGTTCCTGCGAAAACTGGCCACGCGCATCGTGGAGATCGATCGCGGAAAGACCGCGAGTTTTGCCTGCGACTACGACACCTACCTCGATCGCAAGGAAAGCCTCCTGGAAGCGGAGACGAAGCAGCGCGCGCAGTTCGAGAAGAAACTCGCCCAGGAGGAGACCTGGCTGCGCCAGGGAGTCAAGGCGCGGCGCACACGCAACGAGGGGCGCGTCAAAACGCTGGTGCGCATGCGCGAGTTCAAGCGCTCGCTCCGACAACGTTTCGGCAGCGTGCACCTGCAAGCGCAGGAGGCCCAGCGCACGGGAAAGCTCGTCATCGAAATGGAGGACGCCCGTTTCGGCTACACGGACACGCCCATCGTACGCGATTTTTCCACGACGATCCTGCGCGGCGACAAGGTGGGCATCATCGGTCCGAACGGATCGGGCAAGACGACGCTCCTGCGCCTCCTGCTGGGGGAACTCCCGTTACAATCGGGGTCGCTGCGCTACGGCACACACCTGAAGAAGGCCTATTTCGACCAGCTGCGCGCCAAGCTCGACGAGGAGCGAAGCGTGGCGGACAATATCGCCGATGGAAACCCCTTGCTCACCATCGATGGAAGGCAGCGCCACGTCATCGGCTATCTGCAGGACTTTCTCTTCGCCCCCGAACGGGCGCGTTCGCCGGTCTCAACCCTCTCCGGGGGCGAGCGCAATCGGCTGCTCCTGGCCAAGCTCTTCACGCTGCCGTCGAACCTGCTCGTACTGGATGAACCGACCAACGACCTCGACGCGGAGACGCTCGATCTGCTCGAGGAGATGCTCGTGAACTACGGCGGCACGGTGCTGCTCGTGAGCCACGATCGCTCCTTCCTCAACAATGTGGTCACGAGCACCATCGTCTTAGAGGGCGGCGGTCGCGTGCAGGAGTATGTGGGCGGCTATGACGACTGGCTGCGCCAGCGCAAGAAAGAGACTCCGCCAGAGGGCGACAAACCGAAGACGGATCGCGCAGAGAAAGAGCTCACACCCTCAAAAAAACTCACCTTCAAGGAAAAGCGCGAACTTGCGGAACTGCCCGCACGGATCGAGGCGCTCGAAACGGAAAAACAGGAACGCTTCAAGATGCTCTCGGATCCCCAGGTCTATTCGCGCGCCGGAGGTGTAAGCGAGACGCAGGCGCGCATCGATGCAATTGAAGCGGAACTTGCTCGTGCCTATGAACAGTGGGCAGAGCTGGAAGGACGTGTGGAAGGATGACAACGACCGTCATTCCCGCGTGGAGGTGTCATTCCCGCGAAGGCGGGAATCTCGCTTGTTACGACACATCGAGATTCCCGCCTTCGCGGGAATGACACAAACGAGGAATCTCGAAGTGCCTGAATAATCGAGATTCCCGCCTTCGCGGGAATGACACAAACGAGGAATCTCATGAGATCCGATGACAGCATAAAGGGGGTTGCGAATGAAGATACTCGTTCTGATGGGGAGCCCGCGGCATGGGGATGGATATAAACTCTGCCGGGCCATCGAGGCGAAACTGCAGACCTTGGGAGAGGCGAAGGTGACCTATCGCTTTCTCAAGGAGGCCCACATTGAATACTGTCGCGGCTGCATGCTCTGCGTGCACAAGGGGGAGGAGCACTGCCCCATCAAGGACGATGTCGCAACCATCTGGCAGGAGATGGCGGAGGCCGACGGCGTCATCTTCGATTCGCCCGTCTACGCCCACGGCATCACGGGGCTCCTCAAGAACTTCATCGACCGCTCCTGCTTTCTCTTTCACCGCCCGCGTTTCTTCGACAAGGCCGCCCTCACCGTGACCACCACCGCCTTCAGCGGCCTGAAGGAGACGACCGACTATCTCCAGCTCACCGCGCGCGCGTGGGGGTTCAACCTCGTCGGATCGCTCGAAGCGTTGATGGTCCCCTATGAACAGAACCCACGCTACAAGGCGCGCGTGCACGACGAGCTTGATGCGCTCGCAACGAAATTTTACGCGGCGATGGAAACAAAGACACGCCCCGCCCCCTCGATCTTCGACCTCGTCTTCTTCGGCTCGATGAAGATGAAAGCGGCGAGAATCCCGCACGATCGGGAGTATTGGACGAAGATGGGTTGGATGGATCGCGACTATTTCCTGGATGTGCCCATCCCCTGGTTCAACCGGTTGATCGCCCGCCGCTATCTGCGAAAGGCGGAGAAAGAGGCGAAGCGGTATTTTTCGTGAGACCCCACGACGTCACTTCTTTCTTGTTTCCCATTCACATCTGACGGCAACTCTGCCCCTCTTCGCAACCGATAATGGGTGTGGAGGTGTCCACCGGTGCCGATCTTCGAGCTGCCCGCAAAAACCGTCTTTTTGAAGCGCTATGAACTCGAGCGCTTTGTGAACCACGCCGCGACAGCCGAGGAAGAGGCCCACACGACCGTCATTCTCTACGACTTGCAAGATGATGAACGCCAGATTGTCCTCAATATCGATGATGACGGCATTACACTCAAGGATTCCAACGAGGAGAATCCCCTTCCCCCCGAAGATATTGAACGCCTCACGCATACAATGAGCGCCTTCGTCCCGATGACAAAGGCGATCGCGCGCCACCAGATCGCCGCTACAGGGGAGCTCGCCTTTCAAACGACATTTCCCTTCATTCGAAACGAAGGCATCACGTTCGATACGCTGATGCGGGCGAACGATACGGTGACAGAGGACCCCTTCCTTGCAATTCGCTATGATGAGGATGGAGATGGTGTTCGAGAAATTGCCTTGATCGAAGCGTCTTCACAAATCACCTTCAATTTTCTTGCGAGCAACGGCACGCTCCGCTTGAAATCGTTACAACTGGAAACAGGGGAGGATGCCGTCTATGAGGATAACAGCCCCGCCCTCCTGCAACAATTTGCATCGATCACCACCTATCTCCAGCCGGCAATAGAGAGCTACACCAAAAGAAACAGCGACTGCAGCGACTGCGCATGGGGTCGCCATTTTGATCCAGCATACCCCCTCTTCCTTCGATCACTCTCACCTTCAAACCCAGGAGACGGTGCAGACGATCAGTCGGATCATCGCGGGCACATTCCCCTCGCGATGGATTTCGATTCCACTTGGCACGTATGGGACTATCTCCGAAGGGGCAAAGAGCTCTCAACATTGGATGAGACCTATAGCATGATCGACGACGAGAAGAATGCCTTGGAATCGATCGGCACGACGCTCTTTGCCGTCAAACATGACGGGGATGAAGGCTCATACTACAGTATCGTCCACACGCTCTTTGGATACAGCCATTTTCGAAAAATCCTCGACGAGACATTGCGAAAGATATCGAACGCCTCCTGCGCGAACATGAGCTATGCCGAGATCGATCAAAGGCTCTTCGCAGAAGACGGAGCCCTGTACTTCGACACATCCTCCTACATCGATGAGGACGCCGTCGAGGAAGACGCCATCATCGCCATCCCGCATGAGCCGCTGATCCAGCAACTCGGCGAAACCTACCCGGAGCGCACGATTCGGCTCGGGGCATACACGCTCTTCGACCTGGACGGAGATGGACACATCCGGTTCGACCGCGACCTCCTCACCACCGAAAACGATCAGATCTTCACCAAAATTCCCTGGGGGCTGCGCCGGCTTTTGCCCAAGAGCCTGCCGTCGGAAGCGTTCGAACGGGGGGTGCCGCTCAAGACGATGCGCGACATCCAGCGCCCGCTGGTCCTCCGGGAGACGACCCGGATGCAGGCTCAAGACCCGCTGGCCGATGACGGCAAATATCGCATCTTCGTCTACCTCAACAATACAAACGACATTCCGCCGGACAGCGCGCTCATCAAGGGGTTCATCTCCCTCTACAACTTCGATGAGTTCTATGCCTTTCCGTCATCGAGAGATGAATTGCTCAATCCTGTCCTGGAACATATTGCCGACCGCAATATCCCCGTCGACCTGCTCTACATCGGCACACACGGCTTCACACCCGAACTCGACCTGAAGGACAAACCGCTCGACATCGACACGGTCGTCTTCACCGGCTGTGAGAGAGGACTGAAGGACATCCAGGCCATCGGCGCGCAGCTCTTCGCGCACTCGAGCGGATCGATCCTCTGGGGAGATGGCATCAACATGCCGCTGCCCATCCCGGGGGTCGACCTCGTCTCCGCCGGCACGATTCATCGTTCCCGCTTTCACAATGGCCTCTCCGTTGGTGAAGACGCATTCTCGCCGCAACTCAAACGAAAGCGCAGCGTGTTCGTCGATCTCAAATAACCCTCCCCCTTGCAATGCGGCGGTCGATGCCGGATAATCGCGCCCTCGCACACCGAGGGAGGCCGTGATGAACCCCTATCGTCTGATCGAACAGTCCCGCAGCCACAGAACCATCGTCTTTCTCATCGGCTTGGGGTTGCTCGCGCTGATCGCGCTGGCCGACCTCTACGTCCATCATGCCATCTCGTTTGCACCGTTCTATATCCTGCCGGTCCTCGCGGTCGGATTCTTGATCGGGCGAATGAGCGGCGTCTATATGGCCGTGCTCTCCGCTGTGGGCTGGCTCATCATCGACATCTATACGGAGCCCGCATTTTCCGGCTATGGCGTGCATTTCTGGAATACCGTCGCGCGCATCCTCTTCTTCAGCTTCGTCGCCTTCGGCGTCCGCTCGCTCGCGATAGCCCAAATGCGACAGCGGGAACTGGCCGGCTTCATCGTACACGATTTGAAGGCACCGCTGGCCAACATCCTCTTCGGCATGGAGACGATAAAGACCCGCGGATACGCGCCACCGGAAACGGTGGAGAAGACCGCCCGCATCACGACCATATCGGCCAAGCGCATGCTGGGACTCGTGGAATCGATCGTCGACCTCATCAAGATCGAGGAGAACACCTATCAGCGATTACGCGAAGGCGTCTCTCCGGCAGTGATCGTCGAACAATCGGTGGAACTCGTCTCGGCATGGGCTGAGCGCAGAAAAGTGCGACTCGACATTCGTCAGGATTCCCAACGAACGCAGATCATCACCGACCCGCAGCTCGTCATCCGCATTATCGTGAACCTCCTGTCGAACGCCCTCAAGGCCAGCCCCGAGGGATCGACCATCACCGTGCGCATCGCCGATGCCGAGAAGGGATGGCTGCACCTGAGCGTGGCCGACCAGGGGCCAGGCATGGAGGCGACGAAACAACAACCGCTGTATTCACGGATATTCAACCTGGATGACACGCCCGCGGGCAGCGGGCTCGGACTCACCTTCTGCCGCAGGGCTGCCGAAGCACTGGGCGGACATCTCGTCATCGAGAATCGACCGGAAAAGGGAATGCTCATCGTCGTCCAACTCCCCACGGAGTAAACACATGCGATATCTTCCGATTTTCTTCTGCGCCCTCCTGCTCATAGGCTGCGCCAAGACGCCGACCGCCCATCACCGCCAACACGGCGATGCCGATATCATCCCGATCGAGGATTTTTTCCGCAACCCGACCGCCAAGCAATTTCGCATCTCGCCCGATGGAAGTCAGATCGCTTTTCTCGCGCCATACCGCAGCCGCATGAACATCTTCGTCCAACCCGCCGAAGGAGAGAGCAAAGCCCGCCGCTTGACCGACGTGCGCGATCGCGACATCTCCGGCTTCCTCTGGAAGGGAAATGGAACCATCGTCTATGGGCGCGACCGCGGCGGCGACGAAAACACGCACCTGTATGCAGTCAACAGCATCACCGGAAAGACGCGACCACTCACTCCCTTTGCCGAAACGAAGGTGCGCGTCATCGATGACCTTCGCACATCCAGCGCCACCGACATCCTCATCGAGATGAACCGTCGCGACCGCCGCCTCTTCGATGTCTATCGACTGAATGTCGCCGACGGCACCCTCACCCTTGTAGCGGAGAATACGCACAACTGGACGAACTATGTCGCCGACCACCAGGGACGCCTGCGCATAGCGGAGGCGACCGACGGACTCACGACAACCTATTATTATCGACCGGATGACGCCCACCCCTTCGCCGAAATCTTTTCCGTCGATTTTCGCACGACGATCGATCCGATCCTCTTCACACCGGATGATCGATATGCCTATGCGCGCTCCAACCGACACCGCGATAAAGAGGCGCTCGTGGTCATGGACATGAGCACGGGGAAGGAAAGGAAGATCCTCTTTCGTCACCCTGAGGTCGATGTCGGCGGTATCGGCTATTCGCGCAAACGCAAACGGCTCACGCATGTCTCCTACACCACCTGGAAGGAGAAGCGTCACGTCTTCGATACGAGGATGCGCGCACTCTTTGCGCGACTGCAGGCCCATCGCCCCGAAATGGAAGTCGACATCAGCTCTTGGAACGACGACGAGGATCGCATGGTCGTCGTCTATTCGAGCGATCGCGTCCCGGCCGAATATGTCCTCTACGATGCACAGACGGATCGTTTTACAAAACTCGCCACAGCGCTGCCCTGGCTCGACGCCGAAAAGTTGGCACCGATGAAACCCATTGCGTATCGCAGCCGCGATGGACTTCTCATCCACGGCTACCTCACACTGCCACGCGGTCGCGAGGCAAAGAACCTCCCGGTGGTGGTCAACCCGCACGGCGGACCCTGGGCACGCGATGTCTGGGGATATGATGGATCGACGCAGTTTTTGGCCAATCGCGGTTATGCGGTTTTGCAGATGAACTTTCGCGGCTCCACCGGATATGGGCGTCGCTTCTGGGAGGCCTCGTTCAAAGAGTGGGGCCTGAAGATGCAGAACGACATCACCGATGGCGTGCACTGGCTCATCGACGAGGGGATCGCCGATTCCAAACGCATCGGCATCTACGGCGCGAGCTACGGGGGATATGCCACCCTTGCGGGGCTCACCTTCACCCCGGATCTCTATGCCTGCGGCGTCGATTACGTCGGGGTCTCCAACATCTTCACGCTCCTGGCGAGCATCCCCCCCTATTGGGAGCCGGCGCGCAAGCGCTTCTATGCGATGATCGGAAACCCGATCACGGATGACAAACTCTTGCGCGCGATATCACCCGTCTTCCACGCCGAAAACATCCGCGCACCGCTGTTCGTCGCACAGGGGGCCAACGATCCGCGTGTGAAGAAGCAGGAGTCCGACCAGATCGTCGCCGCGCTGCGCCACCACGATATTCCCGTGGAGTATCTGGTCAAGCGCAACGAGGGACACGGCTTTCACAATGAAGAGAATCGGCTGGAGTTCTTCAGCAGGATGGAACGGTTTCTCGAGCGGTATCTGAGCCCTACTCCTCAACAATGATGAAGCGACAGGAATCGTCGCCGCGGGTGCGGCACTCGTGCTCCATGTCGTGCGCTACCGTCACGATCTGGGTGCTTCTCGATTTGTAGCGCTCGGCGACCGCCGAGACGAGCCCCTTGTCGAAGGCACACGGATAGGGGTTCTCGCAGATCACCCAGAGATGATTGTGATCGATTCGTTCGGCGCGGTAGTGACCGATCCCCTCGAACATCGTCTCCGTCTGTTCGTCGTAGAGCACCTGCCCCCGCAAGCGGTGATTGAGATGATAGGCGATATCGATGGAGATCAGCCCGCGCTCGATCGATTGGATCCCCTCAACCCAACGCGCGTTATCCGGAACATGTTGTCCGACGGAGAAGAGGGCATTGACCCCAATCTGGTCGGCGATCTCGCGAAAGGCGTTGAAAAAGGCCTGCTGTGAAAACCACTGCCCGGGCTGCGGATCGACGATACCGTGTCGGGCCAGGATGCCCAACGCATCCGGGTGAAAGGCCTCCAACCCATGGACGAAGGAGAATATGGCCTCACCGCTGACCTCGACCCCCTCTGTGAAGACCTTGAATTCTGCCATGGGATCACCCTCTTTCCCATCGCATCGCCCCGCGGGGCAAATACAACCCGCCACGGGTGCAGATATACCCCTTCATGTCCCCTGCACATAAAAGGCAATCCCATCCCCGTTTCACCACTTTCTCACACCCCCCACACCAGGGCATCGACCAGGATCGGAGAATCGGTCGTCAGATCGAGGAGATAGACCGTCTCACCGACATCATCGACCGAGATTTCATGGATATTGCTTCCGGAGGCCTGACCACTGGTGACCTCATCATGCACATCCAGATTACCGAGCTGGAAGACCTTCAGCGTTCCCGCATTGGTCGCCACCAACGCACTCGGTGTCGAGGCGTTCACATTCACTTTGACCATAGTGGAGATGGCCAGGTGGCGCCAGAGGATGCCATCCGTACCGCTCGACTGGACATAGTCCAAAACCCCCGATGTCGTCATGCTGTCGATGACGGACATATCGGCATCGATGGTCAACCGTTGCTCCTGCTCGCCGAACAAGACCTGAAAGGTCCCGAGCGTCTCAAATTGCGTCGACTCCTTGCCGAGAAAGACGCCGTTGACCTTGAATGCGCCCGCATCATATTCCACCCAGAGGCCGACATCGCTGATCTCGGAGATATAGGGCTGCACCAAACCGAAGGCACTCACCGGGAAGGTGCCGAGCCGCTTGTTGTAACCGACCGAAAAAATGGTCATGACCGATTCGGAGGCAGAGCCCGGAGAGGTGAGCGCGATCCCCAGTATGTCGTTATCGATTGTGAGCAGTTCCAGACGACGGCTGAACATCTTGGTCACGGTCCCCTCACCACCACCCTGAACCTCACCCGGAGTGCTGGCCATCAGATCAAAGCTGCCGTCGGCGAAGGAGACGATACCATACTCCACCGAACCGCTCGTCTCGAAGGCCACGACCGCCTCGTTTACGGATTCGGCAAAGGCGATATGCGCCGGCATATTGTTATAGGTATAGGTCAGCTCGTTCTCGGCACCATCTGAATTATCCGGAAAGGATGCACGCCAGATCGTCTTATCCACGGAACTCGTCACAGCGATGGTGACCAGGTTGGTTTCAGCATCCTTATGCATCGCGATCGAATGGGCATGACAGCCAGGGACATCAACGGTGAGGGCAGCGGCCAATCCCGTCGCGCTTCCAAAGACGACCTGGTTGGTCGTCGTCTCGCTCCCCTGGAGGAGCAGGGCATAGGCCTGATTGTCATCATCCGGTAAGGTGGCGATATCGATCGCTGCACCGGAAACACCCTGATCCGCACAGGGGTGCGCGGCCTCCTCTTCAACCACACCACCGTCATCGTCATCGACGACGGCATCATCGGTACCGTCATCGCCCGACGTCTGCTCCGTCTGCATTGGGACTTCCTCGCGCAGCACGTCGCTCGTCCATTCACCGCTGTCCGCATCGATCGTTCCGATCGCAATCGAGTCGCCCACCTCGGCCGCCAATTCCATCGTAAAGGCACCCGTCGCATCCGCCTCGGCACAGGCATGCCCCGTCTCGAAGCAGGTCGCGGGCCAATCCGAATCGGCATGCGCCGACGGGATGAGTCCATCAAGGAGATGTAGAACTGACTGCTCACCCGCCACCGTCTCGTTCACCGCCAGGACGAGCGAACCGCCCTCGACGGCCCCTTCGGCACCGGTGATCGTCACGTTTCCGTCCGCATTCGGCTCGGAGACATCGACGCGGCCCGTGATCGGCGCGGGGAGATCGACCGGCGGCGCAGAAACACCACCACATCCCGCAGCCAGCAGCGCCAGCATCATGAGACTGAATGTGATGATCGTCCTGAGCTTCATCTCGGGTTCCCCCCTATGCACCACACTTCTTTATAGCAACTCCTGTGCCAGGGTGAATGACCATGGATACTCAATAAATACAAATAGTTACATAAGCCTGTCATTTGTCCGATTCGTAGAGATATTTTATATGGAATACAGATCGAACATTATAAATCGAATAGTGTTCATATTCCGAAAAGTATTCTATAATTCAGACATGCGTCCATCGACGGAGATCATCGACGGCAAATACACCCTGCAGGACAAGCTCGGCGGGGGAGGGTTCAGCAACGTCTACCGCGTCGAGGGGGCGGGAGGCGTCTGCGCGATTAAACTCCTCAAGGGGGCGGCCGGTGCCATGAAGCCCTCGGTCCTGGAGGAGTTCAAGAACGAGTTCGCCATCCTCAAGGACATGCGGCATCCGCACATCGCCGAAATCCTCGACTTCGGCTACGACGAGACGATCGGTCAGTATTACTACACCACCGAACTCATCGAGGGCAGCGACCTCTTTCGAGCGACCGAGACGCTCACCTTCGACGAGACCTGCGACCTCTTCGTGCAGGCCCTTCGCGCGCTCGAATACCTGCACGCCTATCGGATCTACCACTTCGATATCAAGTCGGCCAACGTGCTCGTAACGATGACGCCGACACCCTCGGTCAAGATCATCGACTTCGGCCTGGCCGGATTCGATCCGCGCGGAAAACTGATCGGCACGCCCTCCTACATGCCGCCCGAAATCGTCGCTCGCGAACATGCCGACGGCCGGGCGGATCTCTATTCGCTGGGCGTGCTCTGGTACTACTGCCTCGCGCGCACCAATCCCTTTCGTGCTACCAGCACGCAGGAAACGCTCGAGCGACAGCGAAAACTCATACCGCCGCCGCCATCGACCAAGAACCTCGACGTTCCGGCCTGGTGCGATCGCATCATCGGCAAGCTGCTCGAAAAGAATCCCGCCAATCGCTATGCGACCGCCGCCGCCGTCATCCATGACATCAACCGCCTGGGCGGAAAAACCTACACCCTCGAAACGCGCGAAACACTCCTCTCCTATATTCCGGAGGAAGGGCGCTTCATCGGGCGCGAGAAGGACCTTATCCTCTTTGACGAGGCGCTCGATCTCCTCAAACAGGATGAGGGCGAACCGACACGCGGATTCCTGCTGACCGGTGCGTTGGGCACGGGCAAGTCACGCCTGCTCCACGAGATCAAGTTTCGCTTTCAGCTCAAGGACGTCCACGTCTGCTATGCCTCGGCACGATCACCCGATGAAATGAACGCATGGCGCGACGAACTCGCCCAGCACCTTGCCGACGGACACGGTGTGCACGTCTTTCTTCTGGACGATGTGGAGGCGCTGCTCCTGGAAGAAGTCTCGCGCGCACAGCTGCTCGCCCTGCTCTCGCGTACGCGCCGCCCCCCGAGTGGTGCGCGTGTGCTCATCTTCCTGGCCATGGGCGAGGACGTCGCCGAGGCGCACCGCGCCACGCTCGAAAACCTGCTCGACGAAGGGATCATGCTCTCCCCCTTCGACCGCAATGAGCTCGAAGAATACCTGATTTCGCTGACCGGCCTCATCCATCCCCCCGACCTCCTCCTCGAGGAGATCCTGCGGCGCACAGACGGAAACCCGCTCTTCGTTACGGAGTTGATCAAGTCGCTCATCGTGGGCGGCGCCCTCTTCGACGAACACGGTCGATGGATAGAGACGCTCTTCGAAGATGTCGGCGTCGACTTTTCGAAGGCCCAGATCCCGGAGACGATTGGAGGACTCCTGCTGCAGCGTATCGGAGCACTGCCGGAGGAGCAGCGGCGACTCCTCGAAGCACTGGCCATCGCGGACGAACCGACGCAACCGATGGAGCTCGCACACTGGGGTCAGGTGGAAAACCCGCAACAGGCCATCGCGGAACTGCTCCGCTCGGGGCTCGTCGAACGACGCGAGGCGCTGGCCATCGACTTTGGAAATGCGCTCTTGCGCACCGTGCTCTGCGACGCCCTGCCCGAAGCGCGGCGATGCACGCTCCATGACCGACTCGCATCTGCCTTGCGCGAGAGTAACACCGAACCGAATCGCATATGCCTGCACGAATGCTGGGGATCGGACAAACAGGTCGCGCTGACCGCCGCGAAAAAACTGGGCGACGCATCGTTGACTGCAGGACGCGGCCGTGAAGCGGCGACGTTTCTAGAGCACGCCCTCTCGCTCACGCCCCCCGAAAACCTCGAACCACGCATCGAACTCACGATGAAGCTCGGAGAAGCGATGCTCATCGCCCGCGACTACGACGCGGCGCACGCACGCTTCTCTGCCATCGAATCGATGCTCTGCGACGCGCAGGCCACACCGCAGACCGCGCGATGGAACGCCGAGGCACTCACGCGTCTGGGCGGCACCTATATCAAACTTCAGGAATTCGAACGAGCGCGGCATGCCCTCATGCAGGCCAAGCGCGCACTCAATGCGTCCGGCGGCGATCCCGTCCAGGAACTCGTCATCGAAAATTTTCTCGCCGGCATCCTCTTTCAGGAGGGCAAGCTCGATGTAGCGCTCAATATCTTCGAGCGCACGCGTGCCGCCGCGATCGACCTGGCCTCGATGGAACGCGTGCACGTCACCAACAACGACCTCGGCATGGTGCTCGTTGCGCAGGGAGACGCCGACAAAGCACAAGCGATCTTTTCCGACGACCTCGCCCAGGCGGTCGCGATCGAAGACGACCTGCTCGTCGCACGCGCGCACTACAACCTCGCTCAGGTTGCCTACGCCAAGAATGATTATGTCGGCGCCATCGATGCCTTCGAACGGTGCGTGGAGATCTGTCGTCGATCGCAGAACACGGAACTGCTGCTTCGCGCCTATAACGGCATGGGCAACGCCTATCAGTTGATGGGAAACCTCGATCAGAGTCTGGCCTTCTATGACCGCGGGCTCACCCTGCACGAGCGCGTCGGCGATCTGCGCGGTGGCGCGGCCATCGCCGTGAACATGGGGCTCATCGAGACGCAGCGGGGAAAAACCGATGCCGCGCTCGATCACCTGGTGCCGGCTATCGCCTATCTCCGCGCGCTGCCCGAGAAGGGCGTAGCCGATTGGACCGCGCTGGCCCGCGCCCTGCTCGAAATGGGCGACATCCTGCATCGCGATGGAAAGCTCGACGAAGCGCGTATGCAGCTGGAGGAGTCGCGTTCGATCGCCACGCGCGTTCCGCAGGCATCCTCCTATCGCTTCTGGATCCTGGCCACGCTCGCGGAGATCGCGAACGATCAGAGCCAAGGCGATGAATTCTCCGCGCTCGTCGAGCGGCTCCGACCCCTGGCGCTCGGCGACGAGGAACGCAAAACGCTTGAAGCGCTCGAACAAAAACGACGCGAATCGCCCCTGCCCGCGAAGGAACAGACGACGGCGCCGCCGGAGGAAGCCTGGCCACCGAAGACAGATGCGCAGGAATCCGCCTCCAATCCCTGGCGTCGTATCCTCGAGATCAACAAGCTCATCGCGGGGGAGCGCGATCTGGATTACGTCTTGAAGACGGTGCTCTTCTATGCCCTGGACCTGACCTCCGCCGAGGGAGGAGCGATCTTACTCGCCGACGACGCCGGCGAGGTACACATCACCGCGAGCCGAAACATGGCCGGCACCGACGAGGAGACCGCGATCAGCCGAACGCTCGCGGGACAGGCCATCGCCACAGGACAACCGGTGCGCACCGACGACGCCATGATCGACGCGCGTTTTTCGGAAGAGGTCTCCATCGCCGCGCAGAAGCTGCGCTCGATCCTGGCGCTTCCGATTCGCGCACGAGGACAGATCGTCGGCGTCCTCTACCTCCACAATCGCTTTCAGACGAGCGCATTTGCCGACTCCGACATGACGATCCTGGATGCCTTTTCCGATCAGGCGGGGCTCGCAATCGAAACCGCACGGCTCATCGAGGCGAGCACAACCAAGGAGACCGAACTCTCACACGAGCTGGCTGAGGCGAGCCGACGGGCGCACCGGTATGAAGAACTCCTGCATGAACGCAATGCCGCGTTCGCGTTCGAGCCTGGAACGATCGTGGCGGCAAGCCCAGCGATGCAGCGCATTCAGGAGACGATGGGCAAGATCGCCGACACCGACCTCGCGGTCTTCATCTGCGGTGAATCCGGAACGGGAAAGGAATTGATCGCTCGGGCCTTGCACCAGGGCCATGCCATGCGTCGGAACGGACGCTTCATCGCCATCAACTGCGGCGCGATCCCAGCAACGCTGATCGAATCGGAACTCTTCGGCTACCGCAAGGGGGCGTTTACGGGAGCGTCCCGCGACAAGCCGGGGTTGATCGAGGAAGCGCACGGCGGCACGCTCTTCTTGGATGAGATCGGCGAACTCGAACCAAGCCTCCAGGTCAAACTCCTGCGCGTCCTCCAGGAGGGCGAGGTCACGCGCCTGGGCGCGACAGCGGTCAAAACGGTCGATCTGCGGGTGGTGGCCGCATCCAATCGCGACATGGACGCCCTTCGCGCCGAAGGACGATTTCGCGACGATCTCTACTATCGCATCTGCCAGATCACCGTGGCCCTTCCTCCACTGCGCGAACGCCCCGAGGACATCACCGCGCTGACGGAGGTCTTTCTCGCGCGCTACGGTGGGAATCGACATCTCACGATCGAACCAAAACTCATGCGCCGGATGCTCACCGCGGCCTGGCCGGGAAACGTGCGCGAGCTGGAAAACTTTATCCAGGTGGTCTGCGCCATCACGGAAGGCGCCGTGATCGGCATCGATACGATCCCGGACAATCATCCGCTCGCCAAAGCGGATGCGGTGCCAACCCCAACGGAGAACCCCGAGCCGAAGATCGCATCAGCGCTTCCGGAGATGCCACCCATCGGCGATCACGGCGTGCTCATCGATGGCATCAATGCCTACGATCCGACGCGCCCGTGGAAGGAATACGAGCGCCTCATCGTCGCCGCCTGTTTTTCCGCAAACGACCGCCGCGCGCGTCCGACTGCACGCGAACTGGGAATCGCCGCATCGACGATGTACAAACACATCGAGACATGGGACCTCAAATCGAATGCCGCTTCCGACCTGCGAAACACCTTCATCTACACGCGCGGGCGCACGCTCGCCCAATATGTCCCCCTCATCTTTCGGGCAGCGCTGGCCGCCGCAAATGGAAACGCCGCACGCACCATCGCCAACCTCGGCATCAGTCAGGGATTTTTTTATAAAGTAATGAAGAAGAAGGAACGGACCGAGGGGTGAAGGACGTCCGCGAACGCCGTTCGCTAGGGCGAGGGGCGATCGCAAACGCTGTTCACTTGGACGAAAGAGCTTTTTCGTCCTTCGCCCTAGCGAGTGGAACTCGCGGTCGTCCCTCGTCCTTCGTTCATCAGGATTTTTTTCGGGAATCGATCGCGGCCGTAGATGTCGTGAAAGTAGCGCACCCCCTCGCCCGATTCAAACCAGGCGGTGAAGTAGGCGATATGGATGGGAACCGGCGCGGTGAGGTTCTGCACCTTCACGCGCTCGCTGAACATGGCCTTCTCGATCCGATCGAGATCCCATCCCTCCTGGTCCCGCAGGAGAAATTGCGCCAACTCCTTGGGTTTGGAGATACGGATACACCCCGAGCTAAGTGTTCGGCGCTGGTTCTTGAAGAGATAGGGTTTTTCTGTGTCATGCAGATAGACGTCGTGCTGATTCGGAAATATAAACTTCACCCGTCCAAGCGCGTTTCCCCCGCCGGGGCGCTGCACGATGCGATAATCGAAGTTCGATGCATCCACCTGCGACCAATCGACCGTGGTCGGATCGACGGTCTCGCCGCGCTCCCCCTCGCTCGTGTAGAGCGTCATCCCTGCGCGCCGCAAATAGTCCGGATCCTTCCTGAGAATCGGAAGTTTGTCCTTGATCGCGATGGAGCGCGGCACACGCCACTTGGGACTGAAGACGAGAAAGCGAACGCGATTGGACATGATGGGGCTCTTGCGATCGATACGCCCGACGATTGCCTTCATCTCGAGCTGTTGTGATCCATTTTCAAAGACCTTCACTTCAAACGCCGGGACATCCACAAAGATATAGAGCGGCTCGGCAAATGCGCGCGACATCGCCCGCACGCGATCCATGTTGATGACGAGCGCTTCGATGCGTTTTTCCACCGGCACGTTCATCGCTTCGGTCGTCCCGCGACCGATGACGCCATCGACGTTGAGTCCATGCGTGCGCTGGAAGCGTTTGACGGCCTCGACGAGGTCCTCGTCGTGAATCGTCTCGGGATCGATGGCCGTCTCCGCTGGCGCGGCCTTCTCCTTTTTCTTTTGGGGCGGACGCGATTTCCCGCCATCGAGTTCTCCGGTTGCCTCAAGCCGACGGCGGATCGCGACGAGGCGTGCATCGGCCTGGTCCGGCTCGATCTTGTCGCCGCGCGCCAACTGCGGCACCGTCGGCCAAACCACCGTCACGCCGCGCAGGCGATCGAGTTCCGCGCGAAGTCCGGCATAGCCACCGTTCTTCGGCAGCAGCGTCCGGAGCACCTCGCCCGTATCCTTCTGTTCGGCAACGCTCTCGCGAAATATCCCCACCAGGTCGACATCGGCGGGCAAGCGAAACGGCTTTGCCCGATTGCGATAGGGATCGATGAGCCCCTCCGAAAAGTGGGCCCCCATGAGGAAAAATGCATCGCTCAACAGCAGATCGAGCTCGGCCAAAAGTTCAGTCCGCTCCTGCGCAGAACCCTCCTCCAAAGCCTGCCACAGGCGGTCGATGGCGGCAGCGTGATAAAACTCGGGCTTGAGCCCCTCGACCGTGACCGCCGCGATGGCCTCCCGAAATTTCCGTGCCTCCTTGGTCGGCTTGTCGCCACGAATGAAGGCCGGTGCAAACCCGCGCGGCTCATAGAAGGACAGCAGGGCCTGTCGCGCCCCGAGCGCCTCGCCAGCGACATTCTTTCGGGCCAAATCCGCCTGTATCTGGAGGGCAAGGGGATCGGCAATCGGCGCGGATATTTCATCCTGAGCCGACGCGACGGCAGAAAGAGCCAGGACGGATACCAGCAACAGGATCGAGCTCATTCTCATGATTCGCATCGGCCTCCTTGTTTGAGATGCCCTGATCTAACAACGACAACCCTCCTGCCGCAATCGAAAAAACAGAGGAGGAAAGATGCCCATTTCTTGACGCCCCTGTGAATGGTACACCCGCCGAAAGACTAAAAACCGCACCAAAGGACCCTCTCTCAACATACACCTCATGGCACAGCTCTTGCTCTCTTCCGCAGTGGTAACCAGGAGGGGGAGGATCCGATGAATACCATCGCGCGAACACTCTGCATCATAATCGTATCCATCGTCATGGCCGTCCTGGGGGCGAAGCCCCTGATAGCCCGCGAACATCGACAGCAACAGCAACGACAACAGCATCATGAGAGAACCACCGCTACCGAAGGACGTCTGGATAATACGCAGCTGTGGGAGCGGGTGCAGGTCGAACAGAACCATGAACGCCAACGACAGGAACGCAGCCACTCGACTTCCTCTGGCGCCTTTCGCGTGGGAAAAGACAGCCCCACGCCGCGCACGGACGGATGGGATTCCGGCTATTAGCCCTCATCCGTCAAAAAAGCGATGCATTAGGAGATGCCCACTCGGCTCCGACGCCTCCGGGGGCGACCCAGAGCGGGTTCGCGGGCGACGAACCCACCTCGTTCTGAGGGTGATGACAAACCCGTGTTTTTGTCATCCCCGCGAAAGCGGGGATCTCGATGTGCCGCAATAAGCGAGATTCCCGCCTACGCGGGAATGACAGCTCGAGATGGCTTTGTCAGCAGTTTGAGCCGAGGTCTCCATCGCCTGCTCACCTCGCTGGGTACCCCGCCCCCTCCCGGCAAGTCGCCGAGTGGGCATCTCCTGATGCACCATGTATTGCCGGATGAGGGGGAGGAACCTGTCGTCAGTTCTCAACCTGTTCGAACTCGCCCCGAGCGCGATTCTTGCGCACGTTATCCCACGGAAAATAGCGCCCGTTCATGGCCACGTAGACGCCATGCGGCAGACACTGTGCAAAGGCGAGTGCGCTCCCCAGATTGAAGAGCCCATCGGAACTTCCAAATTTATACGGAATCATCGCACCGGTGATAACGATCGTCTTCGAAATTTCCGCCTGGCCCAGAAAGCGCGCCGTTTCCTCCATGGTGTCCGTCCCATGCGTGATGAGAATGCGTTCCTCGGCGGCCTGCTCACACTGCTGGCGAATGAGCTCTCGATCGGCTTCGGTCAGCGTAAGACTGTCGACCAGCATCAGGCTCCGAACCTGCACATCGACCCGGCTGCGCCCAAGCTGGAGCATCTCCGGCAGATGCGAATCCTTAAAGAAGAGTTCGCCGCTGAGCTCATTGTATTCCTTGTCGAACGTCCCCCCGGTGATAAAGATACGTATCGTCATCGTTCTCCCTTCGCAAAAACGGCCGCCCCCATCGGAGCGGCCGCTTGATAGAATCGGATGGACAGCTACCAACTTGCATATCCGCCTGTCGAACTCGAGACCCAACCCTGTGCCTTGTCATAGGCATACGGGTTTCCGAACGGATCCAGAAATTTTCCCTCTTTGCTGACCGGGACACGCGCGATGAAATGATGCACCTGACCGGAATCCGGCATGCGGAATGTCGCCATCGACAGATCGACGAGTGATTCCGGCGTCTTGCGTTCGACGTACTGATAGAGCGTGATGCCCTGGCGCAGATTCTCGAGCTGATAGCGCAGGACCTTCTGTTCATAGACGCGCTTTTCCAGGAAGTAGCTGTTGACGATGAACGCCAACATTCCCAAGAATACGATCACGAGCAAAGCGCTCTCCCATACCTGACGTTTCGGTTGATCCAGTGCCATTGTTCTCCTCCTCGCGTAGAAATGACGGTTATCGATCACCACGATCCATAGCCGGGCGTCTGACTTGCAACCCACCCACCTGCTGAATCGTAGGCAAAAGGCGTTTCAAATGGATCCACGATCTCGCCATCCCCATTGACCGTGACGAATTCGACGAAGCGACGACGACGAACATCGTCGGGCAACGTATAGGATGCCGTCGCCAATTCGACGAGCGACCCGGGAAAGCGCTGCTTGACGATCTTGAAAAGATTGACCCCCTGCCGAAGCATGGCCAGCTCATACATGAGTGCACGTTCCTTACCGACCTTGTCTTCGAGATTGTAAGTACGCGCCATGAACGAAATGGCGACAACGAAGATGACGATGAGGACGACGATCTCCCATGTGGCGCGCGTTGGATTTTTAAGGCTCATGATCCCCTCTGATCGGAATCGACAATTGTTTCGGGACCTTACCATACGACCCAACACTTGCCAAGCGCTTCTCTCGAAACAGCAAACACGAGCAGGACACCATCACAAGCGATCGTCATCGGACGACCAGAAGCTCATAGACGAACAAAACCACCTCCACGGTGATGAGAACGATGATGGTCCATTCCAGATAGTTGGCATGCCGATACTGCAGCAACGTGGAGATCAGCTCGAGATTCTCCTGGATCATGCGCAGCTTATAATCGACCGTCCGGTACCGATCGCGAATCTCGAACATATCGACGGCATCACGGTAGAGGCGATCGAGCACCTGATCCTCCCAGGTCTCGTCCGGCTTATCGAGCAGGTAGAGCGATGCGACCAACTGCTGCTTGTTGGTGATACACTGACCGATGAAGCGCTTGATCTCGCCCTCGCGCCGCACCAGCCGCCCACGGGAACGCAGGTCGTGGCCGATATCGCCCGTCTTCGAAAACAGTTCGTCCACCTTGATCTCGAAGTATTCCAGCGCTGTCGACTGCGCCAGGACAAATGCGATCAGTTCGATGCGATCGAGCGAAAACGCATCGAGGACAGCGACCTCGAAGCCGATGGCGCTGCGCTCGCCGGAGCGAAGCTCCAACGTGAACTCCTCGCTGATGATTTCGGGCTTCTCGCCGATGAGGACCGCCAGTTTTTCAATGACGGCCCGCTGCCGCTGAGGCGACACGTTGAAGAAGACGACCGAGCCGAAGCGATAGATGAAGAAGAAGCGATCTTCCCCTTCCCGAAAAATGAGTTTGGTGGCCGACTGCACATGCGCCGCCCCCTCGAAGAGGCGATCCACCTCTTTAAGTTTGAGCGTCTCCGTAACGTGATAGGCGGTCATGCCGACACGGGTGACTTCCGAAATGGATGCATTCATATCGAACCCCCTTTCCGGCAGGTATCATATCGATGCTCCATCGGCGGTGCAAGGCCACACCGTATTTTTGCCTTTGCTTTTCAGCCATTCGCGGACTATCCCCTGGCACGTCACAGTCCTTCTCCAGGAGGTTTTCATGCAGCTCTCCGAACGCGGCGCCATCCGCAGCGCCATCGCCGATGGCGGTTTTCATCTCTATCCGGCCGGACACCTGGTCGAGATCATCCAAGAGGGACTCGCAGGCGATGGGCTTCGCGACAACTTCGACCCGACCACGACACCCGCCAAGGTCATGCGCGTGGCGGGCCCGGAGGGACATGCGCGGGCCATCTTCGAACGCGACCGAGCGCTCCTGTGTGAGCGCCTCGAACGCATGAGCCCCGACTACGACATCGAGTCGGTCTTCACGCGCATGATGGCCGCCGCACCGGCGATGGCCAAACGCTATTACGGCATCGATGATTTTTCCGTTCCCCACCCAAAGGTGGTCGAATATTTCTTCGAGGGATACAACGATCTCTACAAGGACGGCGACTGGTTCGCCTTCAACGTCAATTCGGCTGAAGCGAAGGAGCTGGATGTTCCGATCGGCATCTACTTCAAGCGCGATCAGGTCTCACCGGGGCATCCGGAGCTGACCACGCTGCACGAAGCCAACCACGCCATGCAGGATGCCGCGGGGCTCGCCGCCGCCGGGCATCACTACATCCCCTGGATGGACGAAGGATTTGCCGATGCCCTCGGGCGCTGCATGCTCGCGCGTGCCACCGAGGACTGGGAGTTGATCGCCAAGCTCAAGGCCTCGCGCATGGAGGTCGAAGTCACCGATCCGCGCAAGGTCACCTATCACTACGGCGAAGAGACCGCCGCGCTCATCCTCCTGCGCGGACGACTCCCCTTCTTCCGGGCGCTGCTCAAGGCCCGCGCACGCGAGCCCTTCGCCATCGACTGGAACACGTTTGCCTGCCGCATCAAAGAGGGGTTCGATCCGCACGTGGCGCTGGCCACCTCGTATCGCGGGAAGAAACCCGAGGCCTTCCGCAAACAGTTCGACCGCGAGGAGAGTCAGTTCCGCAAAGAACCCGACTTCGACCAGATGGACCTGCGCGTCCTCTCCCTCTTTCTAGCCACGCAAGCGCCGGCTTGCATCCCGACCGACGAATACGAGGCCGCCCTCTGGCTCACGGCTGCCGTGAACGAGCGCCCCTGCCCCTACCCGGTCGATCCGAGCGCCGTCCCCGAAGAGCTTCGGGCAAAGATTCCGGCCTGGAGAGGCGATGCACCGATCCCGGCCGAGACCATCCCGGTCGAGCTGTGGGAGAAGGCCCCCATCCTCGCCACCAAGATCGTCATCCCCGAAGGGGACGTGCCACACGAACTCAACGCCGGCGTGGCCGCGCTGGCGGCGAAGTACTTCATCCTGAAGCGATCGATCGGCGGCGTAACCGTCTACGAACCCTACGGCGGCGGGCTCCCCTATCGCATGGCGACGGGGGAGGTCAGGTGTGCGTATTAGGGGAGCAGCAGTTTCTTGAGGTGCTTGGAATTGATCTGGTAGATCAGCGTCTTCCCCTTCCGACCCTCGATCAGGAGATCGTGTTCGACCAATCGCTTTAAGAGCTGCCTCGCCATCTCATGCGTCTTCTTGATGTCATCGGCATACTCCCGAATGGTCATCTTTCTGTATTTCTGCAGCGCCAATTTCTGAAGCAGAATGACCTGGGCATCGCTCAAATTGAATCGTTCCTTCAGCGCCCATATGTTTTGCAAAAAATCGATCTTGCGAGAAACCTCTTCGAGCGCCACCTTCAATGAGTCCAGCGAGAAATCGACAAAATAGGTGACATCACCCTCATGACTGACCGCATTTTCAAACGACCGCTCATAGCGTTTCCCGTGACGCTTCAAATCTGCGGAGATGGAGAGCATCTCCAAGAATTTCAGATCGCGTTTGATTCCATTGAAGTAGAAGACCGTTCTCGCCGTCCGCCCATTACCATCGAAGAACGGGTGAATATAGGCCACAAAATAGTGTAATAAAATACCCTGAACCAAGGGGTGAATAAACCGTGGATTCTGCGTGCACTGAAGAATTGATTCCCGCAGCGCCATCTCTATGAGCCCATGTTCTATTCCGGTGTGTTTGCCGATGTAGACGACATCATCCCTGAACCTCCCCACATAATTCACCAAATCACCCTCCATGGTGCCCTGGGTAACGATGGTATGCATGGTCAAGAGGGCATCGATATTCAGAGGGGAATCTTTATGCTCTTTTATCCACTCAAGCGCCCTAAGATTATTGATCAACATCTGCTCCGCTCTATCTCTTGGCTGACGCTTTTCGGCAATCAACTGCTTCGCCTTGGTCCGTGTGGTATTGGCCCCTTCGTAGATCGCAGAGGTGACGGCCTCTTCGATCTTGGCGTTCAGAAAGAAATCCTCTTCGAATGTCCTGCTGCTGTGGATCTTGTCATAGATTTCGATCCCCATCCTCTCGACTTCGGAGACCTTCTTTCGGATACAATCCGCTTCGAAATACCAGAAGAGGGCATCGATGGAGGGAATGGCCAGCGGCAACGATTGAAGCTTTCGCGTATCCTCGATCCTTTTCGAGAGCTGTTTCCATGATTCGCCCTGTCCATCCAATCCGACCCGATGACGGATATCCTCCAAGGGAAGGTAGCGCTCATGCGAATATTTGATCCAAATCGGATCGTTTCGAAATTGGAAGTCATCCCGCAATGAATTCGCCATATTTCGCCTCCGTTTGCCCTTTATACGAGAGGGGAGGTCTTATGACAATAATTAATGCAAATACTTGGATTCAAATTTGGATACAACTGTCGGAAGTATCTTTAACCTATTGAAATAATTGCTTATATGAGATTAATCAGAACAGACAAATTATATCCAAATAAATGGACCAATATTTGGATGATATCGGCGCAATCCCGAAATATGCCCATATATGAAGGGGTTGGAATTCCAAACGGATTGCCGGGAGATTTGGAGAAGGGCAATTCAGGAGATTCGCCCATCGGCCCGGAAGCTAAAGCGATAGGATCCATCCGTCGCGGGGCATTGGAGCCTACCCCTTATCCTCCCGGAAAGACCGCGCTGGGGTAGTCGTAAATATACCCACCCTCCGGTTTCTCCCTCTGTTGAAAAACATCGAAGGTCGCCTGAAGGTTCTGCTTGGCCTTATCGCCGCTCGTGTCGAGCCAGTCGCGCACGCCCAGCAGGAAGGCCGCGGCGCGCGCTTGGAAGATGCGATCGATGACATCCGGCTTATCTCCCGCCACCGTGCGATTCGGCTCGAAAATCATCTCGACAAGCCCGGGAAAAACATCTGAAGCGGCCAACTCCATGCGATAGGCGACGGCATCGGAAAGCTGTCCCTGACGATAATCAAGATGGAACGGAGCATCTCCGGAGAGCTTCCCAAACGGTTTGGCATTCGATATATCCTCCGACGTTTCGTAGACAATCGATTTCCCGTAATGACGAACGGTGGGAAAACTCGTGGGGCCGACGCGATATCGCAACAGATCGTTCCAGTCGCTCTCCCGAATGAAGATGCGCGCGCCAAGTTCGCCCGAGGGAAAGACATATTGGAGCGCATCCTTCTCCTCTATCGGTCTCCCCTCACGGATAAGATCTGTCAGGGCAACGGTCCTGCCCCCGCTCCTGATTACCCTTTCAACCGAACGCGCGAGCTTCTTCATCCAGCTCGAGCTCTGGGCCGCTTGAATCCCCGTGTTCATCCAGGGTTCCATCCCTAAAGGCTGAGACCCGGCAAAACTCAAGGGAAAGGCCATACGATGAAGGGCAAATCGGGCGAGTTTAAAGACGTCAGCATTTTCCTTCTTTGTCTTCCCGCGCTCGGCAGCAAATTGGAAGGCATTGAACGCTTCAAAAAGAATTTGAAATTCATGTTCACAAGCATACTCCTTGTCACGATTCCCATGATCGTGTGCACCGGGCGCCTTCACCGTCTTCCGCAAAACGGGGACCACGCTCTCGCCTTTGCTGAAAGAATACTGACTATTCGCGATATCTCGACGATAGCGATCCTCGACGAGCAGATCGACGGCATCGAAGAGATGGCTCTCATCCAGCGCCGCCCGCGCTGCATCGGCAACGAGTTCATATTCCGACGCCAAAAAGAGGGTCGGCTGAGAGAGCACATAAGCTGATGGGGGAACTGCCTAAGAGCATGGACATAACGCCTCCTTGCCAAATTCCTTATCGCAATCCCGATCATCGAGTCGAGAAAAATTATACGACATTTTAATGATGTCAGAATACTGAGAAGGGGTCTCGCAGCCGACGATGCACGACCTACGGCGAAGGCGTGAAGGTGTATTCGTAGCGCTTGCGGGCCTTGGCCTTGGGATCTGAGGCGCGTTTCGGATCGACGCTCCAGGCCTGGTAGATGATCTTTCGATCCGGCGTCGTAATCGTCCAGAAGGAACGCGCGTCGGCACCGCCTTCGCAGGGCATTCCCGCTCCCTGCGGGCAATCGATGTAGAATCCCTCGACGCCATCACGGACCAGGAGCGTGGCGTGATAGAGGGCGATCTCCTTGCCGTCCGCATCGAGCTCGCGCTGCACGAGGCGGTTGCCCTTCCACTCCCAGATCTCGTCGACGCCCGCATCCGGACATTTGAAGCGAAAGACGCAGGCATCACCCTGCTTGGTCACCACGAGTGTGGCCTGTTTCTTGTGCAGCTTCTGATTCACCGACCAGGTCGTGCCGATGAAACGCCCCGGCTTGCACTCGATGGCCTGCGCCGCGTGAGGCCAGAGGATTGTTATGATGAGTATGGCCGGCAGGGTGCATTTCAAAACGAAGTCTGTCATCCTGAACCCTTCGACGTTGCTCAGGACAGGCTCCGCGAAGGATCTCCGTAAATTCTCGGGGGATTCTTCGCGTTGCCCAGAATGACAAATCCGAGAAACACCGTTTTTAACTGTGCCCATCAACAATTTCATCTTCCACCCACTGTTTTCACCTGCGCATCCGGCTTGCGCAACAGAAACTCATCGCGCAGATACCCCTTGCGATCGACCACCTTCACCGCCACACGCGGGCCCGCGACCTCGAAGAACATAAAGTGATTGAAGCCGCTGTAGAGCGGCGCGCCCGCGCCTCCCGTGACGATGTACTCGACGCCGTCGTGGGGATAGCGCTTGTAGGTGTGCTCGTGCCCCGCAAAAACCGCATCGACCTTCTCCTTCTTGAAGAGGGCATGCAGCGCATCGCGCTGCTTTGGATAGCGATCGAGCGAGCTGCCGTAGTGGCTCGCCCCCTTCCAGAGGTAGAGCGGATGGTGCAGGAAGACGAACTGATGTTCATACCGCTTTGCATCGAGCGTGCGCCTCAACCACTTGAGCTGTTCGCCCGCGATGCGCCGATCGTGTCCCGGCTCGCAGGTGTTGAGGACGACGAAGAGATCATCGCCGACGACAAAGGAATAGTAGGTCTCCTTGCCGGGCAGGTCGACCACCTCGCGCCAGACCTGCTGGCTCTGTGCATCATCGATGTCGTGATTGCCGGGCGTAAGAAAATATGGGACGTCGATGGGCTTGGAGAGTTCGAAGAAGTGCGCCCACTGTTTGCGATTGCCCGGATGCGGAATGATGTCGCCCGTGTTCATGATGAACATCGGCTTGCGCGCCATGGTCCCCGCAACGATCTTCTTATACACCCGATCGCCGGAACGATTGTCGCCGATCACGGCGAAGGTATAGTCGCCCTTGTGCGACGCCAGCGTCTTGAGCGACTGCTTCATCTGTGCCGATTCCGCATGCGCGACACCGGCCACACCCATGACCACCAGCACCAATATAATGAGGCCCATCCGTCTCATATCCACCTCCTCCCCCCAGCAATAGAATTCGCCCCGCCGACCGTCAATGCCGTTTTTAAAACCGACCATGGACCAAAGACGATGGACTGTGGACCATGGACCCAAGGCATTTATGCCTCTGGTTTTGGTCTATGGTCTATGGTCTATGGTCTATGGTCTATGGTCTATGGTCTATGGTCTTGATGTTGGCCTTCAAAAGGGTCAGTCTTCTTCGTCCCAGGTCTCGATGTCGACATCGGCGACGGGTTTGAGATCGGCCTCGACGATGGCACCCTCTTCCGCGGAGGCGACCTCATCCCAGGACTGTTCGAGCTGCGCCCATTCCTCCTCCGTCAGATCCGCTGCGCTGCCGCAGGCCGACACGAAGGGGAGGACGAAGATCAGGGTGAACATGACGATGATGATGAGATGACGGGGACGAGACATGAGCGCTCCTTTTCGTCTCCCCCGAGGCGATGAGCGTGCCGACTATCGGCACCACCTGCATAAAGAAGCAATTCCCGTGCCAAGCAAGCCCCGCATAACCCCCTGGATTTTATAAATAAAATTTTTCCGCCACCAGCAGAACCTCGCCAAACGGGGGGTTGCGCTCCCATCGCCCGGAGAAATGAGACCCCACACGCCGTGGATCCCCTCCGCCGGTGAAAGCCGTTGCAATCTGAAAATGACCCGAGTACTGCTTCAAGCACATGATATTCCCGTATCTTTTGTGATGACGATGACCAAACCGATACCGCTTCACGGAGGATCTATGCGTACCAAACTGTTGCTGCTCATCGGTTGTTGCTGCCTCATCCTTGCGGTGGCCGTCTCTTGCTCAAAGCGCACCGGCCCCTTGGGCTCGACAAAAAACCCCATTCGATTCTATTTCATGCCGCTCAAGGGCGAAGAGGTCTTCACGACCAACGCCAAGTTGATCGCGAATTCGATTGAGAAGAGCACGGGGCTCGTCGTCAAGGTGACCGAGGCCCCTGATTTTGTGACCATCATCAAGGCGCTCGGCACAGGGGATGCCGACATCGCCTTCATGAACACGTTGGGGTTTTTACTCGCACGAGATTGGGCGGGTGCAAACGCGCACCTCAAATATCTCTATGGCGACGTCTATTCGACCTATCGGGGAGAGCTCATCGCGCGCGCCGACAGCGGCATCGACAAGCCCGAGGACATGAACGGAAAGATCGTGGCCTTCACCGACCCCTATTCCGCTGCGGGTTATCTCTATGCGCTCAAATACCTGACCGATCACAACATCACGCCGAAGCAGACGCTCTTCGCCGGCGGACACAAGAAGGCGCTGGCGATGGTCTATGAGGGCAAGGCCGATATCGCCGCCACCTATCATGAAAAACCGACCGCATCGGGGCTGGCACGCGATGCACGCACGGAGCTGCTCAAAGATCACCCCGACGCTATCACCGCGCTCAAGATCGTAGCGCTCACTGATCCCATTCCGACCGGACCCGTCGCGGTGCGCAAGAAACTGTCGTCCGAGACCACCGCCAAACTCGTGGGCGCGCTGATCGGGTTTGCGCGCACAGCCGAGGGACGCCAGGCACTCTATGACCTCTACAACATCACGGGACTGGCCGCGGCCAGCAACGCTGACTACGACGGCGTCCAGAAGGTGATCAAGGAACTCGGCAAGAGGGTTCAGGACCTCGTCCCTGGTGGCGCCCCCTACTATAAAACTGCGATCGAGATCGGACTAGAATAAGGAGCAACCATGACGACCACAACCGGCATTCGCAAACACATCGCATCCCTCGGCATCGCGGCGCTCTGCTTCGGCTATTTCGCTTCCTACGTCCCCTATTCGATGATGACGAAGATGATCACCAAGGGACTCTTCGAGGGAATGGACGGTGTCGGCTTCACCGGTTTTCAGATCCAACCGATCGCGGTGCTCGCCAGCGCCATCGGCATGCTGACATTCATCACGCTGGCGCGCTGGTGGAAGCACTGCACGCACTCGAAGATTTTTGGCATCTCCGTTCCACGGCCGCAGTGGTTCACCTTTATCTCGGGGATCTGCACCGCCTGCCAGATCATCACGACGACACTCGCCTACACCTTCAGCGGTATCTCGATCGTCTTCGCGATGCTCCTCATGCGCGGCGGCGTGTTGGTGATGGCGCCCATCGTCGATCTCGTGGCCTGGCGTCGCCGTCGCCACATCTACTGGCCCTCGATGGTCGCTGCTGCGTTGAGCCTGGGCGCACTGCTCGTCGCCTTCGCGAGCAAGGCCGGAACCGCCATGACGACGATTGCCGCCATCGACATCGGTCTCTACCTCTTCGGCTACTTCTTCCGGCTCCTCTTCATGAGCAACCGCGCCAAGAGCGACGACCCGGTCGAACGCAAGCGGTACTTCTCCGAAGAACAGCTCACCGCCAACATCGTCCTCTTCTCGACACTCGTCGTCGTGGGCCTCGTCGGCAGCACGATGCCGGTGACCTCAATCCCGGGGCAGGTCTGGTATGGATTTTCCGTGCTGCCCACATCCGGCTTTTTCTGGACGATCTTCCTGATCGGCATCTTCTCCTACGGCACCGGGCTCTTCGGCAGCCTGATCTACCTGGACCGTCGCGAGAACACCTTCACCGTCCCGGCCAACCGTTCGTCGAGCATCATCGCGGGACTGATCGCCACCTATCTCCTCGCCTTCTTCTATGGCCAGCGCCTGCCGGACGTACACCAACTTGTCGGCGTTGCGCTCATCATCGGCGCGATCGCCTTCCTGGCCTGGCGCGGCGCAGTCGAAAAGCGCGCACGTCTCGCGGCAAAGAAGAAAGCATAGGGAACGCCCATGAACACAGCGGAGAAGATCGCCCATCTCACCGCGAACATCGCGTCCGTCTTCATCGGGAAACCGCATGCGGTGCGCCAGGTGATCGCGACGCTCTTGGCGGGCGGGCATGTGCTCATCGAAGATGTCCCCGGCATCGGAAAGACACTCCTCGGCATTGCGCTGGCGCGCTCGATCGACGCCTCCTTCATGCGCATCCAGTTCACCAACGACCTCCTTCCCTCCGACATCCTGGGGGTCACCACCTTCCATCCGGAAAAACAGGCGTTCGAATTCCGCCGCGGTCCGATCTTCTCCAACATCGTGCTCGCTGACGAAATCAACCGTGCCACGCCAAAGACACAGAGCTCGCTCCTGGAGGCGATGAACGATCGCCAGATCACGGTCGACGGCGTCACGCACCATCTTTCACCGCCGTTCATGGTGATCGCCACCCAGAATCCGGTGGAGTATCACGGCACCTTTCCGCTACCCGAAGCGCAGCTCGATCGTTTTTTCATGCGCGTGCGCATCGGCTATCCGACGCTTGAGGATGAAAAGGCCATCGTCCAGGATCATCACCTCTATGCCCGCGCGGGCGAACTGCCCGCCGCGCTCACGCACGAGGAGGTGATGGACTTGCAAGAGGAGACCGAGCGCGTGCGTCTGGATGAGATGCTGCTCGAATACATCATCCGCATCGCCGACGCGACGCGCCAGGACCCGCGCATCCAGCTCGGCATCAGTCCGCGCGGCGCCCTCTTCCTCCACCGCGCGGCACAAGCCGCGGCCATCATGGACGGTCGCGATGCCTGCACGCCGGATGACATCAAATCGATGGCGGTTCCGGTTTTCTCCCACCGACTGATCGTCGAATCGAACCTCTATGGCATGGCACGCATCGACGAATCGGAACGGATCATGAACGAAATTCTGGAACGCACACCGGTACCGTTGTAATAACGAAGAACGACCGCTCATGGTGTTCAGTTTTGTCATTCTGAGCGAAGCCCCGTAGTACGGGGCGTAGCGAAGAATCCCTTGCGAACATTGTCTTCGGGGGATTCTTCGGCTGACGCCTCAGAATGACAATCGACGTAAAACCTCATTCCCCGAGATCACCTTCATGCGTCTGACCATCCTCGGTAAAGCGGTCCTCTTCCTGATCTTCCTGACGATGTGGAACGCCGTGAACGGCGGGCTCAACGTCCTGTATATGCTCTATGCGGGACTGGCCGCTATCGTGTTGATCTCGCTGATCGGAAGCGTTCTCGCCGCAAGGCAGCTCACGCTTGAGATCGAACTGCCGGAACAGATCTTCACCGGCGAAGAGACGCCACTGGCGATCACCGTGCGCAACGGGGGGTGGATTCCGCTCCACGGCCTGGCGCTTATCACCGCAACTGGGCGCATCGCCATCGGATCGCTCGCGCCGAACGAAGCGCGCACCATCCACCTCCCCTATGCCTTTCCCCTTCGCGGGCTCACAGCGCTTACCGATCTGGCCTGCGACATTCAATTCCCCTTCGGACTCTTTGTGCGCCGCAAGGCATGCCCGCAACATGGCATCCTCGTCCTGCCCCACATGGAGCGCATCGCCGACGCTTCGCGCGAACGCGCCGTCACCCAGGAGGAGATCGCACGACCACGCCGCGGCGCCGGCGATGACTTCTGGAGCGTGCGGGAATACGCCCCGGGAGACGATGTCCGGCTCATCAGCTGGAAGCTCTCGGCCAAGGTCGGGCGCCCGCTCATCCGCGAGTTCGCCGAGATGGTCGGCGATCGCGTCATCGTGCGCGCGAACGGCGTTCCGTTCGGTGAAGAGACCGAGCATCGCATCGCACGGGCGGCGTCGATCGCGCGCTTCTTCATCGACGAGGGGGCCGAGGTGCGACTCGTCACCGACGAGGGGGACACAGGCTTCGGCCGTGGACTCACGCAGCTGGCGCTCATCCTTAAACACCTCGCCCTCCTGGGAGAGGGTCGCCGGGAACGCCCCACGGGAGAAGCCGCACGCGTGCGCTGGCGCCTGCCCGAATGGAAGGACGTTCCCACATTCACCACGCTCATCACGATCTTGTCCGGAGTCGTCGCCGCAAGCCTCTGGCTCTTGGAAGGGCTCGACCTCCCGACGAAACTCGCCGTTGCCGCCGCCGTCCCATTGGGCCTCATCGTCAATCGCCGTGGAAAAAGCCTGCTGCCACAGAGCGTCTGGTCGGTGCTGGGGGTCTTGGCGATCCTCGCCGTGCTCGCTATCGACATCCCCGCGCAGGGACTGCTTCCGGGGCTCACGCACCTGCTCGCATTCGCGCTGATCAATCGCTTGCTCATCCCCAAAACGCCGCGCGATGCGGGACGCATGCTCATCATCCTCTATCTGCTCTTCCTGCTCATCTCCTGGCAAACGGTGCGACCCGCCTATCTCGTCGCCTATACGACCTTTCTGATCCTCGGCACGATGACGCTCGCTGCGTTGGCGGGTTGGACATCACGGCTTCGCGCACGTCCGATCGTCGCGGCTGCCATGACCATCGTCCTCATACTCGCCATCGCCGGCACCGTCTTCGCCATCACGCCGAGGATCTCCAACCCACGTTTCGTGGCGATGATGCGGCGCCTGGGCCTGGCGGGAATGGTCACGCCCGAACTCTCGATCGTGAGCTTGGCCGATCGCATGCGCCTGGGCGCCTTCGACGATGTCCGTGCGAGTACCCGGCGCGTAATGCAGGTGCGCATCGCGGGTCTCGATGATGCCAAGGATCGCGCGCTCTATGTGCGCGCCGGGGCGTTCGATCATTTCGACGGTGAGGATTGGATGCGCACGAGTCCTGATTTCGCCTACCGCTTTCACGGGCGAACGATCACGAGCACCAATGGACGCGGACTCTATGCACGCGAGGAGGGCGGGCGTTCCTTCGTCACACAGGGGTGGAACCCGAACCACGGCGGCATCGTCCAGGATTTTTACATCTATCCGATGGGGACATCGCTCATCTTCGCCATCGGCGATCCGACGAACATCCAGGGGGGAGTGGTGCAGCCGATGTTTGACGCCAGCGGGACGGTCTTCAACGCCACCCCGTTCAATCGCGGGGGACGCTACCAGGTCATCTCGCAATCGATTCCGGTGCGACTCTATGAAGCAATCGAGGATTACGGCATGCTCTCGCATGAGACCTACCTCCAACTGCCGGCGAAGACGGATGCGCTTGCAACGCTCGCCGCTCGCCTCACGCGCGGCCGCGGCACCGCTGTTGAAAAAGCCACAGTGCTCGAAACGTATTTTCACGAGGAATTCACCTATTCCTATCTGGGGGCGCACGGCCGCCAGTCGCTCGATGCCTTTCTCTTCGAGAGCAAGGCCGCCAACTGCGAATACTTCGCGACCGCCATGGCACTCATGCTCCGCACACAGAACGTCCCCGCCCGGCTCGTCATCGGTTATCTCACCACCGATTGGAAATCGGTCGAGGGCTATTACGACGTGCGCAACTCCGACGGGCATGCCTGGGTCGAGGCCCTCATCCCCGGACGCGGCTGGGTCCCCTTCGATCCCACGCCAGAGCAGGTCAGCTCCCTTCCGACCGATTTCCCCCTAGGCCGCAGTGCCTATCGCTACTTACTCGGCATGCAGATGGCCTGGTATCGCTACGTCATCGGCTATGACCTCTCCCTGCAGCGCAATGCCCTGGCCTCCCTACTCTCGCGCTGGCGCGATATCGCAATCTTCGCCGCATTGGCGCTGGCCGCAATCATCGGAGCGATTATCCTCACGCTCACCCTGCGCCATCACTTTCGCCGCAAGAAGCAGACGATCTTCCTGCACCCGGCGGCGCTGATCTACCTGAAGGCGCAGCGACAACTCGCCCGCTATGGCTTCATGCGCGCACCGGGACAGACGCCCGCACAGTTTGCGGCAACGATTGCGGAAACAAATCCAAATTTGAGTGTGGTGGAGGAATTTACTCAGGCCTACTATCGCGCGCGCTATGCGAACGATACCGCACAGCCCCTCGCACAGCTCCTGCATGATCTCGGTGTGACGCTCAAACGGTATGCGGAACGCTCGTATGAATGGCGTCGCCGCAAACCCTCCTCCTAGAAGTGCGAAGACCGAATGATACCGGAAATACAATCGCCAACGCGGCCATTTTTGAGGCGCCCCAGGAGGTCGCGAGCGAATGCTTCATCGGTCTTCAGTTGCTGCTTCAGTTCAGGCATTTCATCGAAGGCATCAAGACCATAGGCATCGAGATAGGCCGCGATGACCTCCGGACGCTGCTGCATCTTTTTGGAGAGCTGTTTATACACGCCTCGATCGACCTTCACCGCTTTGACCGCAAATGGAATGCTATTGCGATAGGGTGAAAAACGCGGCACCTTGATCAGGTTCGGCGTTGTTTCTATCGCTGTTAACAGAAGCTTCTCACAGGTGGCGCGATCATTCACAATCTTGTCTCCGACGAACATCAGCGCCATGCCGTCTTGTTTCGCCACCATCTTGAGCAACAGGAGATGGTTCTGTCCCTGGGGAAGCTTCTGCAGGAGAAACGGCTTCACTTTCAGAATCTTCCGCATCATCGGATAGGCGTCCGTCATATCCGCTTTAGGAACGAGCGAGAGCGCAAACTCCTCTTCAACCTTTACCAGTTCCCCTATGACGGAGGACTGCGAACCCTTCTCCCGCAATCGCTCGAGAAGACGCTGACGATCAGAGGTTGAGAGCTTATCTCTATTTCGATACGCGGTAGAGATCAGCTCAACATCAGAGGCTTTCGTCTCATCGAGCGAGAGATACAGCATGGGGCGACGGGCCAATCCCTCCCTGAGCTCATCATGTGAACGACAGGGGAGAATATTTCCGATGACGTATTCCTTCCACTGTTCTACGCCTGCAAAACGAGCACCACCCGAAATACGATCCCACGTCAGGGGATTCACGCCAAAGCCCTGCTCATCGATCATCAGCAGATGATCCTGCTTCATCTCCTTGAATTCCTTTGGGCTCAAGGTCATGTCTTCATCGCGCCCAGCATAACCCAGGTAGACCACATCATAGTTGGTCAACGTCACGCCGCTCTTTTCGACCGCATCGCAAATATTTTGAGAACCCATAATTCCTCCATCGCTACCCCGGCCTCACCGTTATTATCGGCACACAATGCATAATGTTTCTCCATTTATGGAGGAACACGCCATTTTCCGTTTTCATTTGAGAACACTGCAGGAAATAAAATGACGGAGCGACCCGCACATAACGTTAGAACGTCTCGCGCGGAAACGGGATAGCGGGACAACACGACATCGAAATTACGGCTTCAGGATGGCATCGATATTCGTCACTTCATGAATGGCATCGAGCGCAGTTCCGTCGAGGTATTTGGTGACGCCGACGACCCGATCGCCGAATTCCGGCGCAACCGACTGCGGAAATGCGGCCGCATTCTCATCGGCCTTGGCGATCGCCTCGTCCATCGTGAGGAAGGCGACCTCCATCTGCTTCATGCGCTGAGCCAACTCCCGGTTACGCTCGGCGTTCGGATTCGCCTTCGTATCGTTGACGATCATCCCCTCGGGCGTCATGACGAAGTCGACGCAATAGCGGCCCGGCGTCGAGATGGTGGTGACGCGCTCACGCACGATGCGATTCCCCTTCCGGTTGAGCGGCGCCTGCACGATAGTCACCGCCGCGCCGCGCGCGACCTCCTGGTGCCCGCCGATCGCCTTGGCCGGAATGCCGTTGGAAAACGTCGTCACGTTGACATCGAAGTGACGATCCACCTCGATGGCGCCCAAGAGCCCCACATCGAGAAGTCCCGTCACCGGCGCACGATAGGGCGAACCATACTGAAACATATCCATCGGCGTCGTGACACTCCACATCGAACGCATCGTGATCGCCGACATCCGATCAAAGCACTGGCCGTTGAAGAGCTGGTGCACGAGCCCTGCGTTCACGGCGGCGATGAGATCGCCCGTGATCCCGCCGATCATCATGTCGATCTGGATCCCCTCGGCGGCGAGATAATCGATGGCAGCCAGCCCCACGCCTGAGCCGAGCTGCACACAGGGGTTGCGCCCCTTGATTTCGAGTGCTTTGACCACCGCGACGATGTTCCCGAGCGCCCGCGCGCGTTCCGGACTGATGCCGCCCGTCACCGTCTCGCCGGAGTCGAGGCCATGGTTGTCGCCGATGGAGGCGATCTCGACGACGTCGGTCACCTGCTGCATGCTGATCGTGAGAAAGGGGGAAACGCCGCGCACGAGTCGGTCGGTGACGACGACGAAGCCCTTGCGCGCAAAACGCGCATCCGGCGCCATGAAGGAGAGGAACCCGAACATCGAATTCGGCCTTCCGCGCCAACCGTTGCAGTTTCCGAAGCGATCGGACTGACTGGCCGCGCAGAAGGCGACATCGATCTCGAGCTGCCCCGTCTCGATATCGGCCGCGCGCCCCGAATGGCTGCGCGTCTCGAAGATGCCCGACATGCCGCCGCTCGCGACGAGATGGCCCAACGCCCCACGCACAGAACCCCCCTTGATCTGGGTGATCACACCCTTCTCGATCGCCTCCATGATGATCGGGATATGACAGGGAAAGAGCGAAGTAGGTGCGAGCGCAAGATCGTGAAACCCCATGTCGATGATCTCGCGCAGAACCTGCGCCAGGACCCCATCGCCGTTGCGCAGCTGGTGGTGAAACGAGATCGTATCGCCGTCCTTCAGTTCGGTACGCTCGATCGCCGCGCGCACGCTGGGGCGCACCTTCGGCTCGGTCACGCTCCCCCGATAGACCTCCGGGATGAACCGTGGCGGACATTCGAGCTCGGGCCCTTTGAAGGGGCGATATTCGGCAGGGATGTCACGCCCGAGGGCGTTTGGAATCGGTCGGGGCATGGTTTTCTCCTCTCAATGAGAGTTGAGCCTGCCCTATTTGCAAAATTTTGTCGAGGGGGGGGAATGGCTGATCAAAGCCTACTCACCGCGGATGGTATCCCAGATGCGCTGCCAAATCGGCTTCTTCGGCATCTTCGATTCGATCATCTCACGCATGGCTTCCTGCGCGGGCGGGTGCCATCCCTTTGCACGGTCGATAGCAACGAGTGCTTTGTCGTACTGCTCGTTCTGGAAATATACAAAAGCGAGCGTATGAAAATAGTTTCCCCTGTGGATGACCTTGGACTGAGGATCCATGCCGCTCGCAACTCTCTCCTCCAGTTCGACGGCGCGCTCGGCATATCGGATCGCCTTCGGGAGGTTCTGTTTGCGAAAGGCTTCATCGTCGGAGCTGGCGATGATCCATGCAGCGTTGTTCAGCTGGAGTTCGTCTTCATGAAAACGCGGATTCGACTCGGCATGTGCAAGGACCTCGGCGTCGCTCTTGCGCGATCCAAAAGCGAAGGGATCTCCATCCGATGACAGCTCGCATCCCTCCATCGTGCGGCCTTGGCAGAACGCATCGAGCGCCTCGGGCGAGAGCTCGTCGATTCCGATGACATCGACGATGAGGGAGCGCGCCTCCTCCGGTGAGACGAAATACGAGGGCTTGGTCGTGAGCATCCCGAGGTAGAGGCGCTGCACGTCGATCGCAGAGAGATCTTTCCAGACCGCGCCGTCGTCGCGAAGGACACTCGCCCCTCCGTCGCCCGCATCCGGAAAATCGGAGATCTCGACGAGACCATCGCCCATCTCTTCGCCAGCAGTCATCCCCAGACCATACGGCGGGCAGATTCCCTTGGGATCACCCTCGCGATCCATCTTCTTCACGAATGGATAGCGATCGATGTGTTCTTCTTTGATACAGGAGAGCATTGGCATGGAAGAACCTCCATAGAAAATTGTGTTTGGGGCAACCTCACTATCCCCCATCCGCGGTACCCCTGATCCATATCTCATGAAAATCAGAACAAGGATTTGTTACAAAGAGAAAACCGTCGACAACGGCAGCACCTCATCATCCTGACGAGGCGGAGCCCAGCAGATCGCGCTCGTCTCGTCGTAGAAGTCCTGCGCGGAAAAGACGTCGCGCGCTTCGGATTGAATCTTTTCGACCATAAATGATTCCTCTTCTACTCCTAGAAGTCGCTCACGTCTCCGCCACCGCCGGCGGCGAAACTCACAGCTGGAAGAACAGACTGCGGCATCGGTCCGGGTTTTTTGATCTCGGGATCATGGGGGTTTCGATATTCGTTCGCCAAGCGCTGCTGCCCCGCACGAACGCGCCCGATCGCGTCCCGAACCTGATCGGGGCTCCCCTCCCGCGCAAACATCGCGCGAAAAATATCGAGCCGCTGGGAATCTCGATTCGCTTCATTGATGAATCCAATCCCCAATCCCGCTGCGATGAGCGACATCCACGGATGCCCCATGAAGCCTATGACGGCACCGCCGAAGAACGATGCGACGGAGGCGAAGAAAGCTTTTTTCGCCAACCGTCCGGGAACAGTCTCCTCGAGCACTTCAAGCGTTCGGATGTTGTGCTCGATCTGACCGACCATCGCCTCTGCAAAGTAGTCGATGACACCGCGATTAAGAAAGCCGCATTCGCCCGCGCGCGCAAGCGTCCAGGCACGAAACCCGTGGTGGACGAAGAAATCCGGCGTACTCGGGCGAACGATCGGAACCCCCGCGCGCCCTTCGAGAACGGCCACCTTGAGCGTGCGCAGTTTCGCCGTCAATTCCTCCTGCTGATCGCTGGCGAAATCGTGCTGGGCCGTGCGGATCGCCATTGCGAGTTCCTCTCTCGCCGCGCCCTCGGCGCTACAAACGAGAGGCCCCGCACCCGCCAGATCGACTGCCTTCCAGAGGGAGAGCCCCAGCTCGCTCTCCGCCCCCATCGAATCATCAAAATCCCCATTAAAAACCTGGGCAGTCACCCCCGAAAGGTTCATGACGGGGGTAGTGTTTCCCATTCCGACCATCATCATCGTTTGTCCTCCTCTCCCCGTTCTTCGGCATTCTTCGCAAAAAGTTGCGTTCTATTTGGCCACCGATCGACGGTCATCGTGGAAGCCTGAAAAACCGAAAATATCCCCCCTGTTGCGTCTTTTTAACAATGCGAAATCCTCATCGCCCGGTGTTTTTTTGAACAACTTCTCCCCGCCCCCGCCGATACTGGAGAGAGAACGATCACTCTTCAAGGAGAAAGATCTGTGACCATCGCTGGCATCAATCCATTTGCACTTACCGGAATAACGCCATTCGAGGCCATCATTCCCCCGACCTGTTTCGCTCACTCGACCGAAAATGAGGTGGACCCCCCCCTGAATTCGCCCCCACCTGCGGATGAATGGATTCCCCCCACGCCGCCGTCACGGGAGGAGCGCGGGCAGATCGCTGCGGAACTGGGGCACGATCTCCGAGACATCTGGGAGCATTCCCGCAGACGAAACTTGAGCCTCATCCGCCTGCCGTGGGAGAAGGAACCGGAGGACGGAACCCGCAGCTTCGAATCCTTTCGCTTCCCCACGACGACCAAAGAGATCCCCAAGACCGGCGAGATGATCGACGTCATCCTGGAGGCGCAGGCACGCCGAAAGGGATGTGCTATCGAGGAGCTGACAGTCGTGGCAGCCTTTCACGGCGGCAATGTCATGGAGATTCTGATGTGGTTGGAAAAGGGAGTTCGCGTCATCGCGGCCGACACGAGCACTTCGGCAGGCTTCAGCCTCCGTCATCGATTGAAACGAGGCGGGCATGACACGCGCCGCCTCACGACCACCAACCCGTTCTGGGCGAGAACGCCGAAGGGGGATATCGTCACGGCATGCCATCCCAACCCGAGCCCCTGGGACCTGCTGCGCTTTCCCCCTTGGAGCTATCTGCAGAATCCGGCGCGCAGCTTCACCGGCTACGGCAACCCCGGCGCCCTCTTCATCGTGCAATCTGACTATATCGATTCCTACACCGAACCGCTCATCGCCGATCCTCGATTTTCGGCGCTCCTGCACGTGCCGATCAATCCGCTGCACTATTTCTTCCCGAGCCCCTTGCTCTGGAAACGATCCGAACTCCTGATCGCGGCACACGACGAAACTTCGTCAACGCGTCAGCCCTGACGCCGCTTCCACAACACATCGAGCGCCGCGCCGTAGCGGGGGCCCAGGACGACGGGGTCGGTCGATTCCGGTTCGTTGTTCATCGTGACGAAGGGGACGCGCACACCGGCGAGTGTCAGGAACCCATCGCGTTTGGCCTCCGTGAGCTGCGGCCAGTCATCCTCTTTATAGAAGCGCGCCATGTCCTCGTCGGGGCACTTGTGCGCCAAAATCGATGATTTCAGTTTCTCCTGATAACGCGCCTCGTTGCGCCGAAGGCTCTCCTGGCCCGTGACCTCGATGTAGAGAATCGCGGCGCGCTCATAGATCTTGGGGTCGAGGCGAGCGAGTGAGGAGGCATAGGGTTTCTCGCCGCCGCGCGAAAATTCGATGAGGAGCGTTCCATCATTATAAAAGTCAGCGTTCGAGAGATACTTCCGCGCGATCTCGAAGCTGAACTTCTCCATCAGGAAATCGAAGAGATCGCCCGAGTCGAGGACATAGCCGTTTCCGGCACGCTTGGAGTGCAGGCGTTTCCCCTTCACGCGCTCCCACAAGTCGTCCTCCTCAAACTTCTCCCAGAGCCAGACGAAATCGTCCTGCACGGTCATGCGCCCAACGTGAAAACGTTCGGCCCGCTCGCCGTCGGAGAGCTTGCTCATAAAATCGAGGAATTCCGACTTTCCCGACGCCGGACGGCCCAACACGAAAAGATGATCGAATGTGCGCTCCATTGCCACCTCCCCTTCCCCCAGGGCCTGTGCCTACCACTAAAACGCCCAACCCCGCAAGTCGAACGAAAGCCCGCGTCGAAAGGCTGCGGTCATGCTCCAGACGGCTGAGATGCCCTGCATATGCGCTTTCGCTCCGCTCGCACGTTTTGGCGTATGAAGAAAAAGCCGTCTCGGCGGCGTGTAAGCCGAGACGGCGGTCCCCTCCAGAGATTTTCCCGAACGATGGCTCAAAACCACACTTCAGCAGAAGGCCGAAATGAAGCGGCATTCACTCGCCTTTATGCAATTCCATCAGGCGTTTGAGCGCCGGGGCGTAGCGCTTGGCGAGCGCATCGCGCTCGGTGAGTTCCGGGACGTTGCTCATCGTGACGAAGGGAACAGCCGTCCCCTTCACGTCGATGGTGCCGTCCGGACAATTGTCGGTGAGTTTTGCCCAGTCGTCGATGGAATAGAAGACATCCATCGTCTCGCGCGGCACCATGTGGGCGAGGATCGAATGCTTCTGTTTCTCCTCATAGCGCGCCACGTTGCGCCGCCAGCTCTCCTCGAAGTCGACCGAGACATAGAGGATCGCCGCGCGCTGGAGAATTTCTTTCGAGAGCCGGGAGAGCGCATGCCGATAGCCATCTTCGCCGCCGCGCGCAAACTCGATGATGAGCGTGCCATCGTTATAGAACTCCGGACGCGAAAGATAGCGCTCGGCCGTCTCATGGTTGAAACGCGTGAACATGAGTTCGAAGAGATTCGGTTCCTGATCGGGAATCATGCCGTAGTTCTCTTCATAGCGCTTGGAATAGAGGCGCGGCAGACCCGTCTCTTCCCAGAGATCGTCCTCCAGAAATTTCTCCCAAAGCCAGACGAAGTCGTCGAGTTCATCGAAACGACCGATGGAATAATCCTTCGCTCGCTCGGCATCACTCGTCTTCTTCATGAAGTCGATGAACTCGGATTTGCCCGCCGCGGGACGGCCCAGCAGAAGCAGATGGTCAAATGTGCGTGTCATCATTTCTCCTTTTCGTTTGAACCGAGGATCCTGGCCAATTGTAAGAGGGCCGAGATATTATGTTGGACGTAGTCGATGCGAATCTCGAACCCCGTGAGACTCTCGCGAAACGCTCCCATCGCCCGCTCGGGGTCGTGCATGAACATCGCCCACTCCGGATCAAACTGGGTTTGCAGCTCAAATGCAACCCCTCGATTGATCGCTGTCAGAATCGTCTTCGCCTGCTCGGCACGTCCCGCATCCTGCGCCATCTGCCAAGCCGCGGCAAGCCCCTCCGAACGAATGGCCGTCGGCGTCGAGCGCGGCGGTTTGTAGTAGCTGCCCAACCAATCCGGGTACCGTGGCTTCCGGTTCTGCCGCGCAACGATAGCACCTGCAATCTTCATCGCATGATCGAGATAGAGCTGCTTCGGCCGATGGCGGTAGAGGGCACCGAACGCATAGAGCAGCCAGTGATCGTGATTGATCTTGGCCCTCGATTTTTCCACATCGCGCACGGTGATGAGCCAGCGCGCGCCGCGCTCGGCGGCGTCGATGAGCGCGGCATCTTTGGTCAGATCGTAGAGGCGCACGAGGGCCAGGAGCGCCTCGCCGGGATAATAGTCGGAGACAAAACCGGTCGCCGATTCTTCGGGCCAGAAGATCTTGTGCGGCTGAAATTTCCCGTCTGCATGTTGTTGTTCGAGGATCCACCGTGCGAGTTTTTCCATCAGGGGCAGATACTGCCGATCGCCCGTGATTTCCTGATATTGTGTCAGGGCGACGATGGCCAGGGCGTTTCCGCCGAGCTTCACCTCACGGCGTTCAACGACACACAGCGCCTTCCCATCATTGCCACAGGGTTTCATTTGTTCGAGGAGAAAGGAGATGGCGCGCCGAACCGCACCGATGAGCGCCTCGTCATGCATCACGGCATAGAGTTCCCCCATCGCGAAGATCGTCCCGGCATGCCGCAGGATATTATATTTTGCAGGGACGATCCCCTCGACCGGCTCATAGATATAATCGAAGCGTCCATCCGCATGCGTGGCCTGCACGAGGTAGGCCCCAGCCCGCGTCGCCGATGCGATGAGATCCTCGCGCGAAAAACCATCGAACGACCGATGGCCCCGATAGAGCGGCACCTCGACCTCCCCATCGGAAAAACCGCTGGCCGCTTGAAAACTCCACGCCGCTTGTTTCAACCGCTCATCCGTTCGTTTCGGCTCCAATAGAAACGCCGATGGTCGCCAGGCCTGCGCCTCTTCGCGCGTGGTGGCCAGGCCCATGAGCCCCTGACGCACGAGCATGATCTGTGTTGGGTTTACCCGTCTCACCGCATTCGCCTGCGAAACGACGTCGACGAGAACCCACTGCACCGCATCCGTCTCGGTCTGTTTCGCCTGGAAGCGATCGATCGCATCCTGAAGGGCGCGGGCAAAGCCACGTCCCGATCCCAAAACGGTGATCGCACGAGTCTTTGCGCCACCCGCCGAGAGGAAGAGCATGCGTGGATCCCGCTCCTGCACAACATCGGGTGGCAACATCGACTGCAGGGACTGTCCGCGGGTAAAGACGTTGTGTGCCAGATGCGCCAGACGTGCAGCGGCCTTGTCGGTAAAAATCAATGGGCGTGTCAGATCATCGAACCAGATTTCACGAGAGCTGTTCTGCACCGGAAGGAGCAGCGCCAAAGCGATGGCGGCCAGGATCGCCCCCGCAGCCGCGAGGGAGAAGATGAGCGTTCGATGGCGCGATCGACTCATGTATCCTCCCCACGATAGATGAAGCGACGCGCGAGGATCACCGCATGCATCTGATGCTGCGTCACATCGATGCGCAGGACCGGATCGTTTTTCGCGTTCATCACGCCGCCCACCGCACGCGGATCATCGGTCGGATGCTGACGCAGAAAACGATTGGCAATCTTGGAGTCCACCTGCCAGGTGGAGAGTTTGAAAAGGCCCCGGTCGACCACGCGCGCAAATGTTTCCTGCGCCGCCGCATCGTTTGTCAGGCGCGCCAGCTCCCAGGCCGTGATGATTCCCTCCTGGGCATAGGCGGTGTTCCTTCGGCGCGTGAGCGTGTGGTGCACATCAATCATCCAGTGGGCCAATGCGATGGAACGCTTTGCCCAGACCTCCGTGCCAGACCAATCGGCGCCAAAGATCTCATAAAAGGACATCGTTCCCCACTGATAGAACCCCTTGGTCGTCGCGCTGTCCGGATCCCTTGCCAATGCGCGCTCGACGAAATCGCGATGCATCACCTCGGCCGATTCGAGCACAACATCTTTCAGTGCATGATAGCCCGAATACCTTGCCGCACGGGCCATGGCGAGCAACGACTCGCCGTCGAAATAGGGAGAAGACCCACCCTTCCCGGCACCGTCCTCGATGGAATAGCGCTGATGAAAGTGGCCGTCCGGCATGCGCAGCGAGAGGAGAAAACGCAGATAGGCATCGCGATCCGCGGTGAGCTGCTTCCGGTTCGGAATGTCGCCGTCGCTGCGCAGAAAATCGATGTGCGCGAGCACGACGAGCGCCATCGTCCCGGTGCTGCCGACGCGTTCGTTCGGATAGACGACATAGCGCCTCCCATCCTCGGTCACGCGCGAGTGTTTGCGAAAGAAGGCGAGCGCATCTCCAACGGCACGCGCGACATCGACCGACGGCCGATCCTGATGGATGAGCGCGAGTCCCCACGCGGATCCCGCCTGTCGCACCTGACTGTCGCCGGGGATCTCTTTTTCGGAGACGAAGTCAAACTCATAGATGAAATTGCCCGCTTTTCTCTGACTGTTCAGGAGATAGCTTCGCCCCAGGTCGAGCGAGGCATCGAGGATCGTTCGTGTCAGTCGAGGAACAAAAGGGGGTGGCACTTCTTTCAATACCGATGCCGCAGACTTCGGCTTGGATGATCGAGGCGATTGTTGGTAGAGACACGCGCCAACTCGGACGAGAAAAAGAAACAGGACGATTACTGCCAAAACCCACCGTCCCCATGTCGGAATGCACAAACGCATTGAAATCCTATCGCTTCTCCTCCGGCACATCCTTCGAAGCATCGACGCCGCGGTCGCGGCGAGCCAGCACCTCGTCGGCGGGAGTGACTTTGAGCGAAATAGCACCGGTGGGGCACAGCGGCACACACTTGAGACAACCGTCGCAGCTCGATTGCTCCCACGGCTTCTCCATCGCGGCCTTCATCGTCGCGGAGAAACCGCGGCCGACAAACCCCAAGGCGTCGAGCCCCTTTACCTCGGCACAGACGCGCACACAGCTCGCGCACATGATGCACTTGTGGGACTCATACCGAATGAGCGGATGACTCTCGTCGATGAAGAAATGGCGTTTTTCGCCCGCGAACCGCTCGGGTTCAACGGCGTATTCATCGGAGAGCTTGCGCAGCGTGCAGGAATCGAAGGAGCGACAGCCACAGGTGAGACAGCGTTCGGCTTCGCGCTGAGCATCTTCCGGCGTGAACCCCAGCTCGACCTCATCGAAGGTGGCGATACGCTCTTTTGCCGGCAACTCCGGCATCTTCTGGCGGGGCTGATCCTCCTGCTCCACGCGCTCCTTGATCGCTGCCGGAACGTCGCGCCCCTCTTTTCCGATGAGGTGCCGATATCCCTGTCCCTCGCCAGTGATCTTTTTATTCGAAAAGAACTGGTCAATCGATGTAGCCGCCTTGCGACCCGCGGCGATCGCGGTGACCGCGATGTCCGCACCCGTGGCGCAGTCACCACCCGCGAAGACACCAGCCTTGCTCGTTTCGAAAGTTTCGGGATTCACATCGAGCGTATTCCACTTCGTGAGCGCGATGTCGTTCACCTCGGCATCAATGCCGCTTGGCTCGACGCCCTGACCGATGGCAGAGATAACAGCCGTTGCATTCACCGTAAATTCAGAACCCTCCATCGGTACCGGACGACGACGACCGGAGGCATCCGGCTCGCCCAATTCCATCTGGATGCACTCAAGCGCAACGCCCACCTTCGTCTTGGCCATCTTCACGGGTGCGGCGAGAAAGTGCATCTTCACACCCTCTTCGATCGCCGCTTCGATCTCCATCGCATCGGCGGGCATCTCTTCGCGCGTGCGGCGATAGAGGATCGTGACGTTTGTCGCGCCGAGGCGAAGGGATGTGCGCGCCGCATCGATGGCCGTATTTCCGCCGCCGACCACGACCACGTCGTTGCCCACATCCACTTTTATGCCGCGGGCAACTTCATCCAGGAAGTGAATCCCCGGAAGCGCGCCGCCATCGTTTTCGCCTTCGACGCGCATGCTCGAAGGCTTCTGCGCCCCGATGGCGAGAAAGACCGCATCGTACTCCTTCGCGAGCGACTCCATCGTGAAGTCGCGGCCGAGGCGTTTATCACATACGATCGACGTCCCCATCTGCTGGATGATGTCGATCTCTTTGGCCAAGATGTCGCGCGGCAGACGATAGGCGGGGATCCCCCAGCGCAGCATGCCGCCGGGCTCGGTGTTGGAATCAAACACGTCGACGGCGTGTCCCTTTTGGCGCAGGTAGAAGGCACAGGAGAGTCCGGCCGGGCCCGCGCCGACGACCACCACGCGTTTTCCCGTGTCGGCACCGGCCTGCGGCACATACGGATCGGGGCGACCGAGATCACCGTCGGCGATGTAGCGCTTGAGAAAACAGATGGAGACGGCGTCATCCGCACAGGTACGACGGCACTCGCGCTCGCAGGGGCGCGGACAGACGCGACCGAGCGATGCCGGAAACGGGAGTGTCTCCTTGATGAGCCGAAGCGCATCGGCGGTATTTTTCTGCGCGAGCAACGAGATGAACCCGGGGATATCGATCCCGGCGGGACAGGTCACCTGGCAGGGACCACGGCAATCGCCGACGTGATCGGAGAGCAGAAGCTCCACGCAGACCTTGCGCGAGACGCGCACGCGCTCGGAGTTTGTCTGAATCGTCATCCCCTCGGCGATCAGGGTCGCGCATGATGGAACCAAGCGATTCATCCCCTCCACCTCGACCACGCAGATGAAGCAAGAGCCGTAGGGCTTGAGCTCGTCGTGAAAACAGAGCGTCGGGATCTCGATGCCCGCGCGCTTGGCGACGTCGAGAATCGTTTCGCCGGGATTGGCATCCAGCACACTGCCATCGATGGTTACGTGAAAGGACATGGGTGCTTCTCCTCATGAAACGCTAGACAAGCCAGTCAAGCCAGTCAGGCGAGAAAGGTTGACGGCATAGATTAACATCGATTGTGCCAGACTAGCCTGTCTAGCCTGACTGGCCTGTCTAGCCTGACTGGCCTTTCTCGCTTGTCTCGCGTCATTTTACGTTTACCGCATCCACCGGGCAGGCCTGCATGCATGCCCCGCAGCGCGTGCACTTATCCTGATCGATGAGGTGGATTTTTTTCTTCTCGCCCGTAATCGCACCGACGGGACAGGCCTTGATGCAGGCACCGCAACCGATGCAGGTATCGGCGATCGTATACGTGATGAGCGCGCGGCATTTTCCCGCAGGACATTTGCCCTCGTTGATGTGCGCCTCATACTCCTCGCGGAAATAGCGAATGGTGGTGAGCACCGGATTGGGCGCGGTCTGCCCCAGGGCGCAGAGGCTCGCATCCTTGATACGCTCCGCCAGTTCCTCGAGCAGCTCCACATCCCCGGGCCGCCCCTCCCCCTCGGTGATACGCGTGAGGACCTCGAGCATCCGGCGCGTGCCGATCCGGCAGAAGGTGCACTTGCCGCAGCTCTCGTTCTGTGTGAAATCGAGGAAGAATTTGGCGATATCCACCATGCAGGAGCGGGTGTCCATGACGACCATGCCGCCCGAACCCATGATGGCGCCGGTCGCATTCACCGCATCGTAATCGACCACCGTGTCCATGAGGGATGCCGGGATGCAGCCGCCGGAAGGACCGCCCAGCTGTACCGCCTTGACCGGAAGTCCTGAAGCCGTCCCGCCGCCGATCTCCTCGATCACCTCGCGCAGCTGCACCCCCATGGGCACTTCGACCAAGCCGCCGCGCTTGATGTCGCCGGCGAGCGCAAAGACCTTGGTCCCCTTGCTCTTGTCCGTCCCCATCGCCGAATAGGCCGCCGCCCCATTGGTGATGATCCACGGGACATTGGCGAAGGTCTCAACGTTGTTGATATTCGTGGGCTTGCCCCACAGCCCGGAGTTGGCTGGAAACGGCGGGCGAATGCGCGGCATCCCGCGATTGCCCTCGATGGAAGCGATGAGTGCGGTCTCTTCCCCACAGACGAACGCACCCGCACCCTCCTTGACGAGCACCTCAAAGGCAAATCCGGAACCGCAGACGTTCGAACCCAGATACCCCTTCTGCGCCGCCTGCTCGATGGCGATATTGAGGCGCTTGACCGCCAGCGGATATTCCGCGCGACAATAGATATAGCCCTTGCTCGCCCCAATGGCGAAGGCGGCGATCACCATCCCTTCGAGCACGCGATGCGGATCGCTCTCCAGGACCGAGCGATCCATGAAGGCACCTGGATCGCCCTCATCAGCGTTGCAGATGAGATATTTTTCATCGCCCGCGGCCTTGCGCGCGAAGCCCCACTTCAGCCCCGTGGAAAATCCCGCGCCGCCGCGACCGCGCAGGCCCGCAATTTTTACCTCGTCGATGATCGCCTCGGGCGTCATGGAGGAAACCGCTTTTGTAAGCGCCGTATACCCGCCGACCGCTTCATAGTCGGCGATCGATTCCGGGTCGATGCGCCCACAGTTTTCCAAGACGATGTGACGCTGCTTGGCGAAAAAGGCATGCTCATCGCTCTCTTCGCTGGTCTCATCGATCACATTCTTCTCGACCACATGGCCCTTGCCGATGTGTTCGATGAGAATCTTCTTGGCCACCGAGGCGAGAGCACCGCCGTAGGTCGTGCTCGTCCCGTCGCGCGCCGTCAGGATGACGAGCGGCTCACGATGACACATGCCGCAACAGCCGGTCTCGCGAAGTTCATAGGAGAGGTTGAAGCGCGCCTTGGCCGCCTTGAAAAATTCGAATGTCTCGCGCGCGCCACCGGCGATGCCGCAGCTGCCCAGACCCACCGTCACCGTCGTGATCGTTCCCTCGCCCAGATCCTTCGGATCGAACACGACGCCCTCGACGGGATCGGCATCGGCAGCACCGCCACCGGCATCCTTCTCGCGATAGAGAGAGACGATCTTCGGCGCCTTCGTGCGCGAGAGGTTTCCGTGGACGTCCTCATCGACCATCGCCACGGGGGCGAGCGAACAGCACCCGAGGCAGGCGACCGACTCGACGGTGAAGGCGCGATCCTCGCTCGTTCCGCCGGACGCCGGAAGATCGAGCGCCTCACCGAACGCCTCGGAGATGCCCTGGGCGCTGGCGACGTGGCAGGCCGTTCCATGGCAGACCTTGATGATGTGGCGCCCCACCGGATGCAACCGAAACTGCGTATAGAAGGTGGCTACCCCATAGATCGTGGCAGCGGGCATGCCCGTTTTCTCCGCGATATATTCGAGGGCTGAGCGGGGCAAGTACCGCAGTTGCCGCTGAACCTCCTGCAGAAGCGGAATGGTGGAGGCGGGTTTGGAGCCGCACTTCGAGATGGCGGCATCGACGACACTGCGATCGAATTCCATCGGAAAATCCTCGCGTTGGGGAGGGAAAAACAGGGCCGTTGCATAACGCGCACCCTCCCCATTGTCAATTGCAGCACCGCGAATGATCCGGCTGCCTGCCACGCCCTCCTTCCCTTCGTCGCAGAAGTGAAACATCATCCGCCAGTGTGTTTTGCGGGGACCGCCGTCTCGGCTTACACGCCGCCTCGACGGCTTTTTCTTCTTTCATCGCAGCATTATAGGCTTCGATCGCGATGAAAGAAGAGATCCCCTACAAACACACTGACGGACGATGTCTTCAAGAGATCTTAGGCTCCTCCGAGAAGGAGGCCGTGGCAGGCTTAGAGGACAGTTCGTGTGTAACAATCAAGGATGGATCCCCGATTCAAACACTCGGGGATGACAACATAAACAGAAGACCATGATCCAACCGGTCGCATTGCTGCTGTGCTTGACCGCCCCTCCCAAATCCACCACACTGCGCGGCGAGGAGAATGGGAACCGATGGAAATTCGAGATATTCAGGATCTGCCGCTCTATGCTCGCCCGCAAGCGCTGCGTCCCTTTCAGCATCGAAATTTTCGCCTCTTCTTCTCCGGACAGTCGATCTCGCTCATCGGCACCTGGTCGCAGAGTCTGGCGATCTCGTGGCTGGTCTGGCGCCTGACCGGTTCCGCGCTCTGGCTGGGACTCATCGGCTTTACGATGCAGTTTCCGATGTTGATCCTCGGCCTCATCGGCGGCGTGGCCGCCGATCGCTTCGACCGAAGGCGCTTTCTCACCCTGCTGCAAATTCTGTGCATGCTGGAGGCGATCATCCTGGCCGTGCTCACGCTCACGGGTCTCATCGCGCTTTGGCAACTGGTGGTGCTGAGCATCTTCCTCGGCGTGGTCTATGCCTTTGAATTCCCGGTGCGCCAGGCCTTCGTCATGGACATGGTGGGCAAGCGCGACCTGCTCGCGGCCGTTTCGCTCTCGGCAGCAATGCTGCATGGCACGCGCATCCTCGGGCCGATGATCGCGGGGCTCGTCGTCGCCTGGAAGGGCGAGGGAATCTGCTTTCTCTTCAACGCCTTCACCTTTCTCTTTCTCATCACGGCACTGGCCCTGATCGATCGCAAGCAACTCGTCCGCGTACACAGCGAACGACAACCGCTTTGGGAATCCATCCGCGAAGGACTTCACTTCGTGTGGAATGAACCCCGCGCGCGCAATGCCATCATCCTGGTGGTCATGGTGACGATCGTCGGCTTTCCGTTCGTCTACCTCATGCCGATCTTTGCCGACGAGGTCTTCGGGGGGGGCGCCGCCTACATGGGGTGGCTCATGGGGGCGAGTGCTGCCGGTGCGCTCATCGGCGCAGGGGTGCTGGCCCAGCGCACCTCGTCGTCGAGGCTGCTCACGCTGGCCTCGGGCGGGGCGGTCCTGTTCGGACTCGCGCTCGTCGCCTTCAGCCGTTCGGATACGCTCTCGGTCGCACTGCCGACGATTGCGATCGTCGGGTTCTTCCTCACCATCGTCTTCTCCAGCGTCAACACGCTCCTGCAGCATACGGCCCCCGATCACCTTCGGGGTCGCATGATGAGTATCTTCACAACGGCCTTCATGGGATTGGCCCCGATCGGGAGCCTCCTGGGGGGGCTGTCCGCCCGCAGCTTTGGGGCCCAGACAACGGTGACCGGCTGCGGCCTCATCTGCCTCTGTGGAGGGATCCTCTTCTGGATTCGCGCCCGTCTGATCGACCGCCGCGAGGCATAAAAAAACCGAGCCCAAATGGCCCGGTTTTTCTCTCTGCGTCACTATATATATTATCGGCAGGAGAGACCCGAAAGTTGCGTGGAGATTTCGGTTTTGACCGAAAAACGACAATCACGCATAAAACCAGGATTTGCCGTTCAAATAGCGCCCATTTCCCCTCAAAATCGTTCAAAATCCTCCCCCGTTTTGACCCTCAAAATAGCGCCAACAGGGCGATGCCCGAGAAAACGGTTTGAGTTGTTCTTGTGGCACCCCCCCCCATCGGCTTCAATGCAAACGGAGCGTCAAAAAACGGCACACATTTCAGTCAGTTGTCAACATTTTGACAAAATAGGAACGACACCTCGCCCAAAAACACGCGTCGGATAAATGACATCTAGATAAATCAATATGTTATGGCGCTGAAAAATCTCCCCCCATTGGCACAAACATTGCTTTATTCATTGAGTTGTAACGAACAGAAACTGCGTCGCCCATTGGGGAGGGCCGATCATGAAGAGACGCCGGGAAAACGCATCGTTTATCGAGCAGCTCAAACGGACGGTCCGGTCGCTGCGCGACATGAAGCCAGGCGAGGTGCATGTCCTGTCCATCAACGCCAACTACGGGCACTACCAGATCGTGATCGGGGCCAAGGGGGTGAGCGATGCGCAGGACAGCTCGGAGATGCGCCCTATCGAGATCAACGGTGAGATCCATCACCTCTTCGTCTCGCCGCGCGCGATCCGAGCGATGCCGTCGCGACAACAGGTGATGGAGAACCTCAAGAACACGGTCATCATGAATGGACTCACCGTCCATCTACGCGACCCCCTGGGGGACGGCCATCACTTGAGCGATGAGAATGGCAGCAACGGTCTGCATGCGCGCGAATACATCAACCTGGCTGGAACGAAGGGGGACGAGCTGATCGAACGGGCCGAGCACTCCGGATCGCTGTCCATGGCGGCCTATCGACTCATTCAGGAAGACATCCTGCACGCCATCCGTGAGCGGAAGCGGAAGAAAACGCTGTCGGCGGAGAAGGGAAAGATGAAACAAAAAGCCGTGGCCCGCTCCTGACCATTCTAATGAAGGAATTGGGAGGGGTCGTATGCCAACGTCGGACGCACCGTCTTGCCGCCGTCCCAGAGGCGAATGGCGGGCGAGCGAAAGACGCTGCGCGCGGCGAGTTCGATGAGCTGCACGATGATCGGGGTGACCTTCCTCGTAAGCTTTCCCCTCACGACAAACAGCTGTTGCCCGATGGACATCTGGGAAAAATCCGGGGAGGGCTCGATCCACAGTCGAGACGGCATGAACTGCGGTCGTTTCCAACACTCCTGCTGCTGGCTCAGGATCTCATCCCCTGGATTCAAACGTTCGCACTCCGCAGTGATCGCCGAGACGTCCTGCTGCAAAAATATCCCGGATCGCGTCGATGCGGAAAACTCCTTCCAAAACGGATGGTCGTCCGCAAGGGAGCGCCCGGCCAATTGAAATAAGTCCAGACCTCCAGCGATGCCGATGGTCATGATCCCCGACATCGGTTTGTCCCAACTGTTCCCAGCAGAACCGTAGAATTTCTGATAGATCGCACACAACCCCGAAGACATCCAATTCACGAATACGCTGAGAAGCCTCTTGTTGTTTTCGCTGGCCTCCGAAAGCATCAACAGGTCGACGGCGGGCGGGATGGTGTAAAATCGTGACATCGGTACGAGAGAATTGCCGACCTTCCACTTCGGGTCGCTCTCCTTTTCATAACCAAAGGTCAGCACGTCATCGTCCGCTTCCCCTAACGCGACGCCCGTCGGATCTCGGCCGATCCATCCTTCTTTGGCGGCACTTTTCGTATAGCGGACAAAGGCGTCATAGGACCGAGTGTGTTCGACGATCGGCAGCGCGCGAATATCCGCCTCCCCCAACGGACCCGTCTGGTCGACATCGACAAGCCCCGGCACGACGGGGGTTCCCTCCGTGTTGATCGCAAAACCGGTGAGCGCCGCGTTGTAATAGGCGGGGGTGGGAAGGAATGCGGGAAAAGAACCACTCATCTTCTCATCCTTTCCAAGGGCACCGAGAAAACAGACACGCCCCTTGCTCGTTCGTATACAGAGAACGGAACCGAACAGGCAAGTGTCATGTAGGAATAACACATGCGGGAGAGGAGAGAGAACCAATTACCGCTTCAACGCAATTCCCAATTCATCGAGTTGAGCTGTCGCCACTTCCGATGGGGCCTCGGCCATGAGGTCAGAGGCACGGGCGGTTTTGGGGAAGGCGATGACATCGCGGATGTTCTCGGTGCCGGCGAGCAGCATCACGAGGCGATCGAGCCCGAGCGCGATGCCCCCGTGCGGCGGCGCGCCATAAGAGAGCGCGTCGAGCAGAAACCCGAATTTCGCGCGTGCCTCCTCCTCCCCGATGCCGAGCTTTTCGAAGATCTTGGACTGCACCTGGGAGTCGTGGATACGGATGGAGCCGCCGCCCATTTCATTGCCATTCATGATGATATCGTAGGCGAGCGAGCGCGCCTTGCCCGGATCGGTCTCCAGGAGTGCGACGTCCTCCGGATGCGGTGCGGTGAAGGGGTGATGCACCGCCATATGCCGATGCTCTTCCTCGCTGAATTCGAGGAGCGGAAAATCGGTGACCCAGAAGAGGTCGAGTTTCGATTCGTCGACGAGACCGAGTTTTTTCCCGAACGCGACGCGGATGGTGCCGAGCGCATCGCCCACCACGCTCGGTTTGTCGCCGATGATGAGGACGATGTCGTTCTCTTTGGCCTTCGCATTGGCAACGATTGCCGCGCGTTCATCATCGGAGAGAAACTTGGCGATCGAACCACTCCACGCCTCACCTCCAACGCGCACCCAGGCCAGGCCCTTGGCGCCGAAGGTCTTGGCCTTCTCCTCGAGCTCACTGATCCCCTTGCGCGAGAGTTCGGCCGCGCCGACGTTGAGCCCCTTGACGATTCCGCCCGCCTCCACGACGGAGGCGAACGCCTTGAACCCAGACCCGCGAAACACCTCGGTCAGATCGGTAAGCTCCCACGGGATGCGCCGATCGGGACGGTCGCTGCCGTAGCGCGCCATCGCCTCAGCGTAGGTGATGCGCTCGAGCGGCAATTGCAGATCGATCCCCTTGATCTCTTTGAGAATCGCGGCGAAGAGGCCATCCATGATCGCAAGCAGACCGTCGCGATCGACGAACGAGAGTTCCATATCCACCTGCGTGAACTCCGGCTGGCGATCGGCGCGCAGATCCTCGTCGCGAAAGCACTTCACGATCTGGAAATAGCGATCGCACCCGGCGACCATCAGGAGCTGTTTGAAGATCTGCGGACTCTGCGGCAGGGCATAGAAATTTCCCGGATGAATGCGCGACGGCACGAGATAGTCGCGCGCGCCCTCGGGTGTGCTCTTGGTGAGCATCGGGGTTTCGACCTCGAGAAAGCCCGCATCGGAGAGATAATTCCGGACGACCTGCGCCGTCTTGTGCCGAAGCTGGAGGATGCGCTGCAGATAGGGGCGGCGCAGATCGAGATAGCGGTATTTGAGACGCACATCCTCGGAGGCATCGGTCTCCTCCTCGACGAGAAAAGGAGGGGTCGCCGCTTCGTTTAAAACCTCGATGCGATCGACGGCCACCTCGATCGCCCCCGTGGGCATGTCGGGATTTTCCTGACCCGCAGGACGGGCGGACACTTTCCCCTCGATTTCGAGGACGTATTCATAGCGCACGTGCTCGGCCGCGCGCAGCACCTCGGGCGATACCTCGTTCGGATTGATGACGACCTGGGTCACGCCGAAGCGATCGCGTAACCCCAGGAAGATGAGCCCGCCCAGATCGCGACGCGAACCGACCCAGCCCTGGAGGACGACTTTTTTTCCAACGTCGGCGCGGTCGAGCTCACCGCAGGTGTGTGTACGCTGTTTCATGAAGACCTCTTTTGCCAGTCAAGCCAGTCAAGCAAAGGCGACTGTACTTCGATTCTGCCGTCAACTTTTCTCGCCTGACTGGCCTGACTAGCCTGACTAGCCTGACTGGCGGGTGTGGCCGTTACCCACCGATTTCGACGAAGTGCAACGGCAGATCGCGGATGCGCACCTCGGCCTGCGTTCCGGCACGCATATCGCGCACCTGGGCGATTCCCTTGGTGATCTCGTCGTCGCCAACGATCACGACCGTCTCGGCAGAGAGCCTGTCGGCGCGACGCATCTGCGCCTTGAGCGACTTGCCCGCATAGTCCCAGACCACGCGCACACCGTCGCGGCGAATCGTCTGGATGAGAGGCAACACCGCATCGCGCGCCTTCTCGCCAAGCACGGCGAAAAAAACCAGATCCTGCGCGCGACCATTGGCGCGCTCCATCTCCAGCAGCAGGATCAAGCGCTCCATGCCGAGGGCAAAGCCCACGCCCGCCACATCCGGACCACCCAGTTCCTTCACCAATCCGTCGTAGCGACCGCCGGCGGCGACGGCATTCTGCGCGCCGAGCTTGGTCGTCGTGAATTCAAATGCGGTGCGCATATAATAGTCCAGCCCTCGCACGATGCGCTCGTTCACGGAGAAGGGAATCTCGAGCTGTTCGAGGGCGGCGCGCACCGCGGCAAAATGCGGTTCGCATTCTCCGCACCAGAACGTCGAGATGCGCGGGGCTTGTTCGATGAGCGACCGACAGGTCGCTTGCTTGCAATCGAGGATGCGCAGCGCGTTGCGTTCGAGCCGACGCATACAATCGGCGCAGAGGTCTTTCTGATGTTCACGAAAGTACGCGACGAGGGCTTCGTTATAGTTCGGACGACAGACGTTGCATCCGATCGAATTGATCTCGAGCGTGAGATCTGATAGCCCCAACTCGCTGAAAAAGTGCGCGACCATCGCCATCATCTCCGCATCGGCCAAGGGGCTATCGACGCCGAGCAGCTCACAGCCGATCTGATGGAACTGACGCTGGCGCCCCTTTTGTGGACGCTCGCGCCGAAACATCGGACCACCGTAGAAGTAGCGCGCGATCGGATCGGTCTGAAAGACGTTTCCCTCGATATAGGCGCGCACGACCGACGCCGTCCCCTCCGGGCGCAGCGTGAGGGGTTCATCCCCCTGATCGACGAAGCTATACATCTCTTTCTCGACGATGGAGGTCGTCTCGCCGACACCGCGGCGAAAGAGCTCGGTGCGCTCGACGATCGGCGTGCGGATCTCGCCATAACCGTAGGTCGAAAAGATCCGGCGGGCCTTTTCTTCCACCTCCTGCCAGAGGAGAGTCATCGGCGGCAGGATGTCGGGCATCCCCTTGACGGCGCGAATTTTATTGTGTCCCTTGGCCATATGGGGTCTGTGCGTACCAGATGCGACATGGGGCGTCAATCGCGCGACTTGCTAACACCTCGAAAAACAGCTACTATCGGAAAACCATGCACATCCGACACCTTTTGATCCTCGCCCTCTGCATCACCTTCCTTTCGGGATGCTACAATCCTTTCAGCAACTTCCTTGACCTCTTCGACGGCGATGGCGACGGCAATGACGATCGCAATGCCTCTCCCGATCGCGTGATCGAAGCGACCGATCAGTTCGCGCTCGCCATCGGCGGCGTGGCCTCCGGGCGGGATGAGCTGGTCATCTATAATGATGCCGGAGACATCCGCAGCTTCGATGGCCAGACGCTCGTCTGTACCGCCGAGGACAACATCGTCCATATCGGAACGCGCCCGGGGTATACAACCGCGGCCGAAGGCAGTGGCGTCCTGCTCACCGCGATCGAGCCGGGGGTGACCGCCGTGCACTGCACCGTGGATGACGCCGCGCTGTCGGCCGTCTACGAGATCACCATTCCACCGCAGTCGCTCATCCAGATCCTGGTCGCCGAAGGGGCACTGCCGATCGCCGAGGAGGCCGAACTCGACGAGGAATACGAAGACGAGGATGTCGTCATGCTCGATAGCGTCAGCCCCACGGCCAGCGCCCTGGGCGCGGTCATCCGCAACCGGATCGATCGCATCAACATGAACGACGACCCGGGACTCTTCAATGCGGACGAGGAGGACTACGACGCCGACGCACCCGCCTCCTATTATGATGCGGTGATTTATGCCGAGGACCAGTTCGAGCCGACCGATCGCGAGAACGCTGCGTATGAGATCTTCTCCGATGCGCAGGATCGTAACTTCCTGGAAGACGACTGGCGCATCGCCTACGACCAGGCCGTGATCACCGCCGCCGGCATCTTCAACCGCGACATCGCCGACCCCACGACCGGGGCATTCGGCTTTCGCTCACCGACAGAAGGCGAATGGAGTGTCATTCAGGAGGGACTCTGGACGCACACGCTCGAGACCCCCGACGGCGCGGGATTCTCCGATGCCAGCTTCCCGTCGCTCGCCCCGATCCAGCTCCTCATTCTGCCGGACGCCTACACCTACGAGGACGGCCGCCCCGCCTTCGTCTATGCCCGGAAGCGCACGAGCTCCGACTTCGCCGTGACCAATCAGCCGTAAGCACCCATTTGACCGACGAGATAGCTCATCGTTGACTCATTCGAAACAAAGAAGATGGGGAATTGATACTTCTTCGACACAACTTATCCGCGCATTTCTCGAACAAGCTCTGCAAAAACCTGGATACCATTTCGGTCAAGCGCCGCATCGAATTGTTCGAGCCATGAGACGATGAAGGGTTCATTGAAGGCGGGGTTTTTGAGCAACATCGACTTCACATCTTCGAGATCACGCGGACGACCGGCAACGATCTTGTGGATGATCACATCCTCGAGCGAGGCATACCGAACTGTAACGCCGTCGATATCCACTTCGCGAGCACGTTGAATCGCATCGCGTTCATAGGGGGAAAAGGAGAAAACGAGATCCACACGAATGCCGCTGATGTCATCGCGCAGGGGAAAGACCATCGTGCGCCGGACAAACGATTCGTCATCCTTGAGCGCCGTCAACCCGAGCCCCCCAATGGCATCCTTGACCTTCGCAAAATCTTCGACGCCGACGCCCAGCGTGACATCGATATCGCGCGTCAGGCGCGGTTCTCCATAGATGAGCACCGCCTGGCCGCCAATCACCATATAGGGAATCGAAGCCTGGTTGAAGGATTGCGCCAATTTTTTAAGCAGCTCTTGAAACACGATTGACCGCCTTGGCGACGCGAATATCCACTTCGATTCCTTCGAGTGGATCTTTGGGAGGAAAAACACCGAGAGCGATGGCCTCGGCATGCATCGCATCGAGCAAATTCAGTTTTTGCGCGATAGTGAGGTCATCGTGTCTAAGAAGTTCTCGTTCAAATGCATGCCATTCGGATCGATCGTTCATGCACCAATGCTAACATAGGCCCACGCGACAAACAAGCGCAGACTTAGTCCACACTTCCATCTATACAGCGATGAGATACTTCTGCTCTTGCGCTATGATTCAAAAGAGATCTGGGAGGCACTCGATATATCGAAACAAGGCGCGATGAATCTCATCAATCCACTGCTCAAGGCCGGCATCATCGAACGCATCGGAACGAGGAAATCGGGGAAGTATATTTTGAAGTGACCTCACGCCGCCGCACGAGTTCCGATTTTGCGGTGACCAATCAGCCGTAAAAAAAACCGTGGCATCGGGATCGACGCCACGGCTTCATCTCCTCTTGAAATCGATCAAGCCTCTTCCATGATCGCAATGAATTCCTAGTGCCAACCGTACTCGCTGTCGCGGGGCGCGGCGAGCAGGCCCGACTCGATCATCCGACGGGCGGGATCGGTGGAGACCACGCCCGGAAACGCGGCGGCATATCCGCGGAGGAGATCGAGGTGCGTGGCCGCACTGTGATCGATCGCCGCCAGCGCATCTTCGCGGTCGGTGGGCTGATGGAACTTTTGCATAACAGATGCCCGTTTTAAATTGAAATACGCAGATGCAAAAAATTGGCAACATCCCAGTACGGTGCCTATGTGACCCACAGCTTCGACTAAGATCTGTGCATTACGCCCCAAATATTCACTCAGACTAGACATCGCACCAAATAAAACAATTGCGCCAAAAGCGAACCATGCAGACTTTATCTGTGATATTTCCTTGCGCACCGCCGACAGCGCGCACAGGTTCGTATAGATGTTGCCCCCCAGCGCATGCGCGAGCGTCGCACCGGCCTCCGGCGTGATGATCTCGCAATCAACCGCACCCTTCAACGATGCACCCTGAAGGGCCGGATGGATGAGCATCGAATCTGCAAAGAGCCGATCGCCCGGTTGACTGCGCTCGCGCATCGTATCAGGGCTCGCCGGAAAGAGCGGAATGCCGAACCTGTGCCCATCGATGTATGTCGCCAACGCATCGATCCTTTTGCTCAAGACGGGATTGAACTCCTCGATGAATGCGTCGCGGTTCTTCGCGCCCTGCTGGCAGAGCCCTCCATTGGAGGCAAATGCCAATTCCTGTTGAACGAGTTGCCGATTCACAGCAGCGACCGCTTCCGAAGGATCGGCATCGGCAAAAAGCCCTTGGGTTCCCTCCAGCAAGTTTCCCTCCGGACTTCTCTCGAGCAACGGCTCGGTATAGACGGGACCCTGCATCGCCGTCGCGATCTCCTGCCAGCCGAATGCCATTGGTGCTGCACCTGCGGTCATCGCATTCATGAATGTCATCGCATCCTCCTCGTCGTTAATCCCCGATAAAACTTCCTTTAGCCCATATATCGCACATGGCCAGGATTTGTTGCGAGTTTTCCAAACAAGTACGCCGGATAGAGTTGTCTCCGCATGAGGCTGGATTCCCCGCCTGCCTCGCGAACGCTCGGCGAACGGGCAAGAAGATTGAAGCTCTCCCGCCGGAGGCGGGCAGGCGGGAACGACAGCAGCACACTGGATTCCACCGCTGTACGAGTTCCGATTTTGCGGTGACCAATCAGCCGTGAACACCAAAAAAATCGGGGACAGCTCTCTTTTGAATCGAGAACCATCCCCACATGAAATATCCACTTGCGATCAGGCCCCTTCCATCTCCACAGCGATGGGCGCTTTCTTCTTCGGCTCCAAATGCAAACGCAGGTTCGAGGCGAGCAGCCCCGACTCGATCATCCGAACGGCGGGATCGGTGGAGACCGCGCCCGGAAACGCATCGGCATATCCGCGCAGGAGGTCGAGGTGCATACCGGCGCTGTGATCGATGGCCGCGAGCGCTTCCTTGCGGCCAGTCGGCTGCTTGAAAGCGGACATGGATTGCTCGCGTTGAGCATGGTGCCCAACAACGCGAACCGCATTGAGCAGTGCATGGCCCCACAACACACCACCCAGCAGGCGCGCTCCCGCTCGAAGAAAGAGCGTTCCAGCCGTTCCCCCTATGGCCATATCTCGAAAACGCACCTGTTGCCCAACAACGGTCCTCAAATCCCCCAACGCACGAAGGTTCATGGAGATATTGCCTCCCACTGCATACGCAAACGTCGCCACCGCTTCCAGTGAAAACAAATTGCGGTCAGCGGAGTGCTTCAGCATCGCCCCCGTCAAGGATGGCGCGATGAGATGATCATCGAGGCCATCGCTCGGCGCACCGGACAACCTGAGCCGTCGCGGAAAGAGCGGAAGACCGATTGTGTGCGCATTGAGTTGCTGTGCAAGCCCCTCCATACGTCGGTTCATTTCGGGATTGAGTTTTTGTACAAAACCGGAGATCTCCGATGCATCCGGCTCTTGGGAAATGCCACCCGACGCCGTCTGCACGAGATCATATCTTTCAAGCTTTTCATTGAGCACCGTTATCGCCCGCTGATCCTGCGTGTCGTCAAGAAGGGCGTTCGCCCGCTTCGTCAGTTCGCCGACAGGGCTATACCACGGATCCAAGGGCTCGACATAGACACCGTTCTTCATCGCACCGGCAATCTCCTGCCAGCCCATGACTGGCATCGACACTGTCGTTATCGAAGTCATGAATGTCATCGCATCCTCCTTGGCATTATGTTCAACCACCCCACGGATCGAACGGTTGGGACATGCGCCCTTTCTATCGCACAACACGAAAACAAGTTGTGCATTTTTTTGCACAAAGGCGAAAAAACCGTTTTCTTTTGAGAACGGGAATAATGGCCGTTTACAGAGAGAACCGATGGAGATCTATCGCCGTTCGGCGGGTTCGTCGGCGGGCTGGGCGGGCGGCAGGCGCAGATCTTCGCCGACCGCATCGATGATCTCGACCGGCAGCGGAAGCTCGGCCTTGCGCACGAAGCCCTCGAAGAGGGCGTTGTCGCAGATGACGTTGACCAGCCGCGGATTGCCCTTCGACAGAAGGTGAATGCGCGTGAGCGCGTCGATGGCGAAGACCTGTTTTGCGGAGCCGGCGTGGAAGAGGCGAAAGCGAACGTAGTCGATGAGGACATTCTCGGGGAGATTCTTGAGCTCACAGCGCACCGCGATGCGCTGTTTGAGCGCGGGCTCGCTGAGCAGACATTCATCAAGCGGCAGCATGCCGAACATGATGAAGGTAATGAGTTTGGCATCCGACAGTTCGAGGTTTAAGAGCCCGCGCAACTCTTCGAGCACCTCTTGTTTGCGCAGCATGTGCGCCTCATCGATGATGATGACGGCGCGGCGGCCATCATCGGCGATCACATTGAGGCGATCGTAGAGGCGGGTGAGCACATCGACCTTGCTCCCCTCCAGATCCTCCACGCCGAGCTGCCCCGCGATGCGGCGAATGAGCCAGTCGCCGGTGACATCGCCGTGGAGCACCACGAGCATGGCGCATTCAAACTGATCATCGGGGAGCGACTCAAACAGACGGCGCGCGAGAAGCGTCTTTCCGGTCCCCACGTCCCCCACGCAGACGCCCAGGCCCTTCATCCCATCGGCCACGCGCTTGAGGCGGAGGAAGGCCTGGTCGTGCTGATCGTTGTGATAATAGAACTTCGTCAGCGGCATCACCGCGAAGGGCTCTTCCTTGAGATCGTAATAGGCCAGATGGTCCATGCGTATCCTTCCCGCTCCTCACACAAACGAGATCTTCTTTTTGTTCTTCTCTTTCGCCTCTTCTTTCGGCTTTGGCTTCGCCGATGGCTTTGGCGGTGGGTGCGATTGCGCCTTGTCCGCGGAAGACTCCTCCGCATCCGGCGGCGCCGTGATTTCAGCCACATCCGGCCGGATCGATGATTTCACCGCCGACGGCTCACGACCGGACAGCCAGGATTCGATCGTGTTCAGGTTGGCATCGACATCAGCGCCACCCAGGCCGCCCAGGCGACAGGCGCGATAGAGCTGCTGCGCTCGTTCGAGTTGCGCGCGCGCCTCATCGACGAGCCCCGTGCGGCGATAGACCTGGGCCAGGTTGAACGCCGCATCGGCGCTGTGCCGATCGGCGATGCTCGCCTTCGGCGGCGTCGGCGGCACTGCCGGTGCGACTGGTTTCGGCTCCGGTTTTTGCTCTGGCTCTGGCTCCGGCTCTGGTTCCGACACCGCCTCGGGCGCTGCCTTCGTCTCGACCGAAACGGGAGACTTCGCTTTGCGCTTTCCCTGAGTCTTCCCCTTTTCCCGATCCTGTCCTTCCACATCCGACATCGCCGTCCTGCCCGTCGTCTCCTCCTCCTGCCGACGGATCTCCTCCTCCTCGAGGACCTGGCGTCGCTGGGCCGCGCGCGCGACGACATCGGGCATCGCCCCGGATTTGACCGCCTCGACTGTGCGTTCGAAGCGATCCTCTTCGTCGGGAAAGAGGGCGAGGATCTCGACATAGGCGTCGAGCGCTTCATCGACCTGCCCAGCCTCCTCCTCCACCTCGGCCAGTCGCATGAGCTTGGCCCGCGCGGTGTCGTTCTGATTTTGAGCGATGTAGAGTTCAGCGGCGAGTTTTAAAAAACCGGCGTCGTTTTCAACGACCTCGCCACCGGCTTCCAACCACTGCAGCGTCTTTTTGGTCTCGCCCAATCCATTATAGATGGCGATGAGCTTTGGCACCAGGTCGTGTCGTTCGGGGCGATGCGCCAAGACCTTTTCCAGGACGTCGGCGAGTTTAGCCTGGTCGCGCCCCTCGCGCTCGAGCTGGCGCGCATACTCCTCATACTGATTGATCGCCTCGTCGATCTTTCCTTCGCGCTGATAGAGCTCGGCCAGTCGCACGCGCTGAACGCCGTTGTCCGGATCGAGCGAAACGATCTTGGCGCGAATGTCGAAGACACGATCGATCATCGCGCGCATATCGAGCGCGGAGGCAAGGATGTCGTATTGGCGAATGGCATCGTGTTTGAGGCCCATGCGCTCGTAGAGACCCGCGAGCGCCTCGTTCACATCCATCATCGAGGGATTGAGCCGTAGGATGTTCTTATAGACGGTGACGGCTTTCAGAAAGAAACCATCGGCGGAATAGCTCTGGGCAACCTCGCGATAGATGCGAATGGCTTCACCCACCTGCTTGCGCTTCGTGTAGAGCTCGGCCATGCGCAGCTTCACCCGCAGATCGCTCGGATCGGCCAGGACGATCTTCTCGTACTCCCGGATAGCGCGGTCGAGCTTGCCCTCCTGCACAAAAGCTCGTGCCAGCTCCAAGATCTTTTCCTTATTGACCACGTTCATCGAATGGAACCCTTTCGGATGAGACGGGCGCCTCCTGGAGAACAAACGGCATAAACGTATGTCAGATGAACCCTCACACGGCGACGGTCAGGGCATCGAGCCCATTGCGTGCCGCCTCGTTGGCGGGGTCGGCCTTGAGAATCGTGCGGTAGATCTCGCAGGCCCTGTCGCGATGTCCCTGGGTGGCATAGATCTTGGCCATCGTCACCGTGTTCCAAGAGGGCGCGCTCGATCGCTCCTCATGCGGGACGTGCGCAACCGCGGGCGCGGGCACCTTCATCGACATCTCCCCACGCGCCTCGCGCGCCTTGAGTTCCTCGATCTCCTCGAGCATGACGCGCGCCCGATCGTTTTCGGGCATGATGTTCAGCGCCTGCTGCAACTCGTCTTCGGCCTCTTCCCAGTTTCCCCGCTTGAGATGGACCTTGGCCATGATGATGCGACCGCTCACGAGCGTGGGATAGCGCTTGATGCCCTCTCGACAGACGGTAAAGGCCTCGTCGATCATGCCATAGAGGAGGAAATATTCGGCGACCGGCGCAAAGACGATGGAGGTCGGATCTTCTTGCCACTGTCGATAATAGCGCAGAAACAATGAATTGTTCAGGAGTTCCGGATTCATAAGTCTTTTGTGATTACACAAAAGGATCGGCTGAGGCAAGCTGGAACTCGAAAGGTATGACCCAGTCACGAGTTACGAGTTACGAGTCACGAGTCACGAGTCACGAGTCACGAGTTACGAGTTACGAGTTACGAGTTACGAGTTACGGCTCTTTGTCACCCCTCTGGAAAGAGACGATTCTTGTCGGTGAGCTTGAGGCCCAAGGCAAGCAGGATCTTGCGCTTGGTGTCCATGCGACAGGGCATACCGTTTTCGACGCGATCGATGGTGAGGGCAGAGAGCCCAGCCTTGCGAGCGAGTTCAGCCTTGCTCATGAGGAGATCTTCGCGACACTTGCGAACGTTGTTGGAGATGATTATCGTTTCCTTCGTCATAAATCCGTTCCACCCTTCTTCTTTATAGTGTCATTCCGTTTTCGGCATCAGCTGTGGATAATTATTCCGCTAAATTGGATGAATCGTCAAGCGTTCATGTATAATTTTCTAAAATTATACGATATTATCATTAATTGACATGAAGATTATGCTGTAAAGCAATGGAAATAAAACAGATATTTTGTAAATATAAATACTGAAAATACTACGAGAACAGACCTATGTACCAGGTGAGAAAGAGACGACCGACAAAGAGGTAGATGAGTCCCGCAAGGGCCAAAAAGGGACCATACGGAATGGCGTATTTGAAATCGCGTCGCAGGATGAGGATCAGCCCCACGCCGACGATCGACCCGAGGATGGAGGAGGTCAGCAACATCAACAGCGCTGCGCGCCATCCGAAGAAGGCGCCGAGCATCGCCATGAGTTTGACGTCGCCACCGCCGAGTCCCTCCTGGTGACGCACGCGTTCGTAAACCGTCGCCACGAGATAGAGGAGCCCACCGCCGACGAGCGCCCCGGCAAACGACTCGAGCAGGGCGCGACCGTAGTGCCCCTGCCCCTCCAGGATGGTGAAAATGGCCATACCGGTAAAAATTCCGGGAATGGAGATGACATCGGGGATGATGCGACAATCCAGATCGATGACGGTGATGATGACGAGCGGAACGATGAGAAAGATAAAATAGAGCAGAAACGGAAGCGGTTGGCGAAAATACCACCAGGAAAAGAGTGCCAGGACGATGCAGGCCAACTCGACCAGGGGATAGCGCAGCGCAATCGATGCATGACAGGCGCGACAGCGCCCCCGCAACACGAGGTAACTGATCAGCGGCACGTTCTCCCACCAGGAGAGGCGATGCGAACACTTCGGACAATGCGACGGCGGCCAGAAGAGGATCTTCACCGAGGGCCAGAACGCCTCCTCCTGAGGCAGACGCACGATACAGACGTTGGCAAAGCTCCCCAGAATTGCGCCAATGAATCCCGCGCAGAGATAAAACGCCCACGATGGCCAATTAGCAATGATCGATATCATAGCCGGAACGTACCACATCGCGCCCCGAAAAAAAATGCCGAGGTTTCGCCCTTCCCCCTTCGCCCTTCACGGTTTTTAGGCCCTTGCCTCACTTGAAACCCTGTGTTAGAGCCGGATGCGAGGGGGGAGGCCATGACGACCAAACCGCCAAGACCGGAGAAAGCCTACTTCGGCAAGCAGGACTTCAAGAAGCGACAGAAAATCGCGGAGACCCAGCGCGAAGAGAGCGAGCTGGCCGAGAAGTCGAGGCTCAAGCAGTTGCATTGGCGTCGCTGCGGAAACTGTGGGGGCGAACTCGAGAGCATCCCCTTCAAGGGCGAAACCGTCTTCAGATGCCCCGGCTGCGGAGCAGCCCTGCTCCTCAAAGATACCCTGAAACAGCTCTGTGGCGAAGAGAGCCGCTTCTTCGACAGTCTCCTGGACCTCTTTAAATTCTGATGACCACCACCAAACAGACCGACATCCGTGCTATCGTCAAACGCACCTCTGAGCTGGCCCGACTCTCCCTTCCCCCTGAGGAGGAGGAGCGTTTCATCGCCAAGGCCCGTGCGCTGCTCGACTATGTGGAACAGCTTGGAGAACTCGACACGACGGGAATCGAACCGACCGCGCATGCGGTCGCCTTCGCACAGGTGCTTCGCGAAGACGTCCCCATCGCGTCGGAGAAGGCCGCGACCATTCTCGAGGCGGCGCCCGAGCGCGACGGCCCCTACGTCCAGGTGCCCAAGGTGATCGACAGTGAGCAATAAGAACCCATCCTCAGATCTGCGCGACCGCACGATCGCTGAACTCGCTTCGCTTCTGCATGCGCGCGAGATCTCTGCGCGCGAGGTGACCGAAACCTACCTGGCCGAAATCTCCACGCGCGATGAGACGCTTGGCTGCTATCTCACCCAGACGCGCGAACGCGCGCTCGCTCAGGCCGACGCCGCCGATGCACGTCTGAGCGCGGGCACAGACCTCACGCCGCTCACCGGCATCCCCATCGCGCTCAAAGATATTTACCTCACCGAAGGCGTGCGCACGACCTGCGCCTCGCGCATCCTCGAAGACTATATCGCCACCTACGACGGAACCGCAGTGGCGAAACTACGAGCGGCGGGCACGGTCCTGTTGGGCAAGCTCAACATGGATGAATTCGCTATGGGCAGCTCGAACGAACACTCCGCCTTCGGGCCGGTGCGCAACCCCTGGAACACCGACTATGTCCCGGGCGGATCGAGCGGGGGCTCCGCCGCCGCAGTGGCCGCGGGTCTGGCCGCAGGGACGTTCGGTACCGATACCGGCGGGTCGATCCGACAGCCTGCAGCCCATTGCGGCGTGGTCGGCATCAAGCCGACCTACGGAAGGGTCAGCCGCTTCGGCGTGATCGCGTTTGCCAGTTCGCTCGACCAGGTCGGGCCCTTGGCCCGCACCGTGCGCGATGCCGCGCTCCTGTTGGAGGCTGTGGCCGGTCACGACCCCCATGATGCCACCTCGATCCCTGCACCGGTTCCCTGTTATGCCGATGCGCTCACCGGAGACGTCAACGGCCGCATCATCGGCCTGCCCCGTGAATATTTCGGCGAGGGCATCGATGCGGAGGTCGTCGTGGCGGTCAAGAAGGCCGCCGCCCACCTCGAGGGCATGGGGGCGAAGATCGAGGAGATCTCGCTCCCGCACACGCGTTATGCCGTCCCCTGCTACTATATCATCGCCCCGGCCGAGGCCTCCTCGAACCTGGCGCGCTACGATGGCATCCGCTACGGCCTGCGCGTCAACACCGGCGGCGACCTGGACGAACTCTACGAGGCCACGCGGACGCAGGGCTTCGGCCCGGAGGTGCGGCTGCGGATCATCGTCGGCACGTTCGTCCTCTCGTCGGGCTACTACGACGCCTATTACCGCAAGGCGCAGCAGGTGCGCACGCTGATCAAAGAGGACTTTACGAAGGCCTTCGAGCGCTGCGATGCGATCCTCGGTCCGGTCACGCCCACACCACCCTTCAAGCTGAATGAAAAAATCGACGACCCGATTGCGATGTACATGAGCGATGTGCTGACCATCCCCACGAGCCTTGCAGGGCTGCCCGGCATGTCGCTCCCCTGCGGGATCTCGAAGGCGGGGCTCCCCATCGGCCTACAGCTGATCGGAAAACCCTTGGAGGAAGCGACGATTCTCAACATCGCGCACGCATACGAACAATCGACGGAGTGGCATAGGAAGGTACCGGTTCGATAGTCCGATAGTCCGATGGTTCGTCGGTTACAGCGTTTCGATTCCATGGTAGAGCGTCAAGCTGCATCGAACCATCGAACCATCGAACCATCGAACCATCGAACCATCGAACCATCGAACCATCGAACCATCGAACGCATTTATGACCACATACGAAACCATCATCGGACTTGAAGTGCATGCGCAGCTGGCCACGCGCAGCAAGATGTACTGCGCCTGCTCCACCAATTTCGGCGACGCACCCAACACGAATATCTGCCCGGTCTGCATGGCCCAGCCCGGCGCGCTGCCGGTGGTCAACGAGCGCGCCATCGAGATGGCGATCAAAGCGGGGCTGGCCGTCGGCTGTGCGATTCAGCGCACGAGTGTCTTCGCGCGCAAGAACTACTTCTATCCGGATCTCACCAAGGGGTATCAGATCTCCCAGTACGACAAGCCCCTCTGCCTCGGCGGAGCGATCGAGATCCACACGGGGGGAGCAATCCGCCGCATCGGCATCACGCGCATCCACCTCGAGGAGGATGCGGGAAAATCGCTGCACGATATGGGGCATCCCACGCAGAGCCACATCGACTTCAACCGCTGCGGCATGCCGCTCATCGAGATCGTCTCCGAGCCCGACATGCGGTCGCCACAGGAGGCGGGCGACTACCTGCGCACGCTGCGCAACGTGCTCGTCTATCTCGAGGTCTGCGAAGGCAACCTCCAGGAGGGAAACTTCCGCTGCGACGCCAATATCTCGATCCGCCCGGTCGGACAGGAAAAGCTCGGCACGCGCACCGAGATGAAAAACCTCAACTCCTACCGCGCGGTCGAGCGGGCGATCGCCTTCGAGGCCAAGCGCCAACAAGAGGTAATTGAAAGCGGCGGAACTATCGTTCAGGAGACGCGTCTGTGGAACGATGCCGCCGGGCGCACCGAACCGATGCGCAGCAAGGAAGAGGCGCACGACTACCGCTATTTTCCCGATCCGGATCTCTTGCCGCTCGTGGTCGAAGACGACTGGATCGATCGCATGCGGATCGGTCTTCCGGAGCTGGCCGATGCACGACGCGCACGGTTCGTGGCCGAATTCGAAATCCCGGATGCAGATGCGGGAGTTCTCACCGATGATCGCGCGATCGCCGATTATTTCGAGTCGACGGTACGTGCCGGCGCCCCGGCGAAGAAGGCGGCCAATTGGATTATTTCGGAGCTCATGCGCGAGATCAAGGAAGACGAACGCGGCATCGCCGCCTGTCCGATCACGCCGGAACACTTGGCTGAACTCATCGCCCTCATTGAAAAAGGAACCCTCTCCGGGAAGATGGCCAAGGAAGTCTTCGCCGAGATGTTCCAGACGGGGACTGCGCCAGAGGCCATCGTCGAGAAGAAGGGGCTTTCACAGGTCAGCGATGCCGGCGAACTCGAAGCCGTGATCGAAGGGGTCATCGCCGACAATCCGAAACAGCTCGAACAATACCGCAGCGGCAAGACGGCGGTCTTGGCCTTCTTCGTCGGCCAGACGATGAAGGCGACGAAAGGCAAAGCCAATCCGAAATTGGTGAATGAGATTTTGAAAAAGAAACTAGGATCATAAATCCAAATGTCGAATGTCGCTGTATTTGAATTTCGGATTTTGGATTTTTGATTTGCGAACGAGGTGAGCTATGGACATCATCAAAACCATCGAGTGGAAGGACGATCGCGTCGTCATGCTGGATCAGCGCAAACTGCCGCGCGAAGAGGTCTATAAAACCTATGAAGATTACCTGGGCGTGGCCAACGCGATCTCCAGCATGGTGATCCGCGGGGCCCCTGCCATCGGCGTGGCCGCAGCCATGGGCGTGGCACTCGGAGCCATGGGCATCGGCGTCGAAGATTTCGATTCCTACTATGCCAAGCTCGAAGGAATCTGTGATCGCCTGGCGCAGACACGACCGACGGCGGTCAACCTCTTCTGGGCGCTCGAGCGCATGAAGCGCTGCGCGCTCGCGCAGAAGGACCAGCCGATGTCGGAGATCACCGCTGCGCTCAAGCAGGAGGCGCTGACCATCTATGCCGAGGACATCGAATCGAATCGCCGCATTGGCCGCAACGGGGAGAAGCTCTTAAACGATGGCATGACGGTGCTCACCCACTGCAACGCCGGCGCCTTGGCCACCGCCGGCTACGGCACGGCACTGGGCGTCATCTATTCCGCCTCCGATGCGGGCAAACGCATCCACGTCATCGCCGATGAAACCCGCCCGCGCCTGCAAGGCGCACAGCTCACCGCGTGGGAGCTGCAGAAGCACGGCCTGGAGGTCACCGTCATCAGCGACACCATGGCCGGATCGCTCATGGCAAAGGGAATGATCGACGCCTGCATCGTCGGCGCCGATCGCATCGCCGCCAACGGGGATGTTGCCAACAAGATCGGCACCTATCAGGTCGCGGTCTTGGCGGGGCGACACCGCATTCCCTTCTATGTCGCCGCACCCCTGTCCACGATCGATCCGAAGATCGCTTCGGGCGAGGAGATTCCAATCGAGGAACGCGATCCACGCGAGGTCACCCACATCGGTCAGCTGCAGGTAACCCCCGACCACGTCAAGATCATCAACCCCGCCTTCGACGTCACGCCCGCCGAACTCGTCACCGCCATCATCACGGAACGCGGCATCATCGAGGCACCCTATACGAAATCGATCGCGACACTCTTTGAATGACGAAAGGGCCGATCCGTCGATCGGCCCTCCGGAAAAGGAGAGGAACTCCACCAAGTCCCTCGAAGAGTTTAGTTGAGTGACTCCTTCTGCATAACCTCATATAAAACATTGCGCGGCTTGACCCCCGTGACCACCTTCACTGGCTCTGTATCGCTCGGCGTATTGAGGATGTGATAGAGGGGCGAGTTGCGACGCGCTCGATGAGGGATGTAGATACCGCCGCAGGAGAGCACCGTCGGGTTGCGCTTGGCTCCCTCGGGGGGATCCTCGCGATAGATCTGCCGGATGATGACTTCACTCAGTGTTTTCTGCGATTGTCCCATAACCACCGCCTTCCACCCTCCTTCTAAAGCAAGGAGCGTGCCAGCAGGGCACCCGGACGAGAATCGAGGTAATAGCTTGAATTATTGAGGAATTAACGAGGTTCCAATTCTATCAGAGGACCGCCAGACCGCCAACTTTGACCCAGAGTGTCAAAAAAAGCGACAACCGCCCTGAGGATCAAAATCATCATGATGTCATCGTCTGAGCCCACTCATGGATGCGAATGGCGAGATCCTTTGAGATACCGGGAACGGCAACGATTTCTTCGACCGTTGCGCACCGCACGCCGTCGAGTCCGCCGAACCGATCCAGCAATACCTTGCGCCGCTTTGGCCCCAGGCCGGGAATGACATCGAGTGGAGAGGCGATTGCCTGTTTGCCATGACGGCGGCGGTGCGCGGTGATGCCGAAACGATGGGCTTCATCGCGCACGCGCATGAGAAAGAGGAGTTCCTTGGAACCGCGTTTGAAGTTGAGGGGATTTTTGCGCCCCGGGATGAAGATGCGGTCGGCGTGTCCCTTCTTCTCGCCCTTGGCGATCGCCGCCGTCGGAATCTCGAGCGAGAGTTCCTCCAGGACGCGCTGCGCAACGGCGAGCTGGCCCTTGCCGCCATCGACGAGAAGAAGGTCAGGTAGCGGACGATCGATGGCAGTGCCGGAACGCTCAGGCGCGCGATCCTCGGCGGCAAATCTGCGCATGAGGACTTCATGCATCATGCCGTAATCGTCGGGCGTGGAGATCGTCTGGATATTATAGATGCGATACCCCTTCTTGTCCGGCTCGCCGTCGAGAAAGCTTACGAGCGAACCGACCGCCTCAAGGCCCTGCAAATTGGAGATGTCGAGGCACTCGATACGGCTCGGCGCCGATGAGAGCCCAAGTTTTCGTCCCACGCGGTCGAGCGTGTCCGACTCGTCGCGTCGTGCTGCCTGGGCGACGATCGCCTCGCGCGCATTGGTCAGCGCCAACTCCACGAGCCGCCTCTTCTCCCCTTTCTGGGGTACTGTCACCGAAACCTTTGCACCGCGACGTTCGGAGAGAACCTGGGCGATGATCGCCTGTCCCTCGACGGAATGCGACAACAACAGCCGCGAGGGAATTCTCAGTTCCTCCCGATAGTGTTGCAGGAGAAACTCCTCCACGAGCTGTGCATCATCGCCGGCCATATTGCCGATAGGAAAAATCTGCCGCCCGATGAGCGTACCGGCACGCACGCGCAAGACGCAGATCGCAGCGCGCTCCTTCACGTGTGCAAGAACAACCGCGTCCTGATCGCCTCCATGATGGCGCACGACCTTCTGCCCCTCGATGAGCCCCTTCAGGTGCGCAATCGCATCGCGCAGACGAGCCGCATCCTCATAGCGCTGCTCCTCCGAGACCTGTTTCATCTGTCGTTCTAAACGGCGAATGAGTTCACGACTGTGCCCCTGCAGAAAGAACTCGGCATCGGCGACCTGTTCGGCATAGAGCTCGCGCGAAATCTTTCCCACACACGGCGCTGTGCATCGGCCGATGTCGTACTTGAGACAGGGGCGCACACGGTTGGCAAACTCTCGATCGGTGCAGGTGCGCACCTGCAAAAACCTTGTGATCACATCGATCGCCTCCCGCGCGGCGAGCCCCGAGTCGTATGGGCCGAAATAGCGCGCGCCATCCTTGCGCACGTGCCGGGTGAGCATGATGCCGGGGCTTTCGTGGTCGTATCCGATGCGGATGGAGATATAGCTCTTGTCGTCGCGCAGGTGGATGTTGTAGCGCGGGCGATGTTCTTTGATCAGCGTGTTCTCGAGGAGCAGCGCCTCTTTTTCGGTATCGGTGACGATGAAGGCGATGTCCGCCGTCCGACGAAGGAGAAACTGCACCTGGGGACGTTCGTCGCGACCGGGCACGAAATAGCTGCGCACGCGATCGCGAAGCCGCTTGGCCTTGCCGACATAGAGTACGGCCCCCTTGGCATCCTTGAAGAGATAGACGCCCGGCTTTCGAGGAAAGGAACGAACTGTATCGGCAAGCGACATAGGTGGCGTTGAGCATAGCGCAAAGGACTGATTCAACTCAAAAGAAAACGCGGCTCCCTTAAGGAAGCCGCGTGAGAATCATGACACCCCTCCTTTGTAAGGAGGGGACGGTGGAGAGAGATCGTGTCTCTACCCCACCCTAACCCTCCCCTTACAAAGGGGAGGGAAGACACCTAGAAGATCGCTGAGGCCATCAGTGCCAGCATGTGCTTGTGATTGTTCGTCGTGCCGAAGATATCGTCGTAGTCGGTGGTAAAGGTATAGTCGAGCTGCAGCTTCATGTTGTTGCCGAAGATATAATAGTTGAGTCCCCCGCCGAACTGCCAGGCATCGTTGTCCGGACCCTGGCGAATGACCTGCCCCGCCTGTGCCGCGATCTCGAACTTCTTCGGAATGATGTAGTAGCCCGCCGCCGCATAGTAGCCGATGTCGGTGAGTTTGCGGCGCTGTTCGATGAAGAAGGTCGGAATCTGCCGCCACTTGGTCCAGCGATAATAGCCCTCAGTCGTGAAGGCAAACCCGGCCCAGCGCAGAGCCACGCCCAGGCTCGACGTCCACTGATAGTCAACCTGGAGGTTCTCGGTGAGCGTGATGCCGCCGATGGTCTGGTCGAAGGTTTCAGGCGCCTTGCGATTCTGATAATCCGATCCGATGCTGATGGTGAGCTGTGGCGTCGTGGAACAGGCGAAGTCGGTCATGCTCCCCGGAACGGCACCGAGGATATTGACGCCCGTGCGCATGCCGAAGGAAAAGCGCTTGTTGTTGTTGATCGTATAGTCGTCTTCGGTCGCGTTGACGATACCCACATCGTAGAACCACTTCCAGTAGCCGCCGTACATCCGAAGGCCAAGACCGGCAGGTGCACCGAATTCGGGACGCGACGGCGACTGGACGATCTGCCCCGTCGTCGCATCGACGAGTTCACCCCCGTCGACCTGACGCGACGTGATGGGAGCTTCGTTCAGCAAGAACCACTTCGAACTCGTGTTCCCCATCAGATCGAGCGGCAGACCCACCATGCCGACCTCGACGGTGAACTCCGGAATGATATCGATCGCCGCCGTCGCCCCAACCACCTGAACGGTCTGGAACTGCGTCTCACCGACGGTGCTCGTGGCGTGCATGAGGGCAAACCCCACATGGCCGATCTCATGAATCGTCGCGCTCATACCGAGCAACGCACGCCGCAGCTGGAAGGAGATGCGATCCTTCGGATCGTTCACCGGGTTGCGCTCCCAGAAAACTTTTGTCTGGACGCGACCGCCCATCTTGAGTTTGAAGGTCTTCTCGTCGTTCTGCATGAAAAAACCGCCATCGTATCCGGCCTCGGCATGGACCAGCGTCGGCATGACGCAGAAGGCCAGCAACGCGACGATCATCAGAAAACGTTTCATGAACGAGTCTCCTTTCGCTCCGCAAAAAAACATACCGCAAGGAATGCTGATGTTTATCCGACTCTTCAGCGTTTTGTCAACGATATCAAACAACTCGTTAGAGTCTGTCGGGAAATGCTGATTTTGCCGATTTTTGTCATTCCCGCCCCCGATTAAATCACTCGAGGGTAAACTCCGGCGGGAATCTCGATTGACCCCTCATAAGCGAGATTCCCGCTGGAGCCTGTCCTGAGCGTAGCCGAAGGGCGGGAATGACACCTTACCAAATGAGGACACGCCCTCGTTAGAATCATTCGGCATCCAACGCCAGCGTCACGCTTCCCGCTTCATTGGCAAACGTGTAGCTCCCCGCCCCAAGCCCCGCGCTGGTGAGCCCTGCGCTCTGCCCCAGGATCTCGGGCGTCGCCGTCATCGGGGCCGGACAGGTCAGTCCATCCGTGCGATTGACGAGTCGGATGAGGACCGTATCCCACCCGAAGAGCTCCTGTTGGCCGGTCACGGTGGCCAGCCCCGCGGTGAGCCCCGCATAGGTCCCAGGGGCATCCACACCGCCAAGCCCCTGATTCGCACCGGCGCAGGCGATGGCGTAGTTGCCCTCCACGTCGGTCACCTGCAGCTCCATGGTGGGGGCGGCCTCCGGCGTGAGCGTGTAGGACAGATCCGTGGCGATGAGATCGATGAGCTCTTCGAGGCGCACGACCGAAGCGGAGAACGGCGTCGGCATCACGCTGCGAAAGGTGACATACCCCTTTCCGTTGGTGAAGAGCGCCTTCTCGCCGATGAGTTCACCGATGGTGGCCACATCGGTCTGGCCCACGAGCGCTGGACCGGAATCGCGCTGAACATAGAGCGAGACGCGCACGGCCGTGTCGTCAAAGCCGGCATCCGCCGCATCGAACCCCGGCACGGTGAAGCCGAGCGCCGCATAGATGAGCTCACCATACTGAATGGCAGCCATGTCATCGTCACTCACCTGACTCTCGTAGGTGGAGCTCCCGTTTTCGATGCGATCGACGAAGAGATAGTAGCGATTCGCCTGGCGTCCCTCAGAACCATTTTCAAAGAAGAGTTTATCGAGGAAAAACCCGCGTGCGAGCGACGGCGCCATGGAGCGCACCGTCACCGCATCGCTCGACTGCGCGCGCAGCACCGTGACGGCCCGGCCGTTGGTCGCCCAGATCGGCTGTTCGAGCAGCTCGTCAAAGGTGAGCTCAGCGCTGATGCCCGCGATGTCGTCCTCGTCCTCATCGATGGGTTCCGGGCAACCCTGGCTGTCCTGTTCGACGAAGAGGAGTTGAAAGCGAGCGAGCGATTCGGGGTGTTCTCCGTCGACGCTCTCGAAGGGGACGGAGAGCCCACCGTAGTAGATGGCGGGGATGGCCAGCTCCTCCATGCCGTTCTCTGCAGAGGTGCACGCCACGTCCTGGCCGGTCGCCGCATCGCGCAGGTAGAGCGAGAATTCCCCTTCGGAGGCATATTCATCATCGAGGCCGCCGTTGACGAAGAATTGGTCGATGACGAGCGCGCGCACCTCACTCAGCGAGAGGACCGGGCCCTCGATCGACGTGCTCCCACCGCTGCCGCAGGCGGCGAGAAAACAGATGCTCGCCAGGATGAGAAGTGTGCGCATCGCATTGATTTTCATGGTGATTCCCTCCGAGATGAATGGCGGCATCATAGCATAAACCATGCATCGAGTCATACAGGTTTTCCCCTACACCCCGAGTTCCTTCCGCTCGAGGGCCAGGATGCGATCGCGCAGCTCGGCCGCACACTCGAAATCGAGCTTCTTGGCAGCCGCGAGCATCTCGCGGCGGAGTTTGGCAATGTGCTTCGCGCGCTTGGACGGCGCGACCTCATCCTCCTCGATCGTCACGGTCGGATAGTCCTGTTCGTAGATCGAGTGCATCACGTCGCTGATCTTCTTTTTGATCGTCGTGGGCGTGATGCCGTGCGCCTTGTTGTAGGCTGCCTGTTTCTCGCGACGCCGAAGCGTCTCATCGATGGCGCGCCGCATCGAGTTGGTCATCTTGTCGCCATAGAGGATGACGCGCCCGGAGACGTTGCGCGCCGCACGCCCGAAGGTCTGGATGAGCGAACGCGCCGAGCGCAGAAACCCCTCGCGATCGGCGTCGAGAATCGCCACGAGCGATACCTCGGGGAGGTCGAGCCCCTCGCGCAGCAGGTTGATACCGACGAGCACGTCGAAATCGCCGCGTCGCAGGGCGCGCAGGATCTCCATCCGTTCGAGCGAATCGATGTCGGAATGGAGGTAACGCACGCGCACCCCCTGTTCGCGAAAGTAATCGGAGAGCTGTTCGGACATCCGCTTGGTCAGCGTCGTGACGAGCACGCGCTCGCCGGCGGCGACGACCTTTCGAATCTCGCCCAGGAGGTCGTCGACCTGGCCCGTCGTGGGCCGCACCTCCGGCTTCGGATCCATGAGCCCCGTGGGGCGCACGATCTGCTCGGCGATCTGATCGCCCGCCTTTTGAAGTTCGTAATCAGCGGGGGTGGCCGAACAGTAGACCACCTGCCCGACCATCTGATCGAACTCCTCGAAGCGCAGCGGCCGGTTGTCCATCGCCGAGGGAAGGCGAAACCCATATTCGACGAGCGTGGTCTTGCGCGAACGATCGCCGCTGTACATGCCGCCGATCTGCGGCACCGTGATGTGGCTCTCATCGATCACGAGCAGAAAGTCCTTTGGGAAATATTCCAGGAGTGTGGGCGGAGGCGTTCCCGGCTCGCGCCCCGTGAGATAGCGCGAATAGTTCTCGATCCCCTTGCAGAACCCCATCTCCTCCATCATCTCGAGGTCGAATTTCGTGCGCTGCTCGATGCGCGCGCGCTCCAGCGGCTGATTCTGCTCATAATAATGTTGCATCCGCGCCTCGAGCTCCGCGCGGATATGCACGATGGCCTCGCGCGTCTTCTCCTCAGGCGTCACATAGTGACTGCCCGGAAAGATCATAACCTCTGCGAGCTCGCCGAGAGGCTGGCCCGTGAGCGCATCGATCTCGACGATGCGTTCGAGTTCGTCGCCGAAGAATTCGAGGCGCACCGCCTTGGCATCCTCATAGGCGGGAATGATCTCGACGGAGTCGCCGCGCACGCGAAAGGTACCGCGGTGAAAGTCGATATCGTTTCGCTCATAGCGGATCTCGATCAGGCTCCGCAGAAACTCCTGCCGATCGAGTGTATCGCCCTTTTTCGTGCGCACCAGCATCCCCTGATAGGCCTCGGGGCTCCCCAGGCCGTAGATGCAGGAGACGCTCGCGACGATGATGACATCGCGGCGGGTCAAGAGGGCATGCGTGGCCGAATGGCGAAGCCGGTCGATCTGCTCGTTGATGGAGGAATCCTTCTCGATGAAGAGATCCTTCGCCGGCAGGTAGGCCTCGGGCTGGTAGTAGTCGTAGTAGCTGACGAAATATTCGACGGCGTTTTCGGGAAAGAGTTCCCGAAACTCAGCGAAGAGCTGTGCGGCGAGCGTCTTGTTCGGCGCGATGACGAGCGTGGGGCGGTTCAGATTATTGATGAGATGGGCGATGGAAAATGTTTTTCCACTCCCGGTCACCCCGAGCAGGACCTGATGTTCGATTCCGGCGCGCACACCCTCGGTGAGTTTGGCGATCGCCTGCGGCTGATCGCCCTTGGGCTCGAACTCAGAGATGAGTTTAAATGAGGACATAAAAATGAGTAAGGACTCTACAGGGCATTGTCATTCCCGCGCAGGCGGGAATCTCGCTTGGAATAACCAATCGAGATCCCCGCTTTCGCGGGGATGACAAAACCAAGGTTTGTCATCAAACTGGAGGTCTGCTCTATCGCAGTTTCCACTCGGTCGTGCCATCGGGCTTATCCTTGAATTCGACGCCGAGCCTTCCCAACTCGTCGCGAATGGCATCGGCGCGTGCGAAGTCCTTCTGCGACCGCGCCTGCCTGCGCTCAGCGATGAGCGCTTCGATCTGCGCCGCATCGACCCCGCGCTCGGCATGGACGCGCGCAGAACAACGGCGATGATAATCGGCCTCATCGGAACCGAAGATCCCCAACACCTCGCCCGCCACGTGTTGCAGGTGCATGAACTGCAGGACCACCCATCCCGAAAAGGGCGTCACGCATTCGCCTACCTCGTCGAGGTAGCGATTGATCGCGCGCACCGCCTCGAAGACGAGACCCACCGAACGCGCCGTATTGAAGTCGTCATCCATCGCCTCGACAAAGCGTTCCTCGAAGGAGACGAGCAACTCCTTGACGGCGATCGCGACGGCCCCTTCGGCCTCATCGTTCGCATTCTTGCCGGGATGAATGCGATGCAGACGCTTGGCCGTCTCGTAGAAACGATCGAGCGAAGACTCGGCCTCGGCCATGGACTGCTGCGTGTAATCGATCGGCGAGCGGTAGTGGTTCGAAAGGAGAAAGAGACGCAACGCCTCGGAATCGTATTTTTTGAGCACCTCGCCGATGGCGGTGATATTGCCCAACGACTTGCTCATCTTCTCGGCGTCGATATTGATAAAGCCATTGTGCAGCCAGTAGGTTGCAAACGTGCAGCCGCACGCGCCTTCGGCCTGGGCGATCTCATTCTCGTGGTGCGGAAAGACGAGATCGCGACCGCCACCGTGAATATCGAAGGGCTGGCCGAGATACTTCGTGCTCATCGCCGAGCATTCGATGTGCCAACCGGGACGCCCCTCGCCCCAGGGCGAGGGCCAGGTCGGCTCACCGGGCTTGGCCGGCTTCCAGAGCGCGAAGTCGAGCGGATCGCGTTTTTTCTCATCCACATCCACGCGCGCACCGCTGGTGAGTTCTTCGATATTCTTGCCGGAGAGTTTTCCGTAGCCGGGAAAACTGCGGACGGAGAAGTAGACGTTGCCATCGACCGCATAGGCATGATCCTTCTCGATGAGCTTTGCGATGGTGGCGATCATGTCGTCGATGTGCGCGGTGGCGCGCGGCGCGATGTCGGGCATGAGCACGCCGAGCGCGCCCATGTCGCGTTCGTATTCGGCAATATAGCGATCGGTGATCTCCGCACAGGAGACCCCCTCCTTGTTCGCCCGCGCGATGATCTTGTCGTCGACGTCGGTATAGTTGCGCACGTAGGTCACATCATATTTTTTGTGTTTGAGATAGCGATAGACCATGTCGAAGACGACCGCCGCACGCGCGTGCCCGAGGTGACAGGTATCGTAAGCCGTAATCCCACAGGCATACATGCCGACCTTGGGCGGATGGAGCGGAACGAATTCATCCTTCTTTCGCGTCAGCGAATTATAGACGAACAGTGTCATATTGTTTCCCTTCTCGCAGATTCCAACAGGATGGCGGATTGACACGCGATGGCCTCACCGCGACCCACCGCATCGACGCCTTCGTTCGTGCGCGCCTTGATGCTCACAGCCCCCACGTCGAGCGAGAGCACCTCGGCCAGTCGCGCGCGCATCGCCTCGATGTGCGGCGCCATCTTGGGTTTCTCCGCGATGATGTTGGCATCGACGTTGACGATGCGCCACCCCTTCCCTTCGGCAATTTCGTATACGCGCCCGAGCAACACGGAGCTATCAGCATCCTTGAACACCGGATCGGTGTCGGGGAAGTGCCGTCCGATATCGCCGAGTGAAGCCGCCCCCAAAATGGCATCGGCCACCGCATGCATGAGGGCATCGCCGTCGGAGTGACCGCGCAGCCCCTTCTCGAACGGAATGGTCACGCCGCCCAGGATGAGCGCTCGCCCCGCCTCCAAACGATGAATGTCATATCCGATGCCGACTCGAAGATCCGCATTTCGCATCTCGCATTTCGTATCTCGCATAAGCACTCGCTTCTCTCGGCTGACGGTTCACGGTTCACGGTTCACGGTTTTGTAGATCGCTTCCGCGATGATGAGATCTTCAGGACTCGTGATCTTGATATTGCGTCGATCCCCCTCGACGACGGCGACGCTCACACCGATGCGCTCGATGAGGCTCATCTCGTCGGTGCCGACAAAACCGTCGCGCTGTGCAGCCTCCATCGCCTGCAGGAGAATCTCGCGTCGTGCGGCCTGCGGCGTCTGCGCGCCCCAGAGTTCATTGCGATCGACCGTCTCGATGACGCGCCCGCCCTGCACGCGCTTGATCGTCTCGGTCACCGGCGCGGCAACGATCGCCGCCCCTGTCTCATTGGCGGCAGCGGCCGCACGTGCGATGAGCGCGCCCGTTACGAAGGGACGCACGCCATCGTGCACCAGGACGATATCGACAGCATCGGAGAGTGCATGCAGACCGTTGGCCACCGACTCCTGGCGCAACGCCCCGCCAGCGACGACGCGCCATGATTCGGGATAGGCATGAGCCGCGATGATCTCCTGACGAAAGGATTCCTCACGCCCCGGCTCGACCACGACCACGAGTTCGATCAGATCCGCCATACCAAGAAATTGATCGAGGGTATGACAGATGATGGGGCGGTCGGCGATTTCGAGATATTGCTTGGGCCGGTCGGCTCCCATACGGCGGCCGATGCCGGCAGCGGCGATGATCGCTCCGATGCGCATAGTGGGCTCGATAAACCAGGGGGATGGGGGAAAGACAAGCAAAAACAAAGGGCCCACCTCGCGGTGGACCCTCCGAAAGGGAACCGTATTGACGATGATTAATTCGCAAAGATCTCGTCGATCTCCTCGGCCACGTCCTCTTCACCCATCGACTGACTGATCGCCAATTCCTTGATGATGAGGCAGCGGGCCGTGTCGAGCATCTTGCGCTCACCGAAGGAGAGCTCCTTCTCATAGCGCATGAGCATCAGGTCGCGCAGGACCTCGGCGATCTCGTAGATGGAACCGGTCTTGATCTTGTCCATATACTCGCGATAGCGCCGATTCCAGGTCTGTTCGTTGATGGAGATGTCGCGCTCGCCCAGGATCTCATAGACGATGTCGACTTCGCTCTCGTTGATGACCTCGCGCAGACCGACGCTGCGCACGTTACCCGTGGGCACCATGATGGTCATGCCGCTGTCCATGATCTTGAGGATATAGAACTTGTGGGTATTGCCCGCGATCTCGCGCTCTTCGATCGACTGCACTTCCCCCACACCGTGTGCCGGATAGACGGCCACATCACCTACTTTGAACTCCCGATTCAATGCCGAACGCTGCTGCCCCATGTTCCCTCCTGACTGACCCCCAGTTTTCCACAACGAGCGGGGAATGAATTGTTTTTCAATAATTTCAACTATTTACAGAACCTGCCCCATCCAACGTGGTGACCCTTATAGCACATCCCGTCAAGGAGCGTCAACTTGCAACCTATTGTTTTTTAAAATCTTTTTATCAATTCCACCCTTGCTGCCACTTCTTCGACCGCCCGATTCGAGTTATCCACAATCCCCCTCGAAATATATGAGGATTTCATTTTTTCCGCATCAAACTTGACACCTATTTGCCGATCGTCTAATGTCCGCCGAACTTCAGGAAGCTGTTATATATCAGCAACTTCCGGGCAGGTAGCTCAGTCGGTAGAGCAGGAGACTGAAAATCTCCGTGTCGGGGGTTCAATTCCCTCCCTGCCCACAAAAGCGGAACCCCATCGGGTTTCGCTTTTTTTTGCTCATTTCGGCAAAAAACAAGCCCAAAACACCTTGCAGCCACTACAAAAACCTTCCTTGAACACCAAAAACACAAAAAAAGAGGAGGCACGCACGACATGCTCTCCCAAGATGTGACCGGTTTTTGTCCCCTTTCCCCATTCACTTCTAGTATCGGCAGAAATGGAAAAAAGTTGCGTGGTATCTGGGGGATGCAATTAAAAAAATCCCCTGTAAAAACAGGGGATTGTGTAAGTCATTTTCTTGTCGATCCGGGTTACTGGATCAGGTTGAATTTCTCGGCCATCTTGAGGATCGTCACCGCCGCGTTCTCTTCGATGAGATCGTTGTACGGCGTGGCGTCGATGTGCGCCCAGAAGTCCGCGTCATCCAGGCCCTCGATGTCGAAATCAACCGTGCGGTAGGCGATGTTGCCGTTGGCCTCGCGCGTGCACTGGTTGGTGAAGAGGTTCTGGTCGCGGTCGAGGAGCCGGCGAAACTTCGGATGGCTCACGATCGGCGCGTTGCGCTCGATCAGGAGCTCGATGAGCTGAACCACATCCTCGCGTGTCCACTTCGTCTTTCGTGCCATTGAGTCCCCCTTATCCCATTGCTTCGACGATAACCTGCTTGGCCAGATGCCCTTCGAGATCGGTCGGATGTTCGACGGAGAGCAGGTCGGCCATGGCCAACACATGCGGTGCAAACGTCGCCTTCTTCTCCCGCACCTGGGAGGTCGTCGGCATATCGCGAAAAAGGCCCACATTGATCGCATGGCTCTTGCCAAACTTTCCGGCGAATTCCGCTACGGTATTGTCGACATCAAAATTGGAACCCACGAGCACGGAAGCAATCTTCTCGGATTTCACGCCCTTGAAGAGGGCCTTGGCCGCCTTCTCGGAATCGGTGGTCTTTGCCAAGACCGCCTTTTTTGCCGCCGCCGGAGTCATCGTCGTATTCGCTGCCGCTGGTCTCACCATCGTTACCCTCCTTGTGTCTTCCTGCCCGTCATTAGTGCAAGAGCCCTGCCAAATCGGGTTTCTGTAACTATTCGTATTTATTGGATATTAACAGCACCCTCCCTTCGCATTCGGGGCGGGATGACCCCCAAACCGCCATTTCCGGGGATTTCACTCCCCATCCGCCGACATCATTATATGGGGACAAGTGTCGGATAAGGCAACGCAGGCAGTTCGGAAATCGGGAGGCGCCCGGCTATTGCGCCGCGAGGGGGAAAACGAGGACTTTTTTACAGCCTCATCGGAAAAAAGGTCTCGTTTTCCCCCGGGAGGCGCCACAGCATTTGCGCCGCGAGCCAGCGGTTTACAATTCCGAAGAAAACGGGATATTTGCCAGATGGCCTTCAATCGCAAAGATCACTTCTACCAGCGCGCCAAGCGGGAGAAAAAGGCTTCGCGCGCGGTCTATAAGATTGAGGAGATGCAGCGCCGCTTCCGCCTCGTCGCAAAGGGGGATTGCGTCCTGGATCTGGGCTGCGCCCCGGGCGGCTGGCTGCAGGAGCTCTCGCCGCTCGTGGGCCCCAAGGGAAAGGTGATCGGCATCGACCTGTTGCCGCTCAAGATCGCGCCGCCGAAACACTGCACGGTCCTTCTCGGCGACCTGACCGACGCCGCGATGCAGGAGGAGATCGCCACGCTCGCCGGGGGAGATGTGGATTGCGTCTGCTCCGACATGTCGCCCAACCTCTCGGGCATTCCGTTCGCCGACGCCTACCGCTCCTTCGAAATCGCCAGCCTCGCCCTCGATGTCTGTCATCGCCTGCTCAAGAGTGGCGGCCACTTCGTCGTGAAGATCTTTCCCGGCGAAGAGTTCGAGGGATTCATGCGCACGCTCAAGACCGAATTCAATCGCGTGCAAACCATCGTCCCCGAAGCCACCCGCAAGACCTCATCGGAGCGCTACATCGTTGCGCTGGGATACCGGAGAGACTGACATTCGCACCGCATATGAAACCATCTCATCGCCCTGCAATTCGAATCCTTCCCGTCATTGAACCTGAGTGCTCCGGCCGGTGAAGTTACCCTGTTGTAGCGCTGGCGCTCCGCTTGCACGTTTTGGCATCTGACTCGATCCGTCTTTCCTCATGAACTCATATGGATGCCCAGTGTGTCAATAGGGTGATCGTGCTTAAAGCGATGTTGTCTTCAATGAGCTTCAAGGGCTTTCAACCTCATATCCGCGTGCTGGTTAACGCATTAAGTTGAATCCGATTGAAGCCTTTCCACAATCTCACCTCGGATATTGAAATCCATGTTCATGTCGTGGGCTGCTTCATTCCCCGCTTAATTAAGCCTCCACAGCTTTAAGCTCCCTATCAACCCCCCTCAATGATTCCCAAATAAAACACAGCAACTCTCGTCCACATGCAACCTTCACCTTGTTTTTCTCTTTTCCCCGGCACAGCAATCTACTCGACTTTTGATGCAACCGCTTCATACATCGATCGGCAATGGCTATGTATCGTTCATCTGTACCTTTTCTCATTTCCTTGAGTCGTTTGCTTACCCTTGGAATTCGAGCAGATGACTGGCATGCTTCTATCACACCGGTTCGTATATGCCGATTTCCCATCTTGCTCATGCTGAATCGATGCTCTTTTCCTCCTGAACTATATTCCCTCAAGTCCATGCCCGCATAGGAACAGAGCTTCCGTGGATGTGCAAAACGGGAAATATCTCCTATCTCTGTAATAAGGGTCATGGAGGATAACGTGTCTAAGCCTCGATAACACCGCAAGGAATCCACTTTCTTTTTATAAAATGAGCTTTGAGCCAACCGCGCGATCTCCTTTTCATAGCAACCGATCTCTAGCTCTACCTGCTTTAAATGCATCAATAAGGAGTGAATGTTAAATTGGAAAACCTGGCTTTTATGCTTGGATGTTTGTCTTGATAGCCACTCCCGGTGCACCGCTGTCCAGTATTCTCGTCCTTTTCCCTCTTCGGTTCGATAATGAATCCCAGCGCAACGACAGGCTGAGAGGATATGCCTCTTGAGCTCCTTTGATTGTTCTTTGAGGAACTTCCTGGAACGAACGATGCTTCGGACACATTCTTCCTCAGCATCAGGCACATGCACTATGCTCAGTTCACCGTTTCTGTAATTCCGCGCGAAGCTTCTACAATCGATCTTGTCTGTTTTTACAAATTTACCGGGCTTCTTTGGAATGAGAGAAGAGGCTATGACGTCGCAATGCCAGCCATGGGCCGAGAGATCCCGTTGAAGAGAAAATCCCAAATAAGTGCTCTCGTAGCATATTTTCAATTCTCCATTCTCCCCCCTGAGGGCATTTAACTTCTTCACCAAATGAGCTACATTGGGCCTGCACGTAAAAGAAAACGTTTTTTCGGAATCGTTCTCTACCGCATGACCATGGAACGCATTATCATCGACATCAATACCAACATAGACTATGTTTTTCATCTGGATGCCCCCCTTCGATGAGTTAAATAATTTCACCCATAGTGAATTATTTATGAGTTAACCAGCGCTCGTTACATCAAGGGCTGGGCATCCATATATTCTCGCCCGCCGGCGGAATAAGAACACATTAGATTTCTGGCGGGCTCAAACATCATTCGGAATTTCGCCTTCGGCGAAACCGTCGGCTCTTCGCAGGCCAAAACGGCACGCTCCGCGAGGCACTACAACAGGGTAACTTCACCGGCCGGAGTAGAGTCATCTCTCATGCATACAATCATAGGAAGTCACAAACATGAATCCATCGTCCGGCAGTGTGTTCGGAGGGGATCTCTTCTTTCATCGCGATCGAAGCTTATGATGATGCGATGAAAGAAGAAAAAGCCGTCGAGGCGGCGTGTGAGCCGAGACGGCGGTCCCCTCCGAACACACTGCCGGACGATGGATCAAGACCACGACGCACGCGATGGGATTTTCCGTAGATCTCCCGGTACACCGCAAGCCGGACCCCTCCCGAAGGAGTACGCAAAAAAACCCACGAAGCCGTGAGGCCTCGTGGGCTTATTTGGGGAAAGGAGATGGGGGATAAAGGTGGCGAGGGCTATCTCCTTCCCCCGACCCTCGCCAAGTCCTAAAATCACTTTGGTTGACAGGATTCGAGGTTCTAGCCTACCCTCTGCATCCTTATCGCGTTCGCGCGGGGAAAGTTGCTCACTTTTTTATGAAAAAAATCGCCAACCTTTTCAAGAAGATAGCCCCCTGGTGCGTGGCCGCCGGGATTTTTGCCTATCTCTTCCACCTCTATCCGCCGGCCAAGGTCTGGCATGCGCTGACCTATGTGAACCTCCCCGCGTTCATCGCCTTTGCCGCGGCCTACTTCATCTTCATCTTCGTCGTCGACAGCATCGTCATGCGTTGGGTCATCACGCACTTCTCGCATCCGGTCTCGCTCATGGATATCCTCACGGGGCGGGGTGCCACCTATCTCATCATGGTGCTCAACTATCCGGCGAGCCAAGCGGCCTATGCCTATTACCTCAAGCGTCGCTACGGCATCCCGATCTTCGAGGCATTGGGGATCTTCCTCTTCGTGATCTTCATCGATCTGCTCTGGATCATCTCGCTGGCGTTCGCCGGTTCCTTCTTTCAGGAGTACACCATCGGCGGCATCGACATCGGCCACATTGCGCGTCTCATCGGGCTGGGTGCCGCGATCTTCACCTTCGTCTGGCTCGCCTTCTGGCGACGCTGGCCCGAACGCGTTTTGGGACGGCACATCCGCATCCCCTTCATCGAACGCCTGCGCACACGCGGCGTCTTCAGTATCTTCAACAAAGCCACCGCCCCCGATTATCTCAAGGTGGCGATCATGCGCATCCCGATTCACTTCACGATCATCATCTCGATGTATATCGTTTTGCACACCTTCAACGTCGACATCCCCTTCGTCAAAATACTGGGGAACATCCCGATCGTCTTCCTCATCGGCACGCTGCCGATCACGCCGGGGGGACTGGGCACAACCAACGCCGCAACGGTGGAGCTGCTGCATCCGTACATCACGGGAGCGATATTCGGGACGGGAAAGATCACGCCGCAGGAACTGCTCTTCTCCGCCACACTCCTGTGGATGTTCGCCAACTACAGCATGAAGGGGATCGTCGGAACCTTCTTCCTCAAGCGCGCCTCGAGCGATCTCTTCAAACCGACCGCGGACGTCCCGGAGGAAGAGGCCGAGGAGGAGGCCGCGCACATCGGGGGAAACATCTAAACGGTCAACATCTCCACACCGCTGGGGCGTGATCTACCCATCTGACCGCACCTTCGCCGCCATCCTGACGCACGTTCTTTATTTTTCCGTTCAATTCTCACTTATTAGCGCCTCTCCTCCCCCTCGCAAGAGATGCCTGCTTGGCATGAATTTTGCTCTTTTAGTGTGTGGAGGGGACTATGACGGATACACTACAGATCGTGCCCAGTGCGGATCTCTCGTCGCTCTTTCACGAGAAAGTACAGAATGCGCTCAAGGCACAGCACGTTGAAGCCAGCGAGTTTGCCGAAATCTATCTCGTCAACCTGCTGGCCACCTATCACGCCTCCGATCGCAACCTGCACGACGGCGGCGAAGAGCTCTTCGAAAAACCGCTGGCGCTGATGCTCTTGGAGGCAAACGAAGGCGATGATCGCAATCGCATCGCGCGGCTCAAACAGGTGGGCGATTCCGCGCTCATCATCTCGGGATTTTTCTCCGACAGCATCCGAAAGAGTCTCGTGGACCTGCCCTATTACATCTCGATCGGCGGCTCGGCGTTCGCCACGCTCGCCGATATGCATGACAAGCACGCGACGTTCGCCGACCTCTATCAGGAACTCTCGCTCAAATTTGCCGCTTTTGTCGACGTGCTGGCGACGATTGCGCCCTGGAATCACGCCTTCACCAACGAGGAGCTCCTGCAGCTCTACATGCGATGGATTCAGTCCGGCGATGAACGGCTGCGCCAGTTTCTCGAACGCCGTGGCATCGACACCTCGGCCGGAACGGGAGGAAAGAAACCGGCATGAAGATTGGCGAAATCTACAGGATGATCTGTCACCTCTACGGACTCGACGCCTCGCTCGACATCGAGCGTTTTCTCGTCGCGAGTCCCACGCCGGCAGAGTATATCATCGGCAACCGCCTGCCCGAGCGTGAGGCGCTCTTCATTCGCGACGCCCCCGACGGCCTGGAACTCGGCCTCTTCATCGCGCCACAGATCCTGGCCCGGCTCGACTCCGCCGATCCCCTCGACGAACTCGACGCCTTCGCCTGCGCCGTGGAGGGAGTGAGCCACTTCGCCTATGTCTGCGACCGCGCCGAACGCGAACAGCGCCTCTCGGTCCTCGAGCTCGAGCTCCAGGGGGAGATCGACAAATTCCTCCTCATCCACCTCATCGCCGCCGAGCGCGGCGGCAGCACCCACGCCCTCTTCGCCCGACAGTTCGAATCGCACGCATTCGACCCCCAGCTCTCTGTGGATGAGCGCGAATGCTATCAGACTGCCAGCCACTTCGCCGCCAAGTTCTGCGCACACCTGCGCGAACGCTACTTCAACCCGCTGCGCCGGGATGAACTCATCGCCTCCGCGCGCGATTTCTTCGCTCGAGGGCTTTCCGAGAAGATCGAACGATTGGTCCCGTAGGTCAAAACTCAAGAGGAAAGATTGGAAAAATAGATTCAATCGAGCGAAGGGCAATCATTCGCATCACCGTTCACGATGTTTGTGTTGAAACGAACATAGCTGACTTTCGACGTCATCGTCTGACTCTCATCGATATTATTAAAAAACAGTAATCCAACCGCCTCCGGCCAACTGCTGCTCGCTGCCGTAAAATCACCGCAATCCCCGGAGGAGCAGAACAACGTATATGAATCGCCGGCAACCCAGGTTGCGTCATCGAAGCTCAGAAAGAGGCGAACTGTATCGGCGTGTTTTACGAGACAATACGAGTACGATGGCGCATCGCCCCCTCCTGTGGCCTGCCATGTCGGGGGCGATCCCGAAACCTGGGTCGAATAGGTCTCGGCGGAGTCATCGAACAACAGCCCCGCGACCAGACCACCATCCTCCATCAGCATGTCGGAGGCAAGCCCAAGCATCACAAAACCATCCTCCGCCCCGACGCGCTCGAAGGAAGAGATATGAGCGGAAACGCTAAAATCTTCCGCATCGCCCTTCTCCTTGTCCATGATGATCGTGATGTACGTGTCGCCCACGTCTTCGGTCACGAGGGTCATGACCAATACCCCATCCTGAACGACACGCGTCTTGAAGGCATTTTCTCTGACTTCGACACCCGCCCAACAGGCATCCAGCGTCGCCTCACTGTCGAACTCGTCATCGGCGGTATTGAACAATATCGTCCCCGCCTCCAGGCCACCAACGCTGATCGTCGCCGTATAGTCGACAATCGCCTGACAGCTGGAAAGCCCCGTGACCACACAGGTAAAGTCCGTCTCGGATCCCTCCACCGCGCTGCACGCGCCTCCCTCCGCAGCCTTGGCCGCACTCGGGGATACAGCGCTCGCGCTGACCGTCTCCGCAACCGAAACGGTCGGGGTCACCGCCGGCGCTTGATCGAATGCCAACGTAAGGGTGAGCTGCCCCTCACCGTCGACCGTCTGCGTCACCGAGGTCTTCGATGTGAGCGTTGCCACCGGCAGAGCCGAGGTCGTCGTAAACTGCTGACTGGACCCCGTGATCAGGAGCCCGTCCGCATCCTGAACGTACCAGAGCGCCACCTCATAGGTCGTCAGATAATTGAGCGCTGTGTGCGCACACGTTGCCGTGAGCGCATCGGCATCGTAGGTCACTGCGGTGCAGAGCGACACCCCCGTCGCAACGCCCCCTTCGACGCGTCGAAGCGTGAGAAGCGTCTGCCACTGGCTCTCGGAATAGGAGGTCGAGACCGCCGCGCTGAACGTGGCCAGAACCGCCGCATCAATCTCCACATCCGTGCCCCCCGGATAGAGCGTTGTGGCAACGCTCGACTGCAGATCGGCATCGACGCCCAAACCAATCCCCGCCCCGCAGGCAGAGAGTATCACTGCCGCAGCAACACCGCAGAGACTGCATCGAAATATTCCCCTCTTCATACCACCCTTCCTCAATCGAGACATACCCATCCACCCTCTATTGCAAAACCCATGCCGCTCGAAATTGACTGCAACATATTGGAATCATTCATTATACATTACATCTCAAGATCTCGTTCGGTACGAATAAACCCATAAACGTCAATATCCCGACGACGCTCCTTGATTTCCGCAAGCCCTCTACGGTAGGGAAGGTCCCCATGATCAGACGAACCCTCATCCTCTGCTGCCTCTGCCTGCTCGGGCTTGCCGCCTGTGGGAGCTCGAGCGATTATAGCTCGGACGTCCCCACCGACTCGCCGCCCTATGTAAACCGGATCGATCCCGCCAGTGGACAGGCCGGCGATGCGATCACGATCTTCGGGTTCGGCTTCTCCGCGGCGGCCCCACTCAACATCGTCCTCATCGGCGGGGCCGGGAGCTCGGCCAGCGCCTATCAGCTCCTGCCGAATCCCACCGCCACCGAGGTCGAATCGATCACGGCGACCGTTCCCGTCGGCGCCGCCGTCGGTCAGGGGGCCATCGCGGTGTTTGTCGAAGATAATGTCAGCAACGCCGACGTCCTCTTCACGGTGAACCCATGACCAAACCCCTCGAACAGATCCTGAAGGACACGACCGGCATCACCGTCGGCATCCGGGATGTCATCACGCTCCACGGCGATGCCAGCTATCGCACCTATTCGCGCGCCCAGCTCGACGATGGATCGAGCGTCATCCTCATGCAGATGCCCGCGGGAAAGGCATCGGCCTCCGAGGAGATCACCAACTTCACGGGGACGATGCAGGAGCCCTCCTTCATCAACGTGCAGCGTTATCTGGCGGGGCTTGGCATGCCCGTCCCGAAGATCCTCGGCTATGACGAAGAGCGCGCCCTCATGATCCTCGAAGACTTGGGCGATGACCTCATGGCCCGCCGGGTCGAGAAAGCCGACGCAGAGACGCAGCGGCACTGGTATGGACAGGCGCTCGACCTCCTCGTCGCGCTGCAGGAGAAGACGAAAGCCGCCAAGACAGGCGACTGCATCGCGCTCAAGCGTTCATTCGATGCGCGATTGCTCAACTGGGAGTTCGATCACTTTCGCGAATACGGAATCGAGGCGCGGCGGGGAAAAGAGATGGCCGCCGCCGACCGTGCGATCTTCGACCGCGCCACGCGTGCGATCAGCGCGCAGATCGAGTGGATGCCCTCCGGATTTACGCACCGCGATTTCCAGAGCCGAAACCTCATCATCTCCAATGAGCGGCTCCACCTCATCGACTTTCAGGACGCGCTCATCGGTCCGCATGTGTATGACCTCACCGCCCTCACACGCGATTCCTACGTCGTGCTCCCCGACGCGCTTATCGATGAACTCGTCGGCCGATATGCCGAACGTGTGCGCCGCGACGTCGACGAGGTGCGCCGCGAATACGACCTCGTCACTGTCCAGCGAAAGCTCAAGGATGCGGGGCGCTTCGTCTATATCGATCGCGTGAAGGGAAACCCGAACTTCCTCCCGTACATTCCGACCTCGCTCGGGTATGTGCGCGCGGCGCTCGAACGCCTGCCCGAGCTGGCTCCACTGGCCGACGCCATCGCCCCCTACGTCCCGGAGTGGTCATGACGAAACCGATTCGACAGGCGATCCTGCTCGCAGCCGGTTTTGGCACGCGGCTCAAGCCGCTCACGCTCACCACGCCCAAGCCCCTGCTGCCCCTGGATGGCATGCTCCTCATCGATCATCAGCTGCGCTATCTCCACCGCGCCGGCATCGAAACGGTCGTCATCAACCTGCACCACCTGGGGGAGAAGATCCGCGCACATGTCGGTGATGGATCGCGCTACGGACTCGAGGTTCACTATTCGGAGGAAACCACCATCCTCGGCACGGGCGGCGGAATTCGGCTGGCCGCAACACTCCTGGAGAACGGTCCCTTCCTCCTCCTCAATGCCGATGCCTTCATCGATGTCGATCTCGCCGCACTCGAGCAAAGGCATCAGGAATCCGGGGCCCTCGTCACGATGGCGCTCAAACGCCTCTCGCCCGAGGAGAAACAGACACCGATCGCTCTCGACGCCGACGGCTTCATCCGCGCGTTCGGAGAGGGATCCCACTTCTATATCGGCGCGCAGGCGATCGATCCACGCGCACTGGATGCCCTCCCCCCCGCAGGGACACCCTCCTGTCTCATTCGGAATGGGTATGACACGATGCTCTCAGAGGAAAAAACGATCGCCGCGTTCATCCACGACGGATACGCCAACGACCTGGGCACGCCAGAGCGCTACGAGCAGGCCAAGGATGACATCGCCCAGGGGCGTTTTACCCTGTGCAACCCGGAAGACCATGATGAGTGACACCGCCTTTCACAACGAACTCCGCAAAGAAGTCGATCGTCGGCGCACGTTTGGGATCATCAGCCACCCGGATGCGGGCAAGACGACGCTGACGGAGAAACTCCTCCTCTTCGGCGGCGCGATCCAGATGGCCGGATCGGTGCGCTCGCGCAAGGCGGCGCGCCACGCCCGCTCAGACTGGATGGCCATGGAGCAGGAGCGCGGCATCTCGGTGACCTCTTCGGTGATGAAGTTCAACTACCGCGACTTCGAGATCAATCTCCTGGACACGCCGGGTCACCAAGATTTTTCCGAGGACACCTATCGCGTGCTCACCGCGGTCGACTCGGCACTGCTCGTCATCGACAGCGCCAAGGGCGTGGAGAGCCAGACGAAGAAGCTGATGGACGTCTGCCGCATGCGTTCCACGCCCATCCTGACCTTCATCAACAAACTCGATCGCGAGGGACTCTCGCCGCTCGAGCTCCTCTCCGATATCGAGGATCACCTGCAGATCGAATGCGCCGCGCTGACCTGGCCCATCGGCATGGGAAAACGCTTTCGCGGTACCTTCGACATCTATCGCCACCAGCTCCACCTCTTTTCCGCCACGCACGGCGGAAAGATTCAGGAGGGCGTCACGTTCACGGACCTCAATGATCCACAGCTCGACGAGATCCTCGGCTCACAAGCGGACGAGCTGCGCACCGACCTTGAGCTCGTCAAGGGGGCCGGACACGCCTTCGACGTGGATCGGTATCTCGCGGGCGAGCAGACGCCCGTCTTCTTCGGGAGTGCGATCAACAACTTCGGCGTCCACGAGCTGCTCGACACCTTTGTGGAGATCGCACCTGCACCCCTTCCACGCATGACGACGACGCGTGAGGTCTCTCCCTACGAGCCGGAGTTTTCGGGGATCACCTTCAAGATTCAGGCGAACATGGATCCGCAGCATCGGGATCGCATCGCGTTCATGCGGATCTGCTCGGGAAAATTCAAGAAGGGAATGAAGCTGCGCCATCACCGCATCGGAAAAGAGGTGCAGATCGCGCGCGCAACGATCTTCATGGCACAGAATCGCACCGGAATCGATGAGGCCTGGCCCGGGGATATCATCGGCATCCACAACCACGGCACCATCAAGATCGGCGACACCTTCACCGAAAGCGAAGAGCTGCGCTTCATCGGCATCCCCTCCTTTGCCCCGGAACACTTCCGCCGGGTGCGCCTGAAGGAACCGATGAAGGCCAAACAGTTGGCCAAAGGACTCTCCGAGCTCGCCGAAGAGGGTGCGGTGCAGCTCTTTCGTCCGCTGATCAACAACGACTATATCCTGGGCGCGGTCGGCGTCTTGCAGTTCGAGGTGATCATGAGTCGGCTCAAGGCCGAATATGGGGTCGAGGCCCTCTATGAACCGGTCTCGATGGCCACTGCACGATGGGTCACCTGCGATGATGAGGACCGATTTGAAGCATTCATCGACGCCATGCGCGCAAACCTCGCGCGCGACATCGACGACAACCTCACCTACCTCGCGCCGAACGCCTGGCGCCTCGAAGACACGATGAAGGACTGGCCGGAGATCACCTTCGAAAAGGCCAAGGAACACCGCTGACTCCATTCATCTTGGATGCGCGGTCATTTCACGTTCAGGTATTGAAAATAGAACGAGAACTCCTCAGCGAATTCCTTTGCCCTGGCGTTGAGAGGCTTTCCTCCTCCGTGACCCTGACCGTAGTTCGTCCGCAGAATGATCGGCTTTTCTCCCGCGCTGGCCGCCTGGAGCCGGGCGGTCATCTTCCTCGACTGCATCGCATCCACGCGAGGGTCGTTGACCGCCGCCGTGAACATCACGGCCGGATAGTGAACGCCATCGCGCACGCGATGGTATGGGGAATAGGCATAGAGCGCCGCGAACTGATCGGGCTTTGTCACCGTTCCAAACTCGGTGATGTTAAATTCCCCGTTTGCGGACAGTTCGGTGCGGAGCATGTCGTAGACACCGACATGCGAGAAAACGACTGAGGCCAGATCCGGATGCTGCGTGATCATCGCCCCCATGAGCAACCCGCCGTTGCTTCCCCCTCGAAGCCCGAGTCGCTTATATGACGTGTATCCCCTTCGAACGAGATGGTTGGCAGCCGCGAAGAAATCGTCGAAGACGTTCTGTTTGTTCGTGAGGTTTCCCTCAAGATGCCAGCGTTCCCCGTACTCGCCGCCGCCACGAATATTAGCAACGGCATAGAGCACCCCGTGATTTAAGAGCACCTCGAGAACGGGTCGAAAAGACGGCGTGATGTTCACCCCATAACCGCCGTATCCATAGAGGATCAGCGGATGGCTTCCATCGAGCTTGATCCCCTTCGGCTTGAGGATGTTGACCGGAACCTTGGTGCCATCCTTCGACTTCGCAAATTCGCGCACGACCTCGACGCCTTCGAAGGTCGCCGGGGAGATATTGCGCATGGCGGTCAGCGTCGTCGTCCCCTTGGACGCATCGAAGAAGAAGATCGCACCCGGATCGATGAACGAAGCGTCGGAGAAGAAGATGTTATCGCCTCCGGCGGAGACCAGATCGCCCACCGATGAAACGGGGAGCTGTTTTGGAGCGAGCGCCGGTTTACCCCGCAGGTCGAACGCCCGGATCTCCGACGGCCCGCCCGTCTGATATTCCGCATAGATGCGAGAGTTGGTGACCAAGATCGACGGCGATCCCCAGAAGCTATCGATGAGCGTATCGCGCCCCTGACGCACAATGGTCTTGGCGCGTTTCACATCGAGATCCTTGGCCGAAATGCGCAGGAGTTTTCCGCGCGGCGCCTTGGCGCGCGACAGGAGAAAGAGGGAATCGTCTGGACCAAACACCGCTTCCACGACCTTGTCGCCAAACGAACTGAACTGCCGCCACGTCCCATCCGGATCACGCAGGTAATGAGAAAATTCACCGCCGTCGCCATTCTGGACGGTCGCCAGCAGACGACCCGTCTCTGCATTCATCCGCAGCTCGATCTCTGCAATTCGCGGGAAATCCCTGCCGAGTTCATAGCGGTCTTTGCTCGTCGGTGTTCCCAACGCATGGAAGTAGATTTGAACATAGAAATCCTTGTCCGCCTCCGGCCGTTCGTTTCCGCGCGGATACCGGGAATAGAAAAACCCCTTATCGTCCTGCGCCCAGGCCAGATCGCCCCCGGCCGTTCCGCCGTTCACCCCCGGCACGATACCGCCCACGCGCTTTCCGGTCGCGACATCGATGACCCGAACGTCACCCGACTCTGTACCAGATTTGGAGAGCGAAACCGCGACCAGCCTGCCGTTATGTGAGGGAACATAGAAATCGATGGTGGTGCTGCCCGATGGATCGAGTTTGTTCGGATCGAGCACAACCTTGATATCGTCCTTTGCATTCGGATTGCTGGTCACCACGAGCATCTTCTGCTGTTTGGGCGGCGCATACTTCAGCGCAAAGAGTTTTCCGTTGCGAAAGCTGATATCTTCGTAGCGTTCCGAATTCCCCTTGAGAACCGCTTCGATCTCCGTATACAACCCCTTGCCACTGGGACAGGATTGCAGCGTGGCGGTGGCATAGTCGTTTTGCGCCTTGGTCCAGCGACGCACCGCCTTGTCGTTCCAGTCCTCGAGCCATCGATAGGATTCGGTCACCTCCACCCCATGATAGGTATCCGTGACCGGCGAAGCCTTCGTCGACGGAGGACCAGCAACGCTCGCGCCCGCAGATGCCATCACCGCCGCCACCACAAAGACCGCCATCGCCCATCGCTTTGCGCTGGTCATAGGACCTCCCCTTTGGTTGTTCACTCCAAAGTCCTATCGATACAAAGCCGTTTTGTCGAGAATTGAAAGGAGCCGTTCTATTCCACGCCGTAGATCTCGATGCCACCGGCGACGGAGCTGGTCAGGAGATACCGACTGAAGGTGGAGAAGATCTTCACGTCGAGAAACTGGCAGGTGGTACAGCTCGTGACGAGCTGTGGCGAGCCGCTCGAGGAGACACTGAAGAGCGAGAAGGGGATGGTCGAGCCGTTGGGAGTGGCCACCGCCAGCGTCGATCCGCCGAGCGCCACGCGCGCATGCGGAAGATTCTCCCCGCTCGCGCCTGGGATGCTTACCGACGTACCCGCGGCCTGTGGGTTGGAGATATCCTTGAGATAGATCTTCGTCCCCTTCACGAAGGCAATCGTATTCCCGCCCAGTGCATCGAGGGCTGCATCGACAAGACCCGTGGCCTTGATGAGGCGCTCGCGTGTTCCCGCCTGTGGACTGGTGCTCGTCCCCGCCTCGACTCGCCAACGATAGAGACCGTCGGGACCGGTGAAGACGATCGTGTAGGTACTCTGCCCGTCGTGCTTCACGCTCTGGATCCGTCCGGGGTGCGCATCGGCATCCGCTTCGATTTCGAGCGTCGTCGACAGCGCCACGCGCTCGAGCTCCGTGCAATTGTCGTCGCATTCGTATCGATAGAGGCCGGTCTGGAGATACCACTTTCCGTCGGCATATCCGGAATAGAGCACAGCGATCTTGCTCACCGGGCCAATATGAAGATCGCGCACGCTGCGCACGCGCTTGTCCTCATCGCTCTCGTTGCTCCCCGCCGGAAAACCGGCGAACTCGAAGTCGCTCTGCGAGCGACTGATCGTGAGCGTCTCGCGCGTGGAGCCATCATCCCCCTTCTGGATCGAGAGGTTCCAGGGCTGGCGATATTCGTACGCGCCCCCCTCGCCGGTGGACGACCAGGCAAACGCGAGCATGCTTCCATTATAGGCGGCCTCGCCCACATACGAGCTCGCATTGGAGAGTCCCCCGATGGTCGCCTGGGCGAGCGCATTCTCCACCTTGAGCATCCCGCCGCGCGCATTGGCCATCTCGATCGCGGCCACCTTGTTCGACCCGCCCCCTTCGAGGCGGACGAAGATCGCGCCGGTGTCGACGAGGGTCACTGCATTCGCGGCATCGACGAACTCGAGTGCGGAGGCGCCGGTGCCATCATCCGCCTTCACCGCCGTGAAGCTCGCTGCCGCACCGCCGGAATAGAGGATCAGGTCGTTGGGAATGCCGGTGATGAGCCCCTGCACCTGGTCGACCTCCTGCGCATCGTAGACCCAGCGTTCGTCGCCACCCATCTCGGCCCGGCGCATCGCCAGGAGAAAGTTCGGCCCGCGGATAAATCCTTTGTCGCCCTCGACGGCGATCGCAAAGGTAAACGGAGGGGCCGATTCGCTGTGCTGAAAGACCGCCAGCTCCACCGGCTGAAAGTGCGTCGCCTTGGAGAGATCGTCGAAATCGCGGAAGATGAAGAAGCCCGACTTGAAGGCGTAGAGTCCGTTCTCGTTGTAGGCCGTGAGCGTCCCGTCCTTGGCGGCCTCGCGCAGACAGGCCAGCTGCGCATCGGAGCCCTCACCGCTGCAATTGGTGGCGATGAAACCCTGCACCGAGGTCTGACGATACGCCATTCCGATCACATAGAGCGCGCCGGAATCGTAGGCGATGTCGGTCGGAATGAAGCGATCGAAGTGGGAGAAGCTCTCGTCGGCAGCGTCGAAGATGACCGGGGAGACATCGCCCGTCGCAAGATCGACGCCGCGCACGATGCCGATCGGCACATCGACGAGCATGCTGGCGAAGATCGGATCGTAGACCTCGTCGAAGGTCGGCGCCACATTCGTCACCGTGGTCTCATGCCGCGCATAGAGGAAGGCCTTCTCGCTCGCGATCTTGGTCTTGACCGGCAGATAGTCCGAGGCGTTTTCATCCAGGACCTGCGTGCCGGTCAGAATGCCGGCACAGGCCTCGCTGTTGCCCAGCTCGGACAGCGAGGTCACCTGCACGAAGCCATCGCCCGAGGCGAAGAGGATACGCGAGCCGTCGCTGTCGGCGGCGATCGACCAGACGCCGCTGGGCACCGGGCGATAGCCCGTCGGTGCCGCATCGACGAGATCGCCGCTGCTGTTCATGCCGATGATCCCGATACCGCGCTCGGTTCCATAGATGAGATAGGGGCTTCCATCCCGCTTCACCGAGGCGAGTGCTGTGACCGCCCCCGGGCGATCGAGCAGAACCGTGCCGAGCGAACCCAGCTCAGTGCCATAGCGCACAGAGGCGCCGCTGCCCCAGGCGAGTGCGATGACACGCTCGGCCTCCGGCGGGGTGACATCGATCGTGGAGACCGCGCGAATCTGACCACCGATGTTGCCCTGATAGATCGACAGGAGGGGATCGGTCTCCATCGCCACGCGCTGGGTATCCTGTCCGTCGACCTGGATTTCATAGGCACTCGCACCATCCAAGCAGACCTTCCCCGAGATGCCGGGGATGCCATCGATATCTCCCCCATCGCCCCCATCACCGCCACCGCCACCGCTGCAGGCGCCCATGAGGACCACAAGCGTCAATGCGATGACAGCACCCCCCAGGCGACATCGGGAGGCAAAAAGGCATTCTTGAAAAAGTGAAGTCATAACAATGGGATAGCTCCCCCATCTCCATGGGCACGCCGCATGCGGCCGACGGAGATAGTCTCCATTCCATTATAGAGCATAAAACGTGCCAATTTTGGTTGAGAGGAAGCGAACGCGAAAGGAGCCGTATAAGAATCTCTTCCCGGCTTACGGAATCACGAAGGTGAGCAGAGGGCCGGTGGCGATCTCGATGCGCGATTCGGCAGGGTGCGCATCGCCGTCGACGGTGTAGGTCATCGGCTCGTCGAACTCGAGCAGCATCTCGGAACACATCTCGTCGATATAGTGCTCCGAGTTCGCGGGGCGCGCGAAGAAGGCTCGGGGAAATGTGGTCAGTAATTGGCGGGGTGTAGCGGAGATATCCACCGACTGAAACTTCCCGATCTCGGAGGTCGCGCGGTAGAGCGGATTGAAATGCAGGCCGAGCGTCTCCATCGTGCCGGCGAAGATCATGTTGTAGTTTTTGAACGGCTGCACCTTGCCATCGAGGGTCAGACGCGCGTTGAAGCGCTCACAGAGGTGACGTGCAAAGCGCCCATTGATGAGCGTGGAGACTGCAGCGTGAAAGAGGACCCATGCACCCCGCTGCGGCGTCGGCCCCCCCTCGACATTCTCATAGACATGGATGAAGCGCGAAACGACCCCCATGCCGAAGATGAATCCATAGACGCCGTTCACGCGGATCATATTGAACTGCGTCTCACGAAAGGGCTCATTCTCATGGTACTTCACGATGAGATTGGAGAGAACCTTTTCCGGCGCACCACGAATGCCGAGTTGCCCCGCGAGGTTGTTCATCGTTCCGCCACGCAACAGCGCGATCTTGGGAAGCGGCGTGTCGCCATAGACCTCGAGAAAGGTGGTGAGCGTCTTATGGTTCGTGCCATCGCCGCCGGAGATCCCCAGAATTTCGACGCCGCGCTCCTTGAACTCGACAGCCAGTTCGCGCACCTGATCGATGGTCTCCGTGAGATGACAGGATCCCTTGTCGCCGACGATGAACCCCATGTGTTTCACCCGATGGGGGTTCTTTCGATTCGACCGCGAATGCGGATTGAGAATGACGCCGATGCCTGACATAAGAACCGTGACTCGTGACTCGTGACTCGTGACTGACAAATACCAGATCGAGTTACGAATAACGAGTTGCGAGTCACGAACAGTAGGGGCATTTCATGCCGTTCACTTCGTTTCCGAGCCGGATGAAGGCGCAGCCACAACCTTTTTCCGATGACGCCTGCCGCCGCGCTTTCCGCGACGGCGCTTCGGCTTATTCGCTTGCTGTTCTTCGGTCTTCACCTCCGCAACTGGATTTGCCTTTGCCGCGACGATCGTCTTCGACGCCGACGATTCTGCAGCCGCCTCCTTCGCCGTGGGCGCACGCCGCCCACGCGAACGACCACTCCGGCCGGTGGTGGATGTGCTCGCCGCCTTCGGATGTGGCTTTGCCTTCGGCGTCGCCCGCGATGCGCGCTGTTGCGTCGGAACCTCTTGCGCCTCTTCCTCCTTCTGTTCGGCGATCTTGTGCCGCTTCATGTATTCGCGCACGATGAAGCTGGCCACCTCCGAGGGTTTCGTCCCCGTCCCATAGCCCGCATCGAAACCGAGTTTCACGGCAACGGCGTGATCCAGACGCGGCCCGCCGACGATGAGCAGGAGCTCTTTGGGCAGCCGCGAATCCTTTTTCGCCAGGGCCCGAAAGGCCTTGAGGTTTTTGATATGACAATCGCGCTGCGTCACCACCTGCGAGATCAGGATCACATCGGCCTTCAGCTCCACCGCTCGATCGAGCAACTGTTCGTTGGTCAGCTGGCTGCGCAGATTATGCGCGGTGAAGAGCGGATAGCGTTCCAACCCGTAGTCGTGATCATACCCCTTCATGTTCATGATGGCATCGATGCCAACGGTGTGCGCATCCGCACCGGTCGCCGCTCCGACGACGACGATCGGCTCTTTCAGATTGCGCTCCATGTAGGACTTGAGTTCTTCGTAATGCATGACCGGCGTCTCGATCTTTGGAACACGGATCTTGGTAAAATCCAGCGTGTTTTTGCCCGCGCCATAGACGACAAAATAGGTAAAACCTTCGCCCATCGAGTCCATCTGCGCCACCTGCACGCGGTCGAGACCCAGTTTTTCCACGTAGAGACGTGCGGCCTCGCGTGCCTCGGGACAAGCCTGTACCGGCAACGTAAACGACATCTGAATCATGCCGTCGTCCAAGCGATCGCCATAGGGTTTGAGTTTCTTTGGATTGACTGTGATCATAATAAGTCCGTAACTCGTAACTCGTGACTCGTGACTCGTAAAAACCGGCGGAGAGATTTTCCCATGACGAGTTACGATTCACGAGTAACGAGTCACGTTTTTTTCAACAATTCCAATACCGGGTTGAAATAGTTCCGGTCCTTCTGCAGCACACCCTCGAGCCCTTTGCCGCCGTCCTCAGCGCGCTCGATCTCAGCAAACATGCCCTTGGCGATCGCCTTCATGAGCCCCGCCTGATCGATCTTGCGCAGATACTTATGCGTATTCTCCAGCACCGTGTGTGCACGCCGCGCGACCTTCCCATTCGGATTGAAGGTAATCTCATCCCCCAGATTCCGCGCGCTGTGGAAGACGTAATTCGCGTTGCGCAGCGCCCAGAACCGATCCTGCAGGTGGGGATTGTGAATCGCCTCGGTCGGAATGCCCAGGAGCTGAATCGACTGCTCGGTGATGATCGCCGCGACATTGAACATCGCATCCATCACGTTGCCCTGCATGATATCGCCCGTCATGAACTTCGTCGGCGGCATATACTTGATCGGCGCACGCGGAAAAATCTCGCGCACCATCTGCGCCTGGGCCAGCTCGAAGAGAAAACCATCCTCGATCGTGGGATCCAGCTCGAAGGCATGTCCCAGCCCCATCTGCTCTGGGGCAAGACCCGCGCTGAGCGCAAAACGTTCGTTGATAAACTGACTGGCAAAGACGTGATGCGCATTGCGATAGGCGTCCGTCGTCGTGAGATAGTTATCCTCACCGGTATTAATGGTAATCCCCGCACGCGCGCAGATGAGGCGGGAGAAATACTGGTCGACGAAGGTTCGCTTCATATTGATGTCGCGAAAGAGAATACCATACATCGAATCGTTGAGCAGGACGTCGAGCCCTTCGTCCGCAGCGGCCACTGCAATCTCGGACATGCACAGCCCTGAAGAATAGTTGGTCAGGCGCACATAGCGACCGGCTTTTTTCGACGCCTCGTCGAGGGCGTCGCGCATGATGCGAAAGTTGGCCTGTGTGGCGAGCGTGCCGCCTGCCCCCTCGGTGGAGATGCCGTCAGGCACATAGTCGAGCAGCGACTGCGCCGTGGTGCGAATCACCGCGATGATGTCGGCCCCCTCTTCGACGGCCGAGACCGCTTGCGCCGCATCGTCATAGATATTTCCCGTGGCGACAATCAGATACTTGAGGGGAGCCGGTCCTTCGCCCAAGCGACCCAGAAGCGATTCGCGCTGACGACGACGCACATCGATGCGCGCCAAGCCCTTCTTGGCCAAATCGCGTCCCACTGCCTGTATCTTGGCCGCCGGCACATCCGGGATCTCTTCGAGTTTGAGTTTATCCGTGGCCAGCTTCTTTGCGAGCGCCTTCGGCTCGAGTCCCGTGTGCACGAGCGCCTGACAAAACCACCAGGCGATTCCCCGACGCAATCGGTCGCGATCGAGCCGGTCGACGATGAGGTTTACATGAGGCATCTCCATATGCGCCTCCTCGATACCGAAGACGCGCAACACCGAGCGCTCGGTCGAGGTGGTCGTATGCCGATCGATGTACTTCTGCACGGGCGCAACGATGCGCTGTGCCTCGTTTCGACACTGATCGATCTTGTCGCGATCGAGATTGAGTTTTCTGTAGGCCATAACGCTTTCGTTTTCTGTTCGTCGGTTCGTCGGTTACAGCGTTTTGATTCTATGATAGCGCGTCAAGTTCCATCGAACCATCGAACCGCTCTCAAGTCTTCGGTTTCAGTGTCACCCGCTGCCCCTCGATCAGGTCGAGGTAGCCGCGGTTTTCGGGGCGCTCGGGAACGAGGGTTTCGCCCACCGCCTCTGCGGTGGAACAGGTGCTATCGCGCTCGCTCGGGTTGCGGTAGCTGCTCATCATCCCCTTATAGTTGCGCACCACCGCGCACTCATCGGTCAGCGTCAGTAAATAGTTGGGCATGACGGGAATTTTTCCGCCACCGCCGGGCGCATCGATCACGAACGTCGGAAGGGCAAGCCCCGAGGTATGCCCGCGCAGATACTCCATGATCTCGAACCCCTTGGAGACCGACGTGCGAAAGTGCTCGATCCCCTCGGCCAGATCGCACTGGTAGATATAGTAGGGTTTCACCCGGATCTTGAGGAGTTCGTGCATCAACTTCTTCATGATGCGTGGGTCCGAATTGATGCGTCGCAGGAGCACGGCCTGATTCTGCACCGGCATCCCCGCATCGGCGATCCGCGCACAGGCGGCCGCGGCCTGCGCCGTCACCTCATACGGATGGTTGAAGTGCGTCATGAAATAGATCGGTTGATACCGCTTGAGCATCGCGACCACTTCGTCGGTCACCTGCATCGGGAAGACCACGGGCGTGCGACTGGCCACGCGGATGATCTCGACGTGAGGGATCGCGCGCAGGCGTTTCACAATCCCTTCGAGCATCGCGACCGACAGCATGAGGGCATCACCGCCGGAGAGAATGACGTCGCGAATCTCGGGGTGTGCCGCGATGTAGTCGATGGCCGCATCGTGTTCGGCGGCGAGCGCGTGTTCGGTCCGGTCGAGGATATGGCGACGACGCGTGCAGAAGCGGCAGTACATTGAGCAGACTTCAGAAACGAGAAAGAGCACCCGGTCCGGATAGCGATGAACAAGCCGTGGCACGGGCGAATCAGCATCTTCGGCCAGCGGGTCGTTGAGATCGCTCACGCCACGCTCGAGCTCTTCGATGGTCGGTACCGCCTGCAAGCGGATGGGGCACTCGGGGTTTTGTGGATCGATGAGCGAGAGGTAGTAGGGGGTCACCTGAAAGCGCGAATGTTTGACCGCCTCATCGACCTCGTCGCGCTCTTTTTTTGAAAGCGGGATCACCTTCGTCAACGTCTCGGCATCGGTGACGACGTTTTTCATCTGCCAGACGGGGTCATTCCATTCCTCCGGCGTCACCTTCGCCCAGAGGGGAATGCGTTGATAATATGTGGGGTCGCTCGTATCAATCATCACAAACCTCGCTCGTAGTCTCGTGAATCGTGGTCTCGAAGATCGTTTACAATCGACTAAAGCCTAAACGAGACCACGATCTCACGAGTAACGAGACCACGAAATTACGAACCAAACTTCCCATCAAACCACTGCTTCACCGCGGCGTTTTTGCGATAGAGGTCGAGCGTAAAGTTCGCATGGTCGGGGGCATAGCCGTTGCCGATGATCATCTCGACGTCGTAGCCGACACCCTCGGCGCCGAGCGCCGCCTTCTGAAAATTGGTCGCCATATTAAAGAAGTAGACCTTGGCGCCCTGCTTGCACGCGAGCACCGAGGCCAGTTCCGTCCCCTCGACGTTGGCGGTGTTGATCACGAGATCGCACATTCCGCCATCGGTCGCCTCGGAGACCCGATCCATCGTCTCGGCGGGGGAGAGCGCGTTGGCCACGAAGACCTCGTCGGCCAACCCGAGCGACTGAAATGTCTCGACGCTCGATGCACGCGTGGCACTGGCGATGATGCGACAATCGTTGCCCAACTTCTGGCGCAGCGCCGCTGCACAGAGGATGCCGGACTTGCCCGTGCCGATGATGTAGACCGTATCGCCCTTGCGCGCCAGGCGATCGGCCTGTGGCGGCGCGCCGGCAACATCCAGCAGGGCCAGACAGACATCCTGATCCATATCCTCGGGAATCTTGGCCAACACGCCCGAGTCGAAGAGGACCGCCTTCCCCTCGATATCGATCTGCTCGGTCTCGCGAACCCCGACAACCCGATCGATGGCGAGCGGCGTGAGGGTGAGCGATACGAGCGTGCAGATCGGGTCGCCCACCTTCAGGCCAAAGCGATTCGAATAGGTCGGGCCCATGTCCGCGACTTTCCCCAAAAGCATGCCGCCGGATCCGGTCACCGGATTGAGCTGCTTGCCCATCTTCGCCACATTCGCCACGACCTGATCGGCCACACCCTGCAGATTTCCGCCGCAGGCCTCGCGCATCTGCCGAAAGGAGGCCGAATCGATGTTGAGGGTCGATACATCGATGAGGATCTCGTTGTCATAGATCGGGAGGCTGTTATCGACTTTCGTCGCCGCCTGAGGGAGGGCGCCGGATGGCTCGATGACGCGATGTCGGCCCAGCGAATTTCCGCCGGAGAGATAGCTGCTCATGGGTCCTTCTCCTTTTCAAAATGAACGAAACTGTTTTTGTTTCAACCAGTTGGGGCGCCTTTTAACCATACCCCTGAAGGGAAGTGCAAGGGGATTCCTGAAAATCCTCCGTGGCAGTTCTCAATGCGCCGCGAGGTAAAACGAGAGGCCTTTTTACAGGGTCATCGGAAAAAAGACCTCGCGTTTCGCCGGGAGGCGCACCAGCGACCAAATATTCACTATCAGAGGGAAGCGATTGACAGTATTGACACTGCCCTACAGCAGCACCATCTGCCCATCCTCCTGGGCACCGTCTTCCAGGACCCCCTCGCCACGACGATCCGCCGAAGGGATCAGTCGGCCATCGCTGGCGATGCGCTGGCCACAGCGGGCACAGAAACGCGAGCCGTCCAAACGCCGCTCCATCCGCGTGGAACGACAACGAGGACAGCGATTCTTTGGTTTTTTCCGAACACTGGTCATAGGGCAGACGCTCATACTGAATCGACCCCTCCGGATGCAATGGGAAAAATGGGGAACCGGTCGAAGCACCTGGATGATCGCCAAAATCCCTTGATGCAACCCCCCAAAACCTCTATGGAAAGAGCACACCCGCACGGGAGAAGGAAACCATGCCGAATATCAAGGGAATCATCCTCGCCGGCGGAACCGGCTCGCGCCTGTATCCGCTGACCAAGGTGACCAACAAGCACCTGCTGCCGGTGGGCAACAAGCCGATGATCTACCATCCGCTCGAACGGCTGCTCGAGGCCGGCATCGACGAGATCATGGTGGTCACCGGCCGCGAGCACATGGGGGATGTCGTCAACCTCCTCGGCAGCGGCACCGAGTTTGGCTGCCGCTTCACCTATCGGGTTCAGGATCAGGCCGGCGGCATCGCCGAGGCCCTGGGGCTGGCGCAGACCTTTGCCGGCGCCGATCCGATCGTCGTCCTCCTGGGCGACAACATCTTCGAACACCCGATCGCCCCGAGCATCGCCCGCTTCTGCGAACAGGGCGGCGGCGCGCGCGTCCTGCTCAAAAAGGTCACCGACCCCCAGCGCTTCGGCGTGGCCACGATCGAAGACAACCGCATCGTCGCCATCGCCGAGAAGCCGAAGAAACCGGCCAGCGACATGGCCGTGACCGGCATCTATATGTATCATCCGGACGTCTTCGATTTTATCGCGACGCTCAGCCCTTCGGCGCGCGGCGAGTTGGAGATCACCGACGTCAACAGCTTCTATGCCCGCGAAGGCAAGCTCCATTTCGACGTGATCGATGGATGGTGGACCGACGCGGGCACGTTCGAATCGCTGGCGCGCGCGAACGAGCTGCTCTTCAAAAGGCAGGCCTCCGCATGAAACTCCTGGTTACCGGCGGCGCCGGCTTTATCGGCACCAACTTCATCCACCTGGTGCTCACCGAGACCGCGCACACGGTCGTCAATCTCGACGCACTCACCTATGCGGGGCATCGGGGAAACTGCGCCGCCTTCGAGGGCGGCGGCCGTTATACGTTCGTGCAGGGCGATATCGCCGACGCGGAAGGCGTTGGAAAACTGCTCACACAGCATGACTGCGACGCCATCGTCAACTTTGCCGCGGAATCGCACGTCGATCGCAGCATCCACGATGCGGCCGCCTTCATCCGGACCAACATCCAGGGGACGCAGGTGCTGCTCGATGCCGCGCGCGAGCACGGCGTGGGACGCTTCCTGCACATCTCCACCGACGAGGTCTACGGCGACCTCCAGATGGATGCGCCCGCCTTCACCGAAACCTCGCCGATTCGGCCGTCGAGTCCCTACGCCGCGAGCAAGGCCTCGGCCGACATGCTCGTGCTGGCCGCCCATCGCACGCACGGACAGCCGGTGATCATCACGCGCTGTTCGAATAACTATGGCCCCTACCAACACCCGGAGAAGTTCATCCCCATGGCGATTCACCGGGCGCTCGCGGGAAAACCGATCCCGATCTACGGCCGCGGAGTGAATGTGCGCGACTGGATTCACGTGCACGACCACGCCGAGGGCATCCTGCGCGTCCTGGAGAAAGGGCGTGTGGGCGAAGCCTACAACCTCGGCGGTAATTGCGAGCGGCGCAACATCGACGTGGCGCAGGCCATCCTCACACTCGTGGATGCACCCGAATCCCTCATCCGTTTCGTCGACGATCGCCCTGGACACGACCTGCGCTATGCGATCGATTTTACAAAGGCGCGCGACGAGCTCGGCTGGAGCCCACAGCATTCCTTCGACGAGGGGATCGCTGAAACCATCGCCTGGTATCGCGAGAACCAGGAATGGCTGAAGCAGGTGCTCGGCCCGCGCTTTGAGGCCTACTTCAAGGCGCACTATGGAGACGTGCAATGAACGAACCGCATTTCACCGACACCGATGCCATCGATGGCGTCATCGTCACATCCGGCGTGCGCTATGAGGACGGGCGCGGCTGGCTCATGGAGTTCTTTCGTCACGACGAGATGGACGCATCCGTCCATCCCGCGATGGGATACCTCTCGGTCACCAAGCCGGGTCTCTCGCGCGGGCCGCATGAACACCGCGAGCAGAGCGACGTCTTCTGCTTCGCCGGTCCGGGGACGTTTTGCATCGGCCTGTGGGACAACCGCGAGGGTTCGGCCACCTTCGACGCGCGCATGCGGCTCACCGCCGGCTCCGACGCGCCGCTCATCATCACCGTCCCGCCGGGGGTCGTGCATGGCTACCGCTGCATCTCGAAGGAGGCGGGCCTGGTCGTGAACGTCCCCAACCGCCTCTACCGCGGCGAGGGCAAACGCGATCCGATCGACGAGATCCGGCACGAGGACGACCCCGCAAATCCCTTCCGTCTCGACTTCGAAGCGATGACAGCGGAGTGCACGAGATGAAGCTCCTCGTCACCGCAAAGAACGGCCAGGTCGGGGGGGCGATCACCCGCCTCGCCCAAGAGGCCGGCATCGAGACGATCGCGCTCGGGCACGCCGAGCTCGACATCGCCGATGCGGATGCGGTGAATCGCATCGTGACGGAGCTGCATCCGACCCACATCATCAACGCCGCCGCCTACAACAATGTCGATGCCGCCGAGGAAGAGGATTCGGCCGCCTTCGCCTGCAATGCCCTGGGCCCGCAGCACCTGGCGCTGTCCGCCAAAAAGGTCGGGGCCACCCTCGTGCACTACTCGACCGACTACGTCTTCGACGGCACCAAGCGGACGCCCTACACCGAGCAGGATCAGCCCAATCCACTGTCCGCCTATGGGCGCTCCAAGCTCGCCGGAGAGGAAAATGTGCGCGCGGCGCTGGATGAACACTATATCCTGCGCACCGCCTGGGTCTTCACGCCGGGGGGAAACAATTTCATCACGCGCCTGATCGAACGCGCCAAACGCGAGCACAACTTTCGTTTCATCGACGACTGCTGGGGCACACCCACCGATGCCTCCGATGTGGCGCGCGCCACCCTGAAACTCATCGAACGCGCTGCCCCCTTCGGCCTCTATCACGCCGTCGGCGCCGAGGCCTTCACGCCGCTCGACTGGGCGCGCACCGTGCTCGAACGCGCCGGCGTCGACGCGACGGTCGAGCCGATCCATGCCGACGAACTCGACCTGCGCGCGCCGCGCCCGAAACACTCGGTCCTGACCAACACAAAACTCGACGCCCTGGGAATTGCCATCCCCAGCGGAAGAGAGCGTCTCGATGCTTTTTTCACCCTCACCGCGAAGGAGCGGACATGATCCACGGCAAGAAGGTCATCGTCGTCATGCCGGCATACAACGCCGAAAAGACGGTGAAGGCGACCTACGATGAGATTCCCCACGACATCGTCGACGAAGTTCTGCTCGTCGACGACTGCAGCGCCGACCGCACCGCGGAGATCGCCCACGAGATGGGACTGCACGTCGTGCGCCACGAGGAAAACCTCGGCTACGGCGGCAACCAGAAGACCTGTTACCGCGAGGCGCTTGAAAAGGGTGCCGACATCGTGGTCATGCTCCACCCCGATTATCAGTACGATCCGAGGCTCATCACCGCGATGACCTCGCTCATCGCCCTGGGGCTCTACGACGCCACCCTGGGTTCGCGCATCCTGGGCGTGGGCGCGCGTCGCGGGGGCATGCCGCTCTACAAATATCTGGCCAACCGTTTTCTGACCCTCGTGGAGAACTGGATGGTCGGGTACAAGCTCGCCGAGTATCACACGGGGTATCGCGCCTTCTCGCGGCGCCTGCTCGAACGCCTGCCGCTGGAGGCAAACTCGGATGACTTCGTCTTCGACAACCAGATGCTGGCGCAGGCGATCTACTACGGCTTCGATATCGGCGAGATCACCTGCCCAACGAAATACTTTCCCGAGGCCAGCTCGATCAACTTCAGCCGCAGCGTCACCTACGGCCTGGGCGTCTTAAAGACCGGGCTCACCTTTCGGTTGGCCAAGTGGAAGCTGATCCGATCGAAGATCTTTCCGTGAGGCAGGCACCCTTCCATGACCGCAACCCGCAGACAGATTCTCCTGCTCCTGATCATCCTCGCCGCCGCCGCGGCGCTGCTTACCGCAAATTTGGGTCAGCGACTCCTCTGGCAGGATGAGGCCGAGGTGGCGCTCCTGGCTCGTTCCATCGATGCGCACGGCGTGCCCACCGCATGGGATGGGCGCAACATCATCACCCAGCAGAACGGGACGGAATTCGACGACGGCTTCACCTGGCGCTGGTCGGCCTGGGGAGGCCCCTTCATCGTTTGGGCCTCGACGACATGCTTCGGCCAGACTCCCTTTGGTTTTCGTTTTCCCGGCGCCCTCTTCGGCTGGCTCACGATCCTCATCACTTTCTTCATGGCACGACGCTGGACGGGGCGCACCGACGTCGCGCTCTTGAGTTGCACCTTCCTCCTGTTGAACATTCCCTTCCTGTTGCACGCACGCCAATGCCGCTATTATTCGATCATCTCCTGTTTGGGCATCACCATGCTCTGGACCTGGCGCTCGTTGCCAAACCGGCGCGCGTGGATCGCACTCACGCTCTGCGGTGCGGCCATGTTCTATGTGAACGAACTGGCGCTCGCCGCCCTCATGGGACCGTTGCTCGTCTATGCGATCGCAGTGGATCGCCACCGCCGCCGCATCCGGTGGACGCTCTCGGCGATTGGGGCGATGGCCCTGATCGGCATTCCGGAGATCCTCATGCGCACCCAGGCCTCCGGCGCTGCCTGGCATACCCTCGCGTTGGGAGAAGCGGGACTGCGCATCGGCAAGGGGCTCTTCGAGTGGAACAACGTCATCTTTCCCGCCATCGCGCTCGCCCTCATCCTCGTCTTTCGCCGCCACCTGCGCCCAGCGACGGAGAAACTGGCGTGGCTCATGCTCTGCGCGCTTGCCCTCTTCCCCCTCCTGATGACGCCCTTTCTCGATCCAAACATCCGGTATGCGACCTACGGATTTCCCCTGGCCGCGCTCCTCATCGCCGCGGTGACCGTGGATGTCTGGCGCTGGAGGCGCCCGGCGGCCGTCGGCATCGCCGCGATCCTTCTCGGCACGAACCTCGTCGCGATAGGCCCGATCGTCTGGCTCGGACGCCCGCTCAAGAGTGAGATCGTTGGATTCGCGCAGGAGATCACCGAAGACTATCGCGGGCCCACCGAGGCGATCGTCGCCCTCCTCAACGATGAGGCCAAACCGGACGATGTGCTGCTGGCCACCTACGGACAACTGCCGCTCATGCTGCACACGCCGCTTCGCATCGCGAACATGCTGCCGAGCCAGCGCGCCGAGGCGCTCGGACTGCCGCGCTTCACCCACGATCCGATGGAAGCGCGTTGGTTCATCCCGCGCAATACCGTCTGCCGGGATTGTCCGCCACTCGATCCGATATTCTGGAAGCAGCACCTCGAAGACCGGGGAGCAACGCTCGTCCCCTTCGCGCTCGAGGTGGAGGATTTGAAATACGGCAACTCGCCCAACATCACCTCCCACCGCTTCACCTCACCGCATGCGCGCGCGGATGAAGGGCTCATCATCTACCGCATCGACTGGCCCGAAGACCACCCTGTGCCATAATGGAAATGTGGGTTTTACTGTCATTCATTGCCTATTTGCCTTCCGATCTCCGATTGTGATGCGGATATCGATAAGGATGAAATCGATTATTGATTCCTGAAATATGATACCGGCTCAGATGAGCCGGTCATCAGAAATCAACAATCAACATCGGGATCAATATCATCATCACGATCAGTTGTACTGTACTATCAAGTCAATCACCTAACAGGTGTGCGATGATATCGTGACTACTGCACATTATGCTATCGTGACAGTTTGCCGTGGTCCACTGGACCAAGTTTTCCTGTCTTGATTCTCCATTTCACATCGTGCCGGAATCTCGGATGTCCGATTCGGTTTCTCAATCGGTTGTCGGTTTTTCGTTTCAGGCCACGTCGATCACATTCAAAAAACGATCACGACTAATGCCATAAACCATAAAAAACCCCCGACAGGAATTCCTGTCGGGGGTCTTTCATTCAGCAATAATAGTGCTTAGCGAGCGTTCAGACGATTCTTCTTCACATAGGCCCACAACTTCTTCGTCATCTGACTCGGCGCGATCGGGGTCTTGCCAAAGATCTTTTCCATGCTCTCCGTGCAGCTCTTAAAATTCACGGTATAGCCGCCGAACGCCTTTTTCTTGCCCGCCGCCTTTTTCTTCTTCGCTGCCTTTTTCTTCTTCACGACTTTTTTCTTCTTCACGACCTTCTTTTTCTTCTTCGCTACCTTTTTCTTCTTTACGACTTTCTTCTTCTTCACGATCTTTTTCTTCTTCGCTACTTTCTTCTTCTTTACGATCTTTTTCTTCTTCGCGACCTTTTTCTTTTTCCGCTTGACCATAACCCCTCCCTTTCGGATGGGCGCGCTCCCGAGGGAGCTTATGCGCCGTTAGCAAGTGGAACGCCCTTCTCACGTATATCGTCGTGATTTATAGCAAATTCTACACCTCAAATAAATAAAAAAAGGCGCCGTGCAGCTTTCTGCTGCACGGCGTCATTGATAACGACATCTCCATTGCGCACATCAGATCATCGTGAGCCAGGAACGATGACGCTCGTTCTTGCCTCGTACGAGATCGAAGTAGGCATCCTGCAGTCGCTTGGTGATCGGTCCCGGCCTTCCTGCCCCGATGCACCGATCGTCGATCTCCCGCACAGGAGTCACCTCAGCGGCCGTCCCGACGATGAAGACTTCATCGCAGAGATAGAGGTGATCGCGCGTAAACCGCTCTTCCCGCACCGGCAGATCCATCTCACGACAGAGGGTGATGATCGTATCGCGCGTGATCCCGGGCAGGATGGGGGAATAGGTCGGCGCGGTACGGATGACGCCATCGCGAACGGCAAAGAGGTTTTCACCGGAGCATTCGGCGACATACCCTTGCGTGTCGAGCATAATCGCTTCGTCGTAACCGCCAGCGATCGCCTCGCGCTTCGCCAGGGATGAGGGGACATACTGTCCGATAATCTTTCCCTGCACCATGCCGACGTTGACGTGATGACGGTTGAAGGATGAGACCTTCAGCCGCGTTCCCGACTCGAGCGCTTCTTTGCCCAAATAGGCGCCCCACTTCCAGCAGGCAACGGCAACCCGGGTCGTATTGACCGCTGCCAACCCCATGGCGCCATCGCCACAAAACATGAGCGGGCGCAGGTAGCATTCGTCGAGCTCGTTGGCCCGAACGACTTCGACGCAGGCTTGCGCCACCTCCTCCTCGCTAAAGGCCGGCTCCATCTTTAAAATTTTGAGGCCATCGGACATCCGGCGCACATGTTCCTTGAGCCGAAAGATGGCCGACCCACCATCATGGAGACGATAGCACCGAATACCTTCAAAGACGCCAACGCCATAGTGCAGGGTATGGGTGAGGATGGGAACCTGCGCGTCGTTCCAATCGACAAACCTTCCATCCAACCAGACCTTCTTCGTCGGTTCGACCATATCAGACCTCCTCGCGGCAGTTGATGTATGACGGAGATGAACCTAATCGATGGACTACAGGGGAGCAATACAAAACCCGCGGGACAGATGAGACTGCCATTACTGGAAACGGCTCAATTTCGTCTTTGAGGAAACAAATTTCGGAAAGACGTATGGCGTGCCATCAAACGGCACCGTCTTGAACGGAAAAAAGTTGAATAACTTATGACAAGCGAATCACTCTTCAATGGGAGGGGTCAGAGTTCGAACGCTTTGACGCGCCCCACAATCCAGTCGAGCACCTGCGGTCCGACGAGCGTCACGCCCTGACCGAAGAAATCTTGCAGCGCAATAGCCGCCGCATTGAGGCCATAAACGCTTCCCGTATCGACGCGCTCGTCGAGATAGCCCAACCACTTGAGCGCATCACAGACGTCCCGCTGAATGCTCGTTGCATTCTTCCCCATCGCCTCACCCATGATGAACGCGCCGTGATCCTGAAGCATCTTCCGATCGCTGTGCAACTGTTCGAGTAGGGCGACCTTCGAATAGCGACAACGCATGATGAGCAGACCGACGGTATCGATGCCGATGCGCTTCCCATCCAACTGCGCATCATCCGCCACACGAAACTTCTTGTTCATCTTCCCCATCGCCACCCGACGCTGAGCATACACCTCTTTGAGCACTCGGCGCTGAAAGACACTCGCCAGTTCACGCGTCTGCTCGCCATAATCGCCATCGGCAACGATCGTCATGTTGAGTACGCGCCCGAGCGCCTTCTGGGCATAGGTCATCAGTCTCCGGAAATGACGCGGGGGAATGGGGTCGCCCGCCCCGGCTGAACGCAATTCGCGCGTCCCCATCTCCAGTGCGGTCTGTCGCTTGGCCAGGATGCGATAGGCCGGATCGCGCGACAGAAGCAATCCCAGGATGGGCGGCTCATTCAGAGAGGCAATATCGGTCCGATCGATCGCGTCCTTTTTCCCGCCCAACCCGGCCAACACATCGAAGGCCTCGCGATACCCATCCAGTCGCGCATACGAGGAGGATTGATTCGAGATGCGGACGACGCCATCATTTTTTGCATCGCAGAATTTCTTTCCGGGCTCGCAGAAACCGAGTCGGCTGACGTTCTGCATATCCTCTCTGGTGAGACGCATCTGCCCCATGGAGACAAACCCTTTCTGTGCACGAACAATCGATACGATTCCTTGTCGGCAATCGTGAGAAAAAGTTGCGCACTTTTCAGAATTGTCAATACACTGATATTACTGTATAATTTCGACATTCATCAAAGAACTTCCTGCCTTTCCCAGGGAAAGGGGCCCCATGGCTCCCTCCACGCGCGCCACAAGCGTCGCCCGCATCCGGATCGCCGCGTCACTGACCTGGGTCGATCGCTATCTCGCGCGCGCCAGGAGACGCATGCCAACGATGGCACTGCCCAAGGTCATCCGCGCCTTCCGACCGAACCCCAAAAAGAAACATCGAACACTCGGCAGTTGTTGCCGCGCCGATGCCTCGATCAACATCGCCACGCACACCGTTGAGGTTCGCGAAATCAAGGGACGCAAGAGACGCATCCTGCGTGAACTGACACGCCTGGAGATCCTGCAAACGCTCGCCCATGAGCTGGCACATCTCGCCTATGAGCGTCACGACTATGAACAGGAATGGTATGCTCGCACCATCTTTCACACCTTCGGCCTGACCGAGACCTGCCCCCACTGCGAGGGGAAGGGGAAGATCCCCGCCCGCTACGAAAACACCTGATGGCCCGCTCAACGTCCTCCCTTCACGCCTCCAGGGCGTGACCTTTTATATTGGCCATTTTTCACGCAACTTTTTCGGCCTCCCGCCGAAACGTGAGCATTCCGGAGGGCACCCATCGACACTGGAGAAAAGGAATCCCTGATGGGCACCTCTCATAACTCATATTTGCCGCCGCGAGGGGAAATCGGGTGTATCTGGAACAAGCTTCATCGTCGTTGTGCCCGCCAGAGGCGGGTCCGCCTTTGGCGGAAAGATACACCCGATTTCCCCTCGCAGCGGCAAATAAACCCACATACTTCGAGGTGCCCTGATGTTCACATCCCCTTCCTTGCGATACGCCATCGCCACTGCCATCATCGGACTGAGCGTCACGCTCATCAACCCCATCATGCAGACCGCCTCACCGTCACAGACCCTGCTGCAAGGGATCCGATCCCCATCCCTGCCCACGATGACGACAACAGCATCATCACCAACAGCGACCGTCGGATGGCGCTTCCCAAACGAGAGAGAGATGACCAGAAAATCCGCACCGAAAAACCCTCGAACACTTGTTAAATAGGCATTTGCCGTCATCGTCGCAATCCCTTTCTCGGTTGACAATAGGGCCCAAACCCCCTATACACCGCACCGCCGTCAGCATTTGACGGTCGGCTTTTCATGCACGTTCACCCCGTCCTAAGGAGGAATGTATGGCTGACGCACCGACGATCAAATCGATGATGGAAGAAAATCGAGTATTTGATCCCCCGGCAAAACTGAAAGAGAACGCCTGGATCAAGAACTTCGACGAGTACAAAACGATGTATGACCGCTCCATCGACGACCCCGACACCTTCTGGGCCGAGATGGCGGAGAACTTCACCTGGACCAAGAAGTGGGACAAGGTCCGCAGCTATGACTTCCGCGACAAGATCGACATCAAGTTCTATGAGGGTGCCGAAACCAATATCACGGTCAACTGCCTGGACCGGCATGTGGAAGCCGGCAAGGGCGATCGCACGGCCATCATCTGGAAGGCAACGATCCGAGCGAAGTCAAAAAATACACCTACAAGGAATTGCTCGGCGAGGTTTGCAAGTGCGCCAACGTCCTGAAGGAGAATGGCGTGGGCCGCGGCGACCGCGTCTCCATCTACATGCCGATGGTTCCGGAGCTCGCGATCTCCATGATGGCCTGTGCCCGCATCGGTGCGGTTCACTCGATCGTCTTTGGCGGCTTCTCGGCCGACGCGCTGCGCGACCGCATCCTCGATTCCGGCTGTGAATTCCTCATCACCACCGATGGCGCCATGCGCGGCAAGAAGGCCATCCCGATGAAAAAGGCCGCCGACGATGCGATGACGATGTGTGCAGAAGCCGGCACCCCGGTGAAGACCTGCCTCGTCTACAACCGGACGAACACGCCGGTCGACATGAAAGAGGGCCGCGACCTCTGGTGGAACGAAGTGATGGCGAATGCCTCGACCACCTGCGAACCGGCGAAGATGGGTGCCGAAGATCCGCTCTTCATCCTCTACACCTCCGGCTCCACCGGAAAGCCCAAAGGCGTGCTGCACACGACCGGCGGCTACATGGTCTATGCCGGCACGACCTTCAAGTACATCTTCGACTATCATCAGGACGACATCTTCTGGTGCACGGCCGACATCGGCTGGGTCACCGGACACACCTACATCGTCTACGGCCCGTTGGCCAACTGTGCCACGACCATCATGTTCGAGGGCGTGCCCACCTACCCGGACGCCGGTCGCTTCTGGGATGTCTGCCAGAAGCATGACGTCAGCATCTTCTACACCGCCCCGACCGCCATCCGCGCGCTCATGCGCGAAGGCGATCAGTGGCCGGCGAAGTACGACCTCTCCAAGCTGCGTATCCTCGGTTCGGTCGGCGAACCGATCAACCCCGAGGCCTGGATGTGGTACTACAACAACGTCGGGCACGAAAATGCCCCGATCATGGACACCTGGTGGCAGACCGAGACGGGCGGCATTCTCATCACGCCGCTGCCCGGCGCTATCGCCACCAAGCCCGGCTCGGCGACCTTCCCCTTCTTCGGCGTCAAGCCGAAGGTCATCCGGGAGAACGGCAGCCAGTGCTCGGCCAACGAGGGCGGCTATCTCGTCATCGAAGAGCCCTGGCCCGGCATGATGCGCACCGTCTACAACCATCACGAGCGCTTCAAAGAGACCTACTTCTCGATGTTCCCGGGAGTCTACTTCACGGGCGACGGCGCACGCGTGGATGGGGATGGCTACTACTGGCTCATGGGTCGCGTGGATGACGTCATCAACATCTCCGGTCACCGCATCGGCACCGCCGAGGTGGAAAGCGCACTCGTCTCCCATCCGTATGTCGCCGAAGCCGCCGTGGTGGGTTTCCCTCACGACATCAAGGGACAGGGCATCTATGCTTACGTCACGCTGAAGTTGGGTCAGGAAGTGAACGACGACGTGAAGAAGGCGCTCATCGCTCATGTCCGTAAGGAGATCGGTCCGATCGCCACGCCGGACAAACTGCACTTCACCGACGGGCTGCCCAAGACCCGTTCGGGCAAGATCATGCGCCGCATCCTGCGCAAGATCGCCGAGGGCGAGTTCAACAATCTGGGCGACACCTCGACGCTTGCCGACCCGAACGTCGTCAACGCGTTGGTAGAGGGAAAGCAGTAGACCGTAAACGTTTAACCAGTAAACGGTGAACGGAAAATCAAAAGGCCCCTCGGAGACGGGGGGCCTTTTTTATACCGGTCGGCATGGAGTGACAATTTAACTTCACATTTGATCTCAATCGGTTCTTCGACGTATAGGCTTTCGCCACACAGCGTGCACACTTTTCTCGGAGATCATCATGTCCGTCACGTACCCCATCTCGATCCTCACCCCCGTACCCGTTGAGCCCCTTTCGGTGACGGAGAGCCAGACTCTACCGCTCCAGCTAACCGGCCTGACCGAAGCGCAGATCGAGCTGGAGGAAGTGCTCGATCTTCCCAACAGTGCGGAAATGGAGGAGACCTACAAACAGTTTAAACGCTCATTCCTCACACATTCCCCTGTCGAAACCATCGGCCCCATCCCCGTGGTGCCGTACGCCGATGAGATCGTCGAGCCGCGCGCCATGGGAAGGAACACCATCCTCTCGGCGGGCCCTCTCCTTCCGTATCAGAAAAGCCCGATCCGAAGGGACGACAGCCCTGACGACGATCGCCGAAGCGGAAAAGATCCGTCCGCCGCCTGGGCAAAGACCTTGAGCGATCGAATCGATACTGAGAGCGAGCTCCTCTCCCATATCATCCGATGGTTTCACAATTGTTTCGGACAGGCGGATTCTCATATGCATCCGGGCGGCCCGCAGATCACGTCGCTGCTCTCTGCGCTTCTCATCCGGCCGCCATCGCTCGCACCCGATACGGACCTTCAAGCGACCATCAACGAATTATTCGTGTTTGTCCGCACTTCTCCCGGCTATCTGCTTGGCCTGACCACCACCCGCAACGATGATTGTTTTTTCTTGCTCCGCGTCGATAAAGAAAGCATCGGAACATTGCCGCAGAAAGCCTTAAGACCGATCGACCGACCAATACGCTGGAGTGCAGCACTGTCGGCACTCGGCAACCGCCTCGCCTTCCTCCCGGCCGGGGCGATCGACCTCTCCTCGCCTGAGGCACGCTATGCCCTCATGCAGGACGGCGCACTGCTGGCCACCGCCGGGAACGGATTCGCAACGAATGCGCTTCGCTTTTATACTGCGTCGCGGGAGATACCCGCTCTCTATCTCGGCGTCATCGGCGATCCGATCGGAGCGCGGGCGCCGTTTGCCGGCGACATCCTCTAGCCGGAAGACCGGCGTCGGCGACCGGAAGGAACCGTAGCGATCGCATCCCGAACGAACCTGACGAAAAACGGCCTCCCGAGGGGAGGCCGTTTGATTTCATGCGTCGTCCGAGCGTCAGTCCTCATCACCCGACATATGCTCGTCGAGCTTCTCGCGAATATCTCGCTCGTGATCGCGGCGAAACCTTTCGAACTTCATGATCTCGGTAAGCGACGCCCCCTCGACGACGCTCGCATAGACCTTGGCGTCGACCTGTTTTATCTCTGCGGCAACGGCGAGCACCGATTCGATCTCGGAGGCGGGCACGACGACGATGCCGTCGCCATCGCCGAAGATCCAGTCGCCCTCCATGACGGTGACGCCGCAGACCGAGACGACCGAGGTCGGCGGCTCGATGACATCAGCGCGCCCGGCGCGCGGGTTGACCCAACGGTAGTAGACGGGAAAGTTGATCTTGCGAATCCCCTCGACATGGTGGACCGAGCCATCGATGAGCGCGCCGGCCAACCCCCGGCGTTTGGCCTCGGCCGCGAGCATCTCGCCGAAAACGGCCAACGATTGTCTGCCGCCGTCGACGACGAGCACATCCCCTTCGGCGGCTTCAGAGAGCCCCTTGATCACGGTGAGATAGTCGTTGGTGCACCGAATCGTATGCGCGCGCCCGACCATCGTGAGCGACGGATTGACCGGCACGAGCCCGGGTGCCAGGGCCTGCACGAGCGGCGACGCATCGCAGAGCGCGGGGCTATCGAGTCCGGAAAAGGCCTTTCGGATCTGTTTGTCATCCATAACCACCTCCTGATGCCCTGCGTAACATTGGATTGATGGGGGAGCAACGATATTACGAAAGGACCAAAGAGCTCTTGCGCCCCTTTCGCCCCTCGCCCTTCGCCTTTCGGTCAGTTCCGGTGAATCTTCAGATTCGTCCCCGGGCGAACTTTGGAGGGATTGGAGAGGTCGTTCCACTTCTTGAGCTGTGCGATCGTCACGCGATGACGGCGCGCAATATCCCAGAGCGTATCGCCGGGACGAACCCGGTAGGTGAGCTTGGTGTTCGCGGAACCATTCGTCGATGCGAGATTTTCCGACGCCGCCTTTGGTGTGGAGGAGGAAGGGGCCTTGGCCGCACCCGACTTCTTGATGATGAGAGATTGTCCCGCGCGAACTGATTTTGGATTTCGAATCTTGTTCCAGGCCATGATCTCTTTTGTCGTCACGCCGTGCCGATTGGCGATCCCTCCGAGCGTCTCGCCCGACTTGACCGTATATCGCGCAGCCCGTGTTGGCGCCGCCGTCGTTGCGGATGTCGTCTTCGTCGGAGCAGAGGAAGCGACGGCGCTCGACCCACCTCGAATGACGAGTTTGGCTCCGGCGCGCACGCGCCGTGGATCACGGATATCGTTCCACTGCATGATCTGCTTCGTCGAAACGCCATGGATCTCGGCAACATGCCCCAGCGTCTGGCCGGGTTTGAGCACGTGCGTTCGTTTGGCCGTCGTCGTTTCCGGTCGCGCAGCCAACTTCATCGCCGTGGTCTCCGGCAACACCGCTTCCTCTCCCGCAGGCTCCTTCACCGCCGCCGAAGCGACGGGATTCGCCGAACCACCGCGAATGACGAGTTTCTGGCCCGCGCGCACGCGCCGCGGATTTCGAATCTTGTTCCAGGCCATGAGCTGCTTGGTCGAAACCCCATGGGCCTCGGCCACGTGCCCCAACGTCTGCCCGGATTTGAGCACGACCGTTCGCGTCGCGCTCTCAGGCGTGGCCTCCGGCATCGCCTGGGAGAGATCGATCGCCGTCGTCGTCCCCGCCCGCGCGATCTTTTCCTTCTTGCCGCCATAGACGGTGAGTTTGGCCCCCGCGCGCACGCGCCGCGGATCATTGATCTCGTTCCAGGCCATAAGCTGCTTGGTCGAAACGCCATAGGCCTCGGCCACGTGCCCTAATGTCTCGCCGCGCTTGAGGGTATGATACCCCTCGCCCCCCGCTCGTGCCACGCGCGTCTTTCCGGAACCACCGCGAACGCGTTGATAGACCTTGAGCCGCTGCCCTTTGCGCACCGTCAGGTGTCGGTTCAAATTATTCCATCGCTTGAGCTGCCCCACCGTCACGCCATACTTTCGCGCGATCGTACCGGCGGTCTCGCCCCCGCGCACCTTGTGGCGCACGAGTTTATTCGTAGACGATGAACGCGACGCCTGAACCTTCGCATAGCGCGCATAGGCCCCGCCCGAGGGGATGACCAACTTGCGCCCCCGCCGCAGGTGTTTTGAGGAGCTGATATTGTTCGCCCGTTTGAGCGCCGAAACGCTCACCCCATGCAGACGCGCGATCTTGGAGAGCGTATCCCCTTTTCGCACCTTATGATAGGCGACCTGAATGCGCTGATCCTTCGGAAGCTTGGCATACTGTTTGTGGAATTGTTTCGTCGTCCCCTGGGGCAATCGGACGGTATAATTCTTCTCCCCGGGAGGCGTCGCCCCCTGATGCAGGTGGGCATTGAGTTCAAAGACCTCTTCCTCATTAGCTCCTGCACACTTGGCCACGACGGCGAGATCGGTCTGGGTTTCGACCGCTACCACTTCGAAAGCGATCGGCTTATTGTATTCGATATCGTTGAATCCAAAGCGCTCCGGCATCTTCGCGATGATGGCCGCCGCGATAAACTTGGGCACATAGTCGCGCGTCTCAGCACGAAGCGCCCGGCGATGCTTCGCGATCTTCCAGAAATCCTTACTGCCGGTCATCTTGATGGCCTTGCGCACACGGCCCTCGCCGGCATTGTACCCGGCCATGGCCAGATACCAGTCGCCGAACTCATCGTGGAGATCTCGAAAATAGGCGATGGCCGCACGCGTCGCCTTGGTGGGGTTACAGCGTTCGTCCACCCAGCCATCGATGCGAAGCTTATAGCGACGACCGGTTCCGCGAATAAACTGCCAGGGACCGACCGCACTCGCATGCGACCGCGCGCGGATGTTGAACCCGCTCTCGATCAGGGCAATGTAGACCAGATCCTCCGGCATCCCCTCTTCACGCAACATCTTGCGCATGGCCGGCACGTACCGACCTGAGCGTTGCAGATAGCGGTTCATGTGTTTGCGACCTGTCCCCTGAAAATAGTCGAGCCAAGCCTCAACGCGGTCGTTGATGACGATGGGAATATCGAATTGGGGGAGATTTTTGAGGTCATGAACATTGGAATAGCGCCCATGTCGAGGGGCCTTCCCCGAGCAAGCGCCGAAAAGAGCGAGAACACAGATCACGACACCCATTCGCTTGAGCAGCTGTCCCGTACGCGGCATTGCCATTCCTTTCGTCATTCCCCTCGGAAAGCCATACTCCTTCTACTATAGCGCAGCGATTCTCGAGGTGTCCAGGTCATTATCCGACATATCCCTGGAAAGTTGCGTCCTTTTTATCCCTCCCTGACGAACATGAGGCCCGCCAGGAAGGGGGGAACGGTCGAGGGCCCCATCAATCAGCCTGTTTCCGCAAAAACGTCGGAATGTCGTACTCGTCGTTCTGATATTCGAGCACACCGATATCCCGAGCGATATCCTTGAGTTCGTCCTTGATGTCCTGCGTCTTGAGCGTCGTCTCGACCCTTCGCTCCATCACCGCCGGCGAATGCCGACTCGCCCCGGTCGGAAACGGTGCTGCTGCGCTCGTCGATACCGTAGGAGCTGTAGCCACCGGTGCCGCCGGGATGGCTGGTGCCGTGCTACGGATGTGGCCCGCACTGGAAAGCGTCTTCCGGTTCGAGGGAACCTGCGCCGGCGTCCTGTTCACCGCCGCGTGCCGGAAGGCCTTTCCCAAGGGCTTGTTGAAACCGGTCGCGATGACCGTGACGCGCATCTCCTCCTCCATCGACTCGTCGATCACAGCCCCGAAGAGGATATTGGCATCGTCGTGCGCCTCCTCCTGGATGATCTTGGAGGCTTCGCTGATCTCGTGCAGCGTCATGTCGGCCCCGCCGGTGATGTTGATCAGAATGCCCGTCGCGCCCTTGATGCTGGTGTCTTCGAGCAGTGGACTCGAGATCGCCTTCGTGGCGGCATCGAGCGAACGACCTTCGCCGATGGCGGTACCGGTCCCCATGAGCGCCATCCCCATCTCGTTCATCACGGTGCGCACATCAGCGAAGTCGAGGTTGATGAGCCCATGCACGGTGATGAGATCGGAGATCCCCTTCACCGCCTGATAAAGGACGGCATCGGCCTGCTTGAAGGCGTTGACGACCGTCACATCATGCGCCACCACCCCGAGAAGTTTTTCATTCGGAATGGTGATGAGCGTGTCGACCGCGTCGCGCAGTTCCGCCAACCCCTTCTCCGCCTGATAGGAACGCTGCTTTCCCTCGAAGGTAAAGGGCTTGGTCACCACGCCGACGGTGAGTGCCCCCATCTCCTTGGCGAGACGCGCGATCACCGGCGCACCGCCGGTCCCGGTTCCGCCGCCCATGCCGGCGGTGATGAAGACCATGTCCGCGCCGTTCAAGTGTTCAGCGATGGCGCGCTGGTCCTCGATGGCGGCGTTGCGTCCGACTTCCGGATTGGCCCCCGCACCGAGCCCCTTGGTGAGTTCGCGACCGATCTGAATCTTGATCGCCGACCGGTTGTTCGACAGCGCCTGCATGTCGGTATTGGTCGCGATGAATTCAACGCCGTCGAGACCGAACTCGACCATCGTATTCACTGCGTTACCGCCACCGCCACCGACGCCGACGACCCGAATCTTTGCACTCTGATTATTGTTCTCCACGAGTTCAAACATGTGTAACCTCCCCTTTTCGTTATTCGCCATTCACAGTTTCGTCGTTCGCCTTTCAGAGACGAATAACGGTTAGAAGATCTCCCCGAGCCATTCCTTCATCCGACCCTTGACCTTGCTGTAGACCTTGCGATCGCGGATCTGAAAGCGCTTTTCCTGGCTGGAACGTGCGCCAACCTGCACCAAGCCCACGCCCGTGGCATACATCGGATTGCGCACCACATCGACGAGCCCCCCGATGCGTTTGGGTTCGCCCAGCCGCACCGGCATGTTGAAGATCTGTTCGGCCAGATCCTGCGCACCCTCGAGCATGGAGCTTCCTCCCGTGAGGACGAGGCCGGCGGCCACCATATCCTCATAGCCGGACCGCACCAACTCCTGCTGCACGAGGGTGAAGATCTCCTCCATGCGCGGCTCGAGGATTTCGGAGAGAATCTGCCGTGAGAGCACGCGCGGCGTGCGTCCACCGACGCTGGGAACCTCGATCGTCTCGTCCTGATGCACGAGCCCGGCCATGCAGCACCCATACTTCTGCTTGATCTTCTCCGCCTCGTGCGCAGGCGTGCGCAGCCCGACCGCCACGTCGTTGGTCAGATGATTGCCGCCGAGGGTGAGCACGGAGGTATGCATGAGCGACCCATTGCAGAAGAGCGCCATATCGGTCGTGCCGCCGCCGACATCGATGAGCACCACGCCCAGTTCCTTCTCATCGGAGGAGAGCACCGCCTCGGAGGAAGCGAGCTGCTGGAGGATGATGTCGTTGACGTTGAGCCCCGCGCGATTACAGCACTTGATGATATTCTGCGCCGAGGTGACCGCCCCCGTCACGATGTGCACCTTCGCTTCCAGACGCACGCCGCTCATCCCGACCGGATCGCGCACGCCGTCCTGATCGTCCACGATGAACTGTTGAGGGATGACGTGAATGACCTCACGATCGAGCGGAATGGAGACCGCCTGCGCCGCATCGATCACGCGATCGACATCCGGCTCGGAGACCTCCTTCTCCTTGATCGCAACGATACCATGGCTGTTGAGCCCCTTGATGTGTCCGCCGGCGATGCCCGCAAACGCAGAGGTGATCTCGCAGCCGGCCATCAACTCGGCCTCCTCGACCGCTTTGCGAATCGAGTTGACCGTGCTGTCGATGTTGACCACCACCCCCTTGCGCAACCCCTTGGACGGGTGGGTGCCGATGCCGACAATGTCGATCCCGTTCTCGGTCGCCTCCCCGACGATACAACAGATTTTGGTGGTTCCGATGTCGAGCCCCACCACCAGCTCCTCGCGTCTTGCCATATGCCCTCCCCCTTTCTGCCGTCGTCCAGCCCAGGGGTTGATGCACCCCTTCGGGAGTTCCATGAACCTCTGGACCTACGACGTCTGATACCTGACGATGATTCGCCCATTCTCGTTTGCCATCATATATCGTATCCGCCCCGGCCAGCGCGCGATCGCCCGATGGACGCGATCGATCGCCTGCACGCGCTCGGCAGGGCGTTCCATCCCCAACACGACCTGCATCGGTGGATCGGAAGTCACCACCGAATATCCGCGAACCGGATCGTAGTTCACCTCTGCAATCGTTTGCTCCCCTCCAAACCGAGAGGAGGCGAACGCATCCATCACCTGAAGCATCGTGGCTACCTGCCCGCGCCCCTCATCGGTGAGTTTGTCATGTTCATCGAGCGCCACTCCGGTGAGCGCGGGATAGCTGCGATCATCTTCGGACTCCAGACGTTTGAAGATATCCCCACGATCGTCGACATAGAAAAACCCCTGGCCTGCGATAATCGCTGCCGGCCGATACTCCTCGACATAGACCCAGAGGGTGTCGGGCAAGCGCCGACGCACCGCACTCGCACGAACCCAGGGGTCGCTGCGCAACCGATCGTGCACGTCGGTGACGTCGATGAAGAAGAGGTTGTCCCCCTGATGGACGCCGGTGCGCGTCGCAACGGCCTCGGCGCTCAGGTGACTCCACACCCCTTCCACCATAATCCGGTCGACCGCGAAGGCCTCGCCCAAAAAAACCAACCGATAGAGGCCATACACACCCGCCAACCCCGCGAGCACGATCGCCGTCGACAGCAGAATGCGCTCGACCTGCTTGAGTCGCCCCTTCCACTGGCTCTTGCGCCGCACTTCCTGTCGCTCTAAAAAGACATCCATTCGTGAACGGTGAACGGTAAACGGTAAACGGTGCGCCTTGGCATTTCTGCTCACGGTTCACCGTTTACGGTTCACGATTACACCAAAACCTTCAGCCTCGCGCCGTCGAGGAGCTCTTCGCAGACATCGTCGAAGGAGAGCCCCTCGTATGCGGCCGCCATCGGCACGAGTGAGAGTTCGGTCATGCCGGGGATCGTATTGATCTCCAGAAAAACCTCCCCCCCTTCATCGGGAACGATGAAATCGGCGCGCGCGGTCCCCTCGCATTCGAGCATGGCCGCCACCGTTTCGCTCCATCCCTGCAAGCGCCCCGCCACATCCGCATCGATGCGCGCGGGGACGATATATTCAGTCATCCCCTTCGTGTACTTCGATGCGTAGTCGTAGAATCCACCCTTCGGCGCAATCTCGAGCGGCGTGAGCGCACGCCCATTGATGAGTCCTACGGTCACCTCACGCCCAGCGATATAGCGCTCGACCAAAATCTTCGCATCGGACTGCGCCGCCTGCGAAAGTGCCGCCGCGAGTTCATCGCGTGCATGCACGATCGACATGTTGATCGTCGACCCCTCGCGCGCAGGCTTGACCACGACGGGAAGATCGATATTCAGATCGGCGGCAAACGCGGCTGCATCATCGAAAGCACTCTGAAAACAGACCTCGTGCGGAATCGGAATGCCCATCTCCTCGACCAACCGATTGCAGATCGCTTTGTCCATCGCCACTGCCGACCCCATCACGCCGGCGCCGGTATAGGGAATGCGCAACACCTCGAGCAGACCCTGCACACAGCCATCCTCACCGAAGCGTCCGTGCAGGGCGATGAGCGCCACATCGGGCCGATCCTCCTCGATCGCCTGTACCAGTATCGCCCCATCGGTGTAGTCGATACGTCGCACCGCATATCCTCGGCGGTCCAGCCCATCAGCGATGGCGTTTCCCGTGCGGAGCGCGATCTCCCGTTCACGGGAGATGCCCCCCATGATCACCGCCACTTTTTTCTCTTTCCATCGACCTGCCATATCACTTCTCCCCGATGACGCTGATCGTCGGTTCCAAAACGACATCCGCTCCGTCACGCACGCGATCTCGCACGAGGCTCACGAGCACGGCAACATCGCGCGCACGCGCCTGCTCCGTCAGGATGATCACGTTGGCATCCTCGTCCCAGATGCGTGCCCCCCCGACGCGCACGCCGATGAGCCCCACCTCGTCGATGAGGGTGGCGGCAGAAACCCGGGCGTCGTCGTGAAAGACATGCGCGATATGCATCAGCTCCGCCGGCGTCTGCGTCGAAGCGCGTGACTCCTGTTCGGCAACACCCTCCTTGCGCGCGAGACGAAACCGAACCCGCAGAAGAGCCACCGTGCGGGGAATCTTGATGAGCCCCCGATCGCGATTGATGCCCGTCCCCTTCATCGTCAACTCGCGTCCATCGCGCATCAGGATCGTGATCTCCTCGACGGCGTCGGCCAGACCCACCACGCCGCGGATGAGCGCACCAGCCACCGTACCGCGATATCCGAAGGCCATCTCGACCCCGGAGAGAGACTGTCCCTCGCAGAGATGCACCAGATCCTGTACCGGCGCTCCCGCGCCGACGATGGCGAAGGTCGCATCCCCTTCGACCTGCACCTGGGGCGCCTGCGCAAAGGCAACGCTCATCTGAATGGCCAGACCGTGCATACCGCCCTCGCGGACGACGAGTCCGCCGCCACAGCCCCAGAAGCGATAGTCCACCTCCTGCTCACTCGCCCATGCGAGTACGCGCTTGAGCTCCTCGCGATCGGCCGGCATCACAAGCGCCTCAATCGCGCCGCCCACACCGTGGGAGCAGTGCGCCGCCATCGACGCATCAAAGCACACGCGCTCCTCGGAAAGAATCGCCTGCAGTTCTTCTCGCTGCTCGCGGCTCAAACGCTTGTCCGTCTCCTGCTCGCGTTCGAAGCGCGCTCTCAGCCGCGGCGAGATCCCCGAGAGGTCAAGCCCTTCGAGAAAGCCTTCGCCGTCTGCGTGATGTTCCCCGCTCCCAGGAAGAGGATCACATCCTCCTTCCGGCACCAGGGCCCCAGCGTCGACAGCACGTTCTCCATCGTCGGAGCAAAGGCCGCCATCTTCTTCGGGTACCGTTTGCACAGCTCTTTCCATAGTCGTTCTCCTGTATAGGTTTTGCGAGGTCTCTCCCCCGCCGGATAGACGTCCATCACCACGATCGCATCCGCTTCGCGCAGTGCGGTCAGAAATTCATCGAAGTGTGCTGCAAGCCGTGAATAGCGATGCGGCTGAATGACCGCCACGATCCGCGCCTTCGGCCACCCGGAACGCGCCGCCGCGAGCGTCGCCTGGATCTCGGCCGGGTGATGCGCATAGTCGTCGACCACGATGGGCCCAGTGCGCTTGAGGATTTGAAAACGCCGTTTCACGCCGGTGAACCCCCGCAGGGCAGAGCGCACGGTCGCAAAGGGGATGTCCAGGTGACGCGCCACCGCGATCGTCGCCAGGGCATTGAGCGCATGATGCGAACCGGTCATGTTGAGCGTCACCGCCCCCATGAGATCGCCGCGATAGAGCACCTCGAAGGAGAGGCGATCGGCCTTCTGCACGATGCGCCGTGCGATATAGTCCGCGCCCTTGCCCCCATAGGTGATGCAGGGACGGGTCATGCGCGGCAGCAGACGGCGCACGACCGGACAAGCGCTGCAGGCGACGATCGCCCCATAGAAGGGAACCTTTTCGGCGAACGCGACGAACGAGCCGGTCAGATCGCTGAAGTCCCGATAGTTCTCCATGTGTTCCCGATCGATATTCGTGATGACCCCGACCGTCGGCGTGAGTTTCAGGAAGGATCGATCGGATTCGTCCGCCTCGGCGACGAGAAAATCACCGCGCCCGAGCTTGGCATTCGAACGAAGGCTGTTGACCTTGCCCCCGATGATGAGCGTGGGATCGAACCCCGCGCGATCGAGGACGCAGCCGATAAGCGAGGTCGTCGAGGTCTTGCCGTGCGTACCGGCCACCGCCACGCCGTACTTCAAGCGCATGAGTTCCGCCAGCATTTCGGCGCGCCCGACGACGGCGATGCCGGCGCGAACCGCTGCGCGCACCTCGGGGTTTGTCTCCGCAACCGCCGAAGAGATCACCACGACGTGTGCACCCTCGATATGCTTCCCCTTATGCCCGAGGAAGATCCGCGCGCCCAGACGCTTGAGGCGCTTGGTCGTATCGCTCGCCTTGATGTCGGAGCCCGTCACGCGATAGCCGAGCGTGAGCAGGACCTCGGCGATGCCGCTCATGCCGATGCCGCCGATGCCGACGAAGTGAATCTGTTGGTACTTTTTAAACATAAGCTCGTGGTCTCGTAAATCGTGGTCTCGTGGTCTCGTGAATCGTGAGATCGTGGGGTCGTTTAAAAACGAGACCACGAGACCACGATTCACGATCCTACGAAATAAGTTTTAAACTCTCTTCCGCAATGCAGCGTGCCGCATCCGGATGACCCGCTTTCGCAAGCGCCGCGCGCATGTGCTCCATCAGGTTCGGCGTCGACAACAGGTGGCGCACTTCATAGGCCAGACGCTGACCCGTGCAGGCCGTATCGTTGATGAGTACCGCCCCGCCTACTCGCACCAGCGCCAGGGCATTGGCCCGTTGGTGATCGTCGGCGGCATACGGATAGGGGACCAGGATCGACGGAATGCCGAGGGCGGCGACCTCCGCCACGGTCCCAGCGCCGGAACGCGCGATGACCAGATCGGCCTTGGCATAGCACTCCCAGATGCGATCGCAGAAGGGGAAGACCTCCGCATCAAGACCCGCGTCGGCATAGCTGCTCCGAATCGCCTCGACATCGTCGTTGGCGCCCGCCTGGTGCAAGAGCCGCACCGTGCCCTCCAGCTGCGCGATCTCGCCCGCCGCCTGGGCCATGGCCCGGTTGAGCGTGCGTGCGCCCTGCGAACCCCCGAAGACGAAGAGGGTGAGCGACTGCGCATCGCCGGATGCCTCCCGGCGCGTCTCGACCACCTCGCGGCGAATCGGGTTTCCCGTGACGATCGCGCGGCCCGGCGCGAAAAAACGCCGCGCCTCATCGAAGGCGACGCAGACGCGTCGCGCAAAGCGACCCAACAAACGGTTGGTCATGCCGGCGATCGCATTCGGCTCGACGATCACGATGGGTACGCGCAGGATCCAGGCGGCCACACAGATGGGGCCTGCCACGTATCCCCCGATGCTGATCACAAGGCGAGGCCGCTCGCGGTGCACGAGTTTCAAGGCACGCACGATCGCAACCGGAAGACTCGCCCAGGCGACCAGATGACCAAAACCCTTGCGATCCTTGATCGAGTGGGCCGACATCACCGCAAGGCGATAGCCCTGAGGAGGAACGAGCGTCGCCTCCACACCGCGTTCGGTGCCGACGAAGAAGATCTCGGCCTCCGGACGCAAGCGCGCCACCTCGGCCGCGACCGCCAGGCCCGGGAAGACATGCCCGCCCGTGCCGCCTGCCGCGATAAGCACCTTGAGCTGTTTCGCTTCTTTCGTCATCTCACCCCTCTGCCTTCCTCGCCCTTCACCCTTCGTCTTTCGCTTCCCACCCTACCATGCCCGATCCACTCGCTTATAGGTCGAGAGGTTGAGCAAAATTCCAACCGCTGTCAGCGACATCACCAGCGACGATCCGCCATAGCTGATAAAGGGCAGCGCCAACCCCTTGGTGGGCAAAAGCCCCATGACGACCCCCATGTTGAGCACGCCGCCGAGCACGACCAACATCGTGCAGCCGATCGCGAGATACCGTCCGAAGAGATCCGGCGCATCCAATGCGATGCGCAGGCCCCGATAACAGAAGAACCCGAAGAGCACGATCACGAAGATCACGCCCACGAGCCCCAACTCCTCCCCGACGACGGAGAAGATAAAATCGGTATGCGCCTCGGGCAAGTAGAAGAGCTTCTGTTGGCCCTGCCCCAGACCGCGCCCGAACCAGCCCCCCTCGTTGAAGGCGACGAACGACTGGATCATCTGAAAACCCGACCCGTACTGATCGTCCCACGGGTTGAGAAAGGCCAACACGCGCTGACGTCGATAGGGGGAAGAGGCCACCAACATCACCGCGATCGGAATGGCCGCCCCCAACATCCCCAGCAGATACGGAAGCCGTACGCCCGCGACGTACATCATCAACCAGGTGATGATGGTGATGGTCACCGCCGCACCGAAGTCGCGCTGGTAGAGGATGCAGGACGCGACCACCCCCATGAAGAGGACGTGCGGCAGAAACCCGACGCCGAAGCTCCTGATCCGCCGCGACTTCTTCTCGAGCGAATAGGCCAGGAAGATGATCATCGCGATTTTGGCCGCCTCCGAGGGCTGGAAGGTGACGGGGCCGACGCGCAACCAGCGCGTCGCGCCACCGATGGTGCGTCCCACGCCCGGAATGTAGACGGCCAGCACCAACCCCAACGCCCCCAGGAGAATCGGATAGACCAGGCGCCGATACTGCCCGTAGGAGAAGCGCGTCGCCAGCGTCATGAACGTAAAGCCGATGCAGGAGAAGATGATCGTCCGCTTGAGGAAAAAATAGCTGTCCGAATAACGCTCCTGCGCCAAGACCGCGCTGGCGCTGTAGGTGATGGTGACGCCGATGCCCACCAACATGATCACGCAGAAGAGCAGCCACGAGTCGATGTGGACGCGCTGGTAGTCGTGTTGTTCGAAGTCGTTTCGCATCACATCCCTTATGCATGAAGCCCTTTGACCGCGGCTTGAAACGCCTCGCCGCGGCGAGCGTAATTCTCGAACATATCGAAGCTGGCGCAGGCCGGAGAGAGCAGAACGACATCGCCGGATTGCGCTTCATCCGCCGCCCAGCGAACCGCCTCCTCCATCGTCTGGGCGCGCGCGATCGGCGCGACATCCCGCAGCGCCTCCTCCATCTCGTCGGCGGCCTCACCGATGAGGATCGCCTGCCGAACCCGCCCGCGCATCGCATCGGAGAGCTCGGAGAAGTTTGCCCCCTTGGCGACCCCGCCAGCGATCAGCACGATCGGACGGGAAAACGCGCGAATCGCCTGAATGGTCGCGCCGACGTTGGTCCCTTTCGAATCGTCGATAAAGCGCACGCCCTCGATTTCGTCGATGAAGGTAAGCCGATGCGCAAGTCCCGCAAAACTCGAAAGTCCTGCGCGCAACGCCTCCGGCTCCGCCCCCAGAAGCCGCGTCGCGATCAGCGCCGCGAGCATGTTCTCCTGGTTGTGCCGACCGAGGAGCTGTGCCGTGGAGATATCGTAGCGTTCGGGCTCTCCCCCGGGGAGCTGCACCACGAGCGCATCCCCATCGAGGGCAGCCGCCGCATCGAACGGCATCATCCGACAGGTCGCCGTGCGCACCGCATCGCACACCACCGGATCGGCGGCATTGACCACCGCCCACCCCTGCCGGGGCACCTGATGGATGAGCTGCGCCTTGGCCGCGACATAGGCGGCAAACGACCCATGACGATCGAGGTGATCGGGAGTCGCATTGAGCCAGATGGCAACCTGAGGTGCGAGCGACGGCGTCGTCTCGATCTGAAAACTCGACACCTCCAGGACCACCACCTCGGCGCGATTGGCCGCTTCGAGATCTTCCAGAATCGGCGTTCCGATATTGCCCGCCACCAGGGGGGCGAGTCCCGCGCGCTCGAGCAGATGTCCGATGAGCGCCGTGGTCGTCGTCTTGCCATTGGTCCCGGTCACCGCGACGATGGGCCGCACGATGCGTTGTACGGCCAGTTCCATCTCGCCGACGACGGCCAAGCCGCGCGCACGCGCCGCCTGAATGCTCGGCAGGTCGAGGGGAACGCCTGGGCTGACGATCAGACAGGCAGCCTCATCGGAAATGACCGGATCGCGCTGACCCAACGACCAGGTCACCGGCAACCCCGTCAACTTCTCGCGCACCTGTGCGAGCTCGGCCTCTCCCTTTTCATCGCAACACTGCACGCGCGCACCGTGGGCCACACAGAACCGCGCCGCAGCGACACCGGAACGCCCCATCCCGATCACAACGACCTTTTTTCCCTCGAGCGCGATCATCCTCTTCCTTCGTCGACTGCCGCCTTGGCCGTCGGCTCACTGTTCACCGTTTACGATTCACCGTTCACCATTTTCATCACCTCAGTTTCAACGTCGCCAAGCTCGCCAGCGCCAGGATCATCGCGATGATCCAGAAACGCACGATCACCTTCGACTCGGGCCACCCCTTCAACTCAAAGTGGTGGTGCAGAGGCGCCATGCGAAAGACGCGCCTGCCCGTCAGCTTGAACGAAATAACCTGCGTGATGACCGAGAGCGTCTCCAAGACGAAGATGCCCCCGATGAGCACGAGCAAAATTTCATTCTTCGTCACCACCGCGACATACCCGAGCAGCGCCCCGAGCGGAAGGGAGCCCACATCCCCCATGAAGATCGACGCGGGATGCGAGTTGTACCAGAGGAACCCGACCAGCGCCCCCACGACCGCCGCGCAGGCCACCGCCAACTCGCCGCTGCCGGTCACCGCCGGGACAGAGAGGTAGCCGGCGATCTGCGCATGTCCGGCGATGTAGGCCAGAACCCCATAGGCGAGAAAGGCAACCATCGAGGGGACGCTCACCAACCCATCGAGACCGTCGGTCAGGTTGACCGCATTGGAGGCCCCCACCACCACGAGCACCGCAAACGGGATGGCCACCCAACCCAGATCGGGGGTGAGCCCCTTGAAGAAGGGAACGGCGAGGATGCGCGACAGGCCGATCACATCGTAGAGGATGAGCATGAGCACCGTCGCCACCAGGAGCTGGATCGGAAATTTCCAACGCGCCCGCAACCCCTTGGGATCGCGCAGGATCACCTTGCGATAGTCGTCGATAAAACCGATGAGGCCAAACCCTATGATGACGCCGATGCCCAGCAGAACGAACGGATCCAAAAAACGCGACCAGAGCAGCATGGAGATGAGGACCGAACCCCAGACGAGCAGGCCCCCCATCGTCGGCGTCCCGCTCTTATCCATATGGGTCACCGGACCGTCGTCGCGCACCGTCTGCCAAAACTGCTTTCGCGAGAGGATCGCGATGAGTTTTTTTCCAAAGAGAAAATAGATGAGCATCGCCGTAAAGGCGGCCATCAACATGCGAAAGGTGATGTAGCGAAAGACGTTGAACCCAACGAATGTCTCCCGCAGCGGATAGAGCAGATAATAAATCATGGTTCATCCTTCGTGGTTCGTTATTCGTGGTTCGTGTTTCGTCATTCGAACAACGAATAACGGCTTTAACCCATGCCGATCGTTTCCTTGAGATGACTCACCGCGCGTTCCATCCGCATACCGCGCGACCCCTTCACCAGCAGCACATCGCCCGTGCGCAGCGTCTCCATCAACCACGCGATGAGTTCCTCCATCGTGCTGCACGCCTGCACCGCCTTTGCGGGAAGCCCCGCCTCGCGCGCGCCAGCGGCCACCGCCTCAGCGAATGTCCCCAGCGTCACCAACTGTTCCACGCCCATACAGACCGCGTCATGCCCCAGCTGCCGATGGAGCGCTGCCGCCTGATCGCCCATCTCGAGCATATCGCCAAGCGCCGCGACAAAGTGTCCGGCCCGACGAGCCGCACCGACCGCGCGAAAGGCCGCGCGCATCGACTCAGGATTGGCGTTATAGGAGTCGTTCACAAGCCGCACGCCGTCCATGAGCTGAATGCGCTCAAAGCGCATGGGCATCGGTCGAAACTGTTCCAGACGATGGGCGGATTCATTCACATCCATCCCCAACGCCACTCCCACAGCGATCGCCGCCATCGCGTTCATCACATTGTGTGCGCCGGGCACCGGAAGGCGCAGTTCGACCTCATGGCCATGCACCGCAAGTTTAAGCTGCATCGCCTCGAGCCCCTCGGTCTCCATGTGGAGAAAGCGCACGTCGTGATCGTTCTGCATGCCGAAGGTGATGCGCGGACCGCGACGAAGAGCAGCCATCTTCATCACCCATGGGTCCTCGCCGTTGACGACGATGAAGGCGTGCGGACCCATCTCCTGAAAGAGTTCGGCCTTAGCCCTGGCGACCGCTTCGACGGTATGCAGCTTCTCCAGGTGCGCTGCGGTGACGTTCGTGATCACGCCGATGGTAGGACGCGCGATCTGTGCCAACCGCGCGATCTCGCCGGGTGCATTCATTCCCATCTCGATGACCGCCACCGCATGTTCCGACTTCCAGCGAAGCACGGTCAGCGGCATCCCGATGAGGTTGTTGAAGTTCCCCTCCGTCTTGAGGACCTCACCGGCCTGTGCGAGCACGGCAGCGATCATCTCCTTGGTCGTCGACTTGCCGTTGCTTCCGGTGACCGCCACGCAGGGGACGTCGAACCGACTGCGCCACCAGAAGGCGAGATCTCCGAGCGCCTGCACCGTGTCCTCGACGGCGATGGCCGGCAGCATCGGCGGGAGCGCGTGTCCCTGGTGCACGATGGCAGCCGAGACCTCTTTGCGCTTGGCCTCTTCCAAAAAGTCGTGTCCGTCAAAATGCGCGCCCGGGATGGCGACGTAGAGTTCGCGCGGCGCGATCGTGCGCGTATCGATGCCAACCCCTTCGCCATAGACCATCTCATCGCCCTGAATGATGCGACCGCCGACGACCTGTGTAATGTCTCCGAGACGAAAGCGCATTTTTATGCTCCGCAATCTGCTGCACATCCTGCACCCTGCAGAAATTCACGCAACACCGCACGATCGTCGAATGAACGACGCTCATGCCCAACAATCTGATAATCCTCGTGCCCCTTGCCCGCGACGAGCAACACATCGCCCAGCCGCGACGCTTTCACCGCGCGTTCGATCGCCGCACGTCGATCGATGATGACCTCAAACCCACGGTCCCCTGCAAACGGCATCGCCTTGTCGCAAACGCCGGGGAGAATCTCCTCGATGATGGCCGCAGGATCCTCCGTGCGCGGGTTATCGCTCGTGACGATCACCACATCGGCGCCAACAGCGACCGCACGACCCATCAGCGGACGCTTGGCGCGATCGCGATCGCCGCCACAGCCGAAGACGACAACAAGACGTCCGCCCGCCGGGGCGACGAGTTCCCGCGCATGCGCGACGACATTCTCGAGCGCGTCGGGGGTATGGGCATAATCGACAATCGCGAGCACGCCGCGGTCGTTGGGCACCGCCTCAAAGCGACCCGGCACGGCGCGCATCCCTTCGAGCGCCCGCTGGATCACCGAAGCCTCGATGCCACACCGCCACGCCACCGCCACCGCAGCCAGGACGTTGGAGGCGTTGAAGCGTCCGCACAGGGGCGTGCGACACGCCCACATGCCGTCGGGCGTAGCGATCGTCATGCCGATTCCCGCCGCATCGCAGAAGAGATCATAGCCGCGCACGTCGGCGTCATGTTCCAATCCGTAGCGCACGACCGGAACCGTGAGTCGCGCGGCAAGCTCGCGGCCGCGCGGATCATCGACATTGATCACCGCATGGGCCCCATCCTTCCCCTCATGCGTCAGCCGCTCCTCGAAGAGGCGTGCCTTCGCGGCGAAATAGGTCTCCATATCCCCGTGGTAATCGAGATGCTCCGGTGTGAGATTCGTAAAGACCGCCGCATCGAATTGACACCCCGTCGCGCGCTCCTGTTCGAGTGCATGCGAGCTGACCTCCATGGCACACGCATCGACCCCCGCATCCACCATATCGCGCAGGAGTCGTTGCAGATCGAGCGAGAGCGGCGTGGTATGCGGCGCGCGAAATGATTGGCCCGCATAGCGATAGGCGACGGTCCCGATGACGCCTGGACGACGGCCCGCCTCGGCCAGGATCGCCTCGAGGATCCAGGTGGTGGTGGTCTTGCCGTTCGTCCCGGTCACGCCGATCAGACACATCTCGCCGGAGGGATCGCGCAGCAACCGCACGGCCATGTGCGCGAGCGCAATCGTTGCCGACGGCACCAGCACGAGCGTCGTCCCCGCGGGCACGGATATCTCGCGCTCGGCGACGATGGCGACCGCACCGCGGGCCACGGCATCGGGAATGTAGTCATGGCCGTCGACCCGAGAGCCCGGCATAGCGACGAAACAGACGCCCGCAGAAACCGCATCGGAACGATAGGCGAGATCGGAAATCGCCACACCGCCTTCACCGATCACGCGCGCGCCCTCGAGATCCTGTATCAACTCATTTAATCGCATATGATTCACGCTTCCCGTCACAACAACGGGGAAAACTCCACGGTGCAGGTTTCATCATCATGCAGGGTCGCTCCCGCCTTTGGCGTCTGTCGCACCGCAAGCCCGGAGCCGACAATCTGCAGATCGATCTGAGCACCCCGCGATGCCTGCAAGACCTGGCGCATCGAGAGTCCCTGAAAATCAGGGAGACGCCAAGATTGCCCTTCGCGAACGATCGTCCGCTGGCCGATCGCAACCGCCGGCTGCACGGGGACCTCATTTCCATCCGCCTCGAGGGATTCCCGCACAACGGCATCGGCCACACCGCGCGCGGGCAACTGCGCCAGCACCGTCTCCGATGCCACCGATGGCTGCCCGGGGACCTTGAAGTAGGGCAACACCTCTTCGACGATGCTTCGAAATGCGGGCGCGGCCACCTGCCCACCGTAATAGGCGCGGCCACGCGGTTCATCGATGCTGACATAGACGACGATGCGTGGATCCTGCGCCGGTGCAAACCCGATGAAGGAGGAATGATATTTTCCTTTCACATAGCCGCCGGTGTGCGCATCGGCCTTCTGCGCCGTTCCCGTCTTGCCCGCCGTATCGTATTCGAGGCTCGCCGCGAGCGTCCCCGTTCCGCCCGGTCCGGTCACACGGGAGAGCAGGCGGCGCATGATCGCGGAGGTCTCCGGGCGAATAGGTCGCGCCACCACCTGCGATTCAGTGCTCGAGAGAATCGCACCATCCTCGTCGAGAACGCGTTTGATGATGTAGGGTTTCATGAGTTTTCCGCCGTTGGCGATAGCGGAGAACGCCATGGACATCTGCAACGGCGTGGCGGCGATCCCCTGACCAAAGGCGATCGTCGCAAACTGCAGCTCCGACCAGTGCGACTCCGGCGAAAGAATCCCCGCCGATTCGCCGGGCATGCCCAGCGCCGTCTGATTGCCAAATCCGAACGCGAGGATATGCTCCTCGAGGCGCTTGCGCCCTAAACGCTGCTCCACCTTATAGGCGCCGATATTGCTCGAGACCTTGATGATATCGGCGACCGAGAGCTTCCCGTGTGGATGTGCATCGCGCACGACATCGGGCCCGATCGTGATGCGCCCATTTTCGCAGTTGAAGATTTCGTCAACGTCGACCACGCTGTCGTCGATGGCGGAAGCGACCACGATCACCTTGAAGGTCGAACCCGGCTCATAGGCATCCATGATCGCATGGTTCTTCCAGTTTTCGATCGCATAGCTCCCATACTCGTTCGGATCGAAGGTCGGAATGTTCGCCATCGCCAGGATCGCGCCGCTGCGCACATCGATGACCAGGGCCGTTCCCCCGCGCGCGTTGGCATCTTTGACGGCACGCGCGAGCGAACGCTCGGTGATATACTGCACCGTCTTATCGATGGTCAGCTCCACGTCGCGCAGGCGCACCACGTCTTCTTCTCCAGGCGAGAGATAGAGGTGACCGCGCGCATCGCGCTTGAGCTCACCGCTGCTATTCCGCGCGGTGAGCACCTCATCGGCGGCCAGTTCCACGCCGCCGAGCGGCTCGGAATCGAAACCCACCGCGCCCAGGACGGAGGCCGCCAGCATGCCGTTCGGATAAAAACGTCGGCTCTCGCGCATCATGTGAATTCCCGGGAACCCCATCGCCTGCACCGCCTCCGATTCTTTCTCCGTCACGCGCCTCTTGACCCAGACGAACTTGCGCTGTCCCGACAAGCGACCCAGGATCTTTCGTCGATCGAGATCAAGCACCGAGGAGAGCGCCTTGGCCGCCGCAACCGGCTCCTTGATCTCGCGCGGATTGGCGAAAATCGAGTCGGTCATGACATCGATGGCCAACTCACGTCCCGTCGCATCGAGGATGCGACCGCGCCGCGTGCTCTGCCGAACGGCGGTGCGATACTGCCGCATCGCGACGCGTTCGAGATGATCGTTGTCCTTCAGGTGAAAGATAACCGCACGGCACAACAAAATTCCAAAACAGATCGCAAACAAGCCGCCAACCGCGAATACGCGCTTTGCACTCAGAACATCATCGCTGCGTTCAACGGTTCGATAGCGGGGCACGCGTATTCACTCCTTCTTTGTCATTCAGCATCCGGCCTGTGCCTTCATTCGAAACGAAACCATTCGCCTCAGGAACGACCGTCACGATCTCATCGGCCTGCGGCGGACGCATGCCATAGCGTTCGCGTGCGATGCGCTCCAACCGTTCCGCCCGCTTGAGCGAAGCCACCTCGGCCTGGATCGCGTTGCGCTGTTCCTTCAAATCCGTCACCTCGCGCCGCAGACGGCTGACGCCATAACCGAGCTGAATCACCTCGATGCGCGTCCAGACGAAGACGAGCGCCAAAACCATGACGACGCCCAGGAGCATGATGCCATGGCGCAGATGACGACGACGAACCGCCGCCGACTTTCGGGCTACCGGCTGTCGCCGGACCGCACTGAACGCGGGAACACTGTTGACCACTGCTCGCATCCTGTCGCCCGCTCCTCTCAGACCCGTCGCCAGAGATCATTCGGCACGGCGCTCGATGACGCGAAGGCACGCACTGCGCGATCGCGGATTCGTCTCCACCTCTTGCGGCGACGCGCGAACCACCCGACGCACGGGAAGCGTATACTCCTCTTCCTGTGCGCGCGCACGAAAGGCCCGCTTCACCATCCGGTCTTCGAGCGAATGATAGCTGATCACCACCATCCGCCCGCCGGGACCCAGCCGTTCGGGCGCCACCTGCAGAAACCGTTCGAGCTCCACGAGCTCTTCGTTCACCGCGATACGCAACGCCTGAAACGTACGCGTCGCCGGATGAATCCGCCCGCGACGAGCCGGCGGCGGCACCGCTCGTTCGATGATGCGCGCCGCCTCTGCGGTCGTAGCGATCGATCCGGCCGCCTTGAGCGCTCGGGCGATGCGTCGCGAATAGCGTTCTTCCCCGTAGGCGTAGATCAGATTCGCGAGCTCTTCGTCGTCGAGGCGCGCGATGAGTTCCCGTGCCGTCTCGCCCTCTTCGGGATTCATGCGCATATCCAGCGGCCCCTCCTGCCGAAAACTGAGCCCCCGCTGCGCCTGGTCGAGCTGAAAACTCGACACCCCCAAATCCGCCAACACGCGATCGACCGCGGTGATCCCTTGATCATCGAGTACGTGACCCAATTCGCTCATGCGCGCACGAACGATCGTGACGCGATCGCCCTGCTCCTGCAGACGGCGCGTGGCCGCGGCGATGGCCTCCGGATCTCGATCGATGCCAATGAGCCGTCCTTCTGGAGCCGTCTCTGCGAGCAAGCGCTCGGCATGTCCTGCCCCGCCGAGCGTGACATCGACGATGATCGAGCCGGGTCCTGGCGCGAGCCATTCCACCACCTCCTCCACCATGACCGGCTGATGAAAGAAGGCCGATGCGCCACACGCGTCTACCGTCACTGTGTTTCCCCTGGAGCCACCTCGCCGAGAAAGCTGAGCAACGCCTCTTCGAGCGAACCGTAGACCTCTTCGTCGAGCCCCATCGCTTCGAGGATACGTCGGACGTAGCCGTTCGCGGAGGCCATCTTGAGATCGCCGCCATCACACTGGAACTCGATGATGCGATCGGCGATGCGTTGCACGAGCTGATAGTCGAGGTGTTTGAGATCGGCGAGATTGAGCAGGACGTTGTGCTGATCGCATTCGGCCAACGATCGCAGCACATCCTCGAAGACGTGAAAATTCCGTCGGGAGAGTTCCCCATGGACGCCGACGACCGAGACGTCATGTATGCGCTTCACTTCAAACATTCCACTCACTCCGATGCGGGAAGCAGGAAGCACGAAACACGAAGGAACATCACCGCTCACTTCCTTCATGTGTCATGCTTCCCGCTTCCAGCCTCCGCTTTCACGCTCTACGCTTCACGAATCACGAGTCACGAGTCACGAGTCACGAGTCACGGATCTTAAAGTCCCAAATCAGCCAACCGCTGACCCAACCCATCGAGCCGCTGCTGCGCGGAGGCAAAGACCATCTCCCAGCGCTCGCGCGACCAGATTTCAAAACGTTTGGTCATCCCGACGATGACCACATCGCGACTCATCCCCGCATACTCGCGCAGCGTCGGCGGGATGAGGATGCGCCCCTGCCGATCGACGGGGGCCTCGATCGCCGCTGAGATGAAGACGCGCTGGAGGGCCTTGACCTCCTCCATGAACTGCGGAAGCTCGCCCACCTTGCGCTCCAGCTCCTGCCACTCCGGGACCGGATAGGCCCAGAGGCACTGGTCGAAATTGGTGACGATGAGACGCTCATCGAAATTCGAGGAGAGGATCTCCCGAAACCGCGAGGGAACGGAGAGCCGCCCCTTCTGGTCGATTTGATGATTGTACCGCCCACGAAACATATGGAATTCCGCCTATTTCGACTGTCCGTACCACTCCATCCCACTTTATGGGAGGATAGCGACATTCACCGATGATCGTCAAGCTCTTTCTCCCTCTAATACCTTGAAAACGTTGGGTTTTTTGGGTTCCGGGTCGTCTTTTGGGGGTTCCTAAAAAGGTCTGCAAATTGAGCTGTTGGAGGGACGTATAAAAGTATTTTATTGATAGGCTGTATATCTTATTGATAAATAAGGGTTTATAAAAAATGCAATTTTCAAAGACCATCGGCGCTGCAAAAGACCACACAGTCGATATCTGCACAGGGAACCGCGTGCAATCCACCGTATGCACTCGATATGGCGGAGATGACTACCATCGAAGCCCCTCCAAATCAACACCTGCCGCGAATTTGACCGATTCCCATGGCCGCCGATATCGATCGCGTTCGTTCGATACAATCGACCATCGCAGTCCCATGGATGTGTTAAGATACCGCCATGCTCGCTGACCACCGATTGCCACCGCTGACGCTCATCCTGGGACTGTTCGCCCTGGTGACTTTCCTCGAAATTCCAATGGGCATACTCATCGATCGCATCTCGCCGATCCTCGGGGTCTTCCTCAACGAAACCGTCATCATCGGGCTCCTCCCGATCGCCGGCATCGAACTGGCGGGCTACTCCATCGCCCCGCTGCTTCGCTTCGAGCGACCGTCGCGCCGCACGTTACTCGTCGCCCTCTGTATCACGATCGGCGCCGGAGTCCTGCTGACCTATGGCCAGCGACTCAGCCACGAACTCATCCCCATCCCCGAATTCATCGTGCGACGTCATCACGACATCGTGCGTGTCGCCTTTTGGGAGGAACTCTACGTCAAACTCGCAATCCTGGGACTGATCGCGCCCGTCTGCGAAGAGGTTCTCTTCCGAGGATTTTTACAGACATCCCTTGCACGTCACACCACGAAGACCACCGCGATTCTCATCACTGCCGTACTCTTCACGCTGGCCCACAGCACGACTTTTCAACCACACCTGTATTTGATTCTGGGGCTCATGCTTTCGTGGATCTATGCGATGACAGGATCGCTGCGTATCGTCATCGCCTGTCACGCCCTGCACAATATCTGGACGCTCATCAACCAGGTTCGCGGATGGCGCCTGCCGCTGATGGATCCGATCGGACGCGTCGATCTCCTGCTCATCGGGAGCAGCGCAATGATCGTCATCGCCGGAATGCTCTGGCTCTGGCGCAAACAGAAAATGGGAAAAACGGAAAAAACGTAGGGAAAATTCAGCGCAAAGCCGCCTGACCCGTGCGCCGCAAACCGATGATGGAAAGAAGGACCGCCGCCGCACCGCAGGTGATCAGCGCCATATCGATTGAACGAAAATCGCCGCGCAGCGGAAACGTGATCCCCATGTGGAAGAGCGTGAGCGTCACCGCATTATTGATGACGTGACAGAGGATCGAAGCCGTCAGCGTTCCGGTGATCGCATAGACCCATCCGAGCAGGATCCCCAGCAGAAAGTAGAGATGTAGATACCAGGGATTTCCGTGCAGCAGCGCGAAGAGCCCGGCGGTGATGAGGATGGCTGGCCACGCACCCCAACGCGCAGCGATAGAGGTCTGACAAAACCCCCGAAAGAAGATCTCCTCACAGACGCCGGGAACGACGCAGAGCAAAAAGAGTTTCCAGATGAAGATGGGAGTCGTCGCTGCTGCCATCACCTGCGCATACTGGAGACGCAGATGCTCCGGCAGGGGCGCGATAAATTCGCTCGCTGCGGTGAGATACTCCATGATCGCATCCGCTCCGAGCGTGAGCAGCACGACGAACAGGACGATCGAGAGCTTCGGAACGACGATCGGTAGCAGACGATGCCGATCGAAGCGCCTCCACCGGATCAGCAGGAGCGGAATGCCCGCGACGGCGATGAGTTCGCTGATGAGCACGCCGATGGAGAGATGTCCCTCGCGGATGAGCAGATGCCCGGGCAACTGCGCGAAGGTCACGAGCGAGACCACCGCGAAGACGAGCGCCACCGAGGGAAAAGACTCCCCAGGTCTCCAAAATGCCCGCAAAAAGTAATGGAGATTCATCGAGGCACGGTAAGGAGAGAACGCGCCCCTGTCAAGGGATGTGCGCATTTTGCCTTGGCATCGGCGGCCAAAAACCCCTAGTATGATGAACATGCATCTTTCATCCCCTCTAAAAGCTGGCGATACGATCGGCATCGCCGCACCCGCCAGCCCCTTCGACCGAGCGCGCTTCATGAAGGGCGTGCATGCGCTCGAACGCCTCGGGTTCAAAACCTTTTATCGCAAGGATATCTTCGACCAGAACCGCTACTTCGCCGGGAGCGATGAGCGTCGCGCGCAGGAACTCATAGAACTCTTCGAACGCCGTGAGGTCCATGCGATCATGTTCGCGCGCGGCGGCTATGGCAGTCAGCGCATCATCCCGTTGCTCGATGCCGATCGCATCGCCGCGCACCCAAAACCCGTCGTCGGTTTTTCGGACCTGACCGCACTGCTCGCCTTTCTGCGGCAGCGCTGCAATCTCCCCACCTTCTATGGCCCCGTGGTGACCCAACTGGGAAAAGCAAAGTCGGCGATCACGGGCGAATCCCTTCAGCGCGCACTCACCACCGACGGCGCGCTCGGGCCGATGCCGATGGGCCAAGCCCGCGTCATCCGCGAGGGCCACGCGCAGGGCCCGCTCGTCGGCGGATGCTTGACGCTGATTAACTCGAGCATCGGAACGCCGTACGAGCCGGCCCTCGACGACGCGATCCTCTTCATCGAAGAGGTGGGAGAGAAGGTCTACGTACTCGACCGGATGCTCACTCAGCTGATCAACAGCAATCGGCTGGGGAGCGTGCGTGGAATCCTGTTCGGCTCGCTCCTGCCACCACCCGAAGAGAGCTGTGACGTCGAGTCGATGATCCGCGACGTCCTGCGTCACTTCGAAGGCCCCGTCGTCGCGGAATTTCCCGCAGGGCATATCGACGCATTCGTCACGCTCCCGCTCGGAATAGAGACCCAGCTGACCGCGCCCGACAGTGCAGAACCCACGCTCGCCTTCACGCAAGGATCGTTCTCATGAACACTCAAATCAAACGCGCCTTTCAGGATGCCCTCGAAGAAGGCGTCTTCCCCTCGGCTGAGGTGCTCGCCGCATGCGGCGACGAGATCCACCTGCACGAACACTTCGGCGCCGCACGTCAAGACACCTGCTTCGATATCGCATCGCTGACCAAGTCCGTCTCCAGCGCCACCATCGCGATGACGCTCGTGGCTGAAAAACTCCTCAAGCTCGATGACAACGTCTATGATTGGCTCGGCGGAGCGCGTCAGCCGGCACACCGCGCGATGACGATCCGCATGTTGCTCAACCATACCTCGGGTCTGCCCGCATGGGATCCCTACTATCGAGAGCTGCCGATCTCGCTCATCGGCACCGATGCGGGACGACGCATGATCCTGGACGCCTGTTTTCGCGAAACGCCCGTAGCCGAACCGGGGACGAAGACGATCTACAGCGACATCGGCTATATCCTCCTCGGAGAGATCCTCGAACAGGCAGGGGGCGCACCGTTGGAGGCCCTCTTCGCCCAACACGTCTCCCGTCCGCTCGACCTGACCAACACCTTCTTCATCCGCCAGGTCGGCGCGCCGCTATCGACGACCAGCCGACACACCACGACGCATGCCAACCAACACGTCCCTGCCGGCGACACCCTGCGCGGCGCGCGCACGGCAGGCGTGCACCGCCGCTTTGCCCCGACCGAGGACTGTCCCTGGCGCGAACGCGTCGTCCATGGGGAGGTGCACGACCCGAACGCCTATGCGCTCGGAGGGGTGGCCGGACACGCCGGGCTCTTCTCCACGGCGACGGATCTGCACCGATTCGCGCTGGAACTCACGCGCTGCTATCGCGGGGAATCCGACTGGATCGAGCCTGCCGTCGTACGCACCTTTCTCGAGGAGCACACCACCAAACCGACACGGGAATCCTTCGTCCTCGGCTGGAACCGGCCATCGAAGCGCAATTCGGCATCGGGCCATCATTTCTCACCGAACACCGTGGGTTTTCTCGGATATACCGGCTGCTCGATCTGGATCGATCTCACACGCGACTGCTGGATCATCCTGCTGACCAACCGGGTTCACCCATCGGACACCAACCAGAAGATCAAGATCTTCCGCCCCATGATCCACGACCTGATCACGTCGACCTGTTTTCCCGAGAACCACTAGGCGCCCGCGTGCATTTCCCTTGCGTTCGGCAGGGGGATCACGTAAAAAACTCAAGGAGTTCAATCACTTGGAGCGAGACCCGTCGCCCCCTTCGAGCGAGGGGCAGGTGCGCTCATTTCTGATGGAGACGAAGACGCCATGCGCATCCACCTTCTCGGCATCGGCGGCACCGGCATGGGGGCGCTCGCGGGACTTTTGATCGAAGCGGGACACACGGTCACCGGAACCGATGGACCGATCTATCCCCCGATGAGCGATCAGCTCGGGGCGCTGGGCATCATGCCGTTTGTCGGATATGCTGCGGAGAACATCGAGACAGCCCGCCCGGATATGGTCGTCATCGGCAACGTCATTCGACGGGACAACCCCGAAGCCCAGGAAGCGATGCGCCGCAACCTCCCCTATCGCTCGATGGCCGATATGCTGGCGGAGCTCTTCCTCGAACACCGCATGCCCCTGATCATCACCGGCACGCACGGCAAGACCACCTGCTCCACACTCGCGGCGTGGCTCCTCGATGCCGCTGACCTGGCCCCAGGATTCTTCATCGGTGGCGTCGGTCGAAACTTTGACCGCAGCTATGCACAGGGCCGCGGACCCTTCTTCGTCGTGGAGGGGGACGAATACGACACCGCCTTCTTCGACAAGACGCCCAAGTTTCTCCACTATCGCCCCCAGGCGATCCTCATCACCAGCATCGAATTCGATCACGCCGACATCTACAACGATCTCGATGCGATCATCGACGCGTTCGCCCGCCTCATCGCGATCATGCCGCCGGACGGATTGATCGTGGCCAACGCCGAGGACGAGACGGTGATGCGACTCGTTCACAGCGCTCCCTGTCGCGTGGTGCGCTACGGTCGTGAAGCGCGCGACGCCTATCATCCCAGCGAGGTCAGCGCCGACAGCGAGGGAACGCGGTTCACCCTTCTGCCTCCCCGCGCAGCTCCGGAAAAGACCACCCCCTTCCTGTTGCCGATGTGGGGCGAGCACAACCTCATGAATGCCACGGGCGTACTCGCACTCCTGCTCGAATCCGGCGTGGAACCCGATGCCCTCGTTCGAGGACTCGCCGCTTTCGAAGGCGTGCGCCGCCGTCAGGAGATCGTCTCCCAGCAGAAGGGCGTCACCATCGTGGACGACTTCGCGCATCATCCGACGGCGGTTGGCAAGACGATCGAGGCGATGCGCCTACGCTTTCCCGGCGCGCGCATCTGGGCGATCTTCGAGCCGCGCTCGAACACCTCGCGGCGCAATATTTTTCAGAAAGAATACGAGCGTGCGCTGGGTCTGGCCGATCGCGTGGTCATGGCCAGCCCCTTTCACGCCGACGAACTCGATTCCGCGGAGCGTTTCGACGCGGATGCGATCGCAGAGACGCTCATGCATCGCGGCATCGATGCCCATCACATCCCCGACGCCGATCATATCACCGAATTCGTCATGCGTTCGGTCGACGCGGGAGATGTGATCCTGGTGATGTCCAACGGCGGATTCGACGGGCTCTTACAGAAACTGACCGAAGCCCTGAAGACGCGACGCATCGTCGCCGATCACGATGCCATTGCACCGGGGCGCATTCCGAAACGCTGATCGCGCCACTCCCTCATCGACGAGGCATCAGAGCATGTCCAGATCTCTCCATTTTCGTTTCCGCCACCTGGTCGCAGCCATCGCCCTGATCGCCGGGTGCATCAGCGCCACCGCATGGATCATCAATCGACCCGAGGTCCTTCATCACGCGCTCTCGCTCGTGAACATCCGAAGCGACTGGCGCATCGACGTGCAGCGTTTCACCTGGCACCCGCTCAAACGTGAGATCGTCATCGAAGGAATCGATCTCGAACATCGGGAAAAGGGAAAGCGTCTGCAGGTCGAACGCATCGATTGGCACTACCGTTTGATGGGCCTGCTCAAGGGAAAACTCGTCTTCGACACCTTCCTCTTGAAAGACGTCCGCATTGCGCTCCCACCCGATACATCTGCACGCCTGAAAGAACACCGCCGCATCGACCTGACCAAGCTCGTCCTGCTCAAGAACGTCGAGCTTGATGACGGTCGCATCGACGGGTTCCGTCTCGCCTTCGGCAAGGGGTTCGTGCTGAACACGGATCAGATGCACTTCCAGATGGGCAGCAGTCTCTTCGGACCGAACACGCTCGCCTTTCGCACCGACGGCGCCATCCTCAGCCGCGAGGACAAATCGATCCTCTCCGCCGGGGCGCTGACCGTCAAAGCATCGACGGAGTTTTCCCGCTGGCACGCGGAATTTCCCTACCTCAATGACCTGGGGGGTGAACTTCGCCTGGCCGATGCCAACCTGGAGGGACTCTCGGTCGAAGCACTCGAAGCACACGCCTCCTATCGGGATGGAAAGCTCGAACTGACGGAGCTCGCGCTCACATCCGGCGGCAGGACGCTTCAGGGAAAACTCGGCGCCGATACGCAGACGCAGACCTTCGCCCTCAATATCGACATCAGACGACCGATCGCGCTGCCGCACATCGGTCGTCCCCTCCAGACGATCGACACTGCGGGAGACCTCTCCGGCACCATCCAGCTGAGCGGACAGGGCTTCATCCCCTCGGAGAGCTCCGGCCGAGCCGATGTGCATGTCAGGCATCTCTTTCAGGCCCCGCCGCGAGCGGGGGTCGACCTCAACGCCGACATCGCCTGGAAGCGCGGCGTCTTTCAGATCGCCCAGGCGCGCGTCTCCTCGGGTGACCATTTTCTCTCGGTCGATGGCACGATCGACATCCCAGGGAAGAACCTCCGCCTCACCGCAACAGGAAAATCTTTTCCGATCGAACTGGTCTTCAACACCTTCCGCAACCCCTACTTGAGTCGCATCTTCGGCCAGACCGATGTCGAAGGAACCTTCACGGGATGGGGCAAAAAATTCGAAGCCCATGTCAAAGGAACGACCTACGAGGGGGGATGGGACCCGATCGTCGCCGATCGGGTCGAGACGGAACTCACGGCCACCTATGACGATCTGAAACTTACGGGAACGATCTTCTATGACGATGCCCCCTCGGGCGGCGCGGATCTCTCGATTCACTTCGGACCGAAGGTGGGGGATGCGGTGCGGAGCAAGCGGGTCGATCTCGATGCCCGCATCGCCGACGTCCCGCTCGACGATGCACTTGCCGCCTATGGGCTCACCGGAACAGGGAATGGAAGCATCACGCTCAAGGGGCCGATCACCGCCTTCGCTGGAGAGGTGGGCGCCACGATCGTCGACGGGAGCTGGCACGGCCTCCCCTTCGAACGCGTCGGCGCGACGCTCGAGCTCTCGCGCCACAACCTCACCTTTCGCGAGCTGGCGCTCAAGCTTCCGGGTATGCCCGCGACACAGCCGGAGAGTTTCGTCGCGGATCTCAGCCCCGGAAAGTTGCGTCTGCACGGAACACCGCTGCCGGGGTTCACGATCGATGCCGCTTATCTCTACGCACCCAAGCGCTGGACGATTGCGGAATTGAGCTGGGACGATCCGGACCACCCCGGTCAGCAACTCGAAGCCGAGGGGACGCTCGTCAGCGACGGCCCGATCAACCTGAAGATCGACGGGCAGATCGGTCTCAATCGCCTCATCCTCGTGCCCATGCTCGCGCGCGGAGGCGAGGGGGCCACGACGGTCGATTTGCGCATCAGCGGCACGACGCACGACCCCAAGGCCTTCGGCAGTCTCACCTTCAATCGCAACCGTCTTGCCATCCGTCCGATTCGAACGATCCTTGAGGATCTCTCGGGGACCATCCGCTTCGAGGGATCTCGCATCCGCTTCGAGGAATTTACCGCTTCATCGCGCGAAGGAAAACTCGAACTCACCGGAACCCTGGATCACCATCATCTGCGTCCGAGTGCCGCCGACCTTGCGCTCACCGGAAAGGGGATGAGCGTTCGCTCGCGCGATCGTCTGCTGCGCGTCGAGTTCGATGGCAACCTCGCCCTGAAGGGGGCATTTCCGAGCCCCTTGCTCTCCGGATCGGTCAACATCATCGACGGCCGATACAAACGTAACTTCGCCATCCTGGATTCGATCACCGGCGGCACGAAGCCCATCGCCCCGACGGCCCTCACCGAGGAGATGGCCTGGTTCAATCCGCGCCTCGACCTGCACCTGCAGACCGCGGGCGACTTCTCCATCCGCAACAACATCGGCGACATCTATCTGAGCGCCAACGTCGAGGCGAAGGGAACGCGGAATGAACCGCGCGTTTCGGGATCGATCGAAACGCCCTATGGGAAAATTCACTACTTAGGACTCAACTTCGAGGTCACCAAAGGGTTCATCGAATTTCGCGAACACTATCGCAAACCCTATCTGGAGGTACACGCCGAGCGAGAGATCGGCACCTACAACGTCTCCATGACGCTCTATGGCCAAACCGACAATCTCCAGCTCGATCTCTCGGCCACATCCCCCTCGGGGCCCTTGGAAAAACGCGACGTCGTCTCGCTCATCATGTTCGGGCAGACACAGCAGGACAAAGCCGCATCAGCGACATCGCGCGCCGGCGGGCGAATGGCCACTTCGATGGCGGCGCAGTCGCTCGGCGGCCTCCTCGAACAACCGATCACACAGTTCACGCACCTGGACGTCTTTCGGCTGGAGGCAGCCGATCCGGACAGCACCGCCATCTCGCGCGTCTACATCGGAAAACACCTCTCCGATCGTCTGACGATCAACTTCGCCACGGACATCGGCACGCAGGATGCAGCGCAAACAGTAACGGCCGAGTATCTCATCACCGACAACCTCCTGCTCAAGGGATCGCGGTCGAGCAACTCAAAATATGAACTCAGCGGAGCGCTCCGATTCCAGATGAGGTAGAACGCATTGATCAGACGTCTCTCCATCCTCTTGATCCCGATCGTGCTCGCTGCGATCGCCCTCCCCCCGCTGACAGCGAATGCGGAACCGATTGCACACGTGCGCGTACAGGGCCTGGAGACACTCTCCGAAGAACGCGTGATTGATGTCCTCGACATCGAACCCGGCGAAGAATTCTCGCTTGAACGACTCGACCGCGCGGTCAGCCACCTGCGCAAATGGGGTGTATTCGACTCGATCCAGATCAGCCCGGAACAGCACGAAGGCGGAATCGATCTCACCTTCTACCTCAAGGAGGCCACCGTCGTCGCGGGCATCTTCATTGATGGGAACTATCCCTTCCTTGAAACGAAGCTGCGCAAATACCTCACGCTCCATGTCGGCGAGATCTATACCCCCAAGCGACTGGCCGACCAGATCAAGCGCCTCGATGAATTTTATAAACGGCAGGGCTATTTCGACACCCAGGTCCTCGTCGAAGAGGAGGCCGATCCGGAGGTGCACGGCGTCATCCTTACCTTTCACATCAAACGCGGAATCGTGCTGCGCTATCGCACCGTGACGATCGACGGGAACAGAGCCTATCCGGACGGGCGGTTCGTCTCAGCGATCAACACCTGGAAGCCCTATTCGGAGCGACGCCTGCGCGAGAGTCTTGAAGACCTGCGCGAATTCTATCACCACCATGGCTACCCGTTAGCGCGCATTCGTGTGAAAGAGAAGCGCTTTGATTTCGATGATCACCGCATCGACCTGGCGCTTACGGTGGATGAGGGGCCCCATGTCGAGGTGCGCTTCGAAGGCAGCCCCCATACGAGCCGTAGGCTTCTGCGCCGAACCATCACGCTCTTCGATGAAGGCAGCATCGACACCTTTGAGATCGAGGCAAGCGTCGAGGAGCTGCGCACGCTCTTCCACAACCTGGGGTATCCGCATGCACGCATCACCTCCGATAGCATCACGCGCAAGGACGGTACGATCCTGATCACTTTTCGTATCCGAGCGGGGGAGTCCAAACGGATCAAATTCCTGCATCTGGAGGGACGCAAAGACGTTCGAACGAAAGCGATCACCGAGGAGATGAAAAACCAGCCCATGGCTTTCAAACGGCGCGGCGCGTACCTCCCAAAGGCGACCGAAACCGATGACGAGGCAATTGCAACCGCGATGCGCCGAAAGGGGTATCTCGAAGCGACGGTCGCCGACTGGGATGTCAGACCGACCAAGCAGGGATATACCCTCGACATCATCGTCCCCATCGAAGCGGGCCCCCAGACCGTCCTGGGAGAGGTCCTCTTCGACGGCGCCGACCACTTCACCCAGAAACAACTGATGAAGGCGTTGGACCTGCGCCTCGACAAACCCTTTAATGAACCGGAGCTCCCGCGCAAAAAGCAGCGCCTCCTCACCTTTCTCGCCGACAACGGTTTTCCCTACGCACAGGTGCGCGAATCCTACACGGTCGACAAAGAGACCCATCGCGCCGTCGTGCGCTTCGACGTGGTGGAAGGAGAGCTCGTGCACATCGGGCGCATCCTCTTCCTAGGCGATCTCCTCACGAGCCAGAAGGCGCTCACAAAAGCCATGTCGATCCGGAGGGGCGACATCTTCAGCTATCGCAAGATCCTGGAGAGTCAGCTCAACATCCGGCGGCTGGGGGCTTTCAGCTCGGTCTCGATCGAGACGATCGGTCTGGACGAAAAACTTTCCGTCGTCCACCTGCGGGTCAAGGTGGAGGAAGCACGCCCCTTCCGCATCGACACGGAGCTCTCCTTTTCCACGCGCGACAAGCTCTCGGCCGCACTCATCTTCATGAATCGAAATGCCTTCGGCTGGGCAAAGACGAATTCGCTCAAGCTCGCCGCGGGACAGAAGCTGGCAAAGGCGGAGTTGGCCTGGCATGACCCGCGCTTTTTCAGTTCCGACTTTCAGATGTCGGCGACGAGCTGGGTGCAGTACAAACAGGAGCCAGTCTATTCCTATACGCAGTACGCCGGCGCACTCAGCTGGTTTCGCACGCTGCGCCGTTGGAACTTTCTCTTTCGGTATGAGATCGATCGAAACTACTTCGTGGAGGGAGACTCCACCGCCGCCGATGCCGACAGCTTGCGCAACAACACCATCTCGCAGATCGCGGTCAACACGAGTTTTGACTCGCGCGACAGCTTCTCGGATCCTACGCGCGGCTTCTACACCTACGGCGGCGTGACGATCTACAACGAGATCCTGGGAGACAAGGCCGACTTCGTGCGCTTCAGCTGGCAGGGGGAAAACGATTTGACGCTGCTCTGGTGGCGACTCGTCCTCGCAACCGATCTGCGCTTCGACCGCATTCAAACGATCGGCAGCAATGTCTCGGTGCCGACAAACGAACTGCTCTTCCTGGGCGGTGCGGATACGATCCGCGGCTATGCTGAAGATTCGCTGGGACCAGTCGATGCGCAGGGTAAACCGACCGGCGGTCGGACCCGCTGGATCTGGAACGAAGAACTGCGGCTGCGCATCTGGAAGCAGTTTCAGCTGGTCGCCTTCTTCGACATGGGATCGCTGACCAACACCTTCTCGGCAATCAACTGGAACTCAATCCGCCGCTCGGTCGGCACGGGTCTGCGCTATGTCACACCCGTCGGTCCGATCCGTGCGGAGTATGGCTTCAAGCTCGACCGCAAACCGGGCGAAAGCCTCGGCCACTTCCACTTCACGTTTGGATATGTATTCTGATATCGAGGTGACAAAGCGGTGATGTCATCCTGAGCGACACCGATTCGGCTTGATCTCGTCCGGGTTGATGATCGCGCGACGCAGGAGTTCCACGTCGATCGGCTTTCCTGCAAAGAAATCGTCGAAGAAATTATTAGCCGCATAGTAGAACAAGCCCATGAGGCTGACCTGCCCGATGATGAATTCGGCACGCTTGCGCTCATCTCCTGTGAGCGAAACGCGTGCCTCGCTCGCCTTGGCTTTCGTACGCTCGATCGTCGTGATGGAGTCGGTGAGATTGCGACGGATCTTTTCGAGAAAATCAGAGAGGACCTTCTTCGGATAGGTACGCTCGGCAGCATAGTAGTCGCGCCGCGAGCCGCGCACCCAGACCTTTCGCACGAGGCTGTAGTCTTCGAGCATGCGAATATTGATGGAGATGTTGCTCTTGGAGACGGCGAGTCGTTCGGCAATCTCGTCGAGCGAGAGCGGCTCGTCGGAAATAAAGAGCAGCGCATAGATCTGACCGCCGACCCGGTTGATCATCCCCAGGAGTGCCGCTGAAACCTGCCCCGCCCCCTGGATGAAGACATCGACCGCCTCTTCGAGAAGCTCCTCGCCGTCTTCCGATGGCGTTATTTTTTTGCTCATCACACCCTCCAGCAGTAAGCCGCCCATAGACTATGGAGCACAGCGCTCGACCGGCTCGACGCTCTCGATCGGCTCACGCAGAACGCCATCGATGGCGTGACGCGCCTCGATGCCCAGAAGATCCAGCACCCGGGCGAAGATATCGGCCGTGCGCACGACTCCCGCGCGCATCGGAATGCTCGACAGATACGGCACGACGAGATGTTCACGCGCGAGCGACCCCTGGGTCGCCGTCGCCGCAGGCGTGTCCGAGGTGAGAAGCGACACATCCGGCGCCGCGCTCACGACCAGATCGCCCGAACGACGCGATCGGAAGAGTTGCGCCAGTTGCACCAAGCCATCGGGATAGGACCCCGAAGACGTCGTACGAAGCGCCTCGTTCGCATCCATCACGCGACCCAACCCTTCGTATCCAAAGGGATCGCTCCCCTTGACGATGTAGGTGATCCGCCCGTCCGCATCCTCCAAGATCTGTGCGCGCCCGCGACGGCTCTGCACGCAGATCCCCCCGTCGACGCTGCGTCCCGCGATACAATCGATACACTCCTCTTCGAGGAGCGACCCCACGAGCCCTCGCTGTTCGATCTCTTCGAAGAAGGGGCGTCGCTCCCAGCCACCATCGTGGCGCAACGAGATATGCGCCATCGACGTCCCCGAGGGAAGCGCGATGACTTCGGCTTCCTGCCAATCGCGCATGCGCCGACCCAGGGGCGCCACGCGAAAACGCTTCGCCAAAAATGCCTCCAGATCGAAGGACCGCGCATTGACCCCGGTGGCGTGATCGCTCGCCAGCATGAGCACCGAGCGCTCCTCCATGCCGCGCTCGCGCAGCAGATCCACCGCACGCCCGACATCCTGATCGAGACGACGATAGGCATCGACCACCGCTGAACGCGCATCGCGACCCTCTTCGAGGAAATTCGTGGGAGGAAAGCAGTAGAGGACGAAATCGGTCTCGCGCCGAATGGCCGAGGCAAACCAATGCGCCGCAGCGGCATCGGCGGTTTCGATATCCGACAAGCGCTGTGCCCGATGAAAGCGACTGTGCAGGCGAAAGAAGGCGGGATCGCGCACGAGACCACAGCCGCGATTGAGGACGCCGAAGATGTTCACCGCCTGGCGTGAATACTCGAAGATCGTGGAGACCGACTTGGACAGGTCGTGGTCCATCGCGTAGGCACCCCACCCCGCATAGTCGCGAAAGCGGTTCATCGTGAGCACGCGGCTTTCCGGCACCGTGCGGTCGAACCAGCGCACACCCGGAATATCGCAGGTGCCGGGAAAACAACCGGTCACAAAAGGAGCGGTCGTCGGGCCCACCGCCGAAGGGAAGGTACTGATCGCCTCACTGCGCCCGCCACGCTCGAGCATGTAGCGCGCGACGTTCGGCAGATCACCGCGGGAGAGCATATCATCGAAGACCTTCCGATCGATCCCACTCATCAGAAAGAGGATCACGTGCGCCGCCTGCGCGCGACTCCGATCATAGCCGTAGCGCGCCTTCTCCCAGAAAGCCTCACGCCCCTCGGGCGTGGCCAGCCGCGTGATGATCTGTGGAATCGATTCCTTCTCGCGACGGTCCTCGGTGTCGAGCGCATTCATCGTAAAGATCATGCGACGAATCGCCGTCGCATTGGTCATCACCGCGATCAGCAAGAGCGAAAGGATCACCAGCACCGGCGGCGGCATCGGCCACCAACGCGTGAGCACCAGAGACACTACGGGGCTGAAGATCGAAGCGACCCCCAGATAGACGATGCGCTCAGGCCGTTGCATCGTGCCGACCGTACACTCGACCCCCATCGCCTCGGCGCGTGCACGCGTATAGCTCACCAGGAAGGATCCGATGAGCCCCGCCACGATGACGACAAGCAGCCAGCTCGAACGAAAATAGTACGCCAGTCCCAGAAAGACCGCACCCTCGCTGAAGCGATCCATCACGGCATCGAGAAAGCCGCCGGAACGCGAGGTCTTGCCGGTGATGCGCGCCACGCGCCCGTCGAAGATGTCGAAGGTAGCGCCGAAGATCATCGTCCAGCCCGCATAGCCGAACGCCCCCATCGCGTAGAGGATAGCGGCCACGAAGGAGAGGATCGACCCGATAGCCGTGAGCGCATTCGGTCCCAGGTGCGCGCGCACAAAGAAGTGGACGATCGGGTCGGTCGTCCAGAGCCACCAATCGCGCGTAGCGCCCGAGAGCAGATGCGATGCCCCGCGCTTGGCCCCGGCGAAATTATGTTCGCGCCGTTTTCGTCCCCAGACCAGATAGGTGATGTAGGAGGTGAACAGAACCGCATTGATGATGACCAGCGGTCCCAACGTGATCCAGATCGGATTGAAGGCAGCAAGTCCAAGCATATGGATTTGTCCTTTTTCTTTATTTCTCGGGGAGTTAGTCGAGAAGGACTGCCCCATTTCCCCGGCATTGTCAAGCGCGCGACCGGTGCGGGAAGCGCCAACTCAGGGCTTTTGCTTGAAAAAGACGGGGAAAGCGACTAGCCAACGGCCTCATGACCGCGACGCGAAAAGCCGGAAAGGGTGTTTGGCGCAGCCGCGTGCTGGGGCGGGTCGCCCTCACCGTCTGGCCGCTGCCGAAAAACACCTTCTGTTCGATCGATGTCACGAACCGCTGCAACCTCCGCTGCAAACACTGCTACTTCTTCGCCTCCGATCAGGATCAGATCTCGGAGCTTTCGGTGCAGGAATGGCTCGCACGCATCGAACGGATGCAGACCTGCCGTGGCGCCTTCTTCAGCTGCACCTGGGTCGGGGGAGAGCCGCTCCTGCGTCCGGAGCTCATCGATCGGGGTCGGCGCTTCTTCAAGTCAAACCGCGTGGTGACCAACGGCACGATCCAACTCCCCGATTGGGAGAACGTCGAGTTTCATATCTCGGTCGACGGCACCGAGGCCTTGCACGATGCGATTCGCGGCCAGGGCTGCTATGCGAAGATCAAACGGACGATCGATGATGCGCGCGAACGCGGCATCGCGGTGGTGCTGGCCTGCTGCCTCAACCGCAGCAATGTCACCTGCATCGAGGCGCTCATCGACGAATGGAAGCAATATCCCAACGTCCGTCACATCCTCTTCGACTTCTTCACCCCCATGCGCGATGGGGACCGGTCGCTCTGGCTGACATTCGAAGAGCGCGACCGGATCCTCGATCGCCTCTGCAGGCTCAAAGAACAGCATGGCGATATCATCGGTGCCCCACCAGGGACCTTCGACCTGATGCGCGCGCCCAACCGCCACAAGGCGGTCGGGCGCAACTGCGTCTTCGTGCGTCACGGCACCGCATTCGATGCGTTGGGAAATGTGAAGAAGCCCTGCGTGATCGGCGCTGCCGCCGATTGCGACAAATGCGGCTGCATCGTCCCCTTCTCCGTCAAGGCCTGGAAGCGTCCTGCCAATCTCCTGCGTGAAGCGTGGAATGAGATCGTACGTTAACCGATGTCATCCCGAGTGACCCGGAGCGAACAGCGTGAGTCGAAGGGGAGTCGAGGGATCTCATGGGATCCCTCCACGCGCTCATTTCATTCACTTGGTCGGGATGACAAGCATATGCCCAGCTCATTCACTTGGTCGGGATGACAAGCATATGCCCAGCTCATTCACTTGGTCGGGATGACAAGCGTATGCCCAGCTCATTCACTTGGTCGGGATGACATGATGGCTTGTCATCCCGAGCGAAGCCCAAAGGGCGAAGTCGAGGGATCTCTTGATGCGCCATCACAACTATTACGTCTACATCCTTTCAAGCCTCAGCAAAACACTCTACATCGGGATGACCAGCGATCTCATTCGTCGCCTCTACGAACATCAAGAAGGAGCGATCGAAGGCTTTAGCAAACGATATCATTGTCATTCATTGGTTTACTATGAGCACTACACCAACATCAAAGACTGCATCGCACGCGAAAAACAGCTCAAAAACTGGAATCGCGCCAAAAAGGAATGGCTTATTCAACAGATGAATCCCAACTGGAGAAATCTGAGCAAGGAGATTTCATGAGATCCCTCCACTCCCTCGCGTTGCTCAGTCGGTCGGGATGACAGCGTGCAGTCCACATCCCCATAAATTTTCCCCTGGGCTTCTCCTTGCGATGTCATCCCGAGTGACCCTGAGCGAACAACGTGAGTCGAAGGGGAGTCGAGGGATCTCATGAGATCCCTCCACGCGCTCATTTCATTCACTTGGTCGGGATGACAAGCGTATGCCCAGCTCATTCACTTGGTCGGGATGACACACATACGACAAAAAAATCCCGGGGGTTGCCCCCCGGGATTTTCTGTTCTGCTTGAACGTTGTTTACGACTTAGAAGTCGTACACAAACGCCATGGCGCCACCGTAGGTGTACTGCCACTGGGTCGCCAGACCCGAGTTGCCACGCGGCTTGACCATGTCAAAACGGCCTTCGAGCTTCAACTTCGCACCGTCGGCGACTGCATACGAACCAGCCAGGGCGATCTGATGCATCGTCTGGGCTGCGCCGGTCAGGTTGCAGTTGAAATACTGCGTCTGCAGGCCAACACCGTTCACGTTGCTACGCTGCTGCGCGAACGCATACTTCAAGGTGCCATCCCAAACATCGCTGAAGACGTAGTGCAGGTTCAGCAAAGCGGCGAAGTTGGTGATGTTGTTGCCGGCCACGACGTTCGTCGTCTTCGTGACGGCGTTGTTGCGGGAGTACAGACCCTCGAGACCGAGAGCGAAGGACTCCGTGATCCACCAGTTCAGATCGAGGTCGCCCAAATACGTGAAATGCTTGTTCGACACGCGCGATTCCGGACCGAACATACCGGAGATACCGAGCGTGCTCTCGGTGCCTTCGTCGCCCCAGTTGAAACCGAGACGGAAGCCCAAGCTCGGGATGTCGCTGCCCTTGACCAGGCTGTCCTGATAGAGGGTGTTCACGACGTAGAAGTGCAGGTCGACCAGATCAGAGAAAGCATAGTAGATCTTCGCACCGGTCATGTTCGCCGGACGCAGGCCTTCCACCAACACGGACTTCGAGATGGTGTCGTTCTCAGCATTGTCGACTGCTTCGAAACCGACCGGGGCGTTGAAGCGACCGATCAAGAATTCGATGCCATTGCCAACCGGAATGTTGGCCGTAGCATAGGCCTGCTCGAGCACGAAACCGCCGGCCGGATAACCGAGACCTGACGAGTTGAAACGTGCGAAATCGAGGTCGGCACGCAAGCGGACGTTCTCGCCGAAGGACTTCATGAGGTCGAGTTCAACCTCATCGACGAAGAATGAAAAATGATCCGTGCGAGCGCCCGGAGCCTGACCGAGCCACTTGCCCAGCACGCCAGGACCGTAGACGTTGTCGCCGTCGTTCGTGGCATAGCTGTTGATACGATTGTTGTGGTGCTGATAGCCACCACCGACCATCACATGACCTGCGGCTTCAAAGCCACCGGCCACATAGCGTTCCTGCGCGTTCACGGTGGTGGCCGCGAAAGCGACGAGCGCCAATGCGAGTACTATGGTGATAAATTTCTTCATGTGGTTCCTCTCCTTTATTCGTTTTCCCGTTTTTCGCTGGGACTACCCCAGCATGACGGGAGGTCCTACAGGTGTTTCATCACAGATGTCGTACGGAGAACGTCTTCCCTCGGAGCAGCCGTTTCGTGGAGAGGTTTCACCTCCTTTCCCGGCCAGTTTTCCGAATTGGATTCGATGGATATCACGTCGTGTCTGTAAAAGAGCGCTACCCTCTTCATTGCCAGCGAGCACAGGGAAAGGGGCGCATCGCCCGCATCCCACACGCGGACGATTTGGAAAGTGCACCGTCTCTAACGATTCGCCATCCCCCTGTCAAGACGCCGGGATAACAACGCTTTTTAAAAAAGCCTTATTTCCCGTGCGCTTAAAGAAGGATAAAGTAAATACTTCACTCCTGCAAGCGAAATTACTGTTTCAAAACCCCTTTTCCCTCATAACACCAAAAAAGCACCGAAATGACCCCTTTTCCCTTGACGGAGGTCCCGAACGGCATGTAACCATTTGAAATCATGGATAATAATTCGAATGCCCCTCGTATTCTCGTCGTCGATGACGAACCCGACATCCACACGGTGCTCGGAAAACTGCTCTCGAAGGAGGGCTATGCCGTCGACAGTGCGTATAATGCCGAGGAGGCCTACCAGGCGATCACCGAGAACAAACCCGATCTGATCATCCTGGATATCATGATGCCCAAGATCAGCGGCATCGAGGCCTGCAACCAGCTCAAGGCCGATCCGGCGACCAAGGACATCCTCATCCTCATCGTCTCCGCGCGCGACGCCCAGGCCGACCGGCTCGAAGGGCTCAGCCACGGCGCGGACGACTACGTCTCCAAACCCTTCCACCTGCGCTCGCTCGTGCGCAAGATCGAACACATGCTCACCAAGAAACGTGAAGATGACTTCGAGAAGGAAATTACGGTGGAGAAATAACCCATAAACTGAGGGGTGTCATTCCAGCGAAAGCGGGAATCTCGCCTTAAAATGGTCAATCGAGATCCCCGCGTTCGCGGGGATGACAAAACATCACTTCATCTCAAAGATCCCCGCCAATTCCACACACGCATTGAAGGGCAGGCTTGCCACGCCGACGAGCGTTCGCACGTGTTTTCCGTATGGGCCGAAGATCTGCGTGAACAATTCGCTCGCGCCATCGACCACCTTGGCGTGATCGCGAAAGTCCGCACCGCATGCGACAAACCCATCAAGGCGAACGATGCGCCGCACGGCTGTGAGCGACCCCTTCCCTTCTCGGGCGACGAGCGCGAGCATCTGCACCGCCGCTGCGCGCGCGGCTGAACGCGCATTGTCCAGGCGCACCTCCACGCCGACGCGCCCCGGAAACTGGATGCGCCCTTCGGCCTGAGGCAGGACGCCACCGATGTGCAGAAGCTTTCCGACCTTGAGCGCGCCGAGACTCGCGCCCATCTCCACCGGCGGTTCCGGCAGGTCGATGAAGAGTTCTTCAAAACGTTCGTCGAAGTTCACGAGGCCCTCGCCTTCGGCTTATAGATGAAGAGGAAGGCAATCAGCGGCGTTCCCTTCAGGTTGCGATAGATGCCGATCTCCTGTTCGTGGAAGAATCCGCGCAGCGATTCATCGACGACCGCCTCGCGCACATCGATCACGCGAAAGCCGGATTGGCGACTCAGGCGATAGTAGTCCTCGAAGCGCTCGATCCCCGAGTCGGCCGGCCGCAAGCGCCCACTCCCCTTTTTGGCGAAGAGTCCGAACGGGTGATAGTCGATGATCACCCCCTGCCCACCGGGTTCGATCACGCGCCCGATCTCCCGAAAGGCCCGCACCATATCCCCCTGCAGGGTCGTGGCCAGCCGCGCGACGACATAGGCAAAGCACCCGGGCGGAAAGGGCATGCGCGCGAGTTCCCCGCGCACGACAAACCCTCGCGAGACATCCCCCTGCCGCCCGATGGAGGCCCCACCGATCTCGAGGCCCACGGCCATGCGCGCTTGAGAGGCCAGCAGCTTTGCCCCCAGAGCAACCGGACCTTCGCCCACTTCGAGGGCATCCTGCCCCTTGAGCGAGGGGATGGTCCCGAGCAGGACTTTTTCGGAAGCGCTATCGATGAGTTCACGCAAGCGATGGGGCGAGAGCTGGCTCTCCACCGAGAGCACCGGCTGCACACCGCCGCGGCTCTCCACCCGCATCCGCGCATGTTTCGCCTTGCCGATGATCGCCTCGACATGGTGGCCGAGCCATTCCATCGCGCGCCGGAGCGTCTGTTCGAATGATTCAGACATTGTCGCCACTGTAACGAAAAGAGGCCCTGCTCACAACAGAAACCATTTGAAGTCCATCCAAACGATCCCACAGTTGTGCTTCCCCAAAAAACCCTCTACATAATGTCTGTTGGAAAAGGGGGTTTTGTCGTCATTCCCGCGAAGGCGGGAATCTCGAAGCACTTGTAAATCGAGATTCCCGCCTTCGCGGGAATGACAAAAAACGGTGAAACCAGCATTTCCCGACAGACTCTACATAGTGCCTGTTGGGAAAAGGGTTTTGTCGTCATTCCCGCGAAGGCGGGAATCTCGAAGCACTTGTAAATCGAGATTCCCGCCTTCGCGGGAATGACAAAAAACGGCACTCCCCGACAGGTTCTACATACATAATGATAACGATTTCAGCAGAGCGAGGAATATCCATGAAAATTCAACTGATGAAAACCTCTCCCGAGAAATATGCCGCGGACATGATCGTCATCGGCCTCTATGAACGGGAGCGGGATAGATCCAAGAAGAAGCCTGCGCGCAACACCGCCGTCCTCAAGCATACCGATGGCGGCGTGGCATTGGACCGTGCGCTCAACGGCGGGATCGGAAAACAGATCAAACAGGAGAACTTCTCGGGGGGTCGGGGGGAAACGATCTGCCTCTTCACGGCCGGGCGTATCCCTGCGCGCTTCGTCCTGCTCGTGGGACTCGGCCCCAAAAAGGAATGGAACCAGGAGAAGCTTCGCGAAGCGGGGGCAACCATCGCCCGCCAGGCCGAGGAGGTGCATGCCAAGGAGGTTGCGCTCGTACTGGAACGCAGCGAGCTGGAGCAGATGACCGCACCCGAACGCGCGCGCGCAATCGCTGAAGGGATGCAGCTGGGCACCTATCGGTTCGACCGCTACAAGACAACCGATGCCGGAAAACCTCCTCCCGTGAAGAAGCTCACCTTCCTCTATGCCGGAAATGGAAAACCGATCCACGATGCCACCCGCGTTGGAGCGATCGTCGCCAAGGCGACCTGCTTCGCACGCGACCTGGGAAACCAGGCGGGATCGGACAATACGCCACAGGCCTTGGCCCGCACCGCGCGTCGCATGGTCAAGCGCGGCAAGCTGCGCTGCACCGTCTGGAATCGCACCGCGATTGCCAAAGCACGTATGGGGGGAGTGTTGGCCGTCGCAAAGGGGTCGAGCGAGCCCCCGGCCTTCATCCGACTCGACTACAAGCCGACCGGAAAGAGCACAGGACACATCGTCCTCATCGGCAAAGGCGTCACCTTCGATGCGGGAGGCATTTCGCTCAAGCCCCCGCGCTCGCTTCCCCACATGAAAGACGACATGGGTGGCGCAGCCACAGTGCTCGGCGCCATGCAGGCGATCACAGAGCTCAAACCACGCACGCGCGTCACCGCGCTGATCCCCGCCGCTGAAAATATGCCGGATGGAGGTGCCTTCAAACCCGACGACATCATCACGATGCGCAGCGGAAAGACCGTCGAGATCATCTCGACCGACGCGGAGGGGAGGCTCCTGCTCGCAGATGCGCTCTCGCTCGCGGGTGAACTCAAACCCGACGCCATCATCGACGTGGCCACGCTCACGGGAGGCGCGGTCTACTGTTGCGGTGAACTCTATACGCTGGTCGTCGGAACCAACCAACGCCTCGTCGATCGATTGCTGCGCGCCAGCAGCATCACCGGTGAACGCGTCTGGCAACTCCCCCTGGTCGAGGAATACCGGAAAGGATTCACCACCGGCATCGCGGATCTGCGCAACACGGGAAAGTCCAAGGCACAGACGATCAACGGCGCCATCTTCTTAAAGGAGTTCGTGGACGAGAAGATCCCGTGGGTGCATCTGGACATTGCGGCCTCCTCGTTGGCGGAGGAGGAACTGCCGCTATCACCGCAGGGTCCAACCGGCGCCATGGTGCGCACGCTCGTGCAGTTGGTGATGGATTATCGAAAGCGGATCACGGATTGATCTCACCCAAAAAATTTGGTGCGAGCAGGGGAGAGCGGGGTCTTCGATTGAGACTTGCCCGCCTTCATCGCCTTGTTGGGAGCATCGGAGACGAACTCACTGCGCGAGTGATTGAAGAAGGCGACCGCACTGCCCTCCTCGTCTTGACCCTCGTTCACGAGCGAGACGAAGCGCCTGTCCTGGGCAACGGAGGTCGTAGGCTTGGTCATCACGTTTTTTGGAACCTTGTTCACCATGGACAGAAGTCTCCCGTGGATGCACCTCTCCTATAGCTATTATCGGCAGCTTTGCCCCAAATGTTGCGTGGGAAATGTAGCGACGGGAAAAAACACAATTCCTTAATAATATCAAATAGATATAAGAATATTCACCGAACGGGATGGGTGAAATCCTGCTCCAGAGACGCAATGCGTTCGGTCAGCCATCCGAGCCGAACCGAGCCGGTCTCCTCGATGAGCGGCAGCCAGGGCTTGATGTCGAGCACCGCCGTCCCCTCGATGAGGTCGAGGCCGCGCACATGCAGCACACCCCCCTCGATGCGTTCGAGGCGCACGGTCGTAAGGGCGATCGGGTTGGGGCGATCGGGCGAGCGCGTCGAGAAGACGCCGCGCGGCTGCGTGTCCCACGGCGGATGTGCGGTGAGACTATCGCGCCGTCCCTGATGCAGATAGGCCACGATGATGATGTGAGAAAATCCGTCGAGATCGGCGAGCCCCCCGTGATACGCGGGATCGATCTCCACCGTCCCGACGATCTCCTTCTTTCGTGCATACGGCCCCTTGGGCACATCGGTCCGATCGCAAAAAGGGGAATGAACGACACCGATGGGTGTAAAGGCAATATTCTCCGTCATCGTTCACCTCGCTTAAAAAAATGTTGTCACAGCGTTCCCGATCGGGGAAGAGAACGCAAATGGATTTCGATTCGAAAAAGGAACGCCCTATGAATGCCAACGACGTGATCACCATGCTCAAGCTCGAACCGCTTCCCGAGGAGGGAGGGTTCTATCGGGAAACGCATCGTGCCCCCCAGACCATCGAGGGGAGGAGCATCTCGACATGCATCCTTTTCCTGCAGACGCCCCAGGAGTTCTCGGCGTTTCACCTGCTGAAAAGCAGCGATGAAATCTGGCACTTCTCCGCCGGCGACCCGATCGATCTCGTGTTGATCGACAACGACAGCGGACAGGCGCAGCACATCACACTGGGTTCGAATCTCGCAAAGGGGCAGGTCCCGCAATGGATCGTTCCGGCCGGCACGTGGTTCGCCTCGCGGCTCCAAGACGACGGCGCGTGGGGACTCGTCGGATGCACGGTCACACCCGGATTTACATTCGATGATTTCGTGATCGGGAATCGCGAGAAACTGCTCGCGCGCTATCCGAAAGCAGAAGCCGAGATCCGGGCGCTGACGCGGGGATGAACAGCCCTCACTGAAGAGGGCCAATCACTTCAGTTCAATCTTTCTCTTTTCGGGATCCGCATGCTGGCGATAGAAGATCGCCTGATGGCCGATCATACCGACGCATTCTGAGGAGGTTGCCTCCTCTATTTTCGCTGAGAGCTCTTTCTTCTGTTCCTTCTCCTTAAAATCGACAAAGCTCAGTTTGATGAGCTCGTGCGTATCGAGCGCCGCATCGATCGCACCGATCACCGACGGCACCAGCCCCTGCTTGCCGATGGAGACCACGGGCTTGATGCCATGTGCAAGTCCACGCAATAATTTTCGCTGCGACCCTTTCAACTTTTCCATGATCATCTCCTCGCTGCCGTCGGAGTGGTCGTGCCGCTTCCACTGCCGCCACAGGCAGCAACCACCGCCACGCTCAGCCCTGCCCGTATCATCGCGATACGCTTGAAATTCATACCCCCCCTGCCTCAATAAAGGCAGATTAATCGACGCAGCCCAAGAGAACAAATAGATTCCTCCGCAACGAGAACCAATCATTTTGGGGCCTGCGAATGGATATTGATAACAACTTGATATTCATGTAAAAATGAAACTCATTTCGAAGGAGACCCCCATGCATTCCGTCATGAAGAAACTCTCTCTCGCCGTCGTCCTGCTCATCGCGACCCTGCCTTCCTTGCCGTCGTTCGCCCTCACCAAGGGCTTCCAGGCTGTTTCCCTCAACCCGGCGACAGACGGCGGCCCCTATATCGGCATCTGGGGGAGCGATAATCTCGGTCAACTCGAGTGGGAACTGGGCACGCTCGGCGTCTACGCCTATCGTCCGCTGCAACTCACGGCGGGCGGCAATCGGGTACGTGGCATTCTCGACAACACGATCGTGCAACATTTTTACGGACAACTCGGCGTGATCGATCGCTGGCTCTCCATAGGCTTCGACCTGCCGATGGGCTGGTGGGCGCAGTTCCGCGACCCGAACGTCGCCGGTGCGACGAATCAAAACAAGGTCGTGGTCGGCGACGCCACCATCAACTTCAAGTCAGAGCTGGTCAAAACCGAGACGTTCGGCCTGGCCCTGCGCCCGTTTCTCACGATTCCCACAGGATATGGGAAGGAATTCTTTGGCAATGGCACCGTCACCGGCGGCGGAACATTCATCGCCGAGGTGACGCCGATCAAACGGTGGTCGATTGCGCTCAACGCGGGCGTGCAGGGGAGGCAGGAATTCAATTTTCGCGACATCAAGAAGGATACGCAGCTCGAACTCGGGCTCGGCACGACGGTGCAGATTGCCAGCCCCGTATCGCTCGTCGCAGAAGTAGCAACGACCACGCGTTTCATGGATCCCTTCGGTGAAAAGGTCGAAACGCCGACCGAGGCGCGTGGAGCGGTGAAGTGGAAGATCGGCAAGACGGGACTGCTCGCCAGCGCTGGCGGCACCGCAGGCATCGTTCGCGGTTCTGGCGCTCCAACGTACAGCATCTTTGCGGGGTTGAGCTTCTCACCGCGGAGGCGCCCCCATCGCGCAAAGCGATCCGCACTCGATTTCAGCGACTACACCGTGCACTTCGCATCGAACAGCGCCCAGATCACCGAAACTGAAAATGCTGACAAGATTTGCGACCTCTCCGATAAAATCCGCGACACGAAGATTGACCTCCTCATTGAGGGCTACACGGATTCAACGGGAACTGCGAAGTTCAACGAAACGCTCTCGAAGAAACGCGCCGACAAGGTCGCGTGGTTCTTAAAGCTCCTCGGCATCAAGCCATCGCGCATAACGAGCATGGGTAAGGGCGAGGCGAATCCAGCGGAGAGCAACGAGACCCGAGCGGGGCGCGCCGCCAATCGACGTGTGGAATTTTCTCAATAAAGAACCACTCGCCTGAAGATATCCGACGGATCGTCGCAATGCTCGCAACGGGCAGGATACAGCGGAAACAGACTATCCGGGGAAATGATTGATAACGCACTGTTATGAATGTATATTTTACACATCCTTCCAAAGGAGGGAACTTGCCTTGTGTCATCAAAAAAATCGTCCCCGTCGCCTTGTTTTTTTTCTTCATGTCCTGCGGCACGGGCCCGGCGTTGGAAGAAAAAACGGGTAGCAATGCATCGGTGAACGTCGCCACCGGATCCGTCGATGTCGATATCAATTCAGGATTCACACTCGAGTTCAGCGTCGCCGCCAACACAGCAAGCGTTACGTCATCAACCTTCTTCGTCGTTCCGACAATCGTAGCGGACACATCTGCAGACATCGCCACGAAGGCCGCGATCAACACCAGCATCTGCGATCCGGCAAACGCCCTATCGGGCTCGATAACGCCCTCCACTCCGGGGAGCTGCGTCACCTCTTATTCATTGACCCCCGATTCCCCCCTTGGATATGAAACCGAGTACGCCCTCTGCGTGACCTCGGGAATTTCTTTCTGCAATCCAAATGTAAACGGCTTCTTTTCGGGGATGATGGAGACATTTACCACTGTTGCCGAGGGCGCAACCTACACGGTCGGCGGAACGGTTACGGGTCTCAGCGGAACAGTCGTCTTACAAAATAACGCCGGTGATGACCTTACCCTGACAGGAGATGGAGCATTTACATTTTCAACCGCTATAACAGATGGCGCGGCCTATGACGCAACCGTAAAGACAAACCCGGACACACAAACCTGCACCGCATCGAACAACAGCGGGACGATCAGCGGCGCCAATGTCACAAATGTAACGGTAACATGCTCCACACATACATATACAGTTGGAGGCTCAGTCTCCGGACTTTCCGGAACCGTGGTGTTGCAAAATAACGCAACCGACGATTTGTCAGTCAACGCAAATGGCAGCTTCACCTTCCCGACCGAAGTCGCAGATGGATCTGGATACGCCGCAACTGTAAAAACAAATCCGAGTGAGCAGGCATGTGTTGTCGTGAATGATTCGGGAACTATCGATGGCGCCGATGTCACAAACGTTTCCGTAACGTGCACAACGAACACATATTCCATTGGTGGAACTCTCACGGGACTCGACACAGGCAGCGGCCTTGAAGTCGTCTTGCAGAACAACGGCGGTGACAATAAGACGCTCGATGCAAACGGTGCATTTACTTTTTCTGCGGAGCTAGAAGCCGGAGATGCGTATGCGGCAACCGTATCGACACAACCGGATGGTCAGGCCTGTCATGTGACGAATGGAGCAGGAACTATCAGCGGTGATGTTTCAAACGTAACCGTGTACTGCGCTTACTTTGCATATGTTGCAAATCGGACCGATGAAACAATTTCCGTAATAGATACAACGGACAACAGTGTCTACACCACCATAACGGATGGCTTGGGCTCTGGGCCATACGGCGTCGCTCTCACTTCTGATGGCAGCACTGCATATGTGACAAACAGGAGTGGCACAACTGTCTCGGTCATCAGCACTGCTTCAAACACCGTAACCAACACCATATCTCGGGGAAGCGCTCCGCTCATTCAGCAGCCGATCGGTGTCGACATATCCCCTGATGACAACACGCTTTATTTTGCAAGCCACGACAATGACCTCTTATTTGTTTACGATATAAGCGGAAGTCCATCGTACACAACCGCCGTTTCCGTAGGCGACGGACCTGCAAACATTGCCGTTAATCCTATTGGCACCTATGTCTATGTGCCAACCTATGGCGCCAACATTTCAATCGTCGACACATCAGATAATACCGTGTCCAAGACACTCGCCGTTGGAACCAATCCTCACAACGCCTCCTTCTCTCCCAACGGAACTCATGCCTTTATTTCAAATAACGGAAGCAGCAATGTTTCTGTCGTAGAGACAGCTGGGCAAACGGTTGAAAGAACTGCCTCTGTTGGAGCCAATCCTCAAGGATCGGCAGTGACGCCTGACAGCGCCTTTGTCTATGTGACAAATGCCGGACCCGGAAATCTCTCCCTTATCAATACATCCACATGGGCGGTTTCAACAATATCCGATGCCAGTTTTGATGGCCCAACTTTTGTGACAATAGATAAGGATGGAGACTATGCGTATGTGAGCAACTCCGGCAGCAATACGGTGACTATAATAGATATGTCGGACAACAGCATTACCGGCACCATCACCGTTGGTAACGGGCCGGAAGGGATGGCTATCCAAAAATAAAAAAACGAAGACTGAATTCGAATGTATAAAAAGGAAAAGGCCATAACCTGCTGTGGGTTATGGTCGTTTTTTTGCTCGGGTGGCCAGGCGCCGGCTCGCTTGCCCGCCGAAGCTTTAGCGAAGGAGGGCGCACGCACTCGCCGGCACTTCAGCATTATATGGCTTTGCATGCGCAAAGCCTCAAAGTATTGAAGGTCGTCGAACAGGAGCCTTACGGCTCCGTTCGAGTCAATTTCAAAGGAGCCAAAAGAAACGGGGAAGGCAATTGCCTTCCCCGTTTCTTTTGGCTCCGGTGGCCAGACTCGAACTGGCGACCCGCTGATTACATGTGTTCCACTCGTTTCCGAGCGGCATGGACTATCTCATCACCATATCCACATTCGGACTGTAGGTGGCGGGCGCTTGTGGGGGATTATTCTTTCGTCACCCCCTAGTCTCTGCACCTTCCCCCCGCCTTTGACATCGGGAGGCTTGGCTCAGGGTTACCCGCCGCTTCGCGGAAATCCAAATCTCAAATGACTAAATCCTCAATGAAACATTCGGATCCAGGATTTGGAATTTAGGATTTCCCGACGAAGTCGGGGAGGGATTCCCTGAATTCACCCGCTTTTCACCCTGCCGTTTCCGACAGGGGCTGCCTTGTGACAGTCAGCTGCTCTAACCAACTGAGCTACACCGGAATATTACACCTTTCAAAGAGCGCGAAAAATCGCGCATGCCTAACACCAATCATTCGGCGTGTAAACCCCGTTTCGCATGGTTCTCGGCGTGCTGGCCCCGGCGCAGGATCGGCGCATAGACGCGAAAATAGGCGATCTCCGCAGTGAGCATGCCGGCCAGAATGAGGCCGGGGAGGGTAAGCGACTCCATCCGGCCATCCCAGCGGCTCGCGGCGAAGATGGCTGCGGAGCTGCAGACCAGCCCCAGCTCGACGGCGAAGGCCCAGTGATGGCCGCGATGCAGATCCCGTTCATGCAGGCCCACGCCCGGAATCCAACCGCCCCAGGGCGTGACATGCATCCGGCGGCGATTGATGAGATCAAAGACCCAGTGCGACAGCACGCAGCCGCCATAGATGAGCGCATCGACGGCATTCGCGCCGAAGATCAACGCCGCCGCGACCGTCGCCACGGTCAGCAGTGCGACCGCCAGGAGGGTGTGCGAAAAGCGCTCGTCGGCGCCCAGGCGCTCAAGCCCCAGAAGGACGAGGAGCGCGTGCACCAGATCCACGAGTAGACACAGCCCCATCGCCAGCGGCAGATTCACTTCCGGCCGGAGGGCCTTGGCCACGAGTGCGGGGGCGAGATGGGCGACGAGCATGTCGACATCGTGCCCGCTTTTTCCGCCCATCGCAACCCCGCCCCGTTTTTCCTTGCCCGCCCGGCCCGGCGGGTCTATGTGGAGCGCCTATGGCAATGGTCGACCACAGACGCCTTTCCAACGAAGAACTCATCGACCTCCTCTTCAACCAGGAGGATCGGCTCCCGCGCGCCGCGGTTGATGAGATCCTGCGCCGCGAGTCCGAAATGTTGCCGATCTTGAGTGAGATCGCCATGGACCGCACCGTCTGGATCGCCGACACCCCCGAGTGGTGGGCGCCGGTGCATGCCACCTATATCCTCGGCGCCATCGGCGGCCCCGAGGTCCTCGTCCCACTGCTTGCCGCGCTGCGCTGGTCGGACGCCTACGACAACGAATGGGCCGCTGAAGACCTCCCCTCCATCCTCGGCTCGATGGGGGAGATCTCCCGCCCGGCCATTCTCGGCTGCATCGCCGATCGCAGCGCCGGCTGGTCCGCACGCTCCATCGCGATGGACGCCCTGGGCTCACAGGCGATGCGCACCCCCGACACGGAAGAGGAGTCAATGGGACTGCTCGGGGCAATCCTGCGGGATGAAAGCGAAGAATACGGCGCACGTCGGAGCGCAGCCTACATCCTGCTCGACTTCCGGCGCACCGATTTCAAGAAGGAACTCATTGCGATTGCCTGGGAGGAGGATCGGCGCCAGCAGCAACTCCCCGACTATCGCGTCGCCTTCACCCCCGACCAGATCGAGAGCGAGCTCACCCTCCCGCGCCGCGGCATGGACGTCTATCTGCGCGATTGGCTCACCTTCTATGACGCCGATGAGATCACGCGGCGACAGTCGCGTTGGACGGAACAGGACAGCCGCCGACGCATGGAGGTCGACGAAGAGCTGGCCCCGCATTCGCGTCAAAGCTTCGTCATCTCGCCCAGCGATCCCTGCCCCTGCGGCAGCGGAAAACCCTATCGACGCTGCTGTTTCAAGAAGCTGCATTGACCTCATGAACCATCCCGAATAGAATAGTTCTGTTCACCATCGCAGGAGGGGATCATGCCGAATTGGAACGAAGTGGAAACGCAGGCAAAAAAACTCATCGACGAAGGCATTCGCATGCTCAAGACGGGCGCAAACGAAGCCGAGGTCATCGCGGGCAAGACCGCCAGCTCCGCTAAACTCCATGTCGCCATGGGGCAGAACCGCCTGGAAAACTATCGCACCGTGCACGACCTGGGCGAAATCGTCTTCAAGGCACTGAAGAAGGATGCGACGAGCAGCGCCATCGCGGTGACGCCCAAGATGAAGGAACTCTTTACCAAGATTCAGAAACGAGAGACAGTCGCCGCTGAAGCGGAAGATAAACTCAAACACTATACGATCGTGCGCACGGATGCCCCGAAGAAGTCAAAAGCCGCGCCGAAGAAGACCAAACCCTCCGGCACGAAGGGGTCATCGGCCAAGCGTCAGTAAGTAATCTCTCGCACCCCGCGCATCGCCTCATCGAGCATATCGGGCGAACGCGCAAATCCCCCCAACGCAAACGCCGCATCGCGCACCTCAATATCATCGCTGATCACGATGATCTCTCCCGGTGCGCCCGCGTGCGCATACCCCTCCACCTCTCCTGCGCGCAGACGACGCAGCAGGTCGGCCAGCATCGTGTCCGCCGACTGCCCGCGCTTAGAGAATAAAACATCCACGCCGGCAAACGTTTCATGTGTGGAGAGTGCAGCATCCCCGGCCGGGCGACCCGCACCGTCGAAGACGACGATCGCGGCGTGCCCGCTTGCAGCCGCATACTCCTCCAGGGCCATCAGAAATGCCTCACGGCCGGAGGCAAGACCTCCGCCTTCGACGCGGCGAAACCGCGGAATGCGGCGAATGGCGTTATAGCCGTCGATGAGGAGCAGGGCCATGGGAGGGCCACCTACTGCGCTGAAGGTGAAATGACAAGCACGGATGACAGGGTTATGCGACTATGCTAAGGACATGCCATACGCTAAATGCTGAAAAAGGAGGTTCATATGCTCTCCCTCATCGCATTTGCTCGCCCCGGTATCGGGGAGATCCTCCTGGTGGCACTCGTCATCCTCGTCATCTTCGGTGCACAGCGTCTGCCGGAGATCGGCCGCGCGGCCGGAAAGGCGATTCGTAATTTTCAGCGGGCCTTTCGCGGCCAGTCCTCCGAAGACAAAACCCCCGACTCCTCCGACACCAACTGAGGCTCCCATGTTCGGCATCGGTATGACAGAAGGCATCGTCATTACCCTGGTGGCACTGATCGTCTTGGGACCCAAGCGCGCGCAGGAGATCGCCCACCGCGCGGGCGCAAAGATTGGCCGCCTCATGGAAACGGTGCGCGAGTTTTCAGAGACGAACGCAGCGGAGACTGACCGCGATGACAACGCCTGACACCCCCAGACCCGTCAGCGAACACCTGCGCGAAATGCGTCGCCGAATCTTCATCTGCATCGGCGCGCTGGCATGCGGGGCGCTCGCGGCCATCCCCTTTCAGGATCAACTCCTCGCCTTCATCATGCACCCGCTGCGCGAAGCGTTCGGACCGGAAATATCGCTCGTCGCGCTCACCCCCTTCGAAGCCTGGATCATCTCGCTCAAGCTCGCGCTCGTCGTGGGCGCGGTCATCGCACTGCCGATCATCATCTGGCAGGCCATCGCCTTCTGGGCACCGGCATGCCGTAACCGATCGCCGCGCGCGACACCAATCCTGATCCTGGCCCTGGCGGGAATGTTTTTGGCAGGCGCTGCCTTCTGCTATAAACTCATCCTCCCCGGCGCCTACCGCTTTGCGGCCGCCAACATGGACGACGCCCTCATCACCTTTCTCCCCCACGCCTCGGCGATCGTCACCTTTACGCTTCGCCTGCTCCTCGCCTTTGGCATCGCCTTCGAGTTGCCGTTCATCGTCGCGCTGCTCATCCGTTTGAATCTCGTCTCGCCGGACAGGCTTTCGCGCGCGCGGCCCTTCGTCATCATCGGCGCGTTCATCCTTGGCGCGCTGCTCACCCCGCCGGACGTCATCACCCAGGTGATGCTGGCGCTGCCGCTGATGGTACTCTTCGAACTGGGGCTTCTGCTCGGGCGATGGCTCGCACGCAGGCGCCGCGCTTGTCCTGCCCCCTCCCATCTGGTATGAATAGATCCATCTTCGAAAGGATGCGCGCGTGAAAACCATCAAGATCATGATGAACGGGAAATCGCTGACGGCGAGCATCGGCTCACGCATCGCCGAGCTCCTGCCCCGTGCACCGCACCGCGGCCCCTTCACGCCCGTGGGCGCCATCATCAACAACCGCCTCGACGGCCTCTACTACGAACTCAAAAGCCCCGCCACGATCGAGACGCTCGACTACTCCAATCGCCAGGGCGTGGACATCTATCGACGCACCGCCTCCACGCTCCTCTATGCCGCCTTCGCCGACATCGCTCCCGAGGCGCACGTGGTCGTCGGTCAGTCCCTCTCCGATGGCTACTTCTTCGAGATCCACGGCTGTGCGGTCAATGCAGCGCTCATCAGCGAAATCGATGCGCACATGCGCCAGATCGTCGAGGCCGACATCCCCATGCAGCCGGAATGGACGACCGTCGAAGAGGCGATGACGATCTTCGAGCGGCACGGAACGCCCGAAAAGGTGGAGATGCTCAAACAGCTTCGCCGCTCGGAAGTGCCGATCATCACGCTCGGCAAATACCGTGGGCTCGCGTACGGACCTGTCGCTTCGCGCACGGGGCTCATCGACGCCTTCCGCATCCACCCGTATGAACACGGCATCGTCCTCGGCTTTCCCGATGCAGACGGCAACCTGGCGAAATCCATTCCGCAACAGCCAAAACTCTTCGCGATGTACGTGGAGGTCAAACGCTGGAATGAATTGGTGCACATTCAGAATGTGGCTGAGCTCAATGAGCGCTGCATGTACGGCGGCGCCATCGAGTTGGTGCAGGTGGCTGAGGCGCTGCACGAACAAAAGATATCAGCCATCGCCGAGGAGATCGTGCAGCGCAAGAAGACGAAGCTCATCCTCATCGCGGGTCCGTCCGGCTCCGGGAAGACGACTTTTTCCAAGCGGCTCACCATTCACCTGAAGACACTGGGACTCGAACCGGTCGCCATCTCGATGGACAACTACTATGTCGATCGGCAGGCCACACCCAAGCATGCCGATGGCAGCTACAACTTCGAATGCCTCGAGGCGCTCGATGTCGAACTCTTCAACGACCAGATGGCCCGGCTCATGCGCGGCGAGGAGATCGATTCGCCCTACTACTCCTTTCCGATGGGGCGTCGCGATCCCGCGCGCAGCAAGCGCTTCAAACTCGAGCGTCACCAGGTCCTCATCACCGAAGGAATCCACGGCCTCAACGAAGGACTCACGCCCGGCATCCCGGCGGACCGCAAGTTCAAGATCTACGTCTCGGCGCTCACGCAGCTCTGTCTGGATGATCACAACCGCATCTTCTCGACCGACACGCGGCTCTGCCGACGGCTGGTGCGCGACCGCCTCTTTCGTGGCACCTCCGCGGCCAATACGATCGCGGGCTGGGCGAGCGTTCGCGCCGGCGAGGGAAATTACATCTTTCCCTTTCAGGAGGAATCCGACGCCATCTTCAACTCGGCCATCGCCTACGAGCACGCGCTGCTCAAACCCTATGCCGAACGTTTTCTGACGGAAGTTTCACGTGAAGATCCGTCGTTCGCCGAAGCCAGCCGCCTCTACCGCTTCTTCTCCTACTTCATCCCGATCCTCTCGCACGAGGTTCCCCACACCTCGATCCTGCGCGAGTTCGTCGGCGGCAGCGCGTTTCGATATCGATAACGAATACAACCAAGAACCGAAGAAATTGGGAACCGAGAAACCGGACGGGGGTTGTCATCCTGAGCAAAGCGAAGGATCCCCTGGAATTCCATGGAGATCCTTCGCTTCGCTCAGGATGACAACTGAAACACCCTACCGAAAGACTTTGCGGAAGCGGAGCGCGCCGACCGTGAACGAGACGGCGCCGATCGCGGTCAGCGCTACGAGTTCCCGCCACATAAAGATGAGGCTGTTCCCCTTGAGAAAAATCCCCACCCCCAGGTCGATATAGTACTTCAACGGCGAAAAATGCACGAGGGTCTGCATCCAGTTGGGCATCGCCTCCATCGGCACGAATGCGCCCGAGAGAAACATGATCGGCACGAGCACGAGGATCGAGAAGAGCACCGTGTCGGAGAGGTTCGACGAGATCGTCGAGATCATGAGCCCCAACCCGGAGATCGCCGTGACATAGAGCAGGGTGACGAAGAAGAAGGCGACAACGCTCCCCTGGAACGGAATGCCGGTGACCGGCACCAGGATCACGAAGATGGAGATGAACGAAGCGAAGAAGAGCACGACGACCATCGGCACGATCTTGGCGACCATGATCTCCCAGGTTCGAAGCGGCGTCACCATGAGCTGTTCGATCGTGCCGAACTGTTTCTCGTTCACCATGGCCGTGGCGATGAGCAGGATGCCGATGAGGGTTAAGTCGACGAAGAACTCCATGAGCGAGAAGTTCCAACGGTCGAGCAGGTTGGGATTGTACCAATTGCGCTTGGCTGAGACCACCTGCGGCACCACCTGCTCCGCCGACGGCGTGACGTTCCACTTCGTCATCATGAGTTCGATATTGCGCCGCGCCACGATGTTGGCGATATAGCCCGCGGCCAGCTCCGAGGAGTTGCTGATCGATCCATCGAGCAGCACCTGCATCTGTGCCGGTTCACCCGCCCCCATCTTCCGGCTAAAATCCTCCGGGAAGATGACCACCACGGCCACCGCGCCCGACTCGATGATGGGTTCAATCTCGTCCTCCTGCTGAAGGACATGCGTGATCTGAAAGAACGGCTCGCGCAGGTCCTCGATCACCTGCCGACTCTCCTCGGTCTTGGAGAGATCATAGACCGCCAGCGGATAGTCGTGGATGTCCATGGAGATGGAGCCAGCCGAATAGACGTCGATCGTCATGCAATAGAGCACGATGATGATGAGCGGCAGGTTCCGGAAGAACTGCAGGAACTCCTTGCGCATCAGGATGTAGAGTCGAAAACCCATTCGTTATCCAATTCGTTTCTTGAACAAGCGGATGCTCAAGCCGAAGAATCCGAAACAGAAGAGCAGGATCATCGCGACATCCTTGTGGAGATAGGAAAACCCCGCCCCCTTGACCATGATCTTGCGCAGCATATCGATCTCGAACGTGGTGGGCATGATCCACGACATGGACTGCGCATTCTTCTCCATGCTGGAGATCGGCACCATGAATCCCGAGAAGAGAAAGGACGGCATCACCGTCCCCACGAAGGTGACGAGGATCGCCGCCACCTGGGAATTGAGCATGACCGCCACGAAGAGCCCGATGGCCACGACGGAAGCGACATAGAAGAAGGAGAAGAAGCAGAGGATTCCCAGCGACCCGCGCACGGGGACGTCGAAGATGAAGACGGTGAAGGCGAGGAAGAGCAAAAAATTGGCGTAGGCGATCAGGACATACGGCGTCATCTTGCCGAGCAGATATTCGGCCTTACTCAGGCTCGAACAGTACATGTTGAGGATGGAGCCGCTCTCCTTCTCGCGCGCGAGCGAAATGGTGGCGACGATCGGCGGGAAGAAGATCATGACGAGTGCAATGATCGCGGGGACCATAAAGTCATCGCTGCGAAAGGCCGAGTTGTACCACCCGCTGGCCATGAGCTCGATGGGCACCGCATCGGCCGCCGCATACCCCGGACGCGTCGCGGCATATTTGGCCAGGACCTGGGAGCTATAGTTGGCCAGGATTGCATCGACATACCCTCCCATGAGGCTGGCCGTGTTCGGATAGGCACCATCGACGAGCACCTGCACCTCGACCGGAATACCTTTTTTTAACTTCTGCGAATAATAGGTCGGGATGACCAGGATCACCCGGATGTGCCCGAGGTTCATCTCGCGCACGGCCTCGTCGTAATCGTTCGCCACGACCTTGAGGTTGAAGAGATCGGTGGCGTTTTCAAACTGATCGATGAGCTCGCGACTCGTCGCGGTCTTGTCCAGGTCCACCACGCCCATGGGGCTATTCTTGGCATCGAGCGGCAGCCCGTAGGCAAAGAGAAAGTAGAAGATCACCGGCGCCAGGATCGTCATCAAAAAGAAGATATGGTTGCGCTTGAGTTCCAAGAACTCCTTGCGCATCACCGCCAGATATCGTCGGAAACAAAAACGCACGAAACACCTCTCATATAGGGGCACCTCTAAAAACACAGCTATTGATGCCACCTCCTGGGGAAAACGGAGATGACAGAACCAAAGGGTGTCATTCCCGCATGGGGTAAGCGGGAATCTCGATTGTTACGAAACATCGGGATCCCCGCGTTCGCGGGGATGACACTCCCGAGGCCAGCGTGCCCAAACATTATTTTCCCTCACCACTGGCCTGTTCGCAGAACGTCACGAAGACGTCTTCGAAGGGCATCTGTCCCAGTACCGCTGCGCGCAGTTCGATCCCCTTCTCCTTGAGCAGGTCGCGAATCTGCCCCACCGCGCGTTGGCCCTCCTTGGTATAGAGATGCACCTCCGCGCCATAGATGAAGCAGTGCTCGAACGTGGACTTGAGCGCATCGACCGCGCCGAAGGGATCGCTCGTGGCGAGTTCAAGCAGTTGCCCGATCTGTGCGGTCACCTGCCCCTTCAGTTCGTCGGGCGCGCCCAGCGCCACGAGCTTACCGCGCGTCATGAGCGAGAGGCGATCGCAGTGCTCCGCCTCGTCCATATAGTGCGTGGTGACGAGGACGGTCACGCCCATCCGGCGCGAGAGCAGATAAATGATGTCCCAGAACTGGCGCCGCGCGATCGGATCCACCCCCGAGGTCGGCTCATCCAGAAAGATCACCTCCGGCTTGTGAATGATGGCACAGCCGAGTGCTAAGCGCTGCTTGATCCCCATGGGCAAATCACCCGTGACCGCATCGCCCTGCCCCGCCAGATCCGCGATGCGCAGGATGAGATCGCGCCGGTGAGGGAGCTCGTCGCGCGGCACGCCGTAGATCCCGCCGTAGAGTTCGATGTTCTCCTCGACGGTCAGGTCGCGGTAGAGCGAAAACTTCTGCGACATGTAGCCGATGCTCTTCTTGATCTCGAACTGCTGGCGGAAGAGATCGAGCCCGGCGATAAATCCCTTGCCGTCCGTCGGCGGATAGAGGCCGCAGAGCATCTTGATGGTCGTGGTCTTTCCCGCGCCGTTGGGACCCAGGAATCCAAAGATCTCGCCGTGGCGCACATCGAGGGAGACGCGATCCACCGCGGTGAACGCGCCGAAGCGTTTGGTGAGCTCCTCGGTGCGAATCATCACGTCGCGGTTTTCAGGCGCATGCCCCGCCTGTGTGCCAAAGAACTCTTCGAAGGCGGCCTCGTCGATCCCCTCGCGCCCGCTGGCGATCTTCGAGAGGAAGACGTCCTCGATGCCCGGCGTGTCAACCTTTGCCCCCTCGATTGTGGCCCCATGCGCACGCACATACGTGGCGATCTGTTCCGGGCCATCCTTTTTGCTGATCACGTTGATCGCGTCGCCCATGGGATAGGCCATACGCACATCATCCATCTCCTTGATGACCTTGAGTGCGCGCTGTTGCTCCTCGATCGTGGCGACGGAGACCTGCGAAAATTTTCCGTCGAGTTTTGCCGGAAACGATTCCGGCGGACCCCGCTCGATGATCTCACCGCCGTGCATCATGAGGATCTCGTGACAGCGCGCGGCCTCATCCATGTAGGAGGTGGTGAGAAAGACGGTGAGCCCTCGCTGTTTGACCATGTCGTTGACGACCGTCCAGATATCGCGGCGCGAGATCGGATCGACGCCGGTGGTCGGCTCGTCGAGAAAAACGAGCGGCGGCTCATGGATGAGCGTGCAGACGAGTGCGAGCTTCTGCTTCATTCCGCCCGAGAGATTCTTGGCCGGTCGGTCGCGGAAGGGATCGAGGCCCGTCGCATCGAGCAGGAGTTTTTTACGCGTGTCGCGCTGCTCGCGCGAGAGCAGGTTGATCGCCGCAAAGTAATCGACGTTCTCCTCGACGGAGAGCTCCTGCGCGAGCGACATCCCCAGCCCCTGCGGCAGGAGGCCGATGGAGGTCTTGATGCGCTCCGGATCGGTCAGCACATTGCAGCCCAGCACCGTGACCGCGCCCTGTTTGGTCCCCAGAACGCCGCTGATGATGTGGATGAGGGTCGACTTCCCCGCGCCGTCCGGCCCGATGAGGCCAAAGATCTGGCCGGGCTGCACCACGAGCGAGACGTCGTCGACCGCCCGAAGTTTTTTGTAAAACTTCGAGACGCCCTCGACCCGGATGATGGGATCGGCATCGGTCATGGTTTGTCGTAGGACGTCCACTTAGCCTTCGGCTTGATGCGGATGGCGCCGCTCGCCGGCATGCCGGGCTTGAGCTTGTGCTCGGGATTTTTTTGAACGTCACACTTGATCCGGAAGACGAGTTTGGCCCGCTGGCTCTTGGTCTCGACGTTCTTCGGCGTGAACTGCGCCTTCGGGGCGATCTTGGTCACGCGCGCCTCGAACATGTCGCCGGGCAGCGCATCGGGGAAGATGCGCACGTCATCATTCAAGTTCACCTTGCCCGCCCAGTCGGTGGCGAGAAAGACCTGGAAGTAGAGTTTGTCGAGGTTGACCATCGTGACGATCGGCGTGCCCACGGCGACGACCTCGCCCGGGCGCACGACCTTGGTGACGACCGTCCCGTCGGTGGGCGCGACCACGAGCGTGTCGGCAAAATCGGCCTCGGCCGCCACGAGCGCCTCGGACGCGACGGTCTGGTCCTTCTGGTATCGGTTGAATTCCAACGACGCGATCGCGCGTTTCGCGAGCAACCGTTTATGGTCCTCATATTCGATATTCGCCAGCGTCGCCCGCGAACGCGCCTGTTCGAGTGCGGCCGCGAGCTGTTTGGATTCGATGCGCGCGATCGGATCGCCCTTGGCGACGACCTGCCCCTCGTCGACGAAGACCTCCATCACCTTGCCCGCCACCTTCGTGCCCGCGTGGTATTCATAGGCCTCGATACGCCCACTCACATCCATAAACCCATGGCGCAGGTTGCTGCCGGAAAAGTAACGCCCGATGAAGACCAGGAGCCCCACAAAAACCAGGAGGACGAAGAGGCCGGCAAAGATCAGTCGCGCCTTGTGCTTGGATTCCTGAAACTTCTGCCACGCCTGGCGAATGGCCGCGACAGCGCGCTGCAGGAGGCCCTTGGAGCGCTCTTCGACCACGTCGAGCTTGAGTCGTTTATTCTGCGACATCCACCCCTCCATTCTCAAACACCGGAACGCCCGCCACCTGGCGCAGCCGCGCCGCGATGAGCTGACGGGAACAGCGCGCCTCATAGGATCGCAGCGTCGCATTCGTCCAGAGCGCGATCGCCTCTCGAACATCGAGCGCCGGCACCATGCCACTGGCATAGCGCTCGCGCACAATACGCAGGTTCTCCGCCGTTTTGGCCCGATTGCGCGACGCCACCCGCACCTCTTCGCTGGAGCGCTTCCAGGCGCGCATCACGTCATCGCGCTCCACCGCATAGGCCTCGACGAGCGCCTGCCGCTCGAACCGATAGCGCACCTGGCGCGCCTGCGCGGCCTGTCGCTGCCCCCAGTGGCGGCGCCCATCGAAGAGCGGCAGCCGCACACCGCCGACGAACTTGTATTGATCCTTGTTCATCGTGAAGCTGTCATCCGTATAGGAGACCTCGGCCCTCCCATAAAACCGTGGGAGATAGGCCAGCCCCTCGGCCTGCGCCTCGAGGCGCGCCGCCTCGGTCTGGGCATTCTTGGCCTTGACCTCGGGTCGCTCGATCGGCTCCGGAATGAAGGCCGGAGGCACCGGCACCATGGGTTCCGCCACATCCCCCGGCATCTGCCCGATGATCGCGGCCAGGCGCATGGCCTCCACATTCACGCCGTCTTCGGCCTCGCGCACCTTGAGCCGTGCATCGGCAGCGGCCACCTCGGCGGCGAGCACGTCGTTGTAGGCGACCATGTCCTGCCGATAGCGCAGGCGCGCCACACGCTCGTGTTCGTTCCAGGCGCTCGCGGCCTTGCGCGCGACCTCCATCTGTTTTTTTGAAAGATAATACCCGCTGTAGACGTGCACGAGCTCCACCGCGCGCGATTGCGTCCGCGCCGTGACCGTGTGCTCGGCCGCATTCACGTTCTCGCGCGCACTCTTATATCGCGCGATCGACATACCGCTGTCGAAAAACATCTGCTCCATGCCAACGGCGACGCTGGGAACGGTATCGTCGGTCGCCTTGAAGGGAATGGTCTGGTTGATTCCGAGGGCGGGAACCGGCTCCATCATCCAGCCGAAGTCCTTGGCGAAATAGCGAACCTTCGCCTCGCCGCCGATCTGCGGGAGAAAGGCCGCCATCGCGGACGTCCGCTCCCCCTTGCTCTCGGGCAGGATCTCGCGCGCCGCCTGCAGGGCGGGGTCGTTGTCCATGGCCAGCTCCCACGCCTCGGAGAGCGTGAGCAGATCGACCGCATACGCGTGAGCGGAGAGAAAGAGGAGAACAACAATGGCCGCGACGGTTCGTTTCATGGGCCCCACATGAACGATCGAAAATAGGGAGATGAAATCGGGGCAGATTGTATCTGTTTTGAGCTATTTCGCAAGGAGTTGTAGGGCTGTCATCCCCGCGCAGGCGGGGATCTCGATTGGCCATTACAAGCGAGATTCCCCCGCCACACAACCGGCGGGCAGGCTGCCTGCGCGGGAACGACAGCACGAGAAAACTTTGTCAGCAGTCTGAAATGCTTCAACGCTTATGGTTTGGCACTCATCCCCGCCGCGATCTCGGCTTCGAGGGCGGCCGTGCTGAAGAGCGGCCATTGGGGGATGTCGTAGACTTGGATGGCTTTGGTCTTTGCGAGCATCGCTTGGGCATTCGCGATATCGCCCATCGCAAAATACGCGCGGGCCTGGATGAAACAGCCCGCTGGCTGTTTCGGCGCGCGCTGGGCGAGCGCCTCGCCGATGCCAAGCGCCTCCTCGGGGCGACCCAGCGCGATGAGGGCGTGGGCCTTGATATTCGATGCGTTGATGTTCATCGGCATGCGCGCAAGGACGGCTTCGGCACTGACAAGCGCCTCTTCAAAACGCTCCTCGCGCAGCAGGAGGCTCGGCTCGACCGTGCGGATCTGATAGACGTCGGGAAAACGCGCGCGCAGCTCTTCGAAGCGCGCACGCGCCATCGCGACCTTCTCCACCGTGTCCGCTTCGGTGATGTCGAGACCGACCATGTTCGCCTCGACACCCCAATCGTACGGATTGGCGGCGATCGCCTTCTCGCAATACATACGCGCATCATCGAAGTTTCCGCGGGCGAAGGCGAGCCAGCGCTCGAGCTGGGAGACGATCGCCGGGTCCGTCCCCGGCGTCTCGATCGCGTCAAAGAGACTCGCCTCGAGAGAGGCGATGTCGTTCTCGCTCCACCAGAGCTGTTGCTGAAGCGAGCGGCGAATCTCCGGATGCTGCGCCGCATCGATCCGATCGATCTGCTCCCGTGCCGCATCGAGGTCGTTCATCTCTAGGGCGATACTCGTACGAAAAAGCCGGGCATTCATGTCGCGCGGATGGTATTCGATCTGGCGATCCAGCACCGAGATGGCTTCCTCGTAATGGCCCATCATCGCCTTGGCGCGAGCGAGGGAAATGCTCCGAGGATCATTGGCGCGCTCCGATCTCACGTTGCCAAACCACCGCAGCGCCATGCGCGGGTTTCCCTTCATCAGCTCCAGATCGATTTTGAGGAATGCCCCCATCGGATTTCGCCAATAGACCGTCGCTTCCCGTCCCGCCTCTACGGCGGCGCGATCCAGATCACCGCGCACCTGGGCAATGGTCGTGAGCGTCGCATGGCTCCCGGGGAGATTGGGAGCAACCTCCATCGCATCGGAAAGAAGCGATTCAGCGGCATCATATTGAGAACGCATCACCTCATCGAAGGCGATGACTTTCAGCATCAGGGCATTGCGCGGATTCTGCATCAGCGCGCGTTCGGCATACGCGATGGCATCGGCCTTGTGTCCCAGGACGCTTTCGCGCTGAGCCAACATCGTCTCCGCCCAGCCGGAGAAGGGAAGCTTTTCTTTAAGCTCACCGGCAGCCATCGTGAAATTGCGCTCGATCATCGCACGGGAAAGAACCCGTTCCTCTTCATCGACCGGCTGCATCCCCGTGACCCCCATCGCCATGATCAACGGCAGGATCGCGTGTGGGTTGTTGGGAAACCGGGTGACGACCGCCATCCCCAACTCACGAGCCACTTCGGGGGAGAAGCGTTGCATCCAATCACTGAAATAGTTGAACAACGCGATCCGCTCCGGAATCGCCTCTACAGACGGCTCAACCTCCTCGATGATGGCATCGATAATCGCAGCGCGTTCTTCGGGCGACGCGGATGCATCCGACGAGATCAATTTGAGTGAATTGAGGTGATTCCGAATGGAGCTATAATCAGGGCATCCTTCCGGATCGATAAAGTGGGCAACGCGATGGAGAAAAGAGCCATCTTCCTGACTGCTGGCGAGACTGCTCAGATACATCGCCACCGGATTGACCTCGCGCGACCAGCCGATCTCGCCGATCCCGATGGGGTCGAGGCTCTTGCCCTCGCTGGCGGGATAGACGTGGTTCTCGGTCATTCGGCTCTCGACGCTGCACGGAACGCCGGTCGCCGCGAGCGCGGCCTCGACCATGTACATCCGCTCCGAACAGCTCCCGTAGTTTTGGTTGGGATCGCGACAGACCGCGAACGACTCGGCCGCCGTCATCTCAACGCTCGCAAGCTCTTCATCGATACTCATCGTCCGCGGCTCATCGGAGGCAAAGCAGAGGCCCCCCTCGGCGAAGGCGGACGTGCCCGCCTCGACGAACTTCGGACGAAAGGCATTGCAGAAATTCGGATCGTCACGGGAGATGCCGATCTCCGCCTCGACCCGCGCAGCGATCTCTCGAGCGCGCGCGACGTCCTCGGGGGAGAGGTCCTGCAGATCGATCGGGTGGCGCACGCCCAGCGGTTCGAGCACGTGCGCAAACCGCAGCCAGTCTGCGCGCGTCACGGCAAACGCCGCCGCCTCGGCCAGTTCCACGCCACCATCGCCATTGAGATCGAGTGCCGCGACATCATCCAGGCTGGCGACCTTGACGATCTCGGCAATCTGTCGCATCTCTTCGATCTGTTCCTCTTCCCGCTCAACATCCGCGGCGACAACAGCGAAGAGCCCGCCGGCGATCTGGTCGGCCGAAAGCCTCCCATCCGCGCAGGCAAGAATGGCCTCCGGCGTGAGCCTCTCGACCATGTGCGCCGCGATCCGCTGCGCCGTTTCAAACTCCTCCTCGTCAATACAGGCGCGCTCGATGAGCGTTCCATCCTGATATTGTCGATCACGCATGAGGCAACTGGCGGCACCCCCATCGTCCGATGACTCCTTCACGTGAAGAAGCGCCGTGCCGATGATGGAGGACCAGAGACAGCTGCGGCCCGTGAAGAAGAACATCTCCGCCCCGCAGTCGTTCATCCCGGCATCAGCATCCCGATAGGCATCGCCGGCAAAACAGTTCTCACGTTCGACATCGGTGGCCTTTTCCTGGCAGGCCTGCTCCTGCGCCTCGAATTGAGCGGCGATATCCCCACAGAGCTTCCCCTTCGCCGCCTGCTCCTCCTCGGAGGGCGTGCCCAAATCCCGATCCAGACGCTCGAAGATGCGCCGGCTCGCCTCGGTCATCGTCATCTTCTCGGCCATCATCCCTCCGGGACATTACAGGCGATCATGAGCACCGCGTGGCCCTGTACACAGTATTATCGGTCGCGCAGGTGCCAGAGTTGCCTGTTTTTCGTGTATTTTAACAACATTGTTTCGACGCAGATGGCATTTGGCTCACGTATTCCCAAAAGCGGGGCGAAATCACCTTGCTCAGATTGCGGGATCTGCTATGACCACCCCCATGGGACCTCAAAAGATCGCGAATGAATTCAAAGGGTTTTCCGCCTCCATCCGTCGCGAGGTCAAAAACCTCCTCGAGATGTTCGAGTTCTTCCTCTCGGAACGACAGCTGGAAAAACCGATCGACTTGCTCGGCGAGTCGGTGCGCGACCTGCGCATCATCATCGGACGGCTGCTCGTCGATCACTTCCTCAACCTCTCAACCGAGGACGAAGAGCGCTTCACCGAGGCACTCGCCGAGCTCCTCGTCGATCGCGCCGAACGCATCCCGACGGAGAACGAGGCGGATGTGGAATATTTCGAATATGTCGTCGGTGAAGTGTTGATGGCCTTCGAATATGCCCAGGAGATCAAAGCGGCCTACGCCGAGGATCCCATTCAGCAGAAGATCATGGCGCTCGACATCCCCGTGCTGCGCCCCTTCGACTACGGCCTGCAGAAAAAACTCAAGCTCATCAAGAAGGCCCGCCCGCACAAAAAACATCCGTCGTAAAATATGAGCAGATGTATTCCGAAGGATGTCATTCCCGCGAAGGCAGCCTGCCCGCCGGTTGTGTGGCGGGGGAATCTCGATGGACACGAAACATCGAGATCCCCGTTTTCACGGGGATGACAAAACTGGGGTTTGCCCCCACCCACCGGTGTTTCGACAAAAACCTCTCGTTTTCACTGCACACAAAAAACTGCGGTCGGGCGGCGGCGGGGGAGCCGCCACCCGAACCACAGTTGGCGAAGACCCACCCCCTATCGGGCGGACTTCCCCGCCGTGCCAGTCTTTGCCTGCGCGCCTCCCGCAACGGTGACAAACGGGCTGATCTTGGCGAGCAACTTCTCGCCGATGCCCTTGACACTCGTGAGCTCATCGACCGAGGCAAACTTCGTGTTCGAGCGGTGCGCGACGATCGCCTCGGCCTTTGATGCGCCGATCCCCGGGATCTCCATGAGCTGCTCGACGCCGGCGGTGTTGATGTTCACCGGGGAAGCCGGTGCCACCTTGGCGGCCATCGCGCCCGTGGCCATCGTGAGTGCGGCCAAGAGCCCGAGCGTTGCGATCATCGTCTTCATCCGTGCGTGTCCTTTTTTCATCTCTTCCTCCTTGTGGTGGTGGTTGTTTATCCGTTGTTCATGGCCTTGCCGTTCGAGGCAGCGCCACGTCCCTTGCGGGGGTCGCGGATCTGCAGCTTGCCTTCGGTGGGAAAGGTGCCGAGCAGGACGTTGATCGACCCGTCGCGGTTCACATAGGCGCTTCCCACGCGGGTCCATTTCGACGTCCGCTCCTGACCCTCCCCTTCTTCTATGATGTTGAAGACATCCTTGGTCGTGCTCTTCTCCGTCATTGCGCTCTCCTTTCCGATGGGGCGATCGATCGCGTTATGCAGATGGAGAAAGCAAGGAGCGTGCCAACGCAGAAGAAAACGGTGCAGGCAGACAACCGTTTAAAATTCTAAAACAAATAGACGGTGTTTGATTCTCGGAACAGGATGGAGGTGCCGAAAAACGCAGCAGCACTGCCGAAAAACGCAGCAGCGCTCTGGCGTGATGGCTGAATCGTGAGATGGCTGAATGGCTCAATCGTTCCCGTCCGGAAAAGGGTTATTGCTGTCATTCCCGCGAAGGCAGCCTGCCCGCCGGTTGTGTGGCGGGGGAATCTCGCTTGTACGGCCAATCGAGATCCCCGTTTTCACGGGGATGACAAACTACAGGGCTGGTTCGATATCGATCTGGCGGACGGTGATGCCGGCTTCTTTGAGCAGATGCAGCGGGACCTCGTTGATCGCGTAGGCCTTGTTGTAGACGACCTCGGCGATGCCGGAGTTGATGATCATCTTCGTGCAGATGAGGCAGGGAGAATAGGTCGTGTAGATCGTCGCCCCCTTGATGGAGACGCCGTGGTAGGCGGCCTGAACGATGGCGTTCTCCTCGGCATGCGAGCAGAGGCATTCGTCGAGCTTCTCGCCCGAGGCCCCGAAGTGGTTGCAGCGCGGACAGCCCCCCTCGTTGCAGTTGGTGATGCCGCGCGGCGTGCCGTTGTAGCCGGTGGAGACGATGCGTTTGTCCTTCACGATCACCGCGGCGATCTTGCGCTTGATGCAGTTACCGCGCAAGGAGACCACGCGCGCGATCTGCATGAAGTATTCGTCCCAGTCGGGACGGACGGTATTGGCCGCGAGCGCCTGGACGACCTGGCGCATCTGTTCCTTGAGCTCTTCGATGGTGGTATCGTTGGTCACGACCGCATCAGCGAGCTCCGCCGTGCGGTTGAGCTGCTGGGCAGCCAGATCGTTCGAGGAGGCCTCGCGCGCATCGATGTCGAGGAAGGCCTCGTAGGTCATGGGGTCCCCCTCGCGGTTGCGATCGCGGACGCGCTCGAAGCGAACCTTCGAATCGGCCTCGATGGCGACAAGGTGAAAATCGTTTCGACGCCGCAGGACCTCCACCTCGAACGGATTGCGGATGGAATCGACCACGACGTGCATGTCGTCGGTGAGCCGTGCGATCACGCGCTCGGCCAGGACCCCCGCGCCGCCTTCCTGGCGCATCCGGTTGGCCGTCTCGATGAGGCGCTCGCGCGTCACCTCGTGCCCCTCGTCGCGGATCTGGTGGCGCACCTCGTCGGAGAGCGAATAGTACTCATATCCACTCGCCTTCAAAAAGTCGGCGGCCACGCCCTTGCCCGATCCATTCTTTCCCGTCAGTCCGATAATCATGGGGCGCGCTCTAACAGAAAGGCCTGCGTGGCGCAAGCATTGACACTTCCGCCCCATTGCCTACAATCCGCCGCGTATGATCCACGTCGAACACCTGCACAAGCACTTCGGACCGGTTCAGGCCGTGAGCGATGTCTCCTTCGATGTCGCCAAAGGTGAGGTCGTGGGCCTTCTGGGCCCCAACGGCGCGGGCAAGACGACCACGATGCGCGTCATCACCGGCTTCCTGCGCTCCAGCGCGGGGCTGGTCACCGTGGATGGCATTCCGGTCTCGCCCGAAGAGATTCGCACGCGTCGGCTCATCGGCTATCTCCCTGAAAATGCACCCCTGCCGACCGATCTGGAGGTCACGGGGTTTCTCGACTACATCGCGCACCTGCGGGGCATCGCCACGACGGCCATCCCTGGCGCGATCGACGAGATGATCGACACCTGCGGCCTGGCCACGGTGGTGGGTCGCCCGATCGGCCAGCTCTCGAAGGGATATCGGCAGCGCGTGGGACTCGCCGCGGCGCTGCTCCACCGGCCGCCGATCCTCATCCTCGATGAACCGACCTCCGGCCTCGACCCGAATCAGATCACCGAGATCCGCACGCTGATTCGAGCCATCGGACAGGAGCGGACGGTCGTGCTCTCCACGCACATCCTGCAGGAGGTCGAAGCGACCTGCTCGCGCGCGCTGATCATCAGCAGCGGAAAACTCGTCGGCCACGGCACGCTCTCAGAACTGATGCGCGCATCCGGCGGGCACGCGCGCTATACCGTCGCCCTGCGCGCCGCGCGCGAGGTGATTCGCACGGCACTCGAAGCGCTGCCCCATCTGGAGATCGCCGAATGGCTCTCGGGACCAACCGATGAACGCCAGCGCTTTACCCTGGCGGGACAGGATCCCGAGGATCGCTCCGAGGAGATCTTTGGCTGGGCCGTGGCGCAAAATTTAACGCTCGCGGAACTGACCCACGAGACGGCCTCGCTCGAAGAGGTTTTTCGGGAGTTGACGCAAACCCCGTGAACGGTAAACCGTGAACGGTGAACAGAAAATCGTTCACGGTTCACCGTTCACCGTTTACGGTTAACGGTTCACGATTATGAAAAACATCTGGACGATTACCAAGCGAGAGTTCACGGCGTATTTCGTCAGCCCGATCGCCTACGTCTATCTCATCACCTTTCTCGTCGTCACCAACTGGCTCTTCTTCCGCACCTTCTTCGTCCTGGGGCAAGCGGACATGCGCCTCTTCTTCGGCCTCATCCCCTGGATCTTTCTCTTCTTCGTTCCAGCGGTGGCCATGGGCAAGTGGGCCGAGGAGCGCAAGCTCGGAACGCTCGAGGTCCTGTTCACGCTCCCGGTCTGCCTCCTCGATATCATCCTCGGAAAATTCTTGGCGGGACTCGGCCTTATCGCGACCGCGCTCCTGCTCACGCTCCCGATGGCGCTCACGATCGCAGGGCTCGGCGATCTGGACTGGGGCCCGGTCATCGGCGGCTACATCGGCTCGCTCTTCCTGGGCGGCGCCTACCTCGCGGTGGGACTGACCATCTCATCGCTCACCGAAAATCAGATCATCGCCTTCATCCTGGGAGTGGCGGCGAGCTTCGGCCTGCTCATCATCGGCACGCCGATGATCGCCGGCGGCAGCTCCGGACCGATCGCCCAGGTCCTCCAATACATGGGCCTGGAGATGCACTTCACCTCGATCGCTCGGGGCGTGATCGATAGCCGTGATCTCATCTATTATAGTTCGGTCATCGGTTTCTTTCTCTATGTGAACCGCAAACTCCTGGAGACGTTTGCCCGACGATAGGCGTGAAACAATGCCCAAGAAGAACGCGATCATCATGGTCCTGACGGTGCTGCTGCTCCTTGCCACCGTCAACGTCATCGCTGCACGCTTCCCCCTGCGCGCCGACCTGACGGAAAACCGCACCTATACGCTCGCGCCAGCCACGCACGACATTCTGAAACACTTGGACGACATCGTCTCGATCACCGTCTATTTTACCGAAGAGCTCCCGCCACAGCTGACCACGCTCCGGCGAAACGTGGAAGACCTGCTGGCCGAAATCAAACGCGCCTCGAACGCCCGCGTCCGGGTTGCCTTCGTCGATCCGAACAGCTCCATGCTGGATGAACAAAAGGCCGCGCTTCTGGGTATCCCGCCGATTCAGCTCAACGTCCTCAAACACGATCGCCAGGAGGTGGCCAAGATCTATCTGGGGATGGCCGTCACCTACGGAGACCAACAACAGGTCCTGCCCGTCGTCCAACGCCTGGAGACACTCGAGTATGATCTGGTCGAAGCGATCCTCAAGGTGACGACGAAGGAGATGCCGCCGATCGCCTGGTGGGAGACGCCAACCGACAGCGCGGCCGCCGGGGGATTCAGCCTGATCCGCCAGGCGCTCGAACGCCGTTATACCATCGTCCCGCTGAACGCGGAGACGGCGATCGATGCCGATCCGAAGCGTTTTCCCGCGCTGGTGCTCGCCTCACCTCGCACGTTCTCGAATGAAGCGCTCGTCTGGCTCGACCAATACCTCATGGGCGGCGGCCGCATCATCGCGCTCATCGATCGGTTCGATATCGATGGGCAACTCAACGTGACGCCCGTCGAGACGAACGTGACGGAGCTCTTGACCCACTACGGCGTGACCGCTGACGACGAACTCGTGCTCGACACTGCAAACGCCATGGCCTCGTTTTCCGGCGGCATTGTCACCTATCACATGCCCTATCCGTATTGGCCGGACGTGCAGAAAGCATACCTCAATTCGGACGAGCCGATCGTGGCCGACCTGGAATCGATCGTCCTGCCTTGGACGAGCCCGCTCACCCTGGCCACGACCGCCGCTGAAACCGGCACGCCCCTGGCCACGACCACCGATCAGGCCATCGCGATCCCCGCACATGAGGCACAGCTGGATCCACAGGCCGCCGCCGAAGCGATGGCGCAAGGCAAACCGGCAACCGCCGTCTTGTCCGCCCTGCTCGACGGACCGTTTTCGAGCTTCTTTGCCGATCGCGACCGCGCGCCCAAAGGGGCGACCCTCATCGGCGAGAGCCCCGCCAGCGCGCGTCTGTTCGTCGTGGGATCATCGCGCTGGGTGAGCGACTCATTTCTGCAGGTCTTCCCCGCCAACGCCGCCTTCTTCCAGAATGCAGTGGACGCCTTCGCCATGGGCGATGCCCTCATCGGCATCCGTTCGCGCGAGCAGACCACGCGACCGATCGCCGCGCTCTCTGAAACAGGCATCGCTTTCTTCCGGTGGACGAACCTCCTCATCGGCCCGATCATCGTGTTGGTCATTGCCCTGGTCGTCTTTCTGATGCGACGTGCACGATCGAGGTCGATCCAAAGACGCATCGGCTCACGCCGCGAACAGAGAAAAGCGAGTCCACCCGCATGAACCTATCGACCAACAAGCCGATCCTCTATTTCAGCGCGGCGCTCCTTCTGCTGGCCATCGTCGTCCTCACCCAGCACACCGACACCTCTCGCGTCGGCGATGAGACCGAGCATTATTTCATCGAAGACTACGACAGCGCCGATGTCGTACGCATCGAAGTCGAACAGCTCATCGATAGCATCGAACTGCGCCGCACCGAGAAGGGATGGGAGGTCTCCGAACGGATGACCCCCATGCGCCGCGCTCTCATCAACAAAGGGGGAGAGTCGTTCCCGAAAGAAAAATGGCATCGCGCAGATCCCTCGCGCGTGGCCAATGCCCTGGGCTCATTCGGCGGTCTCTCTGAGGGGCTGGTGATCTCCGACGACCCGGATCGGCGCAAAATCTACCACGTCGGCCAGACGGGACTTGCCATACGCCTCTACGACGAAGGGGACAGCGTCATCGCCGATCTCGTCATCGGAAAAAACGCGCCCGATTTTACCTCGAGCTATATCCGCCGCAGCGATGAAAACGAGGTCCATCGCGTGCGACGACCGCTGATGGGGGCCTTCTCCCCCAGTGCGGAGGATTGGCGCGAACGCCGCCTGTGGACGCTGGAACCGAACACCATCACCACGATGACGATCGCCGGCGGAAAGGTAAACAACACTTACGAACAGAACGCAGAGCATCATTGGAGCTGCCGCCGATGTCCGAACGCCACGGTCGACCAGGAACACCTGCGCAGCTTTGCCATCAAGCTCGCCTTCTTGCGCGCCGACCAATTTGCCGACGATGTGAGCATCCACAAGGCAGGGCTCGACCATCCGAGCATGACGGCCACCTTCACCGACAAGAAGGGGGAGACGCGCAAACTGAACATTGGACTGCCTGAGGGTGAATCGTTCTACTATGCCAACGTCGAAGGCATCGACGAGATCGTCCTCATCGGCAAGGAAATCGTCGAGCTCGCAAAGGACCTGCCGCGCGAAGCCATCAAACAGAAATGAAGGCGACATGATGCAGAACGAACGCCGCAAAAAAGCCATTCGAACCCTCGCGCTTTGCATTGCCGCCACATCCATCCTGGCCCTTGCCGCGCGCACGAACCATGCACAGTCATCGTCGGTGGAACACCTCCTGCCGATGACGATCGCCTTCTCCCCCGGAACGCAGCTGATCGCGCGCAACGACGAGACGCGTTTGCGCCTGCTCGCCCATGCGCTGGCGCAACCCGCTTACAACGGATGGAAGCTGCGCCTCACCGGATACGCCGATTCCACACACGCCACGACCGAGCAGAACCGCCAGCGCCTCATCTTCTATTCGCAACAACGCGCGATCGCTGTTCGCAATTATCTGGGCGCACAGGGACTCACCGACGATCGCTTCGTGATCGTCGCCGCGGGGGCGGCGTCGTCGCCGGGAACAAATAGCCGAAAGGTAGTGATTCAGGGGATACAACCGAGAGAAGCGTCCGGACGGTGATCAGGCTTCGCGCGGAGACGTCGCACCTTCGACACTCTGCGAAAGCCTTCGATAGCTTCTTTGCAGGCTCGCCAGATCCTCGGCGCCGTCGTCGATCTCCTCTTTCTCCGCACCGCGCTTCACATACCGATAGAGGGTGAACGCCCCCGAAAGCACGGCAGCGCCCTCACCGAGCACACGAGCCCATGCGATCAGTTCGGACCACCCCGGATAGCTGACGGTCAATTCATCCGAGAGAATTCTGCCGAAAAAGAACAGCCCCACGACCAGGGCGATCTGCGTCACTGTCTGTTTCTCACATCCATCCCAATCCTCCATCCGCTCCCGGGCTTGATCTTCGAGCACATCGGCCATGAAGCTGCTGAACGCCACGATGGAGGCATCCGAGATAAACCCGTGCGACCGGAGACTGATGAGCGACTGGGGATGAAAGGATCGATGGAGCTGCGACACCGACTGAATCGCGCATGGCTTCGAAGGGGTCTCTAATTTCGGCGCAAGACGAGACAGGGCCGCGGTCAACACCGGCGACGCTTCCCGCACGAACGCGTTCTTCATCTGTGCATAGGTCGGCTGGGCGCGAATGTCGGCGATGACCTCGCTTGCCTGTTTCATGCCCAGCTGTGCAAACGCGTCGGAGACGGCAACCGGCTGCGCTCTCGTGAAATGATATCTGTCGAGCGATTCGCGTGCGACATCGACATCGCCCGCCTGGAGAAAATCGTCGGCCGCGCCCAGCCCCATCTCGAGTGCCGCAAATTCCCCATCGAGGTTGCCGGGATAGAAATTCGCCGCCGACTGAAATGAGGGGACCGACACCGATCCCACGGATGGGGTGAAGAAACTCATACCCCCGTATCGCAGAAATCAGTCCGAGGTTTCGCGGTATGTAACTGTTGAGGAGAAAAACCCGCCAGATTTATTTAACACCCTGCGCGGCCGGATGATGGGATGGCATCTGCGTCACAATGATGAGCGTGCGAGGGAAGTATAGCTGGCGCGAAGCGTTTTGATGCTTCGCAGGCGCCCATCGATGGTATTCCGATCGCGAACATGGAGGTCGCGCTGACCGAAGAAACGGTTGTAGGCGTCTATGGCCGCTCGCCCCCGAGGATAAGGACGATCCCTCCGTAGATGGCATAGGGCGCCCACGCCGGAAATGACGCGGGGAGGTTCAGCACCGCGACGGCGGATACCATGACTATCCCGGCACGGGCCATTTCGGCGAGAAAGAAGCCGTCGTAATCGGCGCTCATTCGGCTGACCTGCCGGACCTCCCGCCGCAGCGCTTCATCCATGAACAGGGCGAAGTTCGCCACGTCCTCCGAGGCGAGGATGCCTTGGTCTCGCCGTTGCTGGAGCGTGCGCGACAAGAACGGGCTATGGATCTCCTGCAGCCAATAGGGGGCACGAACCCGATAGCGCTGCATCGACTCGACCTTGTCATGAAATCCCTGCTTTAGTGCGGGCGCGGCCGATGCGATAAACGCATCCCGCATCTGCCCCAATGTCGGCCTGTCGCGAATCTCGGCGAAGACCTCGTCGGCGTTGTCCATCCCGAGCCAGGTGAACGCCTTCGGAACGGAGATGGCCCGTTCGTCCTGGGTGCGCTGATCGAGCGCGGCACGGGCGAGATCCTCGGTCGGCGCGTCCAAAAAATCATCGGTCACGCCCAATCCCAGTCCCAGCGGCAGAAATTCCCCATCGAGGCTGGCCGGATAGAACGACGGCGCCATCTGAAAGGCCGAGCCATACACGCCGGAACTGTTCGCCAGAAACTCGTTCATGGTTCGGTTATCGCTCGGGAGGAGAAAAAGTTTTGTGTTTTTTTCTACATTGCAGGAATGAGCGGATGACCCTATCGCGCGCATAGACGGCGCCACAGCATGAGACCAAAACCGATGAGGAGGGAGAACCCTGCGACGCTGAGCCAACGATCGGTCGCGAGGCAGCATCGAGCACATCGACACATCAACTCCCTCGATCACCTTCGAGAAACACCGTGTCTGGGAAAAGAGAGGCTGCATAGAGGGGATAGTTGCAAATACCCCGCGACGTGCTGAAATTGGATTGCGATGTGCGCGATAAGAGAGAGGGTTTGTATCTCTTCCCATACTCACCGAGGCTTTTCGACCGTTTGACCATACCCGACTTGACCTCCAGCGGGAGAACCTCTTCATCCTTCGCGACAATGAAATCAATTTCTGCACGGCCACGGCTTGTCCAGTAATAGAGTTGTCTCTCGTGTCTTGCTCTCAATTCTTGCGCGACATAATTTTCGACAAAAGCACCCTTGAAATGCGTAAAGAGCTTGTTCCCCTCGACAATCGTCTTTGGAGTGAGATCCAGCATTGCTCCCAAGAGGCCCGTGTCCAGCATGAAGAGCTTGAAGATATGATGTTCAGCATATCCCTCGAGCGGCACACCCGGAATGGAAACATTGTAGGATTTGTAAATGAGCCCCGCATCGACGAGCCACTGAAGCGCGTTCTCATATGCCCTGGCACGGGCGTTTTTGCTCAGCGTGGAGAACGTGAATTTCTTGTTCTCCCTTGAAAGATGGGTTGGTATCGATTCCCAGATCTGACTGATCTTCATCACATCGCTACTCGGCGCATGTTTCGAAAAATCCAGCGCATATGATTGCAGGATCTCCTTCTGCGTATCTCTCACGATGCTGAAATCGCGCGTAGCGAGGTAGCTGGAAACGACCTCCGGCATGCCTCCTGTGTAGTAGTAGATCCTCAGCAGGTCTATGAGTTCGTCATGAAAGGGCCGAAGGAGAGGGGTAAAGGACGTATGCTCCTCGACGACTCGCCTCAAGTTCAATTTCCCCACGGCAGTGAGAAACTCGAAGAAGGTCATGGGGTAGAGATGAAGGAAGTTCACCTTTCCGACCGGAAATGGCTTTGTCCTTGTCAGCTTGATTCCCAGGAGCGAACCGGCTGCGATCACGTGATACTGACCTGCCTTCTCGCAGAAATACTTGAGGCTGTTCAATGCGCCTGGAGATTCCTGAATCTCATCGAGGACGATGAGTGTCGCCCCCGGTTTTATCCTTTCGTTGTCGTACGCTGAGAGGCGTTCGATGAGCGTGGAGGGTTCGAGGCTTCCCTGAAAGAGGTCGTCGAGACCGGGGTCTTCATCGAAGTTGAAGGAGGCGAGATGATCGTACTCGCTATTTCCGAATGCCTTGAGGAGCCAGGTCTTCCCGACCTGACGGGCGCCCTGAAGCACCAAGGGTTTGCGCCGCGGTGATGACTTCCAGGAAAGGAGCCTGGCATATAAATCTCGTTTCATAACAATATGTTACCGAAATGGAGTACCAATAACAAGCGTTAAGTTGATAAAACGTGATAAATGACACGTTTTATCATCGTAAAACGTGACCACATTCACGTTATAGGCTGATATTGCGTGATTATCTGCCGGTATATCGAATCTTCATACGCAGTCGCAGGACGGCGGCGAAGCCGATGAGGAGGGAGAACCCTGCGAAGGTCAGCCAACGATCGATCGTGCGGCCGTCATCGACGAGCGCACAGCTCGAAGAACCGCCGCCGTCGAGATCGCCCGTTCCGCTGTAGGCGGAGGTGTCCGCACTGACGGAAGCGAGCACATTCACGGCGTTGACCTTTCCCGCGCCGTAGCTGTTGGCCGCAACGACGGTCTTGGCCGTCATGCCGTCGGTGGACGCGCCCGTCTGCAGGGCGGTGCGCACCTGACTCACCGAAAGCGTATTGTTGCGCTCGAGCAAGAGCGCCACGATCCCCGTCACATGCGGCGAGGCCATCGAGGTCCCGGCCGCCTTGTAGTAATTCTCCCCTACCGTAATGGCGGAAGAGAGTGTGGACCCTCTGGCCTTGGCCGCAATGATCGGCTCGCCGGGCGCAACGATGTCGGGCTTGGTGGTCTCCGTTGCATCCGCCTCCGGTCCGAGGCTCGAAAACGAGGAGAGATCTGCAGTCGTACTTCCATATCCCCCGTCGGCGACGACCGCCTGATCATAGGTGATGCCGTTATCCCCCGTCCAGGATGAGGTCGCTGCACCCACGGGTTTGGGCGGCATGAAGCTCCCGACGGCGATCACGCCCGATGCTGTGGAGGGAACGGTGGCGGTGTAGAAGCTGTCACCATCGGCGAGCGCATATCCGGCCTCGGCACCCGCGCCCACATCGAACCCCGCACCGGCGACGTTCTGCAAAAAGTCATGGACGCTCGTCACATCATAATAGAGCCACATGTGCCCGGTGCACGCGCCGCCCGAGGCGCGGATGACCACATCGAACCAATAGTTGTTGAGGGCCGAGCCGCGGCTGCCGGAGGGCTTGAAGAGCACCTGCGCGTGCGGGCGATCGTTGCGCGAGTCCTGGGCATCCACACCGATGGATGCGATGACGGTCCCGTCGGTCGCGGTCACATCATCGGACGTATCGGTCGCGAAGGGGACGTCGCCCGTCGCGAGTTCGGCATCGTCGGTCGTGGCGATCCCCGGGAAGGTGAAGTCCTGGCTGGCGCGTCCTTCGGTGTAGCCGAGAGCCGCAACCGAACAGGTGTCCTTCTGGCCGGCATCGAGCCAGGTCTCCACGAGCGACCCGCCGGTGAAGAGGGCGGCGGCGGAGGCGCCGGAGAGCACCATCACGCGCACGGCCTTGGACTCGCCCGCGGCGACGCTGATGGAGTGATGCAATCCGCCCAGATAGGTTCGCTGATCGCCGGAGAAGAGCGCGGGCACAAGATCCTCGTTGCCCGCCGCGTTGACGATGATGCGCCCGCCCTTTGTGGAGGAGAGCGCGGTGAGTCCCTGTTCGAGAAGCGAGGTCCCGTCGTGCGCGCCGATCGACGTCCCGAGGCTCAAGTTCACGACCGCCGCCTTATCGAGCACATCGGCCTTCTCGAAGATCACATCCACGCCTTCGAGGACATTGGTCCCAAACGTTCCACCGGAATCGCCGTTGTTGCCCGCGCCCACGAAGACGAACATGATGTCGGCGAGATTCGCTACCCCTGTATAGGTCGCATTGCCCCCCGCGGCGATGCCGGTGACGTGCGTACCGTGCACACCGCCCTGCCCTTCGTCCGTGATGGAACAACTGCCCGCATCGATCTGCCCCTTCGTGCAGGTCAGAAGCGTCCCGTCCTCAGTCTGCTGCACATACTGCACGCGCGTCTTGCCCGTGCTCTTCAGAAAATCCGGGTGCCCGTAGTCGAGCGATTCATCGACGATGCCGACGACAACATTGGTGCCGTGATAGGCCGTGCCCAAACCCCCGCCGCCTTCCTGCACCGTCTGCACGCCGGAATAATACCGCGCGGTATTCATCTTGCTCGAGAGGTGACCGGCCGCCTCCATCGCCGTGACCTCCGCGCGCGCGGCGATGATCTCGACCACATCGAGCGGCAGGCGCGCCGAGAGAACATCGCCCGCGATCGCGCCGACGCTCCCGCCCCATGCCTCCACGGCATCGACCGTCGCGTTCACGTCGCTGCTCTTGATGAAACAGGGGACGAAGAGCGCATCGTTCTCGCGCACGAGCGACTTGGAAGCGAGCGCTTCCCCCTGCTGCGCATCCCGCACGATCGCGCGAAGCGAAAGATCCATCGGGGAGGCCTGTGCAACCGCACTCGCGGTGCACAACGCCATCGTCACCGTCATCATAATGATCGTTCTTCGCATCACTGCCCTCCGCGGTATGAGAATGGAAATCGTGCTATTCGGTCAGCGCACAAAATGCAATCCTTGGTCTTTTGCCTTGAGGGGGGGGGAGATCTCTCGAAATGAGGCTTCAGCTGCATTCCGGCGCAGAAAGGAGCGATGGCAACCGGGCGCCGCGCATGAGCGCGCGCACGGGAATCGCGGTGTCGCGCTCGGGCCAATCCTGCGCCAAGCGCGTGATCAGATCATCGTCGAGCTGCTCGATGGCGATGCCGCCTCGCATGAGTTCCGCGATAATCGCAGCCTTCCGACGCCCTCCGTATCGATTATAATGATCGGGAAAGAAGAGGAGCTCATCGGCGCGCAGCTCGACGGGACGGTAGACGAGTCGCACCGGGACGGGGGTGTGCAAGCGCACCTTGTGGGTTCGGCGGCGATTCGACCGATAGGTCTGAAGGAGCTTCGGATCGTTCTCATCGGAAAAGGTGCGCTGCAGATACCAGGCGATCGCCTCGACCTCGTCGTTGTTCATACGCATGCAGCCATGCGACGCCGCGCGCCCCACCGTCCAGGCCTTGTTCGTCCCATGAAAGAGGATGGCATCGCCGAGCGCCATCTTGGCCACACCCAGCGGATTGCCCGGTCCGGGCGGCGTTGGCTTATCGTTGCGCGCCCAGCCAGACGGAGGCGGATACCACCAAGGATTCCATTCGATGCGCCGAATGGTCGACTCCTGCTCCGGCGTTGGATAGATGCCGCGACCGATCGCGATGCGGCGCCGAAAGAGTTCGACGCCGTCTTCAAAGAGCGCCATCTCGGTCGCGGGGATATTGACCACGATCTCGATGTTCGGCGGCATCTCCGGTTCCATCGTCATTCGTGATGCCGGGGAAGACTCGGCCGTACCAGCGACGACGGTCTGCTCCACTTCCTCCTCGGTCGGTTCATCGGGTTCGGGTCCGAACCCCCACACCCCCAACCCCACGGCCACGATGATCGCCAACATCCAGTAAGCGGGCTGCTTGTAGAACCTGGTCATGCATCCCCCCCAGAACCCTTCTCCGTTGCCCCCTTTATTGTAGCGTCTGTATCATCAGGAAAACACTTGAAAATCATGCATCATCCCCCCATCTGCATTATTCCAGAATTGATAGCATTACACTCCTCCTGGGCCATCATCACCGCGTTTCGCGTTCTTCCCGGAGGAGTATCAAGGCGCGTTTGCGAGGGGTAGCGAGCGAAGCGCGCCCCACGACGAAGGGAAGAGCGCGAAACGCGGTGATGATGGCCCTACTGTCCGATGATGACTTTGAGGATGTCGTCGGTGTCGTCGATCGTGGCGGACCCGGGGGCTGTGGGGAGCGGCGCGCGATATTCGGGTTGGCGTGCGGGTGGACGCACCCGTCGCTTCGGACGAGCAGCGCGTTTCGGAGCGGATTTTATTTCGGGCACACCCTTTGCGGGCGTCTCCGTCACGATCGTCCGAGGTTTTTCCACCTTCTTTTCAACCGGCTTCTCCGGCGCTGGCTCCTGTACGCGAATGAGCGTCGTTGCCTCCGCCGCGGCGGGTTTCTTGCGCGCATCGATCGATGCGGCAAACGCCGCCGCGTTGAGCACGAGCTGCGGCTTTTCGATCGTCCCGGAAAGCAACATCGGCAGATCGAGGGCGCCCTCTCGGTCGAGCAGCACCCCCCTCTCCGTCGCATTTGGAAACAACGCGTGCGCGATCACCTTGGGCAGGCGTATCTCCCCCCTGCCCTCAACGTCGCCTTTCGCATCGATCGTCGCCGTCAATTCCGCCTGATAGCGCGCGTGCCGCCAAGAGAGTTCATCGACGCGAAGGAGATCGCCCTCCTGAGCGAACTGTGCCTCGAACCGCTCGAACGCGCTGCCCGAATCCGTCAGGAGTTTCGCCTCGGCCGCATCGACCTCGGCCGATTCGCCAACGGCGAGCTCTTTCCAGAACGCGTCGGAGAAGAGCGCCTCTCCCAGCGCGAAGGCATCGAACGAACCCGACGGAATGGAAAGCGTCCCGGAAAAAGCCGCGCTCGATGCGAGCGTGACCGGATCATGACCGGAGGCGGTGAAGACGACCTCCATCGACGACTCGCCGGAGAGCACTCCGGCCAAGCGAGGAATGCGCGCGGCATCGACCTTGCCCAGCACCGCTTCGAAGTGCCAAGCCGCCTCCTCGCCCATAGCGATCGTGCCGTTGCCCGCGAAGACACCATCGGCATAGCGACCGCTCAACGTGGGGAAATGGATCTTCTCCTTCGTGACCTCCAGGCTTCCGCGCACCTCGTCCACGGCAACACCCACCACGCCCAGATGCGCGGCGGAAAAACTGCCGGTGAAGACGGATGGCGTCTGGGCATCCTGCGAACCGCTGAAGGTGAGCGCAACGTCGAGGCCTGTAGCCTCATCCGGAACGGCCAGGAGCGGAAAGAAATTCATCAGCGTATCCGCATCGAGTCCTGCACCCTCGACGCGCGCCTCGTATGCGCGCGAACCCGTTCGCGCGATCGACCCCTCGACGTCGATGCGATTGTCCTCGAGGGAGATGCGCGCATCGTGCAGGGCAATCGTGTTCGCATCGACGACGCATTCGGCCTCGGCCTTGAGCCCGATGCCGGCGCGCTTGGAGAAGACATTCCCCATGCGGACATCGGCGCGCGTCGCATCGAGGTGCAAGGCGATGCGCCTGCCCTCGCGCGTTCCCGCAAGCGAGAGGTCACCGGCGACCGATCCCGTCCAGGTGAGATCCCCCGGCAACGCTCCCGCATATTTCGGGAAGAGCGGTGCCAAGACCTCGGGGGTGAGCGATGCGGTGGCCAGATGGAGGTCATAGGTGACCGGATCGTTTTCAAAGGAGATGCTCGCGTCCGCACGCATCTGCGCGCCGGCGAGAAAGAGGCTCAGATCGTGCGTGGAGAGTCGGCGCACGGCACGATCATAGAGAACGGTTCCGGCAAGGCGCGCATTGGGTTCATCGCTCCCGGGAAGCGCCCCGACGATCTCGACATCGACACGGACCCCCTCGGCGACCGTGTGATTGCGACCGACAAAGGAGATATCTCCCATGACGAGCGGCTCATCGCGATCGGGCGCGTGGAGGATGAGCTGTCCCTTCGTTGCCGTAACGGAGCGAACGACGAGATGATCCGATTCTCCGGCGTCGGCAGAGGCATCCGGAGATGTCCCCTTCCCTCCGAAGAGCGCTTCGATATTGGTGGTGTCGTCCTGATGGAGGATCTCGACGGTCGGCTGCGTGAGGTTCACGGCGGTCACCACGCGACCGCGCAGGAGCGCAAAAAACTTGAGGCTTCCATCGATGTGCGGCACCGAAAGGATGCGACGCCCCTGAAAGGGGGCAGCGGTCGTAATGAGCGAGAACCCCTCGATGCGATATCCGGGCGTGGGCAACAGGCGCAGATGGAAGGAATCGATGGCGACGCGCGCCGCGAGTTGGCGAGAGAGCGTGCGCTCGACCCAACGCTGATAAGCGGGTGTGGGCACCAGGGCGGGCACGATCGCCGCCGCGACGAGCAGGAGCGCGATCGCGCCGAAGCCGACGATCAGGAACAGACCCGCACGCCGAGGCCGTCGGCGCACGGAACGCTTCGGGCGCTTGGGCAGCGGAAATTTTCGTCGTGATGATCGTGCCATATAAGGATATCAAGTGCAGCCGAATGATGGGCGCGTGAGGGTGATGACAAACCCTGCTGTTGTCATCCCCGCGAAAGCAGCCTGCCCGCCGGTTGTGTGGCGGGGGGATCTCGACGTGCCCTGACAATCGAGATTCCCGCTTACCCCCGCGGGAATGACAGCGCGAGAGGGGTTTGTCAGCCATCTCACGCGTCCATCAATGATGAACCTGTTTTTTGATTTCCTCCAGCCACTGCATCACCAGGTCGTGAACCCGCTTCTCCAGGCCCTCGGGAAACTGCTGCGTGCGCAGGACCTGCATGAAGGCGTCGAGTGCCTCGCGTGTCTCGCCAACGTTAAGGGCATCTTCGCTGTCGCGCTCGAGTTCATCGCGATAGCGAAGTGCGGTCTCCACGAGCATGGCGAACATGGCCCGGGCGCCCTCGTCGGCGTCCTTAAAGTGTTCGGCCACACGGTCGAAAAGGTCCTGAATGTCCTGTTTATCGATGGAGGAATTGTCGATCGTCATACAAAAGGGTGTGCCATGGGCATGGCGACCCTGCAACCCCAATTCCCGTCAAAAGTTCCCCCTTGCGGCACCGCGGGCGATCCGCTATCGAAGCCCCATGGCGAAGATGTTCATCACATTCGAGGGGATCGAGGGGTGCGGCAAGACGACGCAGATTCGCCTCTTGGCCGAGGCCCTGCGCGCCGCCCACCAGGAGATGGTGCTCACGCGCGAACCGGGCGGAACCATCATCGGCGAACAGATCCGCAAGGTCTTGATGGATGCCAGCCATCGGGAGATGACGCCGCTGGCCGAGCTCCTGCTCTATGAGGCCGCGCGCCACCAGCACGTCGTCGAGGTGATCGAACCCGCGCTTGCCGCCGACCGCATCGTCCTCTGCGATCGTTTTTTCGATTCGACGACGGCCTATCAGGGCGCGGCCAGGTACCTCGATGCCGATCTCATCGTCCAGCTCAACCGCATCGCCACGGATGGACGCCGGCCGGACCTGACGATCCTCTTGGACTGCCCGGTCGAGGAAGGGCTCGCGCGCGCACGGCACCGCAACGAACGCGATGCAACCGACGGCGCCGAGGACCGCTTCGAACGCGAGGAACTCGATTTTCACCGGCGCGTGCGCGAAGGATTTCTCGCGATCGCCCAGGCCGAACCGGAACGCGTCGCCGTCGTACCGCTCGCGGAGAGCATCGATACGACCCACAAACGCATCTTGCAGATCGTGGAAGAAAAACTGAATTCTTGTCGTAACTCGTAACGCGGACAGCGTTCTTTCGAGTCACGAGTAACGAGTAACGAGTAACGAGTCACGAGTCACGAGTAACGAGTAACGAGTAACGAGTAACGAGTAACGAGTAACGGGTAACGAGATGTTCTCAACCATCATCAGCCATGAACGCCAGATCGATGCGCTCAAACGCGCGCTCGAGCGAGAGCGTCTGCCCAACGCCTATCTCTTCACGGGTCTGCGCGGAGTCGGCAAACGGCGTACGGCCGATGCGCTCGCAGCAGCGATCGCCTGTGCGCAGGCGAATGCCCCCGCCTGGGAGGCCTGTGCGACGTGCCCCAGCTGCCGCAAGCGCGAGAACGGATCCCATCCGGACCTCTTCGTCATCACCCCCGAGGTCTCCGAGCGCGTGGGTTTTAAGAGCATCAAGATCGAAGGGGTGCGCACCCTGCAGGGGCGATTGCAATATCACGCCCTGGAGGCCAAGGCCAAACTCGCGATCATCGACGAGGCCGACTGCATGATCCCCGCTGCGGCCAACGCGATGCTCAAGATCCTGGAAGAACCGCCACCGGCGACGCACTTCATCCTGATTTCATCGATGCCGCATCGACTGCTGCCGACGATCCGTTCGCGCTGCCGCGAACTGCGTTTCGAGCCGATCCCGGATGCCGCCATCGCCCAGGCCTTGATGGACCAGCGGGGGTTGGGCGATCTGGACGCCACGCGCATCGCACGCCTGGCCGGCGGAAGTTTGGGGCAGGCGCTGGCCCTGGACCCGGAGCTGGTCGACGACGTCCTGGGGCGCTTTTTCGCCCTCATCCGCCGGGGAAGTGCGGCCGACATCCTCGAGACGGCCCAGGCCTGGGCGGGGCAGGATGCAGAGCGAACGGCCCTCACCTTCGACCTGATCGCCAGCGTCCTGGGCGATCTGCTGCGTACGCACGCCACCGGCACGCGCGGAGCGCTCATCCATCCCGAGGCACACGACGCGGCAAGCGCCTGGACGGAACGCCAAGCCCAAGGAGCATTCGAGGCCGTGGAGCGCGCTCGCCGCGCGTCATCGACCACCGCAAATAAACAGTTGATGTTTGAGGAGCTTCTGTTTACGCTCGCTGGTCGATAAAACCCTTGTGAATACGGCGTTTGCGGACTGCCCGCGCCGATACCCAAACCATGACCGATCAACCACACGAAAAAGAGATCGTCCCCGCCCATAAGCCTCCGGATGGGCACCCGCCCGCCACGCTCGCCGTCGGCGTCCAGTTTCAGACCGCGGGAAAGATCTACACCTTCACGACCACCGACCCGGAACTCGCCCTCGGCACCGCGGTCATGGTCGAGAGCGATCGCGGTGCCGCCCTCGGGACGATATCGCGCGCCTCCTATGCCACGCCTGAGGCGAAGCTCCCCCGCGGAGTCAAGCGGGTCCTGCGACGCGCCTCGCCTGAAGAGATCGATGCGGACTATCAGCACCGGGAAGAGGCGATGGGGTTCATGGGCATCTGCAACGAGCGCATCCGAAAATACAATCTCGAGATGAAGCTCCTCGATGCGCAGCTCGAGGAGAACGGGCGCAAGGTGGTCTTCCTCTTCTTCTCCGAACAACGCATCGACTTTCGCAGCCTGGTCAAGGATCTGGCCGCGACGCTCAAGAAACGCATCGAAATGCGCCAGGTCGGTGCGCGCGACGAGGCCAAGGCCACCGGTTGCATGGGCTCCTGTGGCATGACCACCTGCTGCTCGACGCACCTGCGTCAGTTCCAGTCGATCTCGATCGCGATGGCCAAGCATCAGGGGCTCTCGCCCAATCCCGCAAAGCTCACCGGCATGTGTGGCAAGCTCAAGTGTTGCCTGGCCTATGAACATGCGGTCTATGCCGAATACCGCCAGGGGCTGCCCAAGATCGGCGCCGCCGTCGAAACCCCGAAGGGGGCCGGTCGCATCATCGGACACAGCGTGCTCAAGCGCGAATGCGTCGTGCGCCTCTATGGCGGCGCCGGTGAAATGCGCTGTCCTTGTGAACAATGCAAAGTGCTCAGCCAGGAGGAACGCGAAGCGGCGATCACCTCCGCCCGCGAGAACAAAGCCGCCGCCGATGCACGCACGCGCGAACGCGCGTCGGAACGCGCGCGCAAGCGCAAGGGGGGCGCGCGCACCGAACGCAAGGATCGCCCCGTCAGAAAGAAAAGTCCGGATCTATGAGCAAACCATTCTACATCACCACGGCCATCGATTACGTCAACTCCACGCCGCATATCGGCACCGCCTATGAAAAGATCGGCGCCGACGCCCTGGCGCGCTGGCACCGCCTGCGCGGAGAAGACGTCCACCTCCAGATGGGCAACGACGAACATTCGGTCAACGTGCGCAAAGCCGCCATCGCCAAGGAGATGGAACCAAAACCCTATTGCGACGAGATGCGCACCCACTTCGAGAAGGTCTGGCAAAGTCTCGAGATCTCCTACGATGGCTTCATCCAGACCACCGACCCGCACCATGAGAAGGGCGTGCAGACCTTTCTCGCGCGCATCATGGAGACGGGCGACATCTATAAGAAACGATACGAGGGATGGTACTGCGAATCCTGCGAGGCCTTTCTCACCGAGAAGGATTTGGCCGACGGACTGTGCCCGAATCATAAGTCGAAACCGCAATGGCTCTCCGAGGAGAATTATTTCTTTCGGCTCTCGAACTATCGCGACAAACTCCTCGCCCATATCGAATCGCATCCGGAATTCATCCTGCCCGAGACACGCCGCAACGAGATCGTGAATTTTTTAAAGGAAGGCCTCGACGACATCTCGGTCTCGCGCGCCTCGGTCGACTGGGGCATCCCGGTGCCGAACGATCCGGATCATGTCGTCTACGTCTGGTTCGATGCGCTCATCAACTATATCACGGCCATCGGCTACGGCTGGGACGATGCGCTCTTCGCAAAGTGGTGGCCCGCCGACATGCACGTCATCGGCAAGGACATCACGCGCTTTCACTGCATCATCTGGCCCGCCATGCTCATGAGCGCGGGGCTCGAACTGCCCCGCACCATCTTCGGGCATGGGTTTGTCTCGCTCAAGGGCGAGAAGATGAGCAAGACGCTCGGCAACGTCGTCACGCCACTCGACGTGATCGATGCCTATGGCGCCGACCCCCTGCGCTTCTACCTCCTGCGCGAAGGCGGCTTCGGTCGCGACAGCGATTTTACCTGGGAGCACTTCATCGAACGCTACAACGGCGATCTGGCCAACGGCATCGGCAACCTCGTGGCGCGCACGATCGGCATGGCCGACCGCTATCAGGAGGGCGTCATTCGTCCACCGAAGACCATCGACCCCGCGTTGGAGTTGGCCCAGATGAGCACCGCCCTTCCCGGGCGCGTGGCCGAGGCACTCGATGCAAACTCTGGCGAGATCGCGTTTCACACCGCGCTGGCCAACATGTGGGAGGTGATCGCCGTTGCTGACCGGTATGTGAACGACACCAAACCCTGGGTCCTGGCCAAGGCGGAAAAATTCGATGAGATCAACACGGTCCTGTGGAACATCGCCTCATCCGTACGCGTCGTAGCGATCCTGCTCGCCCCCTTCATGCCCGCAACCGCGAAGAAGATCTGGGAGACGATGGGGCTTTCGGCACTCGGTGCGTTCGATGCGCAAACCCTTGCCGATGCACACAAACCCTGGGGCGTGTTGGACAGACCGATCACGGTCGTCAAAGCCGAGGGCCTCTTTCCGCGGATCGAGGCAACCGACGAAGGACGAGGGACGAAGGACGAAGGACGAAACAACACGAAGGAGAAAAAACAAATGGAAGAGATCAAGCCGGGCGTGGCCCTTTTGGACATCGCCGACTTTGCCAAGGTCGAGCTGCGCGTCGCGCAAGTTTTGGAAGCCGAACGCGTCGAGAAGACCGACAAGCTCCTCAAGCTCAAGGTGACCCTCGGGGAAGAGGAGCGCCAGATCGTCGCGGGCATCGCGCAGCACTATGCGCCCGAGGAACTCGTCGGCAAGAAGATCGTCATCGTTGCGAACCTCAAACCCGCGAAACTGCGCGGCATCGAATCGCAGGGGATGCTGCTGGCCGCCTCCGACGAGGAGACCGTCTCCATCCTCACGCCCCTCAAAGACGTCGCCGTCGGCTCGAAAGTGAAGTGACGCGCACTGCCCGTCTCCTCCCGATCCATACCAGCAGGGAAAGCAGGATGATCGCAAACGCCATCCATCCTTCCGCCCCGGCCTGCGCGCCCTCGATCAGCGTACACCCTCCGCCCGATGCCGATTCCGCGTCGCTGCCCTGAATATCGTCCTCCTGTCCCGAGGTGAGTTCAACCGGCGCATCGACGATGGTGACGCCATCGCCGTCGACGGTCGTGAAGACCTCGACGCTCACCGGCACATCGCCGACACCTTCGGGAACGCCATCGGCCGTAAAGGAATAGGTCTCGTAGGCGACACCGTCGATCACCTCCGCCTCCGCCTCCTCATCCTGAAGCGTCACGGTCGCAACGACGGTCCCGTTGATGATAACGACCGGCCAGATGGGAGACTTGAGCGTCCCGACGATCGAGAGCGTCCCGTCCTCGGCGTACGTCCACAACGTGACCGTCAGCTCCAGATCATCGGAGTCGACCTCCGGAACGGGGACGGAGACGACGATCTCCTCGACGGCCTCGCCGCCGAATCCATCGTCGACCGAGACGGTGACGGTGAGCGCTCCGGCCATGCGCAGCCGCAGCGCACTGGAACCCGACGTCGTGGAGGTAAACCCTGCGCGATCGGCGTCGGAGACATCCACCGCCCAGGAGTAGGCCAGCGAATCCCCATCGTCGTCGACGAAGACCGCCTGGATATCGAGCTCGCTCAGGAACTGCGATAGAACGAACGTCCCGTCGTCGGCGACGACCGCCCCCTCGACGACGATGTCATCAGCTCCATCCAGGTACGGCGCGTGGTTCGGAATGACCACCTCCACCAACTCCGAGCGCGTCGTGCTGATGCCGTCGTCGGCGACGAGCTGGACATAATAGGTTCCGCGCTTGGGGGGATCGCTGACGATGTCGATCTCGCCTTCAGCGGAGATGGTGAGCGCGCCCGGCCCGCTGATCGTCTCCCAGCTGACGGCGGTGGTCACATCCTCATCGTCGGTCACCGCCCAGCTCGGCAGTTGGCATGCGCTCCCCAACACACAGGTCACGACTTGCCCCGCCGCATCGGCTATCGACGGCGCGACGTAGGTCGAGCTGACGGTGATGCTGACGGTCGCTGCGGCGCTTGCCTGAACCCCGTCGTCGACCGTGAACGTGAAGGCATCGGATCCGAAGTAATCGGCCGTGGGCGTATAGATGAGATCCGGCGCCACACCGCTCAAGACGCCGTGCGTCGGGTCACTCGCAACGGCGAAGGTGAGAACCTCATCGTCCGGGTCCGAACCGGCCAGCGTGATTGCAACCGCGGCATCCTCGTCGGTCGTCACCGACTGCGGCGTCGCGGTCGGCTTCGCGTTCACCCCCACGCTGCGATCGTCGGTCGCCTGCTCCGTTTCGTCGTCGCAGGTAAGCCGAAAGACGAGCGTCTCGTTGGCGGAGACCTCCGGCGTACAGGAGGCCTCGACCGTCACGGAGCTGTTGCCGCTGGCCTTGCTCCCGACGACGTCCCCGGTCAGACCGCAGTCGGTCCCCGAGACCTGTAGCCACCAGCCGGTCAGCGTATCGGCGGCATCGGCATCGGTGCACGTTCCCGAGAGCGTATAGGCCACGCCATCGGGTTGATCCGTTGCATCGTCATCCGCATCCGCCACGGGCACCGCGTTTGGCGGAGGGTTGTAGAAGATGTACGCAGCGCCGGCGTTATCGCCGCCCACGTTGTCGTCCTGATAGGAACCGACGAGGGCATATTGCCCTGAATCGGTAATGGCCACGCTGTTGCCGAAGAAGTCCTGATTCCCGAGCCCGCCCTCCTGTTCGGTGGCCTGAAGCTTGGTCACCTGGACCCAGGTTCCGGCATCGAGCGTGAAGGTCGTGGCATATCCCGTATCCGCCCGCGCGGCGGAGATGGTGGCGCCGACGACGGCGTGGTCACCAGCGATGGCCACGCTCGCACCGAAGTAATCCAGTGAATCCAGTTCACCCTGGAGCTTCTGCATCTGCGCCCAGGTTCCCTCGACGTCGCGCTCGAAGACATAGGCGGCGCCGTGATCGGTACCGGAGCCAAAGCCATCCCCCTCCTCCATGATGGCCCCGACGATGGCGTGATCGCCGGAGATCGCCACGCTCCCCCCGAAGCGATCGCTATCGGCGAGGTCGTCCGGCTCGATCTTCGCCACCTGGTTCCAGCTCTCCCCCGCGCGCTCGAAGATGTAGGCCTGGCCTCGGCTGCTGTCGCCCTGATCCTTCGTTCCGACGATCGCATAGTCGCCGGAGATGCTTACGCTCGTTCCAAAATAGAGGATCGCAGCGGGATCGGAGGCGTGGAGCTTGGCCTGCTGCGCCCAGCTCTCCCCCGTGCGCGTGAAGATATAGGCGGAGCCGGAGACATTGAAGGTGTCGTCGTCGCGCTCCGCACCGATGATGGCGTAGTCGCCGGAGATCGCGACGCTGATGCCAAAATCGTCGCTGCCGGCGATGTCGTCGGAGACAATTTTTTGTTGCTCGCTCCAGACATCCCCGTCGCGCATGAAGATATAGGCGGCCCCGCGGCCGCTCATCTTATAGGCACCCACGATCGCGTAGTCGCCGTCGATCGCGACACTCCAGCCGAAACTTTCGGTATTGGCCAGATCGCCGTCGCTCGCGGTCAGTTGCTGGATCTGCGTCCAGCCCTCGGCCTGTGTCCACTTGAAGATGTAGGCCGAGCCGATGTCGGTGTGCACGCCGTCCTGGCCGGGCGCCCCCACGATCGCGTAGTCGCCGGAGATCGCAACGCTTTCAGCAAAGAGGTCGTTCGCTGCCCCGTCGTCGGGAAGGAGCATGCCCAGTTCGGAGAAATCGGCATGGGACGTGGTGGCAAGCAGAACGACCGATGCCACGACGCCGAGAAAGAGCCCCCACTTGTTGTAGCGCATAATCCCCCCCTCCTCGCGGAGAAATATGCACCGAACATGCCAGATACGGGTGAGAAGAAAAAAATAGATTTTCTTAAATAATTTCAAAGAATAGCAACAACACCTCGTTACGAGAACACTGCGAGAACTTCTATTGTTTCTTTTTTCAGAGCGATATCATCGTCAATAAATGAACACTCATCCGTCAATATTCACTCACCCCTCACAGGACCATAAGGACAGGGCCATCGCTCTCGTTTCGATGATCGCTCTCCTCACGACACGAACAATCTATTGCCATCGCGGAAAAAGCAGGCGATAGCCGTCGCCGATGAAAATTCGCCGCGTCACACCCCTGGTGATCCTCCTGTTCGCGCTCGTGCTGGTGCTGCCCGCGCCGCTGCGAGCCGAAGAACCCGCGCCGCTGCGTTATGAGATCAAGACCGACCTCACCCTGATCGGCATCTCGACGACAGGCTGGATTCTCATGGAGGCATTTCAGAAGGACCTGGCACCGGCAGGGTGCCGGTGGTGCGACGTGAACGGCTTCGACGCCTGGGGACACCGCAACCTCAAGTGGGGAAAGACCGGTCAAGCCAACATGGCCAGCCACGTCACCGCCTATGCGCTCGCACCGATGGCGGCCTTCGGCATGGCCGCGCTGGCCGCGCACCAGAGCGGCGACCTCTCGCTCTTTATCGGCGACGCCCTCATCATCGCCGAGGCGACGACGATCTCCGCGCTCGTCTCACAGGTCGTCAAGATCTCGGCCGGACGCCAACGCCCCGATGTGCATTATGGCGCGGTTCCCGCAACGAGCCCGACGCAGAACACGAGCTTCTATTCCGGACACACCAACTTCGCCTTCGCGCTGGCCGTCTCGAGCGGCACGGTGGCGAGCATGCGCGGCTACGAACTCGCCCCCTGGATCTGGGGAACGGGAATGGCCGTCGCGGTAACGACCGGGTATCTGCGCGTGGCCGCCGACCGTCACTATCTCACCGACGTCATCGCCGGCGCGGCGATCGGATCGGCCTTCGGATTCGCCATCCCCTATCTCTTTCACCGACCGAAAGCGAACAGCGCCGACCATCCGATGATCTCGGCCATCCCCGTCGAAGGTGGCGGAATGATCGCCATCTCGGGCAATCTCTAGCAAAAAAAAGGCACCCGTGTGGGGCGCCTGGTTGATGATAAACCCGGTTGTTGTCATCCTTGTGAAAACGGGGATCTCGACGTGCCGTCACAATCGAGATTCCCGCCTGCGCGGGAATGACAATCAAAGGCACCCGTGTGGGGCGCCTGGTATGGCTTGAGGATTGCGCGATGGTCACGGCATCAGTTCAGCGTCGGCCTGGACGGCAACGCCCGCGGCGATGAGTTTTCCCACCGCATTCTTTGCGCGCAGAATGACGTCACCCGATTCGAGCAGGCCGCTCATATTTTGCAGATCGATCGAACCGTTGGGCGTGAAGGCCCCGCCTGGATCGCGCATGTCCCAGAGGACGTCGATACGCTTCACCCCGCTGTTGTCGTTCAGCCCGAGCTGCTTCAGTGCCGTCAGGGGACGCAAGGGCTCCAGGTCGACGATCTGATTGCCGGCGAGGTTGAGCAGGGACAGTTGAGACAATCCCGACAGCCCCGCGAGATCGACGATTCCGTTCGCCTCCAGGTCGAGCGAGGAGAGTTTCGTCATCCCACGCAGAAACGCGAGGTCGGTCACGCCGGCATCGGCCAGGTGCAGCGCCGTGAGATGCACCAACGCCTTGAGGGGTTCGGCCCCGGCCATCCCCGCATCGAGAAAGGGCGTGTTCGAAAGGGAGAGCCGCTCGAGCTGCGGCAATGATGCGAGCGCAGCGACATCTTCCAGGATGTTGTTGCTCAGCAGAAGGACGCGCAGCTTGGGCAGCCCAGAGAGCGCGTCGATTGCACGGATGACGTTCGACGAGAGATTGAGCGTGGCCAGTTCGCCAAGCGCGGCCAGCTCGCCGATGTCGACGATCGCATTGCAGCTCAGGTCGAGAACGCGCAGGGCGCGAAAGGCCGAGAGCCCTTCGAGCGAGACGATCTTCGTCCCCGTGGTCTTGCAGCTGCCGTCGTCGTTGGAGCGACCCGCGTCGAGTTCGGTCAGCGTCACGGCCTGGGCGTGCGTGATGACGACATCGTCCGAAAGCCCGAGCGCCTTGCGCAGGCGCACATACAGCATCTGATCCGGAATGGAGACGAGCTTGTCCCCCTCCCCTTCGCTCAGCTCTTCCGAAGCGGCCGCCGACGTCTCCTCCTGTACCGCCCCTTCCTCCTCCTCGGCCGTATCGATCTGAATGGGGAGCGCCTCCTCGGATTCAAGCTCCCCCTCGGCAATCTTGGCATCGATGCCCACACAGACCGGGCGCGCATTCTGAGCGGACGGGACACTCTTCACATCCTTGGCGTAGATGAACCCCTCCTCCCTGCGGCTGGTCTCCTCGACCACACAATTTCCTTCGTCCCAGGCAAAATCGACGCGCATGATCGAGGGGGCCTTCACGAACATCCACTGCACGTCGGTCTGCTCCGCCAGCGTAAAATCGGCGCGCACCTTCATGGCCACACCGAAGTGGTCGTTGGTATAGGAGAGCTCCGGCTCGGGCGCCTCGGTCTCGAGCGGATTCCCCACCTCGATACTCTTGTTGATGCCGGTGCAGCCGACCGCACCCATCAGCGCCAAACCGATGACGGCGATGAGGAGTGTCTGTTTCATAGCCACCTCGCAGAGGAAGATGAGCAGCCCTTTTCAGAGACACCCATCCCTAGGTGCCGCCAGGGTCTATTCTGTGCATAGAATGTACCAGAAAATGGAGAACGGGCCAACGAAAGCGAACGAGTCACAACAGCAGGTCGTCGAGATCCGGCAGGAAGTCTTCGGCAGGGGGCATTTCCTTCTGCGGTTTCGGGCGCGCGCGCGCGGGGGCGGGGCGCGAGAATCCCTTGCGCGACATGGGCAGGTCGTCCGAGTTGGATTTGACCACCTCGATCCGATGACGGCTCTGGCGCTCCCACTTGGCCAGGCCCTTTTCGAGCAACGGCTGGTTGAGCGCCCAGAGGAGATTGTCCTGCCCTTTGAGCTTCTGTTCCGAGAAGAGACGAAAGCCGATCGAGAAGGTCTGAAAGCCGGTCTCATCGGGCCCGCCCCAGACGATGAATGTGGCCGGCTCCTGAATTTGGATACGAATCGGATTATCAGGGTCCCATTCGGTGCGCAGAAATCCCACGATGTTGAGGTTCAAGCGAATACACCAGAGCGGATCGGAAACCCCCTTCATGACGAGCATCAGCTCATCGAGAAAGGTCATCTGGTTGAGGTTCTCACGCGTGATCCGCTGCGTGGCGTTGTAGGTGGTGACCTCCATGCTGTCGGGCATGACCAGGCCAAAGAAGGAGCGCAGAAAGTTGAAGACCTGCTCGAAGAACCAGACGTTCGACTCCTCGACGTTCATCTGCGTGAAATCGATATTGGAGTTAAATCCCCAACTCCCCACCACCTTGCCACTGGCGGTCTGTTCGGTGAGAAAGTCGTCGAGGTCCAACGGGATATCGGAGAGGGCGGAATCGGTCATGTGCCCATGGTAACCACGGGGAAGCACCATGTCCAGCACGAGTATCCGAACGAATCCGCCGCTTCAACCTTGAAAAAATCAGCAGGATAGATGCGACATGCCAATATTATCTAACAATATCAATATGTTGAAGAATGCGGCATTTCAGACCGTCGCGCAACATTGCCCCCCACCTGCGCCGATAATACAAGAAAGAGAGGGGAGACCACAATGGCCGAAGTCAGACCGACACGTCCCGCACCGGAAGTGCCGCCAACATCTAAAGCACCGACCGAGTCGCCATCCGTCGAGGCGAGCCGCGAGCGGCATGCAAACCGATTCGAGGAAGCGAGGCCACGCCCGACTGCGCCATCCGTGCGCACGAACTCCATCCTCCTGACGGAGATCGATACTGCGGAGAAGGGCGGGGCGGCATCGAAGGTCATCCCGATCGATGAGCTCCACATCGCACTCGCCGACGAGGCGTTCAACCGCGACGAACCGGACAGGGCACTCTTTGAGAGAGTTATCTACAATGTGCAGTTCTCAGCGAGCTGGTTTCCCGAAGAGACGCGCACACAGTTCGACGCGACACACAAACGTCTCACCGACGAAAAACGCGAGGCCGGCCCTGCCCTCATGGCGATAGAGGCAACCTATGCCCCGAACGCGAAGCGCTTGCTGGCCTGGGTGGCGCCGCGCATCGAGGCATTCAACGAAGCGATCCGCCAACGCGGCGCGATGGACAAAGAGGACATCAATACGCTCAACGGCATCACCTCTATCGCCCTGTCCTGGAAGGGCCGTCTTCCACCGGACGGTGCACAGCGCATCGAGGCGTGTTTTCGGAAGACGCTCGACATCATCGAGGCTCGCGATTTTCGTTGGAACCTCAATTTCAGGGGTCACACATTCGTCGAATTCGGGTCGAAGGCCAGCGTTGCGATGCTCGCCGGAGCACCTCCGCCGAAGACGCCGCTGGAGGAGAAACTCACCGATGCCTTCTTCGCACGCGATCCCGAGGCGGTGCTGGCCGATCTCGACGAGCAGAACATCACGATGCAGGAGAATCTCCCCGAAGCGATCGTCACCCGCGTTTGGAACTTCCTCGTAAACAACCATGCATCGCTCTACCGCAAGACCCGTTATTGGAATGAAATGAGATATCTGCTTCAAAACAATCCCGAGTTCGTCAGCGACTTCATCGCGCGCACGCCGCAGTGGTTTTCGCTCATTTCGGACGACTCGATGAACAGCGACGAGGCCTCTGATTTCTATATCTACAGCATCTATACGCGATTGCTCGTCGCCGGAAGCATCCCGGAGGCGTCGCGCCGCGAGGTCCTAATGCTCGTCCTGCAGAAATACGATGCGGATATCATCGAGACCTGTGATCCCACAGCGGACGTGAGCGCGATCGAACGACGGATCGTCACCGTCTTTCTCCAAAAGACAGCGGAATCGAAACATATCTCATCGTTTTTGGACGACATCGCCGGAACGATCATTCATCGGTACGCGAAGGAATGGGAATACCCGCGCCTGACCGCATTCATTCGCAACGCGCTGCCACACGATCAACTCGAGCCCTCGTTCACGCTCCTCAATTTTATGGCGTATCGTTCGAAGGATGCCGCACAAAAACTCCTGAACGAACTGGCCGATCCCTCCCAGCGCAGTCGGAGGGGGGCCGAGGACGACCCCCTCTGGCGGAAGATCTGGCTTATCTTTGGTGGAGGCATCCTGAGCGGCATATTCGAAAACGCCTGCAAGCGCACGGAATATGACCGCGCACTCGAACGGATCCCCAATCTCACAATCGAATACGGAATGAAAGAGACGCTCGACACCTTCTATCGGAAGCACCACCCCTATGCCGCAATCTATGCACTCCCGAAGGAACTGCGGCCGACGGCGGCAAAACAGACATTCGTCAGCATCGATGGTTTTCCCGACCCGGAAATCGCACGCCATCCGGATAAGAAGAACATCCGGAACCTTCCTGGCGGGACAACATACTGGGAGAATCCGAAGGCTCCTTCGCACGGCTTCGGTGTTTCGAGCCTCGCTGTAGGTGAAAAAATCGGCCTCGCACCGGAAGCTTCGCTCACGATCGCACCGATCGACAGCAGAGGAACAAGCAACCTCCCACTCGAGATCCTAGACGCCCTCGAACGAACGATCGAGGCAGATGAACAGGGAGAGGCGATCTCCGTCGTCGGCATCAGTCTGGGCATGGAGGTCCCGAATGAATTTCAGAATCAGGTCGCTCGCTCACCCATCTATCGAAAGCTCGTCCGCGCCTGCACCGAACTCCACCGACGCAATATCGCCGTGGTCATCTCCGCTGGTAATTCCGGCGCGGCGGATCAGATCAACATCCTCGGCATGCTCCCGCACGTGACGCTGGCCGGTGCATTGGAGAGTCACCTGACGCGTTCGCGCACAGACGATACGGAGAGCAGCTACTCAACCGGCGCTGGGACAAACGCGCTTCACCTCTGGGCGCATGCCGATCCGGTGCTCTTCCCGTTCGGAAAGGACCAGGTCGCTTGGCTGAAACGGGGTGGAACCTCATCGGCGCAACCCCATCTCTCGGGCGCACTGCTGCTCATGCGCGATGTGAACCCCCTGCTCACGGCCGACCAATCGCTCGCCATCCTCGAGGCCACAGCCGATCCATCGGAACAGGACGCTACTGTCCAGATCCTCGATCCGATGGAGGCGCTGGCGGTTGCCGCCATGCTTCCCGGCTCGACCTATCGCGATGATCGGCGCGATGCATTCCTTCGCGCATTGGAACAGACACCCGGGGCCATCACGGCAAGCGCCATTCACGCCACACTCAAGGAACCCCTCAAACAAGCGCAGCGCGAAGCGATCTACGGCGACCTGCGCGGCTTCTCCTTTCCGAAGTTTCGGTAAATTTTTTATGCAACCATATCAACGCACGCGTTAAAATGGTCGTGACCATATGAACGAAAGATTGCGCAGTAATTTCGCCAACTTAAGAATTGCGCCGATGCTATAAACCACGCAACTTCTGTCGATCTGCGCCGACAACTCTTTTAAGGGCCGCATCTTTATCCAGAGAGAAATTGCCATGGGCAGAGTAACAGAGAGCTTTGGACGACGACAGTGCATCGAAAATATCCCTTCTGCCGATCCGGCAAGGCAGGACTGTTTTCGCATCGTCAAGGATTGCAAGCGCGCTGACGGAAATGGTGTGAGCACGTTCGTCTTCGAGAAGGAAGAAGGCCCGGCCATCATGCGGACGATACAACCAGGCCTTCGCAAATGCATGCTCTTCGCACCCGAGGCGGCCAAAGAGGGGTACGTCCTCCAGGGGGCAAAGACCAGGCCCCAGAAACGAAAGCGACGGTCCAAGACGGCCAAACCCCGGAAACGAACGCGCGCAAAAAAGACAGCACGCGGCGGCAGGGGAAAGAGACTCATCCGATCGGTGCTGAGGGGGCTCGAGGACGGTCGCGTCGATATGGAGCGCGACTGGGAGCGCGTTCGCGATCACCGCTCCTTCAAGAAGAGTCCCAAGATAAGGGCGGACTACTTCGAGGCGGTGGCGAGATCGGACGCGGTCATCCCTGAGGATGTGAAAAAATCGATGTTCACGTGGTTCAAGAAATTTTTCGCCACACATCCAAACGAACGCCTCACGATGTATGGTGACATGATCGTCCGCGCAGCCAGCATCGCCGACAGACAGAGACGGTATCCCGAAGCGATCATCATGGACATGGAGAAAGCGGCGAAGGTATACGGAGAAACTCTTTTCGACTATTATAAAAACTATGCCAGGCCGCGACTGATCAATCCCAAGACAAACACATTTCACCCCCACGTTGTCGATCACCTCATCCACTACGTCACGAGCGAATTGAATGAAGAGATCGAGCGAGACCTCTATGCCGTCGGAGATCCGCGGTTGAATGCATTCATCATACACATACAGCTTCAACCCCGTTATCTGCATGAAGATGCCGGAAAAGCGGGCGAGGAGCCCTATGATTATTACAAGGGACACGTTCGCGGGCTTCTCATCGATCCGACAACAAACACGTTTCGTACCCATGTCGTCGATGCCCTCGTAGAATTCATCATGAAGGGGGGAGAGTTTGAACCCAGGATCAAAAGGGATCTCATCGCCGTCGGAGATCCCCGATTGAACAGACTCATCGAATTAGATGATGCTGACGATAAAAAGATGCAGAAACTCCTTGCTGTGCTTGCAGACCCCTACACCCTTCTCAACGGAACCCTGAGTGGAAGCAACTATCAAATCATTGTTAATCTCCGTAGCGATCTCGGATCTATGATACTGAGCAAGGCCCTCTGGCAAACCGCACACAGAATCCCAATGGCCCCGAAAATAGCGGGGGCAGGTTTGATGTTTCTCTCCCCACTCTCGGAATTTTTTATCCACAAGTGGGTCTATAAGCGGATCCATCAGAACACCGATCGGGAAAAGGTCATCGACCCCGCGCCCCGCCAGTGGAACCCGGATCTCGCCAAGGTGTGGCAGGGGGCCATCAGGGCATTAAAACCGTACGCACCCCCCGAGGGGGTCGAGCCCAGAACGCCGTTCGAGGTGCGCATAAAGGATGCCCTTGAACACCTCAATGAGGCGGACGAAGAGCTGTGTACGAGTTTTTTCTCCCGCCGGCTCGGAGACGACTATTATGAGGAACGCGAAGCGATGAACGCGTATCTGATCGGCGATCGACGCGATCTCGATCTCAAAACGCTCACGAGGAAGATCGATCGGAAATCGAAATTCTGCCGCACGCTCGTCGAAATGCTCGAACACATCCCTCCCGAATTTTCCTATTACGACCGCGCACAAAAACTCCTGCGCGTCCTGTCCGAAGGGTAACTGGTGAGCTCTGCATGTCACACGTCTTTGCTCACGGTTTACAGTTCACGGTTCACAGTTCACCATTACCACGCCGAGAGCGAGAGGTAGGCGACGAGGTTCTGCGGGAGGATGCCGAAGAGGATGACAACCATCGCGGCGATGGCCAGGACCGCCACGAGCGGCGCGGGGATGGCCCGCACCGTTGCATCTTCATCGAAGGCGCCCATCGATGCGTGCGGCTCGCAGAAGACCATCGTCCATACGGGCTTGAGGAAATAAGCGATCGACAGGACCGATCCGAATGCGCCGACGAGCACGAGTCCCACATCGCCGCCCCCGAGTGCGGTGAGAAAAAGATCATAGCGCGCCACGAAGCCGACGGTCGGCGGCAGGCCTGCAAGGGCCAAGAGGATGAGGGAGAAGGTTGCGGCCAATACGGGCCGACGAGAAGCCAGGCCTGCGAGCTGGGCACTGTCCACGCTGCCCGCACCCCCGATGGCACTCACCGCGGCAAAGGCCGCCGCCATGAGCACGACCGTCACGAGCAGGAAGAGGATGAGCGCACGCGAAACACCCGAAGGATCGGCCGCGACCGACGGCAACACGATCAGCGCCAGCCCCACCTGCGCAATCGCCGCGAAACCGAGCATGCGTTTGAGATTCGTCTGCGCCAACGCGCCGAGGTTGCCCACGACGATCGAGGCGACGGCGAGCGCTGTGAGCAGACCCCGCCAGAGCGGGCCGATGGCCGCAACCGCGAGCGCCACCCGCATGAAGGCGATGAGCCCCGCCGCCATCGCACCGGTGGTGAGGATTACCGCTGCCGCCGGCGGCGCGCCCTCGATCGCATCGGGCATCCAGGCATGAAAGGCCGCGATCGCAATCCGGAGGGCGAAGGCGACCGTCACCAATCCCACGCCGACCAGGACGAGCGAACGCATCGGAGAGGCCATGCATTCTGGAATGCGCTCGGCGATCGCCCCCAACTCCGTCGCGCCGGTGACGCCGAAGAGACAGGCCGCACCCATCGCCATGAAGGCGGTCGCCAGGAGGGAGGGGATGAAGAACTTCACCGCCGCCTCGTGCGCGCGCCCGCCGGCCCTTCCGCCGACGATCAACGCAACCGCGCCCGCCGCAATGATTTCGAAGGCGATGAGGATCACCACGAGATCGGCGGCGGCAACGAGGAGCGCCATGCCGAAGGCGATCACGCCCAACATGGCCGCGGGGACACTTCGTTCAACGCCCTCGCCGCGATCGGAGCAAGAGACGAGCAGCGCAAAGGCCGTCGCGATGATCGCGATCTGCCAGCCGACGATCGTGACGCGATCGATGAGGAACATTCCTTGTGATGCGCCGGAAGCGGATGCCCACATCTGCCAGGAGAGGAAAAAGCTGACACCGAGACCTGCACTGAGCACGGCAATGTGTGCACGCCGGGAGGGGCGAACGAGTTCGATTCCACCGACGACGAGTGCGGTCACCGCCAAGACGATGAGCGGGAGTGCGCTTCGCACGAATGCGACCCCCCCCTGCCCACCCCACTGTACCACCGCTTCGAACATCGAACCTCCGTAACTCGTGACTCGTAACTCGTAACTCGTGACTCGTAACTCGTAACTCGCGAGCTGTTCACGGTTCACGGTTCACGGTTCACGGTTCACGCTCCCCTGCGGGGACGATCATGCGCACGCGTGTCGCCAGCGTGCAGAAGGTCTTCGCCGAGGCAAGCGCCGGGCCGAGCCACATCCTCGGAGCGACGCCGACGCCGATGAGGATCGCCAGAGCGGGAATGAGCAGCACATATTCGCGCAAACCGAGATCACGCCGATGGCGCGCCTCTTCATCGGACGATCCCGCGATCAATCGCAGAGCGATGCGTCCGACGGCGACCGGCACGAGCACAACGCCTGCGAGCGCGATGGCCGCCATGATCGTCTGCGTCTGAAAACTCCCGAGGAAGACGAGCCACTCGCCCGCGAAGACGGCAAACCCCGGAACGCCCGCCGCCGCGACGAGCAGGACCAGCAGCACCACCGCCATGCGCGGAAGACGCGCACCGAGCTTCGCGCTTCCATCGAGCGCATCGGTCAAACCACGACCGGAGAGCATGCCGGCCATACCCAGAAGTCCAACGCTGACGAGCCCCTGCGCGGCCAGCACCACCACCGCCCCCGCGCTCGCCTCCACATTGAGCGACGAAAACCCGAGCAGAACGATTCCCGTCTGGGCGACGGCCAGATACGCGACCGCACGCTTGAGCGTGGGCTGCACCGCAGCCATGAGCGCACCGGCGATGATTCCGACGAGTGCGAGAATGCAGAGCACGGGTACGGCAACCGCGAGCGCCTCAGGGAACAGCGGCATCGCAAAGCGATAGAATCCGTAACAGCCCATCTTGAGCAGGCCCCCGACGATCAGGATCGCCCCGGCGGTGGGCGCCTCGGCCACCGCATCCGCGAGCCACATATGCAGGCCCACGACGGCAGCGGGGATGGCAAACGCGACCGCCATGGCCAGGAAGAGCCAGCGCTGCACCGCGAAGGGGAAATCGATCGCGTACCAATCGAGCAGGTCGAACGAGCCCACCACGCCCGCGGCCGCGAGCATCGCCACGAGGAGCAGCATGCCGCCCGCCATCACGAAGAGCAGGAAGGTATGCGCCGCGCGCAGGCGCCCGGAGAGCCCGAAGCTGCCGACCAGGAAGAAGAGAGCGATGAGCACCACCTGCCAACTGACATAGAAGAGAAAGATGTCGAGCGCGGCGAAGACGCCCATGAACCCGGCTTCCGCCACGAACAGCCAGACATGAAATCCGCGCACGCGTTCATCGACTTCATTCCAGGAGACGAGCACGCCCATGGGCACGATGAGCGCGATCATCAGCATCAGGAGCATCGAGGCGCCATCGACGCCGACGTGATAGTGGATGCCGAAGGCGGGGATCCAGGAGGCAATCTCACCGAGTTCGAACTCGCGCGAACCCTCGATGCCAAACCAGGCCAGCGCACAGAGCGCGAGCGTGACGAGCGCCACGACGAGCCCCACCGCGCGCACCGCCCCCTTCCACCGCGCCGGCACGAGCAGGATGAGCGCCGCACCGAGAAGCGGCAGAAAGATGATCGCGGTCAGCATGTGGGAAAGCAGCAGTTGCATAATTTCCGTGACTCGTGACTCGTGACTCGTAACTCGTAACTCGTAACTCGTGAACCGTAATTCGTGACTCGTGAACCGTAAGCAATCCGGGACTGGATCCCCGACTACACCACTCGGGGATGACATCGCGTAAAAACCAGCCTCCGTGATCCGTTCGATCGAAGATCGTGTCGCCGCGAGGGAACACGCGAGGCCATTTTTACAGCTTCATCGGAAAAATGGTCTCGCGTTTTCCCGGAAGGCGCCAAGCAACTTCGCGCCGCGAGATGAAACTCCGGACTTTCCCCCTCACCCCAGCACCAACACCCCGACGACGACGACGGCGCCGATGAGGACATAGAGCAGATACTGTCGCACGGCACCGGTCTGTGCAGCGGCCGCGACCGACGCGAAGAAACCGATCGCGCGCGCGCTGCCCCCGATGAGAATACCGGACAGAAACGTGCGGTCGATCAATTTCCACAAGATCACGCGCGCGACCCACCCGATGGGGCGCACCACGAGCGTCTGCGCTATTTCTTCGAGATACCAGCCCGAGCGCGCGCTGTGATAGAGCGGCGCGATGCGCCGGAGCAGACGCTCCGACCAATCGCGGCGCTGCGCATAGATGAGCCAACCCAGGATCGAACAGTGCACCGTCCAGAGGACGGCGATGACATAGAGGATGATCTGCACCGCGCGCGAGACATTATTCATGCCGCGGCTGACCTCGCCCGGCAGGAGTTCGCCCAGCCAGACGCCGAACCGATCGGCGCCGCCCAGGATTTCGGGGACGGCGAGCACCCCGCCGAAGAGACAGGCGGTGGCCAGCAGCATCAGCGGCACCACCATCGCCACGGGCGATTCGGTCACGCGTTTGAAACGATCGAGTTCGATCTCGGTGCGACCGAAGAAGATCGCTCCCGCCACGCGAAAGATCGCAAAGGCGATCATCCCCATGGCCGCGAAGGTCATGATCCAGATGAGGACCTCGCCGCGCGCATAGGCATGGATGAGAATAGCGGAGAGCCCCGCAAATCCCGCCAGGGGAACCACGCCCGCGAGCGTAGCCGCAGCGATGACGAAGGTCCAGGCCGTGATCGGCATGCGCTGACCCAGGCCGCCCATGCCGAAGAGATCGCTCTCGCCCTGCAGGGCACGCATCGCACCGGCGGCGGCGAGCATGCAGAGCAGGAGTGCAAGCGCGACGACCACGAGATGATAGACGGCGGTGGTAAAGACCCCCAACCCCGCCGCGATGAGGACGATGCCGAGCTCGGCGGCGGCGATCTGCGCAAGGATGCGTCGCACATCGGTCGACGCCAGCGCCGTGGCGCCCGCCGCGAGTGCGGTGATTCCGCCGAGCAACGCCATCGCCTTGAGGACACTCGGCGCGAGCGCGAAGATGCCATCCATGCGCGCAACGAGGGCGACCGCCGTAGCGCCGATGACCACCGCCTGCAGAAAGGCCGCGACCGGAACGGGCGAACGCGTCGTCGAGGGAAGCCAGAACAAAAACGGCACCTGTGCGGAACGCACCGCCACCGCCACGAGCAGCAGCAACGCGATGACGTGCGCAACCGGCAAAAACGCGGCCTGATACTGCACTACGTTTTCGAACGCGAGCGCGCCATCGCCGGGAGGAACATCGGCCGCCGCCATCGCCCCGACGATGAGAAAGCAGGCGGCCATGAGCGCCGCATCGCCAATGCGATCGACGACGAAGACCACGACTCCATGCTGCGCACCGTCGCGATCGGAGGAGACGAATCCCGCCGTCAGCGATGCACACAACCCCACGCCCATCCATCCGACGATGAAGAACAGAAGGTTCTCCGCCAGCACCGCCATGAGCGCGAAGAAGAGCATCGCATGGATGAGAGAAGCGGCGCGCGCCAAGGAGCGCCGCCCCTCCATCGCGCCGGGCAGCGCCATCTGCGCAAAGAGGGCCGCGATGCTGAGCGTCAACCCGAGCGTGAGCGAGAGCTGATCGAGACGCAGACCCACGTCGACCACGAAATCCTTTGAGGCGATCCAGGTGAAGAGCGGTCCGGTGATCGCCGCAGCAGAGCCGACCTCGAATCCCATGAGCGTCCAAAACAGGACGATCATGATGGCGACGGTGAGCAGGGCACCGACGACGCCGATGAAGACGCTCAGCGGCCGAAATCGTTCATGCTCGGCGCGTGCGCCCGCCATCGCGATGAACGCGCAGCATGCCGACGACGTCAGCGGAACGGCCAGGACGCACCAGATGAGTGTCTGCAGTGAAACGATCTGATAGAGCGATTCGAGCATGCTATCCCTTCAAGAGCGAAAGGTCATCCACATCGCGCCCGGCGTCTTTGCGCTCGAGCGCACGGGCGAGTCCAAAGCCGACGATCACCTGCAGGACCATGATGACGAAAAGGGTGAGCACGAGCACCCGGCCCGCCAACGCAAGATTCCAGCGGGAGAAGGTCACGACCGCCACCACCGCCGCCAGGAGCATGAGCTGTGCCGACAAGAGGATCGCCACGAGATTTCGGCGTACGATCATGCCGAATGCCCCCAACACAAAGAGCAACGCACTCGCGGCGAATGCCGGATGCAACGCGGGAATCATCGAACCTCCCGGGTCATGACGACGGCGCTGATGAGCGCAAAGAGCGCGGCCAGCACCGACAGTTCCATGAAGGCCGAATCCAAAAACGTCGCAGCCAGGAGCGGCATGCCCTGAAACCCGCGCGGAAGCGGCGGCATCATCCCGGCCGATGGCGGCACGAATGCCACGAGGATGAGCACCCCCAGATACGCGACCGCGATCACTCCGAGGACCGTGCCGAATCGAACGGACCGGCGCGAACACCGCTGCGCCTCCTGCGCCGAACCGTTTAGCGCGGCCGCGAAGATGGTCGCCCCACCGATGGCGACGAGCATGCAGGCGAGTGCGGCCATGCCATCGGCGAGCAGCGCCACGAGCCCCGCCGCCGCGATGAACGTCACCGCAAACCAACGCGCCCCGTCACGCAGCTCGCTGCGTGTCACCGCGGCAAAGGCCGCAACGACGACGATGGTCGCACAGACGACGACAGCGATCCCCTCGACGATCGACGGCACATCCCCTCCTTCACCACAAGGTCATGAGGGCCAAGGCAACCCCCGTGACGAACAGGTTGATACATGCCAACGGCAGAAACCATCGACGCATGCGCTGCCATCTCGCCGATTCGCGCTGCGCATCGAGCCGGCGTTCGATCCAACCGATCGCTGCGCACAACGCCGCCGTCTTGATGACGAAGACGACGAGCCCGGCCCCCATGCTCCACGTGCCGATGGCCCAATCGAGCAACTGATGTCCTGCCACCGGGGTGGCGATGAGATGGCGCAGCGCCGCGCCATCCAGCGAGGGAATCGCCCAGCCGCCCAGAAAGAGCGTCGCTCCCCACGCGCCCAACACCACCAGCAACATGCCGTCGGCCATGCGGCGAAAGAAGACGGCTTCGCAAGCCACGGCGCCGGGCACACTGAATGCCCACAGCTGGGCGGCCCCGAAGAGAAAGAGCACAAACCCGATCGGCTGCACCACGATACCCCAGCGGAGGAGATCGGCGCCGCCGACATCGAGCATGGCATGCAACCGCATCGATCCGTGCACCAGGGCAACCGCACCGGCGACGAAGAGCAGCGCAGCCCCTGCGGAGATCAGGCGCAGACGCTTGGCGGGCATCGTCTCGCCATCATCGGCAAGCGTTTGTGCAAACGCACTCGCCAGGATGAGCGCCAAAATGATCAGCGCGCTGCTGGGCAGATCGGCCAGCGGCGAGATGAAGGCAATCGCACCAATTGTCGTCGTCGCCATGAACGGCACGAGCCCGAGCGCGGCCGCCGCCGTCAGAAAGGCGATGACGGGAGCCAGCAGCGAGAACGCGGGAAGATCGCCGCTCGCATGTGCGCCCGCATATCGCGCACGCGTCATCCGACAGACAGACCAGACGAGTCCGCTCGACGCCACGAGCAGGACGCCAACGGAAACGATCGCTTGGATGAATGCAGCCAACATCTCACATCCTCAATTCCCTCCCCCTTGTAAGGGGAGGGTCAGACTGCTGACAAAGTCTTCTCGCGCTGTCATTCCCGCGGGGGTAAGCGGGAATCTCGATTATCACAGCACGTCGAGATCCCCGCTTTCGCGGGGATGACAACGGCAGGGTTTGTCATCAATCTGGGTTAGGGTGGGGTAGATCGGGGACTCATGATCTACCTCCCCCCATCCCCTCTTACTGAATCCCCCACTTGTCGAGCGTGCCGGGACTGGAATCGTTGACGATGCTATAGGTGACGCCATCTTCCTGCTGGGCCTGTAGCTTCAGAAACTCCTGCGCCGCCGCCCGGCCCTCGAAGCTCTTCTTGTCCTTCATCAGATCGCGATAGGTCCGCAGCGCTTCCTGGCGATAGGGCTCCGCGCGGATGAGCAGCTCGTCGGGGGCAATCGCGCTGTTGAACAGCACCCAGCTCCACTTGCGGTGCACAAACCAGACGTCTTCGTTCACGCGCGCCCAGAGGAGTCTGCCCCGACGGTTCCACTCCCCCCTCGGTCGCCGTTTGAGAAAGGCCTTGATGCGCGGCAGCACCTTGTCGGGATGTCCGCGCACCTCGCGCAGCAGGGTGTAGAAATCGGCCTCGGCCGCCCAGGAGCTCTTCGGGAAATCGGAGAGGAGGCGACGATACTGCACACCTGTGTAGGGGATGTAGGTGATGGCGTGCTCATAGGCGAACGATCCCGACCCAAAGCGCGCGTTCAACCCCTGCGCCTCGGCCTGCATGCAGGCGGGCGTGCGCGGCGCGCCCTTGGCCCAATAGCACTTCTTCTCCGCGCGTTCGGTGAGGCCATCCTGCAGCCGATCGAGCAGGCGCCCACAGAGTGCGAGCGCCTCGGGCGTACGCTTTTTCTCCTTCGGGTGCGCCTGCGCCCAGCGACAGATGAGCTCGGCGGCTTGCTCCGGCTGCGTCTTCATCAGGGCCTTGCCCTGATCCAGCTCGTCGGCCCCCGCCGGCGCCACCCAGAGAAAGGTGCCCACGAGGAGGCAACACACGATGCGAGCGATATCAGTGATCCGTTTCATCGATTCCCCCTTCTTCAAAGAGATCATCATCCGTGCGGACCGGACGGGCACCGGCCAGGGCCCGAGGGACACAGCCGATGGCGACGAGCAGCAGCGCGACAAGGCCCGCGATGAGGACGACGTGGAGCAGGGCCGCTATCGCGTTCTCCCCCTCGGACTGCAGGATGAGCCCCGAGGCCGCTGGAATGAGCGCCAGGGCGATGAGGCCCAGAAACGCCAAACCCGCAGCGCCCAGCACCGCCGCATCTGTGCGCGGCGAGGGCAGCAGACCCGGAGCGGGCGACGACGACGCCCGCCGACGGCGCATCCGCACAACAAACACCAGGGCGATGAGCGCCGAAATGACCATCCACACGAAATACGCCAGACCGTTGGATTCCATAAAAGTGAAGTGTTGTTCAGAGGTTAACCGTCGCGGCAGTGTACCAGGCACGGCCCGCCATGACAACCCCAACCCGAGCGGCGGCGCCGACCTCAACCCCCATTTTCATTGAACTGCCGGTGCGTTTCGGCTACGCCGTCTGAACACCATAAGGGGGTTTTTTGTTTCGAACGCGCCACACCATAATCGTCCTGGGTTTTGCCCTCTTCGCGATGTTCTTCGGGGCAGGAAATCTCATCTTCCCCCCGGCGCTCGGGCGCCTCTTCGGCGATGGGTTCTCCTGGGCGGCGATCGGCTTTTTGCTCACGGGCGTGGGCCTCCCGCTCATGGGCGTGATGGCGGTCGCCAAGGCCGAGGGCGGCATCGACCGGATCGCGGCACGCCTCGACCCTCGAATCGCCAAGCTCCTCTCCATCATCGTCATGCTCGCGATCGGCCCGTTTCTGGCCATCCCGCGCACAGCGGCCACCACCTTTGAGCTCGGCATCGCGCCCAACCTCCCCTGGCTGGGACTCGCCCCTTTCTCCGTCATCTACTTCGTCGTGGTCCTCTTCTTCGCCCTCAATCCGCTGTCGGTGGTCGATCGGATCGGAAAGATCCTCACCCCGCTGCTCTTGGCCGCACTCCTGGCCCTGATCTTCAAGGGACTGGCCCACCCCATCGCCGCACCGATCGCGGGCGCCACACCCCACCCCTTCGGAACCGGGCTCATCGAGGGGTATCAGACGATGGACCTGATGGGCGCGGTGATCTTCGGCATCATCATCTTGAACGAACTGCGCAGTAAAGGGGTCTTCGAAAAAAGCCTGCAGATGAAGAGCATCGTGCGCGCGGGGCTCATCTCGGCAGGAGGACTGGCCGTCGTCTACGGGGGGCTGGTCTACCTCGGCGCCACCACCAGCGCCACCATCGGCGAAATGTCGCGCACCCAGCTGCTGCTCTTCATCGCCCATGAACTCTTCGGCCGCGGCGGCGGCATCGTCCTGGGTCTGGCCGTCTCGATGGCCTGCCTGACCACCGCCATCGCGCTCACCGTCGTCTGCGGGGAATACTTCAACAAGCTCTCCTTCGGGCGACTGAGCTACCGCACCGTCTGTCTCGTCGTAGCGGGCTTGAGTCTCGTCTTCGCCAACTTCGGTCTCGAGCAGATCATTGCGCTGGCCGTGCCGCCGTTGGTGGCGCTCTATCCCGTCGTGATGGTCCTGGTGATCCTCTCGCTCCTGAGCCCGCGCCTTTCCAACCGCAACCTCTGGCGCGGCGCGGTGGCGGGCGCCTTCGCCGCGGGGCTTATCAAGGCGATCCACATCGCCCAGATCGGCAACGAGCACGTCGATGCGCTCTTCGATCTGATCCCCTTGACCGACCACGGCCTGGGTTGGGTCCTGCCGACCGTCGCCCTCGGGTTTGCCGGGTCGCTCATCCGCGAACGCGAGGACGAGCATTTTCGCGTGCTGGTCCTCTGCCCCAGCCAGCTCGAAACCCGCGTGGCGATCTATGACGACACCATGCCGGTCTTCGAGTCCCGCGTCCCCCACAACCTGGACCGAGCGATGGATACCTCTGAACGCATTGCGGAGCTGAACTCGCTCAAGGAACACCTGCGCGATCGCCTCTCGCAGGAACACATCGATCTGTCGACCGTGAATGCCGTGGTCGCGCGCGGAGGATTCGTGCATCCGCTTCCGGGTGGCGTCTACCGCATCGCCGAACCGATGGTGCGCGATCTGGCCGAACACGCCTGGCGCCACCACCCCTCGAACTGGGGGGCGGCTATCGCCTTCGAGATTGCCAACGAAAACGATATCGACGCCTATATCGTCGATCCGGTCGTGGTCGACGAGATGGACGAGATCGCGCACCTGCTCGGGCTGCCCGACATGCGGCGCTCCTCCATCTTTCACGCCTCCAGCCAGAAGCAAACCGCACGTCGCATCGCCAAGAACCTCTGGAAGAGCTACGACCGCATCAACGTCATCATCGCCCACCTGGGCGAGGGGACTTCCGTCGGTGCCCACCGCAAGGGGCGCGTGGTCGATGTGAACAACGCCCTCGACGGCGATGGGCCGTTTTCGATGCTCAACGCGGGAAGCCTCCCCACCGTCGATGTCGTGCGCCTCTGTTTCGAAGAGGGCGCCAGCCAAGAAGCGGTCCTCGCCCGTATCCGCAGTCATGGGGGACTGGCCGCCCACTTGGGCACGGCCGATGCGGAGGTGATCTGTGCGCGCGTGGCCTCGGGCGATACCAAGGCCTGCGAAGCGATCGAAGCCATGGCCTATCAGACGGCGAAATGGATCGGCGCGATGAGCATCCCGCTCGATGGCCGTGTGGATGGCATCGGCATCACGGGCGACCTCGCCGCCTGCCCGGAGCTCACCCGCGCTATCCGCAAACGCGTACGTCACCTCGCCCCTGTCTTCATCTTTCCGAACGACTCGGAGACACACGCACTCGTCGGAGGCGTGCTGCGCGCCCTGCGCGGCGAAGAGGAAGTGCGGGAGTATGAACCGCTGTAAACAGTTCGATGGTCCGACGGTTCGTCGGTTCGTCGGTTACAGCGTTTCAATCCTGTGATAGAGCGTCAAATTCGATCGAACCATCGAACCATCGAACCATCGAACCATCGAACCATCGAACCATCGAACCATCGAACCATCGAACCATCGAACCCATGCACACACTCGGCATCGACATCGGATCCATCTCGCTCAAACTCGCGCTCATCGACGAGAAGGATGAAGTCTGTTTCAGCCGTTGGCAACGGGTCGCCGGCACGCCGATCCCGGTGCTGCGCGCGCTGCTTTCCGAACTGATCGCCGAATATCCCGACACCGTCATCGACGCCATCGGCGTGACCGGCAGCGGGCGCGAGCTGATCACAGCACCGCTCGGTGCCCACTCCGTCAACGAGATCACCGCACAGGCGCGCGCCTGCGCGCTGATCACCCCTGAGGCGCGCACGATCATCGAGATCGGCGGCCAGGATTCGAAACTCATCATCTTCGAGAATGACGAGAGCCGCGACATCCGCGAGTTCCGCATGAACGAGCTGTGCGCGGCGGGCACCGGCGCTTTTCTCGATCAGCAGGCCGCGCGCTTGGGCCTTTCCATCGAGCGCTTTGCGCAACAGGCAGCCGATGCGACCGACCCGGTCCCGATCGCCGGTCGATGCGCGGTCTTTGCCAAGACCGACATGACCCACCATCAGCAGGAGGGTCGCTCCATCCCGGACATCGTGGCCGGCCTCAACGAAGCGCTCGTGCGCAGCTATCTGGCCGGGCTTGTGCGCGGTGCCGTACTTCCGCGCCCGATCGCCTTCCAGGGAGGAGTCGCCTCCAACGCCGGACTCGTCTCCGCCTTTCAGCGTCTTCTCGGAATCACCTCCGAGGAATTCATCGTCCCGGCGACCCATCGCGTTATGGGCGCCATCGGCGCCGCACACCTCGCTTCGGAGCAGACCATCGACCGAAAGACCACCCCCGAAAACATATTGCTCGTCGTCGAGGGGATCGAGGAGGGCGAACCCACGGAATCGATCGGCAGACCCATGGAGCCCCTGGTTCCCCTCGCACCACAGCCCATCGCACCAGATTTTTCCCCCCTCGACCTGGATGGGGCCTACCTGGGAATCGACATCGGATCGGTCTCGGTCAAATTCGTCGTCATCGACCGCACGGGCGTGCGGCACAGCGACTATCGTTTCTCCGATGGGCGCCCCTTTGAAACGCTCAGGCCCATGCTCACGGAACTCGCTGAACGCCGCGCGGGACACCCCTTTTCCGGCGTCGGCATCACCGGCAGCGGCCGCGAATTCATCGGACGACTCATCGGTGCCGATGTCATTCAGAACGAGATCACCGCGCAGGCAGCAGCAGCGGCATTCCTCTTGCCGAACGTGGACACGGTCGTCGAGATCGGCGGACAGGATGCAAAGTTCATGCGATTGACGGGCGATCGCGCCGCACACTTCGCGATGAATCGCGTCTGCGCTGCCGGCACGGGCGCCTTTCTGCAAGAACAGGCCGCACGTCTGGGAATCGACCTGAAGCAAGATTTTGCACGCGAAGCGTTCGCAAGTTCTGCACCCGCTACGCTTGGCGAACGCTGTACCGTCTTCATGGAATCGGATCTGGTCTCCCATCAACAACGCGGTGCCAACAAGCGCGACTTAATCGCAGGGCTCGCCCTGAGCGTGGTGCAAAACTATCTCGATAAAGTTGTTTCCGGTCATCCCTGCGGAGAACGCATCCTCTTTCTCGGCGGAGTGGCGGAAAACCGCGCGGTTGCTGCCGCCCTTGAGCGCATGATCGGAAAGACGGTCACCACCTCAACCCTGGGAACGATTTCGGGCGCCATCGGTGCAGCGCTCGCGGCATTTCATGCACGGCGCGCCGAAGCATTCTCCGAGAGCCGCTTTCGCTTTGACGCGCTGGCCGTCGAGATCGAAACCTTCACCTGCGAGGAATGCCCAAACCGCTGTCGCATCATGCGCATTCGGGGCGGGCGCGATGAGACCATGGGCGGACGCTGTGGGCGATGGGATGCCTCGGCCGCACCGAAGACGACGCCGGGATTCAACGGCGTCATCGAACGGTGGAAGGTGATGGAACAGAATCCGTCACACGTGACCCGTGATCGACAAACGCCAGCCGTTCCGTCCACGGTTCACCGTTCACGGTTCACGAAGATCGGCATTCCCCGCGCGCTGCTCGCCTTCGACCTTCTGCCCGCCTGGCGCAGCTTCTTCGAAGCACTCGGGTGCGAGATCGTCCTCTCGCCGCCAACGGATGCCAAACTCCTGGCCGACGGGATGCGCTCTCTCGTCGTGGAGACCTGCCTCCCCATGAAAGCGTTCTGCGCGCACGTCGACTGGCTCGATCGCAACGGCGACATCGATTTCCTCTTCGCTCCTTCGATCATCATCACCGAACGCGACCGACATGGACGACACACCACCCATTGCCCGTACATCTTCTCGCTTCCGCAGTTCGCCCAATCCGCCTGTCATGTGCCGATGCTCAAGCCGGCGATCAATTGGATGCACCATCCGCGCGATGAAGTGCTCGCGATGGAAGATGTTGCACGAACGCTCGGCCGCTCTCGTCAGGAGGGTCGGTGCGCATGGGAGAAGGCCTGTGCCGTACAGGAGGAAACGCGCGCGCAGCTTCATCGCATCGGCACGGAGCAGCTCGCCGCTTTGTGCGCGAAAACAACGGACCGCGCTTTTCTGCTCATCGGAAAGGATTACACCCTCGCCGACGGCGCGCTCTCCTCAGACATCGCCACGCTCATCGCTGATCGGGGCGAGGTCGTTCTCACACAGGACATGTGCATCGATGATTCGGGCCAATACAGCGCGGCCTATGAATCGATGTACTGGCACCATGGCAAGGAGATCCTCGCTGCCGCCGAGCTCTGTGCGCGCACGCCGAATCTCCATCCGGTCATCATCACGAGCTTTGGGTGTGGGCCGGATTCATTCACGCTGCGCTTTGTGCGCGACATTCTGAAGAACACGCCGCACCTCGTCCTTGAAGTCGATGAACACAGCTCTGCTGTGGGCATGGCCACGCGCTTCGAGGCGTTCATCGACGCCCTGCCGAAAGAGAGGCAACGATCGACCGCGCCCACGCGCAGGGCGATCCGTTATACCAAACCGCCGCAGCGCGTCTATCTCCCCTTCTTTTCCGATCACGGGTATGCGTTTGCGGCGGCCATCAAAACCATGGGCCTCGAACCGATACTCACCGATCGTCCGAGCCGAGACGGGGCACGCAAGGGCATGCCGTTTGCAACAACGGGCGAGTGTCATCCCTACGTCCTGATGCTCGGCGATTACCTCAAGGCTGCTGAAGAGATGTCCGAGGGAGAAGACGCCTGCTACTTTATGCCGGAAGCGGGCGCCTGTCGTGTGGGACAGTTCGGTGCACAGATGCGGCTTGCTGCCGAGGATGCGGGCGTGACGCTTCCCATTTTCACGCGCATCCTCGATATCGTTCCGGCAGGCTCCCGTCGCAACGCCGTGAAGGCGCTGTCCACCTACTGGGAGATGATGCGCGGAATCGATTTCTATACACAGCTCTACTATGAAACACGCGCCCAGGAGACCACCCCGGGGACAGCTGATCGCGCTCACGACGAGGGACTGAAACTCCTCTGGGAATCGATCATGCATGATTCCGCGCAGGAGGGGCTGATCCTCGCACGCGACCGAATGTGCGCTGTCCCGGTCGACAAGACACAGCAACGCTTCAAGATCGCGGTCACCGGCGACTACTACACGCGCGTCTGCGACTTTGCCAATGGAGAGGCTTTCCGCGACATCGAACGCATGGGCGGCATGGTCATGATTCCGCCGACGATGACGGAATTCATCAAATACGATTCCCGCTGGAAGATCCCTGCGGCCATCCACCACCGCAAAGCGACCGACCTGGTGCAAGCACTCGCGATGCGTGGCATCGTGGACAACCGTGAAGAACGAATGCACAAGCTCTTTGACGAACACCTCAGTTACAATGTGCCGCTGAACTATGATCGCCACATGAAGCTGATCGAGCCCTACATGGAGCGAAAGTATCCCTCGGCACTCATCGGCGCCGTGGCGGTGATCCTCGAACAGATTGAAGCGGGAGCGAGCGGGATCGTTTCGCTCATCACCTTTCACTGCACCTATGGGCTCGTCATCGGCGCGGTGCTCGCCGAGATCAAGAAGCGCCATCCCCGCATCCCGATCCTCACGCTCATCTTCGAGGGATTGGAGGCCACGCACAACCGCACCCGCCTGGAAGCCTTCATGGAGCGGGTGAAGAGCCGTAAACGGTGAACCGTAAACCGTGAACGGCAAGCATCATTGTGTTAGAGTTCACTGTTCACTGTTCACTGTTCACTGTTCACTGTTCACTGTTCACTGTTCACTGTTCACGGAGGCATTATGTTCATCCGCTTTCTCCTCTTCGGTATGCTGGGCATCTTCGCCACGCTCCTCTTCACGGCGGTGGCGGAATCGGTGGCCAAACGAAAATGGGATTTCACGGGACACGCCTCACTCATCCTCTTTCCGCTCTATGGCCTCATCGCCATTCTCTATCCGCTCATCGCTTTGCGCCTCGGCGGCGTCCCCTGGTATGTGCGCGGCATCATCTATATGCTCGCCTTCTTCCTCGTTCAGCTCGTTGTCGGATGGGCGCTCACGCGCTGGCGGATCTGCCCCTGGAGCTATGCCAAGGGCTGGTCGCTGGCGGGGCTCGTGCGCCTGACCGACGCGCCGATCTGGTTCGTCGCGGGCCTCATCGTCGAATGGATCTATCCGTTCGTGCAGGGGACTGCCTACAGCCTCTCGTGAGTGACCGTTCGAACTGGCGAGTTTGCGTGTGTCCCTTCTAAATGAACGCGCAACTTCTCACCCCCCGCCGCGATAATGGGGGTGATGACAAAGATTTCCGACACTCCTGTTCCCCATCGATCGATCGTTCGACCTGACGATGAAAGCCGAACGACAGATGGGCGCGAACCCTTGATCGAGGCGTTCCTGCGCGAAGTCACCTATGCGCTCAATGCGTCGCCCGGCGAGGAGCCGGCCGATCTGGAATGGATCCGTACCACCCTCATGGAGGCAGCTGATCCCGCCGGAGCATTGCTGCCAATTCTCGTCAAGCTGGCCCATAAGTATATAGTGCCGACGCCGATGATCGAGGATTTGGAACGTCGGTGGATGACGAAATTCGCCGCAACGACGAAGAACACCGCCCCGACGGAGGAGACGCCGAAGAAGGAGCGCAATCGGCAGACCTTCTTCGAACTCAAGCTCACGAACACATCTTCACCGCGCATCATGATCGGCGCCGCCGCACAGGCCGATGCAGAGGATACGCCCCTGTCGGCCTATCGTCGCACGGAAATCGACACCCTCCTCGCCCTCTTGCGCGGAAGCTCGGCTTCGCAGCGCATGGCGATCGTGGCGAGTCCTTCGGGCTCCTCCCTGCGCAAGCGCTTCATCGACAGCATCCGCCTGGCCCATGTCGATCGCCTTTCCGTTTCGACCAGCGTCATCGCGCACGCCGACCCCTCTCCGGAAGCACTCGATCGCATGGAAGAACTCTTCGCTGACCCGAATCACCTGGGAGCGCTCGTTCTGCTCAAGGAGGATGAACGCGCCGTCGATCCGGCACTCGTCTCTTTTTTACGGCAGATCTTCTTCCAGAACGCCTTGCGCCATTTGATCGTCGTCGTCGAGGGCGGCAGCCAATCCCATGCCGAGCTGACGACACCGCTGGTCCCCTTCTTTCGCTCTATCGCCGCGCCCGATCGCGATGCCGTCCACGGCATCGGCCTCAATCCGAAACAGATGAATCGGTTGCAGGTCAGTCAGTATTTCTATGGCACCACGAGGCTCAGTTCCGATGAAGGCCATAGCCGCGATCAGATCGTCGACCTGATCGTCAAACAGGTGCCGCCGCTTCCATCGGTCCTGGAGGAACTCTCCGCATCGATCCCCTCCGAACGATTTCATGAGGCACTGCGCCGTCAGTCCCGGATGGACGACCTGTGCATCCAGATCCGTGACTGGACGCAGACCATGTTGAGCAGACAACAACGAGGAAACAACGAAAACGCGCCGATGCCCTATATCATCTCTTCATCCCAGGGCGGCGATGAGTGGTACGCCGATCGTCTCGAACAGCTCGGACGAACGCATCAGCTCCAGTTTCAACACGAGATCCACCCCTTCGATCCGATCGTCGTGACGCTTGGCGATGAGATGCCGCCGGAGATGATCGAAGGCACATCGGATGCTTCCGAAACCCCCCTCGATGACCCATCGGATCTGAACGCCACCGCCTCGACCGAGGCGCTCCTGATGGGCGGCCTGTTCACCTATGCCCCCATCGCCCTAAACCCCGCGGGCGCGTTTTAGGGCGTTTCCCCACTTGCATTTTCGAGCCACTGACGGCAAATCAGCCCCTGATACGGGTTGGGGGACCCTGAAAAGCAAAGGAATTTGCTTACTGTTTCGGTATTTTTCACGCAACCTTTTCGGGCAGCGGACGATACCAACTAGGAGTGGCCGTCACCGCCGGTGCGGTGGCGCCTTGCACCTGGGAACCCCATGACGAAGATCGACACACACGAACAAACCCTCATCCGCAAATTTCAAGCGGAGGTTCGCTCGACCGTCCTGGATGCGACGGGTGAACAGATCGATACGGACCAGCTCTGTCAAGACGTCTGGGACCGTTACGAGAAAAGCCCGCGCTCCGAACTCTACCACGACGTCTTTCGCACGCTGCGCGAGGGCAATCACGTCCCAGGGAACGTCTGGGGAGGACTCCTCGGCAAGTGGGCACAGATCCTCAACGCGGACGCCATGGCGAGCACTCGCGCCAAACATGCACAGGAGATGAGGACAACCGGCACCGCGTCAACGCTCAGCACCTCTCCGGCGACGCCATCGCCGGAGACGCCGCTCTCGGCCTTTCGTCACGCCATTCAGAAAATCGTTCTGGAATTGACGCACGAAACCCTCGACACCAACGAGGCCTGTTCAGCGATCTGGGGGGAATGGATCGCCGCGCCGTGGGAGATCACCCATCTCTACAAACTGCGTGCCGACCTCATGACCAGCCGGGTTCCCATCCAGGCCGTCGATGCCCTCATCACCGAATGGCGTCCCCGACTCGAGGCCTTCGCCCGTGAGGCACAGGGGCGAAGACAGGGCGGCAGCTCAGCGCGCGGGCCGCTGCATCCCGTGGCACCCCGCAAACCCGCCCCTCCTCCTGTCGCTTCACCATCGCGCGACACACAGGTCGGGCCGCCGCCATCGCGACCGATCGCACCGATCATCTCCGCAGCAAACGGCAATGCGGTCGATCGGTTCAAATCATACATCGAATTCGTCAACAAGGACCGAGATGGAAGGATGCGCATCGCGATGCGGCAGACGGCCATGGCCGACGCCCCGAACATCGGCTTCGAGAACTACCGCAACGGGAGCATCACCGCGCTGGCAAAGATCCATCGACAGCAGCAACATGCACAGAGCGTCTCCGCAATCGTCCACCACCCCGGAGCCGATTTTGACGAATCATTTCTGAAACCGCTCCTCTCTGTCTTCACGAAGAGAAACATCCCGGCATTTGTCATCCTCCACGAGGAGATGGTGCCGATGGAACACCTGGAACGCGTCTATGGAGACACGCAGACACCGTGCGCGCTCTTCGTCCGCATCGACAGCAACGCGGCACCGGATACGGACCTCGTCACCTTTCTGAAAAAGCGCTTCTTTCGCGCGCGATCGCGGCACCTGATCGTCGTCTCCGAAAGTGCCGGCTATGCCCCTGAAATCGTCGGCGCCAAACGCTTGGCCCCATTTTTTCGCCAGATCCTCTCTGGGGTTCGACCGCCGGTCAATGCGATCTGCCTCAATCCGAAGGAGCTCAACCGTCGCCAGATCGGCCAACTCCTCTTTGGCCTCGGCATCTGGAATCAGCCCACCCAGATGGGAAAAATTCAGCAAATCATCGATGCCATCGATGCACAACTCCCCCTCTTCCCGAGGGATGCCCGTCAACTCAAGGAACGCATGATCGGGGTCAAGAGCACCGTCGAGCTGGATGAGGCCATCGGCGCGTTCGGCCGCGAACGCGAAGAGCGCTTCACACAGATGCATGCGAAACAGATGGACACGAAAAAGATCAAGGCGTTAGGGACCATCCTCTTCCATCATCAGTCGCCCTGGCTTCGCGAACGCATCAAGAGGACGGGGATCCAAACCGGAAAGAGACTGGACGAATTCGAGCGCTTCTCCATCACGATCGACAACCCCGCTTCCAGCCCCAATAACACCGATAACGGCAGTGCATCCCCACGGAGCAACGGGGGCAACGTCACTTCAAACGGAACGGCAGGACAGTCCGCGCGCGCCGTCACCCCCCTCGTCGTCGAAACAGCGCCGACGACAGCGAACATCGATATCGCTCCCAGCGACCCGATGGCGCTCGGCGGCAGCGTCTTCGTCGACGACTCGTTCGAGGCCGGAACACTCGAGTGCCCCCCACCCGCACTCGCCGGTGGCATCAATTTCATCCGACTCTGATCCAACGCAGACTCACCTCTTTATTCCTGATCAACGCTTGCGAGGATCCGTTCAGGGGATCTCTTCTTTCATCGCAATCGAAGCCTTTGATGCTGCGATGAAAGAAGAAAAAGCCGTCGAGGCGGCGTGTGAGCCGAGACGGCGGTCCCCTGAACGGATCCTCGCAAGCGGTGATGCCTGCAAAATACCACAGCAAGGATTCACGGGCGGAAGTGCTGCGCGCCTTTATCGATGGAGATGATGGCACTGGTCGTGTATTCCGGGATGAAGTGGCAGGTCTCGGTAAGCGCCACACCGATGCGCGCGGCATCGAGGAGGGAGACGATCTGCTTCTGGGCGAGCAGATCCGGAAAAGCGGGATATCCGGGGCTGAAGCGCGCGCCCACATCCGATGCGACGCCGAGTTCTTCGCGAATGCGTTCATGCGACCAGAGCGCGCAGGCCTCGGCAGCGACCGCGGCCAGGCCTTTCAGATAGAAGGCGTCGCTGTAGTTGTTTTTCTTGAAGCAATCGGCCGCGATCTCGGCGACGCGCGATCCGACCGTCGCGATCTGGAAGGTGACAAAGCCGTCGGGAAAGAGATCGGACAGACACCGATTGGGGCTTTTGCGCTCACGCGGAAAATCGAAGCGATATTCGCGGCGCGCGTCCTTCACGAGCAGACCGTTGCCAATGCGCTCGCAGGCGAAGTGTCCATAGACCACCGCGGGCTGCATGACCTGGCGCGCATGGCAGATGCCGAGGATGCGCTCGAAGATGGGCAGGACCTTCTCCGCTTTAAACGCCTGCCACGCATCCGGCGTCTGGTTCTTCCGAAACTGCCACTGCTGGCAGAAGAGCATCTCGCGATCGATGAGCGGCTCGATCTCGGCGAAGGGGATCTCGCCTTCAACTTTCGTCCCCAGAAACGACGGTGTTTTCTGTTTATCTTCAATCATGATACATCCGAGTGATCAACGACAGATCTCCTCCATCGCGGTGAGCCCGGAAAACGCATCGGCGCAGTAGTACACCGGCGCGCCGTAGGCGGGGGCAAGCGTCTGTTCCACAAATTTCGGTGTGAGCGCCGCGCCTCCGACGAGCACCGGAATGGTAAGCCCCGCTGCACGAAACGCTTCCAAATCCTCGCGCATCGCCTCGGTGGAGGAGACGAGCAGACCCGAGAGCCCGATGGCCGTCGCCTTTTCCTGACGGACCGCTTCGATGACGTTTGAAGCCGGTTGGCGGATGCCGATGTTGACGACGCGAAAACCGTTGTTGGCCAAAATCGCGTCGACGAGATTCTTTCCGATGTCGTGTACATCGCCGCGCACCGTGGCCAGCACCAGCGTCCCCTTCTGCTGCATCCCCTCGCCCTTCAGGTGCGGGGCGACCAGATCGATCGCGGCGCGCATGGTCTCGGCGGAGGCGAGAACAAATGGCAACGGCACGCCCCCCTGGCCAAAGCCGGCACCGACCTCCTGCATGGCGGGGAGGAGGATCTCGTTGATGACGCGATCGGCTTCCACCTCGGCAAGGACCGCGTCGACGCATTCGGACAATCCTTCGCGCCGACCGTCGATGACGGCCTGTCGAAGCGCATCCCTCGGCGTCATCGCTTCTTTGGATATGGTGGCCGTGCGCCGCCCCAGGTCGCCGCTCGTATCGAGGAGCTTGAGCAGTTCGGTGAGCGGGTCATTCGCGTCACGATCGTTATCGATGAGTCGCTCACAGAGGATGCGAGCATCATCGGGGATCTGCGCATACGGGAGAATCTTTGACGGATTGATGATCGCGGCATCCGCGCCCGCCTCGATCGCGCGGTGGAGAAAGACGCTGGTGAGCAGGCGCCTCCCGCGCGGCGGCAGGCCGAAGGAGACGTTGCTCACGCCGAGCAGCACGCGCACGCCGGGGTTTTCGCGCTTGATGCGCGCGATCGCCGCTAGGGTTTCACGACCGGCATCGAAGAGCTCCGGATCGCCGGAGGCGAGCGTAAAGATGAGGGCATCGATGAGGAGGCTCTCGGGAGTGAGCCCAGCATCTTCCGCTATCGCGACCAAACGATGCGCGATCGCACATTTCTCCTCGACCGATTTTGCCATGCCGTTCTCATCGATCGTGAGCGCCACGACCGCCGCGCCGAAACGCCGCGCCAGTGCCAAGACCTTGCGTGCCTTCACGCCGCCATCCTCCAGGTTGATCGAGTTGATGATGGCCCGCCCCGGACAGCGCGCCAATGCCGCAGCGATTGCATCTGGATTCGTGGAATCGATCACGAGCGGCGCATCCGCGCGCTGCACGACGCGGGATGTCAGCTCGGTGATATCGCGCACTTCGTCACGACCGGGTCGGGCGACACAGATATCGAGCGCGTGTGAAGCCGAGGCCACCTCGCGGGCGACGTCGGCCATGGCGTCATACGCATCCGCTTCCAACAGCTCGCGATAGCGCTTCGACCCGCTGACGTTGGTCTGTTCGCCGACGAGAAAGGGGCGGGGTTCCTGATCGAGCGTCACCATCCGGTAGAGGGAGGAGACCGCGGAGAGCTTCTGCGGCATCCGACGCGAGACCTCTTTGCCGTGCAGGTGCTGGGCGAGCGCCCGAATGTGATCCGGCGTCGTCCCACAGCAACCGCCCACCAGGGCGATGCCGTTTTTTTGCGCCAATGCTGCCGTCTTCTCGGCAAAGGCCTCGGGATCGAGCGGATAGTGCGGCTTGCCGTCGACGTTGGCCGGCATGCCCGCGTTGGGCTGACAGATGATCGCAAAGGGGGAATGGTGCGCAAGTGCAGAAACATGCTCGACCATGCGCTCCGGTCCGGTCGCACAGTTGAGGCCAAAGGCCGCGGGACCATAGGGCGCGATCGCAGCCAGCGCCGCCAAAATCTCGGTGCCCAAGAGCATCGTGCCGGAGGTCTCGACCGTGACCGAAACGAAGAAGGGGAGCGCAGTGCCGCTCGCGGCAAAAGCCTCATGCGCGGCGGCGCACGCCGCCTTGATCTGCAGCGGGTCCTGGCAGGTCTCGATGAGCAGGCCGTCGACGCCCCCTTCGATGAGCGCGGCGATCTGTTCGACATAGGCGCTGCAGAGTTCGTCGAAGGAGACGTGCCCCAGCGTGGGGAGCTTGGAGCCGGGACCGATATCGCCCACGACGAAGCGATCGCCCCCCACGGATGCGACCGCCCGGCGCGCGACCGCAGCCGCCTCGCGATTGATCTCGGCCGCGTCCTTGTCCAATCCATGATCGGCGAGCGTCATTCGGTTGGCGCCGAAGCTCCCGGTGAGAATGCAATCGGCACCGGCCTTGAGATAGAGGCGATGCACTTCACCCACGATATCCGGATGCGTGCGCACGAGGTTCTCGTTGCACCCGGCCGGCGCGCCGAGGCGTTCGAGCATCGTGCCCATAGCGCCGTCGAAGATGAGGACGCGTTTGCCCAACATGTCGGTCAGTGATTGATGCATCGTGCCTCACAACCGCCGCCTCCCGGGGAATTTTCATGTATCTTCACAGATGAAGCTTGTTCCAGACACATGAATATTCCCCTCGCGGCAGCTCTTTGGGATGTCGTTCCTGCGGGTGGAAACGCGTCAGCCATCCAGTTCGTAGTCGACCGTCGAGACGACGCGGACCTTCTTCTGGATCTGTTCGGCCTCATTGCCGCCGGCGATACCGTCGCGCGCCATAATCCGAAAGACGCCCTGATTGGCGCGGCGAATCGAACCGACGCGGCTGCCGGAATCCTTTGCGAACTGCTCGGCGGCAGCGCGTGCGTTGGCGGTAGCTAAAGCCAGCATCGCCGGCTTGATGGCGTTGAGCTGTGTGAAGACATACTGCGGTCCGGAATACCCCTCGAGGATGACGCCTTTGCGCACGAGCTCACCCGTGCGCTGGGAGAGCTGCGCGATCAGATCCACCTGATCGGAACGCACGCCGACGGAGCCCGCGATGATGAAACGGTGACCGATATTCTCGGGCCGATACTGTTGGGCGTACATGTCGGTCACGTCCAGCCGCCCGATCGTGATCGCCGCTGCATCGATCCCCTGCGCCTTGAGAAACGCGACGATCGTGTCTCGATCGCGCTCGATGCTCGCCTGCACCTCGACGAGCCCATCGCCCGCCGCCTTGAAGCGGATCGTCCAGACCGCCAGATCGGCCTGCACATCCTTCTCCGCCAGCCCCTTGACGGTGACGGAGCGATCGGCCATGCGAAAGTTCATCATGCCGCGACCGATGAAGATGCCCCCCGCCAACGACCCAAGCGCGAGGATCAGCGCGGCGATGAGGACGATACCGTGAAGTCTCTGCTGCATAACCCCTCCTGCGTTGCGTTTCGAGACTCTCCATAACCGCTCTGTGCGCGTGTGTAAACAGGGCAGGAATAGCAAAAAGGCCGCCCGCGTCACGGACGGCCCTGCATGTGCTGGCAAACCTGAGCGTTGTCATCCCCGCGAAAGCGGGGATCCCGATTGACCATTACAAGCGGATTCCCGCCTCCGCGGGAATGACAACCTTTAGGTGTACGGGAATAGCCTCATGGACGGCCCTGCATTCGTATCATTATAAATGAGCGCTAGAAACGACGGCGAATGACGCCAAGCCCCCAGGCCAGCACGAGGATCAGCAGCGGCGCGTTCGGCGCGCTGCCCGGAACGGCCATGCATCCGCCGTTGCCCTGCACCTGGTCCGGACCGGGATCGAAGGCGATGCCCTGATTCGGGTTCGGCGTCGGCGTCTCGTTGGGAATGAAACCGCCGCCGCGATTCGTCGGGCAGTCGCTGGAGCGCTGCTCGGGATTATCGAGGAGTCGGCAGTTGTCACAGGCATCGCCGAATTCGTCGGTGTCGCTGTTCTGTTGCGTGGGGTTGTAGCGCACCGGGCAGTTGTCGATGTAATCCTCGATCGTGTCGCTATCGGTGTCGATGCAGGCGCGCAGGTCCTGATCGGCGTTGGCACTGGTGCGGCAGTTGTCGCGATAGTCTTCGATGCCGTCCCCGTCGAAATCGTCGCAGGCATCGCCCACGCCGTTGCCGTCCCAATCGGTCTGATGCCCGCCGAGCTCCTCGATCTCGGTCATCGGTTGACCCGTTCCGGGCTCGATCACGCCGTCGATGTTGCAGTAGTCGGGGCTCAAATCGCAGTCGCCGTTGGGATGAATCGGGCAGTTGTCGATGGCATAACCGTCCGGTTCGCCATCGCCGTTGCAGTCCTGGCTGTCGCTGAAATCCGGAACGCCGTCGCAGTCGGCATCGTTGAGCTCGATCCCGTCCATGGTGACCCCGCAGCCCAAACCATAGGGGGCCACCGCCGGGCAGTCGTTCGGATCGAGGGCCACGGCCACCTGGGCCACCGCCACGATTGCGAGCATCGTCATGATCGTCAGAAGAGGTCTCATCCCTACTCCTCAATAAAACATTCCATGTGGGTTCATATTATGTGCGTCGACGAATCACGAGTCCGGAAAACGCCGACAGAAAGAGCATCACGATCGAAAGGTCAACCGTACCCGATGCGGCCACGCTGCAACCGCTGGAGCCATAGGCTCGCGCCTGGCGCGTGCTCGGAATCGGATCGTTCTCGCTCGCCGCGATCGGATCTTCCTGATCGCAAGCATCGCCGCGTGAATCCCGGTCGGAATTGGCCTGATCCGGGTTGTAGACGGTCGGACAGTTATCGACGCGATCGCCAAAACCATCGCCGTCGGCATCGTCGAAACAGGCATCGCCAAAACCATCCTCATCGGTGTCGAGCTGATCGACATTGGCGATCAGGCGACAGTTATCACAGGAATCGCCGACGCCGTCATCATCGTAGTCAGCCTGGCTCGGGTTGCGTCGATCGATGCAGTTGTCGATGTTGTCCCAGACGTGGTCACCATCGCTGTCCTCGCACGCATCCGGATCCTGCACGCCGTCCTCGTCCGGCGGATTGTCGACGGCCGGACAGTTGTCCTCGGCATCGACGATCCCATCCCCGTCCGAGTGATCGCACGCATCACCGATGTCGTCGCGATCCCAGTCGGACTGGGTCGGGTTGGCCACATTCGGACAGTTATCGACGATATGGCCGAAGGCGTCCCGCGTGGGCACGTCGTCTCCGTCCGGATCGTCTAGGGCCCAAGCATTGCCCGCCAGGGCAAGCACCAGGACCAGTCCAAAAATTCCGATGAGTTTCTTCATATCTGTCTCCCCCACCGGGCGGTTGCCCGGGGATACCCCCTTCCACTTCTATTATCGGTTGCGGCGCCAAAATGTTGCGTAAAAAGCGCCATCATCCAACGCCATGAAATCATTTGGATTGTTGGCGTTACTCCCCAGCGGATCAAAAAAACCCCGCCGGAAGGGCGGGGTTTTTGAAGTGTCATGCTGTCACCAGTCACCGGCGTTTGCGATAGATCATCGGGGTCATCGCCACGATCAGGAAGAGCAGGCCAAAGGGATTGGCCGTCGTCGCCTCGACGAGACTCAGGCCACAACCGCCACCCTCGCTCATTGGATTGCCGTCATCATCATCATCGTCATCGCCGTTCGGGCCAGGGCCTGGGATGACGATCGAACAGCTCACGTCATCCGGATTGTCGTCACAAAAGGCCTCGCTGCCGGGACAGCTCGGGTCATCCGGATTGTCGTCACAGAACTCCTCATTGCCGGGGCAGCTCGGATCGCTGGGGTTGAGATCACAATCGACGCCCGGATCGGTGCACGCAGGATCCTCGGGATTGAGATCGCAGTCGACGACCGGGTCCGTGCACTCGGGATCATCGGTATGTTCTTCACAATACGCCTCGCTTCCAGGACACAAGGCGCTCTCGGGATTGAGGTCGCAATCAAAAACATAATAACACCCCGGCGAATTTGGAAATTGCGCGCAATCGATGAGGGTATAACCACCGGGAATGATGACACCCGTTCCGGGGATCACGAGATATCCATCGCGATCATTTGGAATCCCATCGCGGTCGCTATCGACTGAACAGAGGTCCGCGCCCGGCTTTAACGCCACGCCCGGCCCCTGCACGCAGTTGGTCATCCGAATCCAGGGAGTGATTTCGGTGTCGTCATTCAGATTATTGACGGTATCGTTGTCGCGGATCACGCGAAAGAAGCGCCCTTCGATAGGATACATGCTTGCACCGATATCATTTGCTTCAAAATCACACTCGACAACATCATCGCCAAGATGGCTGCATTCCCGCATGTCGCCAAGGAAACGCTCCATAGCGATCTCATCACTCGCATACGGTGCGAGTCCCTCCTGAATGCGCAGGTCGCGCCAATTCGATTCCATCGCCACATGAATTCGAAATGAATAGTATTGGGTATTCCCTGATTTTCGAGCATCTATCAGCGTCAGGAAATGATGTGGAACCACGCTCAGATCGAACACCGGGAGATCCGCCTGAACGATGTCGAAGTTGCGCTCGACATTTTCACAGAGATCCGCATCGCCGAGCTGCGCCTCAATGAATCCATCCTCGATGGCTCCGCGCCGCAGCCGATCGCTGAGCTGACACATGCGCGCCTTGATATGAACGCCGATCGAATCGTTGCGCTTGATCGCACCGGGAGCAGCCGTCACGGTGCAGCGCGCCTTGTCTTCGTCATCGAGAAACGTGCACTGTACATCCTCGAAGCGCGTGGCGGGGTCGGAGAGGAGATAGGCGTACGTCCCGTTGTCGAGAACGACCTCGTCCGGATAGAGCTTGCCGCTCACCTGAGTCTCAATGATCAGGACGTCCTTGTCCTTCGGAAACTCGAAGCGCAGCGTATAGTCGGACGCATTCTCCGAAAGCGGAGAGTTGCACCCGAATGCCGCGCCGAAGAGACCGAGGGCGAGAACGAGAATGAGTACGCGCTTGTTCATCATAGTGCCTCCTTGGCCCGGAAGAGGGCCTCACCGCTTTAATTTGCAAGCCCCATGCCAGAACACAGCACTCAGAACCAACTGAAATCACTGGAAGAATTAGAACACACGATAAAGAATTGGGGGATGGAGCGTCGTATTTGGCGACAGCAGTCGCCACGCAAGCGCATTCCATAACGTTCCCGATGCCCTCGAAAAATGCTGGTCATGAGGGGCAGGCATCGCTAGAGAGGGGGCGATGAAGAGTGCCACACAGAAGATCCTCATCACCGGGGCCACGGGCTCGATCGGAGAGGCGATCGCGAAACGGCTCGCCGCACCGGGGCGTGCGCTCGTTTTGGGCACGCATCGCAATGCCGACGCCGCGCATGCGCTCGCACAGGAGCTCTCGACGAACGCGTGCACCGCCTCGGTGATCGCGATGGATATCACCCCGCCGGAGGCACCGCGGCGCATCGTGGGTGAAGCAGCCAACCGGATGGACGGCCTGGATGCCCTGATCCACTGTGCGGCGACGTTTGAGCGCACACCGCTCATGGATCTGGATGAAGCGGCATGGCATCGAACGATCGATGCGAATCTCACCGCGACCTTCTTCCTCGCCCAGGCCGCCGCACGCACAATGGAGGGCCGCGGCGGCAGGATGATCTTCTTCTCAGACGTCGCCGCACAGAAACCGTATGGCGACTGGCTCCCCTATAGCATCGCCAAAGCGGGGGTGGAGGCGCTGGTCAAGGGACTGGCCAAGAAGCTCACGCCAAAAATCATCGTCAACGCCATCGCCCCGTATCTCGCCTCGCAACCGGAGGGGATGGACGACGATACATTTGCACAACTCATCGCCAAGACGCCGATGCAACGCGCACAGTCTCCAGAAGAAATCGCCACGCTCGCGGCATGGCTCATCGATGAGGCTCATTCCATCACCGGACAGGTGATCGCTGTGGATGGGGGACGCACACTTCCGTGACACGTGACACGTGACCACGTAACGCATGTCCCTCGTTACGTGTTACGTGTTACGTGTTACGGCATTCAACATGTACACCGTATCCAAAACCTTCACCTTCAGCTACGGCCATCGGCTCTTGCACGATGCGGGCCGCTGCCGACACCTGCACGGCCACACCGGACGCGCGACGATCGTGCTCGCGCGCGATGCACTCGATGCAAACGGCATGGTCTGCCACTTCGACCGACTGAAGGAAACGATCGGCACCTGGATCCACGACACCCTCGATCACGCCCTCCTGCTCAATGCGGAGGACCCACTGACGCTGTTGCTGCGCGACGCGAACGAACGCTTCCTGCCGATGGAGGGAAACCCAACTGCCGAACGCATCGCCGAACTCATATTCGACCAAGCCCGCACCTTCAATCTCCCCATCCACGCCGTCGAGGTCTGGGAATCAGAGACCTCAAAGGCCACCGTCACCACTTGAAATTGATCATTGCCGATGTTCCTTGTCCCGACCGAACGCAATGCCTCACTGGTGCGCCTTGCGGAGCGAGCCGTTTTGGCCTGCGAAGAGACGTCGGTTGAGACCCTTAGGTCTCAATTCCGAGTGATGTTTGAGCCCGCCAAAAATCTTATGCGCTCTTCTTCCTTCGGCGGGCGAGTTCGCGAGGAAAGACGGATCGAGTCAGATGCCAAAACGTGCAAGCGGAGCGTAAGCGCACCAGTGAGGCATTGCGTTCGGTCGGGACGTGAAGACGGCAGCACAACTTTATGCGCAAAAAAAGGCGACCGGGAGGCCGCCTCTTCGTCGAGCTGTTTTGCTTCGTCTATCCCGAGACCACTTCCTTCAGTTCCGGAAACGCCTTCTTGAGCGCCGCTTCAACACCCGACTTGAGCGTCATGAGCGAAAACGGACAGCATCCGCACGCGCCCGTGAGTTTCACCACGACCGTATTGTCGTCCTTGATCTCGATGAGATCGATGCCACCGCCGTCGGCTGCGAGCCGTGGGCGGATCTGCTCTTCGATGACCTTCTCGACCGCCTGCTTATCCATGTGAATCCTCCTTGATTTACTGCTGATAGTCACTGGCACAACTGATCGTGCAGGTTTCCCCCGCACAACTCAGCATGATGCGCGTGTATTTGTCATAGCGATAGGTACCCGACGCATCGAGCGCCTTGCCGAACTGGCGCCGAAAGGTCGATTCCATCTTCGCCTTCGCGCCGCCCTGCGCCTGCATGCTCTGTGCATAGCGCTGGCAGTCGAGCAAACCCCGCGACGCCTCGGCCTGCGCCTGGCGCGGTGCAGGCGAAACCGTCTCGGCCTGCGCCAACAACGTCGGCTTGTCCGCCGCCACACTGCCGGATTCCGGATAGACCGCTCCGATCGCCAATGCTGCCGAGATCACCACTGCTCCCCATATCATGATTCGCTTCATCGTATCCTCCCTTTCATTCTGCGGCCGAATGCGGCACGCAGGGTGATTTCGCGCACAGCAAACCCGGATTGTCAAGACGACCAAAACCCGTCATAAGGAACAGGGATCAGGACCGTGCGTCCTGATGGGAGATGTCAAACGGGAACATGTTTTCACGGCGAGGATTTCCCAGGGTCGTTCATCGCGAAGCGAGCCGTTTTGGCCTGCGAGAAGACGTCGGTTGAGACCTTTAGGTCTCAATTCCGAGTGATGTTTGAGCCCGCCAAAAATCTCATGCGCCCTTCTTCCTTCGGCGGGCGAGTTCGCGAGGAAAGACGGCTCGAGACAGATGCCAAAACGTGCGAGAGAAGCGAAAGAACGACCCTGGGAAATCCTCGCCGTAAAACCGAATTCCTGCTTTGGAGGTGCGGATGACCGCACGCCGTTCAAAATCTCTCTGGTATCTGGCGATGATCGCCTATTTTACGGTCGGATACATGACGATCAACGCGCTCTCCCAGGGCCGTACGCACTTCTGGGATGTCTCGCTCCCCTTTGAATCGCAGATCCCGTTCCTGCCGATCTTCATCTTCGGCTATGTCCTGGTCTACGGAACCGTGGTGGCCGTCTACTTCGTCCTGGACGAGGGCGCCGAGTGGAGACGCGCGGTCGTCACCTTCTTTCTCGCAACGACCTTGGCGTATGGCTTCTTTCTCCTCCTGCCCGTACGCATGGAGCTGCGACCGGATCTTACGGAACTGACCGGCTTCAATGTCCTTGCGACCCAGCTCTATTATCGGATCGACCTGCCCTACAACTGCTTCCCCTCGCTGCACGTCACCTATCCGACGCTGGCCACACTCGTTTCCTGGCGCGGGCATCGCATCTGGCGATGGATCTTTCTCGCGATGACCGCGATCATCGCCGTGTCGGTGGTGCTGGTCAAACAGCACTACATCGCCGATGTCGTCGCGGGATTTCTGAATGCGGGATTGTGTTTTTGGATTGCGAAAAAGGCAGTGAGATTGTGAGATAGCAAAATGGTGAGATGGCTAAAGGCAAGATCGTGAGATGGTGAGATGGCTGAATCGCATGATGGCTAAAATCGATTTTGGGTTGAGCTATCTCACTATTGAGCTATCTCGCGATCTCACGATCTGACTATTGAGCCATCTCACCATTTAGCCATTCAGCCATCTCACAAATCACACCTTCGAATGCTCGACGCTGATCACCTCAACGCCGTCCTCCAGGACAACACCGAGATCGGCAAAGAGATTGGGCGCCTCCTCCTTCATCAGACGACACATCGTCACGGCCAGCTCGCGGATCTCGGTGTCGGCATGCGCACTCCCGCGCATCTCGAAGAAGTGACGCAGCGCGCGCGCATTGGCGGTGATGAAAATCTTTGTCTCGGTAGCGTTGGGCAAGACCGAGCGCGCCGACTGCCGCACGATCTTGCGCCGATCGGTCTGGGAGAGCTCCGGGTGGAGCTCCTTCACCACCGGGTCGGTCGCCTCGACCAGGTCACAATAGCAGCGGTGTGCATCCTGAACCGCCTCGAGCCACTTTCCATACAGCTCCGGGTGCTCGCGATAGAAGGGCGGGCAGACATAGCGCGCATCAGACTCATCGACATAGCGTTGGGAAAGTTGGCTATATCCCCAACCGGATCTGTGTCGGATGAGTTCGTGCGTGAGGGAACGCGAGATGCCGGTGATGAGAAAATTCCAGACGCAGTGTTCGAGGACCGAGCCGTGATGGCTGGAGATGATCCGGTCGAGATAGTCGCGGTTGGTCTTGCGCCCCTTGCCGAAGGACATGTAACAGGTGCGGCCCGCCGTTTCCGCGAGCACCTCGGCGGCCACATCGGTGTCGGTTGAAAAGGCCATCCCCTCATCGTCGATGAACCCCTCCAACACCTTGGTATCGACTTGTTGTCGGCCAACGAGATAGACCCGCGCTTCGGTAACGATCTGATCCTTTGTCATTGTTTGTTCCCACTCCGTTTGTCATCCTCGAATGGTGTCATCGGGGATCCAGTCTCATAAAGTCGTACACAAAGACACCTGGCTGGATTCCCGCTTTAAGCATGCAGGAATGACATGCGTACAAAACGAGGTTTTTAGAGGTGTTCTCATGCCATTGCAACGCCTAGGAACATCCCATCGAATTTCCGCAGTTGAGACACTTATAGCACGCGCCGTTGCGGACGGTGACGTGCCCACACTGGTCGCAGAACGGGGCGTCGCCCATCATGTTCTGCAGGTGTGCGCCCATGCCGGCCGTCTTCGGCTTGGCCTCGGCCAACTGCACGACCACGCCGGAGGCGGAGGTCGATGTCGAAAGCCCTGTGGCGGCTGAGGTATGCATCGCCCCCGCGCTCACCGCCGCGATCGCGGGAAGTGCCTCGTCGGCGTCGTCATCGTTGCGCTTTTTGGGAACCGACGGCTTCACCGTGACGCTCACCCGTTTGGGGTCGGGCGTCTTCGCCGCCTTCTTGTCCGCAGCATCGCCACGCTCGATCTCGGCTTTGACGTCATCGTCCTTCGTGGGCTTGACCTGCACGAAGTCGGTGCGGCCGAGGTATTCCATGCCCAGCACGCGGAAGACGTAGTCGATCACCGACGTCGCCATCTTGATGTTGGGATGATCGACAACACCCTGCGGCTCAAACCGCGTGAAGGTGAAACAGTCGACGTATTCGTCGAGCGGAACGCCGTACTGCAGCCCCAGGCTCACCGCGATGGCGAAGCAGTTCATCATGCTGCGCAGCGCCGCCCCTTCCTTGTGCATATCGATGAAGAGTTCGCCGAGCGTGCCGTCCTCGTGCTCACCGGTGCGCAGATAGACCTTGTGCCCGCCGACGCGCGCCTCCTGCGTAAAACCGCTGCGCTTTTTGGGAAGGCGACGGCGTTTGAGAACCGGCTGTGCGGCGATCGCCGGCTGCGCCGCAACATCCTCAGAGACATCGGTCGAGTCCTCTTTCCTCTTTCGATCGGACGCGCTCGAAGTGAGCGGCTGGGAGAGCTTGCATCCGTCGCGATAGAGCGCCACGGCCTTGAGCCCCATGCGCCAGGAATCGACGATGAGGCGCTCGATCTCCTCGGCGGTAATCTCACGCGGCAGGTTGATCGTCTTGGAGATCGCGCCCGAGATAAATTTCTGCGCCGCACTCATCATCTTCAGGTGCGACATGGGCAGGAGATAGCGCGTGCCGATCTTTCCACACGCGTTCGCGCAGTCGAAGACCGGCAGGTGCTCGGCCTTGAGGTTGGGCGCACCCTCGATCGTCATGCGTCCGCAGATCTCGGCGCTGGCTTCCGCGATCTGCTTCTCGGAGAAACCGAGCTCACTGAGCAGATCGAACCCGGGCTTCTCATACTGCTCTTCGGTGAACCCGAAGCGTGCCATCGCTTCGCGCCCCAGGGCCTGCGACGTGAAGGCATAGGGCAGATCGAAGACGCCCGCGAGCGCTCCTTCGACCTTATCGAGGTCCTCGTCGGAAAACCCCTTATCGCGCAACGAATGGGCGTTGATGTGAGGCGTGCCCACGAGCGACGTGGTCCCCTGAACATAGGTGATGATCTGAGCGATCTCCTCGTCGCTGTAGCCGAGACGGCGAAGCGCCTTGGGCACCGAACCGTTGACGATCTTGAAGTAACCGCCGCCGGCGAGCTTTTTGAATTTCACGAGCGAAAAATCCGGCTCGATCCCGGTGGTGTCGCAGTCCATGAGCAGGCCGATCGTCCCGGTGGGAGCCAGCACCGTCACCTGCGCGTTGCGGAACCCCCAGCGTTCGCCGTCGGCCAGACAGCGATCCCATTCGTCGCGCGCCGCCTTGACGAGCGAGGAGGGGCAGCTGTTCGTCGGAATCTCATAGGCCGCATCGCGGTGCATGCGCATGACCTCGAGCATGGATTCACGGTTCTTCGCATATTCGGGGAAGGCGCCGACTTCACCAGCAATCTCGGCGCTGGCGCGATAGGCCGTGCCGGTCATGACAGCCGTGATCGCCTCACACCAGGTGCGCGCCTCGTCCGAATCGTAGGGAAGACCGTTGACCATCAGCATCGTTCCCAGGTTGGCATAGCCCAACCCGAGCGGACGGAAGCGATGGCTGTTCGTCGCGATCGGCTCGGTCGGATAGGAGGAGAAATCGACGAGGATCTCTTGCGCGATGATGAAGACGCGGCAGGCGTGTTGGAACGCCTCGACGTCGAACGTTCCGCTCGCCTCGTCGTAGAACTTCATGAGATTGAGCGAAGCCAGATTGCACGCGCTGTTGTCGACAAACATAAATTCGGAACACGGATTCGACGCGTTGATCGGCCCGCTGCCACGACAGGTGTGCCACTTGTTGATCGTGGTATCGAACTGCACGCCGGGATCGGCGCAGGCCCACGCGGCGTAGGAGAGCTTATGCATCAGGTCGCGCGCGGGGATGCGCTGGTGCACTTCGTTCGTCGTGCGAAGGCGGGTCTCCCAAGCATCGTCGTTGACGTAGGCATACATGAACTCGTCGGAGAGCCGCACGGAGTTGTTCGAGTTCTGGCCCGAGACGGTCTTGTACGCATCGCCGTTGAAGTCGGAGGAATACCCCGCCTCGATGAGCGCGGCGACCTTGCGCTCCTCGCCGACCTTCCAGTCGATGAAGTCGATGATCTCGGGGTGGTCGACGTCGAGGCAGACCATCTTGGCCGCGCGACGCGTCGTACCGCCGGACTTGGTCGCACCCGCACCGCGGTCGAGCACCTCGAGGAAACTCATAAGGCCGGAGCTGGTGCCGCCGCCGGAGAGCTTTTCAAAACGCGAACGGAGGTGAGAAAAGTTGGTGCCCGTGCCGGAACCGAACTTGAAGAGCCGCACCTCGTTCTTGGCGAGGTCGAAGATGGACATCAGGTCATCATCGACGGCCTGAATGAAACAGGCCGAGCACTGCGGATGTTCGTAGGAGTTTTCCGTGCAGGCGAACGCATCGTTTGCGGCATCCCACGTCCAATTGCCGCCGCTGCCCTCGATGCCATAGGAATGATAGAGCCCACAGTTGAACCAGACGGGCGAGTTGAACGCACCGATCTGATGGACGAGCATGTGCGCGAGCTCGGCCTCGAAGACATCGGCATCGTCGGTCGTGGCGAAGTAGCCGCCCATCTCCTCACCCGCGCCGCGAATGGCGCGCACGATACGGGTGACGACCTGACGCACGGAGGTCTCATGCCCTGCACCCGGAACGCCGCGCTTGCGAAAATATTTCGAGACGAGGATATCGGTGGCCAGCTGCGACCACCCCTCGGGGACCTCGGCGCCATCCATGCGGAAGACGACGGAGCCGTCGGGATTGGTGATGAGGCTGGAGCGCTTGGTATAGGTGACCAGATCCAGCGGATCCTTGCCGGGACGAGTGAAACGCCGCTCGAGGCTCAACCCCTTCGTACCCCCCGAAAGTTTCGCCTTGGCCTTGCCCTGCCCCTTGTTCGTGCGCGCCAACGACCTCGTCCCCATGATGCCCCCTCTTAGTCGGATAATTTCGTTTTAAGCGACAAAAAGCCCCCCGACGGGCTGTGGATAAACAAAAGGGATAAAACAAAAACAATTTCAATTACTTATAGTCTTTTCCCCCGTTTATGCACCGTCTTATCCACAACATATTGTGTGTATACCTATTGGTAAACCACTACATGTTGTGGTGTCAAAGGAAAAAAAGGGAGCGCTACAATTATCTTGCCTATGCTCTTGAATTCCCGTTATACGAAACGCATCTTCGCCCCCTGACCGCTTTTGTATGGATCGATGACGTCAGCGGAAAATCGCACCCCGGAAGGATCCTGGGCGATCGACCGGCGTAGATGGTTGTGAAAAGGGAATCAACGGGAAACGCTTCGGAAACAGACTGTCATTTCGATTGCTTCCGAAAGAGAGTCGCATGAGCAACTTCACCAAATATGCCAGCGGTGCCAAGTCCCCCGACAGTCGCAACCTCGGGGATGAGTGGGCCAACTGGGATGGACGCGACGGCGGGACCATCCATGAGGGGAAGGGGCTCTTCGCGGCCACCGCCCTCTTGGTCCTCCTCGGCGCCGGCGCCGGCCTCGCGCTCCTCATCTATCTGATCTCACCGCGACTCACCCAGTGGGCGAGCTGGCTGCCCACATTCGCCTGGGTCGCCACAGGCGCCGCCATCGTCTTCGCCCTCATCTGGTATGCGCTCTTCGTCACCACCTTCCGCACCGAACGCAACTGTCTGCCCGCCCGAAACTGGACGCGGCCGCTCTTCGACCTGATCTTCGCCGGCGTCTTTCGCGTGGGGGAGATGCTGGGGATCACGCGCGATCGCATGGGTCACTCCTTCGTGCGCATCTCCAACGCCCTTTCGCGGTCGGCAAAGAAACCCGGCCGCGACGAGACGCTCCTGCTCCTCCTGCCGCGCTGCCTGACCAAGGAACTGATCAAAGAGATCACAGCGCTCAAAGAGCGCTATCCGATCCATGTCCATATCGTCTCCGGCGGAGAATTGGCGCGCAAGAAGGTGCGCGAGCTCATGCCCACCGCCGTCATCGGCGTCGCCTGTGAACGCGACCTGGTCAGCGGCATCCGCGATGTCGGGGAAAAACTCTCGGTCATTGGCATCCCGAACGCGCGCCCCGAAGGGCCGTGTGTCAACACGACGATCGATATGAACACCCTCATCGAAGCGATCGAATTTTATGTGGGAAAGCCGAAGGCGATGGTTTCATGAGATGTAACTCTGCTTTCGCTCGATGTCATCCCGAGCGAAGCCCGGAGGGCACAGTCGAGGGATCTCCTGAGATCCTTCGACTCGTCTGTCCCGGACTCGCTCAGGATGACAGCTCAAGCGGGTCGCTATACACTTGAAAGGAATCGGCATGACCGACCAGCTGCATCCTGCCTGCTCGATTGGCCCCGGCTACACCTTCTGTGCCCCTTCCCCCGCGAAGGGCTTTTTTCTGGCCGTCCATCCGCAGCGGCCGCAGGCGGACGATGCCCGATTCATCCAGGACCTCTTTCGCCGTCGTTCGCTCACCCCCACGCCGGCATCGACATCGTTTTCCCATCCGGCCATCCCGCAGGGGGCGCGCCTCTATCGCGTGGACGCCTTTCTCCCGAAGATCGTACGCGAACGCACCGGCACCACCGTGGATCTCGTGGGTCCGAACTGCTATGCGACCGCGCTGACCGCCAGCGGCAAAACGGGTTTCGCCGATCGCTATGTGGACAAGGCGGAATTTCGCTATTTCATCGCACGCGACTATGAAGCGGTTGTCGCGAATGCCCCCGAGCGACTCGGCGATATCGTCGTCTATGACGGTCACGGCGGTGCGGATGCGGGCGAACACGCCGCTGCACTCCTCATCGGCGGACTCGTCTTTCACAAGGGGGGATTCAGCCGCAGCTTTCCGTATGAAATCGTTCCGATCACGGGAGCGCTCACCGCAATGGACGCCGCCTACGTCCCGCCGCGCGAGGATCGCTTCTTCCCAAAACCGAAACCCAAGCCGCGCGCGCCGCAGCGCATCGACCGCCATCGCCTTCGCTCCAACCCGACCACACGGATGACGACGGCGACCGCGAGGGATCGCACCCTGTTCCTTCCGTTGATGCGCTCCTATGAAAAGCGATTGCAGCGCGTCTGTTCGCTCACCTGGAGTCATTTTTCAGATGCACGCCTTGATCTCCTCTCGATGGAGAACATCGGGCACCTCCTGCGCGCATTCGAAAAGCGCCTGAAGGAAAAGGATATCGGCGACGACCTGCTCAAGCTCGATCCGACGATCGCGGAGACCTATCTGCGGCTCAAGAGCTTGAGCTATCAATATGATGCGATGATCGCCGCCTACTGCCCGATCAAGGAGACGCGCCGCACAGAGGCACTGGAAGCGCTCTACCGCACACACTATGTGCGCTTCGATCGTCATTTCGATCGCGAAATCGCCGCTCATCTCAAGGCCTGCGGCGTCCACGGCTACCTGCATCGAGCCGTCCGCGATCGCGTCGTCGATCGAATCAAGACCTACGATCCGGTTCGCTTTGCGGCGAGCGACGGCGCCAAGGGCATTCCCTTTTATCGGATTCTTTCCGAAGAGATCGAACGGGTCACCGGATCACCGGCGCAGGGGATTGTCGTCGAATAGGCGGACGTTCACGCGGGGATAATGCTTTATTGGGATTCATTCCGATGTCGGGCGACAATGATCAGGACCTTCACCCCCTCGATCGCAGCATCGACCGCTTGCCCCACCATCTCGATCGCGTCCGGCATCCGGTCGAAGAGTGCCCCCAACGTATAGCCCTTCTCATGCGATCCACGGGTACAGTGGGCAATATCGCACGCGATATTGGACGCCATCGTCTCTGCATCATACTGTTCTGTCAGCGAAATACAGGGAAGCGCTTTGTCCCCATCGAAACAGATGTCGGTGCTCTCATCCTGGACGAGTTGATTGGCCAGTTCGACCGACTTTTCTGCGATCTTCTCCACAACCGCACTCCGGCTTTGCATCTGTATCCAGCTCTCATGGCACTCGCTGAACCGCTGCGCCGGATTCTTCTCCGAATCGGAAAAAATCGAACCGATGGACTCGAGGCTCCACGTCCATTCAAATTTCTCCGGCACCTGGGCCCCGAGCGCATCACATTCCTTTCCCTTCGCCTCGACCTCGGCGGGTGTCGGGAGATGGTGTCTCCGGGCGAGGGAATGGGCGATGCCCTGCGTGGCTTCGCGTATCGTCATCAGCTTGTCGACCATGGCCTTCCTCCTTTGAGATCGTTCGATACCCTGTCCTCCCTTCCCTATCGGTTGCGGGCGGAAAAAGTTGCGTCCTAAATAAATGGCCGGATAAAACTGACATCAAGGGCAAACGGCTATTGCAGCGGGGCACAGATGGGGCGAGCATGGGCGCCTTTCCAAACGCCATCGGTAACATCGGTCTCCGGATGTGTGCCGGCCAGACCGATGGCAATCTCCCCAGGGTCACACATAAAGCCCTCATCGCCGGAATCCTTCATGAGCTTTGGCGTCCACGCATCGTAGGAGAGCGTAACCATCCGGAATTTCTCATTCGGAACGATCGGGGAGCAGCGAAGTCGCAGATCCTCCTTGCTCTCGACAAGCCCGGTCACCGCATATCCACCCGGGCATCTATCGACTGACGCGAAGTATTTGATGCGAGTGTGAGCAGGCACCCCCTCGAGCGGCATCGACGGATCGGCATCGATCTCCATCTCATCCTTCATCCAATCGCCGCCATAGAGCTTCTGCCCGACAAACTGTCGCTCGCCGGAATCATCGACGCCATAGTCGCCGTCGGTGTCGATCACCTCCGTCGCATCCCGATAGATCGGTTCCAGGCGGGAGACATACGGAGGAATCCAAAAATCGTCATCGCCGTCCACCCCCTTCCGTTTGACCTGCTCGATAATCTTGCGCATACCGACGAGAACCTGCCTGGGCTCACCTATGACCTCCGTGTCGCCACTCATTTGTCCCGGGATGGAGATGTCATCCGTTCCGACAGAGATCGAGCCCACGAGCGGCTTCGCAAAGCTCTCTGCATTCACCGCGCGACGGCAGCTCAAACCGATGGACTGGATTCGATTCGATTTCCCGAAGAGTCGGATCCCGACCGCGAAGTCCTGTCGTTTGCCCTCCCGGCCCAAGTCCGTCTCGCATTGACGATGAAAGGCATGCCGTGTCCAATAGGCGCAGAACTCGTCGCGGCACGTCGCATCGAGATTTACATATTTTTTCTTGGCCGGAGATTCCCCCTCGCGATCGCCCAGACCATTCTTACCAAGATTCCAGGTGTCATCGTCGGCATCGCCCATGGCGGCGGTAAAATAATGGGCGTCGACAACCCGGTCGCCATGCCCGTTTCGCATCAGCACCGGACCGCTCCCCCCCACCTTGACACAGCGCAGAGCAAGCGCACCGAGCGTCTTTTTCGCCTTCGTGAAGAGGATCTGACCGACGGCATACCCCGCACGACAGAGCAGCTGTTTCCCCTTGTCGCTGGAATCGATACCGTCGCGAACAACGGAGTACCATTTCTCATCGTCCACTTCGTCAACCGTTTCCGTTCCGACGGTGATCGGATCGATCGTCTTCCTCACGATACCAACGCCGGGCTTGAATCGCTTGCACTGAATCTTCGTGATCCGCGTGACATTATCGCCCGCGTCCACCTTGAGACCCGTGAGGATCTCGTCATCATTTGGACACCTTCCCTTGAACGATCCCGCCTCACTGAGCGCATCCTTGAGACGAACCCGACTCCAATCCGTCGTATACTTCTCGCCCAGGTGCGGACCTTCCTGAAATACCGCATCGCTCGCGGCGAGACAGGCGTCGGAGCGTTCGGCGGTGCGCTGGGCCAGATCCCGTGTCGCCTCATACAGCTCCTGACTCTCTCGGACGAACTGTTCCCGCTCCTTGCGCACGCTCCGACAGATGTCGATCGCGCCATCCGTTCCATCGCCGTTGTAGAATTCCTGCATGGCAGTAAAGGTCGACTCGATCCGCTCCGAACCCGCGCGGCAATATTGTGCATATTCGGAATCGCGCGAGGTGCAGGCATCGGCATCGCCCTTGAGGATCGTCTTGGCATCCTCGAGCGCCTGGCGCTCCACCTCGAGCGCGGCGACCCAGGCCGGGCCGCGGCCGTTGCAGCTGTCGTTCGCGATCGTCTCGGGTGTGGATGCCACCGGATCCAACGCGGTAACGGCTGAACCCGCAAACCCGGCGAGCTCCCCCGGCAACAGGGGCTCATCGCGTGGAATGCGCGCCAAAACCGCACTGGAATCGCGAGCGAACGAGCTATCCTTCTCAACGGAATAGGAAGCCGCCCTTGTCTGCGCCGCCATCCGCCGCGACACGCCGAGAAGAACGACAAGCTGCGTCTGACTATAGTGCTCGGTTGCATCCATGCAGGCGCGCACCTCATCGAGTTCCTTGAGCAGTTCAAACTGGGGCTGTGCCTTGAGATCGTTTATCTGGCCGATCACGCCTTGATGCAGGGGATAGACCTCGATCGCTCGCGTCATGGCCTTGCGCAACAATGCCGACTCCTCCTCGACGAGCGCCTTGACGGAGAGCTGGCGCAGGGGATCATCCTCGCCCGCCTCCCCCTCGAGGCAATTCTTAAATCGCTCACGCAGCTCAAGCGCCCTGTCACCGTCGGGGAGATTTTCACATGCACGTGGGCCGCAGGCGGTCGCGCGCTCATCGATGAGGGAGGCGCGACCATCGGTGCCATGAATCTGCACGCGCAGGCGCTCGATCTTGGCCTGGAGGCGCTCGCCATCGCGCACGTAGCGCTCACAGCGCTCAGGCGTAATCACCGGATCATCCGGGTCGTCAGGGTCATCGGGATCATTTGGATCGTCGGGATCATTTGGATCGTCGGGATCATCCGGGCCGTCAGGACCGACCAGGATCGGACCGCTCACGTCGCCCTCGATGATCGGCGCAGCGATCTCATCAACGCCCTCACCGCCGATTCCACTCTGAGCACCGGAACAGGCGGTGAAGATCGCCGCGATGAAGAGGCTCATCATAATGATGGAGACAACAGGGGTGCGGCAAACCTGGGACATGGTCTCTCCTCCACCCTCCTTATCGGTTGAAGGACAGTCTCAAGGTGCGTGCGATTCGAGCCCAAACCACGACAAAACTACATTGGCATGCGTTCTCTATCCCTTGGCGGGGCAACTTTTTTCAAATGACGGTCATTTTTTTGGAGAAAATGGGGAGAAAAACGCCATATATCGGCTCTTCCCCTGGAAGCACCCCGGTCTTTGTGCCGCGAGGGAAAATACAGAGCTATTTTTACAGGTTCACCTGCCCGCCTCCGGAGGGTCGGGAAAATGGCTCCGCTTTTCCCGGGAGACACCCCAGCCTCTGTGCTTCCGAAAAGACCGATGACGCACCCCTACGCGCTGCGTCATAACCTCCCGTATCCTCTATTGATTTCCATTTTTGGGATTGATAGAACCCCCGGATATGAAATCACGAATCCTGCTGGCCATTCTTATTCTGCCCTTTATCGCCGCCTGCTCGATGCAATCGATGGCGACCCGGACCATCGGCAAGATCGCCACCCGCGGCATGATCGCCGTCGAGGACGAACGCGACATCCCCTTTGCCGAGGCGGCATCCCCTGCCCTCATTAAAACCCTCGAGGTCCTGCACTATGGCGATCCGAAGGATGCGCGCATGCTGGCGCTGTTGTCACGCGCCTACGGCACCTACACCTTCGGATTTCTCGAACAGGAGCTCATCGACGCCAAGGCCACCGGGAGAAATACGGATGCGATCACAAGCCGCATGAGCCACTTCTACCGGATGGGCCGCGAATACGGCATCGCCGCGCTCGCGCAAAAGAAATCGATGGCGCGCGGCTTCAAGGAGCCGCTACCGCAATTCAAGAAGGCCGTGGCAGGGCTCTCGAAAAAACACGTCCCGGCGCTCTTCTGGACGGCGTTTTCTTGGGCCAACTGGCTGAACATGAACCTCGACGACGTCGGCGCCATCATCGACCTCGCCCGCATCCAGGCGATGATCGACCGCGTGATCGAGCTCGATCCGACCTACTATCACGCGCAGGCGCACACCTTCCGGGGAGTGATGGCCGCCTCCCGCCCGAAGATGCTCGGCGGCGATCCGGAACTGGCCCGAATCGAGTTCGAAACGGCAATCGCGGCCGCGCCCAATTATCTGATGACGAAAGTCCTCTTCGCCCAGTACTATTGTCGACAGGTGCAGAACTTGGCCCTCTTCACACGCACGCTCGAAGAGGTGATCGCCGCCGATGCCAATAAGCTCCGGGGAGAGAACCTCTCCAACGCCCTGGCGCAGAAACGCGCAAAGGTGTTGCTGGGGATGAAGAAGAAGTTGTTTTAGGCGTTGTCATTCCCGCGAAGGCGGGAATGACAAAATGCGGGAATGACCGTCATAAAGGAGCATTCGATGAAACGTATTATTGCCGGACTGTTCTCCCTGCTCGCCTGCTTTCTCATCGCCACGCCGGTGCATGCCCTCTCCGAGATCAAGATCGCGATCCTCGCCCCGGAGGGAAGTGCGTGGCACAAGGTGATGACCGCGTGGAGCGCTGAATTGGAAAAACGCACCAGCGGACGCCTCACGCTCAAGATCTATGCGGGTGGCGTTCTGGGTGATGAAAAGGATGTCATTCGCAAGATGCGCATCGGCCAGGTACACGCCGCCGGCTTCACCGGACTCGGGCTCGGCATCATCAACCCGGAAGTGCGCGTGCTCGAACTCCCCATGCTCGTGGAGAACTATGCCGAAGCGGATGCGGTCACCAAAAAACTGCAGCCCAAGATCGAAGCGGGGTTCGGCAAGAAGGGATTCGAACTCTTGGGCTGGGCCGAGACGGGGTTTATCAACATTTTCTCCACCACGCCGATCGCCTCGCGCAAGGACATGGACGGAAAAAAGATGTGGGCCTGGGAGGGCGACCCGCTGGTGCAGACGATGTACGAGGCCTTCAAGATCTCGCCCGTACCGTTGCCGATCACCGAGGTGCGCACGTCTCTCCAGACGCGCTTGATCGATGCCATCTACACGCCGCCGCTGGGCGCGATCGCCCTACAGTGGTATTCGCAAACGCCCTACATGACCGATCTGAAACTCGCCGACGCCACCGGCGGCATCCTGATCTCGAAGCGCGCGCTCGCTGGAATCGCCGCAGGCGACCGGGCGATCCTCAAGGAGACCGCGCGCACCTATGCGAAACAACTCGTCGCCCGCACACGCGAGGACAACGAAAAATCGTATGCGACGCTCAAACAAGCGGGGGTCACGACGGTGAAGGTGCCACCCGAAGAGGTCGAGCGCATCCGCACGACCAGCCGCACCGTCTGGACGAAACTCGTCGGCACGCTCTATCCGAAAGCACTCTTGGATGAAGCCATCGCCGCGGTCGAAGAATATCGCCAAACACACAAATCCAAATGACGAAATCCAAAATCCAAAACAATACCTAATGTCTCAACTCAGAAATCAACGGATCTATTCGTCATTGAATATTGGACATTGGGGTTTGTTTTGAAATTTGGATTTCGACATTGGGATTTATCGATTCGACGATCACGGGAGTTCCTTTGAAAGAAGACGCACACCACAGTCACCCCATCGTCACCATCGCCACCTTCTTCGATCGGACGTTCGCCTGGATCGTGGCGACCCTCCTGATCGTCATGTTGCTGTCCATGACGGGACTCGTGGCCGGGCAAGTCGTGCTGCGCAATATCTTCAACAGCGGAATCGCCTGGGCGGATATCGCCAGTCGTCATATGGTGCTCTGGATCGCCTTCCTCGGCGCCATGCTCGCCACGCGTAATCGCCAACACATCGCGATCGATGCGCTCACCCGCCTCATCCCGAGGCGCGCGCGCAACAGCGTGCGCATCTTTTTGGATCTCGTCGCCTGTGGCGTCTGCCTCCTCTTGGCCCGTGCCGCACTCGACTTCGTGCTCATGGAGCGCGCGGCCCAAACTGAACTCTTCATCGGCATCCCCGCATGGATCGCACAGGCGATCATCCCGTTCGGATTCGCCATGATGGCACTGGAATATGCTATTGGCGTCGGACTCGACATCTATCGCATCGTCACCAACGTCCCCGGGCACATCGCCGGAAGGGGGCGCTTGTGACCGCCCTTTACGTGATCGCGCTCCTGCTCTGTGCCATCTGCGGCGCACCGCTCTTTGTCATCATCGGCGGCATCGCGCTGGCACTGTTCTATGCCGTCGGCATCGATGCGCAGGCAGTTATCATCGAGATGTATCGGCTGGCCAGCGCGCCGATGCTGGTCGCCATTCCGCTCTTCACCTTCGCCGGTTTTCTTTTGGCCGAATCGAGCTCGCCCAAGCGACTCGTCAACCTCTACCGCGCGATCTTTGGCTGGATGCCGGGCGGACTCGCGATCGTCTCCTTCATCGCCTGCGCCTTCTTCACCGCCTTCACCGGCGCCTCGGGCGTGACGATCATCGCCCTCGGTGGCCTGCTCTATCCGATCCTCACCTCGGAACAGTATTCGGAGAAGTTTTCCCTGGGGCTTTTGACCACGAGCGGAAGCCTGGGGCTGCTCTTTCCGCCGAGCCTGCCGCTCATCCTCTTCGCGATCGTCGCCCAGGTAAACGTCGATGCGCTCTTTCTGGCGGGGATCGTGCCCGGCACGCTGCTGATCGTGCTGCTCTCGATCTACAGCATCTACACCGGGCGCAAACTGGGGATCCCGCGCACGCCCTTTCACCTCCGCACCATTCTCAAGGCCCTGCGGGAAGCAATCTGGATCATCCCGCTCCCGTTCATCGTGCTCGTCGGCATCTACGGCGGTTTCTTCACCGCCTCCGAGGCCGCGGCGATCACGGTGATCTACGTCCTCATCGTCGAAGTCTTCATCTATCGCGACATCTCGATCACACGCGATATCCCACGCATCGTGCGCGACTCGATGATCCTGGTCGGCGGCGTGCTCATGATCCTGGGCTGCGCGTTGGGGCTTACGAACTACATGGTCGACGAACAGATACCGATGAAGGCGATCGAGTTGATGCGTACCTGCATCAGCAGTCGCATCATGTTTTTGGCGCTGCTCAACGTCTTCCTCCTCATCGTCGGCTGTCTGATGGACATCTTCTCCGCCACGATCGTCGTGGTGCCGCTCATCCTCCCGATCGCAAAGGAGTTCGGCGTCGATCCGATTCACCTCGGCATCATCTTTCTCACCAACCTCGAGATCGGATACTCCACGCCGCCGGTCGGCATGAACCTCTTCATCTCGAGCTTCCGTTTCAAAAAACCGATTCCACAGCTCTACCGCGCATCGCTCCCCTTCCTGGGCGTACTCTTCATCGCGCTCATCATCATCACCTATGTACCGGATCTGTCGCTCTGGTTGGTACAGCTGTTTGGGAGGTAAACCTGTTGTCATTGCCCGACGTGATCGGGCAATCTCGATCGGTCTCACGGGATCCTCCGGTCAAGCCGGAGGATGACAAAACGTTATGATCGGATTTATCGGCAGGGCGTCAATACACATCACAGCAGAAAAAAATCGGCGAAGCAGTGGCGTTTGGATTCGAAGCACTTGTAGATCAGACGGATGTACTTATAGAGACCGAACTGACGGATGAGTGTGACCGGATGGGAGAGAACGTGCTTAGTGGTGATGACGCCGCGTAACATGATGATGACCTCCACCCTCTTTTGATTGCATAAACGATGCCAGATGGAGACGGCCACGCCGCCCAAAAACCTCTCATCATTTCAGCTCGTTATAGAATCGAGCCGAACCCCTCCCTCTCGAATTGAGGGCTTATCTCCCCTGCGGTGGGGATTCTGACGCCTCAATAGATGGAGACCTCTTCGATGAGTCGGGCGAGGTTATACTGCACCTCGATCGGAATACGCTCGAGGCCGCCGAGCACATCGACATCTGTCACCACCCCCGTCCGGACATCGATCCCGATGTGAACGATAACCTCATCGTTTCCGCAGGTGAGGATGTCTGCTGTCGGGGCATAGGCACCGAACGCGCCGCTGTTGCGATCCATGAGCGCGCAGAACTCCAAGCGATTCGCGACCGGCGTCTCGCCCTGAACGAACATTCGAAACGTCGCATCGCCGAAGAATTCCATATTCCGTTCATGCGCCTTGGCAAAGTCTGCCTGCGAATCCCGTTTGACGCTGCCGCGCGCACGCCGATGCACCTCCACCGTGGGACCTGCTTTGGTCGCAGTTGCCGCCTTGGCATTTGCCGCATCTCCGCCATGATGATGATACGCGGCGATCGTGATGTTATCGGAATTGGTGGAGGGCGTTCGGCTGCGCATACGTCGGATCGCGACGACCCGAAGTCGTTCGCAAACCTGTTGGGGAGCCTGCTCCTGGGCGATGACCCCATGAGCCACATCGTGCATCACCGATGCGATCACGTCCCGCACTTCCGTGGTCTCGATATTATCCCAGAGTCCATCGGAGGCGAGCAGGACCCAGTCGTTCAGCTCGAGCACCACCTCGCCGGAGAGTTCGGGCGCATCCGTCAGCACCGATTTGGTAACGATATTGTTGTACGGATGCAAGCGCATCTCGATCGTACTGCGCACCTGCTGCGCGTCGCGCAACTCCTGTACGAAGGAGTGATCCTTCGTTCGATGCTTGACCACATAGGAAGCATCTTTCGCCTGGCGCAAGAGCATGCCGCGCGCATCACCGATGTGTGCAAACCGAACAACGCCCGCCGCCGGATCGATCTGCGCGGCGACCACCACGGCGTTTGGCGGATGTTGGCGATTCCTTCGCGTCGTAAGCCCGCGCACCATCGGACGCGCACGCGCAAAGGCCGCGGTCAAATCGTTGCTCGTTTCGAGGGCCAAGAGCGCCTCCTCGACGAAGACGCGCGAGGCCTCCTCGCCGGCGGCGTGCCCGCCCATCCCATCGGCGACAATGATGGCAAAGGGAGCGGGCGCTCCTTCCTGCGCGTGCGCAATGATCGTACCGATACCATCCTCGTTGATCCCATTTGGATTCGAAAGTTTGGCGACACCCTTGTCGGTGAATCCGTAAAAATCGCCACTCGAGATGCGCTGATGATAGGACCCGTCGCGCCCCCCCAGGATAGAGGCCGAACCGGCTGCGGGCTTGGTATTCTTCGGCCTGCGTCGCAACAGGCGCACAAAGATTCGCGGGATCGTGACCGACCCACGCTCGCTGGCAAGAGCCGCCGCCACCCTCTGCGTCAACTCCGCTTGCGTCATCCGCTCGAGCGCCTCCGCCGAAAGGCGCACGATCTGCAAGGCGCCACTGCCGGCGCCGCGCACGGTGAGATAGGCACAGGAACCGACGATATCGAGTCCGGAGAGATGATAGCCTGCACGCGCAAGAGTGGCGCCGAGCTTTACCGATGCCGCGAGCGCGATACGCGTGCGCGATGCACCCGATGCTGCGAGCCGTCGCAGTGAACCCAGGCCCGCGCGCGCCGCAAGCTCGCCGCGCAGGACGAGCGCCGGCGCTTCGGCGACGAGCAGGACGAGCGCGCCGGTCATGACGACCTGGCTCACCTCCTGCGACTTATCGCGGGCATATTCCGCCTCGGCTTTGGTGAGTGCATCGGCGTCCGGCGGAAGCGTGTCCGTCGCCCATCGATAGAGGGCGTGTCCTCCCTGCCAGAGCATGAGCGGGAGGTCGGTGATGATGCGCAGGGCGCCCTTGCCCACCATCGCATTCGTATCGGCGACCGAGGCATGCCCCATGCCCGTCATCATCGTCCGCTTGGACAGCGCGCGCGCAAGCTCCTCCACGCCCCGGTGAACGGCGGGCGAATCGACATCGATCTTCGCGCCCAGGATCTCTTCGTCAATCCCGGTGCGAAAGGCGAAACGCTTGAGGCGCATCACGGCATCGACGAGATCCCCCTCGAGCGCGGCGACGCGATCGTGTTTCTGCTCCGGCAGACACCACTCGATGCGACCATCGCTCGTCCAGGACTCGACCATCCCGATTGCCTTCGGATCGATGAGCGGCACCACGATGTCAGGGGCATCTTCCAACGGCAACTGAATCTGCGTGAGCGTGAGGGCCAACTCGAAGAGCATGGCACTGCGCTGCGAACCGGGCTCGATGCGATCGTCGAGGAAGTGCCAATAGAGCCCGGATGCCTTGAGCGCGTCTGCCACCCCGTTGTCCTCGAGAGCGATGAGCTCCTCGCTCCCCTCGAGATCGTGCTCGATATATTCCTGAAGTTCGGCGGGAACGGACTGGCTAAAGATTGCCTCACGCTGAGAGGAGAGATCGGCACGCGCCTGTGTCGCATCGCGCCCGTTGACGATGGCACCGAAGAAGGCGTGCTTGGATGCGCGCAAGGCTTCGAGTCGATCGGAGGTCGCGGCCTCAAGCGAAAAGGCCTGGATCGGTTCCGCTTCAAGTGGACCAAAGCGATTGGCATTGCTCAAAAGCGCTTCAACGCGATCCGAGAAGAGGGCCTGCGCCTCCGCCGAGAGGTCGAAGCCATCGACGACGCCATCGGGAAGAACATCCGCACCCGTGCGATCCGCCTCGGCGAGCAGCTCCTCGAGCTCACACAGTTGGGCATCGTCGAGCCCGCCCTGGCGTGCCCGATCCATCAGCGCATGAATATCGATGCGAAACCCCGCTCCCACGCACAATCCTCCCTGAGGAAAAAAGACCCTCGGGTCAAACCAATGCAAGGAGGGGGCCAAATGAGCACACCGGAGGGAAAGAGCTATTCTCTTGATATGATTGAATGTTCAGCGTGTCGCTACAGTGGGACCGCGCGGATCACCCCCCTCTGTCGGGGGGATGAGGCCCCAAAAAGGCGAGCGCTGGCACCGGCCGATTGGCCGTGAATCTACCGATATTCGAGCCCGATGAGCTCATAGAGGCGCACGCCCTTGGGCGTCTTCACGCGCACCTCGTCCCCCTCCTCGCGACCGATGAGCGCACGCGCGATGGGGGATTCGATCGAGATCTTCCCCTCCGTCACATCCGCCTCGGCGGTGCCGACGATCATGTAGGTGACTTCATCACCGGATTCGACGTCGGAGAGGGTCACCGTCGCGCCGAAGACCACCTTTTCCGACTCGATCGTCGCCGGATCGATGACCTGTGCGAGCGAGAGGCTGTGTTCGATCTCCTGGATCTGACGGGAGATCTGCTGCTGGCGTTCCTTGGCGGCATCGTAGTCCGCGTTCTCCGACAGGTCGCCGTGATCCCTGGCGGTTTCGATCGCCGCCACATTGCGTGGCCGCTCCACCTGCTTGAGATTCTTGAGTTTTTTCTGAAGTTTGAGTTGCCCCTGGGGGGTCATCGGGACGCGCTGTTCCATGGCATGCCTCCTCAAAAATAAGCCGCCCCCCGGATGAGCCGGGGAGCGGACGAGACTGGCTTTTTCTAGCATCCCCCTGGCGACTCCGTCAAGGGGACAGCGTGGGCAATCGCCGCGCCCCCTCGAAGCAATTCTGAATTGACAGGATCGCCCATTCTGTTATACGACGCGCCCTCATCTACGAGACACTAACACCCAGGAGCAAACCCATGACGACACCACTTGGAATGACCGCCCCTATGACCATCGTCCCCGCCGACGTCGCCTTCATGTCGACCCAGCCCGGATTCGAGGCCTGGGCACAGGACGTCTATTTCACCGCCATGGAGGAGGGGGTCGACCTCACGCCTGAAATCGCCAGCCAGGCCAACAGCGCCTTCGGTGTGGTCGAACGCGATGCGGTCCATCTGGCAGGGCTGATCAACCAACCCACAATCGATCCAAACGGCGAGCTCCACCCCGAACGCTGGGGGCTCACATTGCCGTCGCAGGCAAACGGAAACGGCCATCGCCCCCACGTATCCACCGCGCGCCTCTTCCTCAAGAGCAGCTACATCGGTCCGTGCATTCCCGAAGTGACCGACCAGTTTTCCACGCGGCAGGAGCGAATCGCTCTCCATCCGCTGTCGCAGACATCGGTCAATGGTGCACAGTATCTCGAAAGCCAAGCGGAGGCGCGCAACAAGCTCGACGCGATCTGGGCGGCCAACGTCTACAACCCGAACTTTCTCTCGGCCGTTCGCTTCATCGAACGCATGCCCTCCGCCCTGCGCGATGTGGGGTTCGATCCCGACGGCCAACACAATGTCATCCGCATCATGCTCGCGGCCGGCGCCCACTTCAGCATGCTTAACGGCATCCCGGAAACGCTGCGCGACGTGGAGACCCTGAAAAACTTCCGGCGTGTGCAGAATCCGCAGCGCTATGAATCGATGCGCGGCTACGCCCACGTCCATCAAAACGAGGCCTTCACCGCCATCCTCGAACGCCTCCTGGGTGGTCAGCAAATGAGTTGGGCGGATGTCGCTGAGGCCAGTGCCTTTCGCTTTGCCGATCTGGACGAGAGCCAGCAGGGCAATGAAGCTTATGAGAACGCCTTCACCTTCTTCTGGAACTCCGGTTTCAACGTCTACCGCAGCAACGAGCCCATCGCGCACATCCAGTTCGCGCGCTATCTGGCCGACGTCCTCAAACTCCCGATCATCAAAGGGCGCGGCGTCGACCGCGCCAAGGCCTCCCCGATGCTGCTTGAGATTTGCTCAAGGCTCTCCTTGAACGGCATCGACCCGAAACGGCGCGACGCCCTCCTCCTGGTCCAGGGCATCCTGGAACGCCTGTGCAATCGTGCGCCGTCCTCGATAACATCACCGGTCACGCCCTGGCCCGTGCTCAAGGAAGATGCGCTTCGCCAGACGCATGCGCGCCTGTCCTGGCCGACTTCGAAATGATGTCATGACCTCTCCGTAAAACAAGGGGTTGTCATTCCCGCCCTTCGACAGAGTTTATCCTGAGCGAGTGAAACAAGTCGAAGGGCTCAGGACAGGCTCCGGGGGGAATCTCGCTTCAATGGCACACCGAGATCCCCGCTTTCGCGGGGATGACAAAACTGGGCCTCGCCATCAACCACGGCCGCTCGTTTCAAACGAGCGGCCGTTTTATCTGGCATAGCCGGTTTCACCCGTCGTTGACAATTCAGGCGCAGGCGATAAGGTGCCGGGCATGGGAGAGCTCATTCCGATCCACGCGCATCGCACGTTCACACAAGAAAACGCTGAAGCCATCCTTCCGGTCATTCGTCGCATCACCGAACGCGCTTCGGTGAAGATGATCGATCTCAAGGAACAGCTGCAGTGGGTTCCGCGCGACGAACCCCTCTATGAACGATTGCACACGCAGATGGAGGACCTCGCCCATCGCTGGGCCGTGCGCATCGCGCAACTCGGCTGCGAGCCGAAGGGGATCTGGGTCGTCAACTTCGATACGGGCAACGGGTGGTTCTCCTGGCGTCATGGGGATGAGAGCCTCGTCTTCTTCGATTCCTGCGAATCGATCGATGCGCCCCTGCCCGCCATCACCAGCGACGGCCTCCCTCTGGAATTATAGAAACGCTTCCCCCTCTCACAGGAGTTCCGCATGGTGAAACTGGCCATCGTCGAACTGGCCTTCGGGCCGATGATGAATCGCAGCTATCTCGTCGCCGATGATGACGCGCACGTCTGCGCCGTCGTCGATCCCTCCTGGGATGCGAAGGGGTTTGTCGATGCCGCACAAGAACACGGATGGGCGATCGAAGCGATCCTGCTCACGCACACGCACTTCGATCACATCAACGCCATCGAGGAACTCGCGCGCCTGACGAACGCGCCCATCTCTGTTCATCGCACGGAGACGAGCGAACTGCCAAAAAACATAGAGGCACAGCCGACCGACGAGGGGACGACCATCGCGGTAGGCGGACTTCACATCACATGCCTGCATACGCCGGGGCATTCCCCCGGCTCACAGTGCTTCCTCGTCGAGGATCACCTCTTCACCGGGGACACGCTCTTCGTCGAGGGGTGTGGGCGCGTCGACCTCCCCGGCGGCAGTGAAGCCCAGATGCGCACATCGCTTGCGCGCCTGGCCGCGCTTCCGCCGGAGACGATCGTGCATCCCGGTCATCACTATGGCTCGGAGGCGACCTCGACGATCGGGGCGGAAAAAGAACGGAATCCCTACCTATGAGAAAACCATTCCTCGAAATACTTCGCACAGAAGGCATCCTCGCCGACGGCGCGCTCGGAACCGAAATCTATCGCCGCGGCGTCTTCATCAACCGCTGCTATGATGAGCTCAACCTCACGAACCCCAGGCTGATCAAGGAAGTGCATCGCGACTATATCGCTGCCGGTGCCATCCTCGTCGAGACCAACACCTTCACGGCCAGCCGTCCCGCACTCGCCGCACACGGACTCGAGGCGAAGACAAAGGCGATCAACCTGGCCGGTGCCACCATCGCGCGCGAGGTCGCCGGCGATGAGGTCTATGTGGCGGGTTCGATCGGGCCGATCGGCTGGACGAAGAAGGATCGCGGCGGCTTCGCGCCGAGCGAGATGCACGATGCGCTCGCCGAACAAATCGCCGCACTCGCCGAAGGCGGCGTCGACGCAATCCTGCTGGAGACCTTCACCAACCTCGAAGAATTGCACACCGCCTACCTCGCCGCGCGCGATGCTTGTGCGCTTCCGGTCATCACGCAGGTCTCGGTCAAGCACCTGGGCGAAGGAAACTTCGAAGGCCTGCTGCCGGAGGACGCCGCGCGCGCGATGGACAGCTGGGGCGCGGACTGCATCGGCGCGAACTGCTGCGACGGTCCGCAGGGTGTGTTCGAAGCGATCAAGCGGATGGCGGAGGTGACGAAGAAGCCCCTCTCGGCCATGCCGAACGCGGGACTCCCGCAAATGGTCCAGGGGAGGCTTCGCTATCTGGCCAGCCCCGAATACATGGCCGAATACGCGCGACGCTATGCGCAGGTGGGGGTGGCCCTCATCGGTGGCTGTTGCGGCACAACGCCTGAACACATCCGCGAGATGAAACGGTTCTTGAAACCCTTGAAACCAATCGCGCATGGGGAAGAGGCACAGGCCGAGCCCGCGCCCGTCGTCGAGATCTCCACCGTTCCGCCGCAGGACAAGAGCACGTTCGGCTCGGCGATCATGGAGGGCTTTGCCATCTCGGTCGAGGTCGACCCGCCGCTCGGGCTCGACCCCACCTCGGCCATCGAGGGCGCGCGTCTGCTCAAGGAGATGGGCATCGACGCGGTCAACATCGCCGACGGACCGCGCGCGATGGCGCGCATGAGCCCGATCGCACTCGCCGTCCTCATCGAACGCGAGGTGGGCATCGAGACGGTCGTGCATTACTGCTGCCGAGATCGCAACTTACTCGGCATGCAGATGGATCTCATCGGCGCGGCCGCGCTCGGCCTCAACAACGTGCTGATCATCACGGGCGATCCGCCCAAGATGGGACACTATCCGGATGCGACCCCCGTCTTCGACGTCGACTCGATCGGGCTCATCCGCATGGTCGCCAACATGAACGAAGGCGTCGATTTTTCGGAGCGCCCTATCAAGAACCACACGCGATTTCTGATCGGCTGCGGCGTGAACCCCGGTGCCGTCGATCTCGACCTCGAGGTGGAGCGCTTCGCCAAGAAGGTTGCCATGGGCGCGGAGTTTGCCTTCTCGCAGCCGATCTATGAGCCGGAACTGCTCGAGGCCTTTTTTGCGCGCACGCAGGAGGTGCGACGCATCCCCTTCTTCGTGGGGATCCTCCCGCTGGCGAGCCTTCGCAATGCGGAGTTTTTGCACAACGAAGTCCCCGGCATGCAGGTGCCGGCGGCCATCATGAAACAGATGGCGGGGGCCCAGACGCGCGAGGCCCAGCGCGATGTCGGCATGGGTGTCGCCAAGGAGGCGCTCGCTGCCGCGCACGCGATGGATCGCGTCACCGGCGCCTACATCTTCCCGCCGTTCGGAGATTACAATAAAGTTGCGGAACTGCTGAAGGTGATTCGGTAGAATGATTTATCGGTCATGCCCACCAGTTGATCACAGAATAACGATATGGCGCTATCACCCTATCTGACATCTTGAACCGAAACGGAAAACTGCAAACCGATCGGAAGAAGCCGATTCCGATTGCCGATATACCGATAACGGAACCGGATCAGGAGAGCCTCCTGATCCGGTTGTATGCCGCTCGCAGGATCGCCTTGTTCTCCTCCTGTACTCTTGCCGGAATCAAGGAGAATGCGGCACGATGTGAAATGGAGAGCAAAGAAAGAGCCGATAGGATCAGCAGGATGCTCTACCGGCTCAGGTGAGCCGGCGATCAGGAATCAAAAAATCAACATCAGGATCATCATCACCATCAGAAGACATTGTGTGTGATGCTATCGCAACCCTCACACCTCTCACACGATCACATCGTAACGACTGCAATTTACCGATCGTTGTCGAGCGTCTCCAGGTCCACCTCGGTCAGCGACGTGGTCACCCAGTCGGCCTCGCGCAGATCCTCGAGCGAGAAGGTGTTTTGCACCGCAAGGCATTTCAATCCTGCCGCCTTGGCAGCGGCCACACCCTTGGGGGAATCCTCGATGGCGACCACCTCTTCGGGGAGCAATACTCCCTTGGCGCGTTCCTGCAGCCCTTCGAGCGCGCGGATGTATCCCTCGGGATCGGGCTTTCCCTTCGTGACCGCGTCGGAGGCGATGATGGGCGCAAACAGCTCCATCCATTTCAGCTGACGCAGCGTGAACTCGATCTCGGTGCGCTGCGCACCGCTGCAGATCGACAGCAAGCGTTTCTCCGCAGCGGCCGGCACGAACGCGCGCACGCCGGGGAGCACGGGGATGTCGTGTTCGAGCAGACGCAGGGTGATGACGAGTTTCCGCTCGATCAGATCGTTCTTCTCCATCTCGTCGAAATGCCGCCCGTGCAGGCGCCCTACCGCGTCGAGAAAATCGCGATCGTTGAGTCCCAAATAATGGGCGTGATATTCCTCCGCATCGAAGGTCACCCCAAGGGTTTCGAGCACCTCGAGCCAGGCATCCATATGGATGGGTTCGGTGTCGGTAATGATGCCGTCGAAGTCGAAGATGAGCGCCTTGATCATGATGGCTCCTGCTGCGATTTCTGCTCCGCCTGCTCCGCGCAGGCGGTGAGAAAGCGATCGGCACCGATCGCCCCCATATACCCCTGGGCGACGGCGATGGCCGGATACTGCGGTCGGCCACAGAGCACATCCCCGCAGGCGAAGATACCGTCGACGGAGGTCATGTAGCTCTCATCCACCTTGATCAGACCGCCGGTTCCCAGCTCGACCGTCTTCTCCAGAAAAGCGGTCGTGGGCTTATACTCATAGACATGCGTAATCACACAGGCGACCGGCATCGTCACTTCGCGGCCGCCGGCGAAGAAGTCGATCGACTCGACCACATCGCCACCGGCGATGCGTTTGAGGCTCGAAGAGAAATGCAGGTCGATCCGCTCGTTCTCCTGCAGCTGCCCGAGGAGTTCGTCGTCGATGTCGAGCTTGCTCGAAGGGATGATGAAGTGAACACGGTTGGCATGTTCGGCGAGCAGGAGTGCCTCCTCGGAGGCCTGACGCGTCTTGCCGACGACCGCCGCGTCGCTCCCGGCGAAACGCCGTGCACGCGGGCCAATGGAATACCAGACGCCGCGCTCGAGAAAGGCGCGCTCGCCCTCGAGGTAGTTGGTGCGCACCGATGCCCCCGTCGCGACGACCACGGCATCGGCCTCAAAATCTTGTCCGTCCTCGGTGCGCACGCGAAAAGGACGCACATCGGAAGCGATGGCCACGACCGCACCGGAGATGACGTCGGCGCCGGACGTTTTCGCTTGGGCGTGCATGCGCGCGACAAGCTCCTGACCGGGAATCGATTCGTCCTGGCCCGGGAAATCGCCGACGCGCGCGAGCGCCCCGATGTGCCCATCGGCGACATCGCGATCGATGAGCAGGGTGCGACGACCGTTGGCCGCTACACATGCGGCAGCGGCGGCACCGGCCGGACCGCCGCCGATGATGAGAATATCGTAGGACTGGGACATGGGTTGGCACTCCTGTGTTGGGAGGCGATGCTAACCGGGGGGTGGCGTGATGTCAACGGACGAGGGATGAAGGACGAAAGGCGAAGGGAGAAGGGAGAAGGGAGAAGGGAGAAGGGAGAAGGGAGAAAAAGCCTTTTCGCCCCTCACCCTTCGCCCCTCACCCTTCACCCCTCACCCTTCACCCCTCACCCTTCGCCTTTCGTCCTTCGCCTTTCGTCCTTCGTTCTCTAAAACAGGCTCTGCTGGGGATCGGGGCCTGCGGCTTCGTCCGGATGGACGATCTCCCAGCTCACCGGCGCGCGCGCCTTGCCCGGACCGAACTTCGGCGTGTAGAAGAGCTCGCCGTGTTTCGCGCCGTATTCATAGACATCGCGCGTGATGCGCACGTCGTCGAGACAGTATTTCTTGAGCTCGTCCATGCGCCCCTCGCGATAGTAGACGAGCGCATCGAGACCGGAACCGCTCTTGCCCTCGCCGATGGTCGCGCTGGCAACGCTCTGTAGACTCACGCGATGGCCCAAGGCTTTCACCATCTCCTCCATGACATCGAGCTGCGGAAACTTCTGGATGTCGAAGGGGATATAGCGCTGCAGAATGGGAGTATCGAAGCGACGGCTGTTGAACCCGACGAGCAGCGGCCGGCTCTGTAGGCGCTCGGCAAATTTTCCGAGCTCACTCTCTTCGTAGGTGATGAACTCGCCGGTCGCATAGTCGTAGGCGCCGACGACCGAGATACCCAGCTCGGTAAAGTGCTCGCGCCCGCCGACCTCGTCGAAGCTCTTCTGCGTTTCGATATCGTAGACGATGATATTGTGTCCCATGGGCAGAGGCGTAGCATAGGCCCCCCTCACGGGCAAAGAAAAACCCCGCCACGAGGGCGGGGTTGAGTTTTCCTGCATAAAATCACGTCTCACGGCTTTGGCGGCAACACGGGAACGCCCTCGCTCGGAGCGTCATCTTTTGCGCCACCTTCATCGGGCCACGATCCACCATTGGAGTCATCAGCACCATCGTCGGGCGCACCCTCATCCGGCAGGTCCTCACTGGGGCCACCGATCGCATCGAACTGCATCGAGACGGAATCGATGTTCGGTGAATCGCATCGCTTGTCGATCGTCACCTCTCGGGCATGTTCACCCGCGCTCAGGAGCGTCGAGCAGATCAACGGTTCTTGCGATTCCAGCTCCACCGCATGCTCACCGCTCATGACGCGAACGAAACACCCGTGGCGCCTCGTCGCGGCAAAGGAGACGATCCGCGCTCGGCGAACGACCTCCATGCAGATATCCTCTGTGCCACCATCGGGAGGAAGCCCCCGTGCCACAGTGAGATCGAGCTTCGGCATGTATGCCACACGATACGACGAAGCGATCGCCGATGTTGAAGCGAACACAATGACCAGAACAACCAGGGTGCAAAGAGCTGACAAGGCCTTCATAAGGATTCCTTTCTCTTGTTGTTATCTAAATGGTCATGTGAGTTATCGAACCGGAGGGGGGGCGAAGTTTCTCCTGCCCTTCACCTTTTGGGAACAACGGATACCAGTAAGCATGATACCGTTGTGTCAGCCCCCCGGACGATGGTATGCTTTTCATAAGCGGGGACGTTTCGTTGCTACATAAATCTTATACAATGATGCGTTTTTTTCGCCTCCACCTCATCTTCATCGCCATGGGGGCGGCGGCGATGGCGGCGCAGATCCTCGTGATGCGCCGCCTCATCGTCCTCTTCGGCGGAAACGAGTTGACCGCGGGCGCCATCTTCGCGGCATGGATGGGATTTTCCGGCGTCGGCAACCTGATCGCGGGCCGCTTCGCCGATCGCCTGCGCGATCCGGTGCGCGCCGCCGCCGCCGCGCTCTTTGCCCTGGCCCTGGCCACTCCCGCGACCGTGGCGCTCTCAGGGCTGGCCAAGGCCGTCGCGGGCATCCCCCCGCCGGAGATCACAGGACTCCCCTTCGTCATCCTCGCCACGCTCGTGCTGCTGGCCCCGATGGGTCTTCTCATCGGATTGAGTTTCACGATCGCCTGCCGTCTGCCCGCGTCCGGAACCGCCTCCGACATCGGGCGCGTCTATCTCCTGGATCTGATCGGCGCCGGCATCGGCGGCCTCCTGCTTTCCACCTATGCCATCGCCATCTTCACCTCGCTGCAGACAGCGCTCATCGTCGCCGCCGTCCTCGCCGCTGCCGTGGGCTGGGCGTTTGCGCGCCCGGGCATCAAGATGGCGTCCTTCGGCGTGGTCGCGCTATTGGCGCTGGCCATCTGGTTTGCGCCGACCGTCGATGGGATGATCGCGCGGGTGCAGTGGAGCGGCTTCAATCCGATCGTGCAGCGCGAGTCGCTCTTTTCCAACCTCATGGTGACGGAAAATCAGGGCGAGCGAACACTCTTCATCGACGGAAGACCCGCCTTCTCCCTTCCGCTTCCGGAGACCTACGAGGCGAAGGCCTGGGTGGGACGGCTGGAACACCCCGCTGCCGAAAAGATTGCAATCATCGGCGGCGGCATCTCCGGCATCCTTTCACAATGGCGCCTGCACCCACCTGAACGTGCATACTTTCTCCGCCTCGATCCAATGGTGACCGAACTCGAACGCACCGCCATGCCCTCGGCGTTCGAGCCATGGCCGGAGTGGGCCGAGATCATCACGGGGGATGAGCGCCGTAGCGTACGCGAGGGGATATCGAACGCGTCGCACCATGAGGGACTCGACCTTCTCATCGTCGATGTCGGCGATCCGGAGACCGCCGCAACCGATCGCTTCTACACGCGCGAATTTTTCGAGGAGAGCGCGCGCATCCTCCAGCCCGACGGCGTGATGATGCTGGCGCTGATGCAGCCATCGAATGTGGTGAGCGAAGAGTCCGCCGCGCTCTTGGGATCGGTCACGCGCACGCTCGGAACGGTCTTCGCCCACGTCGTCGTCCTGCCGCTCGATCGCTATTACTTTTTCGCTTCGCAAGAAGCGGGCGCGTTGACCGATGATGCAGCTCTCCTCATGCAGCGCGCGACGGAGATGGCGATCGATGCGCCGACGCTCACCGTGTGGATGCTGCCGAGCATCGCCCCCGAGCGCGTAACGTCCGTGCGCGAGGCCGTCGATGCGGCCGCACACATCGCCCCCATCAACACCGATCGTCGACCCATCGCCTATCGCGCCGCGATGATGATGTGGGAGACGCGCGCGGGATCGTGGGGGAGACGATTCGTCGCCGCAACCGAGCTGCTGCGCCCCTGGATGGGGGCATCGCTTTCATTACTGATGGCAGGCATCTGCGTCCTCTTGGGACGTCGGCACCCGAACGCCGCCGAACGCATTCGCGCGACGTGGCTGCTCTATGCCGTTGGATTCTCCGCGATGTCGTTCGAAATCGCGCTGATCGTTTTCTATCAGATGCAACAGGGTCTGCTCGTCGCACAGATCGGATTCATCCTGACCGCGTTCATGGTGGGGGCAGGCGCGGGCGCTCTCATCGCAATGGGATGGCTGCGCGGCAGGCGCGCTTCGCTCTGGCTCCTGGTGGGATCCCCCGTCCTGATGGCGGGGTACATGCTCCTGCTCTTTCTCGTAACGCGCGTGAACTTCATCCTCGCCAATGCCCTCGCGGGGATGCTGACCGGTTGGATCTACCAACTCGCCGCCTCACGCCTGGCGGGAAGAAGACACGGCATCGGTACCACCGCCGCCATCGTCGAGAGCAGCGACCACTGGGGCGCCGCTGTCGGCGCGCTCATCACCACCCTCATCACCCTCCCGCTCTTCGGCATCACCGCCACGCTGGCCACCGCCAGCTTCACCTTGATTCTCGCCGCCCTGACCATCGCCGCCCTCCCGAGAACCTAACAGCGGGGTTCGCTTACTCCCCAAACACGATGGCCTGGAAGCGCAGGAGCTTGACGCCCTTTTCTTTCCAGCAGTTTGCCCCCATCCCCGACTTGCGGCAGATGCCGTCGAGATACTGCTGCTTGTTCCAGCCCTGTTCGGTCGGGACCTGGGGGAGGAGCACGCCGCGGTGACGGCTCGATTCGAGGATGAGGCCATCGGTGCCGACGCGCACGGCGAGCGGGTCGGCCAGTTCCTCGGGCGCGGTCAGCACCGAGACCTCGACGTGAATGTCTTTGAGTTCATTGGGTTTCACCGGCGGAAAGCGCGGATCCTGCGTGGCGGCGGCCACGGCCATCTCCTGGACGGTTGTATTGAGCGGACCGCGCGCGATGATCTGACCGATGCAACCGCGCAACTCGCCCTGTTTTTTGAGCGTCACGAACGCCGCGCCATCCTGTGCGAGCACCGGGTCAGTGGGAAGCGCGGGGAGCTTCTGCCCGTGCACCCGCGCCTTGACCGTTGCGCGCGCCAATCGCAGGAGTTCGTTTTTTTGTTTCGCGCCCAGCTCATGTGCATTCGGCGCGATGACCGCGATCGCCGCATAGCCGACGACCTTGCTTCGATCCCCCGAGGTGTCGCCGGAGTTGGCATACTGCAGGAGTTCGAGCTTTGCCCCGCGCGCTTTGGCGATCGTCTTCAGGATGAAGACGGGGGAGGAACCGCAGAGCTCCGCCTCGCCGTGCGCCACGCCGGCATAAAATGCTTTGGGATCCTTTTCGCAGACGAGATCGAGCGTCTTGCGATCGATCGCCACGGCATCATTATAGGGATGATAGTGCGAGA
>CAXXGI010000002.1:0-907405 GCA_963674695.2 bacterium
TTGCAGAGACGTCGCAGCGGCTTTTCGTTGAGAAACCCCGCCGTCACCAAGACGTTGCGCAGACCCTGGCCGCGCGCAAGTGCGCTCGTGTCATAGGCATACTCGTAGAAGACATTCGGGTCGGTGTAGGTATACGCGATCGACGGCGCTTGCGCCTTCTTCGTTTCACGCACCACCGCCGCGGGCGGCAGGTCGATGTTCTTCGTCTCCTCCGGGCCGCGCTGACTGATCTCCCAGTTCTGGCAGTAGAGACAGTGGCCGTTGCATCCAGCGGTGGCGATCGAAAAGATGCGCGTGCCGGGCAGGAAGTGATAGAGCGGCTTCTTTTCGATCGGATCGAGATGAACGGCACAGGGCTTTCCATAGACGAGCGAGATCAGTTCGCCATCGCGATTGTAGCGCACACGGCAATCGCCGCGCTCGCCCGGCGGGATGGTGCAGAAGCGAAAGCAGAGTTCGCAGCGAACGAGGTCCTTCATTCATGCACCTTTTTTTCGAATGCCGCGGGATGGTCGGAGAGTTCCCCTTGCTCGATCAGACGCTCCGTCCGGTTGCGATTGCGGCCCCGACGACGCCTGCGTTTTCCGTTCTCCATGCGCAGCTCTGTTTCAATTGCAACGGGCGCCTCGATCGCACCCTTCGGAAGCGAAACGGAGGGCGCATCCGTGATCTGTGGATCGCGCGCCGCGACCGACCAGGCCGTGGCGCCGAAGACGACGCCGACGATCAGGGCGAATACCAGATTATGAACACGTGGGGACATCCTTCCTCCGCGAGCGATGATGAAGGGCATGACGCAGCTTTGCGCCGACGAGGGCAATGAGATCCAGGACGAGTCCGGTCGGGCAGAGAAACCGACACCAGACGCGTCGCACGAAAAGCGCGGCCACGAAGACGATGCCCGTCAAAACGATGACCGGCGTAGGTGGCGGCCAGGCGAAACAGAGCGCGAAGGGCTCGATCGTCCGGAAGGCGAAGCTCCCGAGTGCGGCAATGCCATAGATGGCGACGATGAGGACCACCCAGCGCAACCAGCGCAGGTTGCTTGAAAGCCTCTCCGTGGGACGACAGGTTGGCAACGGCAGGCGTGCGAGCCCCTCCTGCAGGGCGCCGAAGGGACAGAGGTAGCAGCAGTAGAGATTTCCGCGCAGGAGGCAGGCGAGGAAGGCAAAGATCAACAGGATGATGAGCGGCAGGCGCGACCAACCCGGCAGGATGCCGCTGCGCAAATCGAACTGAGCGTGTCCAGCGAGATCGGCGCGTTCAGCCAAAAACCGATCACGGCAATGGAGAGGCCGAGCGCCGCCCATCGCAGCCATCGTCGGCGAGGCCGCAATGCCGCAAGCGTCGCCAGGATCGCAAGCATCAGGACGGCACCGCCACCGATCACCGGGCGCCACGACATCGTCGAAACGACACCGCCAGTCGTCGCCTCTCCGCGGATCTCGCGCGCCACGGCTGTTGCGGCCGTCTGCACGTCGTCGCGGATCGCCTCGGAGGAGATGGTCGCTCCCGTCACCGCGTGGATGTCGGAGAAATCGGCACCCCCACGCCGACCGAGGAATTGCTCGAGGAATCCAGAACCGATGATGCGCTGCATGAACTCCACCGTCTCGCCATGCCCGACGACCTCGATGACGGTGATCGTGCCATCGACGCGCATGCCGACGAGCACATCGATCTCTCCGCGATAGCCCGACACCGGCGGCGGCACGCTTGAGGTGATGAACGCCGCGCCGACGAGATTGCCGCGCGCATCGGCGAGACGCCAATGGTCGACGGGTTTGAGGACACGTTCGGCGCTGGCGGCGCCGGGGACGAGGGCGATGAGTTTCTGTGGAGAAGGGAGGGAGACGGCGGCGACGCGCGTCGCACCCACCAAAGCCATCGCTGCAACTATGATTACCTGAATCGCTCGACGCACTTTTCCCTCCGGAGGAGTGTGGATTTTGCGCCCCCGCTCCCCGGGTGTCAAGCGATGCGACTGCCTGGAAAGTGTGCAAAAAAACGCCCCGGTGGAAACCGGGGCGTCGTGAAGAATCGAAATCTTCAGATCTCCTCAGGCGCAATGCACAGCTGAGGAAGCTTCCTAAAAAAATCTCAAATAAAGGGACGAACTCTCCCGCACCATCGACCTCCAACTCGATGATCTTCTCCTTAAAACAACTATAGGCATTGGATTCCGCGATGCACGCGTTCACACTTGAGAAGCAATCCTCATATGGAAGAGACTCCACCATCTCTCCGCAAAACACATCGATCTTCTCCTTCTTGCACGCCTCATACGCCTCTTCTTCCGGAGATGGCTCCTCATCCTTGATGACGATCGTCTTCTCATCATCCGATGCCACCTCGAAGAGGCTGAAGATTCCGTGCGCCGCGGGGGAGAGCGCGCCGATGAGCTCGATCTTCTTGTCGATCTCCACCGTGGGATCGTTGCGCAAGCGCATGAGCGAGCGCAGGTAGGGATCGGCCACGGCGCCGGTGAGCAGGAGCGGATCCTGCCCCTCGGAGGCATCGACGGTATAGAGAGTGAGCCCGACCAGGAGTTCGCTCGTCACCTCCACATCGAGACGTATGCCGAACGGCGGAAACGCGGACACGTCCGAAGGTTTTTCCTTGTCCTTATCGAACATCGTCGGCCTATTCGAACTCCCGGTGATCAGCGTGTTCAAATCGAGCCCCAGGTTACTCATCATGCGGGGACTCGCCGCACCCGTCAGATCGCTCGGTGGCGCGCTCAGGATCTCGATGAATGGCCCGACAGTCGGATCGTCGGCCATCTGGGCATACTGCACGAACTTCGGCGTCCCGATGACAATCATCCCCTCACCCGTCTGGGTCGCATATGTATCCCGACCGAACGGATAGATCCCCTCCTTCTCCTCGGGAAAGAGCGTCGCGAGAACCGCATCGGGATCATCCGGATCGACCAGGGCGGAAATGATATGCAGGATATCCTTGAGCGTCTTGTTCCCCTTCGTTTGAATCACGAACGCATACCCGCTGCAGCGATCGATGAGCCCGCGGCTGGCGTCCTTCTCCGTCGTGACGATCACCTCCCCATCCTCAGACGTCTCCCCGTCCTGATCCGGCACGATGATGGTCATCGCCTTCTCCTGATCCTGATCCTTCAGGGCACACCCGATGGCAAACGCGCTGATCTCGCTGGGGGGAAGCGCGGATGCCGTCTTGGGAAGCTCCAGACCGGACTTCGTCTTCATATCGAGGTCGGGCATGATCCCCTCGAGGGCCTGCAACACCACCTGCGAATCGCTGAGCACGCTCATATCCAGGCCGATGAAGATGTCGATATTCGGAGGAAAGAGAGAGGCGCTGCGCGGGTAGTGCGAAACCGTCGCCTCGGCGCTTTTTTGCTGTGCATCTCCCTCGCAGACATTCTTGTAGACCTCGGTCACCTCCGGCGGAACGGTTGCGCTGTCCACGGGGGAGAGAAAGCCCGCCTCCCCGGAATCGATCGAGAGCTCGCCGCCGCCATCCCCTTCATCCCATTCGCCGCCGGTGATCTGGCCGCCGCTTTTGCAGGCCGAACCGAGGAGGCCAAAAGAGATGAGGAGAAGACAACAGACCAGGAGACGAAGATGATAGATTCTGTTCATGGTTTTTGCCCCTTTCTCGAGGAGAAAGAGAGCAAGGATCGTGCCAATGAATGGTTAAGATAACCCCTTGATATCATGCTTCATCTGATATCCTCTCGCCCTTTCAGAATGAGAATGACACCCCATGAACGTCAGCTTCTTGACGGCCTCGTCATGGGCATGAGAAGGAAGGGCAACAAGCAGATTGATGACAAACCCTGGCTTTATCATTCCCGCTTTTGCGGGAATGATAAAAAATCTCTATACTCGACATATTCGAAGAGAGGGCCATCGATGACCTGGGATCGAACGAAACTGCAGGAGCTGCCCACCGTCGGCAGCGTCATCGCTGCGGGGGATGAGCGCATCAAGACCTACAGCGAGGATACGATGATGACGGGGCATCCCGATGCCGTCCTTATCGCGCGGGATGCAAAGGAGATCGCTGAGGTGCTCGCCTTTTGCGACGGCCATCGCATCCCGGTCACGCTCTGTGGATCGCAGACCTCCATGACCGGCGCCTCCGTTCCACAGGAGGGGCTGCTCATCTCGACGGAGAAGCTCGAGGGCCCCGTCGATATCGTCGAAGAGGACGGAGAAACGCTCGTGGTGACTGAACCCGGGATGATCACGGCCGACCTCCAACGCGCTGTTGCCGAGGCCGGGCACTTCTACCCCGTCGCACCCACCTCGCGCGATGAATGTCGCGTCGGGGGGAATGTCGCCACCAACGCGACCGGCGAGGACTCCTTCAAGTATGGCCCGGTGCGCCGATATGTGAAGCGCCTCGAGATCGTCCTCCCCGATGGCGAACGACGCACGCTCGAGCGCAAACCGGGTGACGCCATCAACGACGAGCGCAACCGCGCCGGCTATCTGGTCGACTGGACAAACCCGATCGATCTCATCATCGGCTCGGAGGGAACGCTCGCCTTCGTCTCGCGCATCTGGCTCAAGCTGCTTCCACAGGTGCCGTCGTTTTTCTCGGCGCTCATCCCCATGCCCTCGAATGAAACCGCACTGAATCTCGTCGTCGAAATCGCCTCGGGAAAGACGCCGATCGCTCCGCGCACGCTCGAGCTCGTCGACAGCGGCGCGCTCCAGATGATGAAGACCGCCGAGGGCTTTCCCGCCATCCCGGATACCGTCGCCGCGTTTCTCTATATCAAACAGGAATATGCGAATGAGGCCGAGCGCGATTCGTGGCTCGAACGCTGGTATGAAGCAGTACTACCGCACGTGGGTGAGGAACTCATCGACCACCTGCTCGTGGCGATGACGCCGACCGAGCAGGAGCAATTCCGCCTCTGGCGACACCGCATCCCCGAGGCGGCAAACGAACACGGCCGCGAATACTGGGCTGCGGGTGGGGGAAAGATCGGCAGCGATTGGTGGGTCCCGATCGATCGACTCGTGGAGATGATGCACTTCTTCTATGATGTGGCGAATGCGTCTACACTTCCCTGGATGGGATATGCACACATCGGCAACGGGCATCCGCACACGAACCTCCTGGCCAAGACGGCAGAGGAAAGGGCGCGGGCGCACGATGTGCTGATTCAGTGCTGCCGTAAGGCGGTCGCGCTCGGCGGAGGGGTTGCGGGCGAACATGGCGTCGGCAAGATCCATACCGACTTCATGCCGATTCAGCACGCGCCGGAGGTGATCGAACGGATGCGCACCTGGAAGCGCCAGTACGATCCCCATCTCATCCTTGGGCGAGGCAACCTCTTCCCGGAATAAAAAAAACAGCGGTCCCGAAGGCCCGCTGTCTTTGCTCGTATGCATTTTTCTCAGTGCCGCGGACGAACCTCGCCCGGCATCGTCTCCTGAATCGGGCTCCATCTCGGCGCGCCAATACCGTCCCGAAACCCCGGCCCCGGATAAAACGACCGCTTCCCGGAGGGCACTATCAGTTTTTTCCGCTGTTGCATCTCCTTCGGCGAGACCTGGACGTAGGCGCTCGTCCCGCTGGAAATGATGCCATTCACGTGGCTCTCTCCCGCCAGGTCGACATAGGCCACGCGCCCATCGGCGAGCGTCGCATTCGGCGTCGCCACGATCGTTCCATCGGGGGAAGCATAGGCCTCGGTTCCATCGGCGAGCGTCATGTTGGGTTTGGGGATGCTGATCACTTCCGTCATCTGACCCTCCTTGTGTGGCTGCCTCCCTGCGTCATCATCTGTATCGTCAGATCACCATAAAAGTTGCGTACAAAACGATCAAGCAATGATCGCGCACGCGGACAGTTCGATAATGCGATGGGAAAGGGGGAAAATAGGGGTGGATCTTACCAGGAGCGAACGGGGCCGACATCGATGTGCACGAAGGTACTGCGGCGATAGACGCCAACGCCGCCGGCGCGAAGCGCGCGGGCATATTTTCCGAGCGTACGCTTTCCTACGCCATCGAAGCGAATATCCATGGCCATGCCGCGGATATGATGGCTGTCGTGCGCAACGCGACGCAGGCGACGGCGCAGACGCGCATTGTGCTCCGGGCTGCGATAGCCGGAGACGACGCGCACGTTGGGCACGTCAAAGTGGTCCTGCATATGGTCGATCAATTCGATGAGTTTGAGCGAAATCGGATGGGTCTTGCCCGCCCCATGGCAGCGCAGGGTATGGTCGATCGCCTCGAGCGCCGCATCATCATAACGCCCCTCGTCATCGCGGTAGACGATGGCGATGCGCTCGCCAGTCTGGACGTCGTGGATCGCCAGCTGCCCGTCGCCCGTAAACTGAAAGGGAGAATCGTGCAACGCCGCCGTCTCGAGCCTTCCCGTCGGCAACAACAGGAAGCCGAATCCGACCACGATCATGATGATAGACTGGATGCTTGCCCTCATATGCCCCTCATGCTTATGTATCGGCAGCGCGGAGGCAAAAGTTTCGTCCAGACTTGAATTGGCACCCCCGGAGGGCATCGCCGGATGAATCGTAACTTCTTGTATTTCCTCTTGTTTATACTATTTGCCGGGCTGCCGGGCAGCATCGCGCAGGCCTTGGAACCCCTCAAAAATGATGGGAAAATTGCGATCTTCAACTACCATGAGCAGGAATTTTCAGAAATCTCCTACCGAAACGGCAAATTCTATCAAAAAGATGGGCTCAAACAGATCGATCAGCTCCTCCGCTCGCGCGATGGAAGGGTGCATTCGATCGATCGGCGCCTGATCGAGCTGATCGACCACCTCCAGGACCACTTCGGCGCGGAGACGGTGGAGGTGATCTCGGGATACCGCAGCCCCGCTTACAACCGATCACTTCGGATGAACGGCCGCGACGTCGCGGGCGAGAGCCTTCATATGAAGGGGATCGCCGCCGACATCCACATCGACGAGATCGACGAAGAGACGCTCTTCGACTACGTGCGATCGCTGGGCTTGGGCGGGGTCGGCCTCTATCCGCGCTATGCCTTCGTCCACATCGACGTCGGCCCGGTGCGCACCTGGCGGGGAAAGCCGGTGGAGAAGCGGATCCTCGTCGGAACGGAGAACAATCCGAATGCGGCCTGGGCAGCCATCACCGACCGCAATCACTACGTACGAAACGAAAAGCTCACCGTCGCGGTCACCAACAACGGCTATGAACGCGAGCGCCTCACCCCCATCGTCTGGATCGAACGCTTTCGAAAGGGGCGTTGGGGCGATCAGCGCAAGATTCGAAAGATGGCATCCGCTCGCCTCAAGCCCGGCCAATCACAGACGCTCACCTGGACAATCCCCGAGGATCAACCACTGGGCAAATACCGCCTCGTCATCTTCCCGAGCACGGACTTCACCACCACTCCGCCGATGTTCTCGAACGAATTCTATGTGCGGAAATAACGCATCATACGAAAAATGATTGGAAAAGCCGCCGCCGCTGTTGTCATCCCCGCGAAAGCGGGGATCTCGATGTTCCCTGACAACCGAGATTCCCGCTTTCGCGGGAATGACATTCCTTCAAATCTGCGAATACTCAGAATCCTCCGAGGGGGGCTCTTCTTCCGAACTCTCCGTCACCGCGCGTCGAACGATATAGCAGCGCTCTTCGAGGAGTTCGCCATTCACGCCGTAGAAGCGCACACCGAGATCCGGGCGATTGGCCTCGATGATCGCAAAGCTCGCGGGGGCGCCACGGTCGTGATCGCTCTTTAAGTGTCCCGGATTGATGACGATGAGGCCGTCGACCGCATCGGCCGCCCGATACTGGTGGGTATGTCCGTGCAGGAGGACATCGACGCCGTAGCCTGAGCGCGCACGCCCCGGGTTGATGTCGCCGATCCGATCATGTTTGTCGCGACCCGGCGTGTGGCTGAGCATGAAGACGATGCCGCCGAACTCCTTGATGAGGCGATGCGGAATGCGCGGATCGTTCCAGGCATCCTCATACATTCCCGGAACGGCATAGACGCGCCGACCGCGCGCATCGAGCTGGAGGGCATCGGCATAGTCATCGCCCAGGTGGAGAATCGCCTCCACATCGAAGGCCTCGATCATGCGATCGGCCGCCTGCTGCATGCGAACGATCTGCCCGTGCGTGTCGCTCATCACTCCGATGATCATCACCACTCCCTTGATGCGATGCCGAGAGAAAACACGAAGCCACCTGAAATGACAATGAAATTCATAACTGCGCTAGAAACTGTCGTCACCGGGAGATAATCACACATGTAAGAATGTCGTGCTTTTTTGGGCCCTCCGCCCTATAGCACCGGCATGCGCGACCGAAAGCCACAACCCACCACCGTCGCCCTCATCCAGATGGATGTCGGCCCGGAGCGCGCCGACAACCTTGCGCGCGCTCGCGCGCTGCTGGCCCGCGCCGCAAAGCGCGGCGCGCAGATCTGCTGCCTGCCGGAACTCTTCTCGTATATGGGCTCCTTTCACGATCCGAACGCCGTGGCCGAGGACGAGCGCGGCCCGACACTCACCATGCTGCGCACGGCCGCGCGCGAACATCGGATGACGATCGTCGGCGGCTCGGTCCTGATGCGACAGCGCCGAGGGCTTCCGCGCAACACCTGTTTTCTCCTCGATAGAAACGGCCGCATTCGTGCACACTATTCCAAACTCCACCTCTTCGATATCGAGGTGAAGGATAGGATTCGTTTTCTCGAATCGCGCTTCATGCAGGCGGGCACACACGCGACGGTGGCAAAAACTCCAGCCGGGGTGGCGGGCTTTGCCATCTGCAACGACCTGCGCTATCCGGAGCTCTTTCGAAAAATGATCACGGCAGGTGCACGCATTATCTTCCTGCCCGCTGCCTTCACGAAGTTCACCGGTCGCGACCACTGGCTCGCCCTCACGCGCGTGCGCGCGATCGAGAACCAGTGTTTCCTCATCGCCGTCAATCAGAGCGGTCGCAATGTCGACCATGTTCGCTTTTTCGGCTCGAGCGTGGCCATCGACCCGTGGGGAAAGGTGATCGCCGAAGGACCCGCACAGGGGGACGCAATCGTCATGGCCCAGATCGACCCAACCGCGGTCGATCGCATCCGCCGCGAGCTCCCCGCGCTAAAAAAGATCCGCCGCGCCATTTTGGTCAAACGCTTCTGAAGTAAGCCCGGCCCTCGGCAAATCTAAAGAGCGCGCAACTTATCCCCGCTCCCGACGATACAAATCAGTGCAACCAGCATTACCATAGGGAGCAGACCATGGGCGTCGATGAGCTGACCCAACGATACTACTATGACTGCGACACGCTTGGGCTTAATCGATTCAAGCGTGATTGCCGCAAGAAGATCGATACATGCGATCGCCTCGCCCAGATGCACGCGACCACATTTCTTGTCGGCTCGGATGAACTCGATCATCCCCTCGCGCTGGATTCTCGCGAGGCATGCATGAGCTGGGTCTGGCGCGTCATGAAGCGGTATCATAGCGGCGTCACGGTGAAGGGGAAGGGTTTTCAGAAACCGAAACCAAAAGCAGAACCGAAGCCGCCTTGCATCGGCGATTTCATTCACGACATCGAAGACACCTTTTTTCTCTTCACGGCCTTTCGCAAGCCGATCTATCGATTGATCGAAGTCTGGGACGAAATGAAGACGACCGAGACCAACCGCATCGCCGCCATCGACGTCCTGCGCAAACAACGCGATCGCACGTTCAACAAGTATCCCCCGTTCGAGATGTATGCAGCGGGTCTCGTCCTGGGCGATGAAACGGTCTCCACCGACAAGGCGCGTCGTTTCTTCATCCAGGCCCGTCAGGTCGACAGCGATTACTACCAGCAGGGGGTGAGCACGGCGCTTGCCTGGCGCGTTCGCTACGGAGCGCACAAGGGAAAGACGATCAAGGATCTGGTGGGCGTCTCCGCCACCCCTCCTCCCTGCGAACTGACCAAAATCGATTTTGCGACCGGCGCCGCGCTGAGCACGGAGGCCAAAAAGATCCTCGACGCCAACATCATGTGCCTGGAAGCGCTCGCCTATCCGAAGGTCACGATCACCGGCCACTCCGATCATTCGGGGTCGACGGATGCGAGCATGCGGATGTCGCGCCGACGCGCTACAGCCGTGGAGCGCTATTTCAGGGCACACGGCGTCCCGCCGGAGACGATCACCGTCGAGGCCAAGGGGGAGACTGAATTGGATCAACGGTTTTCTCCGGATTCAACGATGCAGCGCCGCGTCGAGATGGTGATCGAATAGAGAAAAACACCGTCATAAAATCACGCAACCTTTTGGCCGACCTGACGATATATATGCTGCAAAAACATTTTCTTTCAGGAGGGGTCGTATGGGCGCAGACAAAGTCCTTCGAACACAGCTCAAACGGTGCGCTTCGCTCTCGAGTGTGGAGGGGGCGATCAAGCCGAGCGAGTGCAGAAAACACATCCGCAGCTGTAATGAAATCGATCAAAAGGGTGACAGCTCTTTCCGCATCACGACGGACGACGGATTCGATAAAACCGTCGGATCACGAAAGGCATGCTTCTCGCAGATCTATACACAGGCCTCTCTCGGAAAGCAGGGGATCGAGGTCTCCGAGGGTGAGGAGAAATGCACGTTCAAGCGGAAGGGAAAGATCCATACCGGCTTTGGTGAGGTCTGCGAGGAGATCGCCGCGATCGAGGATGAGATCGAATCGACCCCGGACACCGTCGGGCGCACCGAGGGTGGGTCGGGTTACCAGCGCTGCATCAGCGAGGACATGAGCGATCAGCGCCGCAGCTGTCAGCGACGGAATCAAAACGTCCCCTCCTCGCGCAAGGGAAACCGTCTGCTCTGGAAGGGATCGGCATCCTGCTCTGCCGATCGCCGAGCCGCCGAGCGACGCTGCTCGCACCTCGAGCCGAAGACGATTCGTCAGGACAATACCGGCGAGAAATCAGCGCTCGAGGAGAGGCGCGACGCCCTCATCAAAAAGCTCCCCAGCAAGAAACTCAAGACAACAAAGAAGAAGCGTCGGAGGAAGCGCCGAGCCGAGTTCGCTCCGATGACACCCCCCACGCATGCGCTCGCCCGTCTGTATGAAGGGATAAAGACAGCGTTGTTCGGCTAGGAGCCTGTCGGAAAACCCGCACACAATGCCCCCTCTGCCCTATTTGGACAGAGGGGGATTTTATTGTGATCGCCCACGCAACTTTTGAAATTTTCAGCCGATAATAAGAGTAGAGGGGCTGTTGACGGGAGGCCAGAATGCTCGCACCGGAGATCATCGATCGCATCCGCCGTGAACGCGAGGAACGCTTCGAGCGCGACCGCCCCGCGCTCCAGCTCCCGCTGGAGGTCGAACGCCTCCCCGCACCGCACAGCGATGAGCCCCCCCGCACCGAGGAACCCTCGCGCGCGATCGTGATCGATCTGGCGTAAGCCAATACCTCGATTGATACAGAAAGGGTCGGCAGAGATGCCGACCCTTTTTTATTTCATGTGCCCTGTCACCTACATCAGCAGCGGTGAGATCACGAGCGAGAGGACGCTCATGAGCTTGATCAGGATATTGAGCGAGGGGCCGGCGGTATCCTTGAAGGGATCGCCAACGGTATCGCCGGTGACGGCCGCCGCATGCCGCGCGCTCCCCTTGCCGGTTCCTGCCTCGGCATCCTTGGCCTCGCCCTCAATCTGCTTTTTGGCATTGTCCCAGGCACCGCCGGAGTTGGACATGAAGATGGCCATCATCACACCGGAGACGGTCACGCCAGCGAGCAGACCCCCGAGTGCGGAAGCATCCCCCCAGATCGCCTTCGAGCCGAACCCGACGACGATCGGCGTGAGGATTGCCAGCGCCCCCGGCAGGATCATCTGCTTGATCGCTGCGGCGGTGGAGATGTCGACACAACGCGCATAGTCGGCGCGTGCGGTCCCTTCCATGAGTCCCGCGATCTCACGGAACTGACGACGGACCTCCTCGATCATCTCGTTGGCCGCACGCCCCACCGCCTTGAGCGCCATGGAGCTGAAGAGGAACGGCAACATACCGCCGATGAGCAGCCCCGCCATCACATCGGGACGGGTGAGGTCGAGCACGTTCAGGCCCGACTGCTCGCGAAAGGCGGCGAAGAGGGAAAGCGCGGTGAGTGCAGCCGAACCGATGGCGAACCCCTTTCCGATCGCGGCGGTCGTGTTGCCGACGGAATCGAGCGCGTCAGTCCGCTTGCGAACCTCTTCGCCCAAGCCGCTCATCTCCGTCACACCACCGGCGTTATCGGCGATCGGCCCGTAGGCGTCGACGGCGAGCTGAATGCCGGTCGTGGAGAGCATGCCGAAGGCGGCGATGGCGATGCCGTAGAGACCCGCGAGCTGATAGCTGAGCAAGATGGCGATGGCGATAGCAATCAGCGGCAACGCGGTGGAACGCATGCCGACGGAGAGCCCGGCGATGATATTGGTCGCAGCGCCCGTCTTGGAAGCGGTCACGATCTCTTCGACCGGTGCCTTATTCATCGCGCAGTAGTGCTCGGTGATGAGCCCAACCGCCACACCGGCAGCGAGCCCCACGACGACCGCGCCCCAGATCTGTACCGGAGCGATCATCTGGCCGGCCAACACCACGCCGCCCGGGAGCACCGCGGCGATCACCGGATAGGCCGCACCGACGAAGAGAATGGCGGCGAGAAAGGTCCCGATGTTGAGTGCGGTCTGCGGATTGCCGCCCTCCTTGGTGCGCACGAAGAAAGTCCCGATGATCGAAACGACGATGCCGATCGCGGCGAGCGCCAGCGGCAGCGTCACGGCGGCCAGCCCACCCGAAACGCCGAGGATCATGGCGGAGACGAGGGCACCGACATATGATTCAAAGAGATCGGCACCCATGCCACAGACATCGCCGACGTTGTCGCCGACGTTATCGGCGATCGTGGCCGGGTTGCGCGGATCGTCCTCGGGGATGTTCTTTTCGACTTTACCGACCAGATCCGCGCCGACATCCGCCGCCTTCGTATAGATGCCGCCACCCACGCGCGCGAAGAGCGCGATGGAAGATGCGCCAAACGAGAAGCCGGCGACGATGGGAAGCACCGTTCCCTTGAGCGCGATCGTGTGCGATTCGAAGAGCGCAATAAAGAGGAGGAAGAGCGCGCCCAAACCCAGAACGCCCAGTCCCACCACGCACAATCCCATCACGGCGCCACCGCGGAAGGCGACGGTGAGCGCTCGGTTGAGACTCTCACGCGCGGCGTTGGCCGTGCGCACGTTGGCCAGCGTCGCCACGCGCATGCCGAGAAAACCGGCCAGCGCCGAACAGAATGCGCCGACGACGAAGGAGACCGCGACGAGCTTGACCGCCCCCTCGTTGACGAAGGCGAATATAATCGCCACGACGACGACGAAGATGGCCAGCACCTTGTACTCGCGCGTGATGAAGGCCATGGCCCCCTCGCGAATCGCGAGCGCGACTTCGCGCATCTTCTCGGTCCCCGCGTCCTGTTTCTTGACGTTCGCGGCGAGAAGTCCCGCATAGATGAGGGCGGTGGCGGCCATGCCGAGGGCAAGCCAGACGATCAACAGTTCGGTCTGCATACGAAAATCCTCCTTTGATGAAGGCTAGTCAGGCTAGTCAGGCTAGTCAGGCTAGTCAGGCTAGTCAGGCTAGTCAGGCAAAAAACGAACGCTTCTCAAACAATATTGTCAACCTGTCTAGCTTGACTGGCTTTTCTCGCCTGACTCACTCAATCAGCGCAGTCCTCTAACAATGTCGGCCAACAAACGCAAGCCTACAGGAGAAAGAGGCAGACGAACGAGAAGACCGCATAGGTCTCCGGCATGGCTGCGGCGACGATGCCGTTGCCGAGCGTGTTGCGCTCCTCGCCGATGGCCCGCACGCCGGCCGCACAGACCTTGCCCTGATAGATGGCGCTGATGAAACAGGCCACGCCGACGAGCAGCAGAAGCCCCCCGATAGCAGGGTTCTGCGCGAAGGCGTCCTTCTTGAGGATACCGCCGAGCAGGGAGTAGATCCCCTGCGTGGAGGGGAGCACGGCCAGCGGCAGGACCGCGAAGAACTGCTTCTGCCCGATGCCGAGCGCCGCCTGAAAGGCGACCGAGAGCCCCCACGCGGAACCGGCCAGCCCCAGGGCCACGCCGAGGTAAAAACAAATGTTCATCGTACTGTTGAGATCCATCGACTCCTCCTTTTTCGTAAACAGTGAACAGTAAACAGTAAACGGTAAACAGTGAACAGTGAACAGTGAACAGTGAACAGTGAACACAATCGTAGCATATTCTCAAATTCACCGTTTACCGTTCACCGTTTACGGTTCACGGTTTCACCGTTTCACCAACGGCCGATAGGGCGCGCCGGTCAACTCCACACATTTGGGCAGGGCCTCAACGGCATGGAGACGGGCCGGATGCACCAGTGCCCCGATGATACCGATCGCAAAGTTGAAGGCGTGCCCCCCCGCCAAGACCAGGATCGCCAGGACGATCCCGACCACGGGCACCGCGTCGCGCACCTGCCCGGCGAGCATGTTGACCACCGAGGCGATCGCACCGGAGGCCAGGCCCAGACCGAAGAGTCGCGCATACGACATCACATCCCCCAGAAGCCCGGTCAGTCCATAGATGTTCCAGAGTCCAAGCCCTACGCGGGCGAAAGGATTCTTCGCCTCGGCCGAGAAGAAGAGGATCGCGCCGAGGCCAGCGCCGAGCAGGAGATACCAGTGCGGCATCTTGAGGACGGCGAGCACCCCACCCCAGAGGACGGCGACCATGCCGAGCTTGGCGATGCGTTGCCCCCAGGTGGCCGCACCGGCAAAGGCCATGAAGAAAGCGACGGTCAGGTGCAGGATGCCCAGGCCCACCGCAATCTTGAAGAGCAGCATCGGATCGCCCGAACTGGAAGAGACGTCCAGCAGAATCCAGGAACGGTCGTGAAAGGCATAGCCGAAGACCCCGCCGGTGAGGATCCCCCATATAATAGTAGCAATGCCGAAGAGCAGCGTCATGTTCGCCACGGGGATGATCCCGGGCACGCGTCCGCGCAGGAATCGACGCAGCACCCAGGAGGCCAGGAGCATGAGCAGACCGTAGCCCGCATCCCCCAGGCAGATGCCGAAGAAGAGCATCATAAACGGCGCGAAGAAGAGCGCGGGATCGAGGCCGCGATAGCGGGGCTGGCCCAGCAGGTGCAGGAGCGGCTCGAAGGTGCGCACGAACCAGGTGTTGCGCGTCTTGACCGGCGGCGTCTCTTCGGGCAAGGGATCGCGCGCCTCGACGATGACCGGCGTGGGAAAGGTGCGCAGCCCCTCCTTCACGGATTCCACCTCCGGCTCGGGGACCCATCCGGCGAACGCACGGAGCCATTCATTGCCGAAGGCCCGTTCGAGCACGACGGTGAAGTGGTGTTCCTGATGAAAGCGATCATTCTCCGCCGTGAGCGTCGGCAAAAATCGCGCCGCGCCCTTGAGCAGCTGAGCCATCTCGGTCTGTTGTCCGCGTAGCTCGTCGCGCTCGGCGATGAGTTCGCACAGCGGCTGATCCGGAAGCGCAACCGATTCGGCGCGATCGATCGCCAGCGCTTTCCCCTGCACGATGGTACAAAAGCTCATCCGCTTCCCGCGCACGACCACCTGCACCACCGCCCCCTCGGGCGCACGCCAGGCAGCAAACGGCTTTCGCTCCATCTGCCAGAGCTGCACCTGCATGCCGTTTTCCGAAAGGGTGCGGATGTCATTCGGATCGAACGATCCCCAGGGAGACTGCTGTGTGATCTGCCGATCCAGCCGAGCGAGCTGCTCGCTCAATCGCCGCTCCTGGCCGATCCAGCCATGGATCTCGACGTAGCTGGGCGACGCCTCATCCGGCCCGGGCGGGGGGGCCTTCGTCTTCCACTTCTGATCGAGGTCACGCAGGACTGCGCGCTGCACATGCAGCGCCCCTTCGATCTTATTGATGCGCTCGCTCTCGCGCTCATCGCGCAGGTGCTCCGGATGGAGCACGCCCAACTCCTGCAGCCGACGCAGGAGCGCCTCGCCCTCCCGGGCGAGGGTCGCAACGATCACGCGTTTCATCGGTACGATTGCCATAACCTATGCCATCTCCGACGTGTGTTGCTGGCCGATGCGTTCGGCCTGGGCGATCTTGGCCACGATCACGGAGGAGCGCTCGCCATCCTCGAGGCGACCGCGGATGTACCGGATGTCGGCCTGCGCATCCGGAATCAATCGTTTCTCAAAGAGATTGATGCGCTGCGTGGTGACGATGAGCTCTTCGTTCAAGATCTCGAGGGCGCGCTCCTTGTAGCGCAGCTGCTCGCGCGCCTCGATCAGCTCGCGAGAGAGGGCCGTGAAGGCGTCGAAGGAGGGCGGCGTGGCGAAGAGGCTGTAGCGCACCGGATGAAAATGAACGACATCGACGACGGTGAGCATGACGCCGGCGATGTTGACCTCCTCGGTCTCCACGCGATCGACGGTGACGATTCTCTCGATCTCCGGATAGGGACTCTGCGCCATCCTCCGATCGAGCCCCTCGACACGCGCGATGAGTTCTTCCAATTCCTCTTCCCAGTTCAGGATTTCGCGATTGAGCTGCTTGCGACGCAGGTCGAGGGTGGGCACCGCACGCGAGAGTTTGTCCACGCGCAGCTTGAGAATGCGTACCTGCCCTTTGGAAACGGTCGGCATCTCCAGCCTCCCGATCACTCACTTCGTTCGCTTAGACGAAGGGCGATCGTTCACTTCGTTCACGAAGGCGAAGGGTGAAAAATCTTTTTCGTCCCTCACCCTTCACCCTTCGCTTCTCGCCCTTCATCCTTTGTCGTCACCTCGCGTGGCTTGTAATACTGATCGAGCAGCTCCTCCTTGATGCGCAGGACGCGTCGCGGGAGGATGCCGATGAGCTTCCAGCCGAGATCGAGCGTCTGATCCATGGTCAGATCCTGATCGGCCGGGAGAAAGCGTTCCTCGAATTCGTCGGCAAAGGCCAGATAAGCCAGGTCGACTTCGTCGGTGATCGAAAAACCCATCTCGCGCTGTTCGCGCAAGCTGAGTGCGTTGGCATAGGCCGAGATGCAGGCGTCCATGATGGGACCGTGATCGGGGCGCGTCTCCTTGCCGACGACCAGACCCTTCAGGCGCGACAGACACTTCATGACGACGAACTTGCCGCGCTCGACCGGCAGCTGCCCCTCGGTGATGTAGCCGGTGAGATTGGCCACGATATGGGAGAGGTCGTTGTCCGGAACGGAGTTCACGCCGATGATCGTCACCGACCCACGATCGCCCCCGAAGTTGACCGCGCGCTCGTAGATGCGCGCAAGCTTCGAGTAGAGGTCGCCCGGATAGCCGTCGCGACTCGGAATCTTGCCCTGCGCATTGGAGACCTCCATGAGCGCATCGGCATAGCGCAGCATGTCGGTGATGACCACGAGCACGTGCTGGCCGATGAGGGCGAGCTGCTCGGCGAACGCACAGCAGATGTGCGGGACGTTTAAGCGCTCGATCGGCGATTCGCTGCCGAGGTTGACGCACATGATCGTGCGCTCGGCCGCCTCCTCGAGGACATCGCGGAAGAAGAGGTACTCCTCGTTCAAGAGCCCCAAGCCCCCAAAGACGACGCTGAAGTTCTCCTGTCCCGCCACGCGCGCCTGTCGAATGATGCGCGCGACGATGCCGTTGATGTCTTCGCCGGGGAGCTTGTAGATCGGAATCTTCTGCCCGCGCACGATCGTGTTGGCGCCATCGATGGCTGGGATGCCGGTCTCGATATAGCCCTGCCCCATCGCGCGGCGCGCGGGGTTGACCACCGGGCCCTCCACCGGGATCTCAACCCCCTGAATTTCGGGACGACCGTCGCGCGGACGTCCGATGCCATCGAAGACGCGCCCCATGACGAGCTCCGGATCGAAAGGGAGCTCGAAGGGGTGGCCCAAGAATTCGGTGCGCTGCGTGGTGACTACGCCCAGGCTTCCGGCCAACGACTGCATGTAGACGGTGTCGCCCTGAATTTTTACGACCTTGGCATAGCCAAAACCGGGGAGCAAAGCCTCCTCGCCCATGCCGACGTCGGTGACGCCGCGCACCTGGAGGATGGGACCTTCGATATTGACGATATCCGTATAGACGATCTTCACGTCACAACCTCCTCAGAAAAACCGTAACTCGTAACTCGTGACTCGTGACTCGTAAACGGTGAACAGTGATCCGCTTATCGGAGCGCATCCAAGATCTTCTGGTAGGCCGATTCATAATCGGCGGCATAGTTCGCCTGCACCGTGTCAAAGATGAGCTGCTCCTGCGCACGTCGCATCGTCTGCTTTTCCGTCAGCGGAAAGATGTCGAGCGTATGCACGAAGTAGCGCATCATCGCATAGTGGCGTTTGAAATTCGTCGAGCGGTCGTGCTCGTCGAAGGTATTCTGATTGAGATAGGCGCGCTGCGCGAGTTCCCCGAGCAGGTAGATGCGATATTCGCGATCGCCGATCCCCTTCTCGCCCAGGATCTCCATCTGCCCCTTGATGCGCTCGCCCTCGACGACGAGCCCTTTGAGCGTCTGCACATATTTGAGCCAGAGCGGAAGCTCCTGCGCGTCGAAATAGTGCTGCAACTGCGCGACCGAGGTGTCGAGATATTTCGAGTGACACTCCATCGGATCGAAGGCCGGGAAGAGGCGCGCGCTGGCACGCTTGCGCGAAAGGATCAGCGTCACCTTCGCCGTCTGGATCGCCGCCTGCGTCGGAGGATCGCCGGCGATGTCACCGCCGTCCGGCGAGAGCGCCGCAACGATCGTGACGGAACCGCGGCGATCATCCCCGCGCTCGCTCGCACAGACCACGCGGCCGGCACGCTCGAACCATCGCGTGAGGTAGGCGTTCATATAGGCGGGGAAGGCCTGCGGCCCCGGGATCTCGCCCAAGCGTCCGCTCATCTCGCGCATCCCCTGCGCCTGGCGCGAGAGGGAGTCGGTCAGGAGCAGGACGTCGTACCCCATGTCGCGAAAATATTCGGCGACGGTGGCGCCGACGAGGATCGAACCCTCGCGCGCGGCGACCGGCATCGCCGAGGTATTGACGAAGAGCACCGTGCGCTCCATGAGCGGACGCCCGGTGTCCGGATCGATGAGTTTCGGAAATTCCTTCATCAGCTCCACCATCTCGCCGGCGCGCTCGCCGCAACCGACGTAGACCACGATCTTAATGCGACTGTGGCGCGCCAGATCGTGCTGGCACATCGTCTTGCCCGTGCCGAAGTCGCCCGGCGTGCAGGCCGTGCCCCCGAGCATGATCGGGTTGAATCCATCGATAATGCGAATGCCGGTGTTGAGCATGTCGGTGAGTTTCAAGCGATGTTTGGCCGGTCGCGGCGCGCGGATCGGCCAACGCTGCATGAGCGCGAGGGAATGTTCCTCCCCCTTCTCATCGACGAGCGTCGCGATCTTCGCTTCGACGGTGAACGATCCCTTCGCGATCCCCTGAACGGTTCCCTGGGGATATTGCGGCGGCACCATGATGCGGTGTTCGACCAGCTCCGTCTCCTGCACCACGCCGATCAGATCGCCGGGTCCGATGGTATCGCCGTCGGCAACCAGCGGTGTGAACGCCCACTCCTTTTCGCGATCGAGCGAGGGGACCTGTACGCCACGCGGGAGAAAATCGCCGTAACCGTCGAGCGTATTGCCCAGGCCATCGAGCGTGTTGCCGATGAGGCCCGGGCCCAGTTCCACCTGGATGAGGTGCCCCGTGAGCCGCACCTCCTCGCCGACCCGGAGATCGGTCGTCTCCTCATAGCACTGCAGATCGGCATGCGAGCCACGCACGCGGATCACCTCGCCGCGCAGTTTGAGTGGACCGATAAAGGCCTCCTCGTTCATCATGCAGGGAACCCCGCCGCTGCCCATGCCGTGCAGATCTACGACGACAAGGTTATCATCGACCATCACGATTTTGACCGTACGCTCTTTCACCGATGCACCCTCCCCACTGATCATTTACGGCTCACTCACTTCCTGTTTCACCCCACTCGCCTCCACCTGAACGACGAAACGCGCGACATATCCCAACAGCTCGTCCAGATCGAAGGTGTAGATGGGAGCAATCGCCTGCAACTGAGCCAGGCGCTGCTGCGCCACATAGCGGTCCGCGTCCTGCGGCTCCTTTGCGCTCGCCTCGATCGAGTCGAGCCCCTCGATGAGCATCTTGAATTCCTGCGCCCCGCGATGCGGACCCGGGTCGACGAGCGCGGCCCCTGCCTCCTGATGGAGATGCCCGGCGCGCTGCCGTACCAAGGCATTGCGAAAGCCCACGTCCCAACGCAACCAGGTGCGCAGGAATGAGCAGTCGCACGTATCGCTCAGATCATAGAGCCACGCGTAGTACGTCTTCCAAACGAGATCGAAGGGAAGGGCGTGGCTCTCCCCCTCGCGGCGAAGCGCATCGTCGAGCCAGTGCGGCAGGCCCTGTCTTGCCGCGAGCGCTTCGTCGCTGTAGACGGCACCGATACCCGCCTCGGCACCGATGGCCAGACGGGAGAGCACGTGTAGATCTACCTTCAGGAGCAGCGCGCGTCCGAGCCGATCGGCCACGCCCCCCTCTTCGGCCAACACGCGCGAGAGCTCGCGCGGCGCAATGGCCGGAATCGCCCCCGGTTCATCGTCGAGCCGAGGCAGGCGGGAAAAGAGATATTCGTAGGCCATCCCTACTCCGTTGGAAGCTCACCCCGATCGAGGATGGAACGAAAGCGCTCCGAGACGAAGGGCTTGAGTTCCTCGATGATCGCATTGGTGTCGACGATCAGTTCGCCCCCCACCCCTTCGGCGGAGAGTTTGAAGCCGGACAGCCCCGCCTCAGCGTGCAGCGTGGCCGGCACGTTGAGCTTGTCGCGCATCAGGCGAATCCATTCCTTGATGAAGGCACCCTCCATCCCCTTCGGGATGGTAATGTTGAGGTGCTGCGCCTGTTGTGAAGACTCGCGCTTGGCAAAACCGGTGATGATCTCATCGATGAGCTTCTTGATGAAGTCGGGGTCGGCAAACGCCTCGTCGACTTTTTTGCGCAGAGGTTCGAGCGCGACGAGCGTGGTGAGCTCACCGCGCACCTTGAGCAAAAAATCACGCAGCGCGAGGGTGAGCTGCTGGTCGAGGTGCCGCATCGTCTCGGCCGCTTCCGCCTGAGCTGTCTCAAGGATGCGCTCCGCCTCCGTGCGCGCCTCCTCCACGATGCGCGTCGCCTCGCGTTTTGCATCCGCGACGATAGCATCCGACTCCTCGCGTCCACGGTCGATTCCCTCCTGCTTGAGGGCATCGATAAGCCCTGCCAGTTCATCCGTGCGTTCGATCGATTCGCCTGCCACGTGGGCCTCCTAATAATGGTGATTGGTGATTCGTAATTGGTGATTGGCAAAAACACAATCGATTCAGGCTAGTGATTTGTGATTGTTTGTTTGAATTTCACCAATCACCAATCACCAATTACAAATCACCAATCACTATTCGCTTGGCCGAGGTGACGATGACGCGCATGGCGTCTCCGGTCACCTCCGCACAGCCGATGCCGATGTCGAACAGGACGGGGGAATCCTCATCCCCGCGCCGATAGAAGAGTCGCCCTTCGCACAGCAACATCGCCGTGCGATCGTGATCGGCCATCACGGTGCGTTCTCCGTCGTAAGCCGGAACCGTCACCGATGCGACCGCCTCGGTCAGGACGAGCCGCCCCTGGGTCACGATGGTCAGCTGAAATGGTTTCACCCCGAACCCCTATGCCGATGCGATTGCATGCGCCTTCGTGCGCGCCTCTTCGATCGTGCCGACGTTGAAAAACGCCTGCTCCGGAATATCGTCGTGGCGGCCCTCGAGAATTTCCCGACATCCGCGCACCGTATCCGCAAGCGGCACATATTTCCCCTCGATTCCGGTAAAGAGGGTGGCCACATGCAACGGCTGCGAGAAGAAACGCTGAATCTTGCGCGCACGCGCCACCGTGTGCTTGTCCTCTTCGGAGAGCTCCTCCATCCCAAGGATGGCGATAATGTCGCGCAGGTCCTTATAGCGTTGCAACAGACGCTGCACCTGGCGTGCGGTGCGATAGTGTTCCTCGCCTACAACGTCCGGTGCCAAAATGCGCGAGGTCGAATCGAGCGGATCGACCGCCGGATAGATGCCCAGCTCTGCGATCTGTCGGCCCAGCACCGTGGTGGCATCCAGGTGCGTAAAGGTCGTGGCCGGCGCCGGATCGGTCAGGTCATCGGCCGGGACATAGATCGCCTGCACCGACGTGATCGATCCGTCGCGCGTGGTCGTGATGCGTTCCTGCAACTCACCCATCTCGGTGGCGAGTGTGGGCTGATAGCCGACCGCCGATGGCATGCGGCCGAGGAGAGCAGAGACCTCCGCACCCGCTTGTGTAAAGCGATAGATGTTGTCGATGAAGAGCAACACGTCCTGCTTGAGGTCGTCACGAAAATATTCGGCGACCGCGAGAGCAGAAAGCGCCACGCGCGTGCGTGCGCCGGGCGGTTCGTTCATCTGGCCATAGACGAGCGCCGTGCGTTCGAGCACGCCCGAGGCCTTCATCTCGCGCCAGAGGTCGTTCCCCTCGCGGGTGCGCTCGCCGACACCGGCGAAGACCGACGTGCCGCCGTGACGCAGACCCACGTTGTGGATGAGTTCCATGACGAGCACGGTCTTGCCCACGCCCGCTCCGCCGAAGAGACCGATCTTTCCGCCGCGCGGATACGGGGCGAGCAGGTCGATCACCTTGATGCCGGTCTCGAACATCTCGATCTCAGTCGCTTGATCGCGAAACGCCGGTGGGTCGCGATGGATGGGGCGAGTCGGAGCGCCCATGATGGAAGGACCGCCATCGACCGGCTCGCCCACGACGTTGATGATGCGCCCGAGCACGTCGCGCCCCACCGGCACGTGGATGGGCAGGCCCGTGTTGGTGACGGGCATCCCGCGCACCACACCCTCGGTCGTGTTCATCGCGATGCAACAGACCGTATTTTCACCGAGATGGCCGGAGACCTCGAGGACGAGGTTGTCCGGCCGCGCATCGATCGTGGGATTGGTGAGCGTGAGCGCGGTGTTGATCTGGGGCAGACGCCCCTCGTCAAAACGCACGTCGATGACCGGCCCCATGACCTGAACGACCCGACCCGCCTTTCGTATTTCGTTGTGTTTCATCGCAAGGCCTCCGCAGCGCCAACGATATCCATGAGTTCGGAGGTGATCGATTCCTGGCGAGCGCGATTATAGACGCTCGTCAAATGCGCGATCATCTCGTCGGCATTCTTGGATGCGCCGTCCATGGCGATCATGCGTGCGGCGTATTCGGCCGCGCGGGATTCCAGGATCGCCTGTCGCACGGTGCCGAGCAGATACTCCACACAGAGATAGTCGAGCACGAGGCTGCGCGACGGCTCGTATTCATACTCGAGATAGCGCTCACGTTCGTCGCCGTGCGCATACATCGGCAGGAGATTCCAGACCGTGTATTCGTAATGCGCCATATTCACGAAGCGGTTGAAGGCGACGTAGCTGCCCGCGCTTTCGTCACAGCAGAATCGATCGATCACGCGACTGACCGCCCAACTGGCGGTACGCGAGGCATTGCCATCGAAGGGCACCTCCTCGACATCGTAGCCACGCCCGGAAAGATACTGCACCCCCTTGCGTCCGATGACGAAGAGCTTCACGCCAATATTGTGCGCCTGATGCTCCTCGATCCCCTCCTCCACGGCGTGCAGCAAACTTTCGTTGAACGCCCCGCAGAATCCACGATCGGAGGTGATGACCAGCACGCCCATGCTCTCGATCTTCGTCGCACGCCGCCACATCACGGGGGCCCGGGGCCCCAAGCGACGCGAGATGCGCGCGACCGAATCGTGTAGCGTCTTCGTATAGCTGCGCCCCGCTTCAGCTTCATTCTGCGCAGTGCGCACCTTCGCCGTGGCCACCAGCTGCATCACCCGCGTGATTTTTTGGGTGCTCTGTGCCGCTTGAATCCGACGCCGAATGTCCTTGAGCGATGAAATCATATTTTTCCTAAACAAAAACTCATGTTCGCATGGTCATCCTGAGCAGAGCGAAGGATCTCCATAAAATCCAAGGGATCCTTCGCGGAGCCTGTCCTGAGCAACGTCGAATGGCTCAGGATGAAAAACATCGGCTATGCTCCATCTCCCAACGCCCCGCGGCTGGAGACCGCCGACGCGCGCAGATCGATGGGAACAAACTGTCGACGCTGCTCCAGAATGATCGCATCCAACTCAGCCGCCGTCTCCTCGGAGACCTCTCCGCTCGTCCGAATGCGCTCGAGCAGGTCCTGGCAATGCTCCTCGAGGTGCCGCGACAAACCGTCGAGGAACGGACGCACCTGTTCGACCTCGAGCGCATCGAGATCGCCCATCACCCCAGAAAAAATCTGCGCCACCTGGAGGGCCGTCGACATCGGGCGATATTGTCCCTGTTTGAGCAGCTCGACCAGTCGTTCGCCACGACGAATCTGCTGACGCGTGGCCTCGTCGAGTTCCGCCCCAAACTGGGCGAACGCAGCCATCTCCCGATACTGCGCCAGATCAATGCGCAGCGTTCCGGAAACGCGTTTCATCGCCTTGGTCTGCGCCGCACCGCCGACGCGCGAGACGGAGAGCCCCACGTTGATGGCCGGGCGCACGCCCGCATAGAAGAGATCGGACTCGAGATAGATCTGCCCGTCGGTGATCGAAATGATGTTCGTCGGAATGTACGCCGAGATGTCCCCGGCCTGCGTCTCAACGATGGGGAGCGCGGTCAGCGACCCACCCCCCGCATCGTCGGAGAGCTTAGCCGCGCGCTCGAGCAGACGCGAGTGCAGATAGAAGATATCGCCCGGGTAGGCCTCGCGGCCTGGCGGGCGTCGCAAGAGGAGTGAAATCTGCCGATAGGCGACCGCGTGTTTGGACAGATCGTCATAGACGAGCAGCGCATGCCGCCCCGAATCGCGAAAGGCCTCACCCATGGTCACGCCGCTATAGGGAGCGAGGAACTGCAACGGCGCCGGATCCGCGGCACCGGCGACGACGACGGTGGTATATTCCATCGCGCCATGCGCGCGCAGCACATCGACCACGCGCGCGACCGTGGAGACCTTTTGACCGATCGCGACGTAGATGCAGAAAACCCCTTCGCCTTTCTGGCGCAGGATGGCATCGATGGCGATCGCCGTCTTGCCCGTCTGGCGATCGCCGATGATGAGTTCGCGTTGCCCGCGACCGATCGGCGTCATGGAATCGACCGCTTTGAGTCCCGTGTAGAGCGGTTCGCTCACCGGCTGTCGCGCGACGATTCCAGGCGCGCGTTCTTCGACCGGGCGCAGCACATCGCGCTTGATCTCGCCGCCCCCATCGATCGGATTTCCCAGCGCATCGACGACGCGACCGACGACGGCATCGCCCACGGGAACCGATGCGATTCGTCCGGTACGACGCACCTCATCCCCCTCGCGCAGATGCACGTCGTCGCCCATCACCGCAATGCCGACTGAATCTTCTTCGAGATTGAGAACGATCCCCGCAACGCCACCGGGAAACTCGACCAGCTCTCCGGCCATAACGCCGGCGAGCCCATAGACGTGCGCGATGCCGTCGCCGACCGAGACGATCGAACCGGTCTCGTCGGTGGTCGGCGACACATCGTATCCGGCGATACGATCCTTGATGATGCGACTGATCTCATCGACTCGAATCTGCATCGACGCCTTCCCCCTGATTGACCTGACTCGCCTGACTCGCCCCTATGCCAACATCTGTTCCTTCATGCGATCGAGCCCACCCTTCAGGCTCGCATCGAACTGCGTATCCCCGATCGCCATCACAAAGCCGCCGAGAATCGATGGATCGACGATCACATCCAAGGTGACCTCGCATCCGAGCAGGTCGCACAGGATGGTCCCCAACTGTTTTCGTAGCGCATGAACAGCATCGCCGTCAAACACCCAGGCCCGCGCGCGCGCCAGGTGTCGAATGGTGCGCACGCGATCAGCGACGTCCTCGAGCACGCGCGGTATCAAGTAGACGCAATTCTTTTCGATGAGCAGGCAAAGCGCATTCACCCAGATGGAATCGAGCTGCAGCGACGCCCCGATTTCGCGCGCGGCGCTCATGCGCTCAGGGAACGAGGCGCGTTCATCGGCCAGGCCACCGATCAACGCGGGCACCGCCGCGATGGCCTCGATCAGATGCACACGTCCCTCGTCGATGCGATCGACACATCCCCGCTCGATCGCCAGCTCGACGATCGCCTTGCTATAGCGTTTTGCCTTAACTCGATCGCGCATGCAGCTCCTCGATCAACGCTGATGCTGGGGGGTGCGTTCCACCATCCCCTGTGGATGAAACCCGGACATTCCGGCCAGATCGGCAAGCCCTCGGTCGATGAGCGCGCGATCCTGCTCCGGGCGAATGCCGGCGCGCAACAGCCGCTCGGCGCGCTCGAAGGCATCGGTGAGCAATCGTTGCCCCACCAGATCAGCTGCATGGGCACGCTCGTCATCGGCGCGCTGACAAGCCTTGGCAATGATCCGCTGGACGCGAGCGCCCGCTTCATCGAGTATATGCGCGCGCTCCTGCTGCGCGCCTCTGTCCACCATCGCTCGGCGGGAAGCGATATCTTCTTCCAACGTTACCTGCATGCGACGACTGCGCGCGACGTGGACGCGCGCCTGCCGCAACTCCCAGACGGCACTGGTCTCCTCCTTGCGCACGCGCATGGCACGTGCGTAGAAAAAGTTGCGTGAGGCTCGACGCAGCAGCAGATAAAAACCGCCGACGAGCAGTCCGAAATTGATGACGCTGAGAATGAAGCGTATCGGTGTCGACATGCCGCGTTTTCCCCTTTTCAGCGGCCGCCAAGAAGACGGTCGACGATGCCCTGTGAGATCCGCCCGACCTGATCGTTCATATCCTGAACGATAGAGACCTCGGAGGATTCGATCGAGAGATCCGCCGACGCCTCGATCTCCTTGCCCTGTGCGCGGGCCTCGGCGACCATCTCCTCGGCCTCCTTGTGCGCCTCGGAAATGCGGCGAACGCGATCATCGTGCGCTACGCGCAGAGCCGCAGCGATGGTGGCGGTCCGTTCATCGTCCAAGCGCGCCGCCTCGAGACCAAGGGATGCCGCCTCGGCTCGCGAACTGTCGGTATATTCATGGCGCCAATCGAGCACCCGCATCGCCGGCTGCACCACCAACCGGTTCAGGATGACCAACGCCAGGAGAAAGATGACCAGCTGCAGAAAGAAACTCACATCCGGCAGCAGGTGGATGGTAATCGATGCGACCGGCAGCATCCGCACTCCCCCTTACATCATCAGCGAATCCTCGCCATCGTTCTCTTCGTAGTAGGTTCCCTCTTCGCGCGACCCTTCGGGCGCGGTCGTCTCGAGGGTGGCCTCCCCCTCCATGCCGGCCGCCATCTGCGAACGGCCCTGAAAGATGGCGCCCTCTTCGATGACGAGCGCGGGCGTGTTGATGTTGGCCACGAGCTCCGCGCCGCGACGCAATTCGACGCGCTGCTTGGCCTCGATGAGGCCCTGCACATGCCCCTCTATAATGATAGTGTCGACCTGGATGCGGGCATCGACCTTCGCCTCACTCCCCACAACGAGCGTTCCATCGGAAAGGATCTCACCGCGAAAATCGCCGTTGATCTGCACCGTTCCATCGAACGCCAGCTTCCCCTCGAAGCTGCAGCCGCGATCGAGCAGGCCATTGATCTGACTGTAATCCTTGTTGTTGCGACCCATATTCTCCTCCTCCGGTATGCCCTGCGTAGCGGGGCGAGGCTCCTTCATCCTGCGTTCATCGGGTGATGTGTCGATAGATCCGATCGAGATCCTGTGCCGAATAGTATTCGATGGTGAGCTTCCCGCCCTTTCCCGTCGGCTCGATTCGTACCTTTGTGCCGAGCGCCTGTTTGAGCGACTCACTCAGGGCATTCATCTGCGGCGTCAGCGGTGTCTGCGAACGTTTTTTTCTTGTAGCACCGGCCGTTCTCGACTGCACCATCTTTTCCACATCGCGAACGGTCGGCATCTCGCGCACGATGCGCTCGCGCATCTTGAGTTGCTCATGCAACCCGGGCAGACCCAACAGGGCACGGGCATGCCCCGCCGAATAGCGCCCAGAGGCAACATCGTCCTGGACCAGGCGCGGAAGCTTGAGCAGACGCAGCGTATTCGCTACCGCAACGCGCGACTTGCCCACCTTCGCGGAGGCCTCCTCCTGCGTATAGTTGAATTGTTCGATCAGCTCCTGATAGGCGCGCGCCTCCTCGATCGCATTGAGGTCCTCGCGCTGGATGTTCTCGATGATGGCCAGCGCAAGCAGCCCCTCGTCATCGGCGGATTTGACGATGACCGGAACTTCATCGAGCTCCGCCATGCGCGATGCGCGCAGCCGTCGTTCGCCCGCGATGAGCTCATAGCGCCCATCCGGCATCGCCACGACGATCAGCGGCTGCAACACCCCCTGCGAACGGATCGAATCGGCCAGTTCCCGCAGTTTTTCCTCATCGAAGACCGTACGCGGCTGCAACCGGTTGGGCACAATCGCATCGACCGAAACCGTGCGATAGGGCTGATCTTCCGCTCCCCGCTCCTTGATCGGGGGCGGGATGAGCGATTCGAGACCGCGACCAAGACCACGCTTTGACTGCATGACAACCTCCTCGCCCGGGGATCTCACGATCGATCGAACCGGGGAAAATATCAACATACATCAATAATAACAAACGGTTACGCTATCCGCCCGGCACGGCTGGCACGGCGGGGGCCAATCCATCCGCCTGCTTTGGCAGCGCCAAAACCTCCCGCGCGAGATCAAAATAGCTCTGTGCACCGCGCGAAGAGACGTCGTAGAGGAGAATCGGTTTGCCGTGACTCGGGGCCTCGCTCAGGCGCACGTTGCGCGGGATGACGACCTCAAAGACGGCGTCCTTATAATGGTGGCGCATTTCATCCTGGACCTGGTGCGCGAGCTTGTTGCGCGCATCGAACATCGTCAGTACGATGCCACGGACCCGGAGATCGGGATTGAGCTGTCCCCGAACGAGACCGATCGTCCGCTGGAGATCCGCGATCCCCTCCATGGCAAAGTATTCGCACTGTACGGGAATGAGGACCGATGTCGCGGCAACCAGGGCGTTGAGCGTCAGGAGACTCAGCGAAGGGGGACAATCGATGATGATGAAGTCAAAATGGCTCCGAATCTCTTCCAGACGATCCTTGAGAATTGTTTCACGTGAAACCGTCCCGACCAACTCCACTTCAGCACCCACGAGCTGTGTATTCGAGGGGACGATTTTGAGGCAGGCGAGCTCCGTCGAACGCATGACCGTCGCCACGTCCAGATTATCGAGCATGACGTCATAGATGCTGTGTTCGACGCGGTGCTTATCGATCCCCATTCCCGTCGTTGCATTCCCCTGGGAGTCGAGATCGATCAGGAGGGTTCGTTTCTCTGCCGCAGCAAGCGATGCGGAGAGATTGATCGCCGTCGTCGTCTTTCCGACGCCGCCCTTCTGGTTGCAGATCGCTATGATTTCCGCCATAAACCCCCCGCCAGCAGGAGACGACCCCCGTTGATTACGCCCACCGGGGGAAAAGTGCAATCATAAACCCCTGTTTCACGTGAAACAATTGGGCATGCCCAGACCAGACATGCAGACTTTGTCTAATGATTACAATGGCTTATCATTGTTTCGGAAGAGGAGTAGACATCGCTGCTCGCCGGAGAAGAGGGAATATTCATGGACGCGCTCGAGGCTTGCCCGGAGGGAGGCCTGCGTCGCCCCCGCGTCGGAGAGCTCTTCTTGCCACTTTGGGCCCTTCATCGCGATAATCTGCCCATTCGGCCTGACAAACCGCGATGCCATCCAGAGATACTCCTTGAGCGCCCAGGTTGCCCGAGAAATGACGGTGTCAAATATCCCGACACTTTCTGAGGCCTTTTTGTCCTCAGCACGCGCACACACCGTCTGAATACCCGAAAGCCCAATACGTCGGATAACCTCATCACAGAAGGAGACCTTCTTTCGGGTCGCATCCAGGAGGGTGACGTCCAGATCGGGGCGCTCGATTTTGAGGATCACTCCGGGCAGCCCTGCCCCCGTGCCCAGGTCGATGAGGCGCGCCCCCAGGGCGATGTGGGGCAGGACGTGCAATGCATCCTCGACGTGTGTCGACCAGAGGGCATCGTCAGCGACGGAGGTGAGGTTGATGCGTGCATTCCATTTACGCAACAACTCCAGAAATTGCTCGATCTGTTCGGGATGTATCGGTGCAACCATCGCTACCTTCAGAGATTGATGCGCAGACCTTCTCGCGCCAGATCCACGCGCAGCCGACCCTTGCGGGCACGGACCCATGCGCGCGCGCGCCCGAGAATCTCGCGCAGATGTCGGTCATCATCCTCGGGATCGAAGTGAAAGAAATAGAGATGCGGGATCCCCGCCTCGAGCGCCAGCGTGAGCGGATACGTAAAGGGGGAGTGTCCCCAGCCCTCATGCCGCCCATATCCCTCGGGCGTATACTGCGCATCGTGGATGAGGACATCGGCCCCTTCCATCCAGCGCGTGAGGCGACGCACCTCCTGCTTCGAATCCGGCTCGTTGTCGGTGACGTGCACAAGCCGACGTCCATCCGGAAGGGTGAATCGCCATCCGAGCGAACCGCCCGGATGATGCACGGCATGCGGCTTCACGCGAATGTCGCCCACACGAAAGGCGCGCTCGGTCAACGTCTTCGTCGTGAGGTCCGAAGGAATCGCGGAGAAGGGAACCGGGAAGTAGGGCGGCGCCATCGCGCGCTTGAGCGCGGCACCAAAGGTCATCTCCTTCGCGCCCGGACCGGCGATGACGAAGCGGTTGCGCTTCATGTAGAGCGGCTTGAAGAAGGGGAGCCCTATATAATGATCGAGGTGCAGGTGCGAGAGCAGAATCGTCGCATCGATCGGCTGCTTCTTGAGTCGCCGCATCAGATGCAGGCCACACGCGCGAATGCCGGTGCCCGCATCACAGATGATGCGGCTCTGGCCCGACTCGATCTCGAGGCACGCGGTGTTGCCACCGAAACGAACGGTGCTCGCCCCCGGCGTCGCCATCGACCCGCGCACACCCCAAAACGTGATCTGTACCTTTGGCTTGGCCATCGCGACGCAAAAGGTACCACAATCCTTGATGCGGGAAAAGCAATTCAACCCAACCAACATCACGGTGGCACTGTGCCATGTACTCAACATTCGGCAGGGTCATCTTTGGGGACCGCCGCATCATTCAACCAACGGACATGCCTCATGTATGCGTTGATTGAACCATGCAAAAAACAAAAGATGATTTCTTGAAGCCATCGTTTGGGACGCTATTGCGAGGGGATCTCTTCATTCATCGCCATCAAAGCCTTTGATGCTGCGATGAATGAAGAAAAAGCCGTCGAGGCGGCGTATGAGCCGAGACGGCGGTCCCCTCGCAATAGCGTCTCAAACGATGGCCCTCGATTTCTCGCTCTATTTCTGGTCAGCGATTAGTCGTCGACAGGGTGGGGCGCTCTCATTATAATCGCCGCCATGGATGCCTTCTTTCATGGCCTGCGCGAGCTCTTCGTTCACCCCTGGTCGATCGCGGCCACGATCGTCGTTCTCGTCGCCTATCGATATGCGGCATCGAAGGGGCGCATGCCCAAGATCCCCGTCGGGATGCTCATCCTCTATCTCATCGTCGTCCTCATCCTGATGACCTTCCCGGATTCAATCGCGAGCCTTGAGCATCGCTGGGTGCGCGTGGGGCTGTCCATCACGCTCTATTGCGCCATCGCGCACCTCATCCTCGCCTTCATCTATGATGTCTATTACGGCTGGTGGAAAAAAACGAGGGTTCCCAAGATCACGCGCGACATCACGCTCTTCGCCGTCTTCGCCGTCGTTGCGCTCTATGTCCTGCGCACGCGCGGCGGGGTGAACCCGCTCGGAATCGTCACGACCTCCGCGGTGCTGACCGCCATCGTGGGTCTGGCCGCACAGAACTCGCTGAGCAATCTCTTCGCGGGGCTCTCCATCCAGATGGAGCGACCCTATGCGATCGGCGAATGGATCCAATATAATGATACGATCGGCCGCGTGATCGGCGTGGGATGGAAGTCGACGCGCGTGCGCACCTTCGACGATGAAATCGTCTACATCCCGAACCTCGACATCGTCAAGACGACGGTGACCAATTTTTCGAAGCCAACGCCCATGCACTACATGAACGTCTCCATCGGCGTCGAATATGGCGCGGCGCCCAATCATGTGCGCAAGGTGCTCCTGGAAGTCTGTCGACACGACCCGCGCGTGCTCGCGCACCCGGTGCCGGAAGTACGCCTCGTCGATTACGGTGATTTCGCCATCACCTATGATGTGCGTTTCGCCTACAACGGATACGGCCAATCGCCGCGCCTGCGCTCGGATATTCAGTACCGTTTTTGGTATGCCTTAAATCGCGTCGGAATCCGCATTCCCTTTCCGATTCGCGACGTGCATCATCGACATATCGAACGCCGCATCGAAGAGGAAAAGAGCAAACAGGTGCGCCTCGAAGCACGGGGGGAGATCGATCGCGTGCCCATCGTCGAACCGCTCTCGGTTGCCGAACGCGACCTGCTCGGCGCCCGCATGCAGATCCAGACCTTCGGCGATAATGAAACGATCGTCGCTCAAGGGGACGCCGGCGATTCGCTCCACATCCTCCATGACGGCGCCTGCGATATCTTCGTTCGCAATGAACGGGGGGGACAGGCCAAGGTCAGTCAACTCACGCCCCCCGCGTTTTTCGGCGAGATGAGCCTGCTCACCGGAGAGCCGCGCTCGGCCACCGTGCGCGCCGTGGGCGATACCACCGTCTTCACGATCGACAAGGAACTCTTCGGCGAGATCCTCACCGCAAACCCGACCGTCTCGGATGCACTCGCGCAGGCGCTGGCCAAACGCTCCGACGACACGCGCGAGAGCGTCGGGCGCTCCAACGAGGACGAACGCCGCCGCGCCTCACAGCTCAAGGCAAGGATTAAGAAGTTTTTTGGAATGGGGTAGGGAAAGCAATGGTCGGTGAGGTCGTATCGATTCACCACGAACGGGCGGCCGATAGGTCGATAAGCGGCCCGATCTGCTCCTCGAGTCGCCCGACCCCCTCGCGCTCCGGGCGGGGGACCTCCTCGGCGTTCCTATAATCCTTCACGGCACCCTTGATCGTCATCGCGGTAAACTGGCGCCCGCCCTTCTCGAACGTGAACGATCGCGCTGAGCGCAGCGCCTCATGCGCCGCCTCCCGATGGCGTCCCGTGGCACTCAGAACGGCCGACATCAGCATATGTCCACATGCGACTGAGACGCCATGCCCACCGAGATGTCCCACATAGATGATGCGCGACAGGAGCGTCCGAAGAAACATCTGTTTCACCGGATTCAGGGAGTGCAACAGGTCACGCTGCTGGGAATCATTTATCTTGGATGAAAAACAGGGCATCTCCAACACCGTTCGATGCCATGAGCGAGCGACCGCTGCGATCGCCGGTCGATATCCTTCGGTCGTTCGGCACCCTTCGGCGATCAGCTCCGAGACGAGCGCCGCCGACGTAAAACGCCCCTCCTCCTCCAACAACATCTTCACCCGTTCCAGCGCCGAACCCGATGGCGTCCCTTCATCGCTCCTGTCTCGGCCGGCACTCTTCATGATGGTCCGATGCAGATCTTCCCTCGCCCGCTCGCCCGGGAAGGAAAAGGACCTCCCCCCGAAGGTCCCCCGCAGGGGAGACTGCATCAGCGGCTTGAGCGGCGTCATCGACGACGTCGCATCAGGTTCCGACGACGGCGGGGTATAAGCGATCTCACCGGTCACCTCATCGATCGCCTCGGGGGAAAAGCCGATCCCATTGTCATTGAAGAATTGATCGATGGCCGCGCGCGCACCGACCGAGCCAACAGTCATGTTCGATGAAGTGAGAAGAGACATCGATCATCCTCCCTTTCCCGTCTGTGCGTCGCTCGACCCGTCGCCCCGCGAGGCGTCGAGAATGTGTTCGATCTCCTGCTGCAGCTCTTTGATCCCCTCCCGCTCCTGCGGGGAGGCTTCCTCCGCCTCTTCATAGTTCAGCACGGCGTTGTCGAGCATATCCGCAACCGCGTCCGCCGACTTCCCGGAACGGGCAAAGACCTGGGCGGCGCGCACCGCCTCGTGCGCCGATTCCCGATAGCGCGCATCGTTGTAGAGGGTTATCGCCAGGAGCGCCTGCGCATTTCCGATGAAGGCCAGCATCTCCGGATCCTCCGAAACGCCCGAATACCCTTCATAGATCGCCCGGGAGAGAAGGATCTTCATGAGGACGATCTCCGGCGTGCTCATGCGGTCCCATGCCGCATCGTCTTCTCTCTCTCCGGAGAAATAGGGCATCGCCTCGACCAGCCGATACCAGGATAAGGCAGCTTCCACCAGGTACCACGACGTGTACTTCCGATTGCCGATCGACTGAAATCCGGCAGCGGTCAGCTCCGAGATGAGCGCCGCCTCCGCATGCCAGCGCACCGACTTGGCCCTCTTCACCGCGCTGTCCAAACAGCGCAAACTCGAATGCGTCTCGAATCGACCGCTGTCGCCCACGGCGCGGATCGCGCTGTCCAGGAGGGCCTCGATCGTCCCCGTCACCAAGACGGGGTCGTCGCCGCGCATCTGCTGTTCGAACTCCTCCAGCGGGATCCGCATCTGAATGCGCGACGGAAGCTTCGTCGCCCTGGTGATCGCCATGACATCGCCAATCTTGGTGAACCCCAGGGCCATCTCGACGTCCACGTCCTCGGAGGGGTGTTCGGCATCGAAGAGCCGCTGCGAGTGCTGTGCCGCCATCTCATAGAGCATCCCTTGCAACTGAAACCACGTCCGGGGATAGGCCCCGACGACGGAACGCGATGCGAGTTCCTGCGCCGCAGGCCGCATGATATGGGCATGGATAAGATCGGCACCGCTTTGATACGCCCCGGCGAGCCTCGCATCCGCCGCGGGGACGGGCAGCGCCAGGAGAGGTTCGGGCGGCGCCAACTCCGGCATCGCCTCGAACGCCGCGGGGTCCGGCGGCGGCGCATAGTCGACCTCGCCCGTCGTCCCGTCGTCCCGTCGAGTTCCTGCGGGATGAGGCCGATGTTGTTGTCGACGCAGAACGTGTCGATGGCCGAAACCAGGCCCGTAGCTGCCGGTGGCGGTGTGATGAGCGTCATAATGGTGGTCTCCTCCTCAGATCATCCTCTTCATCGCGGCGGGCGCAAAAAAGTTGCCCATTTTTATCCCAACCGTCGGTTCCTCTCCGGTGTGCTATTTCTTTTTGGGAAAGAGCTGCCGGGCCTGTGCGATGAGCGCGGTCATCGCCCGGCACTCAGTCGGTGAGACGCTCGGCACACACTCCAGCTCCCCCGCTGCATCGACGATGAGTTTCAGAACGACATCGCCAATGGACTCGACGTCCAAGGGCCAATCGGAGGACGCATCCCTCCTCGTCGCCAGCATGTTCCGCGCCGACCGGAGGGTTTCATACGCCGCGTCCCGATGCCGCCCCTCAGCGCTCATCATCATGGCCGACGCCTGCTGGGCCCTGGCAAGATAATACCGGGTGACGCCGTGCGACCCTCCGAGATGTCCGTTTAAAATAGCGTGTGAGATGATCATGCGCTGGAGTGCCGGTCCGATCCGGCCCATTTCGGAAGGGGGCAGCAGTTGTGAGAGAAAAAACCACGCTCCGGCAGCCTGGGCGGAGGCCTCCGCGAATCGATCCGCATGCCCCAACGCCCGCCATCCCGACGCCGCCAGTTCCGTCAGAAGCGCCGCGTCCGAAAATCGCTCCGAGATGGTCGCAAACGACGACGCCCCCATCAGCAATTCGAGGACGCTTTCCTGTTCAAATCGTCCATGGTGTCCGGCCATATCGATCGCCGCCAGAAGGCGTGCATTCATCGCCAAATTCGTGGCGAACGCATTCCCCTCCATGGCCTGGCGATGGAGTTCGTCGACATCCCCCTTCGGATCCACCTCCCTCGGCGTGTGAGTGAAAACCCTCATCGCGAGAAATTCGTGACTCACGGTCTGTCCCGTGAGGATCACGACCGAAGGAGTCTCCGGCGCAGTCGTCGGGGAAAACATGCCACCCGCGCTCGAGGCGTCCGCCGCCATGGAAAAAAGATTCCCCTGGAGTTCCAGCCATCGGTGCGGATAGTCGGCGTCGTCGGTGAAACGCGGGTTAAAATCCTTCATGTACGCGCTGGTCTCCCGATAGACCCGTTTCACCTCCGCGTCCGCCGCGGGGACCGGAAAGATGAGGAGCGGTTCGATCCAAGCGTCGACCTCCTCGGCCTCCGCTGGCGGCGCATAGACGACCCCGGCGTTATCGTCGATCGCCTGGGGATGGATGCCGATATCGCTGTCGCCGAAGAACTGATCGATGGACAGAATCAAGGCGCCAAAATTCGGCATGATCGTGTTCGGCATATACGGTGCTCCTTTTCATCGTGAAATCCCGCCCTTCTCTTATGATCCGAGGGCCGAAGAATCAAATCCCGTTTAAAAATGGCATGCGATGACAAGACGCGGTGGAATCGAAAAGGAGGGGCGATCACTTCTTGTACGTCGACAGAAACCGTTCCACCTCGGGGATGCCACCTTGGTAGACGAGGTAGCCGTTGTGCGGTTCGCGCTCGGTGGTCTCGCCGGCGATGGGCATGAGCATCAGTTCGCGAATTTTTTCGGGATCTTCGGTCTGCCCCAGCGTCCAACAGAGCTTCATGTAGGCCGCTTCCGGCAACATATTTTCGCAGGGGATGACGCCGAGTTCGAGGAGATAGCGACCGGTGTCGTAGACGTTCATGTGCACGTAGCCCCAGAGCGTCTGGACCGTCATGACGACGGTCACGCCCGCATCGACCGCGCGTTTGAGCGACGGATTGAGCGCGGCGTTGACGTGCCCAAGCCCCGTTCCCGCGATCACGATTCCGCGATAGCCGTTTGCAACGAGACTGTCGACCATGTCGGGGCGCATGCCGGGGTAGTAATAGAGGATGGAGACGCGATCGTCATAGGCGGGGACGATCTTCACCTCGCGATCGTCGCGGCGCTTGCGATACGGGCGTAGCGCCGCGACGCGATCGCTCCAGCACATGGCGATCGGAATCTCGCCGATCGTCCGAAACGTCGAGCGATAGCTCGAGTGCATCTTGCGCACGCGCGTGCCCATGTGCAGCAGGCCGTAGTCGTCGGAGGTCGGCCCGAACATGCAGACCATGACCTCGGCGATGTCGGAGTGCCCCGCGGTGAAGGCGGCGTTCAGGAGATTGCGCGCGGCATCGGAAGAAGGGCGATCGGAGGAGCGCTGACTGCCCACCAGGACGATCGGAACCGGCGTATTTTGCACCATGTAGGAGAGGATCGATGCGGTGTGGTGCATCGTGTCGGTCCCGTGTCCGATCACGATCCCGCGCACACCCTCGCCGATGAGTCGCCCGATCTCCTCGGCCAGGACCTTGTACTGCTCGGGCCCCATGTTCTCGGAGAAGACGCCGAAGAGTTTTTTCGTCGTCAGGTTGCACGCATCGGCCAGTTCCGGAACCGCGCCGTAGAGTTCGCCGGGTGAGAAGGCCGGCACCACAGCACCCGTCGTATAGTCGAGCCGCGAGGCGATCGTGCCGCCCGTGCCCAGGAGCGTGACATTCGGTTTGCGTTTGTCGAACGGAAACTCCTGCTCCGGGATGGAATAGTGCCCCTCGCGACGCCCGACCTTTCGAATCGCCTGAATCGAATCGACATGCACGCCGGTGTTGTATCCGCTGTCCATCTTGATGACGATGTGGAGGGGATCCTCGGTCTTCGAGCGGGGGAGAATGAGGCCGGCAAACGGCCCCTTCGGCGTGTCGATCTCGACGCGATCCCAGACCTCGACGCCAAACTTCTTCAGGACATCGAGCCCCGGAGAGCGGTACCCCTTGTGCACATCATCGGACATATCGGCAACCTCCCGGGAAACGTCATCCCAGGGGGGTTCTCGCCGGATCGGAGCGGGTTGTCAAGACACCCTCGATCCCGTACAATTCGGATCCCATGCGCAAAAACCTCCTCGTCATCCTGCTCCTCATCGGCGCCACCGCCGGCGCCCTCTGCGGCTGGTGGTTCGGCCCACGCATGGAGGCCGTCGCCTTCATCGGCGACTTCTTCCTCACCCTCCTCTGGATGCTGGTGGTCCCGCTCATCCTCTTCTCGATGATCGCGGGGGTCGCCAGCCTCGGCGACATTCGGCGCGTCGGCGGCATCGGCCTCAAGACCCTCTTCTATTATTTTTCCACGACCGCAGCAGCGGTCTTCGTGGGTCTCGTCCTCGTCAGCATCATCCAGCCGGGTCGGGGGATCGCCATCGTCGGAAGTGTGGTGGAATCGAGTGCCGTGCAGGCCGGCTTTGTCCAGATCCTCAACTCCTTCATCCATCCCAACATCGTTCAGGCGATGGCGGAGACGAAGATCCTTCCGATCATCGTCATCTCCATCGCCTTCGGCGCGGCGCTCACGACCCTGGGCGAACGGGGCCGGGCGGTCATTCGCATCTGTGAGACGATCAATCAGGCCATCCTCGTCATCGTGCGACTCGTCATGTGGCTCGCGCCCGTCGGCGTCTTCGCCCTCGTCGCGGCAAAGCTCGGGGCGAGCGGGGGAGGGGATGCCTTTCTCGCAGAGCTGGCAAAGGTCGGAAAATATACCGCCACGGTGATCATCGGTCTCGGCATCCATGCCGTCGTCGTCCTACCCCTCATCCTCTGGATATTCGGGCGCCGCAATCCGCTGACCTATGCCTGGGGGATGATCGAAGCGCTCGTGACGGCTTTTTCCACCTCGTCGAGTTCGGCCACGCTTCCGGTCACCCTCGAAGCGCTCAAGGATCGCAACCACGTGAAGGAAGCGGCCGCCGATTTTGTCGCGCCGATCGGCGCCACGATCAACATGGATGGCACCGCGCTCTACGAAGCGGTCGCGGCGATGTTCATCGCCCAGCGCTACGGCATCGAGCTGAGCTTCTTTCAGCAGTTCCTCATCTTCATCACGGCCACGCTCGCCTCCATCGGCGCGGCCGGCATCCCGCAGGCCGGTCTGATCACGATGGTGATCGTCCTCGAGGCCGTGGGACTTCCGCGCGAAGGGATCGGCATCATCCTCGCCGTCGACTGGTTCCTCGACCGCTGCCGCACGACCGTCAATGTCTGGGGAGATTCCGTCGGCGCCGCCGTCATCGAACGCGTCAAAGAGATGCGCGGGTGATTCCCCTTGTCGCCTTCCCTCTCACCACGCGATTGTAAATCCAGGCGTGTGACCTGCCCGCCGGTTTGTTAGGCGGGGCCGAGACGGCGGTTCCGAAAAATGCCTTTCTCCAGGGGATTTCTGTCGCGCCGATTTACGTCTCGCCATCTCCGCTTGCCAACATCCGCATGATCTCGGCGTCCTCGTCGGCGTTTTGTTCGGCCGCCTCATCGCGCAGGAGGAGCAGGCCGTCGAGGAGCGTGCGCTCGAAGCGATCGAGGCGCTCGGGGGCGGCCACCTGAAAGAGGACGCGCGCGCCCGCCTCGGTCACGCGCACGGCACGCGCATGCATCGTCCCATCGACGCGATAGCACAGCTCCCTCGAACGGAGGCGATAGGCATCCCCCTGGATGGGGGCATCGACGAAATGGGTGTGATGATCGACGCCGTGTTGGTCGGGCAGTTCGCGCGCGAAGAATTCGATCACCTGCGCACGCCGAATGCGAAAGAGCTCGCCCTTTTCGCGTTCGGCCTCGCGCCAGAGCAGGATCATCGTCCCGTGCGAGGAACCGCCGCCGTCCGGGGCGTGCTGGGTATGGATGTATTCATCGATCGCGCCGTCGCCATCGGCGTCGGCGAAGCGCTCTTCGTGAATGATGCCGTGTTCGTCCTGAAAGGAGAGTTCCAGGTATTCGTGATCTCTGGTCTGCTTGTAGACCGCATCGAGAATGCGAACCATGGGCCACCCGCTAACGCCCCCGGGCACACGCGCCCCTCACACCTATTATCGGTTGCCGGACAGGTGAAAGTTGCGTGAAATTCCAGAATTGCAGACAATTTTTCACTGCAGGGCGAACGCCGCCTCGTCATACCCCTTGCCTTGGAGCCTCCTTCATTCTATGCAGACAGCCACATGAGCGACGACCTCAAAAAACTCGGGTTCAAGTGCGGCGTGGAGATCCACCAGCAGCTGCTGACACAGAAGAAGCTCTTCTGCCGCTGCCCCGCGGGGCGCTATTCGCAGGAGCATCACGCCGAAGTCTTGCGCCACATGCGCCCGACGCTCTCGGAGATGGGCGTCTACGACGGCTGCGCGCTCATGGAGTTTAAGACCAAAAAGGATATCGTCTATCAGCTCAACAAGGAGAGTGTCTGCACCTATGAGATGGACGACACGCCCCCCTTTCCAATCAATGCCCAGGCGCTCGACATCGCCATCGAGATCGCGCTCATCACCGGATGCTCCATCGTCGACGAGCTGCACATCGCGCGCAAACAGTACCTCGACGGCTCGATCCCGACGGGATTTCAGCGCACCGGGATCGTCGGCATCAATGGGAGCGTCCCCTTCGAGGGAGGCCAGATCCCGATCCGCCAGTTCTCGATCGAAGAGGATTCCTGCCGCGAGGTCAACGATTCGGGCCATCGCATCCATTTTCGTACCGATCGCCTCGGCATGCCGCTGATTGAAATCGTCACCGAACCCTGTTTTAAAACGCCCGAGGAGGCCGCGCGCGGCGTGCGCCACTTAGGGCGCCTCATGCGCGCGACCGGAGATGTCCGCCGCGGACTCGGTGCGGTGCGCCAGGACGTCAATGTCTCCATCGATGGCGGCGCGCGCGTCGAGATCAAGGGCGTGCCGCGCTATCAGCTGATCCCAAACCTCACACGCATCGAGGCGCTGCGCCAAAAGGCGCTGCTCGGCATTCGCGAAGAGCTCATCCGCCGCGGCCTGACCAAAGAGACGCTCGAAACGAGCGAGCGCGACCTGACGGAGAGCTTTCGCAACACGCGCTCACCGATCTTGAGCGCGGCGCTCGAGCAGGGCCATCGCATCCGCGGCATCTGCATCCGTGGCATCGCCGGAATTCTGAACACGCCGACGCAGCCGGGCAGGATGTTCGCCTCGGAACTGGCCGGCCGTGTACGCGTCATCGCCTGTCTGGATGACATTCCGAACCTCTATCATACCGACAACTACCCCGAGTATCCGCGCACCCACATCGACCGTCGCGCGATCCGGCTCGCCCTCAAACTCCGCGACGAGGACGTCGGCGTCATCGTCTGGGGTCCGGAGGCCGACACGATCACGGCGGCAAACGAGATCCGCGATCGCCTCGGCGAGGCCTTCGATGGCGTCCCGTGTGAGACGCGCCAACACCTGCGCGAGGGACTGACCGACTTCGAGCGGATTTTGCCGGGCGCGGACCGGATGTACCCGGACACCGACCATCCGCCGGTGCGTATCACCGCCGAACGCGTCGAAAAGATTCGGGCCACCCTTCCGGAGCCGACAGCAGCGGTTGAGGCGCGTCTGCGCGCGCACGGCCTCCCCGAGGACACGATCGGCGACCTCGCACTCTCGACGCACGTCGCGCTCATCGATCGCCTGCATGCGGAAAAGTTCGACATGAAGCTCGTGGGAAGGGTGCTGGGTCAAACCGCCCGGAGTCTCAAGCGACAGGGGATCAACATCGAGTGGATCACCGAGAAGAACTGGATCGCCTTTCTGCACCACACCGCGAAGGCCAAGACGAAACCCAAATACTTTGAAGCCGCCCTCATCGAATTCGCTGCCTCTCCAGAACGCACGATCGCTGAAATCCTGGACACCTTCGTTGAAGAGGGCCCTGCACTTCACGACAAAGAAGAACTGTCCGCAACTTGAACTCCCCGTCGGCCGATAATCGATAGAGGATCCATTCATGGGAGAGATCACCATCACGCCCGTCGGCGGCGCTACTCCGCTGACGACGCCATCGACCACAACGCCCGCCACAGCTCCGGTGGGGGGCAGCAGCATATTCGTGGTAACCGTGCTGCCGAAGAAAACCCCCTCGCCGTCACTGCCTGACGCGCGACGCTTTGGAAGCACCGCCGCCGATTACCAGCGCGATCTCGCACGCTTCAAAGAACACATCCCGACGTTCAGCCCGATCCTGCCCGGGACGAAATGCGCGCAGATCACATCCCTCTTTGGCAAACGACGGCGCAGAAAAAAAGAACGCGGCGTCGGTGGACCGCGCTGGCGTCGACACCAGGGGGTCGACTTCGCCGCGCTTCGCGGCACGCCGGTGATGGCAGCTGCATCGGGACGCGTCGCCTTTTCCGGATACAAGCGTGGCTACGGGTGGATCGTCATCATCGATCATGGGTTTGGATTTCAGTCGCGCTATGCGCATCTGAGGCGCAGGTCGAAGTGCCGGAAGGGCGCACACATCGAGCGGGGCGATCGGATCGGAGGCGTCGGAAACTCCGGACGCAGCACGGGACCGCATCTGCATTTTGAAATTCGAAAAAATGGAAAGCCGATCGATCCGATGCCGTTCGTGGGGGGCGAGGCCTTCATCACTCCTGGCCGGTCGTGGAGGAAGCTCTTCCGCGGAAAAGCAAACGGAAGATCCAAAAAAAGCCAAAGACGATCGCCACGCCGATCGCACCGGCCGAAAGCCCGGACCAAAAAGGCGACGCGATGAAGGGAAGCGAATAGTCGGGCAACGGCGACGCAATCACGGGCGCTTCCGAAGCGCTTTCAATAAATCCCGTCTGCTCGGCCACCCATTCGAGGCCGTCGGGAAAGGCGGAGGCAAACGCCGACGCGAGCGCCACGACGGCGAGACAGATCGCGAGCGCGATGACGATCGATCGACGATTCATGTGAGCATCTCCGGTTTGACCTTCCCGATGAAGGCAACGACGAGCCAGGTGATGATGCCTTCGCCGATGCCGATCACCGCGTGCACACCTGCCATCGCCGGAAGCGCGACGCGCAGCGGAACCGTTCCGGAGAGTGCGAGCTCCCCCGCACACGCGGTCGCGGCCACGACCACCGAGATCCAGGCGCCGAAGAAGACGCCGACGTGTCGCCACGCCGTGGAGCGCCCGAGGCGCGCGATGCTGGCAAAGATCGCCCAGCCAACCCAGGTCCCGAGGATGGCCATGTTGAAGACGTTCGCCCCCAGGACGATGAGCCCTCCGTCCTGAAAGACCAGACACTGGACGATGAGCACGACGGTGAGGATGAGCGTGGCCGCCATGGGACCGACCACAACCGCGGCGAGCACGCCGCCCATCAGGTGACCGGAGGTCCCTCCAGCGACGGGAAAGTTGAACATCTGGGCAGCGAAGATGAAGGCCGCCAGCACGCCCATGACGGGGATGAGCCGATCGGCGAAGCGCTTCTTGAGGCGCGCGATCGCCAGCGCCAGGCCGCCCGCCGAGAGCAGGGCGCACCCGCCGGAGACGGGGAGGTTTAAGAATCCATCTGGAATATGCATGGGCCTCGGCTTTACGGTTGTGTCATCCCCGCATGATGGAAGCGGGAATCCAGCCTTGTGTCTTCCAGACTGGATCCCCGATAGAATCACTCGGGGATGACCACTAAAATGAATACAGCTCCTTCTTACACGACCACGATCTTCTTCGGGCGCCACTTCCCCTTTATGAGATCCATAAACCCGATGTCGTGGTTATACATATACTGCTGCGTCACGCTCATGACCGTGTTCACGAGGATGTAGACCACCAGCCCCACCGGCAGGAAGAGCATGAAGGCGGTGAACATGACCGGCATGATCATCATCATCTTCTTCTGCGCCGGATCCGCGGAGGTCGACGGCATGAGTTTCTGCTGCGCCACCATGAAGACGCCCAGGAGAATCGGCGTGATGTAATAGGGATCGGGCGCCGAGAGGTCCTTATAGATCCAGAAGAAGGGCGCGTGATAGAGTTCGATCGAGTTCCACAAGACCTTATAGAGGGCGATGTAGATCGGGAACTGCAACAGCATCGGCAGGCATCCGCCCATCGGGTTCACCTTGTGCGCCCGAAAGAGCTGCATCGTCTCCTGGTTGAGCCGCTGCTTGTCGTCCTTGTACTTCGCCTGCAACTCCTTGAGCTTCGGCTGGAGCTGCTGCATCGCCTTCATCGACTTGAGCGACTTCTTGTTGATCGGATGGAGCAGGAGCTTGGCACAGATCGTCAGCAGGATGATGGCGATGCCGTAGTTGTGCACGATGGAGTAGAAGAATTTCAACACATAGAGGATGGGGACCGCGATGACCGTGAACCATCCATAGTCGATGGCGTCGTCGAGGTGCACGCCGATCGCCTTGAGATCGTTGATCTCCTTTGGCCCTGCATAGGCGGAGAAGGTGACCGTGCTGCTCGCCCCCGCCGGGATGACCGTCTGCGGCATGACCGCCCCGGCAAAGACCGCATGCGTCCCTGCGGGCGATCCGTCCGGCGCGGGTGCGGCGCCATATTCAGCGGCCAGACCCATGCCCTGCAGGCGCGGCACAATGACCGAGAGAAAATAACGGCTCTCCAGGCCCGACCAGAGCACCGCTCCTCCCTGTTCCGTACGCGGACCCATCTTGGCCGCATCCTTCTCGCGTTCAACATTGCCATCCAGATAATAGAGCGGCGTCATGCTCTCGACGTTCGGCTGTTTCATGAAACCCAAGAGCCCACCGCTGCCCTGGGCGGGCAGAACCATGCCGCTCCAGGTCATCGCGGGACGCCCCCGGAGGACCCCTCCGCTGCGATTGCGTAGGACAATCCCCACCTCGACGAGATAGTTCTTCGGATCGAAGGCATAGCTCTTCTCGACCTCGAGCTCCTTCGAACGCCAGCGAAAGACCGCGCCGCTGGCCGATGATTCCACCAGCTCATACCGCGGCTTTTCCGGAAAGGCGAAGGTGGCCCCCTGAAAGGAGAGGGCGGTCGGCGCGGGGAGGTTCGGCACCTTCTGCACCAGTTCGATCAACGGACTGTTTGCATCGGTTCCCTGATGGTATCCCTTGATGCGCCAGGAGGCAGGAACGCCGCCGTCGGTCGTGAGCTCCACCTCATAGAGATCGTTTGTAATGGTGACCGTTTTAATCGGCAGGTTTGCCTGCGGATCGATTGTCGTCGGCACCGCAGCAGCCGCTGTCGTTTCCGCCGGCGTCGTCGTGACGGCCGGTGCTGGCGCCGTCGCCGCTGCCGTTTCGGCCGCGACAGGCGCGTTCGTCACGGTGCTCGCCGGTGCGGTCGGCTCCTGTGCCGGCTTGATCACCGTGAACCAGAGGAGGAAGAATCCTGCCGACAGCGCAATGGCGAGAATGCCGCGATGTTGCGATTTCATGAAAGCCTCATTTCGTTGGGGTTGATACCGTCGGCACCGGATCGACGCCGCCGGCATTCCAGGGGCCACACTTGACGAGCCGCGCTGCAATCAGTTGCAGTGCCCGCGACCAATAATGCGTTTCAAGCGCTTCGCGCGCATAGGCCGAACAGGTCGGATGAAAGCGACACCCACCTCCCAGCGCATGCACGACCGGCGAGAGAGCCACGCGATAAGCGTCGATCATCCAGATGAGCAATCGGTTCATGCTTTCTCCGGTGGTTTTCGCTTGGGCCTCGATGCCCATCGTGTCAGCGCGCTTTCCAGATCATGTCGAATGACGCTGTTGGGAAGCTCAGCCGCGCCGGCAAAGGGAATAACGACGCAGTCGCCCTGAGGAAACCGATCGCGGTGGAGCCGAAAGAACTCTCGAACGACGCGCTTGAAGCGATTGCGATCGTGCGCTTTTCCCGCGCGCCGTGAAACCGCAAGCCCTAATCGTTGCGCGTCGCCCGCGAGTACCGCCACACGAAGACAACCGCTTCGCGTCGCGCGCCCCTGCTCGCGAACCGCAGCAAACTCCTCGGCACGCAGCAAGCGCGCCGACTTTGGGAATCGATGCGCCATGGAAACAGGGTCATCAGTCGGCAGCGAGGCGGACGCGCCCCTTTGCGCGGCGGTTGTTGATGATCTTGCGGCCGCTCTTCGTCTTCATTCGCGCGCGAAACCCTAAGCGGCGCTTCCGTCGTCTGTTGCTTGGTTGGTAGGTACGTTTCATTTTTTCACTTCCTCTTCAGGTGATGCCCCCGAACCCTTCATGTAGAGTCAAAAAATGACGGCTAATTGCCGTCACCGCGGGAACTTCTTCATCGTCATCGACCGTTCGCGTTTGCGGCGCACATACATATAATTTTTCCGCCCAGAGTCAAGGCGATTTTTCGCTTATTCCAAGACGAGTTAAACCACTTATCCACTTTTTTTTGTTTTTACCTTGCAAAGGTTCACCGCTCTCAAATAGGAACAGTTTCGTCACACGATGAAAACTTCAACACGGAATGACATGCGCCCCTTCTTTTTTCACAGCCATTCACCTTCGACGATGTCCGTCAGATCCAAAAGCGCGCATGGATCGACCAAGCAGCCCCGACGCCTCTTCCGAGTGGCCGTGGAGCTATCACACTAACGCGCGCATGGGAACCCCCGTTATCCACACCTGTGGGTAATGCTGTGGACTTTTTGACCAATGGCCAACTTGCTCGAACAACTCCGCAACAATATCAAGAGTAAAATCAGCGACTTAAACTATACAACCTGGTTTCGCCCCATCATTGACGCCAACGTCAAGGATGGTGTTTTTACGCTCGTCGTCCCCAACAAATTCGTCGCCGACTGGATCAGCGACTACTATCAGGACCTGATTCGCCAGGAGCTCTTTCGGCTCACCGAGGCCAATTATCGCATCGGCTACCTGGTCGCGCCCGAGGCCGAAATCGAGACGCCCGAGGTTGCGCCAAAACAGACGCCCACCTCCCCGGCGATGCCGCGCGTGCGCACGGTCGACCATCTCAACCCGAAGTATGATTTCGATCGCTTCGTCGTGGGAAGTTCCAATCAGTTCGCCCATGCCGCCTGCAAGGCGGTCGCCGACCTGCCCGGCGGTCATTACAATCCGCTGTTCATCTATGGCGGCGTCGGCCTGGGAAAAACTCACCTCCTGCACGCCGTCGGACTCGGCGCGCTGGCACGTCGTCCAGAGACGCAGATCATCTATGTGAGCGCTGAGAAGTTCATGAACGAGCTGATCAACGCTATTCGCTATGAAAAGATGCCGTCCTTTCGGCAGAAGTACCGCGATCGGTGCGAAGTGCTGCTCATCGACGACATCCAGTTTCTCGGGGGCAAGGAGCGCACGCAGGAGGAGTTCTTTCACACCTTCAACGCCCTCCATGAATCACAGCGCCAGATCGTGCTGACCAGTGACAAACTGCCGCGCGACATTAAGGGGATCGAAGAGCGGCTGCGCTCGCGCTTCGAGTGGGGGCTGATCGCCGACATCCAGGCACCCGACCTCGAGACGCGCATTGCCATCCTGCGCAAAAAGGCCGAGGCCTCAAATCTCTCCTGTCCGGACGACATGTCGATGTATCTGGCCAGCTGCATCAAGAGCAACGTCCGCGAGCTCGAGGGGAGCCTCATTCGCATCAACGCCTTTGCCTCGCTCACCGGCGTACCCGTTTCGCTCGCACTCGCCCAGGAGATCCTGGGCAACACCATCGGGCGCACGCAGGACTTGGTCGCCACGATCGAGTCGATCCAGAAGATGGTCGCGGGGTATTACAACGTGGGGATCTCCGATCTCAAATCGCCCCGGCGCCTCAAGGTGATCGCCTATCCGCGCCAGATCGCCATGTACCTCTGCAAGAAACACCTCAAGACGTCATTTCCAGAGATCGGTGGAAAGTTCGGCGGGAAAGATCACACGACCGTCATGCACGCCTGCCGCAAGATCGAACGCCTACTCGCTAGCGACGCCTCCCTCCAGAACGACATCGCCCGTCTCGAAAAGAGTATTCTGCAGTAGGGTTGAGCTCGTACCAATTTAACCCTAATTCGGCAATAATTCTAGAGCAAATCTCTTCCAGCCGTTGTCATCCCCGCGAAAGCGGGGATCTCGATGCTCACCGTAACATCAACCAAAGGTGGACTTTGAAAACGGAAGAAACATCGAGATTCCCGCCTGCGCGGGAATGACAAAACAAGGGATTCTTTTGCCGGATTAGGGCTAATTATTCCAGATGGATGTCTCCATCTCAGACTGCTGACAAAGCCTTCTCGTGCTGTCATTCTTGTAAAACCAAAGATTGTCATTCCCGCGAAGACGGGAATCTCGCTTTTTGCGGTACACCGAGATCCCCGCCTGCGCGGGGATGACAAAAACACACGTTTGTCATCAGCCTCATCGATGCCGCTCTTTTTATTCCCCAGCCCTCCGGGATAACCCTGTGGACTGCTGTGAATTGCGTGTTGACACTTCGCGCCTCGGTGGATTACTTCTCATCCATCAGGGGATGAGTCGGGATAAGGTGCCTTTTTCCACATTGGCTCACGGTCGAGAAACGCTTTTGTATTCACCGTTTCCCTCACTTATCCCTGTTTCCACAGCCCCTACTACGACTACTGTTCTTTCTTTTAATAAAGAAAAAAGAACTAAAGAAGAGAGACCAACCCCCAAGAGAGGCCTTCATGGAAATCAAAATCACACGTGCGGAGATGCTCAAAGGACTGGGACTCGTTCAGGGAATCGTCGAGCGCAAGACGACGATGCCGATCCTTTCGAACGTCCTGTTCGAAGCGAAGGATAAATCGCTCGTTCTGACGGCGACCGATCTCGAGGTGGGAATTACCGGTGCCTATCCCGCCGACGTGATGACCGAGGGGAAGATCGCGATCCACGCCCGCAGCATCTACGATATCGTGCGCGAACTTCCCGAGGAGATGGTGCACCTCAAGGCCGTCGATGGCAATTGGGTGGAGGTGCGATGTGGACGAAGCAAATTTCGCATCGTCGGTCTCTCGCCGGATGAATTTCCCGCACTGCCCACGAAGGGGAAGGGGGATGTGCAGCGCATCGAGGCCAGAGCCCTTCGTGAGATGATCGAGCGCACCTCCTTTGCGATGTCCACCGACGAAACGCGGTTTAACTTGAATGGCGCCTACCTCGATCCATCCGGAACCGGGAAAGAGGCGAAGCTGCGCATGGTGGCCACGGATGGGCATCGACTCTCGATCGTCGAGCGGCCGATCGCGGCGAAGTGGGGGCTCAAAAAAGGCGTGCTCATTCCGCGAAAGGGCGTGCTCGAGATCAAACGTCTCCTCGACGGCGTCGAAGAGGGGATCGACCTCTGGATCGATGAGAAGCACGTGATCGCCTATCGGGACAATATCACGCTCGTGGTGCGGCTCATCGACGGGCAGTTCCCTCCCTACGAACAGGTCGTGCCGAAGGAGAGCAAGCGCATCGTCCAGGTCAGTCGCCAGGAACTCATGCGTGCGCTCAAGCGCGTCTCCGTCCTCTCTACCGATCGGACGCGCGGGGTTAAATTCTCCATCTCGCCGAAGAATATGGATATTTACGCCTCCAATCCGGATGTCGGCGAGGCGCGCGAGGAGCTCACCGCCGACTATAAGGGCGAAGCGTTCGAGGTGGGGTTCAATGCCAAATATTTTCTCGATGCGCTCGGCAGTATCAGCGACGAGACCGCCGCGATCAGTATGGGGGATGAAACGGCCCCCTGCGTCCTGCGCAGCGAGCACGATTCCGGCTTTACGCACGTGATCATGCCGATGCGGTTATAATAGAAACAATTTCATGCACATTACCTCTCTTCACCTGCGCAGCTTTCGCAATATCGGCGAGGAGCGCATCGAGTTGTCGCCTGCGTTCAATCTCTTCGTGGGTCCAAATGCACAGGGCAAGACCAACGTCGTCGAAGCGGTGGGGCTCCTCTCCATCGGCCGCTCCTTTCGTACCTCCGAATTTCGCGACATGATTCAGTGGAAATCGCCCACAGGGGCCGTGCGCGCGCAAACGGTGGGGGAGGCGGGGGGCGACGACCTTCACGTCACGCTCGACGAGAGCCGCAAGACGTTCCTGCGCAACCAGAAGCGGACGCGCCCTGGTGGATTTTCCGGCATGCGGATCGTGCTCTTTGCGCCCGAGGAGATCGGCCTCATCCGGGGCTCCCCCGCAGGGCGACGGCGCTATCTCGATACCCTTATCGGCCAGCTCGTCCCCGGCTATCGCACGACCGTGCGCAACTATGAGCGCGTCGTCGCACAGCGCAACCGCCTCCTGCAGGACGATGCTCAACCACGCAACCTGCGGGAAGCGGCGATGCCGGCCTGGGATACCCAGATCATACAGCTCGGTGCAGCGATCATCTCCACACGCCAGCGTTGGATCGGCGAGATCAATCGGTTTCTCCCCCACCGATACAACGCGATTGCGCCAAACGATGCTCCGGCAACGCTTCACTACTGCCCCCACGACGGCGCAGGCGCGCTCGTGTTGGACGAACAGGCCCTTCGCCAGGCCCTGAGTCAGGCCCTCACCGCGCGTTGCTCCGACGAGTGGATACGCGGCGTCACGCTCGTCGGTCCCCATCGCGACGAGATCGAACCGATCATCGGCGACAATACCGTCAAACACTTCGGCTCACAGGGGCAGCACCGCACCTTCGTCCTGGCGCTCAAGATCGCCGAGGTGGAGCTGATGCGCGAGATCACCGGCGAGATGCCGATCCTTATCCTCGACGACGTGGCCAGTGAACTCGATGCTGCAAGGCGGCGCTATTTCTTCGACTATCTCTGCGCCATTCAGGGGCAGGTCTTCATCACCGCGACGAGCCCCGATGACGTGGGGCTTGGGTCCCAGGCACAGGTGCGCTGCTTCGATGTTGTCGCTGGGCACATTGATATCCGCAAATGATGCTATAGCAATGTTTGCGGCGATTTTCCCTCTGCCATTTTGCTTTACTTCCCCCGGTCGGTGTGGTACTCCCCTTCGCGTCTCACGCATACACTGAAGACGCCGTTCGGATGCGAGGACGGCTTCCGAAAAACCTTCTTTTTCCATCACGATAGGAAGAATCATGGCCAAACGAGCACCAAAGAAGAGCGCCCCCGCTCCCACAAAAGCACCCTCCGGCAAAAAGCCGAAGAAGGCCCCCGCCGCAGAGACGGTCAAGACCGGGCACTCCTATGACGCCTCGAAGATCAAGGTGCTCGAGGGCCTCGACGCCGTCCGGCGCCGTCCGGCGATGTATATCGGGTCGACCAACGTGAATGGCATTCATCAGCTCGTCTATGAAGTGGTCGATAACGCGGTCGACGAATCGCTGGCGGGTTTCTGTACGACCGTCAACGTGACCATCCATATCGATGGATCCGTCACCGTCGAGGACGACGGCCGTGGCATTCCGGTCGACATGCATGAGACGGAGAAGGTCTCAGCGGCCGAGGTCGTGTTGACCAAGCTCCACGCCGGGGGAAAGTTTGAAAACTCAGCGTATAAGGTCTCCGGAGGTCTGCACGGCGTCGGCGTCTCCTGTGTGAACGCGCTTTCCGAGGAGCTCAAACTCGAGATCCGCCGCGACAACAAACTCTATACCCAGAGCTATGCGCGCGGGAAGCCGCAGGGACCACTGACCGCAACCGGCAAGAGCACGCGCTCGGGGACGAAGGTCACCTGGCGGGCGGACAGTGAAATCTTCGAGACCACCGAACCCTCCTTCGACGTCCTTTCCCAGCGCCTGCGCGAACTCTCCTTCCTGAACAAGGGATTGAAAATTACGATCACCGACGAGCGCCAGGAGGACAAACACCACGAGTTTCAATACGAGGGCGGTATCACGAGTTTCGTCGAGCATCTCAACCGGCGCAAGGAGGCGGTGCACAAAAAGGTAATCTCATTTGAGTGTGAAAAGGATAGCGTTATCGTTGAGATCGCCATGCAGTGGAACCAGGGGTACCAGGAGCAGATCTTTTCGTTCGCGAATAATATCAACACGCGCGATGGCGGTACACACCTGTCCGGTCTCAAGAGCGCACTCACGCGCACGCTCAATCAGTATGCGACGAAAAAAGATCTCATGAAGAAGCTCAATAAGGCCCCCGACGGCGAGGACATTCGCGAGGGCCTGTGTGCGGTGATCTCGGTGAAACTGCCGAATCCGCAGTTCGAAGGACAGACCAAGGGAAAGCTGGGCAATTCCGAGATGGAGGGGATCGTCAAGCAGGTCGTCAACGATCGCTTTGGCGACTTTCTCGAACAGCATCCGGATGTCGCCAAGAAGATCACCGGCAAGGCGATCGAAGCAGCGCGTGCCCGCGAGGCGGCGCGTGCGGCGCGCAACCTCGTGCGACGCAAGAGCGCGATGGAGGCGGGCACGCTTCCCGGAAAATTGGCCGATTGTCAGGAGCGCGACGCCAAGTCGAGCGAACTCTACATCGTCGAAGGCGACAGTGCCGGGGGCTCGGCCAAACAGGGGCGCGATCGGCGGTTTCAGGCGATCCTGCCGCTCAAGGGAAAGATCCTCAACGTCGAGAAGGCGCGCTTCGACAAGATGCTCGCCTCCGACGAGATCCGCACGATCATCACCGCGCTCGGAACGGGCGTGGGCGAGAGCGACTTCAACATCGAAAAGCTGCGCTATCATCGTATCATTCTGTTGGCGGATGCCGACGTCGATGGTTCGCACATCCGCACGTTGTTGCTCACCTTCTTCTATCGGCAGATGCCGCAGATCATCGAGAACGGCTATCTCTACATCGGACAGCCGCCGCTCTATCGCGCCAAGAAGGGGAAGCACGAGCGCTATCTCAAAAACGACGATGCGCTCCAGAGCTATCTCATCGACCTCGGCGTGGAGGGGATCTCCGTTACGCCGAAGGGGCAGAAGAAGGACTATTCGGGAAAGGTCTTGGCCAAGATCACGCGCCAGCTCATCCGCTACAGCGCCATCCTCGACCTCCTGAAGGGCCGCCACGATCCGCGCATCATCGACGGCGTGGTTTCGGCGAGCGAGCTGAATCCGAAGGTGCTCGCGGGTTCCGAGAAGAAGATCGATGCGCAGCTCGATGTGGTCGCTTCCTATCTCGAGGGGCGCTATCCAGAACTTCAGGACTTTCAGGTCGAGGTCGAAGCGGACGAGGAACACGACGCGCGCCGCATCGTCTATGCGACGGTGCACAACGGTTTTGCACGCCGCACTGTCATCGACGACGATTTTCTCAGCGGCCCCGAGTTCAAGGAACTCAAGAAGCTCAACGATGAGTTCGCACAGCTGGGCAAGCCCCCCTATACGATCACGGATGAGGGAGAGGCGACGCAGGTCGAAAACCTCCAGGGCGTGAAGGACTACATCCTCACGGAGGGACGGCGCGGTCAGGATATCCAACGCTACAAAGGCTTGGGCGAGATGAACCCGACGCAGCTCTGGGATACCACGCTCAATCCGGAACGGCGCACGCTCCTGCAGGTGCGCGTGGACGACGCGGTCGAGGCCGACTCGATCTTCACGATCCTCATGGGCGATGCGGTCGAACCCCGTCGCGAGTTCATCGAAAAAAATGCGCTTTCGGTGAAGAATTTGGATATCTGATTGGTGTCATCCCCGCGAACGCGGGGATCTCGATTGGCCATTACGAGCGAGATTCCCGCCTGCGCGGGAATGACAATCTCTGTTTTGCGGGAATGGCAGGTTCAAGGGGTGAACAAAAAAACGGCCGGTGGAGATCGTCTCCGCCGGCCGTTTGTGTTTTCGATAGACTCGATTTCCTACCCGATCTTCAGGCTCTTCAAAAACAGCTGGAACGGCTTGTAGTAGTCGTTGAATTTGTCGTCGGGAAAGCTGGCCGTCATGTTGATGGCGAGCTTCTCTTTCAACAGCGTCACCTGCACCTGCTTGACGATCTGTCCCGGCTGGACGTTCGGGGCCGGCTTGTCCGGCTGCTGCTGCTTCATCATCTCGGCCATGGCGGAGACATCCCAGCTGCAGACCATCATCTTGCCGCGCACGCCGGAGATGGCGATATCCTTCTCGTCCGAGATTTTGAGGTCCTTGATGCCGCGTTTCTGGATGGAATCTTTGATGCGGCCGAAGTAGCTGGTCAGGTCGATCTCCTGGGGCAGGTACTCCTTGGTGAGAATGACATTCGGCTTGACGTTGGGGTCCGAAGAAGGCAACGTCAGCGTCAACATCCCCTGAACGTTCCAGTCTTCGGGGGTTTGCGCGGATAGATCACCGATTTGAATCTGTGGCATAAGCCCTCCTTTTTCGTGTTCGGCGACGCTAACACGGATATATGGGGGGCACAAGTGGATTTGAGGTAGGTTGCCGATGGAACACCGCTTCACCGTTCCCCCGCAGGAAGCGGGCGAACGCATCGATACGTGGCTGACCAAGAAGTTGGGTCACTACTCCCGAAAACAGATCAAGGCGCTCCTCGATGGCGGCCGCATTATCGTCAACCGTCGTCGTGTGCTCATCGCCGGCTGGGAACTCGAGCCCGATGACAACATCGAGGTGCGCATTCCGCCGGGGTTTGACAAGCGGCCTGAAGGCGCCGAGGCCCCAACACCGAAGGCGCCGCGCGAACAAGCGTCCCCGTTGAAACACGAACACGGCGAACGCGTCAGCACCTCGATCGATCGCTTCCTCGAGCGGAGCAAGGATCGCCGTCAACGAGCCGACGAAGCGGCGCGCGCGGAACGCGAGAATTCCAAGGGGAAGGCGCCGGGCGGAAGACCGAAGGGCAGAGGTGATCGCGCCAAGGAGAAGGGGCAGGGCGAAGGACGGCAGAAGGGGCGCGAATGGCTGCACGTCTATCATGAGGATCGCGATATCATCGTGGTGGAAAAACCCGCCGGCATCCTCTCCATTCCGCCGAAACGCGAAGAGGGCAAACCCCAGGAGGCGCGCGGTGGGCGCCGGAGTCGGCGTAACAGTCGCGATACGCTCTTGGCGCAGGTGCAGCGCTATGTGCGTCGGCGTCATCCGGATGCAAAGGGCGTCTTTGTCTCGCCGCTGCATCGGCTGGATGTGGAGACCAGCGGCATCATGGTCTTTGCGCTTTCCAATGCGGGCAAACGTCTCTCCCGTCAGTTTCGGGAACACACCATCGTGCGCGAATATACCGCTGTCGTCGGGGGGCGCTTAGAGAAGGAACAGGGCGTCATCGATCGGCCGCTCGAGAAGGGGAAGTACGCCGGAGGTCGCAAGACGCGCGAGGCCGAGTCCGGCGAGGGCCAGCGCGCGGTGACCGAGTGGCGCGTCAAAGAACGCTATGGGGATGCCACCCAGCTCATCGTGCGCGTGCGCACCGGACGCACGCACCAGATTCGCGTGCACCTGGCCGGCGAGGGCCATCCCGTCGTTGGCGACACCACCTATGGCGAGGGCGGGCGCAAGATGGCCTTCCGTCGCCACGCCCTGCACGCCCACACGCTCTCCTTCAAGCATCCCAGCGGCAGTGCCAAGCTCAACTTCAACTCACCGCTCCCCGAAGATATGGTCAAACTCATCGACGATCTGCGCGAAGGGAAATGACAACACTTGCTGTCGTCATTCCCGCGAAGGCGGGAATCTCGATTTTCAAGTACTTCGAGATTCCCGCCTTCGCGGGAATGACAAAAATCAATGCGAGAACGACAAAAATCAAAGCGGGAATGACAAAAATCAAGCTCACAAGCCTTCAAACTTACCTGCGTACATCGTACACACCCAGGTCGATGACGTAGCGCTTCCATTCAATTCGATTGTTCTCATCGAGGTAGTGATAGGCCCCATAGAGGTCGACGTCGAAGCGATTGGCGTCGATGCGCGTGAAGACGAGGCCGTCGCCGGCAAGAACCGTAAAGCCCATATCAGCCCCGCCGTTCTCACCGCCGCTCGGTCCAGCATAGGAGGCGCTGTCGCATTCACCGGCACCCGTCGGATCGTCGGATCCTGCCTTGACCGCATGGTTGTGCCAGTGCATCTGCCAGCCAAAGCGGGTTGCGAGGTAGTACGATGAAGGTACATAGGCCCCATCGAACCCCCCGACGAGCGCGGCGCGCTGCTCCTTGAGCTGTTTCTTCACCGCCGGATCGCCGGCCTTGGCGATCTGCTCGTCGATGAGACGGATGAGCTTTCGGTTTTCATCGACCGTTCCCGACGGCGCGTGGACGATCGCCAGCGGATCGTAGAGAGAAGCGATGCCGCTGCCCTGACCATCGGCCTGCACCAGATACCCGCCGTATTCGGTCGATTCATCGGCATAGTCGGCTTCGATCTGTTTGTGGATGCCCTGGACGAATGCGGGTGTGTCCAGGTTGTTGAGGACCCACTGCATCTTGATGAGCTTGGCGATCGGGAGCGATTCCAGCGTTTCGCGGCTGACCGATTCGCGAAAGTGGTAGAGGCGATTTTTTTCGCGCCGTCGGATGGGCAGCATCGCGAGCTGATCCATCAGCGATTCGACGAGCGCCGCCTTGTTCCGTTCCCCCATGACGGAGGCATAGGTTTGCTGTGGCAGGGCATGTGTGTAAAGGGCATAGTCGTGGAGCGAGAACCCGTGCTCGGGGTCGTCGTCGAAGAACCAGCGACCGTTTCGTGATTCACGCGCCGCGCGCACGACGATCTCGCCCGATGCAAACCCTTGGCGATGCGACCGGAAGAATTTATCCTGCAGATCGTGACGAAACGTCGAGAGTGCGGCGAGATCCAGCGGGATTGCCAGCTGGCTCTTGGGCAGGATCATCGGATTGCGGTATTCGTCGAAGCGCCAATCGCGAAAGCGCTCGGCGAGCGCATCGAGCATGTCGAACGCACGTTTGCGTTCCATCGGCGGACGATCGAGGATCGCCTCGCTCCAGGTCTGAAGGAGCTGGGAAAGCGATATGCTTTTCGTAAAGCGCTCATCGAGAAGGCCTCGCTCTTTGAGGTGCGCAAGCGCCGGAAGGACATCCGGAATATCCATGAGCGCGACCGACCCAGCCGCACTCAAGGAAATGCCCTTTGTGCGGAGCTCGCCGTTGAAGCTCGACCAGCGCGCATATTGCTCCTCGGTGAGCCCCAAGAGCGATACCGCCGATGGATCGTCCCCGTGTGCCCTCAGGCGTTCGGCCTGCTTCTCGGTCAGGCCCAGGAGGACGGAGTCGGCGTAAAATCGTGAGATGCTGAGGCCCGCCTTGTCCCAAGTGCCCAGCAGTTTGCGCAGCTTGCCTTCGCCTTCTTTGCAGAAGCGATCGAAGAGCATCTGAAAGGCATTCGATGACGTGAAGCGCAGTTCATCGTGCCGCTCGACCAGGATGTCGATGAAGGCACCCAGCGCATCCGACTTCTCGACGATGATCGCGCGAAGGGTCTCGAGGTGGGAGACAAGCCGCTCTGGTCCCTCTTCATTGTGGATGTAAATCTCCAGGGTCAAATGGCGAAAGAACAGGTTGAGCAACCGCTCCCGGCTCTCTTCGGAAAGCGTGTCCAGACTGCGCTCGATGGCGACGAGGGCCTGATGGACGCGTTCGTCGTCCAGGAATGTCCGAGCGGGGATGACGCCGTGTTGCGCCTCGTTATTGCGCACGATCGACTGCACCATCTGTGCAGAAAGGGCGCGCGTGACCCGTGGTGCCTTCTGCAGAAGTTCCATCGGCGGGCGGGCGAGGAAGAGGAGCGCGATGATGGCACCCTCTTTGCGCCCTTGCATGGCGTTCGAGTCGATCGCTTCTCGCTCGATGAGGGCAAGCTCCGCATCGGAGGGGACGCGGCCGTTCGCGCCGAGGATGAAGTGCCGGAGCAGATTTCGCTTCAGGGCCGCGTGCGCTTCGGGTTTGTCGCGCAGGAGTTCCGGCCGTTCCAAGGGGATACGGCCCGCGACGCGTTCGGTCCAGGCGTCCAGACGCGCCAGCTCCGCCTCGGTCGGCCTGGGTGCGCCTGCGGAGATGGAGGGTTCGAAGATCTGTTCGAGGTGATAGAGGGTATCCCAGATTTCACGCCGGAGTTGATCGTCGTTTTCGATCGCCTCCGGGAGATCATAGGTTTGGGATGTCGCGGCGAGCCCCACCCAGAAGGCCTTGTCGGGGATGGAGATTGCATCGAGATCCGAATCGACGAGCTTCGGCCACGTCTTCGTCTCATGTCGCTCCTTGCCCAGGGCGGCGAGCAGGGCAAAGGGAAGACCTTCGAACCGCCGTCCGAACGTATCACAGAAATCGCCCGATCCCCGAGGAATGCACATGCCCTCGAGCGGTGCGCGGTACGCGTCCACCTGTTTGCGCCATCCGTCGAGCGTCCCTTCGAGCAGGCCCTTCGCGTCGAGTGCGATGAGCATCTTCGCGGTCTGCTGCGGATAGGCGTCGGGGGCGATCCTCGGGTAGAGCATGAATCCGAAGTACTTCGCGGACTGCACATAGAGGTGATAGATCGAGGCGCTCCCCGGGTCCCGTTCGAAGGGGATGAGGCCGAGCAGTCGCTTCGGATCGCCGCCCTGTCGTTCGATTTCGACGAAGAGGCGATAGATCGGGACGTACGACAACGAGGGCTTTGCGGTGAGGCTCAATGCGTCGTGGATCTGTCGGATATATGGTTCACCGTGTGCATCGAGCAGCTCGAGGAAATGGGACAGGCGCTGATTGAAGTCGTCGCCGAGGATGTGGATGAACTGATCGCCGTGCAGATCGAAGAAGTCTTTCGCGTTTCCGTCCTGGAGAAAGGGGAGGAGTTTCTCCATCGATGTATCGGCCGGGTTCGCGAGCTGCGCCAGGAGCGCCTCATCCGCGCGCTTGAGAACGCCCGCCCCCTCGAGGAGCTTCTCTGCGTCTCGGCGCTTGGCGAGCATCGTGAAAAGGGCTTCTCCCTCCTTTTGCCAGCGCGCATAGAGTCGTTTGTAGAGCGGCATCTTCTGAAAGCGAAACGTGCGCTCGAGGGTTGCGTCGACGCGCCGGATAAACGCGATGCCGTCCTGCCATCCGGCGATCGTCGCCATCGCCTCGACGGCGCGCGCAAAGCGCTCGGGCGCGCGTCCGTCGACGACAGGAATATTCGTATAATCGAACCAGCGGTTGAAGCCGCTATTGAATTCGTCGGGGAAGGCCTCTTCCAACTGCTCGATCAAGGCGATCGCCTGCTTGCCGTCGCCGGACACTTCACACAGGTCGAGGATGGCGTGCTCCACCCGGGGATGGGGCGGCAGGGCGTGGTAGCGCTGGCGCGGATCCACGCCCTTCACATCCTCGACGCGCGTCGGAACCATATAGAGGTGCGACATCAGGCGATGCCGCACGCGCACGACATCCATCCGCCAGCGCTTGCGCTTGGCAAACATGGCGGGATCGGCCAGGAGCGAGAGCTGGCCATGCCACGCCGCGAGGTTGTCCCGCCCGTATCGGGCGACCCAATCCTGTCCCACGCCGTGCTCGTCGTCGAAGACCATCGCGATCGCATCGGCGTATTCGATCTGTTCGGCTTCTGAGAGGGAGCGCGGTTCGAGGATGAGTTCGATCGCCTGCGCGAGACGCTTGGCCTCTTCGGGGTCGTCGAGTCGGGAGTTCGGATTGACGGTGCGATCGGAGAGAAAGCGCGTGAGGTCGCGGTTGATATTCTCCGGTTGGGCAACGCTCTGACGCGGGCGAGTCGGTCCGGGCATAATTCATCTCCAGGACCCCCGCCCTATTCCTATTATCGTCAGGAGACGAACAAAGTTGTGTTGGAAAACAAACAACCTAGAGGTGACGTGCGGGTGCTGACGGCAAATGAACATGGCCAGGAAATCGGTTATATCGGTGGTGTCCAAGCCTGCGCGATCGCGACGGTGTCGTTCGATGCGATGCGTGTGGTATTCGTTTCGAGCGCGACGATGTCGCCGCGACGGACGCGATCGAAGGCGGCGTTTGTCTCCGACGCATCGCGGTCGAGGCGCCGCACGCGACGGAGTTCGCCGTTCGATCCGCACAGGACGAGTTCGATCTTTCCCTTCGAGCGGATGGGGCTGGAGACGACACGATGGAGTGTATTATGGTGCCCCCGGTCTCGGGTCTCAGGTCTCGGGTCTCGAGTCAGAATGAGATAGGCCATCTTGAGAAACCGGTGATCCAGGCCGGTGAGCGCATCGATGCGTGCGATGAGTGGGGGACGTTTCCACTCGCAATAGAAGTGGCACCAGTCGCGCTCGTTTGCGGCGAGCATGGGGCAGGATTTCTGATGGAGGCAGGGCGCGATGACCTTCATGCCCTCCCCGGTGAGTGTGTCGCGCAATGCCATCAGGGGACGGGTCGTCTTGCGGAGCGCCGGGTCGATGATGAGGAGGCGGCCCTCCCGTTCGAGATGGTCGGCCAGGAGCGCGCGGGTAAACACGAGTGCTGTCGCCGCATCGTCGAATTCATTGAGGAGGTTGGCAGCACAGATGAGATCGAAGCGATTCATCCCGATGGCTGTGCCTGGATTGGTCGGATCGATCTGTGCTCGAATCGTTTCGAGCCCATGGTTTTTCGGTGCGACGCGATCGAAGAGTGCGCGAGCATCGGAGAGAATGTCGGCGTTCTGTTCGACGGCGGTGAAGCGAACGGCCGCATCGGGAAAGCGCTCGGCCAGAATAAGCGATGCGGCCAGTGTCACCGATCCGGGGCCGCTGCCGAGGTCCAGGATCGCAAGCGGTCGATTCGGAGGGAGCGAGAGGGTTTCGAACGCGGCTGCTAGGGCGTGCATCGCCTTTGCGGCATTGAGCAGGAGAAAACAGCCGACGTAGGCCGCACGCCGGCCGGGGTCGGCGAGATAATCCGCCGGCAGCTCGTCGCGCTCCTTGGTGAAGGCATCCGAGAGCGCCTTCACGCGCGCCGCGAGCGGCCCCACCGACCTGGCGTCAGGCAGACCCAGGTGCGCGAGCACGGCCGATTCGAGGTGATCGAGGGCGGAGATCATGCCGCGATCATCGGTGAGAACGACGAAAATGTCCAGGCGTGTTGGCCGTCACGATTTTTTGGCCGGGTTGAATCGGTATTGTAACAGGGATAAAACAGGCCGCAGGGGTGGGACGCCAATCGGACACCTCTCGCTATTTTAAAAAAACATGCCGGATAATCGTTTAATATTATATGCAAATTTTGAGGCGTCGGATTTGGGATCTATTTTTTACACACTATTTCCGAGAATGGTGCGATAGCCTCTACGTGAAATGCTCATGAGGCCGTTCATCGCAGAAAGGAGATTTCCATGAACGTACAACCATTCAATCATCCGTCCTCTCTGTACATCCTGCCGGATCTCGCATTTGGAGATGTCGTGAGCACCGTGCAAAATTTTATAGGCGACCCTGTCGACGGAGATATTCAGGGTGCGGCCGTGAGCGTACAAAATTGTTTCGAGTCGGATGCATTTTCCTATCGTTCGGACAACGACCAGGTGCAATTGCGGTTGCCGAGTTCATCGGGAGCGAAAGAATATACCCGCGCGGAATTTACGGGGGTGATGCAGAAGGGATTTTCCCGCTGGCTCGAGGATATCGCATTGCAGCCGAGGCTGCGGGATGTTGCCGGGAAAGAAAAGCTCAATGACACCTCTCTGCCGGATATCGTCTCGGCAGGACTTCTGACGATGGAGTCGGTGGAGATGTATAATGAAGCCCTCTTGGCCGATACGCCCTGGAATCGCTTCATCGATCCACAGCCTCAGGAGCGCACACAGGGAGGATATCTGCGTTTAGGCTCGGAGGTGATTGTTGCGGGGATGGCAACGAGCGCGATCGAGGTCTTCGCAAACACGACAAGGGTCCTGGCACGTTTGCCCCGCGCCATGGCCAAGGGATATGAGACGGCGTTTCATTCGCCGCGCATCACGCCGACGCTCAAGGTGCTCATCGCTGCCGGGATCCCGGGTGTTGCGGTTGCCGTTCCGCCCTCGGTGATGATCACATCGGGAATGTTGGGGTGGTATCGCGGAATGTTTGCGCGCGAGTATGGCATTATGGGGGCGATCGGTTTCGGGATGAACGACGTCACGCGTTTCTGGAAAGCGAGCGGCGTTCGGAATATCGATGCCCTCTCTGTGGCGGCAATGCGCAGGCTTCCCGATCGGCAGGAACCGATCGGCGTTCGGGAGGCGGCAAAGATGTTGGGAAGAGAATCGAAGGGGTTGGGGAGGGAAGCGGCTGCAGGAGCAAGAATGGTAAAAACGGAAGCAGTGAAATTGGGGCGAGGGGTGATCGGAGAGGTAAGGGTTCTGGGGAGGGAAGCGATGAAGCTGAGGGGAGAGATCAGAGCGTTGAAGCGACAGGCAAGAGGCCTTCTCCGGCTAGGGTATGAATTGTGGCCATTATAATTCTCCTATGACCAACGCCGTTGTTTTATCAGAGGAGAGAAAGGTGCGGTGGGAGGAATGGGTGTTCTCTAATAATTGTTCCAGCTCCAAATGCGTATATCGATAGGAGATGGCGGTTACAATTCTCTGACCAGGGTGGATGGATGTGCGGCGCTGTACGTCAGGAGGAATGTTCGAGACGACGAACTGCATCTCGACGCGGGAATTGTTGAAGGCAACTTCATACCGAACGGCTTCCGGATTAAAACCCAAATTCTTGAGCGGCCCGAAGGCCACCGATTCTGTCTGTGCATTCCGATAGTGCGAGAGGATGCGTTCGGTCGAGTTGGTTTTCGTCACCAGCTCGCTGGCCAGCAGCGTCTGTCCCCGCCCGGCGGAGATCTCCTTGAGCCGGGGGAGGATCTCCTCGGGCGGAAAGTTCATGAACGTCAATCCGATCATGCAGAGGATCTCCTCCGTCCTCAGATGCGGTGCGATCAGTCGAGCGCATTCCTCGAACGAGGCGTGGATGGGGGTTGTTCGTCGTGAAAAGTCGGCCATCTCACGGGCGGCAATAGACAGGAACGGTTCGCTGATATCGACGGGATAGTAATCGAGGGCGATGCCCCTTTGCTGAAACTCGTGAGCGATCGGCAGGCTCTTGTCGGGAAATCCGGGGCCGAGGTCGATGAGCGAGACCTCCGATGTGACGTCGTCGAGAATCTCGTCGAGGTGTTCACGGATGAGCTGAACCGTCGGGCTGTGGAAAGCATTCACGTAGTCCGGATTGTTCATGGCATCGAGGTAGCGGTCGGACTGTTCCTCGGAGAGGTAGAGCAGGTGCGGCTCGATCAGGAGCAGGCGATCGGAATCGTGAGAATCCGCCTTGAGGCATCGGAGGGTTTCCTCGAATGGGGAATGGGCCATGAGAGCGCCTTTGGAACACAAACGGCCGGGAAGGACATCATGCCTTCCCGGCCGGTTGCATTGTGCCCAGGGCGGGATTCGAACCCGCATGGGTCGCCCCACACGCCCCTCAAGCGTGCGTGTCTGCCAATTCCACCACCTGGGCCAATTTTCAAAACAACATCCGTCGGCTGCTTTTCCAACCGGCGCGTCTCTAGCACCGGCGATTTGTCTGCGCAAGCCCCTATTTCTTCGGTGCTTCTGTAGCCTTTTCGGCGGGGACCGCTTCCGTTGCCGGTTCGAGTTTGTCTACTTCCGCCGTTGCCGCTGCGGTTGGCGCTGTTTGCTCTGTCACCGCGGCTTTGTCCATGACCGACGTTCCCGTCTGGGTCTTGGCGATGTGCGCCAGCCAGATCGAGGTCACCAGAAATCCGGCAGCGACAAACGCCGTGGCCTTGTTGAGAAATGTTGCGGGGCCACGACTGCCGAAGACCGTCTGGGATGCACCGCCGAAGACGGCGCCGACGTCGGCACCCTTTCCGGCCTGCAGCAGGATGACGACGATCAGAAAAAAGCAGAGCAGATAGTGTGTAATGATGAGCAGTGTTTCCATGTTATGACACCTTTCTTTCCCCACGATTGAACTAATGTGCGCTGTGCACGATGGCGGCGAACGCTTTTGGATCGAGGGCGGCGCCGCCGACGAGCGCGCCGTCGATGTCGGGTTTGGTCAGGAGCTCGCGGCTGTTCGACGGCTTCACGCTGCCGCCATAGAGCAGGCGCGTCGTGTCGGCGACTTTGGCGCCGAAGGTGTCGGCCAGGTGCTTGCGGATCAGGGCATGCACCTCCTGTGCCTGCTCCGGCGTTGCGGTGAGTCCGGTGCCGATGGCCCAGACGGGCTCATAGGCGATGCAAAATTCAGGAGCGTCCGCGACATCGATGCCTTCGAGGCCGCCGCGCAGCTGTGAACCGATGACCTCCCACATGCGATCGGCCTCGCGCTCCTCGAGCGTTTCGCCGACACAGAGGATCGGAACGAGTTCATGCCGGAGTGCGGCGCGGATGCGTTTGTTGACCGTCTCGTTCGTCTCGCCGAAGAACTGCCGACGCTCCGAATGGCCGATGATCGCATAGCGGCAGCCGGCGTCGACGAGAAAGGGACCGGAGATCTCGCCGGTGTAGGCGCCGGAATCCTCCCAGAAGATGTTCTGGGCTCCCAGTTTGAATTCCGTTCCGCCCATCGCTTCGCCGAGCGCATAGAGCGCGGTGAATGGCGGCGCGATGACGACGTCGACGGAACCGGCGGCCTTGACCTCTCCCTGGAAGGCGGTGATGAAGCGCAGCGCCTCGGGGATGGTGTTGTTCATCTTCCAATTGCCGGCGATCAGCGGTGTGCGCATCGATTGCTCCTTTGCGTGATTACTGTTCCAGTGCCGCAATGCCCGGCAGCGTCTTGCCCTCGAGAAATTCGAGCGACGCCCCTCCACCGGTCGAAATGTGTCCAATCTTGTCCGCCAGACCCGATTGCGTGACCGCAGCGACCGAATCGCCACCACCGATGACCGAGGTGGCTTTTGCACTGGCCACCGCTTGGGCGACCGCATTCGTGCCCTTGGCAAAGGCGGGAATTTCAAAGACGCCCATCGGACCGTTCCAGAAGATGGTCTTGGCTAGGGCGATGCTGTCGCTATAGGCGGCGATGGTCTTCGGCCCGATGTCGAGCCCCATCATCCCTTCCGGAATGGATCGGTCCTCCGTCACCTTCGGCGTGGCGCTCGCTTCACAGGCCTCGGCGATGACGTGGTCGAGCGGCAACCGAATGCGGATGCCGCGCGTCTCGGCGCGTTCGAGGATGCGACGTGCCGCATGGATCTTTTCCGTTTCGACGAGCGACTTTCCGATGGAGACGCCCTTGGCGGCGAGAAAGGTGAAGGACATGCCGCCGCCGATCAGAAACTGCTGGCAGAGGTTCATGAGGTTGTCGATCACGCCGATCTTGTCCGAGACCTTCGCTCCGCCCAAAATGGCGATGAAGGGTTTTTCCGGATTCTTGAGCAGTGGCGAGAGCGCTTCGATCTCGCGACGCATCAAAAAACCGGCGCCCTTGATCGCCACAAACGGGACCATGCCTGCGGTCGAGGCGTGTGCGCGGTGCGCGGTGCCGAAGGCATCGTTGATATAGACCTCGGCCAGCCCCGCGAGTTGCTTGGAGAAGTCCGAATCGTTCTTGGTCTCTTCCGAATGAAAACGCAGATTTTCCAACAGCATGACTTGTCCCGGCTGAAGGTCCAGGGAGAGCTTTTTCACCGCATCGCCCACACAGTCTTCGGGGAGGACGACATCGCGGCCCAAAAGCCCTGCGAGATGCTCCGCCACGGGCTTGAGCGAGAACTTCGGATTCACCTCGCCCTTCGGCCGCCCGCGATGCGAGGCGAGGATCACCTTCGCATCGTGATCCAGGGCATACTGAATGGTTGGAAGAGCGGCTCGGATGCGGGTGTCATCGGTGATGACACCCGCACCGTCCGTCGGCACGTTGAAGTCGACGCGGATGAAGACGCGCTTTCCCTCAAGCGGAATCTGGTCGATATATGTGATCATAAACGATTCCTCGTAGGGCGTAAGGAGTATATGCCGTTTCGCCCATCGTCCGAGATCCCGAAGGGATCGGTCGCCCATCGTCCTTCGTCAATTATAAACTCTTTCCCATATAGAGCATCAGCTCCACCATGCGGTTGCAGAAGCCGATCTCATTGTCGTACCAGGCCATGACCTTGGCGGTGTTGCCGATCGTCTTCGTGCAGAGCGAATCCACGGTCGAGGAATGCGCATCGCCCATGAAGTCGACGGAGACGAGCGGTTCGTCCGTGTAGGCGAGGATGCCCTTGAGTTCGCCTTCGCTGGCCTTTTTGAGCTCCGCGTTGATCTCTTCGGTGGTGGCGGCTTTTTTCAAAGTGACCACGAGATCGACCATCGAGACGTTCACGGTCGGGACGCGAACGGCCAGGCCGTCCATCTTGCCCTTGAGCTCCGGCAGGACCAGGCCCACGGCCTTGGCCGCACCCGTCGTCGTCGGGATCTGATTGACCGCGGCGGCACGCGCGCGGCGCAGATCCGAGTGCGGCGCATCGACGACGCACTGATCGTTCGTATAGGAATGGATGGTCGTCATGAGGCCGTGTTCGATGCCGAAGGTCTCGTGCAGGACCTTGGCGACCGGCGCCAGACAATTGGTCGTGCAGCTGGCGTTGGAGACCACATCGTCGGTGGCCGGGTTGTACTTCTCGTTATTCACGCCCATGACGAAGGTGGCGACATCGTCGCCCTTGGCCGGAGCGGAGATGACCACCTTCTTTGCGCCCGCCTGCAGGTGCAGACCCGCCTTCTCCTTCGAGCGAAAGATGCCCGTGCACTCCAAAACGATCTGCGCTTCCTGCTTGCCCCAGGGGAGCTTGGTCGGATCCTTCTCGTTCGAGACGGGAATGGTGCGTCCGTTGATCGTGATGCTCGTCTCGTTGTGGCTCACCTCGCCCTTGAAGCGTCCGTGGGCGGAATCATATTTGAATAGGTGCGCCATCTCCTTGGCGGAAATCAGGTCGTTGATGCCGACGCACTCGACTTCGGGGTGATCCGCGATGACCCGCATTGCGAGCCGACCGATACGACCAAAACCATTGATTCCAATACGCAGTACCATGTGAAGCCTCCTCAAAAGGGTTGGTGGTGATCTCCCTCGCGAGAGGGGGAATGTTGTTTATTGTGTTGAAAATCCTGTGGAGAAAAACCACGAATTTCCCGCAGGGGCGCGCAGTATACCGATTTGCCGATACCCGTCAAGCATTCGAAATACAGGCGTTTTTTGGGATGTCCACAAGGGGGCAATGAAAATTCAAGAGGAATATCAAACAGTTGAAAGGTTTTCCTCCTTCGACGCCTCCGTGCCCCTCCAGATGGTGGCCAAAATCGGGGGGAAGAAAAAGAGGACGACCACCAGGCAGGCCATCATGCCGATATCGGCGGCGATGCCGATCGAGGCGAGCCCCCCGTGGTGGGCGAAGAGCAGGCCCGCAAATCCGGCGGCGGTCGTGAGCGTGGTCATCACGACCGAGCCCCCCGTGGTGGTGAGCACCTTCGGCAGATCGCGATACCCCTCCTCCTGGAAGCGGTGAAAGAAGTGGACGCCGTTGTCGATGCCGATGCCAAGGATGACGGGCAGCACCACCATGTTGAAGAAGTTGAGCGAGGCGCCGGTGGCCCCCATGATGCCGAGCATGAGCACGACGCCCGCGACGAGCGGCGCCATGGTGACCAGCGCAAAGCGCAGGTTTCTGAAATCGAAGAGCAGGAGGATGAAGACGGTGATAAACGAGATGCCGACGGCCCAGGGGGAATCGCTGAGCATCACGTCGAGCACGTCGGCGAAGATCACGGAGCTGGAAACGGCGTGGAAGGTTGTGCCGTCCTCCGTCTGGATATCGCGGATTTCATCGGCCAACTGCATGGCGAGTCGGCCGTCCTTCAGATCGACCTCGGAATGGAGGAAGAGATAGACGAGTTGGTTTTGCTCGCCCGTCTTCTCATCGACGAAGACCTCCTTGAGCGTTGCAGGAACATCGTCGAGCGTGAAGGGGCTGGCGCGCGTGGATTTTTTAAGACCGTCGATGTGTTCCTTGTTCTCCCCCTTGACGAGCTTTTCGATCGTCTCGTCCTCGAGCATGACCTGAATCTCGCGCATGACCGGGATCTTTTTCTCCTGCCCTTCCGGCACGAGCGAGTAGATGTTGCGCACGCTGTTCATGAGCGAGTTGGGATTGGCTTCGATCTTGGCTTCGAGGGCGAGCTTGACCGCACGCGCCTCGGCGGCGCTGTGCACCAGCACCACCGAAGGGCTGGCTTTCTGGGGGTTGACCCGATGCTCCAACTCCTGGGCGCGTTCGATGGCGGCGTTCGGGGCGCGGAAGTTCGCGAAGTTGTAGTTGAAACGCAGGAAGAGGGCGGCGACGAGAATCGAGACGCCGCAGGCGACGAAGAGGATCGTGAGCATAGTCTTGCGCGGGAGTGCGGTGATGCGGACGAGCTTCCATCCCGAGACGGCGAAACGCTTGCGGCGCAGAAAGGGGACGCGCTGCTCCAGCGTAAAGAGTGCCGGCAGGATGATGGCGTAGGCCACGAGCGTCATGAGGATGCCGATGCCGGCGATCAATCCGAACTCGGAAAATCCCTTGAAGTCGTTGATGACCAAGACGATGAACGCCGCGGCGGTTGTGAGTCCCGCCGTGAGCGAGGAACGCCCGGTCTGGGTCAGCATCGTCATCAGCGCTTCGGCCAGGCCCGCCCCATTGAGACGCTCTTCGTTATAGCGTGAGTTGAGGTGGATGCCGAAGTCGATGCCGAGGCCGAAGAGGATCGAAAAGAGAAAGGCCGTGGTCATGTTGAGATGACCGATCATGAAATAGGTCAGCGCGAAGTTCCAGATGAGACCGCAGGCCAGCGGCAGCGTCACGAAGATCACCGCGCGCAGTGTTCGGAAATAGATCAGAATGAGCAGCAGGATGAGCGCGCCGGAGACGATGCCGGCCATGCGCAAGTCATGCAGGAGCGATTCATACTCATGCGTGCCCGTAATCACGCCGCCCGTGTAGTGAATGACGGCGCTCGGGTCGTGTTTGGCCAGATCAAATGCGACGATGCGCTCCTTGATGTGCTGGGCGAATCGCTTGTAACTCTTCAGGTTGAACCCCTCCCCCTTGGGGAAGATGCCGACGAGAAAGACGCTTTCCTCGTCGTTGGTGTAATAGGGGCTCGTGATCTTTCCCGAATAGTTGCTGGCGTATTTTTCCTTCAGGTCGCCGAAGGTATCCTTGCCCGCGTCCTCGTCGTCTTCGAAGCTGATGTAGAGGCCGCCGAGCTTTTCGCGCTGGATGCGTCGGTCGATCCGGTCGCGCAGGTCTTCGAGATCATCGATGCCGGGGAAGAAGAGTTTGTGTTCGTCGAAGAAGTCATAGCCACGCTTGCGATAGTCGACCTCATCCACGGCGGGGTCGGCGGCGATCGCCGCGGCGAGTTGGGGCAGCGCGAGCGCGAGTCGCTTCGGGTCCTTCGTCTCGATGACGAGTGTGAGGTTCTTGAGGCTTCCGAATCGCTCGTCCACCTCGTTCATCAGCTGCACGCTGCGGTAGTCCTGCGGCAGGAGCGACTTGAAGTCGGTCTGGATATTCTTGAAGAGCGCGATCACGTTCGGCACGGCCAGCCATGTGAGCAGGGCCACCGCGATCAGGACGGGGATGAAGAGCTTCTGTGCGGCGCGGGCATATCCGCGCATGATGCGTTCGAACATAATCGCAGATCCTAAGCAATATCGGCAACCTTCGTCAACGCTCGGGGTTCGCTTATCGCAGGAGTTGACAGGAAAGGCTTGCGGGGGCTACAGCTGCGCGGCGATGCTGACCTCAAACACCGACACGATCGTGGCGATCGCCACCCCCGCGGGGATGGGGGGCGTGGGCGTGGTGCGTCTGTCCGGCCCGGCCTCACGCGCGATCCTCGCCCAGCTCTGGCGCGGCCGCATGCCCGTCGAACGATTTGAGCCCCGAAAGCTCTACCTCGGCGAGATCGGTGCGCCTTCATCCGAAGAATGTTCACCGAATGAACGTTCAGACCGTGAACACGACGAGTTACGAGTCACGAGTTACGAGTCACGAATAGATCGTGTCCTCGCCGTCCACATGCCCGCTCCGCAGACCTATACCGGCCAGGAGGTCGTCGAGCTGCACGCGCACGGCTCTCCGATCGTTTTGCGTCAGATCGTTGACGCATGTGTGAATTTTGGCGCACGGCTCGCCGAGCCGGGCGAGTTCACACGGCGCGCCTTTCTCGCCGGAAAGCTCGATCTCGCCCAGGCCGAGGCCGTGGCCGATCTCATCCACGCCGACAGCGAGCGGGCCGTCCGCGCCGCATCCGAACAGCTCGACGGCAGGCTCTCCCTCGAAGTGGGCGTGCTCCACGAGGCGCTGGCCGATGCGCGCGCGCGCGTCGAGGCGGCCATCGATTTTCCCGAGGAGGAGGATGTCATCACCCACGCCTGTCACGATGCCGCCGACCGCCTCGCGTCGATCGCGCAGCGCTGTGGAGTTCTGGCCGCGACCTTTCGCGAGGGACGTCTCGTGCGCGAGGGGGTGCGCACGGCGATCGTCGGTCCGCCGAACGCGGGAAAATCGACGCTGCTCAATCGGCTGGCCGGGCAGGATCGCGCCATCGTTCACCACACGCCGGGGACGACGCGCGACGTGATCGAGGAATCGGTCGTCATCTCCGGCATCGCCTTTCGGCTGTGCGACACCGCCGGCCTTCGTGATGGTGCCAGCGAGATCGAAGGCCTCGGCATCGATCGCACGCAGGCGCAGATAGAACGGGCCGATCTGATCATCGCCGTCATCGATGGATCCCGGCCGATGAGCAGCGATGAGGAGATCCTATTCGCTTCACTCGATCCCACCCGCACGATCGTCGTCCAGAACAAATCCGATCTTTCGCAACCCTCCGATGCTCGAATTCCTGGGGGCGATGTGGCGATCTCCGCCAAGCTCGGCACGGGCATCGACGAGCTCAAGCGGCTGATGGTGAACGCGACCGAGGCCGGCGCTGCGACCGATGGTGCCATGGTGACCAATGCGCGTCACAAGGGCGCGCTCGATGAGGCGCACTCATGTCTGACCCAAGCCCAGCGCGCGCTCGATGCGTCCGAGCCGATCGAGTGCATCGCCCAGCTCCTGCGACGGGCACAGGACGTCCTCGGCACGATTACGGGAAGCGTCACCGACGACGCGATCCTCGATCGCATCTTTTCGCAGTTCTGCATCGGGAAGTGACGACGTGACGGTCATCCTGAGGACGTCTCGATCGTGTCTCGATTACGGCTCAATTATGGCTTGATTATGTCTCGATAGAGTGTCAAAATAATCCTATGTTTACAGCAAGATATACAATTTCTGATGCCGTCGTTCAAAAGGTTTCAGCAATCGAACGCCTCTCGATGGCGCTCGATGCGCTCCCCGTCCCTGGAGAGATCCTTCGATATCTGCAACGGCAATGTCTTATCGCGCTCACCCATTATTCGAATCAGATCGAGGGAAACCTCCTCTCATTTGAAGAGGTTTCAGATCTCCTCGAGCGGCATCGCACCTTTGGAAGGCCACGCGATGAGCGCGAGGTGAAGAATTATTTTTCCTTGCTGGAGCATATTCCTGCTCACATCGAAACGCATGGAGCTCAGATCACACCCGATCTTGTCCGGCTTTTCCACCGGGGGGTCGAGGAGGGGATCGTCGAGGAGGGGCTCTTGGGATCGTTTCGAACGACGCAGAACGCCGTCGACACGATCGGCGGAAAGATCGTCTATCTTCCGCCGGAACCGAATGATGTCGGCGGACTCGTTTCGGATCTCTGCGACTGGATACATCGCGCGGATGTTCATCCCATCATCGCTGCCGCTATCCTCCACGATCAGTTTGTGACGATTCACCCCTTTCTCGATGGAAACGGGCGGTGTGCTCGCAGCTTGAGCCTCTATTTCCTGGCGGCGCACGGTTTTCAGTGGCGACAGTGGGTGCCCGTCGATCAATTCTATGCATCCGACCGCGCGCGATATTATGCCGCCCTCCAGCAGGAGTATCCCCACAACTATTATGATGGGCGCTGTGATACGGACTTCACGTCATGGATCGAATATTATGTTGAAGGCATCGCCGTGATGCTCGCGGAGACGATTGAACGCGTGCGACATCTGGGATCCGGACAAACCCCCCTGAACAATCGCCAGGAACGAATCCTGAAATATCTGCAAACGCATTCGGCGATAACGGCGCGAGAATATGCCGCGCGTTTTTCTCTATCGATGCGCATGGCGGCCCGGGATTTAGGGTTTCTCGTTCGTGAGGGCAAGCTGCTTCGCCTGGGAAAGGGCCCATCAGTGCGCTATGTGCGAGTGAAACCAAAGATGGATTTAACACCTTGAGATCCTCCTGTCGCGGCTCATCGCGAAACGAGCCGTTTTGGCCTGCGAAGAGCCGTCGGTTGAGATCGGAGATCTCAATTCCGAGTGCTGTCTGAGCCCGCCAAAAATCGAATGTGTTCTTTTTCCTTCGGCGGGCGAGTTCAGGAGGAAAGACGGGTCGAGTCAGATGCCAAAACGTGCGAGTGAAGCGCTAAAGCCGCGACAGGAGGATCTCAAGGTGTTAAATCCATGAACGATTCATTCGACATCATCGTCATCGGGGCGGGGCATGCCGGGTGCGAGGCGGCGCTCGCGGCCGCGCGAATGAATGTGCGCGTCTGCGTTGTGACCGATCGCGTCGAGACGATTGCGGCGATGAGCTGCAATCCGGCCATCGGCGGCACGGCCAAGGGGCACCTCGTGCGCGAGATCGATGCGCTCGGCGGCGAGATGGGGCGTGCCTCCGACGCCACCGGCATTCAGTATCGGCGTTTGAACGCCAGCCGCGGGCCGGCGGTGCGCGCCACGCGCGCGCAGATCGATCGCGCCCGCTATCATCATTATATGCGCGCGGCCCTGGAGTCGCACCCGAACATCACGATCATCGAGGGGGGCGCGACCGACCTCCTCGTTGAAAACGACGTCGTTGCTGGTATTGCTTTTCACGAACGACGAACGACGAACGACGAACAGCGTCTTTTCGGAAAAAAAGTGATTCTCACCGCCGGCACGTTCTTAAACGGCCTGCTCCACTTCGGCATGGAATCCAAACCCGGAGGACGCGTGGGCGATGTGGCCGACGCCGCTCTCTCCGATGCGTTGCGCACGCTCGGCTTTCCCCTCGGGCGCCTCAAGACCGGTACCTGCCCGCGCCTGATCGCCGACTCCATCGATTTTGTGAAATGTACGCGTCAGGAGGACGATGATCCGCGCCCGCGCTTTTCCGACGACGTGATCGCAAACGATCTCGAGCAGCTTCCCTGCCACATCACCTTCACGAACGAGGCGACACACGAGGTGATTCGCCAAAACCTCGATCGCTCGCCGCTCTATGCGGGGCGCATCGAGGGGGTCGGCCCGCGCTATTGCCCCTCGATCGAGACAAAGGTCGTGCGTTTTTCCGACAAGGATCGCCATCAACTCTTTTTGGAACCCGAAGGGCTCGACACCGACTGGATCTATGTCAACGGCCTGACGACCTCGCTGCCCGTCGATGTGCAGCAGCAGATGCTCGCGACGATTCCAGGTCTTGAGCGCGCGACGATCGTCCAGCCCGGCTATGCCGTCGAATACGACTACGTGCCGCCCACCGAGCTTCGCTCGACACTCGAGACCAAACGCGTTTCCGGGCTCTATCTGGCGGGACAGGTCAACGGGACCTCCGGATACGAGGAGGCCGCGGCCCAAGGGCTCATGGCGGGGATCAACGCCGTCCGTTCGCTGCGCGACGAGGAACCGGCGGTCCTTCGGCGCAGCGATGCCTACATCGGTGTCCTCATCGACGACCTGACGGTGAAGGGCGTGGACGAGCCCTATCGCATGTTCACCTCGCGCGCGGAACATCGCCTGCTCCTGCGCGAGGAGAACGCCGACGCGCGGCTCACCGCCATCGGTCGCGATCTCGGGCTCATCGACGACGCGCGCTGGGAAGGCTTTTGTGCACATCGCGATGCGGTGGAGCGCACGATCGCGGTGCTCCATGAGACGATGGTGACGCCCAGCGCAAGGATCAACGCCGTCGTTGAAGGGTGGGGTTCGGCGCCGATCAAAAAACGGATGCCCTTGGCCGATCTCGTCGCGCGCCCCGAGATCTCCATCGCGCAGGTCCTCGATGGCCTCGTCGGCGATGGCGCAACAACTCCATCCGCAGCGCTCATGTGCGCCGAGATCGAACTCAAGTATGCGGGATACCTCAAGGCGGAGCGGATACAGGTGAAGCGACTCGACGAACTCGAATCGGTGCGTCTGCCCCAATCATTCGACTATGCAACGGTCGCGAGCCTCTCCACCGAGGTGCGCGAGAAACTCGAACGCATACGCCCGGCAACGCTCGCCCAAGCCTTGCGCATCCCCGGCATGACCCCGGCCGCCATCTCCATCCTGATGATCCATCTTGCCCGATGAGGGTTGGAAGTTGGCACATATTTTGCTAGTATTTGTATTTGGTAAAAAACGACAAACAACTCCAAAGGAGGCCCACCATGAAAGGAAAGCTGGCAATTCTGATCGTCGTCTTTTTGTGCGCACCGCTGGTCGCATCAGCGCAACAAGCAGCGCTTCAAGTAGGGGCAGCAGCAGATGCAAAAGAGATGGCAGAAGAACAACAACAATTAACAAGGGAACGGATGGAGAAGGCTCAAGAGAGGGAAGCACAGTTCGAAGTCCAGGGAAAGACACCAGGCCGTCCACAGGAAGCGCAGCTCGAAGTTCAGGGAAAGATACCAGGCCAATTACGGCTGGCAATACCCGAGATGGTACGAACCGTCTTTGGCGGCGATCCGTATTGCGACAGGGTGACAGAGCCCGAACGGAAGCTGACTTGCCTGGAGAAGATGGTCGAGAAAATTGATATCACAACGAAATACATTTGCGACAAACGGAATGGACTGACGCGGTGTCATGGTGGAATAGGTGGACACTGTGGTGTGTTGAAACCGCTTTCCCCGCCGAGGGGCATCGAAGAGCAAATTCAATTCCACGTGAGAGAAGTGAAAAGGGCCATCGATAACTTCGTGCGCGAGGATGAGAGGTTCAGCGAAGATCTAGCACCACTGTGCGAAGATTAGTTTTTTCAGGAAAAACGAGCCGAATGTGCGCGATGTGAAAACGGGGTGCCGATGGCACCCCGTGGTTTTGAAGGCATGTTGGGAAAATGATTTTTGTTGTCATCCCCGCCCCCGATTCAATCATTCGAGGGCAGGCTCCAGCGGGAATCTCGACTGTAGTAATTCGAGATTCCCGCTTTCGCGGGAATGACACAGCCACGGGAATGACAAAACCAAGGTTTGTCATCGGTCTGGTTTTGATCTTGGGTCCATGGTCTACAGTTCGCTTTCCTCACTTCGTCCCCAACTTTTTTAATATCGGCGTTTCCCACTCGAGATCCAGGCGCTTGCGCTTGTCGCACGTCCCCTTTTCCAGGGCATGGGCCATGATCAGCGGCAGCGAGACCGAGGGTTCGACAAACGCCATGCAGTGGCTTGCCTTCTTCGACACCTTGCCCCAGCTCGTGGCTTCCGAAAGGGTCGAGCCGGATAGCCCGCCCCAGTGCGGCGAGTCGGTCGTGACCTGAATGGCATAGCGATGGCCGCCGGTGTCCATGCCGAAGATGTAGGCCATGACCACCGAGTCGTTGATGAAGTTCTTGGGCACGCCGCCGGCGACATAGATCGCCGAGGTGCACGGTGATTTGACGACGAGTTGGGTCAGCTCGTAGTTGTCGCGAATCGAATCGATCACGACCCCTTCGCGTCCGTCCTTCAGGCAGCGATGATAGTGTTCGGTCAGCCCGATGCCGATCGAAGAATCATTGAGCGCGGGGGCGAAGATGGGCACGCCGTGGCGCGCGGCGGTGCCGAGGATCGAATTCGAATCATCAATCGTTTCACCGAGTTGGCGCAAAAATTCTCGCGAGGAATATCGGCCTGGCGTGAGGCTGTCGGTGAAGTGTCCGATCGAGCAGTCCAAGCGCCAGAATTTATCCTCGTCGACATAGGTGTCGTAGATGCGATCGATGTAGAGGTCGCGCAGCTTGCGATCGTCGGCGAGCGGCGTGCCGCGTGCGTGGACATAGCCGTGCGACTGATAGAAATCCTGGTAGAGGATGGCGCCCGTGGAGACGATGACATCGACGACCTTGTGTTCGATCATGTCGCGAATCACCTTGCGCAGCCCTGCCGCGATGAGGGGGCCGGCCAGCCCCAAAAAGACCGTGGGGCGGTCGGCATCCGCCATCATCGCTTCCACGACCTGAGCGCAGCCGCCGATATTGCGGGCCTGGATGGAGGCGTCAGCGAAGGCGTCGACGAGACCGGCGACCGTGGTCGTCTCTTCCAGGTCGATCTGTTTGATCGGCCGGCGCAGGAGCGATTCCTTCTCCTCGCGTTGGGCATCGGTGAGCGTCGGGAAAGAATATCCCTCGGGTTTGTCCAGAACGGTAAATTTTGCAGTCATGGGCTTCCTCCCTGTCGGTGTGGGCCGGTTCTAGCGGCCGGTGGCATCGATGTCAAACCTCAGAGCTTGTCATCCTCTGTAGCGCCCAGGATGACAAATCTCGGTGAACGCGCTATCATTATATATGGAGGTGGAACGATGAAGAAATCGAACACGCGATGGATCGCAGCCCTTTCCCTACTGACCGCGGTGCTTTTCCTTGCCGCCTGCTCCGGCGGTGAGCGCAAGAACACGCTCGATGGCACGATGTGGGATGCGACCGACCTCGAGGCGATCACCGTGAGCCTGGCCGGCGAGGCAAAGTGTCCGCGATGCCTCGAGGATGAGATTCCGATCACGGGGTTGCAGGTCGAGGTCATTCACCAGAACGATCCGATGCATATGACGGCCCTGCGCACCTATGATGGCCTCGGCCCCTTCAGTATCTCCAACATTCAGGTCGTTCCCAACGCAACCCTCGAGGTGATGGGGACGCTCTATCGTCAGACGAGCACCGGCACGAGTCCTATTCGTGGCTATGCGGCGGTCGAGGTTCCCAACGACGATGGACAGGTCATCCCCTTCACGCTCACCTTTCCCTCGAGCGCTTCGGACGATGATGAATAAAGAGAGGCTTGTCATCCTCGCGAACGCGGGGATCCCGATTGGCCATTACAATCGAGATTCCCGCGTTCGCGGGAATGACAAAACCGCGGGAATGACAAAACCAGAACTACCCTGGTTTCTGGATGGCCAATACGGGGAAGGATCCAAACCGTTCCAACACATCGGGGATACGACGCAGGTGGTCCATCGTCATGCGGGCGATGCGGCGACCGTAGCGGGCTTCCACCTCTTCGGCGCGCGATGCATAGATCTGCAGCATGCACTCCCAGGTCTTCATCGTCTCGGCGATGATGTCCCGTCGTTCGACAATTTCAAACCCACCTCGTTCGAAATGCTTCGGCCAATCGGTGATGAGCTCCGCCCCTCTGTGAAAGAGGATCGTGCGCATCGCCTGCTCATCGGCGCGCGAAGGAATGCCGGTGAAGGCCAGATCGGAGAACCCGATACGTCCACCGGGTTTGAGCATGCGGAACATTTCCTGAACGAGCCGATCCTTCTGCGTCTCCGACACGCAGATATCGCCGGCCACCTCGATGCAGAGGAGCGCGTCGAAAGACGCTTCGGGGAGATCCAGCGCCAGCGCGTTGCCGTGATGGATCGCGATACGCTGCCCAAGCCCTTCGCGCGCAATGAGGGCGCTGCCTTGGCGCACCTGTTCGGCGCTGATGTTCACACCGGTGATGCGGCAGCCGAATCGCCGAGCGATGCGAACGGCGGGCGCGCCGATGCCGCAGCCGATGTCGAGCACGTGCATCGAATCATCGAGGTCCGTCATACGCGCGACGAGATCCGTATGATTGTTGAGGGCTGCGGAAAATGTTTCGTCGCCGTCGGGGAAATAGCCGAAGTGAAAGCTGTCGCCGTAGAACATCCGGGCGTCATCCGTGATCAGGTCGAAGTAGGCGCCGACGCTTCGATTGGTGCGCCGGCCGAGCAGCATCATCGGCAGCTGCATATGGATTGCCTGAGCGATCTTGCGCGCGCAGCCGATGAGCCCTGTTTCGCGATAGGTCTGCGTGAGAAATCCGCCCTTGGCGGCCAAAATGTTTCGATCCGTTGTCATGCGTATGCTCCTGGCGATGCATTCGCCATAACTCACTGGGGTGATGCGACGGGATGGATGCGACGAACGGGGAACAAAAAGGAGATCCCACCGCCCATCGAGACATCTCCGGCCAGCTCGCTGCGCCCGCCGCCCATCGGCGTGGGGTGGATGTAGGAGTTGATGTCCAAGCGAAAGGCGAGCCACGGGATCGGGAAGAAGAACTTCGCTCCGCCGCCGATCACCCCGGTGGGTTGCCACTGTCGATTGATCTGCATCGCCCCCACGCCGAGGGTAAAGTAGAAATCCATGTTGAAGAGGTGTGATCCCGCGCGCCATGCCGCCGGTGTGTTGAACGAGACCAGCCCCACCCCGATGTGCGTGTCGCTCGTGTTCAAGCTCTGATAGAACGGCGTGTCCTTGTCGACGACGATCGGGCTGTAGAGATACTGCCCGCCCAACGCCAGGAAGTCGTTGAAGTGAAAGTAATAGGCGGCGCCGATGTTGTATGTGTTCTTCCAATTTTCGCCGAGGTAGTCGCCGCCGACGATGACGAATTCGCTCAAGTAACGGTCGGAATAGTCCTCACGGTGGTCCCAACTGGGGCCGAAGCGGTCCCATGCGAGGCCCCCTGAGTGCTTGCCCTTGCTCTCCTGCTGCGCCACGCGTTCGGATTCGGCGGCTGGCGGTTGGATTTTAGGCACATCACGGGCGCCTGCAACGGATGGGATGGCGATCAGGAAAACGGTAAGCACAAATCCGACGGTGGATCTCAAGTATGTCATCCTGAGCGAAGCGAAGGATCTCCATAGAATTGTAAGGAATCCGTCGCGGAGTCTGTCCTGAGCGAAGTCGAAGGGCTCAGGATGATAAATCGAGGTGTACACATGAGATTCGAGATTATTTCGCATAAGCAGCAGCTTCCCCCTTGGCCATGCGGCCGGATCGCGCAGCGGCGGCGGCCAAATCCTTCGTGACCGTCCAAGCGCTCCCCGGGAAGGTGTGACAGGCGGCGACGACCTCTTCGAAGGCATTCAGAAAGCGATCGACCTGCGCCTCGTCGATGATCAGCGGCGGCAACAATTTGATGATGTCCATGTTGTGGCCGGCCACCTGCGTGAGGATGCGGTGTTGCTTCATGAGCGGCACGGTGAGCATCTGGCAGAAGAGGCTCTTATTCAACTTGTGTACGATCTTCCATCCGGCTTTTAATTTCAGCGATTTTGGTTCGGTGAACTCGATGCCGATCATCAGGCCCAAACCGCGCACCTCGTCGAGCATCTCGTAGCGCTCGCTCATGGCGCGAATGCCGTCGGTGATGCGCGCGCCCATCGCCGTGGCGTTTTCGATGACGCCATCGTTTTCCAGGACGTCGAGCGTGGCCAGCCCCGCCGCACACGCCAGCACGTTGCGGCCGAAGGTATTGGAGTGCACGACCGCGTGCTCCATGTCGGTGAAGACCTTGTCGAAGATGGCGCGACGATAGCAGATGACGCCGACGGGGACGAAGCCGCCCGAGAGCGCCTTGGCCGCCGTGACGATATCGGGTTCGAGTCCCCAGTGCTGATGCGCGAACATCTTCCCCGTGCGCCCGAAGCCCGACTGCACCTCGTCGCAGACAAAGAGCGCGCCGTGTTTGCGGCAGAGCGCCTGCGCCTCTACATAAAACGCAGGGTCGGCGATGTAGACGCCTTTGCCCTGAACCGGTTCGAAGAAGAATGCGGCGACATCTCCCTTTTCGAGTTCCGTCTTCAGCGCACCCAGATCGCCCATCGGCATCTTCGTCGACGGAATCAGCTCGCCGAATCCCTTGCGAAACTCCGTGCCGCCGTTGAGCGCGAGCGAGCCGGAGGTGAGCCCATGAAAGGCGTGGTCCCAGAAGAGGATGCGATCGCGGCCGGTCGCTTTGCGCGCGAATTTGATCGCGCCCTCGTTGGCCTCGGTTCCGGAGTTGGTGAAAAAGATCGTGTCGACACCTTCGGGCATGTGCGCGAGCAGCCGCTCGGCCAGGAGTCCCGCGATCAGCGGCGCGTCCATCTGCACCATGTTCGGATATTCGAGATCGAGCGCTTCATGCAGTGCGGCGATCACCTTCGGATGGCTGCGCCCGAGGGCGAAGACGCCATAGCCGGCCAGGAGATCCAGGTAGTCGTTCCCCTCGGCGTCATAGAGCAGCGCCCCCTCGGCGCGGACGTAGTCGCGATCATAGCCGATCGTGCGCAGGACGCGCACCAGTTGCGGGTTCAAGTGCCGCGCGAAGAGTTCGTGCTGACGCCCGCGGTTGGCTTCCAGCAGGGTTTTGAGGTCGAGGGCCATAGCGGCGCGATTCCTAGCAGATGGACCGAGCAGAGGCAAACGATATTCCGGCGATCCAGCTCCCTCGGGCCTCACCCGCCGTGACCATTCAAAGTAGACGATAATTTCAATGATTCCACAACATTGGAGTGCCGGGCTGCCGATAATGAAATGACATCAACGGGAGAATCATATGCGCCATATCACCACGTTCATCGGAATCGCCCTCCTCTCATTATATATGCCGGTTGCCGCCCATGCCGCCCTCAAGGCCGCCGAGGTGGATATCCCCTACGGCAAGGGGGATCCCTGCGCCGTCTCCGAACAGTTCCCGCTCGATTTCGTCCTGCGCATGGCCAATAAGCATAAGTGGTGTCGGTTTGGAGGGTCCGATGCCGAGGCGTTCCTGTTTATTCAGGAGCCGGAGGATCGGCCGGAGCGCGAGTGGAGCATGCCCGATCCCGGATCGACGCATGTCGAGCGTGCGGCCGTCTTGACCGGGAAAAAACAGGACGTGGTCATCGTGGCCGGCTATCCCCTCTGGTATCAGTATGGAAAATCTTCCTATCGGCCGAAATTTGATCCTCGGTATCTAGGGCATTGGCAAAACTGGATGGTCGATCACATCGATCGCTTCTCTATCGAAGACGATTCCATCGCCGACAGCGTCGATGATCCGTCGGACGAAAGCGTTGTTCATGATGAACTGATCGAAGTCCGTGCCGCTCTCTTTGACGAGAAGGGGCTTGTCTCCGGCCATCCCGTCATCGGTCTGCCGAAGCCAAATCGGTTGACGCGCGTCGTCGTTGAAATGGCCGATGCAGACGAAGCGGTCTTTCAACTGGGGGGCGACGTGCAGCTCGACCTGCGGTTTATCGAAGTTGATCTCGATCACGGTGCGTTGGCTTCGCTCGCAGCAATGACGCGCGGCGGGGCCCTCGTCCTTCGCCGCAGTCGCATCAGTGTGGCGAAGGAGAACAAAACGCCCTTCATCGTCGAGGTTCCGCATTTTCCCTTCGACCACTCCTTCTTCGTGTCGGACCGCTCGACCGTGGCCATCGAGCCCGGGCGCACCTCTTCGCTCGACATCCTGCGCATCCAGTCGCCGATGATCCCGGATCGCGTTGAGCCATCGTCACGGCGTGTCAATGTTGACAATGCCCAGCGTGCGCTCGCCGAAGCGCAACGAGGAGCAGAAGGTGGCGATGTCGATGGGTCGCTCGTCTCCAATCCGAACTTCGAACGCCAACTCGAACTCGCGCTCATGGTCCTGCGCAATGGATTGAAGATCGAGGCCGATGAAGATGACGGTCTCGACCCCCAGGTTTCGCTCGTCGGCTGGGAGGGGGCGCCGGACTATTTCTGCACGCCGATCGGTGAGGACGAGGATGGGGTGGCGTGTGCGCTCGATCCCGAAGTGGTCAATGAGGTGGGCAGCTATCTCCTGATGCCGAGGGGTTCTGACAAAGATGAGTGGCTTCAGGAGAGCGTCGACACCGATCTCTTTACGCTCCAGAACCAATTGCACAAACCGAGACTGCAACAGAAGCAGATCGTGATCATGTTGCCGACCCTCGAGACCCCCGCCTTCACCGTGCAGGGTCGTCGCATCCAGGTTCAAATGTCAGACAAGGTGTGTCCAGCCTTCGATGAGATTGCATCATGGGAGAGAGACGACTGGTCTTCAGGCCGAAAGGATGATGCTCCCTTTCTGGAGCGCGGCGACCTCTGGCTCGATGTGGAGCGTGGTCACTATACCTGTCAGATTCCGCATGGGCAGTGGGATGTTCAGAGCTGGAGCTTGGCGGGCTGCGATGGAGGATTTATCAAGGATGAAGATGAAGACAGCCGTTGCATTCCGGTCTGCCCGGCGAATATGGTTTTCAATAAGTCCGTCGCGGACTGCAAAGCCTTGCCCGGATTCGAGCGCGACACGGAGCGCGGGCACTATCTGCCGGAGTGTCGCGAGCGGGAGGGTGGCCCTGCGATTGTTCCGGTGGCCGATGCCGACGGGAACAAGATCGGCTGCGCCTGCCGCAATGAATATCACGAGCTCTTTCCCGCCTATACGAATGATGACGACGTCGTCTATTCCTGCCTCGAACCCTGCGGAAGGAACATGCAGCGTGTCGAGGACGGATCGTGTGTCTGCATGACCGGCTTTGAATATGTCGATGGTCGACGTCCCTATTGCCGTGAGCCGCGGGCGGTCGTGGATGATCCGGAGGAAGAGGAAGAGGAGACCCTGGACGATATCGCCGCACAGGAGGCCGGAGATCTGGCCGCATCGGCCGAAAAGCGGGCCGAGGAGAACCAAGGGAATGTTGCCGATGCCCTGGGACTGTTGGGAAGCGGTGATGGTGACGAGAATGTGGTCGATGACGGCGCGGTAGAGCAGGAAACACCCGCGGATGGGGTCGCCTCGGCGGGCTGTTCGCTGGGCGCGGGCGATGGCACGGGTGCCGCCCCGATCGGGATCCTGCTCTTCCTCTTCCTGGCGGTCTTCATCCCCCTGCGCCGCATGCGGACACGACACTTCTATCGTGTGACAAAGTAGGACTGTGACGCAACTTTTCGTTGAAGCAGCCGATACCCCTTCTATAAGGAAGAGGCTTCAACAAAGAGGAGGAGACCCCCATGGGTACGGTGACCGAAGGTTCCAGCAGACGACAGTGCATCAAAGAGTTTTCCTCGAGCGATCCGGCGCGCAAGGAATGTATACGCATCGTCAAGGATTGTGCGGCGGTGGAAAAGGCCGGTGCGAACAAGTTCGTCTTTGAGTCCGATGGCGATGCGGTGAAGACGAAGACGAGTCTGCGCGCCTGCATGAAGTACGCCCCGGATGCCGCAAAGGCGGGATATACGCTCCAGGGCGCCAAGGCGCGGCCGAAGCGAAAGGCCGAGCCGTCGAAGCGTCGCGTGCGAAAGAAACAGGACGATGATGCGGACGAGACGCGAGCGACGCGTCCGTCGCGCAGGAAACGAACGAAGGGCCACCGCAAAGCGGAAACGGGATTGCTCAGGGGGGCCGAGCTCAAGGCGATGATCCAGAAAGGCTCCGGCAATCAGGGGCAGTTCTATGCGCTCTTTCGGGCCAATGACAAGACATCGATCGTTGTGCAGTTCGATATGGAGGATGTGGAGGAGGGGAGCGTCGAGCTGAAGGGTTCGGCCTTTCGCTATGAGGGCGGCGACGATCTGGCCGAGTTGGGAACGCTTTCGAAGGCAGATCGGCGTGAGGCAAAAAAAATCATTACAACCTACATTCAATCGAACGCGGTGGACGTGGCTCAGGACCTCACGCAGATCATGCGCAACCTGATGAATGTCATCTCCGGAAAACCGAACGATTCGAGCGTGGAGTTCTCGGTGCGCTGTAGCGCGCGCGACGATTTTCAGTCGGTCGAGGAGTCGGCCGAGACTTATCTCGATCCGAAGCGCTGTTCCCACATGGAGATGCGCATCGAGTCGGATGACTTCGCCGTCATCGAGGATCTGCGCCTGGGCTGGAGAATCGCGGAAAAGGGGAAGCATGTGGAACTCCTCGATGCGCTCGGCATTGAAAACGATCCAAAGCGGTGCGACAGCACTATGCGTGTCGCCGGTGTGGATACGATCGGGATCGACAACTACAAGATTTCGGCAAAGACCAGCGATGACGATGAGGAGGGGGTTGCCCCCGCTCGTCGCAAACGCTCAAAGCGAAAGAGGAAGCGTTCTTCAGGTTCTTCGTCGGAGACAAAGACGTTTGCGCAGAATGGGCATGAGTACAAGATGGAGAAGCGCAACGGTGTGACCCGCCTCTGGATCGACGGCGAGCGGATCAAGAAATCCGATCCACGCTATAAAAAGACACTCAAGCGCATCAAAGAGGATGCCGAACGGATCGAGGAGAATCTCGGTCAGGTGCGTGAAGAATTCGATGGCGCCATGGAGCAGATGAAGGATGCGGCGAAACGGCTTGAGCGTCGATCGAAAGACCTCTGGGACGACGAATGATTGCGTGTCCTCTTTGACTTCAGGCGGCACATCGTTTACTCTTCACGACAATGGGCGAAAAGATCCGAAAAGAGGTAGGAATCTCGAAGCCACAGGAGGTGTTGCGTCGCGTCTATGCACTCGCGCAATTTCTCCTTCTGCACAAGTTGGAATCCAAACATGAAGAGAACATCAAACCCATTCGAAAGACTGTTGGTCGACCTCGTTCATAGCGGGGTTCGTTTTATCACGGTGGGGGGGCTGGCGTGTGCCTTTGCTGGCCATGTGCGCGCCACCGATGATGTCGATATCCTCATCTCTCCTGAACGCGAAAACATCGAAAAACTGATTGCCTTCCTTTCCACGTACGGAGAAGGGTATGGCGCTGAGCTCTCGATGGCAGACTTTGGCGACGAAGAGGGGGCCGTTCGTGTGATCGAGGAGTTTCCGATCGATATCTTCGTCGTCATGGGCGGTCATCATTACGACGATCTGGAACGATATACCGAACAGTTTGATCTTGGTGAGGTGATGCTTCCAACGCTCAATGCTAAGGGGCTCCTCAAGCTCAAAGAGGGATCCGTTCGTGAGAAAGATAAGCTCGATGTGCTCGCGCTTCGCGCTTTGATCTGACCATTGGAGCAAGGGAGGCACCCTACCACTCCAACGCCCGCTTGAGATCCCACATGTCTCCGTAGGAGAGCGGTGTTTCATCGCCTGTGCTGTATATGACGACCTGTGGAAAGGCCTCGATTCCGTATTCGGACTCATCCCCGTTCGGCACGATGATGAAACGATCGTTGCCGGGGGCCTTGCGCGCCATTTCATTGAATAGGGGCTTATATTCCTTACATGGCCCGCATTCCGGCATGACATAGAGGACGATCAGTCGTTCGCCCGAGGCCAGGTTGCCTCGGGCCTTCTCGATCGCCTTTGCAGAATCGATGCTCTCCACCACTGAGGCGTTCGCCTCCCTCTCCCGTTCAATCGCCTCTTTCTCCTCCTCCACATAGAGGTGTACCTTCGCTTCATATGCATCTACCTCCCGATCTCGCCCCTGATGACGCAGGCTTGAAAGCGATATGGAGTTGAACGTCAATCGCAGATGTCTGTTCCCGATAGGCGCGTCATCCTGAAGATCCGCGAGGGCAGATTCGGAGAGATCAAACGCCTCGCGGTACATGGCGACACGATGGAGCCCCAATGCAAGTAAGGCAATTTGTTTATGCGCGAAACTGTTTGGATGTTTTTGAACGGATTCGACTATTTCGAGGAGCGTCTCTTTGTCTCCCACGCTCGGTGCCAATGTGATCAGCGAACGCAATTGATCGTGTGGGATTTTGTCTCCGATCTTCTTCCAGATGTAGACCAGGTTGAGGTAGTGAAGACGCTTGAGGTGTGGATCGTCCCGCTTCCACCGGAAGACAACGCCAGCATGCGCAGGCATCACCAGACCCTCGAGTCTGGTGCGGTCGTCGACATACGGTTCGATGAGCTCCCCATCCTCAAAGAGTGCTCCGGTATTTACGGTGCCACGCATATTCACGCCGGTCGTTGCCAAAAATGCCATAGCCGTGGCCTGATCCATGGGGCGCGCATCTTTCTGCGCAGAGGGGACTGTCGTGAGGTTTGGATCGCTCGGGTCGATCTCGATCGGGCGATAGACCTTCTCGACATCGTTCAACTGCGGAGGCACCAGTAGCCGTATGCTGCCGTTTTCGTGAGCGGTGTAGTGAACAGCCATCCCTGCAGAGGTGAGCATGTGTCCCCACAATGCCGCCATGGCATTGTGATCGCCGTGTCCATGGATGAGAAGATTGCCCAGCCCATTGAAGGCGATGAGCGGAACGTGCACACCGCAGCTGTACACATCCTTCAGAAAAAATTCGTTTGTCTCCGTTATGGTGCGCATTGCGGGATCGGTGCTCCAGGATGGGCCGCGAAAACGCTGTACGATCTTCTTGAGTTCGTTGTTCCCGCTCCCTCTGCGGCGCAATCGCTTGATCTTCTTCAGATATTGATCGTTTAATTCGCCGAGGGCGATCGCCGCCTGCTGAAAGAAGGTCGCCATGTCGGGTCTGTTCGGCTCGACCTTTATGCGTACGGGATCCTTTTTGAAGAAGTCATTCAGAGCTGCACCGAGTCCCTGTTTTTTGCTCTCCTTGCGCACATCGATCGGCCGAACGAAGGTCACCATCGGATCGATCTCGGTGTCGGCAAATGCTGCCTGGATCGCCAACAAGAGGTACCCCACATCTTTGTGGTGGATGGCGAAGCGATAGAGCCCCTCCAGCTTGGCGAGCGAGGTGACCTCGCCGATATATTCTCGATAGATGAAATAGCGCTTTACCTGAAAGGGAATGTCACGGTTCCGGATTTTCTGCACCCGTTCCCACAGCGCCTGGCTGATTGGAAATGGCGTCGCGCTCTTAGGCGCAGGCGGTGATTTGAATCCCTTCCGATCCTCTCCATCTATTTGTTTTGGTTGTTTTTCACCCGAGGCCACATCGGGATCCTGTTGCCCCATGGTCATCGTCTGTATCGTCTGCGCTATCGACGTTATAGGTATCGTCATCCTCCCACCCCCTTCGAGCCCTCTCCCTTTCGTACCTCCATCTCTACCTCATCGTGTCCCGAGCCAGTGATCCTGACAGAGGGAGCGATCTTCAGCGTGCGATCACCTATCTCGACCGTGAGATTGGCCACCTCGAAATCTCCGCTGAAGACATCTTTGGGCGTGTCGTATTCGACCCAGTAGGTGAAAACGTTTCCCGAACGCGTCCTGCCGGTGAATGTGTCGGATGGCCGGAGATTGCGAAGGGCGTATCGCGTGGTGGAGCTTCGATCCTGCAAGAGGAGCATCTCTGGAAATGAAATGTGATCATACTGTTTTGCAAAGGACTCCAATCGCCGCGGATCCGTTGCATCGGCGACGACGCGCACCTCAAAGCGCAGTGCATCGCCGGCAGATACCACATTGGAGACGATCCCTCCCTTCGCGGCGAGCACATCGGCTGGCCCGATGAGATCGCCGCGCGTATAGCCGACGATGTTGCCTTCCTTCGGGTTCGTATCCTCGCGTCCAGGGGGAACATCGTCACGGCGCCCTGAGGTGCAGCGCTCTCGGCTGGCAATACGATCGCTAGGGTTGGGGATGAACTGTCTCAGGCCCTGAAAGACAGCTTCGCCGGAGACGGTGACGAGCTGTTCTCCACGATAGGCGAGGTCCTGACGATAGCAGCCGCGAACGACCGGAAAATCGTCGGAATCAATATCATAGACCCCCTTGGGCAATGCATCGGTAATTCCGAGGATGCATATGCGTCCACCCTCCTCGATCGATTGCGTCGGATGCAGCGTCCTGAGGTTCTCGGTGATCGAGTCGTTGGCACCCAGCCCGTAACGGCGTGTGAGCGTCAGGGGCGTGGAGCTGGGGCAGGTGAAGATCTCCTCGTCCTTCGGATCGGCGCACATCCAACGGTATGCCGCCAGGAGGGGTTGATCGGGTTGTTTTCTCCCGGCAACATTGAATCCGGCATTGTATTCCACAAAGGGGGTGATGATTTCGAGATCCTGCCTGCAGGTCCTGCCTGCCCCCGAAAGACGATAGCTGAGATCGTCGAACGATCGCCGAAAGGTGAAGCCACCGGCGGAGACGGTCATCACCTGCTGGTCGCCCTGAATGCGGTAGGTGCCATCCGTGAAGGAGGCCATCGGGGGCATCGACCAACGATAGACCTCGGTCCCCTCTTCTCGCTTCTCTCGTGTTGTCGAGAGGGCGCATTGGCGTGTCAGCCCTCCCTCGGGACCATAGATCTTGTCGCCGATTCCCCACACCAGCGAAGCATCGTGTTTGCCCGGATGAAGCGTTGCGCCGAAGACGATCGGTTCGTCGTTCGAAAAGGCATCTTTTTGCACGCCATAGTCGGTGACCTTGATCGGATCGTCCCCCTCGACCGCGACGTCCACCTTGAATGGGAAATGACTTACCGTCACCATCTCCTCGATTTCGATGAAGATATTGCTTCGGATTCCGTTGAAGTGGCAGCTGCCGGGTTGGACCATGCCGCTGTCCGGGAGTTCGATATCCATGCGATGTGTTCCCGGGGAGATGTTCTCCAGGGAGCCATGCGGAAAGCACATTTCGTATGTTTGGGGTACGCCGTCGAAGACCTCCACGTTGCACATATAACAGGCCCCGACCGTGTCGATATTTTGATCGGTCAGTCGTGGGTTGGACCGAGCATCTCCACCACGGAAGTAGAGATAGACGGAGATGTTATCTCCCGGCACGACCTTCGGTTTTTCCATATCTCTGCCGTTGATCACATAGGCCAACTCCACGCTATCAGCGTTCATACGCTGGACAAAGCCCGCCTCGTTCGGGACGAGCGTGATCACCCTGTGCCCCCAGCTCACCCCGTCGAAGGCGGAGAGTTTGAGCCGCATCGGATAGGGAAAGTTGCGCGGGACGAGGAAGCGCGTCTTGGCGCTGCGAGGATCTTCGAATATGGCATCCTGAGGTCCGTCGATGACATTCCAGAAATACTCCGTCGGCACTTGTTGGCGATGAAAGATGGTTTTCTTCTTTGTGGGAAAATCCGTATCGTACGAAATGTTACCATCCAGCTCCGTCCATGTTCCCCGAACGACTTCCTGTTCATAGACGACATCGACGATCGGCGGACGGTTATTTCCCTTGTGAGCACGATAGACGCCTACCCCAGTTGGATTTGCGCAGGCCAGGAGCATATCGCGCTGTCGTTCGAGATAATCCCGCGGCGCATCTCCCACCAGAGAAAAACCATCCATCTTTCCGCTGGCCATGAGCATGTGCTCGCGCAGGGTGCAGACGCGATCCTCGCCAACCATCGTCAGGAGAAAGGTGGTTGCGATCATATTGCTGAGCACGTCGTTTGTCAGATGGTGCTTCTGATGCCTGAGGATGGCATTCAGCTTTGCATGGATTTCATCTTTATAAACCTTTCCCAACCGTTCCTGAAAAGAGGGGATGTTTTCGGGCGTCAGAGCGAAGCGATTGATGAGCTGGGCGACATAGGCGAGATATTTTTCATTGGCTCCACGATGATCGCCGCTGCGCGTCAGGTCGTTTCCTGCATTGTACAGAAGTTCGATCTCGGCAAGAATTCTGCTCACGACGAGTTCGAAATTGTCATGCGCTTCCACGTCAGCCCCGCCGATGATGGTGCGCATTTCCTCGGGCAGGTTGTATTCGAGCGCCTCCTTTCGTTCCACGATCGGCTTCTTCCCATAATAGTTTGGGTCGGAATCCGACAAGGCAACGGTTCGGCGGCCCGGAATCAAGAGCCGTATTTCATCACCACCCGACATCATCTCCTCCCTCCGGTTGTTGCCGTTTTCCCCGATGACATCGTTCGCAATAGACGCAGCGCATTTGCCGCACCCCAGTGTTTTGCTGAAAGTGTTTCAAGCCGTTCCACCTGTTTCATCCGGAAGAGCGGTCGCGTTTGGTGCTGCGTTGCTAGGAGCGCGACGTGTGCAAAGAGCTTTGGCTGTTTCTCGGCCCGATCTATGAGGGCATTCAGAAGAGCCGTCGTCAAAATCCCCGTTCTTCGTTCGATAATCGATGCGAGATGTTTCACACCATCCTTTTGAGCCAGAATCTCATCCAGAATCTTCCCGGCTCCGCTCTGAGCAAGCCGACGAGGATCGAATGGCGTCCTCTCATACTGCCACGGGCCCATCACGCGCATCGTCGGGTCGCCGAGATAGATCACCATGGAATAGCTACTCGCATAGGAGTTGCCGCCGACGGTTCCATAGATGAATGTTCGTTGGGCCCGAAGAAAATGTTTGCCGGTTGATTCGTTTGGATTGAGAAGGACGTTCTTCAGGTAATCGCGATACATCCTATATCCCTGGTCCCAGTTGATATTCGTCGTGCCGATGAAGGCCACGGCTCCTCGCTCACTCCGAACCAGAAGATCTTCAGCGATGCCGTCGGCGTCGAGCGGCTGAATCGCAGCCGGGCGCGATTCGACGCGGCCGTCGCTGTCGACGATCCCTTTCACGGAGCCCTCGCCGAACTGTATGCCATCGATGATCTTGGCGACCGGTGCCACGCCGGCGGCCGTGCATCCCCCGGCGACGATGATCGGGAGCGTCCCGCGCGTATCCACATTACCGCTCCAGAGGATCCACCCGAGCGCAGCGCGGTTAGCATGCCCATGTTGCGCCAGAAAGAGCGCCCCATTGTCCATGAGCCGATCGATCGTTTGATCCGTTCCCGGGTCGCCTGAATAAAAGGTCGTGATGTCGGTGCCCGCGTCTGTATACCCCTTATACCCCCTCGGCACCAATTGGTGTGTCCTCAGATTGCCGCCTTTGAAGATGTGATCGAGCTTGCTCGGTGCGTCTCCATGATCGTTGTGATCGCGATCGCTCAGGACGATGACCGCGCGATCGGAGGAGATGGGTCGCGGCAGCTGCTCATCCGCGGACTCATAATCGATGACCTTCGAGAGATAGGTGTTGAACTCCCCGCGATTCGATGCCGGCACGCGGCCGATCGCCACATCGAGACGCCCTTCCCTCCCCTGGTAGTAGGCATCCGAAGCGAGATGCCCCGCCTTCGCGTGCCCGGCGGACAGGAAATTGTTCCAGCGATAGGAGTGCATCGGCAGCACATCGACGTCGCCTCCGAGGAGGATATATGATGTCTTGTGCTCATCGACGAAGCGATCGATAAAACGTTTGAGAGAGGCCGCTTCATCCTCAGGGCATGCGCTTTCCGCGCTTTCTCGATAACATTCATCGAGCGTTGCGACCGAGACGGAGTAGCCGTGTGCGCGCTTATGCTGAACAAAGCGTGCAAGCGTTCTGCTCTCGGCAAACCCGACGGGCGTAACGATGAGCAGGTCGATGCGCTCATTCGCAAGGGGCGTGCGACGCCATGAAATCGAGGGCGTCGATGCGGACGAGGTGATATCGTGAAAACACGCCTTTGTTCCTTCGGACATACATTCCTCCCATAAACGATTATCGGTGGGGGGAGGGAAAAGTTTCGCTCATTTGTGCACTGATATCGGCAAGTTCTAAATGATATGCGATTTGAGGTTGTCGTTGAGGGAACCGACAGATCTATGGGGCAGCAAAGTAGGCCTGCGTCGCAACTTTTCATTGAAGCTGCCGATACTCTTTCTATAAGGGAGTGCATTCAATCGAGAGGAGCAGCGTTATGGGCAAGCCAACGGTCGGGTTTGGCAGGCGACAGTGCATCAAAGAGATTCCCTCGAGCGATCCGGCACGCCAGGCGTGCTTTGGCATCGTCAAGGACTGTACCGCGGCCGAAGGGGATGGCGCGAGCACATTCGTCTTCGAGTTGGGTGGTGAGGCAAAGGCGACCAAGGGCAGTCTGCGCGAATGCATGAAATATGCCCCCGATGCGGCCAAGGCTGGATACACCCTCCAGGGGGCGAAGGCGCGGCCGAAACCAAAGGCCGGGCCATCGAAACAACGCGCGCGAAAAAGCCAGGACGATGAGGTCGAGGAGAAACGATCGCCGCGTCCGTCGCGCGCGAAGCGAAGGAAAAATCATGCCACCGCCGAGACCGGATTGCTCGAAGGGGCCAAGCTCACGGCGATGATTCAGAAGGGGAGCGATGAGCAGAAGCGGTTCTTTGCGATTTTTCAGACCAAGGGCGATTCGCCGGTCGTCGTCGAGTTCGATGTGGAGGGCACCGATGCAGAGGATGTCATGGTCGAACCGAAGGGAGTCGCGTTTCGGTATGAGGGCGGCGCTGATGTGACCGAGCTGGGCCGACTGTCCAAGGCCGATCGCAAGAGGGCCGGCAGGATCATCCTGCGCTATATCAAATCGGTCATGATGGATGTCGGCCAGGACATGACGGAGATGATGCGCAGCCTGATGGGGATCCTCTCGGGTCATCCGGACAATCCGAGCGTGGAGTTCTCCGTGCGCTGCAGTGCACGCGATGATTTTCAAACGCTCGACGAGTCGACCACGACCTATCTCGATCCGAAGCGCTGTCGCAACATGGAGATGCGTATCGCATCGGACGACTTCGCCATCGTTGAGGATATGCGATTGGGGTGGAAGATTGCAGGGAAGGGAAAATATGCCCAGCTGCTCGACACGCTCGGGATCGGAAACGATCCAAAGCGATGTGACAGCTTTATGCGCGTCAAGGGCGTGGATACGGTCGGCATCGATAACTACAACGTTTCGATCGAATCGAGCGATGATGATGAGCCAACGAGACCAAGCCGTCGCAAGCGCTCCCGGCGCAAGAAGAAGCGCTCCTCAAGCCGGTCATCGAGCACAAAGACGTTCACGCGCAATGGACATCAGATCAAAGCGGAGACGCGCGATGGCGTGACTCGCCTCTGGATCGACGGAGAGCGCATCAAGAAATCGGATCCGCGCTATGCCAAGACACTCAAGCGCATCGAACGGGAGAGCGAACGGGTTGATGAAGAGCTCGATCAGGCTCGGGACGAGCTCGACGGCGCGATGGAGCAGATGGACGAGGCGATGGAGCGGATGGAACGACGGACGAAGGATCTTTGGGATGATGAGGAGGATGAGTAAACCTGTCTACTCCATCTCCTGAATCCAACCTTCATCGAGGCCGAAGCGGTGTAAGATCGCTTCGGCCTCTTTAAATTCTGTTTTGGTGATGCGGCGACCCAGGAGCGCATCGTCGACGGCGCGGTCGGCGGGGAAGTACTGGCTCATGAGGTTGACGGGCACCTCAGGCGAGAGCTCGGTGGCGATGAAGCGAAAGACCTCCTCGGGCGAATCGAGAAGACCCGGGAGCACCAGGTGTCGGATGAGCATCCCGCGCACGCCGATGCCGTCGTCATCACAGACGAGCGCGCCCACCTGACGAAACATCTCTTTCACCGCCGGACGGACGTGCTCCCAGTAGTCCGGGGCGTCCGAGCAGCGCGCCGCCGCATCGCGCGTGGCATACTTGATGTCGGGCATGTAGATGTCGATGACCCCGTCGAGGAGTTTTAAGGCATCGAGACCTTCGTAGCCGGAGGAGTTGTAGACGATAGGGATCGTGAGTCCCTCGCGTGCGGCGATCGCGAGTCCCGCCAAAAATTGCGGCACGACGTGCGAGGGGGTGACGAGGTTCAAGTTGTGCGCCCCGCGCTTCTGGAGGTTCAGCATCTTTTGCGCCAAGACCTTCGGTGGCGCGGGTTCGCCGTGTCCCATCTGGCTGATCGGATAGTTCTGGCAGAAGCGGCAGCGCAGATTGCAGCCGGCAAAGAAGATCGTCCCCGAGCCGCGCGTCCCCGTGATCGGCGGCTCCTCCCCCATGTGGATGTTCGCACTGGCGACTTTACACACCTTCCCTGCCCGGCAGATGCCCAACTCACCCTGCAGGCGATCGACATCACACGCGCGCGGACAGAGTCGGCATTCCTTCATCAAGCGATAGGCGACGCCTGCGCGGCGCGCGAGCTCGCCGGATTGGGCAAGGTTGAGATAGGCGGGAGGTGACATGGTGCGCCACGAATAGCGCGCTCCAGATCTTCGCGCAAGAGCTTCCCCGACTCCTGTCGACTGTGATCGGGGCGCAATCCCCCGGGGCAGGGTTTACTCGTTCTCTTTCCGATCGGTCTCCTGCGACGGGGCAACCCCAACAACCTGCCGGACCTGTCCGACGCACATCGGATTTGCATCATGTTGGACGATCTCGGTTTTGCTGCCGCCCTTGAACTGGACATAGACGCGAATCGAGAGTTCGTACACATCACCGATCTTTGTGAGGAATGCCTTCACCTTTTTTAGGGCTTTGTCATCATCCGGAATTCCCGCTGGCACGACGTGTTTTGCACCCTTTCCCTTGGCGCCCTTCTCGGCGAGGACAACCTGAGCGCTAAAGCCGAAGACCGCTTTGCCCTTCCACTTTCCTCCGACCTCCAAGCGTTTCCCATCGTACCACATCGCCTTGAGGTCGCTGATCTTCTCGTGGCTGATACTCACGGAAGGCTTGAACTCGGCCTCGCTAGGGGAAATTCTTTCAAAGAGAACCTCCTTTTCCACATCGGTGATGAGGACCTCGGCGCCGATCGGAGTTAATCTCGTTTCAGAACCATTTTCATCGACGGTGAGGTCTATGTAGCGGTTGAGCATCACCATGTCCTCCACACCGTCATTGTTGACATCGGTGATATAGATCAGATCGAATCGGCACTCCGGCAGCGCTGGTTTTATGCTATTATTCCCAGACATGGTATCCTCGTTTTCTCATTCCGACCCATCACGATGTCATTCCCTCTTTTTAGAGGTGTCCATCAATCATATTTTTCGTCGCTGGTGTGCCAGGCTCTGAATATATATCCATTTTCTATTTCTGTGATCGTCAGCACTCCCGAATAGACAGTCGTTATGCAATTAACGCTAGTCACATCCTGCTGGGTTCCATCGAACTCCGGAGGAAGAAATCCAAGTTGCTGCTGGATCGGCTCGCGTGACGCCTTGGTGGTCGTCGTCCTACACCACCTCTCATCGGGATGCTCCTTGAGCAACCGCGCAGCTTTCTCGAGGGATTCAAGAAGTCAGTCGAGGTCCATCGCGTCGAATGACATCCACTCCTTGCGGATGCCGTGATTCTTCATGGCCGAATTGGCAAGGCGAACCTCCTTCTTGCTGAACGACTTCTTCTTGTCGCGCCTCTCGATCGCCAGCAGATCGTGCAGAGCATTCTTCACGCGCTGACGCGGCAACACAATTTTCGTAGTTATTCTGTCCATGACTCTCCTCCTTTTGAAATTCGTTCGTTATCACATGTATCGCACTTCGCAGCGCTTTGTTGCGCAAAAATGCGATTTTTAGCGAGAAATTGTCCATGAAGAAACGTCACTATTTTTAATTTTTAATCGGTCTCCTTCCGCGTGGAGTTTTCCTTGGCGAGCCACTCGTCCAAAGGGATGAACGACATCGTCATGGGTGTGACCGCGCGTGTCATCGCTTCGGCGAATGCCTTGCTCTTTGATTGCAGGTCGTGCCGATGAGATTTATGTAGCGGTCGAGCGACACCGTATCCTCCACGCCGTCCTTGTTGACGTCGGTGATGTAGATCAGATCGAATCGGCACTCCGGCAGCACTGGTTTTATACTAGTGAGTTCAAGAATCTAGCGCAATGGGGTAAGGAACCCGAATGCGCATACACGAACGGCGGTACAGGCGATTGACGAACGAGGAACGAGAGGAAATCAGCCGTGGGCTGGCCAGGGGTGAAAGGGGAGCTGAGATCGCAAGGCGATTGGGACGAGAGCCAATACGTGCTGCCGCGAGGCGAGCTCAAGCGGATACTGATCTCGGCCCTGCGGCAGGAACGCTGGTGGAACGGACGACGCGCACGACTTTGTTGGTTCGGCTGGGAGCGAAGAAGGACGCGACGAGCGTGCGAAAGGCCTATGCGCGGCGGATGCGGGAATTGCCGAAGGAGTTGGCGAAGTCCCTGACGTACGATCAGGGGAAAGAGATGAGCCAACACCGGCAGTTCACGACTGAGACGGGGATCACGGTCTACTTTGCCCATCCTGGGTCGCCGTGGGAGCGAGGGACGAACGAGAACACGAACGGGCTCATTCGGCAGTTCTTCCCGAAAGGGACGGATTTTACGAAGGTGTCAGCAAGAGAGATCAGACACGTGGAGAGGCTTCTGAATGGTCGCCCACGCAAATCGCTTCACTGGCAGACTCCGGATGAAGCCTTCAACTTACTTTTGCGCTAGATTCTTGAAACCAAGCTATTATTCCCAGACATCGTGTTCTCCTGTGTTAAGGGCTTTTGCATCGTGTGCTCTTTTGGTGAGGAGCTTTGAGATTTCTCCGCCGCACATGGGGTTTGTGTGGCGAACGATCTCCGTTTCACTGCCGTCCTTGAATTGAACGTAGACGCGAATCGAGAGTTCGTATGTGCCACCAGGGATCTTTGCGAAGAATGCCTTTGCCTTTGTTGCTGCTTTGGCATTCGGAGTCCCCGCAGGCCCGACGTGTTCCAAGCGCTTTCCCTTGGCACTCTTTCCGACGAGGATAGACTTCGCGGTAAAGCCGGAGACCACCTTGTCCTTCCACTTTTTTCCGACCTCCAGGCGTTTCCCCTCGTGCCACATCGCTTTGAGGTCGCCGATCTTCTCGTGGCTGATATTCACGGAAGGCTTGGACTTGCCTTTGCTAGGGGAAACCCTTTCAAAGAGAGCCTCATTTTTCACATCGGTGATAAGGACTTTAAGACCTACGGGAACGTCCTGGCTTTCAAAGATAATCTTTTTTTCCTTGCCCTCTTTAGTCTCTCTGCCGATGTCCGTGCAAGAATGGGGACGTTTCGAGCATCACTAGATCCTCCACGCCGTCCTTATTGACATCGGTGATATAGATCAGATCGAATCGACACTCCGGGATGGGCTTTGCGGTAATCTTTTCGGACATGGTTTCCTCTTTTAAGGGTTGGATTCATGCGCAGTGCTCGGTCCGGTGCATATGGGATTATCCGTATTCAAGATGATTGCCTCTTCACCGCCGCCTTGGAGCTTGGCGTAGATACGGATCGAAATTTCGTATCCACCTGAAAGCTTGTCGAGGAATTTGACAGGCTTATGAGAGGAAACACCAACTGGATAAGAATACTCCAATCGTTTTCCATTGGCATTCTTCCCGGCAAAGACAACCTTCCCAGCAAAACCTGAAATCGTCCTTCCCTTGCACATATTTCCGACCTTCAACTCCATATTGCCATACGTTATCGATTTAAGATCTTCAATCTTTTTGAGATTGGCAGTCGCTGTAGCGGAGCTACAGAAACCCGGCTTATCGTCCGGTTTACAGATGACTTTTAGTTTTACATCGTTGACAAAGACCTGGACTCCCCCTGGATACTGAAAACTGAGTCCCTTCTTGAGCCTGTCACTGTCCAGTGCTTGTAGAACCTGCACCACATCCTTTGTACCATCACCATCCACATCGAAGCGCATCATAAGGCCATTCCTACAATCCTTCACAGGTTTCGCTATAGTATTTCCAGACATGGTATCCTCCTTTGAAATTTGTTCGTTACCATGTGTATCGCGTTTCACGCCGGTTTGTTGTGCAAAAAATGTGATTTCCGGCGAGATATCGTCCAGGAAGAAACGTCACTATTTTTAATCGGTCTTCTTCAGCGTGGAGGGTTCATCGGCAAGCCATTCGTTTGAGGGGATGAACGACATCGTCATGGGGGGAAGCGCGCGCGTCATCGCCTCGGCGAAGGCCTTGCCCTTCGATCGCAGGTCGTATGGATCGATCCCCACGAGCGCGGGGTGGTTCTCCTGCGTGAACTGGAAGAACGTGTCGTGAACGATCGACTGTAGTTTGTCATCGCATGTTCCGGCGCTATTGCGTTCATCATCTATCATCGCAACATAGGCACCGACGGGAGTGACTATTGCGCCGAATGTGCGATCGATGGGCGGCAAGTCGCTGGCATCGTAGGCGGATTTCAGCATCAGCCATGTCACCATGTCATGCGGTGACGGGTACTCCGTGGTGCCTATATCGCGTGAAATATCTGTATGATAACTAAGGTAGCCCAACGAGTTTATTGATCGAAACTCGGAGAGCATCGAACGTAAGTTCTCGCTCTTCATGAATGTGGTGACGTTGTTTGGCGTTTCGTAGATACCAACCTCGATCCACCTGTTCAAGGGACGCTCATCCAGACCCACGCCCTTGGCATAGAAGAAGGCCTCCTCGGTCAATTGGGTTTCGGTGCACATGAAGAGATCCTTGACCCCCTGTTCGAACGTCCTGTCGCTCCAGTAGTGTGTTTCGTTTTCCATATTGGCCACGAGGGGCTTGTACGACTTGCGCTCCATCATAAAACGGACGGTCTTCGGGGGGCTTGCCTGCGGTCCTATGCCGGCGACGATAGGTTGAGCTTTTTCAGCCGTGGATACATCCTGTTCAGATACATTCGACATCCGCTCTTGTCCGGTGAAGACATCGTGCTCATGCTCGATGGCCTTGATGCATTTCACCATCTCTTCTCTGGTTGGTATGTCAAACACCTTATCCGCACCTGAGAAACGCACCCGATCGACCCGGTATCCCTTGAAGAGCCTCTGTGGAATGGCAGCGAAGGCCTCGGGGGAGAGCGTCGGGAGGATGGCATCCAGATGGTACTGGACGGCCTTTCTATGACTGAGGTCATAGTAGAAGATCCTATTCTCAGCTTTGTGGAACACCACCCTCCCTATCTCCGGCACATACCCTATTTTCGCCTTTGACCTATAGCGCTTCCTCTTTGGAATTTTGGCACGCAGGAATCTTTCTGTAATGAAGAGACGAATGGATTCATCCTCTATGCGCAACACCTGCTCCGCAGACGGCCAATTACCCATGCTCTGCAGAACAAAGAGCCCTTGGCGCATTCGTTCGAGCTCTGTTCCCCTAAACGGTTCGAAGATGAGATCGTAGGTGTGGTTGAAGATGCTATGGCTCCATCTTCCATATGTGATGGCGACCATCGCTGCGGCGCGCTTCTCATCGGGAGAGAGCGTTGACACGATTTCCTTCAGCGCTGCTTCCTCTCCATCCCGCAGTGTTGTCCGCAGCTCTTTTTCGATGAGGAGGAGCGCCGTGTCGAGGCGATGGTCTCGGTTTAGACGAGGCACGATGAGCGAGAGGAGGTGATTTTCACGAAGTTCCTCCTGCCCTCCGATTTCGCTGGTCGTAGAATCGACATCTCCGATCGCAAACTGCAGAAGGCTCCAGAGGGATGACTCAAACTGTACGGATGCGACGGCGAGTTTTAGTATCTCCAATGATTTTTCCGCAGAGGACCAGTAGTCGCTATGCTTGTTATTGAAGATGAGCGCCTTGATCAACTCGACGCGCGCGACGTCTGGTGCTTGCTTCAACAGTTCTTTCAAACGATTCGAATCGATATGGCAATTTTCCTCGGCACCCTCCTTTGCACAGAGGCCGACCGCGATCGACGAATCGTCGAGAAGATCGAGAAATCGCTCCGTATGCACTAGGGCACGCTTCAATGGGCCGCTCATCACCAGGCGTACACCCTTTTCCCGTGCGAGATGGGCGACGTTCAGGGGATCACACACTTTCGACGCGTCGGCGTAGTCATCGGTGAGGATGATCATAGCCTTCGCCACATCCTTTGCTGTCGATAATACATCACGCTTCAAGACATCCTTCATCGCGGACCAGGTTGTCTCCTGCTTCTTGCCGTTGAGGCGGATGATTTGCTTCATCGCCTTGATGAAGGCACGGGTCTGTTCCTTCTCGGATCCGGTGCCTGAGATCGTGACGTGATGCTCGGTTTTGCCATCGGCATAGCTCCAGATCCGAATGGATACATTGCCGTCCACCGCTTGTGCACGTGCCTGTCGGATGATATCCGGGGCGTAGGCGATGAACCCATCGAGGAGCTCGGTCATGCTCTCGGTGATATCGACGAGCAGCGCGATCTCATAGTGCTCGGCCGGTTTCGGCAGCTTCAATCCGTCGAGGAGGTTGTTCACGAGGGCGGCAGTTTTGTCCCTGTGTCTTTGGCGACGGGCCATGGGCGGCGTGCGGTCGGCCTCTTCGTTAGGCGGCAGGATGCTCGACCCCACCCCCTCGCGGCACCAGCCGGCCGAGGGCTTGGCGCGCCAGTGGAGTGCGATCGGATAGGCGCATATCGGAAAATTCAATTCTCCCTGGAAGAGACCGTCCTCCCGGGAGAGCTCTTTTGTTTCGACGCGCGTGATACCGCAGAAGGCATCGACGGTGACGCTCTCCCATTGGCTTTTCTGGGGCTCCTCGACGATGATCTTCGCATTATCATCGTATCTGGTGTATCTCTCGACAGAGACATCCAGATCATAGGGGAGCTTCTGAATAGTTTCGCATCCCGGGAGGGTTGCAAAACATCCATTCCCCTTCTCGCCGAGCGTGTCGATGAGCTGTTCGTAGACCGTCTGTGCATCATCAAGGCTGTTGCGACCCATCGGAATCGGCGAACATTCGGATTTGCTCCGCGAACGAATGGCGTCGTAGCGATCCGGATTGAAGACCCATGCCGATTTGCCATCCGCATCCGCTAGGGCGGCGTTCTGCACGAGGAGCCGGAAGGTCTCCGAGCCGCGCAGGGCATCTGCCAGGCGGAAGAGGATGTCGAGATATCGTGCATGAATCTCTGGATGGCGATCGATCAGGTCGAGGATATTGGCCGCATCGATGCCGAGGGAGAGGATCTTCTCGCGCGCCTGCTGCAGCAGCCCCCGAACCTCCTCCTCCGAGAGCATGACGCAATCCTTCTCTGAAATGGAGAAACAGATCGTCGTTTGCCTTCCTTCGAGCGCATAGTCGACGATCTTCTCGATCTCGTCGAGTCCTTCGGAGAGGGCCTTCATATCGCCGGTGAAGGGCTGCCGCATCGCACGGACGCGCGGATTGGTCAGGCGTGCCCCGCCATCCTTCGCATCGACCGTTTTCGTCGATGCGGCGAACGGAATCGGCCCGGCGATGTGGTCGGTATCGGACATAGACAAGAGAATTATCGGCAGATTTTGCGAAATGGTGTGTGTGGATTATCGAGATACGGGCAATTCTGAAGACAAGTGTCTGGAAGTCGGCCGATGAGAAATGTCATTCAATAGAACAAACGCTTTGTGCGTTCTGCGAGCATCCTCTTCGGCGTCTGGGCCATCTGTTTTAAATCGTCGAGCGTGAGCGTGGCGATCTGTTCGCGAAAGTGTGCGGAGCCGGTCAGCAGGTCGATGGCGGGTTTGTCCGTGACGAACTCATATGGATGTTCATTCCACACAAACCCCGCATCGCCGTACATCTTGCGCACCAGCCAGATGAAGGCGAGCCCCGTCAGATAGGGGCGAAAGGCGTGTGCGTCGCTCACGACCCAACGAAACCCATGACAGACGTGCGCGGCCCACTTGCGGCTCGTCGGGATGAACGATGTGGGCGCGGCGTGAACGCCGGGGAGCGCGAGCGCCTCGAAGGCGTCGAACAGATCGTCCGTGTCGATGAAGGGGGCGCCGACGATATCGAAGGGCGTGTCGGTTCCGCGCCCCTCCGAGAGGTTCGTTCCCTCCAAGAGGCACATTCCCGGATAGAGGAGTGCGGCGTTATAGGAGCGCATGTTCGGCGATGGATTGACCCAGGCAAGCCCCGTGTCCGGCCAGTTCATCGATCGCGTCCACCCCTCCATCGGGACGACGGTGAGGTCACCGCCGATTTTCTCCCGATCGTTCATCCACTGAACGATCTCTCCGATCGTCAGGCCGTGGCGGACGGGGATTGAGTGGAGTCCGACGAACGATTCGAACTCCGCCTCGATCGGGCCCCCCTCGACGATCTCCCCGCCGAGCGGATTGGGTCGGTCGCAGAGGACGATGGGTTTTCCCGCGCGCGCGCAGGCCTTCAAGCAGAGTACGGCGGTCCAAACATAAGTGTAATAGCGGCTGCCGATGTCCTGCAGGTCGATGACGAGCGCGTCGATCCCCTCGAGCATCTCGGGTGTGGGTGTGAGCGATTCGAATGTCGGTCCATAGAGACTGAAGATGGGCAGACCGCTTTTGGGATCCCGTCCCCCATCCACCGGCTCCATGTCCTGTGCGTGGCCCTCGATGCCGTGTTCGGGTCCGAAGAGGGCTGCGACAATGATCTCCGCGTCGGCCTGCATGCGCGCGATCACCGGCGTGCCGTCGGCCGTCCGGCTGGCGGCATGGACGAGCAGGCCCAGGCGTTTGCCCACGATCCGCGCGCGCTCCTCCTGCAACAAAATGTCGATCCCCATCCGCATGATGGATCCTTCTACCAGATGGGCGCGCAAAAGACCACGATGCCTGATCGATCGCCGGGGAGGGGAAAGCTGTTTATTTATAAATATCAGCGTGTTAACTTGTGTCCACCGGGACGGGGTTCAGCCGTTTCGTCCAGAGTCTGGCACAAAAATTGCTATTAATGATGTCTGGTACACCTTCTTCGAGGGGGATGCCGTATGCCGAATATCTATGAATACAGCGACTACCGTGCCTTCATCCGCGACTCCTTTGAAGAGATGAAGACGGGCGCGAAGGGGATGTCCTATCGCAAGTTTGCCGGGCTCGCGGGCATTTCGAGCGTGGGATATCTCAAGCTCGTCATCGACGGTGCGCGCAACCTGAAGAGCGAGACCGTGCGCAAGTTCATCAAGGCGCTCAAACTCAAGGGGCGCGATGCCGATTTTTTTCACCTCCTCGTGCAGCAGAATCAGGCGAGCGATCCGGAGGAGCGCGCCGAACTCTTCGAGCGGCTCATGACGTTCAAGCGCTTTCACGACATTCACCGTATGGAGAAGGACCTCTACGATCTCTTCTCGCGCTGGTATGTTCCGGCGACCTATGAGCTCGCCCTCCTGCCGAGCTTTCAGGCCGATCCGAAATGGATCGCCCGGATGCTCACGCCGCGGATCAGCGTTGCCGAGGCGCGCCACGCCCTCGAGGTGCTCGAACACCTCAAGCTCCTCGAGATCGACGCGCGGACGAAGAAGGGCAAGCGCTGCAAGGTTCGCCTGAGTACGCCTGACGAGGTGATGAGCATCGCGGTCTATGGATTTCAAAAGGAGATGCTGACGTTGGCGCATCACAATCTGCGTCATCGCACGCACGAGGAGCGCGAGATCTCGGGGCTGACCATCGGGTTGACGCAGAAACAATTCGAAACGATGCGCGATCGGATGCGCGAGTTTCGACGCAGCATCCATGCCGAGTTTTCATCGGCAGCGAAGGCCGATGCGGTCTATCAGCTCAACCTGCAACTCTTTCCCTTAAGCGAGGTGGATCATGAATAGAATCTTCATCATTGGAATGATGGCGGCACTGACCCTTGCATGCGCTTGCAGCGGGCCGCAGCGCGGCATCGAGGCGGGCAATCCCGTCGGCTCCGAGGGACAGCAGCAGGTCCAATATATGAGCCAGGTCTTCGACGAGCTCTCGATCGCGTTCGACGTGGAGTGGTGTCTGGTGGGTGCGGAACAGTCCGAGACGCAGGAACGCATCCTCTTCGAGCCCTGCCCACAGACCGATCCCGCGCAACAGGTCCTCATCGTCTTCGGCTGCACGATCGATCCGCCGACGATGCGTTCGGTCGAACAGGAAACGAGCGGTACTTATGCGTATGAGGAACATCTCCTGATCGACGGCGTGCGCGTCTGTGCTTCGGGCACCCTCCTGGAGGATCACCTCCCCTTCACGATCATGGCCGACGGCGTTCCGGCACAAGGGAGCCAGGGCGGCGAGGATGCTGGAGAGAAGGGAAAGGCGATGGACCTTCCCGACATTCCGGATGCCGGGCGTGCGACGATGACCAATCACGTCGTCGATGTCGAAGTGGAAGGTGAGGGGGATGCTGGCGGCGGCGGCGCTCGCGAGGACGCCGAAGTCGACAGACATGAGCCTGAAGCGGTCGGAAGTCCCTCCGACGGGCATGTCGACGGACGACCTCACGGGCAGCGGCCGCAGGCGACGAGCCCTGGGGCCAGTGCCATCGGCACGCCGCAGGCCGCGGGCGAGACGACGGAGACACCGTCGCCACAGCGTTTACAGCAATCGCCGCAGGTGCAGAGAGAGGCGAGTCCGCAACCGATGCAGCGCCAAGGGGGGGTGCGGTCGTATCGCCCGATCGGCGAGGACGACGACGATTGACGATCGATCCGCTGCGTTGACAAGAACGGGCGGATTGCCTACATAGTTTCAATGATTCAGGGGGATTTGTTCACAGATATCATTGGTTGAACCACGGACGCCGGTGCGAGAAACGCCCGGCGTCCTTTTTTATTCGCACGTCAAAAGGAGGGGAACATGGAACACACGGGTGCGTCGGGCCTACCGGCAAATGCCTACACCGAGCTCAAGTCGGGCGAGGTCTATCAGCCGATCGTCCCGGCCGATAAGCTCGTGCCGGAGATCACCGTTCGTTCGGTGGTCATCGGCATCATCATGGCGATTCTCTTCTCCGGTGCGGCGGCCTTTCTGGGGCTCAAAATCGCACAGGTTTTCGAGGCGGCCATTCCCATCGCGATCTTGGCCGTGGGGCTGGGCGGCATCTTTCGCCGCAAGTCGACCATCCTGGAGAACGTCATCATCCAGTCGATCGGCGCGGCCTCCGGGCTCGTGGTGGCCGGAGCCATCTTCACCCTGCCGGCGCTCTTCATCCTGGAGCTCGACCAGCATGTGAACATCTTCCAGCTCTTCGTCGCGTCGGTCTTGGGCGGCGTGATCGGCGTGCTCTTTCTCGTGCCGCTGCGGCGCTACTTCGTCTCCGACATGCACGGCAAGCTCCCCTTTCCCGAGGCGACGGCGACCACCGAGGTGCTCGTGGCCGGTGCCAAGGGTGGCGATCAGGCCAAGATCTTAGCGGTGGCCGCAGTGATCGGCGGTGTCTACGACTTCCTCTCGATCGCCCTGCGCGCCTGGGCCGAGGAGTTCTCCACCAGCATGGTCTCCCTCTTTGCGCCACTGACGAACAAGGTCAAGGCGGTGCTCTCCATCAATACGGGCGCGGCCGTTATGGGCCTGGGCTACATCGTGGGTCTGCGGTACGCGATGATCATCGCCTGCGGTTCCTTCCTCTCCTGGTTCGTCTTCATTCCGCTCTTCAATCACCTGGGCGGGTTCATCGAGATCGTCATTGCCCCGGCCGAGGGGGGGCTCCTCATCGAATCGATGAGCGCGCACCAGATCTTCGTGCACTATGTGCGCTACATCGGCATCGGCGCCATCTTCGCCGCAGGGCTCATCGGCATCATCAAGTCGAGCCCGATCATTTTGCAGGCGTTCACCAAGGGGTTTAAGGGTATCTTCGCTTCGCGCAAGGCGCATGAGGGCGAAGGGAAGGTCGAACGCACGCAGCGTGACATCCCGATGTCGATTGTCGTCATTGGACTCATGGCGCTGGTCGTCGTGACCTGGCTCTTCTTCCGTTACTCGATTTTGGCGACGCAGGCGAACCCTGGCGGGATCAGCCTCATCGCTCTTCTCGTGGTCTTCGTGATTTCATTCCTCTTCACCACGGTCGCCGCGCAGGCGATCGCCATCGTCGGCATCAACCCGGTCTCGGGGATGACGCTGATGACGCTGATCATCAGTTGTCTCATTCTCGTGGCGGCGGGGCTCTCCGGTCCGTATGGAATGATGGCGGCGCTGCTCATCGGCGGTGTGGTCTGTACCGCGCTCTCGATGGCGGGTGGGCTCATCACCGACCTCAAGGTCGGTTACTGGATCGGTTCGACGCCGTCGCGTCAGCAGTGGTGTAAGATCCTCGGCACGGTCTTCGCTGCCATTACGGTTGCAGCGGTCATCATCATGCTCAACAAGGTCTATGGCTTCGTGCCCTCGCCCGAACATCCCCGCCCGTTGCCGGCGCCGCAGGCCAACGCCATGGCGGCGGTCATCAAGGGGATCATGGCGGCCGGAACCGCGCCGTGGCTCCTCTACGGCGTGGGCGCCGTGATCGCCATCATGATGGAACTGCTGGGCATTTCGCCGCTGGCCTTTGCGCTGGGCATGTACATCCCGATCTCGCTCAACACGCCGATCCTCGTCGGTGCCTTTGTGGCGCACCTGGTGCAGAAGTCGGCGAAGGGGAACGAAGGTCTGGCCAACGCCCGTCGCGAACGCGGCACGCTCATCGCCTCGGGCTTTATCGCCGGTGGCGCGCTCATGGGCGTCTTCGGTGCGGTGCTGCGCTACATCGAGACGGAGACGGGTGCCACGCTCCTGCCCGATTTCCACAACGAGGGCGTCTTTGGTAATTGGCTCGGGCTCGTCATGCTGGGGCTGCTCTGCCTCTACGTCTTCTGGGATGCCAAGCGGGCCAAGATAGAGGCATAGGTCGTATCATCGTGCAATTGCACTGCAATCCCTCGGCGCTCAAGCGCCGGGGGATTGTTTTTTTCCGCCGCATCCTTGACGGCGCGTGGGGCGCTGTACTAGCGTGGGCGCTCCAATCGCAACCCAAGGAGGTTTTTCATGAATGCGAATCCGATCGAATACGGGGCCTATCAAGCGGTCGTCAACTGTCTCAAGGTTCAGAAGGGTGAAAACGTCGTCATCATCACCGATCGCGGAATCGAACACCTCGGCGATGCGCTCAAAGCGCAGGCCGAGAAGGTCGGCGCCGAGGTGCAGAAGTTCGTGATGGAGGACTATGGAACCCGCCCGGCCGATGGCAAGAATCCGTTGAAGTTTCCGGAGGAGATCGGCAAGGCGATGGCGCAGGCGCAGGTGAGCTATTACATCGCCGCAGGCAAGGTCGGCGAGCTACAAAGCTTTCGCATGCCGATGATCGGCTATGTGGAGAAATACAACCTGCGCCACGGCCACATGCCGGGGTTTACCGAAGAGATGATGAGCCAGGGGATGAGTTCGGACTATGCCGAGATCCAGCGCATCTCGAAGAAGGTCTACGATATCGTCACCAAGGCAAACGAGATCACCGTGACGACTCCGGCCGGAACGAATGTGACGGTGAAGATCGATCCGAAGTACAAATGGGTCATCTGCGACGGCAACATCCAGCCGGGTGAGTGGTCGAACCTCCCCGACGGCGAGGTCTTCACGGTGCCGACCGACGCCAACGGCAAGGTCGTCGTCGACGGATGTCTGGGCGATTATTTTACCGAAAAGTATGGTGACCTGGAGAAGACGCCGGTTTCGTACGAACTGAAGAATGGGCGCGCGATCAAGGAGAGCGTTGCTTGTTCGAACGACGAGCTCAAAGAGGATTTTTTTGGATATACCTTCGATACCGATGAAAACTCCAACCGCGTCGGCGAATTTGCGATCGGGACGAACATCGGGTTGACCAAGCTCATCGGAAACCTCCTGCAGGACGAGAAGTTTCCGGGCATCCACATCGCCCTGGGCGATTGCTATCCGAACAAGACCGGCGGCGAATGGTCGAGCAAGGCGCACAACGATGGCGTGATGCGCAACCCGACGATCGTTGTCGATGGCACCACGATCATGGAGAGCGGAAAGTTTCTCGTCTGATTGCAGATGAATACCGAGGCCCCGCTCGATGGCGGGGCCTTTTTTCTGGCGCCCCTCCTTTGTATGGAGGGGGAGCATTTAGGAGCCCCTTATGCCAAACCGCGAGACGCTTCTCGATCGTTTCATCCGTTATGCCAAGATCGACACCCAGTCGCAGGATGGATCCGATACCTACCCTTCGACGGAGAAGCAGAAGGATCTGTTGCGCATCCTCGTGGAGGAGCTCAAGGCCGTGGGATGCGCCGATGCCGCAATGGATGACCACGGCTATGTGATGGCGACGTATCCCTCCAACATCCCGGCGGATCACCCCGCGCACGGCAAGGTGCCGATGATCGGCCTGCTCGCGCATGTGGATACCTATCACGAGGTCTCGGGCAAGGACGTCAAACCGATCGTGCATGAAAACTACGATGGCGGCGATATCGTCCTGCCGGGGGATGCGAGCATCGTCATCACGGTTGAGGATGAGCCGGAGTTGAAAGCGCTCACGGGCAAGACGATCATCACCTCCGACGGGACCACCCTCCTGGGCGCGGATGACAAGGCGGGCATCGCCGAAATCATGGAGGCGCTCTGGCAATTGAAGGAGGATCCAAAGCGTCTGCACGGCGCAATCCGCATCGGGTTTACGCCGGACGAGGAGATCGGCTGCGGGACGAAGTTCTTCGACGTCGAGAAGTTTGGGGCGAAGTATGCCTACACGCTCGATGGCTCCGGCCTGGGCGAGATCGAGGACGAGAACTTCTGTGCCGATTTCGCGGTGGCCACCGTCACGGGCGCGGATGTGCATCCGGGGTACGCCAAGGACAAGATGATCAACGCGGTGCGCGCGGCGAGCCGCTTTCTCATGGAGTTGCCGCAGGATCGCACGCCCGAGACGACCGAGGGCCGCGAGGGCTTTCTGCATCCGCTTGGCATGACGGGCAACGTGTCTGAAACCAAGGTCAACTTCCTCGTGCGTGATTTCACCAACGAGGGACTCGCCGAACTCGGGGAGATATTGCGCGCGACCGCCGCACGCGTCGAGGGGATGTATCCGGGCGCCAAGATCGATGTGGCGATCAATGAGTCCTATCGCAACATGAAATACAAGCTGGGCGATGCCCCCTTCGTCGTCGAATATGCCGAGGAGGCGATTCGTCGCGCAGGGCTCGAGATCAAGAAAGCCGCGATTCGCGGCGGCACCGACGGTGCGCGCCTCTCCTTCATGGGGGTGCTCACGCCGAATCTCTTCGACGGCAGCATGAGCTTTCACTCGAAGAAGGAATGGGTGCCGCTCGAATGGATGGAGAAGGCGGTTGAAACCATACTCAATCTGATGGAGATCTGGGTGGAAAAGAGTTCTTAGCCCGTTCGCCATGTGTATGTATTGTCATCCCCGAGGGTGTAATCGGGGATCCCGATTGAATGAAAATCACAAAGGAGAAGACCATGACACTCAAGATGATCTTTACCGAGAAAGCCCCCGCAGCGGTCGGTCCCTATGCCCAAGCCGTGCGTGCGGGAAACATGCTCTTCTGCTCCGGCCAGATTCCGATCGATCCGGCCACGGGCGAGCTCAAGACATTCGAGGGCGATGCGGCCGCACAGGCAAAACTCGTCCTGGAAAACCTGAAGCACGTGCTTGCCGCCGAGGGGCTCACCTTCAACGACGTCGCCAAGACGACGATCTTTCTCTCCAACATGGAAAACTTTGGAAAGGTGAACGAGGTCTATGCCTCCTACTTCACCGAGTACAAGCCCGCGCGCGCCTGCGTTGCGGTCAAGACGTTGCCCAAGAATGTCGATGTCGAGATCGAAGCGATCGCGTTGTGTGGTTGATGTCATCCCGAGCGAGCAGGGCGAGTCGAGGGATCTCTTGCGCATGAGATTTCTCCGCTCACTCGATGCTCTCGCTCGGTCGAAATGACACCATGAGGAGCGCCCGTGAAACTGGTTTTCAATCTATTCGTTCTCATCGTTGTTGCTAGCTTTCTTCCGGCCTCCCTCTTCGCAGCACCGAAACACGCCACGATTCTGCACTTCAATGACCTGCATGGACATCTGATGGCCGACGGCGATGACGCGGGCGGAGCGGCGCGCTTGACGACGATCGTGCGCGAGATCGAGGCGGCCAATCGTGCGCGCGGGTGGGCCACCTTCGTTCTCTTCGGCGGGGATGCCTTTACCGGGACGCTGATCAGTTCGACATCAACCGGCGCGGCGGAGTTCGATTTCTTAAACCTCCTCGGGATCGATGCCTTCGTCATCGGCAACCATGATTTCGACTATGGCCTACCGCGCACCCAAGAGCTCATCGCGGCGGCGAAGTTTCCGGTCATCTCCGCCAACATCTATATCGGTGGCGAGCATGGCGATCGATTGGTCTCTCCGAGCGTGATCCTCGAAGATGCGGGCGTGCGCCTCGGGGTGGTGGGAGTGACGATCGCCTCGACGGGGGAGAGTGCACACCCCGATCACGTGGTGGGACTGCGCTTTACCGATGAAGTTCGCGCCGCCAAGGCGGCGCTGGGTCGCCTGAAGAAAGAGACGCCCTTTCGCATTGCGCTCACCCATGAGGGGGTGAAGGCCGATGTGAAGTTGGCCAAAAGGGCGCGCGGATTTTCCGCCGTCATCGGCGGGCATGATCACGTGGAGCCGAATCAGTACTGTCGCACGGTGCGCCACATTCCCGTCTGCCAGACGCCGGCTAATGCGGCCTACGTCGGGCGACTTGATTTTGAGATCGATGGGCAGCAAGTGCGTGCGATCGGCGAGACGCTCATCCCCGTGACATCCGAGACGTCCGAAGATTCGAACGTGGCACGGCTCGTGCATCGCTATGATCGTCTGGTGAGTCACCGTTATAATCGTATCATCGGCCGATCCGCAGTCGACTGGCCCGATTCTCGAACCGAGCGCACTGCCCTCGGAACCTTCATCTGCGAGGCGATGCGCGTGCGCGCCGACACCGATGCCACGCTCTCCAACAGCGGGATGATTCGCTCGGCGCTCACCAAGGGAGCGATTCGCCTGCGCGATCTTCATCGCATCCTTCCCTACGGAAACAACCTGGTGCGCCTGACGCTCACCGGCGCGCAGGTCCAGGCCGCGCTCGATCATGGTATCGCCAGAGGGGGAGGCGCCTTTCCCCAGACGGCCGGGATCGATTTTGATGTCGATACAAAGGGGAGGCGCGCGATCAATGTGCGCGTGGATGGTTCCCCGATCGATCCCGCGCGTACCTACACGGTGGCGACGAGCTCCTATCTCGCCGCAGGCGGCGATGGCTATGCGATGTTGACCAAAGCTGAGAGGGTCAAGCCTCTGACCGCAACGGTCTTCGACGCCACGGCCGATCGCGTGCGTCTCCTGGGAGTGCTGCGCTGAATGGTGCGGTCGCTTCTCCCGCGACACTTTAATAAGTAATGTTTTTGGCCGCATCGAGGGGCGCTTTTTCAAGTCGTCAGACTGCCTCGATTCCCTCCGAACCCCGCATAAAATAGACGTTTGTGGTGTGAGCGGCGCCGGATTTTTCCTTGCCTCTGGCCGTCCTCCCTGAGTATAAGAATCCGCTCTTATTAAACCTGTGGATAACCTGGATGAGGAGGCCCCATGAACGACCTGAGCCTGATGGCTGAACCCTATAAGATCAAGATGGTCGAACCGATCAAGATGACCACCCGTGATGAGCGCGAGAAGGCGATTGCCGAGGCGGGCTACAACACCTTCCTGCTCTCCAGCGAGGATGTCTGGATCGATCTGCTCACCGACTCCGGCACTTCGGCGATGAGCGATTACCAGTGGGCCGGCATGATGCTCGGCGACGAGGCCTATGCCGGTAGTCGTAATTTTACCTTCCTCGAGGAGGTCATCCGCGACATCATGGGGTATAAGCATATCGTGCCCACCCATCAGGGGCGCGGGGCCGAGCACATTCTTTCACGGTGCTGGATTCGTGAGGGCGATCACGTTCCCGGCAACATGTACTTCACGACCACGCGCCTACACCAGGAGATGGCGGGTGCCACCTTCCACGATGTGATCATCGATGAGGCACATAATCCGACGACCGAACATCCCTTCAAGGGGAATGTCGATCTGAACAAGCTCGAAAAGCTTGTGAACGAAGTCAGTGCGGATCATGTTCCCTACATCACCATCGGGGCGCCGGTGAACATGGCTGGCGGCCAGCCGGTTTCGATGGCCAACGTGCGCGAGACGGCGACGTTCTGCCGCAAGCACGGCATCAAGGTCGTCATCGACGCCGCGCGCATTCTGGAAAACTGTTATTTCATTCAGCAGCGCGAGAAGGGATATCAGGATAAGACCCTGAAGGAGATCTGCCGTGAGCTCTGCTCCTATTCCGATGCGTGCACGATGAGCGCGAAGAAGGATGCCTACGTCAATATCGGCGGATGGCTGGCGATGAACGATGAGGACTTCTTCATCGAGGCCAAGAAGCTCGTCGTCGTCTACGAGGGGCTTCATACCTATGGCGGCATGGCCGGTCGCGACATGGAGGCGGTGGCGCGCGGTTTCAAAGAGGCGACCGAGAGCGAGCACATCGTCTCCTGGCGCGTGCGACAGGTCGAGTATCTGGGCAACCAGCTCATCGAGTCCGATATTCCGATCGTGCGCCCCATCGGCGGGCATGCGGTCTTTCTGGATGCGAAGGCATTTCTGCCGCATCTGAAACAGGATGAGTTTCCGGCGCAGACGCTCGCGGCCGAGATCTATGCCGAGAGCGGCGTGCGCACGATGGAGCGTGGCATCGTCTCCGCCGGTCGCGACCAGGCCACGGGCGAGCACCGCTATCCGAAACTCGAACTCGTGCGCGTGACCATCCCACGTCGCGCCTACACCAACTCGCACATGGATGTCGTGGCCGAGGGGATCCGTCGCGCCTATAAGCGGCGCAAGGAGATCAAAGGCCTCAAGATGGTCTTCGAGCCGGAGAGCCTGCGTTTCTTCCAGGCCCGGTTTGAGCGGATCTGAATACCAGTTGTACCGAGGGGATCCGGCCTTGACAGGCCGGCCTCACATGGTCTAGGTTCCGCTGCTCTTTCGAGCGGCTATCGAGGGTTGTACCTGAAATCATAGGTTTGGTTAGTGCGCCTGTAGCTCAGTGGATTAGAGCACCTGACTACGGATCAGGGGGCCGGGGGTTCGAATCCTCCCAGGCGCGCCATTGACAGGAGTGGCGAACCTCATCAGTTTGGTGAGGTTCACCCTCCCGGCCGCTTCATAAAACGTGGAGCGGCCTTCTTGTTTGGGGAACATCTTGACCGGTTCGGGGAATAGGCTCTTGAAATAGGTGTTTGCCTGGACGACGTCCTGAAGCAGAATCTCGTTTAAATTAAACATGATGGGTTTGAGGGCATAGGGGGTCAAAAAACGACTTGCCGGTTCGTTGGCCTTCAGGTTCCTCAGTTTGAGTTCGAGGCCCTTCTTCCGTTTCTCCGCCTTGGCAATCGCTGTGGCCACGGTGTTCGACGCATTTCCCTTGGATATGAACTCGACCAAGTTTGACAAACTATGCTCGACCTTGCCAAGTTCTCTGAGATTTTCCTGTATCTGACGCGGGATAACGGATAGCTTCTCTTTAAGGCGGTCGTTGGTCACTTTGCAGATATGCTCGAGCGTTTTGGGGTCGTCGACCCATTCCTTGATGAAACCGAGGAAGGTGTCGTTGATCCATTCCGTCCGTGCAAGGCTTTTATTTTTACAGGTGCCCCTGCGATATGCATTGCGGCATCCGAAGTAGCCGCCGTTTTTCCCCGACATGGAGATGAAATTTCCGCCGCACTCGCCGCACTTCATCGTTCCGGTGAAGAGGTGATTGGCCGCCCCGCGATTTTTGCCCCAGATGGATTCAGGTTTATTTCTGGCATTCCTTCGCGTCTCCTCGACGCGTTTCATCTTTACCTGAACTCTATCCCAAAGGCTTTGAGGAATGATTCGCAGGTGTTCGTGCGTCTTGACGATCCATTCATTTTGGGGCTTTGCCACGTTGATCAGTCTGTCCGTCGACGAATCGCGCCTTACGCATGTTCTTCCGAAAATCCATATGCCGATGTACTTCGGATTAATGAGGATTCTGCGGACGACACCACCGGTCCACTTGCCGCCTTTTTTCGATGGGATATCTTCATTGTTGAATATCTTTGCAATGGCGTCGACGCCCACGTCGGTGGCATCGTAGATGTCGAATACCCTGCGAACGACCTTCGCCTCATCCTCGTTGATCACGATGATTTTGTTGTGTGGTTCTCGGATATCTCGTTTTTTGTTTGGATCTTCATACTCGCTTGCAAAACCATACGGATTGTGTCCTGTGGATTTGCCGGCAATCGCCCGAACCTCTAAGCCTCGCTTTGTCTGGCGCGAGGTCGATTCGGAATACATCTCATTCGCCATTCCCTTGGCGATAAAGTGGATTCTTGCTCCCTGAGTATGAGAACTTATTCCTTCTGATACGGACAAGAGTTCGGCATTGTAGGCGTGAGCAAGATCGTGTGTGTCGAGGAGATTGCCAAGTTCACGGGTCAGACGAGAAAGATCGAACACCAAACCGACTTTGAAGAGACCGCATTGGATTGCCGATTTGAATGCCTCGTAGTTATCCCTGCCGACGCCGACGCGTCCCGTCTTTCCACGATCGGAGAATATCATATCCTTTGCGACGATGATCTTGCAGTCAGGAAAGAGGACGGAACGCACCTGATTTGACTTCAGGCGATGCCGGATGAATTCAAGTTGCTCTTCCACGCTCTCATAATTCTGTCTGTTCACCGTACTCTGTCTCAGATAGACGCCGGCCTTTAACTCCGACCCCGGTTGAATGATGAGTCCGCTCTTTTCCGGGTATAACTCCTTCAGTATTTTTTGTACTTCCTGTTCCATTCGGAACCCCTTTTTCTAAATAATAATTTGCAATCTGCTCGCCTAAGAAATTTAAGAATCTCTCAAACGGTTCGGAATAGGTTTTTTCATCCACCCATAGTCACCACCCCCTTCGTCGTTTCATTAAGCTCGCCGTTCCGACCCTGGTCTCTCTTTGAGAGACTCCTTTTCCCGTCCGCAAAGAAGTCCATCGTCATCTTCCGAAAGGCATGAAATTGATTTTCTGCCAAAGCGCTCTGTCCTAAATCAAGCATGCGTTTCATAATCCAGTCCAATGTTTGATGAACGTCCTTTGCTTTGTATTTAGCTCCATCCATAAAAAGATCCAAGTCCTTTGTCCCTTTTGTTTAACCCTAACCAAGCGATATATCGCCACAATTAGAAGCCACTTACCCATCAAGGCGCATTTGCCGGTCTTCGACCCTCATCGGCTCGCGCTTCAACTCCTCGCCAGTTTCCAGATCGACATAGACGCGTTCCTGCGCCTCGTTATCCAGAAAACACGGAAGATCTTGATTGATAGTTTTATGCCCGTACTTCAGTTCTCTGGCCGCTTCATAGGCCTCGTTCTGTAACTGTTTGATCTGGCCTTTCATGTCATCGTCGTATTCCTTTTTCTCCGATTCGAATTGTTGCATCTGCATCAGGGCGTTAGATTGTTTTTCGCCGAGTTCTAGTTTTTCAGCATTGGTAAGAGGTAGTTTGACGTCGACATTTTGCACGCCAAGGCGATGCCAGCCTTTTTTCTTGGCCATCTGCTGTTCTGTTTCAACAGTCATATTGAACCTCCTTGAGTTCTTTTCGTTTCTTGAACCTGTAGTCCGGTCCGGTGAATTCGATGCACCGGCACATCTCGATAATGCGCGAGACAATCCTGAGCCCGAGTTTTTCATCCAGTTCCGAAAGATTGCAGTTGGTCGTAAAGATAGTCGGTAATTTAAATTCGTATCGGTGGTTAATGAGAACGAAGAGAGTTTCGAGAACCCACTCGGACGTCTTCTCAGCCCCAATGTCATCCAGCACGAGGAACCGAACCGTCTTTGCAATGTTTAGGAGATGCGTTTTCTTGCCCTGATTTTTGACGCGATCATTCATGGCCTCCCGCAACTCCAGCAGAAATTCAGGGCAGGAGATAAAGAGCGTCCCAACTGACCCAATAATCCGATTGGCAATAGCCGCTGCCATGTGTGTCTTACCTGTGCCCACCGGTCCGAAAAAGAGAAGGCCTCCGTCGTCGGACTCGTAATTCATCGCCGCATCGTAAGCATGTTTTGTCCCCGATGTTACCTCGAAGTTTTCAAATGTACGCTCCATGAATCGTGGCGAGATGCGGGAATTGCGAAATGCCTCCTGAATCTTGGCCTGTTCCTCTCGGGCCTTTTCACGGATATTCCGTCCCTCTTCGCATCTTGGACACCGATCCTGCGGACTGAACCATTTTGGAGGCATATCCAAGAGTGCCGGGCGCAAGTACGGCTCTACCAATCGCCCACATTCGATGCATGTGCCATCTGGTGGACGATCACTCACAGACATCGGCATATTTGTCTCGCTTACCTGCATTGATTGACAATTCTCCCTTCTTTGCCCACCTGTTCAGCTCGCGAATAAAGAGCAGAAACGGATAGCCTTTTTCCCGGATTCCATTTTCTTTACATCGGAGATAGGCCTTTACCGCTCCCCGGAACACGTCATCGCTTTGAATTTTCGCCACCGTATTTTTTGCGGCACCACCTTCTTCGCGGTAGTTTCCCACGATGTATTCCCTGCCTATAGCCAGTTGATATTCCTCTGTGAAGATTTCAAGGCGTGGATGTGTCCGGCTCTTTTTTCGTGAGTCTTGTTCGTTGCCGGCAGATTTGACATCGTGCCGAACCGATGACCCGACAGGTTTGACTTCGCTCGGGGTCGAGGACCCGGTAGGTTTAACATCCCCCGGGGTGGATGTGGTGCCGTGCACCCCCTTTTCCGAAGGAAAAGGTATATTATCTACACACTGAACACTAGGATGCATAATCGGTACATCGCTGTACGATTTCTGTACTCCATGTGGATATGCATATGCATTGCTCGTGGATTTGCCCCATCTCTTGTTTGCGGCTCTTTTTCTGGTCAGCCGATATTCCGACTGGCGAATAAACTCTTTCAATACCGCCTCTTGAACCCACAGATCATCAACGAGCTTCCAAGAACTCTGCCTTGAATCTTCGTTGAAGATCTGTGATTTCAAACGATTCCACTCAGGATGATTGTGTGCCCATCTTTTCAGTTTTTGGTCGTCGTTGGGAAGTGTACCCGGGGGATCCTGTTGCCAGCATATACATATGAAATGCATATGCATGCCTCGCGCATCCCAGTCCATCAGCATCACGTTATTGTCTCCGAGCCACTGCTTAACGCGAAACATAAAGCCCGGAGGATGGTTGCCGGGAGACTGTTTCATGATTTGTCTGGCCGTGTTTATCAATTGACGTATCTCCTCAATTTTCTCCTCTGGTAAATTTGCCATATGCATTTCTGTTTCCCACATCCATACTCCCTACTATGAGGCAGAGCAGCGTGTTAGCTGCTCTCCACTAGCAGCCACAGGCGACCTTAAGGAGGGAACATGGATCGCCTATGTGACTGGCGGGCTGGGGGATGCCCGCTATACTAATTTTTCGGTTTATCTTTAAAACATTTTTTCTTCTCCTGATCGCCCAGCGCTTTATAGCCCGCAATGGGCTTCGTTCCCGGCTTCCAGACAAACGTTGGGGCGTAACCGAGCTCAATAAACTTCTTCGCGGCCTCATGTGTGATCTTCCAGTTTGCAACGATCCAGTCTTCCATCGCGCTGGTCGTTTCAAAAACAGGGCTCACCGGAGTTCCTTCACTCACGTTTTCATAAATTTGATAACAGGTCGCCTCTTCTGAATTCCACTGCGGCATGTCTGAAAGCGGTTCGTATTTTCCTTTTGCATCCCTTGGGTGTTCCCAATTTTTAGGAATCCGCCTGATCTCCCGTCCCATAACCTTCTCCTTTCCCATTGCCATTACCGTTTTTTCTCTTTTCCTGTAATCTCCGAACTTTTTCAGCCAGCGCCTCTGTCTTGTTTGCATGATTTCCGTTTTGCGGCTCCGACTCCAGCCCCGGGAATATCTCATCTATCTTGGCATCGCCGTCTTTGATCGCGGTTCTCACACCCGTCAATGTCTCCAATTCATTCAGGCCAATTTCGGAGACACTCTTTTTGCCAATTGCCTGCAGTATCCGCTGTTCCGATATCCCCATCTTGGCAAAATACTCTATTGCCCTGTAGCGACGCTCAGCGAGCGTTGACGAATCGCCGACCGCTTTCTGCTTTGCCGCAAGATAGATGGAATCGATCAGCGATTTTGGAACGACCTTAAAGATGACATTTCTAAGGGCAATTGCGCAGGCAGCGTTCGACGCTAACGTGATGAGGTCTTCATTATATTTCTTGCCGTTACTGTAGGTGATACGCCTCTTGACCTCGAGTGTCATGGCGACGTTTCGTTCGAGATCGTGAGCCATCCCTTGTGCCACGACACAGCCTTCTTCTTCGCGTACGATGCGGGCGGCATATCTCAAATTTCGCCAGCATGAGCCGGCGATCTCTGCAAGACGTACACCCGGACCTTCGATATAGGTCTGAATCCACTCGCCGGTGACCTCATCCTTCTTCTTGCGCGGGAGTTTGTAAAAGCACGATGCCGCTGTATCTTCGTCTGCGATTGCAATGGCCAAGGCTTCTTTTCTAAATTGCTCGATGTCTCTTGGATACCTGTGAGCGGTTGCGATCTGTATATCGATCTCTTCGTGAAGTCCCATGGTGTTATTCACCGGAACGATTCTTGCTTCCTGTACCTGCATCTCCTGTGCGTTTGATCCGTTCATATTCTCACCTCCTGTGCCTTCTTGAATCTGGCCACTCGGTATGTTGATGCGGCGACCAGATATTCCTTTCGGGCCTGCTCAAAATAGGTGACCCTCCCAAGGTCACAGTCTGCGGCCTCGGCATCACTTAACAGCGTGAGTAAAATCTGCTCGGCCTCTTTTTTGTCCTTGTCGGCAAGTCTCAAGACCTCTTTTGCATCGAGCCATTTTTTGACGACATCCGATTCGACCGAAACGACCTTGTTTGGTACGCGGCGGATCCTCTTTAGGAGAGAGATGGCGGGGAGATTATCTTCGGGTGGAATTTCCTTTTTCACATTATCGTGCCAGAACGTTAGCTCGATATCCTCAAGGTCTTTGATGAATGTGTCATTTCGTTCTATCTTATAAAGTCTGAAACCGACACCACCGAGCAAAACCGGAACCCAGATCAGTTTCATCCCAGGAACCACAGCCATCTGATGCTGGCATTGAACGATGACCCGCTCGGGCACTTCATCGCTGTGAGGCTCTCCCCATTCTGTCGGTTCATAGGGGCCGGTGATTCCGGTTGTCTTCGCCTCGACACCTTCCGGAGAACCGACAACCTCGGCATCAAGGTTTGCCGCCATGATTCCGTTTGTGTGAACGCGGTTGCGATTCCTTCTAATCTTCTGACCCGTCTCCTTCATGAACCAGTTGAGGACTGCATCCTCGCAAAGATTTCCAACCTCCATTGCGTCTGACGTCTTCTCCTCATCCAGCTCTTTTACCTTGGAAAAGTAGACGTCCGCGATATTGCGGAAGTGATCGACCCCGACAATCGCGGGGGCATCACTCGATCCAAGGTAGTTCCTTCTCCTCTGTCTTTGTGTTTCTGTTATTGGCATTGCCTGCCTCCTTTCTCCGTCTTTAAGAGTTCTGTTGACGGATGTGCCAACATGTTGTAACTAAATTTTACACAACCAAAGTCCTTGTAATTGCTTCTGATTCTTCTGTTTTGGTTTTGTGCACCATTGTTACAACATGTAGCAATACTGGAGGCCGATATGTCAAGTCCTAAGAGAAATAAGATCCACCACGGATTCCGCCTAGATGCCCAACATCTTAAAATTATTAAGGAATTACCGATAAAAGACCCCTTGACCTTCCGCACCCAGGCCGAAATAGTCGATGCCGCACTCGACCATTTTCTCGAACTTACCAAGGAAGAACAGAGAGAAATCATGACCAAATACCTCCTTAAACAGCGTCAGGGAGAACCCAATCCGTAAACCCTAAATCCTCGCAGTGCCCACAAGATCAGGTGCCCCAAAAAATAAAGCGCCGACAAAACAATAAATACGGCCATAGCGGCCTCTATATATTTATGCCTCATCTTTATCCTTCAGAAACGCCATAAGTTCCTCGGGAGGCGTGTTTGTTGCCTTAGCAATTTTGATGAGATGTTTGATGGGCATTTCCCCGGTAGATTGATCCCGTTCCCATCGCGAAACTGTCGACATGTGAACACCGACCATTGTGGCCAATCTTGTCTGCGAGAGACCCGATCTACGTCTAACAGTCCTAATTGCCTCCCCAATTGTTAGATGTTTAGTAATCACAATCCTATATTAAATATTAAATCACGACTGTCAATCCTAAATTTTTAAATTGCATAAGAAATTTAGGGTTGTAGATACTATTTCTTTGCATTCATGACGTATTTTTGCTATGGATGACGAATGTTGAAGATAACGAAAGAGGACCTGCTTAAGCGAATTCGAATGCTCAGAAAAAAGGCCGGTATCAGCCAAAAGATCATAGCCGACCGGTTAGGGCTCGACCAGACGACATATTCGGCCATGGAACGGGGCCGCCAGAAGATATTTGTTGAATATTTAATTACCATAGCAGATGTCATTGGGGTGGAGGTATGGGAACTCTTTGCGGATCCGCAGAAGGCTGGCCTCCTAGATGATGAAGCTAAACGTTTTTTTGAAATGTGGTCCCGTTTCAACAATAATGAAAAGCATGTTTTGATGGAGATGGCGGACCAGATCATTCAAAAGAAAGATCTGGAACTCCATGATCCTGATGTGGACTGCAATGAAGATTGCGATGATAAAAGGGGCGACGAGAAAAAGGTGCAGACAGGCTGATGAGCGGAGAATATTTCGTGGAGGTAAAAATTATCATGAGAAAAGGAAGGAAGATAAAGATTATACGAAAGGATAATATTTTCAGGCTGGTGTGGCTTACGTAAACAGATCGGCTGCACAATAAACGATGAGGTTGCGTTTTTTATGAAGAACATGGATATGACAAATGAAGTGCGAGTACTTGGAATCCCCGTTATTAGGGAGGCTCATTGGGGGACCCATTTCTGCCAATTCTATAAAACGAAAAAAGATTTGATCGATATTCTTGTGCCGTATTTCAAGGCGGGTTTGGAAAACAATGAGTATTGTATGTGGATTACATCCGACCCCCTATCCTCAAAAGATGCCCACGATGCCTTATTAAAAGAGGTGAAGGATTTACCTCAACTCATAAAAAGGGAACAGATAGAGATCCTTGACTATAGCGAATGGTATACCAAGTCCGGGAAATTTGAGGGCGATAGAGTTTTGCGCGCATGGATCAAAAAGGAAAAAGAAGCGATCAAAAAAGGATATGATGGTCTCCGCCTTACGGGGAACACATTATGGCTGGAAAAGTGCGACTGGAAGAAGTTTGCGGTTTACGAGAAAAAAGTGGACAAGTCTTTAGAAACCCATCGGATAATAGCGTTGTGTGCATATTCTTTGACCAAGTGCAACCCCTCTGAAATATTGGATGTGGTAGGGAGCCATCAATTCGCCCTCGTTAAAAAAGGGAGAAAGTGGAGAATTGTCGAAAGTTCTGGAGGAAAGCAGATACGAAGTGCATTAGATGAATTGGAAGAGAAATATAGAATCATCGTAGAAAATGCGCAGGAGGGTATCGGATTTGTCGATCCCCATGAAAAGATAGTGTTCTTAAACCAAAGTTTTGCCGATATTCTTGGTTACAAACGGGAAGATTTAATAGGAAAGAATTTAAAAGATCTCACTAGCAAGGAGGAATTTGATAAATACCTTGGAGAAACAAGGCAGAGAAAAAGCGGGGCAAAGAATCGCTACGAAACTTTTTTATACAACAGTAAGGGCCAGCCTAGATATTTGAGTGTCTCAGCCGCGCCTCAAAAGAAAAAGACCGGATCGTTTCAGGGAACCATTGGCGTTGTGATGGACATTACCGAACAGAAGATGGCGGAAGAGGCGTTGCGGGAACGTGTCAAGGAACTGAGTTGTTTGTATGGTATTACGGATATTGTTGAGAAAGAGGGTATAACTCTGGAGGAGATACTTCAAGGCACTGTCGAATTGATTCCACCGGCCTTTCGGTATCCGAAAAACACTTGCGCCAGGATTGATTTTGAAGGTCAAGTGTTTAAGACAAAAAACTGTCGTAGAACCAAAAGGGGTATATCTGCTGGCATAAAGTTGTTCGGTGCACAGTCGGGTCTCATAGAGGTTTTTCAATTAAAGAAGATGACTTTTGCAGACGAAGGGCTTTTTTTGAAGGAAGAGAATGACCTTATTAAGGCGGTTGCCGAACGATTGGGAAAAACTATTGAACGCATACGAGTGGAGATGGCGCTTAGGGAATCCGAACAGAAATTTAGGAGGGTTTTTGATAATGCTACAGACGGAATGATTTTGGTAGAGATTGAAACCAGGAGATTCATTATCGCCAATAAGAAGTTTTGTCGAATGATGGGTTATACCATAGAGGAGATTAAGGAGAGAAGTGTCGATGATATCCATCCCGATAAATCCCTACCATATATTATAAAACAATTTAATAAACAAGCGATGGGGGAATTTTCACTTGCTGAAAATCTTCCCGTGAAGAGGAAAGACAATAGCGTGTTTTTTGCGGATATCAACGCTGGTCCGGTAATGTTATCTGCAAAAAAGTACATGTTGGGGATTTTTAGAGACATTACCGAACGCAAGAAGGCAGAGGAAGAAAGAAGCGAATTAAATGAGAGACTCCTAAAAACTGTAAATTTACTTCAGGAAAAAGAACAGAAATTACAAAATACCGTTGTTGAACTGCAAGAAAGCAATGAATACACAGAAAACATCATTTCATCCATGGTTGACGCCTTGATTGTTTTAGACACTGGGGGAAAAATACAGTCCGTTAATAAGTCGATATGTGACTTGTTGAATTGCAAAGAAAATGAATTAATAGGCCAATCGTTTGGTATGCTTATTGCGGAAGAAGAAGAAGAAGAAGAAGAAGAAGAAGAAGAGTCCATAGTTGATAAGCGCTTTAGAAAACTCCTCCGCAAAGGTCCTGTGATCGATTACAATACGTCTTTTTCTACTAAGACATCTAAAAAAATACCGGTAAGTATTTACGGCTCTGTAATACGCGATGAAAAAGGAAAGCTCACAGGAGTGGTCCTAACCGCCCGGGATATGCGGGAAAGAATTGCAGCAGAAAATAAAATCAAGGAATCGGAAGAGAGATACCGCGGTGTGGTGGAGAATTTGACCGATGCAATCTTTCTTTTGGATGAGCAGGGAAAATTTGTACATATGAACCGACCCGGCGTAAAATTATACGGGTGGAAGAAGTTAAGCAATATCATAGAAAGAAATTTTGTTGAGGATGCTCACAGAAAATATTTCGGGGTGCTCGCCAAGGCTGTCGAGACTGCGTGGAGTGGAAAAATGGCGGAATGTCATTATGAATCGACCACGAGTGGAGGCCTTCATAAGTGGTGGGAAGTAACACTCGTTCCGTTGAGGAATACCTCTGGAAAAATATTGAACATTGTCGGAATATCAAGAGACGTAACGCTTAAGAAACAGTCGGAACAACTCATCAAATTTTACAAAGAATATGCGGAGCACATTGTCGCCAATCTTCCAATCTCCATTCTCATTCTAAATCGTAAAATTGAGATAAATTTTGCGAATCAACATTTCATCAAAAGATTGGGGAAAAGTAGAGAAGAAGTTATGGACAAGCCTTTGGAAGAAGTATTGGGCAGAGCTTACAAAGGCATTGGATTTGATGAAAAGATAAGGGCCGTGATTAGAGGTGACGATACATTGCCGCGAGGTCGATTCGAACTCCGTGGAAAGCATTACGATTATCAGATTCTTAGGTTCAAAGAACGAATAGGCCGCCGGTACAATGCCATGCTCATCATGGAGGATATAACGGAGAGGATTCATCTCGAGGAACAGATAAGGGACGCTGAAAAGATGTCTGCTATCGGCCAATTTACTGCGGGTATAGCGCATGAAATAAATAATCCCCTTGGCATAGTCTTGGCGAATATTCAGTATCTGACATCCAATATGGATAAAATTGATTTTACCGATAAAAAACAGGTAAACGATCTTAGTGAAGTATTGGGGACAATTGGAGAGCAATCCCGCCGTTGCGGCGAGATCGTTTCGAACCTGCTTCACTTTACCCATAGAGGGAGGGGCGAAGAAGAAAATGTAAGCATCGACAAAGTGGTGCGTAGAACGATGCAGATGATGGAGCATCAGCTGCGTCTCTCAAAAATCGAATATACAGTTGATCTGGACGGAAATTTGCCTGTGATAAGAGGTGATATCAATCGTCTTCAACAGGTATTTGTAAATCTCATCCTGAATGCGCAACATGCCATGATGAGCGGAGGCAAACTACATATCAAAACATTGGTTGAGGATAATAACTGGATATGCGTTTCATTTAAAGATACAGGTCCCGGCATTCCCAGAAAACATCAGAAAAGAATATTCGAGCCATTCTATACTACTCGCAAGGCAGGTGAAGGAACGGGACTAGGTTTATCTGTTGTTCACTCAATTATACAGGAACACGGGGGAACAATAAGTGTAGATAGCAAAAGAGGGGCAGGTGCTACTTTTAAAGTTAGATTGCCGGTTGCCAAAAAGGGCTTGTTTGGGTTGTGGAAATAGCGTATCTCGTGAAGCGTGAAACGTATTTCGTGAGGGATATTCAATGGGTAATAAAATTAAAAATTTTAGAGATTTGGACGTTTGGAAATTAGGAAAAGAAATAGCTTTAGAAATTTACAAAATTACTGAAGCTTTTCCAAAGAATGAGTTGTATGGCTTGATTTCGCAAATGCGTCGGTCAGCAATATCGATTCCATCCAACGTGTCAGAGGGATTTAATAGATTTCACAACAAGGAGTACAGGCAATTTCTTTATATTGCATTGGGTTCATGTGCTGAATTAGAAACACAAATTGAAGTTTCATTTGAGTTGAAATTTTTGAATGAGACTTCGAAAGGTGAATTGTTGGAGAACTTAGATCACGAATCGAGGATGTTAAGAAATTTGATAAAAAAACTATAAAACATACGAAATACAAGATACGCTTCACGAGATACGAAAAAAGGGGGGTAAAATGGTTGAAGACTTTAGAAAATTAAACAAGGTGCTGGTTGTCGATGACGAAGAAGAGATGTGCAACGTGCTCCGCAAGATTTTGGAGCAGGACGGTTATGAGGTTTCCACTGCCACCAGCGGTTCGCGTGCACTTGCTACCATGAAACAAAAACCCGCAGACCTTATTTTGCTGGATATAAAAATGCCGGGCATGGATGGGATTGAGATGTTGCGCAAGCTGCGTGATTTCAATCAGGATGCTGTGGTTATTATTCTTACAGCCTATGGCACATTGGGAACGGCGAGAGAGGCCATGCAACTGGGTGCATATGATTACATAACCAAACCATTCGACGCCAACTTCGTAAAGAACATGGTGAAGGAAGGTCTTGAAGAGAGGTCGTCAGGTTTATGAAGAATAGTCGAAGTTTAATATATGTGCCGGTCATTCATACCCAGGCTGACATGGGGAGTATGAGCGGTGCCTTAAAGCAAGAGTACATCAAGAAGTTTGGTGAACAGAAATGGAATCAACACGTCCGTGAAATAGATCAGATGTGGGATGGTTTAAGGACAAAAATCGACAAACTGAGACTGGACTGGTCAAAGGTGAGGATCTATCAGGATGGCCTTCCGGTGTGCGGCAAGGAAAAAGAGATCGTGGCCGATCTTGCTTCCAAGGGGAGTAAGAATCACGAGGTTGTTCAATGGCTGGTAGATAACGGTGCAAATCTGGAAGGAACCGAAGACGCATCGCTTCTGCTCGAAGAGTATAACCATATAAAAAAGATCGCTAATGCAAAAAACAATAAAGAGAAGGATGAATCTATAAAGGAATATGAAAAGATCGCGCAGGATTTACTCTCCAAGAGAGATAATTTTATAAAAGAAAGGATCGATCACACGCTTAAGGCAGGAGAAACCGGGATATTGTTTATGGGACTCCTGCACAGGGTGGATGAAGGATTAAATGCGGGTATAAAGGTCAGCTTCCTGATCCATCGTCTGCCGTTCAAACGTCAGGCAGCGGTGGCGTAAGCTGTTACAGTTTATGAATGAAAATGAAACAGAAAATTTGGATAGTAGAGATAATCCAGATCTCGAATACCTGATCCGTCGGGCCAAGAAGAATCTTCAGGATATCTTTGATGGCATTACCGATGCCATAGTTATTATAGATAAAAAATGTGAGATCATGAGGGTCAACAGGTCTTTGCTTGAACTGATGGGTAAAGAATCCTTTAATGATGTCTTGGGCAAAACATGTTTCGATTTATTTTACGGCGTCAATGGACCATGTGAAAAATGCATAGGTCATGATGTATTTGAAACCGGAAAGAAACAAACTCTTTTAAGGTCTTTCAATGCAGAGCCTTTAAAGGGGCGGATTTTTCAGGTCACTGTATTTCCCCTCCATTCTGATGAAGGGGACGCTTACGCCATCGTGAAGTATATGCGCGATATTACCAGAGAGATAAATAACGAAAAACAGTTGCTGGAACTTGAGAAGGCACGAAATATGAGGTTTCTGGCTGCCGGTGTAGCACATGAGTTGCGCAATCCTCTGGCAGTCATAAAATCCAGTGCACAATTGTGTCTAAAGGAACTAAACAAGCTTGAGGCTACGCCACTGCATAGTGATTTGAAAGAAAACATGGATGCCATAATAAATAATGCCGATAACGTCTCTCATACAATTAAGCATCTGATGGATTTTTCAAAACCACTGGAAGCCACTTATGAGATGGCCGATATAGGATCTATTATAGATGAAGTATGTAATATGGTGAAGGTTCGTTGTCAGCGTAAAGAGATCAGCCTCACGAAGGAGATACAGACATCTATACCGGAGATAAGATTGGATAAGAGCTCTCTCATTCAGGCGATACTCAATTTTATAACCAATGCCATAGATGCGATTTCGGTCGGCGGAGATATTAAGATAGAAGCCCTATTCAGGCCGGATGCAGAATTCATTTATATCTTTATCAAAGATTCGGGCAAGGGAGTGTCCGAACTCGTTTCAGATCATGTATTCGAACCGTTTTTTACAACAAAAGAAGATGGCGAGGGTCTGGGAATGACGATAGCCCATCGAATTATCAATGCCCATGGTGGTACCGTGGATTTTGAAAGCATAGAGGAAAGAGGTTCGGTCGTTACGATAAAACTTCCCGTGAAAGAGACCTTTACGGGTATGGGAGCTTTGAACAATGGATAAGGGGAAAATCCTTATTATAGATGACGAGAAGGATGTACGCAGATTATTGGAGAAGATACTGCAAGGGGCAGGTTATTCAGTCAGTTCCGTATCCACAGGTAATGATGCCATAACGAGCATCAGATCTGATCTTCCTCATGTGGTCATACTCGATCTGATGCTTCCCGATATCGATGGGCTAAATGTCCTGAAGAAGATAAAGGAGATGGAGCATTCGATTCAGGTTATTATCCTTACGGGGCATGAGAGTGTAAAGAGCGCTGTAGAGGCCATGAAGTTGGGCGCCTTTCACTATATGCCCAAACCCTTCGATAATGATGAACTCATTATCATAACAGATAAGGCGATTGAGGCTGTCCACCTCGAACAGGAAGTCGATGATCTAAGACGCGAGATAGGAACAAAGTTCTCGTATAAAAATATAATAGGTGGATCGAAGGAGATACAAAAGGTAATAAAGTTGGTTAAGGCGGTTTCCAACAGCGATGTTACAGTTTTGATTACGGGAGACAGCGGAACGGGTAAGGAACTACTCGCCCGAACGATTCATAATAACAGCAACAGAAATCATCATCGGTTTACGCCCATCGATTGTGCCTCTTTGCCCGACACACTTATCGAATCCGAACTCTTCGGTCACGAGAAAGGTGCCTTTACCGGCGCTGTGAAGGCAAAGGCCGGAAAGTTTGAATTGACCGAAGGCGGTACAATTTTTCTTGATGAGATCGGCAACATCAGCATGGGCACACAGGCAAAATTACTTCGTGTTTTGGAAGAAAGACAGGTCGAGAGAATTGGGAGCGAGAAGCCCGTTGATGTCGATGTCCGCGTAATCGTAGCAACCAATGCCGATCTCGAAGCAATGATGAAGAAGAAGACATTCCGAAGGGACATCTATCATCGTGTCAATGAATTCCCCATACACATACCTTCGCTCAAGGAACGACAGGAGGATATTCCGCTTTTTATAGATCACTTCATCAAGGAATTTAATAAAGAACTGAATATCAAGGTCAAGGGTATTTCCATGGGGACAAGGGCTCTGTTGGAATCATATGATTGGCCCGGAAATATCAGGGAAATCAAAAATGTGATTAAACGCGCAATGTTGCTTGCTGAAGACGGCGTTATTACGGCCAGACGCCTGCCCGAAGAAATTCGAAAATTGAATAACAAAATTCACTTGGAAGAAGAGGAGATTTGTTTGGATCAACTTGTGGATATGCCTCTCAGGGCCGCTACACAAATCGCCTTGCGCCAGATAGAGACAGCACTGATTAAAAAAGTGCTGAAGGATGTCGGTGGAAAAAAGTCAGAGGCCGCAAAGCGGTTGGGTGTTGACGAAAAGACCTTATACAATAAGAGGAGAGAGTATAAGATCTGAATAGTGAGGCAAAAATGGTTTTGGATGGCAATAGACTTCTTAAGAGGACGCTTCATGACGTAACTTCGGTAAAGCTCGATGATCTTCGTGATGTTCCAAAGAGATCATCTGACCAGAGTTTGTCAAAAATCTCCGCACTTACTTCCCCTGCCAAGGCGCAAGTTTACTGCATTGCAAGTGGAAAAGGCGGAACGGGTAAATCGGTAGTTACTACAAATCTCGCAGTATTGATGGCAATAAAGGGTCGCAGGGTTCTGTTGTTCGATGCCGATCTAGGGCTTGCCAATGCGCATCTTCTCTTGGGTCTCTCCCCTATCCACGATATATCCCAGATGCTTTCCGGTGAAAAAAAGGTTGAGGAGATAATCATTCCCGGCCCTCATGGAATGCAACTTATCCCCGGTGGTTCCGGATTTAGTGAGCTTGCTGAACTTAAAGACTGGCGCTTTCGGTATCTTGCCAGACAGTTTGGAAACCATGAGGAAAAATTCGACATCATTTTTGTTGATCTCTCTGCCGGCATAAGTCCGCAGGTGATACGATTTCTGACGGCATCTCATGAAATCATCTTGGTCACTAACCCAGATATAACCGCCTTGATCGACGCCTACGCCACTATCAAATCCATTGCCATGATGCGTCAAGCAGTCAAAATAAAAATTGTAATGAACAGGGTCAGAAAAGATGCAGAGTTGCAGGCCGCATATAGCAAATTAACGGGAATCGTGAATAAAAACTTTAAAGGAGTGGAACTGTCGCTCTTTGGCTGGCTGCCTCATAATTTCTATATTCAAAACTCTGTATCAAAGCGCGTCCCGGCGGCTTTGCTTCACCCTAAGAGCTTTGTCACCAAACAACTTAATGAAATGGCCGGTGTGATTGTAGGTGAAAACGAAGATTGGAAGCGGCGTCAGGCCGGATCATCAAAACCCGACGCCTCTTTCTTCGCCTTGTTGGAACAGATGGTGTTTGAATGAAACTCGTATATGCACAAGAGATGACTCACGAGCAGGACTTAAATCTCAAGGTCTGTGTATCCAAGTACAAAATAGAGCTCACTAAAGAGGATGTCGTTTCAATTTTAAATAACCAGATTGCCTTAGTGGAATCGGGAATCCATGTGTTGGACAGGAGATTCCCTGTCCCCGGCTCCGGCCGGGTGGATACGGTTGCCGTTGACAAGAGAAACAGGTTGTTGCTGATCGATCTCGGTTCAGTATTGGACGTTAAAGGACTTTCAAACCTCTTTCTTCAGGCCGACTGGATGGCAGAGAATTTGGATGTGTTGCGACATATCTATCCCGATAGAATACTGGATAATAGCATCCGGCTTTGGTACTTGGTCGGAAAGATTCTGCCGGAGGCAGAGTCCCTATTAAAACGATTCGATAGCAGTATCCCGCTGGAATTATTTACATATGATTGCGTAGGATTCGCAAGTGAACGGTGGCTGGTGATACAGCCACATTCGGTTGAACATCTATCTGTAAAACCGGAAAAGGAATTGGCGGATGGCCAGCCGCTTACCTTGATGAGCGAACTGCAAAAAGTCAAGGATCCTAAACGGGAAGATATAAATCATGGCCTAAAGAATCCCATTCTTACTCAAGATGAGATCGACTATTTTCTATCTGAAGACGGACATTTGCAGACAGGCGCAAAGACAGATATAGAGGCAGTTGCTGATAATGAGGATGAAATTACCTATGTCGGCCCAGATTTAAAGTGATCGACTTGGATATTTTAGATGTTGACAGTTCTACCTCTGTTGAAATAGAAGATTTGTCAAGAGTAAAAATCGAAAATGGAACCCAGGTGCTTCGGTGCCTCACGCACCAACCCCTCCTGAATGATTACCCAAGCACCCCGGTCCCTTGATCATTAGGAGGGGGAGTATGTATACCATATCTATAGCCAATCAAAAGGGCGGATCGGGAAAGACAACCACAGCGGTAAATCTGGCAGCTGGGCTGGAGGGCAAGGGACGTAAGGTCTTAATGGTCGACCTCGATCCTCAAGGTCAATCTTCAACTTGGTGGAGGGCTGAAGAACAGGAAGTCAAGGGTTCGGTTTTTGATACGATACTTGAGACCCGGACAGCAACTGCACCTATTGCAACATTGGGACTCAAGATAACAGACAATCTCACCTTACTCCAGTCGGAATCTATATCGGTAGACGATGAGGCACGGCTGGCACAGCAACCCAAGAGATTTTCGAGATTAAATGAATCGTTAAGCAAGGTGAAGAACGACTACGATTTTGCCATAATCGATTGCCCTCCTACCCTTGGAGTGCTTACCCAAAATGCCCTGCTTGCATCTGACGCGGTCATTCTGACAATAAAAACAAGTTTTTTGGCCCTTCATGGTGTGGGAAGGATGCTTGGGCTTATCAAGGAAATCCAGAAGAAGCATCCTCTCAAGATCCTTGCCTTAGCCACGATGTTTGATTGCCGAACGAATTTCGCGCATGAGGTCCTTGAAAATATCGGCGAATATTTCGAAGATATGATGTTAAAAACCGTTATTCGCAATAATGTTCGTCTCGAAGAGGCGGCGAGCTCGGGTGAACCGATTATCAAATATGACCCTCGTTCCTATGGTGCCGAGGATTACACTGCGTTGACGACTGAATTATTAAAAAGAATTTAGTTTTTTCTCCTCACATGGCATGGACTTTGCTGTTGATGTGTGTAGGGTTCAAGCCAGTGAGGAGGTTAGAGAAATGATCTGCGGCATAATAAATTCGAAGCACATCATACTTCATCCGATAATATTGATCTCAACATTTGGAATCGTTGGATATTTTCATCTTCTTTCAAAATGTGTGGACCCTGCCAAGCACTATTTTTTAAATCTCTGCTTTGATTTAGAACGAGAAAAACCGAACCAAAAATAAGCCTTTCAAATTCTTATGTTAATGCCATAATATTTTATGATGTTGTCCGGAAACGTCGATGGTGTTTAGATCACCGGCGTCGGCAATATATTCCCGATTCAATGTTGGTTTGAAAATTATTTTGCGAATATTGAAACTCCTCAAACGCCCACTGTGCGCAAATTTAATCGCGTATGATAAATTATTTTTATGGGCAATAACGAGAATAGTGAAATCGGGAAAGACTTCCCTGCTATATGGCAACCAGTTTCCGATTTTTCTCCACCCACAACCATTGTGTCGTATATTATATAGCGCCTTTTAAATGCGCCCGTCGTTAATGTCTTGATTTATCGGCATCTTCGGTCAGTCATCAAGATATCCTATTTAAATTTAATAACTTGGCATGATTTATGCTGTAGCATGTTCCATGATGATAATTAATAGACCAATAGTGAATCGAAGGGATTCCATTTTACTCGTAAAGACGGAATCCCTTTTTATTTTGTGCGAGGGCCTTAAGCGATTCTACAAAATGCCATTGTCCCCGGAATTGCTTAAGGTCCGAAATTTTAATGCAGCAACAACAAATTGAAAGGAGGTGATTGAGATGCCAGTCGAAAAAACCATAGCCAGTTCAAGTTTGGCAGAGGTTATCGATCGTATCCTTGACAAGGGTATAGTGATCGATGCCTGGGCACGCCTATCCTTGGTAGGAATTGAATTCCTAGCCCTGGAAGCTCGTGCGGTGGTCTCCGGTGTGGAGACATACCTGAAGTACGCTGAAGCCATTGGCTTAACGGCGACAGCAGCGCATTAAGAATGCGTGAGGAGTGGTTAAATGGATCTTTGAATTTGGGAAAAAGAATGTTGGCCGCATGGGTGCCATGGGGGCACTTGTGGTGGAACCAACAAGAAGGAGGGTAAAGATATGCCAGTTGAAAAAACCATAGCTAGTTCGAGTTTGGCGGAAGTTATCGATCGCATCCTTGATAAGGGTATTGTGATCGATGCGTGGGCAAGGCTCTCGTTGGTCGGAATTGAATTTCTGGCCCTTGAAGCGCGTGCGGTTGTTTCCGGTGTTGAGACCTATCTGAAATATGCAGAAGCGATAGGCCTAACCGCCACTGCTGCATAGGTACCACTAATTGGTCTTTTTGTTGGGTATCATGGTGATACCTAAAATGGAAGGCCAGTAAACATGGAGGGTTAAGATGCCAGTCGAGAAAACCATAGCCAGTTCAAGTTTGGCAGAGGTTATCGATCGTATCCTTGACAAGGGTATAGTGATCGATGCCTGGGCACGGCTCTCTCTGGTCGGAATTGAATTTCTGGCCCTTGAGGCGCGTGTGGTGGTCTCCGGTGTGGAGACATATTTAAAGTATGCAGAGGCAATAGGGCTTACTGCTACTTCGGCAACGCCTGCGTAGTTTGACAACTTAATGGTGTGTTTTGCGATCTGTATGGGCATTTGTCGGGATATCCTTTTTGCAGATTAAGGATGTTGGCAGAGAGCGTATTCCGCCAAATAAACCGGCCCCATGTTATGTTGAGGAGAAATAGTTATGGCTGCTACGAATACAATGGTTGATCAGATGAGACAGGTGACAGAGGATCTTGTAGATACCTATTGTACGCGTATAGCAGCTGTATCTGAATTGATCACCGAGGCGTACGAAATAATGGCCGAGCATAGAAGTGTACAGGAGAGGCTTAAAATAGAACTCAAAGAGATGCTGGCCGTTAAAAATTCGCTGCGCCGGAAGGACTTTGATCTCCTGATCAAAGGGGCCTTGGAGCCCCAATATGTGAGAGAGCAGGAGGTTAAAGGGAGACTTCATAAGTTTCTTTCTTCTCAGAGGGAAGTGGCCGCTCAGTTAAAGACCGCCTTACATGAGGGTAATCTGGAAGAGGTCCGTAGATTAAAACGGGAAATAGAGACTGAAATCAGAGAGATCAAGGAACTGGTCAAGGTCTTTCATTATCTCGAGACCTCGATTATCCAGAGGTTTAATGCCCTGCTTAAGAAAGGACCGCAAATCACCATTGGTGAATTCAAAGAGGCGATGATTGAAATTCGTGAAAACTTTCGAAGGGAGGTGATTACAAATGGGATTTGCTGAAGACATGACCAATTTGGGAGAACATCTGGTATCGTCTTTTGATAACAGAGTAAAAGACGTTAAGAAATTCTTTGCTGCCTCTCATAACATGAGGAGGGAGGCTCAGAGTTTTCTGAATCAGACCCGTTCGGAGCAAAAAAACATGTTTCATAACCTCCACCATGATCTAAATAAATTTACCAAAAACCTTGCCAATGAGACACATGAAATGTTGAATTCATGTAGTCGCCAGAGGCGGGAACAGGCCAAAAAAGATCATAAAAGGAGGCGAGAATTTTGTTCTGATATAACGGATCAGGTCGGAAATCTGAGTAACAAAACCCACCAGTTCATGAAGAAATGTGAGCAGCAGAGAGAGAAGTTACACGATGAATTCGAACGCGGCCACAAGAACTTTCAGCGTGCCATGAAGGAGAAAAACCGACACATGAATGCTGTGCATTTTCAGGAATACAAGGAACCAGCGGAGCCGCATAAGGTAAAAAAGGCCAAAGCAGAAAGGGCCTCTCCTGTTGAGAAAATGCCAAAGCAACGTGGGCGACCGTCGAAAAAAAGAAGACGTGTAACCAAGTAATATTCAAACACTGTGGGGTGCCCGGTCAATTGGATCGGGTACCTTACGGTTGTTTTTGACAGTAATGAAGAAGGGTTTATGCCCAGTATTAAAGGCGAAATTCGGTTTCCTTCCCATAGGAAGTATGTAGCACAGATAAATTGCGCGTTCTGTAAGGGAATAGGAAGAGATCCTTTTGAAACAGTATCCATCTGTCCGGTGTGTCATGGGATGAAGGAGCATTATATTCTCAAACCCTTTTCAACATGCGCCTATTGTAAGGGAACTGGTATTGAGTTTGGTACACAGAATACATGTCTTTCTTGCCACGGGAGGGGAAAGGTTTCCAATCATAAAGGGAAGCAGAGGATTTGTGATGTATGTCGTGGCTCGGGAATGGAGCAGGAGACAAAGTTAACGTGCCATAATTGTCATGGCAGTGGAGTTTTATAAGTTTATGTTGCCGAGAGTGTCTGAGTTTTTCTCTGCATTCTCCGCAAGGAGGGTTATATGGAAAGGGATACAGAATCAATCACCATTATAGAACCTAGGGCAAGCCGCGATTTTGTGGAAACCCCCTTTGTAAAGGACATTATTAAGAGGTCTATGAATTATATAAAAGCCGGGTTTCCAATTCACTTGAGGGGCATCTCGGGGACGGGCAAGACCACGATGGCGCTTCGAATTGCCGAGTTATTGGGTAAACCGCTGGTAATAATTCATGGCGATGAAGAGATGACCACTTCGAATCTGGTCGGGGGAGAAACGGGTTATCACCTAAGGAGGGTGAGAGATAATTTTATTCATTCCGTCCTCAAGGTGGAGGAGGATGCATCAAAGGAGTGGGTGGATAATCGTCTAACGCTGGCCGTTGAGAATGGTTATACACTGATTTACGATGAATTTACACGTTCGCGGCCCGAGGCCAACAACGTTTTACTTTCGATCCTTCAGGAAGGAATACTGGATATTCCGGGCAAGAGGAACGGGGATTCTTATGTCAAGGTTCATCCGGATTTTTCTGCTATCTTCACATCTAATCCCGAAGAATATGCAGGTGTACATCGCTCACAAGATGCACTGCGGGATCGGATGATCACACTTGACCTACAATCTTTCGATGAGAATACCGAAATCGCCATAGCGGCAAAAAAGTCAAGAATGCATCCAAAGGAAATAGCCAAAATAGTAAAGATAGTGAGGGACCTGAGGGCTTCAGGTCAATATGAGTTTTCTCCCACAGTAAGGGCATGCATTATGATTGCCAAGTCTATTGCAGTGAATCCGGGCAATGTTCAGGTCGCCTCTCATGACAGCGTCTTTAAGAATATATGCCTTGATATTTTAACTTCTGAAACCTCTCGAATTGGGAGTTCCTCCACGAGTGCCCGTGTTAAAAATATTGTGTGCGAAGCCATTGATAAACATTGCAGGAATGGCACCGGAAAACCTAGGAGAAAGGTATTGAAGGGGGTGAGCGAATGAAGACTATGATTGATGTCAAACATGTAGGAAGCGTGAAATCCATACGTCACGTTATGACCAAGTCCAAGGGGGGATCGGTAAACCTGCCTTATCTGAATCTGTATGTCCATCAGATGAATAGATATAAGCTGGATAAGGAAAAACGTGCATTAATTAACCGCCTTGCAGAGATTGAAAAACAACTGAATGATATCGATAGCAAATGCATGTCTTTGGGGCCGGAGATCATGACTACTCTAGGTGAAAAACCGAAGAGGCGCAAACGGGGGAAAGACCCCGACGGAAATGGCAGGAGACGTGTGGTAAAGAAGTTAAAGGTTAGTTATTGATTCGTATCTCGTGAAGCGTGAAGCGTATCTCGAAATCAGAAATCTATTATTGTGAGATACGAGATACGTTTCACGAGATACGAAAAGGAGGCTCGAATGTTCAAAAAGAAAAAGAAGGATGAAGAACCCTTTGAACTCGATTTTGGAGTCGGCAAAATTAACCTAGGAGGGTTACTCAAAGGATTTGGTAAATTAGTTGATTTCGCCGACGAGTTGGAAAAGGCCGGCGGTGAGATGAAGAAAGAGGGCGAATTCAAGGTCAAGGGGGCAAAGGACCTTAAAGGGGTTTACGGATTTTCCATCCGGACCGGCATAGGAAAAGATGGTACGGAAAGACCCATCGTAGAGCCCTTTGGAAATATTAAAAAGACGTCCAAGGGTGCGGTGGTGGAAGATACTAGGGAACCCATCGTAGATGTTTTCGATGAGAATGGGAAGTTGCAGATCGTCGCGGAAATGCCCGGGGTTTCCGAACAGGAAGTAGAATATACCATTAACGGCGATGTGCTCATTTTAAACAGTATCGGGGAGAAGAAATACAGCAAAGAGATATTGCTCCCCTATCCGGTTTCGGAAAAAGATGCAGAGAAGAATTATAAAAACGGGATCTTTGAATTAAAACTTAAGAAGAGAGAGCAGTAGCCCTGCCAGCTTTTCTAAACCCTTTCCTGTAGGGAAGGCTTTGAGGAACGCTTTATGACTAAAGATAAGAATAAAACCGCAAAGAAAAAATCCGCAATTACACTTCGGGTATCAGAGGCTCAATCAAAAGATGTTGGTCGAGGTATTGCACGTATGGATCCTGTTGATATGGGGACCATTGGTGCGTCTATCGGTGACGTTATCGAGGTGAAAAGTAAAGAGCGAGATGCCGTTGCCAAGCTGATGCCTATCTATATGGAGGATCGTGGCAAGAAGATTATTCAAATAGATGGAATCCTCCGTGACAATGCCAAGGTGGGGATCGATGAAAAGGTGGAAGTGTTAAAAGTTGTTCACCATGAGGCCTTACGAGTGGTCTTAAAGCCGCTACAGGCTGCGTCACTTCGCGGTGACGAACAATACCTGGGCAAACTCTTTGCCGGCATACCGGTGGTAAAGGGTTCCAAGGTGCGTGCTATTCTCTTTGGTTCAAAGACCCGCGATTTTGAAGTGATGGATACATCTCCGTCAGGAGTTGTCTTGGTAAGCCCGCAGACTACCATAGCAATCAAGGGAACAGAGCGTGAAGAGGCAGTAGAGAAAAAACCAGGGGTTTCTTACGAGGATATTGGGGGCCTGGGTAAGGAGATTCAGCGTGTTCGTGAAATGATAGAGCTTCCCTTGAAATATCCGCAGGTCTTTGACCGGTTGGGAATCGATCCGCCCAAAGGTGTTTTGTTATACGGCCCTCCGGGGACAGGAAAGACCCTCATAGCGCGGGCAGTGGCTCATGAGGCTGATGCCAATTTCTTTACCGTAAATGGCCCCGAGGTAATACATAAATTTTATGGAGAATCAGAAAAGCATCTTCGTGAATATTTTGAAAAGGCGGCAAATGCAGCCCCTGCTATATTATTCATAGATGAGATTGATGCCATTGCGCCCAAAAGGATGGAGGTCCAGGGCGAGGTTGAAAAGAGGGTGGTAGCTACGCTCCTTTCCCAAATGGACGGTTTAAGAGGTCGTGGAGATATAATTGTAATAGGTGCCACCAACATTCCGGATATACTTGATCCGGCGCTTAGACGCCCCGGACGTTTTGATCGTGAGATTCGAATAGGAATACCTGATAAAGGTGGCAGAGAACAGATATTGGGCATTCATACGCGCGGCATGCCGCTTGCCAAGGATGTGGATATAAAAAAACTTGCGGAGATTACGCATGGTTATGTCGGTGCGGACCTTGAGGCATTGGCCAGAGAGTCAGCCATGAGTTGTCTGCGCAGGTTGTTTGTCGGTTCAGGTGTTTCGCTTGATGAAATTCCTCTCGAGAAATTGATGGAGCTTGAAGTTACTATGGATCACTTTATGGAGGCCATGTCAGAGGTAGAGCCTTCTGCGATTCGTGAGGTCTTTGTAGAGGTTCCTAACGTCACATGGGAAGACGTCGGCGGACTTGACGAGATTAAAAAACGCCTCAAAGAGTCGATTCAGTGGCCACTCGAGTATACCGGACTTTTCGAACATGCACATGTCTCCCCGCCAAGAGGTGTCCTTTTGGAAGGCGCACCCGGCACGGGAAAGACACTGATAGCAAAGGCTCTGGCTAATGAGAGCGGAGTGAATTTTATCTCAATAAAGGGGCCGGAGTTGATGAACAAGTATGTGGGTGAGGCAGAGAAAGGTGTGAGGGAGTTATTCAAAAGGGCCAAGGCAGCCTCGCCCTGCATTATCTTTTTTGATGAGATTGACTCGATTGTTCCGGAGCGAGGCCATGGTGGTGGCGATTCGGGCGTTACTCAGAGGGTGATCAGCCAGTTTTTGACGGAGATGGATGGCATTGAGGAACTCAAAGGCGTGATGGTGCTAGGTGCCACAAACCGTAAGGATCTGATCGACCCTGCCCTTCTTCGGACGGGCAGATTTGATTTTATCCTTACTGTCGGAATGCCGGATGCCGGAACACGAAGGGAGATATTCGATATTCATACGCGTGGGAAACCTCTGGATTCGAATGTAAATATAGATTCGCTTGTTCAAAAGACAGACGGGATGAGCGGTTCAGATATTGAGGCCGTATGCCGCAGGGCTACCATGAATGTCTTGAGATCGTTTATCCACGAGCATAAAGAGGCAGCTGATAAGAAAAAGAAATCACTTAAGATCGCAACTGGCGATCTTGAACAAGCATTGGAAGAGGTAAAAAAAGAGAGAGAAAAGTAAGGAGAAAAAACATGTGGTATTTATATGGAATTATTAAAAGCAAGGATGAATTAGATTTCGGCAATATCGGTTTTGCCGATCCTTATGGTGAGAACTCTTTAGTAAAAACGATTCCGTTTGAGGATATTTCGATGGTGATCTCCGAACTCGATGAGTGGAAACTGGATGAACGGAATAAAAAGTCGTTGATGAATAAATTATTGACCCACCAAAAGACGCTCGAAGAGGTCATGAAAAAGGAATTAGTCATTCCTGTCAAGTTTGGCACGGTCATCAACGATAAGGAAGACATAAACGTTATCCTTCGCAAGACATACCGTTCTTTTGTCAAGACGCTGGATGGAATGGCTGACAAGTTTGAGGTCAATCTCACAGTCAGTTGGGATGTGCCGGGAGAGCTCAAAAGGATTGCCGCCGAAGACGAGGAGATCAAGGAGATGAGACGCAAGGCCGAGGAGATCAGGAGCAAGGAACTGATTATGCAGGTGGGGATGGTGCTTGAGGATAAACTCGAAGAACGTCGTTTAAAGATAGCCACTGAAATACTCAGATACTTTGTTGATTCATACGGAGAAACCGTGGAGCACGAAAGGTTGGAAAATACGATGATACTTAACAACTCCTTTCTAATTTCTAATGCACAAGAAAAGTCCTTTTTGGATTTAACATATAAGTTGGATAAAAAATTTGAGAGCCGATTTAATTTCAAGTGTCTCATGCCCCTCCCCCCTCACAGTTTTCAGACGGTTGTTATTCAAAAGATTACACCAGAACGATTGAGGAATGCGATGGAGCTGTTTGATGTAAACGAAAACACGACCCTTGAAATTCTCAAGCAAAAGAACCGTGAACTGACACAGAATTTTCATCCGGATGTAGCGAAGGATTGCAATCATGAAGAAAAGTTTTCTGAAATTCACCAGACTTATGATTTGCTCAAGGCATTTTTTGAATGGCAGGAGAATCCTTTTCTCAATATTGACAGTGATCGCTGTTATTTGAGCCGCGTATTGGAGGGCGGTGTCTGATGCGTGAGGGAAAGTACATATATTGCATTATAGCTACGGATGAAGCCAAGGAGTTTGGTCCCATTGGCCTCGGTGGTCGTGGAGACGAGGTCCATAATGTCTGTTGTGGTGGACTATCCGCAGTTATAAGCAATACGCAGATGACAAAGTACGAACTAAGCCCCGAGACCCTTCTGGCCCACGAACGCGTGGTTGAAAAAGTAATGAAGGATTACGCTGTTTTGCCGGTCAGATTTTGTACTGTAGCAGAGAGCGTTACTGATATCATGCGGTTACTTGAGCTGCGTCATAATGAATTTATTGGCCTCATTAAGGATCTCGAAAATAAAGCCGAGATAGGGGTTAAGGTGTTTTGGAAGGATATGGAGATTGTCTTTAACGAAATAGTCAATGAGAACGCCGAGCTAAAAGATAAAGGATTAAAATTTCATCGTTTGGCGGAGGGCGACAGGGTTGAAATAGGTAAAGAGGTTGCAAAGATATTGGATGATAAAAGGGAGGAGGAGAGTGATATCTGGACATCATCCCTTATTAAGTTATCCAACCAGTATAAAATCCTCAAAGTTCAGAAAGAGAACATGGTTTTTAATGCCGTATTTTTGGTTGAAAATTTAAGGATGACCAAACTTGACGAAAAGGTGAATGAACTCGCAGGTAGAAAAGGAAATCGCTATGATGTTAAGTATATAGGGCCAACTCCCCCCTATAATTTTGTCAACCTAGAACTTAAATTAGGGAAGTGAGGTTTGTTAATGTCTCATCCAAAATACATATACTGCATAATTCAAACGGCGGATGATTTTGATTTTGGTCCCATCGGTTTGAATGACGAGAGAGTTTACACCATTAAATGTGGAAAATTGGCCGCAGTAGTTAGCGATTCACAGGAAGAAGAATACAGTATGGCCGATGAGGCCCACGTCAAGGCACATGAAATGGTTTTGGAAAAGACAATGGAGAAATTTGAGATGTTGCCGATCAGGTTCGGCACCGTGGCTCCCAGCACGCACGAGGTCATGAGCTTCATCAAACAGCATCATCGCGATTTCAAGCACCTCATTAAAAAACTCAAAGGGAGAGTTGAAATAGAAATAGAAATCTTCTGGAAGGAGATGGATCGGGTCTTTGCCGAAATCGTGGAGGAAAGTAAGAGGTTAAAAAAACTGAAATCATCCGGTAAACCGAGGAGCAGAGAAGATCTCATAATGGCGGGCCAACTCGTTGGCGCGAAACTTCGTGCTAAAAAGGAGAAAGAGATACTGAGATATCTAAAATATATGAAGGGAACTTATGCGGATTTTCGAATAAATCCAACGGCAAAGGACGATCTTATTATGTATGCCTCATTTCTGGTGGATAAAAGTGGGCAGAACAAATTTGATGAGGCCGTTGATAAAATGGAGGAAGAGAATCGAAATCGCGTAAGGGTGCGTTATATCGGCCCCGTGCCGCCATACAGTTTTGCAAGTGTGAGGGTTTAAAATGAAATCAGGACTATACATGTACTCTGTAATTCGTGTCGATGAAGATTGTTCATTCGGTCCTATTGGCCTTAGCGAGGATTCGGCAAAGGGGGAAGATGTTTATGTCGTAAGATTCAATGACATAGCCTGCGTGGTCAGCACCTCGGAGGTAAAGGAATGGGAGATAAACCGGGATAATGTGGTCAGGCATCAGAAGGTCAACGAAGAGGTTATGAAAACCTATACCACGTTGCCTATCAAGTTTTGTACCATCGCTGAAAGCAGCGATCAAATCGTCGAAAAGTTTCTAAAAAGTCGTTATGATGAGTTGATCGAGAAAATCGATTACTTCTCGGATAAGCGTGAATATGGTGTCAGGGCACACTGGATTGACATGGAAAAAACATATGAAGAACTTTTGGCTGAAAAGCCTCGTCTCAAGGAGTGGCGTGATCGCCTTGCCAAACTCCCATTTGAGAAGGCGCGAAATGACATGATCATCATTGGTGAAGAGGTTCAAAAGGCCTTGAAGAATAAAAAGGAACTTTTCGGAGAAGAACTTTTTGAAGAGTTAAAACCCCTGTCCATAGAGGCAAAGACGGGAAAGATTATGGGTGATCGCATGGTCTTGAATGGTGCCTTTCTGATTCTTAAGGCGGCACAAAGGGACTTTGATGCCCGTGTAAATGTGCTGTCGGAAAAACATAAGCACGACCTGAAATTTCGATATGTGGGACCGACCCCGCCGGCAAACTTTATCGAGATCGTGGTCAGTTGGGATTGACGTATGGGACTACTCTTTAACTTATTGGGTGCGCCTCTTGTAGGCCCGATCAAACTCACGCAGTGGGTGGCTGAAAAGATCAAAGAGGTAGCTGATCAACGGTTGGGAGATGAGGAAAAACTCAAATCGGAGCTTATTGAATTGCAGATGATGAGGGAGATGGATGAGATTGGTCAGGAGGCGTTTGAAAAGAAGGAAAAGGAGATTTTAAATGCAATCAATGCAGCAAAAGAAAGAAAAAATAGGGGGTAGCTATGAATATAAATGAGGCAAAGGGTAAGGTCGCGCAATTTATCTCCAAGGAATTAGGCAAGGACACCCAAGCTATAAAGTTCCTAAAACTTGCCAAAGAAGGTGAGAACTGGAGCTCGAGCGTGGAGATAACGGAGCAGAATGAATACATGAAAAAATTGGGTTACCCGCCGATCTTCGATAAAAATGTGTACAAGATCGAACTCGATGATGCCGGCGAGGTAACCAGTTTTTGCAAAAAAGGCGAAGAGGAAGAGGAGTTTTAACTCGTATCTCGTCGTTCGTATCTCGTATCTCGCAATTCATCAGTGAGACGTTTCTTACGAGATACGCTTCACGAGATACGTTTCACGTAATACGAGGCAAAATGGGCGCAGGAGAAACACAAAATACTATTATTGGGGATGCTTCACAGCTTATCTTCGTCGGAGGTAAAGGAGGCGTAGGTAAGACCACTACTGCCGCTGCCCTCGCCCTTTCGTTAGCTAGAAAATTGCCAGATCACAAAATCGTGATTATTTCCACCGATCCCGCCCATTCCCTTTCTGACAGTTTTGGGATAGCGATTGGTGGTGAGAAACCAGTTAGAATAATTACAAAGGGCAACTCAAACCTTTATGCCCAGGAACTCGATGCTGGTTCTCTGCTCAACAAATTCAAGAATGAAAATGAGGCAGAGATAAAATTACTGGCAGAGCGTGGAACATATTTTGACTCGGATGATATCCAGAGTTTTTTTCGCCTCTCCCTTCCCGGCATTGACGAAGTGATGTCTGTTTTGGAGATAGGCAGACTGCTTAAGGACGATAATATAAAACATCTGATAGTCGATACTGCCCCAACCGGTCATACCCTGTCGCTGCTTCGTTTGCCAAAGTTGCTTACAACATGGGTCGATGTTTTTGACCTTTTACAGGAAAAACACCGCATATTGCAGAGGCATTTTTCCGGCAAGGTGGTCAAAGATAATGTAGATAATTTTATAGAAGTCATGCGTGGGGATATCAGGGATGTAAGAAATATAATTCAGGACAGGAACAAGTCCCAATTCATCGTTGTAATGCTGCCGGAGATGCTCAGCCTATTTGAATCAAAGAGGCTTATCGATACGTTAAAGAAACAAGGGATGCCGCTCCATAGTTTGGTATTAAATGGTATTCAAAATGCCGGTAGCTGCATTGTTTGTAAGGCGGTTCGTGAAAAGCAGGAAAAAGTGATATCCCTATTAAAAGATAATTTCGCCGGTCTAAGTATTCATCAGGTACCGCTCTCCACGCATTCTATTCAGGGCACGCAGGGTCTTGAATGGTTTGCTGCCCATTTAGAGGGCAGAAGCAGCGAAAAGGAAATGTATCTCGCAAATAAGAGATCACAAGACACCAAGGTACCAAATGCCAGGTATGAGCCACGATTTCATCAGGCATCTTTATCTAAACTACTAAAAGGTTCTCCAAAACTATTCATAGTCGGTGGCAAGGGCGGTGTAGGTAAGACCACTGTCTCGTGTTGTACATCTATAATGATAGCGGCCAGAGAACCGTCAAAGAAATTTCTGATCTTTTCCATCGATCCGGCCCACTCGCTTTCCGATTGTCTAGGGATAAAGATAGAGAGCCGTGAGGCCAAGGTATGTGAGAATCTCTATGCCTCAGAGCTCAATGCCAAACTACTTTTAGATGATTTCAAAAAGGAATACACCGACACTATCGATAATCTCTTTGATAAATTCTTTCAAGGTAGCACTTTAAACGCCGGCATGGATTTCACTCATGATCGCAAGGTAGTTAAAGCCCTGATAGAGATGACTCCGCCGGGACTGGATGAATTGATGGCCCTGTATCAGGTAATAAATCTGATAAAAGGAGACGGAAAGTATGATGCCATCGTCTTCGATACCGCACCCAGCGGCCATCTTTTTCGTTTTCTGGAACTGCCCCATCTGGTGAGAGAATGGCTAAAGGCGATATTCCAACTACTCATAAAATATAAACAGGCCATATCTCTTGGACCGGCTGCAGAAAAGTTGGTTGGGTTGTCTAAGAATATCAGGGAGATCATAGAGATCATGCAGGATGAGAGCTTGTGCCGGACCATTGTCGTGTCGACGCCGGAGGCAATGGTGGTCTCGGAGACAAAGAGGTTTGTGAAAAATCTCGAACGCCTTGGAGTGCCGAGGAACCTCACCATCATCAATATGCTACGTGAAAATACAGAGTGCGATTTTTGCCGCGAAATAAGAAGAGGTCAGGAAGATATGTTGGAGGAGTTAAAAAAAATGGTATCCAAAGAGTGGATATCTATCCCCTTTCTACCGGAGGATATCAGGGGAATAGATAATTTAAATAAACTGGGCAAGGAGATATATCATTAGAAAGGGGGATTTTTATGGCTATAAAACCCGAAATGAAGGAGAGGGAGACGCTCGCTGATGTCCTTGATCGCGTATTGGATAAGGGACTCGTGATCAATGCGGACATAGCGGTGTCGCTGGCAGGAACGGAACTCCTGGGTATCAAGATCAGGGCCGCCCTAGCCTCGTTCGAGACAGCGGCTCGCTACGGACTGCAGTTTCCTTCGGACACCAAACTGGATCTTCCTATATGGAAAGAGGCCAAGGTGGTCAAGGAGGAGTGTCCGCAGTGTGAAAAAAGGGTTGCCCGTCAGGAACTGCTGGAGAGTGGCTGTCCATGGTGCGGCTTTATGCCTAAACGTGGCATTGAGGCAGCACCTGCTGCGAAAAAATAGCGGACAGCGTTGAGCGGATAGTAATTCATGCAATTCTATACGCTAACAGCTATACACTGGGAGGTTCATTATGCCGGATGCATTTAAAACAGTTAGGGCCATACAAAAAGGTCTGGATGCTATGTCCAAGAAACTCGAAAACTCCAGAAACGAGAGACTTCGCGAAATAGATAAACGCCTAAAAGAAGTAAATAAGAAGATCTCGGATCAATTTGGTGAAAGGATGGAAGGCAGTCGAAAGAGGCCTGCGATGCAGCACAAAGAGCCTCTTAGTATGAAAAAGCCTCCACGAAAAAAGAGGTGATGTATGAAAATCGATCTCGAAGGGGATAATCTTAAGGGGAGTCTCTTGGGGCTGGTCATAGCCATAGTAGAGATACTACACGAAACCCTTGAACATCAAGCCTTGCGGAGGATGGATGGTGAGAGTCTTTCAGAGGCGCAGATCGAGCGTTTGGGTAATTCACTTATGAAACTCAAAGAGACGATAGAAGAGTTAAAGGAAGAACAGGGTATTTGTGAGGCAGTTCATAGCCTTCGCAAACAGTTAGATGGTCTTGTTGATGGATCTATATGGTCAGGGAGGGAAAAGGTATGAGCGAAGGATATTATCTTTATTGTATTGTTGACGGTTCCGACAACGCTTCGCTAGGGCCGATAGGCGTCGATGATTCTTTTGTCATCACTATTTCAAATAAGGATATCTCTGCGGTCGTCCATCATGTCACAGGAGATGTAAAGATCGAAGACACTGAAAAATCATTACAATGGGTGGGGAAGCATCAATCCGTGGTAGAAGAGGCATGGAAAAAATATAAGACCGTCCTCCCCTTTGCCTTTGGTACGATTATTAGGGGCGATGAAGGTGAACTCAAAAAATGGATGGAGAAGGAGCATGACCGGTTGGTAAAAAGTATGATGAAGGTAAAGGGCAAAGCGGAATATGGTGTGCAGATATTCTGGTTTCCTTCAAGATGCCTCGATCAACTTGTAAATTCCAGCGCAGAACTAAAAGACCTCAAGAAAAAATCAGAAGGGGAAAATTCCGGTACAGCCTATATGTATAAGAAGAGGTACGAAAAGGCCTTGAAGGACGAAATAGAACATAAGGCCTCGGAACTTTTTAGGAGTTTCTTTGAGCGTATTAAAGCGTGTGTGACCGAAATAACGGTGGAAAAGATCAAGACCCTTGAGGAGGACAAACAGATGTTACTCAATGTGTCCTGTCTGGCCGACGAAGGTCAGGTGGAGGTGTTGGGTAATGTCCTTGAAGATATAGGGGCCGGCGAGGATCATCCGGTGCGATTTACCGGACCATGGCCCCCCTATTCATTTGTAGGTATGTAAACTATGAAACCCATTCGAGAAAAAGAGGCGACGCTAGTAGACCTGCTGGATCGCTTGTTGGACAAAGGCCTAGTGTTAAACGCCGATCTGGTGATCACTATGGGTGATGTCCCCCTGATCGGTATCAACCTGAAAGCGGCCATTGCCGGGATGGAGACCATGCTGCAATATGGATTGATGAGAGAGTTTGATAAAGAGGTCAGCGAAGAGCGTGAAGCGTATCTCGTGAAGAGTGAAGCGTAAAATCCGTGAAGCATCGTTCGTGAAGTGCTTGCGAGATACGAAATGCTCTTCACGAGATACGAGGATGGAGGCAATATGATTAAAAGTGGATTGGATTTACATCGTGAACTCCCCTCTCCACAATTGGAGTCTGGAGAAAAGGTGATAAGAAAATGCACGGGGACACTCGATACAGGACGTGCCGCCTTCTCTACATTTCGCCCATGCAACATCTATTTAACCGACCGGAGGCTTCTTTTGGCACAGGTGAGAAAGGTCATCAAAGACTTCCGCTATTCTACGATTAGAGAACTTACTGTTGTGAAAAGAAAATGGTTGGCCGGCAAGATGGTTCCCCAACTGCAAATTACACTAAAGGACGGGAAGGTACACTTTGTGGTTATGAATGAACCGTGGGTGTGGCTTGCGGATATGGCTGGATTTGGAGAGATGAACATAAAACAACAAATTGACGAGTCAGCCCCCATTTCTCTACCTGAGAAAATTTCGGATGAGAAAAAATCCCTAAGGGGACAGAAAAAAGGGAAAGTTCGGCAACATCGAGGCGTGAAACGTCGTTCGTGAAGCGTGAAAAACGAGATACGCTTCACGAAATACGAGATGCGAGGAAAAATGGCAGTAATAGGTATAGATCTCGGCACAACTTATAGCGTTGTGTCCTACATTAAAGATGGTGTGCCAACTATTATACCCAATGCAGAGGGTGAAGATCTCACACCTTCAATAGTCGGGTTTGATAATTCCGGCCATGTCTTTGTGGGTAAGCTTGCCGAAGAGAGATCTATTCTGGATTCAGAGGGGACCGTTCGCTCAATAAAGAGAAAAATGGGGAGCGATTTTACGGCGTTGGTCCGCGGACGATACTATACCCCAACCATGATATCATCCTTTATTCTCGGAAAACTTAAAAGGGATGCCGAGAGTTGTCTTGGTGAGAAAGTTTCAGAGGCGGTTATTACTGTTCCAGCATATTTTAGTGATAAGGCGCGGGAGGCGACGAAAAATTCTGCCGAAATTGCCGGACTTAAAGTTTTGAGGATCATCAACGAACCTACGGCAGCAACGCTTGCCTATGGCATTTCTCAAAAAGAAGGTGAACAGGTCATGGTCTGGGACCTCGGCGGTGGCACCTTCGATGTGTCTATCCTCGAGTTCTCCGGCGGTGTTTACGAGGTTAAATCTACAAGTGGTGATATGAAACTGGGCGGAGACGATTGGCGCGACGCCTTATCACGGCACTTCTTAGACCTTCTTTGCAATCAATACAAATCTGATTTTGTAGAGACTCCGGATATGTTGAACCGCATATTGCTCATTAGCGAAAAAGCCAAGAAGGATCTCACCAATAATGAAGAGACGAATATCAGCTTATCATTTCCCGGCTCTGAGGGTAAGTGGCATGTGGGGCGGATTGTTGTAACTCGTCAGGAATTTGAATCACTGTCATCGCATTTATGCGATAGATTGATCCTCCCGGCCAAGCAGGCATTAAAGGACGCAAGGGTGACGACCGGAGACCTCGATAAAGTTATTCTTGTAGGCGGGGCAACCCGGATGCCAATGGTCAGGCAGAGAGTAGCCGAATTTGCAGGCAGAGAACCATATATTGATATCGATCCTGATAAAGTAGTGGCCGTTGGTGCTGCGATACAGGCGGGGATACTTACCGGCGCACTAAAGAAGGCGGTGCTGGTTGATGTAATTCCACTGTCGCTTGGGATAGAGACGCAGGGGGGAATATTCACCAAATTAATCGAACGCAATACAAAGGTGCCGATATCTAAAGATAGGATATTTACTACGGCAATGGACAATCAGCCCGAGGTGGAAATACACGTCTTGCAAGGGGAAAGAGCGCTCGCCGAACACAATGTCTCTCTTGGTAATTTCACGCTTACTGAAATACCGGAGGCATCGAAGGGAATTCCAAAGATCAGCGTAATCTTCTCGGTCGATATAAACGGCATACTAAATGTCCGTGCCGAAGATGTCTATACCGGAAATGAGAGGGAGATGATTGTGCGGTCGGATCGCCTGCAGCAGGATGATATCAATAAGTTGATTAAAGAAGCAGAAAACTACAAGGAGAACGATGATCTCCTTAAGGACACGATAGTCGCCAGGGTTGAACTGGAGAGGATTGTGGAAGCGGCCAAACAGTCTATTGATGAGATGAAAATACAATCGTCCGACAAATCTTATAAAGAGGTGGTTTTATTGATTGAGAAGGCAGAGGACATGTTATCAAACGGCGATTTAATGGGGTTGAAAGAGATATCTCAAAACATAGAGGATACGATGGATTTAATATATGATAGGTGGAAAAACGAAACAAAAGAGGCCGAGCCAGCAACGGCAGGATGAAAAAAGCCTGATGGAATCGTCTGCCGGCATCCTGATGTCAGAGGAGAGCAGATGGTGCATGGGAAAGTGTAATGCAGCCCAGCGTGCCATTGACTTTTTTTCAGATCATCAGGTTATGTGGTCATGTCCATATAAAGATATTGCAAGCCTGAATATGGAGGAACGACCATTCGCATTTGGCACCAAGAAGGCGTTGAGGGTAGAGTATCGGTGTAATGGTCAATTAAAGCTGGTCTGGCTTGTCCTAGTTGAATATCAAAAACTGGAGAAGATTATCAGGGTTCGTGCCTTCCCATGCGCATTATCAGAGGAAGACATATGCTGCGTGGCGGGGGGCGTTGATAACGTCAGCGAACAGTTTTTATGGTATCTCTGGAAAAAGCAGCATGCCACAATCGATGAACTGACCGCACTCGGCATCATTGACGATCCTGAGGAGGTATTGAAGAAGATCAAAGGGGTCATAAATCCAGTCGCCGAAGAGATACTGGGATATCCTTTGTTTGTTTTCAGGAATACAAGATTTGATCCGGCGACCAACAGGACATTTGAAAACTGCTGGTGCATATTTGATCCGATGAGTGACTTATGAGTATGAAATTCAAAAGAGTAAATCAACTTCCCCCATATCAACTGGGAATAGTTGCCGGACTTATGAAAGAGGCTCGCCTGCGGGGAGAGGATATTATTAATTTAGGGATGGGGAATCCTGACCTTCCCACTCCCCAGAGGATCGTGGATAAACTGAAAGAGGCCGCCGACAAGCCGGCTAATCATCGCTATTCACTGTCACGAGGTATTCCTAAACTTCGGGAGGCTGTCTGTGATTGGTATCGGCGTCGATTCAATGTGGATATCGATCCGGAAACTGAGGCAGTGGTTACCATTGGTGCCAAGGAAGGTCTGTCGCACCTGATGCTAGCCACCACCGAGCCCAACAACATCGTCCTTGTCCCCGATCCCGGATATCCGATCCATAGGTACGCCGCCGTCATTGCCGGGGCGTTTACCCAGAGTATCAAGATCGATGGTGAATCAGATATCTTGACCAACCTGGAAGGTGTTTTGAGGGCACAGGGCCTGTTGGTTAAGGTGCTGATCCTGAATTTCCCGTCAAATCCCACGACTCAGGTGGTGGATATTACCTTTTTTAAGCGGGTTGTAGAGCTGGCACGGGAGTACGATCTGCTTATTGTCCACGATTTTGTCTATGCCGATTTCTGTTTCGACGGTTATCAGGCCCCTTCCATTCTGGAGGTCGAGGGCGCCAAGGATGTGGCAGTTGAGCTTACCTCCTTATCAAAGAGTTACTCTATGCCCGGTTGGCGTGTCGGTTTTGTATGTGGAAATAAGGAGGTCATCTCTGCACTTGCTAAACTGAAAAGCTATGTCGATTATGGCATGTTCCAGCCGATCCAGATCGCCTCTACTGTGGCCCTGAATCACTCTGAAGATAATGTAAAAGAGATTATCGCAACATACAAAAATCGTCGTGATGTCTTATGCGATGGATTAAATAAGATTGGATGGAATGTACCCCGGCCGCAGGCCACGATGTTTGTCTGGGCGAGGATTCCGGATCAATTTATAGAAATGGGATCCATTGCCTTTAGCAAACTCATTTTGGAGAAGGCAAAGGTTGCCGTGAGTCCCGGGATAGGATTTGGCGAACACGGCGAGGGATATATCCGTTTCGCATTGGTCGAAAATGAACAGCGTATAAAACAGGCCGTTCGAGGTATTAAATTGCTTATGTCGGAAGATTCCACAATACCGAAGAAAAAATGATCCTCTGTTGTAGCTGCAACAAGAGGATGATACGAAACAACCAAAGGAAAGGGGGAAGTCATGGAGGTAACACCTGAAGTCCAGACGGCACTATGGACGGGGATGAGTACGGTGCAGATTGTAGGTGCTCTAGCAATCGGCGTGGTGTTCTATCTATTCTTTGCCTTCTGTCTGGCGATGATCGCCAAGCGATTAGGGAGGCCATTTGGAAAGAGCCTTATCATGGCCATCATCCCGATTGCTAATGTGATCCTAATCCTTCAGATGGCCAGAAAACCGTGGTGGTGGATATTCCTGCTATTGATTCCGATTTTGAACATCGTTCTCTGCGTCCTGATATGGATGTCCATCTCAAAGGCAAGGGGCAAACCCGGATGGTGGGGCATAATAATTGCTTTGGTCCCGATAGTTGGAGCCATCTTTTTCCTGATCCTGACCTTTGGGAAGGCAAAAGCCGCTTCACCGACTCCGACAGCCGCGTAATAAATCTGGCCTAGATGGACATAACCTTGCGATATTGCGCAAGATTTTATAGATCATCCCCTTGGGTGGTTGGTGTGGTGGATTGTGGTTACTTCTCCATAATTTCAGTTGTTAAAATAAAGTTATCACTAATATTTTGTAATCTAATCGGATGAGTTTTACTATTGACACCTATAATTCTGACGGTTATGTCCTGTATTCACAACGAATTTCTAATATCGGTGATGCTTATGGATAAAAAAGAGTTCTATGCCTTGCTTGTAAGCAACATCCGCAAGTTGAGGAAAGAAGCCGGGCTGACACAGACCGAAATCGCCCGTCGCCTTGGCGTAAGACAGGCGACATATTCGGCAATGGAATGTGGGCGGCAAAAAATATTCACCGATTATTTGCCGATCATCGCTGAAGCACTGGGAGTAAAGATATCTGACCTGTTTAATGAGACAGTCTCGCAATCATCGGGAACAGAGCAATGGGCGCAGGATTTGTTAAGGATGGTGGATGATCTCAGCACTGAGGAAAAAGAAGCGATTCTTAACATTGCGCATATGATCAGCAAAAAGCGCGGTTTAGAGAATTCCTCAAATAATAAAATGGAAAATAAGGAGTAGCATGCAACCTTCTGCACTTAAACCAAGTCATATTATCAAGGGCTCAATACTTCCGGAGCCCGTAAGAATCATTTCGTTAGTTTCACTTGGGGATTCCGTTAAAATTATCGGGGAGGGAATGGAGACCGGAAAAGTCCACCAGCCGATACTGACCGCTGAGCAAATCAATTTACTCGAGATATCGCCGGAAACGGAACCCTTCGATGGTGATTCCTTGAATTTTCGTCTGGGGATCGAAGCGATGCGGCTTGGCCTTGCCTATGAATATGATCCCTATTTCAGCCTTTCAATTGCCCGTGTCGATCCACTGCCACATCAGCTCGAGGCGGTTTACGACTACTTTATGAAACTGCCACGGATCAGGTTTCTGTTGGCCGACGATCCGGGCGCAGGTAAGACCATTATGGCCGGTCTGCTCATTAAAGAACTCAAAGTTCGCGGGCTTATTAGCAGGGTTCTTATTGTTACACCGGCAAACCTGTCGTTCCAGTGGCAAAGAGAACTTCAGGATAAATTTCGTGAGACCTTCAAAGTCATCCGCAGCGATATTTTGCGGGCCAGCTATGGAGCAAATCCGTGGCAGGATTTCGATCAATGCATCACGTCTGTTTCATGGGTGTCGCGCATTGAAGACGCAAAGGATAGTCTGCTTCGCAGTCACTGGGATCTCATCATCGTAGATGAAGCCCACAAAATGAGCGCATACGGAGAAGAAAAGAAGACTCTCGCTTATCAGCTCGGCGAAACGCTGTCTGACATGACCGATCACTATCTTCTTATGACCGCAACGCCGCACAAGGGCGATCCAGACAACTTCAGTCTATTCCTCCGGCTACTCGACAAAGACGTATATGGCGACATCAAAAGTTTAGAAAGAGCAATGGAAGAAAGATCTGCGCCATTCTATTTAAGGCGCGTTAAAGAGGCTCTCGTAACGTTCCCCGATCCTGACACTGGCAAATCAAAGAGCCTTTTTACGAAAAGAAATGTTCACACGGTAGGGTTCCAAATCGACGATGATGAACTCGATTTCTACGACAACCTCACCCGTTATGTTGAGGATCAATCAATCAAAGCATCACAGGATGATTCGGCCAGAGGACGAGCCCTCGGCTTTACGATGGCAATGCTCCAGCGCCGGTTTGCATCCAGCGTTTATGCGGTGCGCCGCACGCTGGAGAGGATGAAAGAGAAGCGCGAAAAGATTCTTGATGACCCAGAGGCTTATCGGCAGGAACAGATACTCAAGAAGGTTCCCGAGGACTTTGACGAACTGCCTGAAGAAGAACAGCAGGAGATTCTTTCCAATCTCGAAGATGTCGTCGCCTCAATCGACCCCGCTGACCTTCGTGAAGATATTTTGGAACTGGGCAAACTTGTAGATCAGGCACGCTCTCTGGAGGAACGTGAGATAGAGACCAAACTAAATAAGCTCAAAGATGTTATTACGCAGGGAGGGATTTTTCAGGACGACAAAATGAAACTCCTGCTCTTTACTGAACACAAAGATACGCTGGATTATCTGGCGGGAGATGGAAAGGAAGGAAGACCACTCGGCAAACTTCGTGAATGGGGTCTTAATGTTACCCAGATCCATGGTGGAATGAAAATCGGTGACAGAGATACACCGGGTTCAAGAATCTGCGCCGAGAGAGAGTTCCGCGATGATAGTCAGGTTTTAGTTGCAACTGAGGCCGCTGGCGAAGGAATAAACCTCCAATTCTGCTGGTACATGATCAATTACGACATCCCATGGAATCCAAACCGCTTAGAACAGAGGATGGGCCGTATCCATCGCTACGGACAGGAGAAAGATTGCTTGATAACAAATTTTGTCAGCACAAACACACGTGAAGGCCGCGTCTTTGAAAAATTATTTGAGCGAATCAGACAGATAGAAAACGATCTCGATCCAAACCGCACCGGCAAGGTATTCAATGTTCTGGGCGATATATTCCCTGCAAATCAACTGGAACGCATGTTGAGAGACATGTACGCACGAAACCTGACCGAAGCGGTAATCAAAGACCGAATCATTCAGGCCGTAGATACCGACCGCCTTAGAAAAATAACAGAATCAACCCTTGAGGGTTTGGCAAAACGTGAACTCAATCTTTCCGCCATTGTTGGAAAATCAGAAGAGGCAAAAGAGCGAAGGCTTGTGCCGGAGGTAATTGAAGATTTCTTTGTTCAGGCGGCACCGTTGGCCGGTATTACACCAAGGCAAAGCAAGAAACAGGAGCATATTTATCAGCCGGGACGGTTGCCGAGAATCATAATGCCATACGGGGAACGGCTGGAACCGAAGTTCGGCAAATTGGGGCGTGAATATAAGCAGATCGCATTTGATAAGAATTTACTAACCAAAGACCCGACATTGGAATGGGTAACTCCGGGACATCCCTTATTCGAAAGCGTACGCTTGATGATTGAGGAACACGTGCAGCAGGATCTTCGGAGGGGTGCCGTCTTTTATGATATATACCGCACAGAACCGGCCTTGTTGAATGTCTTTTCTGCCGAAATCCGTGATGGACGCGGACACACATTGCATAAAAGATTGTTTGTTTCCCAGTCTGCGAAAGACGGATCAATTTCAATTAAACAGCCGACCATATTCCTTGACCTTGCCATTGCGCCTCAAGGAACCAAGACTCCGGATATGCAGGGATTGCCCAGCAAGGAAGATGTAGAAACACTTCTCTATAATCAGTCGCTCATCCCCATTCTCAAAGCGGAAAGTATCCAGCGTGAAAAAGAGGTAAACACGATTTCCAAGCATATGGAGATAAGTCTTAACGCCATAATAGATCGTGTGCAGATTCAATTGGGTGATCTACTGAATCAAAAGGAATCGGGTTCAACTGAATCGGGGTTGGATGGTCGCATTAAAATGCTGGAGGATAAGCTTGATGAACTGAATTCCCGTTATGAACAGCGTCAAAAGGATTTGGAAAAGGAGCAGAAATGCACAATTACCAATATCCAGCATTTAGGTAGTGCATGGGTTCTTCCACATCCAGATAGAGCCACCCCCCAAGTCAGGAACATGGTAAGCAATCCCGAGATCGAAAAGATAGCCGTTGATGCTGTTACGGCTTTCGAAGAAGCTCGTGGTTGGAAAGTTCAAAGCGTAGAACAGGAGAATCGCGGTTTTGATCTGATTTCAAGAAAGCCTCATCCAGAGGATCCGAGCACGGCCATCGAGGTTCGGTTTATTGAAGTGAAAGGACGTTCTCAGGTGGGCGAGGTAGCACTTACAACAAATGAATATAAAACTGCTGAACGGCTGAGAAAGGACTTCTGGCTCTACGTGGTATTCAATTGCGCAGATAAACCCGAGGTTCATTTAATTCAGGATCCATCTCGTATGGGTTGGAAACCTGTTGTTACCGTTGAGCATTATCATGTTGGTGCAAACGAAATATTAAGATCGGAAACCGTAGATGAATGAATATTGTAAAAGATTGATAGAAGTAGATCTGCCTATAAAGCGGATATCTGTACATGCTCGAAGGGAAAAAAGCATTCGGCATGGACATATTTCAACGCTCCATATCTGGTGGGCAAGAAGGCCATTAGCCGCATGCCGCGCTGTAATATGCGCATCGCTCTGGCCTGATCCTGCAGATGAAAAGTGCCCTGAAAGATTTCGCAAGACGGCCAGAGAACAGATGACGAAATGGGCAAAGGATCATCTGCGATTGCTCAGCGAAGAGAGTTGGACAAGGTTCGTCGCCATTTCAAAAGATGAGAGAAAACTGGATGATCCTGTCGAATTACGTGGAGCATTGCTCGATTTTATTACAGATTTTTCCAATTGGGATAATTCCACTAAATCAGAATATCTTGAGACCAGCCGACTTCTGACCCAGTCTGCACACGAAGCCCTTGGGGGTGAGGCAGGTTCTCGTCCTTTAGTAGTCGATCCATTTGCTGGTGGTGGCTCCATCCCTCTTGAAGCCCTTCGTGTTGGAGCTGATGCTTTTGCTAGTGATCTAAACCCTGTGCCGGTATTGCTCAATAAGGTCATGCTTGAATATATTCCTAAATATGGGCAACGTCTTGCAGATGAAGTTCGTATGTGGGGTAAGAGGATCAAGGAAAAGGCAGAAAAAGAACTTGCTGGCCTCTATCCCAATGACCCTGATGGTGCAATACCCACTGCATATATTTGGGCAAGGACAATCCAATGTGAAGGCCCTAGTTGTGGTGCATGGATACCATTATTACGTTCAACTTTATTGTCAAAGCGTAGCGGACGCGAAGCATTTATTCAACTATCTGTTGATAAAAAGAAATGTATTGTTAATTCGAAAGTCGTTTTTGGTGTACCAAGTAAAAATGATCTGAATAGCACAGTATCTCGAGGTAAGCCGACATGCCCTGTATGCGGCTATACAACTTCCTTGGATAATGTTAAAAAACAGTTTCGTTCTAGAAACGGTGGCACATTAGATGCTCGGCTTATGGCAGTTGTATTAAACAATGGGTTATTCCATGATCCAGGACAAACCGATAAAAAAGCAATCGCGAATGCGGCTACCAAACTTGATGCAATTAAAAAGGAATGGAACGGAGATTTATCCTTCGTACCTAATGAAGACACTACTCATTACCATACGTTTGTTAATAGAGCCTCTGTTTACGGTTTATCAACGTGGGAGGATTTTTACACAATCCGACAGCGACTTGTATTGGGTACGCTTTGTCAACTAGTTTCCAATTTAGATTTATCTTCTCTTCAAGATTCTGATTTTGAAAAGGCGGTGCGAACATTGCTCGCTTTTTCAATTGATAGAGGCGCTGACTATTGGAGCTCATTAGCAACATGGGCAGGTGATTTTGTTGCCCATACATTTGGCAGGCAAGCCCTTCCTTTTGTTTGGGATTTTGCAGAGGTGAATCCATTTGCGGAAGCCTCAGGAAATTTTGCCGGAGCACTTGACTGGATAGCGCGTGTAGTTGAACGTGAATCTATCAGCCATTCACATCCCGGCCAAGTACTGCAGGGTAGTGCAACAGAATTAGCATTGCCTGACGATTCAGCAAGTGCTGTTATAACCGATCCACCATACTACTACGCAATCCAGTACGCAGATTTATCGGACTATTTTTATGTTTGGTTACGTAGAAGCCTTGGATCACATTATCCATCTCTATTAAGTAACGATGAAACTCCGAAACAAGAGGAAGCAATAGTTCAATCTCCCGGAGATCAAGATGCGTTAGAAGGTAAAAACAGAGAACATTATGAGAGAATTATGCGCAAGGCATTACTTTCCTCTCGTCGAGTGGCTCAGCCGAATGGTGTAGCAGTAATAGTGTTTGCAAATGCCACAACTGCCGGTTGGGAATCACTATTAGATTCGGCAATTTCGCAAGGTTGGGTAATCACTGCCAGTTGGCCTATTGATACCGAACGGCCAGGGCGGGTTATTTCTTCGGGACGAGCTGTGCTTGCCTCCTCCGTTCATCTTGTTTGCCGTCCTCGTGAAAATCCTGACGGGTCTGTTCGCACGGATGATGTCGGCAATTGGCGTGATGTTCTTGAAGAACTCCCCAAACGTATCCACGAATGGATGCCACGTCTTGCCGAGGAAGGTGTGGTCGGTGCAGATGCGATATTTGCTTGTCTGGGACCGGCACTGGAAATTTACTCCAAATATTCGTCGGTTGAAAAAGCCAGTGGTGAACAAGTTCTATTAAAGGAATATCTTATAGAGGTATGGGCGGCAGTATCACGTGAAGCGCTGGATATGATTTTTAGGGGAGCTGACGCGTCCGGCTTTGAAGAAGATGCACGTATAACCGCTATGTGGCTCTGGACGTTGCACACTGAATCCAACGGAAATTCGAGTGAAGAGAATAAGGTGCAATCCTCTCATGGTTATTCGTTGGAATACGATGCTGCCAGAAAAATTGCTCAGGGGCTTGGTGTGCACCTTGAGAACATGACAAATTTGATCGACATAAAAGGCGATACAGCCACACTGCTTCCAGTCGCTGGGCGAACGCGATACCTTTTTGGCAAAGATGCAGACGAAGTGCCCAAAGAAAAAAAGAAAAAGAAAATCGTTCAACAATCCCTTTTCGATTTTGAAGAAGATCTCAAAGAAATCGAAAAGGAGGCGGGAAAGATATCCGGCGAGCTATCAGGCAAGCCGGGCACAACAGTTCTGGATCAACTCCATCAATGTATGCTTCTCTTTGCTGCGGGGCGTGGCGAGGCGATGAAGCGCCTTCTTGTTGAAGAAGGCATAGGTCGCAATCCGCTTTTCTGGAGATTGGCGCAGGCTCTGTCTGCCCTGTATCCTTCAAGCACTGATGAAAAAAGGTGGGTGGATGGTGTCTTGGCACGCAAAAAGGGTCTGGGGTTGTAGATATGATCAACATGGAACACTGGAAAGAGGATTTCTTTAAGACCGTAGTTGCGGACAAGTATGTAAATAATTTGAAGAAGGCTTCTTTAAATGGTGATCTTAAACAGTGGACAAAATTACTGACGAATGTCGTCGTCAATGTATGTAATCGCACTGGTTGGGCAGTAGCCGCAAAGGGACACCGGTTGGATGTCGTACCTGAGCCTCGAGAGGAATATTTCGGCATCGATGTTATGGCTTTTGAAAAATTGGAATTGCCTTGGTTATTTCCCATCGCTGCGATAGAGCTGGAAAATAGCCAGAAGGACGACAGGATATGCTATTCACTTTGGAAAACGCTGAACGTGGATGCACAGATTCGTATTGTATTTTGCTATCGAGCTGAAATGGATGAAGGGACACACCTTGTAAAGTATCTTGCCGATCAAGTTCTTTCGTCTATGAGCATTGAGCGCCGTTCAAAATTAAGCGGTGAAACATTTATTGTTGTTGGCTATCGTAACAGGGCAGAGACATTTCCATATAGCTTTTTTAAATGGTGGATAATGAACGGTAACACGGCCCAATTTGAACAGTATTAAAGAAAGGATTTTTATGTCCAAGCTAAAACCCTGGTATAAAGTCGTTACTCCGCGTGAAGATCTGCGCGAGGGCAAACCACTCGATGCGTCCGAATTTGCTGTTCATCTCGATCAGGTTCGAGATGGCAGAGCAAATAATGACTATCAAAATCCAGCCCGGTTTTTTGAAAGGACATTTTTGACCAAAAGCCTGCTACAGATGTCTTCTGAAGTGGTGCGAAGACTATCAGGTGAAAAAACAGAAACCTCGGCCGTGTTTAATATGGCTACGCAATTCGGTGGCGGTAAAACACACGCCTTAACACTGCTATACCATTTGGCCTCTAACGGACAAAAATCGCGCAAATGGACAGGTGTATCCACTATCCTTGAAAGTGCAGGCATCAAAGAAGTTCCAGAATCGGCTACAGCCGTATTTGTTGGAACTGAATTCGATTCATTGCATGGCCGTGGAGGCGATAATGGCGAGCCTATACGAAAAACCCCTTGGGGTGAAATAGCGTTCCAGCTCTCTGGTGAAGAGGGCCTTAAAGCCATAGCCGCACATGAAGAGAAACTCATTGCTCCTGCCGGCGATGCAATACGGAAATTTCTGCCGAAGGACAAACCTAGTCTTATCCTTATCGACGAGCTACTAAACTATATCAGCCGTAATCGCAAAAGTGGCCTGAGTGCCCAGCTATATAATTTTATCCAGAACCTTTCTGAGGAAGTTCGCGGCAATGACAATGTTGTACTTGTTGTTTCTATTCCCGCTTCGGAATTTGAAATGACGGCAGAGGACAGGTCGGATTATGAGCGTTTCAAAAAGGTGCTGGATCGCTTGGGAAAAGCAGTCATCATGTCTGCTGAATCAGAAACCTCCGAAATTATAAGAAGACGGCTGTTTGAATGGGATACAAGAGCAGTCGGCGGAGATGGACGGATACTGCTTACTGGTGATGCAATCGCCACTTGCAACGAATATGCGGATTGGCTGGGTGATAATCGGCCACAAATACCGAGCTGGTTTTCCATTGATCATGCAAAAGAGCAATTTCAAGCCACCTATCCGTTTCATCCCATGGTTTTATCAGTCTTCGAGAGAAAGTGGCAAGCGCTGCCACGATTTCAGCAGACGAGAGGAGTCTTGCGTCTTCTCGCACTATGGGTTTCCAAAGCCTATCAAGAAGGATTCAAAGGTGCACAAAAGGACGCATTGATAGATTTGGGTACCGCGCCGCTAGACGATCCGCAATTTCGATCCGCAGTATTTGAACAGATGGGAGAGTCTCGCTTGGAAGGTGCTCTTACGACAGATATATGTGGGAAAAGAGACTCCCATGCAATTCGCTTGGATCAAGAAGCCGTCGATACAATAAAGAAGGCTCAGATTCACAAGAAGGTGGCAACCACCATATTCTTTGAATCAAATGGCGGCCAGACAAAAGATGATGCGAGTCTTCCCGAGGTACGATTGGCTGTGGCCGGTCCAGATACGGACATTGGCAATGTTGAAACTGCTTTGGAAGGGCTGACGGACAATTGCTATTATCTCACATCCGAAAAGAACCGCTACCGCTTCAGTCTAAAAGAGAATCTCAATAAACGTTTTTCCGATCGCAGGGCCAGCGTTAAAGTACAGGACATCGATCGGCGAGTACGCGATGAGATACAGAGCGTTTTTCTAGCCACCGAAGGGGTTGAGCGCATTTTCTTTCCGGATAAGAGCGGCCAGATACCGGATCGCCCAGTCATTACAATGGTAGTCATGGGGCCGGATCGTTCGATTCAAGAATCTCCAGATGTAAAAAAAGATATTGAAGGCATGATAAAGGAGTATGGGAAATCTGCCCGTACCTTTAAGAGCGCTTTATTATGGGTTGTCCCCGAGTCTGGTGACCAGCTACATGATGAAGCGCGAAATCAGATAGCGTGGGAAGACATCCGAGATGAAGGTTTAAACCTAGATGAACCGCAGCGAAAACAACTTGAAATTAGCATCAAAAAGGCACGCCGCGATTTGACTGAGAGCGTATGGAGAACCTACAAAAATATAATATACCTTGGGAAGGACAACCAAATCGAAACGACCGATCTGGGGCTCGTGACATCAAGCGCTGCAGATTCTTTGACAAATCTTATTGTATCAGCGCTACGTCAAAAGGATATCGTCGCAAAGGACGTCCCTCCGCGTTATCTTGTCCGGAGCTGGCCTCCGGCATTTACTGAATGGAGCACCAAGGCAGTCAGGGATGCTTTCTTTGCCTCGCCACAGTTTCCAAGGCTTCTATATCCGGCCACCATTAAGGAAACTATAGCTCGAGGGGTATCTGAGGGGCTCATCGCCTATGCCGTTAAGTCTCCCAAGGGTGGCTATGATCCGCTTGCATTCAATAAGATGATGGATGCCTCTGATATTGAGTTGTCCGAGGATACTTTTATCTTACAAGCCTCGGAAGCCGAAAAGCATATTGAACCTCCCAAACTAGCTCGAATACTCGTTTTGCCGGAGAATGCCAGAATCAAGCCCGGCACAAAACAGACATTTACAATCGAAGGCTTGGATCAGTTTAATCGTCCCATAGAAGCCAGTGGTTTCGAATGGAGCGCAACAGGCGGCACAATCGACGTAGACGGAGTTTTTACTGCAGGTGCGGATGAAGGCAATTTTCTTGTATCTGTTAAGGCACAGAATGTAGCCGGCACTGCCGGTCTGAATATCAGTAAAGAAGAAACAAAACATGTTCCGCTGCCACCCAAGGGGCCTAACTCTTTCTCATGGAGCGGAGACGTAGCGCCCCAAAAGTGGACAAATCTTTACATGAAGGTGCTGAGTAAACTCGTTTCAAAGGGCGACCTCAAGATCAATGTCAGCATAGAAGCAACGTTGAAAGAGCCAGCATCTGAACAACAGATGGACGAAATCAAAGCCGCCCTGCGTGGGTTGGGGTTGGATGATGAGATCAATGTTGGATAAAGTTCACCATGTATAGAGGATAGTTGTGAATGAAACTACCAAGACAATTACTGTTAATAGACGATTGCGCCCAATACGTTTAGCTTTTCTCATCGAACCGAAGGATAAACAAACACTCCGTAAAATATTGCAGATCAACACCTGTCTTTGGGGTGGACGATTTAATGCAATCATCCCAGTGTATAAGAGAACTCCCAAATCGTGGGGAGACAAATATATTCGTCCACCAGCTGCCAAAGAGGTTCTTTCCGGTTATATTGATGCATTTGAACCAGATTATCTTGTAGTTCCTAATTCCGAATATAAGATAAGGCCACAATTTCCTGAAGATCGTGTAATAACATTAAAAGACATCCTCGATCCCAGCGCAGACAATCCCATCGGTTTTGGCATAGATGTCATTGAGCTCTTTTCGTATCTCTATGAAAAAGAATTCCAGTTTGTCAGAAGACATCCTCATGAAGTCATACTTTTAAAGTCGAAATATCGTCAAATGGACATTTTCAAAGCAGCCTGTTTCGGTGAGTTTCCGAAAGCTAGGGAATTAGCATATCTAGTAAATGGCTATAAAGACGCCTTTGATGCTAAGGAAATGGATTTAAACGAGAGTAATCTTTTTCAGTTTTTCAAAACGAATAAATTTACTCCACTTCGACTAGCCTGTGATGGTATTTCAGTCCATGATAGAGGGTGGTCATTAGGGCCATCACTATTTTACATGGATGGCACATCTCCGCTTGATCTAATCGATTATTGGAATTTACGAGCCGCCGGATACAGGATAGTACCCTTACCTAGTCAGTGGGCTCCTAATCTTGTCGACGATTGCACAGATTTTATAACGCAAAATCATCGTCCATATAGACACAACAAAGAAATGATGCATATGACGACGATGATATGCTCGAGGTCATCCAAATTTGAAGATGTTCAAAATTATGCAAAAACGCTCAAGACGCCAAGGGGGGCATTATCTTGCCAACACTGGTATCCGCGCATATGGGATGAATGGGCACGTGATAAAGATCACGTAGTGAGAGCAAATGTAACATATAAAGAGGGCGATATCGATGTTCAGTCGTCAAATCACAGAATAAATTTCCCTGATATCTCACCGGCATTTGTAGAACGATTTGGTGGAAGAAGTACTCCGCGTTGGGTGAACGTAATTCAGCTCAGTGATTATTCTCATTCGCCTGATTTTGCTGCAGTCATCCCACCTAATACACCTGATCTTGATAAAATATTAGAAACATTAGATCGAAATGGCGTGTGGTCAACTAGCGAAGGCATAATTATCCCATCTCAACATTTCAAGTGGACACATCGATGGAATCTTCCAACCGCTACCGAAATATTTTCTGGTTGGATGACAGCGAAGGGATTTCAGTTTCAAACATCAAGCGCTGGCAATATCACATCACAGATCGTGCGATGTCTAGGTGGATCATGGGGCATATCTGCTATTGCTGATGATGAGATAATTTATTTGCTAAACAAAATGGCCAGCGGTAGTACCGTGAATATAAAACAATGGATGGGTCTTCTTAAAAAAACAAGCAGAAATCATGCTACTATTGCCCAAAGGCGTCTAAAACATTTGCTGGCCCATAAAGTCCTTCAACTTGGTTTGAGAATTCAATGTTGTTATTGTTCTCAACATACGTGGTATTCACTAGATGCTGTACGTGAAACATTAACATGTGAAAAATGCTTACAGTCTTTTGATTTTCCTGTGGACGCGCCGCCAAAGGATAGCTGGCACTATCGTACCATAGGCCCGTTTTCAGTACCCAATTTTGCTCAGGGTGGTTATTGCGTAGCTATTGTATTACGCTTTTTCAGTCATACCCTTCACTCGGAGGTATCATGGATGCCTTCGTTTACACTGCAGGGGAAAGACATTCAATTAGAATCTGACTTTGGAGTTTTCTGGCAGCAGTCCAAGTATCAGAGAAGTGAGCCGATACTTATACTAGGTGAATGCAAAACGTATGACCGATTTGAGAAAAAGGACATAGATCGTGCTCGAAAACTAGCTGAGATTTTCCCCGGAGCAGTCTTTGCGTTTTGCACCTTAAGAAAAGAATTGGATGCACCTGAAAAGAAAAAGATTGCGGCGTTTGCAAAAAGGGGTCGCAGATATTGGAAGTCTGAGAAATGGTATAATCCTGTCTTAGTTCTAACTGGTATTGAGCTATTTAGTGATTTTGGTCCCCCACATTGCTGGAAAGACGCTGGTGGCAAGTATAGTACGCATGGTGAGTCCTACCATGGCTACAACGATATACAGGAACTATGCGATGCAACACAGCAACTGCATTTGGATATGGAACCATATTGGACGTGGTATCATAAAAAGGTTGAAAAACAAAAACGCCGCCGCAATATGATAGCCAAGCAGAAAACATCTACATGATTTGATGCAGACAAATTAAGAGACAGTTTCTTGATTTTTGAGAAACCTTTCTAAAATATCTTCTATGGGCATTGGTTCAATACGTATCTTTTGAAATAGTTCATCGACACTCATGCCAAGTGATTCGAGATCAATATCGCCATCTCGCAAAGGCAGGGTATTGATTTTTTTGATCAGTTCCCGGGTACGTTCTTCTTGGTGTTTTTTCATAAAGTCTTGCAACTCGGTTAAATCGTTACCATGGCTCCGTGCCCACTCTGTATATTTTTTCAAAACAGTATCGCGTTTGGTACGAATGATTCCAGCTGTTCGATCAAAATAATCCGTTGCCGATAAATCTGTCAGGATAATTTGTGGAGCTAAATGCAAAAGGAATGCCGGGATTGCCGTAATTCCGGGGGCAACAATTTCGAGTTTCCGCCCAGCGCTAAATTCCAACCATTCCCTTATGATAACGTTAATATGGATATCGGCAAAACCGTATCCAATACAAATCAGCGAAGTTACATGGTTTATGTTAGATCGAAAATGCTTAAGCAAATTATGCGGCAGAACTTGGCTTTGCCGAGTATCAAATTTGAAAGCCCCTGCCAACAATGACCTACGGAGAAACTGCATTTCTCCAGTACGATCAGAGTATGTGATTTCATTTGTTGTTTTAACTGGTTGTCCATGTTGGAGTGGATGAAGGAAAAGCAATTCCTCATTGGCAATGCGTAATGACTCAATCACTCCTGAAAGAGTTGGATTAATTGGAAGAAGTTTGAGTAGGTCTTTCCCATCATTAAATGCAAAGACATCCAGAGCACCATGAATTTTCAACAGGTTGATTCCCGAAGAGCCAGACTTTAAGAAAGGCATGGCTCCATTTTCAATCTGTTCTCCAGCAATTATTTCTGCTCTCAATTCGCCAATGATTTCACCAGACTTGTTCCTTCGTGGCAGCGTCATAGTCTCGGTCGTAAACCCAGAATTCAATGTAATGCTATATTTTGCACTCACGCACTCAATAATGAGATCGTGGTTTAGTGAGAAGATCCATAGGGGATTGTTTTTTTCTGCAAGAGATACAATTCCCTCAAAATAGCCAAGGTTATTTTGAATGTACGCAACATTATTTGTATGTCGAAAATAAAGTATGTAATAGATCATCTCCACCATCCAGGCATATAGACCGTGATAGTCGTGTTTTAATGGTGAAAGACGTCGAAATTGAGTTTCCAAGTGACCGAGAATACTTTCGTAATGTTGACCATCTAGGAGGAGCATATTTGAAAGATCATCGATCACAGCATTAGAATAACCGCCTTGCTTATCTTTCCACACTTTATTAAGTGCTCGTAATTTCTCTGGTGTGAGCCATGCCTTTAATTCGGAGGTAAGATCTTTAACAAGAGGCATTCCAATTTCATAAGAGGCGCCCGCACCAATCAGAAGACCAGTGAGATTCATAAAAAATTATCCCCCTAATTATCTAGGTTTTTAGTAAGCAACTGGTAGTTACAATACTCACATCCATCTTGACATCTCGGTATTTGATCGGATGCTAAGCATAACTGTGCATCTCGCACTGCCTTTTCAACCCATGAAGAATCTCCGGCATATGGCAATAACTGGACGTCAAAGCATAATGTTCCGTTAAAGCCATCCAAATCCTTGCGAGCGTTTGCATATACGAAGTATCCGGTATCTGAAACGTCGAAGCCCATATTGCGCATAATCCACTGATAGATCTCCATCTGGCGCTTGTAGGCTTCCTTCCATTCATCGTCCAGCGTAACCTCTCCGTTCTTGCTGGTCGATTTGTAATCCACGATGAAGAGTTGGCCGCTCGGCTGTACCCATACATCATCGATTGCACCGGTAATGATCAGGTTCGTTTCTTTATGATGATATTCCAGTCCCTTGAAATTCTCACGCCAGATATCGAGATCTGGGTGACTATAGGGAATGGCATCGACGCCGTTCTCTCTCATTATCGGATGTGGTTCACCCTTAGCGCGATAGATATCGAACTCTTTCTTTAATAAGACATCCACTGCGGAATTCAGGGTGAACGCCGGCATCGATGGCCTATCGATTCCCAGCCGTCGATCGAGATAAAAGCACCGGGGACATCTGATGAAATTCTCCAGCCGAGACCGGCTTATTTTGAATGGTTCTTTTGAACTCGGATCATAAAGAAAACGAGTCCTTATCTTGAGAGGCACATACGCTCCCTTCTTAAAATTGCGGATAAACCTATCTCAAACGACCCCGTATATCCACCAATGATTTCAAACCATCGCCGATTACTTCTTGCGATTATATGGCGACTGATTCGTAGGCTTCAGTGAGACACTTTTCTCACCGGCCTTCGCATAGACCGATTCCGGGGTGCGTCCCAACTTCAGGCCAATGACCCGTGTCGGCGTGTTTTGTTTTGCCAGCTGTTTCAGCTGCTGTTCCTGCTTCGGCGTCCATGCTTTTCCGTGGTTTGTTGGTTTTTTTGCCATTGTGATTCTCCTTTCAATAAGTGCGTCCGAGTGCCCTCAACAAGGACGTGAGTGGTTGTGGTTGTTCGGAAACTGTAAACTGTGTGTCGAGCAAGGCGTTCGTGCCCGAGGTAGAAATAACCGTATGCTGAAATGGAAAGTGACTGACGTATTCGGTGTTGCACGTTGGCTTGTGCCTAAATATCAAGGCCGCCTCTGCCCGAGTACGATTGGCCGGATATGAGACGCCTGCCATCGAGAAGCAGAGCCGCTCCCCAAGTAAGAGTTGTTGCTTCCATGCATTCCATTTTTCGTGCCCCTGAATGCGCTTGAGCACACTATCTGCCTCGCCGATATAGAGGAGCCTTATCAAACTTACCTGGTTGGCGAGCGAATTATAGGCACACGCATAAACGCAATAAACCCCCGAGGTATCGGGCATTGCGTTAGTATTCACATCGAGCCAATACCCAGAAAAAGTCAGATTAAAATTATTTGAGAACATTCAAAAACCTCCTTGCTTTGTGATAATTTGTATTGTAAAAAGTGACGTTAGCGTCATATAGATGTTGGGTAACATTATTGTTACAGTTCGTCAATAAAAAAAATACGGAGTCGTCATGGCCGAAAAAGAACCCCTAACGGTCTTCCCCGAGCGTTTGAAACATGCCCGTGAATTGCGGGGACTCAACCAAAGTGATCTAGCAGCCAAGACAGGCCTACAGGCCTCTGCCATTTCGCATTTTGAGACAGGAGCCCGGAAGCCCTCATTTGACAATTTGCGGCGACTTGCAGACAAATTGGACGTCACCACTGATTACTTGTTAGGACGTGTGGAGGAACCAACTCAGTATGCAGGATCGGGAGTGATGTTCCGCCACTTTGATCGACTTTCCTCGGACCAACGTGAAGCAATCGAAGAGACCATCAAATCTCTGGCAAATAAAAGAGATGCGCAGGAGAAGAAAAATGGCTGACGATTTCATGTCCGAAATCACTTGTCGCCAGGCGGATGCCTTTATGCGCGAGCATGGTGTTTCTGCTCTACCCATAGATTTACCCTCTTTGTGCAATCGACTAAATATAGGTCTACATCAATCAACAAATATGGATGGCCCCCCAGGCATGTTGATTCATGAACGAGGGACATTTGTTATCGCTTATGCCACAAACACCGGAAATAAAGGATTTGAAAATTTTTGTATTGCCCATGAACTTGGGCATTATCATTTGCCCGGTCATGTAGAAGCATTATTCAAGACCGGAACAGTTCACGAGTCGAAGTCTGGTTTCGTGTCTGACTCAAAATACGAACGAGAAGCAGATAATTTCGCCGCGTCACTACTAATGCCAAGAGACCTTTTCAAAAACGCTATACCAAACGCTGATGCCGGAATGTCTGCAATACAGACGCTCTCAGCACAATTTACAACGTCGTTACTGGCAACGACCATTCGATATACGAATCTCACAGATGATCCCATAGCAATGATAGTCAGTACAAAGAACACAATTGACTATTGTTTCATGTCTCCCTCGTTAAAGGAAATCAAAGGTCTCGATTGGATCCGGAAAAATTCTCCGCTACCACGGGCCTCAGCCACATTTACTTTCAATCAAGACCCCGAGAAGATCACGACATGTCAAACTGTAGAGAATTCTTCAGATCTAAGTGAATGGTTCGGTTCAAAAAAAGAAATTGAGATTAATGAAGATGTTGTGGGTCTTGGCAAATCTGGAAAAACCCTTACATTGTTGTATGGCATCGAACTACCTGATGAAGACGACATTGACGAAGATGAATTACACGAATCGTGGACACCGCGATTTCGTCGATAACTATCCAAACACCACCGGCAGATCTACACCTGTCAAAGTATATTGCCTTACATATCGACCAATGCCGAGGGACATGACTAGGTCGTCGTGCTTGCCGGACTGGGCCTCTGCCTTGCCCTTCTTTGACCATGCAAAATGGAGGAGTTCGTTGACCGTGCGGATTCCCTGAACCCCGATCGTTTCGTCGCGTATGCTCCGGTCGAGTTCCTCGATGATGAGCGGTCTTGTTAATGAGTTCGTAGGAAATCCAAGGTCTAACTGGTTCTTGGGCTTCAGGGGATTGACATATTCATAGATATTCGGGTAATCGCCGTTTTGAAAATACAGATTCGTGGCAATGCCCATGTTGTTATTTTCAATCGCAGAGAGCGCATAGTGATATTTTACCCCAAGCTTGAAAAGCCTGTCGTTAAATTCCTTCAGTGGAATGTGCGTCCTGTATTCAGCCATTTGCTTGCCTGTCGACCGGTCTAAGATATGTGCCGCGTGATAGTCTCCGGCGCCTCCCTTTGCCGGATCCGCACATAAAATATAATCTCTGTTTGTCTGGGGAGTTTCGAAGATATAAAGGCCGCACTTGAAATTCGGGTCAATTTCTTCAGAATAAAATTCTTCGATGGGTTCTATCATCGAGCACTCTTCCTGCAATGCCCGGAGCGCTGCGACGTCAAAGACAAGGTTTCCGCTAGATATAAAATCCCCATAAACCTCTTGGGCCAGTTGCAATGAGCTCATATTGGCCTTTTGAATCTGCAGCCACATATTATCTCGTTCGGGGTGATACCACCAGTTGATCCGGATCGGATTGAAAAGGCTCTTGCCCTCTAATGTGCGTGTCCAAAGTTCATAAAAGAAATTATCCATACCGTTCGGCGTACTAAGGATGATGGCCGAACCGCCGGTGCTAAGTGTTGGAAACGATGCCTGCCATATATCCTGAATCCACCTGACAAATGCGGCCTCATCAATGATCAATAGAGACAGAGACTCCGAGCGACCGGCCTCCTCAGATGTCGGCACAGATTCCACTTCACTATCTGTGGAGAACGACATCTTGGACATATTGTTATCGACGAGTTCAGGTTTTAGAAACGGTGGGAGGTTGTTGTAAAGAAAGCGAACCTTTTTGAGCAGTGCCTTTGCTGTTGCATCCTTGATCGAGATCATGAGGACTTTCTTGTCCTCAAAAAATATCGTGAGCCACAGGGCAACACCTGCCACCAGCCAGCTAAGCCCCATCTGTCTGCATTTTAAGACGATATTAAATGGACTTTGGAGAAATCTATTGAGTGTTATCTGCTGGAAACGGTAGAGTTTGAAGGGAACCTTGCCCCGCATAGGATCACGTATGAATCCATAGGTATCCAAAAAATAATTGGGTGAAGATTTACACTTTGCAAGTTCTTCCAATTCATACGCGGTTAATGGCTCCATGATTACTTCGCATCTTCCGTTGCCTCAAACTCTTCAAACCCCTGATTTGGATTTCTGTCTCCATGCCCCATGACTGCAACATCCTGTTTGGGCAGATTCGATGGGATCTTCGATTCAATCAGGCGAATGGCCTCTGTAAAATGAATCGGTTGTTCGCCATTCGCGTTCGGATGTATATCCACATGGATATTTGGAACAGGAAGCCTCTTTTCCGAACCGTGCGTAAATAAAGAGAGGAAGTCGCTCAGTGCATGTGATGTACTCGACAGGATCTTCAGGCTCTCAGACTTTTGGCTATAGAGATTCCGAAGATATGACATGAGGCTTGTTACTTTTTTTCGCTTCCTGTTGAATTCCGTATAGCTGCCCTCGGACAACGCAAAGGCATAATCGAACTCCTTTGTGATCCTTGAAATTTGGCTGTCCAACTGATCCGCGTATATAACCGCTCTCGCACGATCATCTTGTATCTGATAGAGCAGTTTTGAAGCCACGCTGAATATTTGTCGGCGGACGCTCTCCCTATCCTCAAACTGCTTTGTAAAATCCTTTTGAACCTGTGCAATAAGTTTAGAAAGTTGGTTTTCTGTAACACCCATCTTACCGGCCAGTTGAACCTGTGTCAGGCGCTCACCGTCGAGAACGTAACCGTTGCACTGCCACGACATTACAGCCTCGATCTTATGTTTTAGGGAAAGGCTATCCAGACGTTCATTGCCAGTGGCCTCTTTTGCGATCTTCAGGCGGGATAGCCTTTTGCGTCTCGCCCGTGTTTTTTTATTCATTTCTTGCACAAGTTCCTCTTGGTAGAAATGGTGACTTCGCTCGGCTCTTCAATCACCTCCATGAACTTTATTATGCGTGGATACTCCCTTCGCATCTTCTTGAAGATAGCTCGGATCCATACAGGTGTTACCTCGTATTTATCGGCAAGGAGCCGGACAGTTTCATTGCATTGGGCATGACAGATTGTCTCGTAGATATCGATATTGCGTTTCAATTCCTTTATCTTTGTGTAGGATGGTATGGTGAGTTTCACCCCTCCAAATATAGATATCAGTTTTAGTGTGTCTTCCTCTCCGATCTCCTCGTAAATTTCTGGCAGGAGTGTGTCTCTGTATAGATAATAAATCATCTGCTTCAGACCAAAGTCCAAACGTGTTCTTACCATTTTAAACCTCTGCAAAATTCTTACGAAGAACGACAAGGGCATAATCGACCAAAAAATCGATCTCTTTGGGTGGCCTGCCGCTCAACTTACACAACTCGTTGATAATCTGTTTTCTGTTCCTGTCGAATGACCGAAAGTACAATGCAACGCCGATCCTCCTGATAATATAGACCGCTAATGCACCATTAAATCGAGTATGAACCTTAATACTCAAATATTGTTCTACGGGGGCTGCCGACTTGTCCTCGTGATTTATATAGGGTTCCACATCTTCAACCATGAGCGATCTGTTGTCCGATTTATTCCGTCGAAAATAGCTCGCAATCCTGTTGGACAGACATTTATAAAGGAATGTCTTTAGAGACCCGCGTTCCGGATCCCACCTGTGCAATTTTTCCAAGATTTCAACCCAACACTCCTGCTTGAGATCATCAACAATATTCTCGGAATATCTTCTGGAATAAATAAAGCTTCTGATTAACGAATTCAGGTATCCATGAATACTATCAAATGCAGCATTATTGCCGGCAATATATGCCAGCGCATTAGTTCTGATTTTTGTCTGCTGCAAGGCATCTTGTCTCTCGTTTGATATGTTCATATGTTTTTCTGCTCCACGTAAATCTTGGAAGATAACGGTCTGGTATATCAAGCGCATTCAGGGTCTGAGGATGAGACCCCTTTTTTGCGCAATGAAAACTCATCCGGAATTTTCCAAGAGAGGGAAAGAGTATCTCTCTTCGCTGAATTAAGTCTCTCACGATCAGATCAGTTACCGCATCAAGAACCTTTGCGATCTGATACTGATACAGGCCGGTTGTTCGGGCTACTCTCTCGATAACTTCTGCACGATGTGTTTTATTTTTCATATTGTGATGTCGCCCAGAATATTCATTCCTTTTTGTCCTTTGCGGTCTTTGTTTTCTTTTCTCTTCGCATCTCCTGTTCGATCTCCTGTCTTAAAAGATAAGTGATCGAACCAAGAGTTCTACGGATCTCCGCCTTTACCGTGTCGTGCAGTGTTTGCAGATCATTGCCGAACTTAGTAGACAGGCGGTGATACGTAACGTCGATTATCTTCTGAATTTTCGATGGCTCCATACATGCTCCTTTCCGTCATTTAAGTGGCAAACATTGCCTGCACACGATCAATATAAATTTTCAGCACTCTTTCGAATTCCTTTAGATTGTTGCCGGTAAAATAGTATTGTCCGCAACACTTCTCATGGCTGATTGATTGGCGAATCTCGGGTGGAAAACTCTCGCGCTTTTTGAGACGAACGAAGCGCACAGTTCCATTGAGACGCATTGTCTGAAGGCGTGAGCAATATAGCAAGCTACGGCCTTTATTATCTTTTATGGCAATATAGTATCGTCTGAAATGTGCTCTGAGACCAACGGATTCACAGAGCTCGATAATCTGGCTGACGATTTTAGAAATCGGCGGTTTGAGATAGGCGCTTGAATTTGTCTTTGATGTCTCTTTTGTCGATGCAAAGACAGATTGTCTGATATTTCTCTGAACTTCCTGCCTGCATTCTGAACGGACCTCACATATATCCCTGCATGGTGTCAAAAGTTGGTCATAGAGTAGTCCGAAACAATCATTTTTCTTTTCCATCGCATTTCATTATCTCTGAAGCGATGAAATATTTCAAATAAAAATGAGACAATTCATTTGGTATTACGCATAGTTAGCGCATTTTACGCACCGGTGATGCAAAAAATAGCTGCCGTCTATCTTTTTGATTTCCAGTCGATGATCCTTCCAGCGATCGATTTGATGATGCCGGGGAGATTCACCTTTGTGAAGGCGGTGATCAGAAGAAAGATAACCGTTACTCCTCCGGCGATCCATTCAATGGGGCCGCCCTGTGTAAAATAGGAAACGCACTGTTCGAGATCTGTCTGTGTCATATATCTCCTTTCTAATCCCTTATGTGATGAGGGCCGAAACGGATTTTTTCATATGGCAGAACGCCGAATATAAACTCCCTCAAGTCCTTCATATTGATGTCGGGACAGGTTTTGTTCGGATCGATTTCATGGTGACCGATGAAGTCCTGCTTGGAAAGATGCGGCCACGTTTTTTTGAGTTGCTGACACAGGGTTTCAAGTGTGAGTATTTGTTTTGTTGTGAATATGCCGTCTTTTCCAATCAGGCATATTCCGACCGAGTCTCTGTTCCAACCATAGGCATGCGCTCCGATCTCGCTATCCTCTATAAACGTATCATCGTCAAAAGGCCGTCCCCACTCGATCTGCCCATCTGCCCAATGCCATCTCTTCTTTTCTATATACATCTCATTGGTCGGTATTCCGTTTGTAATGACAGCGCCATAGCCGATACATTTCCATCCGCGCTTGCGGTGCCAATTGTCTATCAAGAGTGCTGTCCCCCACGGGGAATCGCTTGAATGAATAATGACTTTTCTGATTTTCTTCACATGCACCTCCTAGTCTTTGAGTTCGCGTATATCCTGCTCCACCAGGCTTAGGTCTCTACGCGTTGCCTTCATCTCGTTGACCATCTCCTGAAATGCCTTTGTCTGAACATCGATATTGTCGCTTAATTTTCTGATCGCATCTTCAAGAGAACGGCGGACGTACCAAATCTTGACGCCATCATTGTCTGTGACGTTGTGCCAATTCCAAAGATCCTCGACCCAATTGTACATTTCGGTAAACTTGCGATCCGGATAACCACCATTCTTCCGAATGCGCAGAAAATTAAGAACCTCTCTGATTACCAATACGGCGAATATTCCGCCGACTCCTAGTTCTGTAACAGTGTTCATCATTGGCTAAACCTCTTAACAACAGTTCACGCGCAAGCTTTTTGAAATCAAGACCTCTCCCTTTGAATCTTTAACGTAACATCTGGCCAGTTCCTTCGAATTTGTGTCCGGCAGATGCCATTTGAAAGATGCCTTGCCGTTAACTACATTGATTATTCCATTTCTTGGCGTAATTCGTCCGTGCGTGCATTCGGCTGCAAATTCTCCATCGATGTCGTTTACATTTTTATCCTTATCATGTTTTTCAATATCGCTTTGAGTGGTCTTAACCTGAACCTCCATATCCAGAGTCACCTCTCCTTCGGTATCAACGTCGTGAAGGCGATATCTGTCACGTTCCTCACTTTTTATGACATTGGGACTTTGTTTTATTTTCAGACAGATGTACGGCCGCCTCTCCAGCCTTGTTGTCCCTTCAACTAGAGAGGGTTTATACTCATTGTATCCATAAGGAATATCGTCGGCGTAGATGAGACCTAAGTTATCAGGGTCATGATCCGTGACGCGTTCAAGAATGTCAGGCCATTTGTTTCCGGTTCGGATATCTTCCCAACATTCCGTCAAATCTACGTCCTCATATTTCAACCTGCCGGGATTATCCACATCCTTGACTTGATGAATATTTCTGCCGATGATTTTATTTGTTACCTTGTCATAAAAATATGCGCATATCGCCATTATGAAGGCCCTCCTGTGTTATCGGTACATTCGATTACCCAATACATATAACCGCAGACGAGATCTTCGTTTCCTGCGGATTGCTCTAAACGGAACTCCCAATTACCACCGCTATATTGGGGAATGCCCGGAGAATGGAAACCACTGAAACTTATATATCCCGTGCCTCCAATTTGGGCATTGTTATCGCTGTCGTATCCACCTCCGCCCTGCGTCATATCGATCATCATAATTCCACAGCCGGCCGCATCAGATGAAGTGTATCCACCAATCGTGTAGATATCGTTGACGGCGCTGTTTCGAACCTGTTGACCTCTGGCGTTTAGACTTCTGCCTAAAGAGAGGGAATGGGTATGGATGCTGATATTTACGCCATCGATAGTTACGCCGGCATCACAGCCCACATTGCCGGTCAGTGTGCCACCACTTCTTAATAGGTACTGTGAATGATCGTTATCTCCCAGACCCGCAAGATTGTGATGTTGGATTTGCGGTCCACCTGTTCCTCCCGTATGTCCGTGAGAACCGACATCGACACCATCGACGAGTCTGCCAGCTGCAAGATCAATATTCTGATTGAACGTCCAGACCTGAGAGATCGTTTCATTTTGGTCTTTGTGCGTATATTGTGGGTGGTCATCATCACCAAGCCCGCCTAAGCCTCCATGATCGGTTATGTTCACTGAATCTATATAACCTTTTGTTGCGAGATGATTGGCTGCGATGGGATTTTGTCCAATCACCGGCTGTGCAAAAGTCCACTGGCCATTGACGGTTTCATTCTGATCAATATGAGAGTATTGAGGATGATCATCATCAGCGAGTCCCTGAATATTACCGTGCTCGATAGAGCCTTCGGTGAAGTGTATTGTTGCATCGTCTACGTGATCGCTGACATCCACACCATCAACTGTCCCTATCGTTGTGATATTGCCTGTTTCACTATCAATGCGTGCCGTTTCTGTGAGACCGTCATCGGAATAGAATATAAGATCGTAACCATTGATAAAACTCTTGTCGCCTTCGATATCCTCGTCACCGAAGTTGTGAATGACCGTTGCGTCTCCGTGAAGTTTAAGTTCTTCCTTAACGGTCGTGTCGATATCAGCATCTTCAATTGTGCCGTCTCCAAAGGAGATCGTCACATAGGCAAGTAAAATACCGCCATCGCCGGGGTTGGGCGGGGGATTGGCGTTGCCTATGGTGTCTTCGGCACCTTGATAGAGCTTGAACTCCACATCCTCTTCGGTGAATTGATAGACAGTATCTCCAAAGCCATCGATTGCCGGTTCTTTGTCCGTTATGTGATAGTAGACATAAACGGAGACAATCTTTTCGTCCCCGGGATTTGCTACTTGGATCGGATCGCCATTTGCATCTTCGATAAAGGGGATGTTGTATGTCTGATTGTTGATTATGCGCCGACCATAGGTATCATACGCAACGCCGGAATTAGCATCGACCGAGAAATTAGGACCGGCACCGCGCTCGGTTACCTCCATGCCGAAGATCACGCCAGTGTCCTGCGTGAGTTCGAGCAGAAGGTTCCACATTGAGTGGTCGATATCCTGATGATGACTCTCTAGCCAGTCGACGTCCGCCAAGAATCGAAAATACCAGTTGTGTTTATCCATAAAAGACCTCGCTAATGTACAAATGTATTTATGCCTACCTCGGAAACTCCGACCTCCCAGTGATCCACAAAACCGGGATCGACGGGCTGAATGATCCCGTAATGGGTATGGGCAGGCTTCATAAAGTCAGCGATTACGCGCAGTAACGCTTCTTCGTCCTCATCTATGATCTGTGGTGTCTGGATGAAGAAGTGAAAGACCCACGCCCCCGGCCGATCGCCGTCTGCAGCATTATTCGTCGTCTGGGCGTAGGGGGTGTTTATATTGTCGTCACGAACGAGTTCGGCACCCCAAGCGTATAGATCATCCGGAATGCCGTCATCTGTCCTTAGAATAAATCTGACGTTGCCACCCGTTACAGGGAAGAATTTGTGCTGAAAAGTAAATCGCTGCCAATTTGTGGTTATGTTCAGGATGGCCTCACTGCTATCCAGAGGGTCGTCCACAGATTGAATGATGGCCTTGATGGAGATCGGATTTTTGGCCTTCAGAAATATCGAACCTGCAAAATCCTCATCGCCTGTGAAAAAAGGTGTGACCTCCTGATATATTTCAGCTCCCGGCGCACTCATATCGAGCCGGTCGGCCGGTCTCGACCATGGGGTTGGGCCTACCGTTTCGTCCGGAAAGACGACTAAGTCCGTCTTGATCCAGTCTGGAACCGTAAAATCCTCGCTCCAGTTGAGGATATTGCAATAGAGCCTGCGGCCACCGGCGTATGTGGAGAGGCCGAGTTCGCTCGCACCGACATGCCAGCCGTCCTCGGGATAGGCGTGGGGATCGATAATTTCAACATCGAAGCCCATGAGAAATTTTGACGCCTTGGCGATTCCCTTTTCCTTTCCAAGACCTTTCTGGTTGTACATCGGTATCAGGAGGCGAACGAGTTTTCGCTTTTGAATATCTGTAAGGGGAAAATCAGAAAACGGACTTCCGAGTTGCGCGAGCATCAGATCAACGAACTCTATCGGGGCAGTGTCCGGATCAGTGATCTGATCGTATTTGATAATCGCCTGCCTGAATTCCGTGGAGATTTTGGCGACCAGATCCTTCCAGAGTTTCAAAATACCATCAGGATCGTTCTGATGATAAATACGTGGCGGCAGATTTTTTTCGTTCTCGCTCATAGCTTCCCTTTAAGATGTTGAGAAGATTACCGAGTGCGTTGCAAACTCGTTGATCTCCATTCCTGTATCACTTGCAGGACTTACCAGATTAAAACTTTTGACTCCTTCCACATCCTGAATGATCCAGATGAGACGATTGCGATATATCGTGGTTCCAAAATCGACCTTGGGATTGTCTCCATCGTCACTGATGTCGCGGCCAAAGTAGTTGTTGAGAGCGGTCTTTATTGCGGCCTGAACGGTTGAGTCCTCTCCATTCTCAAAGCTATCGCCAGAGCTATTGAAATTCGCTGTAGCACCGTCTGTCACCTCAATCGTGTAGTCGTTCCCATGAGCGCCCGGCGTCTTGACGGTCATGTTGATCGTCGCAATATCAATCTCTGCCTGAATCTCAGGGATGGCCACTTCAATGACCGTTGCCAGGTTGCTCGCCGAGGCGTTGAGATCGCCGCCCGGAAGCCAATCGACAAATACCTCGAAATCAATGCCGTTTATCGTCACCGTATCGCCGGGATCAAAATTGTTATCCAAAAGTTCTATTGAGGCAGTGGCCTTGATGCCGATGTCATTTGCATACTCTGGCATTGTCACGAGATCTCGAATATCTATAGCGATGGGGACAAACTGCGGATCGACGATGATGAGGCGCTGTGTTAGCGGCGGGGGATTATCTTCAAGCGCAAGCTCAATTTGCGCACGGAGCGCCTCCGATACAGTATCTCCCTCAGCCGGCAGAACTACCGCAAGGACGGTGTTTTCCTCGATCAGGGGATTGTCGTTTACTGTCAGAATACGGACGCGACCAATGCCGGGAACGTTTCCGATGATTGCCTCAAAATCCTCATAATCGATCGTTACCTCTTTAGCCCCGATCGATTTTGGGATGTTGATCTTGGTTATTGCCATTGCCTCTCTGTCAGCGCCGCCTTGAGACGCATCGTCATTTGTAACTGTGAGGGCTACTGGATTTCCTCCGGCGTCAATAAATGTATCGTCCAGAATTGTAACCGTTCCCGGCGCTACGATACCCTTTGCGCCGCCTCCGACTTTATAGGCAAAGACGATTATATCTTCTACCGGCGGGATCTTGCCGTTGTTGTTGTCTCCAAAGATGACAGTTGGCCGGCCCTCGGAATCAACCTCGAGGACAAAGTGCTCGCTGTTGCCGTCAGAGTTTAAGAAATTGTCGACATGCACCCACGAGACGCCGGCTACTTTGACCCCCATCGTTCCTTCGATATATGGAACATGGCTCAAGACCGCACGATAATCAGACGTTCCGTCGCTGGTTGTTGTTTCTGTTATCGTCTCCTGATGTTTTGAACCAACTACACCGGAGATAGATCCTTCCGACATGATGAGGTTTTCGATTATCTCGAAGATCAGACTCTCTTCACCGGTTGTCCTTGCTTGTGTTCCGACAGGGATGATCAGGTCGTTTTCGAGCGGCTGATCGTCTGCCGTGCGAAACGTAAGATCAACCGATGCGGCGACATTACTCGGAATATGATAGTCAAACTGTTTTGCGAGTTTTGTGAGATTCTTCGCCTCGGTGACTGTGGGGACAAAGTGCTGCTTTGCCTGAAAATTTTGCATCCATGCCATGTTGGCCGAGATGAAGGCAAGCCACTCAATGAATACGACACCCTGATTGGATTCCAAGATATCCGTCCACTCTGGGAACCTTGCCTTGGCGATGCCAAAGAGGGACTCTTTAAATCCATCGAAATCAAACGGACGAAATTCTATGTTATCAAATGTTGGCATTGGCTACTCCACAAAACGTGGGAAGGCGACGGCAATGTTGTCGACGATCCCTCTGTTCATTATTACGTAGTGACCGAATATTTCGACGCGGTTTGCATCGGGATTTATATTTACAATGACTTCATTGAGTTCTACACGCGGCTCCCATTTCTCGATCGCCTCAATTGTATATGAACGGGCCAGGGCTATTGTAATCTCGTCTATCGGTTCAAAGAGGAGTTCAGGGAGGCGGGAACCGAACTCAGGCACCATCACTCTTTCGCCAATATAGGTGCCGAGGATTTGATAGATCGAATGTTTGATCAGTATCCGTATGTCGGATGCAAACTCGATGAATCCCTTTGCATTGATCTTCTGCGGGAACGTCATCCCATTGTCTGCAATAAGCGCCATTAGTTGACTCCTCCGGTGTTACCGCCACCGGGCTCGACGCCGCTGTGATTATGAGTAAGGAATTTGCGCCCCTGAATAAATACGCCGCCAGCATTGATCTCGACTGTGTTACCGCCCACGTCAAAGGCGATCTGGTTGGGGCTCAATGTAATTGTGGTCGCGCCGAACTGCATCGTAGAAGCCTGCGTTGCGACAAGTGAAAAACCCGCACAGTTGATGCTTTTATTTCCTGTGAGCATCTCCGCGCTGTTTCCGTTCACCTGTTCTGTTTTATTGCCGCTGATTTGTTTGGAGTGATTCCCATCGATCTCTTCTGATTTATTGCCTGTTACATTGTGTGCAGCATTGCCACTCGTTTGAACAGACTCATCACCTTTGACCGTGAGATTCAGGTTTCCCGTCGTGGTGTCGAACTCAAATGTGTTGCCTTTCTTTATATCCGTGATCTTGAATTTCTCCGCACCCTTGGTGTCGTCCATTTCAAGAATCCAGTTTTTGGTCTTCATCACGCGGTTGTCCGGAGGATTCTTTTTCCCTTCTTTTGGAGTGTTCCCCTTGGACCATGCACCGCCTTCCCACAAGGGGTGAGATGGATCACCGTTTTCAAATGTCACCCAGACCATCGAGTCTTTAGGCGGAATCTTGAAATCACCGAAATCTTTTCCTGCAATCTGACCTCGCGGCCATGCCCACGTCTGCATAATATTCTTTGCAGCTATCTGTGGGACATGGAGTTTCAACCGACCAAGAATATCAGGATCACGGTTGTCGACTACAAAACCGCGATACGTTCCATAATAAAGACCGAAATACTCGAAACCGTATTTTTTGACCGTATCGATGTACTCGCTTATATTTGTCGGTGTATCACCCATAGTTATAATCCCAAAAGTTCTCTTCCTCTTTGCCCGTAGGTCATCAGGCTCTTGGAACCTTTTATAATAACCTCAATTGATTCCATGGCCTTTTCGATCGGATTCTTCATATTGATCGGGCCGTTGAGACTTAAGCCCGATGGAAATATATCGGTAGCGCCGACGGCATTCCTTTTTCCCTTTACCGAGTATTTATATCCGTCAGTCAGATCATGTGTGATTGCCTCGATCTGATACATCCCCGAAAACTTTTTGCCGATTCCATGAATTTCGATAAGATCACCGCTGGCAAAAAACGGATCGTTGCTCGACGCTGATATCTCGAACTGGGCTTCAACATTACCTAGAAGTGCCTTACGCCTGTAACCCTCGACGATGGAGTTCATCTCTTCATTTGTCTTGGGCGGCAGGGGGAGCGATTTTCCTGTGGACGTTGGCAGGATCGTGTGAGGAATGGAAGCCGACAATCGCTTTAATATCTTGCTTGTAAAACTCGTTGCGTAGTTCTTTGTGGTTCTCACCGGTCCTAAGTTTTCGGTAGATACTGTCCCTTCGTCTGCCGCAAATGAGCGCGTCTTGTGCGTGAACGGATCGACCGTAACGGCTGTCGTCTGAATAGAACTCTTGGCATTGTCCTGATCTTTGACCTGTATCTCAAATGAGAGGATTCTCGAATCCCGACCCGGCGTATAGGCAAGGCGTGCTACAGGAGGCGCATTAAGTTTGCGTTTAACAAAGTGGAGCGTATCGCCAACGACCTTGAATACATGATCCTGTGCCCGGGACTGCAGATGTTTCAGGATATCGAAATCGGTCTTTCCGCCCTGAGCAAGAAATGGGATCGCTAGTTCAAGTGCTTCTGTTTTAAGTTTCAGACCGTGCCGAAGGGCGATCTTTTTGAGGATACTCTTCATATCTGTCTTTTGAAATGTTCCCCAGTGCTCCTCGAGTTTGAGTTCAGAACCCTTGTCGAGCGCCTGAACCTCTACCAGCCCGTGGACAAATCGCGGGCGCTTGACCAGAAACTTACGCGCCTTATAGAGATGGCCGGCAAATCCCCACTGGACAATCCATTCCGTCCCTTCCTGAAACTGGTTTGAATCGACGAGCTCGTTCCAAGGATCGCTGAACGTTGCGGTCAAAAGATCGTCCTCCTTTTCGCTGTCTTCATAACGAAACTCGGTGACATGGGCGCCAAGCCCTAAGCGAAGAGGCTGACCTCTTGCCACGATCTTAACTATCACTGCTTCGGAGACTGGCATTGATATATGTCCTTTCTAACGTATCCCTGCTTGGAACACGAAGTGTCTTTCCAATAAACAACTGCGTAGCCATCGCATCGTTGATCTGGTTGTAGTGCATGATGATAAACATGTGTCGGGGATCACCTAAAAGTTTGTAGGCGACCAAATCGAGACGATCGCTTTCGCGTAGGATATAAAATTGATCGTCATCGCGCCTGATTGGTTCAGGCAGATCAATGATCCCCCACGTATATTCACCTTGCACCTCGTCAAAATATGGATCGGCAAACTTGAAGATGGAGTCGATGCGAACTTTCATAGCCGGATCACCTCGTTATATGTTTTTGCGCGGCTCCTGATTTCAACTAGCGTAAGATTTACCTGAACCTCGCTTGGAATTTGGCTAACTGGGTCCATCGCATCTCCCCATTGAACATTAAAATCACGCACGAGCCATCTGTCCTGCGAGTAGAGCCTCCCCTGAACAACGACAACCGGATGTGGGGCAACGTCGAGTTCACCTCCGCTTGAATAATCGGGATAGGCAAGACTCTGTAGAAATCGGACAGAGCGCCTGATGTCGTTTCTGGCGCGTTCCTGCATTGTAAAGACAAGTGGGAGTTCCAAGACGCGCTCCTGACCGCCTTTGTAATGAAACTGTGGAACGGAACGGGCAAGAACCTGATGCGTGGCATAGTCAGCACCGCCGCTCTCACGGGCGGCAACATTATATTGAAATACGAGACGCTCCTTCGTGACCGTATCGACTATGAAACCATGATTCTTTAGAACCCTCCGAATGAAACTGGGTACGCCGCCATCCTCTGCCAGGACTCCGTAAAAGAGATCGGTGGCAAAACCTCCGATGGCAGAATCACTTGTAATGCTCGATGCCGCCATCTTTGCCGTGTCGACATATTGTCCGATATCTGTGAATAATTGAAATCCTCCAAATGCCATCAGTTTGCCCTCACTGTCTGCAGTTGTTGATATTCGAAGATCACCTTGCCGACCTTTTGTTTATCCAAAATCACGTCCGCCGGCTGAATCTTTGCCGGCTGGACGTTTATGTTGTTATTGACGATAGGCGATTGAACCTGAACGTTCGGGTTGCGACTGGCCGATAGTTGCAGATTGCGGCTTTCTTCGAGGTTGCTTGTTTTTGAGAGTGCCGGAGTTGTTTCCGCGACAGTGATGCCGGCGTTTTGTTGCCTAATCTCTTCGGCACGTGCGCTGAGTGCCCCCTTGCCCTCTGAAATCTTCGAACTGATAAAGTCGCGGATCGACTTACCGGTTACGATATCCCAGCCCTCTCGCACAAACTCGAATATCTTTTTAATCTGTGGAAACTGGTTGATGAACTCTTTTACCTTCTCGATAAGATTGGTGACCCATTCAACCATGGCAGAGAATCCCTGTACCGCAGTTTCATGCAGATATTTGACTGCATCGATGATCGGCTGAAAAACCGGAAGGATGTCTGTCTTAAAGACGAGCCATGCATCCCTCATAAACTGAACTGTGGTCTTGGTGTTATCTATGATTGCCCGAAAGATAGGGACGACAACCCGCAAAATACCGCCGAATACTGCGGCCATTGCCCTGAATACCATCTGATAATACCAGATGACTATCTTGGCGACGGCCTTGATTATCGGCCACACGGCGTTTGCAAACTCTGTCCATGCCGCCTTGATATCCTGAATGACGTCCTGATTCTTCTCCCAAAGTTCCTGCAGAACCGGTTTCAATGCTATGAAGGCGGCAATAACAAGGCCTACGACTATTGCAATCTTCGCAAATACGATGAGTGCTGGAATGCTCACAAGGGCGATGACCCCCATGATAGCGGCAACGGCACCGAGCGCAACTCCAAGGGCAGCAAGGATCCCGAGGCTTCCGGCGACGACCTTTGCAATCTTCGGGTGCTCTTCTAACCACGCACCGATCTTTTGGCCGATTTCACTGATCTTATCTACGACCGGTCCCAGCGCTTTGATCAAAGGAGTTCCGATGCTATTTTTAAGAAGCGTAATGCTCCCTTTGAACCGGTTCATCTGCTGAGAAAACGTGTTGCTCTGTATATCAAACTGTTTCTGAGTAAGTCCCGCAGAGTTTTTTACAAGATCGAGAGCTTCCTGAAAATCCTTGGCGCTGTCTCCGACCAATGGAAATAAGACACGAAGTGCCTCTGTCGATCCAAAAAGTTTGACCAGCACCTCTTCCTGACCTTGGGTCTTGTTTCTGAGTTCAGTCAAGAACTGCGAAAGTCCCTTTGTCTTTAGTGCCGTAAAATTAAATTCAAACCCTAACTTCTTTGCAATCTTCACGGCGTCAGATGTTGGTTTTTGTATATTGGCGATCATCTGAACGAGGGCAGTCGATGCCTGATTGGAGTCTTTGGTCACACGAGTCAGCGCCGATACGGTGGCCAGCATTTCGTCGAGTGAAATGCCCGCTGTCTTTGCAGTGCTCGTAAGAAAGGGAAGTGCCGCTGCCATTTCGTTAAGATCGGTCTGGCCGAACTGGGCGGCGGCATTTAGCTTGTCCATAACATTGGCCGCACCGCTTGCCTCAATGCCGTATGCACGAAGGGTCTTTGAGAGGACTTTTAGAACCGGTTCAGTCTCGGCCGCTCCTGCAATGGATCCCTTGATCACTGTGTTAAAGAAATCAGTAGCCGTGCCTATATCGCTAAATCCTGCGGATACAGCGGCAAATAGGGTAGAGGTAGCCTGCTGGACGTCAACGCCTTGAGCAATCGCGCTCTTGGCAAGGTCTGTAAACGACCTTCTTGTCTCTTCAGTAGCATCAGGCATCAGGGTGAATATCTTTGCCATGCCGGTTTCCAAATCGGCAGAGGCATTGATCAGCGCTCCAAAGGCACGACGACCGGCCATGAATATCGCGGCACCTGCAGCGGCCTGCATCGCTCCCTGCATACGCTTCATGGAGTCCACGGTATCCCGCGCCTGACCACGCATATGCTTCATCGAATTGCCGGCCTTGCCCGCTGCCGGTGAAAACCGGTCTCTAAGCGATATCGTAATACCTAATCCAAGGTCTTCTGCCATTTACTTCCTCTTTTTTGACGCCTTCTCGATCTGTTCTCTTTCAAATTCTATCTGCCTTCGCAGTCGATCAACAAATCGGCGGCGAAGTCGTGTGGGCATATCGAGTGAACTGGAGGCAAGGTAGGAGCATCCATTGTAGTCGAAGAAGAAGATGTCTTCGTCTACATGGAATGAGGGAATAAAAAATCGAGGTTACCTACCATGTCCAAGCGGTTCATCGTCCCACAATGAGGGCACTTGATCTCCATCATCGTATCCAAGACGCATTCTGCGTTTTTCACCGCACGCCTGATATCGACGATCCACTTCGATTTTAGCTGGTCGATATTGACCGGCAGTTTGCCGGTTTCAGTTTCTTCCCACATCCGCATGCACCGAAGTTTTGTGTTAATGTCGGGGATCGTCTCTTTTGCTATCTTGGCCTCAGTCTCTCCGGTGGAAATCTCAAAGTGTATAATCCCCGGGCCAACGCTGACTTCGAATTCACGCTGGTCTCCCTTTGGGTAGGGCTTCATAGTCTCGATGGAATCATCGATATTGATCTCATGTTCGGACTTTACGCCGCAGTTTGAACAGGCGTGTTTGTGTTCGATGATGGACCCGTGAGTCAGTTTTCGGATATGAAGAAGGATCGCCGTCCGATCGCCGGTCAGCATCTTCTTCAATTCTTTGGACGGGGGCTGCCCGCCCTTGCCATCTACCCCCTCGGTGCACGACGCCAGAAAGTCGTTGATGACATCGAAGTTTTTGTCGTTCTCTAAGCGCGAGAGAAGGCGCTCTTCACGTCCGGTGCTTTCGAGGACTGTGATCTTTCGTCCAGAGGGGAGCGTGACTTCCACGCTCTCACGATCGATCACCTTTGAAAACGCACTGCTTGTTTTTTCGTTTGGCATAGATTCACCCCTTTATGTTTATGAAGTGCGGACAACATAGTCGCACGATAAGACGACACGTTCGATAAGGTCGTCACTCGAAACCTTGTCCAGTTCATCCTTTTCAATTTCCTTCGGCCAGCATCCAACCACCTGCCACTTTTCCAAGATGGTCTCGAGGTCTGGGGCCTGCAGAATGATGTAGCCGTTTCGCTTATATTCTGACGGAATCCCCATCGTGCCGGTTTCTGGATTGCTGACCTGTTTGAGCCAGTCGTAGGCCCAGTTCTCGTTCTTATCCATGAACATGAGCTTGTTGAGCTCGATATCCGCGACCTTGACCTTGCTGCCGGTCTTGATCAGGATGTTGGAGGATCCGTGTTCGGTTGCATCGACTGATACGACAGGAATTTTGACCCGCTGAACGAGGGCGGGCTCCAACCCCTCAAACTCAACAGTCCACGGAAACTTCTTTCTGGGATTTACAGGCGTTGCTAATGGCATGGCACACCTCCTTTACAGGGATATATGTTCTTGAAGAAAACTAAGCTGCGTGATACAGTTGAAAAAAGACACAGGAGGCAATATTTATGAATTATTACGAGGAGTTAGCCAATGCTACAGTGAAAGTTGAATATAAGAATAGTTGTGGTTCCGGCTTCTTTTTTTTACAGCCGGGTATAGTTGTAACGAATCATCACGTTGTGGAAGAAGCACTTTTAACAAATGATTCAGTTATAGCAATTACTCAAGATGCAAAAAGACATCAGACTGAAATATTATCATATTCCGATAAGTCCGAACATGATTATGCAGTGTTACGGATCAAAACAGATAATGTAAATTATCCCATCCTCAAACCTAGAGATGATAGTAGAATTGTACTGGGTGAGGAAATTTTATTTTCAGGCTATCCTCATGGAATTAGTCATTTACTCATTCATAGAGCAAATATATCTTGCGTTATTAATCAAACGACTTTTTATGTTGATGGTTCTGTAAACGGTGGAAACTCCGGGGGACCTATTATTGATGTAAGCAGTGGGGATGTTGTCGGAATAATCACTCAACGACGTTTTCTTGGTGGCTCCGAACTTTCCCAGCTAGGCAAAGAGGCAGAGGATTTATACAACTATTGTCAGGGATTACTGGTAAGCGGGAGTAGTGCGCAAATAATGGGAATCGATTTTGGTGGTTTATTATCATTAATATCTCGATCTTTATTGCTCAACAAAAAAATTCTCGTAGCCAACGCCAATACAGGAATTGGAATTGGCTACTCAATTGAACAAGCGACACAAGCAATAGAAAAATTAAACATTACCTCTACAACCTAATATCCAGCAACTCCTTAAAATTGGCGTTGGATTTCGTTATAACTGCTTCGAGGCCGAAATACTTTAAGGTACGTGTTGGCTTGAAAAATAGGCGGCAGACGAACTCTCCTCGGTCAATCCTCTCCGGTGTATTCAAGATGGCATCCGCGATGCTTTTGGCATCCTGATCGCACTGGATCAGGTACTCATAAAAGGCCCTCCGGTTAAGGAGGTCGGCCATCCATGGATCGATCAGATTGAAGACGCGCCTCCATGTGATTGGGTCATTCGGTTCAAATAGAAATATCCGGTTTACCTTCATGAGGGCCTTTCGCATAAAGATAAGTAGGCGTCGTATATGAAGGGATTGAAGGGCGCTTGGCGTCCTCTGTAATGTCTGTTCTCCCCAGATGACCGTTCCATCATCCGAGAAATCAACTATGGGATTGATCTGATTATTTACGAGGTCATCCATCTCGCTCGACCTGCCCGGAGTTCCAACATTATAGTGCACTCCCAGAGTGTTCGGAATCCGCGCCCTCTGAAGGCCGGCAGGCGCAAACCAGACCTCGGCCTTGGCATCGCTGAATGCATGGACGCCAAAGACGTCACCCATGTTGCCAATATCGGTCACTTGATTGACCTTGGGATTTCTGATCTTTGGCCTTCCAAAATAGATTGCACCATAGCTTGTGTTGAAGGCCGGGTGTGCCCATTCTCCCTGACCGAGCCTGAAGTCGATGGCGTCTTGTGCTGAACTTACGCTTGCGGGCGGTTCAACATAATAAACCATGTCTTCCCTCTTTGCGCAGTAGGCAAGACCCGCCGCGACCACCGCCGGGGAAGAGCTCTCAAGAGTTGCCACTCCCATGGCGTCATCGATGTCGTCGAAGGCATAAAGACCCGTTCTCGTGGCAGGGTCTCCGATCCAATCATCATCGTCGATATTCTGTATGCCGTCTTCACCACCGGCAAGGTTGACAGGGCCGATCGGTGCTGGATTATCAACTGTTACGGGATCGGTTGAGAATGTGATCGAACCGGTGGCGGCGACCGCATCCTCTCCACCTTCAAGTGTTGGACCCGATAACACCAAGCCATCAAGGCTGTTCTGTTCCATCGCAATCGCATTTCCGGCGATCCCCGGCGTTGCCGCTGTAACGGTGATCGTAATACCGTCTTCCGCAGCAATCACACTCTCGAGGGCATCAATGAGTGCTGTAAGTTCACCTATATTTGTGAATTCGCTTGGACCGGGACCAGCCGCCACACAGGTGAACAGATTTTCGTCAATCGTTACGGTATCTCCCTCAATCGGAGCCCCGTATGTAATTGTTCCTTCGGCAGCGACTGCATCTTCACCGCCCACAAGTGTTGCCCCTGATACCGTGATATTATCGCCTGCGGAATCTGCCGAAAGCGCGATAGCATTTCCGGCAAGCCCTGGTTCCTTGGCAGTCAAATCGATAACATTATTATTTTGAACGGCATCCACTGATGCGGAGGTCGCATTTATTGCATCAGCAAGTGACTGAACCATCACGGGGATATTGTCGATGTGAACTGTCCAATCATCACCGGCATCAAACACATCGGCACCAACCGTGAGAGAGTCGTCCTCAAATGGATTGCCGGCCTCGAGATCTTCCACCTGAATAAGGTTTGATTTATCGTTTATGACCTTGACCGCATAAAATTCGTCATCGGTCTCGTCCATTGTGAGATATTCGTAATGTTCGCTCAGTGAGGACTGTTCCGGATATTCAATCGATATATCAAAGCGGTTGTCATCGACGCTGTTTTGAGTAACGGTTATGAGCAAAGTATTGCCCCATGTCCCTTCATCTGTCGCCTCGACCTTTAATGTATCACGATCCTCGGTATCTTTGAGCGTATATGATGCCTTCACTGCAGCAATCGTGGTGATATCTGACGGGTTTGTGTAATGAACGGCCCTGTTGATATAGAGAACTGCGCCGCGATCAAATGCCCGCTGAACAAGCAGGTCTGAATCAGAACTGTCGATAGGCAGGCCATAAACTTCCCTGAATTGCTTGAGCGATCCGATAAGTCTCGGTTTATTTACTGGCCCGCGTCTGGCTGTGAGTTGGACGCAGTTTCTCCCTTCGGTGACGGCCTGTATGAAAAAACTTAAATCACGTTCAGTGAATGTAACCTTGGCTGCTCCTTGTCCCATGGTAGTCCTCCTTCAAACCCTTATAATTTCTTGAGGGCGATATAGCCTTTCTTTTCAAGTTTTCGCATTGCCGGTGTAATGGCTGACGCCGTAATGACCGGCGGCACTTGCCCACGACGTCTCTTTTGCAGGCGCAGGTTCAAAAACGCTGTCTCACCATTCTCTTTATAGTAAGGCACCGGGAACATCTTCTGCGCCATATTGATAATCTGAAATCGTGCTGGTGACGGCGTCAGTATATTTTCTCTCTTTTTCTTTGGCATAACAATCCTCCTAAAGATCGGGCGTAAGACTTACCTCTTCGATCCGTTTAGTCTTTGCATACAGTTCGATAATCGGCACAGTGATGATCTTTCGCATGGTTGTAAGCAGATGACTCGGTACCCATACCTCGATCTTGTATCGATACACTTTTTCCCGAATGTTCTCTGTCAGGTCATCCAAATCCTGAACTCCTAAGAGTTCGATCGGAAAATCGAACACATCACCATTTATAGGTAGACCCAAGACGCCACGTTCAGGAAATGTGGCAAGGATGGCCAAATCCATGGCGATTGAAGTCTGGCTGTCGTGGCACCACGTGTCTATTTCATAAAAGAGATCAACAGGAAGCGGATGGCTGACACTAAACTCCGAGGGAACTGTAAACTCCTCGCCATCGTAGATATAACTACCTTCCGCAGTGGCTTTATAGACCTGATGAATCGTTCTTCTTCGATCGATCTCATATCCACCGAATGAGATATGCATTGCAACCTTGGGAAGGGTCGGACGGGTTTTACCGTCGTCAAAGCCCAAGAACGCAAGACCCGGAACGCTACCAATCCCAGCCATCTTGTCGTACATGGCCGCGTGCAAATGCGCTATGTTATCCAATATTCCTGCCGACATGGTTTGTGACCTCTTTCAATGCTATTCTGTACCGTTTAGCGATCTCCGGTTTTACTTCTTTAAGTGTTGGCCGGAAGAGCGGCCGCGCATCTATATGACGCGCTGAACTGCCATACTCGTGGATCGCTGCAATAAGCACCGGCTTTTCTCCATCCTTTCGCTTACCTGTTCTTAAAACTCCCACAAACGCGGACATCTTGTCTGGTGCTTCCTGCGTTGTAATCGACTGCATCATCTGTGAAGTGGAGATCAGTGTAGCCGTACTAAGTCCTTTTTTGCGCTTCCACTCACGGTATTTATCGTTCAGTTTCTTCCACCCCAAATCCTGCTTTTGCAGATGTTTTACGAGACCTCGTTTTGTCACTTCAGCACTTTGCAATGTTGCGAGTTTCAGACGTGACAAAAGGGCAATTTTCAATCTCAGTAGATTGCCTTCGTATTCTCTCCATGGTCCGGTCAGTTGATTCATAAAGCCTTTGCCCACTTTCGTTTAATAAGCAGATAAACAAATGAGGGTTTCTTGCTCATCTGCGCTATGCCATCGAATGAGATGATTTCGTATTCTTCACCTTCCATAACGATGATGTCGTTGTGATCCAGCAGAACCTTCATATCTCCATCGACGAGTCCCACGTCTTCAAAATCCTGCCAATGAATAAAGAGACGGATTTCATGCGCGGCATCTGGCCCCAAATCGTTACGATACCGGTCTGTCGCGCTTTGTGACACGAACTCCCGAATCGCGTTGAATTGAAATTCTTCGCCATTGGCGTCCGTCCTAAATGCACCTTGGTCGTAGTTTGTCCGCCGGATCGTTACAGGAAACGAAAACGTCTCACTGAGATCGTGAAATACGTCCCTGATTTGTTTGACCTGTTCTGGCGCAAGTAAATCCATTTATACCCCAAACGTTAGGCTCCCTGATGCGCAGGGAGAATCTTTGCATTTGTCATCCGCCGGGTCCTTGCATGCCCTGACTTTTTTAAGTAGCGCCGGCGGTCCATCGGATGAAGCAAATCCCAGTTGTCCCTCGAGCCCTTTGAGTTTCTCCGCCAACTCCTCGATCAAAGTCTTGAGCCACGCGAGTTTGTCCTGACGGAACTTTGCGTTGGCAGGACCGGCCTGTGCATCGATGACGTCTTCTTTGTAATAGGAGATGGCGGAGTTGATGAGTTCAACGGCCGCCGCTGTTGCGATCAGTTCCGATTGCAGGATGGTTAAACCAGAATGATCATGATAGGTATCTTCCGATCCGTCGCCTTCGTAATAACCATAAAGACTTGCTGCATATTGCAGTGCCGCGTTTTTATTTTCGTCTTTAAGGGCATCATCGCCTTCTCCCAAGATATCCTTTGTGCGGAGAAGGATACGATTCAGCCTGTGTATGGTTCCAAAGGCGAGTGCCATCGAATGCCTCCATTATTTTTTGTCCGGTTTTCGGGGTTTGCGGGCAGGCTTCGCGGCTTCTTCTTTTTCCTTTGGCTGTTCCTCTTCAGGCTCTGGCTTATTTGGCTGAGTCTCCTTTGGTTTGTCTTCGATTTTTGTCTCCGATTCCTTTTTAGGTTCCGCGTTGGGTGTTTCCGCAGTGGTTTTATGTGCTGACTCTTTTTCTATTTTATTCTTTGGTTCAGCAGTAGATATCTCAGCATCTTTTACAGATATTTTCTCTTCAACCTTCGGCTCTGCCTCCTGTTGTTTGAGATACAGCGCTTTGTCGACGATCTTTATTCCGCCTCTCCTGACCCATCTCTGCATAGTTCGCGTCAATTTCTTTGGATGCTCTACGATCTTTCCCCTCGGAATCTTGAACTTCGTCTTAGGGTCGATATATGTCATCTCGGTATTGCGGCATCTTATATAAATTTTCTCTTCCATTTTATCCTCCAGAGATTAAATTGACGGTTCCATCCAGATCGGGAAGTCGTTGAAGGCAACATCCAGCGAATCGTCGATGATCACCCGGGCATCACGGAAAAGGACGGCAAATCCAGTTGTGATGGAGCTATAGGCCTCCTGAATCTGCTTGCTGATGATCTTGTCGCCCTCGACATTTAAAGGCGATGATGTCAACTGAACCATGGCAAATCTCGGATCCAAGACAATGAACTGGTGCTCATCGAGTTGGCCGCTGACAAAGACTTGGCTCTGATTGGGGAGCGATTCATTTATAATGAGAGACGAGAAGGCTGTACCCGACTGCTTATTCTTGAACTCTGGAAGATTAAGTAATAGATTTGCGCCTCTCTCACTTGTGACAATGCTATCGTAGCGCCGCCCAAGCCTGCTGGCCCGTATCCATGCATAGACCAAATCTCTAAATGTAAGATTGTCGGCGATATTGACGACACCGATTGTAGCAGAGGCCTCGCTTCCATCTTCCTGATCGCCATTGACCAACACTTCCACGGCGGCGTTATTTAGCTTATGCCCCAGTTTCACGCCGACATCCTGCAAAAATATCGTGAGCAGATTGATCGATGTGTATTGTATGGCTTCATAAGTAATGCTGATGCCAATTGCCTGTTTATAGATATCGGTCGTCTTGTTCCCATAAGTGATGTTACCTTTGGAAATGGTCTCGCCCTCTGCCGTCTCTTCCGGCTCTGCATCAGAAAGTTCCAGAAACGGGAGGTTGGCCTGGGGCTGCGCAATCGTCTCGCTCGAGGCGATCAGACGATTATAGTATGGCGAGGTGCGAATTCCCTTTCTGATAGCGTCTCTAAAAATTTCGGGAACAAGCCAACGGCTGTCCTGATCAAGATCAATCAACTGGCTCACGGTCATTGTACTCGGATTGATACCCAACTCGTGATAGAGATGGTTCAGATCAAAAATGCCATCCTTGTCACAGCCGTCTTTATATTGGGCGCTTAAATATTCGGCAAGGCTAACATCACGCTTCCCCGTGAGTTCCTGCGGCGGTGGAATATTTCCAGCCCTGATCTTTTGAAGCATCTGATAGATTTCGTGAATTTTTCCTTTTAGTCCAAGTTCCATCGGTTCCTCCTGTTTTTGGTATTAGAAGACCAGCACATCGATCATGGTGTCTGGTGCCGCTGCCCCGGTCAGGGCAAGGCCATAGGCATCCAAAATCGAGATATCTCCATCCTGAGCCAGTGATGGATCGACAACAATATCCATTCCATCGTCCGTTGTTGAAAGTTCAGGAATTGTATTATTGAAATTGGGGCCGTTTGATTCCCTTCTGACAATCACCTTATCGAAGTCTTCGTGTTCACCCCGATATCCGTCTATATGTGAATCGATTGCATTTGCTATATTCTGCGCAGTCATCGAGATATCTCCCCCTGTGAAGAATTCAAAACCTTCCTGAATCACCTGTGTATCGATGACGAGTTTTTCACCACCGTCCCACATGAAATCCATCACCTTAAATGCGGCCTGTGCCTCACGGAATGTGGCCAGAATGAGCTTGCCGTCGTTATTAAACGTCAGTGTCTTGCCGATGGGAATCATCTCTCCAGCTACGAGTCTCTGAACAGCGCGTGCCCTCGTGGCCACCACAACCTTTGAACCGGGTTTGCTGTTTGGGACAAGAACATAACCAACGTGAGGGAAGAAGTCGGGTTGACCCGGGCCTACATAAGGTTCAACCTCGTATTCGTGGATGCCGGTTAGCCGCACGGGTGTGTGCGGTGCCAAAATACCAAGTCCTTCCTTTACATCAAAGGCGAGTGTTAAAATTCCGTTTAATTCCTCTTTTATTGTACCCATTGTAATCTCCTCCTTTTTTATAGCGTATGTAAATTTCTCACGTAGTCAGAAGTCTGTTTCGAGAGAACGGACGATTTATTATCGTCTTTTTCGTTTGCCGCTTTTGAACTCTGACGACGAATCTCTGTACTTCCGCACTTTGCGCATCTGCTTGGAAATTTAATCTCCGCCTCTTTTCTGAACTCCTCTTTCCATGCCTGAACGAGTTCAAGATCTCCGTTTTCAAGCGTCTTTAAAATCGCCTCGTTTATTTTCTCGCCCTTAACGAGTTTGCAGAGACGAATTGCTTCGGTGCGTTCATCTTCCAGATATTTTTTGCCGAGTTCAGCCTTGGGTTCGATCGCTTTGATCTTGCCCTCGAATTCGGAGATGCTTTTGTTTGCATTCTCGAGTTGGGTTGCCAATCTGGTAATCTCGGCATCCGCTTTTTCAGTGAGATTTAGTTTCTCCTTGCCGATACGTTCTTCCAGAAGATTTGCGAAATTGTCGGCGCGGACATCTGTTCCAAATGTTTTATTTAAGAGTCTTTTAAGTTCTTCCATCTCTTCCTCCTTCGATATTTGAGAATTGTAGGACAACTGTCCAATCTCGTGCTGGGGATCGGTTTCAAGGGATTGACCTACCGGCCTGCCTTTGGGTCCGATCTGTTTTGCGTATTCGTCTGCGCCTTGCCACACGAGGGATATTTCGAGGAATCGTTCGATTTTCGTTACGATGATTCGGACTAAATCGCCGTCGATCTCCTCTCCCATCTTCTCGAAGAATGTGCCGTCATCCATCAGTTGGGGATGGCTGGGTTTCCATTCAAACGAAACTGTGACGCTTGCCGAATGAATGATACCCTGCAGTACGCCGCGAACGGTCATCGGATCCTTGATGATATCAAGTTTAAGAATGGCGTTGATGCCGGGAGGGATTCCCTTTGTCTGGTCGTCCCAGAGCGAATCTTCCACCTGGCCAACCCAGTTGTCCACGCTGGTATCATGGTCTTTGAATACGGTCTGACTTTTTAAGAGGCGGGTGGCTCGCTTGAGCACCTTCTCATTTGAAAAATCGATCGGACGATCTGCAAGTACAGCAGCTGACAAGGCACGATATGTCACCTCGACAAAATCTTCGGCGGAGGCCGCAACAGTCGGGGGAAGGGCTGGGGGCTCTCCGCCTTTTTCTTGTGTCTTATTTTTACTTTCGGTGTTGGCAAACTTTGCCCGTTCAAGTTTTTCTTTTAAGATGTCGGCGGGCTCATCGCAGTGGAGAGAACCTTTAATCGTTAGTGACAGGCTGAGCGGCCTTTGGCCCTTCCAGTTCTGGAGAATCTCCAACTTTTGATTTTTCGTCAGCATAGTTATTCCTTCGATCTCGTTCGGAACATCTCCCACGGAAGTAACTACGCTTACCCAAGAAACTCCCCATCACTTTCACTATACCTGAGAACCGGTGTTTTTTTCGCAACTCCTTATTATCGTTAATGTTATCCATAGGAATATTTTACCTCCTCATATCTGAAAAATACGCTGATGAATGAAACTCAAACTAAATAACCAACTGAAAATCTCATTTAAAACTATCCACCACATATCCGTGTCGACAGTGGGGGTGATATGGTGGCAAGGCAATGCCCTGAGCCAAAAGGTGATCCTCGCTGATATCAGGAACCACATCCTGATCGATTTTTCCGGGAAGGAATGGATTGAGATAAGGCAAGTCTTCGGGGCTTGAAGACATTACATCTTTGACATGCTGGACAACGGCATCTACCTTGAATTGTTTGCCGACCATGCTTTTACACCATGAGCATGTGACGTTATCCATTGGGCCGGTGATCTCGATAGTAGCTGCTTGGGCCTGCTCCACTGTAAATATATTCCCCCAGTTCCTTGCGCGGTTTGTCGTGGTCTCCACGACTCTCACAATCTTGTAGTCCTCTTGTGCAACTCGGTCCTGAAATCTCATAAAGAATTTATTGAGTTCGCCCGGGTCTCTTAAATTCCGGCCGGACATCATGTATTCATCGGTCAACCACCTCTTCAGCGACCTCTGTGTTTGAGGATCGCTGAAATAGCGGCCGAAGTAGAAGTTGTCGGAATCCCTTAAAAACTCTATGGCCTTTTCATCCACCAGTTCAAACGACGTCTTAATCGGGAATTCACCGGCAAACGGTTCGGCATCCTCAAGACGAAAATGACGATATATTTTGGTCAAGTCTTTAATGATTTCGGCAACCAATGCGCTCTCGATTAGCTCTGACCCGAATTTTTGGGTAGCTGTCTGCAGTATCCCACTGGCAAAAAGCTCGCTGTCACCTGTCGTAAAATCGAAGTTTTTAAGATAGGTTTTAACGGCGTTTAAGGCCGATTTTGATGCCCCGCCAATAATCGGATAGACCTCGGCAAAATAGAATTTCTGAAATTCCCTGACCTTTCTTTGCGCGGGTGTAAGCCCTTCAGCCTTTAATCTCTGAATAGATGCACCGCACTTGCCATAGTAGCGATGGATAACACGGTGAAGGAGAGTATCGAATAAATTGTCCGTGGGTTCTTTTTTAGTTGAGACGTCTGAATGATGAGTAATGATTGCGCTCCTACGCTTATGAGACAGGGATTCATATCGCCCGGATTGCCTGTTGAATATAAAAGATATCCGATTTTTTGCCCCTTCATCAGAAACTGGAGGTACGGGACTGAATAGGTTTCTTGGTTCTACTTCTGCCGGAGCATCATAGCCTGCTTCCTGCGCAAATTGGTTCTGGTCGATAATGCCTTGGTCATAAAGCAGTTTCAAATTATTAAGCTTTGTGCCGTATGTGTCTTCATCTCGTTCGGAATTGAGAGATTGTGACGGTTCAAATTCAACCCAAAAGTCATCATAGCTTAGCCCTGCAAGACGCAGGTGCAATTTACAGCCGTATTCCAAGACATTTTTTGCAATCCGTTGATAATTTGTAGTGATAGAAAGCATCTTTTCATAAACTACACTCGCATAAGTTTCTGTTGTGGAATACGTGCGGCCGTGCAGCGCCGGATCCGCCTTGAGTCCTGAAAAAACCTGTTGTTCATTCATCTCAAAAAGATCCTTGGCGCCCCGCGCATCTCCGGTGATGGAGTGATGTTCCACGGAAAAAGAGTCCATAAAACCAACGGCAATGCCATCGCGGTAGTTATGTTTAAGGCGTTCGGCCTGTTCATCCAAAAAGGCCTGACAACGAGCGACATATTTATCTGCGGTTTCGCCCGGTACCTGTTTCGGCGCACGTACCAGAAAATTTACAAATCCAAGAAGCCCCATTTTTTTTGAGATGAAACGAAGATTCTTGATGATATCCCGTTGGATGACAATAGACTCGAGTGCGGAAAGAATGGGCGGAATTGCATAGGGGGAATTATCCAGAACCTGTAAGGGAAAGTATTGATACGTCTGCGTATTAAGCCGAATCAGACCCGAATCTCTCTCTGAAAGGTCGTTTGTCTTTTGATAGGGAATATACTGCCCTATCTCACCATCAAAGATGAATCGAATATCTTTTAATGGCACGAAGACGACCTGATCGAGACCTGTTAGCGCATCATCGACCACCCACTCGATACTCACCGCACCTCCCCGGGCTATCTGCGCCAGCGAAGAGTTGATAAAACCATCCATGCCGCCATAATGATTGAAGGCGGTTGTTACAAAACGATTGAGTTCTGTAAGGATCTCAATCTCGGCTTCTTCGGTGTTAGCCTGAACCATCACCTTATGGCCCGTATTCCCGAGATGAACGATATTGTCGACCATCTGGGCAACATCCGGATTGACAAGACTTAAACTTTGCATTGCTTCCAGATAACCGAGGGGAAACGCCGGATTGATGGTGTTCATCTCGTTTACCAGTTCCCGCAGTAACTGACCAAAGGTTACATTGTCTGTAGAGATACGACCCACGGGAAGGGAACCCGGATCAATCTCCTCCGGCGGTTGATATGTCGCCGAATTGATCCGTGGATAGAAAGTGCGGCCATCGATGACCATTCGTTTCTTTATGAATTGTCTTTTCATGCTGAGTAATACGTTGGAGATGAAAAGTGGATGGCGTTTTCAGATCTGAAAATGAAATATCATAATCTGAAAAGCGAATTATTTGTCAGCAGATATCAACGCGGCAATCTGCGGCCGGAGGTCGTCGATAACCGTTTTAAAGGGCGGCAGGTCTGATACAAGAGGTCCGAGCCATTGCTCCCACGTCTTCTCAACATAATTGATCATGGTCTCTTGAAAAAAATCATCCGGACCTTCAAACTCAACGTTTCGCACGGCACACTTGGAGCGGAGAAAGGTGCCGAACGCAGAGAGGTTCATTTCACCTTTATAAGTTCCGAGTATGCGCCAGAGGTCATAATAATCTCTGGCCCTCGACCGTCCCCAACCCCGGTGCTCTAGTATTTCCATATGTTGAAGAATGGCGCGGAGTTTTTCAGCTACGATCTCTTCCAAGGCATACACCTTAATTCGCACATCCAGCGGCTCGCCATATTCATGAATGACCTTTTGCTCATTGGCCGGCTTAATAATCTTTTCGTCGATGGAGGTCTCAACCATTACGCGTGTATGCAACTCCCTTTGCCATGGAAATTGTGCTCGGATAATGAAGGCCTCTTGCCCACTGGGATGGGGTTCCTTTTCGGAATATCGTTCACACGCAATTTCAACAGGTGCGTATTCATCTAACATCTTCTTTGCCGTGCCACATGCGGCATTGATTGCAGATTCCATCATCGTTCCGATTGGCACCCCTTCAAGGCCTGAAAAATCGAGATCCTCTGAAAAACGATAGTCGCCGAAATAGCATTTTTTGAGCGCGGTTCCACCTTTGAAGACGAGTGTGTTCCGAAGCTCTGCCACATGAGTAATGCCGGCGAGCACCCATGAGAGGAGATAATCTCGCTCAAGTACTTCCCAAGGGATTCCCAATTTTTTACGGGCCTCTTGTAGCCTTATTCGAAGTGGTTTCATGGCTTCATCCTTCCCGGAAGATTCTCCTGGATCATCCAACGTCGATTACATGGCCCCTTTCGTGGGCCTGTTGGATCAAGTGTTCGGTAACCCTTTATTTCAACCTGTAACAGAGGATCAAGTTTGGCTGAATCGATTCCTTGTTGATCGAGTATCCAACCGAGGCGCTTGGCAGTTGCCGCATCAAGCCTTAATGCATACTCAATAATACGTTCGAGATTGAGGCTGTCGCCATGCATCCGAAAGGCATGCAGCACCTCGGCAAAATCACCGCAGTATTGCGGCATTGAGATCCCATCGATCAGTGTTCGTTCAGGATCGGTAATTGTGATGCGTGATTCCCCGATCCATACTGTTTCTGTCCCAAAGAACCGATTGTGCTTTACCTGAATGAATTGAAATGTCGTGTCGCCTACGATATAGCCGTTGCCCTTGGAAGTGGCTTGACTTCCTCTTGATCTGGGAATCTGGTTTTCAGTTGTGGTAAGGACGAAGACTCGTCTGGGTACTTGTTCTGTGAGGCCATGGTGATGAAGTGCTGACCAGTGTGAAATCGCGGCCGGATTCACGAGCGCCATGGCAATTTCAAATTCGTGGGCCGGTGTAACCCCGGGGACAGTGGATGATATGGCATAAAGTCCATTGCGAAGCCTTACAACCCATCCTGACTTGGCAAGATGGTGGAGTGCCTGTCGGAGATATCCTTCCGACAACCCGACAGCGGAGGCCATCTCCTGAGCCCGCGCCGTTGTAAAGATACGCTCTCCTTCGCCGGCCAGCTTTCGGATTAGTTCCAAGCCACCCCCGCTATGAACTAGATGATTTTCGGACATTGTTAGCTCCTATCGAACAATTGCCTTATTTAATCTACACCCCAATTGTTAGATATATTACGTCATTTGTTCGATAATGTCAAACAATATCCATATATAATCTATTGGCTGTTATTAGCCAGATAAGCCTAAATTTCGCCCGATATGCGATCTAGATACTCTAAAGCCACCTTTGGGTCTTCTTTAAGTGCCTTCATCAAGGTCTGTCGGGCAAGCAGAGTGGGGCGCTGTTTAAGGAGTTCTCGCCGATCTCCGAAATCGGGGTGGTTTTGAATATGATCGTGCAGCTCACGAAGTGAGATTCCAGCATAAAAACAGGCCTCCATGTCGCTTGCACCAAATGCAAAGGCCTCCTCCAGTTTTTGAATTATCTCTTCTCCCAGTTTTTTGGGCTGATCCTCAGTCTTCTTTTTTCTCTTTGGCATTGATAATCTCCCCTTTTTCACCAGTGAAAGTTTCCCATCGTTTGACGATGACATCGCAGTAGATCGGATCGAGCTCAATAAGCCGTGCCTTGCGTTTCGTCTTTTCACAGGCGATCATCGTCGATCCGGATCCACCAAACGGATCCAGAACAATCTCGTTTTCCTTTGATGAATTCATAATGAGACGAACGATGAGTTCCACTGGCTTCTGATTCGGATGCAGAGTTCGCGTGATTTTGTTTCCCTTGTCGTCGAACCTTCCGGCAAAAGAACAGAACGACGGAATCTCAAAGACGTTCGGATGGTTTTTGACACCGTAAAATTTCGGAGCACCTTTTACAAGGTAGAGGATGGGTTCATACTTCCAAGTGTAATGACCAAAATTCATTGCCTGAACATCTTTGAGCCAGATCAGTGTGTTTCGATATTTCCATCCGGATTCAATCGCTGTGGTCAGAAAATCGAGGACGTTAACTTCTGCGTAACAAACGTAGGCGGGGATGTCTTTACCAACAGCTCTTAAGGCCGCCGAGTAAAAGCTCGTCAGGAACGGCCGGAAGTCTTTCATGTTGTCGTTTTGTATCGATCGACCCTGTGTATCTTCGTAGTTTACGTTGTAGGGTGGGTCGGTAAATATAATGTCCGCCTTCTCAGTACCCATGAGAAGGTCAACGTCCTTTTGATTTGTGCTGTCTCCGCAGAGCAATCTGTGCTCTCCTAATTTCCAAATATCCCCCAACTGAGTGACTGGCTCCTCTGGAGGTTCAGGCACTTCATCGTCTTTGTCAGAGGGGAGGAGTTCTTCCCTTTGATAATCGACAATGTCTCTCAGTTCATCGTAGTCGAAACCGGTGAGCGTAATCGGAAATTCGCCGGTATCAATCTCAAGGATGACCTCTTTCAATTTGATCAGATCCCACTCGCCCTGAATCTTGTTTAGGGCAAGGTTGAGGGCTTTTTCCTTTGATGGCGAAAGATCAACCACGACGACTTCTGTCGTGTCTTTTCCTAAATCCTGCAACACCTTAAGCCGTTGATGTCCGCCGACAACATTCTGAGATCGCTTATTCCAGACAATGGGTTCAACGAGATCGAACTCTTCTATAGATTTTTTCAGGCGCTCAAATTGAGTATCAGAAATCTTGCGCGGATTATACTCCACCAATTTGAGTTCGCTGATCTTTTTCGTCTTGATTATCATTCGCGCTCCCTCTGTTAAATAATGGGGTATCTACCTCAATTCGCCTCTTTGCCATTTCTACATAATCGGGATTCAAATCGATCCCAATGAATCTTCTATTACGTTTAAGGGCGACAACTCCGGTCGTGCCGGAGCCACAAAATGGATCGAGAACCGTGCAGGGAATCGGATTGTCTGCAATGCATTTGCAGGATGGCTTGAATCCCTTGGTCTCCACATGAACTATAGGACCACGCCGCACATCCTTTGTCTCGCCGCCACCTTGAAGGTTAGGGCCATTCTTGCCTTCTGGAGGATTGCCGGATTTTCCAGAACCGCTTTCAAATGAGCGCGTCTTGTTGACGACCCGAGTCCATGGTTTTCCGCAGGCAGGACAACAACCTTGTTCACTTGTGCCGGCCAATATGCACGGTTCGATAAGTCTTTTGGGGAATGTGGCAAAGTGTGCCTCGGGAAAGGATTCGGTTGGTATTGTCCAGATGGTTCGCTTGTTGCGCCTGTTTATTTTAAGGAGTTCACTTTTGCCCTTGTTTTTGATCCATGAGGCAGTTCCCGGCTGAATCTTCTTTACGGTTTGATCTCCCCATCTGTTGCAGGCCGCCTTTTCCTTGATGGCATCGGCATTATAGAAATATTTTTCAGACCTTGTCAGCAGGAAGAGATATTCATGTGCCTTAGTCGGCCTGTCCCGAACAGATTCAGGCATTGGATTCGGCTTTGCCCAGATGATGTCGCTTCGGAGATACCAGCCATCTTTTCTGAGGGCAAAAGCCAGTCTCCATGGAATACCGACGAGATCCTTAGGTTTCAACTGGTGGGCGAGTTTATCCCCGTTATGGTAGCAATCGCCAATATTGAGCCACAGGGTGCCATCAGTGCGAAGGACGCGCCGTATTTCGCGGAATATGGCTACCAAGTGCCCGATATACAGCTCCGGTGTTGGCTCGAGCCCCAATTCTCCCAACCATGCCCCACAATTCGAGCAGTAACTCGTCATCGGCAACTTGCAGTTTGCGCCTATGTTCGTGGATTGCTTGCTATCGGCATCTATTACATCATCCGGCATTCTACGCCGCCTCGGCGGAGAATTGCCCCAATTATGCCGACATTTAGGATCACCGCCCCAAATCTGGGCAACGGTATCGTAAGACCTTAATCCCCAATAAGGTGGCGATGTGATCACACAATGAACGCTTTTATCGGACATCGTCCGAAGAATTCCAAGGCAATCGCCTTGATGGATTTGGAAGGGAGGAGATGCCACTATTGACCTCCTTTTCCATTTGTGTTTATATTGCGCGAACTTACGCGGCGAACGAATGTTTCAGAAATAGGTTCGACGTCCTGACAGAGGGGCGCGCTAACCAAACCTTTTTTTTGCCTTCCCGGCCTCTCTCCATTACAATTCGCAGATTCCGACATGGGGAGGATTGACGATGAAACAGATCCTGACGCTTCTCATCTTGACCACTATTCTCGGAGGCTTTGGTGCACGTTCTGCCCTTGCCCATGCCCCTGAATCGATCCATGCGGGGTATGATTTCCCGCGACAGGAGCTGATGGTCTCGGTGCAGCACATCGTGACCAAGCCCGATGAGCATTTCGTCCAGAAGATCGCGGTGCGCAAGAACGGGAAGGATGTCGATGCGCGCACCTATACGTTTCAGACGAGTCGGCGCAACCAGACGACGATTCCGTTCAAGATTCCTGCTGTCGTCGGGGATACCTTTCAGATGCAAGCGATCTGCAATAAGGGGGGCGAGGTGACCGAGACGATCACCGTGACCGAGAAGGCGATGCCGTTCGGCGATCAACCGCAGGCGCGATAAAGGTTGTCATCCTCATAGGTTGTCATCCCCGCGAAGGCGGGGATCTCGCTTTAAGAGGAAATCGAGATCCCCGCCTTCGCGGGGATGACAAAAAACATGTGCGGGGATGACAAAAGCAGGATTCTTCAGCAGTCTGTTTCTGCATTTTTTTTCGACGCGTCATGTCTTTCGGCAGGGCGCGTTATTTTTTCTCCGCCCCACGAGCGACCGTTTATTCCGCGCGCCTCCCCTTCAACGCGATGCGTAAAATATGACGCAATATCAATAAGTTATCGCTTGTCCTGCCCATGGCTCCTTCGGTAAAATGGCCCTCGATTGAACGAATACGTCGAACGGCACAAGAATGACCGACGAAGGGGGCCGCCTGCGCGCAAGGCATCCTCCGGTCGGAACCACACGTGGGCGGAACACATTTTTGCCGCCCCCATGGCAAGGAGGAGAGAATGAATATGGTAACCGTTGGTGCAGTGCTGCTTCTGCTCGGTGGAATCATCAACACGATCCCTGCAGTCGGAAAAGGACTGGCCGGCATCTTCGACGGCACACCGGTGGTTCAGATCGCACTCGGCGTTGTCTCGTTGGTGGTCGGAATCATGATGATCGTCAAGCATCGCCAGCTCGCGAGTTAGATGCGAATGAATGGATACATGAAAAAGCCCCGGTCCTTTTGGATCGGGGCTTTTGTCTGTGGCTTCTCACGTTAGAAGAGAAGGATGGCGGAGAGGCGCATCAGCCAGCCGATATTGGCCTTGTCCCTCGGAATCGGTTCGACGATGGAGCCGGGATCGAAGAGCTGCACATCAACGTCGTAGGCACGCCCCGGAATGATGATGCCGCCCTGCAGGGCAGTGTAGAAGTTTTTGAAGAGCATCGCTTCTGCCGAGATATCGACCTCAACGCCATACCAGCGCTTCCAGATGGAGTTGGCTGTGTCGGTGAGCGCCGGCCAGTTTCCGGGCTGTGGGATGAGATCCTGGAAGTTGATGTTGGTAATCTTGCGCGGCGCCCAGGCGGTGGTGACCTGTCCTCCGACGCTGATCCAGTCGGCGAAGCCTGTCTTGAACGTGAACTTGTGCTTATACCCAGCCGAGAAATAGAGCGCGTTGTTGATGTAGTTTCCGGTGACGGGCATTCCTCCGGCGAGGTATTCCGTGCCGCCACTGCCGCCGGCCTTCTGACCATAGAGCGAGGGCGTCGTACCCAGCGGCATATGGAACATCATGAGAGCGATCTGATAGTCCGGCCGAAAACCGAGCTGCGAGATCTTGTTCGACAGCGGCGCTTTGTCGCCGGGCGCATATCCCGCCTTGAGATTCCACGCGCCACCGAATTTATATTCCGCCTTCGCTTCAAAGGCGGCTTCGAAGACCTGCATGCTCTGGTTGCGCGGGAGCTGAATGATGCCCTCGCCAGCGCCCAGGCCGGAGAAGGGAATCGCATCGAGGGCGAGCCCTGTGGAGACCTTCCCCCCGAGGTAGAGGCCTTCGATCTCAAACGTGTAGTTCTCCCACTGATAGCGGGCATAGAGGTCGGCGAAGTAGAGCATCGTGTCGCCGTCGATTCCGGCGGCGACTTCATTTCCGAGCGCGTCGGTGACCGTCATCGTCGTGGCGCCATCCGGTCCGTTGCGACGGCGCAGGCCCCCGAAGACGCCGGCGGTGACGGAGGGCTGTTCATAGAGGAAGAGCGCGGCATATTGCTGCGTGTCACGACCGTTGGAGGCGGGGGCGGTGGTAAGTCCATCGATGCGCGGGTCGACCTGCGCTTCAAAAGCGATGTCCCAGAGCAGCCCGCCGGTGATCGACCCTTCGCCCTCGAGGGAATACTGCAGCAGATACATGATGCGATCGGCGGTGTCGCCGAAATCGCCCTGCAGTTCGTTGCCGTCGTTCTGAAAGATGCCCAATCCCCAGTTCGAGGGCATGCGTCCGAAACGAAACTGACCGACGGGCGTGAAGACCTCGGCCCAGATACGCCGAACGTTGATCGCGCCGTTTTCGCCCACGGTATTCGGGCCGGTCATATAGAAGGAGCCCGCACCGGGTGGCAGCGTCTGCGGACCGACGACCGGAGCGATGATGTTGAGTTCGCGCGTTTCGCGGGAGCCGAACAACACGTTGTCGAGGATGTCGAACGTCCCGTGGATGGCGAGGTTGTTGCCGATCTTGAGGTTCGGATCGATGCGCAACCGCATCTGATTGTAGGAGATGAATCCGAAGCGATTATTGTTTCCAGCGGAGGCCGGAACGTTGCGGCTCTTTTGCAGGTCGAGATCCTGCGTGCCGACGACGCGGTTACGAAAGTAGCCATGAACAGAGAAATCGACAGCCGCCGCTTCGCCGGCGAGGGCGAATGCGAGCAGGAGTGCAAAAGCCGAGAGAAAGATGCGGATTGATCGATGATGAAGCGCGTTCATGCTCCCCCAAAAAGTTGTCGCATAATACCATGCATTTTTTCCAAAGGTCAATGAATCCGAGCGCGTAGCAATGTATCGGAGATAAAAAAACGGCCCGAGTTGCCTCGGGCCGTTTCGTTGGTGTTGCTGTGGGTAAGGCCGACAGATCAATACATGCCGCCCATGCCACCCATACCGCCCATGCCACCCATACCGCCACCGCCGGGCATCGCAGGGGAATCGTTCTCGTTCTTCGGCTTGTCCGTGATCATCGCTTCCGTCGTGATGAGCAGGCCCGCCACCGACGCTGCATTCTGCAGTGCTGAGCGCACGACCTTGGTCGGATCGATGATGCCGCAGTTGAGCAGATCTTCATATTTGCAGGTCTGGGCATTGAAACCTTCGTTGCCCTTGGAGAGCTTGACCTGGTTCACGACGATCGCACCTTCCCAGCCGGCGTTGTTGGCGATCCAGCGGCAGGGATACTCCACGGCGCGGCGGACGATTTCAACGCCCTCCCACTCGCCGTCGGTGCACTTGCCACGAAGGTTCTCGAGGCTTGCTGCGGCACGCAAGAGTGCCACGCCGCCGCCGGCCACGATGCCCTCTTCGACCGCCGCACGGGTGGCGTGCAGCGCATCTTCGACGCGGGCTTTCTTCTCTTTCATTTCGCTCTCGGTCGCTGCGCCGACATTGATGACGGCCACGCCGCCCACGAGCTTGGCCAGGCGTTCCTGGAGCTTCTCGCGGTCGTAGTCGGAGCTGGTCTCTTCGATCTGCGCCCGGATCTGCTTGATGCGGCCTTCGATGTCGTCCTTGGTGCCGTTGCCATCGACGATCGTGGTGTTCTCTTTGTCGATCGTGACGCGCTTGGCCTGGCCGAGGTCACCCAGCGTGACGCTTTCGAGTTTGAGACCCAGCTCTTCGGCGATCAGCTTTCCGCCGGTGAGGATCGCGAGATCCTCGAGCATGGCTTTGCGACGGTCGCCGAAGCCCGGGGCCTTGACGGCCGAGACCTGCAGCGTGCCACGCAGCTTGTTGACCACGAGGGTCGCCAGCGCTTCACCATCGACATCTTCGGCGATGATCAGCAACGGACGGCTCATCTTGGCGACCTGCTCGAGCAGCGGGAGCAGATCCTTCATATTGGAGATCTTCTTCTCGTTGATGAGGATCAGGGGGTTTTCGAGCGCCGACTCCATCCGCTCGGGATCGGTCACGAAATACGGCGAGAGATAACCGCGGTCAAACTGCATGCCTTCGACGACGTCGAGCGTGGTGTCCATGCTCTTGGCCTCTTCGACCGTGATGACGCCTTCCTTGCCGACCTTCTCCATCGCTTCCGCGATGATGTTGCCGATGGTCTCGTCGTTGTTGGCCGAGATGGTTCCGACCTGGGCGATCTCTTTGCGATCCTGGGTTGGCTTCGAGCTCTTCTTGAGCTCTTCGACCGTGAACTCGACGGCCTTTTCGATGCCGCGCTTGAGAGGCATCGGGTCATGGCCGGCCGCGAGGAGTTTCGCACCCTCATGATAGATGTACTGCGCGAGCACGGTCGCGGTGGTGGTGCCGTCGCCGGCGACGTCGGAGGTCTTCGATGCGACTTCCTTCACCATCTGGGCGCCCATGTTCTCAAACTTGTCGCTCAGTTCGATCTCTTTGGCGACGGTGACGCCGTCTTTGGTGACGACGGGGCTGCCGAACGACTTGTCGAGGATGACGTTACGGCCCTTCGGACCCAAGGTCACCTTCACGGCGTCGGCGAGCGCATTCACGCCGCGCAGAATCTTTTCGCGGGCGTCCTGGCTGAACAGAAGTTCTTTTGCTGACATGGTGGTATCTCCTTATTGGTTTCAGGTTCGTTTATTTCTCGAGAATGCCGAGAATGTCGTCTTCGCGCATGATGGTGTATTCGTCGCCTTCGAGTTTGACCTCGGTGCCCGAATACTTCGAGAAGAGCACGTGGTCGCCGACCTTCACGTCCAACGTATGGGTCTGGCCGTTGTCGAGCACCTTGCCATTGCCCACGGCGATGACTTCACCTTCCTGGGGCTTTTCTTTGGCCGAGTCCGGGATGATGATTCCGCCCTTGGTCATGTCCTCTTCGGTGAGGCGCTTGACCAGGATGCGATCCTGCAGGGGTCTGATCTTCGGCTTTGACATATCATTTCCTCCTTTTGGTTGTTGGTGCGTCTGTTGTTAGCACTCTTTCAGTGAGAGTGCTAACTCCGTTTCGTTGGGGACCATATAATGCTGAATCCTCCAGAGTCAAGGGCTGTCCCCTCTTTTTTCGGGAAAAATATATCATTATAGATCAACAAGTTGTGCTGTTTTGGTCTTACTCAGAACGGTTTGTCATCCTCCGGCTTGACCGGAGGATCCCGAAAAAACCATCGGGATTGCCCGATCAAGTCGGGCAATGACAGGATTGGGACGCTGTGTCACGCTCGTTGACGCCCTGCGTATTGGCCTTTGTCGAAAAATCCGTATGGTTCCGGACACATGAGACATTACCTCCCCATCAGATCCGTCGCTTCGACCCTCTTCGTGGTCGCCCTGCTCTTCATCCTCTCGGCCTGCGAGGGGGTGGGCCAGGCCCCGACCTACGATGGTTTCTCCGATGCGGGTGCCCCCGGCGACGGCCCCTCGCCCTCGGTCTCGGATCGGTTGGCGGGCGAGGTCGGCGTGAAGCGCATCGTCTATCATGTGGGGCCGGTCGATCTGCCCGCGGGGACCTCGGCGCAGGTCATGTTGGAAAAGCCGCTGAATATGCGCTTTCAGACCGACGAGTCGCTCTGGGTCACCGGGTTTTCCCCGCGCGTGGTCGACGCCAACGGGGGCGAGCTCTCGCCGAAGCTTTTGCACCACGCCATCATGTCGAATATGCACGAAGAGAATCCGCTCTGTTCGGATGCGGGTGGTGGCAATCCCTTCTTCATCGCCACGTCCCTCCTCACCGAGGTGGAACTGCCGCAGGGATTTGGCTATGCGATTCTCCCCACCGACCCGATCGAAGCGAGCGTGGTCCTGGCCAATCCGACCGAAGAGAGCTTCATCGATGTCTACTTCGAGGTGGAGCTGATCGCCCGGCCGATGAATGAATTTACGCAGCTGCGCGATGTGCAGCCGTTGCTCGTCGAACTCGATCCCTGCGGCCATGGATCCATGGAGGTCGAGCCGGGCGCCTTCGTCGAACGCAAGGCGACCTACGGCGTGCCGGATGCGGGCGAACTCGTCTTTGCCCAGGGGGTGTTGCAGGACTTTGGCAGCGCGGTCGAGCTGACCACGGGTTCCGAGGTGATGCCCTTCTGGCGCGCCGAGGCCGAGCTCGATGAGGGGCATGCGATCGAAGAACTCCTGAATGATCCCTTCAGCGACGCGAGCGGCGTGGCGCTCAAAGAGAATGAAACGCTCACCGTCGGCATCGCCTACGACAACTTCTCCGAATCATGGCTCAAAGGCGCGAGCGCGGGAGCCATGGTCTATATCGCTCCGAGATCGTGAGAGAGCTGGACTTGTGAGATCGCTCAATAGCGTGATCGTGAGATGGCTCAATCGTGAAAGCGTGGGGTGTCATTGCGAGGAGCTTGAGCGACGTGGCAATCTCGCTTGAAACCGGCTCAATCGAGATGGCTTCGCTCGCGCTCGCAATGGGCGCTCATTTTTTCTCGTACTGTGCGGCTTCCTTTGGTCTTCCCATCAGATTGTATCCCATCACGAGCAGCTTCTTGGTGAACGGCGTCGTCTTCGGCTGCCGTTTTAAGAGCTCCACCATATCGTAGCGCAGGCCAAACTGAAAATAGAGCTGCGCGACGAGGAGGTCTCTGCCCTCTGCTGAAAGGTTCAGCGCCTGGACCTTGGCGATATCGGCATCGAGTTTCTTCTCATCGGCTGCGGAGAGCGTGGCGAATTCGAAGCGCAGCGATTTGCCCATGATGCCACCATTGCGCGAGGCGAAGTACCAACTGTACGTCCCGCCTTTGGAGAGTTTTGCCCGCTGGGTGTTCACCGAGAGTTGCGTCGCCCCCTCCTCGATCGGAAAGATAGCGAGGCGTTTCTTGTTCGCATCGTCGATGACGATCACGGGGTTTGCCCAGTTGATTTTGGGAGCAGCATCCCAGCGAAAGAGGACGGAGCTGCTGAGGCGGATGACCGTGCCGGTCGGTGCGATGGCATTCACCCCCAGAAGACCGGAGGCCATGAGCGATTGACCGCGTGCGCCGCCGCCCTTTGCCTCGCGTACCATCGCATGCACGGTGGGGCCGTCTCCCTTCGCGGCCATTTCGCGCAGCGCCATCCCGATGCCTTCGCCGAGGTCGGTCTTCTTTGCCTTCGCAGATTTGGCACCGACGGTGAAGCTTCCTCCGGCATCGATCTGGCTGATCGTTCCCGATGCATCCATCACCGCGGCCGAGGCGTTTGCGCCAACAGCGACGGTCGTGCCGACAGCCAGCTCCTGGCCGACGACTCCCGATTTGGTTTTTCCATCGGGGGTCTTCACCGTGACGGCACCCTTGGCGTCGACGAGCACGGCAGAAGCAAACGCCGGCGCGGCGATCACGATCATGAGCAGTGCGATGATGAGCGATGATGCGACTTTCATAATGATCTCCTTTGCGTTGTCATCCCGACCGAGTGAAACGAGTGGAGGGATCTCACGTGTATCAAGAGATTCCTCGATTCGGTCTTCGACCTCACTCGGAATGACAGCATGTGTTCACTTTCCCATCAAATCCGTCACCAGATCCCAATTCGGTTCCGTTCTCGCGCGTTCGATGCGCGCCAAGAGCGAGCGCGATGGTCCATCGTTGGGAAAACGATTGAGCAGCTCAGCGATGATGCGGTGCGCGTCGTCGAACTTTCGTGCCGTGAAGTCTGCAAACGCCTCGTGGTAAGGGGTGATGAACCCCCGCTCCCGCTCCGGATCCATGTCGCTGCGCAGTCCCATGATCTCGAAGATGCGAATCGGTTCGCGTTTGCCCTTCACGCGGATGCAATCGAGCGGTCGCGAGATGACCTCGTCGCCGAGCGCCTGCATCGTCGCCTCGCTCGCCATGAGGGTCGTGTCATAGAACTTGTTCGCGCCCTCGAGACGGCTGGCCAGGTTGATCGTGTCGCCGATGGCGGTATAGTCGAAGCGTCCCTCCGAACCCATGTTGCCCACGACGGCACTTCCTGTGTTGATGCCGATGCGTGTGACGATCGCACGCCCGCAGCGCTCCTGCCAACGCTCGGTCACCTCTGTTTCGATGCGCTGCATGGCGATGGCGGCGTGCACGGCACAGCGTTCATGATCGGCGACATCAAGCGGCGCATTGAAGAACGCGATGATCGCGTCCCCCTCATATTTGTCAATCGTTGCGCCCTGTGCCAGCAATGCTTCGTTCATGCATCCGAGATAGTCGTTGAGAAAGGCGACGAGGGTCTCCGGATCGAGGCGCTCCGAGATCGTCGTGAAGGACGCGATGTCGCTAAAGAGGCTCGTCACCCGTCGCTTTTCGCCGCCGAGCTTCACCAGCTCCGGGTGCGCCGTCATGCGATCGACGATTGTCGGCGGCACGTATCGCGCGAAGACCCCCTTGATGAAGCGCTTCTGTTTTCCCTCGGTCAGCGCGCGCAGTCCCAGCCCGCTGCCGAAGGCACTCGCCAGTCCTGTCATCGGCGCGATGATCGGCAGCACGATGCCGAAACGAAACGCCGCGATCGCTGAACCCGCGATGGCGCAACCGAACAGGAGCGCACATCCCGAGGTTCCCCACGGGGAGAGGCGCGCGGCGATGAAGGCCATCACGACGATCCCAAGCGCGATACAGATCCACACCTGAAGCCGCGTCGGGGCGAAGAAAAACTGTTGGGTCAAAAGGCTCGAGAGGATGTTGGCGTGAATCTCCACGCCGTTCATCCGCGCATAGTCGGTGGATGGCGAATAGTACGGCGTGAGAAAGGCGTCCTTCAGGTCCGTGTAGCTCGCGCCCACGAGGACGATCTTGTCTTCGAGCCATGCGGTCGGAATCAGTCCCCTGTGCACGAGTGCGGCAGAATAGATCTTATAGGCGTTGTCAGCTCCCCCCACGACCCCCGGTGGTCCGGCAAACCGGATGAGGATCTGTTCGTTCGGAGCGACAAACGGCGTGAGGGCGAGCGGCCCGAGATGCGGGCGAAGCGCCTCCTCCGAGATCGTCGCGAGCGCGCTCATTCCCGTCGCGGCGTGATAGAGTTCAGCGGCAAAGGAGGGGAAGGTGCCCTGCTCGGTCTCGATGCGCACCTGTGCGCGGCGCACGGTGGAATCGAACGGGTCGAAGGGGAGGTCGGCCAGCCCCGTGCCCGCAAGCGCCTCGAGAAAGAGCGGGTCCGGCGCATCGGCGCTGCCATCGGCACGGCGCGGGAAGACGCCGTAGGCGGGTGTGCCGGAAAGCGCTGCGACGAGCATCTGATCGTCCTTCGGAAAGCTCGCCCCCTTGAAGAAGATGTCGTAGCCGACCAGTTTCGGTTTCGCGGCCATGATGCGTTCATGGAGCTGAGCGAGAAAATTGCGCGGGATCGGTGTGCGATAGGGGAGTGCCGCCATCGTCGCTTCGTCGAGCCAGATCATGACGATCGCATCGCTCGCGCGTGTTTCAGGAGGGAAGGCGAGCATGCGTACATCGAAGGTGGTGGCCTCGAGATCCTGCATCGCCTTGAGCTGCGAGAGTCCAAGGGTCAATGCGAGCGCCACGACCGTGACGGCGAGTGTGCGAAAGATCGTGTTTCGATGGGTTCGCTGCATCGGGCGGATTCTAGGGAAAAGGGTGCAAGGTGTAAACGGTTCAAAAAAAACAGCCGGTGCTTTCCGGTGTTCGTGAGCGTCATTCTGAGTGAAACGAAGAATCCCCTGCAAACCGTGTCTACAGGGGATTCTTCGTTTCACTCAGAATGACAGGCTCATGTCCTAATGGCGTCTCTTTCTCCTCACCGCAATCGCCACCACCGGCACGAGGATGAAGAGGAGGTTTGCTGCCGCCGTTGCGGGCGCGACGGGCAGGAGCGTGCTGCCACAGCTCGATGATGAGGACCCACCACCGCCGCCGCCGCCATCCAGGTCGCTCTGCGAGAGATTGCCCGTGCCGTCCAGCACCGAGGTGTCCGCGCTCACCGTGGCGATGGCGGCGCTCGCATCCACCTTGCCATAGCCGCTGTCGTTGTCGGGCGATCCGGCCTGCGATGCGGTCGAGGTGAGCGCCTGCTTCGCCTCGGCCGCCGTGAGGCCGTGGTCCTTCTCCATCATGAGCGCCACGATACCGGCGACCAAGGGGCTGGCCATGCTCGTCCCCTGATTCTTGTAGTGCGTCGAGTCGACCGTCGTACCCGTGGCGGGGGTGTACCCCTGCGGTAGGACCGAGACGATCGCATCGCCCGGTGCGGTCACGTCCGGCTTGTAGCCGCTATAGGAATAGTTCGGAGGTCCACTGCTGGAAAACGGCGAGAGCACGCCTGCGGTCGTGCCGAAGACCGTTCCGGTCGTGTCGGTCGTCGGGTCGGTGGCGTCGTGCGTCGTTCCATTCGAATCGACCCAACAGCTGTTGCTCGTGCAGGTGCCGCGATCGGCGATCGAGAGATAGGAGCCGGCCGTGATTGCACCGGAGGCCGTTCCCGGTATCGAGACGACCTTGGCATCATCGCCATCACCGAAGCTGTAGCCGTTGCCGTTGGTCGTGCCGTTTCCGACGTCGAATGCGCCCGTATCAATTCCCTTCATAAAGTTGATCAGATGGGGTGCCCCTCCCTCGATCCACATGTCACCCGTACAGGTTGTGCCGCCGCTCGCGCGCACGATGACGTCGAGGAAGTAGCCGTCTCCCGTGGCGGTCGTATCGTAATAGATGCCCGCCCAGGTGCTACCGACCGGCGCATAGAGGAACATGGCGCGCGGTTTTCCGTTCTGGCTGTCGGCGGCGTCGGTCGCCGCAGAGATTTGGACAACGCCGTCATCGTCGGTCGCACTCTGATCGCTCGTAAACGCAAGATTGCCGATGTTCACGCGCGCATCGTCGGTCGTCATGCCACCGGCGATCGCGGTCGCGATGTAGTAGGCCTTGGCGGTGATGGTGCAGTTGGTTGCCATCGAGGCCGAGTCGAACCAGGCATCGACGACCATCCGGCTGATGTCGGTTGAGGGATCGCTGCGCAGGTAGACGCGGTAGCCCTTGCTCGAACCGGAGGCGACCGAAAAACTGTCGTGGATACCACCGACAACACCGGTATCGCCGGGATAGAGCGCGGGCACCGTGTGTTCATTCCCCGCTGCGATGACTACCGCGCGGCCGTAGGCGACGCCGGTTGAGGAGTACTGTCCGGCCACGGCGTTGTTGATCCCCTGCTCGAGGAGCGAGGTGTTGTCGTGTGCGCCGATGTGCGTGCCCTGGCTGATGTTGACCACGGCCGGTTTGTTGATGATGTCGGCCTTTTGGAAAATTTCGGAGACGCCGTCGAGCACGCCGGCCGAGAACGAGGCGCCGCTCTCGGAGAGATCGTCATAGAAATCGTTGCGCACGAACATGATGTCGGCCATCGGCGCCACGCCGATGTAGCTGGTGCCGCCGCCGTTGCCCGCGCCGATGCCGGTGACGTGCGTGCCGTGACCGACGGTCGAGTCGTTCGTTGCGGCGATCGAACAGGAGCCGGCGTCGATATAGTCCTTGGCGCACTCGGTGGCGGTGAACGCCGTCGAGGAGCTGGCCGTCAGAAACCGCAGGTACTGCACGCGGGTCGTGCCATCGCCGTTCTTGAAGTCGTCGCGCGAGTAATCGAGCCCCGAATCGATCGCGCCGACGATGACGTTCGTGCCATCGTAGCTCGTCTGCACCGTCTCCACGTTGCTGTTGAGCGAATCGCGCGCCTTGTCCATGAGCAGGCGCATCGGGGTCGAGGCCTCCATCGCCTCCACCTCATCGAGTGCCGCGATCGCCTCGAGCTCTGAAAGCGGCACAAAGGCCGTCATGATGTCGCCCAGGATCGAGCGCACGCTGCCGCCGCGCATATCGATCTCGGCGGAGGTCAGCGCAGGATCGGTCGATTTGAGGATGATATCGACGAGCTCCTCATCGGCCAGCCCGCCGACCGATTTGCCCAACCACGCCTTGGCGGCGGTGGGCTCGCTCGCCATCAGCCGCAGCATCGGATCCATCTTCGAGGCCTGGGCGGTATGGGGAAGCAGGAGGGCGGCCACGAAGAGGGCCAAAATGGCAGTACGCAGGAGGATGGTCTTCATTGTAGAGGCTCCTTGTGTGAACGACGGGGAAAAAGCGCAAAGAAGAAACGGCATCTCCCCCCAGAAGTCAACGATTCTCGCTGCTTCTGTAGTGCCTGCCGAGAAAATGATTTTGTTGTCATTCCCGCGTTCGCGGGAATGACAAAAGTCAGTACAGTCAGTTTCCCGGCAGGTCCTATTGTAGCAGTTCCGGTCAAAATCGGCCGGATTTGCTCATCGGACCGGTACGGGCCCTCCCCAGGGCATATAATGCGGAGTTATTTCAATGTGTTGATACGCCTCTGGAGCATGCTCCATATTGTTGCCGATATCGTGGAGGGATGGCTTCGATATGATCCGATGGGAGTCACTTGAACTGCAGCGGTACGGCCAGTTCCATGGCCTGCACGAAGGGGAGTTCGGCCACGCTCTGCAGGTGCGCGGCCGTCACCGAGCCGGTGACGATGTCGCCGATCACGCTGCGCCGTTCGTAGCCGGCGCCCTTGAGCAGCGCCTCTTCGTCGGCACTCATGCGGTGCGTGGTCTTGAGCATGCACTCGAAGCGGCGAGCGCCATCCTTTTTCTCCACCGCCTCGCGATAGGCCTCGCGCGCGCGCAGGTCCATCTTGTCCCAGGCTTGCGTCCCCTCGAAGAGCTTTGGGGGTGCGACTTTCTTCGACATGGCCTGCGCCGGTGGGAGTGCGGCGAGTGCGGTGATGACCAGCGCTATCATAATGATGGGGAGGTGTCTCATGCGCGCATGATGCGCAAAAAAAAGAATGGGGTCAAGCTTCGACCCCATCTCCTTTCTGTGCGCTTGGGTCATCTCCAACTGAAGTCACGTTTTTCGCGTTTCTTGCAATCGTCATCATGGCTCGTCCATCCCTTCACGCCATGGCTGCAGGTATAGGTGCTTTTTGTGCCGCCTGAACCGCTTTCATCCATCCCACAGGAGTAGCGTTCGCTCCACGTGACCCGGCAGTGATTCTTCTTGAAGTAACGCCTTCCGGTCTTGTTGTGTCCGATTTCGCCCAGCATCTTGTCGGCCATTTCGGCGCGGATGCGCGCATTTCCCAGCTCGTCGTTCGTGCCGCCATAGAAGCGATAGCTGCGATAGCGATCCATAATCGCCATGATGTCGTCGGGATGGACCCAGATCTTCCAGTCCTCATCCATGGCATATTTGTGGTAGCTCTCCACCTCTTTCCAGGTCGATTCCGATGTCTTCTGATACGCCGCGATCTGGTCCTGCTTTTTCTTCTCCACGGCTTCGCGCTCCGTGCGCTCCTTTTCCAGGCGATCGGTCTCCTGTTTTTTCGCTACGGCGATGTCGTAGGATTTCTCTTCGTTTGCCATGCGTTTTTCCACCGCATCGATCAGACGCATGCCCGTCGATGACGAGCAGGCCTCGATCGATCCCTTCTTTGCCGCACAGCTATAGAGCTGATAGGCCCCCTCGCTCAGGATAGCGTCGTAGGGCGATCGATTCGGTTTGCGCGAAGGATCGGCCGTCGGCACTGCCTCGGCCCAACCCGCGGCGAGTGCGCCCTGCACGTCGAGATCTATGCGGAGATAGTCCTCCAGCTCATCCGCGCCGAAGATGCCGCCGAAAAAAAGCGGGGCAATGCCTCTGGGTAGGCGCGACCGGAAGCCGCTCTCGTTGTTGGAGAGGTGTCCACCGCTGCGCATATGGAGCGTGGTCTGATGTGTGCGACCATCGTAGCCGGCCCAGTTCTGGCGCAGGAGGATGTCGCCGTCGCCTCGAAACAGCCCCCGGTCGAAGGTGAGTGTGCGCGGGATTGTTCCCGGCGCATACGCCTTTGCAAAGGTATCGTGTACGGTGGCGGTCTGTTCGGCGTCGACGCCCGGGAGCTGCTCGAGCACCTTGAGATAGAGCGGCAGGTTGATCGTGCGTGTGTTGACGGATCCCATAGTTCCCTCCTCCTTCGGTTGTCCCCAAATGATGCCTCCTCTCTAAGCAAGGAGCGTGCCATCTTTGTGCGAGAAGGGGAGGAAGATGCAGAAGGTTGAAATGACGGGGTTTTCAGCTCTGGCGATGATTTGCCGCGAATCGGCATGGTGTCGTTTTGTGGGAGAGGGGTGTTCCAATTGTTGAAAAACGTGGGTTTCGTGGGAGTGGATGCCAACGCTGAACACATACAAAAAAACCGGTGCTCGTGTGAGCACCGGTCGTGAGAGAGCCCCCCTTAAGGGCCGGTTTAGGTCGTTTCTTCGTCGTCGGTCGGCGTTTCATCCTCTTCCGCGACATCTTCTTCAGCTGGTTCATCGGCGGGCGCATCCTCGTCGCTTCCCACTTCGATGACGCCGGCGATATCCACGACGACGTCACCGCCGATGGCACCCTTGGCGGTTCCGACGGCGACCACATGCTGCACCGCATTCGCTTCCGCCTTTACGGTGGAGGTGAGGTTCAGCGCCTGCACTTTGCCGAGGCTTCCGCCCGTGCCGTTGTCCAAGCCGACCCATGCGCCGCCCGCATCGATGCCGCGCAGAATCGCAACGCCATCATCCGTGCCGGCCACGAGCACGCCGCCGCCCGCGCTGTAGGGATCGACGCCGAGGGCGAAGACCGGTGCGCCGAGTGAACCGACCGCCGCAAAGGAGCAGGAGTCAACACTCGTCACATAGACACCGTCGGCGGTTCCGGCATAGACCTTCTTCGCCTGGAGATCATAGTTGATGGTATAGACGTCCGTATCCTTCAGCCCGCATTCGCTCCAGGTGGCACCCTTGTCGGAACTGACGAAGACGCCGCCCTCTGCCGTGCCATAGCCGTGTGCCGCTGCGGCGAAGACCTTGTTCGCCGATGCGACATATTCCAGATCGTTCACCAGCCGCCCGTACATCATATAGGCCGCTCCCGCGTCGCGCGTCTGACCCTTCGGCGGGATGTTCTGCCAGGGATTCTCTTCGGGCTTACTCATATGGGCATCGGCAGACGGCAGCATGAAGGCGCCGTTGTCGATAGCGGCGATAAGCCGGCCGTCGTCGAAGGTAAGGATATCGCAGACGCCCATCATCGAGACGAGCTTCCAGTCCTTTCCGGAATACTTCGTGCCATGTTGGACTTCACCGCGACAGGTGTTGTGCGAGCCGGAATAAGGATGATCCTTGTTGGCGCGAATCGGAAATGACTCGAAGAGTGACCAGCTTGCGCCGTCATCGGAATACATAATCGCGCCTGCCGTTCCCATGTATGTGCGATCGCTTTTGTCTGCGGCGATGGCACTCACCGGATAGCTCATCTTCTCGAGAAACGTGCCGTTGATATAACCGGCAAGATTGCGGTGCGCAAGCATAGCCGGACCGAAGGCGACCTGATGCATCTGATCGCTTTCAAGGTGGACGCTGTCCGACTGAAAGAGCAATGCGGTTCCATCGCTGTAGCCGCCGCGCTGAACGCCATAGAGCAGGAGATTTCCCTGAGAGGCGGCGGCCGGTTCGATGCGCGTGATCGGAAGCGAAGCGCCGCCGTTCGGATCGCGCAGGACCTTCGGCGTGCTCGCGAGTGCCTGTACGGCGAGCACGCTCTGGTCGACGTCGGTTCCCTCAGTGCGCCATTTGACCTGCACGCCCGTCTTGCGCGGCACGCGCACCTTCTTGCGAATGGTCGTCTCGCCACCGAAGCCGGAGAGTACGACCTGTCCGCTATCCTGGCCCGCGTCCGAGATGACGATCTTGGTGATCACCTGCGGGTTGTTGAGCGCCTGAAGCTCTACTGTGACCTCTTCACCCGCAAAGGCCCAGCCATCGGAAACGATCTTGATGCCGGCCGCGCCCGCGTTCTGCTGCGTGATGGTGGCCACCGCCGTGTCGCTGGCTTCACCCAGGCTCGCGATGAGCGTGAAGGTGGTCAGCTTCCCCTGCGGATAACAGTTTTCGATGCGCTGCAGTGCGCCGGTCGAAGCGATCGGACTCTCGTCGGTGGGCAACACACAGCCCTGCACGTCGCCGTCGACGTCGATGACGATCTGCGCATCCGCTGGCGTGACCATGAACTGCAGCGTCACGGCCGTGTCGTTGTTGAGAACGATCGGTTTGTCCACGGTGAAGCTCTCGACTTCGAGTGTGATGCGCGCGACGTCGATGACCAGATCGACGCTCTTGGTGTTGGTGGGATCACTCTGATCGGTCACGGTGATCGTGTAGGTCGTGCGGCCATCCGGTGCGACGGTGGCACATCCCATCGGCGGGATGTTGCCCACCTCGCCCGCGGCGAGAATGGCGGCGGTATCTCCGTCGCACTGATCGGTTCCAGCAATCGGTTCATCGGTGTCAGCGACGATGGCGATGTCCACGCCTTCGGTCGGCGTCACACTCCAGCGCAGGACGGTCTGGCTCTGTCCGGCGGTGAGTTCCGTGGCATCCGCGCCAAACTCCACCGCGATATCGGCCGACTGAATGACGGTGACGGTGATCGTCTGCGAGACCGACGAAAGTCCCGCGTCCGGCGTGAGCGCGCCTTCGGGAATCTCTTCGCCCTCGTCTTCTCCTTCGAGCGCGAGCGCGGCCGATTCGAGTTCGACCTCGCCGCCTTCCTCAGCGCTGGCGACCGAAGCGGTCAAGATAAAGTCGGTGGTAGCGGAAAGTCCCGCCGCCTCCGCGCTTCCCGAGAGCTCGCTTGTGTCGATATGGAAGTCGACCGGGTCGCCCTGCGAGATCGCGATGATCTCCACGCGATCGGCGCCAGCCACCTCCCAGGTGATCGTAGTCGATCCGCCCGCATTGACCTCGGCGGGATCCGCCTGAAAGGTCATGATGATGGGCGAGGCGGGCACGACATCCAGGTTCATGCCGCCGAGCGTGATTTGCCCGTCGTCGCATCCGGCGATGACGAGTACGGCGATGACCCCTATGGCCAGCCGCGTTGCTGTGGTGAAGATCGTCTGTTTCATATCCCTAACCCCTTGGTTTGTGTTGCATCCACTTTAAGCTCAAGTCCCCGAGAAGGACTCAAGCTATTCATTTATCAATACTTGTAGCCGACATTCATCATGCCGCCGTATCCCAAACGGAATTCATCCTGTCCCGTGCCCATGAGGAAGAGCTGGGGATTGAGGCAGAAGCCATTTTCCTTGTCCGTGTTATCGACATCGCCGAAAATCATCGGAAAGGCAATGAGCCCCATGATAGCTCGATTTCCAAGCAGATAGGTGTAGTCACCGGTTCCAGGAGAGGTGTCGCCAAGGGTTGATGGTCCAACGGCTCCATCACCCTTCTGCTCAACGCCGCCGCTTACACCCGCGCCGGCGAGAACACCGTAGAAGCTCGCCTTGAACTTTTTGTTCTTTCCCGTGATCGGATTGGTCGTGCCACCATAGAGCGGTGCATCGAAACGAAGTGCGGCCAGGTGCTGCGTGAGGTCGACACCGCTGTAGTTGTACATGAGGTTCATTCGATACTGGGCCCCCACGCCGAACTCGGTTGGGCTGTCCTTAAAGGATGCGCCGAAACCGAAACTGAACGCACTCATATTGTCCTTTGGACCGTTGAGGATCTGCGCACCGCCGAATTCGCTGCCCAGCGTCCACTCCTTGGCCTTGTCCGGATGTCCCGAAATATAGACCGAGCCTTGAATGGTGTCGGCATCTCCACCGCTGGCGACATCTTCATACTTTCCGCTTCCATCGTCCTTCTTTGGTGGTTGGAAGTTGATGCCGCCTGAGTCGCGCGCATAGACGGCGCTGCCGCCGAGCGTGAGGTGCTCATCGAGCAGCGAGAACGTGATATCACCACGTATACCCAGGCCACCGCCAAGGACGGCTTTGTCCTGCCAGAACGAGCTTCCCAAGGCCATATCGATACCGCCCGGCGTCGGATCGAGGATACCACCGGTAATCGCGATCTCAGCCTTATTCGTCTTGTTGAATTCCGGCCTGAAGATGAGTGTGGGATGCAGGGCATTTACATTAGCATAGGTGCCGCCGCGTTCTCCGCCTGCGCCATAGACGAGGCTTTTGTCGTCGCCCGGTTTGTCGAACATCGGCATGCTGTCGCCTGCTCCAGCACCAAAGCGCAGTTGGAGTTCAAACCACTTCGCGCTCGGTGGATTCCAGTTCATTCCCAAGGTTCCGCCGAATTTTGCTTGAAAATGATCAGTGCTGCCATGGACCGTAGCGGTTCCAAGGTTGCCATTCAGATCGAGGTAGAACTGGACCTGATTCAGCTTTCCATAGGCTTGCTTCGGCGCTCTGGTACGCGTCGAGTCATACACCACCTCGGTGACCTTATGTTCGTCGTCGAGGGCGACTTCTTCGGTGTAGCTGAGAAACTTGTATGCACCGATGGCGACGTTGTAGCGGCCGCCCTTTGTGCGGCTGTTGGATAGGACGAATGCAGCGGCCTTGTTCGAAATGCCCTGGGCCAGCTTCGTCCGGCGCTTGGCGTATTTACTGCCGTCGCCCAGGAAATAATCATGGTCTTCATCGAGGGCTTGCTCGTAGAGCTCGCGCAGTTTCGAGCACAAGGCCAGCTGGGCCATGTTCGTTCCCCCGTCGATATCGACGAGTCGACGAACGACGGTGTTCGACAGCAGCGCTGACTCGGGGGCGTATTCGATCGTGACCTTGCCCTTGTCGAGGTCGACATCCTGGACCATCGCCAGGGCGATCATGTGCGTGGGGACCTTGCCCGTTACCTGTGCCGCGATCGACTGGGCCAGATCGTTGCGCAGCTCGATGTCCTCCTCTTCCTCTTCATTGGTCAGGGCGTATTCCAGGTTTTCGCCGAGTTCTTCGCGGACGAAGTCGATCGTCCGATCCCAGAGATCGCCGATGGCCAGGGCGCGCAGTTCGGAATCCTGACCGCCGCCGCGGATGGCGTCGAAGAGGACCGGCGGATAGCCGGCCAGACGCTCCGGAACTTCAAAGGTGCCCGCGACACCGCCGAGCGAGACGGCGGTAAGCTTTTTCCCTTCAAGCACCGCGCTGGCCTTGGCGCCGCGCAGCATGGCGAGCAACAGGTCGTGCTCGTCGGCATCATCGTCTGCTGCATCGAGCTTTTCCGCGAATGCCGTGTTGACGGCAGCCGCGAGTTTCTTGGCGAGCTTCTTCTCGATCTTCTTGGGCTTCCCTTTCTGATCGCGGAAACTCTGAAGCGCCTCAATGAAGAGGCGGCGCAGCTCACCGACGATTTTACCGCCAAGGGCGTCGGTGGTCGTGAGTCCCAAGGCTTCGGGTTCTAAGAGTGCATCGGGAATCTGCTTGAAGCCGATCCGGTAAGCGCCGGACTCGCGGTCGACATCATCCACGTAGGCCTTGCGGACTTCCGGCAGATCCTCGAGCCAGTAGCAGGTGATTTGCCCCTCGACGCAGTCTTCGTCCTCTTCATCATCGCAGGTACCGCAAAACTCGCGGTGCTTCGCGATCATCTCTTCATCGACCAACTGATCGCCGATCGCTTCGAAGGCCATGAGCTGTTCCTGCAGCGGGAGTTTTCCCATCGCCTCGAAGAAGATGCGGGCCAGCTCTTCGGCCAGGGCTTGATCCTTCTTGTCACCATTGGCCAGTTCATCAATCTTGGCGCTGAGCTTCTCCGGAAAGGGGATGCCGCTACGCAGCGCCAACATCAGACGCATGAGGTCCATGTCGTTGCGCGGGGCATCGTCGCACTCGGGGCAGGAGTCCGGCATCTCGCTCACCTTCTGGGCCATCGCGGTCATATACTGCGCCCAGGTGCGCGTCTGACCATCCGGAAGTGTGATCATCTGCGGCGCGGCCTGGACGGTGTTTCCGTTTGAGAGTGCCACATCCACTTCAGCACCCGTGACCGTGGCCTGAAAACAGGCGGCGCGATAGGCGGGGGCATCGATGTCGACATCGTCGGCCGCAATGGTCGGCACCACGTCCTGGCTGAAGCGCACGCCACAGCCCTCGTAGGCCATGACCGCGGCCGCCATGAAATAGCTGACGCCGAAGGTGGCCTGCTGCTTCTCGCTCATGCCGGTTGTGACCGATTCAAAATTTGACGTCGTCGGATCGAAACAGGCGTTGACTTGCTCGTCATCGATGATGCCATCCTGGCATCCCAGGCCCTTGGTGACGGACATGACTTTGTCGGTCAACTCGCGATTCAGCTTAATCTCTCCAGCGCCGATCATAATGCCTCCTTCAAGAGGTGTGAGTGCGTCTATCGTTTCGCTCAAACAACAATCGCCGTCATGGCGATCTCATCAGATTCCCATGCATTTGTCGTAGTCATCCCACGATTCGCCCAGTTTTGGTTTTTTACAGACCTTCTTCTCCGGCTTTGGTTCGCTCTTCTGGCTCACATGCGTATCCTTCGGTTTGGTGCCCTTGTTACTTGGCGATTTGATTGTCGGTGTTGTCGTCGTCTTTATTTTCGACACACAGGCATAGCCCTTTCGCTTGTCGTCCGCGGTGAATGGGGGGGCGACATTATTCCGATCCACATAAAATTTTGCCTTTTTTCCACCGATCGTAATCGTCGAGCAATCGATGCACTCCGCTTGACCCTTCTCCGTCTGGGGAGGGGAAAAGCCCCAGCCCATCTTGGCGCAGCTTTCAAGCGTGCCTACGCAGGCGCTCCCATCGGCATTGCGAGCCGATCCCTCTGTCCCCGGGTGGGCGCCACACACGATGCACGCTCCATCCACAAAGGCTTCGTTGTCTTTACAGCCATTGGCGCTCGTTGCCTTCCCCGTATTTTTGAACGAGGCAAGCCGCTCCTGCATGAGTGAGACCATTTCGCGCACAACCAGCAGGATGTTCTTCTGCTCGACCGTCAGCGGTCCAGGTACTGTTCCGTCGGAGGTGACATGTTGGTCCACGAGCGCGCGCGCCGCCTTCAGGTGTTCTTCGACGATTTCGTATGACGTCTTCGTCGCTCCACTGTCCTTCTTTGCCAACTCCCCTGCGCGCGATGTCGCCGCCGTGTCGAGCATGTCGCCGATGGCCTTGAGCGGTGCATCGCATGGCTTCTTATATGCGTCGATCGCCTTGAGCAGGTCTTCCTGCAGTGCCTTGCTCTTGGCGCCGAGCTTGTCGAAGACATTTTTCTGCTGTTCTTCATTCATCTCCTTGAGAAACGATTGGAGATAGGAACTCGTGGCCGTGAGCTCATTCGATCGATCGATGAGTGCCTTCGGCAGGACCTCCGTGGTTTTCATCGCCGCGATCGCTGTTTGCAGCTTTTCGACTTCCGCCTTGAGTTTATCCTTCTCGCCGATTCCCACACCGCGCACATCGGCGCTTATGAGCAGGCGCTCGAACGTGGACAGGGAGCTCAGTGTTTCCGCCCGCATCTTTCTGAACTGCTCTTCGAACGCTGCGATCTGTTGCGGGGCGGCGGCAGCCAGTTCCTGCAGCTGGGGATTGTTCTGAAGCTGTGCCTGTCCGAGCATCATCTCCAGTGTTGAGATCTGCACGGCGATATTGGTCAGTCCGTCGACATACCGTGAGATCTGTTTCTGTCTCTCCTGCACGCGCATGAACGAATAGAGATGCGTTTTGTTGGCCTGGTTCACATGCCAGGCCGCTTCCCAGACATCGGCGAATTCGCGTTCCTTCGCGGGAAAGACCGACCGTGCGGCCTTCATTTCATCGGTCGTGAGATCTTTGGGCGCGATGCCCTCCACGGCATAGATCGCGCTGTCCCACCAGTTCGCCAGCGGCGCCTTGAACGTCGTCTTGAAATAATCTCTCATCGCCTTGAGGACCGGGATCGCCGGGTTGTCGATCTCGATCGTGTCGGCGATGTAGGCGCCAGTGCTATCGACGACATATTTGTCGTTCATCTCTTTGAACGTCGTGACGCTGATCTTCTCCGCGCCCCCACGGGCGTGTTGCATGAAGTTCTGCATCGTGCCGAGCGAGGGCGCGGTATCCACAAACCAATTGTGGGCATTCGCCGCGATGAGCCCCTCGACGATGAGCTTCTGTTCGGCGCCGTCGTCGGAGCCATCGTTGCCGTCATACCACTTGCCCATCGCAAAGCGATCGCCGCTGGTGAAGAGCGTCTCCTCGTGACAGATGTCATGCATGTCCACGCGCGTCGGATGCTGTGGATCGAGACTGGCCAGACAGTCCCATTCGTCGACGTCGGCAATGCTTTGATCGGCATCTTCAAATGTCTTCTTAATCCAGACCTCTTTGATCACATCGAATGCACCGGCGGTGAGACCGGGAACGCTGTAGTCAGCGCCCAGCATCGGTTCATCATTGACGATGAATGTGCCGTCACGAACCTCATTGGACATGCAGCTGATGCTGCCCATCACTACTCCTTTGCCGGTCTCGCCCCTCTATGCGGGGGTTTTTGACCAGAGGTCGAAAAACGGAAAACAAGAGTATTCCCGTAGGAGTTATCGTCTTCCCCCCTGATTTGTTGCGTGCTTTTTTTCTTTTTATAACTAAGTGATATCATTGTGTTCTTTCTAAATTGCCGGGGGATGTGGAGAAGACCCCTTCTCCCGTGAAACGGGAAAAGAGCTTGAATCGAGCGGTAGGGGGGGCGTATACTTCCCCCTATCGTGATTACTTTCCTCATTTCGCAGCTTCCTCGTCTCACCCCCCGCGATCGCAAGGGGCTCTGGTTCATCATCGACTTCTGAGTTTTCTCCTCATCCATTTTGATGCGGGCGTGCGTCTTGTGCGCGCCTGAAAACCTGCACGTGCAATGCGCGCGTGTATGCAGAGGAGAAAACGATGACCGATCACATACGAATGAATGTCATTTCCGCCAACGAAACGATGCCGCCGGAAGAAGCGACGCTTCCCGGTGAAGAGGTCTTTCGCGATCACGGCGATGTGTATGGGCCGGATGGAGAGACCGACGGTGGCGTCGATCGCGGCGGTTCGCGGCGCGGTTCCGAATATGACGATTCCTCTGACGGCGGATGCACCTGGGAGGATGGCGGTGAATTTTTGGGCGCGCTCCCGCGCACGGATCTGAGTGCGCGTCGGTTTGCCGCAACCTTTCCGGGATCGAGTCGATGCGGTCCGCAGGATTATCCCCTTCCCGAGCCGAATCCGAATGCCCCGGCACCCTCGGGCAATCAGGACGGATACGGCGTTCCCAGCAATGATCCGACATCACCCTGGCGGCGCGGTTCGATGAATGATGCCAAGCCTCCGAAGACGCTCGTCTAACGCGCATACGGTCGATGGAGAGTCTTACTCACCGGACCGCAATGCGCTGCGCTGTTGGCAACGTGGGCGGTCCTCGCAGGAGAAAGGACCGAACCATGACGATGACCACCGAAGGAAGCAATGGAGCACAAGGATTGGCCGCATGGGATGAGGGCTTTCCGCGCCTGCCCGATGACGGCGTGCCGCATCCGAACGAGGGGGAGTGGGCGCCAGCTCCTGAGACAAAACGGAAAGATTCGGAGCGAGGACGCGAAGCCGATCGGAATGCAGACTGGTACGAGACCAACGGTTCCGGCTGGGATGCCACGGGTGGGCGCGACGGCGACTTCGGCTTTCGCAAGCTCGTCGCGCGCGCGACGACCGGTTCCGCACAACGCTTCAGAAACCGGCGGAGTCAGAAGCCGGGATCATTGCCATCGATGAGCATTCCGTATCGTTTTCGCGGAAGTCGCTTCAACCTCGACGTGATCGATCGCGGCGGCATGCCGCGGCGCTTCTTCTTCGGCTCGGTCGACGAACTCGATCGGGATCGAAAGAAGGCGATCGCCATGGTCGCTCCGGCGGTGCCGCAGGTGTTGGTGAGGGGGACGAACGGTCAGGAGTGGTCCGGCAGCTCCACGATTCTCAATCCGGATGATGTGGCGCGGTATCTGCCGCACCTGAAACTCAAGCCGGGGCAGTACGTCGTGCACACCAACCACCACGTCGCCAGCGGTGCCAAGCGCATCATCCTGGCGACCGCTGACGGCCAGCAGGAGTTGGAGGCGAAGGTCGTACGCGCGCCCAACGGTGCATCGCTGCTCGACGAACGCGATGATACCGCCCTCCTGATCGTCACGAGTCCCACGCCGCTTCCGACCGCGCGCATCGGCGAGGCCGATACCCTCGAGATGGGCGACACGGTCTTCACCGCTGGTTACCCGCTGGGTCTGCCGCGCATCGCGGTCACCACAGGGATCGTTTCACAGCCCGCGCAGCTCACCGGCGGTGGTCGACCCGACATCCAGTCGGACGCAGCGATCAACCCGGGCAACTCGGGCGGGCCGCTCTTCACGCGCGACGGCATCGTCGTGGGGACGAATACCTATACCTTTCAGGGTGCCAACGACATGAGCTTTGTTATCCCGATCACGCATCAGCTCGCCACACTCGCTGAGATCTGGGAGAGGGGATATGTCGAGCGCGGATCGCTGGGCATCGCCTTTGCTCCCTTCGGTCGCTTCGATCGAAAGGCGCCGGGATTGCCGACGAACGTCACGGGCGCAACGATCGATGCGGTCGATGCGAAATCGATGGCCGCGAAGGCGGGGCTCAAGCGCGGTGATCTGGTCAGTGCCATTCGGGTGCTCGACAACGGTATCGTCGTTCGTCGCATCGCGCTCAATTATGCCAGCCCGCATCACGGCACGCGGGTTGCGGCCGCCATCGCATCGCTCAAACCGGGGCAGCAGGTGGAGCTGATCTGCTATCGGCGCAAGATGGATTTGGGGTCGGTTTCCTATGAAGCCGATCAGGTACGCATGAATGTCGTGCAGGATCAGCCCCCGAAAGAGGATCGTGCGCGCGCGGTTGCATAAGCGCGATATCAGAGATCTCTCTTGCGAAAGGCCAGCGGGAGCAGTTCGTCGAGGCGCGCGACCTGTATTTTCCCGCGCGTGTTGGCCATGATGACTTCGAGCTTCACGCTGAATTCGGCCAGCGCCTGACGACAGATACCGCACGGCGGACAGGGCTCTTTGGTGGCCGCCACAATCGCGATGCGCCGAAAGGAGCGATGCCCCTCCGAGACGGCCTTGTAGAGCGCAGTGCGCTCCGCACAGCAGGTGGCGCCATAGCTCGCATTTTCAACGTTGCACCCGGTGAAGACCGTACCGTCGCGGGTTTCGAGTGCCGCCCCCACCTTGAACTTCGAATAGGGCGCATACGCGCCCTTTCTCGCCGCCGCCGCTTTTGTGATCAGACGTTTGGTATCCATAGCCCGAATCCTAGCACAATTGACAGCGAACGACATCCCCGATTGCCGCCATTATAATGATAGCCGTCACTCTGCCCTCCCTCATCTTCAAGAAGTCGGTTTTGTACAAACGATGGGAACACTTTCCGCCTCGCCCGATGGGCAAGCCTCGCATGTGCGCCTCGCGGAACGAGCCGTTTTGGCCTGCGAAGAGCTGTCGGTTGAGATCGAAGATCTCAATTCCGAATGATGTCTGAGCCCGCCATAATCTAATGTGCCTTTCATCCTGCGGCGGGCGAGTTCACGAGGAAAGACGGATCGAGTCAGACGCCAAAACGTGCGAGTGGAGCGGAAGCGCACATGCGAGGCTTGCCCATCGGACGAGGCGGCACTTGGCCTGCTCGTCGGTGGAATGGTATTGGCTCCCCCGGATGACCCGGATTAATTGTTGTCTGGAATCGAGCGATGCGATAGGAGTTTTAGACCCACTTCAAGGAGGTTTGTATGTCCGACGCCCCGCAGCCGCAAACCATCAAAGAGGCCATGGTCGAGATTGGCCAGACCTTCAAGGCAATCGTCTTCGCGCCCCGTGCCCTGTGGGGTCTCAATCTCGCCGATGTCGTTATCGTGGGGTTGACCTACTTTGGAATGCTGACGGTCCTGGGCAAGTTCTGCTCCGAAAACGTCGGCCTCTCCGACCTCCACGCCGGATGGATCTACAGCTTCCTCACCGGGGGCTTCACCTTTGCCATGCTGTTTTTGGGCGGTGTGTGCGATCGGATCGGCATCCGCAAAGCTCTTTTCATCTCCATGGTGTTCATCGCCGTCGGGTTCATCCTCCTGGGCCTGGCTGGGTCGATGGGGTTGGCCAGCGGGCTCTTCTCGCCGATGTTTTTCCTGATGCTCATCGCGGTCTTCATCATGGTCATCGGTAACGGCATGCTTCAGCCGACCATCTATGCGGGCGTTAAACAATTCACCAACGAGAAGACTGCGGCCGTCGGCTTCGCCATGATCTATGGCCTCATGAATCTCGGCGCGTTCCTGGCGGGCCTGCTCTCTCCCTTCGTGCGTCATCGCAGTGAAACGATTCTGCCGCCGAACGGCATCGCGGGCGTCTATTGGGTCTATGCCGCAATGTCGATTGTCACGCTCATCATCGTCACGATCCTGCTGACGAAGAAAACGGTCGAGAAGAGCACGCTCACGCAGATTGCCGAGACGAAGGAGGAGCGGGAGGCAAAGACTTCAATTCCGATTCTTCGGACGGTGGTCTTCGGGCTCGCGGCGCTGACCTGCCTCGTCCTTCGCTTTCATCTGGAGAGCAACTTCTGGTACCTTCCGATGGTGGTTTTTGTAGTGGCCGGCGTTTGGGATTTCCTGAGGAAGCGCCCCGATCATCCCTTCCGGGACAGCAAGTTCGTCTTCTTCATCTTTATGCTGATCCCCGTCCAGACGCTCTTCGCGCACCAGTGGCTCACGATCCCGTACTACATCGACCGCGCGTTTGCCGGGACGGCCATCGGCAACAACTTCGAGTTCTTCGCGAACATCAACCCGATCCTGATCTTCTTCCTCTGTCCGATCGTCGCGGTCCTGACCAGTCGCGCCAACATCTATAAGATGATGATCATCGGGACGTGCGTCATGGCACTGCCGACTTTTTTCCTCGCGGTGGCGCCCACACCCGCACTCCTGATGGCCTACATCGTATTGATGACGATTGGCGAGGCGATGTGGCAGCCACGCTTCTTACAGTTTGTGGCAGAGATCGCGCCAAAGGGAAAAACCGGTGTTTACATGGGCATCGGCCAGTTCCCGTGGTTTCTGACCAAGGTCATCACCGGCCTCTACTCTGGCTGGTTTCTCGCACGGTATTGCCCGAAGCCGGAACTCGGCCTCCCTATGGATACCCAGACGATGTGGTTCATCTATGGCTGCATCGCGCTCATCTCACCGCTGGCGCTGCTCCTGGCCAAGGGCTGGGTGGGAAAGTCGATGCACGCGCGCTCGGAAGCGGCAAAGGCGTCAGCGACATAAAGGAGCATCATGGTACGACACGTCGTTCCCTATCGCATCAAAGTGGTCGAACCCATCCGGTTGCTCACGCGTGAAGACCGCGAACGCAAGATTCGCGCGGCTGGGCTCAACGTCTTTCGGCTCCGCAGCGACGACGTCTACATCGACCTGCTCACCGATTCCGGCACGGGTGCGATGAGCGCGGCGCAGTGGTCGCAGCTGATGTTGGGCGATGAGTCCTATGCGGGTTCCTCATCGTTCTATCGTTTGGAGGATTCCATCCAGCGCGTCACGGGCCTGCCCTTCGTCATTCCGGTTCACCAGGGGCGTGCGGCCGAGCAGGTGCTCGACTATGTCCTGATGCCCGAACCCGGCATGGTGGTCCCCGGCAACACGCATTTCGACACGACCAAGGCGCACATCGAATTTCGCGGCGGTCGCGCGGTGGATTGCACCATCCCCGAGGGGTTCGATGCCGAGGCGGCACATCCCTTCAAGGGGAACGTGGATATGGATCGCCTGCGGGACGCCTACAAGGAATACGGCAATGCCGCGATCGCCTATGTGCTCATCACGGTGACCTGCAATTCCGGCGGGGGCCAGCCTGTGTCGATGGAAAATATCCGCGAGGTCTCCACATTCTGTCGCGAGCACGATCTCAAGGTCTTCTTCGATGCCGCGCGTTTTGCTGAGAATGCCTATTTCATTCAGCAGCGCGAAAAGGGATATGCGGATACAAGCGTGCGCGACATCGTTCTCGAGATGTTTACGCATGTCGATGGATGTACGATGTCTGCCAAGAAGGATGGACTCGTTCCGATCGGCGGGTTTCTGGCGTTGCGAAGCGAAGCGCTCTATGAGGAGATGAAACCGACCGACATCCTCTTCGAGGGGTTCTATACCTATGGCGGCATGTCGGGCATGAACATGGATGCGATGGCGCAGGGGCTTTTGGAGGTCGTCGATGAATCCTATCTGGCCCATCGCATCGGACAGACCGTCTCCCTCGGAGATAATCTGCGCCGTCTCGATGTGCCGATCGTCACTCCCGTCGGTGGGCATGCCGTCTTTATCGATGGCCGCCGCTTCTTCCCGAAGGTGCCGGAGGATCAGTTCCCCGCACAATTGGTTACGGTCGAGCTCTATCGGGAGGGTGGTGTGCGCGCGGTCGAGATCGGCTCCTGCCTCGCCGGCCGCGATCCGGACTCGGGCGAAAACATTCGGCCCTCGCTCGATCTCTGCCGGCTCACCATTCCCCGGCGCGTCTACACGCAAGAACACTTCGACTACATCGCCGATGTCGTCGCCACCGTCTACGCCCAGCAGCAAGGGCGCACCACAGGGCTCGCCTTCGATGTCGAATCCAAGGGGATCCGCCACTTCACCTCGACGTTTCGGGAGTTGTAGGTTTTATTGTTTTGTCATTCCCGCGGGGGAGGCGGGAATCTCGATTGTCACAGCACATCGAGATCCCCGCGTTCGCGGGGATGACAAAAACAGGTGGTCGTCACCAACCAGAAACCACAGTCTGCTCTTATGTTGTCGCGATGAGTTTGCGCTTCCATCCACGGTAGTTCTTCCACAGCGGTTTGGCGTTTGCCTTGAGGATATCCTTCGGCATGGGGCTGCGCGCGAGCGCGGTGATCAGGACGAGGAGATGGTCGTAGTCAGATGCACTCACGAATTCAGCGGCAGGACCGCGCGGCCCCTGGTTGTGATAGTTGCCCAGCGGTAGGGCGATGCCGCCGGTCGGAAACCCCTCGGCGGTGAGCGCGCAGGCTTCACAGCGACCGCCAGCGAGCAGAGCACGCTGGAACCGAAAGCCGTGAGCCGTGACCCGTGACCCGTGACCCGAATGAATCAAATGCTCGGCCACGGTCGCCATCCAGGCATCGACTGCCGGCGTGTAGGTTCCGGCGCGATCGCCCGCGCGGATGACGGGGCCGCCGCCGATATCGACACGGCCAGCCTTCGCGGAGGAGCATTCCAGGACGATGACAGGCTGCTGGCGGGAGATCGTCTTTGCTTCGATGGCCGCATACGTTCCGATAAATCCCACCTCTTCGGCACGCGTAAAGATGGCGGTGACGTTGGCGCGCACGCGTTTGCGTTTGAGCCGCGTGAGTAGATCGAGCAGGGCCGCGACGTTCACCAGATCGTCGGCCGCTCGTGCGTGGATGCGATCTTTTGCAAGGCGCAGTCCCGGCAGGTCGAAGTGGCCAAAGGCACCGACCGGAACGGGCTCGCGCATAGTGATGGAAAAACAGGGACGGCCCATGTGCGTACGCGTGAGCGCACGCCGGCCGACCTGACCCTTGACGGGGCCAGCCTCACCCTGGATGACGATGCGCGCGCCGCCGACGATCTTTGCATCGACGCGACCGTAGAGGACGACCGTTGCGCGCTTTCCTTTGACCGCGATCACCTCGAACCCCGGATGGTCCATGTGCGCGATAAAGGTTACGCCCTGTCCCTTTCGGGTGCGCCCGCCCGAATATTGGACGACGAGATTTCCGGCCTCATCCTCTTCCACCGGCAGATCGAGGCCGGCCGCATACCACCGCACGACGGTCGCTACGGCGAACTCATGAAAGGTGGTGGTCGGCTGGTTGCAGACAGCGCTCAGGATCGCCTTGCTTGCAGTATCCATGGGCATTCCTCTGGTTATTCCGTCATCCCCGAAAAAAAGGTTTGTCATTCCCGCGAAAGCGGGAATCTCGGTTTTCATGGAACGTCGAGATTCCCGCCTTCGCGGGAATGACACCGTTTAGAGGTTCTTCTTCTTCTTCTTCTTTGCAATCGGCCGTTTTTTCGGCGCCGTTTTCTTTGAGACCCTTTTCTTTGCAGCCGGCTTTTTCGGGGTGGCCTTTTTCCTCGGCGCTGACTTTTTCTTTGGTTTCTTTTCGTCGAGTGTTCCGCCCGACATTGCGGCGATCAGTTCGTTCATCTCCTTGAGGCGTCCGGTCACGCGTCCGTGCACCGTATCCTTCGGGTAGGTTCGATCCGATCGCATCTTTCCCGCAGGCATTCCGGTGAGCAGTTCGATGCCCTCGTCGATGGTGGTGACCGACCAGATGTGGAACTGGCCGCGTTCCACCGCTTCGACGACATCGCGACGCAGCATGAGGTGTCGTTCGTTCTGCACCGGAATGATCACGCCCTGCGTTCCGGTGAGCCCCTGTGCCTTGCAGACGTCGAAGAATCCCGCGATCTTTTCGTTGGCACCGCCGATGGGCTGGATGTCGCCGAGTTGGTTGACCGACCCCGTGACCGCCACATCCTGTCGCAGCGGAATGTTCCCGAGCGATGAGAGCAGCGCATAGATTTCGGTGGAAGAAGCGGAGTCGCCGTCCACGCCGCCATAGGACTGCTCAAAGCAGAGCGACGCGGTGAGGTTGAGGGGTTCGCGTTGGGCATATTTCTGTCGCAGAAATCCGGTGAGGATCAAAATGCCCTTGTCGTGGATGGGCCCGGAGAGTTTGGCCTCGCGCTCCACGTTGATGACGCCGCCTTTGCCCACGGAGGTGGTCGCCGTCACGCGCGAAGGTTTGCCAAACGAGGCGTGTCCCATGGAATAGACGGAGAGCCCGTTGACCTGACCGACGCGCGAGCCCTGAGAATCGATGAGAATGATCCCCTCTTCGATGAGGCGCTGCACGTGTTCTTCGCTCAGGCGGTGTCGGTTGCGTTTGGCTTCGAGCGCACGTTCGACATGCGCGCCGGAAATGCCCTTGGCCTTCTCCTCGCGCGCCCAGTGGTCGGCCTCTCGCAGGATATCGGTGATGTAGGCAAAGCGCGTCGAGATGCGTTCCTGCTGACCCGCTTCTTCGATGCCGTGTTCGACCATCGCGATGAGCCCGTCGCAATCGAGCGGGAGCAACTCCCCGCGTTCGACCACCGCCTTGAGCACCTGCGCATATTCGTGCGCCGAATCCGTGGTGAGCTTCATGGTGGTGTCAAAATCGGCGAGCACTTTGAAGGTCTTCGGAAAGTCCTCTTCATAGCTGTAGAGCGCGCGGTAGAGCCAGGTCGGTCCGATCATGATGACCGTGACGTTTAAGTCGATCGGCTCCGGCTTAATCGCCAGCGGCGCCATCTGAAAATAGGTCTCGGGCTGCTGAATGACGAGTTCCTCTGTGCGCAGCACCCGCTTGAGCTGATCCCAGACCATGGGGCGCCGGAGGATGTCCATGGCGTTGATGATGATGAAACCGCCGTCAGCGCGCAGAAGCGAGCCCGCCTTGATGTGACGGAAGTCCGTGCTCCAGTATCCGCCCGGAGCGACGTTGTATTCGATGGCGCCGAAGAAGTTCGTAAAGCTGGGATTGTGTTCCTCCACGATGGGCGCGCATCCCTCCTCGGTCGATTCCGCGCTCTGATCGTAGAGGAGGTTGACCTCGTAATACCAGAATTGATCCTCCTGGCGCTGTTGCCCGCCGCCGATGACGATGAGCCCCTCCTGCTGGGGGCTGTTTTCCTTTTTGCCGGCAAAGGCGTCGATGTGTTGGAGGATGTGACTCTTCATGCGCAGGAGATATTTGCGAACCTTTTCTCCCTTGTAGCGCGCGCGCAGATCATCCATGAGCCCATCGAGAACGAGCGAAGCCGCGTGCTGCACGAGACGATCGAGCGCCTGATGCATCTCCTTGCCGAGCGCGCGCGCCTTGGTCAGCACGTGTTTGAGATCGCCGGAGAGGATCTTGTGGCGCTTGAACTTGGTGTTGCGTTCCTCCTCCGTCATCTTTCCTTCGCGCACGAGGTTGTCGAGAAAGTCGATGGAGACGGCCTCTTTTCCGATGATGGGGAAAACCGTCGGCGCGACATAGCCTCCCTCCTGCACCTGGATGAGCGCGAACTCCTCCTTCTTGAGTTGCTCGGCGAACTCTTCGAAGAGCTTCTTCTCTTCGCGCTGATAGCGGTCGACGAGCATTTCGCGTTCACGCTGAACGTGCGGGGCCTCGATCGCCTTGGGCACCTCGGCGCGCAACACGCGCACGAATTCGGCCATGTCATCGCGAAAGGTGCGCCCGCGCCCCGGCTCGAAGGTGAGCAGCAACGGTTCCGATGCGTTCACGAAGTTATAGACATAGCAGCGATCCGGCGGCGGAGCGCCGGTGATCTTGGTCTGTTCGAGTGCGCGGCGAATCGTCGAGACGCGTCCGGTGCCGGACATGCCGGAGACGTAGATGTTAAAACCGGTCTTCTGCAGCTTGATGCCCAATTCCAGGGCCTCGATGGCGCGCTTTTGGCCCACGATGGCGGTGGTCGCTTCGAGCTTTTGGGGGTTCTTGAATGTTTCGAGCATGTGGGCGTCAGGCTGCCAGCGCAGCTTGTCGGCGGTGAGCTTGTTCACAGGGGTTCCTCTCTCGGGTTGGACGATTGTTTCGAGGCAAATACTAGGAAATCATTTCACATTTGTCCAGCCATGCCGCCAAGGAGGAGGCTATTCCTGAGATGGAGTGAGCCTTCGTCGGGAAGGACATTTTCGGTGACCGCCGTCTCGGCTCACACGCCGCCTCGACGGCTTTTTCTTCTTTCATCGCATTATCAGAGGCTTCGATCGCGATGAAAGAAGAGATCCCCTCAAATGTCCTTCCCGACGAAGGCTTCATGAAATCACGTCTGAAGAAGCACCCCGATTCAAGCGGTCGGCATGTCACGTATCCGAATGATGGCTCCCTCATGACGGCCTCGGCTTTACATCGGCGGGTCCTTGGCGATATACCCGGCGGGTTCCTATCAGGAGGAGGGCGTATGCGGTTTTTGGCGGAGACGGAGCGGGTTGTGCCCGAGGGGCGTGAGGCGATCGATGCGTTGCTGGCGTTGGCGTCCGAGCGTGAGCATCGGTCGCTGACCGAACACGAGACCTATGAGCTGCTTGCGGCCGCGGGGCTTGCTGTGCCGGCGTGGGTCTTTCATCCGATCGACGTCGATGTGGATGCGCTCGACGGGGTGTTGCCGCATGCCGGGCCCTTCGTGGCGAAGATGGTCGTGGCGGGACAGACGCACAAGACCGAGCTCGGTGGCATTGCGCTCAATGTCACCGCCGACAATGCAGGCGATATCATCGAGCGGTTTCGAGCGCAGGCCGCGGGGAAGGTCGAACTCTTGGGCGTGCTCTTCGTCGATCAGGTTGCGCATGCGCGTGAGTTGGGCGGCGAGATGCTCATCGGTCTCTACCAGGATCCCTTCTTCGGACCCTGTGTGGCGCTGGGCTTCGGCGGCACCGGAACCGAATACTACAAGTCGATCATGCGGCCGCATGAGGCGCAGGTCTTTATTCCCGCCGACATCGACCTGGATTCGGTGCGGCATATTCTGTCGCGTCTTCCGGTGGTCGAGATGCTCGAAGGGCGCGTGCGCGGTGCATCGCAGCAACTCTCCTTCGATGCGTTGCTCACGGCTGTGCGCCTCTTTCAGACGCTGGCACGGTGGTATGCACCCGAAAACCCGGAGGCCGCATGCGTGATCGAGGAGCTGGAGGTCAATCCCGCGATTGCGCATGAGGGGCGCGTGATTGCGCTCGATGGCGTCTGCATCGTGGGGGAGGCAGATGCGGGAAGCGTGCGTCGACACAAGCCGTTGGGGAAGATCGCCCATCTGCTCGCGCCCAAGAGCATCGCCATCGCGGGGGTGAGCGCCAAGAATCGAATGAGTCCGGCGGGTATTATCCTCAAGAAGTGTTTGAAGCAGGGGATCGCGTCGGAGCAGATCGTGCTCATCCATCCGAAGGAGCGCGAGATCGAGGGGATCGCCTGCGTGCCGAACATGGAGGCGATGCTTGCGGCGCGAAACGGCGAGCCCGTCGATTGCCTCGTGGTGGGTGTGCCGGCAAAGGTCGCGGGTTCGCTCATCGCCGAGTCGTTCGAACGATATGCCGCGCACAGTCTTCAGGTGATCTCAGCCGGGTTCGGCGAAACCGAGGCGGGGCGTTCCATGCAGCAGGAGTTGAGCACGCGTTTGCAGGCGCTCGACGCCACGCCCGAACGTCGGCCGGTCGTCAATGGTCCGAATACGCTCGGAAACACCTATCGTGGTTTCGATACCCTCTTCACGCCGCGCTATAAATCCTCCGGCACTGGGGCGGGGCGCACCAACGCCGCGCTCATCTGCCAGAGCGGCGCGTTCATGATCACGCGCATCTCGGATCTGGCCGACCGGGTCGCGCCGGCCATCGCCGTTTCGGTGGGCAATCAGATGGATCTCTCCGTCACTGATTTTTATGAACACCTGCTCGAGGAGGAGGGGATCTCCACCTATGGCCTCTACATCGAGGGGCTCTGTGCGGGCGATGGCATTCGCCTCATGCGCCTGGTGCATGAGGCGCGCGAGCGGGGAAAGTTCACCGTGATCTATCGGGCGGGGCGCACCGAAGCGGGCATGGAGGCGGCGCGTGGGCATACCGCGGCGATGGCGGGCGACTACGATATGTTCGCGCACCTGATGTATCGCTCCTGCGCGATGGTGGCCGACACCTTCGAGCGCTTCGACGACCTGATGATGTTGGCAACTTTCTGCGATCAGCTTCCCGAGCTCATGCAGGTGCCCGAAGGGCGCATCGGCGTGGCCGCGCTGTCCAACGCGGGGTTTGAAAAATGCGCGATGGCCGATCACCTGATGGAGCGGGATTCGCTCGCCTTTGAGTTGGCGCCGTTTACACCGGAGACGGTCGAGCGACTTCGGGCCATCTATGCGGAGTATGGCATCGGTGCGATCCTCGATATCGGCGAGGTCCTCGATCTCTCGCCGATGATGAGCGATGCGGGATATGAACAGGTCATTCGTACGGTGCTGGATGATACTCATGTCCATTTCGGTGTTTTCTCGATCGTCCCCGAGACCGGCATGCTCAACACCTGCGAACCGGGCGATCGCCATCGCGAAGACCTGATGCGCGACGGCTCCATCCTCGATCGCCTCGCTCGAATCCGTCGCGAGGTGCACAAGCCCTTCGTCGTCTCCATCGAATCGGGCTCGCTCTACGATCGCTTTGCCCACGAACTCCTCGCCGCCGGCATCCCCGCCTTTCGTAGCGCGGACACCGCCGCCCGTGCGGTGGCAACTTGCCTCGATGCCATACGCCCCGATGTCTTGGCGGGTCGTTGAAAAAGGGCCAGACCTTACATCGGGGACGGTTCGGGTTTTTGTTAACCTGTTGATAATGCAGGTGAATTCATGGTTTTCGCGTCCATCGAGAACCGTCCCCGATGGCCGGTTTTTGTCGGATAATTTTGTGGTTTTGGGGCGGTTACGCTGTTATAAAGGAACGACCAACACGGCACCATCGGCCGGGGGACCGAGGAAGCCACGCGAGGTTCGTGGAAAGGGGTCCCCCATGTCCGACGTACTGCTCGTCTCTGATTCGAACGCCTCCACACCAAAACGCATCGACGATAGCTGGGAACAACAGCGTATCCCGCAAGAGGATACCCACGCCGAGCGACTTCCAACAGGATCCTGCGAGCCGGTGATGTTCAGCGTGGATGAATTGGCACAGCTCGTCTATCCGCGGCTTTCCGAATCGCTGCAACAGGAGCTGAACGCTATCGGTCAGACGCGCCAAAAGCCGGGGTGGAGTCAGCTCTCCTTCTTTCTCGGCGGCACCTTCGAGCGCGGCGGGCTCAACTCGCGTGATCAGCGTACGTCAAGTGTGCGTGTCTGGAATCAAGACAAACAGAAATATATCAGTCGGCGCGTCGCCGACTGGGATCACATCTGGCGCTCCGAGGCCTTTCGGTATCGGTTCGTCGCGACGGAGGGAACGCTCGGATCGAGGATCGATTCGGATACGAAGCTCTCCGCACACGAAAAACACGTCGTCCGTCAGGTCATGAATTCGCTTTTGGCCGCAGCCCCCGGCGGCGGTTCGCGAAACCTGATCGAGTCGATCTATTTTCCGAGCTTTCCCCTCGAAGGGGCCGCACGCCGCGCGACGCGCGGAAACGTCTTCACGCCGTGCCTCGTCCTCAAGATCAGCGACGGCGACACGATCACGGTCGAGGTGCGGCCCAGCGGCTGTAAATCCTATGTGAACGCCATCCGGTTTGCCGGCATCGATACGCCGGAGAAATTTCGGTCGACGAAGTTTTACGCCCAGATGGACGGCATCATCGACAAATGGCGAAGAGAGGGGCTCGTCTCGAAGCGGGAGATGATGGTGATCGCCGCCAACGAGGAGAGGCGTGCCCAGCTTCGTGCCATCAAGAAATCGACGAGGAGCGTGAAGCGCACGCCGCTGGAACAGCTTCTGGCCAATCGCATGGAGTATGCGGGGGCTGTGAGTTCGCTCGTCATGAAGGACCTGCTCGCCTGGGCGATGGCGAAAAAATGCGGGTTTGCCCTGGAGGAGACCTACAACCGCGTCCTCAAGCCCGGCCAGGACCCGATCGCCTGCGACATGGTGACGCTCTACGGCAACTACATGCGCGATATCGCGGTCGTGCGCCTCCTCAAACCGGAGCTCATCGAACAGTATATGCGCGAGCGCCTGCCGGTCCTGATGCGCGACGGTGGAAATTTTTCCTGGCTCAAGGCTTCGCAAGCGGACGTGAATGGCAATAAAGCGGAACCCACCAACGGTCGCGAGCTGTGGGCGAACTATCAGCTCTCGACGCTTTCGAAGGCGGAGAAGGACTATCTCAAAAAATTGCGCAAGGGCGGGCGCCACAAACTCGCTGACCTGCTCGACCCGGCCAAGTTCCCCGCGCCCTGGGAGATGTTCTCGCCGAAGAAGACCCGGAAGATGGTGGAGGGATATGCGGCGTTGCTCGACAAACACCCCGACCGCCGCGGCGACTTGAACCTGGCGATGATCGCCATGGGCGGGTCGTATGCCTACGCCAAGTACCGCAACGACCACACCGACACGTATCTGGCCGCCAGTGCCTTCGTCGAAAAGCATAAGTTGGGAATCTGGGGCGAGGAGACCGTGCGCCTGCTCGACGTGAACAAATGGATCGTGCGCAACGGAAAGCTCGAGCCCTTCACGCCTCCGAAGGATTGCCTCACATCATAGCGTTGAACTATAGCTGGGGAACGAAGAGAACTATCCGACGGCCGCTTCGCCGAAGGCAAACGCGCGCCTATTGAGTTCGATGACCTTTTCGCCCTTCTTGGCGAAACGCTTCTCGACGTCGGCGATAATTCCCTCTTTGAGGTTATCGAGATCGAGGGCGGCGCACAGCGCGCCGACCATGGCGACGTTGATCATGCGCTCGTTTTTGAGTTCGTCGACCAGCGCATTGGCGTCCACGACGACTGTCTTGCAGCGCTCGGCCAGTGCCGAGAGAATCTTGGCTTCATCCGGATAGGCGATGTTCTTGATCGGCCGATTGCTCGTGATCACCACGCCCTCCGGCGAGAGATAGTCGACATAGCGCAGCGCCTCCATCGGTTCGGTGGCGAGGATATAATCTCCCGCCCCCTTCGGGATGATGTCGCTGTGGATCTCGCCGTCGGAGAGCCGAACGAAGCAGACCACCGCGCCGCCGCGCTGGGCCATACCGTGCACCTCGTTCTGCTTGGAGTTGAGTCCAAGCTTTCCCGTCTGCGTCACGACCATGGCCGCCGCTGAAACGATTCCCTGTCCGCCAACTCCTGCGAATACGATGTCATATTTCATGATGAACTCCGTGAGATGGTGAGATAGCTCAATAGTAAGATGGCTCAACGGCATAAAAGCTTCAAAAAACTACTTCGTGAGTGCTTTGTAAAAATTCGTCAACGAGCGACCGACGAGATCGTTGACGCGCCGGAGCTCTTCAAAATCCTCATTTCTGAAATACTCCAATTCTTGAGCAATGAGCATGAATGTTTCAACTTCTGCATTCGATCCGAGTGCAATGCTGATGAAACGTGATTTTTCTCTATCATAGCGACGACTATAGCCTTCGGCGATGTTGGCTGGAATAGATGCTGCGCATCGGCGAAGTTGCGAAACGATTCCGTATAGTTCTTCCTTCGGAAAAGACTTGGTGGATCGGTAAACGAGCAAACACTGATCAAATGCAGCTCGCCAAACATCGAGGTCCTTATATGATTGAATTGCCTTTGCCACCTTTGCCTTTTCACGATGTTCGGCTGTCAAACGACAGCGCTTTATTTGTTTGCGCTATCTCACCATTACGCCATCTTGCCATTGAGCCATCTCACGATTGAGCTATCTCGCCATCTAACGAATCTGCACACACTTCCTCTTTGCAATTACCACGCTCGGCCCGCGATATTCCAATTCTTCGCGGAGCACGCGGGTGTTCTCCTCGTGATTCTTCGGCAGCGGGGTGATGACGCGCAGGTGCGCGCGGTCGATGCCCAGACCCAGGACGAGTTTTTCGAGCGCGGCCTCACCGACGATCGTCTCCTGCCCGCCGGTCATGCCGGTCGTGGAGTTGTCGAGGATGATCGTTGTAAAGGGCGTTCCGCGCGCGATGCCTTCCGCAAGCGGCGTGATGCCGGAATGGTCGAAGGTGGAGTCGCCGAGCACGGCGATCGCATAAGGCAGGCCCTGTTCGCCGGCGGCCTTGGCCATGGAGACCGAGGCCCCCATGCAGAGGCAGGAATGGATCGCCTCGAAGGGCGGATAGAATCCCAACGTGTAGCAACCGATATCGGAGAAGACGAGTCGCTCGGATTCCTTGCCTTCGCACGCGGCCTTTAAGGCCTTGTACGTATCATCGTGCGGGCAGCCGCGGCAGAGTGCCGGCGGGCGCGTGCGGACGAGATCGTCGCTTGCGGGTGCACAGGCTTTACGCGGCGCCAACCCGAGGGCTGTGCGCACGTTGTCGGCGTTGAGTTCTCCCGAGCGCGGCAGCGTGCCGTCGAGTTTTCCGTGCACGGGGACAAGCTTTCCGGCCTTGGCCAGATAGGCGGGCAGCATCCGCTCGATGAAGGGATAGCCCTCTTCGATGACGAGGATCTCCTCGGAAGCGGTGATCAGTTCGCGCACCTTCGATTCGGGCAGCGGGTATTGGCCGATGCGCAGGAAGGAACACTCCAGCCCGCCCTCGGCATAGTTTTCCATGAAGGAGTTGAATCCCAGTCCCGCGACGACGATGCCCAGCCGCGCTCCAGGCGTGAGCGTGAGTTCGTTGAATGCGCTCGCCTCAGCGGCCTTTACGAGTTCACTCTGTTTGCCTAACAGTTTTTCATATTGCGGACGCGCGTTCGACGGCAATAGCGTCCAGCGGTTGAAGTCGGTCGGGATCGTCAGCGTTTTCCGTTCTTCGGTCGCCGCGAATTCAACCTTCGCGCGCGTGTGGGAGATGCGCGTGGTCAGGCGCATCATCACCGGGATCTCCAGACGTTCAGAGAGCGCAAACGCCTGTCGCGTCATGTCGTAGGCCTGCTGTTGCGTGTGCGGCTCGAAGCAGGGGATCTGCGCGAAATCCGAAAAGTAGCGGCTGTCCTGTTCGTTCTGCGAGGAGTGCATCGACGGATCATCGGCGACCGCGATGACCATTCCCCCCGCGCAACCGGTGACCGCCGCGTTCATGAAGGGGTCAGCGGCGACATTCAGGCCCACGTGTTTCATGTTCACGAGCGCGCGCAGACCGAGCATCGAGGCGCCCACCGCCTCTTCCATGGCGACCTTCTCGTTGATCGACCAGGCGTTCGTGATGCCGCAATCGGGGTAGGTGGCGGCGTATTTTTGGATCGCCTCCTGGATCTCGGTGGCGGGCGTGCCCGGATAGGCGTAGCTGCCGGAGATGCCGGCATGGATGGCGGCCATGGCCACCGCTTCGTCGCCCAGAAGCGTCATGGTGTGTGCGGTCATAAGAACCCTCCCCACGTGCGAGCAGAAGCGCTCGCGCGTCCATCGTATAGTCCGGCAAAGGGCTTCAAGTCAAATACTGGCGCGCGATACCGCCTCCTTCCTATGCCGATGTTCTCTTCGTGGCCTTCATCTGAAGGAATGGCAGGGGGGACCGCCGTCTCGGCTCAAACGCCGCCTCGACGGCTTTTTCTTCTTTCATCGCAGCATTATAGGCTTCGATTGCGATGAAAGAAGAGATCCCCTCTGCCATTCCTTCAGGTGAAGGCTCCAGAGGATGATAGGGCAGGGGTTGCAAACGCTTATGGGGTGTGGTCTGCTGCCGCCCGCTGCTGAAAACTCAAGGAGGCAACACATGGAAATTCGAGGAAAACGGGCGTTGGTGTTGGGTGGGGCAGGGCTGGTTGGGCAGGCCATCTGTCGCAAGCTCGTCGATGAAGGGATTGCGGAGATCGTCGTTTCGTCGCTCTTTGAAAACGAGGCACGCGCTTTCATCGATCAGCTCAAGACTGAATATGGCGATCGCTGTCCGAAGCTGCACGCCGAGTGGGGCAACGTCTTCGTGCGTCGGAGCCTCAAAGATCTTTCCCGCGTCGAGTTGCTGGAAAAGGCGAACAATCGCGAACAGCTCATCTCGGATCTCCTCAATCCCCTCAATCGCGAGATCCTCGAGGCATCGACGATGTTTCACCTCTGTACGAAATATAAACCGGAGCTCGTCGTCGATGCGATCAACACGGCCACCGCGATCTCCTATCAGAACCTCTTCGCTGCCGCCAAGGAGTCTTTCGACGTCATCCACCGTGCGATGCGCGAGAAGGTCTTCACCGAAGAGGCCTTCGGCACGCTCGAAAAGCTTCTCGTCACGCAATATCTGCCTCAGCTCATTCGTCACGTGCAGGTCTTTCTCTCCAGCATGGTCGAGGCAAAAAGCGAATGTTACTTGAAGATCGGCACCTGCGGTACCGGCGGTATGGGGCTCAACATTCCGTATACGCATAGCGAAGATAAGCCCTCACAGATGTTGCTCGCCAAGTCCTCCATCGCTGGCGCGCAGTCGCTGCTCCTCTTCCTCATGGGGCGCACCCCCGGTGGGCCGGTGATCAAAGAGCTCAAGCCCGCCGCGGCGATCGCCTGGAAGCGGATCGAATACGGGCCGATCATGCGCAAGGGGCAGCCGATTCTGTTGGAGAACATGACATCGGACGAAGCGGTAGAGCTGACCGATACGCTGGCCAAGGGGCTGAAAAAACCGGTCGGCTATCTGGAGGAGAACGGAAAAGCGAAGGAGCTCATCGCTCCTTTTATCGACACGGGCGAGAACGGAGTTTTTTCCCTCGGCGAGTTCGAAACGATCACCGACGAGGGGCAGATGGAATTCATCACGCCCGAGGAGATCGCGCAGGCGGCCGTCTGGGAGATCTACGGGCGCAACTCCGGTTTCGACATCGTCGCCGCCCTCGACAACTCGACGATGGGGCCGACCTATCGTGCGGGTTATATGCGCGAACAGGCGCTGGAGAGTTTGAAGCGCTTGCGCAAAGAGACGGGGATCGAATCGGTCGCCTTTGAGATCCTCGGGCCGCCGCGTTTGTCCAAGCTCCTCTATGAGGCCTATCTGATGCGCAGCCTCTTCGGTACGTTCGATGGGGTCGCCGCGCTTTCCGCCGAAGAGCTCTCCGCGCGCCTGGCAGAAAAAATTTCAAGCGATGAAGAACTGCGCAGTCGGATCATCTCGATCGGTATTCCGATCCTGATGCCGGATGGAAAAAAGCTCGTTCGGGGCAACAAGATCGCGGTTCCGGCCGATGTGCCCGGAAAGCCAGATGCGACCTTTGCCATCACCGACGCCGCGGTCGAAAAGTGGGCGCACGATGGCTGGCTCGACCTGCGGTCGACGAACATGAAGCGCTGGCAGGAACGCCTGGCAGCGATCTCCGCAGAAGTGGGAAAACTCGATCGCTGTGATACCTCCAGCTGTATCACGAAATCGGAGCGCTACTGGACGAAGGCTGAAGAGGGACTGCGCATCGAGGAGGCCAAGCTCGCCAGCTGGATCTTCATCAACGAGGACGAGGGCGAACGCATGAAGGCGTAATCTCGAGGCAATAGCACGCGCTCAGGGCGGCCTTCGGGCCGCCCTTTTTTATCAATTCTGTCATTATATAATATGCGCAACTTTTCTCCCTAATCGGCGATAAGGGAAGAACGCAATGAAGGAGAGAGGATGCGCCTGTTAGGACCACATCTGCTCGGCATCGGTCTGCCCGATGGGCTTTCGGGTTCGACCGCGGCGATGGAGCTGAATACGGCACTCAATGCGGTCGTAGCGGAATCGATCGATTCCACCGGGATCGATACCTATGTGCCGCCGCAGGAGGATCGACAGGGGCTTTTTGCCGTGACCGATCACGTGCCGTTGAAACCGGTCGTTCATGTCGCGCATGTGCACGATGGTAGCGAGGCGGTCGTGACCGTGAACGGGCAGGTCGTACCGACGGTCGCGCAGACGGCGGAAGTTGTCGTCATCGAGGACCCGGAATACGACTACAAGGCGCTGAACGAAGCTCCGCTCTACGGTGCCTATGATTATTCGAGCAATCCCGTCGAGGGGACGCTCGATCGACCGGTATTTCTGGGTTCGGATGAAGAGGGGGCCGTTCGCTTTCTGATCGAGGGCGAGATCCTGCGCGACATCCCTGCACGGGGCGGGATCGTCCTGGCCTTCTCGCCGGACGAGAACTCCGACCGGGTGCGGCCATTCTTTGCCGACGGTCGTCCGGTTGGACTCGACACAGGCGAGCCGCTTCTCATTCGATCTGAAAACGAACCCGACATCGTCTATCGCAACGGTAAACTCTGGATGCCTTCCTTTGGGCGCGCGCGCATGGATCTGTTGCTCGCGCATTCGGACGGTTGCATCGAGGCGATTCGCCGACGATCGATGAACGAAGATGACCTGCGTTTCCAGCGCAACGAAGAGACCGGAACCTTTACCTTTTCGAGCGGGGACGGGCCGATGTTCGATCAGACCGGATATCTGGAGGGATTTCGGACGGCGGGATATCTTATGGATCCGATCGCACAATCGGAATCCCATTCCTTCTTTCGGTTGAACGATCGTGTCGTAGCAGCCGATGCCGATCGCGGTTGGCGGATCGAACAGGATCCTAAACGGTGGAGGCGGACGGGCTTCGTTCAAGATGAGGATGAAATTCCTCGCGTTATCACGCGCGGTGGCGAAGCGGCAGTCATCTTCGAAGAGCTCTCCGACGGCGATCTGATCGTCGGTCGTTCGGTTGCAGGCGGTCTGCATCCGGCCCGCGCCGAGGGGTGGCGGTTTTTTCGTGGAATGAACGATGGACGTGTGCGCATGCTCTCGAAGCGCCAGGTGCGTGCGCGGTTTCGTTCGATAGTTCAAGAGGGTATGGCGTCCGAGTTCGAACGACTGCTCGAACCCGCGGCCGAGGTGTGGTGGGAGGGGACGATTGCGTCATCCGCAACTGACGGTGAAGATCTGCATCTGCTTCGATTGCGAAACGGGACGTCAAAACATCGCATTGCGGTTCATCTCTCCGCCGGCGATGCCGCATCTACGATGATGATCGCCGGCGTCGAGGTCCTCTTCCGAACGCCTACGGCCGATGAAATACTGGCGGCGTTCGCGGTGCAGCCGTGGCGATTGCTGCGACGCTTGGCTCTGGTGACCGTGGCGCCGGACATGGAGATCGATCTGAAGGATATGGATGACGATTTCGATGCCGCGCGGTGGTACGAGGGTCGAAAGATGCTCGAACTCTTTCCGATCTTCGACGGTGCCCCCCTGGGCAAGGTGGGTGAGATGCAGCGACTGCCTCGCCTCATCGGGCACGAGCTGGGGCATGCGGTGGATGAAGGGCGTGCGCTGCATCGCCGACTCCTGGCCATGGCCATGACGCTCGACGGCGTGGCGCTCGATCGCTATCTGCTCAAACATTTTCCGGATGCCCATCACGAGCGTGCGCTGGCCGAGCGCATCGCCGATCTCGTCTCGATTGCGCGCGAGGATCATGACGGTCTCATCGCGGCAGCGCCGCACACGGCCGACTTCATCGCGTGGCTGATAAATCGCTCGTGATACTTGCATCCAGTGGTACACGGGCGTATTTCGATACCCATGACCCTTCCGACCAAACGCTTTCGAAAGCTCAACGAGGACTTCACCTGTGAACACTGCGGGCGCGAGGTTCCGGCTGCTTCCGGCGGCACGCCGCGCAACCACTGTCCCTTCTGCCTCTGGTGCAAACATGTCGATGTGAACCCCGGCGATCGCGCCAACCCCTGCAAGGGTTCCCTGCGCCCGATCGGCGTCGTGAGCGATGCGCGCAAGACCTATGTGATCATGCACGAGTGCCAGCGCTGCGGCGAGCGCACGCGCGCACGCGCCATCCTCGACGACGATGTGGCCGCCGACGACATCGATCTTATTCGGGAGTTATCAGCAAAGCCGATTGAAAATGAGCGGGCAGGAGCGCCAAAAAAGAAAAAACGGCGGTGATTGCTCACCGCCGAGATTGATAACAAATCTGAGTTTTGTCATCCCCGCGAAAGCGGGGATGACAACAGCACGGTTCGCTATATCTGTCCCTGCAGCAGGAAGGCAATCACCAACGCATAGATCACGAGCGATTCGATGAGCGCGAGCGCGATGATCATCGGCGTGAGCACGCGCTTTCCCGCCTCCGGGTTGCGTGCGATGCCCTCCATGGCGGCGGCGGCCACCTTGCCCTGCCCGATGGCGCCGCCGAGGGCGGCCAAGCCGATGGCGATTCCCGCGCCGATAGCGAGCGCCCAGCGATAAGCGCCGAACTTCATGACCTTGGTCGTCTCCGTGAAGGTTTCCTGCGCGACGACGAGAAACGGAAAGAGGGCGACGTACGTTCCGGTGGCAAGGGCTGCGATGCGCTTCATCGAAAACCTCCTCGAATGATTACTCGACCTCATCGCCCGCCTGCGCGAGCGCGATATAGATGACTGAGAGCAAGGTAAATACAAACGCCTGAATAAACGCAACAAAAATTGCCAGCATCATGAAAACGATCGGGACGATCACCGGAGCGATCCCCTCGAAAATCTGCAGGACGACGTGGTCGCCCAGGATGTTGCCCATGAGTCGGATCGAGAGCGAGACCGGTCGCACGATGTGGCTGATCAGCTCGATGGCGAGCATGAGCGGGGCCAGCCAGACGACCGGCCCGGTCATATGTTTGAAATAGCGGCGGATGCCATGTGTCTGGATGCCGATAACATTATAATAGAGAAAGACCACGACGGCACAGGCGAGGTTGGTGTTGATGCTCTCGGTCGGAGGGCTCATCCCCGGCACGATGCCCGTCAGGCTGGAGATGAGCAGGTAGAGGAAGAGCCCCGCGATCAGCGGGAGGTGGCGTCGGGCGGTCGGCCCGAGGGCATCCTCGAGCATGCGCAGCAGGGCCTCAACGATGACCTCAGCGATGTTGGCGAGCGTGGTGCGATTCTCCGGAACGAGGCGGTCCTCGGTGTGGCGCAGTTTTCGCCAGATGAGCAGGGAGATGATCAGGATGAAGATGAGGACGATGAGGGCCGAGATCACGTGTTCATACTGATCGCCCCAGGATGGGGGCAGCCCCGTCAGATCCACGAACCACGCGATGAGGGAGAAGCGATCCATGTATCCTCACGATGCCTTCGACCGACTCGGTATCTCCTCGCATCGCCCGGAGCGCACTGTTGTCAGTGCCGCGACGAGTAGGGCGGCGACGACGCTCGAAAACCCAGCGAGGAAGGCAAACGAATCCACCCGGCGCATGTGCAGCAGCCACCAGATGAATCCGCCGATGATCAGCAATTTGAGTGACCCGATGATGAGGATCGCCGTCGTCTTGGCGCCCGTCGGGTTGTGCATCAATCGATTGAGCGTCAGGATCAGGATGGTGAAACTGGCCATGCCCACGGCGGTACCTGCGGCGATGCCGATGGCGAAATCGGTGCGCCCCAGCAGCAGCGCGAACAGCGTCGCCATACCCCCCAGCGTACCCCCGATGATGAGGACGCGACCGATGAGCGCGGTGATGGTGCGGGCGGGTGTCGTCATGGGCGCTTGGTCTCCATCCACCGCACGATGCGGATCAGGTTCACGATGCCACCGGCAAAACCGGCGATCAGGCCGATGGCGGTAAAGAGCGGCGAGGTGCCCCAGTGCTTGTCGGCCCAATCGCCGATGAAGAGCCCGGCCACCGTCGAGGTTGCCAGCTGCACGCCCGCCGAGACATAGAGCGCCGCCCCCGCATACGGCGGGAGTTTCCCCGATGAGGAGCCACGGCTGAGCATAAAGGGTGTTTAACACAGGATGGTCAATGGTCAATGGTCAATGGTCTGCAGTTCCTACCCCCCGACGAGACCCTTGAGGATATCGCCGGTTCCCTCCACACCGTCCATGAACCAGTACTGTACGCCGTCGACAGTGATGGCGACATCCCAGGTGTGAATATCGCTGGCCCTGGCATAGGAGCTGTCTTCACTCAAGATCTTTCCCCACGTATTGCTCGGCGAGGGGCGTGTGGCGATAACGATCGTTGCACCCTTATAGATGAAGCTGGCCGTGAGGTCCTTGATTCCGGCGCAGGCGCTGACGATCTCTTCGTTCGGCGTGCTCTGAAAGGCATATCCGTCGAACGGCTTGGTAGCCGCACCTCCGCCGGGGAGGCGCTGCATGCAGGAGAATTCGAGCTTCTTTCCCTTGCGCCCAACCGTGCGCTGATGGTCGAGCGCTTCGCGCAGGAGTTTTTTGATGGAGGCGATCTTTTTGGGGGCCAGCGCCTTCCGGATATCGCGGCCGTATGCCTTGACGTCTTTATCCTCCACTTTTCGTACACAGCCGCCCGCCGATTCCTTGGCGGCACCGATCACCTTTCCGCCGCAGATGGTGCCCTTTACGACGCGACGATGGTCGGGGACGCTGTCGATCTTCCCGCCGGTCGTCACCACCCAGTCGATGCGTTGATCGCCGCTCTTTACCCTGAGGTCGTTGCTCCGCTGCCACTGCCCTTTGACCTGCTCGCGGGCATCCTTGAAGATGACATAGCGCGAGAACTGAGAGCCTATATCCGGCGGAGCGGTGAACTCCACATAGGTCTCGCTGTTGGGCATGATGACGACGGAGGTGAGCCCTTTTTGTGTCTGCGGGTGACTCAGCGAGGACTTGTCGTCGGAGGTGCTCACCTGGGGCCGAGCTTCCTTCCGACTCGCTTTCATCTTCTTTTTCCGACAGGTCTTGGTCAGCCCGTGTTTGCCGTTGATCCTCACCTTCTTGAGGCCTTTCGCATCCTCCACGCTGCGGAAGAGGCGCGGAATCCATGCCGCACAGGACGAACCCGGCTTGGCGGTGATGGAGGTCTTGAGTCCCGGTCCCGTGAGCGTGACCTTTTTCTTCCCCTTCTTTTCGAGGATGAAGCACTGGCGCACGAGCGCCTCGCAGGTACACTGAGCCCGTTCCCCAAGCTTCTCACCGAAGGGTTCGCACTTGGGATAAAAATTCGCTGCTGTTTTTTTGACCTTGCCCATCGTCCCCTCTCCCTTCACGCCGACGCAGCCGTGATCACGGCGGCGATTCCCCTGTATCGTCCTTTCTCCAAAAAAGGTGCGTGTTTTTTTTGCATCCAAAAAAAAACCGCTGTCATAAGGGGTATCGGCGTTTACCGCGAAAATGATGCTCGGAATTTCTATATGGCGAAACGATTTCGGGTCTGCCCCGATGGGTCCGGCCCGGACCGCTCCCGAAAGGCGGTTATTTCACACTGATTTTAAAGGGTTACACTCTGCATGCTTGCCATCGGGTGGGCGGGCATGCTACGCCCCGCTTTCCCGGAAAGGAAGGATCCCCATGCGTTTCCCGCTCTCGCAGACGATGACCGTTTTTCGCTACATGCGCCGGCAAAAACAGGCCGGAAAGACCCGATTTCCGCTCGTGCTCATGCTCGAGCCGCTCTTTGCGTGCAACCTGGCCTGTTCGGGCTGTGGGCGCATCCGTGAATATCGCGACGACATGAAGCGGATGATGCCGCTTGAAGAGTGCCTCAAGGCCGTGGACGACTGCGGCGCGCCGGTGGTCTCCATCTGCGGCGGCGAGCCGCTCCTCTACCCGGAGCTTCCGGAACTCATCGAGGCCATCATCGCCCGTGGTCGCGTGGTCTATCTCTGCACGAACGGCCAGACGCTGGAGAAATCGGTTCAGAAGCTTGTGCCCCACAAGCGCTTCAACATCAATGTGCACCTCGACGGGATGGCAAAGACCCACGACATCATCGTCGAGCGTGAGGGCGCCTTTGCCAAGGCTCTCGACGGCATGCGCGCGGCGAAAAAGGCGGGTTTCACCGTCTGCACCAACACCACCGTCTATGCCCAGACCGATGTCGAGGAGGTCAAGGAGCTCATTCGGTTCCTCGAGGATGAGGGGATCGACGGCATCCTGCTCTCGCCTGGCTTCGACTATGGCGATGTGGAGGATCAGTCGGTCTTTCTGACGCGCGAAACGGTGAAGGAGAAATTCTCACAGTTGCGCGAGGCGGGGCGCTCAAAAAAGGTCTGGGCCACGCCGCTCTTCCTCGACTACCTCGCGGGAAAACGCGATTTCGCCTGCACGCCCTGGGGGAACGTCACCTATAATCTGCGCGGCTGGAAGGCGCCCTGTTATCTCGTCACCGATGAGCACCGCACCGAATGGTCCGACTTCATCGATGGTGTCGATTGGGGCAAGTACGGCCCGGGCAACGACGAGCGCTGCACCAACTGCATGGCCCACTGCGGGGTCGAACCGACCATCGCGCTCACCGCGCAAGACTCCATCAAAGATGCGCTGACCATGGCCCGCTGGACGCTGTTTTGAGATTGATGACAAATCCGGCTGTTGTCATCCCCGCCCCCGATTCAATCATTCGAGGGCAGGCTCCAGCGGGGATCTCGATGGGCATTACAAGCGAGACTCCCGCCTGCGCGGGAGTGACAATCTTGAGTTCCATGAAAATAACAGTGCAGGAGGATTTTGTCATCAATCTGGTTCTAACGGTATTTTCTATCAATTCCCCTTTTCCATCAGGATCTCATAGAAACAGCTCGCCGCGTCGGTGAGCGCGGCATCGCGTTTGCGCACGAGGCAGATCGTGCGTTTGAAAGGGTCGCCCTGGATGCGCACGCCGATGGCGCGGCGCTTCGGGATTTCCTCTTCGATGAACGATTGGGAGAGCAGCGCCACCCCCATGCCGACCTCGGCCAGGCGCACGGCGGCCGAGTTGATGTAGACGTCGATGATCTCGCGCGGGACGATTCCCTCCTTGTGAAAGACCTCGTCGATGATGCGGCGCGTGCGGCTGCGGCGCGGATAGATGAGCAGCGGATGCTCGGCCAGTGTCTCCAGCGTGATGCGCTTCTTTTTGGCCAGCGCGTGCGTGCGGGCCACGAGCGCATCGAACCGATCGTGATAGAGGATCTCCTCGTTCAAGAGCGGGTGTGAACGCGCCCCCGCGGAGATGATCCCCAGGTCGTAGTGTCCGCGCAGGACCCCCTCTTCGATATCCTTCGAGTCGTCCACATCCAGTTGAATTTTCACCTTGGGATAGCGGTCGCGAAACCGCGCCAGCGCCGGCGGCACGACCGTCTGCGTCGAGGCATCGGTGAGGCCGAGCTTGAGCGTTCCGACCGGGCCGCTGGTCTGTTGGGCAAGCTGGGCGAGCGCCTGCGATTCCTCCAGGAGATGGCGCGCCTTGCCCAAAAAGAGGCGACCGAAATCATTCAGCGCCAGGCGTCGGCCGCTGCGATCGAAGAGCTCGCGCCCCACCTCCTCCTCCAGGCGGGCCAGATGTTGGCTGACCCCCGGCTGGGTCATCCCCAAGCGCTGGGCCGCCCGCGTGGCGGTCCCGTCTTCGGCGACCGCGATAAAGATGGTCAGGTCGATGAGGTCCATGATTCCTCCGGCGATTCAATAAGATAGCATTATGTGACCAATCATAACGAATAATTTCATATTATACAACCCCGGTGCCATACTGGCTTCAAATCAAGCGATCGATTCTCCCTCTTTCCATGAGGGGAAGAGGACCATTTGAGGAGGTGGACCATGTTTAACATTTTAGAGCTGTTGCTCGGACGGCGCTTTCAGCGAAGCGTCACGTCCGAGACAAAACGAAGGGATGAGGAGCGCGAATTCGTCCGGCGGTATGCCCAGAAAAACCGCTATCCGGCGATCAAGACGATTCGTGCCGAGACGCTCATCACACCGGATACCTCAAGCGATGACGGCGTTCGCATGCCGTCTCAAAAGCGCACCAAGCGTGCGAGTATTCGCCGGGGGATGGTGCGTCGCCCCTGATGAGGGGTCTGCGAAAGCGATGCACGGGGCTCGGTCCAAGGATCGGGCCCCGATTGCATATAAGCAGTCATTATCATCTCTATAAATTCTTATAATTTCCAATTATAAAACGAGTGTGGCAGAATGGGTCTCGTTGATACGGGAACAGACGCAATTAGGCGAACATTCCCAAAGGGCCCAAAAAGCCCAACCACACACATCCAGGGCGAGCCGCAGGATTTGAATCTCAGATTTTTCGACCGCGCCATTGGAGAAACATTTTGGAGGTAGGCCATGAAGAACCAGACCATGAATACGAACATCGATTTGAACACGATCACCACCAGCACGGAGCCGCTCTATGTGACGCGCGACTACCTGACCGGTACGCTCTGCCGTGAAGGCCGCTCGACCTTGAGCGACGTCATCGGTATCTATGCGAAGACCGGAAATGATTACGTCCAGGTTTCCAAGGGTATCCTCTTCTATAGCCTCTATGCCGAGGGAGAGCTCGTCATCGTCGATCAGATCGGCGAGAACCAGACCTTCACCCGTGAGGTCATCGAAGCGTTGCCGTTGAACTTCTTGCCCGAGGCGTTCACAAGCGTTTGGACGAACACCATTCGCCAGAACGTCACCGCCGGTGCGAATCTCGGACGCAATGATGTATTGAACCTCTGGCGCTCCTTCATGATCGAGGCGATGTATGGGAAGGAAAACCTGATCAACGCCACAGGCGTGCCGTTTACCACCGAGATGCACAAGGGCGCGCTCAACGCCTCGCGCGACATCCTCTGCTATACCCTCTATCATGAGGGCGTGCATCAGGTGTTCGATTTCGTCGGAACGGGCAACGGAACCACGCAGGAGAACGTGCTGAACACGCCGATGGAATTTCTGCCGACAGAGCTCAAGACCGAATGGCGCAAGACGGTGCTCGGTCGCATTCCGACCGGTGCTGCGACCACGCGCGACGAGGTCATGAACATCTGGAAGAACTTCTGTCTGCACACGGTCTATGAAGGAAACGACGCCATCGTGAACACCTATGCCAATATCGGCAAGGACGCGTCGAGTTTCGCCCGCATGGTCGGCATCTGCGGACCGATCGTTCCCACCCGGAACGCCGTGATGTAAGGCAGGCATGAACGTCCCGTATACGCACCGATACGCCGGTCATCCGTTTGGCTCCAAACCCCAAACCCCCACGGATGGCCGGCGATCGGTGTTTTTTTGTGCAAGCCACGTCAATTTTACCGAGCCAAACAATGTTGAAAAAGAGGGCATCATTTTGTGGGTGTCTCCGATAACTCTAGTGTTGAGGGGGATACGCCACAGGAGCATATGATGGGCAACGTCAAACGCAGACTGGTGAAAGATTTCTACCCGCCGTGTGAACAGCTCGGCGAAAAAAAAGGAGAGCCCTTCGAGTGCGCCTGCAAGGTGCTCGTTCGCCAGTGCTTTGGCAAGAAGAAGAAGGGGCAGAAGAACGTTTCGCTCGATGGGGCATCTCGATCCTTTTCGATCGAGTCGGGCATTCCCTGTGCCGAGGCGGCTCCGGGTCTCTTTAACGGAGTCAGCCGGTGGCAGGATATTAAAACGAATGTGCGCATCGACGGCAAGCACGTCCTGACGAAGGCATGCAAGGCGAAGGTGAAGACGAAGGAACGAAAGAAGAAGAAAAAGGCGCCCGCGGCCGAAGGGGTCGCTTCCAAGGAAAAACCGTCCGAGGAGCGGAAACCGCAAAAGAGCAAACCACGGGATGTCGCGCCCGATCTCGATAGAGAAGAAGGGGGGCCGGCGCAAGAGACGATCCTCGACACGAATTTGTCCGTGCCGAAATCACGAGGCGTTCTCTTCTCCCCGCTCGCACGCGAGCTGTGGCAAGAATACGCCCTTGCGCATCTCACACAGCTGCATGCGAATCACTCTATTCGCCCGAAGGCGGTCGGTACGATGGGCGCCGCACAGGATCGTGATCAGAATCATGCCATCGGCAGTGCACGGGTCGGTGTGCAGGCCTTCTCACTCTGGAACGATCACTTTTCCTCTTCGGCGGACGTCGCCTTCGCGGCCGGAAAGACCGCTGCGGGCTTTCGGCGCACGAACGATCCGGGGACGTTTCGCCTCGATGCTTCCGGCGACGGCACCTTCATGGAGGTCGACGAGCTCTCATTCGAGGTCATCTGGGCGGACGAGCTGCGCAAGAAAGAGCATGTCTATGCGGTGCACGCCCGCGCGGGTGCGGCCGACGATATCGGCAAGGGCATCGACTATGGCCTCTCGCACAGCGCCGGCTGGTGGGGCGGCACGAAGCTCATCGGCTCCGGCGTCGGTGCGGGTATAGCACCTGAATTCATCCTGCATGACGGTGCGCTGAAGATCGGGGGCTCGGTCGGCCTGATCGACGAGGAGAGCGGATCGGCAGAGACGAAGAAGGACGGGAGCGCCGTGCAGGGCTCGGCGCACATCCAGGGGGATGCGATCGCAGGTCAGCTGGACCTGGGCCTTGCCTTCCACGGATCGGGCGGCTTCGCCGGTACGGGCGCCGGGGCCGTGAAGGGACAACAGCTCTATACGGTCGACGCCGGGATCGGCGGCAATTGGAGAGACACCGTGCATCGCGTGACGGCCAATGTTCGCTATCATCGCTTCGAGTCGAAGGGGGATCTGGACTTCAACCAATACGCCGGTTCAGTCGGCTATCGCGTTCTCTACGGGGGCTACTCGTTCATCTTCCACGGGACGGCGCTCGCCTCGTTCGTCCGGCGCGATGAAGGCGCAACGGAGCGGGTCGTCTCATCGGACGGGAAGACGACCGTGCCGATGCTGGACAACACTGGCATGGAGGTGACGCTTCGACCCGGGATCATGCTCAGGGGGATCGGTATCAGACCCGAGATCTCGCTGATGGGGATGGGTCATGACGGAATGGATTTTGCCTGGTCCGGTATGCTCACCGTTGGCATTGGGCCGGAGGTCTTTGAATAAAGAGGACACGCATATGGGAAACGATATCACCAAACCCCGCCAGGCGCGGGCGGCATGCAAAGAGACGTTCACAAAGGGGAGCGCAAAACGCCGCCTCTGTTTGAAAAACGTCACGGCCTGTTCGAAGGCGAACAAGGCCGACGCGGGCGACGATGCGGCCCAAGATGAGTATGTGGCTTGTCTAAACGGTGTCGTGACGGCAGCGGAGAAGGGGGCGGGCCTCTCCCGCAACAATGCGCCATCGCGTCCGGTGAAAAAGAAGAAAAAGCCGAGACGGGGAGCGGATGCCGATCGTTCACGCAAGCGGAAGGGACGGTCTCATCGCGCGCGTCAGCAAAAGACGCCGCGCGCATCGGAGGGGAGTTTCATCTCGCGCTGGACCAGTGGCGGGCTGAACGTGGAGGAGGCCCTCCTCGATATCAAGGAGAGCCGGCACTATGCCCGTTATAGCAACCGCGACGATGAGTCGCTCGTCTGTGCTCTCGAGATCACGCCGAGCCGGAAGCTCAACGTCGACTGGTGTGCGCAATACGATCAGGAGAAAAAGGAGCTCAAGGCCAAGACGACTTCACCGGCGGTGCTGCAATACGTCAAGTCGTTCAGTATCTTCTTCTATGGGCGGTACGGTGACCGACTCCAATCGATCTTCACGAAAGAGGAGGCCGAGCTCAAAGAGGAAGGCCTCATGACGCCGTGGGCGCTGGCCAAGCGCTATCGCGTGCGCGGGCGCTGCTATGGTTCCGGCCCCTTCAGCGGGGCGACGCTGGGCAACATTCAGGACTGGCTCGATCCAAAGGCCTGTCCAGAAGCCGAGGTGCGCTTCTCCGTCGGAGGCTTGAGCGTCACGGCGGGTTGGACGGTCGGTGAAAAGGATTCCGAGTTGGCCGAGCTCGTCGGCATCGAGAGCGATCGCAAGACCCCCGATATCGTTTTGGAAGGGGAGATGATTCCGACGATCACGCTCGTCGATGTCGAATTGGAACTGGAAGGATTGTAACAGAAACGGAAAGGGAGGATAACAACATGGCAAGCAAAATCAACAACCCCAGACAGGCGCGGGTGGCGTGTCGGGAAAAGTTCGAAAAGGGGAGCGACGAACGCCTGCTCTGCTTGAAAAACGTCAAGGCCTGCACGAAGGCGAACAAGGCCGACGCGAGCGAGTTCGTCTTTGCAAGCGATGCGGGAAAAGAGGTCACCAGGCAGAGCTTCAAAGGCTGTCTGCGCTATGCCCCGACGGCGGCACGCAAGGGCATGTCGCTGGTGAAGGATCAGGGCAGCACGCCGCGCGCGGAGAAGAAGCCCTCGAGGAAGCGGCGTGGGCCGAAGCGCAGGTCCGCTCCTTCGGATGGGGGTCGCACATCGGTGTCGACACTTCGGCCGGAGAAGGTGGAATTTGCATTCAACAATAAAAGTAAAGTTCGCGCACTCTATCGCGACAGCGCTCATGGCGACATGGTCTGCTCATTTCGTCTCCTGGGCGATGGAGGTGTGAAGGGATATAAATCGCTTAAGGGGGCAAGTCCTCGCTTGGATAGCTGTCGCCCTCACGGTAAAGGAAAAGGGGATGCACCGATAGCGCTGGCCAAGCGCGAGCGTGGTGCGCTTACGCGATCGGCCCGGAAATTTATTGGAGAGTCAGCCGAGGCGATGGAGAAGAATTTCGGTCTCTTCGATAGATCGCTTGGTGCGCGTTCGATCGATTCCTTTTGGAAACAGGCGAAGCGCTATGGAGTCAAGGGGAGGAAGTCGGGCGAAGATGTATGGACCAAGATCCGTTCCCAGCAGGAGCTCAAGGGACGCCTGGTGGGGAAGCGCCCGGAGGTCGGACATGTTCGTATGATGCTTGGCGGAACCGAGGCCATCCTAGGGTGGGGGGCCATGTTCTCGAAGGAAGCCGGAAAGAACCTCGCGGAAGGCACATATCCCGGGTGCCTGGATGTGGTCCTGACCGGTTCGAATATGCCGATAACGGTGTTGGTCGATCCCGAAGAGCTCTGCTGTGATAAGGTAAAGTGGATTGACTGATTGAAGGGCATCATTCATCAATCGGTCGCTCTGTCTCGCTATAAACATCCTCATAATAAGCGGCCGATTCCTGGACCTTCTCGTCCGGATGTGCAGCCATGACCTGAATGATCCTCCGCAACGCATTTCGGCGTGCTCTATTGCCGTTATAGATCTCATCGAGAAGGCCCTCAGCTTCATCGATGGCCTTGGCCGGGATGCGAGACATATTCTCTTCCAGCCATTCTACGCCGATCTCTGAGGGTAGGCGAAAGGCGATCTCGACGCGCACGCGCATCGCTGTCGAGCGATCACGCATCTTCGCTAGAATTCGCTGTTGCAGACGAGGTTCAAGCGCATCGAACCGCGATGCGAGGTTGCGCAGCGCGCCAATACGCGCCTTATCCTGCGCTGTTCTATCTTCATCGAAGGCGATCGTTTCTAGATCCTCCACGTTGTGAATTTTCTCCATCGCCCGCTGTACTATCTTGCCGGAGTTTGGCCCGTATGTTTTCCAATTGAATGGATCGAGGTGAAATGGGTCAAAGCGTGGATGCCGCCACATGGCCTCTCGCGCGCTCTCTCGAAGATCGGGGTCGGAACTCTCTGCGAGTTTGACGAGGATGGGAACGAACGCCTCGCGATGGGGGATCTCCTCGATGGCCTCCTCCCGGATGATCTCCGGTGTTTCCGGTGAACAGAGGCGTGAGAAGTATTCAACATCTCCCGAGAAGGGAACACGCGAGAGCAGGGAGATGAGTCGTGAGGATGCGAGCTTCTTCTCATCATTGGAGGTGCGCAATGTCTCGATTCGCGAGATGATTGTCGTGGCGAGCTGCTTGTTCTCCTGTGGTGTAGCCTCAGACGCCATCCAGTGCTCATCGAGGAATCGGAACATCTCCGTCGTAAGAACCGGTGCCGATGCGAAAAGCTGCGCGACAAGGTGATGCGCCCGACGGGGGCTCACGTTCTGACGAATCGTGTCACCCCAGAAATCGAATGCCCTGTCTCTGGCGAGGCGCAGCTTGAGAGGTACGTGCGGTGAGTGCATAAACGCCTCGATGGCACGCGCGCGTTCATCGATGTCCTTCCACGGAAGATCATCCTCGCCTGCCAATCGTTTTTGAAGATTCGGCTCGATCGTGTTGTCGAAGACCATCGCGATCAACTCGCGACCGAATTGGGCGCGGGCGGCGTCGTTTGCAGCAACGATACCGCGCACAAATGCCGATGGCTTTCGCTGGGCGATGGCCACTCGTGCGATTTGGCGCAGCTCGGGATCGTTCACATCGACAGAGCTCCCCGCTTTGAATTGAGTGAAGGGATCGTTCGGCAACTCCCCATCGCGCAGCGCTCGCATGAGGACGGCGCGACATGCAAGCGCCAGTTTTTCTTCATCATGACTCCATTCCTCTTCGTGCTTTAAGAGCCTTGCCGCAATGAGCGCGCGCAGTGCGAGCGGGAGTTCTTCGTTCTCCAATCTCCCATGAAGGGCAGTTTCTGCAGCACCGCTCAACCAGTTTCGGTGCTTCACGATGCCCATGAGTTCAGAGATCGCCATATCCTGCGCTGCCAGGGGGCGCGTAGCATCATCGACGATGCCGATCAGAAACGCGGTGCGCTCATTCATGGGGAGCGTCTGGGCGAACACCCGTACTGCTGCGACTTGATCGTTGGGTGAGCCCTTCTCGAGCCAGCGCCTCGCGCGCTTTTCCGGATCTCGCTCGGAAAGTGTCTGGCGCGTTGCCCGATGGATGTCGTTTGGCTGTCCGAGGTCGATTCCCTCTTTGGGCAGTCCCCATCCGAAGAGGCGCAGATGGGGGATGGGCGTGCGTCCATCCAGAGGTGCGAATTGCGACGGATCTTTGTTTTCGGCGATGACGAAGCGATAGCGTCCATCGGCCTGCGCGTGAAAAGCGGGTTTGTTCTCTTGGCACGCATCGCACCAGGGCGCGGAGAAGAGGACGACGGTGTAGAGCCCCGCCTCGGGTTTGGCCAGCAGCGTATCGAGCGCGTCCGGCGTTGCCACCGAGATGACCGCAGCATCGAACGGTTGTTCATCGATGGCAGCGCCCGTAAAATAGACTGAGAGCGAATACTCCGGGACGTTGCTCTCCCGGGTCGCCCAGTCGAAGCGTTCGCGCCATGAGATGACGCCGTCGCCGTCGTCGTCGGCTTTCTTCGATGGATTCCAGAAACGCGGGGCGAAGGGGTGACAGAAATCCGTGAGCCCCTTCCCTGAGAGCGTGATCAATCGCACGGTGGGATCATCGGCGAAGAGCGTGGCAAAACTTCCGCTCATGCACTCGTCCATCACCACCGTCGTCTCACAGGGAAGGCGCACGATATCGGTGACAAACTCCGAGGCATAGAGCTTTCGATCGCTGAGGACGACGCCGGGCTCGCCATCTCGAATGGCGCCGTGGCCCGTGACATAGACCACGACCTCGTCGTCGGCGTCGACCATCGCTCCATCGGTGAGTTTTCCGATGGCGGCCAACGCGGTCTTGGCGTCGCCGTCTTCGTAATATTCATCCGGTGAGACGACGATCACCTCATAGCCTTGGCGGGTGAGATCGGCGCGCGCGAGGTCGACGTTCTCCTGGTGGTGTGGGGCGCTATCCCCATTGATGATGAGGGCATAGCGACGCACGCGTCCATCGCCGGTGGTGTGAGAAGGGGTGACCATATATAATAGGAGTATCGACCGATCGAGGGGGCAGAGTTGCGTGTGATGTGAGAGGTGAGCGACAGTCGATCTGTCGCGCCGCACGTCAATTTGACATGGCGCATTTTCACCCGTTGCATCATAGCAATTACACGCAACATTCTGTGTTATTCGCCGATAAAAAAGGTAAGGGGTCTGCAGAGGAGAAGACGGTCATGGGAAATGAAATCAACAGCCCCCGCCAAGCGCGGGTGGCCTGCCGAAAAGTGTTTGAAAAAGGAGGCGACGGGCGTCGCCTCTGTTTGAAAAACGTCACGGCCTGTTCGAAGGCGAACAAGGCCGACGCGAGCGAGTTCGTCTTTACAAACAATGCGGGAAAAGAGGTCACCAAACAGAGCTTCAAAGGCTGTCTGCGCTATGCCCCCAAAGCGGCGCGCAAGGGGATGTCGCTGCGTGGCGAGGAAGGCGATGCGCCGAAGACAAAGAAGAAGCGCAAGAAATCCTCCCGGCGTTCATCGAAGAAGGGCACACCTGCGCGTGAGTCGAGCAAGCGCGACAGGATATCACGAAAGAAGGGCGCTCAGAAAAAACCGGAAAAGATTGAACGATTTATTCGAGGAAAGAATGGACAGCGCGAGCCAAACCCCCGTTCCTGTGCAAACACCGATCGGTCCGTCGTGACACAGATGCATTCGAAACTCGATTTCGTTCACGGCACTGAGTTCGTCGACCAGATGACGATGGGAATGCACATGAGTAAGTGCAGTGAGCTGGAAGCGGGGAGCGAGGACTGCGGTTTTTGCCTCCAGGCGGTCAACGAGTGCATGCGCGCGGCCGTCTTCGGTAATCGGTTTGCGCTCTACAAGGCGGACGGAACGGTGGAAGCATTGAGTTTCATAACAGAGGATGCCAATGACTGTATCGATCACTGGCGTGCGTTGAAAAGAGATGAGGGGAGCCACATCGGTCTGTCGCGCGTGAAGCTCTCCAGCGATGACATCGATGCGGCGGTCAAGGAGGTGTTCGTGGAGTTTTCCACGAGGCGCACCTCCGTTCTGATCGAGCGCGGCGGCCACGATCTGATCTGTCAGCAGGATGCAAAAAAACCCTCGGAATGGCAGTGTCATGAGGGCGGGAAGTCGGTGATGGTCGCGCCGAAGGGGACGTTCGACATCGATATCGGCCGGGATGATACAGAGAACCCCCTCAGTTCCTCGCTCGGTTTCCTCCTGTCGGCATTGACGAGCGTTGACCTCGAACGGGCCAGTGGCGCCCAGAGCGTTGCCCTCTCGCTGATCACCGCCATGCAGGCAGACCCGAAGCTGGATATCGCCTGGGTCTATGAGAGTGCCAAGGCGAAGGAGAGAAGGCCAAGAGATGTGAACGAAGTGCGTGCCGCCATCAGGGGCGAGGGGCGCTTCAAGAAGGGGAGCGTCCAGTTCGATCTGGGCGTGGGCAAGATCTTCATGGGCAATCGCATCGCCGGGGATCTCTCGGATGTCGTCAAGGCCGAAGGCTTGAAAGACGATCCCAAAAAGATCGACATCGCCATCAGCGACGGCCGCCGCACGATCATCCTCAAGGATGTGCGATGAGCCGGAGGAGAGTTTCCCATGGGAAATGAGATTACGACACCGCGCCAGGCGCGTATCCAGTGTCGGCGCATGTTCGATGGCGATGAGGAGAAGCGCTGTCTGGACAACGTCAAGGTCTGCACGAAGAAGTACAAGGAAAGTGCAAAGGATGCGGATACCAAAGATCGGTACGAGGCCTGCCTGACCGATGCGGTGAAGGCCGTTGAGGAGGGCCGGTCGCGGCAGCGCCCATCGAGCACAACGGAAAAGCCGAAGAAGAAGGCTCCAAAACAAGATCAGACACAAAAAACAGACACCGCCGATACATCGAAGGGCAGGCGTCAGCGGATCGAAGAATGCCTGCGCGCATGCGTCCGATGGGTTGAGCAGGCCGGGAAGAAAAACGAATGGGAAAAAGACTGTCAGTATTATTGCCCAATCCACGCCTCCGATGCGGAGGGGACGGCCACATTCATCGAATGCCTGGAGAATGATACGGCTTCGAGGGCGTACCGAAATACCATGAGTACGTGCAGTCAGAACGCACGCAAGGCGGAGCGTCGGCAGAAATAGTTCTCGAGATGAGAGATGATGTCAGACAGAGCTGACAAAGGTCTTCTTCCTTCGACAGACTCAAGATAAATGGTTTTGTTTCAACGCATTGACTTCCCCCGGGAGCGGTCGTAGAACCCCCTTATGTCCTCCATCTCCCTGGCGGTCGTGGCCGCGCTTTCCGATGAGATCAAGCTTCTGCGTTCGCGCTTGAACGCCGATGCCACCGTGCATCGCGGTTCCGCCCTCTTTCTGCGCGGCGAGATCGACAACCACCCCTTGCTGCTGGCGCGCTCGGGGCTCGGTCGCGAGGCGATGCGGCGGGCTATTGCCTATCTCATCGAACAGTATCGTCCGAAATGTGTCCTGCACATCGGCTATTGCGGCGGCGCCGATCCGGGGCTTGGCGTAGGCGATCTCCTCGTCGCCGAGACGGTGGTCGATGCGGGGAGTGCTGAGCGCTTTTGTGCCGATGCGGCACTCGTCACCCGCGCTGAGCGCATCTGCGGCGATGCCAAGCTGCGCGCGCGTCGAGGGACGCTGGTGACAAGCGCGGATGTCATCCCGGCACCGCACGAGAAGGCCTTCATCGGTACGCAGCACGAAGCGCATGCGGTCGATATGGAGAGTGCAGACCTGGCACGCGCGTGTGGTGATGCGGGCATTCCCTGGTGTGTCGTGCGCGCCGTCCTCGATCCGCTGAGCGAGGCCCTGCCCGAGATGGAGGGGGCGGTGACCGCATCCGGCGAAACGGATGGGCCCGCACTCGCCGCACATCTCATGTGGAACCCGCGCGACCTGATGAAGCTTCCGCGTATGGGATATCTGGCCAATCGGGCGCGCGGGGCGCTCACCGATTTCGTCCTGGCCTGGCTCGCGGGAGGCGAAGGATGAAGCGTGCCGCGCTCATCGTTTTAAAACTCATTCTCCTTGCGGCGATACTCATCGCCATCGCACTCGTCGTGCGCGATGCGCGCGACACGATGCCCCCCGATCGATACGTTGCCGATGCATCCGCGGCGTTTAAGTTTAAAGAGGCCGCACGCTTTCTTCCCGCCGATGCCGATCTCTGGATCGCCATCGATCTCGCCGCACTTTCACAACACGTCTCCCTGCGCGATCACCTGATTGCACTTGCCGGCGATCAGGGCGGCATGGTGGGCGATCTGTCCGCCCTGCTCCTGCAGCCTGCCGGCTCGATGGGGATGGCCGTCGTCGTTGGCCGCATGGGCGAGGAAGGATCGCCGCCCGCATTCGCCCTCATCCTGCAGGGGCGCTTCGATGAGGCGAGCCTCCTTCCCACCGTGCGAGGGATGTTGGCTTCGCAAGCGGATGGCATGGAAGAGCGTCCTTGCGGCGAACGGGCGCTCTTCGTTGAACGTGATACAGAGGCCCCCTTCGGCTTCATGCTGCTCGATGCAACGCACCTGATCGTGGGCGAAGCCCGAACGATCGAGGCCTTCTTCGGCGCGGGGGGGAAGCCGGCGGCATCCGCTTCCCTCGATGGCGTCCAGCCCCAGGGGATCATCTTCGGAGCGCTCACCCTCGGGCCGCGCCTGCGCGCCCTGTTGCCCAGCATCTTTGCCGACATCCCCTCGGTGACGTTTGCGAGCATCGATCTCAAACAGTTGGTGGCAACTCTTCCCTGTACGAATGCCGATGAAGCCGCACGGCTCACCCTCTTCCTCGAAGGGATGCGTTCGCTCATCCTCCTCCAACAGCAGGGCAACCAAGCACTCGCCGCCGTGCTCGATCACTGCGCCATCTCAAGCGAGGCAAACGCCGCGCACATCACCTGCACCCTTCCCTTCAGCGCCGTGCAGTGAAGCCCTGATCGGCTGGAATGCTCCGTACTTCCTTGCCCGCAATCCACACCCTTCCCTTCGTCGCTCGGGCGCGCTCGCCTCCCTCGGAGCCTGTCGAAGAACCCTCCGGCTGCAAATTTCGCTGGCATCTGCCTGACAGCGTCAGATTTCGCGAAAAACCCATCAATGTAGCTACGGCTACACCTCCTGGTTTTTCACTCATCTTCCTTGTCAGTCAGCGCCATCGAAATTTTCGCTTTCGTCGGGTTCTTCGACAGGCTCCGGCGCCACAAAAAGAGCGCAGGTTTCAACGACGTGCGTTCGATGTCCTCCTTACGTCGGCCCCGAACGCACGAAACCTGTCGCTCTTTTTGCGACTCATACGGTCGGTCTCGCAAACGCGCCTTTAGGCTCCTCCGGGAAGGGTGTGGATTGCGGGACGAGAAAAGACGATCGTGATTCCGCTGATGAGAATGCCTCGCATGTGCGCCTCGCGCTAAGTGCGCGCATGAGCTTTTCCAACCAGTTGGGTCACGAGTGTCTTTCCCTTGAAGACAACGCCCTGGAGACTCTTCTGTGGGGATCTCTTCTTTCATCGCAATCGAAGCCTATAATGATGCGATGGAAGAAGAAAAAGCCGTCGAGGCGGCGTGTGAGCCGAGGCGGCGGTCCCCATAGAAGAGTCTCCAGGGCGTTGTCTCACGGTTGAACGATTTTACGGCCTCATGGTTCCACAGCTTTGCCACGAAGGTGCAGATTTCGGTTCAGAGGAACACGGCGGTGCGTTTCATGATGCGGGCGTCGACGAGGCCGCGGTCGGTCAGGCGCAGTTCGGGAATGACCGACAGCGCGAGGAACGAGAGCGCGAGGAAGGGTTCGTCGACAGCCGAGCCCAAACTCACCGCGATCCGATTGAGGTCGGCCAGTTTCTCTGAGACGACCTCAGCCGATGCGTTCGACATCAGTCCCGCCACGGGGAGTTCGAGTCGAGCGCGTTTTTTTCCGCCCGCAGCGATGGCGAATCCGCCGCCGCTGGCGATCAGGGCGCGTGCCGCAGCGATCATGTCGACATCGCTTGCTCCCACCACGATCAGGTTGTGCGAGTCGTGACAGACGCTCGAGGCCAGCGCGCCGCGTTTGAGGCCAAATCCGCGCACGAGTCCCACCCCCATGCGACCGCTCGCACGATGCCGTTCGATGACCGCGAGTTTGAGGAGATCGCGCGACGGGTCGGCCGCGACGATGCCGTTTACGGGCGTCACGTCGACGATCTCCTCGCGCGTGATGATCTGGTGCGGCGTGATGCGGATGACGCGCGCGCGGCGCTTGCGCGTGCGCAGCACCAATCGTTCGGCGGCCAGTCCCTTCACATGCATCGAGTTGTGCACGCGCGGTTGTTGTTTTGGTGTGCAGGGAACGACGAGCTTTCCCTCGCGCGCGACGAGTGTGCCCCCTTTAAAGACCATCTGCGCGCGAAAGTTCTTGAGATTTTCTAGGACGACGAGATCAGCGACGTAGCCGATCGCCACGGCACCGGTGCGTCGCTTCAAACGAAAGTAATAGGGGGCATTGTTCGTCGCCATCTGCAGCGCGGTGATGGGAGCGATGCCTTCGGCCACCGCGCTCCGAAGGATATCGTCGATGTGCCCGTTGGCGATGAGGTCGTGTGCACTGCGGTCGTCCGAGCAGAAACAGCACCGATGAGCATTTGCGGGGGTCACGATCGAAGCGAGCTCCGAGAGATTCTTCTCGGTCGTCCCCTGACGAATCATGAGGTGCAGGCCGTCGGCCAGTTTTTCGCGTGCCTCGCGCGCCGTCGTGCTCTCGTGGTCGGAGTGGATGCCCGCGACGATATAGGCGGCAAGCGCCTTGCCCGTAAGCCCCGGCGCATGGCCATCGACGCGCATGCCGGGGATGAGGCGAATCTTCTCGAGGATGGCGCGGGTTCCCGCGATGACTGCGGGATAGTTCATCACCTCTCCTATGCCGATCACGCGCGGAAGCTTTGTGAGTTTCTTGAGATCGTGCGCGGTGAGCCGTGCGCCGGAGGTGACGAGATTCGACTCGGGCACGCACGAGGGGAGCACGATGTTGACCGTGAGCGGAAGACCCGCGCTCGCGCGGATCATCCAGCGCACGCCCGCGGCTCCCTCGACGTTGGCGATCTCGTGCGGGTCGGCCACCACCGCGGTCGTGCCGTGTGGCACCACCGCGCGCGCAAATGCCGCCGGCGTGAGTAGGCTCGACTCGATATGGATATGGCTGTCGGTGAAACCGGCGGAGAGGTAGGCGCCCTTGAGGTCGATCGTTCGGCGCGCACGGTAATCGCCGAAACCAACGACCACGCCATCGGCGATGGCGACGCTGGTGCGGTGAATCGAGTCAGCAAAGACGGAGACCACGCGGGCATTGGTGAGGAGGAGGTCGGCTGGGGTTCTTCCGGCAGCGACGTCGATACGGTGGCGAAGTGTCATGGCCGCATTGTAGCCGAGGTTGGCCCCACTTCCAAGTGTGGAGATAAACCGTTGAAATAAAGGTTTTTTCTTTCGCGGCCTGATAAACGCCGGAAAAAAAATGGCTTTACTTTTGTTTCAACTGCGGCGTATAAAGTTTCCCGGAACGGAGATGGGGGAGATACAGTTTTCTTTCGATGAAGCTCTGCTCCGAACATCGGGAGCAGTTAACGCTCGCCACCGCCTATCGTTTTTCGCAGGCCATCGTCGTTCGCGACGAGGCCAACCCGTTTACGCTCTATCGTCTCTTTCAGGATACCTTCCGCCGCCGCACCACCATCGATCCCATCCGAACCGAGGATGATCGCATCTATGTCCTCTTCAACAATTCGATGCGCTATTTTGCCCAGACCATCCTTTTCGGAGGGCGCTTGCCCTTGCCGCATCAGTGGATCTGCGGGAGGGCGAATGGGGAGCCCGAGCAGGGTCTCCCCTTGAAGGGGCGCCCGGGGTTGGCGGCGGTGGAAGTGGGCTATGGTGCACTCATGGGTGCGCGTCTGGATCACAGCCGATTTCATTACATGAGTCCGGATGCGCCGCTGATCGCCGGCGGCCTGGAGCTTGTGGGGGCCAACCTTGAGGGGGCTGATTTTTCCGGGGCGATTCTGGCGGGGAGCAATTTCTCCGGCGCGATTCTGGCGGGGAGCAATTTCTCCGGCGCGAACCTGACCGACGCCATCCTCGACGGGGCGTTCATGCTCGATGCGGTTTTGGTGAAGGCCATCCTGCGGCGGGTGTCCATCGATCGAGGCACGCAGGTGACGCGCGAGCAGTTGCGCAGTGGCACGCAACGTTCCGGCGTAGTGCAGCAATGGAACCACCTGCATCCGGAAGCGGAGCCGCTGCCGGTGCTCTCGTTCTCGGAGTTACAACAGCAGTACCGTGGCCCTCAGTCGAAGGAGCCTCCGCGTGCGTCCTATTCCGGGTGGAATGAGATAGTCGAAAATACCCCTGTGCAGACCGATGTTTCGATCGACGAGATGAATGAGATGGATAGCATGGAAGCAGCGATGGACGCCCCTCCCGGGTTTGTCGGTATGATGGAAGAGATCGCGCCCGATCCCTGGTCCGACCTTGGCCTGTGTTTTTGCGTGAACGGCTCCCCGCAAAAACTTTTCTGACGATCGAAGCGAAAGACAATACAATGTAAAACTGTCTGTTGTGTCACCTCTCTCCTTCCTGCTAGTGAATCTCCTGGGGGAAAAGGAGGCACACGATGAGCAACGTCGATTCCGCAGCCGTTCAACTCCACAACACCCGGATGTTCATCGCACGCAAGGTCCTGGCCAAGGCGATGGGGGCAACGAGTGAGGCTTCCGATGATGAGGTGGTCAGTTGGGCCGACCTCTTTCGGAGTCGCACCGGTGTCGATGCCTTTCAGCGGAGGCCAGACCTGTGGGCCCTGCCGCGCTCCAATCTCGACATCGTTCGAACGCCGCTTCGGGGAGATGCCGTACGAAATCCATTCGCCTGGTTCACGCGTTCGCTTACCTTTTTTCAAAAGCGTCTCGATCAATTGGATATGAGTCTTGGTTGGGGTGTGAATATGAAATCGGCATACGAGGCCTTTCTCAAAGAACAATTCATCGAGGGCGCCATCGGCGGTCGGGATGGCCCCAAGACGCTCTGGCGGATGTTCGTCGACAACAAGCTCATCCTGAGCGGGCTGAATTTTTTCGGGATCAATCTGCAGGATCAGATCCTGGGTCGCGTGGAGCTGCCCGATGCGAATTTTTCGAGAGCCATTCTTTCCGGGGTGAACATGCAGGCCGCGGATGCCTCGCGGGCCGTGTTCGACGGCGCCGACTTGAGCGGCGCCCGCATGCTGGCAACGCTCGCACGCGGCGCGAGCTTTGTCGGGGCCGATCTCTCCGGCGCCAACTTGATTCATGCGAACCTGATGGGCGCTGATCTGACCGGGGCGGTCCTCGACGATGCGGATATGGAAGGGGTTTGGTTCGATAACAAGATGCGCGTGACGGTGGCGCAGCTTGAGCGTGCAAAAAACGCCGAGGCGATCATCGAGGCCATCAAGAATCCGAAACCGGATCCCTCCGATTCAGGTCCGAAGGGCGGGGCAGGTCCGGGCAAAACATCTCTGCGCCTCGTTACGAACGAAGACGGCGCGTCTCAAGCCGGCGCCGCGACGGATGACGGGTTTGGGATTACCGGCGCAGACGGATTGAGCGATCTCGATGCGGGTGATCCGCTGATGAATGGAGCGGGAGCGGCCACGGGGTTTCCGTTTGTCCTCCCCGTCTCCCCGGTGGGCGCCTGATCAGAACTGATAGCGCAGCGTCGGCGAGAACTGGAAGGAGACTGCCGTCGAACTACGTGCCAGGACGTGGAGCGCGGTGTCCAGCCCCAGATACCAGTGGTCCTTCCACCGCCAGGTGATGCCGCCGCCGGGGATCATGATGTCGGCTGCGGCGTGCTTGCCGTCGATCAGCGCCAGGCCCACGCCCGCCTGCACATACGCGGAGATGCGCGGGTAGCGCGTGAAGTCGAAGAAGTAGCGCACCTTCGGAACGAAGTTCAGGATGGCGTTCGGCTTGGCGTTCGACTGAAAATCGGTTGCCACCGAGATCCCCAGCCCCGCCGAGAGCTGTTCGAAGAAGAAGTATTCCCCCTCGGCCCCCATCGTCATCATCGCATCGATGCCCTTGTTGCCATAATAGATGCCGGGCGCGACGAGCCCCACGCGAAAGCGTCCGTCGCGGAAGTCCGGCGCGGCGCGCAGAAACGTGACCTCCTCTACGACGGCGACCTCTTCGGTCACCATCACCTCTTCGGCCGCAGCAGGTTTTGCAGCTGCGTCCGCCGGCTTCGGGGCCGCGTTCGGATCGGGAGCATCGGTCGACTCGATCTCCTCGATGATGACCGCGGCATCGGTGTGCCCCTGTTGCGCATGCGCGGCCAGCGGCGCGGTGATGAGGAGCGCGAGGAGTGTTCCTGTGATAATGAAATTTCGTGTGAACATGTCTTCTCCCTTCGATTGTCATTTCTCATCGATTGTCATCCCCGCCCTTCGGCTACGCTCAGGACAGGCTCCAGCGGGGATCTCGACGTACTCTGACAATCGAGATTCCCGCTTACCCCCTGCGGGAATGACAGCTATATCCTACGTTCATCCTTACGCAAACCGCTTGAAAAAATCCACTACGCGTTCGGCGACGAGCGTTTGTTCGACATCCATCGTCAGCACGTGTTTCGAGCGGGGAAAGATCTCCGTCTCGACGATATCGGAGGCGACCCCCCGCTCGACGATCGCGACATTGGACCGTGGCGCCACGCGATCGTGCGCGGCGTGCAGCAGCAGCAGCGGGTTCGTGATGCGCCCGAGGTTTGCGGCGATCTCGCGCTGCAGGTCGCTGATCTCGAAGACCGCGTGCGCGGGAATGCGCGGCAGCGAGAACTGCCGGTAGAGCTCCCTCCCCTCGGGCGTGGAGACGCTCTGGTCGTAGTTTTTGGAGACGGTGCGCACAAGCGCGTGCAGCGGTGTGTGGCGCACCAGCCCCGTTGCGATCCGTGCAAAAAACCCCAGCCGCATCGGCGTGGCCAGAAGCGCCAGCGCGCGCACGCCCCACCCCTCGTCGAGGGCGAGCTTGAGCGAGAGCAGTGCGCCCAGTGAAATGCCGGCGCAGAAGACGCGGTCGGTCTCGCGCCGCAGCGTTTCGAAGGCCGTGCGTACGGAGCGATACCACTCATCGCAGGTGGATCGATCGAGGTCGTCGACCGAGCCGCCGTGACCGGCCAGACACGGTGCGGCCACGCGAAAATCGGCGGCGAGGAGTGCCTCCTGGAGGGAGGCAACGGTGGCGGGCGTTCCCGTGAGCCCGTGGAGGACGAGACATCCGAGCGTCATAATCATAGATGTAGCACAAAGCGTTCAATTCGCGCGAGCCCTTATTGACAACGCCTGCCCAGACCGATTCAATACGCCCATGTTCGATCTTCTCTGCATTCCGGTGCGCGAACCGCTCGCGCGCGCCGAGACGGTGCTCTTTCAAGAGCTCTCCTGCGGGATCTCCCCGATGGACGATATCGTGCGCACCGTGGCCGAAGGCGGCGGCAAGCGCATTCGCCCGGCCGTCTTTTTGCTCGCCGCGGCACTCGTCGGGGTTCCGCTCGAGGCGTCTCCCCCCGTCGCCGCTGCCGTCGAGATGGTGCACCTGGCCTCCTTGCTGCACGATGACGTCGTCGACGACGCCCCCCTGCGCCGAGGGGCGCCCTCCGCGCGCATGCGCTGGGGAAACCAGGTGAGCGTCCTGGTGGGCGACTTCATCTGGTCGGCGGCCTCGCGGATCATCGCACAACAGGGCAACACACGCCTCGTCGAAGAGGTCGCCGAAACCGTCCGCGCGATCGCCCTGGGGGAGCTGCTGGAGATTTCCCATCGCAATAACGTGGCGCTTTCCGAGGAGATCTACGACCGCATCATCGAAGGCAAGACCGCCGCGCTCTTTGCGCTCTGCGGACAAGCGGCGGCGATTATGGCGGGCGTGGGATCGGAGCTCGAGGCGGCGCTGGTGCGGTATGGTCTGCACCTGGGTCGGGCCTTTCAGCTCACTGACGACGCGCTCGACTATCGGTGCGACGAGGGCACGCCGGGCAAACGCGCGGGCGCCGACCTGCGCGCGGGCTACCTCACCTTTCCCCTTATCGTCGCGCGGGCGCAGGCCACACCCGCAGAGCAGGACGTCATCCGCGATGCCGTCCTGGCGCGCGGGACGAGTCCCGAACAGTTTCGTGAGGTCTGCGCCATCATCGAACGCTACGGCGGCATCGCGCAGACGCTCGAACGCGCGCGCGCGGCGTCCCAGCGCGCCTGTGATGCGCTCGCACGCTTTCGCCCCTCGATCGAGCGCGACGCCCTCATCGGCATCGCCGAAGGCATCGTCGACCGACAGGCGTAGAGGGCGTTTCCCACACTGTGCATCCTTCTCCTTATGCGGGCTTTCGTCGCGTGTTCCACCCTTCAGGGACATCCTTCCGTTGCACGCTTTCGCTCCGCTCGCACGTTTTGGCTCTGACTCAAGCCGCCTTTCCTCATGAACTCGCTCGCCGGCGGAAGAAAAACGCATCAGATTTCTGGCGGGCTCAGACATCATTCGGAATTGAGATCTTCGATCTCAACCGGCGGCTCTTCGCAGGCCAAAACGGCTTGCTTCGCGAGGCGATGCAACGGAAGGATGTCCCTGAAGGGTGGAACAACAATAGAGACCATAACGGAATGGATGATTTCGTGGAGACATCGAGCGGTAGGGTGTTTTACGGGGATCTCTTCTTTCATCGCGATCGAAGCCTCTGATGATGCGATGAAAGAAGAATAAGCCGTCGAGGCGGCGCCTGAGCCGAGACGGCGGTTCCCGTAAAACACCCTACCGCTCGATGTCTCCAACCTCAGTCCGCAGTCAGTAAAACACCTGAAATCTCTAGGGGATAGCGTCTCCCGTCAATTCTGCCTTGCACTCCATTGGGCCTCGCGATAGATGCCGGTATCCGTAAGTGAATCGATTGTCGTTCATTATCTATGCGAATGTCATCAACCGAAAGGGAGGAAGATATGCGAAAACATGTGATGTGGTCTGTCGGCATTATGGCAGCATTGTCGCTGGCGCTCGCCGCCTGCGGCGGTGGTGGTGGTGGGGGGGGTGGAAGTGATGTCGATCCCACGGCCTGCGGTGGTGCAGGGCTCGGATGTATCTCTGGAACGATCACCGATTCGAGTGGGAACGCGATTACCACGGGCGCGACCGTAACCACAGCTGGAGTGGCGACGGCGACCGCCAATGCGCAGGGATGGTATGCGGGGTCAAGCGTTGCTGAGGGCGATCAGGTGATCTGCTTCAGCGCGACCGGCTATGCGACCGTCTGTCGCACGGTGTCGATCACAGAAGCGACAAACACCCCTCTTTCGGCGACATTGTTGCCGACGCGCGGAGCGGCGGTAGCGATCCCGACGATTGAGAATGGTGGAGTCGGCAGTGACACGACCACCGCAGCGCAGGTTACGTTTACTGCTGGCGATGTCTGTGATGCCGATGGCACCGCGACGACCGGAACGATCAACTGCTACTTCACGCCGGTCGACGTGACCGATGCGACAGTCCTCGCCGCTGCGCCCTTATCGTTTCAGGCGACGGCGACGGATGGGTCCGTGGGATCGATGATCTCCGACGCGATGATGGAACTGACCTGTGAAAACGCCAGCGGCGATGAGGTCAACATCTGCTCCAGTCAGACTGCCGATGTGCGCATTCCGGTCTATGGCACCTGCACAGTTGGTACGCTCGCCGGATGGCGCTACAACACCACGACCGGCACGTGGTCGGAGTACGACACGGGTAACTTCACGTCAGTCTGTGGAACGGATGAGACCGATTCCTATTATGGTGGAACGATCGATCACATGACCTGGATCAACGGCGATCGCTTGGTCGACGACACCTGTCTGACCGGCTTTGTCTACACCGCCGGAACGACAGCGACGAGCGTTCCCGTCACGGTCAAGTGTTGGGGGACGAACGCCAACTGGCAGAACGAGGTCCAGGTCGGTAGCTCCGGTCGCTTCTGCATCCCGGTGCCAGCAGGATATAACTATGCCTGTAACGTCTCCGACAGCACGAGTACGCTGGCGGCTGCGGACAATATTACGGGTACGGCCCCGGCGACGGTCGTTGCGTTTCCGCTTGCTGCCTGCCCGGCGGACGATTGCACCGACATCGGTGGCTTCGTCTTTGCCAGCCCGATTCTGACGACGACGCTCACCTGGGGTCTCAACCCGGCCGACCTCGATTCGCACACGGCGAGCAACGCCGGCGTGCACGTCTGGTTCTCCGACAAGGATATCGATATCCTCGAAGAATCCGTGAGCAAGGGGTCGCTCACTTCGGCACCGTACATTGCGCTCGATACGGATGACACGACGAGCTACGGACCTGAGATCACGACGGTCATGCCGTCGGTGACCGATGGCAAATACTGCTTCGGCGTACACAAGTATTCCGGCACGGGAGATATCTCGCAGGTGAGCACCGATATCAACGGAGCGGCCAAGGCGGCGACGGTCACGGTTCAGGGCAACGGCCTGGCCCAGACCTTCACCGTTCCCAGCTCGAACCCGAGCTCCTATGAATACTGGCGCGTCTATACCGTCGAGTTCGAGGGCGGTGTGGTCAAGTCGGGGACGTTCACCGCATACAATGATCTGGTCGAGACGGCCGAGACGGATTGCAATTGGTAAGAGGGTTGTTTCGATGTTCCTTGAACCGGCCGCCTTCGGGCGGCCGGTTTTTTGTTGTCCGCCGTGGCCAGGACGCATATAGATATTGGCGCGTATGTGCCGCGAGGGGAGAATCGAAACCATTTTTACAGCTTTATCGGAAAAAGGGTTTCGATTCTCCCCGGGAGGCACCAACTCTTGAGCAGGGGAGTCCTTCTATGACCACCAAACCATCCAAGGCGATCGAGACCTTTCCGAACCCGAATCCGGAGCGCGAGTACGAGATCGTCTTCGATTGCCCGGAGTTCACCTGCCTCTGCCCGATGACGGGGCAACCCGATTTCGCGCACGTTGAAATCACCTACGTTCCAAATGAGCTCTGCGTGGAGCTCAAATCCTTGAAGCTCTATCTCTGGAGCTATCGCGACGAGGGGGCCTATCACGAGGCCGTGACCAACCGCATCCTCGATGACCTCGTCGCGGCCATCGCCCCGCGCTGGATGGAGATCGAGGGGACCTTCAACGTTCGCGGCGGGATCACGACGACCGTGACCGCGATGTATGGGGAAGATCCGGAGGGGATATGAAGGTCCTGGCGCTTGCGGCGCTCTCCGCCCTCATCCTCTCCGTCTCGGATTGCGGCAGCAAGTGGCCGGAGACGGGCGGCCTCCTCGGCGCCGCGCGCACCGAGCAGCTCTATGGGTTGGCAGAAGCGGCCACGCCGCTTGAGGGCGCCACCGATGCCTTCGTGACAAAATTGATGGATTCCACCACCGGCTGTGCGGCGGGGACGGTGACGCTCGACGAAGCGGGCGACTGCGATGCCGGCTCCTGGACGCTCACCGGGACGGTGAGCTGCACGGCCGAGACCGTGGGTGCGGTCACGACCCTCACGGTCCTGACGGCCGATGCGACGGCGCTGTCGCTCTATGAATGTGGCACGACTGTCTCCTCGGTCTCCGGTGTAGCCTCGACGGAGGTGCTACTGACCGGACAGGTCAAACCATTCCGCTTCGATGCGACCAGCATCATCACGGTCGATGAGAGCGACCCCGCCTCTCCCGTCACGACGCTCGATGGCTCCATGACCCGGCAATACAACAACGTCCAGATGGAGGGGGGGCTGCTGGCCCGGATCAGTTATCAATTTCTGGCGGATTTTTCCGCGACCGACCCGGTCGTTGGGGATGCCATCTGCACGGAGAAGAGTGTGAGTGCCGCAGAGAACAATATGAGTGGGAACTGCACGATTCAGGTGAGCTGCTCGGATTGTCTGTAAGCCGGTCGTTGACAGCACAGGCGATCTGCCGATAGAGTCTCGATACACACAATAAGGGAGGTATGACATGAAGAAGATCGCAATGGTGATGATGGTTGTAGGCGCCATGGCATTGGCCGCCTGCGGCAGCAGCGGCTCGAGCAGCGGCGGAACGGCGGCATCGCAGGCCGAAGCAGCGTTCAACGATTTCGGCAATGCGGTTGATGCGTGCTTCGATGCCGCGGCACAAGTCGCCGGTGGGAATGAGGCAGCGGCCAAGGCCGAGGTCTCCTGCACGTGTCCGGGCGGCGGAACGATCACTGCGGATGATGATGCGGGAACGATGGTGATCGCCAACTGCGTCTCCGCGACGGGTGAGAACTATGCCGGAACGTTTTCATCGACCGATGGCGGTCTGACGATCAGCGGGGCGATGACCGACTTTGGCGCGTGCGGCAGCGGGACGGCGACGGGTGTTGGAACGACGACCTGCGTCGGAGCGCTCAGCGTCAGCTGCCCGGCCGGATCCATCAGCTGCACGATCACCGACGATGCCGGCGGCGAGGATGAATGTGATCTCAGCTGTTCGTAAGTGATCGAGCAAAACGTGTTTTCTCGGGGCCTCGATGCGCTTGACCGCATCGGGGTCCTTTTGTATAGGGCGCTGTTGCCCTACAAAGGAGCCCACATGACACACGCACTGACCGAAACCAATATCCCCGGCCTCACCCTCAAAGGGCGTGGCAAAGTGCGCGACATCTACGATCTGGGCGATGAGCTCCTCATCGTCGCCACCGACCGCATCTCGACCTTCGATGTGGTCCTGCCCACGCCGATTCCGGGCAAGGGCGAGGTGCTCACCGAGATGAGCCGGTTCTGGTTCGACCGCACCGGCGCCATCGTCCCCAACCAGCTCAGCGAGCGCACCATGTCCGATGTGGTTCGAGACGCCGAGTGGGTCTCGCGTATCGGCAAGCGCGGCATGGTGGTCAAGAAGGCCGAGCCCCTGCCGGTCGAGGCGATCGTGCGCGGTTATCTCTCGGGTTCCGGATGGAAGGAGTACAAACGCGATGGTGCGGTCTGCGGGATCAAGCTGCCGACGGGCTTGCGCGAGTCGGACAAACTCCCCGAGACGATCTTCACGCCCTCGACCAAGGCCGAGATCGGCGAACACGATGAGAACATCGATTTTGGTAAAGCCGCCGATCTCATCGGAAAGGATCTGGCCGAGCGCGTGCGCGACGTCTCCATTCGCCTCTATGAAGAGTCGGCGGCCTTTGCGCGCGAACGCGGCATCATCATCGCGGACACAAAGTTCGAGTTCGGCCTCCTCGGCGATGAACTCATTCTCATCGACGAAGTGCTCACGCCCGACTCCTCGCGTTTCTGGCCGGCCGATGACTATGCGCCGGGTCGCGCGCAGGCCTCCTTCGACAAGCAGTTCGTGCGCGACTACCTCCTCGACCTCGGCTGGGACAAAAATCCGCCGGCGCCGGAGTTGCCCGCCCAGATCGTTGCGAAGACGGCGGAGAAATATGAAGAGGCGTTTGCGCGATTGACGCGCTAAAGCAGACTATTTTTCAGGGCCTCGATTTGTCATCCCCGCGAAAGCGGGGATCTCGACGTGTCGTGACAATCGAGATTCCCGCTTACCCCATGCGGGAATGACACTTCTACGATCACCCTTCATTTCTTGATCTTCTTCTGATTCTTCTTCCGCCAATTGGCAGGATTCTGGAAAGTGGGTTTCTTGACCAGGGCCTTCCACGCCTCGGTGATCTGGAAGGCGAACTCCGGCAGGCCGTTGTCACCGTAGCGACTTACATTTTCATAGGCCAGCCCCGCCTGAATGAGCGCCACCCCCAGCAGATTCCCATCAGCCAATACATGCGCGAGCGTGCGGCCGTAGTAGCCCTTGCCGCCGCGCACGATCACCACGCGTTTCGCCTTCTCCAGAAACCGTTTCGTGAATGCCGCGGCTTCCTTCCCCTTGGGCTGATCGATCGAGATGCCATGATCGGGGTGCCTGATCTCCGGCGTGTCGATGCCGAGCACGCGGATCTGTTCGCCATCGCAGGTGAAGGAGTCACCGTCGTCGTAGACGATGGCGGTGCAAAGCTTCGTGTCCAGCTTGCGCGATGATTTCTTGGCCTGCACATCGGCGCCCACAAAAACGATACAGACGAGCATGAGGATGGGGATGCATTTCTTCATGGGGTTCCTTTCTGAAATGGTTACAGGGACATCGATTGTCATCCCGAGCGAGGCGAAGCCGAGTCGAGGGATCTCATGGCACTTGAAGATCCCTCGACTGCGCCCTCTGGGCTCCGCTCGGGATGACATTTGCGCCCTCTGGGCTCCGCTCGGGATGACACTATCGTTACAGTATCACCTCCGCCCGGTGTTTGCGTCCGACGAGGAGCTCGCCTTCGGCGATGAGATCTCCGCTCACCAGGATGATCGCCTCGGCGCGGTCGTGCGGCTCACCCGCGGTGGCGTGAATCGAGCGCAGGCCCCCCAGCCAACGACGCGCGTCGGCGAGATAGAGCAGGTCGCCCGGGCTCGCATTCATCTGGCTCATGGCATTGGGGTGTAGGCGCAGGATGCGCTCGCCCGGGATCGAGGAGAGCTGTCCCACGAAGGGCGTGCCCGGGTGTTCGTTCACCACGCCGCCCTTGAAACGTTCGCGTCCGGCGCGGATGGTGCCGAGCACCAAGCCCTGAATCTCGGCCAGCGGTTTCGGTTTGGTGATGAAGGTGACGACGATGCCGATGAGTCCCGCCGCAGCGATGCCATAGAGGGCGCGCATATACTTAAACCCGCCCGCTGGATCCACGCCGTGCGCCAATGGCGCGATGAGTTCGGGGTGCCAGATCGAGATCCCGACGGCGAGCGCGCCACCGAGCAGCGTGGCGAAGGCGGCCGTCGGCGTGAAGCGTTTCCAGAAGACGCCCAGGAGGATCGCCACGACCATGGGGGGCGTGACCGATGCGATGAAGGCGCCGTGTGCGACGTAGATCGATTTGAACTGCGCGAAGACCGGTACGAGCGCGATGCCGATGCCGCCCGCCGCGAGCGAGATGACGCGTGCCGCGCGGAGATAATGCCGATCACTCCGGTCGCGCATGATATAGGGGCGGTAGATATCGTTGACCCCCACAACTGAAACTGCGTTGATGAGCGTGTCGATCGTGGACATCAGCGCGGCGATGAGCGCGGCCATGATCAATCCGAACATCCCCGGACGACAGAGGAGTGCTGCCACCGCGACGAATATCTTCTTCGGCGCCGTGTCGGCCGGCAAGAGCCCCGCCTCGACGAAGGCCTTGCCCAACCATCCGGCGTTGGCGACCGCCAGTGCGGCCAGCGGCATCAGGATGATCAGGATGAAGAGGAAGGCCTTGCGCGCATCGCGAACGCTGCGCACGCTCAAAAACCGCAGGAGCATCCCCTGGTTCATGAAGTAGAAGGCGATGTTGTTGGCGATGCCGTCCTGCCAGAAGACGCCCGCGAAGTGAAAGCTGTGCGGCTCGTTGAAACTCGCCATCGGGAGGCGCCAGGCCTCCGGCAGGAGCCTCCAGAAGGTATCGAATCCGCCGAGGTACAAAAGCCCGAGGGCGAAGAGCGTGAGCCCCGCCACGATGAGCAGCACGCCCTGCAGAAGGTCGGTCATGATGACCGAGGTCTGTCCACCGGCGGTGACATAGACCGAGCAGACCACCGCGACCGCCACCGCCGACCAGAAGATGTCGGTGCCGAGCATCGCATTGAGGGCCACGCCCATCGTGTAGAGGTTGATGCCGATATAGCCGATCATGTAGATGAGGATGATGATCGTGGCCATCGCGCGCGAGCGAGCGTCGAAACGTCGTTCGAAATATTCCGGAACGGAGGCGACGCGCGAGTAATAGATGATGGGAAGCCAGGTGAGCAGGAAGAGCCCCATCACGATCCAGTCGTTGAGGTAGCTCATCGTCGAGGACATGCCGAACTGAAAGCCGACAGCGGAATACTTGATGAAGCTGTAGGAGCCCACGGTCGTGGCCACCGCCGAGAAGGCGATGAGCCACCAGGCATAGCGTTGGCCGCCGAAGAAGAAGTCGCGCGTCGAGCGCGTGAAGCGCGCGAAGAGGGCGCCGAAGCCAAAGATGGCGACGAAATAGGCGATGATGATGGCAAAGTCGAGCTTGGTCCCGACGACCGTTGCGGCCATCATCGCGAACCTCCGATGCGGCCGATGGCGGCGAGCTGCCAGATGAGGAAGAGGGCGGCGTAGAAGAGAAAGCCGACGATGAGCACGAACACGGTGCGCCGATCGTCGCGATTGCTCAAGCGAACGTCGTCCGCCGCGATGGGCGCGATGACGCTGGCCACAAAGATAACCCCGCCGACGATGAGGGCATAGAGCAGGCATCCCCAGTTGTGGGTAAACGCGAGCATCGGGATTGATCTACCAGGTCGCGAGGGTTCAAGTCAATTGACGGGATGTTATACGAGGGTCTGTTTTCATTTGATGGGGTGTCATTCCCGCGAAAGCGGGAATCTCGCTTATTTCTGCTCAACCGAGATCCCCGCGTTCGCGGGGATGACAAAAACCAAGACTCCTGTTGTTTTAGAGTATTATGCTCAAATGAGGGCATGCCCTAATTTCCACGATTCTCCGGCGGAAAGATCAGATCATCCAACCAGCGTTGGCAGGCCTCGATCGCCTCGGCGGCGTTTGCCACCGGGTGCGCATCGGCGATCTCCCAGCTGGAGATAGCAAAGACCGGCTTGCCGAGTTTTCGCGCCACCGCGATCTCCGAGAGCGTGCCGAAGCCGCCGCCGACGGCGATGAGCATGTCGGCGGTGTGCGCGATGATGCAATTGCGCGCGTGCCCCATGTTCGTGACGATGGGGATCGTGACGAAGGGGTTGGCTTCTTCGGCATGTGGTCCCGGCAGGATGCCCACGACCACGCCGCCCGCCTCATGCGCCCCACGGCTGGCCGCTTCCATCACGCCCGTGAGTCCCCCGGTGACGAGGGTAAATCCCGCTTTCGCGATGAGCGTGCCCACTTCAAAGGCGTGATCGGCGAGATCGGCTGAAGCATCTGCGGTGCCGATGATGGCGACGATGGGTCGATTCATGAAAACCTCCTTCAAGGCGCGATGGGTTTACGTCGATGGGCGGCGGTGACGCCACGCCGTCAACCGATCGAAGAGTTTGATCCCCAGGCTGCGCCGAATGTCGATGGCGCGATGCGGACAGACCTCGTGGCAGCAGAAACAATCGACGCATTTGTCCTTGTCGATCTGTGGCGCTTCCTTTTCGTCCGGCCAGGCGATCGCCCCGACCGGGCACGCCTTCACGCAGAGCCCGCAACGTCGGCACCGAGAGGGCGCGATGCGCGGGTGTGCGGAGAAGTTCAACCAGATGAGCTTCATCACCAGACGCGAGAGCCACCAATCGCGCGCGCCGCTGCCGACTGTCGCCGGGAGCCGGAACGGCTGCGCGCCCGTCGTCTCTCCCACGATTACGATGGGGTCGTCCTCGCTCCAGATGCCCAGGGTGTGCGCCGCTGCGAGTGTGTCGATGCGCATCGGATCGACGCCGATGAGCCGACAGCAGGCGGCGTCGACCGCATGGACGTTCGTGCCGACCACGATCCGCTGCAGATCGACGAGCGCACCCGCCGACGGCCCGTTCCCCTCCATGGCGATGATGCCGTCGACGATGGTGAGCGCCGGACGTACCGCCTCGGCCACGCGCACCAACATTCGGGCGAACGCATCCCGCTTCGGATGCTGCCGGTGCAGGCCGGCCTTTTGCATGCCATTGATACAGCCGAAGCAGTTCTTCACCGCCAGCGTCATGACGGTCAGGCTGTGTGTCTTAAACTTCGGCAGGTTGATGACGAAATCGGTCTCCACCACCGCGCGCGCGATGGCGATCTCATTGCGTGTCGTGCTTCCGCTCGATTCGAATCGGATCGCCCGGGCGCCCGTCTCGCGGCAGACCCGATCCATTTCGGTGACCTCCCAGACGAGGTCGAGCGGATGCACGCCGTTGGGGGAGTCGCCGAGGGCCACCTCGGCCGCGCCCGCCTCCTGAAAGAGGCGCACGCAGGCGGCGACGAACCGCGGATCGGTGGTCACCCCCAGTGCGGGCGGAAAGGCGCCCAGGAGGTTGGGTTTGAGCAGGACGCGTTTGTTGCGGACGGCGGCGAGATCGAAATCGGTCAATTTCACCGCGCGGCGAATGGACGCCGCAAGCGAACTCGCTTCGTAGTTCGACTGTGCGATGGAGGCGACCCGATGCGACATGGGCCGATCATGGGCGAAGGAATCGACAACGTCAACTCGATCGTGTCTCCATCAGAAGGCGTACGCCCCCATCATCGCTGCGCCTCCGGTCACGAAGGGCAGCATGCCGTCCATGACGCCTTCGGGCATGGCGCTCGCCTCGATCGGCATTGGTTCGTGCAGTATCATCGCGCTGTCGGAACCGGCGACCCACGCTTCCACGGCGGCATCGGTTGTCACCTGCTCCACGACGAGTGGTTCGCGGGCGATGAAGGGTTGCGCCCATGTGCGTGCCTGCGTTCCGCCGTTTGTCACGGGCGGTGCGCCGTTCGGCGATGGCTCGGATGATCCCGTCGGCGGTGCGCCGTTTGATCCATTGCCTCCACCGCCGTTGCGGGGGGGATCTCCATCGAATAGCGGCGGGCGTGGCTGTGTGCCGACCTCCTGCGTCACTTGATTCATCAACGCGATGAAGGAGAAGGGGAGCATGCCCATGGCCAGGTCTTCGGCGTTCTCTCCATTTCGCTTCACCTCAAAGAACGTCGCGCGAATGGGGTCCTCGAGCAGCAGCCATGCATTGATCGCCGTGATCGCCCGCTGCCGGAGGATGGGGGGATAGTAGGCCAGCGGGGAGTTGAGCTGGGTCAATTGGTGCATTGCGCGAGCGACATCGTATCCCTGATGCCGATCGACGTGGCCATCCCGATTGGTCCAGGGCGTTTGGCTCGCTTCGAGCGGAAGGCGTGCGTCGGTTCCCACGCCGAGTGCGGTCTGAAGAAAATCGATAAAGCTATCGGGAATGCCGCGATGGTGCTGCGCATGCGATGGCTTGCCGTTTCGTTTCCAGAAGGCGCTTTTGAGTTCACTCGAAATTCCCTGCCAGATCGCCAGGAGTCGTTCGGCGCGTGCGTCGACGATATGGAACGGGGCCTGCGTGAGAAGGGAATGCCGTTCGCGCAGGCGATGATAGACCAGCGCGCGCTGTTCAACGTCTTTGAGTTGGCGCAGGCGCGATCGGCGAAAGAGGCGGATGAACTCGAACGGGAGCGCGCCGTCGGCCATCTCTTCGGCGACATCGACGAAGGCTTGGCGGTCATCCACTTCGAGCGTACTCCAGAGGTGGATGATCTTGTCCGCGGCATACTCGATTGTCTTCGGTGTCACCCATTTTCCCGTGTTGGTGCGTGCATCGGTTTGTGCCGAGGTGTGTGCCCGCGTTTCAATTTCATAGAGCGATTTTCCAAAGATGTTTTGTGCGAGCTGATCCTGAACGGTCACCGGATCGGGGGCGATGACATATTCGGCTGCCCAGACCTTGGTCGATTCGGCCAGCAGGTCGAACATGTCTTCATTCTTGAGATACTTCTCGGAGAACCGCTCGATAAAGCCGAAGGGCAGCTTTCCCTCCGTGGGGCGTTCATCGTCGATGACCATCACGTATTGATCGAGCGGAGCTTGTTTCTTCCACTGTTCGACGGCGAAGAAACTCATGTAGCGTTGCACCAGATGGGGGAGCGCGATGAAGCGTTCGCCGCGACGCTCATAGCGGTCGCTGTGAATGAGTTTGGCCAGCTGCTTGAAGGCGACATTCGCACGGGGATTGATGCTGGCCAGGGTGTTGTGAATATCCTCATCCGTCGGTCGGAAGGCGGCCATTTGTGTGTCCGAGGAGGATCGCCCAGGTCGAATCAGGATGGTCGTCGAGGAAGAGGGGTTCGTCGTCGGCAGGGCCGCATTTTGGGCGGCCTCTTCAAGCTCTGGATCCTTCGGCGGTTGTTGGCCGCGCAGCCATCCGAGCGTGAAGACATATTTCAATGTGCGGCCGAGGCTCGGCAGCGTGCGGCCAAAGAAATTTCGTGTGGCGCGGCTGAAGGTGCTGATGCCTTGGTCAAAGTTCTCAGCGCCCCTTCCTGCAGCCCTGGCGTGATTGCCTGCGGTGCTGATGGCCTTGATGACCTTGACGATGATCCAGACGATGAGCCCCAGTCCGAATCCAAAGCCGCCGCCGGTGCCGAAGCTCCACCACGGGTATTTTTTCTTCTCCTCCTCCTTCACTTTCTCACAGAGCAGAGACAGGTCGGCCAGGTCCTGCGCCCGCTTTCGGTCGAAGGTACAGGTATTGGCTTCGTCGCATTCGTACATGATGTTGCAGCTATGCTGCATGGATTGGTGCACGGCCAGAATGTTCTGTTCCAGGTTCTGACAGTGCGATTGCATCGGTTCGATGGAGGTGCTGATGTTTTTCGAAAAGGCCTTCATCGCCGTTCGATAGCGTTTTCGTGCCGTCAGCGGCAGCGATTGCGCGATGATCTTTTCCGCATCGACTTCATGGAGGTGGCATTCAGCATGGGGGAGCAAATCGGCAATATCGCTGGCCAGCGTTCCACAGCCGCTGGTGCTGTACCAACTTAAATAGGCATCGCTCAGTGCGGTGATCCCTGGGACGGACGGCTTTTCATCGCTGCCCGGATAGACCAGGCGGGTCATCTCGGTGTCGTGTCCGTTGGAGATAACGGGCCAGTCAGCCGGGTTGCTCGCGCAGAACTCGTCGTCGCGACAGCTCTGCAGGCTCTCCGAGCAGCAGATGATCGGCTTGAGTCGTTCCAGGAAATCCTTGCCGATCGTGAGGGAAATGAGGGGGCGGGATTCACTCATGACGCCCTCCTTTCGAGGTGAGGCACCGAGGGATATGCACAAGATGGATTGGATAGAGGGGGGAATGGCAGGGTGTAGAAATCACCCGTGCCGGATTGCTGAATGTGAATACAGATGGGAGCGACCGCGAGGGAGGTGCCTCCGGGAGGCTGAGCCGTCATACGCGGAGGAGGTGGTAGTGGCGGGAGAGAAGAGGCCTCGCCTGGGGGAAGCGCGGTCATGCGGGGCGTCATGATCTTGTGGTCGGATGAAGGCGGAGAGGGTCTCCGGAACACGTGAACGGCGCCAACAGCATGTGTCTTCGTCCCGACAGACATGGCGGCCCCCCTGGGCATTTGTGTGGTGTGTGCGACTCCATTAAGCGGAGACAGTGATGCGTGATCAGCGTTCGCCTTTGCGTTGCATGCAGAATGCCACTTCAGATGGGCATGGACAAGAATGGAACTGGTGGGTGAAAAATGAATACCCATTTGCAAATTGCATGCTAAATTGAATGGTTATGGGGGGGTTGTCGTATAATGGTTTGAAATTGCACGATAATCTTTTTTGACGTGGTCGCAGGGGGGGTGAAAATTCTTGAAAGAAAAAGACAATTTTCCAGAAAAATCACTCCGTTGGCGTGGCTTCGGGGGGGGAGGTGATCTTTCGCAGGGTGATGATGAAGCCATCGCGGCGATCCGTTCGCGTCTGGAGGTCGAAGCGGTTTGCGGCCAGGCTCGTGATGTCGGCCATGAGCGCATCGGTCGTTCCGGCGAAGCGTCCGCTGTAGACGATCTGGTTCTGGCTCTCGCGAAGGGGGATGAACTGCCGCATCGGTTTGAGTTGCTTGAGGCTGCCCGTCAGGGCGTCGATGTCAGTGTAATGGCGAGTTCCCAGCAGGACGAGCGTAAACGGAATGGCCGAGGTCGAAACCGTTGCCGAGGTGGAGACGATCGGTTTGGTCGGCGTCTGTGCGGAAACTGGAGTTGCGACGATCAGGCAGATAGCACAGGCGATGGCAAACGTGAGGGATTTCATGGATACCTCTAGGAGACGACGATGGAAAAGGATTCGATGCGCTCCACGTCGATCATCGCGCGATCCTCATCGTCGACAATGATGATGTTGCCGTTGTCCACATCGACCGATTCGAGCGTGCCGGAATAGGCGATGCCGAAGGCGATCACGTCGACGCGCTTGCCCTTCGCATCGATGAGCGCCTGCATCAGCGCATCTTCTTCAATGGAGAAATCGAGATCGATGAGTTCTGTCATGCGTTGGATTCCTAGTCGAAGCGTGATACCAGGTCAAGCGCGCACCTGGCGCGGGGGTTTGTGCGTGCGCGATCACGTCATGATCGCTCGCAGCTCCTCTTTGAGCGGCATCGTGCAGAGTTCGCGGACCGCCTCTTTCGGTTTGAGCCCTTCATAGAGAATGCGATACATGACGGCGCAGATGGGCGTGTTGATCTGACGATGCACGGCAAGCCGATGCAGGGCCGCCGTCGTGGTGATGCCCTCGGCGATCATCTGCATGCCGGATTGGATCTCCTCCAGCGCTTTTCCCTGCCCCAGTTCCAGGCCGACGCGATGGTTGCGCGAGAGTTTCCCCGTGCAGGTGAGCACCAGATCGCCGATTCCAGAGAGTCCCATAAAGGTGAGGGGGTTGGCTCCCAGCGCGCGACCGATCTTGGTCATCTCGTAGAGTCCGCGTGTGATGATCGCCGCACGCGCGTTGTGGCCAAACCCGAGTCCATCGGAGAGGCCCGCCGCGATGGCGATGACGTTCTTTACCGCTCCGCCCACCTCGACGCCGATCACATCGTCGTGCGTAAAGGTGAGGAAGGCGTCGGTGCGAAATGCCTCCTGAACGGTGCGACAGGTCGTCGCATCGTCTCCGGCGATGACCACCGACGTCGGAAGGCCCTCGGCCACCTCCTGGGCGAAGCTCGGCCCCGACAGGACGCAGAGGTGCGCATGGTCCAGGGCGGGGAGGGACTGGTGCAGGACCTCGCTCATGAGCGTGAATCCCTTTTCCTCGATCCCCTTCGTGCAGCTGACGATGATGGCCCTTCGGTCGAGGTGGCGCGCACCCTCCTGCCAGACGCGGCGCAGGGCGATCGAGGGGACGACCGAGATGATGAGCTCGCGCCCGGCCAGGGCATCGGAGAGCTTCGTCGTCGCCCGAATCGATTCAGGCAGCTCGATTGCGGAGAGGTAGAGCGGGTTGCGATGGGTGGTCTCGATGCCCTCGGCCACCTCCGGCTCGAAGGCCCAGAGCAGGACATCGTGCCCTTTGTCCGCGAGCAGGCGTGCCAGGGCCGTACCCCACGATCCGGCACCGATGATGGCGATTTTGTGTGGCATGGCGGCGATAGTATGTATAATTAGCTAAAATTAAAAGGGTTTTTTTAATGTGCGAAGTGCGCAACTTTTTTCTGTCCGTGCCGATAGATAGGGTGAAACCGCTTGTGTCTACGACCCGGTTTCGATAAGGGAGGAAACATGAAGGAACGCCGTCGCTATCCGCGACTCGACATCGATCTCCCCGTCATCCTTCGTCACGATGGGCGCTTCATCCCCGCCACGATACTCAACTTGAGCTGTGGCGGCATGTGCATCCGCACCGACGGTGCCGATCTCGTCGCCGACAAGCCCGCCGAAATCATCTTCGATCTGGGTGAGGACAACCGCGATCTCTCCCTGCGCGGAGAAATCGTGCGGCGCGATGCCGATGATTCATCAAGCGCAGGCATCCAGTTTACCAACCTCTTCTCCGAAGGATACACGGCCGTCCAAGAATACCTCCGCACGCATTTGAATTGAAACGCATTTCTTGCAGGTTGCTGATGCTGTCATTCCCGCGAACGCGGGAATCTCGCTTTTTTCGGCACATCGAGATCCCCGCTGGAGCCTGCCCTCGAATGATTGAATCGGGGGCGGGGATGACAACAGCACGGAATCTTTCCTCACTTGCTGTATTGAGCTGTCTGTAATCTCTTTTTCTTCTGTCTGGCCACGATCCTCTCGATCTTTGTGATCGTTTCGCTCATCAATCGGGCGGCGGCGCGGATCGCGTCGGGCTTGAGTGGGTCGATGCCTGCTTTGCGCAAAACTTCAACTGGGTTGGCGGTGACCGGCGACTGGAGCATGGCGAGATAGCGATCGAGTGCGGGCTTTCCCTCCGTGCGCACCTTCTCCGAGAGCGCGATCCCGCTGGCCAGACCCGTGGCGTAGGTGAAGACGTAGTACTTCCAGTAGAAGTGCGGGATGTAGGCCCATTCGATCTCATCGTCTGAACCGATCGTGAAACCGGAGCCGTAGTAACGGCGCACGAGATCGCGATAAGTGGTGTTGAAGAGCTCCGCCGTGAGCGGTGTGCCGGCCTCGGCATACTCGTGGATCTTCTTTTCAAACTCCGCAAAGAGCGCCTGCCGATAGATCGTCGTGCGGATCGATTCGAGCTGGTTGCCCAGGAGATAGAGCGACATCGCGTCGTCGTTCTCATATTTTTTCAGCAGATAGTCGGTGAGCATCGCCTCGTTGAACGTCGACGCGATCTCGGCCAGGAAAGAGGAGTAGCCGAAATTTACTGCGGACTGTGTCTTCATGTTCAGCGCGCTGTGCATGGCGTGGCCGAATTCATGCGTCGTCGTGAAGGCGTCGTCGATATCGTTCTGGTAGTTCGTCTTGACGTAGGGATGTGTCCCCCAGAAGGAGGCCGAAAACGCGCCACTTTCCTTGCCCTTGTTCGGATAGACGTCGGCCCAACCGCTTCCGGGCTGGATGCCTTCGGAGAGTTTCCCGAGATAGGCTTTCCCCATGGGTTTGAGCGAGGTGAGGATGTCGCCGACGGCGTCGTCATAGCGGATGGTGGTGCTCACCGAAGGGACGAGCGGCGTATAGAGGTCGTAGAGGTGCAGATCCTTCACTCCGAGGAGACGCTTGCGCAGGGCGACGTAGCGGTGCAAGGGTTTGAGGTTCGCGTTGATCGCCCGGATCATCGTGTCGACGACCTTTGGATCGACGTTCTCTCGGTCGAGATAGGCATCGATGGCGCGGTCGTAGTCGCGGACTTTGGCCAGCGTGACATCGCGTTTCACCTCGCCCCCGAGCGTGGCGGCGAGGATGTTCTGATATTTTCGGAGCGCGCCGAAGAATCCTTCGACCGTCTCGCGCCGAACGCGCCGATCCTTCGACGCGCGATATTTTCCGTAATTCGAAAGGGTCAGTTGTATGCGCTTGCCCTTCTCATCCGTGACCATGGGGAGCTGCAGGTCGCGCATCGTCGCCTTGAAGACAAGTTCGATATCGGAAGGAATCTCGTTGAGATCGGTTTCGGAAAAGAGGTTGTCGCCGACGATCCCGAGGACCTCTTCGGCCTCGGGGCCCTTCATGCGACCGGCGCGACGCGTCATGTTCTGCACGTAGGCGCGATAGGGCTTGAGCGAGGTGTCGGCCAAGAGGGTGGAGAGCGTCGATGCATCCATCGCGAGCAGCTCCTGTCGCATGAAGGAGGCGTTCTGCTGGAACGACTTCATGAGGGTGACGCTGCGCTGATTCATCTTCTGATAGCGTTCGACCTCCACATCCTGATCGTGCTTGAGATTGGCATACATCGAGACGCGGTCGAGGATGCTGCGCAGGGAAAAGTAGTCGGTGAGGCAGGCGGAAAGTCCGGAGGCGGTGGAGAGCTTCCCCTTGTGATGCGGCAGCGCGCTGATCTGTTTTTTTGCCTGTCGGTACATGCCTTCCCAGGCGCCGTCGCTCCCCGCCAGCGGCGCGAGCTTCCATTTGTATGCAGACGGAACACTCGACCGGGGCGCATTGGAATCCGGCGTGTAGGTTTTGCTCGGTGTGGCAAGAACTGTTGCCGAGAAGAAGGAGAGGATGACGACACCGATGATCATCTGCACGCGTTTCATGGAGCCTCCTTGTCGATGGGATGGAGAGCCTAGTGCAGCGAGCCGACGTTGACAAGGGGGCACCTCTAAAAACCTATGATGCGCCACCGCGAGGGGAAAATGGAGATCTTTTTTACAGGGTCATCGGAAAAAAGGTCTCCATTTTCCCCGGGAGGTGGCATCAATAATTGAGTTTTTAGAGGTGCCCAAGCGGTGGTCCCCACAATTGCATTGTCCGGGCGCGACTGATAGAGATGACATCCTATGATCGCTCTTGCCCTCCTCTGCTTGGCCGGTATCGCCCTGCTCTATTTCGGCGCCGAATGGCTCGTGCGCGGCGCCTCCTCGATTGCGCGGCGGTTGGATGTGCGCCCGGTCATCGTCGGGCTCACCGTCGTCGCCTTTGCCACCTCGGCACCGGAGTTGATCGTCAGCATCGTTGCCGGGCTGAAACATCAGGGCGATATCGTTCTGGGCAATATCCTGGGGAGCAACGTGGCCAACGTGGGCCTGGTGCTGGGTTTGGCCGCGCTCGTGCGACCATTGCGCGTCGAGCGCGCGCTCATTCGGCGCGAGGTGCCCGTGGCGATCGGCGCGGCGCTGCTCTTTATGGGGCTGTGTTGGGACGGCCAGCTCTCGCGCATCGATGGCGCGATCCTCCTGGCGGTCTTTCTCCTCTTCCTCGGAGCGAGCATTCGAACGGCGATTGCTTCGCGCCGCTCCGATTTCGATCTCCCGAAGGGGACGCGATCGACGGGGTGGTCGATCGTTCTGGTGGTGGCGGGGTTGTGCGCGCTCGTCGGTGGCGGACACCTGCTCGTCACGTCGGCGGTCGCCTTTGCGCGCATCTTCGGCATCAGCGAACTCTTCATCGGACTCACCCTCGTGGCGGTGGGCACTTCACTGCCAGAGCTGGCGACCTCCGTCGTCGCCTCCGCTCGCGGCGAAGACGATCTCTGCGTCGGCAATGTCGTCGGCTCCAACATCTTCAACATCCTGCTCGTGTTGGGGATCGTCTCGTTTCTCCATCCGGTTCTCGTTCCCGCCTCGCTCTTTCGGATTCAGTTTCCCTTTCTGATCGGAACCGCCCTGCTCCTTTTGCCCATCATGCGCACCGGGTTTCGTATCTCGCGCATCGAAGGGGCTCTGCTCATCGCCGCCTACGCGGCCTTCATCTTTCTGTCCTCTGTGGGGATCGTTGACTGAGTGTGGGTCACGCATCGATCAGCGGTGTTTTTTCTTCACGCGCGGCGTTCGGTGCATCGGGGTGCGGGGGGTCGTGCGTTCCTCTTCGCGCCGCAGCAGGAATCGGCGCAGCGCTTCGAGGTCGTCGGCGAGCGGCGCCTCGAGTGCCAGGAGTTTTCCGGTGAACGGATGTTTGATTTCGAGCGAGGTCGCATGTAGTGCCAGGCGAGGGGCCGCGCGCGAGATGCCCGTCGGTGCATACAGGTCGTCGCCCAGGATCGGGAAGCCCTTTTCGTGTAAGTGAATGCGCACCTGATGCGTTCGGCCCGTTTCCAAGCGTGCCTCGACGAGCGAGGCATTCCTGCCGAGATGTTCACGAAGGGAAAAGTGCGTCACCGATTCGCGGGCGCTCGCCGCATCTTCATCGGTGGAACTGCCGCGGAGGCCATCGCCCCGGTTGCGCACCATCATGCTGCGCACGGTACAAGCCTCCTCCGGAAAATGACCGCTGACCAGCGCCAGGTAGCGGCGCTCCACCCGATGATGAAAGAGGATCTCCTTGATGCGAAGCTGGCATTCCTCGGTGAGCGCGACCATCATCAGGCCCGAGGTAAACTCGTCGAGTCGATGGACGGGCAGAGCGGTCCCGAGCAGATGTCGGACGACGCCGATGACGTTTTTGGTATTGCGCCGTCCCGTCGCAGAGACCGCGAGCATCCCGGGTGGCTTATAGACGACGACCATGTGTTTATCGCGGTGGATGATGGCGAGATCGCGGTTGGGACGAAGGCGCGGTGCATCGCGTTTGATGAGCACATCCGCGGCATCGATGGCGCGTCCCGGGTCGGCGGTTGGGATTCCTTTGTAGAAAACCTTTCCGGTTTCGAGGAGGGAGCGCGCTTCCCGGTTCGTCAGCGGGAGTGCGCGCAGGTAGTCGATCAGGCGCAGCGACGGTCGATCTCCTTTTGGTGCAGACTCGCGCGTATTCGGTGGTCGCTTCGAATGTGGGCGGTGCTGTTTCACGTGTCCCCTCATCGGACCTGCTTTGCGATGCGTTTTTTGAAGGCGAGGAGTTGGTCGCGGTCAGCAAATTCGCGCAGTTGGTGGACGAATTCGCCCATGAGGGCGTGGCGATGTCCAGGTTTGCAAGCGTAGATGGCGTCGAGGATGGCGTGCGCGAGATAGTCGTCTCCGCGCCATGGTTTCAGTGCCACGGCCACTTCTTCGACAGCGATCGGCTCGAAGACGCCACACATGTCCTCGAAGAAGCGTCGCTCCAGTTCGGCATGGACGCGGGCCGTATTCTTGAGTGCGCGGTCGATGCGTCCGTGGAGGCGATCGGTGAATTGCCTATAGGCGATTTCAGCATCACCGCAGGGTTTATCTTCGAATGGACGCGAGAGCCCTTCGGCATCGCCGTCGGCCAGCCCAATCGGTTCGCCCACGCAGAGGCGGATGGCCGTGTTCGCACGGATACGCATGCTCCGACGTGGCGAGGCGGTGGCGGTGCCGGCGCATTCGATCGGCACGATGCAGACCGATCGGGTTAGCCCCGCCGCGCGAAAGGCGAGTTGCACATCCGTAGCGATGTGGGCACATCCCTTCTTGAGGTGTCCTCCGTCAGCGCTGATGCGAGCGGCCGAACCCACTGTATAGTAGCCGGCATCGAGGCGTGCGCCCGCATCATCCACATAGGGATGGGCGCGCGTCCCCTGAGGGAAGAGCGTCAGGTCGAAATTCGGGCCGTCGATAGCGGCGAGCACCTGGTCGGAGACGGCGCGGGCCGATCGCCGTCGGTCGCGCGAGGTGCGGTCGACGAAGACCATTCCCAATGCCTCCGCGATTCGTCCCAGGCCTAACAAACGATAGAAGATCGGATTGTCGCGAAAGTGGTCCTTGGCGAGCAGAAAGTGCGGCAGGCATTTCGCCGGATCCTCGAGCGCACCCGTGCGGGCGGCCAGCGGCAAACAGGCAAAGATGAAATCGAGAAAGCTCTTGTGGGTGAAGGCAAATATCTGCACGCCCCCGGCGGGCGCGAGATGTTCCTCTCCCTCGATCGTCACGCGGGCGCGAATGCGTTGTGCGATGCGGCTGGCCCAGACGATCGCAAGCGCGCCACAGACTTGGCGAACAACGTCGGTGCTGCGTTCGCGCACGGCCAGCAGGGCCAGGCGCGTCAGGCGAATCGTATCGAACACGCCGCCGAGGAGTTTCCGCCGTGCGATGAAGACGCCTCGTCCGTTCGTGCGAAAGTCGAGGTCATCGACGGCGATCGTTCGATCGGGCGTCTGCGGCAGGTGCACGCGCACGATTCCCACGCTTTCGTCGAGTCGATCGAAAAATTCCTGCGGATGGATAGCGGCGTGCGCGCGCAGAAAGTCGAGCAGGCGCAGTTCTTCGGCATGTCGCTCGCGGCGCCAGAGAAGGGATAGACCCATGAGTGCGAGCGCACCGACGATGGCGCATGCGTGTGGCCAGGTGCCGCCATGTACCAGCGCCAGCGTATGCCAGATGATGGCACCGCCCAGGTAGGCGAACCCGATGGTGTCGCGCACGGGTCCGGTCCATTGTTCCCATCGTCCGGTGCGGCGCACGAGGAAGCGCGCGGCCCGATTGTTCACGGCGAAGGAGCGCGTGAGCAGCCGCAGAATCGGAATGGCAAAGAAGGCCCCGAATACCGGAGCCATCCACCAGCGCAATTGCCAGAGCGCATCGGCGATGTGGGTGGCGTCCATGGCTTAAGGTTGATCCTCGTGGTTTTGACGCGGTTCCGGACAGGACAGTGGGTTGAGGTCGTAGCGAAAGAGGAGATCGACCGTGCGTTTGCCGATGTGAAACGCCTCGCGCCCCAGTCGTTGGGAGATGCGGCTGGCAACCGATTCGGCCACGCCCGTCTGCGTCTCATAGATGGTGCTGATGATCCCCTTGTCCGTGATCGCCATCACCATGTCGATGGGATGGCGCACGAGCGAACGGACGTAGTGCTCGATCTGGCCGACGAGTCCCTTGCTCTTCTTGATGCCGAAGCGCTTGCGGATGTTGGCGTAGTTGGTGATCGTGATGTCATACTTGAACGTGCGGCGATCGGCGTGCGGCTGTCGCGCTGTCTCCGAGGCCGGCAGCAACAGGTGATAGACCGGCTCGTGCGCCTTGGGTAAATCGGCCCAGAGCTGTCCGCCCTGATGTGAGATGAGACGGCGACACTCCGACAGCGCCAGGCCGCTGATCTCGTCGGTGCGATCCTGAAAGAGGTCGGCCAGAAAGAGCGCTCGATCGACGTGCTTCAGGTGGTGATCGAAGTTCGTAAAGCTGATATTGATGCCCGGTCCGCTGCGCAGGTTGAAATCGCGAATGTCGATGTCGATGCGGCTGCTGCGCGCCGCGCGTCGAACGAGGTGTTCGATGAGCTGCGAGATGGCCAAGCGGATCTGATCGACATCGGCGTAGACCGGCGGCAGGTCGGAAGAACCCGCAACGTGGTAGGTCACCTGGCGACTCAGGAAGAGCATGTCGTGCGTCATCAGAACGCGCCGAATCAGCTCGAGCGTATCGAAGGAGGGGGTGGCCGTGCTCGCCGGTGCGGGTGCAGCGATCGGCGGTGCCATCGCAGGCACCGGAGGCGTTACCGGTATTTCCGATCTTTGGACGAGCAGATCCAGGAGTGTGTCGAAGGCCTCGGTCGTTCGGGGATCGTCGGCGTCCGGCCACTGTCGGCGCAGATCGCGCAGATCGCGCAGGAGTTCGGTGTGCTCCGCGGAGGCTCGGTCTGCCCGCGACCGCGGCGGTGCTTGTTTCTTTGCCACGCGCTGAGGACGTGGTTTTGCAGCGGTCTTCGCCTTCTTTGGGGCAGGTCGTGCCTTTTGCGCGCGCGCTTTCTTGGCGACGCTCGCTTTCTTCGAGGCACGCGCGGTACCCTTCTTTTTTGCCACCTTTTTTGCAGCCATGGGCCGTCTTTTAGCCGATTGACCCGCCAAAGACAAGGTGAAGCTTGAAGGGTGTATCGCTTCAAGGCTTGCATGCGATTCCTCGGGGTGATAGGTGGGGCGCCACTTTTTTCAAGGAGGCGGAATATGATGCAGCGGGCAGTAAGAATAGTGATGATAACAGTGGCAGCGCTTCTGTTGGCGCAGGGGGCGTCTGCGACAGAGATGCCCAAAGAGATACAGGCCACACCGGCGGACAAGGCGCCGAAACTGGCACAGGCACCGAAGAGCGTCGATCTGCAGACTGGACAGGAGCGGGTGATCCGGTTCTCGTGCAAGGTGCCGATCGGCTTCTATGGTTTTATCTCGGCCGAAACCCTCTGGTCGAATGCGCAGCTGTCGAGTTTTGGCACCAACAACAACACGCCGGCGAGCTACAACCGGAACATGTCCGGCTTCAACCGCGTGGTCGATGAGTCGATCGACGGCAACAACGACGCATTCCTCTCCTGGACGGTGCAGAATACGCGCTTTGGATTTCTCTTCGATCCGTATGATTTTGGCGGCAAGCCGATCGAGATCGACGGACGATTGGAACTCGATTTCTTCAGCACCGCCGACCTCTCGGCGGCGTCGGTGCGTCCGCGCCTGCGTCGTGCCTATGTCGGCATCGGGGGGAAGAGTAAACGCTGGCATGTCCTCTTCGGTCAGGAATGGGACCTCTTCTCGCCGCTCAACCCCGCGACGCTCAACATCGGGGGAAATCTCTGGCGTCAGGGAAACCTCGGATTTCGGCGGCCGCAGATTCGTTTCACCTATCGGCATCCGATCGGTTCGGAAAGCGGCATGGAGGCGGCGGTCAGTGCTAACCTTCCCTCGAACGTGATGACCTTCAACGATCCGGGCAACACCACCGCCATTCCGATGGTCGAGGGGCGTGTCGGGTTTCATCACCAACTTCCGGCCGGAAAACTCTGGGCCTATCTGTCGGGAGCGTATGCGCGCCATCGCAATGCGGTGGCCGGTGCCGACGACATCAACAACTGGGCGTTGGCGGCGAGCATCGCCGCACCCGTGCACAAATTCTTCATCCCGTCGGGCGAATTTCACTATGGCTATAGCATGGGGCTGATGCTTTCGAACGCATCGGACACCTCGCGGCAGCGTCTCCTGGCCGGGTGGGGACAGATCCAGAGCCTGTGGCTGGACTGGTTCGAGACGAACGTGGGCTACGGCATCGATACGCTGCAGAGCAGCAAGGTTGCGGCCGGCTGGGTCAAGCGCAATCAGGTGGCGTTTGCCAACCTCAAGTTCAAACCGATCCGTCCGTTCATCATCGGTTTGGAATACAACTACTTACGCACGACCTATCAGGGCACGGGCGCGAGCGAGGCTAACGCCGGATTTCTCAATGTGTTGTATCTGTTCTAATGATCGGTTGAAGAAAAACGAACAAGGGCGGCTCGCATGCGAGCCGCCCTTGTTCGTTGTGATGGAAAAACACTTTCCTTTGTCGGGGTGAGAGGATTTGAACCTCCGACCTCACGGACCCGAACCGTGCGCTCTAGTCCAGGCTGAGCTACACCCCGGCGAAGGAAAGGATCGATCGATTTCCAAAAAAGCTGCGATCCTCTATGGGAATTGGCTTCTCCTGTCAATGGGGCTCTGCGCGAGGGCTGTGCTCCTGTCCATCAGCCCAGGTGACGCAACTTAAAGAAATGACGCATCTTTTCGAGGAGATGGTCGAAATCGACCGGCTTCGGGATATAGTCGTCCGCACCGGAGGAGAAGCCGACATTGCGGTCCTCCTCCTGATTGCGTGCGGTGAGCATGAAGATCGGGACATCCTTGAACTTGTCGTCGAATTTGAGCAGCCGGCAGACCATGAAGCCGTCGAGCTCCGGCATCATGACGTCGAGCAGGATCATGTCGGGGATCTCGCGCTTGGCGGTTTCCAGGCCGTCGCGCCCGTTGTTGGCAACCATCACCTCGTAGCCTTCGAACTCCAGGCGATCTTTAAGGCCGGAGGCGAAGTCGACTTCATCGTCGACGACGAGCACGCGCGGTTTTCGAGCAGGCGCATCCTTGAGCGAGCCATCGTCGATGGGAGGGACCTCTTGCGCTTTCGTCTCCAGTGCGGCCTCCGCCGTGGGCGGGGCTTCATCGGGCGGCAGCGCAGGCGCAGGCGCCTCGGGTTGCGGCGGCGGCGATGCGGGGGCGGGCGCTTGCGGTGTCGGTGCGGATGGAGTCGGTGTCGTTTGCGGCTGTGGTTTTGCCGCGCCGACCAGCGTGGCCGGCGGCACTTGCCGTTCGTGGGCTTTGATGTCTTCCATCTGGAAGGTCACCTGCACCATGTTGACCAGTTCCTGGGGATCGAACGGCTTGATGAGCATGCCGGCGATTCCCTCGCTCTTGAAGGCGTTGGTGAAGTCGTCGTGCCCGGTGCAGATGATGACCGAAATCTGTCCGCCCGGATGGCGCTGATGAATCATCTTGAGAAAGGCATACCCGTTGAGCTTGGGCATCATGATGTCCAGGATCACGAGATCCGGGCGCTCGCTCTCGACGAGATCGAGCCCCTCGTCGCCATCGCTGGCGGTGACCACCTCATATTTTTCGAAGAGGAGTCGATCGCGAATGGTGGCGACATATCCAGGATCGTCGTCGATGATGAGTATCTTTCGAAACATAGAATCAGATTATCCCTCTGGAATGGAGACCTCGAGCAGTTGCTCGTAGGTGCTCACTTCATCGGGAAAACCGATGACGCGTCCCTTTACGGCTGCATTCCAGTCCTTGCCGTCGATCGTGAATCCTTCCTCCGTGGCCACGGCCGCAATGCGTGTGAGAACCGCCTTTCCATCGTCGACGGTGGTCTGCGGCAGGATGACGGCGAAGCGCTCGTCGCCGAGCCACATGGAGGTATCGTTCATCCGGCGCATCATCCGTTGCAGAAGTGCCTCGATCTGCCCGGCGGTGTCGTTTTCTTTGAGCAGCTTCCGATCGACCTGAAAGATCAGCAGGGCCACCGGGTAATGATGAATCGTCGCTGCATGCACGCGATCGGCCAGCGCTTCGCGAAAGACGCGCTCCCGGTCGAGCAGGGGGAGCGTGAAGGCGAAGGTGGAACCGTTTCCCTTTTCGGACGTGACCCAGATCTTCCCATCATGGACTTCCACGAGCTGTTTGCTGATCGCCAGCCCCAGCCCGAGGCCGGTGCCGGGCGTGAGTATTTCGGAGGAGGCCTGTTCATAGCGATTGAAGATGACGGCGAGGCGCTCCGGGTCGATGCCGGAGCCGGTGTCCTGTACCTGCAGGGCGAAACAGGCGTCCGGGGGAGGTGTGTCTGTGCCCAGTCCTTCGAGAGGGGCATTGTCTTTGTCGAGGAGGAGTCCTCGGACGATGATGCGACCGCCCTGCGGGGTAAATTTGAGCGCGTTGCCCAGGAGGTTGACCAGGATCTGGCCGAAGCGATTTTCATCCATGAAGACCATGGTTCGCGGGGCCGTCCATTCGAGCGCTAGCTCGATGCCCTGATCGGAGGCAGTGCTCTTGTAGGATTCGACGATCCCGGCTGTTACGGTGAAGGGGTCGATCAGCGACCGATAGAGGACCAGGCGCCCTGATTCTAGTTTCGATATGTCGAGGAGGTCGTTGATCGTGTTGTTAAAGCGTTTGAGGTTGTCATCGGCGATGACCAACGACTGGCGCATCTTGTCCGGCAGCGTTCCCGACACGCCCGCGAGCGCGTTGGAGATGACGTTCTTGATGGCCGCACCCGCGCTGCGCAGTTCATGACCCACGATGCTGATGAAATCGTCCTTGAGCTGTTCGCGACGGAGGAGCTCGTTGTTTTCCTGCTCGAGGGCGTGAATACGCTCGCGCGCCTCCTTGAGGCTCTTGACGGGGGCCTCAGGAGTGGTCTCCGTGATTCCGGATTGTCCAGTGCGAAAGAATTTCATGTGGCTCCTGCCCCTGCAGTGACCGCGCATGCTACCATATGCGCCTTTCAGGGCAATGCAAAAAGGGCGTGGACAGCTCCCGGAGGGCATGCTAGGCGAAGCGCTCATGAAGAAGATCGAGGCGATCATCAAGCCGTTCAAGCTCGACGATGTGCGCGAAGCGGTGCAGGAGCTGGGCGTGCAGGGTATTACCGTCACCGAGGTGCGCGGGTTTGGTCGCCAGAAGGGGCATACCGAGGTCTACCGTGGTGCCGAGTACGTCGTCGATTTTCTTCCCAAGGTCAAACTCGAGATCGTCGTTCCGGCCGCTCGCGTCGCCGAAGTGGTCGGCGCCATTCAGAAGACGGCGCAGACCGGTCGCATCGGCGATGGCAAGATCTTCATCACGAACGTCGACGATGCCGTTCGCATTCGCACCGGTGAGACGGGCGAGGCCGCGCTCTAAAAAAGGGCGAAAGCACCTTGACAACACCCCCATTTTTCTTTAGTACGCCGCTTTCTTTTCCAAGAAAAGTTATCCGTTTTTTGAACATCACCTCAGTAAAGTACATTTTTTAAACAGAATTCCTTTTTTCTCGTATGTGAGGAGGTCGGTATGAGTGCCCATCGTGCCTTGGATACCATCGATCACATTCTCTTGGATCGCCTGCAGGAGTTGGGGCGTATCAAGCGCAACGAGCTGGCGGAGCTTACGGGGTTGTCGGTTCCCGCTGTGAGCGAGCGCATGCGCAAGCTCGAGGAGGGCGGGTTCATCTCCGGCTATCACGCCCACGTCGCGCCTCGGACCATCGGGTATGATGTCTGTGCCTTCGTCAGTGTCACCATCGATGCGGCCCGTCACTATGCCTCATTTCTGAATCATGTGCATGCCACCGAGGAGATCCTCGAGTGTCACGCCATCACGGGCGAGGGGACGCACCTGATCAAGGTGCGCGTGAAGAACACCGATGCGCTCGAGGGCTTGCTCATGAACATGCATTCCTGGCCCGGCATCGTGCGCACGGTGACCACCTTTGTGCTCAGCACGCACAAGGAATCGCTGCGCGTCCCCGTTCCGCACGAGACGAAGAAGAAGTCGACGATCACCCGTTAACCCCCTACCCAGAGGAGAAACAACATATGTCCATCGCAAAGGCCCTATCGCTCGCGGAAAAACAAAAGGCGCGGATGGTCGACTTCAAGTTCGTCGATTTCCCGGGCGTCTGGCAGCATTTCTCCGTTCCGCTGACCGAGCTCGATGAAGAGGCGTTCGAAGCAGGGTTCGGCTTCGACGGCTCCTCCATCCGTGGGTGGCAGCCGATCCACGCCTCCGACATGCTGATCATTCCCGATGCCACCACCGCGGTGATCGATCCGTTCATGAAGGAGACGACGCTTTCGCTCATCTGTAATATCGTCGATCCGATCACGAAGGAATCCTATTCGCGCGATCCGCGTCACATCGCCCAGAAGGCCGAGGCGTATGTGCGTTCATCGGGGCTGGCCGATACGGCCTTCTTTGGCGCCGAGGCCGAATTTTTCATCTTCGATCACATCGCCTTCGATCAGACGGTCAACGAGGGGTTCTATCGAATCGATTCGGACGAGGGGCGTTGGAACAGCGGGTACGAGGGCGAGCGCAACCTGGGGTATAAGCCGCGCTACAAGGAGGGCTACTTCCCCGTCGCGCCCACCGACAGCCAGCAAGATCTGCGCACCGAGATGGTCCTCGAGATGGAGAAGGTTGGCATTCATGTCGAGTGTCAGCATCACGAAGTGGCCACGGCCGGACAGGCTGAGATCGACATGCGCTTTGCGCCGCTGTTGGAGAGCGGTGACAAGCTGCTCTGGTTTAAATATATCGTGAAGAACGTCGCGCATCGGCACGGAAAGACCGTGACCTTCATGCCCAAGCCTCTCTTCGACGACAACGGCAGCGGCATGCACACGCACGTTTCGCTCTGGAAGGACGGAAAACCGCTGTTCGCCGGCGATCGTTACGGCGGTCTCTCCGAGATGGCGCTCCACTTTATCGGCGGCATCCTCAAACACGCGGGGGCGCTGTGTGCCTTCACCAACCCGACGACCAATTCCTATCGTCGACTCGTCCCGGGTTTTGAAGCGCCGATCAACCTGGCCTATTCCAGCAGCAACCGTTCGGCGGCGGTGCGCATCCCGATGTACTCGGCCAGTCCCAAGGCCAAGCGCATCGAGTTCCGCACGCCCGATCCCTCGTGCAACGGCTACATGGCCTTCGCCGCCATCCTCATGGCTGGGTTCGACGGCATCCAGAATCGCATCGATCCGGGTGCGGCGATGGACAAGAACATCTACAAGCTTTCTCCCGAGGAGATGCGCGACATGCGCCAGGTACCGGCGTCGCTGGCCGATGCCCTTGAGGCGCTGCGCGAAGACCATGAGTTTCTTCTGCGCGGCGATGTCTTCACGCAGGACGTCGTCGACACCTGGCTCGATTACAAGATGGAGCATGAGGTCGCGCCCATGCGCCTGCGTCCGGTGCCGTACGAGTTTAGTTTGTACTATGACATCTAGTGGGATGGCTGAATCGTGAGATGGCGAGATCGCTTACGATCAAAAAAGGCCCGGTCTGAATGCCGTGAGCAGGGGGAGATTGCCATGGCACCAGACCGGGCTTTTGTATGCGGCAGTTATAATCGCTATGCCGCGCGTTTGCGTCGTCGTGATGCGATCGCGATCGGTGTGAGCGCCAGTCCGATCAGCATCCACTCCAATCCATTCCCGAAGGGGGCTGCCGGGCTGAGCGTGCAGCCCGCTTTCTTCGCACCCCCCGCGCTATCCGGCGGGGCCAGTCCCTCGTTGGCATCGAAACTTCCGGATGCCGCGTTTTGCAGCGCCAACTCCATCGCGGCCAGGGCGTCGAGTTTGCCCGCGCCCCAGCGATCGGCGGAACCGCCGGAGACCTTCTCATCGACATAGGCGGTCTCCAGCAAAAATCGCTTCACATCCGTGTGCGTGTAGTTCGGATCGGCCGAGAACATCAGGGCGATCGTCCCCGTGACAAACGGCGCGGCCATGCTCGTTCCCGCCATCAGGAAGTGGGCGCCGTCGCTCATCATGAGCAGACTATTCGGTGTGGTCAGTCCGGACAGCGTCGAGGCGATCATGCCGCCGGGGGCCGCAATATCGGGTTTGGAGCCGGTCGCCGCTGGGTCGGCGCTGGGTCCTGCGCTTGAAAACGAGAGCAGGTCATCGAGCTGATGCGAGACACGGCAGCAGCCGGGGCCGCCCTCCCATTGGGTGCGCGAGGCATATCCGGCAACCGCGATGATGTCGCGTGCGGTAGCGGGCACGGCGACACTCGATTGGCGATCGCCCGGCAGATAGGTCCACGTCGCCCCGTCGCTTCCCGCATGTGTTCCCGCGGTGCTCGTGAACTGTACGGTCGCGGCCGGTTTGTCCGGGAAGAGCCAGGCGTCGAAGTGTCCCTGTCCTTTCACGACCAGATCGAAGCTGTAGTTCGAGACATTCTGAAAACTGCTGTCCAGAATGATGCGCACGCCGATGTGCGGCTTTCCGTTTAAAGCCGATGCCGTCTCTCTCGCGTTGATCACGTAGCGGATCTTTCCGTCCAGGAGCGAGCCGGAACGGCGATCGCCTGGGGCGATCAGATCGGTGAATCCGACCACGGGGGCGTCATCATCGAGGGAGCCGCTACGCACGGCCAGCCCTGCGCTCAGGTCGCTGCCGCTCGTCCCCCAAAAATCGATGTAGTAGATTCGGTCGCTGGTGATCTCTCGGATCTCAAAGTTGGTGGCACTCGTCCCATCGATGTCGCCACCGGCGTGGATGCCGGTGTAGGTGGTGTCGGTCGTGTGTTCATTGCCCGCCGCCGCGACGATGGCGCGTCCGGCCGAACCCTGAATGAGTCCCGAGAGACACTCCTCGAAGAGTGAGGTGCCGTCATGCGGTCCGATGTGCGTGCCCAGACTTAAGTTGATGACCGCGGGGAGTCCCAGCTCATCGGCCTTGGTAAAGATGTAGTAGGCGGCCTGACAGATCTTCGTTGAGAAGATCGGATTGGCATATCCCGAATCGAGTTCGAGGCTCGAGTCGTAGCTCACCACGATGATGTTGGCGTCCGGCGCGACGCCGCGATAGGCCTCGTTGCGCGACGCGGCGATGCCGGAGACGTGCGTGCCGTGACCATCGCTATCGAAGAGCGGGCAGATGCCATCGGTGATCGAGGCTGAGTCGCATTCGGTGCCGAAGCTGAATTCGAGTTCCTCCGGCGTGGGACCGCCGCCGCGATTCTGATCCCAGATCGAGAGGATGCGATTGTTTCCATCGGCATCGCGAAAATCCGGATGCGTATAATCGATACCGGTGTCGATGACGCCGACGACGACATTCTTTCCCGTGAAGGCGACGGGCAACCCTGCCGTGCCCGCATGAATCTCGGTGACGCCAATTTCAGTGCCGGCGACATCGCTCTTGCGCTGCAAGGGCTTGTCCGCTTCGACGAATTGCACCGCGTCCATTTCGGCCAGCCCTGCGATCATCGATGTGGGAATCGTTGCCGTGAGGATCTGGCCCACGATCATGTGGACCTGCCCGCCCATCTCGACGATCGCGGTGCGCGTCTCATCAGGGCGGACGGACTTAATGAAGAGGCTCTGGGCGATATCGATGGCGGCGGTGTCGGCGATGGCGTTCGCGCCGATTCCCATCGCCTTGATCGGTGCCCCTGTTTCCGTCAGATCGAAGAAGGCGTCGAGTTTGTCCGATGCCCCGGCGGTCGACGCCAGGGAGATGAGACAAATAGCTGAAATTGTTGAAATAGTAGATTTCACCGAGTCCCCTCTGCTCACTACAGGTATCGGCAGATTTCGGAAATAGTTGCCCGATAATTCTGCTCTCGGAAATAAAAATATTTTTTTCGCATTCGGCCCAAAAAAGCGCGCAACTTTTTTATATCGCCGAGACAAAATGACGTCGAAATGTCAGCGAACGGGACAAAAAAACGGGGCGAGAAATCCTCGCCCCGTTTCAGATTGCTGAAGTTTGTCATTCCCGCGAAAGCGGGAATCTCGCTTTTTACGGTACATCGAGATCCCCGCTGGAGCCTGCCTTCGAATGATTGAATCGGAGGCGGGGATGACAAAAACACCCCTACGACGCTTGCGTCTGCATGTGGTCCGCGTTTGCAGGCGCTTTCGCATGGTGCGGTGGCCGAATCACGGCGATGATGCCGGCGGCAACGAGACAAGCTGCGCCGCAGATCGTAAAGGCAAGCGGGAAGTTGCCCATGTCGCCAAGTTTTCCCCCGAGCATCGGCCCCACGATTCCGCCGATGCCGTAGGCAAGAAAGACCCAGCCGTAGTTCTGACCGATGTTCTTCGCGCCAAAGGTCCCGGCCGTGATGACGGGAAAGAGCGCGAAGTTGCCGCCGAAGTTGAAGCCGATGAGCGCAGCAAAGAGATAGAGCGTTGCGGTGGAGCCGGCCATCCACTGGAAGAGGATGACGAAGATGCCCTGCGTCGCCATCATGATGGCGATGGATTTCTTTGCCCCGAGCCAGTCGGAAATCGTACCCCACGCGACCCGACCGATGCCATTGGACAGCGAGAAGAAGACGGCCATGGCCGTACCGGCGACTGCACTCGCGGTCATCTCATTCATGCCGTGCGCCACGAGCGCTTGCATCGGGAAGAGCTTCATGAGTCCGATGCTCATCAGTCCTGCGCTTGCGCCAAAAGCGAAGGTCAGCAGGATCATATAGAACTGCGGCGTGGCGAGCATTTCGCCGGACGTGAAATCCTCCTTGGCGCCCGCGGTTTTTCCTGCGGCCGAAACGGGCGGCTGCCAACCGGCGGGTTTCCATCCCTCGCGTGGGAAGACCATCCAGATGCCGCCAACGATGACGGCGATGCCGAAAATGATGCCGTAGATGAAAAAGGTTGTTTGGAGGCCGAAATCCGCGATGAGATGTCCCCAGGCGCCCGCGAGTTTGACCCAGAGCATGGCTCCAAAGCCAAAACCGGCGACGGCAAGCCCGGTGATAAGACCCTTGTGGTCTGGATACCAACGCATACCAACGGCGATGGGGACGACATAGGCGAGTCCGATACCGGAACCGCCGATAACACCGATGCACAGGAGAATCGGCCAGAAACTCGTTCCGCCGAAGAGGCCGGCCAGGATGTAGCCAGCGCCGAGCACGATGCCGCCGAGCATCGTGAGTTTTCGGGGGCCAATCTTTGGCATAAGTCGTCCGGCGATCACCATGACGATGGCAAAGAAGGCAAGTCCTGCGGCGAAGACAGCCTGTGTCTCGGCCTTCGTCCATCCTGCTTCCACGAGGGGCTTCGTAAAGACCGACCAGGCGTAGATGGCACCGAGGCAAAGCTGCACGAGCAGCGCTCCGATGACGACGATCCAGCGTTTCCGTTCCATGAGAATCCTCCTTGAAGTGGTGCAGTTAGGTGGCGCGTGTGTAGCCCCAGAGACCTGCGCTGTCAAGTTGTGCAGATGCAGGCGCAATTACGCAAAGCGTGTGTTTCTGCGGCCGCCCGGGTTGTGGCCGCCCCCTTTTTCGTTGCACCGCTCGCTTCATCAATGCTACATCATGGTCATCTGAAGGCATTCACCTGATAAAGGGGGGGTTCATGAAGCGGACGACGATTTTTGCCATCAGCCTTATGCTCGTGGCGGCACTCGCTGGTTGTAACAAATTCACATCATCAGCATCATCGACGCCGGCCCTGCCGGCAAGCGCTGGCGCGCCCGACGCAGTGGCGGCGACCGTCGGTGAGATCACCATCACCAACGCCGATCTCGACGAGGCGGCCAAAACGCAGCTCCAGCGCGTGCAGACCGAGATCTTTAAGATCCGCAAAGGTACGCTCAACGGCTTGGTCGAGGAGAAGCTCATCGAATTCGCGGCCAAGAAGAAGGGCCAGAGCCCGGAGGCGTTTGTCGCCGCCGAGGTGAGCGTCCAGGAGCCCTCCGATCAGGAGGTGCAGGCCCTCTATGATGCGCGCAAGGGGCGCATCAATAAACCGTTCGCCGAGGTCAAGGGGCAGCTCAAGGAATACCTCATGCGCAACCGCGAGGCGCGCGCGCGCGCCGATCTGATTGCGCGGTTGAAGAAGGAGACCCCGGTTTCCATCAAGCTCGAGGCGCCGCGGGTGAAGATCGACACGGCGGGAGCGCCCGGCACGGGAACCGAGAACGCCAAGATCCAGCTCGTGGAATTCTCCGATTATCAGTGCCCGTTCTGTAAGCGCGTGCGCCAGACGATCTGGGATCTGATGGATCAGTACAAGGGCAACATCGAATACATCTTCATGGATTTCCCGCTCTCCTTTCACAAGGAGGCCAAGAAGGCGCACGAGGCCGCGCGGTGTGCGGGCGATCAGGATAAATATTATGAATTCAACCGCAAGCTCTTCGAAAACCAGCGGGCGATCAGCGTGGCTGAACTCAAGAACTACGCCAAGGAACTCAAGCTCGACACGAAGAAGTTCGACGCCTGTCTCGATAGCGGTGAAAAGGCCAAGATCGTCGAGGATTTCACCGCGCGCGGGGCGAGCGCGGGCGTGTCGGGAACGCCGGCTTTTTTCATCAACGGCATCATGATCTCCGGGGCACAGCCCAAAGAGGCCTTCACGGTGATCATCGATGAAGAACTGAAGAAATAGCCAACGATGGCTTGTTGCGTACAATCATAACGGACCCCGCCCCTCTCATGATGGGCGGGGTTTGTTCTTCTCTCACATATTCAAGGAGCTGTGCTTATGCTGGATCTGAATTTCATCCGCGACAACATCGATGCCGTTCGTAAAAATTCTGCGGCGCGAAACGTCACCGTCGATTTCGATCGTCTGCTCGGGCTCGACGAAGAGCGTCGGCGCAACATTCAGGCGCTCGAAGAGCTTCGCCGTCAGCAGAACGAGACAGCCAAGGTGATGAAGGGAAAACTCCCGCCCGATGAGCGCGACTCCTTCATCGCCAAAGGGCGTGAGCTGAAAGAGAAGGCGGCCGAACTCGATCGCACGCTCGCCGATGTGCAACACGAACTCGATGCCCTCGTGCGCCAGGTGCCCAACATGACGCACCCGGATTCACCTGTCGGTGCCACCGAAGAGGAGAGTCGTGAGCTTCGCACGTGGGGCAAGCCGCGCGCGTTCGACTTCACGCCACTCGACCACGTGCAGCTCGGGGAAAAACTCGACCTCATCGACTTCGAGTCGGGCGCGAAGGTGGCGGGGCAAAAATTCTACTACCTCAAAAACGAAGCGGTGCTTTTGGAGCAGGCGCTCATCGGCTATGCGCTGGCGACCCTCATGCCGGAGGGATTCACCCCCATCATGACGCCGGACGTGGCGCGCGCCGAGATCCTCGACGGTATCGGGTTCAATCCGCGCGGCGAGGAGACGCAGATCTACTCGATTGAAAAGAGCGACCTCTGTCTCATCGCCACCGCCGAGATCACACTCGGCGGCATGTTGGGCGACAAGATCCTGAACGAGTCCGAACTTCCGCTGAAGTTCGCGGGCATCTCGCACTGCTTCCGCACCGAGGCGGGTGCGGCCGGTCGCGAGAGCCGCGGCCTCTATCGCGTCCACCAGTTTACGAAGATCGAGATGTTCGCCTTCACGACTCCGGAGGAGTCCGAGGCGATGCACGAAAAACTCCTCGCACTCGAAGAGCGCCTCTTTCAGGGCTTGGGCATTCCCTATCGCGTCCTCGATATCTGCACCGGGGATATGGGTGGACCCGCGTATCGCAAGTTCGACCTCGAGGCCTGGATGCCCGGCCGCGGCGAGGGTGGCGCCTATGGCGAGGTGACCTCCACCTCGAATTGCACCGACTATCAGTCACGCCGACTCGGCATTCGCTTCCGTCGCGAGGGAGAGAAAAAGCCGCAACTGGTGCACATGCTCAACGGCACGGCCATCGCCGTGAGCCGCGCGCTCATCGCCATCCTCGAAAACTTCCAGCAGGCCGACGGATCCGTCACGATCCCCGAGCGGCTTCGCCCCTTCATGGGCGGCATGGAACGCATTGACCGCTGATCTCGGGTTGTCGGCATTTTGACGACCATCTTTTTCATCTCCAATTCTTTTGACGGTCTCGGTGTGAGACACTTCTATATTGCTATATATTTCAAATAGTTCGATCATGCTCTTGGCTGGCACTTTTTATGCATATACAGTACTGTTGTTCATCATTATTATTAGGAGGTCGCCATGAAACATCTGCTCCGGTTGATCCTGTTTTCGATCCTCGTCGTTGGCATCGCGTCCTGTCATCCGTCGGCAGATGATTCAACCGCCGGGATGGGGGGGAGCGTCGGTGGCGGCGATGGGGGCGGGGGGGAACTGGCCGTCACCACGGGTCTTGCTGCGTTGCAGGCACAGGATCTGGACGCGGCCGAGGCGGCCTTCTGTGGAGCGACCGATGTGAGCGCGCAGGTGGTCGGCAAGGCCAAGGCCTCCGGCGGGGATGGGTCGAATACGCCTGCCTGCTTCGGTTGTGCGATGGTGCGTTTTTTCAAGCTCTGGGAATCCGATCCGGTCAATCGCATTCTGCAGGGGATGGGCGAGCAACCCCTCGATGTGGACACCCAGATCTTCGGCGAAACCGGCCTCTTCGCCAAGATGGCTGCGCGGCACAGCCCTTCCTATCTCTTCAACGGAGAGCCGATTTGTTACAACAATCTTCCCTTCATACACGGAGAGTGCCTCTATGAGGAACACGAGGCGACGAGAAGCAAGTGCAACGAGTGGAACGAGGATGGTGATTGTTTAGACTGGGGCGAGGAAGCGTATATCTGGGCCGATTGGAAAGACGGAACGGGAGTCGGTGTTGATGATCTCGTTCCCTCCATCCTCTGCGGGATGAAGGCGAATGGCTATAGGATGGACGAACTGCGCAACGACCTCATGCTGATCACGGCGGAGCTTGCGTCTATCAAAGCAATTCTGGTACCGGCCGTGAATGATGCCGATTTTAATTTCACGATTCCAAAGGAATTGTTTCATGGGAATCGCGATGTGGCCATCGATTCAATCGACCTCAAGTTCTTTTCTTCCGGATTTGATATCGGCATCTTCGCGACGACGATGGCGACCTTCTACGACATCGGCGTCGGTCCTCAAATCTGCATCGATGGAAAACTCAATCGCGAGGCGGCGTACAATGCCTTCAATGCGATCGGTAGTATACAGGCGTATCCGCTCATGACGCTTTTGAACAAGGAAGCCGTGCAGGGACAGAAGGCCGTAGTCGAGAGCCTTCTTCCGATGCTCAAGACCGCATTGACCGAAGCCCTGGCGGTTTATCCGGGCGAGACGCCTTCCGGGCAGACTCGCGCGAGCACCGGTTCGGATGCGACGATGGCCAGAATCGATTGGGCCAAAGTCCTTCTGTCGCTCAAGCATCGTTTGTACTGCAATATTCATGAACCGCACAACTGGACCTGTTGGGTAAATTCGCGTCAGGAAGGACATGAGAAGATTTTCAAAGATGGTCTTGAGTTGGTCGACGATCTGCAAGCATCCATGCTCGACTATACGCGCATCCTCGATAGTAAGAGGATGACGATCAATCTCGGAAACTTCTTCGCCGATCCGCCGGGTGCCGGCGATGTACCCCAACTGCCGATGGCGAAAAAGTTGAACTCCTCTTATGAATGGGTCGGCGGACGGTTTCCTTTCGTGCCCGTCGATACCTTTTGGAAGAAACTCACGGAGGGCTTCGTCAAATTGACGCCTGACTCATAAGTGTTTGTGGCATGACCTGACAACGAATACGAAAGATATCCGCAGATACATTTGTGACGATATGCGTTTTCTGCTCATCATGCTCAGCGTTTTCTTTGCCTGTACCGTTTCCGCTGCGGCCTCTGACACGACGCCGCAGCGGCTTTGCAAGCAGCTGCGGCGTGAGGCTTCGGCCATTGTCATGACGCCCGAATTGAGTGCACGCCTTGCGCTCACACATATCTTCTTTGCGGAGCATTTTGCGACACCGGAGTTTCTTTCGCATACCCTCTGGGATGATTGGAAGAAGCTCGATGCCGAAAAGCGTGCACACTTAATCGATGTCTTTCAAACGGTATTGGCCAAAAACATCGTACGCAGGCTCTCCGATACGAAGGCGGCGGAGCTTTCCCCCTTTCGTCTGTTGCGCATCGATACGGTTGATGGGGCGCGCATTGGACGCTATCGGGGGAAATTTCGGGGAACGGATGTCTCCTTCGATATTCTCTTGATTCCGATCGAGGGCTCCTGGAAGATCGTCGATGTGACCATCGAGGGCGCGAGCATGCGTGTGAACTACGAAGGACATTTTGGGTACCTCATCAATAAATACGGCATCGACGGCCTGATCGCACGCGTGGAGCGTGCGGCGGAAAAGCCGCTGTCGGTAAAAGGGAGTGACGATGGCATTCACCGTCAAGATCATCGAGGCGACGAGCCCCTATGATCTCGAAAAACGCATCAACGAGGTGCTCGCCGACCCGGAGTTCAAGGATCATGAAGTCGTCGATATCAAGCACGAGGTGACCATGATGCCCGGCGCCAAGGTCAGCCGCGGTGGCATGTTCTATCTCGCCTCGATTTTGTTTCGAAAATAGATGGATTTCATTCGGTGTCATTCAGCGAACCAAAGGTTGTCATTCCCGCGAAGGCGGGAATCTCGATTGTTACGAAACATCGAGATCCCCGTTTCCACGGGGATGACAAAACCAAGCCGGAGTAATATTTAGAAATCCCCTCATTTCAACAGGTTAGCTCGCATCTTTCCGCCATTTAGACAGGTGTATTCACTCGTTCGTCTTCCGGCCGAACCTTACCCCCTCCTCTGCCGATAACTGGGGTGTAGGCGACGCGATGTCAAAACGACACCAACACGGGAGGCACACGATGGAGATGCACTATGAGGCCGATATCTTTGAACGCGTGATACGACGACAGATCCACATCGAGGAGGCCGCGCGTATCTGTGGCTACACCAAGCGCACCGCCTATCGGCGGCTCAAGCGTTATAAACAGGAGGGCTTGAAGGGGCTGCGTCACGGCCTGGTTGGCAAGACCTCGAATCGGGCGAAGGATCCCTCGACGCGCACGGCGGTGATCGATTTCTACCGTGAACGCGGCGATGGGAAATCGCTCTCGGCATTCGTGCGGCACTTCCGGACGATCAGCGGGATTTCGGTCTGTCGCGAGACGGTGCGGCAGTGGTTGCTCGATGCAGGGCTCTGGCAGGTTTCCGAACGTCCGATCATGGCATCAGGTGCGCCGCTGGAGATTTCGATCGATATTCAGGCCAAGGAGCGCCTGGTCTCCTAAATCAATTTGCGTGGTCAAATGTGGTCAAATTCGCTATCAATCCCCCTCCGGTATGAGGGGGATTTTTTTATGACCATCGCGATTCACGTCACGCATGAGGCCATTCAAAAGATCGGCGGCATCGGGGCCGTCATCCGGGGGCTCGCCGTCACGCCCGTCTATCAGCAGGCCTTTCCGCGCACGCTCCTCTATACGCCGCTCTTCGATCGCGACGGTCCGATCGAAAATCGCCTGGGTCCGGATGCGGACGTCCTCTTTTCACACATCGATGGCATCGATGTGAATGGCTGGGGCGAGCGCCTCCGCCCGATCGAAGAACGCTTCGGCATCCACGTGGTCTTCGGTCGAAAGCGGTTGCGCGCGGAGCACGGGGGGGACGGAAGCGCCGAGGTCGATATCCTGGCCGTCGATGGCGCCGGGATGAAATCCGCAGCGCGCAGTACCTTCGAATATCAACTCTGGGAACATTTCGGCATCGCCTCCGATCGCTTCGCGCACGATCGTGACTACGATCAGTATCTGCGCATCGGCGCGGTTCTCATCGATCTGACCGAGGCGATCTATGGTCGCGACGAGCGCGTCGTCCTATTCTCCCACGAATATATGGGCATGGCTTCAGCGCTGGCCTTCGAGGTCGCCAAGCGCGAGGAGCGGCGCTCGGGGGATAAAACCTTCTTCTATGCGCACGAGGTCTCCACCGCCCGGGCGGTGGTCGAAGAACACCCGGGGCACGACCTGGCCTTCTATAATCTCCTGCGCCTCGATCGGGATGCGGGGATCTCGCTCGAAGAGGAGTTCGGTTCGTTCGCCCACTATTCGCGCAACGAACTCATCAAGCGCACGGTCCATCTCGACGGCATCATCGCAGTGAGCGAGGTGACTCGCGAGGAGCTCATCTACCTCTGTCCGGAAATGGACGCGTCGCGCATTCATGTGGTTCCCAACGGCCTCGCGGTCGATGCCCCCGGCTATGACGAAAAGTTACATTCCCGCGAGCGTTTGCAACACTACTGCGAGCGCCTCTTCACCTTTCGACCGGACGTGATCATGACCCACGTGACCCGGCTCGTCATCAGCAAGGGGATCTGGCGGGACGTGCGCCTGCTCTATCAGATCGACGAGGAGTTGGCGCGCACGGGACAGAAGGGGTTCTTCGTCCTGCTCTCGACCCTCATCGGCGGCGGGCGCAGCGACGCGGACATCGCGCGCATGGAGGGGGAGTACGGCTGGCCGGTTCTGCATCGCGAGGGCTGGCCCGATCTGATGGGCTATGAGGTGGAGATCGCCAAGTTTCTGGAACTCTTCAACGCGCGGTCGGCCGCGCTCAAGGGCGTCTTCATCAATCAGTATGGATTCGGTCGCCCGACCAGCGGCTGGCGCACGCCCGAGGGAAGTTCGGTGCGCGACCTGCGTCTGGGCAGCGATGCGGAATTCGGACTCTCCATCTACGAGCCCTTCGGCATCGCGCAGCTCGAGACGGTCCCGTATGGCGGCATCCCCATCGTGTCGAGCGTCTGCGGATGTGCGGCAACGCTCGAGAAGGAGATCGACGCGCGCGACGCGGTCATCCTCGACTTCACGCGCGTGCCGCCCTCGTTTCGCGGCGCGCTCAATCACAAGGCCGATTTTCAAAACGTCACGATGGAGATGCGCGACCTGGTCGAGACCGAGATCTGCCGCCAGGCCTCCGCACAGATCGCCGCCGCCCTGCCGCACACCGACGAGGCCCGTCGCGAACGCTTCACCCGCATGCAGGCGTGCGCCCGCACCCTCGACTGGGACCACGCCGCCCAGGCATTGGCAGGGCTGATACCGGGGTGAGGAAAACGCCCTGACGGGACATCGCCGACATTCCCCTTTCAGGTTGAAGCGGTTTTCGTCGTTCAGAGCTGGGCAACTGGCGATGTCGTGGACTCTATTTGCCTTATTGCACATTGATATTCAAAGCGTTTTGTGTATAATTAAAACTTCAGGAATTTTATTGAGGATTTTAATTATGATAAAAACGTATATCACTCGGGAAAGCTATCTCAATCGGATCAAGCCCTTCATCGGTAAGGACCTCATCAAGGTACTCGTCGGTCAGCGCCGGGTGGGGAAGAGCTACATGCTCTATCAGATCATGGATCTGATCCGGGCACAGGAGAAAGACGCCAACATCATCCTCATCGACAAGGAGCTGCACGAATTCGATGCCCTGCAGGACTATCGTTCGCTTGCGAAATACGTCGAGGAAAAGACCACAGACGATCGCCAGAAGAACTACCTCTTTATCGATGAGATTCAGGATATCGACGTATTTGAAAAGGCGCTGCGCAGCTTCAATGCGTCTGGAAAATACGACATCTACTGCACCGGCAGCAATGCCAAGATGCTCTCCAGCGAGCTTTCAACGAATTTAAGCGGGCGATATATCGAGATCGATATACACAGTCTTTCGTACGCGGAGTTTCTTCTCTTCCATGCCCTCGAAGAAACGGATGAAACGTTTTTGAAATATATCAAATATGGAGGGCTTCCCTACCTCATCCATCTCGATCTTGAGGATGATATCGTCTATGACTATCTTCGCAACGTCACCAATACGATCTTCTTCAAGGATGTCTGTGCACGCTATAACATTCGAAACGTTACCTTTTTGGAGCGGCTCGTCGAATATGTCGCTGAGAATCTCGGCAGCCTCGTATCGGCAAAGCGGATCAGCGATTTCTTAAAATCACAGAGGGTTCGGATCTCTCCAAATATCGTTTTAGATTATCTCTCGCACCTGTGTTTATCCTTTTTGATCTATCGGGTTCCCCGTCAAGATGTGAAGGGAAAGAAGGTCTTCGAGATCAACGAAAAGTATTATTTCGAAGACGTGGGGTTGCGTCATACGCTCGTTCGATACACCCAAGCTGATGTGAATAAGGTTCTGGAAAATCTTGTTTTCCGGCATTTGATCGGGTGCGGCTATGACGTCAAAGTCGGCCAGCTCGGCGAAAAAGAGATTGATTTTGCGTGTGAGAAAAACGGTGAACGACTCTACATTCAGGTTGCCTACACGATCACGGAAGAAAATCGTGAGCGAGAGTTTGGCAATTTGCTCGAGATCGATGATAATTACCCAAAACTCGTTCTCTCCATGGATCCCTTGGTGAGCGATAACAGCTACAAGGGAATCCTTCATCGGAACATTCGGACATTTCTCGCTTCGCCAGAGCTGGATGTTTAGACTGAGAATCTATACGGAATACATGTGACTGAGATAGTGGGCAAAGACGGGGTCGGAGAGGCGCCACCCCTTGTCAATCTCCTGTTCGACGATGCCTGCATCAAGAAGCTTCTGAAGTATCTTCCCGACTCCGGATTTCGATATATGTAACGCGCGCAGAAAATCGGCTCCCTGTGGTTCCGAGACAAAACCTTTGCAGGCCATGCCGATGAGGAGGGCCTTTTCCCCCTTGCTCATGTTCGACAGACGATAGGCGTAACTCTGTTTCATTTCGACCATGTCGTTCAGGGCCATCTCGATGTCGGCGACCTCAAGGGTCTTTCCCGTGTATCGTTCTTGTATCCACGCGCCAAGTTCACAGATTGCGTTTGGTACCTGACACATGCGGTCCAGGAGGTGTTGTAAAGCCTCCGTCGTTACTTCAATGTCGAACGGCTTCAGCCTCTCCGAGAAGTATGGCTTCCATGCCCCGAAGGGTATCGGATCGAGATGCATTTCGTCGCCGTATTGGAAGAGAGGCGCGTTGGCGTTTCCCAACATCCGTTCCATCAAGTGTCGCTTGGATCCTAGGATAAAGACGGAGGCCTTGGAAAGCCGTTGCAGGAAGGAACGCAGGATCGCTTCCGCCTCGGGAACGAGTGCGATATCCTGAAATTCATCAAGGATGAGCATGAGCGGCTGTTTCTCCGAGAATTCCACGATGCTATCCAGAAGCATAAGGATGTCTTTCCGATCATTTCCTGACGAAAGGCCGATTCCAACCGATGGAGCTCCCGTTAGAGGGTCGAAATCGATGTGCGGGGAGAGTTTTTTAAAGAGTTCCTTCACCCGTTTCAAGAGGTTTGACGGCGAATATGATTCGGCGAGAGTTTGGCCAAGGGCATGGGCGAGGCGAACAGCGATCGAATGTAATGACTCTACGCCCATGAAATCGACGGAGAGGACAAGGCGTTTTGGGCGGGTTTTCGCCATGGCTGGGCCTACGACATTCCTGACCAACGAGGATTTTCCATAGCGTCTCGGAGCCAGCAGGATGACTCTCTTGCCCGCTTTTGCCGCTGCCAACAGTGCGGTGATCTCTTTTTCCCGGTCGCAGATATCCTTCTTGTCCAGGAGGACATCGTACTGGAAGATTCGAATCTGTTTTTTGGTCATAACGGAATGGTAGCAAAACCCCGGCTGTCTGTCCACTATTGGTGGGCCACTTTTAGTGGACCACTTTTAGGAGACCATAGAAGATCAATGTCATTTCAATCAGATAAGCAGTTTTGGAGGGTGAAGAGAGGCGAGCCTTGCTCAAAAAAGGGCGCGTCGGTCTCGGGGTGGGGCGGTCGAGGTTGAACCTGATCGCCACGCTACTTCAGTTTGTTCCGGATACGGCGGAGTAACATCGCATCCACGAACTCGACCGAAACCACGCCGCCCTGCGCTGGACTCATCGGGCCCACTCATTATTTTCAATGATATCAACAGGTTGGATGTGCATCCCAGAAGCGCGCGAGGGATGATGTTAGTGGTTCGATAAAGATATTTACACATATCAACAAGTGTAGATAATACTATCGATATGAAGAATCGAATGTCGGAAGAGAAGGCTGTCGATATTTTTCAAAAACATGGGGGCATGCTGAAAACAGCTCAAGCCGCTCGCCTCGGAATTCACTGTGAAACGCTCTACAGACTTCGAGACCGTGGTGTTCTTGAGACTGTTGCTAGAGGACTCTATCGTCTCTCCAGCCTTCCGGCGCTCAGCTGCCCGGACATGGTAACCGTCGCGCTCAAGGTTCCCCATGGTGTGATTTGTCTGCTGTCAGCGCTGGAATTTCACGAGATCACAACGCATATCCCGCACAAGGTCTATGTGGCGTTGAAAAGGGGGACCATGACGCCGAGGCTCACCTATCCGCCTCTGTGTGTGGTGCGGTATTCCGGCGAGGCGTTTTCGATGGGAAGAGAATCGCATGAGATCGATGGTGTGACGGTATACGTTTACAGTGCAGCAAAGACGGTTGCCGACTGTTTTAAATTTCGAAATCAGTTTGGACTCGATGTTGCCATCGAAGCGCTGAAGCTTGCGCTCACACGGAACAAGGCAACCAGGGCCGATATTTTTCGGTGCGCACGGGTCTGCGGTGTTGAGAAGATCATCAGACCATACATTGAGGCGCTCGAGTGAAACGAAACGTCACAAATATATCGCACTCGATCAGACAACGACTCCTAAATGAATCCAAGAAATTGGGTCGGCCATTCAAGGACATCCTCACGCTCTATGTGATAGAGCGTTTTCTCTATCGCGTCGGCCTTTCACGGTTCGTGAAGAAACTTTATCTCAAAGGCGCGCTCCTCTTGAGTGTCTGGGGCATACCGAAGGGGCGACCAACAGCGGATATCGACATGCTGGGAACGATCGATACCACAGATGAGGCGCTCAAAGAAGCCATGACGGAGTGCATGGCCGTTGATGTCGATGATGGACTCACATTTCATCCCGAGACGATGAGCATCGAGACGATTACGAAGGAAGCCGACTATGATGGAAAGCGCATTCGCTTCCTTGCAACGTTGGGTACAGCCAGAGCGATGGTTCAGGTGGATGTCGGCATCGGCGATGTGGTCATACCGGGGCCGATCTGGATTGATTATCCCGTTCTGCTCGAGGGGGAGAAACCGCATCTGCTGGCCTATACGCCGGAGAGCAGCATCGCTGAAAAGTTTCATGCCATGGTAAAATTGGATATCGGCAACAGTCGGATGAAGGATTTCTATGATATCTGGGTGCTCTCAGACCATCTGGAGTTTGACGGGGCGGTTCTGTCGCAGGCGATTCGATCGACCTTTGAGAGAAGGGCGACAGCGATGTCGGATGAGATACCAACGGCCCTGACCATTCGCTTTGCGAATGATGATGCCCATCGGAAACAGTGGCAGGCGTTTCTGCGAAAGAACGAACTCGAGCAGGGCACGCCGAGCTTCGAGACGATTCAGGAGAGGATCAGGGTTTTCCTTATGCCCGTCATGAATGAGCTCGCTCAAGAGAAAACGTTTTCGAAGGCATGGTCCGCCGCAGGTGATTGGACATAGTGCTCATTTGGGCGGTGCGCAGGTCTTCACGACAACCCCACACGGGCGCATCGGTCTCGGGGTGGGGATAGCGCGGCTCAACCTGATCGCCACGCTCGCCGGCATTCGCGTGCACCAGGCGCCAAAAGAAGACGCATCAGGCTCGATCACCACGCTTGCGTTCACCTCGGATACAACGGAGTAGTATCGCAATCACGAATTCGACCGAAACCACACCGTACCATTCAACAGTATCAGTGCTCGCATAGATTTCAGGAATTGGATTCATCGGGAACACGTGTATCGATCTCGCTGAGGAACTTCATCAGCTTTGCCCATGTTTCCTCGAATTCGGCCTTGTGGCCCAACACCCTGATACCCGGCCAAGCAGCCTTGAGGATGGTCTTTTCAAATTTCTCGGCGTTGCCCACAAGCGAAGCGGGCAGCGGCGTATTTCTGTTCGCGAACGTCCTTCTGATGGCGTCGATGAGCTTTCCCCTGTTCGGGCACAGCGGGATGAGGTACGCGAGATCGTATATATCCTTTGCGCGTGAATTCGCCGATCCCCGATCGTACATGGTCTCCAGTTTCTCTGCGATAATATATTCGATCGAGTACACCTTCCAAGAAATGGGCTTTGCGTGCCCAAGAATTGACGGCATAACTTCAGAGGGTGGCGTTGCTGGAATCGTGTCGCTAAAAGCAACGTCGACGTGAATTCTCGAAAGCTTGTGCAGTTTGTTCATGTCCGGCTCGCCAATTTGAAACGCGCAGTCGAACCGGTAGGAGCCGTATTGTCCTTGTTCGTCGAGTTCATCGACGTGGATATCACCAAACCACAGGCCATCATCCAGATTTGATTCCAGCGCTTGCCTTGCCAACCGCTCCAGCCGTGCCTTGTCGATGGCAACTGCCAGGGCATCCGCGTCACGAGTGAAACGCTCGCTGTTAAAGATTTTGAACAATACGAGCCCGCCCTTGAAGACGAGGTGCTCCGACAATTCGTGGTGACGTTCGAGTCGTGCGATGGCCCGTTCCAATGCAACGATGACGCGAAACTCATTGATGCTGAGCCGCGCGTCTTCCTTGGCAATGCGCCTCAATGCGCGGTTGATCTGCTTTGCGTTCTCCCGGTTCATGATGCCAGTGTCTCTATAGAGGATCGTACACGATGTTCGACCTTGAGCTTCTTCGCCATATCGTAGAGGGAGCCGAGCTTTACCCTCTTTTGTGCGACCGATTGCTTGAGCGCAGCCAAAGCCACCTGCGATCCGATAATGCGCTTATAGACGAGGCAGTCGATGATGGTGCGCTCTATCGTCGTTATCCAGAAGTATTTCGTTTTCTTGATGCCGATATCCCACTTGGGGCATCGCGATCTGATGAGCTTGAGTTCATGGGCTTTGGTCCTCTTCGTATCCGGGACCAGCATCCATACCTTTTTCGTGATCTGATCGGTCAGGTTGTAATGTTCCAAGGCGGAGAGAAGGCAGACGCTCGATGGAAGGCCACAGCGCAGAGTGGCTGCCCGATAGAGATCCTCGCTTGCCCCCACCGCCCTGTCGGCCAGTTGGTAGACCCCACGGGAGAGCCGTTCGATGAGTCCCTGTGCCAGCAATTTCTTGACGACGTGCTGTCCAAGCCCCCATGCGAGGGCCTCTTGATAGCAAAACGGCCTATTCGGTAACCGCTTAATATAATGAGATAATTCAAGCTGCATAATCCATAACATGACACGGTTTTAGATTTGTGTCAACTTATAGTCTGTCGCCGACGACCCAACACGGGCGCATCGGTCTCGGGGTGGGGATAGCGCGGCTCAACCTGATCGCCATGCTCGCCGGCATTCGCGTGCACCAGGCGCCAAAAGAAGACGCATCAGGCTCGATCACCACGCTTGCGTTCGCTTCGGATACATCAGAAGCTGTATGAGGAGGACAAGGTGAGAAGGAAGGATGGTTGGAATGAAGTGATGTGTCCCAGGTATTAGAGGAATTGTAGATGCGGGAAGGAGCTTTTGGTGGGGTTGCCAGATAACATTGCTTGTCCGTGTATGAGCGGAAGGGCTTACTTTGAATGCTGTAAAATGTCAGATCAAAACACCACCGCTCAATGCTTCACTGAGAGAATGGTTGTGCGAGTGTGTGGTCGGGATTTGTATTCCGGATCGCTGGGGATAAATGAGATAATTCAGATCCTGAAAACCATCCCCCTCAAGGCCGCTATCATAGAATTGTCATCCGCTGGAATATTATTAGCAAATTCAATCCCAAGTGACGGGACAACTGAAAAACTGACCCAACACTTCCTAGATGATTATCAGCTTAAAAAGTTTAGGTCATTTGAGCGGCGGCATGAGGGTAAAATGGTCCTCATGTCAGAGCAGGGCGTGATGGTGCTTTTACAAATGGCAAGAATTTATTGTGAACGCAATGCTGATCCAGGTTCAATTGGGATGTACCGAGCTAAAATGGGCCGCGCAATGCTTATAGTAAATGATCTACTGGCAAGGATTGATGATTATGGTCAATTGCCAAATATAGCAGCCAGATTGAGTATTTTAAGAGGATTGACTCCTTTTTTGATGAGACAATCAATATTCATGGATTCAGATCAACCACGCTATTCAATCCCTCGGTCTGTCCTGATATTTAGCAAAATGAACAAAATTGTAGCAAACACATTCAGTGTAGATGATGTCATTAGAAATGCGTGCGGATTTGATCTGAAAACATTTTTGGAAGCCGCATTCATCGTTAATGGTTACTGGCTCACTCAAACCTATGACAAGTGGGCTCCGCAACAGGTCATAATTAATCCATCTACAGTTTTTTCTCTGATGGGAAACTCGGCGTCGAGGTATTCAAAAGCTCTTGATTATTTCACGCAGGATACGGTCGCTGACGCACCCACCTTGCCCCTAGAAGAAGACGTTGATGGTTGGAGGCGCTTTGTATATGGAGCTTATGACCTTCGTAAGCGACCCCTCTTGCGTCTTGATGATGGAGTTTATTGTGGTTCGCTGAAATTTACACAAGATCTCTACTGGCATGCTCCCTATTACCTCGTAATTGATAATAGCATCGACACCGAAAAAGACAGGTTTTTTCAGTTCTGTGGTGACTCGTTTGAGGAATATATATTTGCATTAACGCGTGATGCATTTGGTGAAAACTGCTCTCGGATTGAATTGGCGAGCGGCACACCATTTAATGATGGAGTGATTAAGATAACTGATGATTGGCTGCTGATTATCGAGACAAAAGCAGCTAAGCCTACTCGAAATATGGCCTCGGGGAATACGCCTTTTCTTGATATGTCCGAGTTTGAGAACAAGATTCATTATGGCGCACAGCAGCTTGCAGATCGCATCACCGAATACAGGAGGGAGACGGGTTATAATGGGCGCATATCTCCATGCTTACTCACTATGGGGTCAATGCCTCTGAATTCAATGTTATGGGAACTTATTAACGATGGGATTCGAGATACCGGATTAGCCGCTGATCTCAGGAATGATCTTTTATTAATATCTGATCCCGTAGGATGGGAAGTCTTCTGTTCTCTTGTGCGCGCTGGGGATTCAGCTGCAGACATTCTCAATCAGAGGCTTACCCAAACAAATTGGAAGACCGATAAATTCAAGGATTTTCTTTATTGTGTGCCTTGCCAATCCTCCGAGCCTCCTCATGAGGGGCTTTTGTCATTACATGAAGATATCGTCGAGGATATTTGCAAAACGTTTAACCGAGGGACTTATAAAAGACGGTCCATTGGTGACGAATGGAGACAGATCTTTCCAACATTATCGTAAAGTTGCTAAAACTTCGCACGATAAATGGTTTGTTTTCTGGTGTTTAAGCTCATGAATACAAATGCGTGGGACTGCCCTTTTTAACTCAAATTACGGGAGGCAAGGCGGTTAATAAGGGCTATTAAGGGCCAAGTCTGAGGTAAATATCACCATGATCTCCATATCTCAACTCTATATATATGGGATGGAGGTTGGTGTTTGGTTGTGAATTTGTCTAATCTGTCAGAAGAAGCAAGTGTAGGTGGCTGGCGGGGGTTATTTATGGCTTGGCTGTATGTCCTTTGTATTCATCTAAGGTTTTGGGTAGTGCCATGATGATGTTATTCTTTTTATTCATCATGAGTATAATCGGTTGGTCGATCCAACTATTCACATCGTTATTCCATTCTTCGGTTGCCACAAGACCCATCTGAAGTCTAGTTGCTCCGTCAGCATCTTGAATTGCCAGATAACCATCATCAAGAGACGATTTCTTTAGTAACAATTTATTAACCTCCAGCTCCCCAAGCGTGAGCCTGTCAAATTTTTTAGAACTGATTAATTCATTCCCGGTTTGAAATTGAAGCAAGATTGCCCCAACAAGTAAGGTGAGTATTGCAGTGAAGACACTTGCTATCCATGTTCTGTTCCAGATCGGGTTTGGTCTTCCTCGTATGATTTGATCTATTTTGTTAATACGATTTTTGATTAATTCGCCCACGGGTATTTCAATTTCATGTCGCATTTCTGATTCCAACTGCTCATACAATGCATCGCCTATATTTATTCGGTCTATTTCTGCGCGACTTTTCATTGTTGCTTCATGAAATTCATTATACCTATCGGAAAAGTATTTATCTAAAGGTTGCTCAAAAGAACTAATCGCTCTCTTGGCTGATCGGTTTGTAAGATAAGCTATATGTCTCTCTATGGAATCAAACATTGTTTCTAATGTTGCTTCCATTGTAACTCTATATGTCTTTCTTTCTTGCTTCCATCGATCCCCGCTACTTGCGAAACCGCGCTCATTGAGTTGTCCAGACACCATTTCATGCTTGGTGGTATATGACTGTTCAAATTTCATTTTAAGTTCTTGCAGGGCGAATTTAAGATCCATTTTATCTCCTTAGGGCCTACCCATCACAAAATAAATCCCAATACGCTAATCAACAAGACTCCTGTATCCCACTCCCATTTGAACTGCAATTGAATCGGTAAGGTCAGTTCCCCAATGATTTCGCCATCACTCGATGATCGGTCGAGGAGCTGCCGACTGCGCCTTGCCGGGAATCGGCGGGGACCCATCGCAAGTGGACGGGCGGTGGAGACCTCAGCCTCAACTTCACCTTCGGTGAGGTTGAGGAATGAGGTGGGTTCGCCGCCCGTCCGCTGCGAAAGGGTCGCCGATGGAGGCAGAAGCGCAGTCGGCAGCTCCTCGACCGATCACACGCTTTGCGCATGCCGGTGAACGATTGGTTGTGGCCGGCCGACTCGACGGGCTTTGCTCTCGTCAATCTTTCCATTTCACATACTGCGGATAGATCTCGCGGAAGTCGGGGTCGGCGGGGACGAGGCGGGCGCTGACTTCTTGCAGGCCCGTGCCGGTGAGCGGGAAGGAGCCCACGAACTTGGCCACGCCGTCGGGGTAGCGTTCGACGAACGGGAGGTCCACGGTCGAGACGCGGCGCTTGCCGTCGTCGTGGACATAGAAGGCCTCGGCGGCGAAGAGTTTTTCATCCGTGTCATCGAGGTAGATGTAGCACTCGATCTGCATCTGCTCGCCCGAGACCGGCATGCGCCCGCTCACGTTCGTGAAGAAATCGCGCACGGCGAGTTTGGGCCAGACCGCATCGATCGTCTTGCGATGCTCGGCCATCTGCCTGAGCAGTGCGCCGTTGTCATCGAGGATGCGCTCCTGCATCTGTCGCTCCGGGAGATAGAAGCGGGTGATATATTCGCGCACGGTGCGGTGCATGTTGAAGCCGCAACAGACCGTCTCGATCGAGTGCTTCATCATCTCCACCCAGTCCTGCGGGAGGTCGCTCTCGGTGCGGCGATAATAGAGGTCGGAGATGTCGTGCTCCAGCAGTTCGTAGAGGCGCATCGCCTCCAGCTCGTCGATGATCTCCTGTTGCGCACCGGCAACCCCCGCGTCGATCGCCCAGCCGTTTTTTTCGTCGTAGGCCTCGGGCCACCAGCCATCGAGGACGCTCAGGTTCAGCACGCCGTTGATGCCGGCCTTCATGCCGGAGGTGCCGCTGGCCTCCATGGGCCGGCGCGGCGTGTTGAGCCAGACGTCCACGCCCTGCACGATGTGCCGCGCGATGTTGATGTCGTAGTCCTCCAGAAAGACGACGTTGTTTTCCACCGGATAGCGGTTGATGAACTCCACGATGCGCGCGATGAGCTCCTTGCCGATGCCATCGGCCGGATGCGCCTTGCCGGCGAAGACGAGCTGCACCGGTTTTTCTTCGTTCAAGAGGATCGCGGCCAGGCGGTCGGGATCGCGCAGCAGGAGGTCGGCGCGCTTGTATTCGGCAAACCGACGCGCGAATCCGATCGTGAGCGAGTCGGGGTTGAGCACGGAGTCGACATCCTTGACCTTCGGCGTGCAGTAGCCGCGCACGCGCATCGTCTCTCCGATGCGGCGGCGGATGAAGGAGACGACCTGCTCCTTGCGCCGACGGTGCGCGTTCCAGATCTCGCCGTCGGGGATGGTGCGCACCTTCTTCCAGATCTCATCGTCATCGGAGCGGTGCAGATAGTCCGGACCGATGTAGCGGTTGAAGAGTTCGGTCATCTGTAGGCTCAGCCAACTCTGCAGGTGCACGCCGTTGGTCACGCCCTCGATGGGGAGTTCGCGCTCATGCAGCATGGGGTAGAGGTCGCGCCACATCGAGCGCGAGACCTCGGCGTGGATGTCGGAGACGCCGTTGGAGCGGCGCGCGAATCGCAACGCCATCGCGGGCAGCCAGAACTCCTCGCGCTCTTCCGGCTTTGTCTCCCCCTTCGGCCGGGGCTTCGGCGCGGGCTTGGACTCCTTGAGATGACCCCAGGAGAGGAATTCGTCCATCGAGATTCCGAGTGCCTTGATGTCGTTGCTCAGGTATTCGGTGATCAGCTCCTCGGTAAAGTGTTCGTTGCCCGCGGCCACGGGCGTGTGTGTCGTGAAGACCGTGCTATAGCGGATGATGCTGCGCGCCTCGTCGAGCGAGTGCTTCTGCGACTGCATGAGTTCCAAGAGGCGCTCGAGAATCGAGAAGGCGGTGTGCCCCTCGTTGAGGTGATAGATGCGCGGCTTGATGCCCAACGCGCGCAGGGCGATCACGCTGCCGCGTCCGAGCAACAGCTCCTGTTCCAGACGAGGGCGTCGGCCCGGAGCGTAGAGGGTGCTGGTGATCTCTCGATGCTCGGGTTTGTTCTGATGGATGTTCGTGTCCATGAGGTAGAGCGGCACGCGCCCGACCTGGATGCGCCAGATCTTCACCATGACGCGTTCGTTCTTCAGCGGCACTTCGATTACGAGCGGCTGTCCGTTCGCATCGGTCACCTCCTGCACGGCGCTCATGTACCAGGTGTTCTCGCGATACTCCTCGATCTGCGCGCCTTCGGAGGTGATGTGTTGATTGAAGTAGCCGTAGCGATAGAGCAGGCCGAAGCTGACCATCGAGCAGCCCACGTCCGAGGCCGCCTTGAGCTGATCGCCGGCGAGTACCGCGAGCCCGCCCGAATAGACCGGAAGCGATTCGTGCAGTCCGTACTCGGCGCAGATATAGGCGACGACCTCGTCCTGGGAAAAGGATGTGTCGCCTTCTTCGGTGATGGAGGACCCCTCGAAGTTCATGTAGCTCTGGAACCGCTCCGAGACGCGGTCGAGTTCATAGAGAAACCCCTTGTCGTCGGCGATCTCTTTGAGCCGTTCGGGGCTCAGCCGACAGAGCAGCTCCACCGGGTTGTGGTTGACGCGACGAAAGAGCGCGGGATCGAGGCGGTGAAAGAGCTGCGCGGCGTCCTTGTCCCAACAGGTCCAGATATTGAAAGCCAGGTCGTGCAACGGCTTGAGCCGTTCGGGGATCATCGGTTTGATGAAGAAGGTGCGAATATCCATGGTGTCCTCCCGGGGATCAGTAGAGTTCATCCCGCAGATGTGCGAGCGCGTTCATGTAGAAGAGGTAGGCCTGTTCCGGCGATTGATACGGTGAAAAATACTTGTGCACGTCGCCGTCCTGAAAATATTTGGTGCACATATAATAGAAGTGATCCGAGGTCGACAGCCTGCGCGCGCGATCGAGCAGGTCGTCGCGGCCGCGTGTTTTGATCTCGCGCAGGATCTCATAGAAGGCCTCGCAGGCGTTGCGTTGCAGGTCGTTCTCCAGCCACGCGGAGAGGTCGCGCTCGGTATCCGCCCAGGAAACCGGCTCCGGATACGAGAGCACCTCCGGCTCATAGTTGGTCATGTGGAGCACATCGGAGGGCCAGGCAAACCCCATGTGCGGGCGCTGAAAAATCTTCTCCGGAAGATGGCGCATGAACTCGAAGATGCCGGTGTCGGCCCACTGGTGTTCGCCGAAGGTCTCGTAGTCCATGAAGAGGTTGAGGAAGAGGTTGCGATCATTGTGTTCGATGAGCGAGAGCTTTTCCACCCACCCGGCGAACTTCTCGGCGGTCAGCGGAAATTCCGGCCAGGCCCGGTTGGAGAAGCGAAACGCGATGTCGTCGGCGAGGCTGTAGTATTTCAGCAGGAGCAGCATGTTGTGGTTCTGTGACCGATAGGTATAGAGCGGCGAGCGCCAGCCCAGGCGTTTCTCCACGCCTTCGGCCAGGATCACCTTGAAGCCGGCCTCCTCCCAGACGGTGTCGGCGATCTCGTCCTGATAGATCAGCTCCGTGTTGCGAAAGACCGTCGGCGTTGCACCGAACTCTTCCTGCATGAGCTTCTTGTGCATGCGCACCTGCGTGAGGAACTCTTCCTTGTCGTAGAGCGATGCCAACGAATGATAATAGGTCTCGCCCAGGAACTCGACGCAGCCGGTGCGCGCCAAGGCCCGGAAGGAGTCGAGCACCTCGGGCTGGTAGGCGCGAAACTGTTCGATGGCCACGCCCGTGATGGAGAAGGCGACGCGGAAACGCCCTTCATAGCGTTCGGCCAGTTCCAGCAGGAGCTTGTTTGTGGGCAGGTAACATTTCTCGGCCACCTTCTGGATGACGGCGCGGTTGAGCCCATCGTCGAAATAGTTGCCGCCGTCGCCCGCATCGAGCAGGCGCAGATGCTTGAGCCGGTAGGGCTGGTGGACCTGGAAGTAGAAGACTACGTGCAGCATAGCAGTTCCCGATAGGCCTCGTGTGTTTTTTCGGCGGCGCGATGCCATTCGATGGCCATGGCTTCCTGTTGGCCGGCCAGGGCGACGCGTTCGCGCTCTTCCGGATGTTCCAACAGGTGCACGATGGTGTCGGCCATCTCTTCGACATCCCAGAAGTTGATCTTGTAGGCGTTGGAGATCACCTCCGCCACGCCCGACTGTTTGGAGACGATCGCCACCGCGCCGGAAGCCATCGCCTCCAGCGGCACGATGCCGAACGGTTCGGAGATGGACGGCAGCATCAGGATGTCGGTCGTGGCCAACAGCGCATCGACCTGATCGCGGTCCAAAAATCCCGTCGCGAGGAAGCGGTCTTTCAACCTGCGGGCGGCAGCGCCGTGCAGGATGCGCGAGAACATGTCGCCGCTGCCGGCCAGGACGAAGCGCACGCGTTCATGGCGCGCCAACACGCGTGCGGCGACATCGAGAAAGTAATCGGGTCCCTTTTGCAGCGTGACGCGTCCGAGCAGGAGCACGATCGGGTCGCGAAAAAGACGATGGCGCGCGCGCGGCTTTCCGGGGAGCGTGTGCGCATTGTGCACCACGCGCACCTTTTCCATCGGGATGCGATAGCGGTCGCAGATCATCTGCGCGGTATACTGGGAGACGGCGATGATCTGGTCGGCGGCCATGAGCCCCGCGTATTCGATCTTGTGAATGCGCTCATCCCCCGGCCCGCCCGCGCGGTCGAACTCGGTGGCGTGGATGTGGGCGATCAGCGGTTTTCCCAGGATGTGTTTCAGGATGATGCCGGCTGGATAGGTGAGCCAGTCGTGCGCATGGATCGCATCGCATTCGATCGCCGAGGCGAACTTCGCCGCTCGTGCGGCATAGGCGCGCACGCGTCGGAAGAGATCCTCCTCGCCGTTCATGTGGAGGGAGAGTTCTTCGATGCCCGGCAGCGGATGGGTCGTCGCACCCGTTTCGATCTGTGCGAGCACTCGTTCGAAGAGGGCGGGCGTGGTGTACGATTCCGGAAGCGTCATCAACCCCAGCTGCACCAGGCGTTGGCGCAGCTCGCCTTCGATCGTGGGCGCGCCCTGCGCCTGCCGGGTCGCATCGAGAAAGGCGGCCGGAAGCGAATCGGAATCGGCGGTCTGTCGCAGCGGAAAGAAGACCTCTTCGCTCGTCGGCAGGAGCATGTCGAGCTGGATGCCTATGTCCAGCAGGCCCTTGAACAGGCCATAGCAGGCCATGCCCAAGCCGCCCGAGATGAAGGGCGGAAATTCCCATGTGAGCATGAGGATCTTCATCAGGCGCCCTGTCCGTTCTGAGCATCCAGCAACAGGTGCTCGATCTCCAGCAGGGCGAAGACGCTCCAGGCCTGAGCGGGGCAGCCCTTGGGAAGCTTGGGGTCGATGCCGTCCCAGATCTCGGGGATCGAGGCCAGCTCGCCGCGCATCAGGTCGTTGCGCAGCGTCCAGGCGGTGCGCGTGGCTTCCTTGATCCAACCCTCATCCGAGCCGTTTTGCTTCAGGACCTTTCGCGCGAGCATCACATAGGGGAGCAGGAGGAAGGTCCAGACCGTCCCCTGATGATAGGCGAAATCGCGCTGTTTCTGCGAGCCGACATACTTCTGTTTGAAGGCCGGATTCGCCGGATCGAGGCTGCGCAGCCCATACGGCGTGAGGAGCTTTTCCCGCGCGGTGCGGAAGACGCGTGCGCAGACATCTGTATCCACGACGTCGAAGGGGAGCGAGAGCGCGATGACCGCATTGGGCCGAATCTCCCAGATGGGGCTGTCCCCTTCGATGCGATCGGCCAAAAAATTTTCACCCACGAAGGCGGAAAACGACTGGCGAACCTTCTCCGCATGGGCGGCGACGGTGGCGATGTCGCATCGCTGCGAATGGCATTCGAGTTCACCCACGCCCTGAATCTCGGCCATGGCGACCACCGCGCGCAGCGCGTTGTACCAGAGGGCGTTGATCTCCACGGGTTTGCCCCAACGCGGGGTGACGGGTTTGCCGTAGATCTTGGCGTCCATCCAGGTCAGCCCGTAGTCGCCCTGCTGGATCTCGATGAGACCGTCTTCGCTCGTGAAGAACGGGTGCCGATCGTCGAAGAGGTAGTGCAGCACCACGCGGCCGGCGGCGTTCAAGAGATCGCGATCGGTCGGTGCATATTCGAAGCAGCGCAGGGCGAACCAGAGCGGCGCGTCGATGCTGTCGTAGTTGAGCCCCTCGCCCCCTTCGCCGAAGGTGTTCGGCAGCAGGCCATGCCGGAGTGCTTTGGCGTAGCGCTTCAGGAGCCCCACCCCTCGCTTCGTTCCGCCTTTCAGTCGGCGCAAACCCCCCAGACAGATGAGCGAGTCGCGCGCCCAGGCGCCGAACCAAGGATATCCGGCCAGGAGGTCCGAATCGGCGCCGAAAAAATCGCGCGCCGCAAACTCGAGGATCTGCAGGGCCTCGTTCTTTTCGAAGAGGATGGCATCGGTGTGCTTCGGCGTGGTCGTCGCCCCCGCACGTTTGGGGTGATCCGCCGGAAGCGGAAGCTTCGCATAGCGCTTCTGCGCCTGCTCAGCGATCTCGAAGGGGGCGTCGAGCGGTTCGGCCGAACAGACAAACCGCACGCTCTCCTGCGGCGCGAGCGTGCACCGGATTCGGAAGGGGGCGATGAGATCCTCGGCGGCATCGTAGCCGCGCGCGGCCTCCAGCGGATAGAAGACGGAGCGATAGATGGCCTGGTCTTCCAAGATCTCTCCGTGCTCGATGTAGCCGCAGGCGCCGTATCCGTTATCGCTGCGACGCACGGTGAAAAAACCATCGTTCGTTCCACGTTCCAGGCCCACCCGATCCCACGTGCCGGGGGTGTTCACCGCATGGTGATCGCGCAGCGTGAACTTCGGGCGCAGCGTCAGTTCGATCGGTTGTTCGCCCCGGTTGGTGTAGCGAACGACGACGACGTTTTTTCCTTCGGCCAGGAAGATCTCCTTGAAGACCACAAACCCGGGATTCGGGGGGAGGGTGGAGAAGAGGGCGCACGGATAGGGGCGCAGCCACGATTCCACGATGTGGGCCGCACCGTTCGGATGGATGCAGTTGAGGTAGTGGTTGCTGTCGAGGGGAAAGACGGTGCCGCCGGATTCGACCTGTTCTTCGATTGTGGCGAGCGTGTGCACCCGCTTGTGCTGATGGCGTTCGGCGATGAGCAGGCCGTCGTATTTGCGCTTGTTGACCATGTTGCCAAAGCCGAGCGCATACGCGCCCGTGCCGTTGGTCAGGATCCACTCGCGGTCGGAGATGCAACCCAGCGCCGGGGCATTCATGAAACGATCCTTTCGGGATGGGAAATCCCTCCCTATCTATCAGCGCGCTGGGGTGGAGGCAATTCAAATGCGATTGCGGTATGCGATTTTTAAGGTGGTTTATCTGTGGGGCACTTCTAAAAACCCGGTTGTGACTGTCATCCCCGAATGGGGTAATCGGGGATCCAGTTCCGGACAGTCGTACACACAGGCACCTGGCTGGATTCCCGCTTTAAGCATGCGGGAATGACATGCGTAAAGAGCACGTTTTTTGAGGTGCCCTATTGCCAACGCGAACAAAAAACGATAGGAGCCTACCCAGCATTTTGGCACATCATAATGGATCAGAACGATTGGGAGGGTTTCCATGGTTCAGCGTATTATCCGGATGATCAAACCCCGCCGCCGCATAACGAAGGACTCGACCTTGCCGACGGTTTCTGAAGAGCAGTTCGCCGAGTTGACCCAGCAGCGGGCTTTCGAACTCTATTCCCGCCGTGGAACGGATCAGGGCGATGCCCTGGCCGACTGGCTCGAGGCCGAGCAACAGGTCCGGGTGGAAGTCGAAGTCGGATAAGTGCGGCCTGTCGGTGTCGATTACGGCACGAGTCTCATCGCAGCGCTCCAGAGGAAATAACCGCCGAACGCCGTCATGATCAGGCCGCAGAGGCGCAGGACCCAGCGTTGCCAGGCCCCGCCCAACCGAATGGAACGCGCGGCACCATACCCCACCAATCCATACCAGCAGAGATCCACGAGGATGTGCGCCAGAAAGGCGAGGATGAGCACCCCTGCCGACCACTCGAGCGCTCGGGCGATGATCGCCGCACCGGCGGTGGCCCACCAGAGAAAGAAATAGGGATTGAGCGAAGCGATGATGCCGGCGGCGATGGAGCGGCGAGTACGCTTTCCTTCGGGCATGATCGCTATTGCCGGTTGTGCGCGCAGGTTCTCGATGCCCATCCCGATGAGCATCGCGCCACCGGCGAGCCCCACGACGACATAGGTGGTTGGACCCTTCAGGAAGTGCGCAAGTCCGAAGGCGATGAGCAGGACGAGTGGCCCTTCGACGGCAGCGTGCCCGACAACGACTTCGAGTCCCGCCCAGCGGTTGCGCGGCGCGGCGCCGATCACGACCGCCAAGACCGGTCCGGGCATCAGCGCACCTGAAGTTGAGATGGCGGCAACCGAGAGGAGAAAGAGGAGGATGTCCATGGGTCAGGCGATCAATTCCAGCATGCGCTCGGCCAGGCGCACGTGTTCGATTTCGTCTTGGCGGATCACTTCGATTTTTTCGCGCACCTCTGCATCCTGCACTTGGTCGAGAATATTTGTATAAATCTCGACGGCCCGCTGCTCCACCTCAAGGATTTTTTCAAACTCAGTTTTAGAAATCATCGGCGTCCTTTCCGCGAATCAGTTCTTCGGTTTCATGCACCAGTTTTTTATGGCGTTCCGAGTCGGTCTTGATCGTCGTGAGGATGCTGCGGATCTCATCGCGCGCTTCGGGCGAGACGCCGAAATCGGCGTTGCGCTCGATGTGAAACGAGAGGATCTGCGCCAGAGCGTTGATATGAGATTCCTCCAGCGCGTGGGCATCTTTGAGGGATTGCAGCAGGAGATCGCGGTGCATGTGGTGCTCCTCGATGAAGGGTGCGTTGGCCAATCATTCTTGAATCAGTTCGAGCAGGCGCTCGGCAATCTTGATGTGCCGCTCCTCGTCGTCGCGGATCTCTGCGATTTTGTCGCGCACGTTCTCGCGCGTGATCTGTTCGACCAACTTTTGGTAGTGATCGCGCGCCTGGATCTCGAGCCCGAGGATCTTTTCAAAATCTGCTTTAGATGTCATCGCTGTCCACCCCGTAGATGAGGTCCTTTGTCTCTTCCAAATACCGCCGATGCTTGCGGCAATCTTCCGTGAGGATCGTGAGCAGCCCCTTGATCTCGAGCCGATTCTTCTCGGGGATGTCGTCTTGACGGTCGGTGTAGAAGGAGAGGATCTGCGTGAGCATGAGGACGATCGATTCCTCCATCGCATCGCCTCGAGAGAGGGCTTCGAGTAGCTGGGTTCGCTCCATGGGGAATCCTTTCGACAAAAACCATTGTATCGTCGATGGGGGGATCGCGCAAGAAGTCGATGGATGACGAAGGTGGGGGGCTTTGACGGAACAAAAAACAGGGGGCCCAACCACGGGCCCCCAAAGGGAGGAGAATTGTCTGTGTCAGATGTTTCCGTTTGTGCGTTCTCATAACTGTTATCGGCGAAGGGATGTGTAAAGTTGCGTTTTTAATACAAAAACCGTTTACAAAAGAGAACAGCCGATCCCCCCTTTTCATGTTCGGGTTGGTGCATATAATGAGGAACGTCATTCGATCGGAACGGGGGGAATTCATGCAATGTATTCGGTACAGAGGACGATGGCTCTTCGCTATGGCGTTGATCGCGATAACCCTCTTTGCAGCGGTTTCGCTCGAAGCGGCTGAGCTTAGTGATGCCGCTCCATTTCAGGTGACCTCTGCGATGCGCGGGCGGCCGGATCCGGAAGGGACGCCCACGCCGGTCAAGATCGGTGTCTATATCCTGGACGTCTACGATATCGATGATGTAGAGCAGACCTTCACCGCAGAGTTCGCCTATCGCCTGCAGTGGCGCGATGAACGCCTGGCGGCGGGGCTCGCTGAAGGCGAGACGCGGCGCTTCGGGATGGAGGAGGTCTGGCGCCCAAACGTCCTCGTCTTCAACGGGCGCGGGCTCGAGTCACAGGTGGAACGCTTCATCGAGGTCGATGCACAGGGAAACGTCAGTCTCTGGCAGCGCGATTATGGTGATCTCGCCTTTCGTTTGAACCTGCGCGATTTTCCATTCGATACCCATCATCTTCCCATCATCTTCGTCTCCGGTCGCTATGGCCCGGAAGCGGTTCGCTTCGAGGTCGATCGGCGCTTCACCGGCGAGTCGGAAGAGCTCGCCATCGCCGATTGGATGATTCGAGCCGCCGAGCCGAGGCTGGATGGATATCACTTCGCTCCCCAGGGGCGCGATCTGTCGATGGCGGTCTTTCGCATCGAGGCGACGCGTCGCGTGGGTTTCTTCGTCTGGCGCGTCATCGCTCCGCTCATGCTCATCGTCTTCATGTCCTGGATGGTCTTCTGGATCGATCCAAATCACCTGGAGGCCCAGGTGGGGGTTTCAGCCACATCGGTGCTCACGCTCGTCGCCTTTCAGTTTGCCTTGGGCGTGTTGCTCCCGCGCATCGCGTATCTGACGCGCATCGACATCTTCATTCTCATCACATCGTTGTTGGTTTTTCTAGCGCTCGTGGAGGGAGTCGTTACCAGCGGGTTGGCCGGGAAGGGGCGCCATGAAACGGCGCTTCGCATCGACTGGTGGTCGCGACGACTCTTCCCGACGGTCTATGTTGTCGCCTCGGCGCTGACGTTTCTGCTCTGAGGGTTCGAACGGTTTTTATCGATGCACGTGGGAATAGGCGCGCACGATTTCCAACACGCGCCCGAGCGGCAGGGCATTGGCGCGATTGCCCGAGTGCCCCTCCATCGTCTCGGCCATGCACAGCGCATTCATGATGGCCTCTTCGGTTGCCTCGATCGTGGCGCGATAGAGCGGGTCGATGGCTGTATCGAGCAGCACCTTCATCTTATAGCGCATCTTCTTCGACTGCCTCGGGACCGTGTTGGCGGTGGAGAATCCCACCATGATCTCGCCCGAATCGTTTGCCGCGATCGATCCGCAGCGCCCGACACCGAGGGCCGCGCGTTTGCACAGCCGCGCGATCTGGTGCGACATGAGCGGCGCATTGGTGGCGACCACGACGATGATGCTGCCGTAGTTGTGTTCGCGCCGGGGCTCGGTGCGCATCTCCTCCATGAGTATCTCGCCCAAGGGAATGCCGTCCAGGCGCAGGTCCGCCATCGTGCCGAAGTTGCTCATGACCAGCACGCCGACCACATAGCCGCCCTCCGCCGGTGGCAGGCGCCGTGAGGAGGTGCCGATGCCGCCCTTGAAGTCGCAGCTGACCATGCCCGTTCCGCCGCCGACGTTCCCTTCTGCAACCGGACCACTGCTGGCATTTGCGATCGCCTCGAGGACGTGTTCTTCGCGAACGTGTCCGCCGCCGATGTCGTTGAGCCAGGAATCGTCGCATTCGCCCACGACCGGGATGATGACATCATGAATCGTGCCGATGCCGGGGTAGCGGTCGACCATATACCTGACCACCGCGTCCGAACAGGTGCCGACCGAGAGGGTGTTGGTGAGCAGGATCGGCGTCTCGATGAGCCCCCACTCCACCACCTGCGTGAGCCCCGAGACCTCGCCCGCGCCGTTGAGGATGAAGCCGCTGCCGACGACGCGTTCGTGAAAGATGTCGCCGCCCACCGGCAGGATCGCGGTCACCCCGGTGCGCGCGGGGCCCTTGCCCGATCGGAGCTTGCCCTCCCCCTCCCCGTGAACGACCGTTGCGTGTCCGACCATGACGCCCGGCACATCGGTGATCGCATTGAAGCGGCCGGTGGGATAGCGTCCAATTTTGACACCCAGCCCGCGCAGCCGCACGCGTTTGCCTTCGCGGATCTTTTTGTCGACCATCGCTACCCCCTACGTCCCAAGAGCTGTTCCCGTCGGCGCTCGCGCATGCGGCGCAGCGCCGGCGCCATGATCTCGCCGACGAGGGCGCGAAAACCGATGCCCACCGCCTCGGCGATGACACAGAAATCAGAAAACCCGGGCGTGAGCCCCGGGAGCGGATTGCACTCGACGAAGTGGACGTGACCTTTTTCATCCAGGCGCAGGTCGATGCGCGCAAAGTCGCGGCAGCCCAGGACCGTGAACGCCGACTTGGCCACGCGCTCCAACTCGCGCTTGAGCGGTGGTTCGACGTTCGCCGGCACCTCGAATCGCACCTTGTCGACGTTGAAGAATTTACTCTCGAACGTATAGAGCAGATACTTCGGGCTGCGGTCGAGGAAGATCACCTCCATCGGCGGCAGCGCGCGCGGACGGCGCTCGCCCAAAAGCGCCACGGTGAATTCGCGGCCCGGGAGAAAGTGCTCCACGATCAGGGCCTGGTGGTAGCGCCCGACGATCTCCTGCACCAGTTCGCGCAGCCCTTTCTCGTCTTCGGCCACGCTCGTGCGCAACACACCTTTGGAACTGCCCTCGGCCACGGGTTTTGCGATGACCGGAAATTCGAACCCCTTGGGCAGGCGTTCGCGTCCGGTGGTCATGAGGAGAAACGGCGGCGTGCGCAGACCCGCCTGCGCGATGAGGCGTTTGGCCAACCCCTTGTCGTGTGAGAGCGAGAGGGTGGCTGGATCCGAGCCCGTGTAGGGGATTCCCAGCAGTTCGAGGAGCGCGGGCACCTGCGACTCGCGCGTGCGCCCTTCGATCCCCTCGGCGACGTTGAAGGCGACGTCGATTCCCGATGCCGGCAAGATCGACGGGAGCTCGCGCGTCGCCTCCAGCCGCACCACGTTATGGCCGTAGGAGGCGATCGCCTCCTCGATGGCGGCGACCGTGTCGGGCGAGTCGAACTCGGCCTCGTCATCGCCCGTGGCTTCGTCGAGACGGTTTTCCATGCGGCGCAGATTGTAGATGAGTCCCACCTGGATGGGGGCACGTGCGAAGCTGCGCCGCGAGCTCTTGAGCGTGATGCCGAAACGATCGGCGGCGCTCGAGATGATCGCCTGTAGGACCTTCTCGATCGAGCCCAGACCCACGAGCGCAGCCGATTCGTAGATGGACGCGCCCGGCTCGAGGCTCGGCAGGGCGTTGACCTCGATGAAGTGCAATTCGCCGGCGGCATCGAGACGGAAGTCGACGCGTCCGGCGTCGCGCACGCCGAGAGCGGCGATCACGCGACGCGTGAGGTCGAAGGCGCGGTCGCGAATGCTCGCGTCGATCTGGGCCGGCACGCGCACGGAGACCGCGTCGAAGTGCGTGGCCTTGAGGTCGTAGTCGTAGATCTGATAGCGGCGCGGTCCGGTGATGGCCTCGTCGAAGCAATACTGCGCCGGTTCGAGTACGCCCCCGCGCTTGGGTGCGGCCTTTTCCAGGAACGGGACGGTGATGTCCTGCCCCACGATGAACTCCTCGACGAGCACGCCCGTGGGAAAGCGCTGCAGCAGCGACTCGACCAGAGGGGCGAGCTCCAGCGCGTTCTCCACGATGGAGTCCTGCGTGATCCCCATCGAACTCCCCTCGAAGTTCGGTTTGACGATCACGGGAAAACGCAGCGTGGAGGCGGCCAGCAGCTCGATCTGTTCGCGCCGTTCGACGAAGACCGAATGTGGTGTGGGCACGCCTCGGGCTGCCAAGACCATCTTGGTCAGCTGCTTGTCGAGCGTGAGGGCGCAGACATAGGCGTCCGACATGGTAAACGGCAGGCCCAGCCGGTCGAAGAGCGCCGGATAGAAGGCCTCGCGAAAACGTCCGCGGCTGCCCTCGGCGGTGTTGAAGACCAGATCCGGCGCGAGCGCCTCCAGGCGCGCGACGATGCGCGAGGCGGGTCCGGCCACATCGATGGGTTCCACCTCGTGACCGAGGGCGCGCAGCGCCTCGGTGATGGCGGCGACGGTCTCGGGCCGATCGAACTCGGCCTCGTCCTCGCTCGTGGACAGCTGCAGGTTGTGCGTGAAGGCGATCTTCATGGGTGGGCGCTGCTCCTATATGTTCTCGTCCTTGACCTTGATGCGCGGAAACCAGATGGCGCGATGGGCCAGCGTGAACTGCCCGCGCAGGTGCTCCCATGCCTTCTCGATGAGCCGCCGGGCCAGAAGAGAGATGAGTTCGTCGGGCACGCCGTCCTTGTGCTCCGATTTCGGATAGATGGCACACTGGTCGTTCATATAATCGATGGCGATGAACCGTTTGGTCTTGGCGCACTGCGCGATCTCGCAGGAGAACCAGTCGACGCGCGTGATGCGCCCGATCTCGGAGGCAATGCGCATGAGCGGCATGAGCCGATGTTCGTCCATCTGGCGCAGCGTCACCTGGGTGTATTCGTGCGTCTCCGGGTTCCACCAGCAGGGGATGATCTCGCCGAAGAGCTGATAGACGCGAAACCAGGCCGGACGTCCTTCGATCACGCGCGTGGTGATGAACTCCTGCAACAGGAAGTTGTCGCCCGGCGAGAACTTCCGTGCGCGCGCGATCTCGGCGAGCGTCTGTTTCGAGCGGACGATGGCCACGCCCTGTTGTCCGAAACCGAGTGCGGGTTTGATGACAAACGGGGTTCCCAAGAGTTCGCGCTCTTGGGCGGAGAGCCGTCGCGAGGGTTCCCAATGGCGAATGACGATCGTGGCCGGCACCGGAACGCGCGAGCGCACGAGGTCGAAGTGGGTAATCGATTTGTCGGCGGCCGAACGCACCGCGTCCGGGTCGTCGATGATGCGCGCGCCCGAATCCTTGGCGCGATAGACGAACTGGGTGAAGGGGTGAGCGGTGTCGAAGGTCTCCGAGGCCATGTCGATGAGGACGCGGATTTTCAGTCGACCAGCGGCAAGATCCCGCGCATCGCGCGCGAGGGTTTTTTCATCGATGCAGCGAAAGGAGATCTGCCGCACGCGGCATTCCTCATCGAGGGCATTGATGAACGGATCGCGTTTGTCGCGGGGTTCGGGCCAGGCGATAGCCACATCCGCCGTTTTCTCCGGCATGGATCCTCCGAAACCGCATCATACTGGGGAAGGCAGGCGGAGGTCAACGGCGCATCAACAGATCACCGATGGGGGATCTCGTTCGATGAACTGAACCTTGTCGATGCGATGGTTCGTCTGATGGAAGCGTACGGCGGCGAGTCGCGAGAGGTCGCCGTGTTTCTGTTCGAAATACCGCAGCGCGCGGAGATAGGCATTCATATCGTTCCGGGCGTTGCGGGCCTGGTCCATGCGACCGTCGCCGTCGATGAAGCCGGAGTAGTAGTCGACGTACTGGTATTTCCCCTTCCGAAAATCCCCCTCCAGGCCGATCAGGTCGAGTGTCTCGACCGTGTTCCGATCTCCCAGAGAGCTGCGCCGCGCGATCGCCTTGAGGATCGCGTAGTCGCGCAGGGGTTCGGTGGCTTCAAACCACCCGGTCTTCGGTGTCGATGTGAGCATGATCTCCCCCCATGAAGCGCATCGTTTCAATCGTGGGAGCGATTGTGCCGCCGGAGGGGAGAGGAGGCAAGCCGCAGTGCGGCAAAAGGAACGTCCTTGTCTTTCGATGTATTCTCGTTATGATGCGTCACCAGGAGGATCACCCATGCGCAACGCGCTCATCATCGCCATCGCGGCTTTCATTTTGCTCACCACGCTCTGTTTTCTCGGAATGCCCGAGGCCCAGGAGGGCTTTTCCGCGCCGCGTGCGACCAAGGCTTCGAGCAGTTCTTCCATCCATCAGGTGCAGCGCGATGGCCCGATCGAAGGGTGCGAAGAGCGGGGCCTGCAGGACAAGATCGTCTACATCGGAACGCCCAGCTGCCCCAATTGTCGAAAGGCCAAGCCCATTATCGATACCGTGATTGAAGAAGAAAAGTTGGGGGGGAGCTACATCGAGATCGATACCCGCGATTCCGTTTCACGAAAGCAGATGGATGAATACCGCATCAGCGTTCGCTTTGTTCCGACGCTCATCTCCGGGTGCCGTGCGCACGTCGGCGCGCGCAACAAGGAAGCCTACCGCAAGATCATGAAGCCGAAGTCGTAGGAACGTTTCCTTTCGAGACCCTTTCCCTGGTATGTTTTTACCCTCTTCCGCCAAAAAAGAGACATGATCGCTCACGGCATTTCGCATACTTAGCGTAAGATGCACTTTTGCCACCTCTTGCGTCGTCTGTCGCTCGCGCATCTAACCTCTCGTTCGAACAGGGTATATTGCTCTGGGGATCGCCGACCCCGGCTCTGACGTGTTCTGGAATACAACTTGCTTCTTTCATCTCCGACGATGGGAGCTGGTTGGATCCACAACCGAAGGGGGGTTCTATGCAGCGGACAGAGGCGAGGCGATGGCGATGCTTGACCCGCATCATTCTTCCCCTGATGGTGGCGGTCCTGGTGCCGCTTTCGGCCTGGGGCTATTCGGTCGAGGACGATGACAAGATTGTCCTCGGCTATTTTCCCGCGTGGGGCATCTACTCCGATTACAACGTGAAGGACATCGATGGCGATAAGATCACGCACATTATCTATGCCTTCATCAACGTGAAGGATGCGAAACCGGTCGTTGGCGTCACACAGTCAGGCGTCGGCGATGCGTACGCCGACTACCAAAAGACGGTCCCCGCCGATAAAAGCGTCGATGGTGTGGGGGATACCTGGAGTCAATCGCTGCGAGGCAACTTTCATCAGCTCAAGAAATTCAAGGAGAAGTATCCGCATGTGAAAGTTCTGATCGGACTCGGTGGCTGGACGTGGTCCGGCGGTTTCTCTGACGCCGCGACACCCGAGAACCGCGAAGCCTTTGTGAAGGCGACGATCGATACCTTCATCCATGGCAACCTTCCGATCGATACCGCTTCAGGCACCGGCGGTGATGGTGTTGCCGCGGGCATCTTCGATGGCGTCGACATCGATTGGGAATATCCGGTCTGCTGCGGAAACCACGCGGTCGGGTATCGGCCGGAGGATCCGGCCAACTACACCGCACTCCTTGCGGAATTTCGCGAACAGCTCGACGCGATCGATCCGAATCTGGAACTCTCCATTGCGGCACCGGCGGGTCCAGGAAACATTGCCCATATGGATGTCGAAGGGCTGTCGCCGCATGTCGATTTCATCAACCTCATGACGTACGACTATCACGGGAGCTGGGATAACTTCACCGGCCACCTCGCGCCGATGGTCACCGCATCCGATGATCCCTTTCCCTACGAAGGCTTCTCGATTGTGGAGACGGTAGCGAATTACGAGGCGCGCGGCATGCCGCGAGAACGGATGGTTTTGGGGCTTCCCTTCTACGGGCGGAGCTGGACGGGCGTGTCCGCCGGGCCGAATGGTGATGGTCTCTATCAAACAGCCACCGCCGCCGGCCCCGGCGAACGGGGAGAGCCGGGCATGATCAATTATTACTCGATCATGGAACGGTTTCTTCCAACGTACACGAAGTATGTACACGAGGAGACGGGTTGTGCCTACCTCTATAACGGCACCGACTTCATCACCTACGATGACGAAGATGCCATTCGAGCCAAAGCGCACTATATCCGCGAGGAGGGACTCGCCGGTGCGATGTTCTGGAATCTCATGAGCGACATTCGTGGAAATCCAGCACCGGAAAATGCGTTGCTCTCCGTCCTCGACGAAGCGCTGGGAGGCGTAGCGCCGGAACCAGAACCGGAACCAGAACCAGAACCGGAGCCTGAGCCGGAGCCGGAGCCGGAGCCGGAGCCGGAGCCGGAGCCAGAACCCGATCCAGAACCAGAACCGGTGGGAGATGTCACGGTGACCAAGGCGATCACCTCGGATTGGGGCAACGGATACTGCATGGATGTGACGATCGCCAATCCGTCATCGACCGCCGTCGATTGGGAGTCATCCTTTGAGATCGACGGGACGATGGGCAATTCCTGGAGCGCGAACTTCACGCAGACCGGCAGCACCGTTCATGCCGACGGTCTCTCCTGGAACGATGTATTGAGTTCGGGCGCATCGACGACGATCGGTTTCTGTGCCGCGCGTTCCGAGGTTGTGCCTGAACCAGAACCGGAACCCGAACCGGAACCCGAACCGGAACCGGAACCGGCTGGCGATGTGACGGTAACGCAGCAGATCACATCGGATTGGGGCAGCGGTTACTGCATGAACGTGACGATCGCCAATCCGTCATCGATCGCCGTCGACTGGGAGGCCGACTTCGAGATCGAGGGCACGATGGGCAGCGCCTGGAGTGCGAATTATACACAGACCGGAACCACCGTTCATGCCGATGGCCTCGGTTGGAACGACGTCTTAAATTCGGGTGCATCGACCACGATCGGTTTCTGCGCCGCACGGTAGATTCCCGGCGTGGGTGTGTACGAGGGGAGGGGGCCTTGAGGCCTCCTCCCCGAGGTTGATGACAAACCTTGGTTTTGTCATCCCGACCGACCGAGTTGTACGAGGGAGTGGAGGGATCTCATGAGATTCCTCGACTCCCCCGGCATCATACGATGCCGGGTCCGCTCGGAATGACATCATGAGGACTTTGTCAGCAGTCTGGAGAGGGGGCTAAAGCCTCCTCCCCTTTGTTTTGGTGGGGAGGGATGTCAGGGCAATCCTACAATGTCGGATATGCAAAGAAGTCGTGTCGGCAACTTCTGAATCATCTCGACCGATAATAGATATGACGGGAGGAATCAATGCGTATGCGGGGAGACGTGTATGTCAAAGATTGCCGTCGTGATCAATGGTGACACCCACAGGAAGAGCGTCGAGAAGCATCAGAAGAATGCCGATCGGGCGTTGAAGGTCCTCGAGGGAATGGGATACGAGACCTTCGTCGCCAATCCCAAAAAACCGAATGCAGACTTCGATCATTACTATCACGCCGATGTGGATGGCGTTGATGACCTGATCGACGACCTGAAGCAGAAGCTCGATGCCGATGATGAACTCTGCATCTATGTGACCGGACATGGGAACAAGTCGGGGTTCTGTCTCGGCGACGATTGCCGCACGAGCGATCTCATCGCACGCTTCGATGCGCTGCCGTTTGCCAAGCGCACCGTCGTCATGGATCAGTGCAAGGGAGGCAATTGGCTGAACCGCTTCGTGGACGATCCGCGCACACTCTTCATCTCCAACGGCAGTTCCGACGAGATCGTCTGCTGCGGCGAGTTCGCGCCCGTCTTCTGGGGAGAATGGATAACGGACCGGAACCACGACGGGGTCATCAGCTTCGGCGAGCGATACGCTCAGGTCCTGGAGCACGGCGTCAAACATTCGTTCCCGCTCAAAAATCTGAGCGCAGGGTATGTCGACGACGGAACGAGACCATTTGAACAGAAGGTCGTCACGGTCGATACGCCAGCAGAAATGGATGCGCAGCTCGAGCGATTGATGCCCGGACAGCTGGCCATCGTCATGTTTTCGATGAAGGGGTGCCCGCACTGTGATCGTTTGCAACCGAAGTTTGAGAAACTCGTCAAACAAGCCAAGGGCCAGTACCTGATTCTCTATACGAAGAATATCGAAATGGCGATGGAGCGATACGGCGTCACCGGCTTTCCGCAGGTCTCTGCGCTGGACCATAAGGGGGGTGCGCTCCAGTTGCGTCAGTACGACGACATGCTCGGGGAGCTCGCGCGGGCGGTCATGCCACGCGAGGAAAGAATCGCTCTCTTGCGCGCGCGGATCGACAGTGAAGCGGGCAGCGATGTGTATGTTGCGCTCTGCAAGCGCCTGTCACAGGAGCAGTTGGCGACTGAGGCGAAAACGCTTCGCACGCTCTCGCTTTCCGACCCGAAGATGGAAGAAGGAGGAGAATTTATTTGGAGCGCGTATGTAAAGGTTGTGTCGATGCTCGAAGAACCATGTCGATCGGCCGAGATGAAGCGTGGAGCGGTGATGCAGAAGAGCTTCGATCCCGTTCATAAGCGTATGGCCGAGAGCTTGAGAGGGGCTATCAACAAACGAAAGCGCGAGGAGAAGCGGGGGCATCCGAAGCGAGTGACGGGAATGGCGCGGGCGGTCCGAACCTATTTTCGCAAGATCGATACCGTCGATCGATCGCGGTACATCGTCGATGAGTCCGACATTCCCCTCCAAACGGTCGTCGATGGGGAGACCGTTCTGGTCGATGTTTCGATGAAACTGGAGGTGCTGCGGTTCCTCTGTAAAGATTCTGACGCGAACATTCGGCGGTGGGCTGCCCTCGTCTATGGAAACCTGGCACAGAAAACCGATGATAAGAAAGAGCGCCGGAGGGGGCGCATCCTGATGCGACGCCTGATCAAAGGTGATGATGACGAGGGCGTTCGAGCGAAGGCCAAGCAGGCGCTGAAAAAGATCATGCCGGAAAAGCTGATTGCAGATGCGGTGCCGGATTCCGCTTCCGTACAGAAATAGGCGGATGATTCCGGATTGCCCATTGTTCAGATGACCTGCCCAACCACGGCGTCGACGGCGAGCCATTCCTGGATCAGGCGTCCGATGATGCGGTCGCGCGCGCGGGCGGGGGTGACGAAGGCAAACGCCTGCTTCAAGAAATCGTATGCGGCCGGATCGCCCTGCTCGGCCAGACGCCGAACGGCCTGGCGCACGGCGGTCGCCGAGATCCCCTCCTGCTGCATCGGCATCGGCATCAATCGCAGTCGATCGGCGTATCGCTTGACCTGCGCGTCATAGCGCCCCTCGTCCATCTCCTTCTGTCCCACGATCAGCGCAACCGCACCCTTGCGATTGTCTTTTGCAGCGCGGTTGAGGAACCGCCAGAACGCACTCGTGTCGATGACGTGCGCGTGCACCCCCTCGGGTAGCCCCTGCTGCAGAATCTCCGTGCGAAGCGCGGGCGAGAAGACGTGCGTATAATCGCCCGCCTGTACGTCCTTCTTTCGCGCGGCCACTCCCCACCCCTTCCACGTCTCGGCCGTAAGGTCGGGCGCTTTGTCGGAGGCGAGCACAAAGAGTTCGGAGGGGGACCATTCCTGCATCGCCGCACCGATGAGTGCGATGTGTCCGGCGTGCGGCGGCTGCATCTTTCCGATGAAGAAGGCCGCGCCCGCCCGCCAGCGATCGAGCGGCGGTGGTAATTTTGTTGCCGGTGCGAATTTCTTCGGTGCCTGTTTCGTGCTCGTTGCGCGACGCACGCGTTTCTCCTGCGTGCGCATCTGCTCGCCTGCGAAGTTGTGCATCGTGAACTCGAGCCGGTCGACGAGCTTGACCTTTACGCCGCTGGTTTCATCGGTGACCATGATCCCCTCGATGGGACCGCCGCCAAGCTTTGAGGTATAGGCCCCCCGCATGTGGGGCTTGAGCTGAAAGAGGATGCGGTTCGCGTCATAATAGGCCGCGAGTGCAGCGCGTAGATCGTCGCCGCTGTCCGCAACGAGCGCGTCGAAGTCTGCCGGCATCCGTCGCGGCGCCATCCATCGCTTGGCGCCCGATGGCGAGATGCGCAGCGTGTTTGCGCGCTCGGTAATCCACGTGCGAAATACGGCGCAGATCCGATCGAAGTCGAACGGTTCATTCGCGGCGGCTGCCTGATAGAGCCCGCCGTTGTGCCCGGCCTTGAGGCTCGTGTTGAGAAAGATGCGGAAGGTCGGCAGGAAGCTTGCCCACTGTTTGCGGAAATCGGCGCTCATCCCCGCGAGCCCCGCGCGCATTCCCGACAGGGCTGCGCGGATCTCCGTCTCCTGTGCATCGGTGAATCGGTTTTTTCCTCGATCGATTCTCACATCCCGCGTCCACGGATCGACGGCGAAGACGCCGTCGGAGCGCAGCGTTCGGACGAATGCCTCCACCGCATCCGCGTCGTCGAGCGGTTCGACGCGTGCAACCGTTCCCGTCTCCTCATCGATCACGCGGCGGCCGACAGTGTGTACGACCAACCCCAGCTGCACGTTCGAAACGAAGGGATGCAGCTTTGAGTGCTTCGTGATGCGATAGGCAAGACCGGATGGATTGGCGCGAATGATCACCGCATCGTTTTCAACAGTGCGTGCACCATTGTTGGGTGTGAAGAGTAGGTCGGCCTGAAAGACGAGCGACGGGTCGGAAAACGCCTTCAGGCGCGGGCGCAGGACGCGAATGCAATCGGCCAGGATCGCCGCGATCGGTGAGTTCCCATAAAGCTGTGCGGCTTCCGCGACGGTGCGCACGAGCTTGGGCGCGCCCTTGCGTTCGATGCCGAGCTTGTAGGCGACATAGGGGCGGTTGTCCGCGTCGAATCCCAGGACGATGGCGGGCGAACCGTCGATCTTTTCGTTGAGTTCTGAGATGGATCCCGCCCGGATCCAGCCGATGAATTGGTCGATGAAGCGCTCATACAGGTCGAGGCCGGGAAACGCGTCCTCCGCGGCCCCCGGAGCGACATCGAGGACGAGGTCGGCCAGGTGTTCGCCGTGTTTGAGGATGCCGGTACGCAAACCTGCGAGCTTCGGCCCCGAGCCGCTGCCATCGCCATCGTTTCCGCCGCCGCTTCCATTCGGGGGGGGGATGGACGCCGGCGGTGATGAAGGGGTGTCGCTCCCAACCATCGCGAAGGTGTCGATCGGTTCGAGTGATGCGTCCTCGAACAATGTCGAATCGACAAACGGATCCAAAGCGGCCGTCATAAACGGCGTTCCCACATTCCCGATGATGGTGGATCCCGCAGCGGACATCGATGATACCTCGTGTTTATCTCAAACGATAGACCGAATGGTTGTCGGGCGTGATGCCCAGGTGCGACCAGAAACGATGGCCATAATCGAAGCGCAATTCTTCGCCGGCTTCGATCGCTCGTCGGGCGAAGAAGAGGGTGTGAAATCCTCCCTCGCAGAAGACGTGGGCGAATTGCATGTTTGCCGCGAAAAGAGTGCTGGAGTCAATGCGCACGGAATCATCGATGTGATTGGCAAAGCGCATCGCGCTTCCGGCGCGTTCGCCATCGATGGCGAAAGGGCTGTGGGAAACGCGGGGAGCATTTTTGAGCAGGGCGTTCCACGGGTGGAGCTCCATCGCGTAGACGTTCCGACCGGAGAGCATCGTCTGACTCACGATATAGCCGGTATATTCGCCGATCCAATCGCCCTGCTCGAATGGCTGCAGGGCGAAGAGGCCGAATCCCTGTTCCAATCCGATGCGGGCGATTCCCAAATTCGGCGATGTGTGATTCTCGGATGCCGGCAGGCGTTCCCAGTTGGCACGAACGAAGAGATCTTTTTCTGATCCCGGCGGGAGATTGTGGTGACGTGATGCGTGTTGGTGAACAGTGCGATAAGCCTGTGCCTCCCGGGCAAGCGCTGCTTTGATCGTGCGATTCTTCGGTTTTGATTTTGGCAGATAGTGGAGATCCTGGCTTCGGTAAAAAGCGGCCATGCCATCGGGATCTGCTGTCGTGGCGACGATGGGTGAATATTCATCGATGGCGTCGAATGTCGGCGACGAATCCGCCGTTTGGACGAACGTATCCGCAGCGAGAGGGGTGAGTGCAACGATATGTGCCGGTGGCAAGATCATGAGTCCTCGTTTGCATCCTTATCGGTGAATGCCCTCAAAAGTTTCGAGGTTTTTGCCATGAAGAATCATGGTTTCCCCATATGGTTTTTTCGGTGTCTTTTCTAGATAGATGAGGGGAGAGGTGCCTCTCGTGGGGTGCCCCGATGCGGGTATTCGGCCGGAGAGAATTAAATTCTTGAATCATTCCCGCTCGTTGGGTATGTCTCTCCCCTCTTTCCATACTTCTCAAGGGGGCGAATCGTGACCACTGAAACGGATGCCAAGGGACGGATCATTCGCCGGGGGCCCTACCCCGAACTCACTCTGCCGGGGATGCTCGTCGGCTATTTCCTCGGAGCGCTGCTCACCGTGGCGGTCGGATACGCCAGCCTCGTCCTGGGATACGGCACCTGCGGGTCGATTTTGGCCGCGATCCTGGGGTTTGGGATCCTGCGCGGAATCTTTCGGCGCTCGAGCATCGTCGAGAACAACATCAACCAGACGGTCGCCAGCGGCGTGAACAATGCCTCCACGGGGTTCGTTTTCACCTTCCCGGCGATCTTCCTGCTCAACCAACCCGAGATCAACCCGTGGCTTGTGATCCTGGCGGCGATTTCCGGCGGCATCCTGGGCATTGCCTTCATCATTCCGCTGCGCAAGCAGATGATCGATTTTAACCGTCTCCCCTTTCCGGATGGGATTGCGGTGGCCACGATCCTCAAATCGCCGGGCGCGGGCGTGCGCAAGGCGATCCTCATGACTGCGGGCGCGGTCATCAGTGCGATCGCCGCGCTGCTCACCCACTTCACCGGGTTTGAGAACTTCGCCCTGGGCGAGGCGATCGGTGCGCCCGCTTACATGAACATCGTCTACTACATCTCGATCATGACCATCGGCGTGGCCTACATCGCCGGAAAGGGCGGGCTCTTCTTCGTCGTCGGTGGCTATCTCTGCTATTGGATCCTCGCGCCGATCCTCTCGAATATGGGCGTGCTGCCCACGCCGGAGGCGCTCGCCGCGATGGATGTGGATCTGTTGCAGTATCTGCGCTTCTCGCTCTTCCGTCCGCTGGGCATCGGCATGCTCATCGGGGGTGCGCTCATCGGAATTGTGCTGGCCGTGCCGCTGATTCGCAGCGCCATCGGCAGCATGCAGTCGGCATCGAAATTGAAAAAAGCATTCTCGCGCGATGAGATGCCGATCAAGGTCCTCTATTTCGCCATCGCGGCCGGCTGTGTGGTCCTCTTCGTCGTGGCCTGGATGTCGACCACGCAGATGGGCGTCGGTCGCGGCATCGCCATCGCGGTGCTCGGCATCCTCTGGCTCTGGATGGCCGGGGTGATCATCTCCGAATGCGTCGGGTATACGAACTGGTCGCCGATGAGCGGCATGACGCTCGTGGCGGTGACGATTCTCATTCTCATCTCCTCGGGGCTGGGCGATACCGCAGCGATCGCTGCATCGATCGTGGTGGGGGTGGCCATCTGCATCGCCATGGGAATTGCCTCCGATATGATGCAGGACTTGAAGACCGGATATCTGGTCGGCTCATCCCCGTTCAAACAGCAGACCGCGCAGTTTCTCTCCGTCTGGCTCGGGCCCATCATTATACTCTTCGTCATCATCGTCCTGAACGAGGCGTACGGCATCGGCTCCGACAAACTCCCGGCGCCGCAGGCAAGCGCCTTGGCGGGCATGATCAAGGGCGTGCTCGGCGGGAACGTCCCTGTGCAGAAGTATATCGCGGGCGCCACGCTCGGCGGTCTGCTCTCGCTCACGGGGCTGAGCTCGCTCGGTGTGCTCGTGGGCCTGGGGTTCTACATGCCCTTCAATATCGTGCTGACCTATACGGTCGGCGTCGTGTTGCGCCTCGTCATCGATAAGGTGCGCGGCCCGCACTTCAGCGCTGAGGTCGGCATCCCGATCGCAGCCGGGCTCATCATCGGCGAGGCGCTCATCGGTGTGGGCATAGCGCTCGTCGCCGTCGTCGGTGCGGCGTAGCGTTGTTGTTTAACGGGTGCCTCCCGGGGAAGATGAAGACCTTTTTTCCGGTGAGGCTGTAAAAAAGGTCTTCATCTTCCCCTCGCGGCACGCGGGAGAGAAGAAGATGGCGCAGTCACGCGAAAGGATACGGTCATGAAGATTCTGGGATACGTTCTCTTGGTCGGCGGGCTCATCGGGGCGAGTGTCGTGGCCTCGTTGCAAGCCGAGGTCGTCAATTGGCTCTGGTTCCTTCCCGTTCTCGCCGTGGGTGTGATCGGCATGATCTTCATGCGGCGCGCTTCGCATCACGAGAAGCGCGGCGATGCGAAGGTCAGCGGCGACATCGAGGCGATCAAGACGAGCCTCGCCAATATCGTCGAAAAGATGAAGCGCCTGGATGCCGAGAAGGAGGCGATCGGCGTGTACGATATTCATCCGCGCATCGATGCGGATCTGCGCGACGATATCGACAACTTTATCGACGCGCGCGAGAGTATCAGCCACGTCTACGGCCTGCAGCACTATGCCGACATCATGAGTCACTTCGCCGCCGGCGAGCGCTATCTCAACCGCTCCTGGTCCTCCTCTGCCGACGGCTACATCGACGAGTGTTACACCTACGTTACCCGCGCCGCCAATCAGTTCGCCGAAACCCGCGAAGCATTTGCGAAGCTGGGGTAAGGATAGAATTGCCATCCCTCATCGATTGTCATCCCCGTGAAAACGGGGATCTCGGTGTTTCGTGACAATCGAGATTCCCCCGCCACACAACCGGCGGGCAGGCTGCGTTCGCGGGAATGACACTCTCTTTGTTAGCGTCGACTCCAACTCGGTTTCTGCAGTTTCATGATGATGAACGGCGGGAGGCACATGACGATCATACCCGTCAGGAGCAAGGCCACATAGAGGACGTGGTTTCCCGTGTCGATCTGTGACGGTGGAAGGAACCCCACCACGAAGGTGAAGAGCGCCCCCACGATACCAATTCCCGCCACCACCCACATGCCGATGTTTTTTATCGGAATGCGATAGGCGCGCTCGACGTTTGGCTTCGAATACCGCAGGCGAATCGCTGCAGCGAAGACAATGATATACATGAGCAGATAGAGCATGACGCTGAAGGCCGAGAGGATCCAGTAGGAACTGCTCACCGTCGGCATGAGGAGAAAGACGAGCGTGATGATGCTGACGATAATGCCCTGAACGAGCAGGATGGTCGTCGGGACGTCGCGCGCGTTCACCTTCTGCAGGAAGGGCGGCAGGTGCCCCTCCTCGGCGGTGGTCATCAGGCCCTTGGCCGGGCCGATGATCCAGGCGGCCATCTCGCCGATCGATCCGGCCGTGATGAGCAGGGCCATGATCGGAACGAGCGCGTGCAGCCCGTGCGAGTGAAAGAACGCGGCGAAGGTCTCCATCACGCCGGCCACGAGGCTGAGTTCCTTTTGCGGCACGACGATGGCGATAGAGAGCGATCCCAGGATGAAGACGACGAGCGAGACGCATGTTGCAAGCAAAATGGCGCGCGGATAGGTGCGCTTCGGGTTGACCACCTCCTGCGAGTGCGCGGCCGAGACCTCCATGCCCGAGAAGATGAGGACCGCGCCTGCCAGGAAGACGATGTTGTGGATGTCGCCCATGTCGGGGAAGAGAGCGGCAGACGACAGGTCGATGGCGATGGGCTGGCCAGAACTAACCCAGAGTGCGCCCATCGCGATGATGATGATGCCCGGTACGATGGTCCCCGCGATGACGCAGATGGTGCTGAGCGTTCCTGATGCCTTCATGCCGCGGAAGTTGATGAGCGTGCCGCCCCAGAAGACGACGAGGATCACGCTGATGACATAGAGCCGGTTGTGGACGAGCTCGGGGTTGTAGAGATAGGCGAGCGTTGCCGCGATGAAGGACAGGACCGTCGGAAACCAGACGACGTTCTGCACCCACTGCAGCCAGATGGCCAAAAAACCCCAGCGCGGACCGAAGGCCTGGCTCACCCAAATGTAGACGCCGCCCGGTCCATGGGGGGGCCAACCGGTAGCCAGTTCCGCCGAGACGAGCGAAACCGGGATGAGAAAGATGATGGCGACGAGCACCAGATAGAAGATGAGCGCGAGCCCCTCTTCGGCCATGATCGGCAGCCCCCGCAGCGAACAGACGATGGCGAGGTTGAGCATGGCGAGCATCGTTACGCCGAGCGTCGGGCGGGGGGTGGACAGAGATGCCATCACGGGCTCCTTTCGCAGGGTGTCGCGATTCTACCCGATCGCCGCAGTCGCGTCACGTCCTGCGTGTTCCTCGGCGGGATTGCACAGTTGTCATTCGGCGCTGATCTCGGTAGAAAGAGTGCAGGAGGTGGGATATGCATCGAATGCTCATGATCGTTGGGTTGGTGTCGGCCGTCGCGTTCTGTGCCTGCGGGAGCACGAGCAGTGTGGATAGCTCCTGCGATTGCGCCATCTGCGTGAACGAAACCCCCGTCTATCCGAGCGACTCCGAGGCCAGCTGCACGCAGTATGCCGCCGATCAGCTCTGCCAGCATTCGAGTTTTTATTATGAAGGCGCCGAGAGTTGCGGCGGTTCCGATCAGCCGCATTGCAACGTCTTCGGCTGTACGCACGGGTGCGCATGTCCTGATGTGTGAGAAAATGATCTATGACGAAATCGTTTCTTATTCTTCTCTCCGGCTTGCTTTTTCTCGCGGCGTTTTTTTCTCCGGCACACGCGGATAATGCGGCGCTGCCGGTCTTTGTCAGCATTCCGCCGCAGGCCTTTTTTGTCGAACGCATCGGCGGTGAGCATGTCTCCGTAGGCGTGTTGGTGGCGCCGGGACAGTCGCCGCACGCCTACGACCCCACGCCCCGACAGCTTGTCGATTTGGCACGGGCCAAATTCTTCTTCGCCATCGGCCTTCCGTTTGAGCGGAGCTTGTTGTCCAAGCTCGAGGGGTCGCATCCGAATCTTCGCATCGTACATACGGAGGAGGGGATCGCTCGTCGCCGGTTGCCGACGCATGATCATGGCGATGGGCACGCCCATGAGGCGCTCGATCCACACACCTGGCTCAGCCCGAAGCTCGCATTGCACCAGGTGCGCGCGATAGCACTCGCGCTGGAAGCGGCCGATCCGGAGCATGCAGCGACCTATCGAAAAAACCTCGTGGTACTCGCCGCAGAACTGAACCAACTCGATCGTACCATCGCGAAAGCGTTCGCTCCCTATCGCGGGAGATCCTTCTTCGTCGCGCACCCGGCGTTCGGCTATTTTGCCGACGCCTACGGTCTCGTGCAGGTGCCGATCGAACACGAGGGGAAGCGGCCGGGGGCGAGGGCACTGGCCGGGGTTATCGAGGATGCCCGGCACAAGGGCGCGCGCGTCGTCTTCGTCGAACCACAATTTTCTCAGCGCGAAGCGGATATGCTGGCGCGTGCAATCGGGGGGAGGGTCGTAACGCTCGACCCCCTGGCGCGCGATTATGCAATGAATCTCCGCACCATGGCCGATCGCATTCGTTCGGCGGTGGCGCAGGAGCGATAGGAGTCATCACGTGACAGGACGACCGGTCATCGAAGTGCGCGATGTGAGCTTTTCCTATGATGGATCGCCCATCCTCGATGGAGTGAACCTCACCATCGATGAGCTCGATTGCGCCAGCATCGTCGGACCGAATGCGGGAGGCAAGACGACCCTCATCAAACTCTTCCTGGGGCTGCTCAAACCGCAGCGGGGGTCGGTGCGCATCTTCGGGCATTCGCCTGTCGAGGCGCGCACGCGCATCGGGTATATGCCACAACGCGTGCGCTTCGATCCCGCCTTTCCGGTCACGGCCTTCGACGTGGTGCTCATGGGGCGTCTGGGAACGGGGTCCTCCTGGGGGCGCTATCGGCGCGAGGACCGCGAAGCGGCACAACGCGCCCTGGCCGAGGTGGGGCTCGAGGAGAAACAGGCCGCATCGTTTTCGGCGCTTTCCGGCGGGCAGCAGCAGCGCGTGCTCATCGCGCGCGCGTTGGTCGGGACCCCTGAGATCCTCCTCCTGGACGAACCCACCTCGAACCTCGACTTCGTCGTCGAGGGGAAGTTCTACGAGCTGCTCTGTCATCTCAACGAGCGCATGACGATCGTCATCGTTTCGCACGACATCGGATTCGTCTCGCGCTCGGTGCGCCGCGTCTTCTGCGTGAATCGCCAGGTCGTCGAACATCCGGTCGAGGATTTTACGGCCGAGGGTGTGGCGCATCTCTATGGCGGCGAGGTGCACCTGGTGCGCCACGATATTCGGAAGGAGGGCACGTGTCCTTCCTAGAGGCGCTCATCGGGTTTGCTTTTTTGCAGTATGCCTTGGCCGCAGGCCTGCTCGCGAGCATCGCCTGCGGGGTGGTCGGCTCTTACGTCGTCGTGCGGCGCATCACTTACATCGCCGGCGGCATCGCGCACTCGGTGCTCGGTGGCATGGGTGCAGCGCGCTATCTCCAGGTGGTGCACGGTTGTGACTGGTGCACGCCGATGCTCGGCGCCGTGATCGCCGCGCTCGCTGCCGCAATGATCATTGGGGTGGTGAGCCTGAATGCGCGCCAGCGCGAGGACACGGTCATCGGCGCCATCTGGGCCATCGGCATGGCCACGGGGCTCCTCTTCATTTCGCAGACGCCGGGATACAGCGAAGATTTGATGAGCTATCTCTTCGGCAATATCCTCATGGTGAGTCCAACCGATCTCGTCGTCATCGGTGGACTCGACGCGATCGTGTTGATCGTGGGGATTCTGCTCTATCGCCCCCTCATGGCGGTTTGTTTCGACGAGGAGTTCGCGCGCCTGCGGGGCTTGGGCGTCACCTTCTACTACCTGCTGCTTCTGGGGCTCACCGCGCTCACCGTCGTCCTGCTCGTGACGGTGGTCGGCATCGTCATGGTCATCGCGCTCATCACGTTGCCGGCCGCGATCGCCGGTCGCTTCACCCGAACGCTCGGGGGGATGATGGCGCTGGCAACGGCGCTCGCCGCGGCATTCACCGTTGTGGGCCTCTGGCTGAGCTTTGCCCCCAATCTTCCCGCTGGTGCCACGATTATCCTCGTGGCCGGTGCTGTCTATCTCCTCGTTTCATTCGGCAAACGGCTTCCCCGACGCCGGGCATAATCAACCACGATGGCATGTGAAGGATTCCAAAGATGGAAGCACACAGCCTTGGCAGCTATGTCAACGAATACATGATCGGCGGCGCGGCGTTCATCATCATGCTGAGTATCCTGGTCAGCCGGGCGCTCGGGCGGTTTGCGATCCCGTCGCTCGCGGTCTTTCTCGGCATCGGCATGCTCGCCGGCTCCGAGGGCCTGGGCGGCATCACCTTCGACAACGCCTGGGTGGCGCAGTTCATCGGCCTGCTCGCCTTGGCCATCATCATTTTCTCCGGCGGTTTTCACACCGAGTGGAAGGAGATCCGCCCGCTCCTCAAAGAGGGGGCCGCACTCGCGACCGTCTCGGTCATCCTCACGGCGATCATGATCGGGGCCTTTGCGGCCTATTGGATCGATATTCCGATCATCGGCGGCATGCTCCTGGGCGCCATCGTCTCCTCCACCGATGCGGCTGCGGTCTTTTCCGTCCTGCGTTCGCGCAACGTGAACATGCGCAAGGACATACGCGCCCTGCTCGAGTTCGAATCGGCCAGCAACGACCCCATGGCGGTGCTGCTCACCATCGGCGTCATCGAATACATCATGAGTCGGCATGTCGGGCACAATCTCTTCGTGCTGGTGATGGCACAGCAGATCGCCGTGGGACTCGTGGTCGGCTACGCGTTTGCGCGCGCAACCGTCTTTCTGCTCGAACGCATTCGCCTCGATTACAAGGGACTCTATCCGGTCCTGCTGTTATCGCTCGTCTGCATCACCTATGCGCTCACCGATGTGCTCGGTGGCAGCGGATTTCTGGCGGTCTACGTCATGGGCGTGACCATGGGTCATCGTCGCTTCCTGCACCGAGCGCTGCTCCAGGATTTTTTCGAGGGGCTGGCCTGGCTCTCGCAGATCGCCATGTTCGTCATCATGGGGTTGCTCGTCTTTCCTTCACGGCTTGCAACCATCTGGCAGCATGGGCTCGTCATCGCGGCATTCATCATGTTCGTCGCGCGACCGGCCAGCACCATGATCACGCTCGCCCCCTTTCGTATGGGGTGGCGCGAGCGCGTGCTCATCTCCTGGACGGGGCTGCGCGGTTCGGTGCCGATCCTCTTGGCCACCTTTCCGATCGTGGCGGGGGTGCCGCATGCCGATAAGATCTTCGACACGGTCTTCTTCGTTGTGCTCATCTCCATCCTCGTGCAGGGGATCACCATCCCGCCCTTTGCGCGTATGCTCGGGCTCACGGAGGAGACGGCGGCCGAAACGAAAACGATAGCGTGAAAGGATAAAGGATACCGATGATGAAGAACATTCGAAACTGGATTATGGGCACCTCTCAAAACGACCTTATCGGGAGCTGTCATCCTGAGCGTAGCGAAGGATCCCCTGAAATTTCATGGAGATCCTTCGCTATGCCCAGGATGACAATGCGAGAAATGGCAGTTTTTAGAGGTGCCCTTATTGTGGTCGCTCTCTTTTTTTCCATCGCCGGATGCGGCAGCTCGCCCGCGGCGATCTCACCCGAGATGCAGCAGCGCGTGACCGATGCCTTCACCACATCGCTCGCTTCAAACGGATTTCCCGGCGGAGTCTTCGGCATGATGCGCGCGGATGACGGCGCCTCGTTTGTCGTCGCCTCCGGCATGGCCGAGGCCGAGGACACTTCGAACATCGATCAATCCACCTGGACGACGAAGGTGGCGATGACCAGTGATACGCGCACGCGCGTCGCCAGCGTCTCCAAACCCTTCACCGCCATGGTGATCCTCATCCTCATCGATCGCGGATATGTGACGCTCGATGATGTGATCGACGATTTCTTTCCCGGTCTCGTTCCCAACAGCTCCCGCATCACCGTGCGCAATCTGCTCAACATGGCCAGCGGTCTCTACGATCACGAGAACTCCGTTCCGCTCAACGAGGCGACGCTCTGCGGCGATATGACCGTGTATTATAGCCCTGAAGAACTCATCGCCATGTCCAACGAGGTGGGTGGGGGCGCGGTTATGTTCGAGCCGGGCGCGTATTACACCTACATCAACACGAACTTCACGATCCTGGCGATGATCGCGCAGCAGGCGACCGGACAGACCTACGGGGAGCTCGTCACTGATCTGATCATCGGTCCGCTCAATCTCACGGGCACGAGCGTGCCGGAAAACGACGAGGCGACGATGGCCGCTCCTTACGCGCACGGCTATGACATCCCGGCCAGCGTGGGCGCCGGATTCGTCTGTGTCGGCGACGATGCGTGGCGCGACTACAGCGTCCAGAACATGTCGTGGGACCTCGGCGCCGGATCGATCGTCTCGACCTCGGCTGACCTCATGCGCTTCATGAAGGCGATCATGACCGGCGAACTCATCAGCGCCGAACTCCATGAAGCGATGCTCACCCCGCCGGCGATCACCGATTTCGTGACGGGGGCGCCCAGCGCCTACGGCTTCGGCCTGATGGTGTTGGAAAATGGTTTCATCGGTCACGAGGGGGCCAACGCCGGCTACAATACGCAGATGTGTTATTACAAGGGGTATTACTTCGGTGCCTTCGTCAACGCGGGGATATTTGTGACCATCGACGGCCAGCGGCTGACGGAATCGGTCGATGCCGTTTTTTCCAATGTCTATCACAGCGCCATTGAGCCCTGAGGCGGCATGCGCACGTTGCATTTGCAATTGAGATTGCGCAGCGTTACCTTCCCTCCATGTCCCGACACAAGCCGATGCTCTTCAAAAATGCTCGCGTTCACACGATGGATAACGTCGAGCCGCATGCTGATTGGTTCACCGCCCTGGGCGGGCGCATTCAGCGCATGGGTGAGGGTGCTGCGCCTGAGCTGCCTCATGCGATCGATCTCAAGGGTGCCACCGTCGTTCCTGGGTTCGTCGACGCGCATGCGCACTTCTTCCAGACCGGCGTCGATCTCCTCTTTATCGACATGAGTGGTGTGATGAATGTCGCCGAGGTCGGCGAGCGTATCACCAGCGTCCCCGGTGGTCCGCGCACCTGGGTCTTCGCCCAGGGGTTCGAAGAGGACGAGGTGAAAGACGCGCGTTTCGTCACGCGCGAGCACCTCGATGCGTTTGTGCCCACGCGCCCGGTCTGGATCAATCGCGTCGACTACCACTCGGCGGTCGTCAACAGCGCGGCGCTCTCGCGTCTGCGCATCCCCATCGGCATGCCGGGGCTGGTGCTCGAAAGCGGCCGGCCCAATGGGATCCTGCGGAGCGAAGCCTACTTCTATGCCAAGGCCAAGGTGACCGCACTCTATCCGCAGGAGGTCCGCGAGGGCGCCATCCGCGAGGCGAGCCGACGGTTTGTGCGCAGCGGCATCACCGCGGTGCATGCGCTCGAAGGCGGGCGCCTCTTTGGCGGCGAGGGAGTGTCCATGGTCCTGCGGCGCATCGAATCGATTCCGCTCGATGTGACGCTCTTCCTCCAGGAGAAGAATATCTTCTTCACCACACGTCTGGGGTTTCGCCACCTGGGCGGGTGCATATTGATCGATGGCTCCATCGGGTCGTACACCGCCGCCATCGATGAGGACTATCCGGGTATGCCCGGCTATCGGGGCCAGCTCTATGAGAAGGCGCGTGAGTTCAACCGCTTCGTGGAGGAGGCGCATACGGCGGGTGTGCAGCTGGCCTTTCACGCCATCGGGCCGCGTGCGATCGATATGGTGCTCGATGCTTACGAGCGCGCCATGGAACGGCACCCGCGCTACAACCACCGGCATCGCATCGAGCACTTCGAGATGGCCACCGACGAACAGATTCAGCGCGCGCGCAACATCGGCGTTGTGGCCTGCATGCAGCCGAGCTTTGAATATCTCTGGGGCGGGCCGGACGGGATGTATGCCAAGCGCCTGGGGGAGGGCTGGCGGCGCACCAATCCGTTGCGCCGCGTGCTCGACGGCGGCATGCGCCTGGCGGGCGGTTCGGACGCCAACGTCACGCCGCCGGAACCGCTGCTGGGGATCCACGCCGCCGTCAATCACCCCAATCCCGAACATCGCATCACGCCGTATGAGGCCCTGCACATGATGACGGTCGATGCCGCCTATGCCGCCTTCAACGAGGCGCGCCACGGTTCGCTCGTCGCGGGGAAAGAGGCCAACTTCGTCGTCCTCGGCGAGGATCCGCTCTCGGTCGATCCGAAGCGCATCAAGGACATCCCGGTGCTCGAGACCTGGTACGCCGGAAAACGCGTCTGGCGCAAAACCGACGAAGAGCGGTGAAATGTGTGCCTCATTTGGAATACCCGCCTATTTTGAGTGCAAACATACGGGGAGGCGATCGCGCTTGAGGTCGTGCGTGCAGATGAAGCTGCGGCGTCCGCTCGTGCCCTGGAGGATAAGGGTGTCCTCGCTCGGGTCAGCCGTGATCTGGATCGTGGGCGCATAATAGATGCAGGCGCCCAGGTTCTCATTATAGCTGGCGCTCGGCATGATGTTGTCGTTCTCATCGAACATGCTCTGGTAGTAGACGTAGGTCACGCCCTGTTTTGGATGCGAGGTATGCACCTCATATCCGTTCTGCTTGAGCACCTCTTTGGCGCCCTGCGAAAAGCGCATGGCCGATCCGATCGTCTCCAGCTCACCACAGACGCTGTCGAGCACGACTTTCGAGGAACCAAAATTGTCGGGGCCGAAAGAGGTCAGTTCGCCAATATGATCCCCCTTGCTCACGACGCCGTTGCGATCGGTGTCGACGACGCGCATGCCGAGGCTGTTCTCTTCCCGCATGCGACGGTTGAACGCATTCACGCCTTCGCGATTCTTTGCCGATTCCTGCGCGATCTTGTACCAGGGCGATTTTTCGAGATCAGCCTTCGTGAGTTTTCCGATGCTGCGTTCGGAGAGGCTGACGAATTCATCCTGAGGTGTCGCCTTGCCATCATTATCCGCGTCGATGATGCGCACCGGAATGTGGGTATCCGATTTCGCTTTCCGTGCGCGCACGTCGATGGCCGCCGACGCCCGATTGGCCTGGTCGACGGTCGGTGTGAGTTTGAGTGTCTTGGCTCCCATGGTCTTCTCCTTTGTGGTGATGAGGCTGTTCGCTTCCAACTGCCGGAAGGGATATCGGCACAGATGCAGAAAGGTTGCGCCCGATATGCGCATAGCGTGTACATTTGTGAACAATAGCAACGTAGAAATGAACGAGCGATCGCTCAGCGTGCGAGAAAGGCGAGGATTTGTTCGGCCCATGCATCCGGGGCTTCGATGGGGAGGGCGTGTCCGGCTTCGATGTTGTGATGCACGGCCCCGTCAATTCCCCGCAGGAGCTTCTGTGCATCCCGCTCGGTCGAGATGATGTCCTGCGTTCCCGTAAGGATAAGCGTCGGCGCGGCAATTTTTTGCAGAAAGTCCGTGGAATCGAACGTTTTCAATACGCCACATTGGCGGCGAAGGTTTTCCAGTGTCGGTGGAAATGGCGCCGCGAGAGTCTCCCGTTTGCATTGAGCCATTTTCTCAGCATCATCGAGAAAGTTCGGGCCATAGCACCACGGGGCCACGACGTCGAAGACGAGTTCCACGTGCGTGCCCTCCTCCAGGAGTGTGAGCGACGTGGCAAATGCCATGAGGACAGCGCTGCTCCAGTGCGGCGAGGTCGCTGACAGGATGAGCCTGTCGACCGCATCCGGGTGCCGCCAGGCGAGCGCCTGCGCGATCGTGCCGCCCATCGATTGCCCGACGACGTTGAAGGTTTCCATTCCGAGTGACCTGGCCAGCGCAACGGTGTCGTCCGCCATCGCCTCCGCCGTGAGCGGCTCTCCCCCGTCCTTTGTTTGTCCAATCCCCCGGTTGTCGAAGATGAGCACGCGGTGTTCACGTGCCAGCGCGTCGAGCACGTCGCCCCACTGGGTGTGATCCCCCGAATAACCGGAGACGAGCACCAGCGGCGAACCCGCACCGTGCAGCTCATAGTAGTAGGAAGCGCTGTCGATGGCGATGCTGGGCATGAGCCTTTCTCCACTACGATACGACGTCAAAATGAGGCAGGACGCGTTTGAGGTAGGTATCAAAGAGGGGAACGGTGAATTCGTTTTCTCCGTGGGATGGGCTGTAGATCATTCCTTTGCGAATGAGGTTTGCGCGGGTGGGGCCGACGGATTGAACTTCGCGTCCGAGAAGATGGGCGATATCGCCCGATCGACAGGATTCTCCTCCAAGTTCCGCCATTGCGCGAAGATATTTCTTTTCGCTTGGCGTAAGCCGATCGAACCGAACGCGAAAGAAACCGGCATCGAGTTCTGCAATGGCGTATTCCGTTGCCTCTTCGACATTCAATTGTGTGATTGGTGATTCAGGTGAACATGCCCAGCAATGCTTGCCCCATTCTTGAAGAAAATAGGGGTATGCTTTTGTTGCCTGTATGATCGCATCCAATGCGTCGTGTGTGTAATGAACGTCGGAACGTTCAGCAGGAATAACGAGTGCATTTCGTGCTGCTTCAGGAGTGAGTGCGCCGATTTCGATATATTCAAAAAGTCGTTCGGCATAGGATTTAGCGCGGCCTGCTTGGCCGACCAGTTGGGGAAGACCTGCTCCGATGAGAAGGATGGGAAGCTGTTGTTGAGCGCATTTGTGAAGCGCCATGATCATGGCGGCGAATTGATCTTCTTGAATATATTGAATTTCATCGATGAAGAGGATGATCGCCGTTTGCTTTTCTCTTGCCGCACGACTCACTTCGATGAACAGATCGATGAGATCATGCTCGAGGTCTCCAGAATCAGCGCAGCCGGGTTCTGTTCCGAGGTCGAGTCCAAATTCAACGTCCTGATATTTCATCTTCATTGCGGATACAAAACCGCCGAGTGTTCGGAGCGCTCGTTTGCCCAGCTCCGTAGCCGCTGCCTTTCGGTTCAATTTGAGCAGTGCTGCTCGAAGGGTGGGGATGAGTAGCGCTGGTAGGGAACGTTTTTCCGGGGTTTCGATGGAAACCGTCAGAAATGAGGAGGCCTCTGCATCCTGGGACATGCGTGCGAGAAGGACTGTTTTGCCTACGCCGCGCAATCCGACCAACATCAGGCCTCGGGAGGCCAGGCCGTTTCGGCATCGGTCGATGGCGATCGATGCCTTTTCGAGGATGTCATTTCTCCCGGCGAGTTCAGGGGGGATGGTTCCGGCGCCGGGGGCATATGGATTGGTTCGGGGGTCCATATTGAGTAAAATTAGTATAGTTTATCGTTTTTTGATAAACAATGATAATTTCATTATATATGTGAGAGTGGTGGGAGGGGAATTGATATAATCCAATAATAACAATAGATTATTACATTCCCTTTCGATGGGTCGTGGAGAAGGTTTTGAGTATGGGAACGGCTCTCGTCATGTAATCGTCGAAATCCTTCCGGCTGATCCAGATCTTGCGGAGCTGATCCTCCAGCCGTGCGAGCTGGGGATAGTTTGATTGGGAGAAATAGTTCTCTTTGATCGTTTGCCATGGCCAGAGCTTTTGCATCAGCTCGGGGTCGTCGAGGATAAAGACGGTCGTGATCTCCGCAAACGCCCACACGCGCCAATTGCTCAGCTTGGCTTCGGAATAGCGCTGGCGAACGATGTGGAAGATATGTGACAGGACGATTTCGTGTGCGGTGATTCGCCGTTGCTTGAGGGGGTCCTCGTTATATGCGCGCGTGATCGTGTTGGAATACCAGCTGCTCAGGCCCTTGTGAAAGGGCGAGACGACGCATTCGTAGTTCCTATAAAACCAGGGGGAACCGCTGAGCTCCTGGGCTCTCCGCGAGAAGACCTCAATGACGGGGTCCCACGATTTCGCATATTCCTCCTGGGACTTCTGGATGAGGTCCGATTCGGAGAGATAGGTCCTGTCGACCAAGTCGGTTAGCTTCGGTTCGATCACTTCATAGGACTCCGCCTTCGAGACCTCCTTCGCAAAGCCATAATCGAATCCCATCTGCTTTGACCGCGATTTGAGGCCGGCGGGATCTTTGCCTTGAAACATCCGGAAGATCATCATCTGATCGTATTGGCGGTCGCTGATGAAACGGATGCTGAAATCATGTTGCTTTGCACAGGAACAAAGGAGCGGGAGAAACAGAACGCAGAGGATGAGTATTGTGGCGCGCATGACGCGATTACGCGTAGGCGAAGGCGGGAATGAAAGCAAGGAGAAATCGTGCGGTGTTCCTCCGGGAATGGGCCTTTTGCGGTGGACAATCTCGGAAAAACCCTTTATGAGCTGCCCGTTGAGAGGGTCCGAAAAGGACCGCAATGGGAGCGCTTTTCCGATGCCGATCGGCCCCAACATCAAGGCCGCACAGGCTTTGATCCTTCGAAGGCGCTGGCTGTTCGAGCCAGACCCCTTTCAGGCACCAATCCTTTTTCTCGCACACATCACCAAACGGGATCGTCATCCCAAGGAGGCGGTATGAAGCACGCGCGGATCATCTATACCATCGTGGACGAGGCACCGGCGTTGGCGACCTATTCGTTTCTTCCCATCGTGAAGTCATTTGCGAAGATCGCCGGTATCGATTTCGAGACCAGCGATATCTCTTTGGCTGGGCGAATCATCGCGAAGTTTCCGGAACGCTTACGCAAAGAGCAGCGGCAGACGGATGATCTGGCCTACCTGGGCGAACTGGTGACAAAGCCGGGGGCGAATATCATCAAGCTGCCGTGCATCAGCGCCTCCATTCCGCAGCTCAAAGCGGCCATCAAGGAGTTGCAGCAGCAGGGTTATGATCTGCCCGACTATCCCGAAGCGCCAGCGAGCGATGAAGAGCGCGAGATCAAGGAGCGCTATGATTCGGTGAAGGGTTCGGCGGTGAATCCGGTGCTGCGCGAAGGAAACTCCAGCCGCCGTGCGCCGCTTTCGGTGAAAAACTATGCGCGCAAGCATCCGCATGCGATGGGCGAATGGTCGAAGGACTCCAAATCGCATGTCGCGCATATGACGCGCGGCGATCTGCGCGCGAACGAAAAGTCGATGACCGTCTCGAAGGAGCAGGCGGGGGATGCCCGGATCGAATTTGTCGATGAGAGTGGAAAGACGACGACGCTCAAGGAGCGTGTTCCCCTGCTCGCGGATGAGGTCATCGATGCCAGCTTTATGAGCGTGCGCGCACTGCGTCGTTTTCTCGAGGAACAGATGGCCGATGCCAAGAAGCAGGATGTGCTCTTCTCCTTGCACTTAAAGGCCACGATGATGAAGGTCTCCGATCCCATCATCTTCGGCCACGCCGTCTCCGTCTTCTTCCAGGATGTCTTTACCAAATACGCTGCAACCTTCCGCGAACTCGGGGTGAGTCCCGACAACGGGTTGGGAGATCTTCACAGCAAGATCGATACGCTGCCTGAGAAGGAGAAAACGGAAATCCTTGCAGATATGCGGGCGGCGGTCGACAGCGGCCCAAAGCTTGCGATGGTCAACTCGGAAAAGGGGATTACCAATCTCCAAGTGCCCAGCGATGTGATCATCGATGCCTCGATGCCGGCGGCGATCCGCAACTCGGGAAAGATGTGGGGCGCAGACGGCAACCTGCACGACACGAAGATGGTCATCCCCGACAGCAGCTATGCGGGGGTTTATGAGGAGACCGTCAACTTCTGCAAGAAGCACGGGGCGTTCGACCCGACGACCATGGGGACGGTTCCCAATGTCGGGCTCATGGCCCAGAAGGCCGAGGAGTATGGTTCGCACGACAAGACCTTCCTGTGCGAACATGACGGAGTCGTGCGCGTCGTCGCTGAAAACGGCGAGACGCTGCTCGAGCAGAAGCTCGAGGGCGGCGACTTCTTCCGCATGTGTCAGACCAAGGACGTTGCCATTCAGGATTGGGTCAAGCTCGCGGTGGAGCGCGCACGCGCCACGGGCGCGCCTGCGGTCTTCTGGCTCGACAAGAAGCGTCCGCACGATGCGCAGCTCATCGCGAAGGTCGATGCCTATCTCCAGAGTCATGATACAAAAGGGCTCGAGATCGCCATCATGTCCCCGGAAGAAGCGACGCGCTTCACCTGCGAGCGTCTGCGCGAGGGCAAGGACACCATCTCCGTCACGGGCAACGTCCTGCGCGATTATCTCACCGACCTCTTTCCGATCCTGGAGGTCGGCACCAGCGCCAAGATGCTCTCGATCGTGCCGCTCATGAACGGCGGGAAGCTCTATGAGACGGGTGCGGGCGGTTCCGCGCCGAAGCACGTGCAGCAGTTTCGCGAAGAGGGGCACCTGCGCTGGGATTCGCTCGGCGAGTTTTTGGCGCTGGCGGCTTCGCTTGAGTTTCTGGGAAATGCGACCGACAACGCGCGGGCCAAGATCTTTGCCAAGACGCTGGATAAGGCCAACGGCATGTATCTCGAGAACAATAAGTCCCCGCGTCGCAAGGTTGGCGAGCTCGACAATCGCGGAAGCCACTTCTACCTCGCCCTCTACTGGGCGCAGGCGCTGGCCGAGCAGATGGACGATGTTGAACTCAAGAGCGGCTTTGCCAAACTCGCCAAGGAGCTGACGGAAAACGAGAAGAAGATTCTCGATGAGATTAATCACACCCAGGGCCTGAAGATGGAGCTCGGCGGGCACTACAAACCGGACGAGGCGCTCGCCAACAAGGCCATGCGCCCGAGCGAAACCTTCAACGCGATTGTGGAAAAGGTGGGGTGAGCATGTCTTTTTTCTTCGAGCGTGCCCTGTTTGCTCTGCCGGTCTTGGCCGTTCTCTGTGCATCAGGTTCTCTTCATGCGGCGGGCAAGCTCACCGGTGCGCAGACAAACTGCTTCACGCTTTGCCATAAAAAGATCCCGAAGATCTGCGCTGAATTTATCACGCAGGTCGATGGCTATCCGGCGGAGACCCGAGCGAACTATCGGGAAAGCTATATCTACAACCCGGCGTATTGTAGCTCGCTGTGTGCGAGCTGGACGGACGAGGTGAAGCATTGTGTGGCCAGTGCGGATTCCTGCAGTAAGATTCAGGATCACGACGGAAGCTGTCTGTATGAACCGAGCGCGAATCCCTTTGTGCAGGATCCACCCCCGCAGACGAATCGCTCCTGTGCTTCCATCTGTAGGAAATATGCGAAGTGCGCGGGGTATGGCGACGGTGCGACCCAACAGGATCGCCAGCATGCTGCCAACTCCTGTCTCAGCGAATGCCCGAAATGGTCTCCACAGACCATTCGGTGTATGAGCCGCATCACCATTCGGGCTCCGGCAGACTGCGCACCTTTGAGCAAGTGTGGTCTTCGGCAGTATGTACCCTGAAGCTACTCGTGCTTGCGCGGCAGCGGAAGATTCCCACCTGAGAACGCATATTTTGCTTCATCGCGTTTGCCCGGATCGAGGGCGGCATGCGCTTTGACGTGTGTGCAGTCAATATGATGTAGCGGTATTCAGATTTGGTGCGATAAATGGAAAACAGAAAATGGAGCATGGTGCGAGAATGGCTGACATGGATGAACTGACCCCAGAACAGATCGAGGAATTGCACGAAGACCTTCTGGCATTGAAGGTGACGCTGGAGGAAGCGCTTGCAGCAACGCATGAGGGTGCAAAGCCGGTTGAGGCGGATGAGCCGATCGGCCGCATCTCCCGCGGCGACGCCATGCAGCAGCAACAGATGGCGCGCGCGAGTCGGGCGAGCACTCAGGGGCGTCTTGGGCAGATAGCGCGCGCGTTGGTGGATTGTCGCGAAGGGAGTTATGGATTGTGTCGCGGGTGCGAGGAGCCGATCGGGTATGCTCGCCTCAAGGCGCGTCCGGAGACACCGTTTTGTCTCGATTGTCAGAGTGAGCGAGAGGCGCGATAATGCATGCTCGTATCCTGTTTCACAACGACAAGGGGCGTATGATTATGAAGAAGACAATCCTGCTCGTGGGAATACTGGGCAGTCTTTGTGTGGCAAACGTCATTTCTGCACAGACGCGCTCAACGGCATTCGATGATGGTCAGTTTGGAAAGTGGATCATCACCTCAAGTTCAACGCTCGCACCCCAGTCGGGAAAATCCTATGCCCCAAAGAATGCGGTCGATGGCGATGATGCCACCGCATGGGTCGAGGGTGCGCCGGGCCATGGCGTCGGTGAATCGATCATGATCACGTTTGAACAGCCGATGAAGATCGGAACGATCTGGATAAAGAATGGCTATGGCAAGAGTCGAAAGCTCTTTCAGCTCAACGGAAGAGTCAAGAAGGCCAATGTTCAGATGGACGGTGGCATGTTTCCGATCGTCCTCAAGGATACTATGAAGGAGCAGACGATTACGGTGCCCAAAAAGATCAGAGACGCGCAGACGACCTGGGTGAAGCTGACGATCGAGAGCGTCTATCCCGGGAGCAAGTGGTCCGATGTTGCGGTGAATGAATTTCGCCCGAACCTCGAGGAGTTTAATTATGACATACAAAAATAGGACCCCAAGGGGCCCTATTTTCGTATGCGGAGAGGGAGGGGCGTCGGCTCGCGGTACCCACTCGCCGACACTTCAGCATGATAAAGCTCGCCTATTCGGCGAGCAGCTTGTGGAAGGTCGTCGAACGAGCCTTCTTCGAAGGCTGGTTCTCACCCTCCCTCTCCGCCATAATAAAAAGGGCCCCCAGAGGGACCCTTTTTATTATGGCGGAGAGGGAGGGATTCGAACCCTCGGTACCCGTTAAAGGTACAACTGCTTAGCAGGCAGCCCCGATCGGCCACTCCGGCACCTCTCCAAATACTTTTTGTCTTACAATTTTTTGTGACACAGCCACCAGTCGAGGTATTCGAATTCGCCCGCCTGGGATTTCTTCAATCGGTCCTTCGCGGTTTTGACATCCTTCGCCGGGGGGATGATGACGTGATCCTTGCCGACGACTTCGCTGTTCGGCCACTGCGCGGGCATGGCCACGCCGTTCTTGTCTGAAATCTGCATCGCTTCGACCGAGCGCAGAATCTCATCCATGTTGCGCCCCAACTCCTGCGGGTAGTAGAAGATGATGCGGATCGTTCCCGCGGCATCGACGATGAAGACGGCTCGCACCGTGTTCGACCCCTTGCCCGGATGGATGATCCCGAGCCGCGCGGCCACAGCACCTGTGTCGGCGATGATCGGGAACTCGATCTGGACGTTCAGGTTTTCCTTGATCCACTCCTCCCATTTGATGTGGGAGAAGACCTGGTCGACGCTCATGCCGATGAGCTCGCAATTGAGAGCCTTGAATTTATCGTATCGATTCTGAAACGCCACGAACTCGGTCGTGCAGACCGGCGTGAAATCGGCCGGATGGCTGAAGAGGATGAACCATTTTCCGGCATAATCGTTCGGAAGCGTCTTCATTCCCTGCGTGGTCTGTACCCTCATCTCGGGAAAGGCATCGCCCAGAAGCGGCATTCCCTTCTTTTCATTGTCCATGACCTGACTCCCTTCAATGGATTCGATGACGGTGTCCGAAAAACTGCGCGTGTTTACAATGAGTTAGCATGTTTGTCCAGTTCTAAAAAAACCGTCTAATATTCAGAATTTGGGTTCGCCCGCGCGATAGCTCAAAAAAGGCGCGACATTGCTATCGATCGATCCCTCTGGTATGTTTGCGACCTTCAGGATCGTCCATTTTCCCCAGAAAGGCGGTATCGGTGATGCATTCTCAGTCGAAGCAGCTCCTGATCGCGGCACTGATTGGACTCTCCATGCTCTTTTCCCCGGCGGCTTATGCTCAGATCGCCGATGGTTCTGGGGGCATATCGGGAGGGAAGACGCCCGACGCGGGTCTGGTCACGCTCACGAAGTGGGATTATGCGGCGAAAATTGCGGCGGCCTCGAAAAAACTCAGGGAGGCCGAGGATATGCTCGCGCGGGCTCGTGAGGAAGGCTGGCCCGAAGCGTTTATCGATGTGGCCGAGGACAATGAAATCCTTGCGCGTGATGTGTTGGGTGCGAACGAGAAAGCGCTGGCGGTCGAGAAAAAAACGGATGAGCTGACAGCAAAATACGTCCAGATCAGCGATCGCTATAGGGAAACGACAACGCGCGTCGAGGAACTCGGCCTTACGCCCTCATCGATCGCCCTGATTCAGAAGCAACGCAAGCAGCTTTCGCTTTTCGAACTCCCAAAGCGCTCAGGCATCGTGAGGCGCGCGGAGGTCGGGCGCGTGAATGAAGACGATCTCAACCTCGAAGACATCCGGGACCACATCGCATCGATGGATGACAATGTGATAGCGGGATATCTCGATCATTCAGATGTGAGTGCCGTGCAGAAGGATCGGGTGCGATCGGGAATGAAGGAAGTGCTTCAGGCAGGGCTCGCGCTCACAGATGATCTCCAAGCCATAAACGCGCGCTATCTGGTCATTCTCGGAAATGAGAGTTATGCCGAGCGTGCCTTGAGGATCGAAGCGAAGGAGTTCATCGATTTTATCAATCTCAATCTGCTCTGGGCCAGAAGCAACCAGACCTTTGGAGTGGCGAGTGCCACATTTTTAGATACGGCATTGGCGCGATTGACGAATCCGTCAAAGTGGTCTGCCCTCAAGCATGACCTCGCGCACTCCCTTGTGTGGGAATGGATCCTCTGGGTGCTCATCCTCGCTGGAATCGTCGCGTGGGTTCTGTTCTCGGTGAAGCGAAATGCGTATGCGCGGAAGGTGCAGAAGCGCTCTTCAGCTTCACGCTACGGCTCCATCGTTCAGATTTTTTCGGCGATCGCATTGGCGATCGTGAGCGCCGGTGCTATCCCACTGTTCGTGTATGTTGCGTCGAAGCTCCTGGTCCGAGTGCCCGGCTGCCACGAGTTTACCATGGCGTTTGCTCTGGGGCTGCAATCATTCGCTAGCATTCTCTTTCTGGCGTGGCTCGCGCGGGAACTGCTGAAAGAAGAATATGCATTGGACGAACATTTCGGTTGGTCCAAAACGGTGTGCAGCGCTGTCAAGCGGTTTGCGTTTTGGGTGATGGTCCTGATCGCACCGATCGTTTTTTTCGTGACCACCATCAACTCGGCGTTGAGCACTCCCGCCCGAGGTTCGTTGGGTCGCATCCTCTTCATGGTGGGGCTCCTCATTCTGTCCTTTCTCATGGCGCGGCTCTTCAGACCAAAGGGACCGCTTTTTTCCAATCGAAATGGCTCTGGATTTATCATCACATTCAAAACGATATGGTTTGCCCTGTCCCTCCTCATTCCCCTGACGCTGCTCCTGCTCGCATACCTGGGTTATTACCGAAGCTCGGTTTTGATGGAAAAGGATCTGCTGCTGACGCTTGCGCTCATCGGTGCAGCTTTTCTGCTGAAGGGGTTGCTCCAGAGCGTATATATGACGGCGGTGGCCGTGAAACCGTCCGCCTCCGAAGAAGGAACGGATGCTCTCGTTTTGGATGATCATCATCGGACAAAAGCCCGGAAACTCATCAAGACCGTCGTGCTCATTCTGTTCCTCTCTGGGCTGTATGCGATTTGGGGACAAGACATTCCGTTTGCAAAGCTCCTCAATGCCATCGTCCTTTGGACCTACCAGGCGGGTGTCGAGATGCGGGCAACGACGATGGGAGATGTTGTCCTCTCGATTCTCATCCTCGCCTTTACCATCCTGATTGCAAAAAATTTGCCGGGACTTTTGGAGGCCGCACTCTTTCAGCATGCACGCGTCTCCGTTGGAGGCCGGCATGCGATCACGATGATCTCGCAATATGTGGTCGTGGTCGTGGGCCTAACGCTCGCGCTCAACGCCATCGGTTTGACCTGGTCGAAGTTTCAGTGGTTGCTCGCCGCCCTTACGGTAGGGCTCGGGTTTGGGCTTCAGGATATCGTGGCCAATTTTGCTTCGGGTATCATCATTCTGTTGGAGCGGCCCATCCGCGTTGGCGACATCGTGACCATCGGCAGTATTTCGGGGCAAGTTGCGACCATTCATGTGCGCGCGACGACGATCACAGATTGGGATAAGAAGGAGGTGATCGTCCCGAACAAGACGCTCCTCACGTCGAATATCACGAACTGGTCGCTTTCCAATCAGCTCAACCGCATCGTCATACCGGTTGGCGTTGCCTACGGATCCGATGCCAGAAAGACGGAGGGGCTTCTGCTTCAAGCAGCGAATGAGAATGCGCTCGTGCTCGACACGCCGGCTCCGAGTGTGATCTTCACCAGCTTCGGAGACAACAGCCTCGATTTTAACCTTCGCGTATTTGTGGAGAACGATTCACGTATGAGGGTGATTCACGAGCTGCACATGGCCATCAACGATGCGTTCAATAAGGAAGGCCTCGAGATTCCGTTCCCGCAACGGGATACGCATGTCGACACGCCAAAGCCGATCGAGGTCAAGATCGTAGAGTAGGTTAGTCTTCGTGGACGAAGCTCGTGATGACGTAGTTTCCGGATTTCTCGTCGAACTTGAGCTGGAGCAGTTTGCGCGTCTGGGCCTCTTCGAGCAATTTGCTGAACGAACGAAAGCCGTGGTAGCTCTCGTTGAATCCCGGATTGCGCCGCTTGAGCGCCTGTTTGACCATCGATCCCCAGACCTTTTCCTCTTCACCGCGTTCAGCGAAGAGGGCTTCGACCGTTTCCATGACCAGGTCGAGCGCCTCCTGCGCCTTGTCGCTCGCAACGGGTTCTGCCGTTGCAGGAGAGGCCTTCTTCGTGGTCGATCTTCTGCGCCTGGCGGTGGCCTGCTTGGTGGCGCCGCGAACCAGGTCGTCATAGAAGATGAATTCGTCGCAGCTCGAGGTGAGCAGATCCGAGGTCGAATTCTTCACGCCGATGCCGATCACCACCTTGTTGTTCTCGCGCAGCTTGCTGACCAGCGGCGAAAAATCCGAGTCGCCGCTGATGATGACGAACGTATCGACGTGCGCCTTCGTATAGCAGAGGTCGAGGGCGTCGACCACCATGCGGATATCGGCGGAGTTCTTGCCGGACTGGCGCACATGCGGGATCTCGATCAGCTCGAACGCCGCCTCGTGCATGGGCTTTTTGAATTCCTTGTAGCGCGCCCAGTCGCAATAGGCCTTCTTGACGACGATGTTGCCCTTGAGCAGCAGTCGCTCGAGCACCCGCTTGATGTCGAAGGCCTCATACTTCGATTCCTTCACGCCCAGGGCGACGTTCTCGAAATCACAGTAGATCACCATATTCCGGATTTGGGCTGACTCGCTCACAGAACCTCCTCGTGATGTCTGCTCGAGAAGTTATATCAAAATGAGAGCGACGTCCATCGCTGTCTTCGCACTCGCCCGAGAGCGTGCGCTCGCTCACCCCTCAGTAGAGGTGAGTCTCTCCTCGTATACCTTCGAAAGCCGCTCGTATTCCAAGGTCGCCTTCTCCAGATCGACGAAATGGGCATCGATGCTCGCCTGCATCTCCTTGATGGATCGGGTGAGGGCGACGCACGCCACGCCCTCCTGATTTTGCGCGGCGATCAGGAGATCGCGATTGGCCTGTGCGGATTCCTCCTCAAGTTCACAGATCGCTGTCTCGGCGGCATCGATCCGTTCCTTGAGGGGGCGAATGACCGATGAACGCTCCTCGATGATCTGCGCGCGCATGCGGCGCACGTCCTTTTTGCTGGTGACCGTTCTTTCCTCGCCGGCCGCTGCGGATTTCAGATCGCGTTCCTCATCCCATCCCCGCTTTTCGAGGAATTCGTCGTAGCTTCCGTCGAAGATTTCGACGGCACCGCCCTGAAAGATGACCATCCGTGTCGCGATGCTGCGCAGGATCATCTCGTCGTGTGTCACGATCACGACCGCACCGGGGAATTCGTCGATGCTGTCGACGAGGGCTTCGATCGATTGCATGTCGAGGTGGTTCGACGGCTCGTCGAGCAGGAGGAGGTTCGCGGGGGCGGCCATGATCTTTCCCAGCAGGACACGGCTCTTCTCGCCGCCGGAGAGCACCGTCACCTTCTTCTCCGCCAACTCGCCGCCGAACATCATCGTTCCGCAGATGCCGCGAACCATGGATTTGCCGAGCATAGGATTGGCCGAACCGATCTCTTCCTCGATGGTGGCCTGCGGGGCAAGCCGGTCGATGTTGGTCTGGCCGTAGTAGCCGACGCTCGTGGCGTGATGGATTTTTCTCTCGCCGCTTGAGGGGGCGAGTTCTCCGGCGAGCAGGCGCAGCAGCGTGGACTTGCCCTTTCCGTTCTTGCCGATGATGGCGATCCGGTCGTCGGCATGCACGCTCATGCTGAGATCCTCGATCAGCGGCTGTCCTTGCGGATAGGCAAACGAGACGGCCTCGATCTCCATCATCCGCTTGGCGGGAAACGAGCTGTAGTGGAACCGGAAGTCCAAGTCGGTCATGCATTCCAGCTTGTCGCGCAGCGGCATCTTCTCGATCATCTTCATCTTGGATCGGGCGGCGGATGCCTTCGTGTTCTTCGCCTTGAACCGCTCGACGAAGGAGAGCAGCTGCGCGCGCCGACGCTCCTCGTTGATGCGGGTCTTTTCGTAGGCCTCTTCCTCTTCGGCGATCTGCGCGCAGACCTTTTGTGTCGGGCCCTTGATCGTGCGGATCGTGCGCCGGTGGATCATCGCGGTGTGTGTGGTCACCGCGTCCATGAACTCGCGGTCATGGGAGATGATGATCAGCTCGTTCCTCCAGGCATTGAGAAAACGGGTGATCCAGCGAACGGAGACGATGTCCAGATAGTTCGTCGGCTCATCGAGCAGCAGGAGGTTGGGCGACGAGACCAGCGTGCGCGCGAGCTGGAGTCGGACCTGATAGCCGCCCGAGAGCTGCGCGGGGGCGCGCGCCATGTCCTCCTGGTCGAACCCGAGGCCGAAGAGGATCTCCTTGGCGCGATAATCTTCATGCTCTGCCTCCGCGGGCAGCGCGGCGCAGACCACTTCGAGGACCGTTGGTTCGATGAAGTTCAGGTGCTGTTCGAGATAGCCGACGCGATAGTGTTTCGGAATTTCGATTGTGCCTGAATCCGGGTGATCCTGGTCGATGATGAACCGGAAGAGCGTCGTCTTCCCGCTGCCATTACGCCCGATCAGACCGAGGCGTTCGCCGCCTGACATCTGGAGGCTCGCGCCGTCGAAGAGCAACTGCGACCCGTATTGTTTCGTAATGTCGTTGATTCGAAGCATGGTGTTTGCTGACCTCGTACGTCATATGAACTATCTCGCCGGAGTTATCAAGTTCTTGATATTCGCTGCATATGGTGCGATTTGTGACATGCTCTTTGTAGCGGTATACATGACCCCAACCCAATGACTGGCCTCGGAGTTCAGGAACTCCTATGTCTAAAAAAATCGGCTCGACAAATAGGCATCTGCCAAAGGGGCTTCGGATCATTCACGAGGATCAAGATATCCTCGTCGTTGAGAAACCGCCGGGGCTTTTGACGGTGGGGACTGATCGCGACAAGACGAGGACGGTGTACTATGCCTTGACCGATTATGTCCGAAAGGGGCAGGCCAAATCGAAGAATCGAATCTTTATCGTCCATCGCCTCGATCGCGAGGCCTCCGGCATCCTCGTCTTTGCGAAGAACGAGGAGGCGCGGGACTATCTCCAGAAAAACTGGAAGGATGTGAAAAAGACCTACTTTGCACTCGTCCACGGAAACCCGACGTGTAAGGAGCGGACGATCACATCGCATCTGACGGAGAACAAAGCCTATGTCGTCTATTCGACCGCGAATGCGAAGGAAGGAAAGCTCTCCCATACGGCCTATCGCGTGCTTCGAGAGGTCGAGGGGATGAGCCTCTTGGAGGTCGATCTCTTGACCGGCCGAAAGCACCAGATCCGTGTGCACCTTGCGGAGAGCGGCCATCCGATCGTCGGCGATCTGAAGTATGGGGACAAGAAGTCGTCACACAAACGATTGTCGCTTCATGCGATAGCGATCTCCTTCCGGCATCCACGAACCGGAAAGTTGTGTGACTTCAAAACGGAAAGACCTGAGTTTGCCAAAAAGTTCGACGCGTTGGATTCATAATAGAAGCCAACCGATCCCCTATTTTCCAAACGGATACATCTCGATCGTGTTCACCGCCGAACAGAGGATTCCCATCTTGCGATAGGTTTGCACCATACGATTGCTGATTGGATCGATGAGGATTCGCGCGATACACGCCTCGCGTGCACGCTTCCCTCCTGATTCGCGCACGCTTCCCGAACGGAGATCGACGAGTGCGCCGTCGAGTTCGTTGACGATCTTGAGCAGCATGAGCTTTGAGCCACGGTGCCGGTAGAACTCGGCATAGTTCGGTCCCAGCCTTCGGTTGATGACCTGCTGTTCCATCTCGCCGAGCGACGCGAGGGTTTTGGCCGACTGTGCATTCTTGGCGCTCTGTTGTTGACGGTACATCTGCGATTCGAAGGCCGCCGTCTGTGCAGCAGAAGTATAGCTGCGCGAACCGTCCGAATATTCCTTCCAGGCCTGTTTGGCGCCCGGCGCGCTCCCTTGAAAATTGGAGAGCGCCACCGACATCGCCGCCTGCTTGAGTTTTTGAATCTCGATGATCGGATCGATGAATCCCGTCTGCTCCCAGGCCTGCGCGCCATCGGCGATGGAAAAGGCGATGGCCCCTTCAAAACCGAGGAGAACGACCTTGTCGTTCATCTGCCGCAGTGCATCGATGGAGCGGAAGAAGCCCTTGTCGATCTCCGTGCGATAGCGCTCGCTTCCTGTGGCCAGGTCGAGGCCGATGAGGTGACGATCGGCCGGCTGCGCGACGACGTTGCCGAACACCGCCACGCCGCGCGGCGGCAGGCCGTACTTCTTCGCTTTGTGTTTGACGCTCGTCTGCCAGCGCACTTTGCCGGTGGCGATGTCGAATGCGGCGAGGAAGACCTCCTTCTTGGAGGCAAGGCTCGCAACGATGCTGCCGTCCGACCAGACGATGCCGTTGGGATGCTCCGCTTTCGCAAGCACATGTTGCCATGTGAGTCCCGTTTCGGAGGAAAAGAAGGCGATACCGTTGCCGCGCATCACCGCTGCCCCGCCCGGGCCGAAGACCCAGGAGGATCCGTTCCCGCTCGTGAGATTCAGTTCGCTCGACCAGGCGAGTTTTCCATTCGCGGCTTCAACGCGTGCGCCGCGGCCGCCGGCGGCCCACCAGACGCTCCCCTCGTTCACCGCGAGTTCACCGCCGAAGGCATCGACGGCGCCTTGGATGTTGCCGATCGGTGTCGACCAACGCTGTGCGCCGTTCTTGAGATCGATCGAGACCATGGTCGCGGGATAGGCCTTCTCCGTTGCCAACGGCCATTCGTAGGGCAGCATGACCATGATGAGTTCGTTCGAATCCGGGAGAGAGAGCGTTGAGGCCGGGATGCCGTTCATCGGATAGCGCCAGAGCTCCGCTCCGCTCTTCACAATCGCGCGCAGCGTGAGGCCGGAGCCGCCCACCTCCATGATGACGGCCTGCGGGCTGTCGGCGATCAGCGCGGTCTTGGCCTCCGGTCCTTGCCAGAAGACGTTGCCCGCATAATCGAGAAGCGCGCGCGTGCGCGGCGACTTCTTGCTCCTGCCGTCGCGCGCAACGGCGTGCAGCAGCCCCGCGGGCGTCATCTCGAGGCGCATGACGGGACCAGGGAACGTATGCGACCAGAGCATCTTCGCCTCGATCGCATTGCGCTCTGCCTTCGTGCGTTTCTTGGCGATAAGATCAGGGGAGAAGAGTGTGATCGCCAGCGTGGTGATCAAGAGAAGGGGAAGATAACGATGATGGTTCATGGTGTCTCCCGGTTAAAGCGGCGTGTATGCGGAGCCCTCTTTTTCGCAGAATGGAAGGGGTTTAGCAAGGACGCTTGAGCGGTGCGGGCTTTTCCCCCGCCATGAGTCCCAGCCAGAAAGCGCTGAAAGCATTGGCGAAGAGGTGGACGCGCGCGATCGATCCCAGTGCGCTGCCGAGGACAACGCAGATGATGAAGGGCGTGTAGGTCTTGATTCTCCTCATACCCCGAACTTCAACGGCCGCCCGAGTTCCGCGAGGAGCGCGTTGATCTCATGCTTCATTTCGATGATGCGCGTCTCGCGCCCGAGCATGAAGCGGTTGAGCTTCTCGACCATGTTCAGCTGGCGGGCGAGGTTCTCGACGGCCACATGCCGGGCCTCCTCTGCCCCCAGCGCGCCGGCGAGCACCCCCAGGGCGTCGAGCTCACCCTGCACCGGTTCATGCGCGTCCTGATAGACGACGCACAGCGATCCGATGTGCTTGGATTCCAGGCGAACGACCTGACCGATGTAGGTCTGCAGACCATACTTCCTCACGTTGGGATCGGTCTCCGCGTAGGGCGAGTCCTGAAGGTTGCAAATGATGAGGCGTCCTTCGGGAACCCCCTGGATCACGTCGTAGCAGATGTGTCCCTCCGGTTTGTCCCGCGGGTTGAAATCGGCAGGTTCGTTCCACATCCCGACGGAGCAGAGCAGGTTTCCCCCCAGCCGGTTATAGAGGGCGCAGGCGCTGCCCATGATTTCGCCGGCGGCCTTGGTGATGGCGTTCACGTTCTTCTCGTAGTTCGATCCCAAGCCCATGAGGCACGCGTTGACTGCGACCATGCGCTCCTCCGCGCGACGGCGAGCGGTAATGTCCTGAAAGGTTCCGCCGACCCTCGTCGTCTTTCCGTTCTCCTGATATGCCTTCCCGATGGCGTGGATCCAGCGCTTTCGCCCCGTTGCTGTGATGATTTCGAGTTCCAAGTCAAATGGCTCGCCCTCGTCGATGGTGCGCCGAACGGCCTGTTCGATGAGTGGCCGTGAGGAAGGCACGTAGAACGCGATGCCCTTCTCCACGGTTGGTTCGTAATCTTCACTCACCTCGTGGATACGGTAGGTCTCTTTCGTCCACGTCTGCTTGTTCGTGGCGACGTCGAATTTCCATCCACCGACGGACGCCATCGCGCCCATCTCGGTGAGGAGGGTCTCGCGCTGTTCGATCTCGCGCTGCAATCGCGTGTGTTCCCGGAGCGATTGGATCCAGCGGGCCAAAATCTCATTCGACGTGTGGGGGCCGAGCATGTCGGCGGGCGGAACGAAATAGAAGTTCTCGTAGAGTTCGATGCCGATGATGGCCAGCGGATGCGTGTTGAGCACCTGGAGCAGAATCTCGGCATCGAAGCGACGCCGATCGTACTGGCAGACGGCCAGGCTCTTGCTTCCGGGAAAGAAATCGTTGAGCTTGGCCTCGTACTCGATGAGGCGCTCCGATCCGGCGCACCCCTTCAGGGCCCAGCTCATCTCGCCCGTGATCCGCAGCGCCGTGCACCCGTCTTCCAGCGCTCGCTTCTCCTCCGAGCGCAGCAGCGCGATCATCCGATCCGGATCGAAATCGCCCTCCCGCAGATAGGCCTCGTCCGCGGTAAGGAGCACGAGCCGACCGTTCTCCAGGAAGGGGGCCGGATCCAGGCCGTCGGAGCGCAGATACTCGAGGATCGCCTCGGCCGTCCGCTGATCGGTGACGTAGAGGACCCGTTCTCCGCGCTCCAGCCCCGTGCGAATGTACGGTGTCAGCACCGCGCGGTGCTCATCATCCGTCTCGTAGATGATGCAGAGATGATCGCCCGCCTCGATGCCCTGGACCAGGGCGACCGTGTTTGCGGCGCTGTCCGCACCATGCTCCATGCACGTCCGTTGTTTCTTGCCCATATGGACCCCCCGGAGTTTCTGCCGAATCCTTCATGCGGCCACCGATATGCCCTCGTCCTCGTGGACAAAGCTCGTGATGATGGAGTTGCCGGACTTCTCGTCGAACTTGAGCTGAAGCAGTTTTCGCGTCTGGGCCTCTTCGAACAATTTGCTGAACGAATGTGACCAAGAAGCTATCTCAAAATCTAACCGTCGTCCATGGCTGTCTTTTTCGTCACAAAGAAGCGGATTCGAATATTCGTCTCGGATTTTCGACCGTCATCGTCCGGATCTGTGCGTCGCATCGACGGGCCCCAAGACGGTGTGGACCAGAGACATGGATTCCCCCCTTTCTTTGGCGATCGACAGGGAACGCTGCATTGTGCCCGACGCTGCTTCTGTTTTTAATCGTATTGCATTCGAGAGGTGAACGTTCTGGTTTGAGTTTCACCAGGGTGTATAGCGGGCGAGTGAATGCGGGTTGGATACAAGAAACGAGCGCGGGATCTCCGCGCTCGTTTCTTTTGATTCCTGCCAATCGGTGGTCTACTTCTCCTCGATGATCTTGGAGGAAAATTCGTATCCCTTTTTCGTGGGCGTGATGGCAAGCTCGGCCGAATAGGTGATCGTTCGGCAGGTGGTGTCATAGCGCACCTTCGATGGCTCCTTCGGCATTATGTCGAACATTGCCTGAATCGGTTCGCGCCGAGGCGGAATGACCTCGGTCTCACAGATCTCGCGGTCCTGTTTTCCCTGGAGCGTTTTGTTGATCCCCTTGAGCTGGGCGAGCAGGGCGTCCAACGCCTTGGCGTCGAAGGGCGTCTTCATCCAGGCCTTTCGAATGCCGAGATCCTTGAGCGCTTGGTTGGCCAGGCGCACTTCATCCCTGTTGAACGAATCATTTCCTTTGATGGTCTCGAGGTCCGTCAGCGCTGTTCGCACATCCAGACGCGGAAGAGCAATTTTCGTCACAGTGTCGACCATGGTTGTCCTCCTTCTGATGGAGATGGTGTGTGTGAACACGTTGTTTCTCTGCAGAGGACAGAGCCTAGGACGAGGGTCGGCCAGGGCGCAAGCGTTTTGTCTAAATGGCGAACGGAATCGAGGACGGGACGGAAGCTGACCCTCAATGCACAAACAGGCACGATCGAGCGATCGTCCGTCGGGGGGCCTTTACTTGCAGATGACGAAAAAACGATAGACGGGCGCTTCGCGGGAGAATTCGTCCACCACGCCGCACTGTATCTGTGGGAGGTAGTCCTGCACCTTTGTCGCATAGGTTTTGGCGTCCGCCTTCTCTGCAAAGCGGTTGGCGCCGAAGACGCTCTGGGCAGATCGTCGAGCTGCACGGCGGCCGCGTCGAGGGTCGGAGACAAACAATAGGGATATCGTTGCAAAAACGAAATGTCCCATCGTCGTATTTGTCCGCAACTTTTTTCGCACAAGAGCGATAAGGCGATATGTCTTTTTTAACGACGCTATCGTTGGCGGATGTATGTGCCTTTCCGATTGAGGTGTTTCACCCGTTCGGCTCGTCTCCGACCGATGAGGTGCCCGAGTCGTCGATCGACGATGAGGCATCGGCTTTTGAAACCGCCGTCGACATGCGCGAGGCGCTTATCGGAGATGAACGATACGCTTCCCAGCTCTTTTCATCGCCGCAGGTGCTCTCCTGGGCGATCGATCAAGCCGTGAGGCCCCCGCCCACCGTCGCCCATCGGGATCATCCCGAGCGGGATCGGCGTGCCCATTTTGCATCGAGCCTTATCGACGACGCTCTCGAGATGGCACAGGGTGAATACCGCATGGAGCGATTGCGCGCTTTTCATCGGCTGATGACCTTCGATCTCGAGCCCACCGTCTCCGTCATCGAAGTCGGTGCCGGCGATCACATCGAAGGCGCGATCGATCTGGCACGGTTGGGCTATGACGTATCGCTCGTTGAGCTGAGGACACATTGTGATGTCTATCGCTTTCTCAAAGAACATCTTCTGCCGGGCGAGCTGGCGCGTCATCTTCATCCCACGGATCCCTATGATCAGATACAGTCGGATATCGTCTATTTTTCGATGCCATTTTTCCCCTCGGATCCGAATGGGGTCACTTTTCGAAAATACTGTCGGCCGCCGAGCCTTGAGCGCCGAGGCGGAAGGGTGATCGTCGATACGGATCTCTATAGTGATCTGGAAGAGTTCTTTCCTCCGTGCGACTGGAAATTATTGTTGAAGATGCGGGGGAGCTTGCGATTGTTCCTGAGCGGCATTCCGGCGCCGTCCTCCCACTGTTTTTTCTATATCTTCGAACGCATCCGTTAGGAAAATCTGATCCGCATCGCGTTATCCCCCTGCGATGAGTCCCAGCCAGAAGGCGCCCAAGCAGACCACCAGGTTGAGAACGATGTTGGCGCAGGCCTTCGCGCTGTGTCCGGTGTGCAGGAGACGGAGGGTCTGAAAGCTGAAGGCGGAAAACGTGGTGAATCCGCCGCAAAAGCCGACGGCGATGAGCTCTTCGTTCAGGCTCGGTGCGCCTCCCGTATCGCCGGCGGCGTGCGCGATGATGAATCCGAGGAGCATCGAGCCCAGGGCGTTGACGAGGAAGGTCGCCCACGGAAAGTGGCTGTCGCAGTGCCGCGCGAGCACGGCGCGTGCGACCGCACCCATGGCCCCGCCCGCGGCGGTGAGCATCGTCTGCGTGACGATCATCGCCGCCTCCGCTTCAGGTGCGGCAGTTTCGCGGCAAGGGCGACGCCGGCCGCAACCGCGATGAGGGTGACGATCAGCGAGAGCGCGATGTTCGCAAATGCCTGGAGGTGCAGGCCCTGTTCGATGAGCATCACCGTCTGATACGAAAAATGCGAGAGCGTGGTGAACCCTCCGCAGAAGCCGATGGCGGCAAAGGTGATGATGTGATGATGGACGTGCCCGTCATGTTCCAAAACGAATCCGATGAGAAAAGCGCCGAGGACATTGACGATGAGCGTCGGCACCCAGGGTAAGGGGCTGGGCAGGATGGCGAAGAGGTGGACGCGCGCGACCGACCCCAGTGCGCCGCCGAGGGCGACGCAGATGATGAAGAGCGTGTAGGTTTTTAAACGCTTCATGCTTCTTCGTTTACACCGTGCCGATCGTGAAAAACAAGCCAAATAGAAGCACTATTTATAGTTGCATAAGTGACATTATGAGAAACAACGCTTACATTTCTTTGTTTCGCATATCTCTTCCTTGAATCACTCCGACGGTGGTGGTACACACCGTCTCTCACAATGGGAGGCGACAATGAAAATGAACGCGATGAATGAAGTGAAAGTGTTCGGAGTGGTGTTGATGCTTGTCCTGGCGATGAGCGCCTGCGTTGGGTCGGGGTCGAGCGACGCGCTCACCATCTATGGTACGACGGGTTCGACGGTATCTGCGTCGGATGCGGCAACGAGTGCCGTCAAGGCAGGGCAGTGGGGAAGCCAGGGGGTCGGTGCGCCGACGTCGGTCAAGATCAGGTTGTACGCGGTTTATCTCGGGGCTTCGAACGATTGCTCCGATGTCGATCTGGTCACCCCCGTGCAGGATTATGGTGCGGACGGACAGGAGTTCGACCTTGCAGTGGAAACGCCCGAGATCGCTAGTGGCAACCCGGCGGCCGGGGAATACAACTGCATGATTATGAAGATGAGCAGCGTGATCTCCTTCACGCCGGATGAAATCGCTGCTGGAGCCTATTCGAGCTGTACGCAACAGGAACACCAGTTTCCGTTGGCGCGTGCGGGAGATGGTGAATATCTCGACCTCGTTGGCAACGCCATTACCTACGAGAGCACGCTGCTCAATCCGGTTGCGCAGACGCTGTACATCTTTGCCAGCACAGACACGACGCAGATTCCTGATACGAGAGCTGGTGTTTATCAGCGTCTGGCTATGGCCGAGGCCCTCACGGTTCCGGGCAGCAGCTATTTCATCATGAACTTCGACGATCGCATCGAGGAAATGAACAACGCGGAAACGGGAGATCAGCCGCTGTGTACGCTGGAGTCGCCGCAGATGGGTTTTTCCGATACGTCGTCCGTCGATTCCATCAAGTCCTGGTTTGATGCTGGTAGTGCAGTGCTCACTACGGAGGGAACGTCTGTGATTGACCTCGATGCATCGAGCGAATCGCTCTTTGCCATGTTTCGGACGGATGGTGGAGATATCGGTGTGAAGAGCACAGAGGTGCGCGGCGGTGCAGAATGGACGGATATGGCCTTTGTTACCAGTGGGTCGGCGGGGATTGCCGCCGCGATGAGCGTGTATGACGACAAGCCGTTGGTCGGCTACCATCGGCAGTCGCCCATTCCTTCGCTTATCTTCAGTCGCGGGGATGGAGGGAATTCCTGGGATGATTTTAGCACGAACATCGAAGGCATCACCGCACCCAGCGTGTTGCGAATCGTCAACGATGGCACTTATTTTTACGCCGCATCCGTTGACAATACCGCCAATCGTGCGGTGACGGTCTATCGGATCAGCGTCGATGCAACGGAGGCGGATGGGTGGACCAGGCTTGGTGCGGGGACGGTTGCTGATACGACACAGTCGCTCTTTGGCATCGGAGCTTATAACGAGTATGTGTATCTGGCGGAGACCTCCGATGGCATCAAGGTGCAGCAGTATGATCCCGCTGCGGGGACCTGGTCACAACTGGGAGCGGCGATTAGCACCGAAACGCCGGAATCGATTTCACTCGCGATTGTCGCGGAGACGCCCTACGTTGCCTATACGATGCCGACGTCCAATGCCATCGCGATCGTTTGCTATGATGCAGTCGCTGGCACATGGGGCGCGGTCGGAGCGACGGATATTGCAACCGTTCAAGCGACGAGCGCAAAGATTGATGGAAGTGGAGCTACGCCCTTTTTGGGATATATCGATACCGGGAACAGCAATGTTATGAGGGCGTTGCGGTATCAGACGGATGCGTGGCTGGGTTTAGAGAGTTCGACGATTGCTTCCAACGCGACGGTTATCAATGATTTTATCGCCTACAGCGGTATTCCCTACGTGGCGTATGAAAGCTCCAGCGATGGGCAGACCGCGAGTTATGTGAAAAAATTTACGACGTCGCAGTAGGCGATCGTATGCTCTGAATATACAAGCGGGGGGCGCATGCCTCCCGCTTTTCTTATGAAGTGAGGATGATTGTCCGTGACGGAAAGGCGTGGTACAAGGGGGGGCGGGTATCACAAGCCGCATACAGGAGTATGCCCATGAATCGTATTATACTTCTCATCATCGTATGTGTGTTGCTCTGTACAGCGTCGGCTTTTGCCGACGACACTGCCTTCGGTGGCGAAGGGGCTTCCCCCATGCCGATCGATACGGCGGATGTCGTGTTCGTCGATGAGAAGGTCGTGATTCGGGGAAAGGGAATCGATGATGCGAAGGCGGAGAGCCTCTGGGAGGTCACCTGCGATTTCACCTTTCGCAACGATTCGGATCAGCCCGTATCGCTCACGATGGGGTTCCCCTTTCCGGCCGTTCAGGAAGACGGCGCGGTCGCGCTCCCGAAGGGCGTGGCGCGAAAACTCGGCGCGCCGCTGGTCTATGATTTCAGCGTGACCATCGACGGGAAGGCAGTTCAGGCGCAGAAGAAGAAGATCGCCCCCAACTCGAGCCGCGAGCTCTATTATACCGATGCCTATCTCTGGGACGTCGCGTTCAAGCCGAAGGAGACCGTTCGCATTCATCACCGCTATACGACGGGTGTGACCTACGACGTGATGGGATATGTCTGGGCCTCCTATGTCCTCAAGACCGGTGGGATGTGGAAGGGGGGCACGATCGGGCATGCTCGGCTCGAGGTCATCCCTGGCATCCTGGCCAAGCCCTGTACGGAACTCGGCGGGGATTCGGTCGCGTATATCAAGACGACGCCGAAGGGGATGCAGAAGAAGGGGAACGGGATCGGCCAGATGTATATCTGGGATCTCAAGGCCTTTCGTCCGCAAAAGGATCTCAGCCTCTGTCTGCTGCCGGCCAAGGATTACGTGCGTCGTCAGATCGTGTATCGCTATTCCTACGAGCTCGAGGCGGAGAAGGAATTGCAGAAGAAGAGCCCCAAGGAGTTGCGCCTCCTGCGCAACACGGTCTTCGCTCAATATGGACGCCGCTTCAAGGACTCCGCGCTGCAGAAATACTTCGATGCGCAGTGGTGGTACGTGCCCAACCCCCACTATAATGATACGATGTTGTCGACCGAGGACAAGGAGCTGATCGCCCTCATCGCACGCGTGGAGAAGAAACGACGGTGAGACACACAAGGGAGAGGAGATTCTATGTTCAGGAATACAAATGGGGGGATCGGCAAGGTTGTGCTGATCATTCTGGGGTCGGTGGCCATCGTTCTGGCGATCCTTATCACCATCGGAATGTGGCATACCTCGGGCATGAAGGAGAATGCCGACGCCTTCTTCGCGGCGCTCCGATCCGGAGATTATACGGGCGCTTATGCGCTGACGTCCGCCTCGTTTCGTGAGGCCACGAGCGTTGAAGAGCTGAAGGCACGCATGGAGGGAGCCCCAATTGTCGGCGTCGAGTGGGGCTCGGAGCACTCGATGGACGGCGACAAGAAGCGGCTGGATGCCGAATTCATCATGAAAAGCGGCGCCAGGGCACCGATCAGCGTGACCATGGTCCGGGAGGGTAATGCGTGGAAGGTCTTCGCCATCGATCCGCGCGTGGCGGAAGAGAAACCGAAGGCCGATGAGGGCGACGACGAAGCGCTCGAGGGATCTTCATGGGGCGTCAACTGGTCGACCGCACGGATTGCCGATGCCTTTCTGACCAAATCGATCGACGACCCCAATGCGATTACGAAGGAGAATCGCTTTTCGTCCGATATAGAGAAGATCTATTGCGCGGTGAAGCTGGCCAACGCGCCCGAAGATACGGAAGTGACCGCGCGCTGGATATTCCAGGGGGGAGAGGGCAGCGATCTCAAGGATTATGAGATCGGGACGGTCACGCAGCCCTCGAAGGGCGATGCCTATCTCACGTTCATCGTCACGCGCCCCGAAGGGGGATTTCCCAAGGGGGACTACATCGTCAAGCTCTTCATCAACGGCAAGAAGAGGGAGAAGGTATCGTTCACGATAGGGGAATGAAGCCGCTTGGCCTCATGAAAACGGCGTGATACAAAGGGGGAGCAGAGCCCCTCTACCTATGGAGTTCATCCTATGCTGCACAAAGAACGCATCAAATTGCCTGAATATATCTATCCGCCGGATCAGTGGCGCCTGGTGGAGACGCAGTTCGATCTCCAGTTTCTGGAGACGACCGAGAGTCTCTTCTCGGTTTCCAACGGCTATCTGGGCATTCGCGGCGCGCCCGAGGAGGGGCGTCCCGCCTATTGCAACGGCACCTATATCAATGGGTTCTACGAATCCTGGCCGATGATCCACGCTGAGGAGGCCTACGGATTTGCCCAGACCGGTCAGTCGATCATCAACGTGCCCGGCGCCAAGGTGATTCGCCTCTATGTTGACGACGAGCCGCTGGATCTGTCCAAGGCCAACCTGCTGCACTACGAGCGCGCGCTCAACATGCAGGAGGGTACGCTCGACCGCAACATTCTCTGGGAGACGCCGGCGGGCAAAAAGATCCAACTGCGCACGCGTCGACTCATCTCCTTTCCGGATCGACATCTGGGGCTCCTCCTCCTCGAGGTCATGGCGCTCGACGCGCATGCCTCCATCGATCTCTCGTCGAAGATCGTTATGTCCAGCTCTGCGCGCGGGGCGACGAATGACCCGCGAAAGGGGCGATCTCTGGGAGAGAATGCGCTCGATATGGAGCCCTACCGTGAGCAGGATGTGCGCATCATGATGGGGTATCGCACCAAATCGAGCGGCATGACGCTCGCCTGCGGAATGGATCACGTCTTGACGACCGATTGCCGATATACGGTGAGCACCGAACATTCGGAGGAGCTGGCCAAGGTCGTCTTCTCCATCGATGCACAACCGAACGTTCCCATCCAGCTCGCCAAATTCATCACGTATCACTCCTCGCATGGGGCGCCGACGCGCGACCTCTGTTCGCGGGTGGGGCGTACGCTCGATCGCGCTATTCACCGTGGAATCGATGTCATCCAACAGGAGCAGCGCGAGTACTTGGACGATTTCTGGCGGCGCAGCGACATTCGCATCGAGGGGGATGTCACGTTGCAGCAGGCGATGCGCTGGAATCTCTTCCAGATCCTCCAGGCCACGGGGCGTGCGGATCATACGGGCGTTCCCGCCAAGGGGCTCACGGGGCAAGGGTACGACGGCCACTACTTTTGGGATACCGAGATCTATGTGATGCCGTTTCTCATCTATACCGCGCCCCGCATTGCTCGAAATCTTCTCCTCTTCCGGCACAGCATGTTGGACAAGGCCAGGTTGCGTGCAGCGCAGGTCAATCAGAAGGGGGCGCTCTTTCCTTGGCGCACGATCAACGGCGACGATGCCTCCGGCTACTATGCGGCGGGGACGGCGCAATATCACATCAATGCCGACATCATGTATGCGTTGCGCAAATATGTCGACATCACGAATGATACGTCATTTCTGTACGAGTATGGCGCCGAGATGCTCGTGGAGACCGCGCGCCTCTGGGCCGACCTGGGGTTTTTCAACGACCGCAGGGACGGCAAGTTTTGCATTCACGGTGTGACCGGCCCCGATGAATACAACACGGTGGTGAACAACAATACCTATACCAATCTCATGGCGCGCGAGAACCTCTGGTATGCGGCCGAGACGGTGCGCACGATGCAGCGCGATTGCCCGAAGCTCTTTGCGGAGCTTGCGGACAAGACGCACCTCGATCTCACTGAAGTCGATGAGTGGCAGCGCGCGGCCGATCAGATGTATATTCCTTACGACCAGAAGCTCAGTATCCATCTGCAGGACGACGAGTTTTTGGACAAGGAGGAATGGGATTTCAAAGATACTCCGGCCGATCACTATCCGCTGCTGCTGCACTATCATCCGCTCGTCATCTATCGTCACCGGGTGATCAAGCAGGCCGACATCGTGTTGGCGATGTTTCTTCTGGAACATGAGTTTTCGCATGATCTCAAAAAACGCAATTTCGAATACTACGATCCGCTGACCACGGGCGACTCGTCGCTCTCCGTCTGTATTCAGAGTATGGTTGCCTTCGAGTGTGGTCACATCGAGCGGGCGCGGGAGTATGCCTGGTATGCGGCGCGCATGGATCTCGCGGATATCCACGGAAATGTGAAAGAGGGTTGCCATATCGCTTCGATGGGTGGCACCTGGATGACCATCGTCTATGGTTTTGCCGGGCTGCGCGATTTCGGCGGTCGCATCGCCTTCAACCCGGTCGTGCCCAAACGCGAGGGCTCCATCACCATTCCGCTCACGGTGCGTGGATCTTTCTTCGAGGTGACGCTCGACGGTGCAAGCCAGACGATCACCTATGAACTCAAGGAGGGCGGTGACCTTGTGATCGTCGATCAGGGTGAAGGGATCATGCTCACGAAGGGCCAACCCATCACGAACGAGATCAAAAAGCGGCAGTACGAGTAGGGAGAGAACGAATGATGTCCGAGTGCCATTGCTCCAATTGGATCATTCTTAAATTTGGCGGTACCAGTGTCACCTCCCGTGCATGTTGGGAGACGATCGCTGGTGTCGCACGCCAGCGCCTGGCCGAGGGTCTGCGTCCGGTCATCGTCTGTTCGGCGCTCGCCGGTGTCTCCGATCAGCTCGAATGTCTCATCGCGGAAGCGCTCGTCGGGCGGCAGGAGCCGGTGCTTGCTCAGCTCATCGAACGGCATCTCTCCTTCGCGCGCGAGTTGGGCGTGGAGGAATCGATCGTGCAGGAACCGCTCGATGCGCTGGGGCGAATCGCCCAGGGCATGGCGCTCACGCGCGAGGTGAGCCCAAAGCTCAAGGCGCAGGTGATGTCGCAGGGAGAGTTGCTCTCCACACGCCTGGGCGCAGCCTTTCTGAAACAGCAGGGCCTTGCGTCCGACTGGCGCGATGCGCGCGAACTCATCGGTGCGAGCGAGATGGTCGGCAGCGAACAGCGCCGCTATCTGGCGGCTTCCTGTGCCACCGATACGGATGAAGGGCTTGCCGCTGCACTCGAAGGTTCGGGAGAGGGTGTGGTCGTCACGCAGGGCTTCATCGCGGCCAACGCCCAGGGCGAGACGGTCCTGCTCGGCCGGGGTGGGTCGGACATCAGCGCGGCCGTCTTCGCCACGAAGCTCGGGGCGACCCGCTGCGAGATCTGGACCGATGTGCCGGGGCTCTTCACCGCCGATCCGCGCCGCATTCCGCAGGCGCGGCTATTGCTCCACCTGGGCTATGACGAGGCGCAGGAGATCGCGTCGTTCGGGGCAAAGGTGTTACACCCGAAGACGATTGCACCGCTCAAGCGTCACGATATCCCGATCGTCATTCGCTGGATGGAGCGGCCCGACTTTTCCGGAACCGTTATCTCTGCGGATGCCACGGCCAGCGAGGCGCAGGTCAAGGCGATCTCGGCCAAGCGCGGAATCACCGTCGTCTCGATGGAGACGGTCGAGATGTGGCATCAGGTGGGTTTCCTCGCGCAGGTCTTCGATTGTTTTCGGCAACACGGACTCTCGGTCGATCTGGTTTCGAGCTCCGAGACCAACATCACCGTCACCATCGACAACCTCGCCAATGCGCTCGATCCCGAATCAGTTCGCGCTCTCGTGGCGGACCTCAAGCGTTTCTGCCAGCCGCGTGTCGTGGACAACTGCGCGATGGTCAGCCTTGTCGGTCGGCATATTCGTTCCATCCTTCATGAGGTCGGGCCGGCGCTCGCGGTCTTTGCCGAGCAGCGCATCTATATGCTCTCGCAGGCGGCCAACGACTTGAACCTCACCTGCGTGGTTGACGAGGATCAGGCAACGCCGCTCGCAGCTGAACTGCACGCAAAACTCTTCGGTGGTCGCGGCGAGGATGGGCTCTTGGGTCCCTCCTGGCAGGAACTCTTCGAGCCGTGCCCAAAGCCGGCTGCACCCATGCGGCAAGCATGGTGGCGCCATCGTGCCGATGAACTCATCGCGCTGGCCCACCAGGAGAGCCCGCGCTACGTCTATGATGCGGCGGATATCTCTGCGGCGATCGAACGCCTCCAGGGCCTGCGCTCGATCGACCGGATCTTCTATTCGGTGAAGGCGAACAACTGTCCCGATGTGCTGGAGTTGATCGAGCAGAAAGGGATTGGATTCGAATGTGTCTCCGCGGCTGAGATCGATCTGATCATCGAGTGCTTTCCCGGCATCGATGTCCGGCGCATGCTCTTTACGCCCAACTTCGTTGGGCGCGCCGAATATGAACGGGCCTTTGCCATCGGCACTTGGGTGACCCTCGACAACCTCTATCCGCTCGAGGCGTGGCCCGATCTCTTCCGCGGCCGCGATATCTTTGTGCGCCTCGATCCGGGAAAGGGTCGTGGACATCACGAATACGTGCATACCGCAGGCACGAAGAGCAAGTTCGGCATTCCGCCCATGCAGTTCGACGCGTTGGAAGAGGCGGTCCGCAGAAGCGGTGCGCATGTGGTGGGCCTGCATGCACACGTGGGGAGCAATATTCACGAACCGGAGACCTGGTCCGAGGTGGCGCTCTTCCTGGCGCATGCGGCCGAGCGTTTTCCCGATGTGTCGGTTCTCGATATGGGCGGAGGGCTTGGCGTAATCGAGCAGTCGGGACAGTCGGCGCTCGATCTGGCGAAGGTGGATGAAGCGCTGGCCGCCGTGCGTCGCGTGTATCCGCGCTTCGCGTTCTGGGTAGAGCCTGGGCGATATATCGTGGCCGAGTCTGGGGTGTTGCTCGCGCGCGTGACACAGACCAAGCACAAGGGCGAGCAATTCTATGTCGGCGTCGATGCGGGGATGAACGCGCTCATTCGCCCCGCGCTCTATGGGGCGCATCATGAAATCGTCAATCTCTCGCGTCTGAATGAAACGCCCAATTGCGTGGCTACCGTGGTGGGCCCGATCTGCGAATCCGGCGATATTCTTGGGTATGAACGGACGATGCCCACGCCGCAGGAGGGGGACGTGCTGCTCGTCGCGGCGACGGGCGCCTATGGGCGGGTGATGAGTTCGACCTACAATCGGCGCGCGCTCGTGTCGGAATATCTGCTGACGTAGAACGTGTCGGAAAGTAATGATTGTAATGATTTTTTTCATTCCCGCGAAAGCGGGAATCTCGAAGTGTTTGAAAGATCGAGATTCCCGCTTTTGCGGGAATGACAGCAAAAGCCAATTTCCCACTCTTGGATGACAGGGTCAGCTCATCGATCATTTCTTCAATCGCTGAAAGAGGTTTTTCATCAACGCATCGCTGTCGATCTTGTCGCCGAGCAACGCGAGTGCCAAGACCTCGCCGCCCAGGATCTGTGGCGAGATCACGAGATCCGGTTTGACCCGTCGCACGCGGTTCAAATTCTTGGAGTCGCTGACAGAGATGACCGTCTTGTGCCCCCCCTCGAGTTCCTTCGCGGCAAGGATGACGAAGGCGTTCTCTGCGTCGTCGTTGCCCAGCGCCATGACGGCCGCCGCGCGATCCGCGCAGGCGTTTTTGAGCACGTCGGTGTCGCTGCCGTCGCCGACGATGATGTCGTCGTTATCGAACATCGAGTGCTCCGGCGCCGTAGCCAGGATCATGCTGACCTGCTGTCCCTTCGTTCGAAAAATCTTGTAGCTGTTGCGCGCAAGCGCTGAGTCACCCACGATGATGAAGTGATTGGAGCGTTCCATGGTCTGTTTCCCTCGCTGCAAGAGGCGTCGAAGATGATTGTTGAAGATGGGCAGGACGATTGTACTCAATGTAGTGGCAAAGACCGTGATGCCCAGCACGATGATCGAGACGACGAAGAGCCGTGCCTTTTCCGTGATGGGGGCGATATCGCCGTAGCCCACCGTCGACATCGTCTCCACGGCGAAATAGAAGGCGGTGGTGAGGGTGGTGATGTGCGGTTCGAACTGATCGCCGAGTTTGAGCGCCACGAGCACGGCATATCCCATGAGGAGAATGAGGCTGGTGACGGCAAAGATCGTGGTCGAGGCGATGCTTCGTTTTTGAAAGACATGCCGATAGAAGACGAGTGGCACGAGCAGCAGGATGTCCGAGGTGATGAGGGCTGCACGATTGTGGCCGCTGTGCGTGAGGAGATCGATGGCGATGCTGATGCAGAGGAAGATCACCGTGATGATCCAGGCGAACTGCGAACGCAGCAGGATGCCCACGGACATGACGATGAGGATGAGGGCGGGGACCGCCTGTGGCAGGCCCGTCATGTCGAAGGCCATCATCTGGTTGGCGGCGGTCTCGACGTCCTTCGTGAGCAGATCCCAGCCGATGTTATGGAGCGGAACGTGCACCAGATGGATGATGCCGAGGATCGCCACCGCCACCGCGAGCGGCAGATGCGGGAACCAGGTATGCAGATAGAGACGCCGGCTGATCGCGTTCAGGCGCTGTGAAAAACGACGTCCTGCAAGCAGGAAGCGCTGCGGCGCTGTTTTCGGCTTGGTATGCGGCATGCGTTCCTCGATGTTTCCCCTCATGGATACCTCAGGATGAAAGGCGCGTCGAGGCCGATTTTTATTTGAGCCCTGCGCGCGAGAGGTCTATAGTTGTCGGCATATCGGTCGCGGGCAATTTTTTCGAGAAAGAGAGAGGTCACATGGGAGAGGAACAGAGCACTCAGATTCGACGCTGGAAGAGGGATGAGCGCGATGCGTGGGAACGACTCTTTCGCGCCTACGTCTTCGACTTCTATAAGATGTCGGTTACCGACGAGACGGTCGATGCCACCTGGCAGCGTCTGCTCGACGAACAGGATGCCGAGGTGCAGGGTTTGGGTGCCTTCAATGCGAGCGGCACGGCCGTGGGTCTGGTGCACTATCTGCCGCAATCGACCTGCTGGGATACGCGCCGGATCTGCTACCTCGAGGATCTCTTCGTCCTGCCGGAGTGTCGTGGCGAGCATGTGGGGCGAGCGCTCGTCGAGGCAGTCTATGCCGAAGCGAGAAAGAACGGCTGGGCCAAGGTCTTCTGGGAGACGCAGGAGTTCAATCACCTGGGCCGCATCCTCTACGACGAGCTCGCGGTCAAATCCGACTTCATCGTCTATGAGAAGGAGATCGACTGAGCCAGGAGCGACCGATGAACCTGCCCGAACTGAAGACGCATTTTCCTCGACTGCATCGCTTGCAGCAACGCATCTGGGATCACCCTATTCATTGGCGGTCGATGCTCCTGCGCGTCGGCCTGGGTGCGGCGGCATTGGCCGTCGTTATCTTTCTCGGGGCGCTCTGGGGCGAGCACATTCCCGCAGTCGAGGCCTTCATTCGCGAGATCGGCATCTGGGGTCCGATCGTCTTCATCGTTCTCTTTGTCGTCACCATGCCCTTCTTTGTTCCGAACGCGGGGTTTGCCATGGCCGCCGGCGCGCTCTTCGGCCTCTGGTGGGGAACGGTCTATATCGTCCTGGCCGGACTCATCGCCGAGATGATCCTTTTCACGGCGGGTCATCACTTTTTGCGCGCTCCGGTCGAGCGGTGGTTGCAAAAATATCCGAAGCTCCTGGCCATCCGTGGTGCGCTCATCAAACAGCCGGTCAAGTTGATGATCCTGCTGCGCCTCTCCCCGCTGCCGTTCACGCCGATCTGCTACATGATGTCGACCACGCGCGTGACCTATCGCCAGTACCTCATCGGTTTTTTGGGTTACATCCCCGGAAACTTCGTCACCGTCTATTTCGGTTTCGTCGCCAAACACGTCGCCAAGGCGGCAGGGCACGCCGACGACCTCTCGCCTGAGCAGCTCGTTCTCGCCATCGTCGGGCTGACGGCCTCGGTGATCCTCATCACCTATGTCTCGCGCGTCTCCAAACGCGCGCTCGAGCAGGTGCAGCGTTCGGAGGACGCTGCGTAAACGGAGGGAAGGAAGATGATGCCTCAATCTCGCGCGGAAAAGACGGTTCGGAATCTCCTCACATCGGCAGGAATCGCTATCGACGGCACCGAGCCCTGGGACATGACGGTGCATGATGCGCACGTCTATTCGCGACTGCTCGCCGATGGCGTCCTGGGACTTGGTGAGACCTATATGGAGCGCGGCTGGGATTGTCAGCGCGTCGATGAACTCATCTGCCGCATGCTGCGCGCCGGCCTGGAAGAGAAAGTGCGTGCGAGCGCGAAGCTCATCCTCCAGGTCGTGCGTACCAAGCTCATCAATCCCCAGACGATCACGCGCTCGCGGGAGGTGGGGCGTCGCCATTATGATGTGGGCAACGACCTCTATGCCCACATGCTCGATGACGATATGACCTACACCTGTGGCTACTGGAAGGATGCCGAGACGCTCGATCAAGCGCAGCAGGACAAACTCAAACTCGTCTGCGACAAAATCGGTATCGAGCGAGGCATGCGTGTCCTGGATATCGGCTGTGGGTGGGGATCGTTTGCACGCTATGCCGCAAAACGCTACGGCGCGCAGGTGGTGGGCATCACCATCTCGAAGGAACAGGCGTGTCTTGCCACCGAGCGCTGCCGCGGCCTGCCCGTCGAGATCCGCTTTCAGGATTACCGCGAGGTGGACGAGCGATTCGATCGCGTCGTATCCTTGGGGATGTTCGAACACGTCGGTCCTCGGAACTATCGTGCGTATATGCAAAAAACCTGTGCGTGCCTCGATGAAGGTGGCATGTGCATGCTGCACACGATTGCGGCCAACACGACGCTGCAAACGATGAACCCCTGGATCGAACGCTATATTTTTCCGAAGAGCAAACTCCCCTCGCTCAAGCAGATCATGGATGCCGTCGAGGGATGTTTCATCGTCGAGGACTGCCACAACTTCGGCCCCGACTACGACCGGACGCTCATGGCCTGGCATCACAACATCACCGCTGCCTGGGATCGTCTGTGCGATCATTACGACGATCGCTTCCAGCGCATGTGGAACTTCTATCTCCTCTCCTGCGCAGGGGCCTTCCGCGCCCGCGACATCCAGCTCTGGCAGATCGTCCTGTCCAAAGGGGGAATCCCCGGCGGCTATCGCTCGATACGGTGAAGACCGTATCCGAGTGACCAGGGGCTGGGTGTTCAAATAGTGACGCGATTGGGTTCATTTTTACCCATCTCCGTGGGCCGATCCATATAACCCCCTGTATTAATTGGTCATTTGTTTTCATTCTCCTCGAATAGTTGGCGCAATTTATGCATCCTTCATAGAGAGTCAGGGGGATATCTGTGTCTGCGATGATCTTCACAGGGCGTCTGCGGTCATTCCCACGATGGAGATATTTCGTCGCCGTGGGGATCGCCATTCTCGTCCTGCTCTGGTCGACGATTCTTTATGCTGCCACCGTCACGATCTCGGATGGAAACGGAAACTGCGATCAATCCGACACCGACGTCACCGTTTCGGCCAGCGACACCTATGTCATCGATTGTTCGGGCGCTGATGGTTGGCACGTCAACAGCCTGGTGATCGAAGGCGTCGTAACACATGCGGCCGCCGATCTTCCCGGCGTGGTGATCACCTCCGATGGGGGCATTACCATCAACGGGAGTATCGATGTGATGGGAAAAGGATACGCTGGTGGAAGAGGTCTGAATAATGCCGATAGCGCTGAAGACGGCTACACCTGCGACGGTTGCGACGGCGGCGGAAAAAAATCAAAAATGAGTGATGTCGCAACTGAGCACTATGGGAGTGGCGGCGGAGGTCACGGCGGCGTTGGTGGTATGGCGGCAAGGAGTGCTGTGGGTTATGGCGTTGGTGGAGGCTCTTACGATAGCGCGATGAATCCGACAATGTTTGGTTCAGGCGGCGGAGGCGGCACATCGTATGGCGATAACACCCTTTACGACGGTGGTGCCGGCGGTGGACTTGTAAAGTTAACGGCACAAACAGTTACAATTGAAGGGGCTATCACAGCAAACGGTGCCGATGGTGAAGGCAGAACAGATGGCACGTGTAGTACAGCCAGGATTCAAGGTGGTGGCGGCGGTGCTGGCGGAACGATTGTCATCAATACGGATACGCTTGAATGCGGCGACTCTTGTGGAGCGATAACGGCGACTGGCGGTACCAGAGGCGATCACTGTACGGATTACTATGATATTTACTGTTGTGCTTCAGAAGATGCGAGCGGTGGTGGTGGAAGAGTGGCGATAAGATTTCAAAGTGCATCAACCGATGATTTAACAGGTCTTATAGAAAACTTATATGCATATGGATTGTATACAAACAAGCGAGGCGAATCAGGAACAGCAATACTCATTAATACTTCAACAAAGGATGCTTATATAAGACATGGATTCGATTTTCAGGCTGCAGATTTGTTCGATGACGATGCCGAAGATGGATATAAAGATTTCAAATTTGATGCGAACAATAATTATAGAAACCTCTATGTGTATATGGCCGCTCTGCGCTTGCACACCTCAATAAAAATTGAATTGGACGGAGACTTTCTGCTTTCGGGCTTTGACGGCCAAAGAAACGGAGCATTTTATTCATTAAACAACTATAGCTATCTTGGATGTAAGGATCCTACTTATGATATGGTTCTAAATGCGAACAATTTGACGGTGGCAAACGATGCTTTTTTCCGCATTTATTATCCATACCCCAGGGCAGGAGCAGACAATGCCTTGTTTCCAAATCAAAATTATTTATGTAACAATACGAGCGTAACGTTTACCGAAAGTGCCAATTTAACCTCCGGGTATTTTCAATGCGGTGGTTCTATGTCTGTTGATGTATCCGCAAACACCGAAGCAGTTAATCACACCATTTTCAAGATCTATGCCGAAGATGGCATTGCGCTGCAACTCGGGCAAGACGATACCATCGGCGCTGAGAGTGTATTGTCGGTATCAGAAAACGGAGATGCTTGGGTCAACATTTCCGGTACGATCGTAACGCTAGATGATGTCGATATCATCGGGAATGCGAATATCGATGTGGCAACGTTTGTGATGGACGCAGACAGCACAATCAGTGCAAGCGGGAAAGGCTACGACGGCGGTGATTTGGATGTCGATGGCGCCGATGGCTATGGGTTCTGTTGTGACGGTTGTGATGGCGGTGGTGCCCCCGCCTATATTGATGCTCCAGATTCTGCCGATGACGCCTATGGCGCCGGCGGCGGGGGGCACGGGGGTGTTGGAGGAGATGCAGATTATAATGACGGCACTATCGGTATGGGTGGAGATACCTACGATAGCACGAATTCACCACAATACTTCGGCGCCGGCGGTGGCAGTGGATATCGAGAGTCGACCGCCTATGGGGCAACAAGACATGCATACGGAGGGGCTGGTGGCGGTGCCGTTATCATCGAAGCGGATTTCATGACCCTGGCCGGAACCATTTCTGCCGATGGTGATCAGGGACAGAGCGGTCTGGATGGAGTTGAAGGTCAAACCAACGTCACCGCATACGGCGGCGGCGGCGGAGCCGGCGGTACCATTCATCTGAAAGGTGGAACGGTTGAATGTGATGGAGCGGGGTGTCCGATTCTATCCGTCGCCGGCGGAGCCGGTGGCGAAGATTATCGGCAGATGTATGATACACACATAGAACCTCCCGGCGGCAGTGGCGGTGGCGGTGGCGGTATTATCAGGGTCGATTATTCTTCACTCAGCGGAGCAAACCAAACTTCTATGCAAAGCGCCGCACTCATTGCAGGAGGAGCCGGCCACGAAGATGCAGGAGCCGGCGGCGTTGGCGTCATCAGCTTCGAGCAGACAAACGAAGCGCCCATTGCGGATGCCGGCGGACCGTACGCCCAACAACAGCCCGGTGCGATCTCCATCCTGGATGGTTCCAACTCATCCGATGGAGACAGCGATCCCATCACCTATGCATGGACCTGTACGTCATGCCCTCAGGAGGGCAGTGACGGTTTTGTGAATTGCAATACGTCGATATCGCTTTTGAACACGACGACGGCAACACCCTCATTCACGGTGTATGATCATGGCAACTATGTCTTCGAACTCACCGTCGATGATACGAAGACGACGGTTACGGACACGGCGACCATCAGCGTTGCTAACGTCATTCCGGCGGTGACCTCCACGGTGGCATCCAGCACGGTGCCCGGAGTGACCGTCGATCTGACGGCCACTATCACTGATGCCAACAACGATGCCTTTGGATGTGTGTGGCGCGTGCAGTCGGCACCCTATCGGCGTTATCTCGAGGATGGTGTCGTCTATCTCTATGACAGTCCCGTCTTCAATGCGGAGCATGTGATTGCAAGCGTTTGCAGCAGCAGTATCGATATCCCGACACATCTGGCGGCGGATGATGTCTTTCTGCTGCAGCTCGTCGTCACGGATGAACACGGTGCGCAGAATTTCGTCGATGTCCCCATCACGATCGGCAATACGGATCCTATCGTGAGTGAATCCGATACCGATCGGGAGGACTATGTCAGCGGGACGGTCTCCGTCAGCGGAAGCGATGACAACCTGGATGAACTCACCTATACCTTCGCCAAGAAGGAGGGGGCCGGCGTCGCCCCCGATGGGGCGGTGTGGAGTATTGACAGCGCAACCGGTGCCTTCCATGGCAATCGTGTCGGCACCTATCATATCATCGCCGAAATTTGCGACGAACAGGACGCGTGTGTCGAGGAAGAGATCGAATTCGACGTGCAGAATGCGCCGCCCGTGGTCGTCCTCCCCCAGACGGAGCGGGTCGTCTCCCGAACCGAGCTCGATGGGAATCAAATCGGGGAGCTCTTCTCCCGGGAGATTACCGATCTCAACGACGATGAGGATTTTGTCGTCACCCCCCTGCAGAACAGCGGCCCGAGCGATCTGGTCTTCGATGGGGATTCAATCGATACGAGTAGAGCCTATAAGAAGGGCGTCTACACCGGTCGCTATCTGGTGACCGATGGAACCGATTACGACAACAACAGTTCGTACTCGGAGGAGTGGTCGATCACGCTTCCCAACAATGCGCCCAGCGTCGTGGAGGAATCGGCGGAGGGCCTGGCGATCAGCGGTGGGCGATACGAAGCGCCCGCGTTTCAGCAGAGTTTGTTGTTTGAAGTGACGCCCTTTGATTTGGACGGCGACAATATCGCCGCACGCTGGAGGATCTACGACGTCTTCGGCGAGGAGGTCAACGCCGGTTTCACCCAGACCGACACCGATCAGGCGCTGATGGCGTTTCAGAAGCCGGGGACCTATGCGGTCTCCTATCAGATCGATGACGGCGACGGCGGCGTGACCACGGAGGATCGGACATTTTATATTCCGCTGCCGGAGCTGACCGAAGCGCAAGCGGCGATCGACGTTGTGACCAAGGAGGAGGATGTCGATGAGATCGGGTTGTTGCAGATCCGATTCCGGGCGCCGGTCTGGGCCTGGGCCAAGGTCAACGGCGTTATGGCGCAGGATTGCACATTATATGATGATAGTCCGGTGGGTATGAGCTCGGTCAAGGCGGCGGCGGAAGAGGAGTATGAATTCTTCGACTATGTCGCGACGTTTCGCAGCGTGCCCTATGCGGCGGCCTCCGGAGATCTGAGCCTCGCCATTCTGACGGATCTCGATGGCGAATACGTATCGCTGGTTTCCGCTTCGTTGGCGGAATCCGGTTCCGCAACGGATGGCGAGACGGAATCCGGAACGGAGACGGGCGATGATGGCGATCCCCTCAGCGTGGGTGGTGGAGATATGTATTCCGTGCTCGGCGGCGGTGGATGCAGCCTGGCCGCCCCGATGCAATTGAAGAGCACCATCCTCGGATTCCTCATGTTCTGTGTCCCCCTGGCGACGGTTCTGTTCAAGAGAAGGCGTACCCCGCATTAATCGCATGACCTCTCTTTCGTGTTCGGTTATGGTCGGCGCATGGAGATCGTCGCACACTGGACGAGTCTGTTGCCGCCGATTGTGGCCATCGCGCTCGCGCTCATTTCGCGCCAGGTGATCCTCTCGCTCTTCGCGGGCGTCTTCACCGGGGCGCTGATCGTCTCGAACTACAATCCGCTCACCGCCTTTCTCTCGCTGCTCGACCGCTATGTTGTGCCCGCACTCGCCGATGCCGATCACGCGGCCATCATCATCTTTTCGATGATGCTGGGGGGACTGGTCGGTGTCATCTCCAAGAGCGGCGGTGTCTTGGGCATCGTGGGGCAGGTCGAGCGCGCCGCGCGGTCCGCACGCATGGGACAGATCGTGACGTGGTTCTTGGGCGTGCTCATCTTCTTCGACGACTATGCCAACACGCTCATCGTTGGGAACACGATGCGTCCGATCACCGATCGCTTTCGCATCTCGCGCGAGAAGCTTGCCTTTATCGTCGATTCGACCGCTGCGCCCGTGGCATGCCTCTTTCTGTCGACCTGGATCGGATACGAGGTCGGCGTGATCGGCGATTCGCTCCAGGGAACGGGGTATACCGAAGATCCCTTCTCCATCTTCATCATGAGCATCCCCTATCGGTTCTATGCGCTGCTCGCGATCATCTTCGTGGGGCTCGTGGCATTCATGGGTCGCGACTTCGGTCCGATGCTGCGTGCGGAGCGGCGGGCGCGTAAGACGGGGGAACTCATTGCGCCCGGTTCCGAGCCCGCCGCCGATGTGACCGATCTCTCCAAGATTCTGCCGCATGAGAAGACGACGCCGCGTTGGATCAACGGGGCGCTCCCTATCGTCGTGGTGATCGTGGCGACGATGATCGGCATCTGGCGCACGGGGGTTGCGGGCGCGATCGAGGCCGGAGATGCCGTCACCGTGCGAACGGTGATGGCCAATGCCTCCTCATCGACGGCACTTTTCTGGGGCTCGCTCTCCGGCTGTGCGGTGGCCATCGTCCTCGCCGTCGGCCAGCGCCTGCTCACCGTGCATGAGGCGATGGAGTCCTGGTTTGCCGGTGTGAAGTCGATGCTCTTGGCGATGGTGATCCTGATTTTGGCCTGGTCGATCAGCGCAGTCACGCGTGAGTTGCACACGGCCGAGTTCGTCGTGGGTATCGTCGGTGGCTCCATCCCGCTCTGGGCGATTCCAGCGATTACGTTCGTCATCGCGGGGGTCATCAGCTTTGCCACGGGTACGAGCTGGGGGAGCATGGCCATCCTCATGCCGCTGGTGGTGCCGCTGACCTGGGAGCTCTCCGTTCAACTCGGTCACGATTTGAGCCAGGCGCATACCGCGCTCTCGATCGTGGTCAGTGCCGTGCTCGCGGGCGCGATCTGGGGCGATCACTGTTCGCCCATCTCGGATACGACCGTCATGAGCTCCATGGCCAGCGCCTGCGATCACATCGATCACGTGCGCACGCAGATGCCCTATGCCGTCGTCGTGGGCATCGTCTCCGTGCTCATCGGGTATATTCCGGCGGGACTGGGACTCTCGCCCTGGGTCTCGCTGGCGGTCTCGGTCGGCGTGCTCGTCCTGCTCTTGCGCTTTGTGGGAAAGCGAACGGATCCCTGAGGGAAGAGGTGAACGGTCATCCCCGATTACTTCACTCGGGGATGACAGGGGAAGAGAAGGAGATTGTCTATGAAGAATAAATATCGCATTGCCGTCGTCCTGCTCATCATCGGATGTCTGTTCGCTTCCGCCTGCCGGGGGAGGGGAGAGCGCGCTTTTCCCACCGAGGTGCAGCGAAAGCTCGAACAGGCAGTGCTGAAAAACCTTGCGGATTTCGGTGGCGAGACCTCCATTCCGGGGGCGATCGTCGGCGTCTGGATGCCGGACAAGGGCAGCTGGGTGCGTGGCATCGGCACGGGAGACGTCGAGCTCAATCGGCCGCCGATGCCGGCCGATCACGTGCGTATCGGGAGCAACACGAAGACGTTCGTCGTGACGGTTCTGCTCCAGCTCGTCGAGGAGGGAAAACTTTCGCTCGATGATACGCTGAAGGAGTTTCATCTCGGGGTGAACATCCCCAACGCCGATCGCATCACGCTGCGCCAGCTCTGCAATATGACGGGCGGCCTCTTCGAGGCCTATGAGGTCGAAGAACTCGAACCATTGGTCGGAAATCCGATCGTCCCCGTCGATCCGCTCAAAGTCGTGCGCATGGCCGCGGCCTATCCGCCGCTCAATGAACCGGGCGTGAAGTGGCAATACAACAATACGGGCTATCTGATCCTGGGACTCGTCATCGAGAAGGTGACGGGGCGTTCCATCGCCGATGTGATTCGCGCACGCATCCTCCAGCCGTTGGAACTCACGCAGACCTCCTTCCCGACGGATTATTCCGGGATGCCCTGTCCCTATCTGCACGGCTATGCCCCGGGCGAGAAGGGGGAATGGACGGATGTGAGTGTCTTCTATCCGCCGACGCTTTCTTGGGCGGCCGGGGCGATGATCTCGGATGTGCAGGATATGAAAAAGTGGGTGAAGGCGTATGTGACCGGGACGACGAACTCCGCGGCGACCCAGCGTGAGCGACTCACCTGCATCGAAACGGGCCGCCCGAATGCGCAATTTGGTCTGGGGGTGGGCTGCACCGGCGGATGGTACGGCTACACCGGTGGCATCATGGGGTACAACACCTCGGCCTTCTATCTCCCGGAAAAGGATGCGACGATCATCGTCTTCGTCAACGCCCAGATGGAAAAGCCGTCGCCCGGAGTCGCCAACAGCATCGTGCATGACATCAGCGCGATCATCACGCCCGAACACGTGGTCTGGTGAGGTCAGTGCGCATCAATCTGCGGAGTCCTCCATCTTCCCAGAAATTAATTCACTGAAATCTTTGATGCGCCGCTTGTAGTCCTGCGACATGAGCGGCGAGGAGATGATGAAGTCGGCGGACGCGCGGTTGCAGGCGATCGGCGTGTTGTAGACGACCGCCAAGCGCAGCAGCGCCTTTACGTCCACATCGTGCGGATGGGGCGAGAGTGGATCCCAGAAGAAGATGATGAAATCGATGTCGCCTTCGGCCACCTTGGCGCCCACCTGCTGATCGCCGCCCAAGGGCCCGCTGCGAAAGCGGTGGACGCTGAGCCCCAGCTCGCGGTTCAAGATCTCGCCGGTGGTCCCGGTGCCGAAGAGCTCGTGCCCCGCCAGCAGGGCCTTGTTGAACCGGGCCCATTCGAGCAGATCCTGTTTCCGGTTGTCGTGCGCGATCAGCGCGATGCGCTTGCGCTTGCCCATCTTCACGGTTGTGTCGGTCATGATGGTTTTGTCCTTTCGACAGCGTTCCCAAGCAGGTCTCTGAACATCTTCATGTATAGGGCAATGGTGCCGGATCGTAAACACGGCTCTCCCGGAGGGCGCATTCTTACGTGCAAGCGTCGCATAATGTTGTTGACGTCGGCTGAATTCCCATTCCATAAAGCACCCTGACCTCAGCGAGAGAAGGAGTGTTCCATGTTGCCTCTTATTGCCCGGTTTGCCGTAACGCCAATGCTTCCGCCGGCGCCCCCTCCGATCGATGATATGACATCGCTCGGGGGCAGCGACGCGTTCATCCTCTCAGAGCCCGATCTCGCCGTGGCCGGGTTTGATTCGGCGTCTCAGGCAGTACCGGTCGCACAGCTCTTCGGCGATCCCGTCTACATGGGGAAGGCAAAAAATCGTCCGCGCGTTCTGAAGAGCCAGACGGGCGGAAGGAAGAAGAAACGGAATGCCCCACCTCCGAAGCTCGCGAACGAGCGCGCCGGCGAGTGGCTCGAAGCGAAGCTTCGCGGCATGGGACGGGCCTCGATCTTCAGGCGCATCGGTTCGCTCTTTTGGGATCCGCCGTCGCTCGACGAATCGGTCTATCGTTGGTCGGCCGAAGGGGGGACGGGTCGTTCGGCGGGGAAATCGCATGCGTTGCATGGCGAGGGTCGCCCGTTGACCGAGCGGATCATCGAGGCGGTTCGTCCCCATGTGAAGGATGCATGGAAGAGTGACGAGGTTGCGCCGCACATTGTGGAGCTGGGTTCCGGTGACGGGCAGTTGGCCGCGGCACTCGTCAAAAGGATCGGCGCGCGTGTTCAGCAGATCGACCTGCTTGAGCCGCCCCAGTCGATTACCGATCGCACGGTCGGCGATATCACCGAACTGCCGTTCACGCGCAATCAGTTTGGCGTCGCGGTCTCTTCCTTTTCGCTCGAGTATGAAGGGCTCAAGGCATTTCAAGAGGCCAATCGCGTTCTCTCTCCCGGTGGACGTCTCGTCTCGCTCGTCCATCACCGCAAGTCGTCGCTCGTGCCCAACAATATCATTCAGAAGGGAATGGCCTTTATCGCCCGCGATCTCTATCGCATCGTTGCCGGCATTCGACCGCTTCGGATCTTCCTTCCGAAGATGATCATGGGTCCATGGGAGGGGATGGCACGTCAGGCCGAGAGCCAGCTCCGGGCCGCGTTCAAGACGAAGGGGCAGGCCGAGCGCATGCTCGCGCAGGCGGGGTTTCAGGATGTTCGGATAGAGACGGTCATGGTGCCGCCGCTGGCCTTTCCCAACAGCTCGATGCGGCTCGATACCGGCTGGCTGATGACGGCTCAGAAACCAAGTCGCGGGCGAAAGTGAGCGGTTGTGCTTTTATCGAACCAGGGTTTTGGCCAACTCCGGCAGGAGTGATTTGATGCCGCCGATGACGAACTGCATCGCAAGTGCAGCCAGGATGAGCCCCATCAGACGGGTGAGGATGTTGATTCCTGAGGTTCCCAGATACCCCTTCACGCGTACCGCGTTGCGCATGGTCACGTAGGTGATCCCGATTACCGTGACGATGGCGGCAAAGAGCGCGCCGTAGTGTTCCCAATCCTTCGCACTTCCGGTCAGGACGATCACCGCGGTGATGGCGCCGGGTCCGCTGATGATGGGCAGTGCCAGCGGCACGATGCTGACGTCCTCGCTCGCCTGTGCCTCGCGGATCTCCTCGGGCGTCTCCTTGATGCGCGAACTCTTGGCGTGCAGCATGCTCCAGGCCACGGAAAAGAGGATGACGCCGCCGGCGATCTCGAAGGCGCCGATGCTGATGGAGAAGAGGCGAAAGATCAGTGTTCCAAAGAGGGCAAAGGCGAAGAGGATGATGAGCGAGGCGATCGTGGAGCGCCGGATGATCGTATGCTGCATCTCCACCGGTGTGTTGGGAACGAGCGAGAGATAGAAGGAGGTGACCAGCACCGGATTGATGATGACGATGATCGAGGAGAAGGCCAGGACGAAAAAAGTGATAAATTCCTTCATAGAAGGCGATGGTAGATGAGCTTTCCCACGGCGTCAACAGGCTCTTCGCCTATGACTTCAAGCTCGTGAGCAGCCAGGCCATGTTCTCGCCCAGGGCCTTCATGGTCGCCATCCCCTCGGCGTCGTTTTGCACCTCGCCCTTTTCGCGTCCGATGGCCAGGTTCCAGTAGCTCGATCCCACCGCGACCATCTCGGTGACGAAGAAGAAGTGCTGCATCGTGTCCAGTGCGCTCACGGCCCCTGCGCGACGCATGGGGCTCAACGCCGCACCGACCTTTCGGCGCAGCGGATTCCCATTCACACGTGCCACGATACAGGCGCGATCCATGAGGGCCTTCATCTCGGCGCTGATGCTCGAGACATAGGTCGGCGAGGCCAGAATGATGCCGTCGGCGGCGAACATCGCTTCAATCCAGTCGTTGACGGAATCGCCCTCGATCGCACACCGCCCATCCTTTTTCTTCGCACACGCATAGCAGGCCTGACAGCCGCGCAGCGGCCTTCCGCAGAGCGACACCGTCTCTACCTCGATGCCAGCCTTCTCGAGTGGCTCCGCGACCATGGCGATGAGCTGTGCCGTATTTCCCTCTTTTCGCGGACTGCCGTTGAATGCGACGACTTTCATGGTGAACCCCCCTCATCCGTTTCGATGGAGACTATCATATCGATGGGTGCGGGACAATCGCCACGCGTGCACTCAATTGCACATCCACCGTTTTCGGTATACACTCCATCGCAAAAGAGGGGGGGCTATGCAGCGTAATCGATCGGCGGGACTCTGGTTTCTCATCTGTTTCAGCATCTTCATGCTCGTGATGCTGCTGCTCGGCCAGACGATGGCGCTCATCGACTATGACTTTACTGTGCGCTTAGGCTTGCAGGAATCCGTGGAAGCGGTGACCCCGATCGGCGTGGCGCTCAACAAGGGCTTCGGCGCGGCCGACACCATCATCTATGTGCCGCTGCTGATCTTGGGACTCTGGGGATTGATTCGGCAAAAACCCTGGGGGGTTGCGATGATGACCGCGGCCATGGGGGTTACGGCGTATTGGCCGCTGGCCTGTCTCTTCTTCCTCTTCTTCGCCAAGGGCGCACCCGGGTTTCTCTTCACGGGATACGTTCCCTATACCATTCTTCTGACTGGGATCAGCATCTGTGGCATCGTCGGGTTTGTCCTGCTGTGCTGTATGGATGGACTCCAAAGAGGAGGAATCGATGGCTGATACCAACCGCTGTACGCTCACCGAACCCAAGGGCGAGCTCGTCATCCGCACGGTGCCGCTTCCGGCCAACACCAATCCCAACGGCGATGTCTTCGGGGGGTGGCTCGTCTCCCAGATGGATCTGGGCGGCGGGATCGCCGCGCGCGAGCGCTCGCACAAACGCGTCACGACCGTGGCCATCGAGGAGATGCGCTTTTGGTGCCCGGTGCGCGTGGGCGACACGCTCTGCTGCTACGCCGACCTCGTGAAAGTAGGAACGAGTTCGATGCGCTATCACCTCTCCGCGTGGGTCCTGCCGCAGGGCACGGGCAAACGCGCCTGTGTGACCGAGGCCTTCTTCACCTACGTCGCCATCGACGAGAACGGTCGCCCCACGCCGGTCGATGGGTGATCGCATCTCTATCTGCACCGTGCTGTGCATCCTTCCGGAAGTGAGCCATCGTCTGGCAGTGTGTTTTACGGGGACCGCCGTCTCGGCTCACACGCCGCCTCGACGGCTTTTTCTTCTTCCATCGCATCATTATAGGCTTGGATCGCGATGAAAGAAGAGATCCCCTCCAAACACACTGCCAGACGATGGCTTCAAGTGGATGCATGTACGTTTCACCTGCCTTGATCGTGATTATTAATCCGGCGATTAAATAGTGTCTGTCGGAAAATGACGATTCCACTGGTTTTTGTCATTCCCGCGGAGGCGGGAATCTCGATTTTTCAAGTACTTCGAGATTCCCGCCTCCGCGGGAATGACGACAAAACCCTTTTCCCGAGCTGTGCACAGACTGCCCTCCTGCCTGCCACGGCCTCCTTCCCGGAGGAGCCTAAAAGCGCGTTTGCGAGACCGACCGTAGGAGCTGCGAAAAGAGCGACTGGGTTCGCGAGTTGCGAGCTGACGGAGGAAGATCTGCAACTCGCGTCGTTGAACCCAGCGCTCTTTTCGTGGCGAGTAGGGAGGCGAGCGCGCTTGAGCGACGAAGGGAAAGAGGCCGTGGTAGGCAGTCGTCCGGCTCTCGGTTTGAGAGGCGCGGATGCCCGAATGTGCACGAATGCCAGGTTGAAATGTCCTGTTCGCGATGCGACGGTAAAATTTCCTCGCAACATTTTACAAAGGGATGCGATAAGAGGGTGCTATGACGCTCGCTTCCATCGTTCCCATCGGTTCACTCGTCGGGGTATCGCCCGGCGTGCTCGAGTCCTATGGGCTCAAGTCGGCGGAGTGCGCCACGCTCCTCGAGCTGCAACCGGCCTCGCCCTTCGATTATGAAGTGCCGGAGGCGTTCGCCATCCCCGCGCGCGAAGATGCCAGCTTTGTCGAAGGCGATATCGACGACACCTTTGATGCGTTGACCTCGGGAATGGATGATCGCGCCGTCCTCATGGCGCGCAGTTCGTCGAAGATCGAGGCGCCGGGGGCAAATCCAACCTATAGCGTGGGGTTCGATCCAACGGATCGATCCGGGAGTCGGAAGAACTTTCGCGATGCCGTCGTGCGCCTTCTCGACCATTCCCCGCAGATGGGGGTCCTGGCGATGCCGATGGTGGGAACGCCGCGTCAGGTCGAGGGCGCCGGGCTCACCTTTGGCTATGACAACGTGAGCTTCGTGGCCGATTCCCACCATCCCGCCTCTCCCGACGAGATGCACTTCGCCCTTGTGCACGGCCTGGGGACGCGCGCGCATTCGATTCGAATGCAGGATATATCTCCGTGGCCGCAACGCGCAAAGACGCGCTGATCACGCATATCGGCACTTTTGCGAAGGAGATCATCTGCGAGCAATGTGCCAGCGTTCATCCCGCCCGCAATCAGCGCGACTATCGGCAGAAGGCGGCCGATTTTTTCTCCCTTTCCCACGGCCGGATCGAGAGCGGTTTGCTCGATGCCGATATATTCAAAGAGGAGTACGGCTATCTTCTCCTGAAGGACCGTCTTCTGAAGGACCGTCTTCTGAAGAATCGTCCTCTGAAGGAATATCTGCGCAATTTGAATGAGGGGGATATCGTCGGAATATTTCCCCTGGAGAAGGCGGCGATGTATACGCATCTTTCAGGGGCATTGCGCTATCTCTTCGAAAAGATCGGGCCGGTGCAGATCGAAGGGTGTTTCACCCACCGCCGTTCGACAAAGCTCTATCTCTATCAGTTGCTGCGTGTTCCCGAACTGCCGGTCGATCATCATGCGGTGAATATCAGTGATCCCATCCTCTCCTCGACGCGTGTGATCGGGCGCAGCGATTTTACGGGGCCGCTCATGCGCATTTCAGAGCGAATGCTCAGCGGTCTGGACGCTGCTGCCCAATTAGAAGGGAGCCCTTTGCCTTTTGTTGGGATTCGTTCCGAAGTGCGGCGGGAGGTTCAGATCATACGAGATTTCGATAAGCGTCACAGAAGGAATGGCTACGCACTCTTGGCGCCGAATCACTCGCGAGCGCTGGTGGCGCTTACGCCCAACTGTCGGTGTCGTCTCTCCGCGTTGTGGGAGAACCCCTCGAACCATTCGGTGACGATGATGCGTTTTCAGATCGATGCTGAACCTCATGCAGGGCATCACATCGCATGGAAGGTTGAGGGTCCCCTCGTTGATCGGCAAGTGACCAACAACGACTTCGAGATCATCCCCAAGGTACATCTCGTCTCCAACGGACGCGAGATGGCCGTCGAGCGGGTCAAACGAACATTTCGCGAGTGGCTCTTCGGGTAGGCGACGTTTGTTCGCTCAATGCGTTGCGATGATGCACAACGCCCGGATGCCTTTCGGCACCCGGGCGTTGCGTTGTGAGCTTTTCGATGGTGTGTCCGATGCTTATTCGGCATCTTCACAGGGAATGCACTGGCCTTCTTCATCGACGCCGCACGGACACTCTTCTTCTTGGGCGAGCACGTTCGCTGAGGTCGTTACCGCCAGCAGGATCGCCATCATGGCGAGCAGCAGGAAACGTTTCATGGCTCACCTCCTTTCATGAGCCCCCATTGTCCATCCAGTGCCAGGCGAAAGTAAAGCGGAATCATCATGCCCAGACGCCCATGGGGTGGGGTTTTCCTCGGATCGGGGGGTGCGATTTGCCCCGCCCGAAAAGCGTTCATTTCAGCCAAAAGGAGCGGCTATTTTGCCATCCGAATCATGCGCGGCAAATTGAACCTGCCGTTGCAGGCGAGGGGTGAAGAGGTCCTTTACAATTGAGGGGGGTTGATTTCATGATCAACCCATGCATGCCGCCGGTGCCAAATTTGCCTACTACAAAAAACTCCCCCCGGCGCAGAAGCGCATCTACGATCTGAGCGATCGGCTCACGGTGGTGAAGCTCCCTGCACCGGAACGGTTCTATCCCTTGGTCTCCACCCTCGAAAAACGACTCGCGGCCGATGATCAGGCGGGCACGAAGGGTGCGGCACAGGAGCTGATGCGTGCGCTCTGCGATGCCTTTCGTATTCCGCGCGTTTCCGTCAAGGTGCTCGCGCGCCGCCCCGCGAGCGGCGGGGGTGAACTGCATGGCCTCTATGTCGCCGAAGAGGGGGCGACCCCCGTGGTGACCCTCTGGATGCGCACGGCCAAGCGCAAGCAGGTCGTCGCCTTCCGCACCTTCCTGCGCACGCTCCTGCACGAGTTTCTCCACCACCTCGATTTTGCGCACCTCAAGATGCGCGAATCCTATCACACCGAGGGGTTCTACAAGCGCGAGTCTTCTCTCGCTCGTGCGCTCTTGGGCGAGCCGCGTTCCGGGGATCGGCCGACCGGGGGTTCACAACAGCAATGAAATGGCTTATTATTGGTGTATGCGAATGACATTCCAGATACTCGTCCTGGTTGCAGGGGTTGTGGTCTTGGCAACGGGGTGTTCGTCGTCCGCATCCGGACGCGAGCGGGAGGAATCGATGACAGAGAAGCGGTTATCATCACCGAAGGATGAAAAACAAACCGAGGTTGCTGTCTTTGCCGCCGGGTGTTTCTGGGGCGTGCAGGCCCAATTCGATGCCGTGCCGGGGGTGATCGAGACGAGAGTTGGGTACACCGGGGGGACGTCCAAAGATCCGACGTATGAAGATGTGAAAACCGGGAGCACGGGGCATGCCGAGGCGGTGCGCATCGTCTTCGATCCGGCCAAGGTTTCCTATGAGCAGCTGCTCGATCGTTTTTGGGCGCTACATGATCCCACACAGGTGGATCGCCAGGGGGTGGATGTGGGCACGCAGTATCGTTCGGCGATTCTCGTGGGGTCGCCCGAACAGCGCCGTGTGGCGGAAGCATCCAAAGGGCGACACGCCGCACGTCTTGCTCCCGAGCGTTCGATCGCGACGCAGGTTGTCGATGCGGGCCCCTTCTATGACGCCGAGGAATATCACCAGCGCTATCTCCAAAAACAGGGTTCCGCGTCCTGCCCGCGATAGGGAGGGGTGGACGTTTGAAGCGCACCGGGCTATGTATCGTGTCGTCGAAATGAATCGCGTCGAGGGGGTGGTATGGATCAAGTCAAGAAGCGTATCCTGATCATCGAGGATGAACGCGAGATGGCGGAGATGCTCAAGGAGAGCTTCGAGAGTCACGACTTTGAGGTGCAGCTCGCGTTCGACGGTCAGGTTGGGTTTGATGCCGTTTCCGAATTTCACCCCGATTGCATCATCCTCGATGTGATGATGCCAAAGCTCGATGGGTTTCATGTCTGCCGCCTGATCAAGTTCAACGAGAGCACCAAAGGCATCCCGGTGGTCATTATCTCCGCGCGCGGCGATGAGACCGATCGTGTCGTGGGCTACGAGGTGCGTGCTGATGCCTACATCACCAAGCCCTTCGAGTGGAAACATCTACTCCACACCGTCGATCGTCTCATGCTCGAGGCGGTAACAGAGTCATCCTGATGTTTTTCGCCATCGAAGTCTGAGTTTTTCAATATTGAGAAAAATAGTAGGTGTCAGAATGAAGGTGAAGATGATCGATGCGATCATGCCGCCGGCCAGCACCGCGCCCATCGAAGCCTTTGCCACGTCATGGGATGTGAGCTGAGGCAGGACGCCGAAGACGATCGCGATCGACGTCATGAGAATCGCGCGAAACTTCTCTTTCACCCCTTTCCAGAGTGCGTCTTGAATTTCCAGCCCGCTTTGCCTAAATCGCATCGTGGCATCGATCATCAGGATGGAGTTGTTCACCACGAGTCCGACCAGCATGACCATTGAGAGCATCGAGGCGAGGTTGACGGAAGAACGCATGAAGAACATCAGCAGAAAGACGCCGGAGAACGAGGTGATGATAGAGGAGCCGATGGTGAACGGATGGACGGCGGAGTTGAGCAGTCCCGCCAGGACCATAAACGTAAGAATGGCCGCGAGAAGGAAGGCCCGTCCGATCTCCTCTTCGGATTCCTCTTGATTCTCTGCATCGCCTACCCAGCGATATCCATATCCATCATCAAAATTGATAGAGTTTAGGGATTCGCCAATTATTGTCATTGCTTCGCCCGCTGTGCCACGCGCGAGGTATCCGTCGATCTGAATGATGCGATCGCGATCTCGCCGCCAGATCGCGGGAATTGCTTTACTCCGCTGCACCGTTCCGAGTTCAGTGATGGGGAGTAACCCCTTTTTGGTAATGATGTTGATCTGTTCGATGTCATCGAAGCTGTTTTTGTAGTATTCATCCATCTCGATATTGATGTCATATTCCTCCCCCCTCTCCTTAAAGATGTTCGAATCATCTCCGTAGATCGAAGCGCGGATTGCCTGTGCAAGACTGGCATAGGGGATGCCCTGGATCGTCATTGCTGCTTCGTTGGGGGTAAATCGTATTTCGCTTTTTGGTTTTTTGTAGCTCGATGTTGCTGATCGCAGGATTCCCGTCGAATTCATGCGTTCGACAATGTCGCTGGCATATGCGATGAGTTGTTCATAGTCATCGCCATAAATATGAGCGGTGATGTCGGCGTTTCCCAATCCAATAGTCTTTCCGCGGATGAGCTGAATTTCCGCTCCCGGGATAGCTGCGGCTTTCGGAAGCAATGCTTCGATAATATCAGCATCGCTTCGTTTGCGCTCGGAATTTGGAATCAGGTTGACGGTAACGAGCGCATTTTCAACGCCGTTATTGCCGATGCGCGTGAAGATTGACTTCACTTCGGGCAGGGGGGCAAAGATCTGTTCGATGTCTGATGCGATTTCCAATGTGCGGTCGATTGTTGATCCTTGAGGTGCGACGATATCGACATCGATCTTGTTTTCATCCGACGCTGGAATAAACTCGTTGCCAATAAATGAAACAAGAGTTGCGGAACCAATGCACACGGCTAGAACCAGTACAATGGTGGCGACGCTGTGACGCAGGGTCCAATCGAATATCGGTTTGTACCGAACAATCAGGGCTCGCATGATGCGCTGGGTCAGGCGGACCATCCGGCGGCGTGGCGGCATGCCCTTTGGTCGCGGACGAAGGATGAGGCCGCACAACATTGGGGTGAGGCTGAAAGAAGCGATTAACGAAAAGATCGTGGCGTAGACGACTGTTAGCCCGAATTGACGCATGAAGGGGCCGGGTGTGCCACCGACGAAAGCAATCGGGGTGAAGACGACAAGATTGGTGCCGGCAGAAGCAATGATGGCATCGACGACATCACGTGTTCCTTTGATCGCCGCTGTTTGGCTGTCCTCGCTTACGTCAAGGTGCTCCAGAACACTTTCGATGACGACGATCGCGTTAGCGATGAGGGTTCCCATCGCCATGGCGATTGCGAGCAGCGTTATCATGTTGATCGTAAAACCTGACAAATCGATCAAAAAGAGTGCAGAGACGATGGAAGCTGGAATGATGATTGCCGCAATAAAGGTGGTTCGACCATTTCCCGTGAAGAGATAGAGGACGATGACGGTAAGCACAATGCCCATCAGAATGTTGAACAGGGTGTCATTGGTTTCTCGAAGGATGTAGCGGGAATTGTCCGTTGCGATTTTTAGGTCAACACCTTTCGGGAGAAAACTTCGGAGCTCATCCAGATGGTCATGTAAGGTTTGCGCAATGGCTACCGTATTGCCGTCGTTCGATTTGATGATGGATATCCCGACCGCATCCTTTGCGTTGAAACGGGCAATCGATTCGATTTCCTTATGCCCATCGGTGATGGTGGCAATCTGAGCGAGGTGCAGCATCGATCCGTCGCGCGAGATAAGCTCCATATGACCGATTTCATCGACCGATGTGAATTCGCCGAGGAAGCGGACGTTGATGGAATTTTCCTCCTTTTCGATCATGCCGCCCGGAAGGTTTAAGTTGCGTTGACCGAGGGCACGGATGATGTCGCTGATGCCGATAAAATATTGTTTTGCCAATATTGGATCGACAGAGATGTTGATCTGACGCTCTTTCCCGCCGATGATGTCGACGGACGCCACGCCCTCGATGCTGGAGAGCTTGCTCTTAAGTGTTTTGTCGGCAAATTCATAGAGATCACGACTGTCTACAGTGTCGCTGGTGAGGACAAGATTCATGACCGGAAGGGCAAGCGGATCGAATTTTTCAACCAACGGTTTTTCAGCCCCAGAAGGAAGGTCGTTGAGAATGGCCTCGATCTTGTCCTTCGCCTCCATTGTCTTGATGTTGGCATCGGCTTCGATTTCGAATTCAATTGTGACGATGCCGACATTTTCATAGGAGCGGCTGGTGAGCTTTTTAATTTCTGAGAGTTCCGAAACCGCATCCTCAACCTTCTTGACGACCTGTACCTCCACTTCGATCGGCGTTGCTCCCGGGTATTCGCAGGTGACGGTGACGATCGGAAGGTCAACCTTTGGGGTCAGCTCGATGGCAAGGTTGAAATACGAGACAAACCCCAGGATGACGAAGAAGAGAACGACGACGATGGTTGTGACCGGTCGGCGAACGAAGAATTCAATCATAAGTCGGTCCTCTCTGAAAAGCAGGGAATGGTGCGGCGAATTCGTATGAGCGCATCATCTCGCAGGAATGTGTGTCCGTTCGTCACAAGGACATCGCTTTCAGCGAGGCCGCTGGTAACGAGAGCGTAGAGGCTGTCCTCAGCGGCAAGTGTGATTGTCTTCGATTTGGCGCGTCCATCCTGAACAATCCAGACGATTGCGGAATGACTGTTCGTTGAAATGGCGTCCGATGGAATAATCAGGGCGTCAGGGATCGTCCGCGTGAAAATGCGGATATGATAGAAAGGTGCTTTCGGGAGTTCGGACGAAGTATTCGAGACGATGACGACCCGATAGAGTCCCGTATCGATATCGCGCGTCGAGTTTACAGAGATGACGCGTGCCGGAATGGAATCGCTGTCGGTGAGGTCGATGCGTGCAAGCTGGCCAGCCCGCAATTGATCATGGAGATGCTTGCTCACCAGGCTCACGAGGTGGTTGTCCTGAGCGCGCAGGGCGGTGGTTTGTGCGGCGATGTGATACGGATGAATGTCGATAACGCAGGTGTCGACGGGGATGCCGTGTTCCGTAAACTCTTTGGCGAAGCGGTGGCGCTCTTGTCCCTCATCGGCGGTGATGCGCATGATCTGTATGGCGATACTGCCGACGAGCAACAGTGCGATACCGATTCCGATCGCAATGGATCTCCTCGTTCGGCGAGAACCTATCGGTTGTGGCGGTTGCGCCATGATTTTTCCCCCGTTCCGGATATCAGTCGTTCAATTCGGGCGATCGTGTCGTTGATGGTATAGAGGGTCAGTGCGGCGTTAAGCTTGTTGCGTGTGAGTTGCAATTCTGCGTCGTTGAGATCCAGCAGGGATTTGCCTCCGGTGCGAAAAACATCCTGCTGTGCCTCAAGGGATTCCTGAGAGAGACGTACCGCTTCCCGATTAGCGCGATAGGTCTCGCGCATATGATCGTATTCGGATATGGCGTTTCGAAGTTCCAGGGTCAGGTCGCGCTGGGCCTTCTGCAGTTGAAGTTCGGAGTTGGCCTTGCTCAGCAGGGCCTGCTTGTAGATCGCCCAGGTTCGGTTTCCGTTCCAAAGAGGGATGCTCACATTGAGCCCGATGGTGCCCAAATTTTGAAAGGCACTTTTCCCGATGTAGGCATGATTCGATTGTCCGAAGAGCGTATAGTTTGCATATGCTCCGATCGTCGGAAAGTATTGTGAACGTTCCTTCTTTGCCAATGCGGCGTGGAAATCAATCGTGCTGGATAGGAGTTTAAGCCGTGGTTCGATGTCGAGCATATCGTCGAGCGCGGTATCGACATCGTATTGCGGAAAGTGTTGTGTCAGAGGATCGATCAGGACGATCATTTGTTCGTTCGGAATGCCGATGAGGCGTTTGAGGTATCGCCGGGCAAGGTCGAGATCGCTCTCCGCCTCCTTCAGCGCGGGAACGCGAGCCGCTATATCTGCCATCGATTTGATCCCATCGCTTTTGGGAATGCGACCGTAGGAAAATCGTTCATCGAGAATCTGCTTGTTCTTTGCAGCATTCTGATAGGAGCCCTTAGCGATGGCGACGACCTTCTGTGCGAGCAGTACCGTGATATACGCCTTTGCCGTCGTGTAGGCCATCTCTCTTGTGCTGGCCTCTAGGCCGAAGCGGCTCATGCTTTTTCCATGGACTGCCGCTCGAATGGCGTTTTTGATCTTGCCGAAGGTAAAGACCGTCTGTTCCAGCGTGACGGCGGTGGCGAAGTCAAATTTCTTTCCCAGCTCCATGGAGATGGGGGCCGCACCCGGGACGGCTGCGACTTCCATCGACTGCACCTTCGGATAATAGTTGTAGCCAGCGTCGGCGTTGATGTGGGGCAGGGCGCTCGACAGTGCCTGTGTGTGGCGGTATTCGCTTGTGGTCACATCATTTTGTCGCTGACGCACGTTTTCGCTGGAGTCGATGGCCATGTCGATGGCTTCGGCCAAGGAGAGGCGAAGTGATTCAATGGCATCCGTGTGTTGGCACCATCCCGTGGGTGTGTGCATACAGGAGATGAGCAGGATGCAGATATATACAAGAGAGCGATGTGGATGTTTCATGATGGTTCCTTGGTGGAATGCTTTTCCGCACCCTCCTGAAGGATGCGGATGGCCTTTCGGCACCAGCGTTTCTTCATCTGGAAGTATTCGACGCCTAATTCTCCCATGAGCTGAAACATCGTGTTTTGTCGGGGCAGCGGAAGTGGTTTCATCGCCGCCTTCTTTTGCGGAATCTCATCGAGGCATCGCTGAATGCGGGCGATTTCATTGTTGAGCACCTCGATGTTGTAGATCGGTTCGACGTTAAACCCCATGAAGAGTTTGAGCATCGTTTCATCACGGATAACGATTTTATCGGGCGGTGTGTGCAGATAGGCGATGAGTTCCTTTTGTCCGCGTTTGGTGATGGAATAGCGAACTTTATTCGGGCGTCCCTTCTGTTCGATATGCTTTCGGGTAACCAGCTTCTCTGTTTCGAGCTGGGCGAGCACCTTGTAGATCTGCCCATAGCTTTCGCTCCAGACGGTGGGCAGGAGTGTTTCGATATCCTTCTTGATGTCATAGCCAGTCTTGGGCTGAATGGAGAGCATGCCCAGGACGGCGAAGCGCGTCTTGTTTCGTCTGGAGGTCGTCACTTTATCCCCTTTTTAGATATATACCTAAAAGATATATAATCGGCGAGGGGGTATAGCGGCACCGAGAGGGCGATGTCAAGCGGAGGAAAAAACGGTTCTGAAAACCCAATAATATCAGTGTGATGCAAGCTCAGCCTTCGTCGGGATGCGCAGGGCCGTGATCAGCATCACTACGGCGACGACGGCGCAGATGGCAAAGACCCAGGAGAAACCAAAGCGCATCCAGATGATGCCGGCCGCGATCGGTCCCGTCATGGAGACGACGTGTTCGATGGCATAGCTCATCGAGATGGTACTCGTGAGTTCGTTGTCGTCGTGCACGATCTTGGAGAGATAGGTGGTGTGCGCACTGCGCAGCGAGAAGAGCATCTCGTCGACGATGTAGAGGGCATAGAGCAAGGGGATGGCCAGCGCTAGCGGCATCAGGTGCGGGATGAGGCCGTAGCCAGCACAGACGAAGATGAGGACGATCGCATCTGTGGCCAGGACGCGACGTTCGCCGAAGCGATCGATGGCATGACCCAGGAGCGGTTTTCCAATGATGCCGATGACCGCAGCCAGAAAGAGCAGGAACGCGATCTGGGAGGCGCTGCGATCGAAGATGCGCACCAGCACCCAGGGAGCGAAGACGAGAAAGATCTGCTTGCGCACGCCGAAGAGCACCGCCAAGAAATAGAACAGCATATACCGTCGCTTGAAGACCAGACGCCTGCGGCGGCGCGCGGTGTGTCCGCGTTGCTGCAGCAGGCCGAATCCAAGGGCGGAAATTCCTGCGCAGAAGGCGGCTGCTCGATAGACGGTATCGTAGCCCAACCCCATATGCCCCATCCCGATCCAGACGAGCGAGGTGCCCAGGATATAGCCGACGCTGCGCACGCTGCCCACAAGGCCAAAGAGGCGACCGCGCCGGTGAGTCGGTGAGAGCGCGATGCCGTAGCTCTGCACCAGGATCAGGTTGAGATGGGCGCCGATCGACCAGCAGAAGATCAATACCACGACCGCTTGATAATCGGCTGGAACGAAGGAGAGGCCAAAAAAGGCCATGGCGATGAGGAGGGCAGCCGTGACCATGATGTACTTTTCGCGAACGATAGCTACCGCGGCGAGAAAGAGGATGGCCAGTACGCCCGGCATTTCTCGGAAGAATTCGAGAATCCCGCGGTCTTCGGCGGTGAGCCCGTAGATGTCGGCCAGGAAGTTGTTGAGCGTACTGAAGAAGATACCGCTGGCGGCGGTTGCGCCGACGATTGCCAAAAGGTAAATGATCGTTTGTCGATTGCGCAGCGGCATGCATCCTTCAGGTGTGGGGGGGGGGTGACGCTAATCCTGCTCGATGGTCAGTGTGTCGATGTCGATGGTTTCGCTTGGATCGACAGTGTGATAATACCACTGACCGCTCAGCATATCATACCAGATATTCCAGTTAAGTGAAGGGGTCAGTGTTCGCTCCATTCCATCGAGTCCCATGACGGTGAATCGATATCCGTCTTGAGGTTCAAGGGCGATACGGCTTCCGACAGGCGTGTAGACCACTCCTCCGTATCCGATGTCATCCCAGGTCTCAGGGTTGAGCCCGATATCGGTAAAGCGATAGTCCCCCCAACTGCGTGGATAGTTCCCGTTTGTATCGAAGAAAGTCTGGATTAGGCCAATCATGCCGGTGCTGATCTCCGGTACGGTCGAACCCAGCGGCGTGAGGGCGCTCGATTCTAGAAATGTTCCGCTGGCTGGGTCATAGACAAAGGTGTGCTCCAATGGAGAGGTGTAGCGGTTTTCAGCATCTTTGATCCAGGAACCGTCTCGGATGCCCGTTTGGAGGACCTCGCTAAAGAGGATGTTGTCCGGCGCTGATGGCTCGTTATTGGCAGTGTCGAGTTGTGGCGGATAAATAGGAATACGGTTTTCCATCTCCGACTCCATGCGGTAGAGGCTGATTCCATCGCGGATAGCAGCAATGGTTCCCACTTCCTGATTTTTCAGGGCCTCGTCGGATAAATTGAGGAACCGGGGTATGACTAAGAGTGCGAGGATGGCGATGATGGTGACGACGAGTGCCAGTTCCATGAGAGTGAAACCATTTCGAGCGGTCATTCGCATATGCTCGATTATAGCAGATTACGGTGCACAAAAGAAATAGCGAGGTTTGACGGTTGCTCCGGATATATCGGTGGAATCTTTTGCGAAGCCTTACGGGATTTCGTATGATCTGTCCCTGGTCATGAGGGGGAGATTCCGTGGTCACAGACTCAAATCAGGCATCGAGACCCACATGGGTGATCATGATTGCAGTTGCGCTTGTCGCGATAGCGAGCATCGCTACCTGTTCGTCGGAAGACCGGACGGGGATTGCGGGTCTGTATACGTCCAAGCCACCAGCGGCTGATGAGCCCGATCGGTTCATCACCCTCGATCTCGAGCCGAACCACGTTGCAGAAATGCGCATCGCTGGTCCTGGGGAAGCCCCCGTCGTTGTGAAACGTGGCATCTGGATGGCGCATGCAGACGAACGCGTGCGCGTCATCCTATCCGACCAGGACGGAAGGCCTATCCGCGACGATATCACCTTTCACCTGGAGAAAAAAATTCTCCGGGCGATCATCTATGATGAACAGATCTATGGGAAAACGGACTTGATACTCAAGCGACGGAAGTGAGGGGGCGCTATGGTCGATACCACCACCATCGTTGGCATCATTTTAATCACCGGCTTTCTCATGGGGGAGCTGGCAACCTATGTGCGTCTGCCCAAGGTGACGGGTTATATTCTCGCGGGGGTTCTGCTCAATCCGCAGGTGACGCCGATCATTCCGAAGAACATCGGTCAGCATACGAATTTCGTCACCAATATCGCGCTGAGCTTTATCACTTTCTCCATCGGGGGCACGCTTCTCTGGAGCGAGATCAAGCGTCTGGGCAAGGGCATCGCGGCGATAACGATTCTCGAGGCAGAGGTAACCTTCCTGGTCATCGCGGCAGGGCTCATCGTCATCCTCCCGTGGTTGGTCAGCGATCCCCGGGCGACGATGGTAGCGACATTCATCCCCGTGGGACTCCTCGTCGGTGCGCTCGGTTCGCCCACCGATCCCAGCGGAACGCTCGCGGTCGTACACCAGTATCGCGCCAAGGGGGACGTCACCTCGACGATCCTGTCGGTCTCGGCCTTCGACGATGCCCTGGGGCTGGTCAACTTCAGCATCGCGTTTGCGGTGGCGGCGATGCTCGTGCAGCACCAGGGGTTTTCGCTCTACGCCTCGATCGGCCAGCCTGCGCTGCAGGTCTTCGGGGCGTTGGCTATCGGAACTGGGTTTGGTTTCCTCTTCAATTTCATCTCTCACGTCATTCGCGACGAGACCGAGGGGGTCTTCATCGTCATGCTCTTCGGACTCCTCTCCCTCTGTTTCGGGGTGAGCCGTTGGCTCAATTGTGATGAGCTTTTGGGGACGATGATGATGGGAATGATCGTGACCAACTTCAACAAACGCCGCGAGCGCGTCTTTGAGATCCTGGAGCGCTATGCCGAAGAGATCATCTTCGTCCTCTTCTTTACGCTCAGCGGCATGTTTCTCGACTTCAACGTCCTGTGGGAGAGCCTGGGTCTGGTCGGCCTCTATGTGGTGTTGCGCACGATCGGCAAATTCTCGGGAACGGGGCTCGGCGCCTGGATCGCGCATGCCTCCGCACCGGTGAAGCGTTATACCGGTTTCGGTCTCATCCCTTCCGGCGGCATCATCGTCGGTCTGGCGCTGCTCTTGAAGCAGGAGCCGGGGTTCACGGCTTTTGCCGACATCATCATCAGCGTCATCATCGGCTCAACGGTGATCCTCGAGATCGCCGGACCGCTCGCCGTGCGCTTTGCCCTGAGGCGTGTTGGAGAGGTGGGGCGCTCCTGATCCTGGCTCAACGCCGAAGCGAAACCCGATCTGCATCGCCGCAAAGGGGGCGCCGGAGAGATTGATGCGATTGTAGCTTCGATTGCGCAACACGCTGCGCCCCTCGTAGAAGAAGCGATCAAAGGCCCACCCTCCCCAGAGTCGAATCTGTGCCCATCGCGCGGGACGCAGGCGCAGTCCCGCCCCGATTCGTTTTTCCATAAAGAAGAGTCGCCGATCTTCGATCTGTCGACCGTTGCGAAAGAAGGGCGCGCTGCGCCAGGCAAACTGTGAAAAAATACGGAAGAATGGCCAGGGGTCATAGCCGAGCTGCGCGGTGACGTTTGTGATCGGGAGATAGGTCACCGAGAGGTTCACCTTCTCCCGTGGAAAGAAGTTGAGAAACATGACGGGAGCGCCGACGAACCCCTGAAACCAACGACCGCGTTCAAATGAAAATCCAAACGCCGGCATGGGGATGTGGCGCAGAAACTCGCGGTTGTTGGAGTAGTTGAGAAAGATGATCCACGCACCGAGATCTCCGTGCGGGATGCGCAGAAACCAGTTCCCAATATATTCGAGGTCGCCCGCATCCTGAAAGGGGACGTCGCTGGCCGAGCCAAACTGCACATTGAATCCGCTGATCCAGTTGTTGCGAAAGCGATGGCGCATGACCGGGCCGAAGCGAACATCGGTGAGCTGCTCAGGGAGGGCGTCGCCCGTGTCCGGTAGGGTTGCCGCGCCCTCCATGATGATTGTGCGAACGCCTGCGACGAATCCGACTTCGGTGGATTCGTTTTGCCAGAGCGGCGCGAAGGCAGAGAGTTGTTGCGTCTGAAAGGAGCGCTGTGACGCCTGTCCCTCGACGGCGGCGGCAGGGCTGACGGAAAAGTCATACTGAAGGCTTGGGCGTGCCTTTCCCACAACAGGACTGACAAAGCGGGCATAGGCGTTCTGCGCCACGGCCACGCGATGGGGCGTGCAGATCATCACGCCGAGAAGGATGGAAAGAACGGCAATGCGCATTGAATGCCAGGCCTAAGGCGTCTGGGTTTTCGTTACCGTCACCTCGAACGATTCCTGCCCTTGATCGTTGTCATCATCGACGGCGGTGAGCACGATCGTCGCCGAACTCGCCTGGTTCGCGAGCGGGATCACCTTCACCGTGCGATTTTTTCCCGTGCCGAGGATGATGATGTTCGATGGCGAGTTTGGCACCAGCGTCTCGTTGGTCGACTGTGCCGTGATGGTGATGTTGTCCGGCGCGGTCGTGTCATCGATCACCGTGAACGGGATGTTCCCCGTCGACTGCCCAGGCTTGAGCCACTGGTTCGCAATGGGCGAGATCATCGGATCGCCGGCGTACACGAGTGAAGCGATGAGCAGGACGGCCATTCCACTGACGACAAAGGGTATGCGTTTCATTGGATCCTCCTCTTGGATGGGATGCCTGAATACGTCCCTATCATAGCTCAAACAGGGGTCGGTGTCACGCCCCCGGCCATTACGATTGTTTGCGCATCTCCTCGAGGAGCTGCTCGACCATCGGATGGTACTTCTGGGGGAGTTTGGTGAAGAGGCGATCGGTCGTGTTCGCCTCGAGATGACGGCGGGCGGTGGCCAGGTAATCGGCGATCTTCGTGCGCAGGCGTTTTTCGATCTCCGGCGTTCGGTCCGGGCCGGCGAGTTGGGCGATGCTCGCTTCGATCTCCCACGCATTGCGTTCGAGAGCGGCGTAGACCATGCCGCGAAAGCGGTTGGTCATCGCCTTTGATCCGGTCGCATAGCCCAGTGCACGCTCCGCATGTGTGATGTTGAAGCGGTGTTTTCGCAGCGCGGCCAGTTCGCGTTGCTCCTCCGCGTCGAAGATCGCCTCGCCCGCTGCTGCCCCCGCGCTCACCTCCGAGGGGTTTCGTCGTGCGCCCTCGCGGATGACCCCATCGATATGGTTGACCGCGATCGTGTCGCTCTTTTCAAAGCGAGCTCGATCGAAGGCCTGGTCGATCGTGCCCATCAGTTCGCTCACGTTGTAGCGGTCGAACGGGCAGCGCGCGAGCAGATGCATCGTTTCCGCGGTGAATCCGATATGATGATCATGAGAGGCATTGCGCCGCGCCAAAAAATGCGCGGCCAGCATCTCGATGTCTTCACTGCGCTGGGCCAGTGCCGGAACCGAAACGACGCCGCGTGCTTGGATGCGGCGCAGGAGATCTGCGCGCATGCGTCCGGAATGCACGAGGTTTTCCAACGGTTCGTTGGTGGCGAAGAGAAAGCGGACGTTGACGGTGCGCGCGGCCCCGCGTCCGGCCGCGGGGTTGAAGGGACGCCCCTCCAAGGGTAGCAGCAGGAGTTGCTGCGCTTGCATCGGGATGAGTTCCACCTCGTCGAGGAAGAGCGTGCCTCCGTCGAACTCCTCGAGGATGCCCGGCTGTCCCCGGCGGTCTATGCCGGCGATGCCGCTGCCCTCACCATAGCCGAAGAGTTTGCCCAACACGATGAGGGGATCGCCCGAGGCGAACTCGGCACAGTTGAATTCGCCCATCGGTTTGTCAGCGCGCGGGCTGAGCGCATGGATGACGCGTGCAACGCCGGTCTTGCCCGACCCGGTCGGGCCGACGATGACCACCGGCGCGCGGTCGTGTGCGCGGATGGCTGCATCGCGCAGGCATCGCAGCCACGACGGGCTCGATCCCATGGCCTGCGTCAGGCGCAGGTGGCGAAACGCTTCGTTCTCCCGCTCCATCGTCTGAATGCGATCGGCCAGCTCCTGCGTGACGATCGGATCCCATCGGTCGTGGTGCAACACGTCGGAAGCGGCCAGGCCGATCAGTTCCTGGCGCTGCACGATGTCGCGCCCGAGGCGTTCGATCGCATCGGCGACGGGTTTGATCTCGATATCGGACGGACCGATTGCGGTCGTTTCACCCTCGCGAATGTTCTCCACTGCTTCAGTGAGGATGCGCACCGGTTTGGCAAAGCGATACTTGAGGAAGATGGCGATGAGGCCGCCGGTGAGGAGGACGGCGACCATCGTGATGATGTCGGTGACGATGGTGCGCCGGATGGTCTCCTGTATGGGGGTCAGCGAGATGCCCATCTGCAGGGTAGCCATCTGCCGGTCCTTCAGAATGATGGGATCGACGACGGAGACGATGTTGCGGTCGGTGGTGTCGAAGGTGCCGTAGCGCACGCGGTTGACGACCGACTCCCCCACCTCGCGGGGATCGCTCGAGGCGAAGACCTTGCCGGTTCGGTAGATGCGCGCCCAGGTCACCGCCTCGTCCTGCACCGCCGACTTGAGAATGGCATCGAGCGAGCGCGATGATTCGGAGATGAGCGCGGCCGCGACGCGGATGTTGAGTTTTTCGATTTCAACCGTCTTGCGCGAGACAAAGGCATCCATGGTGGCAAAAAAATTGACCAGCTGCACCGTGGTGAGCAGGGCGGCAAAGACGGCCACGAGCGCGGCGGTGGTGAGTCCCGTCATAAAGGCGATGCCGCGCCGGGCCAGCAGGGCCATGACCGCCAGCAGCAGGATGAGAGCCCCGCGGGTGCAGGCCATCCAGAGCAGGGCGTTGTGTTTGGCCGTGGTGACGCGTTCGCCGAAGATGGTCGGAACGTGGCGGTAGGGGGTCACAAATGTCAGCGGCGTCAGATGCGCTGCGATCTGCGCATAGGTGCGGATGGCGTCGTAGGCGCTCTCCTCCTGAATGAAGAACTCTTCGATGTCCATCATCTGTCGGATCTCGGCGGACATCGCCTCATGAAAGCGCAGCAGGGCTTCCTGTGTCTTGCGAGCGATCTCTGGATCGAAGTCGCTGCGTACGGTGATGGGCCCCATCGGAATCGGTTTTGATGTGGCGATGACGCGGAATAATCGGCGCTGCTGGGGAGGAAGCGTCTTCAGGATGAAATCGCCGATGCCGATGATGTCGACGGCCCCCTCGCGCAGGGCCTCGAGCGACCGGTCGTGTGATCCGGTCAGGACGATCCGATTGAAAAAGTCATTGGGGTTGTCGATGCCGTTTTCCAGCATGAGCACGCGCGGGATGAGATAGCCGGAGGTGGAGAGCTCATCGACGAGGGCGAGGCGCTTCCCCCAGGCGTCGACGATGGTTTCGATGTCGTCATTCTCCCGTACGACGAAGATGCTGTGGTAGCTCTTGCGCCCCCGCCGAATCTCCGATGCCAGGATCCCGGCTTTTCCCGTCTCCATCGCGGTGATGTGCGAGAGCGCTCCGCCCTCGAACATGTCCAGTTCCCCGCAGGCGAGGGCGTCGATGATGTCGCGATAGTCCTGCATCAGGACGAGTTCGAAGGGGGTGCCCACCTCGCGGGAGAGGTAATCGATCAGGGGAGACCAGGTCTTCACGGCCTTTTCGATCGAACGTCCGCTCATCAGCCCGAACCGGACGGTGTTGGCCTCCACCGAAGAGGATGTGGCGGCGATGCCGACGATGATGAGGGAGAGGAGCAGGATATGGCGGAGGAGACGCATCGAGGCCATCATAGGGAATGGCCTGCGATATTGTCAATCGCCGAAGACACACTTTACAATCGACGCCACAGCGATGTCCGAGACGATGACACAGCACTGTGGGGCCAACGTTCTCCGTATGTTACAGATGCTGCACGCTCCCGCCATATTCACGGGCATTGCACTCCTGCAGCCGCTGGTGCGCCGGCTTGAAAAAGACGTTGAGGAGGGTGACCGCGAAGAGCAGGAGCGCGAAGATGGTCGCCAGCGCAAACCCATAGAATTCATCGCCCAGGCCGTCGCTGGTGGCGTTGATGGCCAACGGGCCGACGGTTGCAGAGGCGCAGGTGAAAAAGAGGATGATGCCCGCGATCGAGCCGTGCCGGTCGATCGGGAAGCAGCACATCCCCTTCGAGTTGATCGTCGGATAGATGATCGACATGAAGAAGCCGGATATCGGCAGCAGCATCGTTGCCGGCCAGACTCCGCCGATCATGCTCACCACGAAGCAGAGCAGCACGCCGAAGCTGGAAATGGCCAGCAGCATCGCCCAATCGAAGCGGGCCAGGAGCGCTGCGCCCACGAACCGTCCCAGCGTGCGGAAGACGTTGAACAGGACCAGGGCATAGATCGCCATGAGGTCGTTTTCGCCGCGAGCGATGATGATGAGCGGCATCCAGACATACACCGAGCACTCGACCGTGACGTAGAGGAATGCGGCGAGCGAAAACCCGAGCGCATACCGGTCTTTGAGTAGCGCGAATGCCGTGCCGAGCGTGGCGGCTTTTCCGGCGCTTTCCCGTCCCCGGCGCGAGATGACGGCGGTGGATAGGGCCAGCGCCGCAATCGATATGCCGGCCGCGCAGACGTAGAGCCACTTCCAGCTCGTTCCGCGCAGGAGCATGAGGGAGACCAGCGCCGGCCCGATGATCGAGCCGATGCCGAAGAAGCCCTCGACGGCGTTCATGATCACCGTGTGGGAGGTGACCGAGGTGGCAATGCGGCTGATCAGGACGAGCACGCCTGTCTTGAAGATGGCGATGGCCACGCCCGAGGCGATGAGCAGCGCCAGGATGAACCAGTAGTTCTGGGCGAGGGGAAAGAGGAGGGAGGCGATCGCGAACAGGGCCAGGCCCGCGATGACGACGAAGCGGCAGCCGAGGCGATCGGCCAGCCAGCCCAGAAAGAGCGCCCCGATCGCGATGGCGGCCATGGTGACATAGTGGAAGGAGCCCGCCCGCGCGAGCGTGATGCCGAATTCCTCGACCAACAGCGGCATGATCACCCCCACCGCATTGGTCGTCATCGCGAACATCAGGAAGATCAGGCAGATGATGCAGGTGATGGCGGCGGTGTTTGAGCTCTCTTCATGCATATGAACCCTCCGAGGATAGTGACGAGGTACAATTCTCTATAATGAGTCTCCGCAAACAATTGCAAGTTTCTTGCCACCTAACGAAATGGGCCCAATCCCCCTTTTGGGACATCCCCCCGCATCGGGGAGGGGCCGAAGACACGGTTCTTGAGCATTCCATCTTCTGCCGGACACAGCCGGGACACAGCGCTCTCCCCTGAAGCCCAGACGAATATATTAAAGAGAATCGCGCCATTACAGCAATTCGGCGCAAGTCGTATAACTTGGCACGCGAATTGCTTTGGGAGGGTTGCATGATGAATCAAGGATTGAACAATGCCTACCGGGGAAGTCAGAAGAAGGACTTTCTGAAAGGGCTCTTACAGGAGACCCGGCTCAATGTCATCGTTACCGTGACGCGCAGCTGTGTGCTCCGGTGCAGATACTGCTATGCGACTGACCCCGGATGTGAGGGTCGAGGAATCATCAGCGATCATCTCCTGGAAAAGATCATTCGCGATGCCAACGAGACGCGCCACGACTCCATCGTCTTTGAGTGGACCGGTGGCGAGGTCCTGTTGGCGGGACGAATGTTTTTCGAACGAGTCCTTGAGCTGCAACGACGCTACATGACCAAGCCCCATGAAAACAGCGTTCAGACCAGCGGGGCCCTCTACGATGAGGAACTCTATCGGTTCCTAATCGGAAATGGTTTTTCGGTTTCGGTGACGCTCGATGGTCCACGTGCATTGCACGATGCACAGCGTCCCTATGCGGATGGGCGAGGGAGCTTCGAAACGGTCATGCAGTCGGTGCATCTGCTCAAGCAATTGCAGGGCGAGTGCGGTGTTCTCTGCACGGTGACGCGCGCATCGCTGCCGTATCTCCGGGCGCTCACGCAGTTTTACCGTCAAGAGGGTATGAGAAAGTGGCACGCCAATCCCTATATCTTTGATGCGAATAAACCGGTCGGCGAAGAACAGCTCGGCCTGACGGCATCCGAATACGCGGAGACGATGGAAACGTTTTTTGAGGATTGGATTGCATGCGACGATGAGTGCTTGTGTCAGCGCAATGTGACTCAGGCCATCGAAGCCCTGATGGCATTCGATCACACAAGCGTGTGTACGAACAGCGGTCGGTGTCTCACCAACTTCGTCAACATCTCTCCATCGGGGCGGGCCTATCCCTGCCCCAAGTTTTTGGGCGATGAACGGTTTCAGCTTGGGCAGGTTGATAGGGATCATCTCGCGCAGATCACCTCCCCTGACAATCCGGTCATGGACCAGCTCATAGACGATCGCATGCGTGCGATCAATCGGTGCATCGATCGGGGTTGTCCGTTCCTCGGAGCATGCAACGGTGGGTGCCCCTATGCTTCGCTGTTGTCCGGAAATGACGGACGCACCGATCACGTTGATGCCACCTGTGAGGGAAGACAGCAATTTCTATCGCAGGTCGATGCCTCTATTCGAAGCCACGGTGGTTGGACGACGGTTCAAGGGAATGTGGACCATGAAGAATTGGCATAACGAGTGAGAGAAAACGTCACTCACAACCAAGTGAAAGGAGCAATACGATGAAGATCAAAACGAAAGAGGGTGAGAAGAAAACGGTACAGCAGGAAAAGGCAGCATGTCAGTCGGTGGCCGTAAAGGATAAAGCCGAGCAGAAGACGAATGTCCCGTCGAACTCAGACGTATACCAGAGCTCAAATTCGGTTCTGCAGAAGATGGTGAAGCTGCAGCGGGAAAGCTGTGGGACAGAAGTGAATCAGACGGAGACGATGGTCGCAAAACGTCAGTGTCCATCGGGCACGACCCACAGCAATGCGTATCAAAGATGCGGTCCCAACCTGTGCTGTGTCTGTCATGGGGATACGTGTAAGTAGTTGGTGGATATCCGAAAGCGTGACCGCTGAACGTATATAATTCCATGGGGGAACAAAGGAGGAATCCATGGGTGGTTTATCACAGGTCGATCTGGGAGGTCTGTGCAAAGCCTTTGAAGTGATGGGTGAGGATGGGTCGGGGCAGAGCTATGCGCATCGGATCTGCGACACGCTGGACCTGACGCAGGGGAGCTATTCGCCTTATCTCTATCGCGACTCCTATGGGGATGGAATGGTTCGCGTTCCGACCTATGAGGCCATCGGCGGTCGTCGGCAGATTTCAGAGCATCGCTATTTGACCGAATCGGGCGCGATCATGGGCGGGCCCGCTCGCGATCGCTGGGAGGCGGGGCGTGTCGATTCGACGATCGCGCGCTATTTCATCGCGGCGGCCTTCGGCATCGAGGAACTGACCGATCGCGTCGGGATCGATCTGGGGCTCGTAAAGTACCTTCGATCGCTCACCGGGATCTGTGCGAACAATCCGAGCGGCTGCCTTCAGGGGTCCACCGCTTCGCGCACGAAGCAGAAATGGGGCGCGGTCAAACAGGAGCAGGCGCGCGTCGCAGGGGAGCGCACGCGTCTGGAAGCGCGCCGCCGCGAGGTGCAACAGATCGCGCAGGGCTATCGTTACATCGAGGTGCGGGTGCAGGCAAAAGATGACCTGCTCGTGAAGACCGCGCACTGGCGCGATCAGCTTGTCACCGATCCGAAGACGTTTGCCGAGTGCGATCGCGCCATCGCGCTCTACACGGAGATGATTGCCGTAGCGCAGGCGATGCTCGATCGCGAAAACACCAGCGGTCGTGATCAATGGATGCGCGATCAGATCGCGATGTATCGGACAAAGATTCCGCAGCAGCGAAAGACGTTCATAGAGGCGGAGCGCAAGCGCCGCGTGACCTCCGGCTTCATCCTCGTGCACAACTACGATAAGTTCTCCGATCCGATGGAGAAGGCCGACGCCTGCTTCGAGAAGGTTACTCCTCAAGGCCTGAAACAGCAGTACTGCGCGCTCAAGAATCAGAGCATGATGATCGCAGGTCTGCATCGGAAGATGGATAATTATCCGGAGAAGGATGTCTGCTTACGACACGGAGCGCCGCGCGAAAAGAGCTGTACGAGTTCGGATAGAAACCAATGGGGCTGCACCTGCAAGACGGTTTCAGCCAATCCATATTCAATAGGGAGCGGATGGAGTCACACGGTCTGCGAAGGGACCTATACCTATACGCCGTGTCTGGAATCAGGAACGAAGGGCAAGGACTACACCGACGACGAACTCATCTCCGGCGCACAGTGGATGTGCTCACAGGCCACGAGCTGTTCCGTCGAATACATCGGGCATTGAATCGAAAAACGAGAACACACAAGGGAAAGGGGTTGGATATGGCATTGGGAACGATCATCATCGGTGCGGCGGCGATCGCGGCGGCCATCTGGGGAAGCGGCTGTGGCGAGCGCGTGCCACTGAAAAAGGAAGAGAAGGATCCGTGTGACAGCGTCGATTGCTCCGGGCACGGGACGTGCATTCCCATCGAGGACCGTTTCGTCTGTCACTGCGACCGCGGCTACTTCGATGAAGGGGCGCAGTGTCTGCCGGATGAAATCTCCGACGGGGATTTTGATGCGGATTCCGTTGAAAATGATACGGATGCGGAGGATGTGGAAGCGGAAACGGAGATCGCTGATGCCGATGGGGAGGATGACGATCAGTTCGAAGAGGAGGATGTGCCGCGTAATCCCTATTGCGCAACGCAATATTGTTTGAATGCCACCTCCTATTTCTGTGAATCGAAACTCGGCGACAAGGTCATCGAGTGTGTCGAGGAGGAGTATTGCGATGAGGGCATGTGTGTCCTGCGCCCCGATGAGGAGGACCCGAACTGTGCTCCCGGCATGCGTTCGGCCTGTGAGGTGACGGATGAATTTGATATTCCGATGTTGGGAGCGGCGGATCAGAGTCAGAGTCGAAGCCATGCCTATTCCGTTGTCGGATGCTGGCACTCATCGGCATTTCAACTCGATGGACAATATCAGTGTTCCGACGATGCCGCCGATGTCCTCAAGGGAATGTACTACATCGGACAGGAGGGGGCGATCGTCGAGAGTTGGATGGCGATGACGATGCAGGTCATCCCCCCGCCGGAAAAGAGCTTCTATCGCGTCGATGCAAAGATGGATTGGATGACCATCTATCCGGATGCTTGCGACGAAAACTATCCGCCGGCGTTGATGACCTTTTTTGGGGATGAGCAGTCATCCCTTCTCTCCTATGAGGAATCGTGGAAACGCTGTTTGTATCAGACCGTGGGGGAATTTTCGGCGGCAGGAATCGATGGAGATGCGGTTCGTCTGCGTTTTCAAAACCATGGCGACAACTGTGATGGACGCAACATTCAGATCAACGGTCTGGCCATCGCGCGCACACGCATCTGGAGCTGCGAGTGCGTGGAGGATCCGGGGCGCTGATCTGCAGACATCATCCACAAAAAAGCCCCCGCTTTCGCGGGGGCTTTTGATTGTTAACAAAAGCAAAGTCAGATCGCTTTTGTTCCCTCCCCTTTGTAAGGGGAGGGTTAGGGTGGGGTAGATCCGAGATCTACCTCCCCCGTCCCCTCCTTACAAAGGAGGGGGGAGGATTCTATTCACCCTGCCAGGTTGCGATCGAGACTGGCATCTGGTTCGTGGCGAGCGTGCCGATCATGCAGACCTTGACCTGCTCGACATCCGGACGGCCTTCGACGCGACAGTCTTCGATGGAGCAGATGGAGACATTCCAGGATCCATTTTCATTTTCCTTCGGTTCGATTGCCGGAACCTCAGGGGCCTGTCCCATGGCGGGGACATAGACGAAGGTCACCTGGACGGATTCGTCGAATTCGATCTCCTCGTCCTTTTCCGCCGGGGTCAGCACGATCTCTTCGGCGGCTGCGGTTATCTGGCCTTTGACCTTGTCGCTGGAAACGTTCCAGCCATCAGGAAAATTGAGTCCCATCTCACTGCAGGCCTTCACAACGAAATCGGCCGGCGCGGGTGCTGGAGCGGCGACATCTTCGGTGACACCGGTGGCGAGTTCTCCCTCGGTGTCGGTCTCATCCGTCGTCATCTTCGTGCAGGCGCCCACGGTGAACGCCAACGCGAGGATGAGCAGCATGTTGAGCATCGATTTCTTCATAGGCTTCCTCACTTTCAGTTCTCACGCGGGGTGGATCGCTCGATCCGGCCCTGCGTTGGTTATGCGTTTCGGATCGCCAGGGCGAACATGACGATCGACCATCCGGCGAAGAGGATGTTGATGCCGACGAGCAATCCCATGGCCCAGACCGCATCGCCCGGCAGGCCGCTCCAGATGACGGCGCCGAGGATCACGGCGATGACGCCGGAGAAGCAGAGCCATCCCCAGCCGGGCGTTGGGCGCAGCTGGAAGGAGGAGACGAACTTGAAAACACCCTCTATAATGAAGAGCAGCGCCACGAGCGCGGTGAGCGTGAGGATTCCCTGCTGCGGATAGACGAGCAGCAGGATGCCTGCGGCGACGTAGAGCAGCCCCCCGATGAGGCGCAGCCAGAAGCCACCGCCCGAACGGGATTGCACGGCCTTGACGAATGAGGCGATGCCGCCGATGAGCAGCACCCAGCCGAAGAGGAGTTCCAACGTGATCGTCGCCACGAAGGGGAGCGCGATGGCAGTGCATCCGACGAGGATGGTGATGAGCCCCAGTGCGAGGATCCATTTCCAGTTGGGTTTGAGGGCGCGAGCGGCGTCGGTGATCGCGTCGATCGATGCAGATTGGGCCTGAGTCGACATGAAATCCTCCTTGGAAGGTGGGCGAAGAGCGCAGACTCTGTGTATATCAATTCTGGAGGGGAATCAAGGGAACAGAAAAAATGCTGCCAGGACAGGCATTGCCGCCGCTGCTGCCTTTTGCTACACAGGGAGTGTTCCATACATCATACGTCAGGGAGGAAATATGATGCGTCTTTCGACCGCTGCCATGCTGATCGCGATCATCCTGCTGGGGACTCCGGCATTTGCCCAGGAGGCGGCCAAGCCAAAGGAGGAGGTGCGCGTCCCCAAGAAACTCGAGCTGCCGATGAGCGAGGAGGAATACGAACGCAAGATGCGCAGCGCCAACATCTTCATCTACACGGGCATCGCGCTCACCGCCGTGGGCGGGCTCGCGGCCATCGGCGGCAGCATCTACTGGGCCGCGAAGAAAAACGATCGCACCGGAGCGGCGATCATCACGGGTTCCGGAGCGGCGCTCGGAATCGCCGGCGGTGTGCTCACCGCCGTGGGGTATCACAAACGAAACACGACCGAGATGCGCGCCTATTCCGTTGCGCCCGTGATCGATCCCAGCCGGGGGCTCTATGCCCTCCAGCTGCAGACGCGGTTTTAATTAGAACGTCGTAAATGGGAGTGTGTTCAGCAGTACCATCGATTGCACCTGAAACCACTTGTAGCGCGTGGTGTCAGTGCCGAAGAAGGTGTGGCGATCCCAGGGCGTGAGGAAGAGGTTGAAATCGCGCTCGGACAGGCTCGGCTCCGGAGTAGCGCCGAGCGCTTCGTAGGTGAAGGTATAGGTCATCATGCTCGTCCCATCGGGGAGCACGCGTTCAATCGTGATGAGGTTTCCCTCCGCATCATATTCATAATAAAAGCTGGAGTTGAGTTCAAAGTCCACCTGGTTATCACCCGGAAAGAAATTGGTATCGACGAAAAAGTCGGTCTGTTCCGGGTGAAATCCATCCGCATCATCATGATGGAAGAACTCATACGCATATCGCAGCTCGTTGGTCACCGTGCCATTCTGATACGTTGACAGGATCATCTCCACATCCGCGAGGAGTCCCTCGATCGGTACGCTGAAATTTGCTTGGAAGCTTGAGACGGTATCGCCCGTTTGAACGTCCTTGTTGTAGACGATCTCCATGTTGTCGTGAGGGGAATAGTGTTTTTCATTATAGGGGTAGCTGTCCCACGAGATGAGGCTCCAGTTTCCGTTCGGATATTTGCTGAGCCACTTCCCATTCGGCAGATCGATACGAAGATCGGACCAGCCGGTAATACTGTAGTCGATCGCGGTCGTATCGACGTCCCCGTTTAAAAACTCTTGGACGATGGTCGAGATGCGTTCCTGTGTATCGTAGGTGAACTGTCTCGTGAAATACGTGTGCTCCTGTTCGATCAGGCGCGACTCTTCGTCATAGGTGAATTGCTCCTCGAATGCGGAGAAGGGGAGGTTTAAATCCTGCCAGCTCTGCGGCGGATCGTGGGCGATCAGTTCGATGAGTCGTCCCTCCTCATCGTAGTCGCAATCGATGAGCGGCGTGGTGACCCCATCGATCGTCACCGAAAAGGAGGTCATGCGTCCGAAGGTTGGCGCGGGATCGGGATCGGGATCGGGGTCCGGATCAGGATCGGGCGGAGGTGTTGGATCGGGATCCGGCTCAGGATTTGGCGGCGGTACAGGATCGGGGGTGGGGCCTGCCGGCGGATCCGGCGATGGATTCGGCGTCGGACACGTTTCACACGCGCCGGGAGTCGCCGCGGCCGTGTGGCTGCCACAGGCGGTCACCATATACATCAAGGGCGTCGCCACGCAGATGGCGATGATGAGACGCGCGGTCATTCGTGATGACATGGACGTATTCCTCCACCGGTTTCATCCTCCAGAAGTATTATCGGTGAATATCGCGAGAAGTTGCGCGGTGAAAACCGCCGTTTCTACATTGTTTGTATCAGAACGATACCATCGGTGCAGTGCCGAGCGAGAGCATATTCTGGACGAAGGCCCATTTGAGCATGTGGGGATTTCCGGAGAAGATCGTTCGGGCATCCCAAGGGTCGGTGATGCCGAAGAATTCATCGCGCGCGAGCGTCGGTTCCGGCTCGAAGCCGAGTATCTCATAGCTGAAGGCATAGGTGATCATGGTCGTCCTGTCGGAGAGTTTCCGTTCGACAGAGATGAGATCGCCCGCTTCATTATACTGATAGAAGAAGGTGGAGTTGAGGTCGAACAGGACGTGGTCATCGCCCGCATCCGGATCGATGTCGACGAAGAACTCCACCTCGCGCAGGCGGATCGCTCCATCGACGAGATCATAGAAATATTCATAGGCATATCGAATTTCAAAATCGGTGATCTCGGAGCGGATGATCATTTCGACCTGTTCCGGGATTCCGTCGACGTGTTGTCCCGTTTTGGCGCGATAGCTGCGCAGGAGGTCCTGTCCGGTGGAGTCATAGAAATAGGCCCCTTCGGTTCCATCGGTCTCATCGACATATTCTCTGGAATAGCGCTGCGGGTCGTTGGTTGGTTCGAAGAAGAGCCAGGTGCCCGTCGGGGTCCTGTTCATGCCGGTTCCATTCGAAAAGTCGACGACGATATCGTAGATGGGGGCATTGGGATATCGGATGTCCGTCCATTCCAAGGGATGATTGTCCAAATCGCGTTCGATCTGGATGAGCCTCCCTTCCTCATAGGAAAAATGCTGAATGCGATCGCTCTGTTCGGCAGCGATGAGCTGGTCCTGCTCGTCGTAGGTGAATGACCATTCGTCCGGATAGATCGGAAGGCCCAAGCCTTGCCAATCCGCGGGCAACTCGTGCACGCTCATCTCGGTCAGGCGGCCTTCATCGTCGTAGTCATAGTTGGCGAGCGTGTGGGTGAGTCCATCGTAGGTCGCGGTGACGGAGGTGAGACGATTCGCATGCGGTTCCGGATCGGGCTCCGGGTTCGGCTCGGGCTCGGGTTCCGGACTGGGTTCTGGCTCTGGCTCGGGTTCTGGCTCGGGTTCTGGCTCCGGGTTTGGCGGGGGTGACGGACTCGGCTCCGGCTGTGGTGGACAGGTCGTGCACTCATCGCAGGGTGTTGCAGCGCTGTTGTTGCCGCAGGCGGTCACGATGTACATCGCCGGAAGGGCGATGAGGATGATGACGAGTATCCTGATGATGGATCGGTGGTGTGGTGACATCGATTCTCTCCCTTACTCCTCTTATCGGCGGAAAAAGGGAGAAGTTGCGAACAAACGCGGGGATATCTGCATCGATCATCGATGTTGGTTTCAAAACGCAGTGACGTAAAAACAACGTTGTGGTGGGAGCGCGATTATTGCGACCAGGCGATCGGATCGAGGCGGTAATACTCATGCAGCATGCGATAGAGCCCGGGCCGTTCCTGGGCGAGCGCCGCCGGCTTGGTGAAGAAGGCCTCGGTGGAGACGGCGAAGAATTCGGCGGGGTTGGTCGCCCCGTAGGCATCGAGGACATCGCGCTGACCGTGCATCGTCTTCTGCGTAAGCTCGGTGAAGGTGCGCCCCATGACGCGCGCCCAGGCGACGTACTGGGCGCGATCTCGGAGTACCGGCGTTCCATCTCCCGCGCCATCCTCCTGATCGAGTTGGTGCGCAAATTCATGCAACACGACGTTGTGTCCGCAATGCGCATCGCGCGCCTGTTCCTGAACATGATCCCAGGCGAGCACGACCACGCCGCGCGTCCAGGATTCGCCCAGCCGAACGCTCTGCTCCTGCACGACGGTGTTTCCCATCGGGCGGGTCTGCGGAGCGATGTAGGCACCGGGATAGACGAGGATCGCATCGCATTTGGGGAAATAGGTGATCTCTCGCCCCAACAGCAGGAGGCAGGCCTGTGCCGCGATGATGATCTTCATCTCTTCGGTCAGCGTCAGCCCTCCGCACCCCTCGAAGTGTTTTTCCCCGAGAAAATTGTGGAGGTGTCCGGATAGCTCCGGTTTGTGCCGATCCGGCAGCAGGCGATAGAGATCGACCTCGCGTTCGAGGATTAGGCGCCAGTCTTCGGGCAAGGGGGTCGACATCAATCGCCGTCGGCGTGCGGCACGCCGCGCGTGTTGGATGCCGATGCCGGTGGGGATGGCGACGGCAGCGACGACGAGCAAGGGGAGACTGAGCATGCTTCCTCCATTTCCCGCCCACCATACGGCAGGCGGCATACACAAGACAAGCCCAGAAGCGAGCCTTGAACTCTCATGGGCATGGGCGTATCATGATGATCTCGATTCGGCTGGATAAACGGAGACAATAAAGGAGGGGATATGGTCTATGTCATAACCAGTATCGGTGTGCTCCTGTTGGTGGTCGCGGTGGTCGGGCTCGTGCAGCCCCAGCGCATCAAGCAGTTTCTCATCTGGGCCAAGGAGGGAAAACGCTGCTATATGGGCGGCGTGATTCGCATTCTCTTCGGCGCCCTGCTCATTATCGCCGCGCCGCGCGCGCATTTTCCCTACATCCCCATGGTGATCGGCATCATCATGTTGCTGGCTGGGATCGCTTTCTTCGTGATCGGTTTGGGTCGTATCCATCGCATGATCGATTGGTGGCTGGAAAAAGCCGACAATGCCATGCGCGCCGGCTTGGCCGTTGTGGCTCTCATCGGACTGCTCCTCATCTATTCGCTCTGATATAGTTGGACCCTCGGTTTTGTCATTCCCGCGGAGGCGGGAATCTCGCTTGTAGGAGCCAATCGAGATCCCCGCTGGAGCCTGTCCCCGAATGCTTGAATCGGGGGCGGGGATGACAACGGCAGAATTTGTCATCACCATTACGCCCGGCACAAGCCGGGCGTTTTTTTTGTGTCTACGGTTTATAAGTTAAAATGATAATTCACATAACTAATCATAATTCGGCTTTATATAAATCACGTGGCATAATGCGAACAGAAATGAGGGAAGGTGTTGGAAAAGAAGCACAAATACTATCAACCACAAACAGGCTGGACCAACCCGGGAGGTTACCATGAAGAAGCTCACGAAGAAGATGCGCAAGGGGATCATCACCGCAGCGGCCGTCGTTCCGTTGGCATTTGCCGCGGGCTGCGGCGGCAGTTTGGGCAGCACCGACGATACCGCTGACCTGACCGATGGCACGGCGACGGACAATGAGATCATCTCCGTGGCGGTTGTCGGATCCGGCGCCACCAACCCCTTTGACGGGGACGCGGATGCACAGGAGTTCACCGATCAGACGCAGGCCGACATGAATGCCAAGATCATGGAGGCTGTCTCCCAGAAGGTGGAAGCCGCCATCAATGATGAACTCATGGCGATGGAAGAAGAAGCGGCGATGGATCCGTCTGCGGCCAAGGACATAAGCGTCGGTTTGGGTGATCGGGGACTCTCCCTCTTCATCGAGGATGAGGTCGTCCCCTTTGCCGGCGGCACCATGACGCTCAATGGCGAGGTTGGACTGCGATTGAAATTCCACAGCTGGAGCAAGCTCTCCCTCATCGCCAGCGGCGAGTTGACATCACAGCTCGAAGGCGTGGAACGCAGCGGTCTCATTCGTGACATCCCCTATTCGCTCTCCCTGGATGGGTCGAACGACATGGAGATGGAAGGGGCCTTTACTGCCCAGATCAAGCGTTGGAGGATTAAGTCCCTCAAGGCGGATCTGAGTTCCTCGATCGTCGATTCCGATGTGGTCGCGAGCGGAACGATCGGTGATCGCGCTGCCAGTGGTGCGGTGAACATGGTCGATGTTTCGGTTCGCGCCGTGAACAACGATGTGCTCGCCAACGGGCAGGCCTTCGACATGAGCTGCACGGGCACCGTCGAGACGATGGTCAACGACGACGTGATCGCGGCCTGTCAGATCGACCCTTCCTGCAAGGGCTGTCAGTGAGAGATGCGAGATGATGGTGGTAAAGGAAAGGGCGTCCCAAACCGGGACGCCCTTTTGTTGAATGCTGACAATCCGATGGATGTCATTCCCGCGAACGCGGGAATCTCGCTTGTGATGGCCAATCGAGATCCCCGCTGGAGCCTGTCCCCGAATGCTTGAATCGGGGGCGGGGATGACAACGGCAGGGTTTGTCATCAATCTTGGTTTGTCTAAAACGCAAAGTGGAAGAGCACCGTCACGGTGTCCTCTGCGAGCGTGCTGCCAATATTCACCGGAGCGCCGTCGAGCGTGCCGCTCTCGTCGAATGCCTTTTCGAAGGCGTGCATATAGCTGAGTGTGGCGGCATAGTGTTCGTTGAAGTCGACGGTCACGCCGAGGGTCAGGTGGTGTTCCACGATCGCCGGAAAGGCCATCGATCGGAAGGCCTGATACGCGAACTCGCCCGCTTCACCGCCGTTGAGGAGATGCCCCTGCACGCGCCGTGTGTCCGTTCCGGTGCCGATACTCGTGCCCGAGGCGAATCCGGATTCATTTCGAATCGGGTTGCGGCCATAGTTGTAGCCGGCGCGCACCGTGACGTACTTGTTGATCTGATACTGGCCACCCGCGGCGGCGATGTACTGATCGCGCCAGCCGAAATCTTTATATCCCTTCGCCCCAGACCAGTTGATCCACTTGCCATCGAGCACGATGAGCAGATTCTCGATCGGCGTGATGGCAAATCCCCATCCGACCTGCTGTGGCTGGTCGAGTTTGAGGGAGTCGCGCGTGCCATCCCCCTCGAAGTCGTAGACGCGCGAATACTTCATGGGCGACATCGACTTGTAGGTCGCGCCGAAACTGAGCCATTTCACGATCTGCCAGCGCACGCCCACCTTTGCGCCGAAGCCGAGCGTCTGTTGCAGGCCCTGACCGAAATCGAGCATGCCGTAGTTGATGATGGGAGAGACGCCGAATGCCAGTTTGTTGTCCAGGAACTGAAAGGCCACGGTAGGGGCGAACTGGAAGAGCTGCTTGGTCGTCTTGAAATCGAGTGCGCCGACGAACTGGTTATAGGGGGCGGGCATGGCGGCAAACGCCGCGGTGTTGCCGACGTTTTTGTTCACATAATCTACGCCCATGCCGGAGATGCCATAGAAGGCCAGCCCCACCGAACACCAATCGACCACCGGCAGGGCAAACCCGACCGTGGGGACGATAAAGTAATTCGCCTCGCTCTGGGTGGTGGTGGCACCTGCGCCGAGGTTGGCGCGCGCATTGACCGTGGGCAAAAAGAGCGTGCCGCCGACGTCGATGAGCGTGTCGTCGAGCAGGGCGATTCCGGCGGGGTTGAGCAGGATGCCACCCGCGGCGTCCTGCGGAACGGCGGCGATACCCGCCCCCCCCATGCCGCGCTCCTTGCCGATGCCGATCAGGATGTCGCCGTTGGTGGCATGTGCGGTCGAGGTGATGAGCATCGCCGCGAGGGCGATAAGATACGCTACGGTCATCTGTCTTTTCATGTGTTTTCCCCCTGAATGTTGGCGCAGCATATGATGATCGAACAATGGGGACAATAATAATTCCTCAGTTGGTTAAGGTTATTTCGATATATGGCCCCATTGTGGAATGCCCGGTGCGCGGGATCGTTGTTGGAATGCTTTCTACAATTCGTTTCAGCGCCTGATCCCGCTCCTTCCGATTGGCCGGGCGGGGCTGGTAGCCGGTGCGCAGGTTATCGGTGATAATCGGATAGAGGCGAACGGCGTGGGCGATTGGCGTCTGGCGTTCGTCCAGGACCAGTTCCGCTGCGAGGCTGATCGCATCGACCTTTTTCTGGGCATAGCGACCGGGGCTCAAAAAAACGAAGTTGCCGAGGTTATAGAGGATGAGTCGGTCGCGATAACGTTCGATGGTCTGTGCCAGATGGGCACCGTGTCCCACGATGAGATCGGCGCCGGCATCGATCAGGGCGTGTGCGATATGGCGCTGAGCCGCTGTTCGTCTGCCGTAGTTTTGTCCCCAGTGCGGGGTGACGATGACGAAGATCCCCGGCATGCGTTCTTTGAGATCAGCGATTTGCCGGGCGAGCGCTTCCGCATCCAGCGCGTTGACGCCGGGATCGTTGCGATCAGCATAGAAGTGATAATCGTCTCGATAGGTTTTGCCTTGTTGTTCGAATGCGCCGATGAGCGCCAAACGAAATCGGACATCTCCCACGGGCATGGTCACCACGAGTGAGGCGCCGGCCTCTTTCGCAGAGGCACCGGCGCCGTAGTGGGCAATTTCATGTGCGTCGAGAAGCCTGATCGATTGGGACAGCCCCTCGGCGCCATAGTCGAAGGCATGGTTGTTGGCGAGTGAGACGATATCGATGCCGTGGCGCGAGAGTGCGGCAGGGGTTTCCACGACATCGGCATGATGGATATAGCGCTTCTTTCCCGCGAAGGGGGAGCGAGGCATGTTCGTGATCGGTGTCTCCAGATTGCCCACCACGAGGTCGGCGCTGCCGAGCAGCGGCGCGAGCGCGGATACAGAGGTATCATAACGGCGCTTGCGCGAGGCGTCTGTGGGAAGTCCGCTGCGATAGCTCTCGCCGAAGGCGATGTCGCCGACGAAGAGAACGGAGTGCTCAGAGCGGCACCCAATCATCACAAGGAGAGTGCTGATAGAGAGCAGGGCGCACAGAAAGCGAATGGACGAGGAGGCCGATGACATTGGACGCGAGTCTATCAGGGCACATCTGTTATCACAAGCAGCGCAAAAAAGCGGCGCCGATTCGGCGCCGCTTGGGTGATCACATATTTGAGATGAGACTGCCCCTTAAAACTCCTTCGCAAACGTCGGGCGCAGCTGTTTTTGAAACTCCTCCTGATAGGTCTCCTTCGACATCTGCTTGGCCGTCTGTACGGCATTCGCATTGCTCTGCGGTGTGGCGTTGAAGCGCACCTTGATCTTTAAATTGCGAACTTCATTTCCATTCGGCAGTGTTTTGACGAGTTTGACGTTCTCCTGTTCGATCATGAACTGACACTCGTTGAACGAGACGGGATAGCCGTAGGTTTTTTCTACGAGTTTCGGCAATATCGCATTCCACATCTCGTCGCGGACCTGCTTGCGGCGTTCGGCGCGGGGGGTCGCTGGGTTTACCTGGACGGTCCAATCCAAATCGATTGTCAGGAATCCGTTCTTCTGGATGTTGCCGGTGACATCAACCGTGTTGGCGGCAAACGCGGGCAGGGCAAAGCCGATGACAAGTGCTAGGACGATGAACGTGCGAATGGTTTTCATGTAAAACCTCCTTGTAGGTGAGTAGGATCTCTATAGGTCATGCCCGAAAGGGCGTCAACCGAGCGTAGATGCTTATTTGGTTTGCTCCGGCCCCTTGGCAGCCTCCGGGGTGAGCGCATTCCTCCAGTGTTTCGTGTAGAAGAAGCGATCCAGATCCTTCTCATGCCGTTTGGCCAGGGCGATATTCTCCGGCGGGATCTGGATGGCAAATTCGAGCGCCATGTTGGCGATCGCGGCGCCCTGATCGGAAGCGAGCGCCTGTTCGATGCTCTTTTGGTATTCCGGCGGAACGCTGGTGGTGGCCAGCGTCATGCCATAGCTCGACAGGCGTCGGAGCATCTCCGCCTTCGTCGCCTGTGGTTGGATGCTCATGTAGGCGATGACGATATTTCCGGTCAAGCCGATGAACGGTGCCCAGGTAATCTTCGATTCCTTGAGCGCGGTGCGCACGCCGCGGTCATTCTTGATGCGCATGAGGTAGGCCAGCGCGTCTGCGGTCTTGAGGTCGCCCCGATCCTTGATGATCTGGGCGCGCAGAGGTCCGCGCATTTCGCCGAAGACCTTCACGAAGAGGGCGTAGTCGTTCTCCGAAATCGGTCGGAGCGCAAACGAGGCGAGCGATTCATCCGACGTTGTGGCCTTTTTCGGGGCGGCGATCGCCGTCGTGGCCATGAGCATGATAAGGGGAAGGATGAGGAGTCGTTTCATACGTCGCTTCTATCGGAAGCGGGGCCTGGGCGCAAAGGGAAAAGAGGCCCATTGCTTCCCACGCGGTCCAATGCGTTGCCGATAGGGCCGGCTTCTGTTACCCTCTTGCCTGTCCGCATGAATACGGGGAGGTGTTATGCGCCGTTTTGTCGATCGTGTCTCCAAGAAGATGGGCCTGCCTCCGGGGTCGGCCGTCCACGTCGGTGAGCACCGCACCGAGCCGACGCGCATCACGATCATCGATTACGACGAGCGCGGCGTGCGCGAGCACGTCGTGAGCGATGTCGATGCCTGTGCGCCATTTCTCGAGAGCAATTCGGTCACCTGGATCAATGTCGATGGCGTTCATGATGTCGAGATCGTGCGACGCCTCGGAGCACTCACGGGTCTGCATCCGCTCTTCGTCGAGGATATCTGTAATACGACGCAGCGTCCGAAGCTCGAGGACGAAGGCGACGCGCTCTTCTTGGTCCTCAAGATGCTCGATGCGGATACAAACGGCGATGTCAGCACCGAGCAGGTAAGTTTGGTCCTGGGTCGGAAATTTGTCGTGACCTTTCAGGAATATCAGGGAGATGTCTTCGACGCGATTCGCGAACGCATCCGCGGTGGAAAAGGACGCATCCGGAAGATGCGCGCCGACTATCTAGCATATTCGATCGTCGATGCGATCGTCGACCGGTATTTTCTCCTGATGGAGCAGCTCGGCGATCGCATCGAACTGCTCGAAGGGAATCTGGTCGACAGCCCGGGCCGGGAGACGCTGGCCACCATCAATCGGCTCAAGCGCGAGCTCCTCTTTCTCCGAAAATCTGTCTGGCCGCTACGCGAGGTAATCGATCGGCTTGGGCGCGACGAATTTACGCTCATTCACAAGGAGACGCGTATCTATCTGCGCGATGTTTACGATCATGCGGTTCAGGTGATCGACACGGTATCGACGATGCGCGATATGGTTTCGGGCATGCTCGATATCTATCTGTCGAGCATGAGCAATCGCATGAACGAGGTGATGAAGGTGCTCACCATCATCGCCACCATCTTCATTCCGCTCACCTTCATCGCCGGCGTCTATGGCATGAATTTTCGACACATGCCGGAGCTCGAATGGCACTGGGCCTATCCGTATACGTTCTGGCCATTGGTGCTTGCCATCGGCGGAGCGATGCTCTTCTTCTTTCGTCGCCGCAAATGGCTGTAAGGTCGGCTACTCGTCTGATTCTTTGGGATCGGTGCGCTCGATGTCGATCTTGATGCGCGTCGGATCGATCGCCTCCAGCGTGATCTTTTGCGGAAAGCTCAAATCCGAGGGCGTGATGCGGATGGTCTGCGCGCCCGAGCGCAGACTCAGCGTCTTGAGCACGAGCTGCACCTGGTTGCGGTTGAGGAAATAGAGTTTGCTTCGCGGGCCTGAAAACGTGACGTTGACATCCGAAGGTGTCACCGTTGCCAGGTCCAACCCCTCGGGCATCTCCACCAGCTTCACGGGGACGTCGAAGGTGCGGTAGATCACGGCCGATCCATAGACATGCACGAACCAGAGCAGTGCCGCCATCGCCAGCGCAATCGCCTTCTCTCGACTGTTGGTAAAAATCCAACTGGTCCAGGAGCGCTTGCGCGCGTGCGGTGCAATTTCATCGGCGAAGCGTTCCAGGCGTGCCAGCAGTTCATCCGCGCCACCCACCATTCGCAGTTTTCCGTTTCGGGCGATCGATATTCCGCCGTTCTCCTCCGAGACGATGAGGCAGAACGCATCGGTTACCTCTGCGAGTCCGAGTGCGGCGGCGTGCCGCGTGCCGTGGTGGGCCAACTGCTGAAAGTTCTTCGAGAGTGGCAGGTGCACGCCGAATCGAACGACCCGTGCGCCTTCCATCACCACCGCACCGTCATGCCCGATCGAGTGCGGATCAAATAGGCTCTTGAGCAGCGCTTCGCTCACCCGTCCGCCCAGCTCCGTGCCACCGTCGAGATATCCATCGATGAGCTGACGTCCTCGCAGGGCGATGAGCACCCCGATCCGTTCGCGCGCCAGATCGATGATCGTGCGCACGAGCGCTTCATTTTCGTCTCGAGTGGGTTTGTGTCGATGTCGCCCGCGCAGGCGCGGGTTCATACTCCACACCGCGACGCGTTCGAAGAAGCGCCGGATCTCCTCCTGAAAGATGATGACGAGGGCGAGCAGGATGACGGCGAAGAATCCCTGCAGCACGCCGGCGGTCAGCTTGAGGTCGAACTGTTGGGCGAGCAGGTAGATGGCGCCCATGATGACGATTCCGGCCAGAACGAATGCCGCGCGCGTGCGCTTGAACCAGACCAGGATGAGGTAGAGAAAGAGGGCGATGAAGGCGATGTCGATGACATCGGCGAAACCGATCTGTTCCCACATAGGTTCTCCTCAAGCGTTCCTACGCGGTCGTGGTGATTTCCACGAGTTCGATGTCGAAGACGAGCGGCTTTCCCGCCAGGGGGTGGTTGGCATCGAGCGTGATGCTCTTGTCGGTAGAAGCGGTGACCACGACCGCGATCTCCTGATCTCCGTCGGCCTGCTTGAGCTCCAACTGCTGGCCGATCTCAGGGTTGATGTCGGGCGGAATCTGGCCGCGATCGACCTCGAGGACCATCTCTTCGCGGTAGGGTCCATAGCCTTCCTCGGCGGTGAGCGTCACGGTCTTGGAATCGCCTGCCTTCATGCCCATCACGGCCTTTTCGAATGCTGGCAACAGTTCGCCGTCGCCCATGGTGAATTCAAGGGGTTCGCCGCCGACGGATGTGTCGAAGGTCGATCCATCTTCGAGTTTGCCGGTATAATGAACCTTGACCGTGTCGCCCTGTTTGGCCTGCGCCATGATGCCTCCCTTTGCGTTGGTTTCTGAAGACATTCCAGATGCGGGCGCGGAAGTAAAAGGATTTTGTTCCGAGGGGGAGAATTATCCGAAGTATGCCGCGATTTTTCCCGAGGTGCCCTGATTGACGCTGTCATTCAGTCCAGGCCTTTGGTAGAATCGCGCCCGTCATTTTCGAAAAGGAGATTCCCATGGCGCCGCATCGTCACCCTCCAAAGCAACACGGTATTAGCGTCTTCGTCCTGGCGATGATGAACGTCGCCGTGGTCATGAGCCTGCGCGGCCTTCCGATGATGGCCAAGGAAGGGATCACGATGCTCTTCTATCTGATCTTCGCCTCGCTCCTCTTTCTCGTCCCGGTCTCACTCGTGAGCGCGGAGCTGGCCACCGGTTGGCCGGATTCCGGCGGCGTCTACCGCTGGGTGAAGGAGGCCTTCGGCCCGCGCTGGGGGTTCACGGCCATCTGGCTGCAGTGGATTCAGAATACCATCTGGTATCCGACGGTGCTGGCGTTTGCCGCGGCGGCCCTGTCTTATCTCTTTCTCGACCCAAAGCTGGCCGGGAGCAAACTCTTCAACGTCGTCGTGATCCTGGGTATCTACTGGGGGGCGACCTTCATCAACTTTCGGGGCCTCAAGACCGCGGGTTGGATTACCACTGCGGGAGTCATCGGGGGCACGATCTTTCCCGGCGCGCTTATCATCATTCTCGGCATCGTCTGGGTCGCCACCGGGCACCCGATTGCCTTCGAGGCGACCTCATCCGGGTTCCTGCCGAATTTCTCCAACTTCAGCAATATCGCTTTCCTCGCGGGCATCGTCCTGCTCTTTGCGGGCATGGAGGTGGGCGCCGTGCACGTGCGCGAGCTTTCCAATCCGAAGCAGGGCTATCCGAAGGCCATCTTTCTGGCCATGTTCATCATCATCATCGTCTTCACCTTCGGGTCGCTGGCCATCGCGGCGGTCATCCCCGAGGCGAACATCAGTCTGACGGCCGGCATCCTGCAGGGGTTCAAGGAGATGTTGCACATGTTCGGTCTGGACTGGTTTCTGCCTGTCATCGGTTTTCTCGCGGCCTTTGGCGCCATCGGTGGCGTCACCGCCTGGATCGCTGGGCCCAGCAAAGGGCTCTTAGCCACCGCGCACAACGGGGAGATTCCTCCTTTTCTGCAGCATGTGAACAAGAACAATGTGCAGACCCACATCCTCTGGATTCAGGGTGCCATCGTGACGGTCATCTCGCTCGTCTTTCTGCTGATGCCGAACGTGAGCAGCGCTTTCTTTCTGCTCACCGCGCTCACCGCCATCCTCTATCTCTTCATGTATATCCTGCTCTATGCCTCGGCCATACGGTTGCGCTATACGCGCCCCGATGTGGTGCGGACCTATCGCGTGCCGGGAGGGAATTTCGGGATGTGGTGCATCGCAGGCGGTGGCCTTTTGGCGGTCGTCTTCGCCATGGTCGTCGGTTTCTTCCCGCCGGTGCAGCTGACCATCGGGAGCCCCGTTTTCTATGTATTGTTCCTGATCGGGGGCTGCATCCTCTTCATCGGCGCGCCGCTTATCATCAACATGCTCAAGAAGCCAAGCTGGATGCCGAAAGAGGGATGACGCAATCGCCATTCACCACCGGGAGGTTCATATGGTGTATTCAAAACGAAATCTCAAAGATCTGAGCGAGCGCGAACAGTTGCTCGCCCCTACGTTCGGGTCGCGCGATCTGCAGGGGTCGGTGCCGAAGTACAAGCTCCCTCGAAACGAGATGTCACCGCGCAACGCCTATCAGCTCGTGCACGATGAACTCATGCTCGACGGAAACGCGCGTCTCAATCTCGCAACGTTCGTGACCACCTGGATGGAGCCGGAGGCGCGCCAACTCATGGCGGAGACCTTCGACAAGAATATGATCGACAAGGATGAGTATCCGCAGACGGCTGAACTCGAGATGCGCTGTGTGAATATCCTTTCGCGCCTCTTCCACGCGCCCGAAGAAGCCAATGGGTGTGGATGCTCCACCATTGGTTCAAGCGAGGCGGTGATGCTCGGCGGCATGGCGCTCAAGTGGAAGTGGCGCGAGCGCATGCGGGCGAAGGGGAAGGCAACGGACAAGCCCAATTTGATTCTCGGTACCGACGTGCAGGTCTGCTGGGAGAAGTTCTGCCGCTACTGGGATGTCGAACCGCGCTTCATCCCGATGGAGAAGGGTCGCGCCTATAGCTTGACGCCCGAGAACGTCATCGCGCACTGTGACGAGAACACGATCGGCGTGGCCCCCATCATGGGCACGACCATCACGGGGGCAAACGAGCCGGTCAAGGCCATCAACGACGCGCTCGACAAATACAACAAGGAGACGGGCTTTGACGTACCGATCCATGTCGATGCCGCCAGCGGTGGATTCATCGCGCCTTTTCTCCATGAGAAGCTCGAGTGGGATTTTCGCCTCAAGTGGGTCAAATCGATCAATACCTCGGGACACAAGTTCGGCCTCGTCTATCCGGGCGTGGGTTGGGCCATCTGGCGCGATTGGGAGGAGCTGCCCAAGGATCTTATCTTCAGCGTCAACTATCTGGGCGGCGATATGCCCACCTTTGCGATCAACTTCTCACGTCCGGGCAACCAGATCGTCGCACAGTACTACAACTTCCTGCGACTGGGGTTCGACGGCTATAAGCGCATTCAGCAGTCCTGTCGGGATGTGGCGCGCGCTCTCTCGGAGAAACTCGAAAAACTCGAGGTGTTCGAGTGCGTGACTCGCGGTGAGGACATTCCTGTTTTTGCGTTCAAGATCCGCGAGGGTCTCAAGACGAACTACACCGTCTATGACATCTCTGAGATGCTGCGCCATCGCGGGTGGCTGGTCCCGGCCTATACCATGCCGGCGAATTGTGAAGAGATCGCCCTTCTGCGCATCGTGGTGAAAGAGGGGTTCAGCCACGACATGGCTGATCTCCTGCTCGAGGATATGCAGCGCATCCTCAAGCACTTCCAGTCGCAGCCCGACTACAAACCGACCCAGCGCACAACTGGCGGCAAGGTGCGGTGCTAGGACGGTTTCACGGAAATGACAGCGCGAATCACTCGGGGCGTTCGGGCATCCACTTCTTGATTACATCCACGATCTGGTAGGCCTGTTTGGCATTCGAGATGTTGAATTTGCTCTGTGGGATGAAGTTTCCGCCGCGTTTCTGATAGCGCTGGATGCGAACCTTGGGCGGTCCAAATTCTCCGGTTTTGCCATCCAGGTCCTGGTAGAGGAACATGATCGTCGTCCAGGAGCCTCGGCTGAGGACCTCCTTTTCGATTTCGCGGACCTTCTGCTTGCCGTCGCTCTCGTCCACCCAGTTGATCGTGATTTCGTCGATAGTCTCCGCCATGAGGGGCTCCTTGGTTGCTGTCGTCGTTGGGGTGAGGTTGTGCCACGGAGCTCGGTATCGGTCAAGGCCGGGGGAAATCACCTTGAGGCATGGCGGGGAAGTTGCTACAGTGCCGCACTCTGAACGAACGTGTTTTTGAATCAGCAGGGGGACAGATGACCACGCAGTTGCCGTCGATGACGCGGCTCTTCGAAAAAATGGACGAGGGGATGCTCGTCGTGGATGCCCAGTGGCGCATCCTCTATGCGAACGACTTTGCACGCCGATACCTCAACCTCTCGCCCACGGAGGATCGTCTCAGTGAGGCGCTCATTCCGAAGCTGCAGCAACGCTTCATCATCAACACCGAGGTTCAGGAAGCGTCTGGTTCGGAGGTGCGCGAACTCACCAACGAAGAGCTCGACGACCTGAGCGAAGATGAAAAGAGCATCGCGTTCGAAGCTTCAAGTCTTCCGGAGAGCTCGCGCCCCTTTACGCTCTCGATCTATATGAGCCGTTCCAACGAGGAAGGGATGCGCTTCATGTTGTTGCGGGATATCACCGCCAAACGCAACGAGGAGCTGTGGAAATCACGGCTGCTCTCGATGATTTCGCACAAGCTCATGACGCCGATCAACGTGGTGAAGATGTTCCTTTCGAATATGCTCGTCGGTGTGGCCGGCCAGATCAGCGACAAACAGCGCGAGCTGCTGCAGAAATCGAGTGGAAAACTCGTGCGCCTCGAAAAGCTCGTCGGGCGATTGATCGAATATTCGGCGTTGCAGAGTTTGGAACTGAAGGGGACGATGCGGCCGGTCGATGCGCAGGCCGTGGCCGAAGAGGTGGGAAAAATAATTCAGCGACAATATCCCGATCGCGAGATCGCCTTCACGGTCAAGGGCATCGATGATGCCATGGTGCTTGCGCGCGGGACCTTTCTCCAATCGGTCTTCGACAGCCTCTTCGACAACGCGGTCAAATTTCATCCCGGCCCGCGTGTGGCGATCGAGGTTCGATTTCAGCGCGATCCAGAGACGCGCGAACTCACCGTGACCATTGTCGATGATGGCCCCGGCATTCCGCCGGATATCCAGCACGATCTCTTCAGCGAGTTTACCCAGCGCGACGATGATGGTACCGGAAACGTCGAGGGGATCGGGCTGGGCCTGCCGCTCGTGAAGAACCTCATGGGCCTCTTTGCCGGCACCGCCTCGCTCCACTCCGAAGAGGGACAGGGCACGACCGTGACGCTCACCTTCCCTCCGCCGGAGGAGTAGCGCCCCTCCCCGCCACGAGACCGATGGACGTGTTAACAAGGGATGGGGACCGAATCCGCGTTTTGGGTAAAAAAAGATGCGGCAGAGGGCCGCATTCACGAGATTTTTACGATTGATTATTTGTTCTGTCCATTCCCATTCCCGTTCTCTTTGCCTTTGCCATTGCCATTGCCATTGCCGCTATCGTTGTCGTTGCTGTTTCCGTTTCCGTTTCCGTTCCCATTGCCGTTCCCATTGCCGTTCCCATTGCCATTCCCATTGCCATTCCCATTGCCATTCCCATTTTCGTTCCCATCGTCGCTGTCGCTGTCGCTGTCGCTGTCGCTGTCGCTGTCGCTGTCGCTGTTGTTGCTGTTTCCATTGCCATTGCCATTGCCATTCCCATTGCCATTCCCATTGCCATTCCCATTGCCGTTATTGGTGGGAGCGGTCTCCTCCACTTTTTCCGCTTCGTCTGCTTCATCCAGGAATTTTGCATTCGCGGCCGCATGTTCGGGGACGTTTCCGCGGCGCATCGAGTTTTCGTCCGGCTTGAGTGATGCGGGATCCAGGCTCATGATGAGGAGCGATTCGCCGATCTCCGCTAAGACGGTGACGGCGAAGGCGCCGAGATCGTCGGCGGTCGTGCAGGCCCAATCTTCGCCGAAGGCCTCGCCATCGGCAAGGCATGCCTCGATGGCAGCGGCATCGATGATGCCCACATAGTCTTCCGCCATGCCTTCTCCGTCCTGGCCGAAGATGACGAGCACGATGGCGTCCGCTGTCACGGCGTCCTCTTCACCTGTGATGATGACGTTGCCCAGGGCATCCGGCGGTGAGATCGTGATCTGGCCGGTGGCACGCCCCGTGATGGGTGCGGGCATGTCGATGGAAGGGGCGCTGACGCTGTTTTCAGAGCCGCAAGCAGACACGAACATCAGCGCTATGCAGATGATACCGCCGATCCATTTCGTGGCTGGAAGCCGTCCCCTCATTTTCTGTCCCCCCAGAAAACAACAATAAATACAAATCCTTACCAAAAACACCGCTGGCTTTCGCACACTTCTAAATTGCATATCGCATGCCATGACGGAAAGGGAGCGATGAGTTTTTAAGTGCTTAATAATATTGATGAAATTGTGAGTCTGTTCGCAGTGCTGAACGGGTGTCCAATTTGGAGAGCATAATTATGTTCACAGAATAAAATTGGACATTGATGTTTATTTTGGAGGTCATGAGGGGTAAAATGAGAACTCATTGAAAATAAAAATGATTTTATAGGCATGCGGTGGAGGGGATCGATCGATGACGAGGTGATCCATGGACGCTCAAGGGGGACTGGTCGATGGAAAGTATCGCATCGTGCGGCAGATCGGCGGGGGCGCCTTCTCCGAGGTCTATCTCGTCGAGGGGCCCGATGGGCGATCGGCCTTAAAGCTCCTCAAGGAGAAGGGGCGTGCCACCGACGCCGTCGCCGTCGAGGACTTCAAGCGCGAGTTCACCATCCTCAAGGACCTGAATCATCCGCACATCGCGCGCATCCTCGACTTCGGCTTCGATACGGAACGCGACCGCTACTACTTCACCTCTGAATTCGTCGACGGAAGCAATTTTTTCGATGCGACCGAGAATTTGGAACCGGCGGTTGTGACCAATCTCATCGTCCAGGCCCTGCGCGCGCTCGAGTACCTGCACTCCTTTCGCGTCTATCACTTCGACATCAAGGCGACCAACGTCCTGGTGTTGGAGGGGGCCAGGCCAAAGCTCAAACTCATCGACTTCGGCCTGGCCGGCGTCGATCCGCGCGGGAAACTCATCGGCACGCCCTCCTACATGCCGCCCGAGATCATCAACGTTGAGCCGGCCGATGGGCGCGCGGACCTCTATTCGTTGGGCGTCCTTTGGTACTACGCGCTCATGCGCAAGAATCCCTTTCGTGCGCGCACCACCGAGGACACGCTCGAGAATCAGCTGCATCGAATTCCGCCGCCCCCGTCGAGCGTTGTGAACGCTCTTCCCCAATGGCTCGACACGATCCTCGGACGTTTGCTCGAGAAAAATCGCGCCAACCGCTTTCCCACCGCCGCGCGCGTCATTCGTGCCATCAATCGGTTTGTCGAGAAACCCTATGCGCTCGAGACGGCCGCAACGCTGCTCTCCTATCTTCCGGAGGAGGGGCGACTGGTTGGACGCGAGCAGGTGCAGAGCGAACTGCTGACGGAAATGGAGCACTTGAAAGGGACGACGCAGGCGGGGACGAGTTGGTTGCTGCACGGCGTGCGCGGCGGCGGTCGCAGCCGCTGGCTTCGCGAGGCCAAGTATACTGCACAGCTCGGCGATGTGCGCGTGACGAGCGCGTCGGGTTCGGATGCTGTGCAGGCACAGGCCTTGCTCGAACGGCTGAGTGCGCATTTGGCATCGGGAGAGGGATTCGAGTTCTTCCTGCTCGACGACGCGCAGGCCCTCATCGACGAGGAGCGCGCCTGGCGTCTGCTCTTGGCGCGCCTGGCGCAGACGCGGCGGCCGGCCGGCGGTGCTTGTGCCATGGTCATCGTCGCTGTGCGCGACGATGAAATCGATGCCGATACGTTGGGGCAGCTGGGCGAACTCTGCTCGAAGACATTTGAGATCGGCACCTTCACCGAGGCGGAGCTGAAATCCTACCTTGTTTCGCTCACCGGCATCGAGGAGCCGCCGTCGGTGCTGCTCGATGGGATCTATCGTCGTACCGATGGCAACCCGATGTTCGTCACCGAGATCCTGCGTTCGCTCATCCTCTCGGGCGCGCTCTTCGACGAAGGCGGGCGCTGGAACGAGTCGCTCTTCGAGGACGTCGGCGTCGATTTTTCCCGCATCATCGTGCCGCAGACCATCGGTGCCCTGCTGCGCGAGCAGGCCGGAACGCTTGAGTTGGCAGAGCGGGATATCGTCGAGTTGCTCGCGGCATCGACCGAACCGCTGACCGCAACGGTGCTGGGCGCGGGAAGGGATCCGGATGAGGTCGGCGTGGCGCTCACGGCGCTCACCCGCAAGGGGTTTATCGAACGCGACGAGGGGATGACCTATCGCTTGCACAACGACCTGATGGGACAGGCCCTCTTCGAGGCCTTGAGCCGTGAACAGCAGCAGCACCTGCACGATCGCCTCGCGCGTGCGCTGCGCGGGGCAGGGGTCGAGCTCACCCGCGTGGCCCATCACCAGAGCCGCGGGAGCGATCCGGAGGTAGCGCAGGAGGCCTCCTTGGCGCTGGGCGATATCTATCTCCGGCGCGGGCTGGGGCGTCGCGCTGCCGACTATCTGGAGCGCGCTGAACGGTTGATCCCCGAACACGATGTCGAGCGGCGCATCGAGGCGGCGATGAAACGCGGGGAGGCGCAGCTGATTAGCCATCGTTACGAGGCGGCCGAGCACACCTTCGAGAAGGTCGATCACCTCTTCGCTGAACTGCCGGAGAGTTCGCGCCTCAACCCCCTGCACGTGGATGCGCATGTGCGGTTGGGCGGAACCTATCTCAAGCTCGGCGATTTCGAGAGGGCGCTCATGTCCTTTGCCGAGGCCAAGCGCACGCTCAGCCTCATCGGCGGCGATCCGGTGCGCGAGATCGTCATCGAAAACTTTCGTGCGAGCGCGCTGCTGTCGCAGGGCAAGGCCGAGGAAGCGAGCAGGGCCTTTGTCGCCTCGAAGGTGGCTTTCGAGGCGCTGCCGGCTGGACGGCGCTCGGCGATCACCAACAACGACCTCGGCATGAGCCTGCTCGCTCTCGGAAAACTCGACGAGGCCGAGGCCGCCTTCCAGGATGACCTCCAGTTTGCCGAGTCGCTCAAGGATAACTTGCTCATCGCGCGGGTGCGCTACAACTTTGCGCAGCTGGCCCTTGCGCGTGGTCGATACGATGAGGCGATCATTGCCTTTGAGACCTGTGCCGAGATCTGCAAGCGCTGCAACAACACGGAACTCCTGCTGCGCACCTACAACGGTCTGGGCAATCTCTATCGCGGGCAGGGAAAACTCGAGCAAAGCTACGCGGCCTACGCGCGCGGGATTGCGCTGCACGAGCACCTGGGCGATCCCTCTGGCGGTGCGATTCTGAAGGTGAACCTGGGGATCATCGAGAGCGAGCGCGGCGAGGACGACCAGGCGCTCGACGATCTGGTGCCGGCGGTGGACTATTTGCGCAGTGTGCCGCAGAAGACGGCCAACGATCGGGCCGCTCTCTCGCGTGGCTTGCTCGAGATGGGGGATCTGCTTCAGCGCAAGGGGGATCTCGATGGTGCGCGACGCGCGCTCGAGGAGGCGCGCGGAGTCGCCGAAGAGGAGGCGAGTGCGGCGCCGCAGCGTTTCTGGATTGCGCTCACCCTCGCCGAGGTGGCGCTGGGCGAGGGCGGCAGCGGACATGAAGAGGAGGTGCAGGAGCTCGTTGCCGAGGTTTCAAATCTCGCCGAGACCGACGACGAACGCGAGAAGTCGGTGGAACTCTCGCAGCGCATCGACCAATCGATCGCGCGCACGTCGTCGCCAAAGGAGGCACCGCCGCCGACTGCGGCCGCACAAGGGCCCACGTCTGCGCTGTCGGGGATCGACGAGATCTCCGGGCGCGGTCTCCAGGTGTCGGGACGGTGGCCGTCGCCGGAGACGCCGCAGCTGGCGGCGGTCGACCGGTATACGCGTTTGCTTGAGATCAACCGGCTCATCAACGCCGAGAGCGATCTGACCTATGTGCTCAACTCTGTGCTCTATGCCGCCGCGGAGCTGGCAGGCGCTGCGCGCGGCGCGGTGATGTTGATCACCTCGGCTGGTGAGCCCACCGTGATTTGCCAGCACAACATGGCTGTCGAGGCCCAGGAGGGGATCATCAGCCATTCGCTGATCACCCGCACGTTGCAGGAGGGGCGCGTGATCGTCACCGACGACGCGCTGTCCGATGAGCGCTTCTCCGGCGAGGAGTCAGTGGTGGCCCATCGCTTCAAGTCGGTGCTCTGTGCGCCCATTCGCGCGCGTCGGCGCGTGATCGGCATCCTCTATCTGGATCATCCCGCGCGCACGGCGGCGTTTGCGCACATCGACCTGGGGCTCTTGGACGCCTTCTGCGATCAGGCGGGGCTGGCCATCGAAAACGCCCAGCTGCGTGAACGCGCCCTGCGCCCCGACGGACGCACCGAGGCCAAGGCCCGCGTGGAGGATATGCATCAGGAGCGCGAGCGCGACGCGATGCCGGTGCACTCGACCTACGTGCCGACGCAGAGCTTTGGCGTGATCGGAAAGAGTAAGTCCATGCAGGAGATCTTAAAGCTCTTGGACAAGATCGCGGATACGGACCTGGCGGTTCTGCTCTTCGGCGAGTCGGGCACCGGAAAAGAGTTGGTTGCGCGCGCGTTGCATGAAAATCATCGTCGTCGTCGGAGCGAACGCTTCGTTGCGGTTAACTGCGGTGCCATTCCCGGAACGCTCATGGAGTCGGAGCTCTTCGGCCACAAGGCGGGCGCATTCACGGGTGCGGTGCGCGACAAGAAGGGACTCTTCGTCGAGGCCGATGGCGGAACGCTCTTCCTCGACGAGGTGGCTGAACTCGACCTGATGCTTCAGGTGAAACTCCTGCGCGCCCTTCAGGAGAAGGAATGCACGCCGGTGGGCGGTACGCATACCGTACGCTGCGATGTGCGCGTCGTGGCGGCGAGCAACCGCGACGTCGAGGCGCTCATGCGCAAGGAGCGCTTTCGCGAGGATCTCTACTATCGCCTCTGCCAGATCCGCGTCGAGATTCCGCCTCTGCGCACGCGCCACGAAGACATCCCGCTGCTCGTCGAGGAGTTCATCGCCGAGTCACGGCCCGGCGAGAGCATCATGGTGGCGCCTTCCCTCATGGGGCATCTGCTCACCTACCCCTGGCCGGGAAACGTGCGCGAGCTCAAGAACCTGATCGAAGTCGCCTGTGCGCTTGCGGAGGGGAGCGTCATCGATGAACGCGCCGTGCCCGACAGCTATGAGATCACCAAACAGATTCGCGGTGGCGGCGAAGTGGAATTATCGACTGACTCGCTCATCGAATCGATGTCAGGCGATCTCTGGATCGACGAGGAGAATACCTACGATTCCGAGACCTCCTGGAAGGGGTACGAGCGTGTGATCATCGCCAAGGCCTTCGAGGCGAATCAGTTTCAGGCGCGTCCGGCAGCTGCAGAGCTGGGTCTCTCGGTCACCACGCTCTACAAGCGTATCGCCGAATGGGATCTGAAAAACCGCGACAATCCGGTCTACCGTGACCCCTTTCGCTATGTGCGGGGAAAGACGCTCTCGGAATACCTCACGCTCGTCTTCACCGCGGCTTACGAATATTCCGATCGGCGCTCCTACATCGCCATCGCCAACCTGCGCGTGAGCCAGGGCCATTTTTATAAGGTGATGAAAAATCGTCGCGAGAAAGAATGACGTATGCGCCTGTCATCCCCGCGAAAGCGGGCCTACGCCGCGCCGTAGTCGATTTGTAGCGCACTCAAGGGGGATTGTATGAGATCTGTTTGCATCTGTTGCGTATTAGTTCTCCTCACCACCGCCTGCTCGCTGCGCGTGCCTGGTCTGGACGACCGCGTGGGCGACTTTGAGAAGTCGAATTTCGAGGCCAAGCAGGTGGCACGGCGCATCGCGTTTCAGATGCGCGTAGTGCGCTCGCGCCCGATTATCAATGCCAAGACCAAGGATCCGGGTGTCGAGGTGACGGTCCAGGAGAAGGGTCGAAAGTACAACTTTAAGGTCTATAAAATCGCCTCCGAGGCGAACCTCAAGCGCATCGTCGCGACCTTTGACGGTATCGAGACGGTGTCGGCCGCGAAATCCAAGCAGGTCCGAAAGTGGCGCTATATGTCCCGCAAGGATCTCCTCTTCGACTATATGCTCATGCCCAGGGATATGGACGACGAGTTGGAGAAGCGATTTAAAAAGGCCGTCACACGCTGAAACGAAAACCGGCCCCAAAAGAGGGGCCGGTGGTGGTTTGCCGTGTAACCGAGGTCTACTGGAGGCACATGAGGCCCGCGCACGGACAGGCACCGTTGCCGATGTCATCGCCGTCAAAGCAACCGATCCCCCAGACTTCCTCGTCTGAGGAATTGATGTACATCGTCATGCAGGAGATCGCGTCATCCACGTCGCCTTCGTTGACGCCCATTCCGGAGAGCATCCCACTCAAGTCAGCGTAGTTCACGCCGCCTGCGGCACCGCATGCGTCACCGACAACGAGAGTCGAACACGGGTTTCCTCCCGCATCATCCGTACACAACGGCGTATCCTGATACCTCTCACTCCACCGGGTGAAGGACAGGGAGTCATAGCTGTGCAGCGCGCTGTTATAATCCCAGAAGTTGTAGAGGATCAGCTTAAAGTCGGTGGTGCTGGTGCGATGGATGTGCATCTGCATGCGGACCTTTTCACCACTTTCGCAGTTGCCTTCAGCCGTGTCGGTTCCATACGCACACTCGATGCTGCCGAAGCTCTCCGGTGAATTGTGAGAACCGGGAAAGAGTTGCGGTGATTGTAGGACGAAAGAAGAAAGATTGACGACATCCCGCGAGACGTTCGCCACCGCGACCATCGGCTGGTTCCCGATCTCTCCTTGCGTTCCATCCCAACCGGTCATGTCGCGCAGCGTCAGTTGGTAGTTGTCCCCTCCCATGTCGTTGCAGTCGAGATAGAGCTTGCTGTCTATTGGCACGGCAGCAACGTTGAGGGAGGTGAGCTGGGCCTGATCGATCCAGTCGGGTGGGTTGCCTTGGAAGCCCGTGTTCTGCATGCTGCCATAAAAACCCTCGATGGCGTTGCAGACGTTTCCATTTCCATCCGACAGCGGAATGTTCGCCGCTATGGAGGATGCGTCGAAGAAAAACGGCGCGAAGAAGTTGAGGGCGCAGACGTCGATCGCGTACGGTAATATGCCGACATTGTTCATACAATAGGCGCTCACGCAGTTGTAGCAGTCTCCTTCAGGAATCGAGTCCGCATCAACGCCTGAGCAGGCCATCTCGCACTCTACCGGGAATCGGTCGGCATCTTCACTATTATCATCATCATCATCATCGCCAGAGCCGGCGGGTGCGTCGCAGGCGTTTCCGTCGGCGATGGAGGCGACATAGGCCGAATACGGCAGACAGCCCGAATGCGAAATGCCTTCGCGGTCGTCATAGCCGACATAGGTGCTCAGGCAGGCGATCCATGCATCGCGGTCGTTGTTCCACGCAGCTGGGAGCGTATCCGAGTTCGTGAAAATCGTCGAGAGGTCAGTATAGTCAAAGGTATCGCCGTCTCCGGGGTTTCCTCCACTATAGGTGCATGAATATCCGCTGAATAAATTGTTGCATGCGCAGAAGCTCCCGTTCACCTCGGTGTCGCACATCTCTGGTGTCCCGCCGCTCCATCCGCATGAGCCCCCATCGTCGTCATCGTCGCCGAGCCCGCCAATGCCGCCTACCATCAGGCTCATCAGGCCCGTTCGCTGCAAGATGACCAGCATGCCGGCGCCGGAGCACTGTTCCTGTCCGTCGGCACGATCGGCCAGGAGCTGAAAACACATCGTGAAACAGGGCGCCAGGTTGAGATCGGCACCGAAATTGCCGTTCAGTATGCCGGTGACCAACTCGTCTTGGACGCTTTGCATCTCCAGGATGCTCGCCATAAAATCGACCAGGTCCACGCCCTCGGTGGCGTCGCTCAGACAGGCGGTGACCCGGTTGAGTTCGGCCGGTGGGGTGTTGTTCGTCACGTTGGAGATGAGATCGGCAAGACCGTCGCCACCACCATCATCATCATCTATGCTCGCCATCATGAACATCGTGAGGAAGACCTCGTGCTGGCCGCGACACTTGTTGACCATACTGGCGGTGACGGCGTTTCCGGTTTTATAGTTGCAGTTGGTGTCCTCAACCAGATCTGAAATCGCGCTCAGTGCGGTGATGACGCGTCCATCTTGGGCATCGTAACAGCGCAGAAATCCACCCACGGTCGCATCATATCCGCTGCAATCGACGTCATCATCCATCTGTTGGGTGAGAATCGTTTCGTAGGTGCGCATGAGGGCCATGGTGCCCTGCATCGACTTGCTCGGATCGGCCCCGCCCTCTCTTGCACGCTGGAGGACCAGGTTGACCATCGTGGCATCGTTGACGAAGCGCCATTCGCAGGCGGCAAGCGCCATGCCGAACTCCTCGGGTTCGGTCAGCTCGGCAAAATTCACCTGTTTGAGGATGTTGACAAAATCGCCGACCGTTTCGTTTGCACCGCCGACGGCGATGCGCGCACGGACGAGCGCGTCGATTCCATTGCCATAGTTCTGGATGAAGAAGAGCTTGAGGTTTGCCACATCGCGCAAGACCGCGTCGATGTCGTCATACCCCTGTGGGTCCTGATGGAAGATGTGCGCGGCCACGAGATAGACGCTGGGAAGCCCCGTGGCGACATCCATGCTGATGCTGGCGTCGGCGGCCAGTTCCTCGTCGCTGAGGAAGGCGAGCGCCATGGTCGTTCCTTCATGGATCTCGCCGCAGGCGACATCGATCGACCCTTCGGTGGTGACGTTCGCACAGAGCCCCTCGATGAAGCAGTCGCTCTCGAGGTGCAGGATGGCCCCTTCGGTGGGGAGCAGGCTCGCATCCGTGACGTCGCAGGAAAAAGCGCCGACGGTGTCGACGACACAGGAGGCGATCTCCGTCGCGCCATCGAGCACCGAGATGGTGCAGCCAGTCAGCGGAACGGTTCCGGCCTCTTTGGCCACCGCTGCGCTGAGGGCATCCTCCGGCGTCATGGCCGCGATGACAGCGTCGGTCGGGATGGATGCCGTTCCGGCAAAGGTCGCCAGCGGCGGCGGGGTGGTCTCCCCCCCCTCGGTTCCCGCACCAGCGGTCGTTGCACCGGCCCCGCTGCCGCTTCCGCCGCACCCGATCCAGAAGAGGATCGCGCAGCTCAACGCTACGAGCATCATCGTCCAGGAACGATTTCGATAGGATGTGTTCTTCATGATGCTACCCCCGCTTGAATTCCTACGATAGTACCAATGTGCACAGATCCTCTCTGTTCATCAGAATCATCCTCAAAACATGGCGCAGATGGGGTACGATGAGTCAATCGCACAGCCGTCCGCGATGCATTGCATGCATGCGCCAAAGAATGGATTTCCGGTGTCATCAGGACCCTGAAGTGTTCCACAATACTCGTCGCTATTACACTCCGGCGGTATTTCATCGCCACCACCACCATCATCGTCATCATCATCGCCACCGCCGCCGACACTGTTCGGGTCGTAATAGACCTTGGTGCACGATACAGGGTTTTCTCCTGATTCGGCGTCAGCCGGGATGGGACCGAACCCGCAGTGGATGGCCATGCAGCCTGCTTCTCCCAACTCGCTGAAGCCGTTATAGTTCAGGCAGTACTTTTCATCGACCCAGCAGCCCAGCTGCGGTCCGCTCCAGCTTCCGGTCAGCGGCCAGTTGCTCAGATGGTAATAGGTATCCGCAACGGTTTGGTGATTGTCGCCGTCAAAGGTGAGGTCGAAGAGGTCTTCTCGCGTGTCACGATCGATGAACATGGGAGTGAGGTCAACGCCATCACCGTTGTACTTGGCGAGATTGAAGCGGCACTCCGAGTCGAGGCTCATCGCCAGCGTTCCGTCGGGGAGGATGTTGAGCGCATTGAGTCCAGCGATGTAGGTTGCGACTGCGGCTTCATCACCTTCAATGCCCGAGCAATCATCTTCAACCCAGTCATAGCTGGCTCCGCCTTCATCCCGAGGGGCGGCGTCCCATAGGGTTTGTGAGCGTACGCTACAAGCGCCTCCTCCATCGTCATCATCGCCCTGCTGATCATCATCATCATCACCCTGCTGATCATCATCATCATCGTCACCATCACCGTTATCGCCGCCCATCAGCGCCATCGGGTCGCCATCGGCGGCGAGGCGGACGATTCGCGTCATGCGGGAATCGATCATGACCGGTCCGTATGCAGGGAGCATGCAGGGCAGGCTCTCATCCATGCTGCCCAGGATATTGATGCCAAGGGCCTCGCCACAGACGGAGAGGCAGTCGATCCATTCCACCGTATCCTCCAGATCGACAGCACCCTGGGTCAGGTCTTGTCCATTCAGGATTCCACCGATGAAGTCGGCGGCGCCACCGCCGGCATCTTTGAACTTGGGCGAGGCGCTCGGGTTCACGGCTACGTTGGCCAGCTCGATGAGCGAGTGGCCGGGGATATCTCCGGCCATCATGATCAGCATAAAGTCGCTCATGCCGTTGGGCATCGTGGTGATCGAGCAGGTGGCCGCTTGGCTCATCGCGGCGAGGGTGGCGGTATCAAGGCTCTCGCTCTGCAGGTCCACGCCCAGCGTCATGACGCCGAAGCCAAAGGCCTTCATGTGATCGCGGCAGACCTGCCAGCCGTCGGCCGAGGCGATGCCGCTCGGGCGCATCGTTGCTGAGACGCAGGCGGAGGTGATGGCACCGCCGCTCATCGCGTTGAGGACGAACTGACTGATCTGCGCGCCGCCCTCTTGGGCCAGCATCGCGGCATAGACCTCGTCGTAGCTGTCGCCCATGGCCCCCAGGTCGCGCAGGTAGTCGGTCAGGGCAAAGGCACCGAACATGAGCTGGGCGCGATTGGTGACGCCTTCCATCGCCATCATGGTGCCGAACATGCTGGACTGAATCGCTTCCGGTTCGAGGCTCAACACCGCGAAGAGCAGGTCATCGTCGGCGAGCGCCGCGGCGTTTTCGGTGATGACCAGCAGATACGGAACGATCGGCGTGATGTATCCATCGATGGCGGCGGAAAGGCCGTCGCCGAAGTTTTCCACGAAGGCCACGCGCCAGGCATAGATCTGAGCCAGCGCGGTATCGGTCGCTTCCGTCGCAGCGGAGAGATCGGCGTTGCCCATCGCCAGCGCGGCGGTGAAGCGATCGACGATCGCGGCGACGTTTGCGCCCATGGCCTTGCCCGTGTTTTCGCTCATGTTGGCGATGCTGGCCTGAACCGATTCATTCTGGAATGCCCAGTAGGCGAGCGTGGAGTCCATGTCGAAGCTGCCCGCATCGAAGGAGGCGCCATCGGGCATCGTGAAGGTGACTGCTCCCTGAATCAGGGGTTCGGTACCGCCTTCGGGCATGACCGTGAGGACCAGTTCGCTGCCGTCGGCCGGGATTTCACCCAGTTCATAGAAGGGGCAGTCCAGGATGCTGCTGAGGACCGTGCAGCTGACGACGGTTTCGCCGTTCAGCGCGAGGGTGGCGTCGTAGCTGACGCCGCTGATGTCGGCCACGGCCGAGGCATCGGCGCCCAGGACGGAACCCGCCGTTGGCGTGATGACGCTGCCGCTGATCGTCAGGATCGGGACCGGAGCGGAATCATCTCCCCCTCCTCCCCAGCCCTCGGGCGGATTCACGCCGGAGGAGCAGCCGAGCCAGAAGAGCACGACGGTTGTGACCATGATGGCTATCGTCGAGAAGTAACGATACGTCAGTCTGTTGTTCCTCATAAGACCACCCCCGAAGATGGAGTCAGACACCTCTGTTCAACTCCTATGAGAGCAAGTTGCGTGCCAAAGATGGGGGCTTCAATGTGAGAACTATCTATTTGAAATTATAGCGATATTTCGATTTGCGGGTTTTTTGGCGGGGGGGCGAAATGTCGGGAAATACCCAGGAGTGTCAACGAACTGACATCGTATTGAAATTCTGTCAATTTCCAAATCCGAAGAGCTCCGGGTGGATGACGATGCCGCCGTTGGCAAACCAGCTCATCTTCTGCTGTGAAGAAAATGAATTGTTGGCGCGATCGCGAAAACGGTATTTTCGAAAGGGATTCACGCCACCCCAGAGTTCGATATCGAGTCCCTTGATCGGTGTAAATCCCACGCCCGCGCCGGTGCGGATCTCCATCATTTCGAGGAAGTGATTCGGGATGCCGCCGCCCCCCTTCACATCCCACTGAAAGCCCTCGAATTCGCCTTTGAGGAAGAGACGGCAGAAGGAGGCGACGCGAAAGTTCATGCGCAGGTATTGCGGCAGGATCGTCTCCAATTCGAAGAAGGAGGCGGCTCCCTTCGGGCGCACGACGAATCCGACGAGCGGCACCGGGAAGTAGATCCAGAACTGTTTCGAGACGAAGACGCCGAAGATGAGCGAGGCGGAATCGGAAAACGCCCACGCCGCGGTGGCCTGCCCCAGCCACTGCAGATCGTGCGAGCCGATATCCTTGAGATCCGATGAGAGCGTCGGCCAAAAACCGGCCGAGAAGAACCAGTTGTCCGAGAGAAAGGCCAGCGCGTCGAGCTGCAGGTTGATGAAGTAGGCGTTGCGCGAGTTGTTCGGAATGTAGTTGGTGACGTTATTGAGGATGAAGTGGTGCAGATTGAACTTGAGCCCCGGCGTGAAGTAGACGCGCTCCGTGATCGGGATGGGGATGTGCCCGCCGGCGTCGATCTCGTGGTAGCTGATCTTCTCCGTCGGCGAGTTCTTCAGCGCCGTGCTGGAGTCGTAGGTGTAGTTCACATGCGCCAGCCCCCGAAGCTCGGGCAGCAGTCCTCCGATGCGATCCTTGGCGTGGACCGGTGCCGCGGTGGCGATGAGTGCAAGAAGCGCGATGGTGGCCGAGGAGACGAGACGTTTCATAGAATCCCCCATGTTTGATGATAGCCGCAGCCATACCAGCGCTTCCTGTCCTTTGCAATGCACCACCCGATACAAGAAAAAGAAAAATGATTCTCATCTGTTCCGTCAGTGGGTATAATGCGGCGATTGTGTCTGATATTTGACTCTTTTTTGAAGAGGGAATGTCCCTTGATTGCGGCATCGATCGTGCCAACACAAGGGGGTTGCGGAGAGAGGATGCTCCGATCGTGGAGCAGGGACTTGTATCAGATGTATCAATATATTTATACTAGGGCATCGAGTGAAAAAGAGGCGAAGGGGCTGGATTGCACGACCGAACGCGCGCAAGCGTCATCATCAGGAGAGGCGCGATAGTGCGAGGGAAGACGTTGCTGTCGGCAATGATTCGGCCCGGAAAAAAGGGGAGCACATATGCGAAATATTCTGGGGGTGGGAGCAATTATTTTATGTCTGTTTTTTCTGGCCGCTTGTGGCGGGTCCAGCGCTGACGGAGGCTTGAGTGGTCCGACGATATCCACGATCGACGCGTTGCCGCGCGCGACGAGTCCCATGGTCACGAGCGCTTCCGCTTCGGTCGCTCGGAGTGTCGAAAAGGCGGCGGCGACGGGTATGAATCTCTGGACGACCGACGAGAGTTTTTTCGATACCAACAGTAGCATGTCTTCCTGTGAGGCGCTCAACACCGCGCGCGAATCGTTCGGGTCGGCGATGCAGGCCGATATGATCCTCTGCTATGTCCAGCAGATGAGCAGCGCCTTCACCGATCTGACCGACGCCGCGGGCGATCCGGTCAACGTCTATGACGGGGCGTGGCACGTCATGAACCTCAACATCGCCGAGTGCACGACCGATGCCGACTGCAGCGGCGACGAATATCCCGAGGGGGCAACGTGCAACACGACCACCGCGCGCTGTGAGGTGGACGGCGTCGATGTGGGACATACGCCCAATCGCATCAAGATGAAGATCGTCAAGAACGCGGCTGGTTCCATTACCGATTTTACCATGTACATGTGCAAGTATGACGATGGCGTATTGACCCAGAACGAATATACCAACCAGACGATCAGCGGTGCGAGTTTTGCGATGCGTGCGCTTGGATTTCACTCCGAGGGAAACGGCGGTGTCGGCGCGCACCTGGTGGATGTCGACGGCACGCTCAACTCGAGTGGCGCGTTCGTGTCGCGCGAGATCGTCAATCGCGGTATGTGGAGCCAGGACGATCACTTGAGCTGGCAGAATGGAACGCTCACGCAGGTGGAAGCGGGTTTGTACACCTATGAGGGGTATAACTACGGCAGCTACACCGACCCGAACGCGCAGACGGGCATCTATTCGAATTCGCTCTTTGCGGCAGCCCAGATCCTGGGCGACACCAGCAGCGATGTTTCGGCACTCGCACTCGGCGACGGTGCGGTGCTCTTCGAGTACTCCGGAACATATGATGGGCAGAGTTGGGGGCCGGAGTCGGGCGAGGAGGCCTGGACCGGCGATAACGGCGAGCCCGTCGATCCCGCGAGTTCCAGCGACTACTATGCGACGGCCGCCGACGGAACGATTCCGGTCGTAGTCACCGATGCGACCTTCGATACGTTTATTGTCTTTGGTGCGAATGAAACCTGGGACTGCACTGACGACGTGAGCGTGGGGATCGTCGACATGCCGCAGTTTCAGGAGGCGACGATCAACGCGGCCTGTTCCGAATACGTGCAGAGCCACGATTGGATCAACTGCTGGGAGACCATCCAACAGCCGCTGGAACCGGTCGAGTAAGCGTCGTTCGTTTTGGTGTCATTCCCGCAGGGTGTAAGCGGGAATCCCGATTGTCACGATACATCGAGATCCTCGCGTTCGCGGGGATGACACATCGCGTGGTTTTCAAAACCCCCCGGTCGCTATTGCGGCCGGGGGGTTTTAAACGGTGTCACATTCATGAAGCCGAAGGGTGTCATTCCCGCGCAGGCGGGAATCTCGATTGTCACACGAATTACGTGTCACGAGTTACGGCTTCTCTATCTCCATATTCACCCGCCGATTCTTCGCGCGTCCCCACGGGGTTTTTCCGGAGTCTGCCGGCTGCGAGCTGCCCACGCCGACCGCCTCCATGCGGTCATCGGCGATACCGTGCAGGTTGATATACCACTTCACTTTCTCGGCGCGCTCCTGGGAGAGGCGTTCATTCTCACGCCGCTTGCCGGTCGCATCGGTGTGGCCGATGACGCGGATCTTCGTGTCGGGATGCGCAGTCAGGGCGTCGGCCACGACGCCGAGCTCCTGCGCGTCTTTGACGTCGGTGATCGCCGCGCTGTCGGTAGCGAAGTGCACGACGGTCGCCGGGATGATATCGAGCGAGAGCGCATCGGTTGGAAAATGTTTCGGCCGACGGCGCGGCGAGTAGGAGATCCCTGCGAGCACGCGAAACCTCGGCGAGCCGGAGCTGCGGATGATCCCCAAGCCGCCGCCGACGCTGGCGAGCAGTCCCGTGTTGCCGATCTCCCAGCGCAGACCCGCGCGCGCCTCAGTTGGGGTCTCCACCTTGCGCGAAAAAGGAGAGCGCAGTCGCGGTTCGGTGTTGATCTCAGCGGTGACCGAGAGCCCCTTCCAGACGCGCACGGCCGTGCCCAGGTCGAGCAAGATCTGACCGTCCTTGCGGATGTCGTTCATGAAGGTATAGCTCTGGCGCAGAAAGACACCCGCGTTGAGCGCGATCGACCAGCGCTCGAAGGGCTTTCCTTCCAGAATGACCTTTCCACCGCCGGCGAACGTGCCGTTGCCAAAGAAGTAGCGGCCGTATCCGGTGGGGATCGAGGCGAATGGCAGCACGGCGATGCCGAGGTATTTCGAGCGAAAGAGTTCTGACTTGAGATAGACGCGAATGTCCTCGACCACCATCTCGTTCTGCCGCGGCGAGCCCGCGACGTTCGGATTCTGGTAGGTGGTAAACCACCCCATCGGGATATCCACGCCCATGGAGAGCCACCGGTCGAGAAAACCGATGCCGCCGAGGAAGTGCTGCACCACGGTGTAGTCGACGATCCCCTGCACGCGCGTGCTGCCGCGGCTGAGTTGGAAGGGGCGATAGGCGTAGCTCGCCATCGTGCCGGCCTCCCACTCCCACTGGTCGAGGTTGCGGCTGCCCCAGACGCTGAAGTAGGGCGCGCCATCGGTGTTCGGCCGAAAGGCGTCGACCTCGAATCCCTTGGTGAGCGCGTGTGTGGTTGCGGAGGACAGGATCAGTCCCAGACAGATGACGACGATGGAGAGGCGAAAGAGACGAGGCATAGACATTCCCCCAAGTTACACGGTCCCCCTCCTTTGTAAGCCCGCCAGAGGCGGGCAGGGAGGGGATGGGGGAGGGAGATCGTTTTTTTGAAATCGATCTCCCTCCTCAACTCCCCCTTACAAAGGGGGAGGACCAATTTTTTGATACACCGGAATTATTGTAATTTCTCCTGTAAATACAAGAATTTCCATGAACTGTCAACGGTGTGCGCCCCTCAGCCGGATCGGTGATAGGGTTCATTCCGGAGGATCGAGCAGGCGCGGTAGAGCTGTTCGAGCAGGAGAACCTGCGCCAGTTCGTGCGGCAGCGTCATGCGCGAGAGCGCGAGCATGTCGTTCGCGCGGGTGCGCATCGCGTCGCTCACGCCGTCGGGTCCGCCGATGAAGCAGATGATGCGCTTGATCCCGCGCGCTTGGTGTTCGGCGATTGTCTGCGCGAGCTCCTCGGAGGTGCATTCGCGCCCGCGTTCATCCAGGACGATGAGGTGGTCGTTGGCTTCGAGGTGTTTGAGCGCGGCGGCATCGTCGCGCACGGCCTTCGTTTCGAAGGGGAGGTAGTGACCCAGGCGCGCACCATAGTCGGCGGCAAGTGCTGCCATCTCGCGCGACTTCATCTTGCCGACGGCGATGAGGAGGAGTTTCATCGGCTCATCTCCACGATCGCCCCGACGAGTTTTTCGATCCCTTCCCAGACCTCCCCGATCGATCGTGCGTTCATATATGCCGGGGTCGTGACGATGCGGTTTGCGCCATCGATGACACAGTCCGTGGCCTCTGCCTTCTCGATGTGATGCCCCAGCGTTTCGATGTCGGTGCCGACCGCATCGTCGGTGCCGGCGGTGAGCGTGGCCTTCACGCCGAGTTGTGCCAGCGCGAGCGCGAGCGTTGCCGGCGCGATGCAGATGGCGCCGATCGGTTTCTGTGCGTGCAGCATCTGCTCGATCAGTGTTGTGAGGGGTGCATTCACGCTGCCGTTCGTTCCATCGACGAGATAGGTCGAGAGGTTTTTCGCCGCGCCCTGACCGCCGGGGATGATCAGGGCGTCGAGATCGTCGGCCTTGGCCTCGGACAGTGGTTGAATCTTTCCCCGTGCGATGCGCGCCGACTCGACGAGCATGTCGCGTTCCTCATCGACGTTTTTGCCCGAGAGGTGATTGCTCGTACACCGTTGTGCGCCCTGCGGCGCGAAGCAGATCGCCTCGGCACCCGCCCGATCGATGGCGAGAAGCGTGAGCGTCGCCTCGTGCACCTCAGAGCCGTCCCGATGTCCGCATCCACACAAGACCACGCCGATTCGTTGCTTCATGTTCCCTCCCGATGCCAGGTTTTCTAGCCTACGAGTACGGCAAAGACAAGCGCTTGCATGTCGGGTCTGGTTGACATAGAGCTGCAGCCGATGCCCTTCGCCGATATTGCCATTCCAAGTCCCATGCGCACGGCCTTTACCTATCTCGTTCCCGAGGGGATGCCCATCGAGGTGGGCATGCGTGCGGTCGTTCCCTTTCACCGACGGACGATCGTGGGGGTTTGCCTGAGCGTCTCCGATGTTGCGCCTGAGGGGATCGCGGCGAATCGCTTTAAGCCGCTGCAGGAGGTCCTCGACGAGAAACCGATCTTTAGCGCGAAGCTCATGGAACTCATGCGATGGATGGCCGCCTACTACGGCCAACCGATCGGCGAGATCGTTCGCGCGGCACTGCCCGCGCGCCTGCTCAAGCAGGATGGCCCGCGCACGACGCGGCCCACTACACCTCTGGAGGTGATGTCCCTTCCGGACGAGCACTTTACGCTCAACGAGGGTCAGCAGCAGGCGTTCGATGACTGCGTTTGCGCGACCGCTTCCGAGCATCCAGGCGCGGTTCTTCTGCACGGCATTACCGGGAGCGGCAAGACCGAGGTCTACCTGCGCCTCTTCGAACGCCTGATCGAGGAGAAACGCCAGGGCTTGTTGCTCGTCCCCGAGATCGGGCTCACCTCTCAACTCGTCGGCCGCACAGCCGCGCGCTTCGGCGAGCGCATCGCGGTCTATCACTCGGGGCTCACCGATGCGCAGCGCCATGAGCAGTGGCGTCGCATTCGTTCGGGCGAGGTCGATCTGGTCATTGGGACGCGTTCGGCGCTCTTCGCGCCGCTCGATCGCTTGGGCGCCATCGTCGTGGATGAGGAGCACGACAGTTCCTACAAGCAGGACGAGGGGGTGAACTATCACGGGCGTGACGTCGCGGTGATGCGCGCGCATCTCGAGGGGGCACTCGTCGTCATGGGAAGTGCGACGCCGTCGCTCGAGAGTCTGGCCAACGTGCGCAACGGAAAGTATCGGCTGCATCATCTTCCCGTGCGCACCGGTGTGGCAACCCTTCCCTCCATCGAGATCGTCGACATGCGGCGCGATCGGCGGCGTCGCAAGGAGCATCCCAACACCGAAGGGTGGCGTCGGATCGACGAACTTCACTCGCTCTCGCCCGAACTCTACGACGCCGTCGCCCAGACCTTCGATCGTGGCGAGCAGTCGCTCATCTTCATCGGACGTCGCGGCTTTGCCAGCATGATCCAGTGCGAGGATTGCGGCGAGGTCTTTCACTGCCCCAACTGCGACATCGCGCTGACGGCCCACGATATGAATGGTGCCGGGCGGCTTTCCTGCCACTACTGCGACTATACGATTCCGGCGCCGGAGGCGTGTGCGGCCTGTCATTCGTCGAACATCGTTTCCCTCGGGCGCGGCACCGAACGCGTCGAGGCGGAACTGGCCGATTTTTTCCCCGAGGCGCGGATTGCGCGGCTCGACAGCGACATGGCCGCCAGCGCGAAGCGTCGTGGGCGCATCATCGATGACATGCGCCGCGGTGCGATCGACATCCTCGTCGGTACGCAGATGGTGACCAAGGGGCACGACTTTCCGGCGGTGACGCTCGTGGGGGTGATCTCGGCTGATCTCGCCCTGCACCTGCCGGATTTTCGCGCGGCCGAACGCACCTTTCAGCTCGTCACCCAGGTGGCCGGGCGTGCGGGGCGTGCCGACAAACCGGGGCGCGTGATCGTGCAGACGCACAACCCCGAACACTTTAGTCTTTTGGCCGCACGCGATCACGACGTGGAAGGCTTTGCGAGCGAGGAGCTCGCGCACCGCATGCTGCTGGGATATCCCCCGATCGTGCGGCTCGCCAATGTGCGTTTCTCCGCCACCGACTCGAAGTTTGCCGGCGATGCGGCCGAACGGGTCACCGCCCTGCTGCGCAAGCATTCGGGCGCCCAGGCGGATGCGCAGGGTATCACCGTCCTCGGACCGGCGCCGGCGCCGTTGTCAAGAGTGCGCGGGCGCTACCGCTTCCACGCGCTCATCAAGGCCCCAACCGCCGTCGTGCTCACACGGTTTTTGGCGCAGGTGCGCCCGGAGATCGAAGCCATCCTTCCTCGTCGCGTGCGTTTGAGTATCGACGTCGACCCGACCAGCCTGCTCTGACGCAAAAAGCGCATATAAATTGAATAGTTATATAGTCTCTCTCCAGAGGGCCGTTTTTTCTATTTGGCGGCATTTTTTTTCATCTCACACGCAACTTTGCCTCCCCCTTCAGCCGATAATACCAATGGAAGCAGCAAGAGCAGTACTGAGATTGACCCCCCCCTTTTGGGCCCTTCAGCGATAGTGTTGGAGGGTCCTTTTTTTTTCGATGCAACACGGTTTTTTCGCAGGAAAAAACGTTCATCGCATCGAGAACCCGCCAACGGTGTCGTGGCGGGTCATGAAAAGGCGGATTGTCAGAACCGCTTGAAATGATACGGGGTTCTTGGTAGGGGAGAGGCGCTCGCTTTAAAGCGGGCGGGAGAGGTGGTATCATTCTAGTATGATAAGGGAAATCGTTACCCATCCGGATCCGGTGCTCACCCTCGTGGCCGAAGTGGTCGACGCGGTCGATGAGGAGATCCGTGAGCTCGTCGCCGACATGATCGAGACGATGATCGACGGCGACGGCGTGGGCCTGGCCGCCCCGCAGGTCGGGGTGTCGCTGCGCGTGATCGTGGTCGATGTGCACGACGGCGAAGGGGCGACGCCGATGATCAACCCGGTCATCGTCGAACGCGATGGCGAGATCGCCTTCGAAGAGGGGTGTCTGTCCGTCCCCGACTTTCGCATCTCGATCGACCGGAGCGAGCGCGTCCGGGTCCGATTTCTCAACGTCGATGGGGATGAGCAGGAGTGTGATGCCGAAAACCTCAAGGCCGTGGCCATCCAGCACGAGATCGATCACCTCGACGGCCGACTCATCATCGACCGCGCCAGTCGCCTCAAGCAGGACCTCTATGTGCGCAAGGTTCGCAAACGTCGCCGCGAGGAGAAGGAGGGGAAAGAGCAGTACACCTTCTGACCGCATATCCCCGATCGCCGAAAACTTTTCCTTGCAGCGCGCGCCTCGCGCAGACATGTTCCCCCTATGCGTATCATCTTTATGGGTTCGGCTGGGTTCGCAGTTCCTGCGCTCTCGGCCCTGATCGATTCCGAACATGACGTGATCGAGGTCGTGGCGCAACCGGACAAGCCCGCCGGCCGTGGCCAAAAGGTCACCGCCTGTCCGGTGGCGACCTGTGCGCGCGAGAGCGAGCTCCCCCTCTATCAGCCCAAGGGGGTGCGAAAGCCGGAGCGCATCGAGCACTTTCGCGAACTTGCCCCGGACCTGATCGCCGTGGTCGCTTATGGCAAGATCCTCCCGCGCGAACTCATCGACATCCCGAAACACGGTTGCATCAACGTGCATGCCTCGCTCCTGCCGAACTATCGCGGTGCGGCGCCCATTCAGTGGGCCATCGTCAATGGCGATGCCGAGACCGGCGTGACCACGCAGCGCATGGTCGAGGAGCTCGATGCGGGCGATGTGCTCATGGCCGCCTCCACGCCGATCGATGCGTGTGAGACGGCGCGCGAGCTGCACGACCGGCTCGCCCTCATGGGTGCCGACCTTCTCCTGCACACGATCGAGGCGATCGAGGAGGACACGCTCGTCCCGATTCCGCAGGAGCCCGCGCAGGTGACCTTCGCGCCCATCATCGAAAAGGCGGACGGGCGCATCGACTGGACGCAGTCGGCCCAGGCCATCTACAACCGCGTGCGCGGCTTTGCCGTATGGCCGGGGACGTTTACAACATGGCAGGGCAAACAGCTGCGTCTCCATGAGGTGGCGCCGGTGGAAGGTCCCTGCGATGCCAAGCCGGGAACCGTCGTCGAGGTGGGGGATGCGCATATCGCGATCGCCTGCGGCGAGGGCATGCTCTATCTCCTCGAGGTGCAGCTCGAAGGAAAGCGCCGCATGCCCGTCGCGGATTTTCTGCGCGGACACAAAGTTGCACCGGAAAGTATTTTGGAATAAACGAACAACGACGCTGTCATCCCGAGTGACCCGAAGGGGAGTCGAGGGATCTCTGGAGATTCCTCCACTCGTTCGTTTCACTCACTCGGTCGGAATGACAACAACGGGATATACATGAAAAAACAGATCGCTCCATCGATATTGTCGGCCGACTTCGCGCGTTTGGGCGAGCAGATCGCGGCCGTTGAAAAGGCGGGTGCTGACGTCATCCACGTCGATGTGATGGACGGGCATTTCGTGCCGAACATCACGATCGGACCGCCGGTCGTGAAGAAGCTTCGTCCCTGCACGAAGCTTCCCTTCGATTGCCACCTCATGATTTCGGAGCCGGCCAAATACATCAAGGCCTTCGCCGAAGCGGGTGCGGACTGGATCTCGGTGCACGTCGAGTGCTGCGACCTGCAGGAACTCCTCCCCGCCATCCGCGCGCTCGGCTGCAAGGCCGGTTGTGTCATCAACCCGCCGACACCGGTGAAGGATATCCTGCCGTTCGTGCCGCTGTCGGATTTCGTCCTCGTCATGACCGTCAATCCCGGCTTCGGCGGCCAGACGATGATCGAGGACTGTCTGGAAAAGATAGTGCGGATCAAATCCTTCTGCGCCGAGCGCGGACTGACCATTCCGGTCGAGGTCGACGGCGGGGTGAACCCCGACACGATCGAAAAAGTGGCCGCGGTGGGTGCCGACATCCTCGTCGCCGGCAACGCCATCTTTGGCAAAGACGATTACGCCGCCGCCATCGCCAAACTTCGCCAACCCTTCAAGACTTCATAACGCCATTCCCGATGTGCGTTGTAAACTCTCCCCTCCTTTGTAAGGAGGGGATGGGGGAGGTAGATCATGGATGTACCCGATGTTGAATTGAACATCATGCTCCGCACGTCGGATCCGGATCGAGGGCGCACTCGAGGTTGTCCAGATTGAAGGCTCCGCCCGCGGTCATCTCGTCGAAATCGGTGATGGTATCGCCGTCGGTATCCGGGTCACACGGATCGGTCTCGAATCCTTCATCGACGATACCGTTGCAGTTGTGATCCTCGCCCATGCCCATGGAGGAAACCCATCCGTCGGGGAGGCGATCGCCATCGGTATCGGAGCTGAGGGGGTTGGTCTCGATTCCTTGATCGAAGACGCCGTTTCGGTTGGCGTCCTCCAACCCGTCGAGGATGCCGTCGCCGTCGGTGTCGGGATGGAGCGGATTGGTTCCGAGCCGAGCCTCCAGGTCATCCATCAGTCCATCGTCGTCGCTGTCGGCTTCATACCAACAGGTTTCCCCGGGATCGCAGACGCAGTTGCGATTGCTATCTTCGGTGTCGTCGGAAAGGTGATCGCCGTCGCTGTCATAGCCGGGGGCGACGATGCCGGTCTGGCCGCTATGGGTGATGCCGCGGTAGAGTCGGCATTCCTGCACGTTCGCGAAGCGCTCACTCGCGTTGCCGCTGTCGTCATGGAGCGGATAGTTGTCTTCGCCATCGAAGATGCCGTCATCGTCGGTGTCGGGATCAAACGGATCGGTTCCGAGCCTCGCTTCCATGCCATCGGTCAGTCCATCGGCATCGGAGTCGATCAATTCAGCGTTCGGCTCATCCTCAGCGGGGTCGTCTTCTTCAATAGTCACCTCTGATTCCAGTTCGTACCCGGGCAATGGCACAAAATGTTCCGGTTCGGTCCCTTCCGTTGAGGTTCCATCCTCACCATTGGTCTTGTTTGCAGAATCGGTTTCATTCTCTTCGGTATCATCATCATCATCATCATCACCATCGCCGTTTCCATCGCCGATGGCGACAAAGCGGAACGCATCCAGATCGTTCTCGCTCATCGCCGATGCGGTGAGGGTGAAGTGCGCGAGCGTCGTGCCGCGCAGGAGATAGATGCTCCAGGTGTTTTCGCCGGAGGTGTTCGTTGAAGCGATGAGCCCCTGCTCGAATCCCTCGGCGCTGTAGGGCGTGAAGGTGGTGCCCTCGTGAAAGAGCCGGACGTAGTCGCTCAGATTCGCGATGGGGGCGGGCAGACGGTTGAAGATGATCGTCGCCTGCGCGCGTTTGGCGACGAGCATCGGTTTGATGAGGATGCTCTCGTCGTCGATGATGGTTGCGACCCAGTCGAGCGGATAGCTGATGCGCACGCCATAGGCGGTGCTCAGGTAGGTCTGCGTCTCGACGATGTCCGGCACCGGGTTTTCCACCTCGGTTCCGCCGGAGGGGCCGGCGCAGGCGGCGGTGATGAACATCAGCGCCAGCAGGAGCAGGAGACGTTTATGTTTCATCGGGCACCTCGCTGAGATTGAAGAGCTGTAGGTTGAGCTGATAGATGACATCGGCCGCTTCTCCCTCGGCCATGAACGCATGCAGCTCGCGTTTGAACGCGTGGATGCGGCGCTTGACCTCCGCGATCTTCTCCTTCGAGACGGCGACGGTCAGCGCCGAGATGTCGCGATGCTGCGCCTGGCTGCGATCAATCGATTCGCGCGCCTTTTCAATCATCTGGTGGTGGAAGTTCGCGGCGGCCAGCGATGCGACCTCATAGACCGTTCCGAGATGGCGTTCCGATTGCACGATGCGTCCCTCATCGGTGCGCGTCCAGAGGCCGAGCCGAAAGAGCAGTTCCATCGCTTCAGTCGCTTCACAGGTGCTGATGCGCGGTGTGAGCCGGGCGGCGATCCACTTCGGGTCCTCGCGAAATGTGGGGAGCAGGACCATTTCGCGCACGGCGGCGAAATACCATTTGGACAGATACTCGTACTGATCCTTCTCGATGTGGCGAACCTCGATGTAGCCCTTCGAGGAGGCCAGTCGCTGATAATAGTGATTCTTCTCCTCGTTCGTCTTGGCCTGGTTGAACAGGACGAGATTTTCAAAAAATGCGCTCTCGCGCTTCTTGAGTTTGAGTCCCTTCGCGAATTTTCGGATCGTGCCGTTGCCCAGGCTCTTGCGTCCGGTGATCACCTGCCAGAGATGGTTGTCGGAGGAGAGCCCGGCCGTGCGCGAGAAGAGGCGATAGGAGTAGCTCGGGTTCTCGCGCTTCTTCCACGCATAGAACGCCTTGAGATAGGCCCGATAATCGGTGAAGGCGTAGAGGTTGGGTTTGTCGGGACGCGCGGTCATATATGCTCCTTATCGGCACATGACCCCCCTGAAGTTGCGTATACCGGAGAAGAGGACAGGTGTATGGTGCACGCCTTTATCCGTTCCGGCGGAAGTTGCTAAATATTGTGTAATATCGCGATGTTACTGCGGCTCCTACAGGTTCGTCTTCCTGTACGGTATGTGAGAAATATCAAAGAAATGGCGCGTCGATAGAGGCAGGCGGCCCCGCCCCTATTGACGGGGCCACCCATGGGGGAGTCAGGCTTCGCAGCTCGGATCCGGATCCAGAGCGCATTCGAGGTTGTCCAGATTGAAGGCTCCGCCCGCGGTCATCTCGTCGAAATCGGTGATGGTATCGCCGTCGGTATCCGGGTCACACGGATCGGTCTCGACTCCTTCGTCGAAGATGCCGTTGCAGTTGTGATCCTCGCCCATGCCCATGGAGGAAACCCATCCGTCGGGGAGGCGATCGCCATCGGTATCGGAGCTGAGGGGGTTGGTCTCGGAGTCAACATCGTAGACGCCGTTTCGGTTGGCATCCTCCAGTCCGTCGAGGATGCAGTCGCCGTCGGTGTCGGGATTTCGCGGATCGGTTCCGAGCCTCGTCTCCAGCGCATCGCTGAGTCCATCGCCGTCGGCATCGATGGTGTCGCCGTCGTCGGCATCGAGCGGATATTCATCCACGCCGTCGACGATGCCATCATTATCGGTGTCGGCCTTATACCAGCAGGTCTCATCGGGATCGCAGACGCAGTTTCGGTCTTCGTCTTCGATATCGTCGACGATGCCGTCACCGTCAGTGTCGTAGCCGGGGGCGACGAGTCCCGTCTGTCCGCTGTGGATGAGGCTGCGCATTTGACGGCATTCCTGCACGCTCGCGAAGCGGCCGCTGTCGCTGCCATTGTCGGCGTCGAGCGGATAACCGTCCTGCCCATCGAAGATGCCGTCGTCGTCCGAATCGCGATCGAGCGGATTCGTGCCGATTTCACGCTCCCATTCGTTGAGGAGCCCGTCGCCGTCCGCGTCAGGGGCGAGCTGGATCTTTCCCCGAAAGGGTGTCGTCTGAACCCCGTATCGCTGGCGGATGAGCTTCCCCGCGGGCTTGTTCACCGAGAACTCAAACGCTGATGCGCTGCCTGCGGTAATCAGAAAAACGAGCGCGCTGCAAATGCCGATGATGCCCTTCATGGTGACCTCCTTCTGCATGCTGTTGTTGCCCCGTCCTTTCACCCTCGTTATCGGTCCCGACCGAAGTGTTGTTGCGCACTCAAATCGTGCCGCTTCGCGCGCGGTGGCGGACAGTTTTAAAAATGAGAGCGAGTTCGGGAGGATGACCCCTGTACCGCGGTACACGAAAACTGTGTGGCGGGCATCCGTTCGAGATGGGGTTGGAAGGAGGGTGAGGAGAAAAAATGGCCGCTCCCCGTGAAGCATCGGGGGCGGCCGATGTATGATGGGCGTAACAGTGTGGGCTATTCGCCCTGATGTACAGATTCCACGAACATCTCCTCGATCGCCCACACGGCATCGATGATCGCGTCGAGTTCTTCGGGCATGTCGACGCGTTTGTCGAAACAGATGCGCTTATCGTCATGCGTTTCGGCGATGTCGAAGGTGATGCATGCGAGCGGATAATCGGTCGCACAGTTTTCTCCTTCACAGCGATATTCATCTTCCAGGCTGAACAGGGGGGCTGAACAGACGGTCTCCTGGAAATCGGCCAGGTTTTCGTTCGTGAGTTCTCTGGTGTGTCTGCTGACATGATCATCGGTTTCATAGATCCAGGTGACAAAGCCATAGTCCTCGACGGTGAGCGTGCTCGCCCAGAGTTCATGGCCGCCGTGTCGTTCAAAGGTCAGTCGCAGCGTGCACGGATCTGCCTTTGCCATCTCACCGCCGGTCGCAGTGCCGTCGCCCTCTTCGCCAGCGTCCACAAATCCTGTGCCGTCATTTGTTTCGTTTTCCTCCTCCCCATCTTGAACCGTGCTGCGGTCGTTCTTCAACCCATCCGCCGAAGGGATTGGGCCGGAGGCGCTACAGCCGACGATCGTTATCATAAGGAATAATGCGATGAAGAAGGCGGTGATCGTTTTCATAGGTGCTCCTTGTGAGGGTGATGTCATTTCTATCTTGGTTATCGGTTGCGGCGTGGCGGGGGTTGCGACGAAATGGCGTCGAGAACACGGTTTCTCGGCGGGATCCGTCCAGCGCGAGGGAATGCATCTGCAATATGAAGGGGTTAGATGCCACTCGTATCCGATGGCGGTGTGTTCTCGATGGGACGCGTGCTCTCGGGGATGGTGCTGTCGATTATTTCTTCAGCCGATGTCGCAGCAGGGGCAGGCCGATGTGTTGGCGAGCGGTTTCGCCTTCGAGGTGTTGCTGTTTTCGCTGCGCGATTCCTCCGCGCTCGCCTCCGTGTTGCGCAGAGAGACAGGCGCTGTCAGCGAAAAAGATCGTGTGTTTGCCGTAGCGTGCGGCCGCTTCGTCCACGGCGGCAAAGAGCGCTTCGTTCTCTATCTGCCGCTTCGGATCGTCGAAGAGCGAAAACTGCGATGGCCGCGGATCGGTGAGATCGGCCAGCACCACACCGGTGGCGCGATAGAGGACGCGGGCACGATAGCACGCGTCGAAGAGGCGCTTGAGGTGCGGGGCGATTTCGTTCGGAGCGCTCGTGGGAAACGGGAGCTTCGTCTCGTTTCCCGATCCGTCGAAGTCCTGCGTGCGCAGAAAGAGCGAGAGCTTCTGCGCCGCAAGCCGATGACGGCGCGCCTTGATGCAGGCCGATTCCAGGTTGCGCAGCGCGCGCGCCCAGACCTGTGCGCGATCCATCGAGGGCGGGGTGAAGGTCTTCGTCTTCGAGATCGAGGCCTGGCGCGATGGTATTTCGGCGTTCACCGGGGCGACCGATTCGCCGCGCAGCTCCAACCAGATTTCATTCCCCACCTTTCCCAGGAGTGCCGAGACAAACGCCTTCGGACGCGAAATGAAGTCGAGTGCGGTGGTGAGACCGTGTTTCTCCAGGAGTGCCACGGTGTTGGGGCCGAAGCCCCAGACCTGCGGGAGTGTCGTGCGCTCCAGAAGGAGGTGAATGTGCCGGCCGCTCACGGCGGTGATGCCGTTCGGTTTCCGAAACTTCGAGCAGAGTTTGGCCAGGCCCTTGGAGAGCGACACGCCCACCGAAACGGTGATGCCCAGTTCCGCGGCGACCGCCTCCTGCATCTGTCGTGCGATGTCGCGATAGGAGGCGTGAAAGAGTCGGCGCAGTCCCGTGAGGTCGGCAAACCCTTCGTCGATCGAATACTCCTCCACCAGCGGCGAGAAGCGTCGCATGATGCTGAAGAGGCGCTTGGAGTAGAGCGCATAGGTTTCATAGTCCGAAGGCATCAGGATGCATTCGGGACAGATGCGGCGCACCTCGTAGAGCGGCACGCCGCGTTTGACGCCGCGCGCCTTGGCCTCGTAGGAGGCGGCCGAGACGATGCCGCGCTCGGCTCCGGTGACCAGCGGTTGTCCCTTCAGTTCCGGATGCACGGCCTGCTCGACCGAGGCGAAGAAGGCGTCGGCGTCGAGGTGAGCGATGGCGCGCGGCCAGCGGCGAAGGAGGAGGGGGCGGGACATGCGATCAGCGTTAGGGGAGGCCCCGTTCACATGTCAACGTTCTCCTCAAAGGGGGGATCTCTGTGGAGCGCATTGTAGGGACAGGCCTCCTGACAGATGTCGCAGCCGTAGGTGAAGCCGTGACTCGTGACTCGTGACTCGTGACTCGGAACATCTTCAGGATTGTGGCGAGGGGCTTCGATGGTGAGGTAGGAGATGCACCGGCGTGCGTCGAGGTGATAGGGGGCGATGAGCGCTGCGGTGGGACAGGCATCCAGGCAGGCGCGGCAGTCGCCGCAGCGATTTTCGGCGGGCGTGTTCGGGGCGAGATCGAGATCGGTGATGATCTCGCCCAGGACGAAGAAGGAGCCGAGGGCTTCATTGACGAGCAGCGTGTGCTTGCCGATCCAGCCCAACCCTGCGCGCTGGGCGAGCGCCTTCTCCAGCAGCGGGCTCGTGTCGACACAGATCTTTGCACGCGCATTGGGATGGCCCTCAGCGATCGTCGCCCAGAGTGCATCCAGTTTTTCGCGCATTACCTCATGATACTCTGCGCTGCGGGCGAAGCGGGCGCGGCGCGTGTCGGGTGCGGCGGCGTGCGGCGGAAGCCCGCGTTCAGTATAGGGATAGGCACAACAGATGACCGAGCGTGCATCGGGTAGGAGCGAGGTCGGATCGCAGCGGCGCGCGGGGTCGCGCGCGAGCCATCGCATCGAGGCGTTGCGTCCGGCTTCGATGGCGGCATCCAGATGCGCGCGCGCATCGATCGGGGAGGCATCGGTGATGCCGACGGCAGCGAAGCCGAGCGCACCGGCGCGTTCGCGAATCTCGCTTTCGATGCTCATGTGCGCAGCTTCTTTCCGACCTTTTCCTCGACGCGCGCGACTTTGCTCTTCAACCGGCCGCTCGAACCTGTGCGCGCATCGATCTTGATCGAACACTCGATGCGATTACAGTCGGCGCGCATCGCGGTGTAGCACTTTCCGATCACATCCATGACCTCTGTCCACTCGCCCTCAAGCGTCGTCCCCATCGGCCCGAGTGTGTAGGCGAGCCCCGAGGCATCGACGATTTCGAGTGAGCGCGCGACGAAGGTCGAGAGCGACTCCCCCTTGTCCAACGGGAACATCGAAAATTCAGCCAGAATCATAGAGGCCTCCTGTGTGCGCGATGTTTTCCTCCTTGTCCTTTTCCCCTCCTCCCTATAGGGAACGAAGCACAAATTCAATGCCAAGGAGCGTGTTATGGAACAGCCAAAAAAGAATGTGCAGATGCAGGTGAAGGCGACCGATGCGGTCATGGCCGGCAGCTATGCCAACCACCTGATGCTGCACATGAATCGGGAGGAGTTCGTCCTCGATTTCATAGGCGTCGTGCCGCCGCACGCCACGCTCAACTCCCGGGTGGTGCTCTCCCCCGGCAACCTCAAGCGGATGCTGCACATTCTCCGGGAGAGTCTGGAGAAATATGAAAAGGAGTTCGGCGAGGTCGTCGTCGGCCCGCCGCCTTCCAAGGCGGAAGAATTGATACAATAGAGGGATGTATGCGTTTCCCGCAGAAACCCCCTTGTCCTCTTTTTGCGGCGGGTATATGGTGAACCCCCATCAGCGAGGAGGCCTGTCATGGCAAACGTGAAGAACGGAAAGAAGAAGATCAAGAAGGCGAAGCAGAGCGGCAGCTTCGAGTATGACAACCGGTCGATCACGAGCATCAGCGCCTTTGAAAACGCGCTCACCCAGTTCGATGCGGCGGCAGAGGTCATCGGTCTCACTCCCGATCAGGTGGCGGTCATCCGTCAGCCGCGCAAGATCGTGGAGGTCAAGCTCCCGGTGCGCATGGACGATGGCTCCGTCGAGGTCTTCACCGCTTATCGCGTGCAGCACAACATCGCGCGCGGCCCGGCCAAGGGCGGCGTCCGCTTTCATCCCGATGTCAACCTCGACGAGGTCAAGGCGCTCGCCTTCTGGATGACCTTCAAGTGTGCGACCGTGGGCATTCCCATGGGCGGCGGCAAGGGCGGCATCGTTGTCGATCCCTCCGATATCTCGAAGGGAGAACTCGAACGCCTCTCGCGCCGTTATTTTGCTGATCTCATCGACATGTTCGGACCCGATCGCGATGTGCCCGCGCCGGATGTCGGCACCAATCCTGAGGTGATGTGTTGGTTCATGGATACCTATTCCATGCACTATAACGATTTCACGCCGGCGGTGGTCACCGGAAAACCTTTGGGGCTGGGCGGATCCGAAGGACGCATGGAGGCCACCGCGCAGGGCATGGTCTATTGTCTGCGCGAAGCGGCCAATGTGAAGGGGTTTTCCATCAAGAACGCGACGGTGGCGATTCAGGGGTTTGGCAACGCCGGCGCCAATGCGGCCAAGCTCCTGGCCGCCGACGGGGCGCGCATCGTGGCCATCTCGGATGTCTCCGGCGCCTATCGCAACGACGACGGCATCGATATCAATGCGGCCATTGCGCATTGTAAAGAACACCGCACGCTGGCAGGGTTTGAACAGGACGGAAAAGTTCAGTGTATGGACGATCCGATGAAGCTCCTGGAGCTGCCCGTCGATATCCTCATCCCCGCGGCGCTCGAAAATCAGATCACGCATAAGAACGCCGATCAGATTCAGGCCAAGGTTATCGCCGAGTGCGCCAACGGTCCGATCACGCCGAAGGCCGATGCGGTCCTCGATGCGAAGGGGACCTTCATCATCCCCGACATCCTCTGCAACGCGGGTGGCGTGACCGTCTCCTACCTCGAGTGGGTGCAGAACCGCATGGGCTACTATTGGGACAACGAGCGCATCCAGGAAGACCTGGGCAAGTACATGACGCGCGCCTTCCAGGCGGTGTACAAGGCGTCGCAGAAACACGAGATCAGCATGCGCGTGGCGGCCTTTGTCGTCGCCATTCAGCGCGTCATCCGCGCGGCCGAGATGCGCGGACTCTATGCGTAAGGCGCTGCCGTCATGCGGTGTCAAACCGGACGATCGGGCGGGTTCGCTGAGGTGCGGGCCCGCTCTTTCTTTAACTATATGATATTATAGCGGAAATATTTTTTCCCTTTTGGGGAAACATTTCCCTCTCCGCAACCGATAATAAGAAGAGGGATTATTGTTGTTCAGGGGTATGAAGGGGAAGGGCGCGGTGCGCTCCTCCGGAGGGGTTTATGGTCGTCGAAAAGATCAGCGCACAGGCAGCCGGCCTGCCGCCATCGTGGATGCCACGCGTGAGCACGGGCGGGCAGGCGATGGGCAATGCCGAAGCGATCAAGAAGATGCTCGGCGAGCCGATTCCACAGATGGTCGATCCGTCGACCCTTTCCGATGCGGTGGCCAAGTTCTTCGGGCCAAACGGTATGCTCGAACGGTTGCGCCGAAAGCTCGCCCTCTTCTCGCGCAAGAAGGGCGGGAAGTTTATTCCTGCGCGCAATACGGTCGCATCCGTCGATGAAGAGGATAACGTCTACGTCGGCGTTGAATTTCTCGAACAGTTTGGCGAGGACGAAGATCTCATCGCCGGGGTTATCGCGCACGAGTGGGGGCACATGCTCTCGGATCTTCCGCGTGGCGTGGACTGGTCGCATCTGAGCTGGGAGGAGCTCTTCGCCCTGCGTCGTGACGAGGAGGGGGATGCCGACGGTTTTGCCGGTCGCGCGATGCAGCTCATGGGATATTCGCCCAAGTCGATGATCGCGTTTCTTGCCGCCAACGACAAGCGGCGCAAAGAGAAGAAATTGCCCTGCCACAAGTATCACAATCACGCCACGCGTGAGGCGATCCTGTTGGAATCCTTCAAAGCGCAAAAGGAATCGATGGAGGTCGCGCGTCGCCTCTTCTTCGGCGGCAAGGATTCGACGGGTCCAAAGATTGGGCGCGTCATCGGGGCGGGTTAAAAGCAGTGGGAAGTGGGAAGTGGAAAGTGGAAAGTGGAAAAGTCACTTCTCACATTTAACTTTTCACTGCATCTCGCATCCATTCCAGATAGTCGTCGCTGCCGTCGATGATCGGCATCACCAAAAACTCCGGCACTTCATAGCTGTGGTGTTTCTCAATCAGGCGGCGCACCGCTTTGATCTGTTTGTCGTGGGTCTTGATCAGCAGGAGGTATTCCTGTTCGTCGTGGATCTTCCCCTCCCATTCATAGATCGAGTTGATCTTCGAGACGATCTGCACGCAGGCGGCTGCGCGCTCGCGCACGAGGATTTCGGCAAGCCCTTTGGCTTCGCGTTCGGTGTTGGTGGTGGTCATGGCCAGAACCGGTTCGATCATGACGTTATCCCTCGTTGGCATCGAATGGAATTCCGGATTGAACCTCGACGGCGCGTGCGAGCAGGAAGAGGTAGTCGGAAATGCGGTTGATATAGATGAGCCCCTGCGGGTTTTGATAGGCGCCCTCTTCGGCGAGTCGGACGGCGTTGCGCTCGAGGCGTCGCGCCACCGTTCGGGCGACCTCCAGCGCGGCCGATGCCGTGCAGGTGCCGGGGATCAGGAACGATTTCGGCAATTGGATCTGTCCCTCGATCTTCCGGATGCGCGCCTCGATGGCGATGACGTGTTCCTCGGCGGTCGCCTCGACCCAGTCGTGCTGGTCCGGATCGATCGCCGCGAACTCCGCGGCCAGACGAAAGAGCCCGACCTGCAGATGGCGTATTTCCTTCGCGAGTGCCGCATCCTTGATGAACGTGCGCGCCAACCCCAGCTGCGCGGCGAGCTCATCGATGGTGCCGTAGGCCTCGAGGCGCACATCCGCTTTGGAAACCTCTTCGCCGGAGAGCAGCCTGGTTGTGCGCCGATCCCCCTTTTTCGTAACGATGCTCATGGCCACGGACCATAGAGGCTCGGGCGCCATTTGTAAACGGGACCGTTTTTCGCTGGCACGACGCGGAATGAGGCGTACAATACGGTCCATCGTCAATGGTCCATGGTCGCTCTTTCAATGGGGGAGGAATTATGTTCGTCTTTCGCACCGTCGTTTGGGGCGCCATCTTCTCTTTTTTGGCGCTCATCGCGGGTCCCTTCATCGCCGTGCAGTTCGACGGCAGTTTCCCCGATGTCGCTCTCGGCATATGGCGCACGCTCGGAGCACCGCTTATCGTCGTTGGGCTCGCCCTCACGCTCTACTGCGCATGGGCGCTCTTCGTCCCGGGCAAATCGCGCCCGGCGCCGTATGACGCCGGCGGCGCCTTCACCATCGCGGGCCCCTATCGCTTCGTGCGCAACCCCTACATGCTGGGCATCTTGCTCGCCGCATGGGGCGAGGTGCTCGTCATGAGCCTCGTGGCCATGTTCGTCTATGCGTTTTTGCTGACCTGGGTGATTCACTTCTGGGTCGTCTTCTATGAGGAGCCCTCTCTGCAGGAGAGCTTCGGCCCGGAATACGAGACCTACCGCCGCGCCGTCCCGCGCTGGTTCCCCAAACTCCGTCGTTATCGGGGGTGATTAGAACGCGTCGTCGATGGGGGTGGGGGCGAAGGGTGAGGGTTCGCCGCCGATCTCGGCTCGCAGCTCGGCGATGCGCGTCATCCACTCCGGGTCGGCGCCGAGCAGGGCTTCGGCCTTGTCCAGGAGTCCGAGGGCGGCATCCCCTTCATCCTGTCGTGCGCGCGTGAGCGCGAGCGAGTAGTAGGCCACCCCGTTGGTGCCGTCCACGTTGATCGCATCGCGGAAGAACGTGGTGGCGCGATCGTACTCCTGCGCTTCGAGCATCGCGTTTCCCTTTTCCACCAATCGCATCGAGGCATGGCGTTTCGGCGTGGCCGCCTGTGCGGCTGCAGCCGCAGCGGGGGCTTCGGCGGGACGAATGACTTCCTTCGGTGCGGTGCGCTTCTGTGGCAGGCGTTTGTGCGTGGGGCGTTTTGGCATCTCGGCACATCCGGCGAGAATGGTCCCCGCCAGCAGCATGACGCCGATCAGAAGTAATCCGGTGCGTCGGTTTTTTGTGCCGGTGCGGGTGGTGCTGCCGGTGCGATGCGTGTGGCCTCGCCGGAAAGCGGCGGGGGTGTGAACGACGGGGCAGAAAGGTCGATATCCTCGCATGCGAGCTCCGGTTCCGTGCCTTCGATAAAGGCTTCAAAGATGCCGCCGGGGCAGCTGTTGCTCACGAGCCCGCCGGTTACCGGATCGATCTTTACCAGAATCACCCCGGGCGGGCTAGGGAATTTCCCCGATTCCTCAGCTGCGGCCTGCTTCATGAAGTGCGTCCAGATCGGCAGGGCCGCACGACCGCCGCTCATCTTCATCTCGGCGTTGTCGTCGAAGCCGACCCAGGCCAGCGCCAAGAGGTTCGGCGTGAAGCCGACGAACCACGCATCGCGATAGTTCGAGGTGGTTCCGGTTTTTCCCCCAGCCGGTGCGGTGAATCCGCGTGCGCGTGTGCCCGCGCCGGTGCCGCGATCGACGACCCCTTCGAGGAGCTTGGTCGTCACCGCCACGGGGGCGGCATCGAAGGCGCGCTTCATACGGATCTGTTTCTTCTCCAAAACATCGTTTTCCTTCGTGACGACGTTGATGATGGCGATCGGCTGCGCCAGAATGCCGCCGTTGGGAAAGATCGTGTAGGCGGAAGCCATCTCCATCGGGCTCACCTCGAACGCGCCGAGCGAGAGCGACGGCACTGCCATCAGCTCACTGGTGATCCCCGCGTCGCGCGCAGTGGCGACGACGTTTTCGAGCCCTGCCTCCAGGGCGAGTTTTGCGGTGGCGATGTTGTAGCTCTTCTCCAGTGCGCGACGGAGCGTGACCGGGCCATGATCCTTCTTGTCGTAGTTGCGCGGCTTCCAGTTTTTACCGCCCGATTCCACGTCAAAGCTGCTGTCGTCGATGATCGAAGCGGGCGTGAAGAGCTTGTCCGTGCGGCGCGCATCGAAGGCGGTGAGATAGACGAAGGGTTTGAAGGTCGAGCCGGGCTGGCGCGCGGCCTGCGTGCAGCGATCGAACTGGCTTGAGCCATAGTCGCGTCCGCCCACGAGCGCGCGAACATAGCCGTTGTTGGGCTGAATGGTGATGAGACAGGCCTGCAGCGGGTCGGCATGATCCTTCGGCAACAGGTGCGCGAAGTCCTTCTCGAGGAGCTTAAGCTCCTCGCTCACGGCCGCTTCGGCGGCGACCTGCATCGTCGTGTCGAGGGTCGTGAAGATGCGAAGGCCCTCGGTCGTGAGCGTCTCGGGCGAATAGAACTCCGCCAGCTGTCGTTTGACGAAGTCGGTGAAGTAGGGCGCGGCGCCGACGCGAATGCGCAGCTTCGGCGTCACGATCCGTTCGGCGCGCGCCCGTTGGTAGTCCTCATTCGAGACGAGGCCATTCTCCCGCATGCGTTGCAACACGAAGTCACGCCGCTCGCGAGCGGCCTCGGGGTGTCGCATCGGATTGTATTTCGAGGGGGAACGGATCATGCCCGCGAGCAGCGCGCACTCGCCGAGGGTGAGTTGATCGACGTTCTTGCCGAAGTAGAGGCGGCTGGCCTCGGCCACGCCCGAGACGGAGGAGGCGCCGCGTTGCCCCAGGTAGATTTCATTGAGATAGGCCTGTAGGATTTCGGACTTGCTGTGCGTGCGTTCGATGCGCCAGGCCATGATCGCTTCGTTAAGCTTGCGGGCATAGGTCTTCTTCGCGTGCAGGAAGAAGTTTTTCACGAGCTGTTGGGTGAGCGTCGAGCCGCCCTGCACGATGCGCATCGATCTCAAGTTCACGAGCGCCGCGCGCAGGATGCCGATGGGATCCACACCCCCGTGTTTGAAAAAACGCTCATCCTCGATGAGCACGATCGCCTCGACGAGCGTCGGCGGTACCTCGGCGAGCGTGACGATCGTGCGGTCCTCCATCAGGTCGTTGAAAATCGAAGTGATCAGTTCCGGTTCGAGTCGGATCAGGTCGAGCCCTTCGCGGTCGTCGAGGTTGACGATGCTCGCGATCGTCTTTCCGGAGAGGAGCAGACGGACCGGAAAACCGGCGAAGCGTTCGTCCGGGTAATCGAAATCGTGCAGATAGATGTCGAGCCGTCCCTCGCCCAGGGCATAGTCGCCGGGGCCACGGATCTCTTCGCCCGTATTGCGGTAGCCCAGGCGGTCGAGCTTGGCGACGATGCGGCGAGCAGCGGTATTCGTGCCGGGATAGAGGTATTCGGCATCGGAGTAGACGCGCGAGGGGAGATCCCAGCGGCGCTGCTGGTCGAACTGCTCCGCGATCGTGCGGTCGATGCGACGACCGTAATAGAGCAGCGCCACCGTGCCGATGATGATGAGAACGATGAGCAGCTTCACGATACGCCAGAGAAAACGCGCCTTCTCCCGCAGCGTGCGTTTCTTTGACGTCGGTTTCTTTCGACGCGAGGTAAAACTCTTGTAGCGTTTGCGAGGGCACATGGTTCGCTACCATGAGAAAAAAGGATTGATTTCGCAAGGGGATTACATAGAACCTTTCAGAAGTTGGTTTTTGCTGTCATTCCCGAGGAGTCGGGAATCTCGAAGGACTTGAAAAATCGAGATTCCCGATTCCTCGGGAATGACAAAAACCGTTAAAATCGCCAGTTTCCGATAGGTTCTTTCCAGAGCAACGATTCGTGTGCTCGACGCATTGAGCGGAGAGGTGGCCGAGTGGTCGAAGGCGGCGGTCTTGAAAACCGCTGTAGCGCAAGCTACCGTGGGTTCGAATCCCACCCTCTCCGCCCAATGCGTCGAGTTTTCAAAAGATTATGCTCTCATGCTTCTCCCGCCGGGATTTCCTCCGTGGCGCCAAAATTATGACGGTGTCAGCGTTTCGCCCGCCTGAATCCCTCACATTGAGAGTCGTGAAATCGATGGTCAAGTAATTCACTTGTTATTTCAATGGGTTATTAGATGTCCCCGACCGTTCCTTTCGGAATGATTCTTGCAAATAAGAAATGATGGCACAAGGAGGTCGTTATGAAACGCACATGGATACTTCTCACCCTGGTCGTCCTCGTCGGCGTGGGCTCAAGCGCCTGCAGCAGCAAGGCGGCCAAAAAGGTCTACGATGAATGGGCCGAAAACCTGGATTTCTTTGTCGAGGATCCATCCCCGTATCAGCCCTCATCCTCGTCGGACGACGACGATTCCGGAGGGTCCTCCCCTTCGGGCGATGACGACGACGATGCAGTGCCGCCCGAACCGGAGCCGGGACCTCAGTCGGTTATCGATCGGCTCGATTTTTCGGTGACGATGGTGAAGGACGGTAGTGATTTTGGTGAGATCGTTTCCGGGTTCATCGACTTTACCTACGACGAGAATGGAATGCTCAAGCAGCTTGAGCAGACGTTCGATTCCATCGATGTGGGTAATCCCACTCAGAAGCGTTTCGAGTATACCGCCCAGCTCTTTACCTATGAGGGCGGCGTGTTGAAGGAGCAAAACGACTACGTGTTCAAAACCGAATATCCCTCCGTGGATCCAGCTCCGACCGTTCCTGCATTGGATACTTTTGATGATGAATACAAGAAGCAGCGAGAATACGTCTACGATGCACAGGGCGTTCTCAAGGAGATCGTACTCACCAGCGGCGATAAGACCAAAGAGCTCTACACGGTTCATGAAGCAGAGGATGGATCGCGATGGGTCGAGATCAGGAAATCGAGTTTTGAGGATAACCAATGGAGCGATCCGTCGGAAAAGTATACGCGCATCGATCTCGACGCGAATGGCTTTCCGGCAAGCGAGATGAAGTGTGAAGCGTCTGGGTGTCGTGCGAATTCAAAGAAGACATTTCAGATTGTCGATCATGTTCTGCGGAAGTATGTCAGGACAGATCCGATGCTGATGTATGCTATTGTGACAGATGCGGCAAATCAGGTGATCAGCGGGGAGCTGCTCGATGATGAATTGGGATTGTTTTCCATTACCCCCACCCGGGATGAACAGGGTCGCATCGTCGAGGAAGTGATTATCAATGACGATTATGAGCCGGGTAATTCCATAATAACGAAGATCACCGAGGTTCATCAGGTGACGTGGCTTGAATTCGATCACCCCGTCATTTCTCCCCTCAAGAATATCCTCCTGACGCGATCGATTTCCGGAAAGCCCATGACCACGCTGCTCTACATGGATCAGCCGGAATTTCTCTTCCGGAAGTGGTAAGCGATACGACGAAGATAAAAAAACGGCGGGGCCTTCGCAGCCCCGCCGTTGTTGTATGTGCGATGGGAGGTGATGGGATCAGTAATGCAGGCGAACCGTGCCGATAGGGTTGTTGCTGATAGCGCCTTCGCCGGTCATGATTTCGATTGCACCGTCATTGTTGAGATCGACCCCGATGCCACAGATGATCGAGAGCTGCTCGGGCAGGACGAGAAAGCTGTTGTCGATATCGATACTCTCGCCGCCCAGGATGATGCGAGATTCAAAGGCGGTGTTCACGACGAGCAGATCGTCGATCCCGTCGTCGTTGACATCCCCGGCGGGGGTTATGTCGTAGGCGAGCCCAAGGTCGATTACCTGGGGGGACTGGCTGGCAAAGGCCGTTCCGCCGGGATAGAGCTTTATCGTGGCCTCCGGCCAGGCGCTGCCCGAGGGATAGTTGGAAGAGGTGGTGATCAGGTCGGGATGGCCGTCGCCGTCCAGGTCGCCGAGGTTGTATTCGGTCCAGGGACGATAGGAGAATTCATCATCTCCACAGCCATCCGCGGCGGTTGGATCTATCGTGCGCCCCGGCGTCGAGGAGAAGCCGTCCGCACTCCCGAAAAAGACGTAGGTGCGTCCGCACCCTTCTGCGCCATAGTCGGGGGCCCCCACGACGAGGTCGCGAAAACCGTCGGCGTTGAGATCTCCCGGCGATCCGACGTTCATGCCGAACTCGGCGTTGGCCGTGAGGCCGGCCGGCTGCAGCTCGGTGAAGGGAACGGGATCGCCCGGCGTGGTGGTGTCGACGATATCCTGGCCGCTATAGAGGCGCACCACGCCTAGATTTTCATCCTCTGGATCGCCCACGGCGATCTCGCTCTTGCCATCGCCGTCGATATCGCCCAGGTCGGCGAACTCCTCGGCAAAGAGTTCGCGGTCTTCGTCGATGAAGATGATTCGATCCAATTCCGCAATCGCTATCTCGCCGCTGAAGCGTTTTCCATAATAGACTATAATTGCATAGTAGGGGCCGTCGCTGTCTCCATAGCGGATGAGAACATCCATCTTACCGTCGCCGTTGACATCCGAGAGGGCCAAATAGGTGGCAAAATAGTTATTTCCTGCCGCAGTCGGATTGATGAACTGCGCGGGAGCGCTCAAAGAGAGATCCGGTCCACCGAAGAAGAGATAGACGTCGGCATCGTCCGAACTGCCATTGTCGCCGACGAGCACGTCGTCGTAGCCGTCGCCGTCGACATCGCCCACGACCATGCGCATCGGTGTGAGGTTGGCCACGATGGCCGGCATCGACATCGATCGATAGTCGGTCTGCACCGTTGCGATGTTCGAGATCGCCGAGGTGTTTCCCTCGGCGTCGATCATCAGTATGGCGGCGTAGTAGGTGGTGTTGGGGATGAGCGATTCAAAGTCGTAGGTCTGCGTTTCACCGGACGCCGACGGTGTCGGGACATCGATGACGGCGCTGGCCGCGTCGAAATTCGTGGCGTTGATGATTTCCGTCGAGTAGCGGATGTCGTATTGGGCGATCGCCGCGCCGGACGGATGCGAATCGGGAACCGTCCAGGAGATCTGGTTGCGCGTCCCGGAGACCTGGGCAAGCGTGGTGACTCCCAACCAGGACAGGACGTCGCTGCCCCCTCCACTGGAGGGATCGTAATCGCCCATGCCGATGCCCGCGCCGCAGCCGGCGGTGACGAAGATCACGCTCAGGATAAGACCGATGTACAGGGTGTGTTTCATAGGGTTCCCCCACGACAATCCTAATTAGCAAGGAGCGTGCCATGGAGGAATTCGCTAATAGGCTGAATTGAAGGTGTTTTATTGTGACATCTCTGACAAATTGACGAACCCTGGGCGAGAATCGTCAAAATAGTGCCATCGAGGGGGTGAAAGTTGACGTAGGCACCATCGCGTCCTATCGCCGCCACTTTCCATATGCCATGCGCAGGAGGTAGAAGCCCAGTCCCATGAAGAGCAGGAACGAGACGATCTCGCCCATGTGCCCCGGCCAGTCGATCCCGAGTCCGGACGGCTTTCCATAGAAGAAGGCGTAGAAGGCGATGGCAACACCCAGGAGCCCTTCGCCGGCGATCAGCCCGGAGCTGAAGAGCACGCCCTGGTCGCGGCGCGATTCGAGCAGCGCTTCGTCGTCGCGGCTGTGGTGGTCGACGATGCGTCGAATGACACCGCCCAAAAAGACGGGCACCATCGTGGACAGCGGCAGGTAGATTCCCACGGCAAAGGCCAGCGGCTTGATGCCGAGCAGTTCCGCCACCAGTGCAAGTCCGGCGCCGATAAAGACCAGCCCCCACGGGAGGTTGGCCTGCAGCACGCCCTCGACCACGGTCTTCATGAGCATTGCCTGCGGCGCGGGCAACTCTTCCGTGCCGAAACCGAAGGTCTCGCCCAAGAGCCAGACCGCCGCGGCGATGAAGAAGGCGGAGGTCAGCACACCGATGAGTTCGCCGGTCTGTTGTCGGCTCGGCGTGGCGCCGACGATATAGCCGGTCTTTAAGTCCTGCGACGTATCGCCCGCGATCGATGCAGCCACGGCCACCACCGTGCCCACGGTGAGTGCGGCGGCCATGCCGGTGATGTCGGTCCAGCCCAGCATCGCAAAGACGATCGACGTTCCCAGGAGTGTGACGATCGTCATGCCCGAGGTGGGATTCGAGGTGACCCCCACCATGCCGACGATGCGCGAACTCACGGTCACGAAGAGAAATGCGAAGAAGCCGATGCAGAGCGCGCCGAGTACGCGCACGAGCGCGGTATTCGATTCCCCGATCACATGCGGCAACACGGCGATGGCCAGGACGATGCAGAGCGCGCCGATGAAGACGACCGACATCGGTAGATCGTGATCGGTACGCACGCGTCCTGCCTTTGCGGAGGTGCGCCGGGTCAGTTCATGAAACCCCATGCGCGCCGCCGCATACATCGTGGGGAGCGATTTGATCACCGTCACGATGCCGGCAAAGGCCACCGCCCCCGCGCCGATATAGCGAATGTAGCGCGTCCAGATTTGATCGGAGCTCATCGCCGCGATTGGGTCGGTCATCTCCGGAAAGAAGGGACTGGAAAGACCCTGGCCGAACGTCGCGATCAGCGGGATGAGGACGAGCCAGGAGAGCAGTCCGCCGGCGACCATGATCGAGGCGATGCGATAGTTGAGGATGAACCCCACGCCCAGCAGTGCGGGCGATGTCTCCATGCCGATGACGGCCTTCTTGAGGATCGGCACTCGTATCGAAACTTCGCCCGGCACGAGTTTGAGAAACGAGAGGATCGCCTTGTAGGCGGCGGCGATGCCCATGCCATAGAAGATGTTGCGCGCCTTGGTGCCGCCGCTGTCGGCGGCGATCAGCACATGCCCCGCAGCGGTGCCCTCCGGGTAGGGGAGCGTGGCGTGTTCGCGCACAATGAGAAAGCGGCGCAGCGGAATCATGAAGAGTACGCCGAGCAGTCCGCCCAGAAGGGCGAGCATTCCGATCTGGGCGATCGAGGGGGAAAGCCCCCAGAGGAAGAGCGCCGGAATCGTGAAGATGATTCCGGAGGCGAGCGACGATGAGGCCGAGCCGATCGTCTGCGTCATGTTCGTTTCCAGGATGGTCGCTGGCGCCCAGGCGTTCTTGAGGACGCGAAAGACCGCCACCGCAATCACCGCGATCGGAATCGAGGTCGAGATCGTCAACCCCACGCGCAGGCCCAGATAGGCGTTGGCCGTGCCGAACAGGATGCCAAAGAGGATGCCGAGGATGATCGAGCGCAGGCTGAATTCTCGCATCGACATCTCCGGTGCGACGTAGGGCTGAAATGCCTTCATGAACGACTCCTTGTGAGGGGGTGTATCGTTTAAGCTGTCATCCCCGAATGATTCTATCGGGGATCCAGTCTGGAAAACACCTGGCTGGATTCCCGCTTACACCATGCGGGAATGACACGACATGAATTCAGGGCTTGTTATCCTCGGTCTGTCGTTACAGCCATCGTCCCGTCTGAGACTCCGGCCCGCCCTTCGGTTTATCCTCGCCGTCGATATCCTTGATCTCCTCCTGCATCGGCGCGGGGAGTTCCTCGATTGAGGGGACCGGCTGCGGCGATGGCGGTGGCACGCTCATGACCGGCGGTGCCGCCATCGGTGCAGCAGCTGCAGGTGGTGGCAGCGGCATGGGCATCGGCGCGGGCGCTACGGGCGGTGGCATCGGCGCGATGGGGGCAGCTCTGGGGACCGCGGTGGAGCCGGGCAGATCCTCGAGGCGATATTTTCCCTCGGGAACCGGGGTCGGCTCATGCCAATCCTCGGGGAGATCGGACTGGGCACCGCTGTAGCCGGGGCGTTCCATCGGCGGCGGCGGTGGGGCGCTCATGGGGGCGTTCGGTGCGGCGCCGGTTTCTCCGCGTGCCTCTGGAGGGGCCTTGCTCCAATCTACGGGGAGCGAACGGGTGTTGCCATCGACCGCGCCTGCGCCGGTCATCGCCGGAACATCGGGCATCGGTGGTGGTGGTGCAGCCACGGGTGCCGGCATCGGTTCGGCATACGGTTCGGGCATCGGTGCAGGCGGCGGTGCCATCGGGAGCGGAGCGGGAGTCCCGCTCTGTGCCTCGGCAGGAGCCTTGCTCCAATCGACGGGGAGTGAGCGCGTATTGCCTGTGGTCGAACCCAGGTTGGGGCCCGCATCCATCATCGGTGCCGGCGGCGGTGCGGTCAGGGGCGCGGATATGCCGCCGGAGCCGGGCAGATCTTCGAGGCGATATTTGCCCTCGGGCACGGGGGTCGGCTCATGCCAGTCCTCGGGGAGATCGGATGCTGCACCGCTGTAGACCGGCCTTTCCATCGGTGGCGGTGGCGGGGCTGACGGCATCGGCGCGACCGGCGCCGGGCTCATTGCCGACGGCGAACTCGCCGTCGTTCGCGGCATTGGCGAGGTGGCGCCGCGGTTGCGCGCTTCCGCTGGGGCGTTGGACCAATCGACCGGCTGCGTGCGCGTGTCGCCGCCGAAGGAGGGCGTGCCGACATCGGCCGCACTCGGCACGGACGGCGGCGCGACGGGCGCTGGTGGCGGTGCGGCAACCGGTGCGGGCGGCGGCAGGGCGGGTTCGATATACGGCGGTGGAATCTGTTCCGGTGCAGCTGGCGCTACCGGCGGCGTCGGCATCGGTGCGGGCATCGGTGTGGTCGGTGCTGCCTGCGGCGTGCGCGGAACCATGCCGTCGGCGGGCAGGTCTTCGAGGCGATACTTTCCCTCGGGGACGACGACCGGTTCCTCCCATCCCTCCGGGAGATCGGATGCCGGCGCCGATGACTGGGCGCTGGCCCAAACGGGCATGAAGAAAAAGGTGGCGATGAGTGTACCCAGCGCCACGAAGCTGCGGAATGATGCCATGACTCCCCCCTTACACGAAGCCATGCCAGTGTAGCACTTTTATGAGAAAAAACAACAGGGTGGGAGGTTGTTCCGGGTGGGGAACGGGCGCCGAGCTCCGGTGTGGATCTCCTGCTACGCCTTTTCCTCCCACGGCCACTTCCCGGTGTCGCGATAGATGACGATGGCCTTCTCGGCGTATTTCTTTCCCGCCTCCGTGCCGAGGATCTTGTCGCTCATGGCTTCGTTTGCGATTCGAAGGGCGTACGGATGGACCTCCGCATGAGGAAAATTTTCGACCGTCAGCCGTGCCGCCCGGTAGGCGTCGATGAGCTCGCCGGCGAAGTACGCTCCCGCCTCCATGCCGCGGGTTCCCGCCCCCGCCGTGATGGTTGCGATCATGGGGGCGTTGCCCTTTATGTTCGCATCGGCATGATTTTCGGCAAGCTTGCGCGCTGCCTGATACGCCGCGATGACGTCCTCGGCGAATCGCTCCCCCGCTTCTTCGCCGCGAATGCCGATATGTGCCGCGGCATTCGCGATCGTGGGGGCGTTGTCCCTCACGTTTTCATCGTCGTGTCCTTTCGCGATGGATCGCACCTTCTGGTAAGCGGCGATTACATCCTCGGCAAACATTTTTCCCGCATTTTCACCGCGGATGTCGGCTTTCGCTGCGGCGTTCGCGATCGTGGGGGCGTTGTCCCTCACGTTTTCGTCGTCATGCCTTTCTGCGGTGGACAGCGCCGCCCGATAGGCGAGTACAGCATTGCGGACAAACTCGTGCCCCTCTTCCTTTCCACGCATCCCGCTGTTGGCGATGGCCTTCGTGAAGGCGGGAATCTTCTTCACCAGGGTTTTGTTGCGGGTTTGCTTCACGATGGCAATCGCTTCCTGACAGGCGGCGATGATCTCTTCGGCGGCCTGGGCCCCCGCCTTGGCGCCGCGGACCTCCTGGCGGGCAACGGCGGTCGCGATCGTGGAAGCCTTGTTCCGCATCCTTTTGTCGGTCTGTTTGATTACGGTTTCGAACGCGGCGCACCGTGCCGATTCAATCGCATGCGCCGCGTTGAGCGCATCCGATTGATGGATGCTCGCATGACGGACCGTCCCGGGAAACGGCAGGAGCATCCGGAACGTCTCCTCCGCGTGTCGGTGCAGGCCAAAGCCCAAGGCGCTCTTGCTGTACCCGAGCGATCGAATCGTCTTCGCCTTCTTCGCGATGTGCACTCCCAGCTGCCGGATTCCCTTCTCGCCGAGCGCTTCGGCCAGCGCCTGATCGAAACCGTAGTTTCGCACCCATTTTCCTGCGCAGGCTTTGGTCACCTGGTCCCAGATCGAGTGCGGGACCGATTCCGGACGCAGGGTTCCCCAGCCACCGGTTATCATCCGGACGACCTGTTTCTGCTGCGGGAGCAGCTGCCCCCGTATGCTCGGTGCGCCGTTGTCGAGATAGGCCATGAGGCCATCGATCATCTGCTCGACGGTCGCGTCTGCCGGGCTGTTTCGGAGCGCGTGTGCGAGCCGGTGCAGCGGCTCCTCGAAAGTTGCGTCCGTTGCCTGCTCGGACTGCGCCAGCGCATTTTGCCAGGACTGCGCGACCGGTGCGGGAGGCGTGGGGAGCTTCCCGTAGAATCGCGCCATCCCCTCGGCGATGAAGCGGTCCCCTTCTTCCGCATAGGCCCCGGCGATCGCCTCGGCGGCATCCGCTCCTTCGAGGAAGGCGGCGGCCTCGCTCGGGTCGGGCGGAATATCCGCCGACCATTCCATCGCGGGAGCGATCGCCGCGCAGGCGGCGGTCGAAAGGGCAGGGGTAGTCATGATCCAGGTCATCGACGGTACTCCTCTCTCCATGGACGCGTATCGACGACATCATCGTCCCGTGGGGGAAAAAGTTGCTCTTTTTTTAAGGAGATCGGTCGGTTGTGACGTTTCTTTTTGAGGCCGTCGAGGGGGTCGGCTGCCGGTTTTTCTCCGGGGTCGGCCCCTTCCGGTTTGTCTTTTTCCCTGTTTTGGTCGATGAGGGTCCCATGGACCGACACGAGATCGCACAGGTGCTCCACGAGATGGGGCTCATGCTGGAACTGACGGGCGCGAACGCCTTCAAGGTGCGCGCGTATACGAACGCGGCGCGCGCTCTGGAGGAGCTTGCCGACGATATCGGCGCGCTGATCGCATCGGGGGAGCTCACCGCGATCCGCGGCATCGGCAAGAATCTCGCCGAACACATCGCCGAACTCCATCGCACGGGGGGGCTTGCTGAATACGATGAACTCCGGGGCCAGATTCCCGACGGCGTCATCGAGATGCTGCGCATCCAGGGGCTCGGCCCCAAGAAGGCGCGCGCCATCTGGAAGGAGCTGCACGTCACCTCGGTGGGCGAGCTCGAGATGGCGTGCCGTCGCCACATGGTCCAAGCGCTTCCGGGGTTCGGTGCCAAGAGCGAGGCGAAGATCCTTTCGGGCATCGAGGTCCTCAAGAAATTCGCGGATAAACACCTCTTCGCCGAAGGGGTGGCGTGGGCGGAACTCATACACGATCAGGTCAAAAGCTGGCCCGAGGTGATGCGCTCCGAGATCGCTGGTTCCATTCGGCGACGGCGCGAGGTCATCAAGGATATCGATATCCTCGTCGCGACCGATGCGCCGGAGGAGGTGATGGAGCGATTCATCGCCCTTGCATCGATTGAACGCGTGATCGCGCATGGCGCGACGAAGTCGTCGGTGATGCTCGAGGGCGGAATCAACTGCGACCTGCGTGCGGTGACGGATGCCGAATATCCCTTCGCGCTCCATTATTTCACGGGGTCGAAGGAGCACAACGTCGCGATGCGCGCGCGGGCGAAGAAGTACGATTGCAAGCTCAATGAGTATGGCCTCTTCAATGGGGCATCGCAGTCGTCGCTCGCGTGTGCGGACGAGGCGGAGATCTTCGCGGCGCTCGAACTCGAATACATCCCGCCGGAGCTGCGCGAGGATCGCGGCGAGATCGAGGCGGCAAGCGAGGGGGCGCTCCCGACGCTCGTCGAACAGGCCGATCTCAAGGGAATTCTGCACGTGCACACGACCTTCACCGATGGCACCGCGACGGTGGCCGAGATGGCCGAGGCCGCGCGCGAGCGCGGATACGCCTACATCGCCATCTGCGATCACAGCCAGGCGGTGACGATTGCCGGCGGGATGAAGCCCGCCGATGTGCGCCGCCAGCACAAGGAGATCGACGCGCTCAATCGGAAATGGAAAGGGTTTCGCGTCCTCAAGGGGATCGAGGTCGACATCCTCGCCGATGGAACGCTCGACTTCGACGATGAGCTGCTCGCCACGTTCGACATCGTCATCGCCGCGGTGCATTCGCGCTTCGGCATGTCCGAGTCGGAGATGACCGAGCGGATCGTTCGTGGCATTTCAAATCCGCACGTCGATATCCTCGCGCATCCGACCGGGAGATTGCTGCTCGCGCGCGAGGGGTATGCTCTGGATCTCAAACGCGTGCTCGAGGCGATCGGCAGGAGTGGCAAGGCCGTCGAGATCAATGCGCATCCGCGTCGCCTCGATCTGGATTGGCGCTGGCACCGCGTCGCCATCGAGTGCGGCGCGAAGCTCGTCATCTGTCCGGATGCCCACGCCCCCGACGGCCTCGACGATGTCAGCTTTGGCATAAATGTCGCCCGCAAGGGGTGGCTGAAAAAGGCCGACCTCCTCAATAGCCTCTCTGTCGAGGAGCTGCTGCGGTGGAAAAGGCGCTGATCCCACCTTTACTTCCGATTTATATTTCAGTAAAACGCGGCCCTCATCCCAGGAGGTCCGCCGTGTTGGAAAATCTCTTCACTCCGAAGGCCGTCGCCGTCGTTGGCGCATCGAGCAAGCCGGGCAAGGTTGGCAATGCCTTGCTCAAGAACCTGATCGAGCATGGGTTCAAAGGGCCGATCTATCCGATCAATCCCAAGGCCGATCAGATCGAGGGCTTGAAGTGTCTGCCCGATATCCCGTCGCTGCCCGACGGGGTCGATCTGGCCGTCATCATCATTCCCGCCAAGGGCGTTCCCGCTGCGATCGAACAGTGTGGGGCCAAGGGGATTGGCGCGGCCATCGTCATCTCGGCTGGCTTCAAAGAGGTGGGCGAGGCGGGTAAGGATCTGGAGAAGCGCCTCTTCAACGCCGCGATGACCAGCGGCGTGCGCATCCTGGGGCCGAACTGCCTGGGGCTGATCAACGCCAACTACGGTATGGATGCCTCCTTTGCCGCGGCCTTTCCGGAGCCGGGCGATATCGCGGTACTGTCGCAGTCGGGGGCGCTCTGCACGGCGATCCTCGATTGGGCGACGCGCAATCATATCGGGTTTTCAAAACTCATCAGCATCGGGAATAAGACCGACATCGATGAAGAGGTGATCATCGAGGCGCTCGGGGAAGACCCCGAGACGAAGGTGATCCTGGGATATCTCGAGGACATCCACAACGGTCCGCACTTCATGCGCACCGCTGAACGCGTGACGAAGAGCAAGCCGATCATCCTGATCAAAGCGGGCAACACCGTTGCAGGCGCGGCGGCGGCCAGTTCTCACACGGGGAGTATGGCGGGCGCGCGCATGGCCTATGAGTGTGCCTTTCGCACCAGCGGCATCCTGCAGGCCGCCTCCCTCGAGGCGCTCTTCGACTATGCACAGGCATTTTCCTATCAGCCGTTGCCGAAGGGCAATCGCGTGGCGGTGGTGACCAACGCTGGCGGTCCCGGGATCATGGCGGCTGATGCCATCGAGAATGCGGGGCTCACGTTCGCCAAGCCTTCCGAGGAGACGCAGGAGAAGCTGCGCTCCTTCCTGCCGGCGGCGGCGAACGTCCACAATCCGGTCGACATCCTGGGGGATGCCGCGGCGCCCGTGTATGGCAAGGCGGTCGAGACGGTGCTGGCCGACGAGGGTGTGGATTCACTCGTCGTGCTGCTCACCCCGCAGGCGATGATCGATGCGTCCGAAGCCGCGCGTGAGATCGCCGAGATGGCGAAGCGTTTCGAGAAGCCGGTGATGACCGCCTTCATCGGTGCCGAACGCGTGGCCGAGGGGATCGAGTTTTTACAGCGCAGCCGCATTCCCCATTATCCCACGCCGGAGCGCGCGGTGGATTCGCTTCGCATGATGGTCGATTATACCAAGTGGCTCGAGCGCCCGCGTCGCGTGATCGAGCGCTTTTCGGTCAACACCACGAAGGTCGATCGCGTCATTAATCTCAACCGCAAGCGCGGGCTCGTCAATATCAGCGAGCAGGACTCGAAGTCGATTCTCACGGCCTATGGCTTTACCGTTCCGCGCTCGGGCATGGCGCGCAGCGCCGATGAAGCCACGGGTGTGGCCTCCCACCTCGGTTATCCGGTTGTGATGAAGATCGTCTCTCCCGACATCGTTCACAAGTCGGACGTCGGTGGTGTGAAGGTGGGACTGCGCGGGCCGGGGGAAGTGCACGATGCCTATGAGCTGATGTTCTCCCGCATTCGGCAGCGCATGCCGCACGCGCGCATTCATGGTGTGCTGGTGCAGGAGATGATCACCGAGGGGCGCGAGATCATCATCGGCATGACGCGCGATCCGCAGTTCGGACCGATGCTCATGTTCGGTCTGGGCGGGATCTACGTCGAGGTCTTGCGCGATGTTTCTTTCCAGCTCGCCCCCATCACCGCCGATGAAGCAACACAGATGCTCATGGGGACGAAGACCTATAAACTGCTCAAGGGCGTGCGCGGTGAGAAGTCAGTCGATATGCAGTTGGTGGCCGAGTGCATTCAGCGCATCTCCCAGCTCTCGGTCGACTTTCCGATGATCGAAGAGATGGACATCAACCCGCTCAAGGTCAGTAGTGAATTTGCACGCGCGGTTGCCGTCGATGGCCGTGTACGCATTTCGGAGTGAGGACATCATTATGGAACCGTTCAATTGGAAGCAGGTCTACGATCACAAGATCGTCTCCGCATCGGAGGCGCTTTCGCACATCCGTCCGGGCGACAAGATCTTCATCGGCACGGGGTGTGCCGCACCCCAGGTGCTCATCGAGGCGCTCACCGCCGAAGACCAGAATGTCTCGGATACCTCCATCTTTCATCTGCTCACGATGGGGATTGCACCGTATGCGCAGACCAAGCTCACCGATCGTTTTCGGTTCAATAGCTTCTTCATCAGCGAGAACGTGCGCGATGCGGTGCAACAGGGAATGGGCGATTACACGCCGGTCTTTCTCTCGGATATTCCCTCCCTCTTCGAGTCGGGGCGAACGCCGATCGACGTGGCGCTCATCCAGGTCTCTCCGCCGGATGTCAATGGCATGGTGAGCCTTGGTGTTTCGGTCGACATCGTCAAGAGTGCCACTGAGAATGCCGGTATCGTCATCGCCGAGGTCAATCCGAACATGCCGCGCACGCGCGGCAACTCGCAGATTCCCGCCGACTTCATCGACTACATGGTCCTCTCCAATTGCGAACTCTTGACCTATCACCCGGTCGAGGTCGATGATACCATTCGCAGCATCGGTCGGCATGTTGCATCGCTCATCGAGGATGGCTCCACCATCGAGGTGGGCATCGGCGCCATTCCGCAGTCGATCCTCGAGTTCTTGGGCGAGAAGAAACACCTCGGTATTCATACCGAGATGTTCACCGATCAGCTCGTCGACCTCATTCAGGCGGGCGTGGTCGATGGGTCGAAGAAGATCCTCGATCGCGGAAAGGTGGTCGCGTCATTCCTCATGGGGACGAAGAAACTCTACGACTTCGTGCACGACAACCCGGTGGTCGAGATGCATCCGTCGGAATATGTCAACGACCCGTATGTTATCGGTCAGCAGCCGAAGATGGTTGCCATCAACGTGGCGCTCGAGGTCGATCTCACGGGGCAGGTCTGCTCCGACTCATTGGGCTATCGCTTCTACAGTGGCATCGGCGGACAGCTCGATTTCATCCGGGGGGCGTCGCGTTCTGTCGGCGGAAAGCCGATCATCGCCATGCGCTCGACTGCACTCGACGATAGTGTTTCGCGCATCGTGCCCTGTTTGAGCGAGGGGGCGGGCGTGGTGACGACCCGCGGCGATGTGCACTATGTGATCACCGAATACGGTATCGCCGATCTGCACGGTAAAAATATCCGTGAGCGCACGATGGCGCTCATCAACATCGCACACCCGCGCTTTCGCGCAGAGCTTCTGCGCGAGGCCAAGAAGCGCAATTTTATCTATGAAGATCAGATCGATCTGGCCGAAAAGGTCGCGTACCCGGAGGAGCTCGAGCGGTGTCAGGTGATCGCTGACGGCACCGAGGTGCTCTTTCGTCCGGTCAAGCCCACCGACGAGGAGCCGATGCGCGAGCTCTTCTATTCCCTCTCCGAACAGAGCGTCTATCTGCGATTTTTCCAGCCGGTCAAGAGCATGCCGCATGTTCGCATCATGCCGCTGGTCTCCATCGACTACGACAAGGATATGGCGGTCGTGGCCACCGTCGAGGATATGGCGGGGGAGAAGATCCTCTCCGTCGGGCGGTATCAGCGTGCCTCAAAAGAGGACAAACTCGCCGAGGTCTCCTTCATCGTGCGCGACGACTGGCAGAACCGCGGCATGGGCCGTGCGCTTTTGGGGACGCTCATCGAAATCGCCAAAGGCAGGGGTGTCGAGGGATTTGTGGCGACCGTGCTCGGCAGCAACAAACAGATGCTCTCCGTCTTCCACCACTGTGGCTACAAACTGCACATGACCTTCGAAGAGGGGACCTACGAGCTGATGTTCCGGTTCGACGAACCGGGGTAGAATGGTGTTATTTTCCATGGCGACGCTTTTGGCGAAACAATCACGGGCGAGCGAGATTTTTAAGCGCCTCAAGAAGCTCTATCCCAAGGCCGATTGTGAGCTGAACTTCACCTCTCCCTTGCAGCTGCTCGTCGCGACGATCCTCTCGGCGCAGTGCACCGATGCGCGGGTGAACGAGGTGACCCCTGCGCTCTTCAAGCGCTATACGGACGCCAAGGCGTTTGCCAAGGCCGAGAGCGAAGAGCTCAAGGGGCTCATCCGCTCCACCGGTTTCTTTCAGAACAAGGCGCGCTCCATACAAGATTGCTGCATGCAGATCGTGATGGAGCACAAGGGCGACGTCCCCGAATCGATGGAGGCGCTCGTCGCGCTTTCCGGCGTCGGGCGCAAGACCGCCAACCTCGTGCGTTCTTTTGCCTTCGGTCATCCGGGCATCATCTGCGATACGCATGTCCTGCGCGTGACGAAACGCCTGGGGCTCACCGAAAATACCAAGCCGGAGAAGGTCGAGGCGGATCTCGCCGCGATCGTTCCGGAGAAGGACTGGACGCGCTTTTCCACCGCTGTCATGTGGCACGGGCGTCGTTGCTGCAACGCGCGTAAGCCGGATTGTGCTGCGTGTACGGTTCGAGATCTTTGCCCATCAGCTGTTACGTAAAGGAGAAGAAAATGGCCATCGGAGAAGACAAGGTCGCGGAGAACGTGGCGGGAAAATTCTACGTCGATTCCCAGTGCATCGACTGCGGTCTGTGCAAGGACGTGGCGCCGGAGAACTTCGCGCATCAGGAGGAGGCGGGCTATATGTATGTAAGCCGCCAGCCCGTGAACGAAGAGCAGGAGGCGCAATGCGTCGAGGCCAAGGAGAGCTGCCCCGTCGAGGCAATCGGTGATGATGGATGAACTGTTTTACCGCCGCTTGCGTCTCCGTTTGGAGGGCATGCTTGTGGCGGGTTTGATCAGCCCCGAGGCGTCCCGTACTTCGAGGCAGGGGGCAGTTGATAGCGGGGGAGAGAGCGTCGGGCCTGAGGTGCTTGCAGGTTTCTGCCATGTCGCGAGGTGTTGTGAAAACCGAGTATCGCCGGCGATGCTTGCGAAGTCGTCGGTGATGGCGAGCCACATGCGGGTGCGCTCGGGATCGAGCGCATACGCTTCATCGAGCGCTGCGATCGCTTCGTCGATTTCATCGACCGCGGCATGATAGGTCGCGCGATATTCAGCCGCTTCATATCCTCCCTTGAGCAGCTTCAGATCGACCTTGGAAAATTTCTTATTGGCTTTCTGTATCTCTCCCTGAGCCCCCAGGAGCGAGGCCAGCAGGAGATCGCATTCGGCCTTGTGGAGCTTCGTTCCCTTCCGGCGCGCTTTTTTGTAATAGCGATGGGCCTCATCGGCGAATGCTTCTCCCGTGCGACCTTGCGCCTTCAAAAAGAGATAGAGGTTGTGATAGGCGACCCCGATGCTGCGCCAGGTCTGGTGCGCGGTGGTGCGTTCCGGTTCTTCGCTCGCTTCAAAGGCAACGATGCGCGAGGCCTGTCGCAGCAGGTGGCGGCCCTTGGGGCAGTCGGCCGAAGCGCGCAGCGCCTGGATGGCGACTTCCAGATCATCGTTTGCAAACGCCTCCACAACGGCGGGCGAGACGGGACCAGCGTTGGCCGATGAAACGAAGACGAGCAGGATCAGTCCAAGCATGAACGGCCATCGAATGTGAGGTGCGAATTTCAGAGTGATCTCCTGAGGCGAACGTTCTGTCGGGTCACGTGTTACGTGTCACGGCTTCTTCACCGACACCGCAAAGTTCTTATAGTCGCATGCGGCGGTCTTGTGCACGGCGTTGCCGTCGGTGAGGATGCCGACGCCGGAGGGGTTCCTCTCGAGTTTTCGTCCGAAGAGCTGTTCGTAATCGGAGACGACATCGACCGTGTGCGCGATCCACTGTCCCTTTTGGGCGGCACCGCTGTCGAGGACCTTGATCTTGAGTTTGCCCCCGCGACGCGTGACCACGGTGCCCGGTGCGAGCGTCGTGCTCCAGACGTATTTGATCGCGTGACCCTGCCATTTGCCGACTACGACGTAGACGCCGCAGGCGCTGTCGTTGGTGGCGTCATTGTTTTCCGCTGCCCCCTCCGGGAGCGTCATCGCGCGCCACGACCAGGAGAGCATCGGGCGTTTGGCCACCGGCCAGTCGAAGTTACGGAAGATCTGAACCGAATACCCCTTGTCGTCCATGGCGCGAATGAAGCGCCTGTTTCCCTCTGCCCCAACTTTGTAGACGTATTCGACTTCATCCCCCTGCGTGGGCCAGTTGCGCCACCCCTTCGGAAAGGCGCCGACTTTCCAGGCCTTCGTGTTGTCGAGTGAAAAACGAGTGATGCCCTCCTGGGCGGAACCGATTGTGGGAGCAGCCAGGAGAAGCGCGCAGATGAGAACCATGCCGAGAGTTTTCATGGGTTTCGTATAGAGGGGATGGCGCATGCTGTCAATTATACCGCGATCAGTCGGCGAAGCGCCGCTTCAAAGGGTTTCGGCAGCGGTGTGGTGAATGTGAGTTGCGCACCGGATTTTGAATGGATGAAGGATATCGTTTCGGCGTGCAGCAGGTGATGCGTGGGGGCGAGCGGATCTTGCTCGCGCTTCTTCGGATTCTGGTAGAGCGTATCTCCGGAGAGGGGGAAGCCGAGCCCACTCAAGTGCGCGCGAATCTGATGCCGCACGCCCGTTTCGATTGTCACGCGCAGCAGGGCATAAGGGAGAGGGATCCCATCGCCGCGGAACTGAAAACGCCTCTCGACGGAAAAGGCGGTGTGCGCCTCGCGGGCCTTGAGCTCTCGCGCACGCTCGCTTGATTCGCAGACGACCATCTTCTTCTTCTTGCGCGGATGATGCGCGATGGGCGCATCGATCCTTCCCGCATTCGGCGGGATTCCCACGACGAGGGCAAGGTACTCCTTGTGAATGGCATGATCGGCGAGCTGTTGGCGGAGATTCTCGTAGGTTTCCATCGTGCGCGCCGCGACGATGACGCCCGAAGTATCGTTGTCGAGACGATGCACGAGCCCCGCCTCGAGTGCTCCATCGGGGAGTTTGCGCTGCTCGGGAAATGCATCGAGGATCCAGGCCGCGAGCGTTCCCGTTTCATCCGCGCACAGGTTTGCCGCCGCCATCCCCGCAGGCTTGTCGAGGATCAGGAGGAAGTCATCCTGATACAGGATCTTTGGCATTTCTGCATTCATAAGCGATGGGGTTTTACGCTTCACGGATCACGGGTCACGTGTAACGGGTTACAGTTCTTACGGCGTCACCCGCGTGATCATGCGCGGAAAGGGGATCGCCTCGCGGATGTGGCGCACGCCACAGATCCAACCGACGAGCCGTTCCAGGCCGAAGCCAAAACCGGAGTGGGTGACACTTCCGTACCGGCGCAGATCGAGATACCATCCAAAAGAATCACGCGGGAGACCGTGTTCATCGATGCGCGCAAGCAATGTATCATAGTCGTCTTCGCGCTGGCTTCCACCGATGACCTCTCCGAACCCTTCGGGCGCGAGGAGGTCGGCGCACATCGCGAGCCCCTCGTCCTCGGGATCGCGCTTCATATAGAAGGCCTTGATCGCGGCCGGATATTTTTCGACGAAGAGCGGCGTGTCGAGGTTCTCCGTCAGCAGCGTCTCATCTTCGGCGCCAAGATCCTTTTCCGATGTGATGGCACTGCCGAGCCCCTGGAGCTTCTTCACCGCGTCGGCATGTGTCATGCGCGCAAAGGGTGCATCGGCCTTGTTGAGTCGCTCCACATCGCGCTCGAGGATCGCAAGTTCCTGCTCGCAGTTTTTCAGACAGCGCCGTACGATATGACGGATGAGTGCCTCCTGAATGACCAAGTTCCCCTCATGGTCGCAGAAGGCCATCTCGGCATCCATCATCCAGAATTCAGTCAGGTGTCGACGCGTCTTGCTCTTCTCCGCGCGGAAGGTCGGCCCGAAGTCGAAGACGCGCCCGAAGCTCATGATCGCCGCCTCGAGGTAGAGCTGGCCCGACTGCGAGAGATAGGCCTTGCCCAGGTCGAAGTAGGGGACCTCGAAGAGCGTGGTCGTGCCCTCGCACGCGGCGGGGGTCAGGATGGGCGAGTCGAACTTGATGAAGTCGTTGTCGCCAAACCACTCGTAGGTGCCATCGATGACCTCGTTGCGCACGCGCTGGATCGCCCACTGTCTCTTCGAGCGCAGCCAGAGGTGGCGGTTATCGAGGAGGAAGTCCGGTCCGTGTTCCTTCTTGGAGATCGGATATTCCGCAGCGATCTGCACGATCTCAATGCCGCTCACCTGCAGTTCGTACTCCTCCTTCTTCGGGTGCTTGCTCACGGTTCCGGTAACGATAGCGGATGATTCCATGGTCAGCGCGTGGGCGTCATCCCAGACCAATTCCTCCACGTCCGGTCGGTGCACGATGCCCTGCACGAATCCCGAGCCGTCGCGGATTTGGAGGAAGGTGATCTTGCCGGATGAGCGCGTGTTGTAGATCCATCCCTTGACGGTGACTGTTTTGCCCACATGTTCGGCGATGTCGGTGATCAGAATATCCATTATTGTTTCCTTACAAAGGAGGGGGGTGTCACTCTATTCATCCACATCCCGCGTGACGTGCGCCGCGAGTATCTTCTGTATGAACGGGGCGAGGTCCTCGCCGTGATCGCGAAGTCCGTAGAAGAGGTTGGCCTCGAGAAATCCGATGGGATCGCCCGTGTCGAACTGTCGCCCCTCATATTCATATGCGATCATTTTGTCGGCGGCGGCGAGCGTATTCATGGCGTCGGCCAGTTGAATTTCGCCACCACGTCCCGGCGGGGTTTGTTCCAAAACCTCCATCACCTCATTCGTGAAGAGATAGCGCCCCACCACCGAGAGGTCGCTCGGCGCTTCGTCGGCCGTTGGTTTTTCCACGACGCTCCGGGCGTAGTGCAGTCGATCCTCCGAACGCGCGATGTCATAGATGCCATAGAGGTGAATCTTGTCGCGCGGCGTGTGTTCGGTGGCATTCACCGACAGCCCCGTTTTTTCGTATGCCTCGATCAGCTGCTGACAACAGGGCGTTTCGCTCTCGATGAGGACATCCGGCAGGATGATGATGAAGGGCTCTCCCGCCACCGCCTCTTTGGCGCAGAGGATCGCGTGGCCGAGCCCCTTGGGGTTCTCCTGCGGCGCGGCGGTAATGCGCACCCCATGGGTGAGTTCGCGCAGCCCATCGAGCAGGGCCCCTTTTCCCGCTTGGGCCAGTTTACGGTCATAGGCGGTATCGCCCCGGAAGTAGTCGAGGATCTCCTCCTTGTCGGGCGAGGTGATCAGGATCACCTCGTCGATGCCGGAGCACACGGCCTCTTCGATCACCAGGTGCAGCGTGGGCCTGGTTCCAATGGGGAGCAGCTCCTTCGGAATCACCTTGGTGATGGGCAGAAATCGTGTTCCCATCCCCGCCACCGGGATGACGACCTTTCGCACGTTGGACATGATGACCTCCAGGGAGCGTCGAAGCTTTAGCAATGCCCCTGATTCCTGTAAAGTCCTTTTTTTCCAATGGGTTGGAAGGTTTCTGTGTGACGCTGAAAACTAAATGATGGTATTTATAGTATTCTCTGGTTTTTTTACGCAACATTTGCGAACAAGTTCCGATAAGGGAGGCCTATGGACAATCAGAGTTTCGGCCTCTGGACGTCGCCGATTACAAAAAACCCATCCCACGAGTTGAGTGTGGCAAAGGCTGAGAAGCACGGCGCCACCGTGCATGACGTCGATTGCAATGGATTCGTGAATGTCGGCGATACCATCGCCATTCCGACGTTTCATCGAAACTCCTCCTATCAGCGACGGCCGTTTGTCTTCAGCGTCACCGAGCAGAATGAGCGTGAACTCAGTTTGATTTTTTCGAGTCCACCTGGGTTTCGCGTGCGGCGGCACTTTCGCGATCGCGGGGATACGAAACAGTGGATGCACTATTCCTATCAGTTCACGCGTGGGCAGCTTGAGTTCGATCAGGTGCAGACGCTCACGATGATCGGGAGTGCGTGCCGTGTCTTTGAAAACGATGTGAATAACGTTCAGGACCGTCCCTGTACGCCATTTGAGAAATCACTCTTTCGGACGAACGCCGATGATGAGGTTCCCTTCATAACAGAGCGCCTTATCGTGGAACGACACATGGCGGCGGTGGAGGAACTCGAACGTCTGCAGCAGGAGATTCGTTGGACCAACGATACAGAGGGACGCGATCTGGATCTCGAGCCGACCTATCGCGGTTACGAATTTCTCTTCTCCGACGATGTGATCCCCACCATCGATGCCCTGATTCAGCATGTCGAGCAATCGGGTGATAGCGATGAGACCGCAGGGCTGGGGGTGAAGGAGCTGCAGTTCTATCGGCAGTACCTGATCGCCATGTGGCTGGAGCGGGGTGTTGGAGCATATGAGGATCGGATCAAAGATGTTCTGAATGAGGATCGCATTCCCATCTCATGGTTGGATCGAAAGGTCTGTGCTCATGAGTTGGGGCAGTTGCTCGCAAGTGAGCAAAGTGGCGACAGACGGCAAGAACTCCTGAAGCTGCGGGCGCAGTTTCAGCGCGAGGTCTACAACCCGCTGTTGCTCGAACGGGAAGGATTCTATACGGAAGCGGTGCAGAAGTTTTATCCCTCCTATTTCGATTTCGTCGTTTCCGCCAAGAATGTTGCAGATCCGAACGGTATTATCGATTCGGCAAAGGCATTTTCGGAGAGGACCGACTCGATCTATCAGCAGCTGCTCGCGCATAGGGCCAAAGGGATTGGAAAGACGGTGGAGGAGCTGCGTTGGTCCGATCTCGGCGTCCTCTTCGATCCGCTCTCCTCCCGGAAATTCTTTCCGGCGGAGCTGATGGTCCCGTTCATGCGATATACATTTGAAGGCATGGGTTTTACCTTCGACGAGGATCTCAACCAAGCCATCCTCATCAATGATTTTCCCCACCCGCGCAAGGATCCAAACCCAAAGACCTATCCGGTCTCCGTGCCGGACGATGTGCGTTTCACCATCATGCCCCACGGCGGCATGAGTGATTTCAATGCCATGTTGCATGAGATGACCCACGCGCTGCACTATACCAATGTTTCAACACAGCAGTGGGCGCTGAAATATCTCGGCGATCGGATGGCGCTGGAGACCTATGCGGTTATGATTGGGCATCTGATGTGCGACCCCGATTTTCTCATGCACTATCGTGACTTCGTGCACGCGTGGAACAGCCAGGGTGCCGTTGAGAAGAAGGTGCCGGAGCTCGCCGATAAGGATATCGCCGAGATCGTTCGCGCGGGGGCGCTCCGGAAGCTCTATATGGTGCGGCGATATAATGTCGGAAAGATGCAGTATGAGCGCGCGGTGATGCGTGGAGACGGCTATCGTCTCAACGATAGTCCGACGGAGCCGTCGATTGGGCGGCGCACCTATTATGGGCATGTCTTCGAGGGGGTCTATGGATTTCCCCTGGAGGAGGAAGATTTAGATCGGTATGTCTCCGATGTGAGTCCTGACTTTGTCACCGTCGATTATGCGCGCGCGTTCACCCTGGCGCCCCATTTTTCCGAGCTCCTCAGCCGTGATGTCGGTTCCGACTGGTATGTGAATCCGGACACAGCGGATTTTCTGCGCACCTGGTGTTTTCAGTGGGGCACTTCCGATACAGAGGCTGAATATGCCGATCGATTCGGTATGAGTGTCACCGATAACTCTGCGCTGTTTCGTGAGATTCAGTCGAACCTTCGTCGTGCTGATGAGCTGGCTGGTCCCCTTCCCTCCGATGGGACGGACGGGGGATTCTTCGATTTCCTCTTCAAATAGGTACAGTAGGGCACACCCCTTGTTTCATCCCATCCAATATGGACATCCGCGCCGAAGACGGCAGCCATCATCTCCGATGTGATGATCGTCCGCGGGTGGCCGTTCGCGGCGATGGCCCCCTCCCGCATGAGCACCATGCGATCGCAGAGGGTTGCGGCCATGTTGATGTCGTGCAGGACGATAGCGATGGCCAATCCCTCGTCGTGCGCTAATCGGCGCAGGCGCTCGGCCAGTTCTGCTCCGTGGCGCAGATCGAGGAAGGTGGTCGGTTCATCCAGGAGCAGCACGGGGGTGCGCTGCGCGAGCGCACAGGCGAGCAATACCCGTTGGTGTTCGCCGCCGGAGAGTTCGTGAATGGAACGGTGAGCAAAACGAGTGGTATCGGTCGCCTCCATCGCGCGTTGGGCGATCGCCAGATCCTCAGCCGATTCAAATCCAAAGGGGCTGAGATGTGGGGCGCGGCCCATCAGCACGATTTCGAGCGCCGTGAAGGAAAACGGAATGTGGTTCTCCTGCGGAAGCCATGCGATCAGCTGTGCGCGCTCGCGAGCGGAGAGCGCAGCGAGTTTCTTCTCTTGTGCCATCACCTCACCCTCGGTGCTCTCGAGTGCGCCGGCCAGCAGCCCCAGCAGCGTTGATTTCCCGGCGCCGTTTGGCCCAAGGATTCCCAAGATTTCACCGGCGCGTACCTCAAGCGAAACCCCGCGGATGATCGGGGTGTCGTCGTAGGAGAAGTGAAGGTCCTTTGCGGCGAGCATGGTTTTCATCGGGTCTTTGCCCCCCGTTTCAAGAGGATCAGAAACAGCGGCGCGCCGACCATCGCGGTGATGACCCCGACGGGCAGCTGGGTTGCATAGTCGGTATGCATCAGAAGCGTGCGCGCGCCGGTATCCGCCCAGATGAGAAAGATCGCTCCTCCCAGCCCCGAGGCGGGGATGACCAGTCGGTTGTCCGCGCCGAAGGCGAGCCGCACCATGTGGGGCACAGCCAGGCCCACAAAACCGATAAGCCCGGATGCGGCGACCGCCGCCCCGACCATGAGGGAGCTGGCGATGAAGAGCATGAATTTGAGTCGTTCGATATTGACTCCGAGCGTGCGGGCTTGGGCTTCCCCGAGGATAAGCAGATTCATGCGACCGGCGAGCAGGCAGAGCACGATGTAGCCGGCGAGCACGCATGCAGCGATGATTCCCACGAGCTTTAAACTCATCGCTTCGAGGTTTCCGATGAGCAAAAAGAGAATTTGATAAGCCTCCTCCATCGTGACGATGGAATTGATAAAGAGGATGAGCGCGAAGCAGAAGGCATTGAAGATGACTCCGGTGAGCAGGAGCGTCGTCGCGGGAAGGCGTCCGCTCGTGCGGGCAAACCAGAAGATGGCCAACATGGACGCGGCGGCGCTGACAAATGCCGCGAGCGGGACGGCGGCGAAGGGGAGGGAAAAAGACATGGCGATGATCGCGCCGAGGGCCGCGCCGCCGGAAACCCCAAGGATGAAGGGATCCGCGAGCGGATTGCGCAGGAGTGCTTGATAGGTCCCGCCGGCGGAGGCCAGCGCCATTCCCACGCAGGCGGCAAGCAGGACGCGCGGCAAGCGCGAGGCATAGAGGATCGCATGGGCGCGCATATCGTCGGAGAAGAGTTGCGCCAGCCCAACCGATTCGGAGCCGATATCGAGCGCACCGAGAATCGAAAGAATGAGTAGAGCGGTGAGCGCCCCCATGATGAGGAGGAAGCGCTTGCGCGTGAGATGTGTGCTCTGCAGAAGCGACATGATTATATCATTCTCATGCGCAAACGTGAGAATTCCTCTTTAGAACTCATATATTCCCTCCCCTTTGTAAGGGGAGGGTTAGGGTGGGGTAGGTCGATCTACCTCCCCTATCCCCTCCTTACAAAGGAGGGGGACTGTTCAGTCGGGTTCGTTTTTTCCCATGAATCAGCTGTGCCATCCGTGCAAGTCCCTTCGGGAGGTTCGGCCCTGGGCGCAGCAGCGTTGCGTTCATCGCGTGGAGGTGACCCTCGCGTACCGCTCGAAGCGCTTCAAGATGTGTCCAGGGTCGCGCGTTCGCATCCGATTTCACTTCGCTTCCCATCGAGAGGTCGATGATCGCATCCGGATCCATGGCGATGAGCTCCTCGAGCCCGATGCGCGGATAGGCGGTTGATCCGTGCTCAATCGCATTGATGGCCCCGATGGTTGTGAGCTGTTCGTCAATATAGGTTCCGCGTCCCCCGACGATGATGGGTCGCGTTCCCCATATGAGGAGAACGCGCACCGGATCTTTCTTCTTCCATGTGCGGGACAATTCGGCAAGCTGCTCGCGTGTCTGTTGCTCCAGGTGTTTTCCCGCCTCTGAAATGCCGAGCGCGTCGGCGATCTCATGGATCGAGGTGAGGATATCCTCCATCGTTCGGAAGGAGAAGAGACGCACCGGAATGTTGAGGCTCTTGAGCATATCGATCGAGCGACGGCTGGCATTCTCCTTCGAGGCGAGCACCATGTCCGGTGCGAGCGCGATGATGCGTTCGGAGTGCGCTCGCGCATAGTCGCCGATGATCGTGGGCCGCTGCGTTCCCTGTGGGAGATCGCAGTAGCGCGTGACACCGACGAGTTTCTTCGTAGCGCCGAGCGCGACGACGATATCGGTGATGTTGGGTTTGAGCGAGATCACGCGTGTGGGTTCCGCCGCCGTGCTCACCACATGAGCGGCGAGTACGGCAGCGAAGACCACGATGGAAAAAGGTCGACGCATTTAGTGCAGCTCCGTCATGTCGATGGAAACGATCGACGCGCTCATGGCGTCGTTTGCGGTGACGGCGATATACAGGGTGTCGCCTGCCATGATCGCGGGCCCCGCGGCGCCGGTGAGCTCCGTGATGGGCACACCTTCCCATCCGTTGGCGCGCGTGTCCAGGAAGAGGACGCGCCCGCCTTCGCCGAAGACGCCGAAGTCGGCGACGGCTGCGACGGCGCCGTCGGTCTGTACGGAAGAGATGAAGTTTTCCACCTGCGGCAGTTCGTGATCGGCTGCGATTCCCTCGCTGTCGACGATCATCAGGGCGTTGTCGGGGCGCTGCCGTGCGAAACAGAGAGCGCCGTTGTCCAGAAGCGCCATTGTCGGGGCGACCTGTCCGGTGATGTTTCCCAAATCGATGATTTGGCGCGACAGGTTCGGCAAGGTGAACAGTTCCAGCGCCGCGGAATTGCCGGAATCCAGGTCATAGGTATTTGCTTCCAGCACCGCCAAGCTCCCGTTCGCGAGGAGTGCCATCGACGTCGGATTCTTGGCCTCGGTCTCGAAGGCCGTACAGGCTTGGCCGTCGACGATGCCGTCTCCCTCGTACGGACAGGCCAGGACCGTTCCACTGAAATAGGTGGTCAGGGCCGGGTCGGTGTAGTCGGCGGTATCGATGTTGGAGGTGGCGATGAAGATCTGTTCGCCGGCAAGGATTGCGCCGTTTGGATTGTTCGGTGCAAACCCGAGAGTGCTCACGATTGGCAGCGATGCAAAATTGATGGCGGTTGTAGCGGCGCCGCTTTCCGCATCGACGACCGTGATCCCGTCTGGGCTGGCATGAGCGATCAGGTGGTAGCGATCGGAAAGGCGGATATGGTTGGAGGGATAGCCATCTGCATATCCCACCTCACTCCAGTTCGGTGCGCCGTCGGTCAGCGGGGTGGAACGAAACAGCGCGCTGGGGGCACCGCTGCAGGTGGCCATGAGTCGATCTCCAGCGGCATCATAGGAGAGGCTGGCGGGGAAGGCGCAGGGAGCTTGCCCGACAAAGGTAGCGGTGGGACTCATCGGAGTCTCAGGCCGAAGCGCCTGTTCGTCCTCGCGTTCGGTTGCGTCGAAATCATCTTCGGCATCGGCGATTTCTTCATCCTCATCCAGATCGCCGCCGGTCACCTCATCGTCAGGGTCGCCGTCGACCGGTGGGTCGGCATCGAAGGGGGAGTCCGTGCGATGGTCGAGGTCACCGTCGGCGGGTTTGTTCTCCGACGAAGAACAGCCCCATGCCGTGATGGCCAACGTGATGAGTGTGATTGCGATTCCCAGTCCCATGATGTTCTCCTGTTTCTTTGTGAAAAAACGATTTTGCCAATCTTTGTCATTCCCGCGGAGGCGGGAATCTCGATTTTTCAAGTACTTCGAGATTCCCGCCTCCGCGGGAATGACAACAAATCACTCGTTCTCAATCGTTCCATTGACGACGGCGATGGCATCCAGATCATAGCCGAACGAGTTTCCTCCCAGCCCTGATCCATCCCGATCGCGGATGCGGATGTAGCGTGCACGGTCGATGCCGATGTCAGCCAGATCGAAGGCTTCACCGCCGGCGGTATCCACATCGAAGGGGCTGATGCCATTGTCCGGATGCGAGAAGACGCGTTCATAACCCGAGCATCCTTCGAAGGTCGCCGGGTCGCAGTCGAACTCGGTGAAGTTCACCCCGTCGTCACTCACGCCGACGACGCCGAGTTCTTCCCATCCGCTGAAGGCATTTTCAAAGACGATGAAGTCCTCTCCAGCATCATCGACGGCGACACAGGTGCCCAGATCGAGAACGATCTCGCCGTGCACGCCCAGCGAGAGGACGTGATAGCCGCCGCCGCTGGTCGCCCCGCGTGGCGGGCCCAGGACGATGTCGGGAAAGTCCGCCTGACCGAACCCGGCGCCATCGCCGTAGGTGACGGAATGCACCGCCTGCGCAAATCCCTGACAGGGTTCGTCGTCCGTTCCCGTCGGCGGATCCGGCGGCGGATCGTTGTCCGATTCGCTTTCCTCCGGCGGCGTGAGCACGATGTCGTTGGGCGATTCGGAGTCGATCGCCACGAGTGTTCCCGGATAGCCGGTGAGCGTGAAGAGATCGGCGCCGGTGTAATCCTCGCCGCGCAGGCCCGGCCGTACCGCCAGTGCTCCCGCGCCGGTGTTCGCGCCCGTCGGGTTCTCAGCCGATACGCCGGACGCATACCCGATCACGAACGGATCGCCGCGCGTGGGATTGATCTCGGACAGATCGAACGGAAAGATCGCGCTCTGCTCGAAACTCGAAGCGAAGAGATACCGGTTGTCAGTCGAGAGCGTGACGTCCGTGATGTAATCGGTGCCATCGGAGACGACGATCGGGTTGGAGAGGCCGCGCACGACGCGTTCACTTGAGAAGTCGATCTGATAGACATGTCCATAGGCGGCCGATCCGACATAGCCCATCGTGCCGTCATAGGTCAGCGTCACACCGTGGAAGGCAGCTCCCGCACGACCCAATGAGAAGGAGCGTGTGATCTCCTCCGCATCCGCGTCGACGATGTCGATGCTCGAATCGCTGCGCGGGAGTCCTGCGGCATCGACGATATCGATGACGCCGGAGTTGACCACGATGAGCTCCTCGCCAACTCGCACGGTGATTCCGGTCGGGTTGAAGGCGCTGGTGAAGAGAAAGCCGGTGCGCGTGAGGGAAAAATCTGCGCCGATATCGAAGATCTGAATGGTGCCCGGTGCACAGACGGACGGTGCTGCGGTGCGGATATAGTTGGCACTCGAGACGAAGAGCTTATCGCCGATGCGCGCAATGCCGCCGGGATAAGCGGGGGTGATCGTGTCGTCCGCCTGCGTGCCGTTTGAATTCAGCTGCCCTGGATCGATGGCGATCGGTTCCACCGCGCTGACGACATCATAGGTCTCGCCCGTGGTCGGGTCGAAGGGGACGATCGAAGAGGAGGTGAGCAGATACGCCTCATGCGGGCCTTCGATCAGGAGGCGAGCTGGAAGTCCCGATCCATCGGGTGAACGCATCCCCGTAAAGGTCGACGAGATGATCATCGGGTTTGTATCGAGATCGATGGCGATCACGCCGGCGGGGTCGGAGAAGTTCACCACGAAGGCGGTGGAGCGCATGCCGTCGATGTCGGGGATCACGAGGTCCGCCGGAAAATCGGAGGTCAGCGCGAACGCCGGAGGGATAACCTCGCTGCCGTCGGGGGTGTCCGGAATGGTGGTGTAGATCTGGCTATGTCCGCAGGCAGTGAGCATGAGTGCCAGCAGGGCTCCCAATAAGAGTTTTCGATACATGTGCTTCTCCTTCTGAATGGTGTCATTCCCGCGAAGGCGGGAATCTCGACGGTCACGGCCCATCGAGATCCCCGCGTTCGCGGGGATGACACCCCCAAGGTTTGTCATCAGCCGGATGAGTCACGAGTCACGGCTTTATAGTTCGCTCCCACCGTCATCCAGTAGCTGCGGCGCGGCAGCGGGAAACCCCGCGCATCGTAGATCTGTACGTTGGTTACATCCTTCACCTCGACGGTGGCGAAGAAATGCTTTGCGAATCGCCAGCGTGCGCCGAGGTTCAGCGCGGTGTGGCCGGTCAGCCAGACGGTGTTCGCTGTATTGACCGGGTAGTCGCCGATGTATTGCACTTCGCCGAAGAGGGTCAGCGTTTTGATGAATCCTTCGAGCCGCGCGTTGGCCTTATGTCGCGGCCGTCCCGGCAGGCGACGGCCATTCGCGACAAACGTCGCGTCGAGAAAGGTGTAGTTCGCGTCGAGATGAACGTATTTCACCGGATCGAAACGGGCGGTCAGTTCCACGCCGCGGCTGCGCGCGCGATCGGTGTTGACCGGCATGATCGTCGTGGCTGAGATGGGCACGAACATGATCTGGTTGTCGATGCGACGATCAAAATAGATACACTCGAGTCCCGCGATGCGATGATCGAGCGCAATTCCCGCATCCCATTCGAAAGCCTGTTCGTCATTTAAGTTTGCGTTGCCGCGGATATATCCCTGATCCGGGTAATAGAGTTCGTCGAACGAGGGATAGCGAAAGGAGGTGCCGACGTTCGCTTTGATCGTCAGCCAGGTGAGCGGTCGTCCGATCGCGCCCACCTTCCAACTCAAATGGCTTCGGCGGGAACTCGCGGTTTCGACCCGCGCGCGCGGCACGAAGACGAGCCGTTCTCCCAGAAGTCCCACCTCCTCCTCGAGGAAGAGGGCATTGGTCACGCGCCCATGCGTCCCCATGAGATTGGCACCCGCCAGCGGCGATTCGTCATGCGTGTGATCATAGCGCAGCTGATACCGGAAGGTGGTGAGCAGGTTCACATGGCGTGATGAAAATCCATGTTGAAGCTTGGCATATCCCTCGGGTGCATAGGAGACCCAGGTGGTATCGATCGGGCCGCCTAGCGCCGGGCTTGGGTCGGTGAAGTGATCGTGACTGAAGAGGTTGGTGATGCCGACCTCACCGGTGAGCCCTGAGGTGATGAGCGGGTCGATCGCGAGCTTGAGGCTCGAGACGGTACGAAAGAGTTCTTCATTCGCTTCCAGCGGATTGGCTGGATAGAGCTGTGTGGTTTCGATCTCCATGCCCGGCACCTGGCGGTCGGTCCAGAGGAAGTCGTTGGCGACCGAGACGGTGAGCGCGTCGGTCGGGCGCACATCGAACTTGGCCAGCACATCCTCCATGATCGAACGGTTATGCAGGCGCGTATAGATGCGGGGATTTGCGACCTGCCCGCCGGCCAGTGTCACTCCGGCGCTGCGAAAGGTGAAGTCGCCCCCGGTGGAACGGTGCGAGTGCGCCAGCACCAGATCCCACATCTCATGTGGTTCGCGCCAGGACTCCTGGGTTTTGAGCGTTGCAAACGAGGCGCCGGTCAGCGCCAGGTCGATGGCGCGAGTTTTTCCCGCGCTCTTGGTGACGATGTTGATGACGCCACCGATCGCGTCCGTGCCGAAGCGAGCCGAGGCATCCCCACGGATGATCTCGATGCGATCGATCGCCTCGATCGGAATGGTGGAGAAGTCGACGGCCCCGGCCAGCGCGGTATTGATGCGCACGCCATCGAGGAAGACCGCGACCTGTTCAGCCGATGATCCGCGGATGGAGACCGTGGAGAGCTGCCCTTCGCCGCCCATGCTGGTGACGTCGACGCCGACGGTCTGTGAGATCATCTCGGAGATCGATTGGGTGGTGATGCGGGTGGCATCCGGACGGATGATCGTGGCAAACGCGCTGACATCCTCGTTCGATACCCGCCTGGCGCGCCCTTCGACGCGAACTTCGCCTATATGAACCCCTTCCGTTTCCCCTTCCCCTTTAGGGGGGAGGGAGGTCGGCATCGAAGATGTCGACGGGAGGGGGTGACCTATTGCTTCGATCGCACGATCGGGAGCCGTCTCCTGCGCATTGAGGAGTGTCGGGGAGAAATGGATCCCGGCGACGAGGAGGAGGGTGACAAAAAAAACCTTCCGCCTCGCGGGGAAGGTTTTGGAAACGCGTACCACCATGCGCCGCCTCTTTCCGCGAAGAGTGCACAACAACTGAAAAGGTGCCGGCGCAAGGTTTCCTGACTCGGGAGTTTCGGGATTTTCTCCGAAATCGCTTTCGCCTCGCCTTCCCGTCCCCCTTCGGACAGTGACTGACATACGTGCGGCGAAAGATTGCTCCCTTACAGTGGCGGGACCGCGCGGGATTTTCACCCGCTTCCCTTGCACGCCGGACCGCCGACTTCGCCCCCTCCCTAGCAGGGCTCACCCCGAGTTGTCAAATGGGGAGGGTGTTTTTGTTTTGAACTGCCCGTTGGGAACTGCTAGCGGGGTGTATGCAAAAACCAAAGCCAAGGCCCATGTCCAAACCCAGGCTCACCCCCATGACCACGACGCTGTGGGAGTATCCTTCCCAGCACTATTCGGCCGTCGGCGAGAAGGGGAAGGAGTATATCGGTGCCACGCCCTCCTGGGTCGTCTGGAATCTCCTCACCCGCTATACGCGCGAGAAGGATCTGATCGTCGATCCGATGTGCGGCTCCGGTACGACCATCGACGTCGCGCGCGAGTTAGGGCGCCGGGCGCTCGGCTACGACATCCATCCCGTTCGCAAGGACATCTTTCGCGCTGATGCACAAAAGCTCCCGCTCGAGGACGGCAAGGCCGATTTCGTCTTCATCGACCCGCCGTATTCGGATCACATCGTCTATTCGGATGAGAAGGCCTGCATCGGAAAACTCTCGGCATTCGAGGAGCCCTATTTCGACGCGATGAAAAAGGTCATCGCCGAGTGCGATCGCGTCCTCAAACCCCGCCGCTGCATGGCGCTGTATGTGAGCGATTCCTATCAGAAGAAGAAGGGGTTCGTGCCGATCGGCTTTCGCCTCTTTACGATGCTCTCCCAGCACTTCAGCCCGCTCGATATCGTCTCCGTCGTTCGTCACAACAAAAAGCTCGAGCGCTCCCGTTGGCATACCGAAGCGATCAAAGGCAACTACTACCTGCGCGGATTCAATTATCTGTTTATTATGAAGAAGGGGTAAACCTCGAAGGGCGAAGGGCGAAGGACGAAGGGCGAAGGGCGAAGGGCGAAGGGCGAAGGGCGAAGGGCGAAGGGCGAAGGACGAAGGACGAAGGACGAAGGACGAAGGACGACCGCGAACCGAAATGTGTCATTCCCGCGAACGCGGGAATCTCGCTTTTTACGGCACATCGAGATCCCCGCTTTCGCGGGGATGACAAAGAGACAGGTTTGTCATCAATACTTTTTCCGCCGATACGCCAGTATTCCCATCGCCATCAGGAGCATCGCCAGTGCCGAGGGATTGGCACCGGCCGATGAAACGAGCGCGCAGCCACCGCCGCTCCCACCACCGCCTCCACCCTGCGTGCCGGTTCCCGAGAGCAGGATCTGCTGCGGGCTATCCGCGGCATCATCGGTGACTTCCAGGACCGAGTCGTAGGTTCCCTCCGCCGGTGGGGCGAAGGTGAGCGCGATCGTGCAGGTTCCTCCCGGGGCGATCGATTCTCCATGACAGGAATCGGTATGGCTGAATCCGCTGGAGTTGCTCTCTCCGGCGAGGGTGACGGAACTCACGGCGAGGTTTTCCGAGCCGCTGTTGGTCAGCGTCACCGTCTGTACGTCGCTGGTTGATCCTTTCTCCACGTTTCCGAAATCAATGTTCGTCGCCGACAGGCTCACCGATGGCGAGCCGGACGAGGTTCCGGTGCCCGTGAGCGCGATCGTCTGCGGACTGTCGGTGGCGTTATCCGTGATCGTCACGGTGCCGGAGAAGGTTCCCACCGCACTCGGTGTGAAGGTAATCGAGAGCGTGCAGGTCGCATCGACGGCAAGCGTCGCTCCACAGTCATCGGCGACGGCGAAATTTCCGCTGGCCACGATGGAATCGATGGTCAGCGCGGCCGTTCCGGTATTGGCCAACGTCACTTCCTCGGCGGTGCTCGTCGTCCCGACGGTCTGTCCGGCGAAGGCGACGGCATGACGCGAGAACGACGGATCCGGATGCCCCTGTTCGATGCCGGTGCCGGTCAGCGCAATCGTCTGCGGGCTGTCACTGGCATCATCGGTGATCGTCACCGTGCCCGTGACCGCACCCGTGGCTGTCGGCGTGAAGGTGGCCAGCAGGGTGCAGGTCGCATCCACCGCGAGCGTGTCGCCGCAGTCATCGGTGACCGCGAACGGCGCATCGGTTTCGATGCTGGTGATCGCAAGTGCCATGTTGCCGGCGTTGGTGAGCGTCACCTCATGCGGGTGGCTGGATTTATTGATCGTCTGGTCGCCGTAGGCGATGGCAGAGGCCGAGAGCACCGCGCGCGGGCTCACGCCCTGGCCTTCGACCACCGAGGTGTCGACGATCTCGCGGCTCAAGCTCAAGACCGTGGTGCTGGTCACGTAGTGGCCGCTGCCGGCCGGGGAAAACGAGACGTGGACGTCGCAGCTCTCCTCTTCGAAGAGAAACGCGTTCGAACAGCCGTCGCTCACGACCGTGAAGTGATCGCTGTCGGCGAGTGTGACCGAAAAGATATAGAGCGGCAGGATGCCGTCGGCTGCGGTGACCGTGAGTGTTTCCGTATCCGAGGTCGTGCCCGCACGTGTATCGGAGAACTCGAGCGGGTCGGGCGTGATCTCCGCCTTTGGAATGACCCGCTGGGCAGTGGCCGTGGAGATGAACCCGAAGAGGGTGAAAGAGAGGACGAGGGCGAAAACCAATGTGCGGCGCATGGAGTGCTCCTTGCTGATGAAAGGATATCGTCGTCTATTCTACCGAAACATTGCCCCGTTGAGGAGGGCGTGACCAAGGGATGAGGTATCGCTTCCCCTCCTGAAGGCGATGGATCGAACCATGGCACAGTTTGTGCTTTGGGGCAACGGACGGAAATGGAGTTCATTTTCCATCTATCTCCTCCTTCCGCTGCCGATAAGAGGAGCAATGCCGCCATTTGCTGCGTCTGCAGCGATTGGCATTGAATGCCGTTTTGTCCGGTGTGTATTCCTTCGTGTGACGATTTAAAATGGACGTTGGTACATTTGACGCTCCTGGGTATTTCAACACGATTTCATCCCCCGCCGACAATCAAATGAAGAGAAATACCAATTCATATCAATAGATTATAAAGACCCCATCGATCGCTGTTTTGGCACACAACTTGCTCTTATATAGAGGTTGAACAACGATGAATACCTCCGTTGGGGGGCTTTATGAAGAACAACACACTGACGCGTCGCTTCTCCTCGACGATAGTCATCATGGGTGCAGCCGCCGTGCTCTTCTGGCTCGGCTGCGCTTCCGGCATCAATCCACCCGATGGCTGGGATGGAGGTGACTCGGTCACCATTCCCATCCTGACCATCAGCGGCAGCATCATCACACCGACGTCCGCCTCCATTGTGGGTGCCGATGCCTCGGTCGTCGCTGATATCAGCGGCGCCACCTACGACGCCACCCTCACGCTCAACGGTGAAGTGGTCGGCAGCTGCACCGTCGCCAACAGCATACTCGACTGCCCCTTCTACGAGCTGAACGAAGTTCCAGCCGATGGCAGCGAACTGGTCCTCACCGTCACGCCCAGCGGCGGAACCGAACCCCTGATTCAGGGCAGCTTCTCCTTTACCATGCCGGAGGGCATCTCCTTCGACGCCGGCACCTTTGACATGGACTCTACGCTCGCCTACTGGTCGCTGCAGTACGAGCCGGTCCAGGCGCACATCGCCAGCCTGAGCCAAAGCGCGGGCAAGGCGATGAGCGCGACGGCCGCCGCGCTTGCCGAACGGTTCGAAACCGCGATCACATTCGGGACGGGGGACCTCTCTGAAGCGGAAGACGCAGCCACAACGGCTCTGGCCCTGATGTATGCATGGCGCGTGGCCTACGTTGCGAACTTCGGTGAAGGGCTGGGCGAGGCGATCGAGGGCTACCTCCCCGTGGTCGCCCCCTACCTGTTGGTCATCGCCAACAACGCCGATTCGCTCTCCGACGACGATCTGCTCTTCAGTGTGCTGGGCCTCAATTCGGACGCCGTCCAGTCCTCCCTGTTCGACACGCTCATGGCGATGGACTATACGGGAGATCGGGGCCAGATGTTGCTCGGCGCATTCGCATTTGTCGATTTCCTCTCCGACCTGCAATTGCTGGGCAACGGCGACACCTATGACGAGATCTACCAGCTGATGTTGGCCCAGGATGGCGGCGACCAGCTGACCAATGCCATCCTCGGGTGCATGGGCGACGGCTCGGTCACCGAGGCCTGCGTCTCCGGTACGATGCGGCCCAGCGGTGTGGTCTCGGCCAACGGCTGGCAGAACTGCCGCAATCACATGAAGATCTACGGCTTCAGCCTCATGACGACGGCGACGGAGGCCACCCCGAGCGCGGCGACGCTGCGCGCCATGAACCAAGCGATCGGCTGTTCGATCACCGCGTTCCCTGGTGGTATCGTCGATTATTTCTACCAGACCTTCTCCCATTCGGGAGGAGTCTCTGGGTTCATCGGGGATATTCTCTCCGGAACCGATCCCACCGGCGGTATCGTCGATCTGGAGGATAGCGAAACGTGGATGAACTGCCTGGTCCAATGCGGCCAGACCCTCGGAATCGATGTCCTCAACGGCACGGTCGAGGAGACCTCGTCCTGTCTGATCCCCACCTTCGGGCCCACCTTCGTCGATGCTCAGATGACGCCAGTCCTCATCAACGCCTTCGGCGGCAATCCAACCGCTTTCCTCGGTGAGTTCGAAAACAGCTCGGGTGATGATGATGATGGTGATGATGATGACGACGAGACCAACGACGACGCCATCTGGACGCTGAGTACGTTGGAGGGCACGTTGTGCACCGCTCTGGAAGCGGCGGGTTACACGGAAGGGATCACCGTCACCAGCACGCAGGGATTGGAAGGCGACGACTTCATCCTGTTCACCAAGGACGGCTCCGCCATCTTCACCGGCGACTCCGTCGGTGCACAGGGCGGCATCGAGATGATCGGCGGCTATTCGCAGCCCTGGGATTCGGATGAAGAGGCTCGCGTCCATCACCTCGTCGCCGATGAAAACGTCCTCTGCAACTTCCATATACTCTACGACGGGGAAACACCGATAATTCACTTTAGCTGCGACATACCGCAGTACTGCAGGCTCAACTTCGTGCTGAGCAGCGGTACGAGCCCTGTCGAGCCTGACGGTGACGATGATGATGATGATGACGGTGGTGAAGATGAGTGTACGGAAGATTCTATCTGTGGCGCTATGACGGCTCAGGGCGGAGAAGTGTTTGGAGGTTTCTGCATGGCCTGCACATGGCCCGCCGATGGTACTACTCTTGGGTGCTTAGTTGATGTCTGTAATTTGGCTCCGCCTGAACAGGCTGCTCCGTGTGTCGGCTGGATCAACGAGACGTGTGGAGGGTGATGATACCGTCAATTGCTTGACCGACATCTGCAACAATTTTGGAGAGTCGGCTGATGATTGCATCGCCACTATTTCCCAGGCCGGGTGTGAATAAGAAACGCAGCGGATAAACAAAAAAACGGACCCCCGAGGGGGCCCGTTTTTTTTGGTGGAGGCGGGGAGAATCGCACTCCCGTCCGTGAATGCTTTGTGTGTGCCTCTACATGCTTACGCCGTGTATTGAATTTCGCGCGTTGCAGCTCCCACGGAAAGGATCTGCGAGGCACTATCCCCGATGAGTCTCGCTCTCCCGCGCCGGGGAAGACTTGGGAGAGCCAGCCTGCTAAGGGCGTCTCGCGGCGTAGCGGGCGTCAGCCGGTCGACGTGACGGCTTTAAGCCGCCATTGCGTAATTGTTGTCAATTACAGGTGTGCCAACAGTTTTACGACTTGCTGACAGGTCGGCATGCCACACACACTCTACGATCCACGTCGAAATCTCTTCGCCCCCGCCCGCCACACGAGCCTCGCGCAGCCGGCGGGAACGTCCACCACAGTCACTTTTCAAAGAACAGCTTCATTAGAGCACGCTTTCAGCGCTTTTGTTTTTCGTCCCTCGTCCCTCGGGCTCTTCAGGTTCCCAGGTTCATCGCCTTCTCTTGAGCGCGGCGGACAGTTCGCGATTCGATTCGCGTTTCTTGATCGAGGCGCGCTTGTCATACTGTTTCTTGCCCCGCCCCAGTCCCAACTCGACCTTCGCGTGACCCTTTCGGAAATAGACCATGAGCGGCACGAGCGTCAAGCCGCGTTCGTGCAGTTTCACCGCGAGCTTGGCGATCTCCCGCGCGTGCAGCAGGAGCTTGCGCGTGCGACGGGGTTCGTGCCCGAAGATGCTGGCTGGATCGTAGGGCGCGATATGGGCGTGCAAGAGCCAGACCTCATGATCCTTGATGATCGCGTAGGAGTCGGCGAGGTTCACTTTTCCCGCGCGCAGGCTCTTGACCTCGCTGCCCATGAGCACGAGCCCCGCCTCGATCTTGTCATCGATCTGAAAGTCGTGGAAGGCCTTCCGGTTCTTCGTGACGACCAGGATGTCAGAGGGTGTCTTCTTCATGTGCCAGGTGTCGCCCAAACTGCTCGGCGAAGACGATCGTCTGCAGCGGGTGGCGCGGTGTTGCTTCGGGTTTTTCGCGCGCGGTGCCCAATGCGATGAGGGTGACGACGTATGCGTTTTCCGGAATGCCCAGCACCGGACGCATCCGTTCCTGTTTGAACTGCGAGATCCAGAGGCTTCCAAGTCCTTCGTCGGTGGCCGCCATCACCAGGTGATCGGCGGCAATGGTGGCATCGCGTACGGTCTTGATGAGCGCCTCGACGTTCCGCGGGTCATCGGCGGAGGGCATGCTTGAGGCGAACTCGGGTTTGAGCTTCGCCGAGATATCGCCGATGACGGCGATGGTGACCGGTGCCTCCGTGAGCGAAACCTGTCCCTCGGCGGCGGTGAAGAGCTTCTTCTTGATTGCCCGGTCGCGCACCACGATGAAACGCCAGGGCTGGCTGTTGTTTCCTGAGGGTGCAAATCGCGCCGCTTCGAGGATGCGTTCGAGTGTGGCGTCGTCGATGTCGTGCTGTTCATATCGACGAATGCTGCGGCGTTTCTTGGCCAAATCGAGGAAGAAACTCATGGGGTAGCTCCGTTGATGTCGTAAAATCGGACCATAGCGGCCGTTTGTCTGCGCGTCAAGTGGCCTGCGAGGAATGGGTCAGGGTGTGGCGGGTTCGTGGTCCTGAACGATGCCGCCGCTGATGATCAGCTTGAAGGCATATTCGATGCTGATGTTAATCTTGATCGCGTCTTCCTGCGGTACCATGATGAGAAAACCCGAGGTGGGGTTCGGCGTGGTGGGGACGAAGATGTTGATGACGTGCGCGGCGGTGGCATCCTGAATCTTCCGAATGGGTTCACCCGTGACGAAGCCGAGCACCCAGCAGCCCTTGCGCGGATATTCCACCAGGACGACGCTCTCGAACTTGTCTTCGCTGCGCGTGAGGATCGTGCCCAGGAATTGTTTGATGCTCTTATAGATCGTGCGCCCCAGCGGAATCTGTTCGATGATGCGATCGCCGAGTGCCACCATACGGTTGACGATATAGAGGCGCGTGATGAAACCGACTCCCAGGAGGAGGACGACGGTCACGATGATGCCGAAGCCGGGAATATTTCGGCCGAAGAGTGAGGCTGGCTGCATGCGCAGCGGCAAGAGCGAGATAACCAGGTCGTCGATGCCGGTGATGATAAATTTGAGAATCCAGATCGTGGCGATCAAGGGAATCGTGACCGCCATGCCCGCGAGCAGATAGCGCTTGAAGATTCGTTTGAGGGATGTTCCAAAGTTCATGGTCTGTCCCTGGAAAAGTTATGCATGTCGTTCATAAGGTGTCATTCCCGCGAACGCGGGAATCTCGCTTTTTACAGTAGATCGAGATCCCCGTTTTCACGGGGATGACAAAAAGCAATGCCCCCTTTGCTTGGAGGTATGGTCACGTGAGGACACGCACTACGCCGACTTCAGAATGTTTCCGTCCACCACCACGGTGACGACGCGCTGGGGATCGGTCTGTTTCACGAGCTGTTCATAGAGTTCGGATTCGTTCGGTGCGTTTGTCGCCTCGGGTGCGCGCACGACGATGTAGTCGGCCTTCTTTCCCTGTTCGAGCGTGCCGATCTGCGGGTCCAGCCCCAGCGCGCGCGCGGATCCGACGGTTGCCATGCGCACGACATCGCGGGCAGTCAGGGCCGACGGCTCCGTCGCCATCGCGGTGCGCATCTCCTCCCACAGGTTGAACCCGAGGCGCGTGTGCCATCCTTCGGTTCCGAGCCCCACCGGAATGCCGTGCTCCATGAGCTTGGCATAAGGGAATTTGCCGTGCTTCATGACCGCGTTCATTGTGGGGCACCAGACCACGCGCGCGAGACTTCGCGCGAGGACCGCAAAGTCGTTGCCCGACAGATGGAGCCCGCCGACCACGATCGTGGGTGCGTCGAAGAAGTTGATGTCGGCCAGATAGGTGATCGGCGTCTTGCGCTGTGCGGGCGGCAGTTCCAGCCACCCCAGCGCGGGGAAGACGTCGGTGGCGATCGGTCCTTCCGAATCGAAGAAGAATTCCATTTCCGCAAACGATTCGGCGGCATGGATCATGAGCGGAATGGAGGCATCGTGCGCGTGTCGGCTGATGATGCGTAGGAGATTTCGCGAGAGCAGATACGGTGCGTACGGTCCTAGCCCCACACGTGTGCGGTCAAGCGTGTCGTCGGTGTATTTCTCCAGGAGTGCGAGCGCCACTTCGAAGCGCTGCTGAGCCGCATCGCCGCGCCCCGCCAAAATCTCCGGAAAGATCACGGCGCGCAGGCCCATCTCATCCAGAATCTTGAACGTCCCCTCGAAGTGGGTCATATCGCCCGCACAGGTCACCCCGGTTTCGATGAGGCGGGTCACCCCCTTCTGGATGCCGTCCATCACTTTCTCGGGTTCCGTCTCCTGTTTATAATCGATGGAGGAAATGAGCGTGTCGATGAATTCGACGTGCACGCCATCGAGGCTCGCATCGGCAAAGGTTGTCGCCGCGTAGAAGGTGGTCAGGTCCAGGTGGCTGTGGGCGTTGATGAGCCCCGGCATGAGGATCGACTCTGGATTGGTTTTGACCGGGGCGTCCGGGTAGCGCTGCGTGAGTGCTTCAAGCGTCCCTACCGCGTGAATCTTGTCCAACTCGACGGCGATGGCGCCGTCAGCCACCGGGGCGCAGCCGTTGGTCATGGGGAGCATCTGGGAAGCGGTAATAATTTCCATGGGTGCCTTCCTTGCGGTTGTTCGTCATTCTGAGTGAAGCGAAGAATCCCTTGAACCTATCGATTTACTGGAGATTCTTCGCTTTGCCCAGAATGACAGCCGATATGCCAGAACATCCAAAAAAATCGCGTTAATCTATCAGATGCGGGCGCGAGGAGCAATATCGAACAGTCGGTTGTCGATGAGGCGGGCCGGGCCCACGAAGGCGGCAAGTGCCAGCAGCGCGTCTTTCTGCACGGTGGGGATTTCTTCGAGGGTCTCGGGGTCGACGAGTGTGGCGTAGTCGATGCGGGGGATTCCAGTCGCTTCGATTATTTCACGGACTTCACCGAGGATGCGTTTGGCCGAGGTCTCGCCCGCGCCGATCATCTCGCCGGCGCGATCGAGCGCGCGGGAGAGCGATGTGGCGGCCGTGCGTTCCTGAGGCGAGAGATAGCGGTTGCGCGAGCTCATCGCCAGGCCGTCGGCTTCGCGCACGATGGGGCAGCCGACGATCTCGACGGGGAGACCCAGGTCTTGCACCATGCGGCGGATGACGGCCAGCTGCTGAAAATCCTTTTCGCCAAAGAGGGCGATGTCCGGTTCGACGATGTGGAAGAGTTTCGCCACCACCGTCGCCACACCGGAGAAGTGCCCGGGGCGCGAGGCGCCACAGAGGTGTCGCGCGATATCCGGAACGTCGATTCGCGTCTGGGCGCCCTCGGGATACATGATCGCATCGGTCGGCAGAAAGACGGCATCGCCGCCGACGGAGCGGACCTGGTCGAGGTCGCCCGCGAGATTACGCGGATAGGCGGCGAGATCCTCGTTCGGTCCAAACTGGGTCGGGTTCACATAGATGGAGACGACGAGGTAATCCGCGTGTCGCTTCCCTTCGCGCATGAGCGAGAGGTGTCCCTCATGCAGCGCGCCCATCGTCGGCACGAAGGCGATGCGCTTTCCCTCACGCCGGGCGGTGCGGGAGAATGAGCGCATGCGGTCGATGGTGTCGAAGGTCTTCATGGTGTTTCGTTCGTCCGATGATGGCCGTGCGCTTCGGTGGGGAAGGTGCCTTCACGCACTTCGGCGACGAAGCGACTAACGGCGTCGACGACGAACGCGTGGCCGTCGGCATAGACCTTGAGAAAGCCGGGTTGGAAATCGGGGTTGAGCCCCAGCAGATCTGTCACGACGAGCACCTGTCCCGAGCAGTCTGGTCCCGCCCCGATGCCGACGGTGGGAATGGTGATCGCCGCGGTGACATCGCGTGCGGCCTCGATGGCCACGCCTTCGAGCACGATGCAGAAGGCACCGGCCTCCTCGAAGGCGCGCGCTTCGTCGATGAGTTCGTTCGTCGCATCCTGTGTGCGTCCCTGGATCTTGTAGCCGCCCATGGCGTGCACGCGCTGGGGTTTGAGCCCGATGTGCGCGATCACCGGAATGCCGGCGGCCACCATGAGTCGCGTCGTCTCGACCATCTCGAGGCCGCCTTCGATCTTGATCGCCCCCGCGCGTCCGTCTTTGAGCGCGCGTCCGGCGGCGAGCATCGCCTGTGAGGGAGAAGCCTGATAACTCATGAAGGGGAGGTCGGCGATCACCATCGCGCGCTGGCTTCCGCGCGCCACGCAGCGGCAGTGATAGAGCACTTCGTCGAGCGTGACGGGAATGGTCGAGTCGTGCCCCTGCACGACATGCCCGAGCGAATCGCCCACGAGGATGAAATCCACGCCCGCTTCATCGACGAGCCGCGCCATCGTCGCATCATAGGCCGTGATCATCGCGAGCTTCTCCCCCGCGCGATATTTTTTCAGGATGTTCGAAACCGTAGTTCGTTTCATGGTTTTGTAATGGGGGCAAGTTTTGACGTGGGACATGTCCTGTTTTTGTTTGTCATCCCCGAGTGCTTGAATCGGGGATCTCGATGTACGCTTGAATCGGGATTCCCGATTGAGACATTCGGGAATGACACCTCTTTGGGGCTATCTCGCAATCAAATGTACCGTGCCGCCGCGGTGGGAGAGGATTGCCTTCTTGAGGTTGGAGAAGTCCTCGGGGTTTTCGATGTAGTTCTGGTTCGAGGTGTCCACGACCAGCAGCGGGGTCTCCTCATAGGCGAGGAAGTGCCGGTTGTAGGTATCGGTGAGCTTGCGCAGATAGTCCTCGGTGATCGGGGTCTCGTATTCGACGCCGCGCTTCTTGATGCGCTGCATGAGCACGCGCGGTTCGGCCTGCAGATAGATCACGAGGTCGGGTTTTAAGAGCCGCTCGTGCAGGAGCTGGAAGACGGTGTTGTAGAGCGCCATCTCGTCGTCGCTCAAATTGATGCGCGCGAAGATCGCATCCTTGGCGAAGGTATAGTCGACGATCGCCATCCGGTTGAACAGATCCATCTGGCGCAGGCCCAGCTGTTGCTGATAGCGGTTGAGCAGAAAGAAGAGCTGCGTCTTGAAGGCGTTGGTCTTGGGGTCCTTGTAGAACTCCGGCAGAAAGGGGTTCTTCTCCGCCGGTTCGAGCACCAGGTGCGCGTCGATCTCCTCGGAGAGCATGCGCGCCAGGGTGGTCTTTCCCGCGCCGATCGGTCCATCCACCGCAATATAATGAAGGGGCTTGGTCGATTGCATATCTGGGGTCTAACAGAGCGAAAAACCTTTGTCCAGGACGGGGAAAATGCGGCATGAGGTCGTGTGCGCGTTGACGCATGTCATGTTTTTGACGCAGATGTCCTCTCGATTCGATTATCGTGATGATAAGTCGTTTTCTTTGTGAAGAAGTGGCATGTAAGTCTATATATTATAAGCATATTTTAAATTACCCCGCAAAATACACTTGGTACATATTTTGCTTATAAGTCTCCTTGCTCCATGTTAGGGAAATACATGTCTGTGGATAAAAGTGTGGGAGTATAGTGTTCATGCAGCTTAGCGAGCATTTCAGGAAATCGCGAGCCATTCGCATCATCGTCAGTATTCTGACAATGGCGATGGTGAACCTGCCAATTCCGCGTCAAATCTGGGCCTCCCAGGCTACCCCACGCACGCCGCTGTATGCCCAGCACCTCAATATGCCCGGAACCTTCTCCACCCAGACGACGATCGAGAAGACGGCCGAGCCACAGACGATCGATGGCCTCTCAACGGTTGATACGGACATCAAGAAGCTCGGCCCGATTTCCACCGTGCGCGAGATCGACGCGACGCTCGTTCCCACCAAGACCGACGATCGGTATGCATTGGTTCCGATCGTCAAAGAGATCTCCAAGGGGCTCTTCGAGGCCGACAGCGATCAGTGTTCAGTCGTCATCGGAAAGAAGATCGAATTACTGGAGTGCAAGGGTTTCATCGTTGTCGATGGCAGCGAGGGCAAGGGCGAGGTCAAGCTCGCCGATCCGGATCATCTGCGAAAGATGCAGGAGGAGCTCGGCGAGCAGCTCGTGCTGCGCATCGATTTCACCGACCCCGAGACGGGCGCCGATCTTGTCGTCAGTGCGCGCGTGGAGACGGCGGCCGAGGAGCTGAGCGAAGAGTTGACCGATGGGCTCGGTGACGGCGAAGGTGAGGGCGAAGGCGAGGGGAGTGGAACACTTACGCAAGAGATCATCGACGGCGCGCCGCCGTCGGAAGAGCCTGCGGCGACGGGAGAGCCGACCGAGGGCACTGAGGCAGTGACGGATGCGATTTCCGAGGGTGTGGGGGAGACGACGCCGGAGCAGACTGCGGAAAACACAGATACGGAAGCGCCCGACGATGCCGACGTCCCCGTCGAACCTGCCGAGACCGCGACGACCGAGAGCGGCGCGGAATCAGCCGAGACCGCACCGACATCGACCGAGCGCCCCGAGGGCGAGACGTCGACCGCCGATGCCGCATCGGAATCAACACGCGAAGACACGCAGGCACCCCCTCCCGCCGAGAGCACTGCGGCACCGATCGCGCAGGCCGCGTCCGTTCCGCAAACGGAATCAGCGTTCGATCGTGTCAGCCGCGCGTTTGGCGAGTTCTTCGGCACGACTCCGTCATCGCCCACACCTGCGCTGACACCGACTGCGCCCATCGGTTCTACGAGCGGGACGTCCGCTTCGTCTGCCCTGCCATCGGCATCGACGGCATCTTCGATGCAGGCGGATGTCGGTCCGGCAGCATCACAGGCCGAAGTGCAGGCCGCACCGGAGCCAGAAGGGGGCACGCCGGTCTCTCCGCTGCCCGAAAACGTGGATGTCTCAGGGGGCACGGGTGCCACGTTCGGAACGCAGATCGATCCGGTTCGTGACGTTCCCGATCTGTCCGCTTGTTCCTGCGTCGTCGGCGCACCCGACTCCGACAACGACGGCGTCTGCGATTCCTGCGACAACTGTGTCACCGTCCCTAACGGCGATTGCATGAAGGATGCCGCGCGCTGTGACATCACCGGCGATGGCAAGGCCAACTCCTACGAGCGCACCGTCGGCAACCAGATGGACCGCGACAACGACAAAGTCGGTGATGCGTGTGATAGCGATATCGACGGCGACGGCCTGCCCAACGATATTTTGGTTTTGCCCCAGAATCTCATCGGCGGGGCAAATTTTAAGGCGCGTATTGTTCGCAATAACGAGATCAAGGTTGTGGCCTATGATCCCATCAACAACGACGATCACGCAGACGAAGGTTTTGATTCCTATTTCCGCGTCAGCGCGTCGGCCCTGGGTCTCGATGAGTTTCTTTCCTGCTCACGAGGGGTGATTGCATGGGGAAGGAATGATCTCCCTGACAGCAATATTCCCGACTACGTGGATATCATCGATACGAGTCTCGACGACTCCTTCAATCCGAACGATTCCCTTCCTGCGGGCAACTGGAAATCGACGCACAGCGGTTGGCGCGAATGGTATTACAAATCGAATGCTTGCAGGGACAACAACCCCTTCGTTCCAAACGCTCTGGATGAGAGCGTTCCGGTCTATGAGAAGGCGGGCGATAATTCCACCGATCGCCTCTCGCACTGGAAGAGCGCTTCGTTGCCGCAGTTCTATTATGTGAAGACGGGCGATGCATGCCCCGAAGGCGATGCGCGTTCATGTAGGGGAGGGGGAGATGCGGGCAGCAAATGTATCCGTGGCAACTGTTACAATGTCTGGCGCATACCCGACACCGAATTTGCGGTCTATTCCAAGCAGAATGTCCCTCGCGAGATCGTCGATGTGCCGGTGGAGGAGGATGTCGAGTTTAAAGATTTTGTGAGCGATATTTATTATGCTCGGTACGAAAATATGCAGCGGTCGTATTTTTCGAGCGTGGAATCATGCATTGAAGCGAAGGTGGAGGATCTCGTTCCCTGCTCATCCGATTTCAATTGGAGCGTTCCCGGATGCAGCAACTTTGACTGTCTGGGTGAGAAATTCTCTGCAGTCGATATAGGCGTTACGACTTCAGCGGAACTGGCGGATCGCTCTTTAGATTGTAGTTCCTATCCCAGCATGCTGAGGGTCTGTGCATGTGGTGCACGCCAATCTTTTTGGTATAACTGTGTAGGTGCCGTTTCGCATAATATCTATAGCGGGCAATCGAGCTTTGGTCCAGATGACGCGTGTCTCGATAGCAGGTTGCTGTACTGGCTTTGGGATTTCCAGAGCAGAAACAGTAGCTTTGAACCGAGTACATGCGGTGAGGGCGGTCTTGAAAGTAGGTTGAGGACGGAACTCAATACAAAGCGCGCTTTGATTCGTGAGAAATGGAACGAATGTGAGGCGGCTTGCACTCCAGATGGTGAATGGGCCAAAACGTGTGAAGATGCATGGTGCCAAGATCAACGCGCGAAACTGAAATCAGATCCGTCAATACGCGAGGAGTGCGAGGAGGAGCTGCGAGAGAATAGGCTGTTTGCCCTTCGTGAGTGGACCGCCCAAGCCCTTCGAACGCCGTTCAGCATCAGTCCCTATATGGCGTGGGCTGGATGGGATCGCCTTGGATATTACTGGGTCCCCTTCGACTGGGATCTCGACGGCGTCTGGGAGGTCGATGTCGATGTCAACGGCGACGGGAACGTCGATGCGGAAGACGAGGTTGTGTGGCAGAGGCGAGAAGTCGATTTCAAATTAGTCGTAGGCAGCAATCACTATATCGATATCTGTCTCGGTATGAAGGAGAATCCTCCGGACTCGCCATATTCTCTCCAAAAGTGGTGTCCCGACATCTACGAGATCGAGAGGTTGAAATCCTCCGGCGCCATATCCTGTTCGATCGACAAACTCGGTGCCTCGGATCCGTTTGATCGGGGTTGTTGTAACGATCTCAAGTCCTACATGGATGAGAACCGCGATCATCGCATCCTGCGCTGGATCTATATTCGCTACTGTGCAGGTATGCCGCGCCTGGAAGAGGGTAATACATGCGCCTCTTTGCCCGCCACCATCGGCTGTGCCGCTGGCAAGTATGTTCGTCCTCTCCCCCCTGAGGAGATCAATGAGGGTGAGCCGATTCGGCCGCTGCTCTCCGACTATCTGCGCAATATCGAAAATGCATTCGATTTTCAGAATCCGAAGAACGATATCTACGTCGGCCCCGACCCGGATGGCGACGACATCCAGAACGCATCCGATGTGAGCGCTCCCAGGTGTCGCAATAGTGTGAGCCAGAGTAGCTCGGGCGTGTGGCCGCTGGCCGCCCGGTATTGTTCGACGAACTGCAACAGAGAGAATATCGCCGAGAAGGGTCCCGTCTTCGATGGACGCGGCAGCGATGACATCTCTTATGACGCCATGCTGCCCGCGGATCGCCGTCACAACTTCTGCACCGAGTTCTGTCCGATTCCGCCCAGCGGGGAGAGTTACGACGCTTGGGCGCGCGAGCAACAAGGCTCTCTGCTGAGGGCGGGCGGCCTCTGCGAGGATCACAGCGATTGCGGTGATGGGGCACGGTGCGTCGGGGAAGAGGGAAACAAAACCTGCAAAAATATCTTCAAGGAGACGGACCTCGTCGACATGGAGTGCAGCCGTATGCCGCGCGAGGGCTGGCCGTATCGTAGGTGTGCCCTCCAGAGTAATGGCGGGATCATCCTCGAGGATATGAATGATGGAGTATGCTCGTCGGGCCGTACGCAGGTCGATTGCTATCCTTTAGAACTCGACTCGACTCTCTGCGGTGAGAGGGTGACGGTGAAAAACTTGAGCACACCTTTCGGGATGCAGCTCATCCATTGCTACGACCCGAATCGTCTGCCGGCTGACTGCATCGTCCCCGACCTCACGGCCGACTTCTGCCGTCGCAACTTCGAACGGACGATGGATCTCACATACGCCCAGAAGTTCGGTTGTTTCGATAACTGTCCCGATCACTACAATCCTGACCAGAGGGATGCCGACGGTAACGGCATAGGCGATGCGTGCGACTCGACGCAGGGTGGAGTGGTTGCTAGCCAGACATGTTCAGAGAGCTTCCCGCCGTACTGGGTCGATCTCGACGGGGATGGCTTCGGCGATATCTGTGATAACTGCCCCGCGCGCAAACAGGACGGCCAGGCCGATGCCGATGCCGACGGCATCGGCGATGCGTGCGACAACTGTGATGACGAACGCAACCCGCTCCAGAAAGACCGCGATTGCAACATGGTGGGCGATGCGTGCGACCAGTATTGTTCCGGACCGGACGATACCTGCATGGGCGATCGGGATCTGCTCCGCGGAACAGATTTCATCCGCGGCTATTGCAAGGATTCGAAGCATCTCTACTGCGTCGAGAGTGCCTGCCGCCGCTGCGCGCCGCACCAGGTCTTGGCGGGCAGTGTCTGTATCGATCGCAACGCTTGCAATGGCGATGACGCAACGATCGAGTGCGGTGATTTCGGTGATGAAAAGATGCTCTGGGACGGCCGTGCCTGCACGCCGAAGGCGGGGTTTGCCTCCGAGATCAATGCCATCATGACCGACCGCGGCCTGCAGTGTCGCTGCCCCGATGCCGATGAAGTCTTCACGCCAGGTGAAGATGGCCAGCCTGGTTCATGCGGCACGGCTTGTACCCTCGCCGCTGCCGATTGCACGACGCGCGAGTGGAGCTGGCAGAACGATGTTCCCTACACCACCTTCTCTGCGTGCAAGGTTCCCGGCTTCGATGAAGATGCCTGTGCGTGTGCCATGAAAGACGCCGATAACGGCACGCCGTGCGGAGAGCGCGGATGGTGTGTCGGCGGGTCTTGCACCAATAATCCTGAAGACTGTGACGAGTGTGATGAGCCAGGCGGTTGTGTTGCTAACGGCCTCGTGCGCTGCTCCGATGGTTCCTGTGTGACTTCATCCGATCAGTGCGCCTGCGGCAGCGATGCCAACTGCGCGGCGAACGAGGAATGCAAAAACGGTCTCTGCCAAACGCGGCCGTGTGTAATCGATGCAAATTGTCTGCTGGGACAAATTTGTCAGGAGGAGACGAACGAACGCGGGGTCCAGGTCTCGGAGTGTCAGTATCGCACCTGCAGTGAAGGGGAACCATGTCCCGAGGGTTCCACCTGCGAGAGCGGGCAGTGCCTTCCGCAGGAGTGCCGTCGCTCCAGCGATTGTCCGACGGGGCTCATCTGCAGCGATCGTATCTGTACCAGCCCCAGCACGACCTGTACCATCGATGCCGACTGCTTCGACAACAATGAATGTACCGCCGACACCTGCAGCGATGCGGGCGTTTGCCCCTACGACGCCGTCACTGCTGGTACGTCCTGTGAAGGCGACGCGCTCTGTTCAGAAGACCTGCTGAGCCGCCTGGTCTATGTGTGTCAGGACAAGACCTGTCGCAGCACGCCGAACCCTTGCGACGGGCAGCAGCTCTGCGCACCGGCCACCGGCGCGTGTTCGAATGCGTGCGACCTCAATGCGGTCGAGGGCGAAGAGTGTGCCGCCGATGAGCGCTGCATCGTCGAGTCTGTCGAAGCGGCCGATGGCAGTCGGACCCAGCAGAGCCTCTGCGTCAAGGTGATCGATCAGCCCGAGGAGATGGCCGGGTTCGACCTCGACTTCAGCATGATCGGCGCGCAGGGAACGAACGCCGTCTATTTTGATCCCGAGGATAAACGCTATAGCGAATCATTCGTCGGCGTCTCCGGCGGCGAGCACGAAGCGAGCGCGACGATCCTGGCCACGGGACTCTATGGCGATGGTCCGATTGCGCAGTTGGTGCCGGCCGATGCGCCGCTCGAACAGCTTGTCTCCGGGTGGGGATTGTTCAGGAATGATTCCCACCTCTTCCTCAGCCGAAGCGTCGTCGCCACTCCCGGCGAAGAGCTGATGGCCTATGCCTGGTTGCGCGACGATCGCGGTGCGGGGCTTTCCCTTCCGAACGTCGGTTTTGTTGTTCCCGGAAGCGACGGCGTTGTCTCCGCGCAACAGGTGGTCTTCGATGAGAAGCCGATCGCCGGCCTCTACCGCGCCCGCGTTTCGATTGCGGCGTCGGGTTCAATCTGTGCCTCCGTCGCTGGAGCTGAGAGCGATCTGTGTACGACGATCACCGTCGGTGGAGAACTCCCCGAAGCCGAAGTTGTAGGGACTTCCTTCGCGCGCATCGGTGCCTTTGATCGGTTAACGCTCATCTGGCCCGACTGGCAACAGGCGCCGCCAGAGGCCAAACTCACCGTCTATCGGATCGTTCGCTGCGCCCTGCCCGAGGGCGGCGCGATGCCATCAAATGATATTGAGATCGATACGGATGCTTCGCTCGGCGAGAATAGCATTACGTTTCAGGGCCTCGGCGATCCTCAAGGGAGCGATGGAATATTCACCTTCACGCCGCCGGTCGAACAAAATTGTTCCTTTGGTCCGACCTACGGTGATGTCACGTTGCCTGGTTTCACCGATATACAGACCGTCGATTTTACGATCGCCATCGCACGCCTCTGCAAGGATCAGCACGTCATTGTCGATGAGCGCGGTGAGCAGATCAATTCCCTCATGATCCGCCCGGTGCATCACGACCAGGATATCCTGGATCTGACTCCCTTCTGCAGTGCAGATGAGAATCAGGATGGGGAGGAGGAGGGATGGACGGGACGCAGATACTGCCGGTATGAAGGACAGACCTGCGACGATGTTGAGGCCTTGCGTCGCTATCGGTGTTCGACTCCCGAAGACATGATCGACATCCGCTATCAGATGCGGCGCCTGCGCATCATGATCTACGGTTCTGCGGGTGAACCCTACGATGTGACCGATCAGGTCACCTGTACAGCCGCGGATGACGCCATCGTGCGCTTCGATCCGCGCTGGCCCTGCATGGCGCTGGTGCGCTATCGCGATGGAGAGTCCGAGTCGGCGCGGGCCGATCTCATGATCAACTTCGGCGGCGATGAGGTGACGAAGAGCGATTTCTTCACGGTCAACAATCCGAATGATATGGACGGCATCTACGTCGATCGCCTCGACATCCGCATCGGCGCGTCAGTTGCGCTTGAAGAGGATCCGGAACCGCTTCGAGCCTATACACCGATCGATGCGGTGGCATCGGTCACCAACTTCACCGAGACGATCCACCCTGATGGCGTTCCGGTGAAACTCTGGGTCGTGCCCGACGCGGAGCGTTCGCCGGACGTTGCCGAATGGGAGGTCACCCCGCTCATCGAGCTGGGCGTCGTCGATGTAGAGGCGGGGCGTAGCTATCAGGACGAGATTGCTCTCCTGCAGAGCCAGGAGCTCAATATCTTCCGGTACGAGAACGATCCGCAGCGCGGTCCGGTGATCAAGGTGAGCCCGATCGGCGACATGCTCTACACCGGCGGTGCGGTCGCGCGCGAATTCAAGACGGTGCAGGCCCCCTACAACTTCAAGTGGGGCACGGGGATCATCAGCGCCAACCTCGGCACCGGAAAACTCATCGCCTTCGAGGCCCCCGAGTGGGAGGAGGGCGAGACCGACTTCGGTACGGAGCAGATGCTCGGCGCGTCGAGAAAGGTGCATCTCTTCTACAGGCCGGCCGAAGGTGCGGAGGATGATGAGACGCAGGTCTATCTGGAATTTATCAGTCCGAAGGCCTCCAGCGCGCGCCTCTTTGGAAAACTCAAACTCACGAACCTGCCACCCGCCGACTGGACGATCACGCCTTCGCGCGTGCTCCCCTGGGCGATGATCACTGCCGGTGAGCACATCGGCTCGCTTATCACCGAGGGAACACTCGAAGCGCTCGGGCAGACCGACTTTGATCTCGAAATGCTCCTTGCAGGTGATGAAGCGGCGGCGCGTGCAGCCATCTTGCAAGCGTTTCCGGATAAAACGAATGAGGAACGCGAAGCGATTCAACGTGACCTCAAGGCCTATGGCCAGGCCATGATCGATGCCCTCGACGCCATGCGCATCTTGGAGGAGCAGGGTGTCGACGGCGATGACTCCAGCCCGATCTTCAATATATCGCTCAAAAGCTGGCTTGTAGAGCCTGTGATGTCTGAGGTGGATGGGGTCGAAGTTGTTGAGACCCCCGGCGTTCCTCTCAATCGCGATACGTTCTCGCGCCTCTTTCCCGAATCGAACGGACATTGTGCCCCCTACTTCATGCCCTTCCTGCGCGACATTCTCCTGGTCATGGCGCCGCTCTTCGGCACGCCGCTCGATGCACGCATCGCCGAGCGTCTGAGTCGTTTTGAGATCTGCGTCAATCCGGTCAACGAGGATGATCAATGTAACGTCGAGGATGGCTGCGCAGGCGATGCCGAGTGCGTCGAGGTGGAAGACGGCGAAGGATATTGTGTCGAGGTCTGCCCAGCCGAAACGTTCTGGAACGGCTGGGAGTGCGAGTCGGGCGAGCCGACTTCATGTACGGAGGATGAGGCGTGCATCGCCGTCGGTCTGGAATACTGTGAAGGCGGCATCTGCCGCGAATGTCCTCCGGGGCAGTATCGTCAGAATGGGATGTGCGTCACCTGCGAGGGAGTTACCCCGCAGCCGCCTGAGTGCACCGACGATCGCATGTGTACGCTCGATGCCGAGTGCAGCGATGATGACATCTGTACGAACGACACCTGCGGTCAGTCCTATCCGGGCTACTGCGACGGTTCGGTTCAGATTCCTCGTTGTGGAAATGACTGCGACGATGAACACCCATGCGGCAATGGCCTCGTCTGCACCGGCGGCCAGTGCATTCCCACCGATATCCCCTGCGACGCCAGCGCTGACTGCGACGATGGGAATGCCTGCACCACCGATGTCTGTGCTGAAGATGGCACCTGCGCCTATACCGAGACCACCTGTCCGGAGGGTGAGAGCTGCAACCGGGTCACCGGCCAATGTGCAGTGAGTTGCCCTGTGGGTGAGATCTATCACGAGGCCGATCATACGTGCAGTCACCTCGTCGATGGCGCGCTCGTCGAATTTTCAGCGACGGCCGGCACGGGTCAGTGGAGCGGCCAGACGACATCAGTCGGCGTTGGCGCCTATGAAGGCCCGATCGTCGGCATGACCATTCCGGCTGCGCTTACCATTCCCGGCAAGAGCGTCTCCGCTCTCTCCGGCGGCGTGATCGGCAGCGCGGCGGTGACGATTCCAAACGTGCCCGCAAACATCCGCCTCCTGCTCTCTCGTGAAGAGGTCTTTGAAGAGGATCGCAGTCTCGGTCGCGATGCCGCGCGGCGCCTGAAGGCCTATGCCTTCGTGACCGACGCAAACGGCCAGCCGGTCGAGGGCTTGACCGACGTTGTTTTTACAAAGAACGGGACGCCGCTTCAAAAGACGCAGGGTCAGGATCAGCGCCAGGGCCTCTACTATCAGCTCATCGATGGGATCGATGGGGCGAGCTCCATCGCGGTGAGCGCGGGATCCGTTGCGGCAGCGCCGCAGGAGGTTGCGTTCGTTTCGGATCCGGATGTTGTGTCGCTTCCGAACGATTGGGATGTGTTGCTCGACCTTCCGCGCCGCACGCTCTATCGGGGCCAGGAGTTTACGATCCCTGTGCGCGTGAATACCGGTGATCAGTTTGGTGTCATGGCGTTCAACTTCCCCGTCGCCTTCGATGCTGATGCCTTTGAATTCGTTCGCGTTGAAAAGGGGAGCGGCGGCGCATACCTCATGGACCTGCAGCAGCCGACTGCGCAGGGGGGACAGGTTGTCGTCAACGGGGCCAAGGATCCGCAAAAGGTTGCGACGCTGGGCGATGATGTGGAACTCATTCGTCTCGTCTTCCGCGTGCAGGATGATGAAGCGACGGTGGTCGCATCCCCACGCCTCTTCACCGCTACGGCGAATCAGCTCTATTCGATGCAGGTCATCCCGGGCCAGGGCAATCCCAACCATGGAAATGGAAAGGTGATGCAGGTCCTGGATCGCACGGGGATTTCGAATGCTGGCGTGGTCGTCGTGGAGCCCGAGGCGTATCTGGGCTTGGCGGCTTATATCGAGGACAACGATTGGGTCGACTATCGGCAGGTCAACCAGGCACGCGTACCTCCAGCGAGCGTGGTATGGATTAAGGGTGTCAGTACGCGCACGCAGGCGCCGACGGATCTGGTGGCCAACGGCGTTGTTTCGATTGCGAGTCTCACGGGCGAACCGGAAAACGCGGGCCTCGCCTTTGCGCCGGAAGGTGCCGGCCTGGGTATCAGCCTGGCACCGAATGTCCACAGCTCTCAATCGTTTGCCGTTCGTCATGGTACATCCGAGATCGAAGTACCCATCAGTGTCACCGCGATTTCGTCGTCCGATCTCCAATTCGAACCGGCATCGAGGAGCATCACCCTTGGTCGTCTAGCTGAGGGAATCTATGAGCCGATTCAGATTCGGGCAAAGGCGGAAAAGAATGGAACGACATATGACGTCACCGATGTGATCTCCTGTCAGGCCACAGGCCCCGCGACGGTTCACGATGGGTGCATCATCGAACCGTCGGCCATCGGTCCGATCTCCCTTGTCCTTGCAGAAGATCAATCATTTGCCCTCACGGTGGCCGATAGCCCGGTGACGATCGAAGGTGATCTCAATGTCGCGATCGTCGGCTCTCTGGATGTGCAAAAGGTAAACGGCACGGCGGTTGGCGATGAACCCATCGAGGTCGCAGGGGGCGTTGCGCGCGTGACGGCAGAAGCGACGAATATCTTCGGCGCGAAGGTTGCCTCTCCCGTTCGCGTGACGGCCAATTTCTCGTCCGGTCGCACGGTGGATGTGACGCCGATCGTGGCCGGTTCGCTCGAGCTTCGCGGTCAGGGTGAAGCGGTGCCTTCACTCGCTCCGGTTTCGGGCGAGCCCGGAATGTTCGAAGTGGTGGCACCAGGGATCAGTTTTATCGATGCCCGCTTCGGGGACGCGATGGGCACGGGCGTGGCGGTGGTCGACCTGGGTGAGGCGAGCTTCGAGGTGACTCCGATGGCGGCAGCGAGTCACGGGTGCAGTCCCGCTGATGCCGAGGATCGCTCCTGCAAGCTTACTCCTGCAGATGACTGGGCACGGCCCATTCGCGACTATGGCGCGACCATCGATTTTACAGCGCAACTTACGTATGAAGCGGATCCGGAGCATCCCTTCGATGTGACGCAGGGCGCTGCATTCGAGGTCGAGGCGATCGATGGGAATCACATCGTCGTTGAGGCGGTCGCTGGCGTGAATGGTCGCTTTGCGGTCAGCGCCGGTGCCGCGCATGGCGCGAGTCTTGTCACAGCGAGCTATGCGGGGATGACCTCCTCGTGGATCGTTTTGGTGACGGGGATCGACGAGTTCCGCATCGATCTCTTCGAGGACTTCGATCCGCTCACGACCGACGATCCGCGTTTCGTTGCATTTACGGGCGATCCCGTCGCGGACGCCGACTTTCAGTTGATCCAGGATATCGATTACCAACGCGGTCGCGCCAAGGTGATGGGGCGCTGGACCGATGGGTCGTGGATGAATCTGACGCGCGAACCGGGCGCGGTGAATCTGGTTTCACTCACCAGTGAAGTCGTTGGCATTCCCATCGCCTGGACGACGGCTGCGGAGTATGTCCTGGTTCACCCGCAGGCCGATGGCAGCGGTGACCTGGTCGTGTCGGTGCCCACGGCACCCGATGCGCCTACGGTGAGAAAGGCCGTGAGCGCGGGTGGAACGATTGCCGTGAATGCGATCGCGATCCTGCCCGGCGGCGGCGCGAACCGCGAGCCGATCGATGCCTTTGACGGAACGATCTCGGCCATCAAAGATGCCTCCGCGGACCTGCGCGTCGGCATCAGGATGGCCGATGACACGCGCTTCCTCGCGGCCAAGGACGGTGCACAGACGGTGACAGGCGAGACGCAATCGCTGCTCTCATTCGCCCGGAGCGATATTCCCTTTGCGAATGATTCGGACGATCGCTCCATGGCCGTCGATGTGACCGAGGGCGCGGGCGATCCGAACGGCGTCGTCGTCCGCGCCAATGGTGCGGCGAATATCACGGTCTCGGCGATCGGCAATGCCACGACGGGTGAGACGCCCTACGCCATCAACCTTCTGCCTGCAATCGGGGATGTTGACCTGGGTGTCGATATCGTCAATGGCATCGACATCGGTCGTTTCATTCCGGTGTTGGCCTCGGGGGGAAGAAAGACCGTCGAAGTCTTCGTCAACACGGGTGCGGCGCAGCTCAAAGGATATGATTTTGAGTTCTTCTATGATGCGCGGGTCTTCAGCATTGAGGAGATCAGACCAAATATTACGGGTGTCTTTACGGGTAACCGTCTCGAACCCGAGGGCGCCACGGGTGATGAATCCGGCCACCTGCTCATCAACGGCATCGCCGATCCAGCGGTTGGGCCGGGGCGCGTCAAGATCGCCGAATTCGATATTCGTGCGGTCAAAAGTGACGTCAAGATAACGCACGTGACGGGATTTGTGAATGCCCTGAGCGATGTGAGCGGTGCGCCGATAGGTACCGCCGGCCGGCATGCCATCGTTGCGGGCGACGGCTACGTCGATCCGGTCAATGTGCCGCGCGGCAACCTCGCTCCGGAAGACGATTCCTTCGATATCAACGACATCATCATGGTTGCCGAGTTCGACCAGGGGGCTCGCCCATTCGATGACGAGCAGCAGGCAGCGGCCGACTATTCGCACTCCGGTCTGCCCATCGACAGCCTCGATGTGGCGAAGGGTTCCGAGCTGCTCGCACTCCTCAATCACTTCGTCGATCTTGAAGCGACTGTAAATGAAGACGGAACCGCACGGCTCTCCTTCGCGATCATCAATCGCTATGGCCAGTTTGTGGCGGACGCACAGTATGTGCGCTTGCGCCTCATCGTAGGTGGTGAAGGGACGTTTGAGATCGTCCAGCCGGCAGAGGACGATGGCACCTATTTGGCGGTGGTTGATGGTGATCGGTATGTCTTGAATATTCGAAATGCCGAACCGGGTGCCCGGGCGCAGATCGATGCGATGCTCGAGGTGGTCGATACGAACGATCCCGATCGCGTGACGATCAACGCGATCAATTTCGGCGTCGTGCAGTTTACAAATACGCCTGGCTGCGATGTCGATTCCGATTGTCCGCAGGAACCGGAGATAATGGTCTGTATCGACGGCAGTTGTGAAGAACCAATCCCATGTGAAAACGATGATGAATGTAACGGCGCCGGCTACGATTTCTGCGACGAGATCGAAGGCGTCTGCCGTTCCTGCCCCGAGGGCGAGTTCTTCGATGGAGAGGCCTGTGTTCCGGGTACGGGCTGCGACACCGATCTCGACTGTCCCGATGATCAGGTCTGTTACGAGGACGCCTGCGTCGTTCCGGTCGAATGCTCCTCTGCCGAGACCGTGAATGCCCCCTGCACCGATGACAATCCCTGCACCGAGAACGATAAATGCCAGGCGGACAACTCGTGCGTCGGAACGCCTGTCACCTGCCAAGCTGAAAACGGATGTCAGGTGGCAGCCAATGACGGTGCGTGCGACGAGACGTTCGGGTGTACATACGTCTCCGACTGTCCCGACGAGAACCAAATCTGCACGCCGGCAGGACAGTGCGAAGAACCGCAGGCCTGCGTGGTCGGTGAGTCCGGTCAGACCTGTCAGCCGGATCCGGAAGACATCTGCATGGTCGGCGAGTGCCTCGATGATGGAACATGCGGCGAAGCGAGTGCCATGCACGATGGGACCGAATGCGGCGAGAACGCCCTCTGTCAGGGCGGCGAGTGCCGCGAGCGTTGCACGATCGATGTCGAGTGCGACGACGGCCTCTTCTGCAACGGGACCGAGAGCTGTGCCGATGGTCTGTGCGCGGCGGGCACGCCGGTCGCGTGCAACGGCGATCAGATCTGCAACGAGATCACCGATGCGTGTGAGGAGCCGATCGATTGTACCGGCGATGATGGCTGTCAGCCCGAGGAAGATGCGGTTTGTTACGCCGGCAGCTGTGTGGAGATGACGGGCGAACCGCTCTCAGGCCACTGCCAGTTCGATGCAGTTTCGGATGGGACGGAGTGCATGACGGCAACGATCGCCGCGGGCCAGTGTCTGGCCGGCAACTGCCGTCCGGTCTGCCAGACGCAGGGCGACTGCCCCGACGAGAGCGATCACTGTCTCGAGGGCGTCTGCGATGCGTGTCCGGAAGGAACGACCTGGTATCAGACCGGTGCCGATACCGGCGAATGCCGCGTGATCGTCGATGGCTGTACAGCCGATACGATCGGCGCGGCGTGTGATGATACAAAAATTTGCACCGTGAATGATGTTTGTCAGGCGGACGGCATCACCTGTGCGGGTACAGCTTTCTCTTGTGATGATGGCCTCGGTTGCACCACGAACAATACCTGCGATCCGACCCTCGGATGTACCTATGTCTCTCTCTGCGATGCGGATGAGCTCTGTCTCGCAACGGGTACTGCACCGAACGGCCAGTGCGTGCCCACGGTTCTGGATTGTAACGGTCAGGCGATAGGAAGCACCTGCGCGATCGAGGACGATCGCTGCCGCGTCGGCGCATGCGTCGTCGAAGGGGAAGCGGCATCCTGCGGCGAGCCCTTCGCGGCGTTTGCGGATGGCACCGCTTGCGGCGAAGGCGCTTACTGCCTGAATGGCGAATGCCGCGAGCGCTGCACGAGCGCTGCCGAGTGCGACGATGGCCTCTTCTGTAACGGAGCAGAAACATGCGGCGCCGACGGTTTCTGCGCAGCGGGTTCGCCGGCATGTGATGCGACGACCGAGCGCTGCGATGAGGTGAACGCGCGCTGCGTGAGCCTTGTGTGCGGAAACAACGAAGACTGTGCGGCGAACGAGGAATGCATCGAAGGTCTCTGCACGCCGCGCGAACTGTCGTGCGAAGGGAACGACGACTGCACGTCATTCAGCGGTCTCTGCGGTATCGGGTTCTGTTCGGAGAGTAATCTCTGCGGCAGCGATGTCTTCGCCGATGGCACTGCCTGCACGCGCGAGGATGGTCGGCCGGGCACTTGCTCCAGCGGCATCTGCACCATCGGGACGGACTGTGACGCAACGAGCTGTCTGATCGACGATGCTTGTGTGGCCGAGAATACTCGCAATCCGGAGAACGACTGCGAGATCTGCACGCCGGATCAAAACGCATTTGGATGGACGGTCGTGGACAGCTTCCAGGAATGTACCCTCGACGGTTCAACGGGCGAGTGTCGTGCGGGACAGTGTTTCATCCTGTGCCAGATCGATGAGGATTGCGGCGAGGGCGTGCTCTGTCGCGGTGGAGTCTGTATCACCGCCGGAACGGCCGAGGGGCAGTTTGTCCAATTCAGCGGCGATGCGAATGAGCACGCCTTCTGGGCGGGCGATCTGGATGAGGCCAGTGCGACCTACGGCGGCACGATCGTCGGCCCGTTTGCGCAGCGTGCATCTCAGTCGGTCACCACGCGCGTGGTCGACGCCGCCGGTTCCGGCGATGGCTTCGGGCAGCTCGTCGGCACGAAGTCGGCAGCGCGTGCGCTTCCCGAGACGGCTGCGAGCGCAGAGTTCGTCGTGCCGATCCAGCAGCTCTTCTCCGATGCACGCCCGGGCGGCGATCCTGAAAACCATGGCCGCACGCTCTACGCCTACATGATGCCGCGCGATGACGAGGGTCGCCCGATCGTCGCTTCGCCGACGAATGTGAACTTTGCCCTGAGAAATGGTGATACGAGTATCTCCACGTTGACGAGCGGTACGGTGAGGAATGGCCCTGTTCGCTATGCGAGCCAGGCCCTTGCCAACGATCTGCTCCAAAACCAGGAGGGGCAGCGCTCGCTTGTCGCACGTTATAACAGTGCGGATGTCGGTGGCGCGATGGAATCGATCACGATCGTTGCCGATCAGGGGCATGCGCCGCTCGCGCCACAAACGATTCTGCTCGACCTGCCGCGCCGCGAACTCGCGCCAAACAAGACCTTCTGGATTGACGTGCGCGTGAACACCGATCCGGATCTGCTCAGCGGCATCACGCTCTTCGTCTTCGATATCGATTTCACGAATACGCCCTTTGCCTATGCGGGTGAGGTACAAAAGGGTGCAGATGGTCAGGCTTTTGGCGAACCGATCGTCACGACGGATGCCGATCGTATCAACGTGAAGCTGACACCGCCGTCGATCGTCGCGGGCGGCGCCGACCAGCTCTACGCGCGTGTGAAGGCGCGTGTGCGCGCGAACGCATCGACGCCGCAGACGGCGGGGATTTCCGGTGCGCTCGTGACCCTCAAGGATCAGTTGAGTGCTGGCTTCGAAGGGCGCGAGATTCCGGCGGTGGCTGCTAACGGTCACGGCGGGAATACGATGGCCGTCGTCGATTACAGTGCGATCGTCGGTTCCATCGGGTATCTCTCTCGCGAGTTGCTCATCGATCGCCAGTGGGTGGCCGAAGAAACAGCACAGACATCGACGGCGAATCGCATCGATGTCTTCGCCAACGGTGGCAATACGATTTCGCAAGCAGCGGTGCCGATGCAGATCATCTCCGGCGGCGATGTCGTCGAGATCGACGGGAATGCGCTCTCCGTGAAGGCGAGTGCGGCCAAGGGGATGCACGATGTCGCGGTGAACGTCCTGCGCGACGGTGCGGTTGCGACGGCGAACCTCCCCGCGCGCGTCATGCGCTTCCCGACCGCCGCGCTCGAACTGTTGGGAGGACCGCGCAAGACGGACCGGCGTTTGGAATGGATCGAGAATAGCAATTTCTACCAGCGCACACAGATTCGCGTTGGCATGACCGTCGACGGTGTCGAATACGACTTCACCGACAGCATCGATTGTGCCGATATCGAACAGGTGCCGGAGAAACTCGCTCTCGATGCAAACTGCCATCTGTCGGTTCCGGAAGGGGTGCGCAGCGATGTGATCGCCCTGCGCTATGACGGCGCTGACCTCGGTTCGATCGCGATCGATCAGGAGAGGAGACAGCGCATTGCGCGCGTTCTGGTCGGATCTGCCGGTTCGATGACGATGCCGAATCCGGCGTCCGACGGGTTCACCATCCCGGCGTCCGTTTCGCTCTCCAACGAGTTCCAGGTGCAGGGGCACGAGGGGCCCGTGGCGGTCTGGCTCGTCTATACCGACGGCCAGCAGGCCGAGGTGACCCACGAGGCCGAGCTCGTGATCAAAGACGGCGATCAGAGCGAGTTGAATCCTTTCCGCCTCGATGCGGAGAACAAACGGGTGACGGTTTCCGAGAACGGCTGGGCCGCGGTGCGCGCAAGGCTCGATGGGGGTATGGGTTTTGGCATGCTCGTCGGAAACCTCGGCGAGGCCTCGCTCGTGGTGAAGGTGGGCGACACTGTTGTCGGCGTCGACTCCACCGTTGACCTCGCGCGTTCTCAGTCCGATCTGGCGCATGCCGCTGCGGGCATCCCCTATGAGCTGCCGATCACGGTCTCGACCTGTTACGGAACGAACTGTTCCGGTGGTGGCTCGAACGTGACGACCGTGGCGACCTATGATGTTCAATCGGGTGGTGAAATCGCGCGCGTCGATGCGAGCGGCGATGCGCGTCTGTTGCGCATCAATGAGAGTTCCTTTGTCGATCAACAGCTTGCCGCCGGTGGCGAGGGCGCCTGCCAGGTCGTGACGGTTTCAGTCGGCGGCTTTGAGTCGGTTGACTTCACCGTCTGCGGGCGCACGATGCAGGCGGCGGCCGTTCAGTTTACCGAAGACTTCGATCCAAATGCGAACTATCCGGAAGCGTTCCGGCCGATCGCGGTGGGTGAGCGTGAGCCGACCTCCGGTCCTTCACGTGCCATCACCGGTGAGACGCGCGTCTTTGACGATGCCTTCGGCCTGGTGCAAGCGCCGACCGGATTCCAGCGCGGTCGCGCCAAGGTCTGGGGGCGCTTCGAGACCTTCGATAATGCGAATCTCTGGAAGAACCTCCTCGATCATCTGACGGATCGAGAACTCATCCTGAATGGTTCGGAAGCGATCACATTTGGTCAGAAGGTGGGAACTGCTGCCGATGCCTATCGCGTCATTACGCCGCAGGGGGAATGTCCCAGTTGCTCGGTCGCGTTGAAGCTCGAAGACAATGCGAAGGTGGCACGCATCTTTGACGATGCGGGTGCCTTCAGCGTGTCGACGACGAACGAGGCGGTCGATCGCCTCGCCCTCTTCGGCGCCTCCGCCAACATCCGTAATCACCTGGGGACATCCTTCGGACAGGGTGCGATGGAGGAGACCTTCGACGGTTCGCTGGGCGCGGTAAAGGGGACGGCGGGAAGCATGCGCGTCCTGGCGCGCACGGCCGGCGATGACAGTCGCTTCATCGCCGTGGAAGGACCCGCCCAGCGCTATGCCGACCTCGTGACGGTCGCGATGCAGCGCCAGCCGTTGCCCGCGGATGCGTCATCCGCAACGGCGCGTGCCTTCAGTGCCTCCTGGGCGGCCGAGCCTGTCTGTGCAGGATCAGGCATGCAGGAGATCTGTGAGAGCCGCTCCGGCGAACTGAATGCCCAGCAAAACGGCGCGGTGGGACTTGCGGCGAAACTGACCGATGATGACACGATGACGAGCGAGCCGTATGCCCTGGCCGTCAACCTCCTTCCCGCATATCGCGACGTCGACGTCGGCGGATACGAGGACTATGTGCAGCAGCCCGGACGGTTCATTCGCGCCCTGAATGCCGGCGATCAGCAGCCGATCGATGTCCTGATCAATATCGGCGCGGGTAATGAACTCTGTACCTATCAGATGATGCTTCAGTGGTTGCCGGGTGCGCTCTTTTCCTACGTCACGGGTTCCGGCGAAGAGTTCCTCGGCAGTCCCGTCGGTGCCGGCGGCATCACGCCGCAGCCGGGTGCAGATCCGAAGGTCGTGAAGATCGGCGGTACCAATCCGAACGGCTGCATCGCGGCCGATCCGACTACAGGCCTCGTGCGTGTGGCGCGCTTTGTCCTCGAAGCGGCAAGCGGTGGAACGGCCGAGCTTTCCGGATCGCTTGAACTCCTGCAGGGGCGCGCGAGCGGTAGTGGCGGCGAGATCACCGATCTCTGCGCGGCATCGGGCGACTGCAGCGCGTTTACGCCGGTGGCGCCGCATGTCATCGTCGCCGGCGCGGGTTTCATCGACCCGGCTATGGGTGCAGCGTGTTCACGGCCGGACGATTGGCCCTGCGACGAGAGCCTCTGCGTGCAGGGTCGCTGTGCCGGTCAGCCCGACGGCGTGCCGTTCATCTTCGATACGGCGACGGATGCCTCCTACTTCCGTGGCGATGCCAACAAGGATGGCCTCATCGACCTGAGCGATTCCTCTGCGGTGCTGCTGAATCCGGATGCGATCACGCCGGTGGCGGTGGGCGATCTGACTTACGACGGTACGGTCACCGATTACGATGGCGTCAAGATCGCGCAGACCTTCCTGGGACGCTCCTTCATTCCGTATGCACGCCAGGCGCAGGACATCGATGGTAAACGCCGCATCTCCGTCCTCCTCAAGGGGGTCGATGCAGCGGCGACGCCGAATGTGGAAGACGCGACGGTCTCGATGCGCTTCCCGGATGGTGCGGTCACCATTCCCGAAGAGGTCTCCTGTGAGGATGGTTTCTGCCAAGCGACGAACACTTCCGGTTCCATCTTCTCCATCGATGTGACGCCGACCGATCCGACCGCCTCGATCGCCTACGATCTCCGGGTCCAAGTCTATGACAGCGGCGAGGATCTCGTCTTCGCCGAGACCTATCGGGGATTTATGACCTCCTGCACCACGGACGCCCAGTGTGCCTCCGGCCAGGTCTGTGATCCGAGCGGGATCTGTGTCGACTCCTGTCTCGATGCTGAGGGCGATGCCGACGATATGCGCTGTGCAGCATCTGTCGCCTGTGCGGTCGGCAGCTGTACGGAGGAGACGGGTGTCTGTTCCTACGACTATAATGATGCAGACTGCGACGATGGCAACGACTGTACGAGTGACACCTGCGATGCGATCGACGGCTGTACATATGCGAGCGTGCCGATTGGGAGTGCGTGTGATGAGGATGCTGGCATTTGCGTTGCAGATGATTTCTGTCAGCGCTTCTGTAGCGCTGAAAATCCATGCCCGGAGGGCCAGGAATGTGTGAACGGTAGCTGCGTGCCGCCGCTGAATTGTCAGACCATCGACGATGCGAGCTGTGACGCCCTCGACGACGGATTGTGTCTGGCCGGCGCCTGCGATGTCGAAGCGGGAACCTGCGAGGCGACGCCTGTTGCGAACGAGACCGCGTGCGGCGCGCAGGGGCGTTGCGTCGACGGCGTCTGCGAGACCGGTTGTGACGATGATGACCAGTGTCCGCGCGGCCACTGCGATGACGAGACCGGCCAGTGCGTCGCTGGTTGTGAAGCGCCCACGCCGTTTGAGTGCCCCAACGGCGTCTGTGCGGCCGATGCTGACAGCTGCCCGTGTGCAGACAGTGCCGACTGTGACGACGGTGACCTCTGTACGACCGATACCTGCGTCAGCGGTACCTGTTCGATGACGCCCAAGGACTGTGCCGCTGATCTCGATCTGACCTCGACCGACTGTCAGGAGGCCATCTGTGCCCCGCAGACTGGCGCATGCGAAGCGCGTTCGGCCAACATCGGCGGCATCTGTGAAGAAAACGGCCACTGCGTGCCGACCGGCGATGGCTCATGTCTCGTCTGCGCGGAGAATGAGGTCTGGAACGAGGCGCAGGCCGCGTGCGTGAGTGGTGAGAGCTGCACCGACCAGGGCGGCTATGTGCCGACCGGCACGAGCCTCTGCTGTATGGCCAACGAATTCTACGATGCGCAAAACGGCGCGTGTGTGAGCTGTGCCGACACGCTCATCTGGATCGACGATGTGAATGCGTGCGCCTGTCCGGACGAGAGCCGTCGCCAGGGTGAGGCCCAGAGCTATGCCTGCTGCGCGGTCGGTCTGCGCTGGAACGGAAGCACATGCGAAGAGATCCCCGAGGCCGAGCTCGACGTCATCGGCGCGAACATCGCCTTCGGCACGGTGCCGGAAGGATTCGCCGACTGGACGCACGACACCTTCGACATGGGACTGATGGGCGGGACGCCCGGACAGTACACCTCGAACCTCGTCGGGATGCAATCGCCGGGTGCCGGCAGCGTCGATGCCAAGGCGATGGGGGCGCTCTGGATGCAGCCCGAAGGGGTGAGCTTTGCCAGCGATAGCCGCGCGGTCGTCGTCGCGGGTGAGCCCGCCGGGGCGCGCATCGTCGTGAGCCGCGATCGGCTCTGGCGCGATCAGCGCGCGGTCCAGCCGCCGGAGGATGAGCGCACCGATTTCACGAATCAGCTCTACAATGCACTCGCCGCAGAAGATCAAAACGCACGCGCGCTCACGGTCATGACGATCGTGACCGACGCCGATGGCCGTCCGGTCGACGCGCCGGGGCTTGTGATCAACGGTGCGAGCGCAACCAAGCGTACAAACAGCACCGGAATCTACAGCCGCACGTTCTCGCCGACCGATGGCTTCCAGCCGGGTGTCGACAGCGCATCGCAGGGCATCAAGGTGGAGGCGGGGAATCGGACGCTGGCAGCAACGGATGTCTCACTCGCCGAAACAGCCGTCTCGGTCGATGCGAATCTCCTGCCCGGCCAGGCCGTCATCGACCTGCCGCGCAACGCGATCTTCATGCCGACGAGCGGTGAGCAGCAATTCACCGTTCCGGTGCGCGTCAATACGACCGGTGACGACAATCAGACGCACATCATTAGCTCATATAAGCTCGAGATCGACTTCAACGCGAGCGCCTTCAGCGTGGTCAGCGTGAAGCCGGGCATGTATGGTGCGCATCTCGGGATCGGTTGGGATGTCGTGGGCGATCGCCTGACGATCGGCGGCGGTTATCAGCCCAAGCCGGACCGCAACCCGGAGCCGAAGGGAACAAATGCCGAATTCTTCCGGATCACCTTCGCGCTCAAGGCGGGTGTCCCCGCGGGCGCGGTGGAATGTATCACCGGCGGTACGGTGAAGGAACTCATTGCCGGATACAAGATCGGCGAGCAGTGGTTGGTGCCACAGGGTGCGGGGCGCGGTATCGTCGTGCGCTCGCGTGAAAACGCATGGCAGGCGACGGGCGCGATCACGGCCGTCGATGGCAGCCAGGTGCAGGGCTTCGTGGCAGAGCTCGCCGACGATCGGTGGCTGGATACGTCGCACTTTACGCGCGGAAGCCTGCCGGAGAGCATGCTCACGATTATCGGGATGGGGAGGGATGGGAAGATGAAGTCAGTTGATGCCGACGCGACTGAGGTGACATTCGAACCAGCCGATGCCGGATTTGCATACGATGCATCAAGCCGTCTCGTGAAACTCGCGCGCAGCGCGGCGTCGATCGCCGCGGCGGCGGTGGTGACCGTGACGAGCGCGATCTGCAGTGCCGATGTGGCCTGTGCCGATATGACCCTCCCGGTCGATGTCGTCGGTGTCACTCCGGCGGCACTCGAGATCAAGGCGCCGGATGTCGTCGGCAAGATCGCTGACAATATCTATCTGCCGGCACAGGTCCGCGCCCTCTGGCCGAATGATACGCTCGAGAATCCTCCCTTTGGCGAGGCCCAGCTCGACGTGACGCGGCTCGTCGATTGCAAGGCCGATGGGATCTCGATCACCGATTGCATCGTGCGGCCGGAGCAGGCAGGCGAGATCGATGTGCAGGTCGTCGGCTGTGACGGCGGCAACTGCGGCGCGCCGCACGCGATCACCGTTCGTGATGAGACCATACCGCCGACGATCCACGTCGCTGTTCCCGCGACGGTGGCGTTCAACGAGGAGACGTTGCAACTTCCGGCGAATATTCTCGATACTGGTGTGGCGCCGACCACGGCCAAGGCCACCAGCGCGTTCGGCGCGCTTGAAGCAGCAGCACCGCTGACCGTCGTGGCATCCCTCGGCGGCGAACATGTCGACGTGACGGGTCTGAGCGAAATCTCGATCTCGACGGGCAACAGCGTTGAGGCGGGTGAGACGGGTGGCGTGAAGGTCGTGCGTTCGGTGGCGCCGGGCGCGACCACGGTCAAGGCGGAGTTCGCCGGCAACGTGGGTTCGGCGCTCGTCTCGGTCGATCCGGGCGATGCCCTCCCGCCGATCATCCGCGTTGTTGACGGCGATACGGAGCTGCTCCCCAACCGCGAGCAGAACGACGATGGTGTCTGGCGTCATGCCCTGGCGCGGAGCGACGATGATCTGTCTGCGCTCATCCCCATCTGCACGCGCGTGCGCGAGACCGATGAGGGTCTGCAGCGAAGCAACGTCAACTGCAGCCCGACGGCCGACTTCCGCGTCTATGCGTCCTATAGCGATGATCCTGCTCGCCTCTACGACGTGACGCTCTCGGCCAACTACGCGATCGAGGTGGCAGACGGCAGCGAACAGGTCATCACCTGGAGCAAGGATGCCGAAGCGGGCCTGTTGCACATCGAGGGCCTGGGCGAGGCGCCGGGGATCAATCGCATCCTCGTGAACGCCCCGGGCGCACCGCAGGCGGTCCTGGAGATCGCACGCCTCACACTCGCGTCAACGGAAGTTCGCGTCTTCGAGGACTTCACGATCGAGGGTTGGTATCCGCCGACGATCGCGCGCGAAGCGGTTGCCGATGATGAGCTCACCTTCATCGAGAGCGTCCCCTTCTACCAGCGCGGGCGCGCACGCGTGGCCGGCATCTGGAGCGACGGCACGCGCACCGACTTCATCAGCAATTATCAGGCCGCGCGCGATCTGCTCACGGTCACCTCGTCGGATGAGGTCACAGCCGCCATCGCGCCTGATGAAAACTTCTACCGCGTCACCCCGGCCGACGAACCTGTCAGCGGCAGCATCGATATCGAGGCCGATCTGACTGACGGCATCCTCGAAGGTTACTTCGATCCGGAGCCAAAAGAGATCTTCATCACGCCGACGGCAGTCGATGTCGAGGACGTGGTGCTCACCACCGAAGGGGCGCCGAGTGCACGCAATGCGGATGATAACGCCCCGATCGACGGCTTCGAGGGAACGGTCTCAGCGGCAAAGGGCGATCGAGTCGTGCGCCGCGCGGTCATCCGCATGGCCGACGGCACGCGGTTTGTGTCGACGAACGAGGATGGCACGCAGATCGTCGCCAAGGGGAATGTCCGCTTGCTCGGGTTTGGCCCGGCCATCGAGAACTTCTTCCCGGTCGATCCGAACGAGGATGAGAACTATCGCGACCTGCTCATGAGCCTGCTCGGTGCACAGAACTTCGCGCAGATCGTGAACGGCACGCAGGCTTCCGCAAAGATCGCCTCTCCCGCAGAGAGTGCGCTCAATGTGAACGCCAACGGTGCGATCGATCTGCCGGTGACGATCGCCGCCAACGCGGGCGCGCCGCTTGCCGAAGATGCCGTGGGCCACACGCTCGCCATCAACCTCCTGCCGAACGTGGGCGATGTCGATCTGGGCGCCAAGAAGGGCCTCGCCTTCCCGGTCGTCCAAGCGGGCGAAGAGCTTGCTGCAGATGTGCGCATCAACGTGAGCGGTTCGCAGGGACTGAGCTTCTTCAACGTCTGGATCGCCTACGATCCGAACGTGCTCGTCTGCACGTCGGTTGCCAATGCCATGCCGGGGGCGCTCAACCTCGCCGACACCTGCAACGCGCCGCAGCCGACGGCCGATGGACGCGTGATGCTCAACCTGAACGGTCCGATTACATCCGGCACGCTCCCGACCGGTAGCGACGTGCACGTCGCGACGGTCACGTTCACGGCCCAGGCCGACAAGGGTGTGGGCCTCGTCGACGGCTTCACGCTCGAGATGATTGAGCGCAGCGACACGACGATCGGCGATGCGATTGTTCCGAATGGCAAGCGCGCCTTCGTCGCCGGAAAGGCGCTGGCCGATCCGACGCGCCTGGGCGATGTCAACGAAGACGGGGTGTTCTCCGGCTCCGATGTGACCGGCATCTACCTCTATCACTTAAACCCACAGCAGAATCCGCTCGGAAACGTCGAGGCGAGTGACGTCGAGGTGGACGGTACCTTTATCACCAACGACGCCTTCCGCGCGCAGCAGGTCTTCGGGCGCGTCTTCGGCTTCGTCTCGGCAGGCGGCGAGCAGGTCACCCCCGATCGCGCCAATCTCCTCTTTCGCATCCTCGGCGAGACCTACGAACCGCTCAACGATGAGCAGATGCGCCTGCTCGTGCGCGTCCCCTTCGAGGCCGATGCCTATCGCGTGGCCGGCGGCATGTGCGATGACGATGCCAACCCCTGCCCGATCGACTTCACCTGTGCCGAGGCAAGCCCGCGCACCTGCGAGGCGGCAGGCCAGGGGGGCTTTTTCATCGCTACGCATCGCGCCGATGGAAGCTTCGTCCTGCCGCTGGAAAAGGCGGAGGGGGCGGCGGCATTTGAAAACGTCGTGATCCCCGAGATCAACGCGACCTTCCTCTATCTCGCGGGAGGGGCGCGCGCCAACACGGTGCCGATGACCTTCATGAACGTCATGCTCCTGGGACAGGGGTGTGACAACGACGACCAGTGCCAGGATGATCAGATCTGCAACGCCTTCGGCACCTGCGAAGATCCCGGCGAGTGCTCCTCGGATGCGATGTGCGCGCTCGACGAAACGTGCAACGATGAGCGCATCTGCGTCCCGCGCTGCGCGGCGAACGAATACTGGGATGGAACGCAGTGTCAAACCGGCGGCGGCTGTGACGACACGCACCCCTGTGACGATGATCTCATCTGCGATATCGCCACAGGCGAGTGTCGGCCGCAGTGTTCTGTCGATGCCGACTGCGAACCTTACGGCGCCGATCTCCTCTGTGTGAACGGCATCTGCGAAGATCCGATTTCCTGCACCGACGACTGCTCGATTCTCGACGACGCCTGCAACGACGGCGCCTGCGTCGGCAACATCTGTGAACGCGCCCCCGCGCGCGACGGCGAGGCGTGCGATGATAACGACCCCGCGACGATCGATGATCTCTGCGCCGCCGGCGTCTGTGCCGGAACGCCGCAGAGTTGTGGTCCGCAGAACCCCTGCCCGACGGGACTCATCTGCAACGACAGCGGCGTCTGCGAAGAGCCGATCAATGCGTGCAATGAGGGACAGAGCTGTGATGACAACGACGTCTGCACCGGTCCGGATGTGTGTAATGATAGTACATCCCTCTGTGAACGCCCGCCGCTGACGGGCAACGCCTGTTCGCTCGCCGATGGAACCGGCGGCATCTGCTCAAACGGCGTCTGCATCGGCGGCGGCGACTGTGCGTCGAACGAGGAGTGCATTGCGGCCAATCCGTTGCTGCCGTTCTGCGAGGAGGAGCACTGCGTCTCCTGCCCGGAAGGAGAGATCTGGGATCCGTATGCCGCGAACGCTGCGGGCGCATGCGTGGCGGAGGAAAATTGTGCGGCGAGCGGTCGCATTGCGCGCGAAGGCGACGGCTTCTGCGTCTGCCCGGACGATAAACCGGTATGGGATGGCGCACAGTGCTCTGGTGGGAACCCCGAGGACTATCTGAGCCCCGTCGAGGGCGTGCGCATTGATTTTGGCGCGACCGCGAATCGCGGCCTTTGGAACGAGGCCTCGACCTGGAACAGCGCGGATGAAGACTACAGCGGCGAGGTCCTCGCCGTGAGTGCGCCCGGCGGCGAGGCGGTCGACTTTACCGCGACGCTCATGCGGATGAACGGCACGCCGTTTGCGCAGGCGATCCAGGCGAGCGAGGATTTCGATCCCGCGACGCCATATGCGATCAAGCTCTTCCTGACGCGCGAGGCGATCTTCGAGGATGCGCGCATCCGGGATGCCAATAAGTCGCACAGCGTTTCGGCCTTTGCCTTCGTCACCGACGCGCGAGGGCGTCCGGTGAACGCAGATGCCGGCGTGCAGTTTCGGATTGGAAGCGACACTTGGTCTCCAGGGGTCAACGGCAAGTACAGCGGTGTCGATGGCCTCTATGCGACGACGCTCGAGGTGAACGCGACGGAGAACACGATGATCTCCGCGCGCTTTTGGGACGTGGGATTTCCGGAAGCGTCGAAGGATGTCGCCTATCAGGCCGATCCCGACGTGACGGATCTTGCGACCGTCGGCGACATGGTCCTCGAACTGCCGCGTCGACCCATCTTCCCGGGGCAGGATTTCTGGACGACGATCGTGGCCAACACGAATGTGACTGATTCCCAGGATCAGTTGATCCATGCGATTAAGGTGAAGGTCATCTATGACGCCGCATCCTATGAATACCGCGCGGTTGATCGCGCCAATAACGGGAAACAGTTCGGCACGGTGAATGCGGGCGTGAATGATCTGGATGCTGGACGCAAGGAGATCACGCTCTTTGCGACCTTTGATTCGAACTCCGGCTCTGCAGCGCCGATGCTCGCCGATCGCGCGGAGCTGCTCGATTTGAACTTCAAGTTCATCGGTGGCAATCCGGGCACGATCGAGGTGAAGCCCGTCGAGCTCCTCTATAAAAAGGATGGCACGTTCAAGAATATCGTTGATCTCAATGCGAATCCCGCAACTTCAATCTATCCGGCATCTGGACTTAACGTCGCGACCGACGATGTGGTCGGCTTCGCCGCCGCGATCGCTGACACCGACTGGGTCGATCGCTCCGGCATCGGGGGAACTGCCGATCCGCGCACGATCGACGCGCATCTCATTCGCGCGTATACCTTTGTGGATGAAGCCCTGACCGTTCAGGTTCAAGCACCGGCGCCGTTTGTCGCTGATGGGAAAAGTGTGTCGCTTTCGGATGCGGCGCCGGCATTCAGCAAGGGAACGATCACCGTCTCCTCGAGCGACCTCGGAAATGTCTCCTATCCGATTGAGCTCTCCGCCGATCGGATCTTCCGCGCATCCTGCGCGCTCACCTTCGAGGGGTTCAATCCCCCGTTCGTGTTGGGGAGGGTGACGCAGACGAGTTTCCAGCGTGCTCAGGGGCGTGTGCTGTGTAAGGACGGCGATCGCGTCGTCTACGACCTCACGCATGAAGTGCAGTGCCAAAAGGTCTCCGGTGATGCCAATGTCCACAACGAGCTGCTCGCAAGCCGTTGCCTCGTTGCGCCGACCTCTCTCGGTGAGCTGAGGATCCAAGCGGTCCGCGATGAAGCGCCCGTTGGCGAAGTGATCGAATTCAAAGTGAGCAGCGATCAGGTTGCGGTCGATGAACTCCTCATCGGTGTTGCCGGCTCGGTCACCGCGCCGAAAAAGCCTGACGAGATAAAGCTCGCTGTTTCGGGGATCCAGGGTGCGGATACCGCGCGCGCGGTTTCGGCCTCTGCCTTCAACCGCTTCACCGCGATGGAGAACGGGCCGATCGTGGTACTCGCGCGTTATGCGGGCGGCACGACCGCCGACACGACCGCCGATGTGACCGATCTGGTCCTCGATTCCCTGAGCTTCATGGGTGGGGCCGTGGCGCCGGTGGAAGAGGGTGGTGCGCGCAAGCCTGAGGTGCGCGTCCTCGAGCCGGGCATCACGACGATCACCGGGAGTTATGCGGGCAAAGAGGGCAAGGGACATGCGATCGTCGCCTTCCCGGGTGAGCCGAAAGTTCACGTCGCGCCGACGGGAACGGTCCTGCTTTCTCCTTCAAACGATGATTGGGCGAAAAAGCTGGGCAACATCCCGACCGAGCAGGCTATGGTCGTCGATGTCTTCTATGGTGATGATCACGCGAACGCCGATGCCATCTATGCAAAGGCGGCGGTGGCGACCTATACGAACGGCACACCCGAGGCGGAGCGCGTCGTCGAGGTGGTCGGCGGCGTCGTGCGCCCGATTGCGGGGCGTGGCATGGGTTCGGATGAGATCTGTATCACCGTGCCAGGATTTGATTTTGCTCCCACCTGCGTGAAATTTACCGTCACCGGCATCGATGGCCTCGAGGTCAAGACCTACGAGGACTTCGACCCGAAGGATACCTATCCCGAGGGGTTCAAGCCCGCTGCGGGCGACAAGCCCCAGGTCGAGCAGAATGCCTTCGGTTTCGTCGAGGGGATCGACGTCTATCAGCAGGGCCGCCTGCGCGTGCAGGGCCACTGGTATCACAATGACACCTGGATCTGGCTCACTGACATCACGAACTTCTCCAAGCTCGACTCTTCGCTCCTGCTCGAGACCACGGTGGGCGGAACGATGCGCACCGATGTCGTGGGGATCGCTCCAGCGCCGGCCACAGGTCGCGATTACTTCGGACTGACACCGCTGATGCCGGCTGAGGCGCGCATCGTCGCGCGCCCCGCAGCCGGGGCGAGCACGGCGGGCATCGCGGGGGTGCGCATCATCACTATCGCGGATGATCCGGTCGATATCGATCTCCTCGAGATCCTATCGACGAGCTTCTCAACTGCAGGCGCGGGAGTGAGTCGCAAGAGCGTTTCCGATACGCTCATCGGCGGTGGCGCGACGGCGTTTGCCGGGACGATCGGCGGCGAGCGCGCAAGCTCCCGTTCGCTCACCGTCGGTGGAAGATTTGCAAACGGCGGCGCGCGCGCAACCCTCGTGGCAAACGGCGTGCAGCAGGTCAGCGATGAGGGCGCTCCTCTGGTGACGATGGGGATGAACGCGACGGGCTATGAGAATCGCAACGCCGCAACGTCAGTCGGTGAGAACGGCACGATCGTCGCCGGCATCCACGACAACGGTGCGGTGATGGTGACGCTAGATCTGAATCGTGACACGGCGAGCGCATTTGCCGCGACCGCACGCCCCTATGCCATCAACCTCACGCCGAAGGTCGGCGATGTCGATGTGGGCGAGATCACGGGCCGATTCGTCCCGGTGCTCACGGGTTCCCATGAGGTCGAGCTGCGCATCAACGCGGGGAATCTGCACCTGAATAACTACGAGATCACCGTGACCTATGATCGTCGCGTCATCGATGTGGCGGGCGGCGCGGGCAACTATGCCATCACCAATCTTCTGGCGAATGATTCGAATATCACCGGACAGGAATTCAACGCCAAGGTCGAGGTTGCCGATGCCCCGCCGGATGACACCACCGGGCGCATCAATCTCTTCTGGACGGTGACAGCGGGTACGAGCCCCACGGGCGTGATTCCGGTGGCGAAGATCACCTTCGCTCCTGCGACATCGAAGAGCAGTGGCGATTCGATCACGAACCTCTCCGGTATCATCTTCGCCATCAGCGGTAAGGCCGATATGGGTGGCACGAGCACGCCCATCGGCGGGACAAACGAGCGCACCTTCGATGCGGGCACGGGGCTCGTCGATCCGCCGACCGGAAACGTGAACGAGGATGAAGCCGGTGTTTTCAACGGCTTCGACACGGCCAGGATGCGCGAATATATGGTCGAAACGATCGGTGCGGATGATCTTGATCTTTCCGAGGCCGACTTCGACTACAGCCACGAGGTGCGGGGCGCTGACGCGACGGTGGAAGCCGGCGATATCGCCGGGTCGGATGTCGTCCAGGCCGAGCAGCTCCTCGTGGGCAACTACTACTTCATCGAACCGGTCATCGCGCAGGTGAATGGTTTGAGCGCGAAGCTCTCGGTCGTCTTCCGCGACAAGAAGCGCGAGCCGGTCACTGCCTCCATCCGTCCGGAAATCGCGGTTGCAGCGCCAGCCGGTGCGGCGCTCTTCCAGGATGAATCGCTCTTGCAGCCGCTGGTTGCTGGTGAAGCGGGATATGAAATACTCGTGAAGCCGACCACTGGCCGCGATGCCTTCACCGCCTGGATGCAGCTCCCGGCGGGTTCGACGGAGACGACCTTTACCGTCCGCCTCTTCGTTCTCGACCAGAACAATGCGAGCATTGTTCTCAACGACAGCACCGCGACCTTCATGCGCGCGCTGGCGCCGAGCTGTCAGAGCGGTGCCGATTGCGAAGAGGGCTTAAGCTGCGTCGACGGCGCCTGCATCGACGACTGTCTCGATGACGGCGATTGCGACGGGCTGCTCTGCGATACCGACACCGGCGTCTGCATCGATCCGAACGAGTGCACGACCGACGAGGACTGCCCGGATACGGAATACAACGATCGCTACTGCGATCAGCAGACGAACCAGTGTGCGGCCTGTCTCGGCGGGTACCATTGGGATGGAAATTCCTGCGAAGCGGGCGAAGAATGTGATGATGAGAATCCCTGCGATGAGGGCTTCATCTGTGCCGACGGCGAGTGTCGTCCGCAGTGCAACTTCTCCATCGATTGCCCCGATCTCAACCAGATCTGCGTCGACGGCGCCTGCATCGTGCCCGAGTGCGACGAGGGGTATGCCTGGGACGGCATGAGCTGCATCTGCGTCGCCGATTCCTGTGGCGGCAACGAGTGTCTCCCGCCGCGTCTGCTCGACGCGATGAGCGTCTGCGCCTGCCCGGGCGAGATGCTCTATGACCCGAGCGACGCCACCTGTATCGATGCGGATGAATGCCTCGAACCGCGCGCGGCCGATCCTGCCAGCGGCATCTGCACCTGTGCGGATGGGCTGCTCTGGACGGGAACCGAATGCGTCGACGAGGATGAGGTCGAGTGCGGAATGGGTGCCCATTACGATGACGTCGCACGCGCCTGTGCCTGCGATTCCGGTCAGCAGGAGATGGACGAGATCGGCGACTGCGTCGATCGCTGCGACGACGACGACTTCTGGGATGCCGTCGCGCAGGCCTGCGTCGAATGGGAATGCGCCGAGCCGTTGCGCAACTGGTGGGATCCGCCTGCGTGTTGTGCACAGTACACCGCCTACAATCCGGAGTATGACGCTGAGACGATGCCGGTTGAAGATCAGTGCACGGGTGAAGGCGAAGGGTGCGAGAATGATACAGATCGCCAGATTCCAAATACGGATCTCTGCTGCGCGTTGGATGCCATCTACGATGATGTCGTCGGCAGCTGTATGGATCGCTGTGACGAGGGGCATGTCTGGAACGTCGATACCCAGAGCTGCGATCGCCTGAGCTGCAGCACCGAGGATCGCTGCCCGAGCGGCGGCACCTGCACGATCGAGACGAGCCTGTGCGAAGGGGATGGAATCGAACCCTACGACTGCCTGCCCGACATGAGCTGCCCCGAGGGGTATCTCTGTGAAAACGGCGAGTGCCGTGGCGGCGGCGACGATCCGTGCGTGACCGACGAGGACTGCGCTGATGCCTTCACCTGTGTCGCCGGCGTCTGCAGCGAGTGCGATGCCAACGGCCAGTGTCCGAATGTGGCCTGCACATTGGCGACCGATTGCCCGGCGGGATTCGAGGCCGCGGTGCTTTCCTGTTCTGAGAGTGTCTGCAGCAACTGCGACACCCAAGGTGTCTGCATGCCGCAGCCGTTTGTCTGCGAGGCCAACCGCTGCGTTCCGACCGGCGGTGACAACGGCGATGAATGCGATACCGATGATGACTGCATCGAGCCGGGGCTCGTCTGCCGCGATGGTGTCTGCAGGCGTGACAATTTTGAATGCATCGATAACTGCGAATACGTCCCGGGCGCGAAGGTGGAGTTCGGCACGAATCCAGAGGATGCAACCGTCTGGACGCAGGATACGAAGGACGTTTGGCTTGCAAGCGGCGTTGATGCCGATCGCGGCAAATACACCAGCCACATCACGGCGCTCACGCATCCGCTCAAAGTCGATGCCAAGGCGCAGGTGCGCGGGCGCAAGAGCGAGAGCCTCTATGACATCCTGACCGATCCGCTCGCGATCCTGACGGATTTTGCAGCGGAGCAGCCGAACGTGCGCCTCATCCTCAACCGGCGTGCGGTCTTTGAAGAGGTCGATTCGACCGCGGGGGCGAAGGGTCGGCGCATCAAGGCCTATGCCTTCGTGCGCGATGCGCAGAATCGTCCGGCCGGTCCCGACCTGATGGACGTGAAGTTCCTCCTCGTCGATGGCGTGACGAACCTGGAGGTCGACGCTGCTGCTGTGAGCGGAATGCGCGGCCTCTACGGCGCGACGATAACGGCCCCACCGGGCGTCTTCGTCGCAGGCGAAGAGCATGAAGCCCAGGTGCAGGTGAAGGTGAACGGTGCTCCGATCTTAGCGAATGAGACCGATCCGTTGGCGGTTCCGATTGTGGTCCATCCCGATCCGGCGCGCGCGCAGCTGCTGGCGAACGTCGGCGACGTGCTCGTCGACCTGCCGCGGCGCGAGATCGTGGGCAGCGAGAGCTTTATCCTGCCGATCCTGGTCAACTCCGGAACGCAGGACCTGATGGGGATCGAGTTTACCCTCAGCTATGATCAGGCGCGTTTCGAGTTCCTCTCCGGCGGGCGTGGCGCCGGTGTCCCTGCAGGGGCATCGATCATCACGGATCCCGCAAATCCGGGGCAGGCAGACGGCAGCGTGCGGGTGAGCATCTTCGTTCCCGAGAGTGCCGGACGACGTGCCGGTGCAGCGCTTGAGGTCTTCCGGATGGCGTTTCGTCCGCGGGGCATCACCGGCCAGGGCGGCGATTTCCGTGCGAGCGTCACCGCGCTGCGCACGACCGGCGATTATCCGATCGGCCCCGACCGGGCGCGTGATGCGCAGGTCTTCTCGCGCGCAGGTCTCGGCGTTCAAGGGGATGTCGATGTGGTGGTGCGTGCGATCCAGGGGTTTGCGGCCTCTGCCGTGATGGATGATCTCAATGACTTCACCGCCATCGGCGGCCCTGCGGCGGCAACGCTGGTGCGCATGCCGATCGTATATAATGATGAGGCTGCGCCGATCGATGCAGCGGCAACCGCCAGCGCGGTGCTAACCCCACTGGGTTCCATGCAGACGATCGCCGCCGAGGGGCGCGTGCAGCTGCGTCCTGGGGCGATGCCGACGCCGAGCGATGGCGTGCGCGTCTCGTTCTCGGGTGCGGCCGGTTGCGCCGGCGGCACGAATGCTTGCAGCGCCATCACGATTCCGTTCACGGTTGCAAAACTCGCGACCGATGCTCCGGAGACCTTCTTCGTCGAGCCGCGGGCACAGACCGTGACGCTCTCCGCCATCAGCGGGACGACGGCCTTCCGTCCGCTTTCCCTCCGGGCCGTCTGGAACCGCCCGATGGGCGACGCGGATTCGGTGCCGTTCGATGTGACGCACATGCTCACCTGCTCGAGCGATTCGGGCCAGATGATCCCCCCGATCGCCTCGATGCCCTGTTACTTCACGGCGCAGTCGACGGGAAACTTCGAGGTGACGATTCGCGGCGGCGATTTCGCCAAGACGTTCAACGTCGAGGTCATTGCATCGGCCGATCCGGTCAGCGAGATCTTCGTCGCCGTCCCCGGCATCTTCAACCCACAGCCTGAAGGGTTGGTGGGTGCAGTGAATGAACAGGGCGTGGCGCCGGCCGAGGCCCTGCTCACCAACCGCCTCAAGAAGATCGGTTCGCGCGCACCGGTTGCGGTCTGGGCGCACATCAAGGAGGAGTGGAGCTTGGTGACGCCGCTCGTCGCGGCGGATAGTCTGACGGTCACGCAGGGCGACGGTTCGGTCCTCACCCTCGATCCGCAAACCGGCGAGGTGATCGTCCAGGGTCCGGGGCAGGCGATCGTCACGGCGAGCTTTGGCGAGATGGCTGATGGCAGCCCCGCCCGAGGAACCGGAACGGTCGATGTCCTCTTCGACGGCGTGGGCGAGGTGAGCGTCGGCGTGCCGACGATGCTGGCGCGCTCGCAAGGTGATCTGGCACAACGCGTCCTTGGTCTCCCGACCTCAAACACGATGCAGGTCGATGTGAACTGGGGGGCGAACGGGAGCCTACGCAATGTCCAGGGGCAGGAATGGGTGACGTTTGAAAACCTCGACGGCGCATCCGAGCAGGTGATCACGGTCAATGTCGACGGGAAATACAGCGTGCGCGAGGATTTTCCGACGGGGCTCAATCTTCAGGATCCGAACGACTGGTGCGATGACATCCAGGTCACGCTCACCGGTCGCGGCGAGATGGACGGGGCTGCGGGTGAGAACGCCCAGGTCATCACCGACGGAAACGGCGACAACATCGGCGTGACGATCACCGAGCGCGTCTGCGTGGTGACCCTCGAGTCGCTCGGTGTCGCTACGAACGAGGACTTCGCCGCACGAAGCGACGATCCGCAGGCGTATCAGGGAACAGTTGCCGACAGTCTCTTCACGCCGATCTTCACGGCGAGCGATGGATCGATCTTCTATCAGCGCGCTCGTGTGGTCGTGACGGCGAACTGGACGGGTGGGCAGGATGCCGTGCGGCTCACGCCCACAAATGCGGTCGTCAATGCGGTGCTCGGCGTGGATTCCGGTTTGGGATCGGTCGATGTCGGCGACGCCATCTATCGATTTGTGCCGAGTGGGACGACGGGGATCGGAAACGTCCGAGCCAATGTACCCAAACAGGTTGCGCCCGACTTTGACGACCTCATCTATATCGATGCGATCTTCGGCGAACACCCGATCGAGGTGAAGGCCGATCCTGCGGGCGATGGAACGATGGCGCAGGTCGAGATCCTCGGCTGGCGCGTCGAGCGCACGCAGGGCTATACGCCCGCGCGGACGTCAGCGGGGGTGGATAGCAGCAACGTGCCGATCGCGTTTGCCGGGACGATCGGTGCCGGCGGTGCGGTGGCAAAGGATGCCGTTCGCCTGCGCCTGGTCGGAACGATGGCTGATGGCACCCGCTATGTGGTCGTGGCCCCCGAGGCCGAAGGGAACGGCCAGACGGTTCTTGCCGGTGGCGAAGAACTCCTGACGATCGGTGCGCCGGTGGCGGTGAAGCTCCCCAATGGCGCGGTCTATGATCCCGTGCTCGCGATGAACGCGGGGACGTATACGCTGTTGGGCGTTTTGCTCTACAATCCCTCGACGACCAATCCCTCGTATAACGGTGTCATTCGCCTGCCCATCGCGCTCTCCGATGGCAGCGACCCAAGCGGTGGCCCGATCAACGGGAACCTCGCCGTCAATCCACAGCCGGGTATTGCCGATGCGATCACGGAGCCCGATATCGATATCGTCTATGATCAGAATGGGAACGGGCGCACCGATGCCAGCGATCTGCGCGGGCGCTTCATACCCGTGTTGCCGGAGAGCCAGACGCTGCACAAGATGATCGTGCGCGTGAACCCTGGGCAGGGTAGATCCCTGGGCGATTATCTCGCCACGCTTACCTATGACGATCGCGTTCTGCACGTTACGGATGTGACCCTCGCACCGGCGGCGGCGTCGCGTTCGAGTATCTTCAATGTGAAGCCGGTGGAGGGGATTACGGCCGACGGTCCGTCCAAGAGCGGTCACATCAAGATCGTCGGGACCTTTAAGGAGAATGCGCGCCCGACCGGGACGATCGACGCGGCGGTGGTCACCTTCCAGATGAAGAAAGCGACGGACATCACCCTCTTCGACGGTTTCCTCCAGGATGCCAGCGTCTATGTGGGCGGGCAGAAGCAGACGGTGACGTATGCCGACATCTTCAGCCTCGATGGCGTCGATCTCACCGTGCGGCAGATGATTGCGGGACGGGGACTCATCGATCCCCCGATGCCAAAGCGCGGCGATGTCGATGGCGACAACAAGTATCTCCCCAGTGATTTCACGGCGGCACAGGCCGCGTCGATGGGGACAGCGTTGGGGACGAACGAATTCTTCGAGGCCGACACCAATCACGACACGGTGGTCACCCTCGGCGATGTCGAACGCCTGGCGCAGGGGATCATCGGCAACTTCTACTTCATGGAGGTCGATGCGCCGCAGCAGGGCTTCGGCTTCGCGCAGGTCGTCGTCTCACTCGGCAATAGCTCGAGCACGAACCAGATCCTCGTCGTCGACGAGGAGATTCAGAGGGGCGCCGAGGTGCGCGTCGGAATCAGGACGCTCGAAGCGGGCGATATCAATGCCCTGCAGATCACCGATGCGAACGGAAATCCGCTCCCAATCGATGTGGATGGTCGCGCGACGGCCGTGCAAATCGAGGAGAACGGGGAAAAGACCGGACGCTTTGCGGTCTGGGTGCGCAACATCCCCGGCGAGCAAAACGCCCTCGGCCTCGATGTCACCTTGCAGGTGAACGATCCCGCGAGCGGTGAGCCGACCGCACCGCTGTCGCAGCCGATCCTCTTCATCGATCCGGCGATCAGTGTCTTGGGCGATGGGAGCCTCATCTGCTACGACTGGCAGGTCTATGACGCGACAAGCGAGCTCTGCGTCCCGATGTGTCCGGAGGGGCAGTCGTGGAACGCGGATGAGGCGCAGTGCTATCCCGCGCCGTGTGCGCTCAACCAGGAACTCGTCGGTCAGGAATGCGTTACGCGCTGTACGGGCCAGAACGAGCGCTACACGCTCGAGGGCGATTGCGTCTGCACCTATGAGTATGCGCGCGATCCGGAGCTGGATATCTGCGTGAGTGATTGCGGTGAGGGCAAGTGGCTCGCCGGCGGTGGCGACACCTGCTGCCCGATCGGTGAAGTGGCCGTCTTCGACTTCACGGTCGAAGAGAAGGTCTGTGCCTCCTGTGCCGATGCGCAGCAGCCCAACACGCCGGATCGCACGGAATGTACCTGTGAAAACGATGCGCCGACCGAATACCGCATCGACCGGACCTTCAGCAATTCGCATTGCTGTGCGGACGGGACCTACTGGAGCGAGCGCGGTGGCGAGTGCCTGACCGCGGGCGAGTGCGCCGGCGGCGAGGTCTTCTGCCAGGCCTACGATATCTGCATCACCTATGAGGGATGTCAGCTCGATCAGGTCTACTGCGCGGTCAGTTGCCTCTGTATGTCGCGTCCGGTCTGTGCCGATGGGGAGGTCTACGACTTCCAGCGCTGCGCCTGTCGTGTGCCGCCGGAGTGCCCCGAGGGACAGCAGTTCGATCCGGTGCGCAGCCTCTGTCGTGAAATTCCGGAATGTCTAGTGGGCGAGGTCTTCGATTTCGTGGCGGATGCCTGCATCGTGCCGCCGGAGTGCGGGCCGGGTGAAGTCTACGACCCGACCATCGGCGACTGCGCGCTCTCGTCGAGCCCGCCATCAGCGACGCCGGAATCACCTCTCAGTGGCGGACCGCTCCTGGAAGGCCCGGGTCTGCCAAACTGGGGTATGGGTGGTGGTGGCGGATGTTCATGCCAGATGTGCCATGAGTGAACGGTGAACGGTGAACGGCATAGTATATCATATTTGCTGTTTACGGTTTACCGCTTACTGTTCACCGTTTACGTCTATACGTTCCCATCATCTCTGTCTGCGCCAGAATGCGATCTTTCATCGCGTGTTTGAGCATTCCCTTGTTGGCTTTCTTGGGGAGTGCGAGCAGGCGATCGAGCGCATAGAGCTTGAAGTAGTAACGGTGTTTTCCGCCCGGCGGGCAGGGGCCGCTATAGCCGTATTTGCGGGAATCGTTCAAGCCCTGCTCGCTTTCATCCGGAAGTTTTTCCGTCGGTGCGATCTTCTCGGCAAGCCCGGTTGCGGTTGCCGGGATATTCCAGATGACCCAGTGCACCCAGACGCCCATCGGCGCGTCCGGATCGTCGGCGATGAGCGCAAAACTCTTTGTCTTTTTTGGCGCACCGCTCCAGGTAAACGCCGGCGAGATGTTTGCCCCGTCGCAGGTATACTGCGCCGGAATCGGCGCGCCGTTCGTAAATGCGGGGCTCGTGAGTTCCAAGGCCATGGCATCTCCTCCCATGATAGCGGTGATGAGAACGATCGTTGCGACGATAAGGGTCCGTTTCATAGATTCCCTCCGAGGTTAGGTTTTGAGCGTTTCAGCCAAATGTACATATTCCTCGATCGTGAGCGTCTCCGGGCGGCGGCGGGGATCGATCTGGCACGCGGCCAGCGCTTCGTCGATCGCGTCTGCCGATGCCCCGAGCGAGCGGTTTCCCATCAGGGCATTGCGGATCGTCTTGCGACGTTTGCCGAAAGCGGCCTTCACCACGGTGCGAAACTGCGCTTCGTCGGCGATGCCGTCGTCTCCCGTTCGAAAATCGATGCATACGATACTCGAGGTGACCTCCGGCGGGGGGAGAAAACTCTTGGCAGAGACATCGAAGAGGCGACGGACATCCGCGTGTGCTTGCAGCAGCACTGAGGGGATGCCGTAATCCTTCGTGCCGGGGGAAGCGGCGAGACGCAGCGCCACCTCCTTCTGGACCATGATGATCGCTCGATCGATCAGCTGGCGTGCGTCGAGCATCCAAAAGATGATTGGCGAGGAGATGTTGTAGGGCAGATTGCCTAAGATCTTGAGACCGTGAACCGTGAACCGTGAACCGTGAACGATAACCTTCAGATCGCATTTCAGGATGTCGGCATGTATCCAATCGATGTTGTCGCGGTCGCCGAATTCCTCCTGGGCGATGGCCAAAAGGGCTTCGTCGCGGTCGATGGCTATCACCCGTCGGGCCTGTTCCGCCGCGAGGCTCGTCATGAGTCCCAAACCGGGGCCGATCTCGACGACCGTATCGTCTTCGTTGATTTCAAGCGCGTCGACGATCTTGCGCATCGTGGGCATCGGCGTCAGAAAGTTCTGCCCGAGGCGCTTTTTCGGGCGGATGCCGTGTTTCGCGAGCAGCGATTGAATGGAGGGAAGTGACATAAGGACTCGTGGGCACCTCTAAAAACTCAACTATTGATGCCACCTCCCGGGGAAAATGGAGATCTTTTTTCCGATACCCCTGTAAAAAAGATCTCCATTTTTCCCTCGCGTTGGCACATCATAGGTTTTTAGAGGTGCCCATAAATCCATGGTCGGTATTAAAGGCCGATTTCCTGATTGGCCGTCACCCCGAGCGTCAGGGGGCTGGTTTCGCCGCGCGCAAGGCGCAGCATTCCCACATGCGCAATCATTGCGGCGTTGTCGGTGCACAGCGCCATCGGCGGAATGACGGCACGGATGCCGGCGGCCTGGGCTTTGTCCGCAAGCCGTTGCCGCAGCTGCCGGTTTGCCGCGACGCCGCCGGCGAGCACCACCGTCTTCGCACCGTGCGCGGTGGCTGCTTCGATCACCTTGTCCACGAGAATGCGAACGACTGCCTCCTGAAAGCTGGCGGCGAGATCGCAGACGAAGGCCTCCTGCTCTCCCGGGTCGTTCGTCGTTGTTTGTGCCTGCTTCTTGTGGAGCAACAGGACGGCCGTCTTGATGCCGGAAAAGCTGAAGTCGAAGGGAGAAGCATCGCGAAATTTCGGCGGGGTGAAACGGAAGGCCAAAGGATTCCCGCGCTCAGCCGCGCGATCGATGGCCGGACCGCCCGGATATCCCAGACCCAGAAGCTTGGCTACCTTGTCGAACGCCTCGCCTGCGGCATCGTCGCGCGTGGCGCCGAGGAGTTGGTAGTCGCCAAATCCATGGACGAGATAGAGGCTCGTGTGTCCGCCGCTGACGACCAATCCCACATATGGTGCGACGATATCATCGCACTCGAGCGCGGCCGCATTCAAGTGCCCCTCGAGATGATTCACGCCGATGAGCGGGAGTCCTTGCGCGAACGCGATCCCCTTGGCCGCGGCCAGTCCCACGAGCAGCGAGCCGGCTAACCCCGGTGCATAGGTGACGGCGATGCCATCTAAGTCGGCGAAGGTCATCTGCGCATCGGCGAGTGCTCCTTCGATGACCGGAACGATGTTCTCGAGGTGACGGCGCGAGGCGAGCTCGGGCACGACGCCGCCGAAGCGTTCATGCACGTCGTGCTGGGTGGCGATGATGGAGGAGCGGATTGTTCCGTTCTCGACGATGGCGGCGGCGGTTTCGTCGCACGATGATTCGATGCCGAGGATGCGCATCAGAACTCCCGATCCGGGATATAGGTAGAATCAGCGTCGGTCTTTTCTTCGGATTTCTTTTTCGATGCTCCATTCATGCGACCCTGGCGTTGCTGAATGGTCTCCGTCGGATAGGAGGTCAGCCCCCCGGTGGCGCCAGCTGCGGTGGCTTCGCGATCCTTGATGCGTTCCAGTCGCACCTTGGCCTGATCAGCTGCGGCACTCGAGGGATATTCCTTGATCGCCTTCTCATAGAACGCCTTCGATTCTTCGGCCATCCCCAGTTCATAGAAGGAGTTTCCCTGCTTGAGCAGGGCGTCGCCTATCTTTGGGCTGCGGCGGTTGCCCTCGATGAAGGTTTGATATTCCTTGATCGCGCGTCGATAGTCGCGCACGCCATAGAAACATTCGGCGATCCAGAGCTGTGCGCTTCCCGCATGCTGGCTCTTCGGATATTTATTGCGAAAGCGTTGAAAGGTTGCGGCTGCCTCGAGGTATTTCGATTGGTTCACGAGGTCGAGCCCCTTTTGATAAAGGGCGATCTCGCTTGCTGCGGCCGGTGCCACCTTGCCCAAGGCCTTGGTCAACTGTGCGGAGAACATTTCGAGGCGTTCCTCGATCGATTGAATGCGGTGGTCGAGTTCCGTAATGACGCGCATGAGTTCGTCGCTCTGCTTTTGCAGGAGATGGGTGTTTCCCTTCACCTGACCCTTGAGCGTCGCGAAATCCTGTTGCACGCCTTCGGAGCGCGAAATGGTTGAGGCGACGCGCTGGTTGTTCTGCAGATAGGTCTTTTGGATTTCCTGGATACGATTTTCCAGTTCGCGAATACGCTTGGCCTCATCGGAGGCTGCGGGCGCAGGGCGAGCGCTCAACAGCAGGAGACTGGCGACGACGAGAAGGGTGAATACCTGTTTCATGAATCCTCCGAAGGGGTCGGTTTGATCGGATCTTCCTCGAGTTCCCTCAGTACAGGGGGAGAATACTGAATTCCACTATAAAACACAAAGACGCGCTCCTCCAGAGAAGGAGCGCGTCCCGATGTGTTCAATCATTTCCTGCGCCGTGCGGATGATCAGCGAGCCACAAAGTCATCGCGGCGATTCTGCCACCAGCAGCTCTCGTTGTGCTGTGTGCACAGCGGGCGCTCCTTACCGTAGCTGATTGTGCTCAGGCGGCTGTCGGGAATGCCCAAGTTCATCATATAGCTCTTGGCCGACTTCGCACGACGATCACCCAGGGCGATGTTGTACTCGACCGAGCCGCGCTCGTCGCAATTGCCCTCGATGGTGACGGTGGTGCTTGCGTTGGCCTGCATCCAGGCGGCATTTGCGCGCAGAACTGGCTCGTACTCGGCCTTGACGTTCGAGCGGTCAAAGTCGAAATGGACACGCTGCAGACCCGCGGCCGGCTTGGCGACCGGCTTTTTCTGCTGCTGTGCACACCCAAAAACCATGCCGGCACAAATGACCGCTACCACTGCTAACGACAGTCTCTTCATGACTTCCCTCCTTGGAAAAGTTGAAATTCCTGAATGATATGAATGAGATCCTTCCCCCGTAGTATTTATAAGGTTACGGGAGCCCCCCCCAGTTGTCAAGTCTGGATTGCATGTTTTATAGCTTCGCAGGCGGGTAGGGAGGCGTGAAACGAACGGGTTCTTAGCGATGCGAGCAGGTGCCGCCAGCACAGCAGCTTCCGGGCGTGGTGCAGCTCTCACACGCTTCGGGCGCCTTTGGCGACCCACCATGTGCGGCAAACGTCGAGAGGAGCTTGTGGAGCTCTGTGCTTCCGCAGGAGGGGCATTGTGGACCGGTATCGCTCGTGCGCATCAGCAATTCGCAGCGTTTCCCGCAGCTGCGGCATTCATATTCATAGAGGGGCATAGGGCGTCTCCTTGGCTCGCCATATGCGTCGTTTTGGGGGCGACTGTCAATTTGTTCGCAGCGATGAGGGGAGTGTTCTTGTAATGCGCTGAAATATATGGAGAAATATGGTGTATGCCGGGCGGGTGCGGCGATTCTTGCCACCGCATGCGGCATTCGCTAAGCTCTGCTCCATGATCGAGAACCCCCGCATTGCCATCGCCGATCGCTCGCAGTTGGCCGCCAATATCTATCAGCTGTTGCTCGTTCCATTTCAGCCGACGCTCGTCGTGCGCCGTCGCTTCGAGGAGTTGCGGCCACACTTCTTTCGGCGTGAGCGCGTGCACCTGGGGCTTTTTAACTCCAATACCTTTGGCAAGAAGTTCGATGAGATCCTCAAACACCTGACGGAGGATGAACCGCTGCGCCGCGTGAAGAAGGTCTTTCTCTGTCGAGCGAGCCACGCCGAGGACGAGTGGCGCGAACGTCTCGGTCGCTTGGCAAACAGTACCGTGATCACGCGGCCCTTTCATCCGGCGGAGTTGACACAGTTGCTGAAGCGGTTGTTGGGGTGAGGGGTGAAGGAGCAATATGACGATGGCACCGCCGGAAAAACGCATCCATCAGCGTCGGCCCTATCGCACCGAGGTCGTCTTCGAGGACGAGTTCGGCGACGGTCTCTTCTATGTGCATTCCGAAGACGTGAGCGCGGGTGGGCTCTATCTCGCCGCCGACATTCCCGTGCGGATGGGGACGCTGCTCTTCCTCTCCTTTGTCTTGCCCGGTCACAAGCGTCCGCTGCGCGTCACGGGCGAGGTGGTGCGCTGCATTCCCGGTCAGGAGGATCGGCCGGCCGGCATGGGCGTGCGTTTTGTGGGGCTCTCGGAGCTGGCGTGCAAACGCCTCGATGAGTTCTTAGATCAGACCATAGACCATTGACCATGATGTTGCCTGTCATTCCCGCGGAGGCGGGAATGACAACAATCCGCAAAATCGTTTTTTTCGAGCAGACCATCGACTATTGATCGGGTCGCTCGACGTTTCCAAAAAATTCCTTCCAGGGAAAGCGGTCGCCTTTGACGGGGGTCCAGAAAGGTTTTCCGGCGGTGCGCCAAGAGTCCACGGCGATTCCCGTCTCGAAGGGTTTCCCCTCGGCGGTGATGATCAGCGCGTTGTTCTCACGAAAATCTTTGGGCCAGGCTTCTCCCCAGTGGATATCGAACTGCTTCCAGTCCTTTGTGCCGAGCGCTTCTCGCAGGTCATCAACATAATGATAGCAGAACCCCTTTTTGCGAAATCCCGTATTGATGAGCACGTTGTGCACGAGTGCGGACACCGCGACGCGGTATTCCTGTGAGAGGGCGTAGATCGTTTCGATGATGATCTTGGCGATGGCGTCGGCTTCCGCCTGCACCGCAGCCGTCTGGTTGCTTTGGTGGAGGGCGATGAGGTCGCGCTTGAGGCGGGCGACGGTCTTCCAGAATGTCCGCTCGATGTCCAGTGTGCGCGAGGGGGCAACCGCCTTTCGCTCCTGGCGCGAGAGCCGGAGTCTTCGATTGTGTTCATAGGCTTGCAGTCGATAGGGGGCGAGCTGCACGGCGAGTTCTTCCCGGCGTTGGTCGAGTTCGTTCACGATCTCTTCCGTCGGTCGTTCGCGATCGGCGTCGGTGATCGCATAGGTCGGCAGCTGATAGGCCTGCACCGTTCCCGCGAGGCACAGGAGCACGGTCAGGGCGATCGCTCGGATCCAAATCTGTCGGATTCGAAAGGGCATCTATCGGGTTGGCGTCCTGCGGACCAGGCGTTGCTCCAGGGCACTTACCCGTTTCTTGAGGGCCTCGAGTTCGGCTTGCACCGAGGGGATGCGCTGGATGTTGTCGACGGCGGGTCGGACCTTCTCATCCACGAAGCCACGCACCTGTTCGAACTCATGGGCGCCGCGGGTGAGTATGTCTTTGAGGGCTTCGCCGCCGCCCTGGATGATTTGACGAAAGGTTCCCAGCGGCAGGACGTTGGTCTTGCGCTTCTGTTCTTCGAAGATGATCTGCGCCAGCGTGACCGCGCTGAGGTCCTCTTTGGTCGTGTTATCGATGACCTGAATCTCCTCGCCCTGCTTGATCATCTCGCTGATGTCCTCGAGGGTGACGTAGCAGGAATCGGAGGTATCGTAGAGTTTGCGATTGGCGTAGCGTTTGATGACCTTCGGATGCTTCGTGCTCATAACTCCTCCTTAACCGAAATTTGTCATTCCCGCGAAAGCGGGAATCTCGCTTTGCACGGTACATCGAGATCCCCGCGTTCGCGGGGATGACAAAAAAAGGTTTACCATCAATCTCGTCTGGCTATTTCTTCTTTCGCGCGGTTTTCTTTTTCGCGGGTGTCTTCTTCGTTGCCGCCGGTTTTTTCTTCGTCGTGTCCTTTTTCTTCGGGCTGCGTTTTGCTGCTTTTCGTTTCGGTTTGGCGGCGCGTTCCTCGGCGGTCATCTCGTTTTCGATCGCGTCGAGAACGGAGCTGGCGACATCGCGGGCGACCTTTTCGACGGGCACCACGCGGGTGATCTCCTGGGCCAACTCGTCGGCCACCTCGATGGCGCGTGAGAAAAAATCGCCCAGGTGTGGGCGTGAGACGGAGGGGGCCGCATATTCGACGTAGAGCTTGAGAAAGCGCAGCGCCCCCTGCGAGGCGAGGAGAAGTTCCCGTCCGGCGGCGAGGATGTGGCGCTTGGTGGCCTCCATGTCGGGAATGTCATCGACAAACGGTTTTCGTTTTGCAGTCATGATCGGTTCCTCCGAAAGAGACGGTGCCCTTCGCGGGCGAAGACGATGCACCCCGCTGTGGCGAAGACGAAGAGTCCGTCGAGCAGGGTGAAATGGGTGATGAATTCGTTCCACGTTGGCATAGGGTCCACCTAGCATGTCTGCGTCATGAATGTCCAACCCTTTCCAAGGAGTATATATGAAATAAGGAATAATATCAATGGGATATAATGTGGCTTTCTTTATGACATCATCGGGGCGCGTCATGATTATTCTTATTTTCGCGTGCCGGAGAAGGCGTTGACCGGCGTGGGATCCCGGTCGCGATGATGGAGGGTGATGAGGATCACGTTGACGTGCGCGAGAAAGATGAAGATCGCGGCGACGATCCAGAGCGGGAGCGCGCGTGGGCTTATGAGGAGCCAGATGCCCGCGAGCGTGAGGAGGTAACCGAGGGGAACGACCGCCTTGGTGAACTGCAGCTCGATGCCGGAGCCGTGCGGGGCATCGCGGTAGAAGCGCTTCGTGGCGCAGATTCGCAAAAAAACGTAGAGCAGGGCGACGAGGGCGACGGCGATGATGTTCGCGGTCGAGGGATTTTGCGCGAGCAGGTGCACGCTTCCGACCGTGGCCAGGATGAGGCCCAGCACCTCCATGAGGCGAACCATCACTGCGTTGCGATGAAAGAAGAATGTGAGCATATTCGTGAACCGTGAACCGTGAACCGTGAACCGTGAACCGTGAACCGTGAACCGTGAACCGTGAACCGTGAACCGTGAACCGTGAACCGTGAACCGTGCATTATAACATGGTCGTGCTTGCTGTTCACCGTTTACGGTTCACCGTTTACAGTGATTGGCATGCCGACGCGTTTGTATCCCGACACTTCTGTAACAGCGAGATGGCGTCCTCCATCTCCAGCTGCTGTCGCTGCGTCCACACGAGCGCGCGTTCCGTGATGGCGATGTGGTCGGCCAGATAGCGATCGTCCACGATCTCGTCAGCCCCCTTCTCGTCGCGTTGCCGCACGAGCGCGTCACGGTATTGGCGCATGCTCTTGAGCTGTCTGGCGCGCAGGCGTGATTCGGCACGGGCGCGCGGGGCGAGTTTCGGGAAGAGGTGCGCGGGCACCTGCGGATGGACCTTGGTGCGGACGAAGTCGGCCACGCCGATCATCTTGATCAGCGGCGTATTCTCCGAAAGGATCTGTTCGAGCGCGGCCAGTTTTGCGGCGAGCAAATCTTCGCCGCTTGAGCGTGCGAACGGGTCGACGCCGTCCATATGGGCCGTCGGAACCTTCAGGCCAAACCACTTCACGAGCAGCGGATAGAGGTCGACCGCACGCGCGGCACCAAAGGATCCCTTCGGCACGCTGGGGCCGGCGATCAGCAACGGCACGCGCATATCATCGTTGGTCGCGCCTCCGTGGTTTCCTCGTTTTACCTTACGAAAGCCGAAACGGTCGCGCGTGGTGATGAAGGCGTCGCCGGCGCGTCCATCATGAAAGATCTGTGAGAGTTCGATCACCGCGTCCGGATAGCGTTCCTCGACCGTCGCCTCCCGCCAGGCACGCGTCGAGTGCGGAAGTCCATCGAGCAGAGGCGCGAGTTTCGGGTTCTCCGCATAGCCGAGCGGATCGCCGACGAGCGTATCGAAGCGATAGCTGCAATACTCCTCATGACCGATCGGAAAGCAGTCAATATCGGCGCGCTTTCCCTCATGATTGAACAGACGTGCGCTACGCTGGCCCGCGCGCACGACGAGCAGGTCGGTCGCGGGCATGGCGAGGATCGTTTCGATCAGGTCGATTCCTTCTCCATCGCTGATCTTCATTTTCCGCAGCACGTCCGGGTTCTCGATCGGTTCGAAGCCGCCGTTGTGGCGCACATAGATATGCGTGGAGGACACGCCGCGGCTGGCGGCATAGAGCGCATAGTGTTTCTTGCGCGGATTCTTCGGCTTGACGACGATGCCCTTGGCCTCGAGCGCCTTCTGGAAGCGGAACAGTTTCCCCGTCTCATGCATGCCGTGATCGGCCGATATAATGATGAAGGTCTTGTCCGCGATCCCCTGTTTCTCCAGGAGGGCGAAGAAGTCGGCGAGGAATCGATCGAACTGGACGAGCACCGCTTCGACCTCCGGGCTCTGCGGTCCATACTTGTGGCCGGAGACGTCGGAGGAGTAGAGGCCCACCAGGGTGTAGCGCGGAATGGCGGATGCTTCCCCCCCGAACTGATCGAGCACCTCGGTGAAGGCGAGCTGATCGATCTTGGAGATGTTGCCCGAGACGTAGGCCGACCAGAGCGCGGCGATCGGGGCGTTGGCCGGATGGACGAAAGAGGCCCCGCGGTTAAACGAGCTGTAGATGGCCGCGGTCGGGTGCCCGGCCAGCAGGTCGAAGATGGCGGTCGGGGCATCGAGGTCAGCGACGTCGGGATTGAGCAGTGCGCGCAGGTTGATGAGGTCCGAGTTGACGTCATCGTGTTGCGTGATGGTGAGATAGTCCACGGGTTCGCGACGCTCGCGGTCGAAGCGCTCCAGGTGCGGGATGCCCGCATGTCCCGGAAGGAGCCCCGTGGCGAAGGATTGATAGACGGTCGTCGAGGTCGTTGGAAAGAGTGAGGTCGCCCGGTGGAAGCGCGCGCCGCCCTCGACGAAGTGCTGCGCGATCGTCGGCAATTTTCCCGCGGCGAGCGTGCGGTCGAAGGCGGTCAGGTTCGTGCCATCGATGATGAAGTGCACGACGTAGACGTCGCGGATGGGTGCCGCGGCGACCGTGGCTTTGGATTCCACGGGGGAGCGGCTGCGGGCATACTTGTTGCTCGCGCCCTGGGCCGGTGGCGTCAGGGCGATGACGACGAGCGCCACCATCATGGGGAAGAAACGTTGTTTCATGGGGTTGCGCTCTTTAGCACCCGCATGTGCCGACCGTCAAGGGGCGCGGTTTGTGGCGGCCAGCGCTCGGCGCACGCCGTCGCGGTGAGCCGCTTCCAGAAACGCGATCGCCTCATCTCCAGCCTGGCTCAGGATGGCCTCTACCGCCGCCTGCTGGGGGGCGTCGGCATGGACGCCGAGCCCGTCGATGGGGGTGACGGCCTGCTCGATGCGTTTGAGCTTCATCTTGATCGCATCGATCCCTGCAAATGTTTCCTCGGCGAAGGGGGTGTGGGGCTTGGGCACGAAGGGGGCGATCGTGAGCGACACATCGGTGGTGCGCGGGCCCTTCGGGGCGCATCCACGGACCGTGTCGCGGATACGGGTGGCCAGATCCACGATGGCGTCGACGTCCTCGTTCGTTTCATGCGGCAGGCCGATCATGAAGTAGAGGCGCAGGCGCGTGATACCGGCGCGGGCGAGCGTTGTCGCGGCGTCGATGATCTGCTTGTCGGTGAGTCCCTTGGCGAGCCGGCGTCGAAGGCGCTCACTGCCCGCCTCGATGCCCAGCGCGATGGAGTGTTGCCCGATCGTCGCCAAGAGCGTTGCGATCCTCTCGTCGACGTCAGCGGCGCGCACGGATGAAAGTGAGAAGGTGGCACCGCTCGTTCGAATCTGTTCGACGATGGCGTCGAATTCCGGGTGTGACAATAAATCCGCGCCGATGAGACCGAAGCGCTGGCGATGATGGAGGCCCGTCTCGACCATTGCAGCCACGGCCGCTGCACGGCGATGGCGATACGGGGCATAGAGGGCGGGGGTGGCGCAGAAGCGACAGGCGCGTGGGCAGCCGCGGCTGATCTCGATCAGGTGCATGTCGCCGAACTCCGCATCGTCGCTGTGCACGACCGTCTGCGTCGGCCAGGCATCGAGATCGGCGGTGTATCGTCGCTCATCGAGCGGCGGGGTGTTCTCCGCGCTGGGGACGAAGACGCCCGGGCATTCGGCCAGGGCCTCGATCGATTGTTCACGCCCGACGTTTTCGGCCAACAGCGGGAAGAGGCCCTCGGCGAATGCCTCGGCCTCCCCCAGGCAGACGGCGTCGGCGATCTGCGCCAGCGGCAGCGGGTTGAGCGTTGGCGCAGCTCCGCCCGCGATGATGAGTGGCGCATCCGCGCGGCGCTCGTTTGCGCGCAGGGGCAGGCCGATGAGCTCAAAGAGGATCGGCAGGTTGAGGAGGTCGTTCTCGAACGAGATGGTCAGCGCGATGACGTCGAAGTCGTTCACCGGTCGCTGCGATTCCAGCGTCAGGAGCGGCGTCTTGGTGCGTTCGTATTGCGGGATTTCGCGGCGGTCCGGCAGGAAGGCGCGTTCGCAGAGTATGTCGGGGCGATCATTCAAGAGGCGATAGAGCGTATGGACGGCGAGGTTGCCCATGCCGACGCGATAGGGGTTGGGGGAGATGAGCGCCACACGGGTGCAACCCCCCGGATCCTTGACGATGACGCCGGATTCCCGGCCGCACTGTGCCTGCAGGCGTTTTTTGAGATCCCAACTCATGTTCGGCCCATAGATCATTTATAAGGGGCTTGCAATGGCCGAACCTATTGGAGATACGAAGGACGATCGCTCATAACTCTTCGTTGGGACGAAGGGCGATCGATTCCTTCGGGATCTTGGATGAATGGTGAAAACGATTTTTCGCCCCTCGTCCGAGAGAACGAAGTGAACGTTCGCCCCTCGTCCTTCGGGGTTTTTCATGCTTCCCTGGGGAAAACGCGCACAGGCGGTGAAAAGGGCCGAGGAGCTCCTGGAGGCCTGTTGCCGGCGGCTGGAGTTGGCGCCAAAGGTGCTGGATAAGGGTGCGCGCGACTGGATCGGGAGGCGGAACTGGCCCGCCGATTCCGCGGAGATGGATCGCGTCGTCACCTATGCCGCGCTCACCGCCCCCGGCGAGACGATCGAGGCGGCTCACTTTGCGCCCCGCCGTCGCTGCGATCATGAGGCGTTCGGGCCGGCGCAGTTCGACGCGATGGCGCTCGAAGAGATCGTGCGCCAAAAGGTGGGACACTTCTTTGGGCGGCTTGGGCCCCATGAGGTGCGCGGCGTCTATCGGACCGTCATCGATCAGGTGGAGCGCGCACTCATCGAGGAAGCCCTGCGCTGGGCCGAGGGCAATCAACTCAAAGCCGCACGGGTATTGGGCATCAGCCGCAACACGCTGCGGAAGAAGATGCACGATTTGAAATGCGGACCATAGACGAAAGCAGATTGCTGACGTAGTTTTCTCCTGGTGTCATTCCCGCGGGGGTAAGCGGGAATCTCGATTCTGATGGTCCATCGAGATCCCCGCTTTCGCGGGGATGACAAACCTTGAGTTTGTCATCAAACTGTAAAGACCAAGCGGTGTTGTGAAGGGGTGTGTGAGCATGAATGCGGATGCATTGAACTCGGATCTTGAACAACGGATCACGGATCACGGATCACGGATCGCGGGTCTCTACGCCATCGTCGATTCACAATGGAATCCGTGTGCCACGCTCGCGGCGCTCGCCGAGCGCTATCTCGAAGGCGAGTGCCGGTTGTTACAATTGAGGATGAAGGACGTCCGGGATCCGGGATCCGGGATCCGGGATCCGATGCGAAAAGAGGCCGAGGCGATCATGCGGCTGAAGGATCGCTTCGATTTTACGTTCATCGTCAACGACCACGCTGACCTCGCCCGCGAGGTCGGCGCCGATGGCGTGCACGTGGGTGAGAACGACGAGTCGGTTGCGGCGATTCGCGCGCGCCATGGCGCGCATCTGCTCATCGGCTATTCGTCGCACTCGGTCGATGAGGCGAGGAACGCGGTCGATGCCGGCGCGGACTATGTCGCCTTTGGCGCGATCTTTCCGACCAAGACCAAGGGGCCGGGGCACCCGGTGCAGGGGCTCGACCGGTTGAAGGCACTCGCCGCATCCGTCGATGTGCCGGTCGTGGCCATCGGCGGCATCACGCGCGAGAACGTGCACGCCGTCGTCGACGCAGGCGCCGATGCCGTGGCGATGATCACCGCGCTTTCGCAGGCGCAAGATATGGTGGAAGAGACGAAGTGGTTCACTCGTGAGATGGCAAAATGGTGAGATCGCGAGATAGTGAGATGGCTAAATAGCGTGATGGCTTAAGAACGCTTTTACGATTGAGCCATCTCACGATCTCACGGAGTTTTTATGACCAAAAAATACGTCCTAGCCATCGCGGGTTCCGATCCCTCCGGGGGGGCGGGGGTGCACGCCGATGTGCGCACGCTCTCGGATCTGGGCGTGCATGCGCTCATGGCCATCACCGCGATCACTGCGCAGAACGATGAGGCGGTCATCGCCATCCATCCGACGCCCGCCGATGTGCTGACCCAGCAGATCTCGACCGCGTGCAAGGGCAAGGAGATCGCGGCGGTCAAGATCGGCATGGTCGCCACCAAGGCGAACGTGCGGGCAATCACCTGGTCGCTCCAGCAGATCAAGTCGGCGCATGTCGTGATCGACCCGATCATGCACTCCTCCTCCGGTGCCGCGCTCCTGGAGAGCAACGCCATCGCGCTCTATCGACAGACGCTCCTGCCGCTGGCGACGGTCGTTACGCCGAACCTGATGGAGGCGCAGGCCTTGGCCGGCATGCAGGTGGCGAGCTTGGAGACCATGCGCACGGCCGCCGAGGTGATCCACGGCGATCTGATCAAGCGGCGTGGCGGCGCGGGCAGGCAGCTCTCGGTCATCATCAAGGGCGGGCACCTGGAAGGGGATGCCATCGACGTTCTCTTCGACGGTGAGAAATTCCATAGCTTCTCCGCTCCGCGCATTCCGGGGCTTTCCCCGCGCGGAACCGGCTGCCGTTTCTCCTCGGCGATCGCCGCTCACCTGGCCAAAGGCGAGCCGATCACCTCCGCCGTCCCCCGCGCCAAGGAATACCTGGCCTGGTATATCGAGCGGGCATCGGTGTAGCGATAGGTGAATCCTCCGATTGACAAAAGTGCTATATTATAGTACTTTTATCGTATGTATATTTCCTCGAAAAAACTCAAAAACATCTGTAAGCACAAGGGGTTGAAGCTCGGTGAGCTGTTGGAGAAGGCCGATGTCAGCAAAACCGCATTTTATGCGCTCGTTCGGAAGGAGGATATCCTGCCGCGTTCCATCCGTTCGATTGCATCGGCCTTGGGCGAATCACCATCTGTGTTTCTGGAGGAGGAGAGCCCTGAGGAGCGGAAGATCAAGCGACTCATCAAAAGGATGAACGCTATCGTGAGGCGTAAGCCGAATCTCGATCGAGACAATGTCTGGCACACGCTGCTGCTCTTGAGCGAGAGGCCGGTCGTTCGACTGCGAAGGGGGCTGACCCGTGGCAGAAAAATCGATTTTCACTGACAGAGAGATCGCTTTTTTAAAGGAGCTCGTCGGTCAGAAGGTTCCATTCATGATTGTGGGCCTCTCTGCGGCCGCCCTCCAGGGAGCGCCCGTCGTCACCCAGGATGTCGATCTCTGGTTTGAAGACATCGCCGACGCCGGGATCGCCAAGGCGCTCAAAAAAATGGGGGGAAGTTATATCCCTCCAACGATGCTCAATCCCCCCCTCTTCGCGGGAGGGGACGTCGAACTCTTCGATATCGTCCTGACGATGCATGGCCTCGATTCCTTTTCCGTCGAGCTCAAGGACTCCATCGAAATCAAGCTCGGCTCCTGCAAGGTGCACGTGCTCCCGCTCGAAAGAATCATCAAGAGCAAGGAGACCCTCTTGCGGCCAAAGGATAAGCTCGTGCTCCCCGTGCTCAAGGATGCGCTCGAAACGATACGTGCAAACAGGAAGAAATAAGGGTGCTTCTCGTGAGGGTGTGTGAAAAAACGCCCCGCTCATGCGAGCGGGGCGAGATTGCTGACAAACCTGTGTTTTTGTCATCCCTGCGAACGCGGGGGTCTCGATGTACCGCGACAACCGAGATTCCCGCTGACCCCTGTGGGAATGACAGCACCCATCAGCTCTTTCCACTTTCGATGCAATTGCCGTGGCCGCAGTTGGCTTTCGGTGTCGGGATGGGGATTCCCAAGCGGTCGAGCGTCTGCAGGGAGGCGGCGCGCACCTGGGGGTCGTTGGCCTCAATTTTATTGAGCTGAAGTGCCTTGATGATATGGGTGCGAAGCTTGCCGTGTTTGACGCCGAGGATACCGATGAGCACCGTCGCTTCGCGCGTCCGGGCCAGATCCGGCGTTTGCTTCAGATTGAGGAACTGGGCGATGGCGCCGATCTCCGCAGTTATTGCCTGCGGGTTGTCGTTGGCAATCTCGGTGAGCGATTGGAAGGCCGCCATGGCGACGTTGGAAAAGGGGTCGCTGATGAGTTCGGCCAGGATTGCCACGCTTCCCTCGGCGACAAAGTCCTTGAGCCTGTTCGCGGCTGCCTCGCGCTTGGCGTTGTCGAAGTCCCTGCTCTGGACCTTGAGCGCCTCGAATGCCGTCCGCCGTTCCTCGCGCACGGCCGCTTCGATCATGTTGTCCATTTCGGCGAGCTTCTCTTTGAGGCTTGTGGCGATTGTCTTCGTGTCCGCGGTGGCGTCCTCTTCGGATTTCGGTGCAAGCTCCTCTTTGACGGGGTCCAGGTGCGTCGCGTCCTTCTGTGCGATCAGCAGGAGTTCTGCGGTCGCCGCATGGGCGACCGCAAGCTGTTCATCCTTCGTCAGGGAGACGAGCGTTTGTATGATCTCCGGATGGTGCGCATAGCGGGAGAGCCCCTCGATCTGTCGCGCCCGGAAACCCGGTTGTTTCGATGCGGATAGGGCGATCGCATGTTTTTCCCTGAACGCATTGCGCTCATCGTTCATCCGGATTGCGGTGACGAGTTTCGCGATATCATCGGCGCTGAGCTTTTCGGTGACAAGCTGTTCGACGAAGAGCCGCCCGATGACGTCTCGCGAGCTGTTGAGCGACAGCTCGGTCGAGGGGATCACCTCGGTAAAGACATCGATGAGCCGGTCGTCGATCTCGATGTCATCGGGGCTCGGATGGATGAAGGGTTGGAGCGGTGCGAATGCAGGCGTGCTCATCACGATCTCGAAGAGCTGGTCGTCGGCGGAGATGCGGTCCGTGTCTCGGTCGTGTCCGGACATTCGCCTCCAGGCCTGCTGGTATTGGGCGAAGCTCAAGTCAGGCTTTGAAGGAAATTCAGGGATGGTGATCGTGCAATAATTGCTGCATTCATGTGCCGATTCCTTCGCTTGCGTGCAGGCGGTGATGAATTCGGGTTCATCCTCCAGCTCGCGCCCGAAGAGCTTCTTCTGCATCGCGCTGCAGATCGCGTGGGTCCTGATGTCGACGTAGGTGTTGCCCATGATCGTGCTCCTTTATCGTTTTGTCGTGGAGGCGATCTCACCATTCGTTGTGGTAAGACGCTGCCTCGACCTTCTGTTTGGTGCAGGTGCCGTTCCGGCAGCCGGTCTCGGGGGTTCCGGGCGATGCGCCCAAACGACCGAGTGTCTGAATGGAAGCGGCCTTGACCATGGTGTCGCTCGCATTTTCGGCGTTGAACCGGAGCACCTTGATGAGGTGGCTGCGGAACGCGCCGGGGGCGACGCCGACGACCCCGATGAGCGTCGTCGCCTCGCGCGTCTGCGCGGCGCTCGGGGACTGCTTCATATTGAGCAGCGGCGTGATCTGGTCGACGTATCGGGCCACGGCCTCCGGCTCGACCTTGGTGATCTCGGTGAGCGTCTGAAAGGCCGTCATGGCGACGTTGCTGAAGGGGTCCTTTGTCAGCTGGATCAGGACGGGCACGGCGCCATAGCCGACATACCCTTTGAGCTCTTCGGCGGCTTCCTCGCGAGTGGCGTTGTCGAAATCGACCGCTTTGATTGCGAGCTCTTTAAATTCGCTGTTTTTTCGGTAGGCTTCGATGAACAAGTCCTCTGCGGTGAGGTTGTCTTTGCCGACGACCCCGGCGATCGTCTTGAGCTGATTCTGTGTGAGCGGATGCGCTTTTCTTTCTTCTGTTCCGACAGTGACGGTGTCGAGCGCTTCGAGTGCGGCTTCGACGATCTCCTTGTCCGAGCTCGTGGCCGCTCGAATCAGGATGGGGACGGAACCGCGGTGCGCATACTCGCCCAATTCTTTGATGGCCTTTGCGCGTTTTTCAATGTCCTCCTCGTTTTTGACCTCGTCGCACAGATGTTCAAATGCCAATTTCTCCTCGTAGATATCTTCGAACGATTCCTCCGCGGAGAGATCGGCCTTGCCGACGACCCGGGCGATCGTCCGGAGCTGGCTCGGGCTGACGGTGACGGTGGCGCGATCGAGGGATGCGAGCGCCGCCCCGACGACGTCCTCGTTCGAATCCTTGACCAGGCGCATGAGGACCGGCGTGGCCCCCCGATCGATGCAATCGCCCAGCAGTTTGGCTGCACTCGCTCGTTTCTCGGGATCGGAGGAACGGGCATCCTGACACAGGACCGGGAAGAGGTCCTTCCGGTCGAATTCATCGGTGAAGTTGTGATCCCGGGTGACCTTGGGCAATCCGACGATGCGGGCGATCTGCGGCAGCAGGCCGTCGACGGCGCCCGTGACCGTCGTGTCTTCGTTATTCGAGAGGGCGTCGATTTGGATCAACACGCCTCGGACGACCGTCTTGTCCGGATCCTTCAGGAGCGGGGCGACGAGATCGATCAACGTCATCGGGTGGAGAAATTCTTTGGCATATTGAACGGCCTGCAGGCGATCTTTGGCATCGCTCGATTCGGTCATCCGCTGAATCGCCTGGGCCTGCATGCCGATCTTCTCTTCGATGAGCGCCTCCATCTCCGGCGAGATGGCCTCAGCATCTTTCTTCCGCATTTCGTCGAGCGCGCGCTTCGCGTCGAGGGCGGTCTCGATCTGATCGCAGCCGAGGATGGCCACGAGGGCAGGGACGATGTCGCCCACGTCGCTGTAGTCGGAGATATGGGTCAGTACGGTGCCCGGGTCGGTGGCGACCATTCCCTTCAAGGCTTCGAATTTCAATTGGATGTATTTCTCTGCGCGCGTCTGCATCGCCGGCGAGATGTATTCGGGATGATCCTCCGCGATGGCCTTGAGCGCATCTTTCGCCGCCACGGCGACGCCGAAGTCCCGGTCATTCGTGAGCGCGACGAGTGTGATGATGGCGTTCGGGTGAACCGCATACTGCTTCAGATGAGAGACGGCGGCGAGACGATCCGAGCCCTGAAGGAGGGCCGCACCGGTGATGTTGGCGATTGAAGTGTTCTTTTCGGTTACCAAATCCACCAAGAGGTTGAGATCCTCAGTCGAGATCGTGGAATCAGCGGTCACATAATCTTGGTTGTTGTAGTTATAGCCGTCGCCCGTAAAAATGTGAGAGGCCCGTTCCTTGAGTGCGATATCCTCCGAAATCAGGGCGGTAAACATTTCGCTCACCGAAAAATAATCGGCGAAGTCTCCTTGGCCGGCATATGTATCGAAGAGGGCGAGAGCTCGGTTTTGCTGATCTGTATCGGCGATCTGTTCTTGCAGATCGTCTCGCGAGATGGACGAACAAAAGGAGTTGCATGAGTTCCCCTCCCGACAACCCAGGTCTTCTCCAACCTCCTGTCCGAACAACTGTTGCTGGATGGCGCTGCACGTTTCGTATGATTTGAGTTTTACGGCTTTGTCGCTCATGTCTTCCTCCCGTGTGGTGTTTGCTGAAATGATATCTCCGTATCGCACTTCGCACGATTCTGTTGTGCGAAAACGTGTTCATCGCCCGAAAAAACGTCTGTGAAGAAATGTCATTCCGACATCATGTGGGCGGCGTCGATGGGAAACGGTTCCTCGATATCGCTGAGCGCATTCGGTGCCGGCGGTTCGGCAGTGGGCTCCGCATAGTCCCGTTTGAGGATCTCCGCGTCGGCGGCGAAGTGGATGTGGGCCTGATACGGCCCGCTGTGCAGGAGCACGGCCTCCTCGCCGGTGAAGAGGTCGAGTTCGGGGAAGAGGGTGATCGCCGCGCGCGACGTGCTCACATCGATGTGCGGGGTGAGATCCCGATCCGAGGGGTCCAGGTTCCAGGGGGCCAGGATCTGGAGCTTGCCGAAGCGTTGGCTTGTTCGAGTGAGCCCCGAGTGGATGAGCTCGACGAGGAGGCAGGCGCCCAGGATCTGCTTCTGGTAGAGCCGGTCGAGGAGGACGTCGACGAGATAGCGCTCCTCGTCCCGGCTCGTATGAGGCTTGGCGCCGAAGTGCGTCGTGATCAGCGTGCGCGATTCCTTGACGACGTCCTTGAAGATCTCCTTGCTGGCCAACCAATCGTCGTGAATGGTGGAGCGCGCTGCGTTCGGCAGGCGCACTTCGCGGAAGTCGATGGCCGTGCCGAAGCGGTGGTCGCTGTCCTCGTCTTCGCGATAGGCGCTGCTGATGCGGACGTAGAGCGGGCTCTTCTCCGTTGCCCCCGCGCGTTTGGCCACGCGTGCGAGCACCGGTTCGATGGCGCGGGCCAGTTCCGGCGTGACGCGGTTGGAGGTCTTCTTCGCATACTGGCGCTTGCCGTCGGAATCCGTGCTCGTCACCGTGGTCATGTTTGCGGCGATGGTGAACGTCTTCCCTTCGATGGGCACGAGCGTATCGTAGTCGACCGGCGGAATATAGGTGCGGCTGACGTGTCGACTCAGGCGCCGTCCGATGAGCGTCCGTCGACGATGCGCACGCGCGCGCGGCCAGCTCTTTTTGATCCGCCGTGCGGCCTCGGCGCCGAAGAAGGAGATGAATCGATCGTATTCCGGGGCGAAGCCATCCTGCTTGAGGCAGAACTCGAAGCCGGTCTTGCGTTGCCCGGTGACGTGCAGCCCGTAGGCCAGGAGCAAAACGTCGTTGGGGTCCTCGCTCTTCACCTCCTTGGCGAGTTTGACGAGCGCATCCCGGTCTTCAAACCGGGCGGCCAGGAGGATGAGCTCCGATTGCTTGACCTCGTCGAGTTGTTTGGGATCCGCGCTCCAGGCCTCGAGGAGCAGGTGATAGTAGAGGCGGATGCGCGAGGTGCTGTCGTTTTCAAACTTCCATGCGCCCCCGGTGTGGGTCGGATAGATGATCCCTTCGAGTTCCACCTGGCTTTTGAGTTTCGGCTCGATCTCGTTCGTGCGCGTCTTTTCGAAGACGATCTCGAAGTCGCCCTCCAGAGCGAGATCGCGGCCGACGATGATGTCGAGCGCCGCCGGGAGCGCGACGATCGATTCCTCGGTCTTCCCCCGCGGGCGTTCGCGGCGCCGCACGTTGGGATCGGTGGTGGCCACTTCGAGCGTGTCGGTCGTTCCCGGAACCCCGTTCATCTCCGGCAGGAGCAACGGGCGCATCTCGCCGCCGGCGATGCTCGCGCCCGTGCCGATGCCGGCGCGGTGCAGGTAGTGGAGCCAGACGGCGGAGAAGGCGTTCTCATCCCCGTGTCCGTGCAGCAGGACGTTGAGGGCGCCATGTCCGTTCATGTACGGCGCGTGGTGTCCGCAGGAGAAGATTCCCCCGCGGGTGAAGAGAAATCCGTAGACGAGTGCGGCGCGTTCGGCCGTCGGCGAGACCCCCCACGGATGGTCGAGCATCCGGCCGATGCCTTCGAACGATTTTGAGGGGCGGCTCTGCGGCAGCTTCTTCAGCCAGGCGTCGAAGATACGGTCGAGCGACTCGAGGCGGGCACCCGCGCGGCGGGCGAGCTTCAAGGGATCGGGGGCGGGCCCCTTCGGCTTCGATGCGCGTTCGCCGTCTTCGATCTCCGGCAGGCCGTCGATCACGATGTCGGTGGCCATCGGCGTGAGCTTTGCGTGTTCGGCCATGAAGATCTGCATGGCCAGGACGAACGAGAGGATCTCTTTTTCCTGGATGGCCTTGTTGCGCAGGGCGCGGTAGTCGGCCGCGCTCTTCACGCCGCGCAGGATGTCGTAGTAGCGCGTGACCGTGCTCGGGCCGGGTTTCTTCTCCGGCGCCTTCGGCGCGGGCGTCGGTTTCGATGCCGCGGAAGGGTGCGGCGATGTGTGCGCGCCACGTTTCGGGACGTCCGAGATGAGCGATCTGACCGCGTCGATACCCTGCTTGATGAAGGAGGAACTTTTCTCCTGCGGCGCGGGATCTTCCTCGTGCGGCGTCGCGGCGACGGCCTGTCGAAGGAGGGCGGAGAGGGTCGTGCCGGTGATGGTCATTTGGCACCTCCCTTTTTGCCCACCGTCCCCTTCAGGGAGCTCGTACCGCTGCCGATCTGAACCTGTCCTTTGATGCGATGATTTTTTCCCTGATACGTGGCGCTGTCGGCGATGTGGAACGAGCCGGTGAACATGCGCCGGGTGATCGCGTAGGTCGCCCAGTAGACGAGCCCTTTTTTCGTGCGGCGCGTGCCGTAATCGCTCTGGGGAAGCGCGAGCGTCATCGCGCCCTTGCGCGCGATCTTGAGCCGTTGCGGAAACTGCGCCGACGCGTTCTGCTTTTCGAAGAGCGCGCGCTGCTCGTCATCGCCGTCGAGGTCGACGGCCAGTTCCACGCGGACATCGTCGCCCAACGTCACGCGTTTCACGGCATTGTAGGCGCGGATGGATGTGGCCTGGGCGGGGATGATGGCGGTGCGGGCCTCGAACTGCGTCTCGTCGCCGACACCCTCGAGCTTACCCGAGAGGCTCGTGTCCGACACGAACGACGCCAGCGGCGAGAGCGACATCGGCACGGACACGGGGAACTCCATGCTCTCCTCCGGCATCGACATGGCCACCCCTTCCCCCTCCGGCGCGGTTGTCTTGGCGGCCTCATCTGCTTCCGGTTTCTTTGTCGCATCCGATGACGCCACCGCGGTTTTCGGCTTCGGTCGGGGCGGTGGCGGGTTTGGAATCATCATGGCCAGCCGGAAGGGATTCGGGTCGCCGCCGGCCAACAGAAGCCCCGAGGCCTTGACGGGCAGGTCGTAGGTGTAGCAGCCCTGATGGATCGCCATCGTGCCGTCGGAGAGGCGGTAGACGCCCTTCAAGAGGCCCATTCCCTCGATCAGGCAGATGCGCGCGTCGTCGACGAAGAGCTCCTGGCCGGGGCTGAAGTCGAGTATATCCTCTTCGCTTATCCGCGAGGCGCGTTCGACGTTCATCGTCACATCGCCGGTGCACGGGTAGGCGTCGTAGTCCTCGTTGCGTTCGCACTGGCGCCGATAGCCGACGATGAACGGGGTCGTCTCGTCCATGAAATGGGAGAGCGCGGCGGCTTCAAAGGCGCAGTGGGCTTCGCCGTCGCCTTCGATCTGGAAGCGGACCTTGCCCTGTTCGAGGGTGAAACGGGCCTGATCGACCGTGAGCGCCAGGACGTTCTTTCCCGGGAGGGTGTAGCGCCCGTTGGAAAACCCCTGAAACGGCGGCAGGTCCCATTCATAGCGGTAGACCCCTTCGTCCTGCCCCGGGGTGACGTGCCGCTCGATGTCGCAGTCGCGCGTGACCTGGCGCTTCGGCGTGACGACCGTATCGAGCGCGTTCCAACTCAAATCGGCACCGCGGTCTTTGCCCTGCACGTAGAGCGTGGCGCCCAGGACCACCGGTTCGTCCTGTTTGTATGTCTTCTTGGTCAGACCGATGTCGTAGACGGTTACGCGGCTGGTGTCGTTGTGCACGTCGAAGTCGACGCGGAACGGGATGTCGCTCACCTCGATCTCGTGTTCGATCTCGAAGGTCATGCCCCGCTCGATGCCGTCGAAGGAGCAGTGGCCGTTCTGCGCGAGGTATTCCGGGACGGTGATGTCCATCCGATAGGTGCCCGTCGAGATCTCGCGCAACTCGTCGTGGGGATAACAGACCCGCATCGGCGTCGGCCTCTTCTCGAAGATGTCGACGGTGCAGTCGAAGCAGGCGCCGATATCGTCGATGTTGTGTGAGGTGATGTGCGGGGTGTGCTCCTCCGAGTCGGAATGGATGTAGAGGAAGAGCGAGATCAGCATGCCGGGGGAGACGGGATACTCCTTCGTGTGCCAGGGGTCTTCGTTGAAGACCGTCGAGACCTCCAGCTGGGAGGTGGGATCGAGCGCGAGCAGCGATCCGATCGCGTTCGGCGTGATCCAGAAATCCTCGTGTCCCCAGCTGATGCCGTCGAAGACGGAGAGCCGCACGGAGATGGCGGCGGATTCCGTGTGCGGGACGAGCATCCGCGCGACCGATGCGTTTTGATCTTTCCACCGGATGCGCGAGGATCCCTCAAGGGTATGCCAGAAGAACTTGAGCGGCGTGCGCTTCTTGGGGTCCGGGTGCGCGTCGGGATCAGAGCTCTCGCGCCCGTCGAGCGTCACCCAGGTGCCGCGCAGGACCTTCTTCGGATAGACGGCCTTTGCCACCGGGGGTTGGTTTTCACGAATGTTGACGATGCCGCTGCCCAGGTGTTTGGGATCCTGGCAGGCCCAGATCAGTTCGCGAAATCGTTCGAGATAGGCCTCGGGCGCATATGGGATCATGCTGAATGCCGTGTGGTGGACGTTATCCTCCCGCGAGGAGAGCACGGCATGCGGGTTGAAATAGCAGACCTCTTCGATGTTATCCGCGTTTTTTCCCATGTTGCGTACGAGGAAGGTGCGGGTGATCATTTCGAGCAGGGTGTCCGCCTTCGTATCGGCGGGTCCGAGCACGTTGATCTCTTCGCCGACGAGGTTGATGTCGAGCTTTCCGGCGTCTTTGAGGAGTTTGAGGCTCTCCTTCAGGATATCGTTGGTCCGGTTGGTGAGGCGCGCCCCGACCTTGTCCTGAAAGGAGATGATGCTGCGCGGTTCGAGCCCGAGTTCCCCGATCAGGAAGGAGATGGCGTGCTCGGTGCGGGCAAAATCGTCGGGTTCGCTCGCATGATCGCGGAAGATGGTCCAGCTGCGGTCGAGGATATCGCGGACGAACGCCCGTAAGGATTCGTTGTCCAGCTGTGGTCCCGAGGGCATGAAGTACTCTTCCTGCTCGGCCACGATCGCCAGCGGCATGTCGCCCGCGGACGGAGGACGTCTTTCAAGGTCCATGACCGAGATGTATCCCGGGACCTTCGGTTGGATGACGTCAGGTTTTTTTCCGCCAGCGTGCATGAAATTCTCCTGTGGCTGTCTCTTTCATTATCGGCAGGAGATTCGATTTGCTGTGTGGTTTCTCGGATGGCGGGGAAAAAAGAGAAGACAGCTGTCTACATCGTCCATTGAATCGGATGGGGTCGGCCGTTTTGATGTGTCCCATCAACGGGAGGCGTGGTGCCAGAGATTGCCGCGCGTCTTCGGCGGCGAAAAAAGCTCGTCGGAGATGCAGGTGGTGGAGTGTTTCGATTCGTTGAAGATCACGCGATAGGTCGTTTTGTCCCGGCGATCGGTGAGCTTGAGGATGATGTCGCGACGCCGATCCCCGTCGAGGTCGGCGGTCCCCAAAAGGACCTTCTTATAGATGTTCATATCGGCCACGGCTAGCGACGCCTGTCCCCCGGGGATGCGTCCGTCGGTCTCGGGGAAGACGAGCGCGGTTTGGGCGACGAGGACGAAGTGATCGTCGGTGCGTTCGAGCTTTACGTCGATGTCAGTGAAGGGGGTACACGTCTTGTTCGGGGAGGGGACGCTGTTGACAGCGGTCGTCTCACCGAAGGGAAAGTTTTCCGGGAGCAAGTGCTCGTCGATAAGGGCCATGGGGCTGAATCGGGGAAAAATCTCCGAATAACACTGCATGCCCTGGAGGCCGAGGGGGAGCATGAGTTCCAAATAGGGGGAACAGGTCTTTCCTTCGATGAAGGTGCATTGCACGCGCCATTGCTGGTCGCTTTGGGAAAACTGGCATCCGGCAGGGAGCGTCATGACGACTTCCTTCCGTCACAGGGGAAATGCGATGGGCCGGCAGGACATCCCCACCTTCACCTCGTTGATGAAGACGCGGAAGCTCACGTCGCCGTTTTTTGCGGTTCGTTTGACGATGATATCCTCGCGCGCGTCGTCGTCGATATCGACGACGGCGATCGCGATGGCCCCAACGGTGTCGGCGTCAAACGATGCGATTATGACCTCATCTCCATTCGCCTCCATCATTTTGTTTGGCTGGGCGAAGATGCTGATCGAAGCTGATCCTCGCGTGTCGACCGAAGATCGGGTCGAGATCAGGATGTCCTTGAAGGCACGGCATCCTTTGTCCTGGGTGCGCTTCGCATCGGCGACGGCGCCGAAGACCCTTCCGGAATCGCTGAAGATGAGGTTCGCGAGTCTCTCGCGCTTTACGGTGGTTTCCCGAAAGTGTAGGTCCAACTGGGCGCGCATGCTCTGGCCGTTCGGACAGAGCGGCCCCTCCTTCGATGACTGATGCTGATAGAGCGTGCAGGTCTTCTCTCGCCACGGCGATTGACACTGGACGTGAAAGGTTCCCGCGGGGCGGTAGCTGGTGGTGCAGCTCCCCGGCATGATGATCGGCCTCGGTTCCATGTGACCTCCTGATGATGGCGTTCCTCTCTCTTCATCGCACAGAAGCGAGCATTTGTTGCGATGAATTGCTGAAACGGTCGGAAAAATCCGCCAGAAAGGGCGGTCATGGGGGGGCGGCGATGTCATTGCCTCGTCACTGGCCGGGTCAGCTCCGACCCTCCCTGCACGGCAAACGCCGTCTCTGCGTCGATGGCGATCTGGCATGAAAATTGCTCTTTTCTGCTCTCGTGGGGTATTTGTCATTTGGATTTTGTCATTTAGATTTTGCGGTACTCTGTTTTGTTGCGGATGAAGCTGGATCGGGGGAGGGGTCATGGGTATCGACAAGAAGGATCTGCAGCGCATCATCGACAACCATATTCCGCCGGAGGATGCCGCCTCGACGGTGCGGCTTACGCGCGGGGACGAATCCATCGCGGTGCGCCGTGGCGACGACGGCACGGTGGAGGAGGTGACCTATCAGACCGCACAGGATGGATGCGATGTTTTCATCCAGAGCGATCAGGTCATCGTGAGCGAAGGGAACGATCTGCGCTTCTACAAGGGCGATGCCCACATGGAGCGGTTCGTCACCGATGCGAGCGGCGAAGTGAAAAGCGCCGAGATCGACGCCGATCGAAAGACCCAGGACCAGAAGATCATCGACGGCGCCCGCGTCTGTTTCCAGCAGTTTCTCACCCACCCCGATGCGCTCGACGTCCGCGTCGCCCTCGCAGACGAAGAGATCCTGGAGCCGTAGAGCATCACCACAAACCGAATTCGTCGCGGCCAGCAGAGAGTGCGAGACATCGCCCGGCACGGGGCATGCCAGATGATCAGGCCGGTTGGAAGACCTCATTTGTACGTTTCCGCAGTGCAGGCCAAACCCTTCCCTTCGTCGTGAGGGCGCGCTTCGCTCGCTACCCCTTGCAAAAAATCCGTTGCCCTCATCACCATTGAGGATCCTCCTTCGTCGGCTCTCAATGTTGTGAGGCCAATCGGATTTTATTGCTTCGGGATACGCTCGTCTCGCAAACGCGCCTTGATACTCCTCCGGGAAGGGTCCGGCCTGCACTGCGGAAGAAGGGCTCAGAAATGAGGTCTTCCAACCGGCCTGATCATGAACAGCTTATCGCATCGCAGGCCAAACGCTTCCCGTCGATGTGATACAGATCTCTTGAAGACAGCGTCCGGCAGTGTGTTTGGAGGGGATCTCTTCTTTCATCGCAATCGAAGCCTCTAATGCTGCGATGAAAGAAGAAAAAGCCGTCGAGGCGGCGTTTGAGCCGAGATGGCGGTCCCCGTAAAACACACTGCCGGACGCTGTCTCACTTGTGCTCCATGTTTTTCCGCGATTGACTCTCGTGCGTTGGCTGTGGTTCACTGGCGGCATGACACCGACACTGAGCCTCTCTCGTTTTCCGACCGACATTGCGTTTGATTCGGCCGTCACCGTACTGGCGCATGCGCCGGGGTTTGTCGCCATCGATGGGCGGGGAGCCGTTGGGCGCGATGGCCGATTCTCCGTCGTGGCCAAAGCGCCCACGCGCACCTTTCGTCTCGCGGGCGGCTTCATCATCACCGATGGTCATCCCACGATCGATACGCCGGCCGAGGCGCTGGCGCGTTTTTTCGAGGAGACGGCGCGTTTTCCCTATGATGCCAATCTCCCGTTTTCGGGCGGGGCGATCGGTTTCGTCGGGTTCGAGGGCGCGGCGGCGTTGCGCGGGTTTGAACCGGCCCAGGGTTTTTCCCGTCTGCCCCAGTGTCAGTTCGGTATCTACGATACGGCATTCGTCTTCGATCATGCCGAGGGGACGGCCTCGATTGTTGTCGCCGCCTCCAGTGAATATGCGGCCAGGCGCCGTGCACTGGTGTTGGAGGATGAGGTCAACTCCTGGCGTCCTCCCGCAGGGCCGGAGTCGTTCGATCCGCTGGCCGCGCAGGAAATCCGCTCGTTCCCCGATACGAACACGTTGCGCGGGCTCGCGCACGATGCACACAGCTGGGTTCGTTCCGAGGTGCTCTCGCACGTCCACCTGGTGCGCCATCGCGAAACCCCGGCCGATGCGCGCAGCATCGTCGCGTCGTTCCTGCAGGCTTCGTCGTCCGGTTCGGTGCGCGCGCTTTTCATGCACGAAGGGGCGGGGTTCATTCTGGAATCCGGCGAAGGCGCCGTGCGCGCATACGGCGACCATGCGGAATGTACCGCGTCGTTCATCGGGCAGTTTCCGTCGGCAGCGCTTACCGGTGCGCCGCTCGATCGTGCCTATACCTTTCTGCATCGGCACGAATCGACGCATCGCCAGTTCTACGGCGGTGGTTTCGGATGCGTCGAAAAGGGCGCCTGCTCGTTTCGCACGACCCAGCGCGCCGAGATCTTCGCCGATGGACTCAAACGCACGACCTCCGGCGTCGACCTGACGGCCTCGTCCGATCCCGCACAATGCTGGGTCATCTCCTAAAAGATTTGATTCCCCATTTTCCGTTTGGTCATACGTTCCATGCGTTGAAAGGGTCGGTTTCACGTGACCCCTTCATGCGGATAGATATGTGCAGGGGATCTCTTCTTTCATCGCGATCGAAGCCTCTAATGCTGCGATGAAAGAAGAAAAAGCCGTCGAGGCGGCGTTTGAGCCGAGACGGCGGTCCCCGAAACATATCTATCCGCATGAAGGGGTGAAGGAAGCGCGTGCAGATGCCGCATTCGTTTTCAAACGCGCACGGCTGTGGTAAGGGATCGGTATGGGCCACGTCATTCTGCGCGATCTGCTGATCATCCTCGCCGTTGCCGTCCCGTCGGTGCTCATCGCCCATCGGCTGCGCCTTCCCTCCATCGTGGGCTTTCTCATCACCGGTGCCATCATCGGCCCGAATGCGCTCGGCCTTATCCCCGACATCGCCGAGATTCGTCTGCTCGCCGAGGTGGGCGTGGCCCTCCTGCTCTTCTCCATCGGGCTCGAGTTCAGCTTCGATCGTCTGCGCGGGTGGGGGCATCAGGCCATCGGCATGGGGTCGCTGCAGATCCTTTTGACCATCGGCGCGGGTTTTGGCTTGGGATGGGTCTTCGGTCGATCGATGGCCGAGAGCCTCATCCTCGGCTGTGCCATTGCGCTCTCCTCGACGGCGATCGTGCTCTCCATCCTCTCGCAGCGGCGCTGGTACGATTCGCCGGCGGGGCGTCTCTCCACGGGCATGCTGATTCTGCAGGATCTGGCGGTGGTGCCGATGATGGTGGGGCTCTCCATCGCTGGCGATGCAACCGTGATGAACACCGCCCAGACCGTGCAGATCGCAGCGCTCAAACTGGCGCTGTTGGCGGTGGTTTTTCTCCTGGCGCGATGGCTCCTCTCGCCGTTGCTGCGCTTCATCGCGCGCTCCGGCAGCAAGGAGCTCTTCGTCGTGGCCATCGTGATGATCGCCATCGGCGCGGGCTATGCCTCCGATCGCGCGGGCATCTCGTTTGCCATCGGCGCCTTTCTCGCGGGGATCCTCGTCTCCACGACCGACTTTCGCTTTCAGGCGCTCTCGGAGATCGCCCCTTTTCGCTACTGTTTCAGCGGTCTCTTCTTCGTCGCGGTCGGCATGATCGTCGACCCCGTCTTCATGGTCCACAATGCGCTCTACGTCGGTGCGCTCATCGGCTTCATCCTGATCGTGAAGGCGCTGATCGTCGGCGGCTGCGTCGTCATCTTCGGCTATCCCTTGAGCGTGGCGACCATCGGGGGACTCATGCTCGCGCAGGTCGGAGAGTTCTCCTTTCTCTTCGTCTTTTCCGCGCGCATGTTGGGGCTTCTCAACGCCGAACTCTATCAGTTGATCGTTGCAGCTTCCGTCGTGACGATGCTGGTGGCGCCGCTGCTCATGTCGTTGGCACCAAAGCTGGGTGAGCGACTGGCGCACGTCAGTTGGCGTTGCCCGCGGTTTCGCAAACGCTTTCGCATCAGCGCGCCTGACGAGGAGGGGCGTCCCTCGGGGCATGCTATCATCTGCGGCTTTGGCACGTTGGGTATGACCATCGGGCATCTGCTTCGTGAACGAAGCATCGACTATGTTGTGCTCGAGCTCAACCCGACCACGGTCGAGCGCCTCCGCCGTAAGGGCGATCGCGTCTATTTCGGCGATGGCGCCAGCTCGGAGCTTCTGCATCACAGCGGCATCGATCAGGCGCGGCTCTTGGCCATCGCTGTTCCCGATCAGCTCAACGCCCGTGCGATCGTCACCCGCGCGCGGAAAATGAACCCCGACCTCTTCATCATCGTGCGCAGCCGCTATCGCAATCAGGTCGACAGCTTCTATGCGGTCGGGGCCGATGTCGTCGTCTGCGAGGAGTTGGAGGCGGGCATCGAGATGGGCCGCTATCTCCTGCAGGAGCTGGGTGTTGAGCCCGATGAGGTCCACCGCACGATCGATGCGATTCGCGCCTTCGGCAGCGCCGACTTTTTCTGATGGTTCGTTTGCACTTTAACATATTGATATATATGGAATTATTGACTTTTGAGAGGCATTTTTTGTCATCAGGAGGGGTTATAGGAGTAATTTGCAGTTATAACAAGATCTCGGTATAAGTAGATATAACTTAGTAGAGTCATTAACTTCCCCTCGTTCTTGTTGGGGCCGGTTTGCCCATACTCACCAGGCTTGCCGGTGAATCGAAATCATACGCGGAGCGGCTCTTTGATTTTCCGACGATCGGACCGCTTTTCTTGCCCGATGTGCGAAAGGCGTTGCGGGATCCCGTGAGAAAGGCCGATGTTGATTTTACCAATGATGCCATCGATGAAATCGTCCGTATGACGGAGGGGTATCCATATTTTATTCAGGAGTGGGGCTATCAGTCATGGAACCATGCGGAACGATCGCCCATTACTCTCGAGGATGTTCAGTGTGCGACGGAAAAAGTTATCAATCGTCTCGATGCCAATTTTTTTCGAGTTCGCTTCGACCGCTTGACGCCGCGTGAGAAAGAATATCTGTGTGCTATGGCCCATCTTGGTCCAAACGCTCACCGTGCGGGCGACATCGCCACCGTGCTTGGTGTCAAGGTCAACAGCTTGGACCCAATTCGCGCGAGATTGATCAATAAAGGGATGGTTTACAGTCCGAGGTACGGCGAGTTGGCCTTTACCGTTCCCCTCTTCGATGATTTTATGCAACGCGCCATGCCGAAGTTTGCATCCCATCCATAGAACTTTCCTGGAATCGCATGGTTTTCATCAAATGACCGATGGGCATCTCTAAAAACCTGTCTTTTGGTTGTCACCCCCGCCTGCCCTGACCTTACCCCATGCGGGAATGACAAAACCAAAAAAAGCAGTTTTTAGAGGTACCCCGATGAGATTGAAACTTCTTCATTTAATCATTTTGAAGCAGCGATCGAAGGAAAATGAGGGAGATTATCTTTTCCACCTCATCGCACACTTTGTTCGCTCGCTCGAACTTCACTTTCTGAAGCGAGTATGGTTGTGAGTGGAAGTCCAAACGCTTTACACCCTTTCATTCGTGATGCTATCCCTCGGCTTCATCTGCAGTCAAACCACTCTTTTAAGGAGGCCGGAATGACGATCGACAAGCACAATCCCTTTCAGATCGCCCAGCAGCAGCTCGATGAAGCCGCAAAGCTCTTGGGCATGGATCCCGGAACGCATGCGGCGCTTCGCGAACCGATGCGCGAGCTGCATGTCTCTCTGCCCGTCAAGATGGACAATGGCGAGACGCGCGTCTTCAAGGGATTTCGCGTACAGTATAACGATGCCCGCGGACCGACCAAGGGGGGCTTGCGCTTTCACCCGGAGGAGACCATCGATACGGTGCGCGCGCTCGCGGCCTGGATGACCTGGAAGTGCGCGGTCGTCGACATTCCGCTGGGCGGCGGCAAGGGTGGCATCATCTGCAACCCGAAGGAGATGAGCCCGAATGAGCTTGAGCGTTTGTCGCGTCAATACATCCGTCAGGTCGGTCGCATGATCGGGCCGGAGAAGGATTGCCCCGCGCCGGACGTCTATACCACGCCGCAGATCATGGCCTGGATGATGGATGAGTATTACTGGCAGAAGGGGTACAACGTGCCGGGCGTGATCACGGGAAAACCGCTTCCGGTCGGTGGTTCGAAGGGGCGCAACGATGCGACCGCGCGAGGCGGTGTCTACTGCGTGCGCGAGGCGGCCCGTGCGCTGAAGATCGATGCCGCAAACGCGACCTATGCGGTCCAGGGGTTCGGTAATGCCGGGCAGTATGCGGCGACGCTGATGAATGAGATTCTCGGTGCCAAGAAGTTGCTCGCCGTCTCCGATTCGCGCGGCGGTGTCTTCAACCCCGAGGGGATCGATGCCGAGCAGATCGTGAAGTACAAGCTCGAGACCGGAAAGGTCGAGGGCTTTCCCGGGACCAAGCCGATCACGAACGAAGAGCTCTTGGAGCTCAACGTCGACATCCTCTTTCCGGCGGCGCTCGAGAACTGCATCACCGAAAAAAACGCGGGCAACATTCGCGCGAAGATCATCGCGGAGTTGGCCAATGGTCCGACCACCCCGGATGCCGATCGCATCCTGCACGAGAAGGGCATCTACGTCATTCCGGATTTCTTGTGCAACGCCGGTGGCGTGACCGTCTCCTATTTCGAGATGGTGCAGAACAACACGAACTTCTACTGGGAGTTGCCCGAAGTGCATCAGCGTCTCGACGAGAAGATGACCTCGGCCTTCACGGCGGTGCACGAGATGCGCGAGAAGCAAAAGGTGCACACCCGGGTCGCGGCCTACCTCGTTGCGATCCAGCGCGTGGCCGAGGCGATGAAGCTGCGCGGGTGGGTGTAGGCCAGTCAGGCCAGTCAGGCGAGACAGATAGAGATTGTCATTCCCGCGAAAGCGGGAATCTCGCTTTTGCTGATACATCGAGATCCCCGCTTTCGCGGGGATGACAATCAAGGGTTGTCAGTAATCTGGCGGGCGGGGCGAAAACCCCGCCCGCTTTTTTCTCTTCGAGCGGTGTCATCCTCGTAACCCTATGAAATAACTAAAATAAAAACCTGCAAAATAGAACGCAACATTTTCGCTCATCGGACGAGAACCCTTATGGACATTTTGACATTGCCATCGGGCCTCCCTGCGGGGGCTCCAAGGAGGGTTCCTCATGAGTGGGATAAGTTGCATGTCGAGCGATGTGCGTGAAGCGGGTGCCGGTTTTGGGGTCAGCGGTCTCGATGCTGATTCCTTTGAAGTGCTCAAACAGTTTTGGCTGAAATCCTATTTTTCCAGCAATAGCGAGGCCGCCGCCGATATCGACGAGTGGGATTGCCTCTCCTCGAACGATCCGAACGATTTTTCGCGCGTCACCTTCGACGACATCTGTCACGAGGATACGTTTTTCACCTCGGTTGATCGCACATTCGCCAATCAGTCCTATGACAGCGCCGATGGATTGGACGACGGCTCCGAGCAGAAAAAAATCTTCGACGGGCTCACTGAGGTCAAGGCGGACCGCTGGTTTCCGACGACGGTCTATTACTTCGGCGCCCTGCGCGACATGGCCACCATGCGCGACCTGGTGATCGAGAAGGGAAAGAATGCCGGGAGCAAAGAGACGGTCGCCAAAATTTCGGATGAGGAAAAGCGCGACGCCGCAGCCAGGGCCCTCGATCGCAAGGAGGCAGTCGAGAAATATACGGCAGCGATGATGACCTCGTTTCAAAAACATGCGGGCGGACCGAATCCGTGGGATGGGATGCGGGAACTCATCGAATCGATCGCTCCGCGTTCGCTGAATCGTGGACCGATGTCTACGGCGAGTAACGCGCTCAATGCAGGAAACAAGCCCTTCAGCGATGTGCTCGAAGCGGCCTGGGCGTTCAACAAAGCCGACACGATGGGGCTCACTACCATCCTGCTCGCGCGCGAGGCGGAAGCGGATCTGCGCGCGGCCATCGATGCCTTCTTCTGTAAATCGCCCGCGTCGATCGCCGCCTTCGAGGAGGAGCGTGCGCGCCTGATCGGGTATGTGCTTGCCGCGGAAGAACGTTTCATCAGTGTAATCGATCAGCATGGGGCGAATGCCGTCGGCAAAATCGAGCTCTTCGCCGAAATGGCGCGCATGATCGAGCGCGAGACGACGCTCACGCGCGTCTGCGACGGCTCCAATCGCCTGGCAAAAACGCTGCGCCGCAAGCTCAATGCCGTCGCCAAACCTCTGAAAACCAAGATCGCGACGATTCGTCAGGACGATTCGTTCGACCTGAATACGGTGAAGGGGCATCTGAGCGCGGCGCGCAATCTTCTCTCCGGGCACATCACCCCAGCGGGCACCGTGCGCGCGAACCTGAATGCGCGGCAGCGGGCAATCGCGGAAGCGCTCGTGCAGATGATCGAGACGATGGATCGGGGGCTGGGGATCTTCGGCCTCGAGTGCAAGCCGTGGGCATATCCGAACGCCGACTATACGAAGTGCATCATCACCGAGGGCAGCTGTGCCAAGGTCGATGCCGTTCTCGAGGGGGGGAAATGCGTCTGCCCGCCGGGGAAGGGTTGGAGCAGCGACGATCCGGAAACGGCCACCTGCATTCCAACAAAGGAGGCCTGCTTCGAGGCCGAGATGGGATGGGATGCCTCGGCCAAGGTCTGTATCGATTGCGCCTCGGTAAACAAGGTCTTCCGAAAGAACAAGGGATGCGTCGATCGGTCTGTGAAAAAAACAACGAAGCCAAGGGGAGGGGCGAAGAAGAAGGCGGATGCCCCACCGCCGCCGCCGCAGGATGATGCCCCGAAGCCCAAGAAGTGTGTGAAGCCCAAGACCGCCACCGCCGGCGAGCGCTTTGGATTCTCCCCCAAGGAGAGCGAGGCCTACAAGGGCAAGCAGGTCGAGTATCGCAAGTGCCTGAAGCACAATCGGAGCCTGAAGCAACAGCAATAAGATGATGATTGAAGTCGAATCGACGTTGCGGGATGGATCGAGCCTCTTCGATCCATCCCGTTTTCTATTCCAGGGCGTCTCCTCATTTGACTGCAACCTCCTCAAACAAAAGAAGACTTGATTGTTGTCATCCCCGCGAACGCGGGGATCTCGATCTGTTGTGTAAAGCGAGATTCCCGTTTTCACGGGAATGACACCTTAGAGACTGAGGATATGCCATAACCCGCTCATTTTTCACCGCAAAATAGAAATGTCCCTAACTACCTGAAATAACTTGTAAATTCCCCAAAAAGTGCGCAACAAATGGCAGCCGATACCGATAAGACAGGTGGAAGGGCACGGGCGCTGCCGGTCGGCGGTGTTTCTCTATCATCAAGGAGGGGTTCAATGGGTGGTCCCAATAGTTGCAAGTCAGCGGATGTTCCTGCCGCATTTTCTGTTCCCGGTTTGCGCTACGAGAGCTTCGAGGCGCTCAAGGAATATGGCATCCTCAAGGATGCGGGCAAATGGGAGTGCGCGGTTTCGAACGATCCCGATGCGCCTCGTTCGGTTTCGTTCGATGACATCTGTTCCAATGACCAGGACTTTTTCTTTCCTAATCTGAATCGCGGTTTCAAGGACGCCGCCGGAGTGGGGCATGGCTACGATACCAGCGACAGCACGGGCGAGGGCGAGGCGCAGAAGAAGGTGTACACTGCGCTCAACGGTCTCGGTGCCTCGAAGTGGTTCGCCGATACGACCTATTATTTCGGCGCGATGCGCGGCGTGTCGAATTCATCGGAGTACGGGGCGAAGATGGGGGCCGAGCTCAAGGCGAGCACCGGCTACCGTTGGGACGGCATGCTCGAGCTGATCGAGACGATCGGGACGAACATATTGCCGTTTAAAACGTTGAACGTTGCGCTGAATTCACCCACCAAAACCGATTTCGACGATGTCGTCCGCGCCGCCTGGAACTTCAATCAGGCCAATGTGGACAACCTCTATTCGAGCGTGCGCTATGTGCGCGCGGTGGAAAAACTCGAGGATGACCTGAGGGCGTTCACGTCGAGCTCTATGGATCTGGATGCATTCGAGTCGAGCCGGGCGCGCATCCTCGAGGATCTCGAGCAGGTCGAACAGGCCTACCTCTCGGTTGTGGCACGTGCGAGTTTGTCTCAAGACGGGATGGGAGCGACGATCGAGAATTTCCGAGAAAGGATCGAAAATATGTCATCCACATCCGGTGTTCGTGGACAGGTGGACGGACGAGCCTTGCAGAATAGGGTTGATATCATGAAGGAGTTTTCGGCGATCTGCATCGAGAAGGTGAAGGAAGCGAAGACCGATATCGCTGCGGTGAAGGGGAGTCTTACGACAGCTCAAAATTATCTCGAAGGGAATGATGCGATCACCCCGAAGATCGGAGCCTCCGGGACGGTCCTCGTTCAAATGGATCCGGAGCAGGAACACATCATGAAGGCGCTCCACAGGATGCTCGACCTTTTCGAGGGCGGACTCGATCGCTTCGAGGGGATCCAGTGCGAGAAGCCGTGGGAAGAGGCGAAGGGTAAGCAATGTGTTGCCACAGATACCAGCTGCGCCAGAATCGGTGCGGTGCTCGAAGAGGGTGCGTGTGTCTGTGTCGCGCCGAAGGTGATGACCGGTTCCGGAAACGACAAAAACTGTGCCTTTACCAAAGAAAGCTGCTTCGCCGCGAAAAAGGGTTGGGATGCCGGCACCAGTACCTGCATCGATTGCAACCCGCAGACGCAGAAATTCAAAACGAATGTCGGCTGTGTCAATAAACAGACGCAGCCGCCCGATGCAGGCACCAGCAGGACGCAGCGGAACAATCCGCCGCCACTGCCGGAGCAGGAAGATTCCGCTGATGATACGCCGCCTCCTCCCCCGCAACCGGAGGATTGTGGTGACAGGCCACCGAAGCCGACGGCGTCGGAAAGGTTTTCCAGCGATTCCGCCGATAAGGCGAAGGTCAAAAAGTTCAATGCGTACATGAAGTGCAAGCGCAACAATCGATGATGGTGGATGAATGAATGCTCTGTGCGGGCGGATCGGTTCTCCGATCCGCCCGTTGCTTTTTCCCCTCCATTGAACAGCGGACAAGGTCGCCGCGAGGGGAAATCATGTGCATCTTCACAGGTGAAGCTTGTTCCAGACGCACATGATTTCCCCTCACGGCGACATGAGGCATTGAAGGTGGGGGTCAAAAAGCGGGCGAAGATCGTCGTGGGGTTGAAGGTCAAATGCGGGTCGCCTTCCGGGGAGAGAAAAAACCCTTTTTCCGATGAAGCTGTAAAAAGGGGTTTTTCTCTCCCCTCGCGGCGACGCAAAGTATTTTCTGATCACGGATCACGATGTGCGGTTCACCGTTCACCGTTTACCGTTCACCGTTTACAGTTCACCGTTTACAGTTCACCGCTCACCGTCTACGGTTCACGACACATGCTCGGCATCTACATCCATATTCCGTTTTGTCGTTCCAAGTGCGCCTATTGCGATTTCTTCTCCGTCGCGCGCGCGCGCGGCGATGTCCCGCATGAGGCCTATGCGCAGGCGATTGTCGCGCAGCTCGATTGCGATGCGTCGGCCTTCGAAGAAGGTCCGGTCGGCAGCATCTATTTCGGCGGCGGCACGCCCTCGCTCATGCAGCCGGCATTCTTCGCGCGCGTGATCGGTGCCATCGAAGAACGCTTCGATTGTGCAAGCGATTGCGAGGTGAGCACGGAGGCAAACCCGGGGAGCATCGATGCCGAGTGGTGCACGCGCGTGTGTGATGCCGGCGTGAATCGTCTCTCCATCGGCGTGCAGTCCTTTCAACCGGAACTCTTGAAGACGCTCGGGCGCGTGCACAGCTCCGATGAGGCGATGACCGCCATCGCCGTCGCGCAGGACGCGGGATTTCAGAGCGTCTCCATCGACCTGATGTTCGGTATCCCGGGGCAGGGCATGGCGCAGCTCGAAGAGGATCTGCGCACCGCGATGACCTTCCCCGTCGAGCATCTCTCGGTCTATCAGCTGACGATCGAGGAGGGGACGCCGTTGTGGGCGAGTCAGGCCAGTCAGGCCAGTCAGGGGTTGGATGAAGAGGAGATGTTGCAACAGATGCGCACGGTGGCGCGCATGTTGGGGCGCGGGGGATGGGAGCGTTACGAGATCTCGAATTTTGCCAAACCCGGATGCGCGTGTCGGCACAATCTCAACTATTGGCGCTATGGCCAGTACCTGGGGCTGGGAGCAGGGGCCACTTCGATGGTTCGATGGTACCGACGAACCGACGAACCATCGAACCATCGAACCGTCTTCGGTCGGCGTTTCACCCAGGTGCGCGACATCGAGTCCTATATGCGCGACGAGGGGGCGCTCGCTGAATCCGAAGCGATCGATGCACGCACGGCGATGGGGGAGTTTTGTTTCTTGGGGCTGCGTATGCATGAAGGGATTTCTCCCGCTGCATTCGAAGCATGTTTCGGCGTGCGTTTTGAAACGGTCTTCGGCCAGCTCTCTGCCGAACTCGTGCGCCACGATCTTCTCGAGGAGTGCGGCGATCGTCTGCGTCTCACCACGCGTGGGCTGGAGATATCCAACCAGGTCTTCGCTCGGTTTGTCTCGTGATTGCCTTTTGATTGCCATTCTCTGCCGATGTGCGTAGAATGGACAAATTCCACGTGAAAGAGAGGGCCCGTAAATCTCGTGCGACTCCAATTCCTCGGTGCGACGGAAACCGTCACCGGCTCTAAATTCCATCTGACCAACGGCACTCACTCATGGCTCATCGATTGCGGCCTCTATCAGGGTCTGCGCGATCTGCGTCGGCGCAACTGGAATCCGCTGCCGATCGACCCCAAGACGGTCGATGCGGTCATCCTCACGCATGCCCACATCGATCATTCCGGGTATCTGCCGCTCTTCATCAAGAACGGGTTCGAGGGGAAGGTCTTTGCCTCTGAACCCACCATGGAGCTCTGCCGAATCCTGCTCCCCGATGCGGGGTATCTGCAGGAGGAAGAGGCGAAGTTCGCTGCCAAACACGGGTTTTCTAAGCATAGCAATCCGATGCCGTTGTACACCTACACCGACGCGGTCGCATCGCTGGATTATTTCGAAGATTTGCCCGATCGCACCTGGGTGAATCTCGCCGACGGCGTGCGTATGATGTTTCGCCCTGCGGGTCATATCCTGGGCTCGAGGCTCATCAACATCTCGGTCAAGGAACCTCATCACAAGTTTAACGTGATGTTCGTGGGCGACATCGGCAAATACGATGCCCTCATCGCGGTCGATCCGGGCCCCGTCAAGAGCGTGAACTACCTCGTGCTCGAATCGACCTATGGCGATCGCTTACATCAGGAAGAGGATGTGCTGGCGCGGTTTGAGACCATCATCGATCGTACGGTGGAGCGCGGCGGAAAGGTGGTCATCCCCTCTTTTGCCGTGGGACGTACGCAGGAGGTCCTCTTCGTCCTCAAAAAACTCGAGGAGGCGGGGCGCCTGCCCGATGTCCCCGTTTTTCTCAACAGCCCCTTGGCCATCGACGCCACGGCCATCTATGAGCACTTCGCCAGCGAGCACAATTTCTTCGAAGACGTGGCCAAACCGGACCAGGCCTTTCACCCGTCGCGTCTGCGCATCGTTCACGATGCCGAAGAGTCGAAGGGGTTGAACGCCCTCAAGGAGCCGGCGATCATCGTCTCCTCCTCGGGCATGATGACCGGCGGTCGCATCCTGCATCACTTGAAGGCCTATCTGCCCGACCCGAAATCGACGCTCGTCGTCACGGGGTTTCAGGCGGCTGGAACGCGTGGGCGCGCTATCCTCGACGGCGCCAAGGCGGTCAAAATCCATGGCATGCCTGTGGCGATTCACGCCGAGGTGGAGTTCATGGATTCGCTCTCCGCCCACGCCGATTATAATGATATCATGCGCTGGCTCGGCGGTTTTTCCGAACCCCCCAAGACGACCTTTCTCGTTCACGGCGAGCCGAAGTCCTCCCAGGCCCTCAAGGAACACATCGAAAAGACGCTTGGCTGGAATGTCGTGATCCCCAAATACCTCGAAAAGTTTGAGCTGTAGGAGAGCGTGAAGGGCGACCGCTTACTTCGTTCGCTGAGACGAGGGGCGATCGATCCCTTCGGGATCTAGGGCGAAGAGGCTGTTTCGCCCTTCACCCTTCTCCCTACGTCTTTCCTTCCCATGCGTTCAGTTGACAGTCTTGCCCAGAGGATGGTAGCGTTTGGCACTCCAATGTGCAGTGTGCCAACGTATTGTTCTTTAAGGGTATTATGGTTTTTCAGCTTACATCTCGCCAGCGGGAGATCCTCGATCTGCTCGTGGCCGACTATATCGCCTCCGCCGCTCCCGTGGGGTCGCGCACGATCGCCAAATGCTATCCGGGGCGGCTCTCCCCCGCATCGATCCGGAATGTCATGTCCGACCTCACCGACATGGGACTCTTGGCGCAGCCGCACATCTCGGCCGGCCGTATCCCGACGACCGAGGGGATGCGCTATTATGCCGAGACGCTCCTCAAACGGCGGGAGCTCACCGAGGATGAGTGTACGATCATTCGCCAACACTGCGACGGAGATGAACAGGGGATCTCGGCGGTTCTGCAGCGGACCACCCGGATGCTCGCGGCCGTCTCGCACTATGCCGGTCTCGTCCTCACCCCGGGGCCGCAGCGCGTGCTCTTCAAGCAGATCGAATTCATTCGGTTGGGCAGTCGACGCCTGTTGGGCATCTTCGTCTCGCAGGATGGCCTCGTTCAGAATCGCCTCATCGAGTTGACCGAGGAGATGACCTTTACGGAGCTGGAGCGGATTGCCAACTATTGCAACCGTTCGCTTACGGGGCTCACGCTCGATGAAGCGCGTGAAAAGATCGAACGGGAGTTGGCCGATGAGCGAGCGGACTACGATCGTATCCTGCGTCGCGCGATGGTCTATTCGCAGCAGGTCTTGGGAGACGTTCCGGCCGGCGACCTCGTCTTCGATGGCGAGTTGCAATTGCTCGACGTCCCCGAATTTCACGAGGCCGAGACGTTTCGGCGCCTCATCGAAGCCCTCGAAGAGAAACGCCGGCTCAGCGACGTCCTCGCACGCTGCAGCGAGGCTGAGGGCGTGCAGATCTTCATCGGCGCCGATGCCGAACTGGAGCAGCTCGATGCCGTGGCCATGGTGGGCGCGCCCTACATGCGGGACGGAAATGTGATCGGCGTGCTGGGCGTGATCGGGCCGGCACGCATGGATTATTCGCACGTCGTGCCCATCGTCGATTTCACCGCGAAGGTGATCGGCGATGCGTTAGACAGTTGAACGGTGAACGGTGCGATGTAACACGATTTTGCTTACGGTTCACGGTTCACAGTTGACGGTTAACGGAGAGCGTGATGACGAAAAAGCATAAGCACAAAGCGGATGGGGAGAAGGTGGTTCCAGAGATCGCAGAGAGCGAGAGTTCTTGCGACGAGATCGGCGAGCAACTGCGCGCGGCGGAGGAGGAGGCGAAGGTTCACTACGACAAACTCCTGCGCGTGATGGCCGAGTTCGAAAATTTCAAGCGGCGCGTCGTCAAGGAGCAGGCCGAGCAGATACGCTATGGCAACGAGAAGCTGCTCGAAGCGCTCTTGCCCTCGCTCGACGACCTGGATCGCGTGCTCGATCATGTGGCGCCGGATGCCTCCGAGGACGTCCAGAAGATCGCCGAGGGAATCGAACTGGTGCGCAAGAGCCTGCTCGCGACGTTGTCGAACTTCAACCTCAAGGAAGTTCCGGCGCTTGGGCACGCATTCGATCCGGCCATCCACGAGGCGATCGCCACGGTGGAGAGCGAAGGGCATGAATCGGGCAACGTCATGGCCGTGCACCGAAAGGGGTATTGGCTGGCCGAGAGGCTCCTGCGCCCGGCGATGGTGACGGTGGCGAAATAGCCGAAGGGTGAAGGACGAAGGGTGATCGATACCTACGGTATCTAGGGCGAAAGAGTCTTTGCGCCCTTCGTCTTAGTGAACGAAGTGAACGGACGCCCATCGTCCTTCGGAATCATTGGGGGAATCATGAAACGAATTCTGCTCATCTGTGCGGTGCTGGTGTTTTCAGCTGCTTGTGCCACCGGCATGGGGCCGAACCGCAAGGCGCACTATCCCAACCGCGTGACGCCTGATCTGCAAGCCTCCTTCGATGCCGCCGATGCCCTCTATCAGCAGGGCAATTTTGCCCCCGCCGATGCGGCGTTTGCCGCGTTCATCGAGGCGCAGCCCTACACGGAACTGACCGACGAGGCTCGCTTTCGGCGCGGCGAGATCGCCTTCTCTCGCAACAACTATTCCATTGCCGTAGCGCGCTATGCCGAGGCCACGAGTCAGATCGTTTCGCCGATGGTGGCCCCCAAGGCGCGGTTTAAGCGGGCGTTGGCGCTCATGCGCCTCAAGCGGCCGGCAGAGGCGCTCAAGGATCTCCGCGCGATCCCGCGCCGTGAGGCGAGCGCGGTCTTGCGGCTGCGCATCGATTCGCTCGGCGTGCTCGCTTCGCAGGCAGCCAAGGTTCCGCCCAACGATGCGATCCTCTGGAACCTGTATCTCCTCGACGACTATGCGCAGCTGCCCGATCCGAACGTGAAGACGGTGCGCGATGAAAAACTCGTGGGGCTGGAAGCGGCAGAAATCGAGGCGCGTCGCTGGATCGACGATCCGATGGTGACGCTCGCCGCGGTGCAGGCCATGCCGCTCAAGTCGATGAAGGGGACGCAGGCGGGCGGCTATGTGGCGTACAAGGAGATTCAACTCTATCACCGGATGGGCGATACCCGCGAGGCGACGCGGGCGCTCAAGTCCTTTCTGCGCGGCTATCCGAAACACGATCTCTATGGCGCGGGCAGGCTTCTGATGTCCGAGCTCGGCGGCATGGAGGAGATGGCGGGTGTGAGCGTCGGCGTCATCCTGCCGCTCACGGGGCGCTATGCGGTCTATGGCGCGTCGGTCCTGCACGGCATCGAGTGCGCGGGCGGTATCTTCACCCCCTGCGTCGGTCCGGGCGGAGTGGCGATCCTGATCCGCGATTCCGAATCCACCAACGCGGGTGCGGTGCGCGCGGTCGAAGAACTGGCGGCCAAAGAGGTGGTGGCCATCATCGGACCGCTGCGTTCCACGGTGTCGATGGCGGCAGCGCAGAAGGCCCAGGAGTTGGGCGTGCCGATGGTGACGCTCTCTCAGCAGGCCCAAGTGACGGACGTGGGCAGCTTTATCTTTCGCAACTCGATCTCCACCGAGTCCGAGATCAATACGCTCGTGGATTATGCTATTCGCAAGAAAGGGCTGCGGCGCATCTTCGTGCTCTATCCGGACAACCGCAAGGGGGCGGAGTACTTTCGCATCTTCTCCGAGGCGGCTGCGGGAGCCGGCGGTCGCATCGTCGCCAGCAAGGCGTACAAACCCAATCAGATGGAGTTTGCCTCCGAGCTGCGCGGACGTGGCTTTGCCGAGCACACGCTCACGGCCGCGGCTGAGCATGCCTCCTACGATGCGGTCTTCATCCCGGATTCTGCCTGGGCGGTCGGCTACATCGCGCCGACGCTCGCGTTGATGGGCATCGAGCATTCGCGTCTGTTGGGCATTTCGCGTTGGAACGATTCGCGGCTCATCGATCGCGGCGGCAAGTATGTCGAAGACGCGCTCTTCGTCGAAACTTTTTACAAGGGGGCCCCCTCGACCGAGGTGTCGAGTTTCGTGACGCGCTTTCGCGAGGCCTATGGCGTCGACCCGACGCTCCTCGAGGCCCTGGGCTATGACTCGATGCGTATGATCATCTCCAATATGCGCGACAAGGGGGCGATGGCGCGTACCTCCATGCGCGATGCCTTGGCACGCACGACGGAGTTTCCGGGTGTGGCCGGGCGCATCGCGTTCGATCCCCAAGGAAACGCCACCCGACGGCAGTGGGTACTCACCGTGAAAAATGGCGCGATTGTACCAGTGAAATAAAACACGGGAACCGGGATTAGGGACCCGAAAACCAATCTCCTGATTTTGATCTTCGGATCCCGAGTTCCGGATCCCGAATTCCGGACTTTATGAACGAATTCGATCTCATCGCCCGTCTGACCGACGGCATTCCTCGCACCGGAGCACAGCTCAAACAGGGCATCGACGATGACTGCGCCGTCATCGCCGGAGGTGACCGCGACTGGCTCGTCACCACCGATGCGCTCATCGAGGGCGTGCACTTTCGCCTCGATTGGACCGATCTTTCGACCCTCGGGCGGAAGGCCCTTTCGGTCAACGTAAGCGATATCGCGGCCATGGGCGGGAAGCCGCGCTTCTTTCTCGTGAGCGTGGGACTCCCCTCCTCAGTGGGACCCGAGGGAGCCGATGTCCTGATGGCAGGCATGCAGGCGGTGGCGCGCCGCGAGGAGATGCTTCTCATCGGCGGCGATACCGTCGCCAGTCCCGAGGGACTCGTGTTCTCGATCACCGTGCTGGGCGAGTCCGAGCCCGATCGCTGGATTTTGCGCAGTGGGGCCAAACCCGGCGACGCGATCTTCGCGACCGGCACTTTCGGCGGTGCGGCGCTGGGGTTGTCCGCTCTTGAAGCAGGTCAGGACGACGCGACGCTGCGTCCCTTCATCGACCGCCATCGCGATCCGACCCCGCGCGTGGAGGTCGGGAGGTCGCTTGCCGCCACCGGTATGCTGACGGCCCTGATCGATGTGAGCGATGGGCTCTTCGCCGATCTCGGCCATATCGCTGACAGCAGTTGCGTTGGCTTCGAGATCGAGGCGGAATCGGTTCCGTGCGAGGCGGCTTTCGATGATGCTGCACGCATGATGGGATGCGATCCCCGAAGCCTTGCCCTCACCGGCGGCGAGGACTACGAACTCGTCTTTACCGTCGATTGCGCGCGCGAACGGGAATTCGCTGCGCGCGCGGCCTCGGGGATATTCGGTTCCGTCACGCGCATCGGGCGCATCGTTGCCGATGCTTCCGTGCGTACGGTGCTGGATGCGAGCGGGAAAACGTGTCATTATGCTCGCGCTGGTTTTGATCACTTCGGATAAGCTGCTGTTCGCCCTTCGACAGGCTCAGGACGAACGGTTTCATGAACAGGTTGTCCGTTCGTGGTGAGCGTGTCGAACCATGGACGGATAAGAGCTGCCGCTTGTGGCGGTGATGGAATCTCAATGTTTGAGCTCGTCGTTATCTTCATGGTGTTGTTGTGCTTCTCGGCCTTTTTTTCCGGTTCCGAGACGGTGTTCTTTTCGCTCTCTGAGGTCGAGCTGCATCAGTTTGGGGAATCCGGGAGTCGTTCCAAGCGCAACGTCGTGTTGGCGCTCGCCCGTCCGCGACAGATCCTCGTCACGATTCTCTTGGGAAATGAACTGGTCAACGTCGCCATCGCGGTGACCGGTGCGGCCATCGTTGCGCGGATGATCATCGCCGATATGGAGCTGCAGGCGCTCATCGGTGTGGCGGCGATCACCCCCGTCATCCTCGTCTTTGGCGAGGTCGTTCCGAAGAGCGTTTCCCTTCACTTTGCGCCGCTTCTGGCTCCCATCATCATCTGGCCGCTTGCTCTCTTCGCCCAGATCGTGCGTCCTATCCGCGCGGTGCTCGGTGCCTTTGCCGATGCCATCATCCGTCTCTTTGGCGGGGATGCCGATGTCGGCACGCCCATCATCATGGAGGATGAGTTTCGCCGCATGGTCGATATTGGCAGCCGCGACGGAGTCATCGAGGAGGAGGAACGCGAGATCATCCACAAGGTCTTCGAGTTCACCGACAAACGTACCTGTGACATCATGACCCCGATCGACCAGGTCTTCATGCTCTCGATCGAGTTGCCCTACGAGCGCATGCTCGAAGAGTTGCGCAGCACGCAGTTCTCCCGTGTGCCGATCATCGAGGGGGGGGACCGCGCGAACGTAGTGGGCATTCTGCATCTGCGCGAGCTTTTCGGTTTCGATCGTCGACGTCGCGCTCAGGTGCCCGGAGATTTCCGATCGATCCTACTGCAACCGCTCTTCGTTTCGGAGGTCACGCCGTTGGAAACACTGCTGCGTGAGTTTCAACGAACGCACATGCACATGGCGCTGGTCAAAGGTCAGGACGAGGTGCTCGTGGGCATCGTCACGATGGACGACGTGCTCGAGGAGCTCTTTGGGGAGCTTGAGGAATGAGTTTGGCATTCGTCATCATCGTCGTTGTCATCTGCATACTGCTCGAGGGGTTCTTCTCGGGCAGCGAGATGGCGCTGGTCAACGCCGACCGCCATCGCCTGCGCGCCTCGGCCGATGCGGGTTCGCGCGGTGCGCGCCAGGCGCTGCGGCTCGTGCGCGATCCGGCGCGTTTTTTCTCCACCACGCTCCTGGGGACAAACCTCGCGGTTGTGGCCGCCTCCGAGATCGTCTCCTTTTATGTTCTGCGTCGCTACGGTGAAGCGGCCATGCCCTTGGCACTGCTGTTCGCGCCGCTTCCGCTCATCTTCGGAGAGATCGTTCCGAAGAGCATCTATCACCACTATGCCGATCGCATCGTTACGCGCATCGCGCCGTTTTTGCGCACGGTCTCGATCCTCTTCTGGCCTGCCGTCTGGCCGCTCTCGCTGCTCACGCGCCGCCTGCTGCGGGGGTTGCCGGGGCGCTCCTCCGGGGCGCAACCGGTCTCTCGCGAGGCACTTGAACTCATGCTTCGGGTAGGCCAGCCCGAGGAGAGCGACGTGAAGGCCGTGGAGCGCACGATGATCTCGCGCATCTTCGACCTGGCCGACAAGACGGTCGAAAATATCATGACGCCGCTCGTCGATGTGGTGGCCATCGATATCTCGGCGGGTCGTGAGGCGGCCGCGCGCATTATGGAGGAGTATGAGTTTTCTCGTGTCCCGGTCTACGAACGACGCGTCTTCAATATCGTGGGCGTGCTCACAGGGACCGATCTACTCTTCGGCGATTCCTCCAAGAATGTTCGGGAGCTGATGCGGGCGGTGCCTTTCGTCCCCGAGGAGATGCCGCTCGATGAACTCCTGGTCATGCTCAAACGCCGGGGCGAGCCGCTGGCGGTGGCGGTGGATGAATATGGTGCGGCTACAGGAATCGCTACCACCGAAGATCTGCTCGAAGAGGTGGTGGGCGAGATTCGCGACGAACACGACGAGGAGCCGCCGCTCTATAGCCGCCTCGGCCGAAATCGTTTTCTGGTGGAGGGTCGGCTCGAGATCGAGGTGGCCAACGAGCGCTTGAAACTTTGGCTTCCCGACGGCGACTACGAGACGGTGGCTGGTTTTGCCCTACACCGCTTCGAGCGCATCCCGAACGTCGGCGATCACTTCGTGTATGGCCCCTTCCTCTTCATCGTTCGGCAGGCCTCCGAGCGCGCGATCACGCAGATCGAGATCGTGCGGCAAGGTCCTCGGCATGAAGGGGAAGATAGTCAGTTGTCATCCCCGAGGGGGTAATCGGGGATCCAGTCCGGAAAACACACACTACAATACGAGTGGAGTGGGTGGCGGAAACATCGCGGTCAGTCCTCCGAAGAGGAGGGCATCCACGGCCGTGAGGCTCGAAGTGAGATCGTCCTGCATCACCGCATCATCCAACGCGATCGCTTCCTGAACAAATGCATCATCATCGGCCGGTGCCGATGGATCACGCCCAGCGATGCGTTCCTCGTGGTGTGCGATGAGCTGGTTCATCGCCGTTTCGCGCAGGAGGGTTTCCCCCGCATACTGGAGTTGTTTTGCACGACGGTGTGCGCGCGCTTTCGGTGCCGCACGCGTTTCCTCGATCATTTTCGGAAGGCGCTCATGGAGGAGGTGCCCGATGAGGGTATTCGTTTCAAAATGCATCGGAATCGATTCCACCGCATAGCGACCGATGGAATAGGGGGCCCGCAGATTCTTGAGGTTATGATCGTTCATCAACGTGAGCGACTCGATCCATGAGAAGAGCGCGCTGTGGTCGATCACCTGTTCATCGGAGATCGTGATGGCGTGTATCTGCCATGGATCGTTGAGATCGATTCCATCCAACTGCAGGGGGAGAATGGCACCGCTGTCCTCCAGGTGCCGGAGGTTTTTGAGAAAGGGGGAGGTATCCTCTCCATTGCGTTTCGCTCCGAACCGGGGCCAGACCAGGATGCCGTCCTCGATCGCGGTAAAGGGCCACCCTTCGATCCCCTGTCGGTGAGCGAAGAGGGCGAGTGCGGAGGCGACCATCGTGCCGAGTCCGGCGGTTGTCTGGTGAGGACTGAGGCATATCGACCAGAAACCGATTTCCGGTGATTCGGAGCCGTTTTGGCGGAGGTCGACGATGTATTCCTCGTCGCCCTTGAAAAAGGGCAAATCGTGCCGCGCGTGGAATCGCAGGGACTGAGTTTCATTGTAATGGGCATAGCTGGTGATTTGCACCGGATGCCGATCGCCGGGGGTATGCATCAGGTCAATGATGGCATTCAATGGAATGCGTGTATTGAAGCGCTCTTCGAGAATGGCCCGGGCTACGCCCGCATGCTGCAGAGGCAGTGTCCACCAGTGTTCATGTACAGCCTCGGTGTTGGCGATCACCCGGACCTCTGGTCCTCGCTTAAGTTGTTGCTGTGTCATTCGCTCGATGGCGGCATCGATTGCGGGATGGCGATTCCGTTGAGCGAATGCTCTTCGCCAGATGATGTCGGCCATAGCCTGATGGTTTTTCGCTTCGAATGCGTGTGCGATCGGCGTCCAGATGGAAGGCGCGGTGCCCGTTTCGGGGATTCCCTGACGATTGAGAAAAGTGAGAAAATCCTGGCCGATGTTGGAGGCCTGCGTTTTGCTGGCGGAAAGATCCAACGGTGTATCTGCGGTAAAGCGTTTGAGGGCGCGCGCCAGGAGTCGCGGATGCGGGTTGGTGCCCAGGTGTTCCGGCAGCGGATGGACCTCGGCCCAGTCGAGATAGGCCTCGAGAGCGGCACACTGCACCGGTGCATAGACCTCCTCGGCCATCATCGTGTGTCTCGTGTCCGTGCCGGACATGAGGGTTGTGACCACGCTCAACGCTTCGATGTCGATGGGGGCGACCATAGATGCCTTATCGGTTTGCGGTGAAAAAGGTTGCGCGCTATATCGAGGGGGTAAAAGAAATGCAACCCCTGTGAAGGGTGTTTGCGTTTCTCCGATGCCTGCGGTACCGATCGCCAATCGATGTGAATGACAGATTTACCTGGTGAGGTGAACGATGGGATCGATAGCCTATTTTGACTGTTTCTCCGGTGTGGCCGGCGACATGATCCTGGGCGCACTCGTCGATGCGGGGCTGCCGCTGGCCAAACTCACCCGTGAACTCGAGCGCCTGCCGCTTTCCGGTTATCGCCTTGTTCGCGACCGGACGCGGCGCGACGTTCGCGGGGTGAATCTCCATGTCGAGGTGCAGCGCGAACCGAAGCACTCCGGCTATACCGACCTCGATGCGATGATCGCGCGCAGTCGCTTGCAAAAACCCGTCATCGAAATGGCGCGTGCGATCCTCGAGCGGTTGGCGAAAGCCGAGGCGCGCGTGCACGGGGTTCGTCTCGACCGCGTCCACTTCCACGAGGTGGGGGCCGTCGATTCCCTCGTCGATATCGTCGGCAGCGCCATCGGCTTTCATCACTTTGGGTTCAGCGCCGTGCACGCCTCGCCGCTGCCAATGAACCGGGGACAGGTGCGATGCGCCCATGGTCAGATGCCGGTCCCCGCACCCGCGACGATGGAGCTGATGAAGGGTGTTCCGCTCGAGCCGACGAAGGTGCGCGAGGAGATCGTCACGCCCACGGGGGCGGCGATCCTCGCGACGGTCGCCGAGCAGTTCGGCGAGTGTCCGCTGCAGGTGGTGAAAAAAGTGGGATACGGCTACGGCGACAAGGTGATTCCGGGACTCCCCAACGCGCTTCGCCTGATGATCGGGGAAGGGTTCCCCGTTCTCTGTGTGCAGGCGACGATCGACGACATGAACCCGGAGCTCTACGACGGCGTGCTCGATGCGCTCTTTGCCGCGGGTGCCGTCGATGTCGATCTCGCCGCGGTGCAGATGAAGAAAAACCGCCCCGGCATCAAGCTCTCCGCACTCGTTCCCTGGGAGCACAAGGATGCGGTCATCGCGGTCTTCCTGCGCGAGACCTCGACCTTCGGCGTGCGCTACTGGCCCGCCGAGCGCAAAGTGCTCACGCGCACGATCGAGACGCGCACGGTGCACAAAGGAAAGGTTCGATTCAAACTCGGCTTCGACGCCGATGGAACGTGCCTCAAAGCGGTGCCGGAATACGCGGATGTAAAAAAACTCGCCCAGAAGTCCAAACGCCCCCTCATCGATCTCTATCACGAGGCGTTCGCCGAGGGTCGAAAACTCATCCGTTCATGACATGCCCCCGTCTACGAAATCATGTGCAGAAAGGATTCTGGATCGATGATGGTCACCGTCTGCCCGCGCACCTTTGACGGAGCTTGCGCCTTCCATTTGACGTCATAGAGATCGACCCCCTTCTCCTTCGGGAGGACGATGTCCACCTCTTTCTTGTTCTTGGGGGAGTACCAGTAGAAGAGGCGATCGTTGTTTCGTGCGAGATGGTTGACGACAATTCCTTCGAAAAACCGTCCCCGGAAGGCGCTGTCATCGATCTGTGCACAGAGCCATCGGTATACATTCGGAATGCTGTCACGCCACGTTCCCGCCACCGCAACGAGCAGCGGGTCGATCGGATAAATCTTTCTCGGTTTTGTGCCGCTCGCCCCATGTGTCCGCTCATCATAGCACGACACCGTCAAACAGAGAAAGGCATCCTGCAAATGTTCCACGTATTCCAATGCCGTTTCGTGACTCTTGACGGGCGAGTCCTCGATGAGCTTCGGCCATGTCACCCTGGTGGCGATGGTCTGAAAGAGACGAAAGAGAATCTGTTTGAGCGTCTCTTGCCGCAGCCCGAAGCGAGAGGCATCGCCGACGATCCAGTTGCGATAGGTTTCATAGGTTGCATCCGACACCATCCCCAACTCCACATAATCTCTGATCGCTATGGGAAAACCGCCCACGCGCATATAGAGATCCAGGGTTTCTCTCATGCTCTTTTCTCGAAAACAGGCCAGGCTTTGTATGGCGGGCAGGGAGAGGGGATAGACGCGATGATCCCTCCCTCTTCCCCTGCGTCCGGGGAGGCGCTCTGCGCTCTCCTTGAGATCGCGTGCGTTCGACCCGGTCACGACGGTTGCCGCCTTTTGGAGCAGCCCTGTGTTCCACAGCGCCAATACGGCGCGTTGCCATTCGGAGACGAATGAGACTTCATCGAGAAAAAGAAAGACGTCCGGCGATGGCTGCGATTGAATGAACGCGGTTACAAGGGAGATGAGATCTTCAAACGAACGGATGGATTCGCAGCTCATATACAGGATCGACGATGGCCGTTTGCCTTCGGCGAGCAACCTCCTGATGATGAGTTTGAGGATGGTCGTCTTTCCGACCTGACGGGGGCCGCGCAGGATATGGAGATCGCTCTCCTGAAGCGAAAGCTCGTGGACCAGCGGCGGGTCGTAGGCATATGACTTTCCCCGAATCTGGACGATGTGTTGATCCCGCTCGATAGCGCTGGGATCATCCCACCAGGCATTCTGTAATCGCAGCAATGACGGCTCCATAACACCTCGATATTGTTTGAATTTCAAGAAAATGGAAGAATCTGCGATCATGATCGCATATCTGCCCTTTTCCGTCAAGAAATGGGTTTTGGCACAAAAAACCCCGGCACCAGAGCGGTGCCGGGGTGATGTGTTCGAGGTCATCCTATTTGGTCTTCGCACTCACGGCGTTCATCGCATCCACGATGCGTCCTGGTGAAAGTTCAAGGTAGAGCATGAAGGAAGCGTTGATCAGTTCCGAGTTGGCATCAATTTGACCACGCGGCGTAATCGAAATGCCGCTGCCAACGTAGCATGGTATCTCAATAGCTAAATACCCTTGATGCACAAGTTTCGTCGCCACTTCATCATTTCCCGATAATCGCCTTTGCTTAGAAGTATACCCCATGGGAAAATATACACTTATGAATGACGCCTTGGATGGCGTCGCGTAAACTGTGACGCCATGTGTGAAACCGATATGCGGACGTACCATCGTTTCATCCCGATGCGCTATATCAAAGCCAATTCCACATTCAGCTCCTACATCATAAGATGCCAAGCCACCAGCGGCATCAGGCGCATGCGACACAGGATGCGTGTATTTCATGCCGATATCGGTCATCACCCCCAACTGGTTGGCGTTGGGAAAGTCACCACCAAAACCGACACGTAAGGAAAAATCAGGGGCAGGCTTGACATGTGCTTCATCGCTCCTCAGTATCTCCAGATGCAATTCCCATCGTCTGTTGCTCTGTGCAATGCATTCCCGGAAACACGCCTCTCCTTCGACTCGCTGTGATACGAGCGGAGATTCACACAACGAAAAACAAGCCCCGGTGTTACTTTCCTCTTCATCCGCCCCTTCGATACGTTCGTCGATTTCGTCGTCGACGGTATCATCGAGATCTTCATCGACGTCGATGGGCAGCCCCTCGTACGCCTCCGCTGCACGCCCTTCACGCACGAGCGCAAGGCGCCGGCCGGCATCGCTCTCGCTCTCTTCGCTGACCACTTCATCAAGCATTTTCTCTTCGCAGGCCCCATTGGGCTCATCTGCACATTCCGACATGATGCGATCGAGAGCGTCTCCCGCATCCTCTTGGCATTGGACTTGGTGTTCCTGATCGACAGTTGAGCAGATACGAAACAGAGTGTTCATGACATCCGACATGGGTACCTCCTTCGTTGGTACCCCCCCGTTGCCTTTCACTCTCATTATCGACTGACTTCGGAAAACGTTTCACGCTTTCTTGAACTGACGTACAGATTCCGTTTCCTTTTGAGAACGGATGGCGATGATATGTTATGAAATGATGAAGGGAATCCGTCAGTGAACAAGCGACACCAGTTGCAATGCTGAGAGCAAAGAAAACAGAAACCCGGCACCTTTCGGTGCCGGGTTTGACTGTGGATCAACTCCCTCCTCCTTTATGAGGAGGGGTTGGGGGACAGGATTAACTCCAGAAGACGTCTTCCTCGACCGTGACCTTTCCGGTCCGGGCGTTGACGTAATAGAGCGACAGCCCCATCTCGACCTCATAGTAGATATCGTGTCTGCCCGGCAGGATCACCATCTCGGAGTCCGGCGGCTTGGCGTGGATGCGCTGTGCGCGGCGGTTGGCCTCCATCGCGATGCGCAGGTTCATCTGCGCCTCTTTGTAGGCCTTTCCGTTTTGCGCTCCATCGCGCAGATAGATGCGTTCCTGCTGCTTCATCTCGCGCTGCGCTTTTTGGAGCTCGGCGCGTGCGCTCTGGCGAACCAGATCGTAGGCCTGCCGCAGGTCGATGCGGCGCAGCTCGTTGATCTCGTTTTCGCGAACCGGCCGAATGTCGTCGCGCGCGATTCCGTTAAACCGACCCTGGGCATCGCGGAAGGCGAAGAAGCCCGCGCCCATCATGCGAATCTGCGCGCCGTCGCGCGTGATGTAGTGCTGCTGATAGAAGTCGCGCCCTCCGCCGATGACGTCCACCTGATCGGTGCGCTGAAAGGTGATGTAGGGGTTCTTGCGTCGGAAGTCGGCCATGAAATCTCGGATGCTGCTGATCTTCTCCGGCTTCTTCGGCTCCACCTCGGAGGCATCCTTGATCATGCGCCGCTCGAGTGCCTCGGCGATGATCTCACGCCGCAGGTGGATGGCCAGGCCGCCGGCACCATAGCGCTCCTCACAGAGGTTTTCCATGCCATCGAGCATCGCTCTGACGAAATCGACGGGCTGGGGCCGGTTGGTCGTGTAGAAGGCGCCGTGATTCATCATCATGCACATGACGATGTTCGCGGCATCCCGGCGTTTGTATTTGAAGACGCCGTTCGGATCGGCCAGGCGCTCCATCAGATCCCAGAAAAATCCCGCATAGGCGCGACCGCGATCGTGCACTTCGCTTCCGGCATAGCCGTCGCGATCCTTGGCATCGAGGTGCAGGTTGTTGCGGCAGGTGCGCAGCCCCGCGTCCTTGCTCTCAGGTCTTCCGATTGCGGGTGAGAAATCCTCGCTCACCTCCGGATCGAGGTGGAAGAGCGCGGCCATGCCGTCGGCAAATCCTTCGTGAATAGCACCGCCTTCGCGGGCGTAGTAGCCGGTGAGCCCCGGGTGAAGCGCGTCGAGGATGGCGTGCCCCTGCTCATGGTTGACTACATCTCCGTCGCTGGCCAGGTGCCACTCGCCATAGCGTGAGTTCTTCGACGTGCCGAACGTCATCTCTTTTGTCTGCGGCGAATACCAGGCATTCATGTCGGTTACGGCGTTGGCATGTCCGACCATTGCATGTCCGATGATGCGATCCATATCGAAGCCGAGGCCTGCGTCTTTATCCATATAGGTGAGCAGGCCCGTGAACGCATTGTAGAGCTGAACCTGATCGAAGCCGTCGGTGGTGACCTTCGATCCCTCGACGAAGGGATCATATCGAAAGATGCCGCCGAGTTTGGTCTGTCCGTCGATGCGCGCCCATTTTCCATTCAGGCTCTGAGCGTCTTTCTCCAGGTGGCGAAGGATGATGTCCTTGACCATGCCGTCGCTCGAGACGCGGTTTTCATGCGTCCAGACGTTGGCATGGGTTGCGGTTGGCGTCTTGTCCTGTGCGACGCGAAGGAAATGAGGCGGATAGGAACGCGCAGGCGCGCGCATGTGTACGTTCGACATGGATGGCTCCTCCATCGGGGACGTTTGTGCTGTCGGCGGTCAAACGTCCAGGGTGTCGGTGCGCGCGAAAAAGACACACGTCACCGTTCAAAGACGTTCTGGAGGGGCGGCGTTAGTAGTCGATGACGAACCAGATCCCTTCGCGTTCCTTCGGCGTGATGCGAGCGATGGTGTGGAACCCCGGCAAGCATTGGCAGGAGGGTTCGAAGATGATGCGCGGCGGTGCGGGAGAATTGTACAGACGCTCTTTATGAACGGCGGTGGGGTGAAGATGCTTTCGCGCTACGAATACCGGCTTCATGAGGCTTCCCCATGGAAAACGGATGCCGGCAGTATACGCAAAAAAAGGCAGAATTCAACCGGTGTGAAGCGGCGTCGATCCTTTCGCCTCATCCGGTGCTTGAGGGTGAAGGTTGAACGTGTTGATAACAAGACTACATTTTAGGCGCGCATTTATTGCTGTCATCCCTGTTCGCCCGCCTTTGGCGGGATTGTTTGAATCGGGGATTTCGATTGAGGTGCTGTCGAGCGGAATTCCTGACTACAGCCTCGGGAATGACAGGCGTCATATCGAGATGGTGAAACCGGGAGTTCTTGACGTCTGTGCAATCGGTTGGGAGAAGGCCCCCATGCATATACACATCGAAAAACTGATTCCGGGTGGGGCGGGGATGGGCACGCACGAGGGGCGGCGCGTCTTCGTTCCCTTTGCGGCGCCCGGGGATGAGCTGGAGGTCGAGGTCGTCGCCGATCACGGCTCCTGGATGGAAGCGCGCATCGTCGACATCACCCAGCCCTCGCCCGATCGCGTGGAGCCGATCTGCCCCGTCTTCGGAAAGTGCGGTGGCTGTCAGTGGCAACATCTCTCCTATGACAGTCAGCTACGCGCCAAGCGCGAGATCCTGCGCGAGTCGCTCATGCGCATCGGCAAGATCGCCGATCCCGAGGTCTTGGAAACGCTGCCGTCGCCTCAGCAGTGGCACTATCGCAATCGGATTCAGCTCCATGTGAATGCAGCCGGTGAGGTGGGCTTCTATCGGGCGAAGTCGAAGGAGGTCGTCGCGTTTGCCTCCTGTCCGATTGCGGATGAGCATATCAATGCCGAGTTGGCGCATCGACGCGAGGAGATCGCCAAGCGCGATCGCGGTATTGCGCTTCGCGTCGAAGGGGATGAGAGTTTTTCGCAGGTCAACACCGCGCAGAACGAACAGCTTAAAAAAGTGCTCATCGACTGGATGCGAGAGCTTCCCCACGAACACGTGGCCGAGCTCCATGCGGGATCGGGCAACTTCACCTTTGCGATGGCAGCCATCGCCAGTGAGATCTTCGCCTCCGAGATAGACGGGCGTGCGGTGGCGGCAGCGCAGAAGCGGATCGAGCGCGAGGGGATCACGAACGTCGCCTTCGTGCGCGCGCCGGCGCACAAGGCCTTTGCCCATCATGTGGGGGCGTGCGACGCGCTTCTCATCGATCCGCCGCGCAAGGGATGCCCCGAAGCCATCGAGTCGATCGTCCGTCTTGGGCCGCAATCGATCTTGGCCATCTCCTGCGATCCCGCGACCCTCGCGCGCGACCTGCGAGCCCTCTGCGATCAGGGCTATCGCTTCGTCCGTACGCTCCCCATCGATATGTTCCCCCAGACCTTCCACGTCGAATCGCTGACGCTGCTGCAGCGGGTCTCTGGCCGCCTGTAGACGACAATCCTATCTGGCATTTTTTCCTTGTCTCTTCCGTGGCGTCGTCGTATAAGGACGCCGGATAACGGAGGGGGAGAAGGAGGCCGTCATGCAGATCAGCGCAAGAACAGTCACAACAGGGACGCCAACACAGGTCGGTGTGCAGGTGGCGGACAGGCGTCAGCGCCGGAGTGGGGCCAGCGATAGGCCCGCTTCCAGCTATGTCCCGCCGAAGGCCAAGGCCGATGGCGCGTCGAAGGGGATGCGAAAGGGGCTGGCGCTCTCCACGCTTCCCCCCCTTCTGAAGCGTGCGTTTGCGTCACGCTGGAAGGCGTGCGAGCCGTATATCCAGCGGCTTGAGCTGACCGGCGCGCGCATCACGCGCGTGGAGCAAGAGGAAGACGACACCTACACGGTCTATCGCTTCGAGGGCAAACGGGGGAGCATCGTGGCCGTCATCGCGCCGCAGCCGAAGGAAGAGGGGATTGTGGATAATCAGGTCGTGTCGATGATGGTCTATGAACCCAAGGGCAAACAATGGAACTCGATCGATTTCGTCAAAGAAAATGGCGTTGAACAGATGAAGGTGCGCCCGCGTACGGTGGACCCGCGCATGACGCCGACCCTGCAGGAGGGGTATTTCATCCATATCATCGATCGCGAGGAGAAAAAGCAGATCACGGCGAAGGTCTACGGTCAGGAACCCGCCCGCCCCCCGGTGCCGAAGAAGTAAGAGGGGGTATTTCTGAAAGCGTCATCAGCCGGTGGGGGGTTCCCTGCCGGCTTTTGTTCGGCCCGCTGAAGCCGCATGGATCGATATTTGAGGGTGTTGTGAGACCTTGACAAAGTCCTCCCGTTTGATACACATCCTCGATCTTTTCGCTTGTATTCTAACAAGCTGAAATCATTTGCGAAAGCAAATCCTCTCCGGAAGGTGGTGATGTTGATATGCCAGGAGTGAAGGTACGCGATGGTGAAACCTTCGAGCAGGCGCTGCGTCGTTTTAAGAAACAGTGCGAAAAAGCCGGAATCCTTTCCGAGCTACGCAAGCGCGAGCATTACGAGAAGCCTTCCATCAAGAAAAAGAAGAAGCGAGCAGCAGCCGCAAAGAAGCGGGTGAAACGCTAATTGAACGAGAGCGTTTTGACCTCAATCGAATAACCGTTGCCAGTGGAGGCGATTATGTCGCTCAAGGAACGGATCGAAGCGAAGCTGCGTGAGTCGATGCGTGCGCGTGATGCGGATGCAACGGGGGCGGTGCGTCTGGTGCTCGCGGCGATCAAGAACCGCGAGATCGATAAGGGCGACGCGCTGACCGATGAGGAGTGCGTGAAGATATTGGCCACGCTCGCGAAGCAGCGCCAGGAATCGATCGACCTCTATCGGCAGGGTGGCCGCGATGACCTCGTGCGCAAGGAGGAGGCGGAACTCGTTATCCTGCGCGAGTTTCTGCCGCAGCCCCTTGGGAAGGACGAGCTGGAATCGCTCGTCGATGCTGCGATCGCCGAGGCGGGTGCGACCGGTCCGCGCGATATGGGGGCGGTGATGAAGCTTCTGTCCCCAAAGATTTCGGGGCGCGCCGATGGCAAGGTCGTCAGCACGCTCGTGCGCGAACGCCTCGTGAAAAATGCATGACTTGAACCGAATATGCAGGCGCTCCGGCGCATTTTCTTAGGTTCCCATGTTCAGCAAATCAACCTTGAACGACATTCGTGATCGCGTTCCCATCGCTTCGCTCATCGGCGAGCGCATGCCCCTGAAACGTTCGGGCCGCAACCTCAAGGGGCTGTGTCCGTTTCATCAGGAGAAGTCGCCGTCGTTCATGGTCAATGAAGAGAAGCAGATCTTTCATTGCTTCGGCTGCGGCGCGGGCGGCGATATCTTTCGGTTCGTGATGGACTTCGATGGCATCGATTTTCCGGAGGCGGTGCGGTATCTGGCCGGCCGTGCCGGCGTCGAGCTTGTCGAGGATGCGGATCCGGCCCAGCGCCGTGCGGAGGAGGAACGCACGCGCGAGCGGAAGTGGTTTCTGCGCATCAATCAGATCGCGCAGGACTACTTTGCACAGACGCTCGCGGATGTCTCGCGCGGGGGTCCGGCGCGGGAGTACCTCCAAACCCGCGGAATACAAGATGAATTTTGGACGCAACATTTTCTGGGATATGCCGACAAGAGCTGGGACGCATTGGAGCGGCATTTGCGCGCCAAGGGCGTTCCGCTCGAGATGGCCGCAACGCTGGGGCTGATTCGAGCGCGGGATGGGGGAGGCCATTACGATTTTTTTCGTCATCGCCTCATCTTCCCGATTCGATCGCCGCGCGGAGAGGTGCTGGGATTCGGTGGACGGGCGCTCCCCCAAGAGGGGGGTGAAGACGGGGCGAAGTATATGAACTCCCCGGATTCGCCGATCTACCACAAGTCGAATTCCGTCTTCGGACTCGATCTTGCGGCCGGCGCCATTCGTTCGAATGATCAGGTGATTTTGGTCGAGGGGTATATGGATCGCATCGCCCTCCACCAGTTTGGCGTCTGCGATGTGGTGGCACCGCTCGGAACGGCGTTGACGTCAGGACATCTGACGATCTTGGCGCGCTATTCGCGCAACCATGTCCTCGTCTTCGATGGGGACGAGGCCGGACGGCGCGCGGCGCTTCGCTCTTTGGATATCTATTTGGCCGCCGGCATGATGCCGCGCGTGGTGCCGCTTCCTGCGGGTGAGGATCCGGATACGCTGATTCGAAGCGAAGGGGCTGAGGCCTTTCGGCGCCGCTTCGAAAATGCGCCGTCGCTCATCTCGTATTTTGTCGATGCGACGACTGCGCAGGTTGGCCGCGATGCCGCGGGGTCGGTCGAGGCCCTCAAGCGCATCGTGCCGGTGCTGCGCCAGGTGAGCGATCCGATCGAACGCGGCATCTATCGCCGCGAGGCGGCCGCACGATTGGGGCTCGACGAGCGGGAGGTCGAGCGAGCGCTCGGGCTGATGGAAAAAACATCATCGGTACAGCTCTCATCGTCGCCGAAAGCGGTCGCTTATGTTTCGGGCGCATCGACGGAGCGGCTGTTGGTGCAGGCGATGCTTGCCCATCCGGAGACGGTACCGAGCGTCTTTGAATCGCTTGCGCCGGATGCCTTCGAGGATGGATGGTGCCGAACGGTGGTGACGCTGGTCGAGCAATCGATGCATGAGGGGTCGATGCCGGTCTTGAGCGCTTTCATCGACGCAGTGGTGGACGAGGAGTTGTCGGCCGAAATTCGCCGCGTGGCGATGGAGGGCGAGTCGATCGAGCCGGATGAAGTGCGAGAGGTGGTGGGCGATTGCGTCAAGCGCATGCAGCAGCGGCGCATGCGTGAGCGCAGCGATCGTCTCACCGAAGCCATCGCGCGAGCGACCGTCGAAGGGAACGAGGATCAGGTGCTCGAACTCATGCGCCAGAAACAGGATCTCTCGCAGCAGATGCAACGATAATAATAACGCACCGGAAAGGATGAGGTGACATGGAAAAACGTACAGCGGACGTCAAAGAGGTGAAGAACCTGATCACGGCCGGAAAGTCCAAGGGCTTTCTCACCGTCGAGGAAGTCAACGATGCGCTGCCTTCCGACATGGTCTCGTCGGAACAGCTCGACAACGTCCTCGAGATCTTCGACGACATGGATATCGAGATCGTCGATAACGAGGAGGAGGGGAAGAAATTGCTCCAGCGCGCCGAGCGGCGCGAGAAGGAGGAGCGCCCCCGTGCGCCGACGAGTCCAGAACCGGAATATGCCGGCCGCAGTGTCGATCCGGTGCGCATGTATCTGCGGAAGATGGGGCAGGTGGCCCTGCTCACGCGCGAGGGCGAGGTGGAAATCGCCAAGCGCATCGAGCAGGGGCAGAATGAGATGCTCAACATCCTCTTGGCAAGCCCGCTCGGCGTGCAGAAGGTGCTCGCACTCGGCGAGGCGCTTTCGCGCAATCGGATTCGCGTGGCCTCCATCATCAAGGATGCCGAGGACGTCGAGTCGGCTGAGGGTGAGGCTGAGACGGATGAAACGGCCTTCGATGAGATTGGCCATCGCATGCACATCCTCAAGCTTATGAGCCGTGTGCGCAGCATGGATAAGCAGCGCCGCGAGTCGCACGCGAAACTCGCGCGTGCGAGCACTTCCGGAAAGGCGAGGGAGGTCGCGCAGAAGAAAGCCGACGAGGCGCAGAGCGCGATGCTGCAGTGCTTCAAGGAAATGCGGCTGTCGAACAAGACCATCAACGATATCGTCGAGACCTTTCATGGCATCATCGAACAGGCCGAGGCGAGTCATCGCATCCTTCGCGATTGTTCGCATCAGCTCAGCTGTCCAGAAAACGAGCTGCGCGATGTGATCAAGCAATACAAGCGCAACGACTATCAGCGGCGCAAACTCGTCAAGCAGAGCGGCCTGCGGCGCGAGGAGATTGCAGAGATTTTTCTGCGCTTCAAGGATGCTGACGTTCAGCTGGCGGTGCTCGAAAAGAACGTCGGCCAGAATATCGAGGGCTTGCGCATCACCTACCGTGAGATCAAGCGCGCCGAACAGTTCGCTGAGCGCGCCAAGAATGAGCTCATCGAGGCGAACCTTCGGCTCGTGGTCTCCATCGCCAAAAAATATACGAACCGTGGACTGCAGTTTCTCGATCTGATCCAGGAGGGCAACATCGGCCTGATGAAGGCGGTCGACAAGTTCGAATATCGCCGTGGTTATAAATTTTCTACTTACGCTACATGGTGGATTCGCCAGGCGATCACCCGCGCCATCGCCGATCAGGCGCGCACCATTCGCATTCCGGTGCATATGATCGAGACGATCAATAAGCTGGTGCGCACGTCGCGTTACCTGGTCCAGGAGCTGGGGCGTGAGCCGCTGCCCGAAGAGATCGCGATGAAGATGGAGCTGCCGCTGGAGAAGGTGCGCAAGGTCCTCAAGATCGCCAAGGAGCCCATTTCGCTCGAGACGCCCATCGGTGAGGAGGAGGACAGTCACTTGGGCGATTTCATCGAAGACAAGTCAGCGGTCTCCCCGACCGAGTCGATCATCAACCTCAACCTCTCCGAGTCGACGCAGCACGTGTTGGCCACGCTCACACCGCGCGAGGAGAAGGTGTTGCGCATGCGCTTCGGCATCGGCGAGAAGTCCGATCACACGCTCGAAGAGGTCGGTCGAGATTTCTCCGTTACGCGTGAGCGCATTCGCCAGATCGAGGCCAAGGCGCTGCGCAAGCTGCGGCATCCGAGTCGCGCCAAGAAATTGAAAAGTTTCGTTGACTGGTGAGGCGCATCGGCGGCATTATGTACGAAGGACGATGGACGTCCGCGAGCAATGCTTGCTAGGACGAAGGACGAAAAAGCGTTTTCGTCTCTCGTCTCTCGTCCTCGCGAGCGACGCGAGCGATCGTCCATCGTTGTGGGGGTATCATGCAGGTCTCGCGTGAACTCGATTATGGGGTGCGCGCCGTTGTGGTGTTGGCGGCGCATACGGGATCTGTGCTCTCCAAGCGTCGTATCGCCGAAGGGTTTTCCATCCCCGTCAATTTTCTTGCTATCATCCTGCCTAAGCTCGTCCATGCAGGTCTCGTGGAGTCGCTCCCGGGTCCGCGCGGTGGATACCGACTGGCCAGGGCGGCGCGCCTGATCTCGATCTATGATGTCATCCATGCGGTCGATAGCAATTTTTCGCTGAACCGCTGTCTCGATGAGCGCAAGGGCTGCGAGCAGAAGCCGGATTGCCCGGTCACGGCCTATTGGCAGGAGTTGCAGGATACGGTGGAATCGTTTTTGCGTAAGGTCACATTCGAACAATTGGCAAAGCGCTTGGAAGAAATCAAAGCAGAGAAATAAACTGTAGTTCTTTGGGGGGAGTCATGCGCAAGGGGGCGCTCTACGTCGTCATTATCGCTGCAGTCTTGGGAGGGGTGCTCTCCGCCCTTTCCACCAGTCAGCATTTTCGGATTCAGCGCGAGGGCCTCGAAGTCGAGAGCTACTGTGTGATCAGCGATCGGATCAACTGTGATCTGGTCAACGCCAGCTCCTACTCCGAGTTTCTGGGCGTTCCCATCGCCTGGTGGGGTTTGCTCTTCTATGGCATCGTCGGCGTCTTCGCCATTATCGCGATCGTCTCGCGTCGCGATCGGCGCGATATCATCACCATCGCCTGGCTCATGTCGGTTGCAGGTCTCTTCTACTGCGCTTTTTTGGCCTATATCACCTTCTTCATTCTTGAGACGGTCTGTCTCGAATGTTTGGGCATGTATGTCGCCACGATCGCGCTGGCCATCGCGCTTTTCATCGCGTTGCGCATCCCGCTGGGCGGCGTCGTTCGTTTTGTGATCGATTATGTCCGTGCCGTTTTTGGGCGTCCTTCGCATCTTGAGTTCAAACCGCGCATCTGGAAAAACGCGCTTATCATCGCATTGGTTTACCTTGTCGGTTGGGTGGCCATCGCGCAGGTGCAGGCCAAGGAGGGGGCGGGGCGACGCCGCATGTCGGTTGCCGAGATGGTTCGCGCCTTCAATCTGCAGTCGGAGCATGAGATCGAGATCGATCCGAACTGGGCGGTTTGGGGAAACCCGAACGCGAAGGTGACGATCGTCGAATTTTCGGAATACCAATGCCCCTTCTGTCGACTCTCCGCCTTTCACGTGAAACCCTATCTGCAGGAGTTCAAGAACGACATCCGGTATTATTTCGTCAACTATCCCCTCGATTCAACCTGCAATGCGCGCATGGCCCATCAGATGCATCCGCTGGCCTGCTTCGCAGCTGAGGCGGCCATCTGCGTCGAGAACAAGGGGAAGTTTTGGTCCTTTCACGACGAACTCTTTCGCAATCAGCGTGGTCTCACCCGTGAATTTATTCTGAATGAAGCCGAGCGCATCGGCGGATATGATCGTGATGAACTCGTGGCGTGCATGAGTTCGCCTGAGGTCGCTGAGCGGATTCAGAATGATTTGGCTGTCGGACAGAAGATCTATGTGAGTGGAACGCCCACGCTTTTTTTAAACAACCGCAAACTTACCCGCTGGCGCGACAAGGACTTCCTTCGCACGATCGTGCGCGATGAAATTCGGAAGAGCAGACCATAGACTATGCTCTCAGACCGCTGATGTTTGTCATTCCCGCGAAAGCGGGAATCTCGCTTGTAATGGTCAATCCACATCCCCGCTTTCGCGGGAATGACAACAATAGGGTTTGGTTAGCTCTCAGGCCAGACCGTGTTCCCGCTCGAGGCGTTCGTAGTAGTCGATGATGCTGCGGACGTAGTCACGTTTTTCCATGTAGTTTCCCGGATAAAAACTGCGCTTGAATCCATAGATGATCAGGTGTCGGAGTTTGCGCGCATCGATCGGGAAATTCTTTGAAGCGGTTTCAATCTCATCCGTGACGGTGGTGTGTGAGACCAATCGATTGTCGGTGCAGAAGGTGACGGAGAGTCGTTTGTCCAGCATCGTGCCGAAAGGGTGGTCCTGGATGCGAGGGATGTGCGGCATCGTCTGCATGTTCGAGGTGAGGCAGACCTCCACCGTGATGCGTGAATCGGCGATATACTGCCAGAGGGCGTCGACGTATTCGCGTCCCTCATCCCCCTCAGGCAGGTCGGGGTGGTGCGTGTCAAACAGGTGCGTGCCGTGGCCGATGCGATCGGCATGACAGTCGGTGATGGCCTGAAAGATCGAGGTGGGCCCATAGGCCTCGCCAGCGTGCACCGTCTTCTTCAAAAAGTGTTTGTGCGCGAGATCGTAGGCGCGCTTGTGGTCGACCGCCGGATAGCCGGCCTCTGCGCCGGCCAAGTCGAACCCCACGATCGGCATCTCCTTCTCATCGCGCAGGTAGATCATCATGCGTACGATATCGAGCGAGGCCATCGCCTGAAGGTCCTCCTCCGGCGTGTGCGGATGCAGGGTGACCAGACGGCGGTAGTAGTCGGAGAAGGAACTCTTGAACATGCGCATCGCGCTGCAGATGATACCGTAGGCAAACGGCGGTTCATCGCCCGTGGCGATCCCTTTCCTCGCGTTGATCTCCTGCTTTGCCCGATTCATTCCACGGTCGACCGCGACGAGCACTTCCTCGACGGTGAGTGAGGGGTTGGCATGCAGCTGTGGAGCAAAGCGCGGTTCGACATAGCGCACGCCCTCGTTGAAATTGTCCCAGGCGAACTCGTAGGCGATGCGCTCGAGGGCCTCCGGCGTCTGCATGACGGCGACCGTATAGGAGAACCCCTGGAGGTACTCCACCAGGTCTGCATAGCGGTCTTTGAAGACCTTTTCGCGCAGTCCTTCCTCGGTATTGCTGGGCAGGCTGATCTTCTGTTCTTTGGCCAACTCGATGAGTGTTGCCAGCCTCAGACTTCCATCCAGGTGGACATGGAGATCCGTCTTGGGAATGGCTTCGAGAAATGCACGGGGGATTGGTTTCATGGGTTCCTTTCATGTTCATGAGGAGGACAGGGCATTTCTATCGCCCGGCATCGCGGCAGAGGCGTTTCCAACGATGATCGATTCCCTGCTGCAAAACGTCGATCTGCTCATCGGTGAGGTGACGGAATCGTCCCTGCATCTTGAGGTAATCCTTCAGCGGCACGTCCTTCGGTTCGATGGTGATCGTGATCTCTTCGCCGCCGACCACTTCGTAGAGGGGAAAGGCCTTGCAGTGCGTCGCCCGACGCATCACCTCCACCGACTGAGCTGAATCGATCTTCCACCCCGCCGTGCACGAGGAGAGGATGTGGATGAAGCGGAAACCACGGATGCTGCGCGCCTTTTCGAATTTTGCGATCAAATCATGCGGAAAGGCGGGGGATGCCGTGGCCAGATACGGAATGCCGTGCGCCATCATGATGCGATCGATGTCCTTCTTGGCCACATCCTTGGGATGATCGACCGGCGTGGTCGTCGTCCAGGCGAACTGCGGTGTGGCGCCGGAGCGCTGAATGCCGGTGTTCATATAGGCTTCATTGTCGTAGCAGACGTAGATCACGTTTTCATTGCGTTCAGCTGCGGCCGAGAGCGATTGCAGGCCGATGTCGAAGGTGCCGCCGTCTCCAGCCCAGCCCAAGACCTGCGTGTCCTCTTTGCCCTGAATGTCGAGTGCGGCGCGAATGCCAGAGACGGCCGCGCCCGTCGTCTCGAACGCCGTGTGCAGCAGCGGTACGCGCATGTTGGAATAGGGGAAGGGGCCGGGGATGACGGCGTAGCAGCAGGCCGGGATGACGACCACCGTATTGTCGCCCAGGGTCTTGAGCGCCATGCGCATGGCCATGGCCGCGCCGCATCCGGGGCAGGCAAAATGTCCCGCGGTCATCAGCTCGCGCTGCTCGTATTCCTGCTTGGTGATGCCCTGTCCGGTGCTGAGTGGATTTGTATTCATACATTCCTCAGTAGGTCATGAGGACGAAGGGAAGGGGGGTTTCGCCCTTCGTCCTTCGCCCGAGATTCCGAAGGAATCGGTCGTCCTTCGGTTGTCATCGTTTCAGCCCCACCCAAATCGGGCCTTCATCGTCGTGGTCGCGCGCGTGCACATAGGCCTCGGTGATGGCATCGGGCGTGATGTCGCGGCCGCCGAGGCCGATGAGGAAGCTCGTCACCTGGGGGGCATGTGCGAGCCCAAAGAGGGCGGAGCGGATCTCCTGTGCCCAGATGCCACCGTTGCCATGGCTGATGTCGCGATCGAGGATGGCCAGCTTCTTGATGCGCCGACCGCCGTTGATGTTGCCCACCGCTTCGCGCAGGGCCTGAACCGGAAAGGGGCGGAAGAGGCGCATCTTCATGAGCCCGACTTTTTCTCCCGCCGCGCGAAGGGTTTCGAGCGCGACGCGCGCGGTCGAGGTGGTCGAGCCGCTCGTGACGATGAGGGTTTCGGCATCATCTGCATCGATGAGTTCGAGGGCTTCATGGCGGCGCTTGAAACGGCGTGCAAAATCCTTGGCGATGTCGTCGTAGGTCTTCTTGGCCCCTTGGTGTGCCGTCTCCATGAGGTGCCGAAATTCATAGTAGTGTTCCGGCGTCGTGAGCGGATGGAAGGTGTGCGGCTCGCTCGGGTCGAGCTTGAACCGGGCATTGCGCGCGGGCAGGAATCGGTCGACCTCTTTCTGGTCGGGGATCGAGACCGGTTCATAGGTGTGCGAAAGGATGAAGGCATCATAGACGACCATCACCGGGAGCTCCACCGTTTCGGCGAGCTTGAACGCTATGAGGATTGTATCGAGTACCTCCTGGTTCGTCTCGCAATAGAGTTGAATCCAACCGGTATCGCGCTGGGCGAGCGAGTCGGTCTGGTCGCTCCAGATGTTCCAGCCCGGCGCCATGGCGCGGTTGACGTTGGTGAGCACGATCGGCAGACGCCCATAGGCTGCCCAGAAGAGCAGCTCGTGCATGAGCGCGAGCCCCTGGGAGGAGGTGGCGGTGAAGGCGCGTGCGCCCGTCTGGGCGGCGGCGATCGTACAGGCCATCGCGGAATGTTCGGATTCCACCTTGATGAATCGGGCGTCCAAATCACCGCGCGCGCAGATTTCGGAGAGTTCCTCCACCACCTGCGTCTGCGGCGTGATCGGGTAGGCGGCGATCACCTCCGTGCGCGAAAGCTTCACGCCTTGAGACGTTGCATGGTTACCCATGAGCACTTCAGTGTGTGACATCGAATCTCCTCCTTCGGGACCCGGGATTCGGGGTTCGGGAACCGAAAACCAACAAACAATTTTTCGATTTTGATCTTCGGGTCCCGAATCTCGGGTCCCGAATCCCGTTTTTAGAGGTCCGTCGGTTCCTCAATCATCTCTACCGCAGCGCGCGGACATTCCTGCATGCAGACGCCGCAGCCCTTGCAGAAGAAGTAGTCGATCTCAAAGCCGCCCGTTTTTTTTGCGATGGCGACATCCGGGCAATAGATGAAGCAGTTGTCGCACTCCGTACAGCGGCCGCAGTGAAAACAGCGGGCCAGTTCCGTCTGTTGCGTAGCGGCATCAATCGTGGGGTGTACCTCGGCGAACCCCCCGTCGGCCAGCCGTGCCTCCACATCGAGCGAAGGTGTGGAGGCCGGTTCCGAATACGGAAAATAGGCGGCATTGAGCTCTTCGAATGTGACCACTTTGTTCTGGAGGTCGAGTTCGGATGTCGTCGACGTGCGCGGCAGCGTTCCCGTGCGATGTTGGAGATAACGGCTCATCACGATGGCATTGGAATCCGGCATGCGGATCGCGTCGAAGACCGCCTCCATGTTTTCACCGCGCAGGAGACAATCGATGGCGATCGCGCTGCGTTTTCCCGAGGCGACGGCATCCACGACGGTGCGAGGCTGAGCGATAAAGTCGCCTCCGGCGAAGACGTTCGACCATTCCGTGCGTCCGCCATCGCGCGTCTTGATCGCGCCGTTTTCGATGGGCAGCGCCGACGGGATGATCGAGGTCTCGATCTCCTCGCCGATGGCGGTGAGAATCGTATTGCCTTCGAAGATCACTTCCTCCTCTTCGGCGGGGACGGGGCGCCGACGGCCGCTCTCATCCGGTTCGTCCAGGACCATCGGTTGGCAGGCGAGCCCCGCTATCGCCCCCTGTTTGACGACGATGCGCCGGGGTTCGACCAGTTCGCGAAGCTCCACGCCCTCGGCGAGCGCGGCCTCCACCTCTTCGGCAAACGCCGGCATCTCCATGCGCGAGCGCCGGTAGAGAAGCGTGACCTCGCTTCCCATCCGACGCGCGGTGCGGGCGGTATCGATGGCGGTGTTGCCGCCGCCGACGACGAGCACCTGCTTGCCGATCTTGGGGTCGCGTTTGGCCGCCACCGTGCGCAGAAATTCAAGTCCCGGCATGATGCCGTGCTGTTTTTCATCGGCCAGCCCCAACGGTCTGGATTTGTTCGCGCCGATGGCCAGGAAGACGGCGTTGTAGTCCTGCCGCAGCGGTTGCATATGGGACGCGTCGCGGATGCCGTGGTCAAGTTTGAAGGTGATGCCCATGCGCTCGAATCGAGCGATTTCGCGATCGAGCACATCGTCGGGCAGACGGTAGGCGGGGATGCCATAGCGCAGCATGCCGCCGGCGAGCTTGGTGCGCTCGAAGACGGTGACGTCATGGCCCAGGCGCGTGAGGTGGTAAGCGGCAGAGAGTCCTGCCGGACCCGATCCGATTACGGCGATGCTCTTGCCGCTCTTGGGAAAATGCGCCGCCGCTGTGGGGAGCGTCTCGCCCATCGCGTCGCCCAGGGCGCGCTCGAGCATCGGGATGTTGACCGTGCCGCCCAGCTCATTCCGGTTGCACTTCGACGTGCAGGGGTGAAAGCAGACGCGCCCCATCACGGCGGGGAAGGGACTCTCGAGTGTGGCGACCTCCCAGGCCTTCTCCAGGTTGCCCTCTTCGAAGAAACGAATCCATCCCTCGATGTCGCATGAAGTGGGGCAGGCATGCTGGCAGGCGGGGATGCGTTCGACGTATCGCGGACGCATGTAGCGCCAGGTGCCCGTCTCATTCCATTCGGTCGTGGCCAGCGCCATCGTAAACGGCGGCATCTGCGTTTCGCTCTCAAAGTGGATGGCCTCAGGACGCTTCATCTGCTTACTCATATCCGACCCTCCGGCTCGATCGTTTCCGTTGTCGCTGTGGCCTCGCCGGGGATTTCTTTTCCGGCATAACGAACGTCTTCATACGCTTCTTGCGCGGCTTTCGCGTTTGCCTCCGCCTTGATCGGGACGCCTTTTTTGATAGCGGCGCAAATGGCCTCGATCGAGCAGATGCCGGTAACGCGGCAGAAGGCGCCGAGGATCGCCGTGTTGACGATGGGGCTCATGGCCGAGCCCAGCCGGTGGCGCACGGCAATCTGGCTCGCGTCCACGGTGGCCACGCGAAGCCCCTCGAGTTCGGGGCGGTGGACAAGCTCCGATGGATCGCGCGGCGTATTGATGAGCACCCATCCTTCTCGCTTGAACCCGTTGAATGTCGCCGGATTCTTCAGCAGCGTGGGGTCTAAGATGATGAGGTGATCGGGCGTGTAGATCTGGCTGCGCAGGTCGATGCGTTTGTCATCGATACGCACAAACGCCATGACCGGCGCCCCGCGACGTTCGACGCCGAAGGTGGGGAAGGCCTGAACGAACTGGCCTTCGGTGAAGACCGCGGTGGCCAGGATCTTGCCGCCGATGACGGCCCCCTGTCCCCCACGTCCGTGAAAGCGAATTTCGATCATATGGAGCCTCCGAGTGTTCCCAGCTACAAAGAACAGTCGGGCACCTCTAAAAACCAGGGTTTGGAAACCGCCTCCCGGGGAAATCATGTGCATCTTTCCGCCAAAGGCGGACCCGCCTCTGGCGGGCACAACGACGATGAAGCTTGTTCCAGACGCACATGATTTCCCCTCGCGGCGGCTCGTATGAGTTTTGAGAGGTGCCCAGTCATCTTCATATCGTAATAGCCTTTGCTGTCAAATCCGATTTCCGGGGGAGCAGGGCGCAGGGGTATTTTAGGGGGTTTCGGTCGAAAGGAGCCGAGGGCGCGTTTTAGTCCAGTCCATGGGCGTGCAATTGTTCGCGGATGCGGATCGCGGCAACGGCGAAGCGTGCGCGATAGGCGGGGTGGGTGATCATCTTCGGGTTGGGCAGGAGCGAGGCGAGTTGTGCGGCTTCCTGCTCCCCAAGTTTCGAGGCGGGTTTGCCGAAATAGTATTGGGCCCCGAGTTCGGCGCCATAGATGCGCGGCGCAAACTCGGCGACGTTGAGATAGAGTTCGAGGATGCGTTCTTTGGAGAGCATCGCTTCCATCGCGAACGCGATCCAGAGTTCATTCCACTTGCGTTGCCAGGTGCGCTCCGGTTTCAAGAAGATGTTTTTGGCCGTCTGCATCGTGATGGAGCTCGCGCCGAGCACGATGCGTCGCGCTCCGAGATCGATGATGACGGCATGGACGAGCGATTGCCAGGCGATGCCCGGATGATCGAAGAAGTGGGGATCTTCGGCGATGAGAACGGCACGGCGCAGCGCGGGCGAGATCCGTTCGAGCGAGACGACCTGCTGCACGGCCGGACGATGACAGGTGCGCATGAAGGGGGTGGAGCTCGGGGTATGATGCGACAGGTGCGCCACGGCAAGCCCGCCGCGCAGGACGAGGATCGCCCCCGCGACCAGAGCGGCCGCGAGGATGAGAACGATTATGGTGTGAAAGGGTTGCCTCATCATTCCTATTCTTAGATGCCATCCAGTTGGGCGACGCCGGCGTCGCAGAAGACGATCTCTTTGGTCGTCTTTGTGCCGTTGGCCAGCATGACCTCGAGGATCGCCTTGGTCGTTACGTCGGGTCTGGTGCCGCATTTTCGTTTCGGCATGAGTGCATGCCCCTTTGCGGTGCCGGTGATCTCGAACTGCTTGCAACTGACGACCGTGTCACCCTCTTCGGTAGAGCAGTCCTGCGGGACGCTCGCCGGGTTGCCCTTCGCTGTGAGATAGGCTGCCGGCAGATCGACGGCGTCGATGAGTCCCGAGAGCCACGAGGCATCGCGCTGTTTCGCCTCTGCCATATCCCAGGCGACATAACGCGTGATCATATCCTTTGATCCTTCTGTGTAGTGATAGTCGTTCACATAATCGAATTCGGGATGAAGGAAGTGAGCACCCGTGATCGGCATGCGGATAACGGCCAATATCGCGTCGGCGGGAATCTCCCAGTCGATACGATAGATTGCCCTGGCATGATCTACGCTGCGCCAGAGGGCGTGCGCTGAGTTGTAGTTCACGCCGAGGTTGGGATCCATGAGACATTTGAAATAATGGCTCGACCAACTCTCCTCAAACTCGCACGGCGACATCCTCGCCACGAGGTCTGCCGTGAGGGAGAGGCCGTTGACGTCGACATCGTCGTCGTCATCATCGCCGACAACATCGTCGTCATCGTCGTCATCATCGCCCACGACGGCCGCGTCCGTGATGACCAGATCCATGGCATTGGACTCAACTTGTCCCTCATCCGTCTCGCGCACGACCTTGACCGACACGGTCCCCGCCTCGACCTGGGGTACCAGGAACGGAATCTGCCCGTCGATCGCATCGGGCTGGGTTGAACCCATGAGGGTGGAGAGGAAGGCGTTGCTGCTGACCGTCGCCTTGATGGTCTGATCGCCCACCATCACCTCGTCGGTCGTCGCATCGAGCCCTTCGCCATAGAGGATGACCGTCTCGCCGGGTGCCGCCTCGGACACGCTCATCCCGGTGAGCGTGATGCTGCCGCTCAGCGAGGCATCGCCGTCGAGTTCTTCGCCCAGGATATCGCCGTCACTGCCGGCACAGCCGGAGACGAATCCCAGGGTCAGGATGATGCTGAGAATGAGGATCGTTCGCATACAGGTCTCCTTGCATACTGCTCCCCCCGTGATTGAGGTATCGGTTGGCGTGGATAGCAATATTTTCAAATGAGGCCGGTGAGCGAAGACAGATGTCGACACTACGGAAATCCCACTGAAATTATTGTGTTTTTTGGTGAAGTGTGACCGTTCCATCTGGCCGGTTTTTTCCACTTTTTATCTGGCGGAAGGAACTTCAGGGTGCAGCGAGACGATAATACGGGTAGAAGCAGTATAGGAATGGCGTTCGATGAGGTAAAAAAATGACAGTATTGATATCGTTCTGGCATATATTTTGCTCATAAAGAGGGGTGGTGAGAAGGGGGCTGTCTCCTTCTTGAGGAGTCGCGCGTGAAGACGATCTTCGAATATCTGGAGTATCGGGAGTTTCTCAAGGACCTGATCGTCGATCGGAGGGCCCGCGACATCTCCGTGCGCGCCCTCTCCCAACGCGCAGGCTTCAAATCGCCCAACTATCTTCAGCTCATCGCCGAAGGGAAGCGCAACTTGAGTCCTGCGTCGTTGGCCAAACTCGCCGACTATCTCAAGTTCAAGGGGGCCGAGCGCGAGTTCTTCGAAAACCTCGTGCTGATGAACCAGGCCGCGAGTGCGGAGCAGCAGCGCTATTATTCCGAGCGCCTCATGGCCTCGCGCCGTTTCATCGCGCTGCGCCACCTCGAGCACGATCAATACGAATACTTTACGAAGTGGTACTACGCGGCCGTGCGCGAATTGGTGCTTCTGCCCGGCTTCAAAGACGATGCGGAGTGGATTGCACGCACGCTCGTGCCCAACGTCACCATTCGGCAGGCGGCTGATGCGATGGCGCTGCTCAAGCGGCTGGAACTCGTACGCGTTGGACGCGGTGGTCGTGTCACCCAGACCGATCGCGACATCGGCACGCCACCGCAGATTGCGGGCGCGGCTGCTTTTCATTTTCATCGCGAGATGCTTGAGCGCGCGCAGCAGTCGATCGACGCCTTCGCCGCAGATGAGCGCGAGATCTCTGCGCTCACGATCGCCGTCTCGGAAGAGGAGTTTCGGAAAGCGCGGCGACGTCTGCGCGAATTTCGCAGCAAGCTGCACGCAGACCTGGGGCGGGATGGAAATGCCGGACGGGTCTATCAGCTCAACATGCAGTTCTTTCCGTTGAGCCAGGAGGTGCGACGTGGGAAATCTTAAACTCTTTATTATCGCTATCATCATTGCCGGCGTCGCCGCCTGCAGCGGTGTGCAGCGCGGGACCGATGTGGGCAATCCGATCGAAGAGAGCGAGGTGGTCGTCTATAAGGTCGCCGCGCACGGCTATGTGATGACCGCACCCGTAGGGTGGAATGCCATCCAGGAGGGAGACGCCTTTCTCTTTGCCGCACCCGATGCGAGCCAGTCGGTGCAGGCGCTCTTTCGCGAAGTCGGTGTGCAGGCGGATCCGCAGGCGTTTTTGATGGCGGATGCGGGCGCTGGTGCGGTCGTGGTTCCGGGCGCGGTGCCTGCGGTGCGGGTCGCGGCGACGAGTCTTTCGGCGCAACACACGAAGGCGGCGGGCGCTCGTGATTCCGGTGCGATTGAAGTGCGCTATCTCGGTGCGGATCGGAACCAGATGTTACGGGTGATCGGACCGGAGGAATTGGTGCAGGTCGAACTGGATCCGAGTTGGAAGCCGGAAGCGGCAGCCGAAGGGGACGATGATGACGATGATGCTGCGCCGCCGCCGCCAGTTCGTGAGACGCAGAACGTCGAGATTGAGTCCCCCCCTCGCATTGGCGGGATCCATGAGATGGAGCGAGCCGAGGACCCGCGCATATTGAGGGATGAAGACGACGATGATGATGCGGCAACGCTCGAGCCACCTGAAGCGCCGAAGTCGATGGCGTGCGAGACCGTCACGGAATGTACCGATGGCATCTGTATCCGCGTGCTTAAGTGTGAAGAGGTGGAGTTGGAGGAAGGTTCGGACGAGTGACATTGTGATTGCTGATTTGTTCCCAGACTGCTGACAAAGTCATTTCATCTTGTCATTATCTAAAAACGAAGGGTGTCATTCCCGCGAAAGCAGCCTGCCCGCCGGTTGTGTGGCGGGGGAATCTCGCTTTTTACGGTACATCGAGATCCCCGCCTGCGCGGGGATGACAAAAGACGGGTTTGTCATCAATGCAATGGAAGGGGTTGCCCTTACACCGGATCGCTGTGGGCGGTGACCTGCGCGCCAGGGATCGCCTTCCCGATGTCGGCCACGATCGTCTCGGTCATGGCGTGTGCCTCTTCAAAACTCAGGTGTCGATCGATCTCCAGGTGAAACTCGATGTGTTTCTCCGCGCCCACCTGCCGCGTGCGCAGACGATGATAGCCGTGTACCATCGGTTCGTGCTGACGGATGCAGCGATCGATGATGGCGATGACATTTTGAGGCAGCGCCCGGTCCATGAGCTGGGTGATCGCCTCGTGCCCGACGCGCAGTGCGGAAAAGGCGATATAGAGCGAGATGAGGATGGAGATCACCGGGTCGGCGTTGGTCACATGCGCCCATCGCTCCAGCACGAGGGCGATGATGACACCGATGTTCGTCCAGACGTCCGCCCCAAAATTCAGCGCGCTTCCGGTCAGCGCGACCGATTCCGTCTGTCGTCCGACATTCCGTAAATAGCGCGCCAAGAGAGCGCTGCTGATGATGGCCACCACCATCACCGCGATGCCGACCGTCTCGTCTTCGAGCTGGTAGCCCCGCGCGATGCGCCGAAAGGCGTGGGTGATGAGAAATATCGCTGAAGCGAGGATGAAGGCGGCCTGGATGAGCCCGGCGATGGCCTCCGCTTTGCCATGCCCGAACTGGTGTTTCTCATCGGCCGGTTTCTCCGCCGTGCGCACGCCCGCGAGTGCCACCCCGGTGGAGAAAACATCCATGAGCGAATCGAGCGCGCTGGCTAACACCGCGATCGACAGGGTCAGCCATCCGACGGTCGCCTTGATGAGGGTGAGGCTGGCAGCGACCAGGATGGAGACGACGGCGGCGCGCGATTTCGGGGACATGGCCATCATTCCTTTCCGTCCGCGCGCAAGAGATAGTTCGCCAGCGTTCGTGAGAAGAGGCGGTAGAGTTTCACCTGTATTTCCGACGGCAGGATCTTGATCTTCTCGGGGTTGAGCCGCAGCAGTTCGCATTCCTCCAGCGCGATGATCGTTGCACTGCGCGCTCGGCCCAAGAGGAAACTCATTTCGCCGAAGCAGTTCCCGCGCGCCAGACGCCCCATGTCCGCGTTGCCCACGCGCACCTGGGCTTGCCCGGAGATCATCGCAAAAAAGGAGGTTCCCCGTTCATTCTCCTCGATGATCGTCTCATTCGCCCGATGCGTGAGCCAGGTGCCGATGGTCATGAGCTGGGCGATCTCCTCTTCGGCGAATTCCTCGAAGAAGGCCAGCGTCTGGAGGCTTCGCACGCGTTCGGCGAGCTTTCCGGTGAGCGGTGCCGTCCCCTTGAACGCGCGTTCGACGTCGCGGGCGAAGTCCAGCGCGCTGGGGTAGCGATCGTCGGGGTCCTTGGAGAGGGCGCGGTCGGTGACGGCGGTAAAGGCTTCTGGGATCTCCGGGTTGCGCGTGTTTAAGGGGACGTGCGGTTCGTTGACGATCTTGTGGCGCATCTCCAGCGATGTCTGCGCGTCGAAGGGTTTGTGTCCGCACAGGAGCTGATAGAGGATAACGCCGAGCGAGAAGATGTCGCTGCGCGCGGTTGAGCCTTTTCCGCGCACCTGTTCGGGCGGCATGTAGGAGGGCGTACCGACCGTGCGCGTGTCCTTGCGGGCGAGTTCGGCGAAGCTGGCGAGCCCAAAATCGGTGATCTTGATCTCGCCGTTTGTGCCCAGCAGGATATTCGAGGGCTTGATGTCGCGATGGATGATGCCGCGCTGATGCGCGTAGTCCAGGCCGTGACAGACCTTGATGATGATGTCGATCGCATCGGCGATGGGCAACAGGTGCTCCGGCGTGCAATGACGATAGAGCGTGTGACCGTCGATGTACTCCATGGCGATGAAGCAGCTGGGTTCTTCAATTCCGACATCATAGATGGTCACGATGTTCGGGTGGATGAGCGCGCCCGCTGCTTCGGCTTCCTGAAAGAGGCGGGTCAGCACTTTTTTGTTCTTCGTGCCGTCCTTCGATTCGCTGACTTTGAGCGCGAGGTTGCGGTTGATGTAGGGATCGCGCCCGAGGTAGACGAGGGCAAATCCGCCGCGCCCGATGGGGCGAACGACTTCATAGCGACCGACTTTTTCAGGCTGTGCACTCATATGGAAGTCCGTGACTCGTGACTCGTGACTCGTGACTGGTAAGATCTTCAAACCTCAGTCACCAGTCGCCAGTCACCAATTCGTAGTTTCGATTCCCCAGTCCGATCTTCTCGGCGTGGGCCAGCTGCACCGTACCGTCGATGCCTGGGTGGGCCTCTTGAAAGACGTCGCCGCCCGTCTTGATCACGAGGTCGAGGCTTGCCTGATCGATCGCCACCGGGTCGAGGCTCGCCAAAATACCCACATCCGCGCAGAGCGGTTTTTCCTTCATCCCCATGCAGTCGCAGTTGGGCGTGATATGGTTGACAAAGTTGAGATAGAGGGCGCGTTTGTCGGCGACAGCCCCCAGCGCATATTCGGCCAGGCGTTCCTGGACGGCCGCCGCTCCCTCGTTCCAGGTAACCGCGAGCGCGGCGGTCGGGCAGGCGACGATACATTCGCCGCAGCCGACGCAGGCGTCGTCGTCCTTGCGGATGGTATCGCCCACGAGCGTGAGCGCGTCGTGGGCGCATTTTGTGATGCAGGCGCCGCAGCCGATGCATTTTTCAACCGTGAGCGTCGGCGAGCTCGACGAATGCATCTCGAATTTGCCCAGGCGCGCGCCGCAGCCCATGCCGAGGTTTTTTACCGCACCCCCGAAGCCGCAGAGGAGATGCCCCTTGAAGTGCGAGAGTACCAGCATCGCATCGGCTCGCCGGATACCCGTGGCAATCTTCACGCTTTGGAAGTGTTTGCCCGGAATCGGGATCTCGTCATAGTCGTCGCCCATCAGGCCGTCGGCGATGATGATCGGTGTCTGGAGTTTGGACTGCGTAAAGCCGTGCTCGGCCGCGACCATGAGGTGGCTGGCGGCGTTGCTGCGCGCGCCGTGATAGATCGTGCCGGTATCGGTGAGAAATGGTTGCGTCTTCATCTTCCAGAGCATCTTGAGTGCCGGGCGGATCCATTCCGGCTTGATGTGGCCATCGCCGCCGCGCTCGCCGAAGTGGATCTTCACCGCGACGAGGTCGTTGCGCTGAAATGAGCTGCGCGCGTCGCAGGCCTCGAGCAGGTCGATGAGCTCTGAGCGGCGATCCCAGGGGAGGAAGAAGACCTTTGGTTTCGGGGGTGTGCTCGTCATGGACCCGCAGTGTGAGGGGATGGGACGGGAAAGTCAACGGGGGCTTGCGCCGACGCTGAAAACTCGATATGGCCTACCATGGGGGATGGGGGATTTCGAGCGATGGGGTTCAAATGGTTGCTGATGGTGGCGCTGATCTGCGGGCTGTTCTTCGCATCGCCCTCGAGGGTCTGCGCCTGTGGTCACGATGGTTTCTACGCGGGCCTGGGATATGAACAGCTCTTCCTCTACACCCCCGAGCGTCGACTCGGGCTCACCGACGAGCGCGTTTCATTCGGTCCCGGTATCGGCGCGCACGCGCTCATCGGCTACGATTTCTGCGGTTCGCGCTGGGGGATCCAGCTCCCCTTCGAATATGCGCGCATCAAGCTCAACAAATCGGAGTGGGTCAACCAGTTCGCCTCCTCGGTCGAGGGCGTTTTGCATCTGAAGGAGTGGAAAAACGGACTGGATGTTCACCTGCTCGGTGGCGTCGGGTGGAGCTACTTGAGCGAGGGCAAGATCGCCGATCGCACCGCCTGCGCCGGCATCAGCGTAAGCTTCGGCCCTGGAATCTCCTACTACTTCTCCCGCACGGAGCGGATCTCTGCCGCCGTAAACCTCGACGTCCCCTTCCGCTGGATCTACTACTTCGGCGATCACCTCTCCGCAAACGGCACCTCCGTCATCGCCTTCCCCATCCGCCTCGGCGTACAGGTGGGATTTTAAAAGCGGACCATGGTCTATGGTCAGAAGGTGTACACAAACAGCCCGCTGGAGAGCTTTGGGGCGAACCAGGTGGATTTCGGCGGGAGGATTTCGCCGCGATCGGAGATCTCGATGATGTCAGCCATGGTGATGGGGGCGAGCGGCCGATCTTCGGGCGGGCCGTCCCAGTCGTACTGGTAGACGTGCACCTCGTCGTCGGGGAAGATGACGGCGGGAAAGAAATTGGAGGCGTTCTCCTCGCTCGGATTCGGATCGTTCGCACGCATCTTCTCGCGGACGCGCGCGCCCGCGGCCGAGCGATGGTGGCCGTCGGCGATATAGAGGGCGGAGATGTCGGAAAAAGCGGCGACCATCTCATCGGTGCGTTTGATACGCCAGAGCGTGTGGCGCACCCCATCTCCATCGGTGATGTCGATTAGCGCTGCCGCCTCCACCTCGCGCGCGATGAGCTGTGCGATCCTCTGTGAGCGGCGGTGGACGTAGAGGACCGGCTCCAGATGGGCTCGAAGCGCGAGCGCGAGTTCCGTGCGCTCATCCTCTTTTCCCATGCGCGTCTTTTCATGTCGACGGATGAGACCCGTCTCATATTCCGCTGCACTCACCCCCGCGACGATCCCCGTCTGCGCGTGCGCGCCACTCGTGATCCGGTAGACGTAGAGCGAGGGGTCGTCGCGTTTGAGCCATCCCTGCATCTGGAAACGGGAGAGGTTGGCCTTGGCCGTCCAGAAGGTCTCCTCGTCATAGACCTCGACGTCGTGATCCAGATCGATCTCGGGTCGCGTGATGTGCAGGAGCGATTCCGGTTTGTCTTTGGCGAGCGCGCGCGCCTCTGCGGTGGTCACCACATCGTAGGGCGGACAGGCGACGCGCTCGGCGCAGTCGGCGTTCGGGAGCAGGGCGGGAAATGGGATAATTTTTGACATAGCCTTGCTTTAATGGCAAAGGGCGCCCCATGTCAACGACACGTCTCTTCAATTTTGGTGCGGGCCCCTCGATGTTGCCGGGCGAAGTGGTCGGCGAGATCCGCGAAACGATGATGGACTTCGGCGGGATGTCGATCCTCGAGATCAGCCATCGATCCAAGCCCTTTGGGAAGATTATCGACGAGGCGCGCTCGCTCGTGGCAGAGCTCATGGAGCTGCCGGCCGGGTATGACGTGCTCTTCCTCCAGGGGGGAGCGACCCAACAGTTCGCGATGGTGCCGATGAACCTCATGGATCGGACGGCCGACTACGTGTGCACCGGCGCCTGGTCGCAGAAGGCGTTTGCCGAGGCGAAGGTCTTCGGTCAGCCGCGCGAGATCTTCTCCTCCGAGGCGGAGGGGTTTTCCCGCGTGCCGCGCCCGGAAGAGCTCAGCGTAGATGCCCAGGCGAGCTATCTTCATATCACGTCGAACAACACGATTTTTGGCACGCAGTATGCGTCGTTTCCCGAGACCGGGGAGGTGCCACTCGTGGCCGATATGTCCTCCGACATTCTCTCGCGACGCATCGACGCGAAACGCTTTGGCCTCATCTATGCCGGCGCACAGAAGAACCTCGGCCCCGCGGGCGTGACCCTGGTGGTCGTGCGCGAGGATCTGTTGGCGCGCGATTATCGTCCGGCGCCGAAGATATGGCGCTATGTCACGCACGCCAAGGCGGGCTCGCTCTCCAACACGCCGCCGGTCTTTGCCATCTGGGCAACGCTGCTCAACCTGCGCTGGATGAAACGCCAGGGCGGCGTGGCTGCGATCGAAGCGCGCAACCAGCGCAAGGCGGCACTCCTGTACGAAGTGATCGATGCGGGAGATTTCTATCGCGGCAACGCGGAAGCGAACAGCCGCTCGATGATGAACGTGACCTTCACGCTGCCGAACGACGAACTCGCCGCGACCTTTCTTGCCGAGGCGGAAGGCGCGGGCCTGGTGGGGCTCAAGGGTCACCGCTCTGTCGGCGGCATTCGTGCTTCAATCTACAACGCGATGCCGCTCGAGGGCGTCGAGGCGCTCACGGCATTCATGCGTGAATTTTCGCAGCGGAACTGATGGGGTTGTCATCCCCTCTTTTTGTTGTCATCCCCGTGGAAACGGGGATCTCGATGGATGTGATGTTGTCATCCCCGTGGAAACGGGGATCTCGATGGAAAGGTTTCAACCGAGATTCCCCCGCCACACAACCGGCGGGCAGGCTGCTTTCGCGGGAATGACATCGTCAGCTCTGATCCGTTACTAAGGAGTTTTCAATGACCTACAATGTCCTGTGCACCGATGGGTTTTCCAAGGCGGGCCTCGAAGAACTCGCCAAACACGATGACCTTCGGGTGACCTTTGAGAAGAAGCTCTCGCACGACGAACTCTTGAAACGCATTCCGGAATTCGACGGCCTCGTCGTGCGCAGCGCGTCCACCGTCTCTCGCGACGTGATCGATGCCGGGAAAAACCTCAAGATCATTGCGCGCGCGGGCGTGGGCACCGATAACATCGATATTGCCGCAGCGACCGAGCGCGGTATCCTGGTCGTGAACGCCCCGGCGGGAAACACGCTTTCTACGGCGGAGTTGGCCTTTTCGCTCCTGCTGGCCGTGGCGCGCGGTATTCCGCAAGCCGCAGCGGCCATGAACGACGGGAAATGGGAGAAGGATAAGGGCCGCCAGATCGCTTACAAGACGCTCGGGATCATCGGTCTGGGTCGCATCGGCCGCGAGGTGGCTCGGCGCGCGCAGGCCTTTAAGATGAAGGTCGTCGGGTTCGATCCGTATCTGAACGAAGAGCAGGTGCGCGATATGGGGATCGAACCGATGACGATCGAGGGGCTTCTGCCCGAGGTCGATTTCCTCACGGTGCATACGCCGCTCACCGACGAGACCCGGAATCTCATCGCGCGCGATGAGCTCGGAAAGATGAAGAAGAGCGCCTATCTCATCAACTGTGCGCGCGGCGGTATCATCAATGAAGAGGATCTCGCCCTCGCCCTGCGCGAAGACGTCATCGCGGGCGCTGCCCTCGATGTCTATACGACCGAGCCCTACACCACGCCGACCTTTCAGGGGCTGGCCAACATCGTGCTCACGCCGCACCTGGGGGCCTCCACGTTTGAGGCGCAGGATGCGGTCGCCGTGGAGGCCGCGGCCTCCGTCGCCCAGTTCTTCAGCGATGGGATCAGCTTCAATGCGGTCAACCTCTCCGGTGCGGATCCGCAATCGCTCGATACCTATCGTCGGCACCTGTTGCTCGCGCAGAAAGTGGGGGCGTTTGCATTCCAAATGTTCCAGGGCGATCTGCGCCGTATTACGGTCTCGACCACGGTGCGGGCGACCAAGCTCATCGCGCTTTCAGCGGTGCGCGGGGTGCTCGCCCAGGCGGTGAGCGATACCGTTACCATCGTCAATGCGGCGGCGGCAGCGGCCGAACGCGGCATCGAAGTCGTCGAGGAGACGCTTGCCGAAAAGGATCGGGGCGATGCCATCGGCGTGCGCCTTACGACAGCCGACGGGGCCACGACGGAAATCTGGGGGCGCTTGACCGCCGATGGCACGGTCAAGATCGTGCGCGTGAATGAATATGGCGTCGACATCGATCCGGTCGGCAATGTGCTCGTCATCCATAATGAAGACCGCCCCGGTGTGATCGGTCGCGTCTGCACGATTCTTGGCGATCATAGCGTGAATATCGCCGAGATGCAGAACGTGCGGCATCGCAAAGGGACGGATGCGCTCACCCTCATCGGCGTGGACGAATCGCTCTCGGAAGAAGCCATCGCTGCCATTCGCACCGATGCCGCTGTCACCCAGGCGCAGGTGGTACGCCTGTAAAGGCAGTTCATGCAGACACGTTCCCTCCATCCCTGGAATCTCGCGCCGGCCGAGGCGATCGAGGTGCAAAAGCGCCTGGCCTCACAGGTTTCGCGCAAGCGCGATTTCGGCGGCGTGGCGTTCATCGCCGGTGCCGACATCGCCGTCGACCGCGATTCCGGCGAGGGGATCGCCGCCGTCATCGTCTATTCCTTCCCGGATCTCCGTGAGGTCGAACGCGCCAGCGTGCGCGCTCCGCTCGCCTATCCCTATATTCCGGGCCTGCTCTCCTTTCGCGAAGGGCCGCTTCTGCTCGCCGCCTTCGAGGAACTCAAACAGACGCCGGATGTGGCCCTCTTCGATGCCCAGGGGATCGCCCATCCACGGGGTCTGGGGTTAGCGAGCCACATGGGGCTGTGCTTGGATCTGCCGACCATCGGCGTGGCCAAGTCGCGCCTCTTTGGTGAACACGAGGAGCCGGGCAACCAGGTCGGCGATTGGAAGCCGCTGCTGACGAAAGAGGACGAGGTCATCGGTGCCGTCCTGCGTACGCGCCGGCACGTCACACCCGTCTTCGTCTCCATCGGCCACCGCATCGACTTGCCCACATCCATCGAGATCGTCCTGGCCTGCCTCGACGACACGCGCATCCCCAAACCCACCCGCGAAGCCGACCGCCTCGTCGGCCAGCTCAAACTCGCCTGATGGTGAGATGGCGTGATTTTATAATCCCCATATCGGAACGAAATGGGTGTTTGTTTCTCGGTCGAACTGATAATCACCTCTATAGAGAACGCAATTATAGACGATCCGTTTTTTCTGTTCGTCTGCAAAAGCAAGAATCGATTTTAATCTCGGTTGTTCCATGCTGTATTTGATTTCGATGGGCGTCAGTCTGCCTTCAAGTGAATAGACCAAGTCGACTTCATAATTGCTGCTCGTTCTCCAAAAGGATAAGGAATGTGGCCGCCAATCATTTTCGGTTGCTTTGAAAAACTCATTGACGACAAAACTTTCCAGCCTATCGCCGATAGCTCCGGTTGATCTCAGCGTCGGAAGATCAAACGATTCCGTGAGAAGGCTGGTGATGCCCATATCACTGAAATACAACTTCGGGGCCTTCGCTAATCTTCTTTTTGTGTTTTTGCTGTAGATGGAGAGGATTTTCACGAGCATCGTTTTCTCGAGAATCACCAAATACTTCTTGATGGTCTTGTCAGAGATCCCGATGTTCTTTGCGAGGTCTTTGATGAGGAAGGTGTTTGAATTGTATTGGCCGAGAAGTTCGAGCAACTGATCATAGGGTTTCCAGTGTTCGACAAGGGAAAGGGGCAGGATGTCCTTTTCGATATAGGTGTTTCTATAATTCGTTAAGAATTCCATTTTGTCCTGCTTACCTTCAGCGAGTGCACATTCCGGAAACGAACCGAATATGAGCATGTCGTCCAGGTGTTTCAGACGGATATCTTTGGATTGAATGATTGAATAAAATATTTCCTTCCCAATCTCCTCGGTGAGGGTTTGGTTTTTGAGAGAGTCCATGTATCGATGTTGGTTGTTGTTATGTACCGATTGAGCCGTGAGATATTCGGAGAAGTTGAATGGACTGAGGTGAAATTGCCTCACCCTGCCGGCCAGCGATTCCGCCGATCTGCTGTGGAGCTCCAACGAACTGGACCCGGTTAAGATGAAACGAGGGGATTTATTGTGAGCATCGAACATCAATTTGACCTGATCGAAGACGGCGGGACACTTTTGACATTCGTCCAAAACGATAACGAGATTTGGCGAATCAAGGTTTATTCCAACGGAACGCCGTATCGCCTCCACGAGTCCCCTATTCGGATCTTCCACGATTTGGCGTATTTTCAGATCGTCGAAGTTGATATACCCAACAAGGCGGTTTTTCGGCAGCAGATGGTGTACGAGCGTTGTCTTTCCCGCCTGCCGCGGTCCGAGCAGGACGATAATCTTATCTTTTTCGAGGGCTTCGTTCAGCAGGGGTGTTATCGTCCGCTCAATATAATGGATTGAATTTATTGACATTATTCCCCCTCGCGGATAACGCGAAGTACTGTTCTTATAATACATGTAATATCAGAATACTAATACCAATGATACATACCGTCAACTCAAATGAGCTGATGAGACCATAATAATGAGAAGGGGCGAAAACTGCGAAACTTTTTCGGCGTTGAGACGATGATGAAAGTGTGCGAACGTTTTGAATCCAGATTTCAAGCAGGAGGTGTGCGATGGCAGGTCCAGAAAAATGTCCGAATGGCATGTGCCCGATCCCGGCGGGGACGTTCACGATGGGATCGAAGGTGGGTCATCCGGATGAGCGACCGGTTTGCGACGAGGTCGAACTCTCAGCATATCGAATGCAGAAGCATCCGGTGACCGTCGGTTAGTACAAAGCTTATGAGGTCGAGAAGGGCACAAGCAGCGAGTTTGTAGAACTCATCAAGGGTTGTGATGGGAACGCTCAATGGGAAGCCGTCAAATTTATGCCAAGGGTCAATGGGATCGATGGGATAGAGGTGTGTGAGATCAAGGAAGAACCACTCTATCTTGCATCCATGCCCAACTTGCCCGAGGGATTCGACGGCGATGATCAGCCGATGGTCAATGTGAGTTGGTTCGAAGCCAATGCCTACTGCGAATTCTACGGCATGAAGCTTCCCACGGAGGCGCAGTTTGAGCGTGGGGCCAGAGGCCTCTCCGGCGACAGGGAGTTTGGATTGGCTGAAGAATCTCATTACGGTGCCCTGGCAACTGCGCCGGTCTGCTCTTATCCGGAAAACGATCTCGGCCTTTGCGACATGATCGGCAACGTGTGGGAGTGGACGCGAGACGTGTACCAAGATAGTTATGAAGGTCTGGGTTGTAAGGATCCTTTTCATGAGCCGAAAAGGTGGTTTGTGTCAGCGGATGAACCCGATGAGCGCAAGCGGAGCATTCGCGGCAGTTCCTGGGATTACGGCTGGAGGGGTTTGCGTGTGACGCTTCGCAACGCTCGTCATCCCGAGTTTGGTGCCGACAATATCGGTTTTCGGTGTGTGGCCTCGCAGGATTCCGAAAAGTAATGAAGATCAGACTGCTGACAAAGTCTTCTCATGCTGTCATTCCCGCATGGGGTAAGCGGGCCTTCGTTACGCCGTAGCGGTTTTCCTGCTCCGCCAAAGCTACGCGGCGGCGAGCGGCCGCGCAGGCGGGAATCCCGATTATTAGGGTCCATCGAGATCCCCGCTCGCGGGGATGACAACAACTTTTTATCCCCGCTTGCCGAGTTTGCGAGATAGGCGGGCCCAGTCCTGGTTGTTACGTGCGAACTGCCCTCCTGTCTGCCACGGCCTCCTTCCCGGAGGAGCCTAAAAGCGTGTTTGCGAGACCGACCGTATGAGTCGTAAAAATGTCGACTGGTTTCGTGCGTTCGAGTCTGACGAAGGAAGACACGAACGCACGTCGTTGAAACCAGCGACATTTTTGCGACGAGTAGGGAGGCGAGCGCGCTCGAGCGACGGAGGGAAGGGGACCGCGGCAGGCAGCTGTACTCGTCTCGATTGACAGCCGGCCCCCAAGCGTTTACCGTTGCGACTATGAAAATCCTATCATCTGTCAGTCTCATGGCGGCGCTTCTCTTGACGGCGGTCTCGGCTTCAGCGTTTGAGACGCCTGGTTTTCAGAATCCGTATGGCATCGCTGTCGATGAGAAGACCTCCTTCATCTATGTCTCCAACGTCAACGGCTCGCCCACCGGGCGCGATGACAACGGCTTCATTTCAAGGCTGAAGGCGGATGGCTCGGTCGACGAGATGCGCTTCATCGATGGGGGCGACAAGAAGATCACGCTGCATGCCCCCATGGGGATGGCGGTGCACCAGAAGACGCTCTATGTCGCCGACGTCGATGCGTTGCGCGCCTTCGATCTAGAGAAGGGCAATCACCTGTTCGATGTGAATTTCGGCGAGCTGCCGGTGCAGCACCTCTATGATGTGATCCTCGCCCCCGACGGCATGCTCTACGCGACCGATGGCCCCGGCAACACGATCTATCGCATCGATATCAAGAAGCAGCATGAGGTGACGGCCTTCATTCAGGGCGAGGAGCTGGGCCAGCCGCATGGCATCGCCTGGTATCAGCCGCGCCAGCTCTTCGTCGTGGCCGGATGGAGCTCCGGGCAGGTGCATGCCTACGATCGGGCCGGGAAGCTCCAGGGTCTGCCCTCCATCTTTCTGCGCACACTCGAGGGGATCGCTGCCGATATGGCCGGGAATCTCTATGTCGCCAGCACCGTCATGGGCGCGGTCTATCGCATCGCCCCGAGCTTTGCGCTCTTTGCCTATCGTTCGGGCCTTCCCGCCCCGGCCGGCGTCGCCTTCTTCCAGGGCGGCGGCCAGATCATCGTCGCCAGCTTCGACACCGGCAAGGTCCTCTCCTTCCCGGTCGAGGTGATTCAGCCTTGATTCGAGGTATTCCGAGCTACTTTCCGGAAAACACGTTCCACGGAACGACCAGCGTCTCCTCGTCGAGGGGATAGACGGTATCGCTTGCGGAGATGATGAGACCTTTGGCGATGTCCAGATGGGGATAGGTACTGCGGAAGGCCTTGAGACCTCGCGCGTCGCGTTTTTCAGGATGGGATTTGCTCTTCACTTCGATCGGGAAAAAACGCCCATTCCATTCCAAGAGGATATCGACTTCAGCGCCGCCGTTGCTGCGCCAGTGATACATCGCGGGCGGTGTGGGAAAGAGTGCGGTCTGTTTTTTTATCTCCCCAAAAACGAGTGTTTCAAAGAGCGCGCCCCAAAGGGGGTGTGAGAGAATCGCTTCAGGCGTTGAAATGACCTGTGAAAAACAGGCCAGCCCCGTATCGGCGATAAAACCCTTTGGTTTGGAGGTGACGCGTTTCACCGTATTTCCGGAGAATGCGGGTACCTCAAACCATTGGAATGTGCCCTTCAAGAGATTGAGCCAACGGGATGCCGTTTGAGGATTGATTCCGAGCTCTCGACCGAGGTGAGCGTGATTGATCTCCTGTGCGGTGAGAGCGCCGGCTAAACGAAAGAAACGGCTGAAGAGATCGAGGTCTGAAATCTCCGTCACCTCTCGAACATCGCGTTCGATATAGGTGCGATGGTATCCCTGCAGGAAAACAGAAACGGCATCCTGCTGGAGGAACTGTGTCTCGGGAATAAACCCTCGCCATATCTGTTCGAGGAGATTGAAGCGTAGAGGATCGATCGTTTGGAATGATTGTGTATTCTCATCATGAAGCCACCGGCCAAGCCATCCGTCGGCCTTTGGGGTGCATTGATTGATTTCGGAGAGAGAAAAACCATCGAGATCCAGGAAGGCGACCCGACCGGCCAGGCTCTCCTGGAGATTTTTTAAGACCTGCCACTGTTGAGAACCGGAGAGGAGATACTGTGAAGGGCTGCGATCTCCTTCAAGGCGTCGCTTGATGGCGGAGGTGAGTTCGGGCGCATACTGGATCTCATCCAGAATGATCGGCGGTTTTCTATTCGTGAGGAAGAGGTCCGGGTCCGATCGTGCCCCTTCGATGTCGCGGACCGGATCCAGAACGATGCGCGGCATGCGATCGCCAAAGAGATGGTCCAAAAGTGTGCTTTTTCCGACCTGCCTCGCTCCGGAGACGACAACTACCGGAAATTGTTCAAATAATTCAATGAGCCGCCGTTCGAGTGATCTTTTCAGATAGGCATGTCCTGTCTTCATATCCTTGCATTATAATGATGCTATAACCGATCTGCAATGATAAAATTATGGGGCTTTTCCTTTGTCCGATGACGAAACTCTGGGGTCCATCCTGCCGATAATAAGGAAAAGGAGGGTGGATCCCTATGCCCGACGTCTGTGATCCCAAAAAGAGTTCCTGTACGCCCGCGCAGCTCTTCATTCGCGACGGTGTGGTCGACTGCACACAGGTCGAATTCGAAGATGTGGCCTGGTGCGAGGCGCTTTCCGATTCCTGTTCACCGGGGCTGGTCGATGACGCGGAGTATCTCGCTGCCTTTCATGGTCGGGAGATGACGCGTGAGTTTCGCGAGCCGATCGTGGGGCGATTGTTTCAATTGGCTGAAGCGACCGAGGACTGGTGTCTGTTGCCGGAGTGGGCGAGTTCTTGTGGTGAGGATCGCCGCGAGGCGGCGCAGGAGTTTCTCACGTTCCTTACGCGCCCCTGTTTGCTTGCGGCATTGTCGCACAAATCGAAGAAAGAGCTGCTTCCCATCGCACGGAAAATGGCGGAAAACGAGGATGATCCGAAGATCAGCCGCATGGGAAGGGCTGCGGTCGATCTGCTCGCACTCTATTCCAATAAAGACAGCGCTCCGTTTCAGTTCCCCTTCTCCGGGGATATCATGTATGTCGGCGCGGCTTATGCTCTGCGTACCATGCCAGGAATGGAGGGGCCGAGCGACTATTGGCGCGCGGTCTATTCCCATCCGCGCGAGACGACCATCTTTTCCCCGCGTTTTTCAAAGCGGTCGGTCGAGAAGCAGGACAACAGTGCTTTTCTCGCCGAGCAGCGTGCGCAAAATAAATCGGATATATCGATCAAGTTCAACACGGATCATCGCATCCAAGCCTATCAGGATGAACTGAATGCGAAGCTCGGATGTACATCGAGCAAGGATGAGCAGCGGTTCACCAATGGATGGAGGTGTGAGGCGGGAAGGGATGTAGATTACTATACCTACATGCAGGGCAAGCGCGAGGAGATTCGCGCGGCGGCGGCTCGATACAGTCGTTGGCGTCCACACCTGGAGGCGATCTTCCTCAAGCATGGCTTGCCTCCATATCTGGCTTCCATCGCGGTGATCGAATCGAAGATGCGCACGGATATCGTGGCGCCGGGCTCGGGTGCAGCTGGCCCCTATCAGATCATGCCGAAGATGGGGCCGGAATATGGTCTGACCATCGATAAAGAGCGCGGCATCGATGAACGCCGAAATGTGATCTATGCCGCCGAGGCGGCGGCAAAAATCCTCAAGCAGGCGCGCCGGGCGATCCTGGGGGAAGGGTTTGTGCCCGGACTCGATATCGATGAAGGCCTGGCCAATATCATGAGCACATCGGCCTATCATGCCGGCGTGGGGAACCTGCGCCGTGCCATGCGCAAGGCAAAGAAGGCGCTCGAGAAGCAAAGGGCTGAGGCGGCAGGGGAGAAGAAGGCAGGGCCGGATCCGGTGACCGCGGAAAAGGTCTTCAGCTTCATGCTGTCGAGTAAGTTCACGTATCGCCGCTATCGACACGATTCGAAGGACTACCCGCCGCAGCTCTATGCGGCGATGGAGGCGGTGGATCGTATCAAGTTTAAGGAGATGGAGCTCGTCGAGCAGATGGTCGATGTCAGCATCTCGAACTTCAAGAAGCCGGTCTCGTTGGCACAGATTGCAGCGTTGACGGTGAGCGGGGCCGAGCGTCTGCGTGAGCTCAATCCTCAGTTTGACGAGGCTGGTTTTGATCGTGTGATAAAGGCAGGCGGGAGCGTTCGATTTCTGTTGCCGCAGGCGGAGCTCTGCCGGGTACAGACGAAGCTCGTCGATTATCATGTCGTGGAAAAAGGGGATATCGATGTGACCGTCGTGACCAACCCTCCGGACCTCGTTCCGGCGATTGTCGACATACTGGAAAAAGATCCCTACGCCATTCTGCCAAACTCACAAGTCTCCTATCCAGATTTTATCACCATGAACGACTGGTACTGATACCTGTAAGCTCTCTCTCATTGATGGGAAGGCTTTGGCGATCACTGCTCGCGCAGGATGGCGGTGTTGCACAGACGCCCTTCGATGCAGGCGTTTTTCGTCACCGTCGCGTCGATGCGATTCCAGACGGCCTCGGTCTCCATGCAGAGGTAGACCTTGCGCTCCGGCAGATGCTGGCGCAGTTTTTCCCACAGCGGTTTATAGACTTTCTGGCGGATGAAACGCGCATAGCGCATCTTGTTGCCGCTCGGCACGAGTTCGCCGGTGAAGATGCGGGTTTGGGGAAAACGGCGCATAGCGATGCGCGGAAGGTCGGGCGGATAGCGCAAGAGGCCTAAGCTGATCCAGGCGATCTGGTCGGGCTCGATGACCTCGAAGATCTTGTCGATGACGCCGAGGTAGGCGTCGATCTCGGCCTCATCGGCATGCGTGACGATGATCGGGTCGAAGTGAAAACCGACGCCGTATCCCGCTTGTGCCACTTTGTGCGCAGCCGCCAGGCGCTCATCGAGCGTGGAGGTCTGACGTTCGTCCGAGGCGATGATCTCCGGCGTATTGAGCGACCAGGAGACGACCGTGCGGTTGCGATGCGTCAGATCCAGCAGGTGGTCGACGAAGGTCGACTTGGTCTTGAGTTCGAAGAGGGCATTGCGTGTCGAGGCAAAGAAGGGAACGAGCACGCTGGCGAAATCGAGGATCGGGTCGAGGGCGAGGCTATCGGCGAGTTCTCCCGTGCCGATGCGAAAGAAGCGATTCGAATTCGCGTCGAGAAACGAGCTCACCTGCGCCAGGATCTCCTCGAGATTGACATAGGCCGTCGTGACCGGGTTGTTGGCGAGGTAGGACTGCAGGATGCAATAGGAGCAGTCCATCGGGCAGCCGGAGACGAGGTCGAGCACGCGGTAGTTGCAGCAGAGGTGTCCGGTACCGATACCCTGGCAGGGTTTGAAGACACGGCCGCGCTGTGCGGTGAGCACGAGGTGGGTCTTGGCCACGCTCAGATCCTGCGGGTGCTTGAGCGTGCGCACGTCATCGGCGATGTCCACATCGACATCGAACTCCTCCAACCGGTCGCGAATACGGATGACCTGGGGATTGCCCGCGACTTCACGGTCGATCCAGACCTGTTGGGGCAGAAAGGGGAGCGGCGCCTTGCGTGAGCGCGACCGAGGGCGCAGCGGGAGGGCATGAACGTTCGAAGCGGCTGCCATCTGGAACCTCCTTGCATGCTCATTCCCAAGGGAAGGGGCATGCACAACGAGCCGCTTGATCGTTGCGCTCAAGCGGCTCGCTCTTTCGGTTCAGTTTGGTCCATCGCGTGCCGAGCTTTCATCACGCCTGATACCACTCGAAGATCTGGTGCCACTGCTGTCGTTGGAAGGCCTGCTGGATCTTCTCGATCAGATCGCCGAGTTCCTCCGGCTGTGAGAAATGATATTCGAGCTTCATCTTCTGGTTTTCGAAATACGGATCCGCCACGAGCTTTGCGGCATCGGGCAGCTCCAGGCCCTGGATCATGGAGGCGAGGTGCTGCTGGCGTTCGGACAGCTGCGGCAGCCGCACGCCCTTGAGGGCCTGGCGCAGCGCCCGCACCTTGTCGGCCGCCGGCGTGTTCGGATCGGCCACGAGCTGCAACAGCTGATAGCGGTTGAGGATCTCCTCGACCGTCAGACCGTCGCGGGCGGCGATTTCGCGGATGAGGGTGAGCAGCTCATTGAGTTTGTTCGTCGACGGCCGGATGTGCGCCAACACGCTCAGGAGTTCCTGCTGCGTCGACGGCGAGAACTCGGCCACGCGTGCCGCCGAGGAGAGGGCCAAGTCCGTCATGACCACGTGGTTCTTCATGGGCTCGGTCAGCGCGTCGAGCGTGAGCAGCTGGTGCAGGATCTTGTAGCTCGGGTCGTCGCCCATCAGCGGCAGGAAGCGCTTGACCAACTCTCCCTCGTCGACCGAATAGAACTGCTGCAGTTTCACCAGTGCGCGGCTCTTCTCGATGAGATTGAGCGAACGCGTCACGGCGTTGTCGTGCAGGTTCCAGAGGAAGGCCTGCGTGGGCGAAAGATCGCTGGCCTCATGCACGATGGCCGGGATCGACTGACGCCCCAACTCCTGCAAAACCAACAGGCGCTTATATCCAGCGATGAGCTGGAAAGCCCCGTCTGGCGTGTGTCGCAGGTGGATGGGATTGAACAGGCCCACCACGCGGATCGAGCGTTTGAGCTCATCGAGCCGCGGCGCGAAGGTGATGCGGAAGCTGTCATCCGCAATGTTAATGTTGGAAAGGGGAAGATGTTGAAGTAGCATAGCGCGGCATAATGAAGAAGTGATGAATGAATTGCAATATCGAAGTGAATGGTTTTTGATTTTTTTTGCAGGGGAAACGACCGGATGGTCTGGATTGGCGGCGTGTCCGTGCAGATTTTAGAGGGGGAACGAAAATGTCAACGGGAAAATACGATGAACAGTGGATGCGCGAGGCGATCCTCGACGCGAATGCGGCGGGTGCCGAGGGCGAAGTTCCGATCGGCGCGATCGCGATTGTGGATAACTCGATCGTCGGGCGCGCGCACAACGTGCGCGAACGCACACACAACCCGTTGGGACATGCCGAGTTGCTCCTCATCGAGCGGCTTGCACGCGAACAGAAGAGCTGGCGACTCGACGAGGTGACCATCGTCGTCACCTGCGAGCCGTGCCTGATGTGCTCTGGCGCCATGCTGCAGGCGCGCATTCCGCGGGTGGTCTACGGTTGTCGCGATCCGAAGGCCGGTGCGATGGGGTCGCTCTACAACGTTGCTGACGATGCGCGGCTCAACCACCGCATCGAGGTGGTGCCGGACGTCCTGACCGAAGAATGCGGGAAGTTGCTCACCGATTTTTTTCGAAAGTTGCGCGCGGGTGGGGGATGATCCGGCGCTCGTTCGCGATCAGATCATCGGCAGCGAGCCCATCGCCCAGCTCGAGAAAAACGGCGGAACATACGGTGCCGAGAGGCAGTCGATGTCGTTGGCCGTTTCGAACCAGTCGATCTCGTCGTGGGTGTCGCTTGCGTCCGGTTCGGGGGTGGGCGCCGGCATTTTCGGGGAGCGTTCCAGAAAACCGATGTGTTCGAGGTTGTTGACGAAGAGCTCCTGCTGTTCGGGCGGGAGTTCTTGAAAGGCGTAGTCCCGTCGCAGGAGGGTTTCTCCCCAGTGCCGGGGGTAGGTGATGCCCTCGTCGATTTCGAAGGCAAACCGGCGATGCAGGATGTTCCGGAGCGATCGGCTCTCTTCGGAGAGGGGCATGATTGCGGCGACGAGACGTGTGAGCGAGTACTGCTTCAGCAGGATCAGGATCTTCGTGCGAAAATCGAAGAAGGCGCGGGCCGCCACTCCTGCCTCCCGGTTCGGTGCCTGCAGCGCAACCGCACGCGCGAGATACTTCGACATTACTTCGGCCGTCGTATCCATCGTATGCGGCGCGGTGATGACCAGCGCGTCCGCCGCGTTCGGCAGCAGCGAGAGCATGCGATACCAGCCTCCGACCTGTTCCGGCGTCGGGGGGGTGGGGGAGAAGGAAGCGTTCTCGCCGCCGACGATCGTGTCCTCAAGGTTGGACAGGTGCAGCGCCCCCAGGGGGATGCGGCGGCGAATGAGATCCCGCTGGAGGAAGGCCATGCCTCCGTTCATGATATTCGAGGCCACCCCCGTGATGCGGTTATCGATCATGAGGGCGCGTTCCTGCTGCAAAGCTGTTTCGCTCGATAGCGCCGTTCCGCGACCCGTGTCGTCTGTGTTCAGGGAAACTTCCAGGGCATTGTGCGCGTCTGGATTGGGCCAAACGGCATGCGTTTTGCCGAAGAGGTCCCACCACCCGCGTACGGCACGATGGATGACGGTGTTGTCCTGCAGCGGTCCGCGGTCGGCGATGAGCTGCGCGAGCGTGCCGACGATGGCTTCGGTGAAGGCAGGGTCGCGAGGAATGTGGCGCATCTCGGCCAGGAGTTCCGTCCCGGTCTGTTCGGGGCGAGGGTGGCGTGCGTCGGCCAAGAGCGGACGGCCGAGCAGGATCGAGGCGAACTCCCGCCGGTTGGTCGCCATGGCCTGCATCAGGCCATAGAGCGGCGTGAACCCGAAGGGGATGAGCCCGTTGCAATCGAGGACATAGGCGTGTTCGGCCCCTTGCCAGCCGGCATAGGTAAACGGCAGCATCTGCCCGACGCCGACGAAAGCATCGCCGCGGTTCTGGATCGGAGCGATGGCCTGGGCGAACTCGCGCTCATTTGTCAGGAAAAACTGGAGGGTCGGCTCGAATCCGGCGCTGTCATGCAGGAGGTTTTTTGATCGCGTGACATAGGCGTCCAACACCGGGATGAGCGTTTCCTGTGGAACGCGCCACGTTCCGTCTGGGGCGCGCTGCGGATAGGCCCCGATCTGCGCGAGGCGCTGGGCATAGGGGGTCGTGTCGCGCAGGACGCCGTCGCTGCTCGTTTCATGTGAGGGTCTGAAGATGGTTCTGACGACCATGGTCCTCTTCTCCGGCGGCGTCTCTGACACAGGCACCCGAATGCTGCAATCGGGAAGAGGCGTCGCCCCCTCGGTATCGGCGGATCGACGGAAAAGTTGTGTGTAATTTTTGGGGTGGGGGAGGGGGGGTGCCGATGTTGTCATTCCCGCGGGTGTAAGCGGGAATCTCGATTGTCCAGATCCATCGAGATCCCCGTTTTCACGGGGATGACAAAGCCAAGGTTTTTCATGTCATCCCACTCCCTCCGCATACACAAATGGCCCCAGAAGGGGCCACAAATCAAATCACAAGGAGTGGGATTGTCACTTCGTTCTGACCTATAAGGTTATTAAGCTCGTCACTTCTATTTGTAGCGTTCTCGATCCGCCCTTCGGGCTAGGATCTCGAGGCGGTTCGAACCCACATGGCTTCTCAGACCACTCCCTCCGCATACACAAATGGCCCCAGAAGGGGCCACAAATCAAATCACAAGGAGTGGGATTGTCACTTCGTTCTGACCTATAAGGTTATTTGTTCCTCGCTTAAGCTCGTCACTTCTATTTGTAGCGTTCTCGATCCGCCCTTCGGGCTAGGATCTCGAGGCGGTTCGAACCCACATGGCTTCTCAGACCACTCCCTCCGCATACACAAATGGCCCCAGAAGGGGCCACAAATCAAATCACAAGGAGTGGGATTGTCACTTCGTTCTGACCTATAAGGTTATTTGTTCCTCGCTTAAGCTCGTCACTTCTATTTGTAGCGTTCTCGATCCGCCCTTCGGGCTAGGATCTCGAGGCGGTTCGAACCCACATGGCTTCTCAGACCACTCCCTCCGCCAACAAAAATGACCCCTTATGGGGCCATTTGTGTTGGCGGAGGGAGTGGGATTCGAACCCACGGTACCCGTTAAGGTACACACGCTTTCCAGGCGTGCCAGATAAGCCGCTCCTGCATCCCTCCGAGAAACTTTTTTTGTAGGCATTCAGCGGAGAGGGTGGGATTCGAACCCACGGACCTCCTTGCGAAGGTCAACGGTTTTCGAGACCGCCCCGTTCAACCACTCCGGCACCTCTCCGCTGAATACCACAACGGCGCCCTTTTTGACGCGATAGGGGCCGGATATACACCATAGGGGTTTCGCGAGCGCAACAGGAAAAAGCCCTGGTGCCGGGGGGCGGAAAAGAGGCAACATCATGAAATCCCGTTTGATTCGGGCCTTTCATTTCCGTATACTCTATCCCATAAGGGGGGGCGTATGAAAAAACTGATCCTGATCATCCTCATCTTAATGGGGCTGTTATATCTTTTCAGCCAACGTTATACTATTCAGTCTGGTCGATCTCGTCTGGGCACCTTTAATCTCGTCCTGGTCGACAAGAAGAGCGGCGAGGCGGTTCGCGTGATGGGCGATTGATCTCAGGCCATGCCGATTTCCTTGGAAAAACAGCGACAGCTGAAGATATGGCTCGCGCGCCTGGGCGTGCGCGAGCGTGATCTCGAAGAGCAGTTCATTCGTTCCAGCGGTGCCGGCGGCCAGAACGTCAATAAGGTCGCCACCTGTGTTCGGCTCAAGCATATCCCCACCGGAATCGAAGTGAAGTGTCAGCAGACGCGCATGCAGGTGCTCAACCGCTACTATGCGCGTGCGACCCTCGCCGAGAAACTCGAACGTATTCAGTTGGGAAAGAAGAGTGCGGCCGAGCAGAAACGCTGGAAGGTGCGCAAGCAGAAGGCGCGACGCTCGAAGAAGGCCAAGGAAAAGGTCCTAGAATCAAAACGCCGACAATCCGAAAAAAAACGTTCCCGCAAGAGACCCTCCTCATCGGATGATGCCTAGAGGAATCTTTACGGCATCAATGCGGCCGCGCCCAGGCCCGGGGCGAACATCTCCGGTGATACGCCGACGGCGGTTTCGGTGCCGATCTCCATGCCCATCATCGGGTCGAGCATCGGATCGGTCGGCATCATCGCCGCATCGTAATCCTCATTCACCATGAAGACCGCGCCCTGATCGATGGCTTCATGCGTTGGGATCACGAGCGGCTCTCCCCCGACCATCGTGACGATACCGCCGGCGGTTGCATCGAGCGCATCGAAGGCCTGGCTCTGCATGCCGCCCGTTGGATCGGAAACGGGGGTGTTTCCATTCGAGGAAACGGGGGTTCCACCGCTCGATTCGGAGCCATCGGGATTATTGAGCTTGAGCGTTTCATCCGGAAGGGAGAGTGCGAAGGTGCTGCCCTTTCCGAAGGTCGATTTGAGCTCGATCTGCCATCCCTGTTCCTGCGTGAGGTGGGCGACGTTATAGAGACCCAGACCATCGCCGCGCACATTCTTTTTGCGTCGTTCGCGGAAATTGGGTTGGAAGACATCGCCCGTTTTGATGATGCCGATGCCGTTGTCTTCGACGGTGATCTGATACGCGCGGTCGGTGCGAGCGATATCGACGGAGACGAAGAGCGCTCCCTTTTCGGCGTTATCGGTGTCGGCATATTTGATGGCATTGGCGATGAGCTCATAGACGATGCGCAGCAGCGCATACTGTTTCTCCTGCGGAATGACGATTTCCCCGATCCCGTCGATGTTCACGCGCAGATCGATATTCGATTCGGCGGCGTTCGCATTGGACAGCCGCGTTGCCAGCTCGACGTTCGAGGCGAGAAGGCGTGGGTCGAGGTTGCGCAGCTTGTTGAGCTCCGTTTTCCATTTTTCGATCGGCGTGCCGCGGGTGGCGACCTCGAGGTATCCGAGAAATGCGCTCAGGATGTTTTGGATGTCGTGGCCGAATCCGCGCGATTCGTTGATGATCTCTTCCCATGCCTGCAGATTTTCACGGTAACTCTCCGGGATCGATTGATGATGGGGGACGTTGGGTCTTTCTGAAGCGGACATCGCATCGAGTGCAGCGATCTCTTCGTCCGTCGGCGGGAAGAGACGATTGACCGATGTGGTGATGCTGGAGGAAACGCTCTGACGGATGGTGCTGAGGGCTGCGAGCTTCGTGAGATATTGCCGGGTCTGTGCAAAGAGCTCTTCGAGGCGTGCCCTGGCCTGCTCCTTCTGGCCCTGCTCGATCAGGGATACGATTTTCGGAATGGCGTTGATCGCCGCCGGCATTACCTCTTCGATGAAACGACGTTCAACCCGATCGACCGACGCGCGATAGGCTTCCCGTATGCCTTGGTCGCGCAGGACGCGGCCGAAGAGCTGTGCCTGCGCATGGTCGCCGATCGCCGCGCGATCGAGTGTGCGCGCGATGGCCTCCTGCGTGTATGCATCCTCGAGATTGGCGCTCTTCTGCAGGCGATCGCGGACGATCGTGTCGAGGGCCTCGGGGGAGATGATCTCCTTGAGGCGCGCGATGGTATAACCGAATTCAGGATTGAAGGCGCTGCCCAGGTGCTGGGCCAACCGCTCGATCGTTTCGCCGCCGATGCGGGCATCATCGTGCGCCATCAGGTTTTGCTCTGTTAGCTGAGCGATCGCCACGTCTCGATCTGTCGCAGGCGCAGCGGACATATCGGAGGCCTGGTCATAGACGGTGGTGGAATCGAGCGGATCGCTGTAGGCGCCGTCTCCCTCTTCCACCGGATAATCATCGTATACGGTGCCATCCGTGTCGGTCGTCGTCTCCGGCAGCGGTGCGGTGTTTTCCGGTAGCGATTTGTCCCAGACGCGTATGCCACGCCAGATGCCCTTGACGAAGGACATGATGCGTCCGGACGGTTTCTTCGGATTGCCCTGGGCGTCGATGTTGCTGCGGGCCAGCTTCCAGGCCATCCGGAAGTTGTTCACGAAACGGCGCAGGACGCCGGTGACATAAAGTCCGAGGACGGTCATGGGGATGCCGAGGATCTTCGCCCAGAACCAGCCGAGGTCGTCTTTGGTCTTGCGATAGCGCTCGACCACTTCCGTGCAGTCGCGGTTGGTCCGCTTGAGTCCCACGACGTCGTCGACGATGCAGATCTGTTTGACCGCCTGCCGCAGTTTCGAGAGACGATCCTGGATCTCGGGTTGGAATTTCGGGTCGTTCTTTTCGATCAGCCCCTTGATCGCGTGAAACTCGCGTTTGAACATCTTGGCCATCTCCCGAAAGCGCGCATCGAGCTCGGGCATGTGCGTGGTCTTTTCGATGATCCCCACGATTTCGTTTTCCGATGGGATGCGGATCTCCGCGATCGGTTTTTCATTGCGCGCGGCGGCACTTAGATCGTCGATCACCGCCGTGAGTTCCTGGATCGATTCCCCGGACAGTTCCTTGCAATAGCCGGCGCTGTTGGCCAGAATTGCGTCCTCCTTGAACGGACCGCAGAAGAGGTATTGATCGGATTCATATGTGGGGAGGTATTCCAGGTACTGCCCCGAGAGGCTGAAGAAACGGTCGGTGCGAAAATAGGCGTTCAGATTGATGGGTTTGGGATCGCGCTCGGTATTGCAGGCGGGGTGCTGCCGCCAGTTCCCCTCTTGGCTCCCGCAGAAATAGGGTTGAATTTCCTGTTGCAGCTTCGATCCGAGCGTTCCCAGGACATGCGACGTGTCACCCATAGCGCCTCCTTATGGCATATCCTTTTCGCGTCTTGGCCCAAAAAGTTGTGTGATTTCTGAGCCGGGAGGCGGCAATCCCCCTCCGGGCGACATTCACGAGGGAATCGATGAGGAATTCTTGCTAACCATTTGTAATCTATGGTTTTATTTCGAGCGCCTTCCGGGGCGACCATTTATTTTGGGTTTTTTTGAGACAAAATAAACTTGTCGCCCCTCTCCAGCCGAAAACAATGGTGTGGGGATTGGAGGTTTTCAATGAAGCGTTTTCTCTCGATCATGGTCTTCGGCATCGTTGCCATGGGACTCGTCGCCTCCGCACAGGCGGGGCGGTGTACGGGATTCGGCGTGATCGAAAAACCGAACTATCTCTATTACAGCATCGGCGTGGACGATGCGGAACCCACGCATTATATTAGCGGCGAACTCGTCGATGATGCGGGCGAGTCCTGTTCGACCCGTGAGAACGACACAATCTATGTTTTTTTGAGCACGGATTCATCCGGGCTAGATGTTGCTCTGGTTGAATGTGATCACGATGCGGGAAAAATTCTCTGTGCACACACGGGGCCGATCATGATTGATGGCGAAGAGTATGCATTCGATGATGAGAGCTTGAAGTATCGTCTGGCCTATTGGCGGCCAGGTGACGCTTGGCTCGATGATCAGGAGTTTGATCTCAGCGACATCGACGTGAATGCAGAGATCGCGCAGGGGCTCCTCATCCTCTCAGCCGTCACGACGATGCCGTACAAAATCGCGCATGGTCTGGATATCGGTGTCAATCAGTCCTGCATGGAGAAGGATGTGGCCGAGAGGAGCGGCGATCGCGACTGCGACTTCAGGTTGGACGGCAACGACAACTGTCCGGACGTGGCCAACGCCAGTCAGCACAACATCGACGGCGACACTCTGGGCGATGCCTGCGACCCCGACATGGACGGCGACGGAAAACTCAACGACGCCGACAACTGCGTGCGCGTGCCCAATCCCGATCAGGCCGATACGGATGAAGACGGCATCGGCGATGCCTGCGAACACGATCGCGACGGCGATGGCGTGGACGACAACGACGACAACTGCAAGAGCATCCCCAACTGGCAGCAGATCGATAGTGACGGCGACGGCATCGGCGATGCCTGCGACACCGACGAGGCACCGGACATCGGCGACGATGATGACGACGACGACGATGTCCCCGGCGGGAGCATCAACAAGGGCGTTGGTGGAATCGATCCATCGGGCATCATCCCCCTCGACGAAGCCGGCGGCGGCTGTTCGCTCACCGCGAGCGCCGCGCCCGGCTTCGGCAGCTTCGCCTGCTTCCTGATGGGCCTTGCAGGCCTCATCGTCCGCCGCCACACACGATAGCCCAAATCCGCATTCGTTCCCTCCCCTTTGTAAGCATGCCCTGAGCGGCGTCGAAGGGGGGAGGGTGGACCATGCGTTGTCATCCCCGCGAACGCGGGGATCTCGATGTTTCGTGACAAGCGAGATTCCCGCGTTCGCGGGAATGACAACCGGAGAAAACGCGGCTTTGAAGTCCCTCCTCCCCGGAGGGACATTTTTTTGTGTTTTTTCAATACAAACTAAACTTGGCGCTATGCGTATGCCGATAATAGGAGAGAGAGAACTTCTACAAGGAGCAATCATATGAAGCGAATCCTCATGATCGGCCTGCTCATCGCCACCGCGCTCATGGTTTGGGTGGGGAGAGCGAATGCGCTTTCACAGACAAGCACATACTATACGTTGAGCAATGATATTTGGTGTAACATGAATGCGCAAATGTATCGGCCGAAAGCGGACGATATCACCATGCGTTTCTATCAAGGTGAAGAGAATGAAAAGCGCTATTCCGCGGACGTGCAAGTGGATGGTCGATATCATGCGGACAGGAACTATACAGCAATTCAGGGGATATATATTTCAGGTTCGGCGTCAAAGGAGGAGTGTGAGGAGTCATCGTCCGGAAGTATTTCAAAGGATTGTTCCTTTCGATTTAATATGTTTCGTCGGGATGAAGTGACGATCATTGTTCGTTATGACGGTATCAACCGTAACGTGGGAATAGATTGTGGCTACATGATGGAGCGGACATTTGTTCTTCACGAACCAGAGACTGATGAGGATGGAGACGCACAGCTTGAACTTCGACCTGTTCAGGGGGTAATGCATACTGTCGCTGCCCTCGAAACCGAAGAGGAAGAGGTCGAAGAATTGGCCTTTGAGAGGCTCCCTGGTTATCTCAATCTGAATGCATTTGATGTTGATGAAAACGAGCCGGATGATGGTGTGGAAGTAACCGATCCGGTTGATTCGGAAGAGGTAGTGCGTATTCCCGAATCAACAACGGAAAACACTGAAGGGCTTGGTGCTGAAGAGGGTGATGACGACGATGATAGCCCCTTTCCTGCGAACGGCGGAACTGGTTGTAGCATGACACCGAATGCAAAAAACTCTGTTGGTGTCATTGGCTTGTTCGGCGTATTGGTGTTGGTATTGTTCGTTCGGATGAGTCGGTGTTCGCGTCGTCACATCCGACAGCTGATTGTGGTAGTTTTGGGGGTAGTCCTTGGTGTTGTTGGCGCTCTTTCTTCAGCACATGCATCCGAAGCTGTTGTTCGGATGCTCAGCAATGATCCTGCATGTAAACTGATGGCGCTGAAGTCAATTCATCCCCGAGTGGATAAAAATGTGTGGACGTCACCCACGGATCCGAGCCAAGTGAAGGTGGAAGTGAGTGCAGTGTCTTATGATATTGATTATGTAAAAGATGGATATGAAGATGAAGTAAACATCACGGGTATATACCTTAACGGCAACAGTAGGCATGAATGTGAATCAGGTGGGCAGTGTGAGTTTACAGTCAATACGGATATTCATGATGAGGTGACTGTGCTCGTTGGCTATAACTACATGGTATGGAAGGATGTGGGGAATCATTCGAGGCAGCTTGAAAAAGCCTGTGGCTATGTGGGTAAGCATCGAATCAAACTTAAATAGAACGCACTGTAAGGAACAATTTGCCAACACCCACGCCCCTCCCTCCCCGGAGGGGCGTTTTTGCATGTAAGGCGAGCAGGACGATCAAGACGACCTCGTTGGGACGGTGTTTGCAGGGGATCTCTTCTTCCATCGCGATCGAAGCCTGGGATGATGCGATGGAAGAAGAAAAAGCCGTCGAGGCGGCACTTGAGCCGAGACGGCGGTCCCCTGCAAACACCGTCCCAACGAGGGCGCATCATTGCGCTGAAGCAGCGGAGCGAGGCTCTTGGCTCGCCTTCGTTTTTCAGGGTTTTCGCCTTCCCCTTGCCTTTTTCCTTCGATCCGCATACAAGGCCCCCTCGATTGGAATATGGTCAATCAGGGGCGGTCGGGTCCCATGCGTTTTGGATGCGGCGAACTCCGCCAGGCCCGGAAGGGAGCAACGGTACCCGATCTTCCGAAAGTGCCGTGGATCAACCTGGCCGTCCCTTGTTTTTTTTCGTAACTCGTTACTCGTAAATCGTAACTCGTCGTGTTTTTACGAGTCACGAGTCACGAGTCACGAGTCACGAGTCACGAGACCACGAATGTATCAAGTTCTCGCCCGAAAATATCGTCCACAGACGTTTGCTGACGTCGTCGGCCAGGAGCACATCACCACCACGCTGAAGAACGCGCTGGCGAGCGGGCGCCTGCATCACGCCTATCTCTTCACCGGCGCGCGCGGCATCGGCAAGACGACGGTGGCGCGTGTCTTGGCCAAGGCGCTCAACTGCACGGCGGCCAAGGATTTCGAGCCCTGCAACGTCTGCTCCGCTTGCCTGGAGATCACCGCGGGGAACTCGCTCGATGTGCAGGAGATCGACGGTGCCTCCAACACCAGCGTCGAAGATGTACGCGAGATCCGCGAACGCGTGAAATTCATGCCGTCGTCGGGGCGCTACAAGATCTACATCATCGATGAAGTGCACATGCTCTCGACGAGCGCGTTCAATGCGCTCCTCAAGACCTTGGAAGAGCCGCCTGCGCACGTCGTCTTCATCTTCGCCACGACCGAGGCGCACAAGATCCCCGCGACGATCCTGTCGCGCTGTCAGCGCTACGATTTTCGCCGCATTCCCGCGCCGCTGATTGCCGCCACACTCGGGCGCATTGCCGGCGATGAGGGGCTCACCGTCGAAGCGGATGCACTCGCGCTCGTCGCCCGTGAGGCGACCGGCTCCATGCGCGATGCCGAATCGCTGCTCGATCAGGCGGTTGCCTTCGCCGGCGGCGCGGTGACGGGAGAGACCATCAAGGCGATGCTCGGTTTTCTCGATCGCAAACTCCTCTTCGATGCCCTGCGCGCGGTCGTACGCCACGACGCCAAGACGGCCATCGAGGTGCTCGACGAGGTCTATGCCACGGGCGCGGATCTGAGCCGCTTTGCCACCGATGTGCTCGAACTGGTGCGTCACCTGTTGGTGGTCGCCGAATGCGGTGGAAAGAGCGCGCCGGTCGATCTCATGGAAGACGAGCGCGCCCTGCTCGACGAACTGGCCCGCACCATCGATGGCCCGCGTCTGCATCAGATGTTTTCCCTCTGGTATAGCGTGGCCGACGCGGTCGCACGATCCTCCTTTCCCAAGATGCTGCTCGAGGTAGGGCTTATCCGGTTGGCGCGCGTGGAACCGGTGAAACCCATCGCCGACATCGTCGCCCGACTCGATGCCGTCATCGGGGCATCGGCACCGGTGCCCGCCGTTGCGCCTTCAGCGGCGACGCCGTCGGCTTCGCGGCCAACGCCGACACCGCAGACGACACCTCCCGCGAAGGCGGTCGCGCCCGCTGCGCCTGAGGCCAATCCCAAACCCACGTTCGAGCCAGCGCCCACCGGGGCCGATGCCGATTGCGAACGACGGTGGGATGAATTCATGCGGTGGATCGTCGTGCAGCGCCCTCGAATTGCCTCGATCATCCAGAACGGCGAGCTCGAAGGTGTGGCCAATGGCGTCGTGCGAATGTCGTTTTCCAATCCGCTCTTCGCCGGCATGATCACCGAGGACGATCGCCGTCCCCAGGTGGAGGAACTGCTGGCCACGTTTTTCAAACGCCCCTTTCGTATCGCGGTGGAGCAATCAGCACAGGGGAATACAACGATCTCCGAGCGGCAGCAGAAGAAGGAACTCATGCGCGAGGCCCTGGGGAGCGAAACCGTGCGCAAGGCCGCCGATATTCTCGACGCCAGGGTGTTCGATGTGAAGGTGGACGATAAAAACGTATAAGGCACGAAGGGGGAAGGGCGAAGGGTGAAGGGTGAAGCGATTGTCATCCCGACCGAGTGAAACGAGTGGAGGGATCTCATGAGATTCCTCGACGGAGTTTACCTTGAGCCCTTCGACTCGTTTCACTCGCTCAGGATAAACTCAGTCGAAGGGCCCGGAATGACACCATCACGTCTGACGAGTTACGAGTCACGGCACCAGGAGGGAGTTTTCGATGAAGCTTAATATGAAAGAGATGATGAAGCAGGCGCAGCAGATGCAGACCGACATGGCCAAGAAGCAGGAGGAGCTGGCGGCCAAGACCTTCGAAGCGGCCAGCGGTGGCGGCATGGTGACCGTCGTCGTCAATGGACGACATGAGCTGATTTCGCTGACCATCGATCCGTCCATCGTCTCTTCCGACGATGTCGAGATGCTGCAGGATCTCATCACCGCCGCGGTCAACGAGGGCTTTCGCAAGGTCTCCGAGGCGGTGCAGCAGGAGATGAGCGGCATGATGGGGGGCCTCGGCGGCCTCGGCAACCTCTTCGGCGCCTGAACGTCCGTGACTCGTCACTCGTCAATCGTAACTCGTCGTATTTTACGAGTCACGAGTCACGAGTTACGAGTTACGAGTTGCGAGTATGACTCCTATCGATCGTCTCGTCCATGAACTCGCGAAACTCCCCGGCATTGGGGAGCGCACGGCCCAGCGCCTTGCCTTTTTCATCCTGCGCCAGCCGGGCGAATATGCGCGCGCGCTCTCTGCCGCGCTCGTCGATGTGAAGGAAAAGGTGCGTCTCTGTTCCGAATGTATGAACCTGACCGAGACCGATCCCTGCGACACCTGCCGTGATGCGCGGCGCGATGCCTCCATCATCTGCGTGGTCGAGGAGCCCTCCGACATGCTCGCGGTCGAGCGGTCGCAGAGCTTTCGCGGTCGCTATCACGTTTTGCACGGCGCGCTCTCACCGCTCGACGGCATCGGCCCCGACGATATCAAGCTCGTCGAACTCCTGCGTCGCCTTGAAGGGGATTCGGTGCGAGAGGTGATCGTGGCCACCAACGCCAACGTCGAGGGCGAGGCCACCGCGCTCTATCTGACCAAACTCATCAAACCGACCGGCATTCGCCTTACGCGACTGGCCTCCGGCATCCCCGTCGGCGGCGATCTCGAATACATCGATGCCTCCACGCTCACCCGAGCCTTCGAAGAACGCCGCGAACTGTAGGGTATCTCACACATTTCGTATTCCAATGAGTGTCATTCCCGCGAAAGCGGGAATTTCGATTTTTTGGCACGTCGAGATTCCCGCTTTCGCGGGAATGACACCCCCAGGATTGTCACCCCTGGGTTTGTCATCCCCGTGAAAACGGGGATCTCGATCTGCTCTAACAAGCGAGATTCCCCCGCCACACAACCGGCGGGCAGGCCGCGTTCGCGGGGATGACTGCTTGCATATGTACTCTTTCTCTCCTGACGACACGCCTACATTGTACTTGGAGAATGGGCATTTCTTCTGTTAGGAACTCCTCTTCATTATACGCCGCAATCGATTGGCGCGATGAGGGGTGTTCATGGGAATCGAAGGGCCAAATGGAAAAGGGCCGGGTGACGCGTCGCCGTCGGTGTATGCCGATGACGATCGTGCGCGCGATCTTCCCGAATCCACCGATGCGAACGCTTCCGATGCATCGGTGGATAGTTATGCACGCGCTGAACCCACCGATGCGCATCTGATCGCTTCATCATCATCCGATGGAAACAATCCCCTCATCGCTCGGGAAGCTGTACCGCAAAAATGGACGCGCGATGAGACCGAGGCCAAGATCGTCGCAGAGATGAATGCGCTCGGATATACGCGTGCCGGCGAGATCGGCCGAAGCGCCTATCGTGAACTTGAGGTGCGCTTCAAGGCAGACAGAGAGGGAAAGAAGAAGGTCACCGGCATCGTTCTGCAGGCATGCGTGCGCGTGGCCTATCGCGAGGTGCATGGTCAAGCGGCCGGGGCGAAGGCGGGGGTCGTCGTCGACGTTGCCAAGCGGCTGCTGGTCTTCCTGACGAAACACCGTTCGCATCTCGATATCCCCGATGATCGGTTCCCCGTAAAGCGCGGCCGAAAAAAAGGATCGAAGGGTGTGGATGGAAGCGCTTCGACGACGGCGCGTACCCTCTTCGGCGCGGTGATCGATTCTTCGGTCGTGGCGCAGAAAGCGGTCGATGCGCACGATGAGCGCATTGCGATCGAGGCCGAGGCCGTGGTGCTGGAAGGGTCCGTCGCCGAGCGGGTCTCGTATTATCTCGCGCAGGTGGCGATACTCGAAGGTCGTCTCCGTCTCTTCGATGATGAATCCGATTCGTTATCGGTGGAACAGGTCGTCGAAATCCTGGAGGCGCGCGAATCCCGTGATCTGGCGCGAGCATGGACGAACGTGCGCGAGACCTCGCGCCTGTTGGCGCAGGCCCGTGTGCGCATCGATGCCTTCAGCGCCGGCGTGACCGAAACGGCGGTTCAGGGGGTCGTCGATCGTCTTCAGCCGGAGATCGATGCTTGGCTTTCCAATCCTGAGCGACGCGAACATCGCAGCCCCCTCCTCGAGGTGGTGACGCTCTATGTGCGTCTGTGGCTCACCGAACAGGGGGGCAATGTTCCGGAGCGTCTTGGCGCTTCACCCGAGGTGCTCTCACGGGCGGCCGAGCTGACCGCACAGGGATTTGGGAATGCGAGTCAGCGAAAAACATTCATCCCGCTCGCCGAGCAGTTCATCGATCACCTCGTGCGCTCATCGCGGGAAGGACAGATGGCGAGCGCGGCCGGCACGCTCTTTGACCAGCATGCGACGGCTTCGGTCGATGCGAATGTATCGAGGAGGGAGCGCGTCGGTCCCGCCACCCCCGCTGCGCGGTTGCACGCGCTCTTGGGGGGGGATTTGCATGGGCGCTATCAATTTTTCTTCGACGGCCTTCGGCAGGGAGTCCATTCGCTCCTGCAGGGCGATCCTGCAATCGATCGTGATATGACCGCGGCCGGGGTGTCGATGCTTCTGTCTGGCTATGTCAAAGCGCTTGCGAAGGCGCGGCCCGATGAGCCGGTCGCAGAACAGATCAAGACATACGGCGTCGAGATCGACCGGCTTCAGGAGGTGATCGATCGCCACCGCACGTTCTATTCCTATTCAAAACTGCAGATCGATCTCTTCTCCGCCTTCATCGAACAGGGACGCGGTGCGAAGCAGGAGACGACGATCGAGGTCAAGCCCGCGACGAATGTGGATGAGCCGCGCGGCGATTCGGTCGACTTCGTGCCAATTGCGCGCCCCGGCGTCGAGGGGATCCTCGAAGGGCTCGAATCGATTGGCGCCGACGTCGGTCCCGAGGTGCGCGCACGTCTCTACGCTTCGGCGCCGAAGTGGGGGCAGTTGAGCCCGCCGAGCCGCGTGACGGCACAGAACTGGCAGACGATCGTCGAGGTGGCCATTCCAAACGTGTGGGAGGATCTCGTCACCATCGCGCGCGAGGAGGGGACGCTCGCCGATCTTCTCATCGCGTTTCCTCCATCCGGTTCTCTGAATCGGCACTGGGCCGAACGCGTTTCCGAGGCGCGTCGGAAGGGAGGGCTCGATGCGCTGTCCAAAAAGGCGTATACAAAGAACCCCTTCCCGGAAGGTCACCTCGCGGCGATCCTGAAACGGTATCGGCCGGAGGGAATCACCGAGGCGGGTTGGGCGCGTGCAATCGCCGAGGCCGCCGGAGAGCAGGGGGGGCTCGAACGTCTGGCGCTTCGCCATCCGCCGATCGATGAACCGCTCGACGAAAATGATGCGCGCCTCTTTGTTGCCATCTGTATCGCGCGCGGTCAGGAGGAACTGGTCATCTTCGAGCCGTCGCGCGAGAAGGCCTATGCGGCGATCGTGCCGACCTTTCGCGAATTGGATCGCATCGCCCGTGCTCACGGCCATCGCCTCGATCCGGTCGAGTTCATCATGGCCTTCTGCCCTGCGCTCCGTCGTCTCGCGAATGAGGCCGATGGAAACGAGCTGACGCTTCTGGCTCCCCCCTACATGGAGGGGGTGAGCTTCGGCGTGTGGGGCTATCCCACCTTCGCGGCAATCTTCTCGGGGCTCGCAAAATCCGGGCGCATTCAGTCCGAGGTGAACTATGGCACGCGCCGCAACCATGTGGTGGGCAAGAGCTTCCATCCGACCTACCCGATTCTGCAACAATACAGTCGTTCGATCGCCGATGCCGTCGGCGGTGATCTCGACAAGAAACGCGCCTACTATCATTTCGCGGCGTCGTTTCTGCGCTGGGATTTCGTCTTCGATGCGCTGGTTCCCGATCTCGTCGACGAGGCGGGCGGGCGTATCAGTCTCGCCGATACGCGGATCCCCAGTCGCTGGCGTGTTCGGATGGAGGTCGATTCCGATTCGATCACCGGATCGGTCGAGCCGCGCATCAGCGGTGCGCGCAGTCGCCTGTTGTTCGCCGTGAAGTCGGGCACCTACACACGCATGTTGGCGCTGCTCTCGGGTCATCTCCAAAATCTCGATGCGTTTCCCGTGTCGATCGAATTGACCGATCTGCAGGGGCGTGCGGTGGATCTTCATCAGCTGCGTGCGCGTGTGGAAGGGATGATGCAAGGTGACGCCTGGTATCGCGACGATCTGAGCGGCGAGAAGTTTTTCTCCACCAGTTCCCGCCGCCCGGCGGATCTGTCGCAGATGCAGGCATTCTATAAGGGGGTGCGTGCATTTGCAGAGGAGGTGCTCTTCTTTACCCACGCGCGCGGGAGCTGGCCTCTGCGCGACGGGGGGGTCGCGTTTGAAATCGCGCCGCGCCTGGCTGGACGAAATCTGGAGACAGCGATCGCTGGACGCGTTTCGCTTGTAATCGACGATATCTTTGAAGAGGCTCGGCGCGAATCATGGGATGATCTGCGGTTCAATGCGGCGATCGCCGCGCGCGCGACGCTTCAGCGCCTGCGCCTTGAGGGAACGATCGATGCGGATGCCGCGATCGATTCCGATGAGGTGCGCGAGGCGGCGCGCGCCCGATGGGCGATGAGCGAGGCATATCTGGATCAAGCGCTCATCGATCTGGCCATGCTGGCCGAGCATCTGCCGCAGGTTCGTGTGACCGATACGGCCGGACGGGTCTTCTCGCGCGCGCATCGTGAGCGCAGCGCTGGGTTTGCCGAGCCGGCCCTTCCCCTGCGTCGATCGCTTCCGCCCTGGCGCGAGCGCTTCGCGGACACTGCCGCTGTTTATGAGCTGCAGGTCGATGAGCAGGAGGCGGCTGTCGAGGCGATGGCTGAATACATCGAGACCTTTCGCGGCCTCTATGCGCGCTATTGGGGCGAGGGTTTGCGTGAGATGGTTTGGCGAAGGCTGCCCGAGACCGATGGGGATCGCATCGACCGCGTGCTCGAAGCGATCGTCGATTTCTTCGCCGCCATTGGTATCGCCTCCGATGCGTCGCGTTCGCGCCCCTCGAAGCGATCTGACAACGACCGTCTGACGTCAGAGGCGCTGGCGCAGGAGGTCTGTGCCCTCTATGTCGATCGCTTTCCCCAGGAGCGCGATGTCGATTCCGGCGTGCCGCTCTTCGAGGGACTTCTCGGGACGATTGTTTCGGCGGTCTTCGCCCAGCATCGCGGTCGGATGCAGCATATGTCGCGTCCCCCTCGGTCGCTGCGCGTCTTCGAAATGGCGCGCGCGATGGTGCGCGATCACAATCGCCTCTGCGCCAGCACGCCGCCCTTTATCATGCGACATCCGCCGTCGATTGCGTCAGGTGGGTTGGCCGATCGTCGCCTGACGGCCTTCGTGCGGGAATGGGAGCGGGGGCATCCCGAGGTGCCGGTGAGCGAGCCTGATCTGCTTCGCCGCGTGGTCGATGCGCGCGCGGGAGGAACGGCTGAAGCGGAAACGATCGTCTCCTCTTTTCTGCGGCGCGAGCGCGAGGATCTGCAACGATGGGAGGGGATGATCACCGATTCCCGCGATGGCGTCGCTGCCTTTGTGAAACGTACCTATCGCGCGCCGCTGGTGGAGGGGCGAAGGCTCGAGACGATCGCGCGAATCTATGTGCGATCCCGCATGCTCTCGGGCGATGCCACGGATCTGATGGAGATCACCCGTGAAGTGGTTGCGCCGGATTTTGCACCGTTTACCGAGATGATCGAGCAGATGGCGATCGTGCATGCCAACTTGATTGATCTCTGGTTGCAGGCCGTCAAAGGCAATCTCGAAGAGAGCTTGAGTGATGCGCACGAGGCGCTCAGCCTCAAGGAGGAGGAGCTCAGGGAGATTGCGCTCAGAAAAGAAGAGGTCGTTGCCCTGCCGGATGATGGAAGGGCGCTGCTGGAGGAAGCGGCGGTGCTCGCCGACACCTCGAGCGAAGCCCTGCTGGAAGTGCAGCGCCGCGTTTTTCTGGTTGGCGCGATTCTGGGTGAGAGTCCGATGCGTGCCGATCTGCGCACGCGAGCGGGGCGCATTTTCGAGGAGCATATCGGTTCGGCACGAAAGAGTCAGGGAAAACAGGTCGAGCGCGAACAGGAGACATTCGACGATATCTCTCGTCGGGTTCGGGAGATGGTGGTGCAAGCGCACCTTCTCAATTGGCGGTCTGCGCGCATGGTCGCCGATGCAGATATGAAGCTGCAGGGGGATGACGCGACCCTCGTTCGGGTGCAGCGTTTGGTCCGTGATTTTAGCGACCAGGCGCTGCAATCGAGTACGGTGACCGATCAGGTGAACGCGACCGTCGCGCGTCTCGTCAGCGCTGGAGTTGCTGTCGATTCCAAACTCATCAATAGCATTCGTGCTGATCTGGATATGGTTCTCGACATGGTCGACGAGATGGCCGCGGTGGTTGAGGTGGCGCGCAGCGATCACAAAAAGCGCAAGAATACATTCCTGCGCGAGCGTACGCGTCTCGCAGGGGAGAATGCGGCACGCTTTCTCATCGCTCAGGCCGGTGCCTGGAACGATGCCCTCAATGCACTCCAACGGCGTGCGGGCGAGCATCTTGCCAAGCGCATCGACGCGCATGCAACGGCGAGCGAGCAGACTGTTGCACGGTTTTCGGATTCACCAACGATGGATGTCTCCTCGGAGATGCAGGCGTTCGAAACAGAGGCGACCGCGATCCGACAGGAGATCGCTGCGATCGAAGCGGCAAAGCAGGAACTTCATCGGGAAGGGCACATTCACGCTCTTCTGGACGATGAAGGAGCGGTGGTGCTTCTGCCTCGCCCTGAGATCGAACGACGCGTGCGAGCGTTGATGGGGGATCATGCGCTTTCCGCTGAGCAGCGTCAGGAGATTGAAGCGGCGATCTCCCTCCTGCGCCAGAGCACCGCTGTCATTGAGGCGTTGGACGGTCGGCTCAAAGAGGAGGGTGATCGCCTCAATCGTGTGGAGCGCGGCCGACGTGAAGGGCTCGAACAGGTCGAGGCGGTGCTGCCGTTTGGAGCGGCCAAGGGCCTGCCTCCTCCGGGAGCCCTCGAGAAGAAAACGGCTGATTCCCTCTTTCGGGTGAGAGTGAGCAATAATCGTCGCTACGATCTGCAGGCGCAGAACATCCTGAATCGGCTGGTCTCGGCGCGGGTGCTCGCTGTTGGTGGTTCCAGCCGGCTTCTCGATATGAAGGATGCCGGGATGGTGCGGACGTGGAAGAAGGAGGGGCGGAAGAAACGCTGTAAGCTCCAGGATGTTTTTGGAAATGCGTTTCACCTCTCGCCAGGGGAGTTCGGTGTTCGCCTCGGAACCTATGATGATCTTCCCGATGGTCATGGTTTTCGCCGATTGCGTTCTGCGCTCACCATCCTCACCGACGAGAGTACGAACGGCGCAGAGCTGCTGCTGCGGCTCGAGCGAAAGGCGTCGAAATGCAAGGGGCGTGCGCGTGATCTACGAAACGGTCTCTTCGCGTTGTTGGCACAGGAGAGTGATCGGAACCCGAGCGAACGATTGGCGCGATGGGCGGATGCCAATCGCGCGGCGCTTGTGAGCCTCATCGGCATGGCGGCCAAGGGATGGTTCCCCATGCAGAAAGTGAAGCCATCGAAACCGACGGACATCCTCGTTCAAAAACGAAACGAGATCGCCGGCATGCTGCGTTACCCTGGATTCTGTATGATTCAGAACAAAGGAGGAGGGAAGCTCTTCACCGATCATGCGCGCGCGCAGAAGGCGCTGGACGACTATGCGGGGGGATCGTTTGAGATCCCCATCCTCGATGAACGCGAAAAGAGCGGCTGGCGCAGGGCTGATCTCGGCGTTGCCTTCCAGGAGGAGCTGCGTTCCAGCAAGATTTGGGTCGATCCGCCGCTGGTGCGGGACATCGAGCGATTGGCGACGCTGCGGATGCGCTGGATGCTCGTTTCCGATCCGCGCTATGCGGAATTGGGGCGCATCAGCTTCGGGCAGGGGGACAACCATATCCGGTCGTTTTTGGAGAATCTCCTCCTGCCGCTGGGTTTTGTTCTTCCCGATCGACCGCTGGTGAATCGATTGTTGCAGGATCCAATTCAACTGACGCGGCTTGCTTGTAGCCTCGTTGAGAATGATTCGATTCTCCTGTCGATCGAGCGCTCGCGCCTTTCGCCGGAGCGCATCCTCCAGTCGTTGGATCAGTCGAGCGATGCGGAGATGCCGCGGGTGCGACCGGAGAAGCGTTCGCAGCTGATCGATGCGCTGCACGAGGACGAGAACTATCGACGAAATATCTCCGCCCTCGTCTTTCTGAGTCGGTTGGTCTCTCCCTCGGTCGTCACAGCGTATGAGCCGCAGATTCAAAAAAATGCGAACGACGTCGGTCGGTCCGCCCGTGAGGCGGTCAAGAGGTGGGTGCTCGCGGTCAATCAGGGCGTCAATGCGCAGCAGGTCTTGAGCGGTCTGATGAAGAATGTGCAGATGGAGGCGGCATATCAGACCTGGCGCCATATTCTCATCGATACCGGTGTGATCGCCGATCTTTTGCCCGAATACGCTCGGCCGGAGATGAGCGTTGAGTACGCTGAGTTTGATCCGCTTCTTGCGGAGAAATTTCCAGAGCTCAAGCAGGTCAGCATGGCGGCGATCATCGAGAAGGCCTCGCTCTTTGAAGGGCGGGATGGGGCCAAGCCCTGGACTCCGGTGATCGGCCGCCTCTTCGATCGCTATCCGCATCTGCGCGACCTGCTCACGGTCATCGCGCACCTCGATCACAAGGGCATGTCGGGTGCGTTCCGCAAGGACTGGGCGGCGATCGATAGATTGGTGCGCATGGAGCAGAGTGTTTCAGATGTGGATCAGGGTGGGGATGTTGTCAAGCACACGACACAACAAATCGAAGAGCGATTGCGCACCTGCGATGGGCTTCTCCCCCTCTATGCGGTTCATCGCGATGAGATTCTAGAGGAACTCTTTCGAAAGCGCGCGTCAGGATTCACGGGTTGGCGCGAGTTGACCGGATTCGACCGACCCTGGCTCGAAGGCGAGAAACTCTGGCAGAACTTTACGCCGATGGAGCGCCTGGCCTTTCGTGCACCGGAGTATGTCGTCAACACGCCGGAACAGGCCCGCCAATTCATCGATGTCTTCGGCGAGATGGAAGTTCAGCAGTTTGCGGGGATGACGGACGGGGAGTGGGTTGCATCCTTCGTCTCCGATGTACTCATTATCGGTGACATTTATCCGGAGTTGAACCCGGCCATGGCGCTGCTTTTTTCAGCCTGCACCGACTCCCTGAAGGCAGCTGAGTGTATCGCCGTGATGAAGCGATTCTTTTCCGGGAGGATCGATCCCAAGGCGCCGGATTTTCTCGATCGCTTCGTTGAATTCGTGACCGAACCGGAGCTGCTCGGACTGGTGCGGGAGGCGCTTTCGGGACCGTCGCTCGATGAGGACAGCGACCGCACGCTCGCCATGGAGGTGACGCACTCCGACGCTCCTTGGCTGCCTTCCGTCGAGGGGGAAACATTCAAGGCGCCGTACAAGGCGAAAAAGGGTTCGGGCGGAAACGAAAACGGCGGTGGTGCCGCTCCGAGTGCTGCGGGCGGGGGAACGCCTCCCGCGCCGACGACGCCAGGCGGCACGTCGTTCAGCTCTGCCGCTGCGTTTGCCGCACATGAAGCGCAGGCGCTCGTCGTCGAGTCGGGCATGGAGATGATCGAGACGGGCGGCCTCGAAGGGCTCATCGATCCCTTCGATCCCACGATGATGGGGGCGGAGACCTTCGTCGAGTCGATGCCGACGATGATGATGCCGATCGTTTCGATGGCGGGGGTGTTGTAGCGGTCAGAATGTTTTGAAGAGAAACGCATCGATGGCGTCGTCCAGATGGAGTGCAAAGTCTCGAAGTGTCTCGCCGATGGTCTCCCGATAGAGAAAGCAGCGGCTCGCCTCCGGCGAGAGCGTGCAGCCCTGCTCGAAGATCGTCTCCATGGTCGTGAAGGAGAAGTGGATATTGTCCGCACCTGGCGTGCCGTCGCGCAGGCGATCGCGGTTGTCGAGAAAGAGTTCGACGCCGGTGACGGCCGGGAAGACCTCTTCGAGCAGCTCCATCGGATCCTGCAGACAGATTCCGCTCGCCATCGCAATCTGAACGCTGTCGGCCATATAGCCGCAGCCGTCGTCTTCGATCTCCTCCATCGCCATCACGAACGCCTCGCCGCGAAAGAACCCCTGGATGAGGACGCGATGCGAGCCGCTGCAATGTTCGCTGGGCATCATGCAGGCGGTGGTTCCGGTGACGATGGTGCCGCGCGAGTCGGTCGCTTCGGGGACGAATCGATCCGCCGCGCCTTCCATCAACGGATGCACCTGCGGGATCGCATACTCCGGGGTGAGGCTCTTCACAAACGAGATGACGTGCACCAGATCCGTCTGGTGCTCATTATATTGGACGTACCCCTCATAGGGGGCGCCGTGGGCTTGAAAGGTGGGCGGCAGGATACCGAAGTTGTGGACATTGGCCATGAAGTGCCTCCATCCTCATTATCGGCCGAATGGAGGAAAAGTTGTGTCGAGATTGATGACGAACCCGTTTCTTTGTCATCCCCGTGAAAACGGGGATCACGGTGTTCAGTGATTATCGGTATCACCTGCGGGCGGAGTGAAAAAACACAATAAAATCATAGAGTTTTCTTGTTACCACAATATGGACCTGACACGCAACTTTAGGGGCCGGGCCTGCCGATAATAGAGATGAGGACGATATCCCCTCAGCAGGAGGATTGCTATGACCGCGACCGCAGAGATCAAACCGGCCCCCGTGATGAACGATTTCGGATTGGGAGATCCGACGACCCTCAGTATCACTCCGACCTCTAAGGATGAGGATGGGAAGAAGAAATCGGTGCCAGTATCACTGGCGATGATGCAGGGCTTCGCTTTGAATGCCAATAGGAATGCAACAGCGCGCTATTCGATCGGAAATACGGGGTTGGCCGCGCCTACACTTGGAAGTGGCCCGAAAAATCAGACCGCGGCCGCGGCCAAATCTGGCTCGAAGACGAGTGCGAAGGCCAGCAGTGGGAAGGAGACCAAGGTCGATTCACTGCGTTCCCAGCTCAAGAGCCTGGGCGTCGATGTCGAGGACTACGACTTCAAGGAACTCTCCGAGGCCGAAGCCAGTCGCCTCCTCAAGGAGTTCAAGGGAGTCGAGGGCAAGGACGCCAAGAAGCAGATTGCGGCGAGGATCGAAGGGGACCTGCCCGAGAAGAAGGCGAAGAAGAAGGAAGGGGAGACGAAGACTGCTGAGGCGAAGGCCTCGAAAGAGCCCGACCCAGAAAAAGAGAAGACCGACGAAACATAAACAAGCACACCTCACATATCAATGAAGGCGCTGCTCTTTGCAGCGCTTTTTTTGTGAACAGCGTTCCAATGATGTCATTCCGACTAAGCGAATGAAATAAGCGCATGGAGGAATCTGCTGTATATCGTGAGATCCCTCCACGCGTTCGCGTTGCTCGCTTGGTCGGGATGACAACGGCAGGATTTCTCATCAGCTTAAGGTCCTGTCACCACACAAAAAAAACGGGGACCGCCGAGAGGCAGTCCCCGTTTCCATCATGTTGTCTCGTCTTCTTACTTCGTTAGCCAGATTCTCAGGTTGTTCGGCGTGGCGTTGCTGGTCTTGTAGCTTCCGAAGTAATCCCAATAGGTCACGCCCTTGCTCGTGATCTCTGCCTTGAGGGCGTTGTAGCGATCGCGGGCCAGGTTATACTTTTTTTCCGGGGCATACGTTTCGAAATGGATGTCCACATCGTTGGCCAAGTTGCTCGTCTCGAGTGCGGTGCGCGCGGCCTGAAGGGCGGAGGTGATGTCGCCGATCTTACATCCCGTGATCGTCGTCGTATTCGGTTTGAATGTGCACTTGCTCGTCTTCTTCGCGATGTCCTTGTTCACGGCCGAGATCGCCGCGCTGCTGCCGACATCCTTGGTGGCCTTCTTGAGGTCTCCAACGCCGAACGCCATGGCGCTTACGGCAAATGCGATGACGGCTACTCCCACGACTGCTGCACTGAGCTTTCTCATGGTTCCCCTCCTTGAGTTGGGTATTGGTTGCCTGAACGATTGTCCCTTCCTAGCACGGTTTGATGGAACGTTCAATCATCCCGTGTTCGGCGATCGCTGTGGCGTATAAGGTGATCGGAGTGGTGATGAGATTTCCCCGTTGCATCAGCCTTTTCCGGTGATCTCTTTCCCCCGCAGGCTGTGCAGATTGCAGAGGACATCGCTGTCGATCGATTCTGCACCGGAGAGGATGTGGAAGCGGTCGATGCGGTTGCGGGCGGTGTTAAAGCCCAGTTCCACGATGCATTGGTTTTCATCCGGCAGCATGCCGTCGAGGGTTGCGCCGAAGGCGAGGAACCTTCCGGAGTCGCGCTGCATCAGCATGTAGCACTTTTTCCCCGTGCGCACGCTTCCAGAGCGATAGAAGATGCCGAATTCAGGTGAGGTGATAAGGCCGAGATTTTCCCGATGCGATCTCTGAATCTCAGTCCATAGTGCCGTTTCCGAGATGTACGGCCTTGTCGCGTCTTGTTTTCGCCGCATCTTTCCGGTGAGCCAGGGGGGGCGTTTTTTGGTTATGAAGTGGTGCGAGAAAATCGTCAGGTTCGCGGGGTTGGAACCGATCGCCTGTGCCGACATCCGTTCGAGGATGATCGCCTTCAGGCGTTCCATAAAGGTAGGCATGGCGGCGTGGTCTTGTTGTCTGTGATGGCGGACCGCGCCGACGGTTTGTCCAAAGAGCGTCATCAGATCGCGGCGGTTGATGTTGTTCCACAGGCCGCTGGATCCGGAGATGATCAGGTCACCCTCCTGAAGCGGGATTTCGGGAGAGAGCTCCGGGTGCAGATCAGTGCCCTGCATGAGCGAACGCGTGAGCCGGGCGCGATCGGGATGCATGCGCGCCTGAAGGGTCGAGCGAATGTCGCCGGCCATTTGCAGTTGGGCCACGCGGGTGTGGTCCGTCGTCTGGTGTGCGATCGCGATGCGACCATCTTCGTTCGTGCGCAAGATCATAGCGCGCATATGGCCGATGTGGGCGAAGCGTACCGTTCGTGCGGTGGGATCGATCTGGCTGATCAGGGCGACAGCATCCGGCATTTTCCCGATATGCGGCAGCGAGCGCAAATCGGCGACGCTCTTGCGCCCCTCGGTAAAGATGCGGTTCAGATCGCTGTCATGTCGAAGGAAGTCGAAGGCGGTGGCGGTGAAGGCCTGTGCCGCCTTGTCGCCGGCAAGAAGCCCGCCGGTGCCATCGCTGATGATTAGGTTGAGCCGCGGCGCCGATTGCTTCGGGTGGGATGTGACCAGCGCCAGTGCGGTCTCATTGACGCTCTGATGTCCCGTTCCGCGCAGGGTGAAGCCACAGCTCTCGCCGCAATCGACTTGGTGGAGCAGCATGCCTTCCTGACCGCCGACGATCATGCGCGCAAGCGGCGTGATGGCGACCGGTCGAGATTTTCCGCCCCACAGGGGCAGGCTGATGAAGCCGCGTTGGCCGGTGTGACGCTGTTTGATCGCGGCCGCATCCGGTTTCTTTGCAACAAATTGGCTTTCCTGCGCGACGGCTTTCGGATTGTGGTCATAGAATTCCGCCTGCTCATCCGGGGTAAAGGTCTGCCAGAGCGGTGCTCCAAAGTCATGGATATCGCCGGGCAGGGGCATCATCCCCGGCACGCCAACTCCCTTCGGCATGAAAAATGTTCCACTGGACATGGTTGATCTCCGAATGCGCTTCGGCGCTCTGCCATAAAAGTTGCGCGAAAAAAAGACGCATTTCTAAGTTGTACTCAGGGGAGTGTTCCGTGTCGCCGACCCTCTGATGGGGGAGTGCCCCCACTGCCGAAAAACGCTGCAGCAGGAGGTCGGGCAATGCGTCTAACACCTTGATTCAAAAGGAATGCCACTGTGGCATGCATCCTGCAAACGCATGTAGCACATCGATTTGCCGTTGTCATGATGCATTTCACGGGAGGGGATATGCGTAGACAGAGAGGGAAAAAACTCAACCGCAAGGGGCAGTCGGCCACCGAGTACATGCTCATCATCGCCGTCGTGGTCTTGGGGCTTGTCTCCGCGGCGAGCCACTTCATCCCGACGTTCAACCAGGCGGTGGAGGGGCTCGCGCAGAATGTCTCGGGCTGGCTGACGACGAATCAGGAGATGGCGAATCCGCAGTAGAGCCGAAGGGCGATCGCGAGCAAGGCTCGCTAGGGCGAGGGACGATCGCCGCCTTTGGTGGCTGAGATTGCGGACAAACCTGTGTTTTTGTCATCCCCGCGAACGCGGGGATCTCGATTTGCCCGTTATAAGCGAGATTCCCGCTTTCGCGGGAATGACACCGTACCAAATGAGGACTCACCTTCGAGAGGTGTCCATGCGCTCTTCAAAGAAAACGTTCATCGGTTCACGGTTCACCGTTTACGGTTCACGGTCTTCACAGAAGGGCCAATCGGTTGTTGCGTTCGCGCTGGTCCTGCCGCTTGTGGTGCTGCTCATCCTCGTGGTGGTCGGCATCGCGTTCATGAGTATGCGCGGGATCGTTGCACAGGCAGCGGCGGAAAAAGGCGCGCGGCAGGTCTCGACCTTTGCGACAGCTGGCTTGGCGGGGTGAGCGCTTTGCGCTCAATCTTCCGGCCTTCTTTCGTGGTGGCATCGCCGAGGTCGCGCTGCCCGGTGATGATGGCCGCGCTCGGCGATCGAATGCCGAGGAGGGTCGCATTCAGCTCGATGCCCTGGCGGACACGATCCTGAACGTGCGCGCCCTTCGTGCGGGGCGCGTCGTGCGCCGCGCATCCCCGGTGATCCCCGCGATGGAGCGGGGGGCTTTCCGACGCCCATCTGCAGGAGGGGGACACGCCGTCGGCCTATTGCCGCGAGGGGGGAGGGATATCGCCGATGCCGACGCCTGCGCTAAAACGACGGGATGGATCCGTGCTCATCCTGACACTCATCGTCATTCCGATCTTCGTGGTGTTGCTCGCGCTCGTCGTGACGATCGGTCAGTTGGCGGTAACCCCGGGCGCGGCTGCAGACCGCGGCCGATCGTGCGGCCTACGCGGGCGCGGCGAGCCTCGCCCATTCGCTCAACCGGATGGCGCGCTCCAACTGGGAGCTGCACCACGCCTTTCGGGATCTCGAAGCGGATTTCTCCACCGACAACCAGCAGACCCAGAGTGCCGCCGAGCAGCGCCTGCAGCGCTATGAGGCTGCACGCGAGATGGCGCTCGCCGAGCTCGATGCGCTTCGTTCCGAAATGGGTGCGCGCGCCGAGGCGGTGGCACGAGGTTTGATTCTACGCAATGCGCCGGGAAGCCTGGTCGACGTGCGCGTTCCCTTTGATATCCAGCTCTCGATCGCCTCGACCCGGAGCAGTGGGCGCGCATCGAATATGCCTATAATGAAGAGATGAGTCTGCCCGAGCCCGAGCGCGTGGAATCCGGTTCGGTTGAGGCGCTGCGTTTCATCGCCAAGGTGCCTGTGGCCGATGCGTTCATCGCGGTGCGCGCCAAAAAAACGGTGCGCCCGCTCCTGCTCGCGCGCACCTTCGGCGACGAGCTGCGCATCGAGGTACAGGCATCCGCCCACGCCTTCGGCGGATCGCTCTCGGACTTTGCCCAAAAAACGACGGATTCGATCGAGGCGGCGGAAGCGCTCCTCGACGCACATCAGGCTGACCGCCTCTACCGCGCTGCCCTGCTGCCCGAGGGAGATGTTGAGTAACCTATTGATAATAGGAGGAAAGTTTTGTGCCCCTTGAATCGCACCGAGAGGATGTATACAATTATGTATACAATAACGCATACATTTTTTCCCTCAAGGGGGTTGGACATGAACGGAGCGACGGTGCGCATTTCCCCTGGAACGCGTGATCTTCTGCGTGAACTCGCACGCGAGGAGCAGTCATCGATGCAGGCGGTTTTAGAACAGGCCGTCGAACACTATCGGCGCGAACGATTTCTCCATCGGGCGAACATGGCCTTCGCGGCCTTGCGCGAGGATCCTGCCGCGTGGCGTGAAGAGATGCGAGAGCGCGAAGAGTGGGATGCCACACTCGCCGATGGTGAGGAGGAGAACTGATGCCGGAAAAAATTCGCCGAGCAGATATTTGGTTTGCGCGTTTGACCAAGGGGGTTGGTCACGAGACGCACGGCGCTCGCCCCGTGGTCGTCCTCTCCGTCGATGCCTTCAACAATGGGCCGTCTGGCCTCGTCGTGGTGGCGCCGCTGACGACTCGAGAAAAGGGAATCCCCTTTCATGTGGCACTCGCGGCGCCCGATGGCGGCGTGGTGCAGAACAGTTACATCAAGTGCGAAGAGGTGCGTTCCATTTCACGGGATCGCCTCTTTCAACGCTTGGGTTCGATTTCATCGCAGGCGCTCTCCGATATCGAGGATCGTCTTCGCATCCTCCTGCTGCTGTGATGTGCTGCATCGCTGCCGCCGCCGCGGCGGCGGCAGTAGTGCGCTAACTCCCTGATTTATCAACCCCAGATTTCGGCACGATTCCTGCAGTACCCCTTCGATATGAAACGTGCATCCGCACACCATCGTGATCGGGGCCACGCCTGCATCGAACTCGTGGTCGTCGTTCCCCTCATCGCGGCGTGGATCCTCCTCATCGTGCAGGTCGGCCTCGTCTTCGAACGCCAGATGCGCGCGATCGATCAGGCCGGCGCCGAGGCATCGCGTCGCCTTCGCGCGTGGGAGGAAGCGCATCGCGCGCAGGGGTTTTCGCGCCCCTGTCTGCGGCAGATGCCGGAGCCGGAGCAGCGCGTCGTGGTGCGCGGGGCCGCCACCCGCATCGGTTGGGGGGTGTTTCGCATCGAGCATCAACCGGAAGGGGAGGTCGCTCTTGTCGACGAACCGATCTGCATCGATTGAACAGCACATCCGCCGCCGGCCGTGGCTCGTCGCCGCCATCGCTGCCCTCATCGGCGTGCTCCTGGCCGCGGGCTATCTCGATCGACGCGAGGATGAATTGCTGCACATCGCCGAGCCGCAGGCCGTTGTCGTTGCGCGCGCGGCACTCGCGCCGGGCGCCATGATCGATGCGGATGATCTGGCAAGCGCCCGCCTGCCGCGGCGGTTCGTTCCCCCGGGCGCGATCACCGATGCCGATGACGCCGTCGGGCGCATCGCCGCGGTGGCGATGCCGAAGGGAACGGTGCTCACCGCCGCGATGGCGCGCACGCCCGGTGCCGCCGGGGCACTCGCCGCGGCTATTCCCGCGGGTGCGCGCGCCGTGGCCCTGCCGGTGGAGGGGGCGGCGGGACTCTTGCGCCTGATCCATCCGGGCGATCGCGTCGATCTCATGGCCACCTTCGACCTGGATGCTGGCGGTGCGGAGCGGCGCACGACGATGACGATCCTGGAGAACGTCCCGGTGCTCGCCTGCGATGGTCATCTGCTCGACGCGATAGCCGCCGCCGCACCCGCCGGTCGCGTCGGCCTCTTCAACACGCGCGCGCCCGTCAGCACCAGAGAGATCTCAACGCTCGTCGTCGCGGTTTCGCCCGAAGCGGCACAGCGCGTTGCGTTCGCGCAGCAGACGGGTGTCCTTGCCGTGAGCGTGCGCGCCTTCGGCGACGAGGAGGGGGAGGGCGAGACGCTCCCCACGACCATCGCGTCGATGACCGGAAAATTCGAGCGCGTCCTGCCGATGCAGAAACGATTTCGTGAATACCGAGGGCGGTAGCGCCCCTCCCTCTATTCCCTCCCCTTTGTAAGGGGAGGGTTAGGGTGGGGTAGATCTGGAAACCCCGATCTACCTCCCCTAGCCCCTCCTTACAAAGGAGGGGGATGTAAGAGCGCATATGCGCGGAGCAAACCGTGAAATCGCTGTCGCCGCGAGGAGGAAATGAAGACCTTTTTTACAGGGTTATCGGAAAAAAGGTCTTCATTTCCTCCGGGAGGCGACCTTGTGATCTGAAAGGTGGGGATGAGGATGAGATGTCAATGGAAGATCATCGGTGTGCTGCTGGTACTGTCGATCGCCTCGCGCGCAAACGCCCAATCTCCGTCGACGCAGATTCTGATGAAGGGGCAGTCGACGACGCTGACGTTCGCCTATGAGATCGGTGACGTCGCCGTGGCCGATCGGCAGGTCTGCGACTATCTGGTGGGTCAGGAGCGGCGCTCGCTCTACCTCAATGCGCGCGCCGCGGGCGAGACGAGCGTTACCCTCTGGGATCGCGATGGCGCGCAGCGCGACGAGTATGTCGTGCGCGTGGTCACCACCACGCTCAAGGAAGCGCTCGCGCGCGCGACCGGAGCGTTCGGCGACATCGCCGGAGTGACGGTGCAGATCCGCGACGGGCGCGTCGAGATCGATGGCGCCATCGCCGATCCGGAAGAGTTTCGCCGCATCGAGGCGATGGCGCGCAAGGATCCGCGCCTGCGCAGTCGCGTGCGCATCACGAGTGATGTCGTCGACGAGATCGCCCATGCCGTTCGGCGCGAGGTGGCCGTGCCCGGCGTCACGGTGCGCGCCGTGCGCGACCGCGTTCTGCTCGAAGGGGTCGCCTACAGCGCGGCAGATGCCAAACGCGCGGTCGAGATCGCGCGCATCTATCATCCGGAAATCCTCGACCTGATCGAAGTGCGCGAAACCGGTCGCCGCGTCGGGCAGGGCAGGATGATCGCGCTCGAATTTCACCTGATGGAGGTCAAACGCACCGCCCTCAAGGGGCTGGGCGTGAACTGGGCGCCCGGCGCTTTTCCCGGGGGTGGGGGGAATGCCTCCGTCGGTGGCGGCGGCGGTGCCGGGATGCTCGGCGCCATCGGTGGTCTTGGGCGCGAGCTGATCGGCTTTGTCTTTCAGCTGGCTCCGCGGCTGAATTTCATTCGACAGCGCGGGCAGGGGCGCGTCCTCGAAAATCCGCGCATGATCGTCAAGAGCGGCGAGACGGCCAAGATCTTCTCCGGTTCTGAAGTCCCCTACTATCGCGGCGACGAGGTCCAGTTCAAAAAGGTGGGGGTCGAGATCGAGGCTGCTCCCATCGAGGCGGCCGACGGTGTCGATGTGAACCTCACGCTCAAACTCTCGGCGCCCTCGGCCGATATCCGCGGAGCCGTCGATACGCACACGGTTGCCACCAGCGCCCTGTGTCGCTTCGGCCAGAGCCTGGTGCTGGGCAACATCATCCGCAGCGGGAGCGTGCGGATGAAAAATCGCGTCCCCTCCGGCGTGGACGCGAGCTCCGCGCTCTTCACGCTCTTTCTCTCGAAGGATTTTCAGGAGAACCGCTCCGAGTTCATCGTCTTCGTCACCCCGCGCGTGCTCGAGATGCCCGATGCAGACGAGGCGCGCCTGCGCGATCTGCTCGCCACCGAGGGGGACATGGTGCGCAACCGGGCGAAGACCGAATATGAAACCTACCTCGATCGTCTCGAAGGAGGTGACGAAGCGAACGAGGCGAAACGCTCACGCGCGAAGGGGCGCACATCGCGGAGGCACCATTGGGAATAATCATGCATTCAAAGTGGGGATCGCTCCATGGCATCGCCCTCATCGATGGCACCGGCGGGCTCGACTCCCTCCATGCGGGCGAGTGTTTGGCGCGTTGGCTCGCTGCCGCCGGCGTGCGCACGCTCCTGTTGGAGACGCGCGCGATCGCATCGGATGAGGCGCGCACGCTCGAAGAGTGCGAGCGAAACCTGGTTCATCTGCAGCATGAAGCGCTGGCGGGTTTTCTCGCCTGGGACGACACGCGCCTCGGGCGCCTGGCCGGACTCGATCGTCCGATGGGGGAGGAGCTCCTGCGGCGATTGGCCGCCATCTACGATCTGCTGCTCTGGGTCGGCGCTGCCGATGATCGGTCAGCGTGCGACATCTCCGTGCCTGCGCTGCTCACCGTCGCTGCGGATACCGATGAAGGCGTGCGCGCCGCGGCGCGCGTGCTCGAAGGGATCGAGCGGGGAGGAGGCGCAACCGTCGTGTCGGGGTTTATCTTCTCCCTCTCGGATGGCGCGCTCGCAGCGCGTCTGGCTCGTCGCTGGCACCTTCCCTTCTGCGGCGCGCTCGACGATGTGGGACACGTCGCGCAGCGCCTCATCGATCGTGCCGTTGCGGTGGCGCCCGACCCAGTGCCATCGGCACCCATCGATGCCGGAATGATGATGGAGGCAGAGGCGCACCTCGCCCAGCGCGTGCTCGCCGCGCTTCGCGAGGATCCGGCGTTTCGGAATGGGCGCATGCCGACGCATGATGCGGGCGCGATCACGGCGTTGCGCGAGCGCGTCGCGGGTGCGGCGCGCCGCATCCTGCACACGATGATGCCCTCCCTTCCCGCATCGGTCGATGCCGATGCGATTGTCTCCCGCGCCGTGAGCGATGCGGTCGGCTTCGGTCCGATCGACGCCTTTTTGCAGGATGCGGGTGTGACCGAGGTGATGGTCTGCGGCGATGGACCGATCTTCATCGAGCGCGCCGGAAAGGTCGAGGTGACCTCAGCGCGCTTTTGCGATCACGAACATCTGCTCACCGTCATCGAGCGCATGGTCGCGCCCGTCGGCAGGCGGATCGACGAATCCTCAGCGATGGTCGACGCGCGCCTGCCCGACGGGTCGCGTGTGAACGCCGTCATTCCCCCGCTGGCCGTCGATGGACCGCAGGTGACCATTCGTAAACGTGCGCAGCATCGATTCGATCTCAAAACGCTCGCGACAAACACAACGCTCACCGAGGAGGCCGCCCGTTTTTTCGGCGCCTGCGTGCGCCATCGACTGAGCATCCTGGTCTCGGGCGGGACCGGTTCGGGCAAGACCACCTTGCTCGGCGCGCTGGCCGCCGAGATCGATCAGGCCGAACGGATCATCACCATCGAGGATGCGGTCGAACTCGATCTGGGTGCACCGCACGTCGTGCGCCTGGAGGCACGCCCGCCCAACCTCGAGGGAGCGGGTGGGGTGAGCATTCGCGATCTCGTGCGCAACGCCCTGCGCATGCGCCCCGACCGGATCATCGTCGGCGAGTGTCGCGGCGCGGAGGCGCTCGACATGCTGCAGGCCATGAACACGGGGCATGAGGGATCGCTGACCACGGTGCACGCCAACGGCGTGCGCGAGGCGCTCTCGCGTCTGGAGACGATGGTGCTCATGGCCGGCTGTGCGTTGCCGCTGACTGCCGTGCGCGAACAGATTGCGCGTGCGATCGACCTGATCGTGCAGATTGCGCGCGATGCCGACGGCGCGCGCCGTGTGATCGAGATCGCCGAGATCACCGGCATGGAGGGGCCGACCCTGCTCATGCAGGCGATCTTCACCCGTGAGCGGCACGGAATCCTCCATCGCACGGGACTGATGCCCCGTTTTCTCGAACGCCTGCCGCGCGCGGAATTTTTCGACGATGAGGAGGGCCGGGCATGATCGCGTTTCTCCTCAAGTGGGCCTCCTGTCTGTCGTTCGCCGTCGCGGGAATCGTTGGTGGGTATATGCTTCGCGCGCACGGCCTGTATCGCCTGCGCTCGGGCTTGCGCCGACAACAGGAGCGGCTCGAGCGCGAGGCCGACCGCAGCGGCCTGGAGGGTCTCTTCGCCTCCCCCGTCTGGGGAGCTGTGGCGATGCTGGTGCGGCCGGCCGTGGCCCTTCGCCGTCGACGGCGTCTCAAGCGCATCGATGCGCAGCTCGGCGATGCGCTCGTGCTCTTGGGGAACGCGCTTCGTGCGGGGCTCTCGTTTGCGCAGGCGATCACGCTCGCCGCACATGAAGTGCCTGCTCCGCTCGGGCAGGAGTTCGAGCGCGTCGCCGGGGCCCTGCGCCTCGGACGTCGCACCGAGGAGGCGCTCGAGGCGCTGCGCGAGCGCGCCCCGACCGAAGACGTCACGCTCTTCGTGCAGACGGTGACGATCCTGCGCCGCAGCGGCGGCAACCTGATCGAGACCTTCGAGCGCCTGGCCGCAACGATCGAGGCGCGCCGACGCGTCGGGCAGCGCCTGCAAACCCTCATGGCCAACAATGCGGTGCAGGGTGCGGTGCTTCTGCTCATGCCCTGGCTCCTGGCGGGCGCGCTCGCGATGGTCGCACCGGAGTATCTGCTGCCGCTGATCTCGACGCGGCTGGGAAATCTGTTCATGGCTGTGGCCGTCATGCTCGAGCTGATCGGCGGCCTCTGGCTGCGCCGGATCGTTTCCATCCGCGTCTGATCGCGCGGAAGAGAAGGGACGTGACATGGGTCAGAAGGGAATAAGCGGAATCGCATTGCTGACGATGATCGGCATCCTCCTCTTCAGGGTAGATGTCGATGCGAACGAGCGCCTTCCCTATCGCATCGTCGCCGATGTCGTGCAGGGGGATGCAACGATTCGACAACATCGAATTGCGCGCGTCCATGCGCCTGTGGGCGACGACGAGGAGATGCGCATTCTCTGGCAGCGCGCTGCCGACGGCGCGTGGCTGGCCCGTGCGCGCGGAGGTCCCGATCGCGTCGGTGCGCAGGAGGCGTTCGCCTTTCGACTGGAGGATGAGCAGGGGCTTCCCGCCGTCGCTATGCGCGGCGTGCTCGTCGCGCGCGAGGAGATTGCGATCGCCGGGGAGACTGGTGTTCTCTGTGATGTTACCGTTCAGGGCGATGCGGATGGAGCGGATGTCTCCGATGTGCGTGCGGTGCATGCGTCAGGAACGGGGCGCGTCCTCATCGATACAGAAACCCGGCGATGGCGTTCGGGAACGCTTGCGATGGAGCGCCGCATCGAGCTTCCGGCCTGGCACTTCGATCGTGCGCCGATGCGCGAGGAGACCCAGGCGATCGCCTGGTCGGAGATGCCGTGAGAAACAGAGACCGTTTGCATGAGGTTGTCTTCGCGGGACTGGGTTTGTCATCCCCGTGAAAACGGGGATCTCGATGTTTCTTGAATATCCGGAGGGGAGATGGCTTTCGATGCGGTCATCGGCGTGATGTTCGTGGGAATGGCGATCGTTGTCGCCGCGCATGCTTGGATCTCGCGCAGGCGTCGCGTGCGGGATGAGGGCGAGCGGGCGCGGGATCGCGCGCTCGCCACGGCCGAGCGCGTGGTGGCGTGGCTGCGCCGATATCATACCTTTGGGCGCGTGGCGAATGCGTTGGGGATGCGCGCCTCCCTTGCCGCGGCGGGCGTTCGCGCGGGGCTCCCTGAGCGCTTCGATGCGGATCTTCTCCTCCTCCTCTGTGCGGCGTTCGCTGCAGCGGGGGCAATCTGGGGGGCGCTCGTCATCGGTTCGGGTGCGGGCATCTGTGTCTGCGCATGCGCGGGCGCTTCGATGGTGCCGCTGCTGCTCTCCGCACGAGCACGACGGCGACAGGAGGCAATCGAGCGCGCGCTGCCGTTCGTGCTCGACGGCATCGTCCTGGCCGTCGAGGCGGGCCTGGATTTCAACGCCGCGCTCGCGCGCGTCGTCGCGGGGGCGCAGCCCGGGCCGCTGCGCGATGAACTCGGAATTGCGCAGCGCGATCTGCGCATGGGCGCGACCCGGCGCGAGGCCCTGACCGCGCTGGCTCGACGCGTGCCGATGCCGGCGATGGCCTCCGTCGTGGCGCTCGTGACGCAGGCCGACCGCCTCGGTGCGCGCCTGGGTCCCGTCTTGCGCGTGGCGGCCGATCGTCAGCGGGAGGCACGACTGGCGCGCGCCGAGCGTCGGGGCGCGGCGGCGAGCACCATGGCCCTCATCCCGCTCGTCTTCTGCATCATGCCGGCAACCTTTATCGTCGTCTTCGGGCCGCTCGTCGTGCGCTTCGTCACGGGCGGCATCGAGGCCTTCTTTTGAGGAGTTTATGTCGCTGACGAGCATCCTCGGATGGATTCTTTTGACGGTGGCCGTCGCCGGGGCATTCGTTCTGCGCCGTCGCGCTGCGGCGCCGGATGATGTGCCTTCGACACCGGTTTCGCAATCGAACGAGATCGCGGATGCAGCGCGATGGTGCGATGTCCTGGAATCCATCGCTGGCGGCGAGGTCTTTCTCGTCGATGCGAGCCTTCGGATCTGCGCCGCAGGGATGCGTGGCGAGGTTCGAGGAATGACGCGCGGACGGCACCTGATCGATCTGGTCGTCGGCGATGCGGCTTCTCCCGCCATCGCCTGCGTTCGGCGGGCCCAGCGCGATGGCTCGGCATCGTGGACGGGCGCCGTCGAAGGGGGCACTGTTCAGGTCCGTGCCGCGGCGCTCGATGGAGGGGTGGTCTTCGTGCGGTGGTGTCGGGAGGGAAGGCCATGACGTTCTCGCGTCGATCGATGATGATGGTGATCCTGACGGTCATCGCCCTGGCGGGTCTCTTTCTCGTGCATCGGAAGACGGAACGACCGACGCCGATCGCGGAGTATTCGTCGATGGATGTGGCCCCATCTGTGACGCCCGCCGATGCGCTCGGCGCCTGGCTGCTGCGCGAGGGTCGATGCGCCCTTCACACGCGTCGATATCGTTCGGCGCGCCGGGCCGCAGCGCTCTCCCGCGCGCTTATCCCATCGGAACGCAGCCAGACCCTTGCGCGCGCGATCGATCGCGTGCAGCAGCGCGCATTCGTGCGCTGGCAGGATCAGGCGCGCGATGCCCAGCGCGCGGGCGATTATGATCGCGCCCGTCGCGCCCGCGCGCGCGCCAAAGCGTTTGCCCCGAATGTCGAGGAGGACGGATGAAGGTATTTCTGCAATCGATCGAGGACGACCGGGGTGTGATGGCCATCATCGCGCGCGGCGGTTCGATCCTGCTCGTCGCACGCGGCGGAGGGCTTGCTGTTTCCGATCCCGCCGGGGGCGCGGACGGGGCGCTGGCCCTCATCGAACGTCGCGGCGCTCGCCTCTTTGCTACGCCGCTGTGCAGCGCCTTCGATCATGGCGCGGGTGCGGGGCGCGCGCGCCTGCGCAGCGGAGATCTGGTGCGCATCGGCGTGACTCCCTTTCGGTGTGAGATCTCCTCGCGGCGGGCGCAAAGATGGAGGCGCTGCGCGCTGCTGGCCCTCGCGCTCGTCGCTCTGGCAGTCCTGTCCGTGCATCTCTTTTTCCCGAAGGGATCCGCGATGCGCGTCTCTTTGCCCCCTTCGATTACAACGGCCGATGCTCGAGGAATCGATGCGGCATCGCCGCTCTCCGTCGACGACCTCCTCGCCGAGGGGGCCTCGCATCTCAAGGCTGGACGCGAGGCACAGGCGCGGCTCACGCTCTTCGAGGCCGCGATGCGGGCCCCGGACGATCGGCGCATCGAGCGGATGCGCGCGAGCATGGATGGAGCGTCGCGTTCATCCCGGCGCGATGCCGAGCCCGCGCTGGAGCGTGCGGCCGAATGCTATGCCCGGGGGCGCGCGCAGATGGAGGCGGGCGAGCTGGTTGCGGCGCGCACATCCTTTGAACGGGCGCAGGCGGAAGAGGAAACCGCGGGGGTTGCATCGGCCTTCTCATCGGAGCTGCGCCGGGCGCGCGAGAAGGTCGAGGAGGCGCTGCGCGAGCGCGTGCAACGCCTCCTCGCTTCCATCGAGGATCGGATGACCCGTGCCGACGGCCGGGATGCCGTCGAGGCGTTGTCGATGCTGGTGCAGGCCGAGCATGAAACGCGCGTCGCGGTGAAGATGCTCCCCGAGGATGAATCGGTGCGCGCGCTGTTCCAGCGCGTTCGCCGGGCGGTCGATGCAAACGCGCAGCGCGCCCTTTCGGCGGCGGCGATGGCCGAGCGGATGTCAGCGCGCGCGCGTTGTCGCGTGATCGCGCATGCCATCGTCGCGGCACTCGAGGTGACGCGTCCGCACGTTGCCGAACGCGCACGCCGTCAGGAGGCACGATGCGCACCCGGTTCCTGATCGGAATACGTGGCATCGCTGCATTTCTGCTGAGCGTGGTCGTCTGCGCGTCGGTCCGGGCGGAGCAGATGAACGATCGCTTCAGCGATCCCCTGCGCGGCATCGAGATGCGCCTGCCGCGCGGCGCCAGGGTCGTCTATGGGCTCGGACGAACGCTCGCATACGTGACGCTTCCCGACGGCGTCGTCGTGCACGTCCGTGCGGATGATTCGGATCGGGCAAACACAATGGGAATCTCGCTCCTCTGCGACGGTGGTGTCGAGCGTCGCATGGAGGCCTATCTCGCCTGCCGCGATCTACGCACGCGCGTTCGGAAACATGAGGTCCGTTGGGAGCGCGATGGTGATGCGAACCAGGTGTTGCCGTTGCAGGCACCGTCGCCGGCGGGCCTCGCCGATTCGCGACGAAGGACAGTGCGGACGCTCTCCCTGGCCCTGGAGCGCGCCCAGCAGCGTGCGCTCTTCGCCCTCCTCGATGGTCGCGCCGGATGTCCGGGAGTGGCCGATGAGGTGAGGCTGGCCATGGTCCTTGCCGATCGCCACGGCTTGGCACCGTGGAGGGATCGCTTCGCCGCGCTCGCTGATGTGTTGGAGCGAAGGCCCGCACCGGATGCATTCGGCCTCCTCGACGATCGATCGGCGCCGCCGTCGGCCCAGGCGTTGGATCGGGGGCTCGCCCTCATGGACGCCGAACTCGGACGCCTCGTGCGCGCGCGACTCCTCGAGCGTGCCGAGCGTCCGGAAGCGGCGCGTCGGCTCTATGAACGAGCGGCGCGAGCGCGCGCGGGCTTCTTCGCTCGCGTGGCGCTCATGCGTATGGATCAGGATGCGGGGCGTCTCGATGAAGCCCGGCATCGTCTGGATGAGTTGCGCCAGGAGTGCGCGCGCGCGGGTATCGCCTCGGCGATGGTCGATGCCCTGGGAGGGGGCGATCTCCCCGAGCGGTGCGGCGCCGCGGGTGCCATGGCCGATCTTCGGGAGGGTGTGGCCCTCATTGGGGCTGATCCGCATCAGGCCGTCGTTCTGTTGCGGCGCGCCGTTTCCGTCGATCCGGCCTTCCTGCTCGCATATCGTGCGCTGGGTCAGGCCCTGTTGGAGGCGGGTGGCGAAGTGGATGCCGTCTGTCGAGAGCTGCGCACGCTTTTGCAGCATGCGCCGAAAACGGATGCAGTGCAGCGCTTGCGCGCCGAGATCGATCGCCTCGGTTAGTGCAACAAGTTCTGTGTACTTTTGGATAAGGGGTATTCTTTGAGTTTTTCGTTACGGATCATGGTCAAGGCATAGAGCATCCTGTCGGCAGCCCCTTGATTGGGGATGATCTCCATAGGGCGCATTCTGCGGCGATATTCCCTGAATTGTCGTTCGATATGGTTCGAAGTCCTGACAGCCCGGTGGTGCTTTGGATCGCAGGCAAGATACAGCAAGAGATGATCCAGATCCCGCTCCAGACATCGCACCGCTTGGGGATATTCAGCCTTCCATCGCCGTGACCATTTTCTGATGAGTCCCATTGCTCGTTTTTCCGTCCATGTTCCTTCAAAGAGAGGAGACAGTCCTTCTTTGATGGCCGCCTGGTCCGACTTTCGCACTTGCTTCAAGACGTTGCGCATCTTATGGGCCCAACAGAGTTGATGGGGGGTTTCCGGAAAGACGATCGCGATGGCATTGGCAAGTCCCCGGCAACCATCCGTTGTTATCAGCTGAAGGTGCTTTCCCTCCAATCCTCGGTGAGCCAAATTCGTCAGAAATTTAAGCCAGGTCTCCTCCCGTTCGCTCCGGGCGAAACAGTAGTCGATGATCTCCCGGGTTCCGTCTCGTCGGATCCCATAGGCCACCAGAATCAGTCGCCGCTTCCTCCCCAGTCCCCGGTTCTTGATCCAGACTCCGTCAAACATCAGATACACATATTCGTCTCTGATCTCCCGCTGATGCCACCGCTTCGCTTCAGTGGACCAGCCGGCCGTCAACCGGCTTACCGTGGACGATGACACCCGCGCAGCCCCAAGCGCCGCCAGCACCTTCTCTACATCCCGTGTCGATATGCCGCGCCAATAACACTCTGTCACTAACCGCGTGATTGCTTCCTGTCGCCGTCCATGTCGATCGACTCCCATGCACCGTGGAAGAAAGCCTCCTACACGAGGCCGAGGGATGCGGATCCCTTCGATCCACCCCCATACTGTTTCCAGGCTCCGCTGATAAAACCCGTTCCGATGATTCCGCCGACGGTTGCTCCGACCATAGGGCTGAACCCCGATCACCCGCTCCTCGAACTCAATCAGGCTCACATCCTCAAAAACCTGCTTCATCAACCCCTTGAAATCCAACTCGAATACCCGCTCCTCAAGCTTCCCCATCATCTCGTTGTAGATTCCTGCCGCGTGATTCGGTAAAAGGGCCACTGCTGTCTGCATGGTATCCTCCTTTCTCTTGTGAGAGAGAGATTTGGAGAATACCCCGAAGACCCCGGAATTCCACCGGGGTCTTCACTTTTCCAATTTTACACACACTTCGTTACACCAACATCGCCCTCGTTCGCGGTTGAATCCTCACCGCGTTCGTGTCACTATCGCTGCCATGCCCACACCAAAGACGAAGTCCAAGCGTGCACAGCCAAAGGTCGCCAAGAAGAGCGCGAAAAAAGTGCCGAAGAAAGTCGCTGCAAAGCCAAAGCGGAAATCGGCGGCTCGACCAAAGCTTGCAGGGCCGCGACCGAAGCGACCGAAGAAGATCGATCTTCCGGATCTCAATGCCCTCAACATCCAGCAGGTGGCGGCGGTGCTCTCCGCCTATTTTGCTTCATATGGATACGAGCCGGTGCTTACGGGACGAGCCGTGGCGGCCATCTATGCCGGCGCGGGGGTCAAACCACGCACGCTCGATTTTGCTGCGCCCGAATACGAGGTCGATGAGGTGGGAAAGGCCATGAAGCGCATCGGCTTCAAGGAGGGTGCCTTTCGGACCTTTCGCAGCGACATCTGTCCGTATGAGATCGTCTTCACCCCTTTTCCCGTTACGATCGGCGAGAACATCGTTGAAGACTTTCACATCATGCGCACGGCCGAAGGGCCCTTGAAGATGCTCACCCCCACCGATTGCGTGCGCCAGATGCTCGCGCGTTACTACCGCTGGGGCGATCGCGACGGCATGCACGAGGCCAGGCTCGTCGCCCGCAAGCACACCATCGATTACGAGATGGTCAAGCGCTGGTCCGAGTGGGAGTGGGCCGGCGACCGCTACGATGAATTCCTCGAAGGGATTGAAGCGTAGACCGCAGATCACGGACCATAGACCATAGACTTCTTGTCTTAAAGTTGAGGTCTAGAGTCCATAGTCAATGGTCTTTGGTCTCCCTTGCCGATGGCTCACCGAAAGCGGAGACAGCCCGGAAGTTTTCCCATCAGTTTCGATTCACGACAGATCTGATCGATGCGATAGGCGGAATAGGTTCCGGTATAGGCGCATGTCGGCGAGCCGAACATGGCGCTCACCGGGATGATGCCGACGAGCGCTCCTTCCGGAGTAAATATACCTCCGCCGCTGCTGCCGTAGGAATAGTCGGCCGTGTGATAGAGGAGCACGTCCGCTTGTTGGAAGAGATTCAATGTCCGATAGATCTTTCCAGGCGTGCCCTCGTCTTTTTCCAGCGCATCCCATTCCCGAGGCAGGTTGAAATCCACGCGCGGTGCCTGTTTCACGAAGATCGGATCGTCATACTGGTGGTCGCGTATTGCCAACAGGATGCGTTTCTGAAAGGCGTCGTGCGACTGGATTTCACCCGGAGCGATAAAGATCCCTTCGCCATCATGTCCCGGACGGGGCAGCATGCGCACCATGCTCGTCGGAAACGTGATTGAAAAGACTGGTGCGCCGCGGCGGGTCCTTTCGAAGTCGGCCTGCTCTTTGAGGAGTATGGCCAGCGCGTTCGGTGTGATGATCGGTGCGACACCGATCGTGTCGGGCATTTCTTCGGGCTTGTCGATGCGCAGGAGCGCCCAGTCCTGGACATGCTTCTTTTGGTGGCTGAAATCTCCCTGTTCGACGAGGGTCAGCGTGAATGTGTTTTTATCCGTTTTGAAGCTGAAGGGAAGGCTGTCCTTGGCAGGGATGTCGCCGTTGATTCCCGTGAGGCAATGCGCCGCCGTCAGAATGAGATCCGGAGCGACACGCACCGCACTGCAGGATCGCCTCTCCTTCGCCATGAGAAGAATGACGGCAGTCGAGGCTTTCTCGATGCCTGCCGGGATCCGAACCGTCTTCCGCCCTGTCCCCGCACAGGAAGAGAGGAGGCTGAGAGTAATGACCACATGAAATACACAGTGGTATGGCCATTTTCGTAAACGCAGATTCATATGGTTGCCCCGAATAATCCGCTAAACAACTACAACATAATGAATCGGGTTGCCAACATAACGTGCCAAGATGAAGGTTGATCTATTGTTAGGGCCTTCTGGGTACAGTAGGATCCCAATCAGGTCCGTCACAGGGGAGGTCGCACGGCATGCAGTCCTCCCCGATGAAATTAGATAAATTTTCAGCAGGTCTGATATAGATATCCATTGTTTCGAACTGATCATCCATTCGGTGCAATGTTGGTTGATATTTGTCCAGCTCCGGTTTTGTTGGTTGTGATGGTGGAATATTTCTTCCGGTCAATATTTTCATCGCATTCTCCTTTCACATCGTTATGTGGCAACCCGTTTATATGATGTAAACCTTCATCGTTTTGAATGGCGTGCAGATATCTTTGTGTAAGTGCGCGAAACATGCCCCGGGCAATCTGGCATCCATCGCTCTTGGACATGATGGTGCCGTTGTTCTTGTAGGCATTGAGCGCGCAACCTCCTGCGCAGAGCCCCTCGATGTCACAGCCAGCACACCCGGGGATGTCGGGCGCTGAACGTCGTGCCAACCGTTGAAAGGTTCCCGAGCGCAGGGCCGCATCTATGTCGAAGATGGTGCCATAATGTTCGTCGAATCCAGGACACGGTTTGAGGGAGCCATCGGTGCTGACGCACAGCTCCCGTCCACAGGCAGCGCAGTTCGAGGGGGTGTTGGGCTGGCGAAACAGGCGTTGGAATGGCCATTGCCAGCTACCTCCGACGTGAACGTTCCGTGTGTTGGCATAGTCGACTGCTTGAAGGAATCGATCGATGATTGCCTTCGTCGGAATGTGGAGTGATTTGTCCCGAATTTCTGCGTACGCATTTTGAAAGGTGAGTCGAAGCGAACGCTCTGCAGCGATATCGATAATGGCCTGAAGCTCATCACAGTTGTGATCGCCGACGGTACAGATGAGACAGAGTTTGTCGACTTTCGCACCCTGAAGGTGATCGAGTGCGCGAATGATCTGGTCGAAGGAACCGCTTCCGTTGCGCATGGTTCGGGTGCTGTCGTTTTGGGTGCGATTGCCGTCTAGGCTGACGGCGACATGGATGTTATGTTCCTTTAAGAAGATTGCCTTGTCTCGATCGATTAGAGTGCCGTTTGTGGCGATGCGGATGGATGTGATGCAGGATGTCCGCGCGATGCGTTCTTCGATGATTGGGATGGTATCGACGATACAGGGCCAGTTGAGCAGCGGTTCTCCTCCGAAGTATGAAATTGAGCCCGTGTGTTTGTGCTGATCGAGGATGTCGCAAAAGAGGTGTATCGCTCTTTGTGCAACAGGGCGATTCATGAGCGTGGCATCTGTGTGGCAATTTACATAGCAATAGCTGCAGCGCATATTACAGCTTTCGGCGACACACAACTTCATGTAATGAATGGAGGCTGTGGGGTCGGTGCCTGAAGGTGATTTTTTGGCTGGCACCGGTGTTGTTTCGATGAATCCCTTTTGGATGAGTGTATCGATGAGGTCTAATGGAACCCGATGATCTCCGCATTGGAGACGATCACTATCCTGGGCCAGATGGGCGAGTTCCCAGATCAGTTTTTCGCTCGCGAGACAACCATTGCCTCGAAGGGCGTGATAGATGAGACCATCCTGGCCGGGTTTTCCGAGGATGAAGCGGAAATATGGCGATATGCGATGTCCGATTTGAACCATGCTTGCTCCCTTCCTTTCGCATGAACATGCTGCTTGATAGCAAGGGCCGTGCCAGTGAGAGTGGTTTAAGAGGACGCTCTGGAAGTTCTTGATATATTTAAGGTTGTTGAATGGTCGGTTGTTGCATCGTTTGTGCAAAAGAGCAGGTAGTGCACTAACTCGCGAACACGGTTGTTCGCTGAAATGAACAGGCATGGAATTGGCTTTGGGAAAAGAAAACCCCGCGGCATGACCGCGGGGTTTGTCAGGCAATGAGTGGTCTTTTCTACACCAATACCTCTCCATCCTTCACGAGCTGCTTGCGTTTGCCGTCGGGGAAGATCAATTCAAATGACGTGCAGGTGATGGGGCTGTCCTTGGCGTAGACGATGTCCTGGTGGATGACGTTCTCCGGCGAGTTGAAATCCTTGACGCCCACCGTTCCGCCGATGTGATCGCTGCGGCCGTAGGCCCAGTGAAAACCCGCCTTTTCATCCTGCAGGACGCTTCCGATGATCGTGGCCTTGTCGTTGCAGCCCACGGCGACCTCGGCGATGTTGCACATCGCTTTGTCCGCGAGAATCTTTTCACGCGCGGCCTTCGTCTTCGGGCCGTCGCCCTGGATGTCGACGATGCGGTTCTGCTTGATCACGAAGACGGCGCGTTCGTCGCCGTAGGCGACCGGGAGTTCCCCCTCCGTCTTGCTGTCGGCAGCTTCGTTCGGCGTCATGAAGGTCTCGCCCGCGGGGAGATTGTGCAGGGCGTTGAGCGTGCCGGCGACCTTCGGTGGGAGCAGGCCGTCGTCCAAGTAGATGGCGTTATCGACGTTGATATCGAAGGTGCAGCGGTGCCCTGTCTCGAAGGTCGCTTCCGCGCTCACCGCCTCTTTGAACATCGGCGCCATGATGCGACATTTCTCGGCGACGTTGTTGTAGTCGGCGGCGAGCCCCGTCTCCTCCATCACGCGCGTCATGCCGGGCATGCTGCCGACGCGTAGCTTCGTGTTCGACTTGGTGTATCCCATGAGCGGCGCGGTGGCGGAAAACTGCGGCATCGCGATGCAGATGGTCGTCTTTTCCAGCACGTCGCCGATCGCGACGGTGTCCTCGCCCATGGTGCCCTTCTCGGGAAAGTCGGCGTTGTTGGCACCCGTGGCCTCATAGTGCAGGAGCGGGTTCACGGTGATGCCCCACTCGTTTGCCTTGGCCGCGATCTGTTCCTGCCAATTCGTGGCGATGGCGCGACGATCCTTCCAGTCGGCCGTGTCGGCGATGTTCCCGTGCGGCGTGTCGTAGAGGATCGTGAGCACGTCCCCCTTTTCAGGGGCGAAGATGTTCTGAAAGAATGTAACGACGTCGAATGCCATGATGACCTCCTGAGTTTAGTCGATGTAGGCGTAGGCCCAGATCTTGGTGTCGTTGACGAGATTGTCGATGATGCAATATTCGTTCGGGCCGTGCAGCGTCTGATCGATGCGCGAATAGACGACACACGGAAAGCCCGCCTGACGGAAGAACTGTGCGACGGTGTTTCCGCCGGATCCGGCCGGTTTCGCGTCGACGCCATAGATCTGTTTGGCCGCGCGCGCAATGCTCTGCACGATCGGCTCGTTCATCGATGTGGGCGGCGCGGCCTTCATGAGGTTTTCCACCGTTACTTGGGCGCTGCCGCCGAAGCGTTTGGCGATATCCTGCGCGCGTTCGGTGAAGGCCTTTTGGAAGACCGCCGGATCGACTTCCGGGAGCAGCCGGCAGTCGAAGAAGACGACGTCTTCGCCGGGGATCGTGTTGACGTTGCCGACGTTCTGTACCTTCATCGTCGGCTCGAAGGTGCAGCTGGGCTCCGGGGTGAAGAGCGGATCCTTCTGCGGGAACTGCTCGCGCAGCGCCTCCATGCCGGTGATGATGTTGGCCGTGATGCGATGGGCGTTGATGCCGCTGGAAGGGTAGGCGCCGTGGGCCTGTTTGCCCTTGGCGGTCACCTTGAGCCAGAGTGTTGTCTTCTCGGCCACCTCGATCTCATCGCCCGCGCTGTTGCCGGCATCGGGGACGATGACGACGTCGTTCTTGCCGAAGAGATCACGGTGATTCTTGAGCACGTATTCGGCGCCGAAGCTGTTGCCGCATTCCTCATCCGCCACGAGGAGCAACCCCACGTTGCAGGTCGGGGTGATGCCCGCCTCTTTGAGCGCCTTGGCGGCGAAGATACCGGTGACGGAGGCCTGGTTGTTGTCCTCCGAGCCGCGTCCGTAGATGCGGCCGTCTTTCACGACCGCTTCAAAGGGGGGCGTGTTCCAGAGCTTGACGTCGCCTTCAGGGACGACGTCGATATGCGCCATCAGCCAGATCGTGCGGCTGGTGTCCGTTCCTTTGAGGACTGCGGCGTAGTTCGGGCGTACGCCGCCCTCAGCGCGCTCGTCCTTGGCCGGGAGCGCGGTGACGGTATCGAAGATCTCCTTCAAAATCGGTTCGAAATACTGCCCCTTCTCGTATTCCCCTTTGCCACCGCTGTCGGGCGAGACGGGCTTCATCGGGATGATCGCCTTCTGCATCGCGATCATCTCGTCCCGATACCCATCGATGGTGGCGCAGAGTTTTTCGAATGCCTGCTGATCCATAACCCCTCCTTGTTGAAGTCCGGCCACCCTAAAACCCCCGCCAGGGGAAGTCAACCGATGCCAAAGTGCAAGCACCGCAAACCATGCGATTGCCTGCCACGGCCCCATTCCCTTCGTCGCTCAGGCCACGCGCCAGCGTCACCGCGCTGCGCATCCTTCCCTTCATCGTGGGGCGCGCTTCGCTCGCTACCCCTCGCACAAAATCCGTTGGCTAACTAAGGAGTTCATATCCCACTGCACATCTGACTTCGGCTTATGGCCTGCGACTGCGTCAGATTTCGACAAATATCCGTCAACGTAGCTACGGCTACGCCTCCGGATGTTTCTCTCATCTTCCTTGTCTCGGCTCATAATCCTGTGTCATCTGTGCAGTGGGATATGAACTCCTTAGTAATCGACATTGAGGATCCTCCTTCGTCGGCTCTCAATACCGTGAAGCCAATCGGATTTTGTGTTTCGGGATACGCTCGTCTCGCAAACGCGCCTTTATACTCCTCCGGGAAGGATGCACAGCGCGGTGTGCCAAGAGAACCCATCTAAACGCACTGCTGGACGATGGCCTCAAGAGATCTATGTCACATTGTCGAGATTGCGGTATGCGTTACAACCTATTGTAATCACTGTATTATCAGAAAAATGAGGGGGCACCCCCCATCCGACAGGAAGAAAGTTGTTTGTGCGCGGAAATGCTGGCGTAGATTGAGAAGGCGAAGAATCGAAGATGATTCGATCTTCACCCTGAGGGTGAAGATCGGGACCGATAGTGCGGGTTGTCCCTCTTGTCCACATCCGGCGGTGGGTATCCCCTTCATTACTATGGTCGGAGTTTAGTCTGGAGGGAGACTGCAAAAAAAAAAGGGAAGCCCCTCTTTTCCTCTCGGAAAAGCTCGTGTAGAAAGGGTTTGAGACTCCATCCTACACAAAGGAAAGGAACTTCCCTATGATCAGACCTCTACGCCAAAGCCTCCTTCCGTTCAAGTGTGAAATGATGGATCGCGACGATACGCTCACCGGATTCGGTGGTCTGCCCCTACTGCACGAGATGATGCTCGCCCTGGAGCTGCCTCGATTCGTACGCCGTACGCTCAAGCTGAAGGGGAAGGGCTGGGAGGAGTGGCGACTCCTCGAAGCGCTTATCGTCATGACCGTTGCAGGTGGGGAGCATATGGGCGATATAGCGATGCTGAAAAGCGACGGGGCCTATCATCGTTTGATCGGTAACGAGGGGATGCCCGGCCCCAAGGCCGTCGAGCGGTTCTTGAAGCGCTTTCACGATCAAGCGCTCGTCGATGAGCGCCCTTTGTTTCCTCGCTCGTGGGTGCCAAAGGAGACGAAAGCGCTTCAATCGTTGGGGAAGATCGATCGCCATATTGCCCGCAAGCTCATCGAGCGGAGCGGACTGGCCACCGTAACGATCGAAAACGATGCCACCGTCGTTACAAGTCACAAGGATGGTGCGCTGGCAACGTACAAGGGCGGCGTTGGCTACCTCCCCGTCATCGGCACGATCGCAGAGCTGGGGATCGTCATCGCCGACGAGTTTCGAGACGGAAACGTTGCCCCTGCACACGATGTCCTGGGCTTCTTCAAGCGCTGTTTCTCGGTGATTCCCAAGGGCATGCACCATATCCGCACACGGCTGGACGGAGCATATTACGATCACGACCTCATCGATTTCCTTGGGCGCGAGAAGATCTCATTCACGATCACCGGGGAGAAGCGCGCCGGGATCCTGGACTGGATCGAGAGGATACCTGATCAGGAATGGAAGCCGCTCACGAAGATTACTGAGCAAGGCTCCGTCCCCACTGGGCGCGAGTGGACCGAGATCGACTGGGTGAGTGCAAACGGATCGCAGGAGCAGATGCGGGATAGGACGTATCGCTATCTCGTCACCAGAAAGACAGCGGATCAGTGGGAGCTGTTTCAGGAGGAGGCCGCAGGAGAGGTCGTACGCAAGGAACGCTATGAGCTCATAGTCACCAACATGAAGTGGGAGGGCGATCGCCTCATCCGGTGGCACCACGAACGGGGTGGGACGATCGAACACGTCAACAAGCAGATCAAGAGCGATCTCGCCGGTGGAACGCTTCCCTGTGCCGAATTCGGCGCCAACGCCGCATGGTGGAGGATCCAGTGCATCGCTCAGAATCTTGTGCAGGCACTCCAACTGCACGCCCTGCCCGAGGAGCTCTCAACCTGCCGACTCAAGAAGCTGCGGCTCTGGCTCTTCTGCATCGCCGGACGCGTCATCAAGACTGGACGGCAGATCATCATCAAACTCCGTCACGGACATCCGTCGTTTGAGATCTATCGAGATGCCAGGCGACTCATCGCGAATATGGCTGGGACGTGAGGGCACAGGAAGAACGCGAGAGAAGGGAAAAAGAGAAGAACAGAAACCGTCGATGGGGTGCGTTCGTAATGTGGCATGAGATATCCTCAGACGGCGGTGAAGACGACAAGACGGAGAAAACATCTCCGCGCGGCGCTGTTTTCGACGAGATCCAGCCGCCATTTTAAAAAAACAGGCCGGATAATGGTGTGAAGTTAATGCCAATTTTGATGTGTCGGATTTGGGGGATCATGAACCACGCAACTTTTCCGGTGTTGAACCGACAATGGAGATGTGTGAGCGTATAAATCAAAATTTCAAACAGGAGGTGTGCGATGGCAGGTCCAGTCAAGTGTCCGAACGATATGTGCCCGATCCCGGCGGGGACGTTCAAAATGGGATCGACGAACGGCGATCCGGACGAACAGCCGGTTCGCGAGATCGAGCTCTCGGCATATAAGATGATGAAGCACCCCGTGACCGTGCGCGAGTACAGGGCCTATCTGGCCGAGAAGGGCGAGGGCGATCGCTTCAAAGCCCTCATCAAGGGTTGTGGGGCGGATGCCAAGTGGCGGACCGTCGAAAATAAAAAGGGACAAGGGAAGGTGAAGACCCGAAAGGATGCCGCCGGGCTTTTGCGAGGAAAAATCGATGGGAAGAAGGTGTGCGAGGCCAAGATCGAAACCATCACCCCCGCCTCCATGCTCAAATTGGACGAGGGGTTCGACGGCGACGATCAGCCGATGGTCGAGGTGAGTTGGCCTGAGGCCGATGCCTACTGCAAATTCTACGGCATGGAGCTCCCCTCGGAGGCACAGTGGGAACGGGGTGCAAGAGACCTTGCCGGTGACAAGGAGTATGGGACATCGAGCGGGACGAGGGCGCGTTTGAGCAAGGAGGCGCATGTCAGTGCGAGGGAGACTGCGCCGGTCTGCTCCTATGCGGAAAACGAAATTGGCCTCTGTGACATGGCCGGCCAGGTGTGGGAATGGACGCGAGATGTGTACCAGGATAGTTATGAGGGGTTGAGTTCAAAAGATCCTTGTAACAATCCGCCCCTTCCTGAATCTCAAAAGGATAAGCCCGACAAACGCAATAGGGTCCTCCGCGGCGGTTCCTGGTACTTCCTCAATCCGAGGTTCTTGCGTGCGGCGTATCGTTACGACTTCCTCCCCGCCGTTGGCTACTGCAATGTTGGGTTTCGGTGTGTGGCGGCCCCGCAGGACTCCAAAAAGTGATGTAGACTTTTATTCTTTTGTTTTTTACCCTCGCCCCGTCCTTTCGTAGAAAGGACGGGGCGAGTTTTATGATGACAGCCAACCCTCAAATCATCGCCAGGATGTATGATCTACTGCTCTACCTCATTCCGCAGGTCTCCAAATTTCCACGAACTGAACTGGAAGCAGTTTTTCCCTCCCCCTTGATGGGGGAGGGTCAGGGTGGGGGTGGCCTTTGAAGAAACTCGTATCCCTCTCAAGAAACTTGAGGACGAACGCTACGGATACGGAGAAATTCCTATGGCAGCGCCTCAAGGGGAAGCAATTGACCGGTTTTAAGTTCCGGAGGCAGGCACCCATCGGAAGGTACGTCGTGGACTTTGTTTGCTTTGAGAAGCGCGTTATCATCGAATGCGACGGCGGCCAGCACGCCGATCAAGTCGAAAAAGACCAGCGGCGGGATTCCTGGTTTGCCCAACAGGGATACCGCGTTCTGAGATTCTGGGATAACGACGTTCTCAAAAATGTTGAGGGAGTTCTGGAGACGATTCTCGACGCCTGTCAGGGTCACCCTCCCTCCGACTCCCTCCCATCAAGGGAGGGAGAAAAGAGTTAGACAGCGCTGCCCCGTATCGCGACCGTGTGGTCCACCACGCTATACACAACATTCTCGAGCCGATCTTCGATCCGACGTTCATCCACGATTCCTATGCCACACGAAAGGAAAAGGGAACGCATGCAGCCATCGACCGCTTTCAGGAGTTCGCGCGAAAGAATCGTTACGCGTTGAAATGCGATGTGAAGCAGTATTTCCCGAGTATCCGGCACGACATTCTGCTCGACTTGATCAAGCGAAAGGTCGGATGTTGCGCAACGATTCGGCTGATCGAAAAGATCTTGAATTCGCACGACGCCATGGCCAGTTTCTTGCATCCATCCATCCATCCATCCATCCATCCATCCATCCATCCATCCATCCATCCATCCATCCAGTAGGAATCCCTATTGGAAATCTGACTTCACAGTTCTTCGCAAATGTCTATCTCAACGGGTTGGATCATTTCGTCAAAGAACAGTTGAAGTGCCGATGTTATCTTCGGTATATGGATGATTTTGTCCTCTTCCACCGGGACAAACAGTTCTTGTGGACAGCCAGGGGGGCGATTCAGGAATATCTTGAGGGTCTGCATCTCTCCATGCATGAGGGGAAGTGTCGGGTTTTCAAGACGGCAACGGGCGTCCCTTTTCTCGGTATGGTCGTTTTCCCTCACTGTCGTCGATTGAAGAGGGGGAATGTCATCCGATTTAAGAGGAGGTTGAAGCGTTTTCAGCAATCGTATGGGAAGGGAACCATCGAATGGTTGCATATCAGGCAATCCATTCGATCTTGGATCGGTCATGCCTCTCATGCCGATACGGCAAGATTGAGAGAATATTTATTGGAGGATGTGGTCTTCCAGCGAAAGGAGGGTGATTGATCGAAACGGAGTGGGTCCTCCGCGGCGGTTCCTGGAACAACAACAATCCGAGGAACTTGCGTGCGGCGAATCGTAACAACAACCACCCCGCCAATAGCAACAACAATATTGGGTTTCGGTGTGTGGCGGCCCCGCAGCACTCCCTGATTCGGAGTCAAAGGTTTCAAATCGGAGTCCCGGATTTTACGAAATCCGGGGGCGAGTTTGAAGGGAGTCCAGATCGATCGCCCTGGTTTGCTGTGTGATGCGGCGAACCGAAGATCGCATGGCCCCACCCGGCCCTCGTACCGGTGCATTGCCGTTGACGCGGCGCTTGTCCGCCAACGCCTTGTGGCGGGAGCGGGACGGGTGGGGATTTTTATTGTGCTTTGGCGACCATTACTCTTTTCATTCCCGTCTTCACGCGTTTTGGCGTCATCGGTGTCTGTGAAGAGCCGCCGGTTCCTGGTTTGTCATATATGGACTGCCCTCCTGCCTGCCACGGCCTTCTTCCCGGAGGAGCCTAAAAGCGCGTTTGCGAGACCGACCGTATGAGTCGTGAAAATGCCGACTGGTTTCGTGCGTTCGGGGCTGACGAAGGAAGACACGAACGCACGGTGTTGAAACCAGCGGCATTTTCGCGGCGAGTAGGGAGGCGAGCGCGCTCGAGCGGCGAAGGGAAGGAGGTCGTGGCAGGCAGTCTCGCTTGACTCGTGCTCTCGCCGTTGACTTCGGATCGGCTTCTGGTAGTTTCGGTGTCTCACTGCCACCGGGAGGGACGCATGGACACGGCATTGAAATACTTGGAAGAGAATCGCAAGCGACATCAGGAGCTGATGTTCGAGTGTCTGCGCATGGAGACGGTTTCGGCCAAGAGTGAAAAGGAGGGCGAGATTCGTCGGTGCGGTGATTGGTTGGTCAAACTCGTCGCGGATATGGGGTTTGAAAACGCTGCCCTGCAGGAGACCGGCGGATTGCCCGCCGTGTATGCCGATTGGTTGCATGCGGGCGCGGATAAACCCACGATCCTGGTCTATGGACACTTCGACGTGCAGCCGCCCGAGCCGCTCGATCTGTGGGAGACGCCGCCGTTTGAGCCGACCATTCGCGATGGCCGTGTCTTCGGTCGTGGGACGGCCGATGATAAGTGTCAGCTGCTCATCCATGTCTTTGCGCTCGAGGCGCTGCTCAAGATCGACGGGAAACTTCCGATCAACATCAAGCTCTTCTTTGAGAGTGAAGAGGAGGGGGGCACGGGGAGCACGCCGAAGTTTGTGGAGGAACATCGCGATCTGCTCGCCTGTGATGCGGTGATGCTCTCGGACACCGCGTGGATGGACGAGGAAAACCCGGTCATGATGTACGGCCTGCGCGGGATCAGCTATTTTCAGGCCGATTTTAAGGGCCCCAACCGCGACCTGCACTCCGGGCGCTTCGGCGGCGTGGTGCAAAACCCGATCGAGGCGATGGCGACGGTGATCGCACGGCTGCACGATGAAAAGGGCCGTATCGCCGTTCCGACCATCTATAATGATGTGGTCCCCATCTCGCCCGAAGAACGCGCGGAGTTGGCCAAACTCGGCGACAACACGGAGGAGACGAAACGCTACCTCGCGGTCGATGCGCTCGCCGGCGAGGAGGGCTATTCCCCCTTCGAGCGCAACTGGGCGCGGCCGGCGCTCGATGTGCACGGCATCTGGGGCGGTTATCAGGACGAGGGCTCCAAGACCGTGATCGCGAGCAAATGCGGATTCAAGGCGAGCATGCGGCTGGTGCCGAATCAGGAGCCGAAGAAGGTCTTCGAGGCGTGCAAGACGTTCATCGAAGAGGTCTGCCCGAAGGGGGTCCAGGTGAACGTCGAATTCTATCACGGCGGCGAGCCGCTGATGGTGCCGATCGACAATCCCTATCTGCGCTGTGCACAGAAGAGTTTGGAGAAGGCCTTCGATAAGCCTGCGCTCCTCATCCGCGAGGGGGCATCGGTGCCGATCACCGCGACCTTCAAGGACGCGCTCGGCGCGCTCCCCATCCTCATGGGCTTCGACGTCCCCACCGGCAACATCCACGCCCCGAACGAAAACTTCATCCTCGAACACTTCTTCAAGGGCATGGAGGCGGCGCTACACTTCTATCGGGATGCGGCGACGGTGTGAGGGGAATGCGTTTGCCTGACAGCTTCATATTCTGTACAATCACGTTCCAAAGGGGGGGATATGCATACATTCAAAGTTGCTCTTGCTGTGGTCGTAGCGATCGCCTTTGTCTCCGTGTCGTGGATCGGTACGGCCAACGCCGAAACCTGTGAGGTGGGGACGAAGACGCAGGTGAAATGGAAGGGGTCGTGGTATAAGGCGAAGGTCCTCAAGCGAAAACCCAATAAAGCGCTGATTACCTATGATGGCTATGGCAGCAATTGGGATGAGTGGGTGGGCCCCGAGCGCATCAAGTGTAGCTTTGCTGCAGCTTCGGCCAACCCCTATCCGGAAGGATCGGCCGTGAAGGTGAAGTGGAAGAAGAAATGGTGGCCCGCCAAGGTCATCGGGGTTAAAGAAAACACGTGGAAGATTCATTACAACGGCTACGACAAGTCCTGGGATGAATGGGTGGGTCCAAATCGCATCAAGAAGTAGAACGGCATACGCTTCATAAGGCGCTCCAAAGGAGCGCCCCAGAGTGATGACAAACTCCCCCCTCCTTTGTAAGGAGGGGATGGGGGAGGTAGATCACGGATCTACCCCACCCTAACCCTCCCCTTACAAAGGGGAGGGAACGAAAAGATCATCACATTGGATTTTGTCAGCAGTCTGAGGCGCTCCTTTGGAGTGCCATTTTTTTAAAGAAGGAAGGGATTCAATACGGCTATGGTTTTCGCGTCGCCTTCCAGGCGTTTCGGAACCAGGGCATTCTGTTGTCCCCGTATCCACCCCGAAAATCGACCGTAAATGACATGCCGTCCGGTGCCATCTTATAGATGGCCTCGCCCGCATCCATCGGTGGCTTGTAGGTGGGAGCGTCGCTCCACTTTCCCACAAGCGTGTTGCCCGCGATGTGTCCGCTGATCTTTCCGCTCTGCAGCGTGTAGTGCCCGGAGACGTGATTGCCGGTCTGGGTCAGGGTGATCGTTCCCGGGTGCGTGTACCAGACGCCACCCCAGACACCAGGGCCAGCCATCAGCTCCGTCTTTGCGGCGGGCGTTCCCCCGTGTCCGTGGGGCTTGTGCGGTTTCTCCACCATGCCGGCAGCCGCGGGCGCTGTGGCGACCGGCGCCGCGGCTGCTGGCTTTGCCCCATCGGGGGTGTATGGTTCGAGCCAATAGGCGAGCGACAGGGAGCTCTTCCGGTATCCGCGCAACTCGACCGTATAGTTTCCGGGCCCGAGCCAGATCGAGCCGAGTTTTCCATGTGTCGCCGATCGGACGCGATGTTGGTGAAACTCGCGAAAGAAATACCCGCCCGTTACCCGACTCTTGATCCCCCATCCATATGGCGGGGGGGTGCGAGCATCCCATTTCTTCCGCCACTCCTCGGCTTCATTGAAGAGTTGGGTGCTGGGATCATCTTCCACGACTTCGAACCCGCACTCCTCGCCGGCGACATAGCCGGAGCCGAACAGGTGAAACCTCGTCGCCTTTTTTCCCTCCGGAACGACAATAGTTCTGTAGCTGGACTGCGTATGACAGTCGGTCTTGAGGTTGATCTTAACGGCTCCCGCCGCTTGCGCGGTCGATGGAAGGATGAGGACGATCACGGCCGCAGCGAGAAGGAATGTTTTCATAGAGGACACCGCCTTTCGGGAGGGGAGGAATAACGCTCCTAGGAAATTCGCAGATATCTCGTTCAGGATCAATAAAATAAGGGCGTATTCGTGCTGTCAGCGCATTGCGCGCCCTTTCCTATGAAGAGGGCCGCCCCCGCGCGATGGCGGCGTGGAGCGCTTCATGGTGTTTCTGGGGGAGGTTGTTGAAGAGACGCTCGGTTGTTTTCTCCGCGATGGATTGTTCCACCTTCTGGATGTAGCCTTCGATCTTTCTCCGCACGCGGGCCTGAGCGGCGCTCGATGATCGTTCTCCCGCGAGCACCGCAACCGCCGCATCGATATTGCCATCGACGAGCGAGAGGACCTTGAACACGATTCCGCGCAGGTGATTGGTGAGTGTCTTCGCCCCCGGTGCGTATCCCATCGCCGCTTCGCTCGGCCCCATCCGAAACTCGTTCTGGCGCAACGCTTCTATTTCTCGCCGCTCCTCGTCGTCGAAGGTGCGCTCTGAGGCGACGAGCTTCTTTCCCTGCCGCATGATCGCCGCGATCTCGTCTTCGAAGTGTTCCGGCTGGATGATCGCACGCTCCTGGAAGAGGGCGTTGTCGGAGGCCACCTTGATGGCGCTTGAGAGCTCCGCGACGTTGAAGTGGTGGTAGTCGAAGTGTGTCAGCGCCGTCAGGGCGTCGTCGGAGAGTTCCAGCGCGATCTTCTTGTCCCGGCATATGCGTTCGAGAAAGTGTCGCGCCAGGAGGTTCACATCTTCGAGCCGATCGCGCAGTGGCGGAATGCGGATGAGTCCACGTGCCTTGATGCGACGGAGCAGATCGTTGCGAAAACGCCCGGCGGCGACCTCCGCTTCGAGCGGGACGTTCGAGGCGAAGATAAAGCGCACGTCGGCGGATTTCGGAGCGCCTTTGCCCGCTGCCGGATTGAAGGGGCGTCCCTCCAGCGGCAGCAGGAGCATCCCCTGGGCCTGCGGTGGGAGCAGCGCGATCTCGTCGAGGAAGAGCGTGGCCCCATCGCACTGGTCGAGCAGCCCGGGCTGGCCCTCCTTGGGGACATGGGCGATGCCGGAGTTGGCCCCATAGCCGAAGAGTTTTCCCAGGACGATGATCGGATCGGCGGCGGCAAATTCGGCGCAGTTGTATTCGACGAAAGGTTTTTCGCCGCGCTGCGAGAGCTCATGGATGGCGCGTGCCACACCGGTTTTTCCCGATCCCGATTCGCCGAAGAGCAGGACCGGCTCGGCGTCGCGCGAGCGGATGATGATGTCGCGAATGACGGGGAGAAAGGCGGGCGCTGTCCCCAGAATCGAGGTGCGGCGCAGTTCGCCGAGTTTGGGCAGCTCGCGTTCGATCTCGTCGATCTTCTGCCGCAGCGCTGTTTCCCCCTGCGCATCGCGTGCGCCGACTTCGGCGATGCCTTCGAGCTGGTTGCGAATTGCCTCCAAGCGTTCGGTGGCGACACTGCCGATCTCCTCTTCGATCCCCTGGATGGTCTCCTCGAGTCGCTCCTCCTCTTCGGAGAAGTGCGCGAGCCGCTCGGTCGCGGCATCCAGCGCGCTCGCTTTCAGTTCAAGCATCTCCGCTTTCTGCGTCAGCTCGGAGCGCATGGTGATAAAGGCCGATGCGAGTTGGCCGAGCTGATCGGGACCGGCAAGCTCCGCCAACGAAGGCGAGCGCCCCTCACGCATCGCGTTCACCGCATCGGCGAGCCTGACGATCCGTCGTGTCAGCGAGTGTGACCAGTAGAGGGCCAGGGCAAACCCGAGGCCGATGAGGACGGCGACGGCGATGAGGTTTCCGACGGCGACGTTGCGCGCGATGGCTTCCAGCCGATCGCGATCGAGTCCGACCTGGACCATCCCCCAGCGCTGGCCGCCGACGTCGATGGCTTCATGGATGCGGATCGTCCGTTCGTCATCGCGCGCGGCGGGGGGATAGGTTCCGGCCAGGATCTTCTGAACGATGGAGTGGCCGCGATCGCCGCCCTCGGAGTCGGCGATGTAGATCCCGTTGCGCAGGACCTTCACGGAACGGATGCCGCGCTGTGCGGCGAGCCCTGCCGCAAACGGATCGATGAGCTGGGCTTGTCCTTCGGCGACGGCGCGCGCGGATTGCGTCGTGAAGCTGTCGATGCTGTGCAGCCATTCCAGCGAAGTGCTGTGGAGGCGGCGGTTGAGATGGGCGATGGAGAGCCCGCTCACGACGATGCCGACCGCGACCATCGTGCCGACGAGGGTCACGCGCAGGCGCAGATTCACATCGCGGCTGATGCGTCCCGCAAAGGCGATCGCGAGGATGAGGAGAATGAGCAGCGCCAGGGCGGGTACGGACGCGATGGCACCGATGCCCCAGAGGCGCGCGCGAACGAGGGCCTGCATGAGCGGCGCCGGCGCGCGCACATAGTCGATGGCATAGGCGAGCTTCGGGAGCGTGGCCAGAACCGCTGCCGCCTCACGGATCGCATCGTAGTCGGCGTCGGTCACCGCGACAAAGCGTGCAACGTTCAGGCGATGCATCACGTCGGGCGGGACGTGCTCGTGCATCGACAGGAGCGCGGTCTTGATCTCCGCACGAAGATTTTCGTCAAGGTCAGGGCGTGCGAAGATCGGCTCCGGCGGAAGCGGCGAGGTCATGAAGATCGAACGCAGTTGCCCCTGCTGTTCGGGCGAAAGTTCCTCGATGAAATAGGTTGCCATCGCCGCGGCGTCGATGCGCCCGGCCAGGAGCGCATCGCGCGATGCCGTGTGATGCCCGGAGAGGATCACCTCGGAGAGGGCATCGGCCGGTTGCGAAAATCCGTGTTGGGCCAGTGCCACGCGCGGCAGGAGATAGCCGGTGGTCGAATAGGTGTCGGTGAAGGCAAGCGATCGACCTTCGAGCCCCTCGATCGACTCGATCCCCGAATCGCGTCGCACAACGATCGCGCCCATGAGCGGCCCGCCCTCGCGCTGTGCCCCGGCGATGAGTTCGGCTCCTGCATCCCGCTGCATCTTGACGTAGGTGAACGGCCCGGCGACGAGCAGGTCGATCTCACCCCTTCGATAGCTCTCGAGCATCTCCGCATAGGATTCGCGCAGGACGATCTCGATGGGACGCCCCGTCTCCTGCGTGAGGGAGGCGAACATCGGGAGCCACTGCTCGATGACGGCTTCGGGTTTCACCCCCACGACGAAGCAGACGCGCAGCGTCGCATCGTTGGCAGCGTGCGCCAGGGATGATGAGGCCAGGGCCATGAGGGCGAACAGGAGAAGGGCGAGTTTTTTCATGCGGATCTTATAGGGCCAAGCGATGGGCGATGACAACAGCGGAAACGGGGAAACCCACGGGTGACCGCCCGGCAGCATCCACGAAGAACACACGAAACACACGAAACCGATTCCGAGCATCGCTTGAAATGACAATATTTCAAGGGGTTGAAAAATCGACGCCCCCTCGCGTTCGCTGGCATGCCTCTTGCTTTGTACCCGAGACATCGGGGGATGAAAGGAGCGCAGGAATGGAGATCAGAAAGACGAGCATACCGTATGATGTGGATCGATTCTGGGATGGCGGGTGCATGGGGAGCGATGAATGGGAGGATGACTACGGCACGTCGGTGCAGCTGCTCACGAACGGCTCCGGTTCGGCCTATATCTGTCCGGAAAAGGCGCAGGGTCCGTGGCGCCTCTTCGTCGACCATAACGCGCAGGGCTGGCGGCTCTCGGTCTGGCCGGGGCATCCGGTCGAGGACTACGATCTGCCGTGGGAGGCTTCAGGAAAGCTCGGCGCGGTGATCGCCTGCGGCATCGAGCAAGGGACGATCGGGAGCGAGGATATCGCGGATCTCTTCACCGCGCCGCGCATGATGGTGCCGACCACCTTTCCGACCTTTGCCGATGGCGTCACTATTCGGAATACATTCGATTGGAAGGTCTCCTTTCACGATGAGGGGATCTCGATGCACAATTTAAGGATCAGGGATTACCTCTTCGATTTCGAGGGCCGAAGTCGCCAGTATGTTTCGGTCGGAACGTTTCCCTCCGCTGTGCGGTATCGCGAGGGGACCACCTGCGAGCTCTGCCCCGACGACTGGGGTATCGGCATGTGCTGCGATGATTTCTCTTATGCCCGGATGATGTTCGGTCGAAAAGATTATATCTCATACGGGATGTCCTGGGCGGATCACAGCGCTCGCGTCGGGCGCATGGAGCGCTCTGCCGCGATCGTCGGCAACCGTCTCATCAAGGCCGCGCAAACCGTGACGCTCGAGATCGAGGCGTATGAACGCGCCTGTCAGGGCAAGGAGGAGTGATGCATCAAACGGGGGATGAACCAGAGATGACCACCATCTGGAACGAATCGTCGTTTCTGCGCCTGCTGCGGCTGGCGCGCCTCACGCTCGACACGGCCATCGGCCTGATCGAGGGCGCGATAAAGAGGCGGGAGAAAGACACGACCGATGCGTCAATAAAGCTTCAGGGATTGGATGGGCCGTGATTTCGTCCAGGCTCCCGATATCGCAACAGGGGAATGGGATGATTTTATTGGATTTTTTTAGCAAGACATTCCTTCATTGCCGCAACTTCTGGGGGTGTAAGTGCCGATAATACGGGTAGCTGCAGGATATTCAGTTTGGGAGACGTATGCCCTATTCGGCATTGCGATTACAGGACTATCATGCGCGCGTGGCGAGCCAGCTCGCGCAGTTGCGCCAGAACGATCAGCGCTTCAGCGACGAGACCAATAGCGTCGTGCGGTGGACGGCCGACTTCGTCTCCGGCGCGGGCGAGACGTGGGAGCATCACGAGGCCGCGCTCGAACGCAGTCAGAAGATGCTCGATGAAGCGAAGGCCTCGATCGAGGCCGGTCGTTTTGATGAGGCCGTCGCCCTTCTCCGACAGGCCGAGGGAGATGCGAGTCAGGCGAGCCGGTTCGCGCGCCGCTATTTTGGCCAGACCGAACGCGGGGCGCTCTCCGTCGGCAAAGGGCTCGCGGTGACCTCGGTTGCCTGTCTTGCGGGCAGCGGCCTCGGCGGGGGCGCGCTCGCCCTGGGTGTTACGTCCAGCATGGCCGGAGCCCTCCTGTTTTCAACGCTCATCAATGTGCCCGGTTGGGCGATCGCGGATGAACTGCTCCGCACCTCCATGGCGAACGGCTCGACGGATGAGACGACCTCCGTGGAGTTTCGCAAACCCCGTGTTTCCGAGACGGAGGTGCTCGTCGATCCCGCGGCCAACGATCCGCTGGCTCAGCCCCCCAGCCGCGAGCAGGTCATCGCGCATGCACAGGATGCGCTGCGTGCCTGGAAAGAGGATCCATCTCGACCTCTCGATCCGTTCTTCGGTTCCTTCCTGATCGATTCGGAATTTGCGGGAGAGGTGGGCGGAGAGGGGACGCACGAATATGCCGCTTTGCAGGAGGGGTGGGAGCGACATGTAAACCGTTATCGGGAGACTCTCTGCGAGCAGCCGGCTGAGGGGATGGCCGCATTCGAAGGGATCATGCCCGAGCTCTACCGCGATTACCTCTTCTCCTATGTGAAGAAGCATGCGCAGCTGCGAGATTTTCTCTCGCGCGAGGGGGGCAACTGTGAGGCACAGACCAAGCTCATTCTCTCCACGCTTGCGGCGATCGAGGTGGAACTGTCACCGCCGTTGACCGTGGGTGTTCAGCTCTTCGGCGAGCATATTCAGCCGGTCGTCTATGACTCTGAGCGCGATCGGGTCTGGAGCGCGATGAGCAATCAGTGGGATGATCGGATCCGTGCGCCCATCTATGATCCGCATGTTCTCTATCACGCCTATCTCAAGGGGGAGGCGGTTCGATCGTCGGGTGAGATGCCGATTGATCTCGTCGTCGATGCCGACGACATGTTGCTCCGGCCGATCGATGCGGAATTCGCCGGTCAGAAAAGCGCGCCTGCGCCGGGTACGGGAGGGACCAATACGAAATCCGTCTTCCCCAAGGGGGAGGGCGTCTTTTCCGATGGGCCGATTCCAGAGGTCGCCTTCCTGCCCAGCCCCTATGGTCACGAGGCGGTCGATGTCATCGAAGAGACGATCTACAGTCGGATCAACCAGGGGTATCCCCCCCGTACGGTTTCGGATCAGCCGCCGGAACATCGCTTGAGCTCTCAACAGTTCATGGATGAATACCAGATGGATATGGGCGTTATCGGAGTGGCCGGAGCCCCGAATGCGGCGATCCTCTTTCGTTCCCCCGAAGTCCTGGCGGCGTTCACAAAGATCCCCACGCGTGAGGGGAAATATCGGTTTATGACGCAGATCATCGTTCAGAATATCGGACGGGTCCTCTCCTCCCCCGGGGGGATGCGGACGATGGATCTCCTCGCCGATCCCCAAAAGGCCAAGGGACTGAGCGATCGTGAGGTGATCCTGGCGCTGCGCGTCCGGTCCTCACTCGACGTCATCCTGCAACGGGGTGTCGAAGCGATCGGCAATTTTTTTTCGGCGATGGACGGGGGTGGATGGGCATTTGATGGTTTGATGGAGCATCTCCAGAAGAAGTTCGAATCGCTCATGCCGCTCTATGCACGGTATCGCCATTTTGAGAAGGCCTTCCAGGATCGGGTGCAGGCCCATCCGACCGAGACGATCGTCTTGATGGATCGCCTCGAAATGATGCCGCGCGAGGCCCTGCTCGGTTCGATGGATGACGCGACGCTCCTGAGCGTTGCCGGCGAGCTTCTGGATCAGCAGCGCATCGAAATCCTGCACCAGCGGGCGCCGAGCGAGCTCCTCTTTGTCGATCTCCTGAAGTCGAAGACATCGATCAACAAAGCGATGGATTCCCCTGAACCGGCGGGCGAGGATGAGAACATCTCTGTGGAAAAGCCACGGCAAGTGAAGCGCGTCGTGCGGGCGGAGACCTTCGCGCACTTAAGCCTCTTTTGTCTGAATCATATTCGTCAATTGGACGATGAGCATCATATCGACGTGGTCCGCAATGTGACCGTGCTCGAGCCGCTCAAGGCGCGCTGGAACGCTCCCCTCATCGCATCGCTGCGCATGGCGACCAGGGACGGGCGCTACGATCCCATCATTGCGTGGGCGCAGCTCTCCTCCCGCCTTGGTGGCGTTGACCAGTCGGAGCAGGAGCGCGAAGCGCTCGAGGAGGAGCTGGCAAAGCTTGAGGAGGACATGAAGGGGAGGCGGGGTGCCCATTGGTGCTACTACAATACCGCAAATAGATCCACGCAGTGTTCGGGTTTCAACACGATTCCCGGCGGATGGGATGCGTATTTGAAAAACTCGGTGCTCGACCCAACGCGCTATACCCCGATTCTTCGATTTGAATCAGAGGAATGAAAGCCCCGATCTCTCGTTATCGTATCGCCTTCATGTAGAGATGTGCATCCTCAGGGCGCCCAAACCGACGGCGCTCGAATCCCTTTTCGGTGAAGTGCTCGACCCCTTCTGAGATCGTTTGAAATCCCGCATCCGTGAGCGCGTCCGTGATGCTCTCGCGCGTCCAGCCGCTCTTGTGTTCGTCGCCGGGCCAACGCTGCCAGCCATAGATCGTGCTCCAGACGTGTTCGTCGGTGAAGGGGTTCTTCTCCGATGCGCCATGCGTGACGTTCATGAGGTACTCCGCCCAGACCTTCATGTCCGGGACGTCGAAGAGGAGCTCGCCCCCCTCTTTCAGCAGCCCGTGGAGGTGCGCGAGCGTTTCATGCACTTCGGCAAAGCGCAGGTGTTCCATCACGCCCAGGGCGATGATCTCCGTGAGCGATGCTTCCGGGAGCGCGATCTCGCAGGGGGTGCAGATGAAATCGAGTTCCACGCCCTCCTGTGCGGTGACGTCCTGGTGCAGATAGCCGGGGGTGGGGCGTGCACCGCAGCCGAGTTCGAGTCTGTCGCATGATGTCGGTGTCATGAGTTCCCCTTGAATGCTTCATGTTTGAGCTGCCGAAATGCGGCGAGCGTCTTCCAGATTACGCCCGGAATCTTCGCGACGGGCAATCCGCGCGAAGGTCCATTTTCGCGCGCAAAATGTGCGACGCTGATTTCGGAGACGCGATATCCCTTTCCGATCATGCGGATCGTCATCTCGAAGTTGTTGAGGCCTGAGAGCAGCCAGTCGTCCTCGGCTACCGCTTCGTAGGCTTCCTTGCGCATGAGACGCAGGGGGCAGTTCACATCGTGGAGGGTTACGCCGAAGTAGCTGCGCACCAGCGCGTTGAAGACGCGCGTCATGACGATGCGGTAGAGGGGATCGGCGCGCGCTTCTTTGAACCCGACGATCATGTCGTTGTCGCGCATGAGCGGCTGCATTCTCCAAAAGTCGGCCGGATCGTGTTTGCCGCTGGCATCGCAGAAGAGGATGAAGTCGTTGCGCGCCGCCGCCATCGCTTCGCGCAGGGCGCGCAGATACCCGCGGCGTTCATCGCATTGCAGCAGACGCATGGCCGGGTGCTTTGCAGCCAGTTCGCGCAGACGCTCGCTCGTGCCGTCGGTCGAGCCGTCCTCGGCGACGATCAGTTCCGAGCCGGGGAGCTTGGTGACGACGTCCTGCAAAAACCCTTCGACGACGCGATCGATCACCTCGATCTCGTTGAAAGCGATGATGACCACCGAGACGGGCGCGTGTGCGTTGGCATTCGGTTCGTTGTTCATCGCAAGGTCTCCGCGAGTGAGAGCGCATGGGCCGTGCAGGCATCCATGTTGAGGTATTCGAATTCGGCGAATCGTCCACAGATGTGGATGTTTTGTCTGGCGCAATAGTTTCCGATCACCTCCATGCGATGGCGGCGGTCGTGTGTGTCGATGACGTAGGCATGAGGGTGACGGCGCACTTCGGTCGTGATGATTTCGCTTGGATGGGCGATACCCGTTTTTGCGAGGCCTGCAGAAACGCGTGCGACGATCTCTTCATCCGTGCATTCCAGCAGCGCATCGTCGGGGGAAACGGTGATCTCAGCAACAAGCGACCCCTTTCCTTCCGGTGCAGCGGCGGTGTCGAGATAGGTCGGGAAACAGACGCGATGAAAGATCACATCCTTCTGCGGGACGTAGATGCCAAAGCGCGGGGGAGGTGTTGCGTTGTTTACGCCCACGAGAACGGTGATGAGCGCGTTGGCACGAAGGCCGGCGGCCGCGGCGAGGACCTCATCGGGTGCTTCCGCCAGGGCGTGGATGAGGTCCGGCGCGGGGATGGTGGAGATGAGCCGATCAAACGTTTCCGTCCTGTCGCCATCGCTCACCGTCCACTGGTTATGCGCGTGCTCAACACGTCGCACGGTGAAGTTGCATTGAACGCGAGTGGCCTTCTGTGCGAGTGCAGCAATCAACGAAGCGATGTTTCCTTGCTTGGGGTAGTGAAAGTAGAGTTGGTGGAGATATCCTTCGGTGCGCAGTCCTAGCGCACCTTTGATCAAATCCCGCAGCGGCGGGCTCGGCACGCGCTCGACCCAGCCGGTCGAAATATCGGAGAGCTTTGTCTTCCAGATCTTCTCGTTGTAGGGCGTCAGGTACATGTCCGCGATCGCATGGCCGAAGCGAGCGACGATCCATTCACCAAAATTCGACGGTTGGATGCGCGGGCGAGTACAGTATCCCCAGAAACAGCGCCAGCGATCGCCAAAGGCCAGGTCCGGCAGACCGTTCTCGAACGGATAGCGGACGAAGCGTTCGCGACAGAGAATTTCGTTGCGGCGATAGTGGCGCGAGCAATTGTCCCCCAGCGTGTCGAGCAGAAACCCAAGCGCCGTTTTGTCCTTCGAGAAGAGGACGTGTCCGCCGATGTCGTAGCCAAACCCATTCTTGACGAAGGAGCGGCACAGGCCTCCCGGAACGGCTTCCTTTTCCAGGACGTGTGTCTCCGGAAGGAGGGATGCCAGGATAAGGCCGGTGAGTCCGCCGTCGAGGATGCCTGTCTTCATAGGGATTCCTTTGCTGTCTTCGCGCGCGCGGTGTGCGCGAGTTTTCGAAACCCGCCCTGATCGATCGCGGCGAAGATGAGCCCCGATCCTACGAGCAGGGCCCCGAGCAGGGCGTGGAGGACGAGGGCAAAACCAAACGCCGCATCCCGATCAATCCCGAAGAGGCCCAGCGAGAGGATGCAGGCGAATTCAAACGTTCCCACCGCGCCCGGGGCTGCGGGCAGGATGAGGCCGAAGTTGACGACGATGAGGCAGAGCAGTACCGCGTTCGGTGCGAGCGCGAGGTCGAGCGCCCGGCCCACGCCCCAGAGGGTGAGCGCCTCCGATCCCCAGATGAGAAACGAGATCGCGATCGCCGGCAGGATGAGTGCGGGTTGTCCCATCGCCTTGAGCCCGTGGCTCAGTTGGTCGAGGATCGTCGCGATGCGTTCGGTCTTCTTCGATTGTCGGCGTCGGCACCATCGCTCGATGGCGCCCATCAGGCGATGGCGAAAGCCGGAAGCGAGGGCGAGCACGATCGCGGCGCCGATGAAGAGGGCGGCTCCCGCCTGCAGTATGGCGGTGACCCATTCGGGAAAGTCGGTCGCGGTCATCAAGAGGGCGAGGATCGCCAGGAGCGTGAGTCCATCGAGGACGCGTTCGAGGACGATGGAGGATAGTGCTGTGGCGACATTCGTTCCCCCGCGACGGCGGAGCGCTGCGACGCGGACGATCTCTCCCGCGCGGAAGGGGAGCACACTGTTGCCCGCCGCGCCGATGAGCGTGGCGGAGAAGAGTTCCCGAAAGGTTGGCATCGGCGCGGTGCCGTGCAGCAGGAAGGTCCATCGTGCCGCGCGCAGGAGATAGGCGACGGCCACCGGAACGGCGGCGAGCGCCAAGACGGCCAGATCGATCTGCGCAAGCGCCTCCCATACCAGGGGGAAGCGCACGCCGCGCAGGGCCAGCGCCAGAAAGACGAGGCTGATCAGGATGCCTGCACCGATGCGCAGGCTCTTGGATACGGCAGGGCGCATGCGGAAAACCTCACTTCGATTCGCTGATGCGCTGGGCGTCGATCAGGAACTGCTGGCCGACGTCGCTGGAGTCGATGAAGAGGGTCATGTGTATTTCTCCTTTGAAGAAAGTGTGTTCATGCTTGAGGATGTCATTCCCGCGAAAGCGGGAATCTCGATTGTGAGATTCCATCGAGATCCCCGATGGAGCCTGCCCCCGAATGATTGAATCGGGGGCGAGGATGACAAAGCCAAGTTCATGCCGGTACAATCGATTCCCATTTCATCTCAGCGGCCCGCATCTCCGGGTGCGAGGCGATCAGGTGCCAGATGACCGCTTGAAAGGCCTCGGTGTGCGGCGTGACCGTGTCGGCTGAGACCGTCGGGACGACGACGCAGGCATCGGCGACCTTTGCGGTATAGCCACCGTCGCGGCCGACGATTCCCATCACCTTCGCGCCCACGCCCTGGGCATATGTGAGCGCCTCGACGAGATTCGCGCTGACGTTGCGCTGTGCGTCCCCTCCGCCGACGGAGAAGACGAAGACGGCGTCCTTGCCGCTCAGACGGCTGCCTTCGAGCCAGGCGGCGAAGACGGTCGCCCACCCCTCGTCGTTGGTGCGCGCGGTCAGCTCCGCGACGTTGTCGCACGGTGTGTACGCTTCGATGTGCGCGATCTTGCGAAAGTCGCCGACCGCGTGTGAGGCGTGCGCTGCCCCTCCGCCGACGCCGATGCAGAAGAGGCGTCCATCGCGTGCGCGCAGGTCGATGAGCGCGGCGACCATTCGGCTGATGGCATCGGCGTCGATCGTCTTGGCGATGGTCGCGGTTTCATCCAGATAGCGTTTGACGTAGTCCATGGCTTATCCTTTTTCGAGTTGGTCGATGAGGGCGAGCGCTTCAGTAAGCGTCGCAGCACGATGGTCCGGTTTGAGCTCACGAATGTACCATGTTTTTCCTCAACGTAAAAAACAAAAAAGCTCGCGTCCCCTGCGCCGGAGATCTTGCCGTCGAGCGCCCCAGCGCGTTTGGCCTCTTCGTAGATCTCGGGGGGTGTTATCTTGGTTGACCAGCATGAAATCATGGCGGTCGAGATCAGGAACTTCAAATGCATTGACCTCATCTATGACCTTAAGAATTAGTGAAACGCCGATTGTGTCTTGCAGTTTCTGCACAAACGCGGCATCCACTGTTGTGGGTATTTCGCGGAATTCGAAGGCCAGAACATGGACGCGCCGGGCTATTGTAGTGGCGGCCTGGCAGAGGAGCTCATCGTAAGTCAGGAAATTATATGAATATTCTCGTTACCGGCGGCGCTGGTTTCGTGGGCAGCAATCTCATCGATCGCCTCCTTGCGGAGGGGCACGATGTCGTCTGTGTCGACGATCTGAGCCTGGGGCGCTTGTTCAACATCGAACGGCACCTCTGCGATGAGCGTTTCACATTCGTCCAATCCAATATTGCAGACTACGGCGCGATTCGGCACATTTTCACGGAATACGCCATCGAGACTATCTTCCACCTGGCGGCGAACTCCGACATCCGTCGCTCTGCTGAATCTCCTGGGGAGGATCTTTCGCGCACGCTTCTCACGACCTTCTCTGTACTCGAAGGGATGCGCGAAAGCAAAGCGCGACAGATCATCTTTTCCTCGAGCAGCGCCATCTATGGCGAACACGATGGCGCGCTCCGCGAAGAGAGCGGTCCTCTCTTTCCTCTTTCGCATTACGGGGCTGCAAAACTCGGCTCTGAGGGCTTCATCAGTTCCTATGGTGAAAACTATGGGATCAGGAGCTGGATCGTGCGTTTCCCGAACGTGGTTGGGCCGCGGATGACGCACGGCGTCCTCTACGATTTTCTGCACAGACTTCAGGAGAATCCGGAGTGCCTCGCGATTCTTGGCGATGGCTCGCAGACAAAGCCTTATCTCCATGTTGCGGACCTCATCGAAGCGATGCTCTTCGTCTGGAAGCACGCGGATGGAAAGCGTAGCTGTTTCAACGTGGGAACCGAGAGCGCCACCAGCGTTACGCAGATCGCACAAATTGCGTGCGAGGAACGGGGGTTGAAGAATACGATCTTCAACTACTCTGGCGGCAAGCGCGGCTGGACGGGGGATGTTCCGTGCTTTCGATACGACCTCTCCCATATCCACGCTTTGGGATGGCGCGCATCGATGAACTCCGACGATGCCGTCCGCAGGGCAGCGCGTGAACTCCTGGCAGAGGAGGCGGCCGAACGATGAAAGCAGTCATCATCGCAGGCGGCAAGGGTCGGCGCATGGGCAAACTCTCCGGGGAAATCCCGAAGTCGATGATTTTCTTTGCGGGTAAACCGATTATCCAACATCAGATCGAGCTGCTCGCGCGTTACGGCATCATCGATGCCACTGTTATCACTTGTCACCTTTCGAAGGCGATCGAGGACTTTCTCGGTGACGGTAGCCGCTTCGGTGTGAAGATCAGTTATTATAGAGAAGAACGGTCGCTCGGAACGACGGGAGGCTTGAAGGAGATTGAGGGCCAGCTCACCGAAGAATTCCTCGTGATCTACGGCGATGTGATGCTCGACATGGACTTCTCGCGTCTCATTGCGTTTCATCGTGGCCACGGAGGGGCAGCGACGCTCGTAGTGCATCCCAACGACCATCCACTTGACAGCGACCTCGTTGAGATAGTTGGCGACGGCCGCATCGTCGTCTTTCACCCCAAGCCGCACGAGGAAAATCACTTCTACCATAATATGGTTAGTGCCGGCGTCTATGTCCTCTCGCCGCAGATCCTTGCACACATCCCACGCGGCGTGAAGTCCGATTTTGGGCGGAGGATCTTTCCATCGATTGTTACGCAGGAAGAGCTCTACGGCTACAACACGCCGGAGTATGTGAAGGACATCGGCACGCCTGAGCGCACCAAAGAGGTGCGCTCAGATGTCGAGAACGGAAAGGTGGCGCGCCTGAACCTCGTCAACGAGCGGCCAGCGATCTTTCTCGACCGCGATGGTGTGATTAACCGTTCCACGGGGCTCTTAAAGCGCGCCGAGGACTTCGAGCTGCTTCCCGGCGTGGCCGAGGCGGTTTGCGCCATCAATCGATCGGAGTACCTTGCCGTTGTCATCACGAATCAGCCGGTTATCGCGCGCAATCTCTGTACGCTTGAGGGGCTGGACGAGATCCACAAGAAGATGGAGACGTTGCTCGGCCGCGCGGGCGCTAAGTTCGATGCGATTAAATTCTGCCCGCATCATCCTGATCGCGGCTATCCTGGTGAGAACCCCGTCTACAAGATCGATTGCGACTGCCGCAAACCAAAGCCGGGCATGGTATTCGAGGCGGCGGAGGAATTTCACATCGATCTGACGCGTTCCTTTTTGATCGGCGATGCAGAGCGCGATATTATCTGTGGGAAGAACGCCGGTGTGAGGACGGTAGTACTCACGAGTGGTGCGGAATACGATACCGTTGTCACCGAACCCGATTATCGCTGCCGTGATCTGGGGGAGGCGGTCGCCTTTATCCTCGAGGAGAGCCAAAGATGATTATCACCAAAACCCCCTTCCGCATCAGCTTCGTCGGTGGTGGATCCGACCTCGAGGCCTTCTCGATGCAGCATACAGGCGCTGTGTTATCTACGACGATCGACAAGTACATGTACCTCTCATCGCACAATTTTTTCAACAGCGACAAGGTGCGTCTCAAGTACGCCAAGACGGAGACAGTTTCGGATATCGCTGCCATCGAGCATCCGATCGTGCGCGAAGTCCTGCAACAATTTCACGTCGAGGGCGCGCTGGAAATCAGCTCGAACGCCGATGTCCCCGCTGGAACGGGGCTCGGTTCCTCTTCGGCATTCACCGTGGGACTTCTCCACAACATGTACGCGCGCACCAGCGAGTTTGTGACGAAGCAGCGTCTCGCCGAGGAGGCCTGTGAGATCGAGATCAACCGTCTCGGGGAACCGATTGGAAAACAGGATCAGTATGCCGCTGCCTTTGGAGGGCTGAATATCATCACCTTTGCCACCACGGGGGAGGTCACGGTAGAACCGATCCACCTGAAGCGCGAGACCTATCGCCGTCTGCGCAAAAGCCTCGTCCTCCTCTACCTTGGCTCGGAGCGCGCCACCGCCGATATTCTCAATGATCAACGTCGGAACATGGCCGACGAGGAAAAGGTGGCGCGACTCTGCGAAATGGTGAAGTTTGTCTGGCGCGCGCGCGATGCGCTCTACCGCGACGACATCGAGGGATTCGGCAAACTGCTGCATGAGAACTGGGTGCTCAAGCGCGAGCTTGCATCGAACATCGCCAACGAGCAGATCGACACGCTCTACCGTACAGCGCTCAATGCTGGCGCGTTCGGCGGCAAGGTCCTGGGGGCGGGCGGCGGGGGTTTCCTGCTGCTCTGCTGCCCCCCCGGACGACGCGACGCGCTTTGTTCGGCGATGGGCGGCCTGCGGGAACTGGGGTTCAAATTTGAAAATGAGGGTTCGAAGGTCATCTATGCGGGAGGTGAATATGACTGAGACGGCGAAGAAAATCGACGATTATTTCGGGCAGGTCGGCTATGCGCTGGGCAAAATCGATCGAGCGAGTATGGAGCACTTCCTCAATCTGCTTGCCGAGACCAACGCAAAGGGATCGATGATCTATCTCTTCGGTAACGGAGGAAGCGGCTCCACCGCGTCGCACTTTGCCTCGGATCTCACGAAGGACATTTCGCTGCATGTGCCGAAGCGCTTTAAGGCTGTTTGCTTCAATGACAATATTCCATCACTCTTGGCGATTGCCAACGACATCTCTTACGATGACGTTTTTGTCGAGCCGCTCAAGAATTTTTTGACGAAAGAAGATCTCGTCATCGGCATCTCAGGCAGTGGCAACTCGACGAACGTTGTGCGCGCCTTCGCCTATGCCACCAATGTGGGTGCGAAGACCGTGGCGATCTGCGGCATGAACGGCGGGGAGATTAAGGGAATGGCTTCGTTGGCGATCCACGTCCCGATCGATGACATGGAGATATCGGAGGATGCCCACCTCTCACTCTTCCATTGCGCGAAGCGCATTCTCATCGAACGGTTGAATGCATAGAAAAGGGGGTATCTCTAAAAACCTCGTAAATTGCCCGTTCGTCCTGAACTTGTCGAAGGACGGACCCTATGGAACAAGAGTTTTTTTCGTTCATGGTTCGACAAGCTCACCTAACGGTTGGGATGCTCCATTACAAGTGATTTAGCGGTCGTGCTGGGGGGGTGATGCTTTCCGTGTCGGCCTTCGCGGCGATATATGCTATAGAGAGCATGATCGAAAGGATGGGGGCGCGATGTCGTTGCGGATGACACGAGTGCAGGCTGCATGTTGGATCACCGGTGTTTCGGTCGTTGTCGCCGGGCTCGTCATCTGGTGCTGGCGCGGCATCTACAATCACGATGAGGTGCAGCATCTGCATGCCGCTTGGCTCATCTGGCAGGGGCTCCATCCCTTTGCCGATTTCGTAGAGCAGCATCACCCCACGCTCTGGTATCTGCTGGCACCGCTTGCCGGTTCGATATCCTCGCCGCACCGGATCATCTTCGCGGCGCGCCTCTTCGATCTGGCCATGATCTCCGTGCTGGCCATCAGCGTGTTGCGCATCGCCCGGCGGCTCTATCCCACAACGTGGGGCTTTTGGCCGGTGGTAGTTCTCATGGGTTCGTCGCTCTTTCTGCAAAAACAGCTCGAGGTGCGCCCCGATGCGCTGATGAACGTGATCGGTTTTGCCGGCATCGCCCTCTGGCTCTCGGCGCTCGCGAAGGGCAGTCGCGTCCAGGCCTTCCTCGCCGGCCTGCTCTCGGGGTTGGCCATCGCGGTCCTGCAAAAGTGGATGCCGATCGTCGTCCTTTTGGTTCTGGGTTCACTTCTGTCGATATTGCTGCCGTGCGATGCGCGCGGTCGTCGACGAAATCTGATCGACCTGACGCTCTTCATCCTGGGTGCGATCATTCCCGTTGGCACGCTCATAGCGGCCGCTTTCCTCGCCGGATGGGGAGAGGAATTTTTGTTTTGGAATTACACCTTCAACCGCTTCCTCTTCCTTCGGGAGAGCGCCATGGAGCGTATTCCGCTCTGGATTCCGTTTCTCAACTTGGCCCGCGATTCCGGCGGACTTGTCCTGCTGGGTCTGGCCGGGCTGGGGGTGATGGCGAGGGGATGGGGTCGTCGCCATGACGCGGACGATGCGATTGTTCGCGCGCGTCTGGTGGTGATCGTCCTCACGGTCGGCAGCGTTTTCTTCCTGCTGGGCAACCGCAATCTCTACTCGCAGTACTTTCTGCCGTGGCTCGTGTTGCTGGCGATCTGTTCGCAGGCTCTGTTCGCGCGTTTTTCCGGCGGGCGCGAGGGGCGACTCCTGAGGGGAGGAGCGATTGCGCTGGTCGCCATCGCCGCTGTCCTGCTCTCCATGCGCAATACCAATGAACACCAGATCGCGGCGCATCGCTTCATCTTGAACGGGACGCGAGCCGATCGACCCGTGGCCATCTCGCCGCCGATGCACCCCATCGTGCGGTTCGATACCCCGTACTTTTGGTACAACGGCCAGATGCTCGCCGGTCTCTATGCCGAATACTGCCGCACCAACGCCTGTGCACACGATTTTCTTGCGATCGAGGATAAACGCTGGGAGGAGATGCCGCCCGACCTGCTCTATCTGGCGGTCTTCCCGACGCGTATGCGCTTCTGGCCCTATCGCTGGCAGGAGCGACTCGAGGCCTATCGCCCCCTGAATGCCCCCGGTTTCTTCGTGCCGAAAGCGGATGAGTGAGGGATTACCGCTCGATGGCGCAGACGTCCTGCCCGTTTTCCCTGCGCACATGTCGCCGATGACAGGAGATGACGAACGGGCCCATGTGGCCGAAGAGCCTGTAGTCCTTCCGGAGCAGATCGCCCAGCGTGATGCGAAGCGCAGGGGGAATGAAACCGTTGAAGCTGTGCTTGGGCATGTCGATGAAGACGTCCGGCGGGTCGGTATACATCCCCGACAGAAAACGCTCGATGCGCTTTGCGCGCGCTTTCGGTTCTCCGAAGAGCAACGGATTAAAATAGAAGAATGGACTCGGACTGTTTCGTTTTGAATGATAGTAGAGCCCGGTCTCGTCGTTGAAGGCCAGGATCGTGAGCCCATCGCGCAGGTTCTCCCCGAGAAAGGTGCCGACCGCCTTGCTGATCGGAAAGAGGTTGTTGCCGTACTTCTGTCGCGAGAGCGTGTTCGGCGGGGTCGTGAGAAACGCGATGTTGCCGATGAGCAGCGGGACGCCGATGATGAGTGCGAGGAGGAGGGCAATGAATCGCGGACGCAAACGGAGTGCGCGCACGCCGCTTGCGCGCGTCACCATTTCGGTCAACGCCCAGGTGGCCGTCAGGATCAGGAACGGGACGAGGAGTTGATAATAGTGGGGGAAGAAACGCCAGGGCGCAGCCACCTCCATCGCGGCGGCCAGGAGGAGAATCACGAGGACGAGTTTTTTGCGTCGATGTTCGGGAAAGAGGAGCGTGAGGAGGAAGACGCCGGTGAGCCATATCAGCGGCCGCTCCCAGGCCATCTCCGGCGGGAGGAGGGCTTGCCCGATGGGGACGGTGCTGACGGGGTTATTGAAGGCATACATTCGGTTGAAGATGAAGACCGCTTCCCAGAAGGGAACGAGGGCGCCGGCATGCCAGAGGCCGATCAGGAGCACGCCCCAGGTGGCGGCGGCGGCCAGGCCGAAGAGGCCCACGCCCCCGATGCGCTCGCGAATGCTTCGGATCGATGGCGTGGGCAGGGTCAGTAGGATGAAGGCCAGTCCCATCCACGTGAAGATCGTCATCATCTTGATGGTCGAGCTCACACCGATGAGGAGTCCGGCCAGCACCAGGAGTTCCCACCGTCGCCGCCCGATGCCTTCGCGCGCGCGCAGCAGCGCGAAGATCCCCATCAGCTTGAAGGCGTTGATGAGCAGTTCGCCGTCGGGTTGGTTCATCTGGAGCATCGCATCCTGAGCGATGAGCCCATAGAGCGCCATAGCGACGAGCGCGGGCACGCCTCCGATGAGCTCTCGCGCGATCAGCCCGATGCCGATCAGGACGATCCCGTTGAAGACGACGCCCAGCATGAAGATGGCCCAATCGGTATAGCCGAAGAGAAGCTGAAAGGCGCCGAAGATCGCGGGCGTGGTCGGCGGCTTATGGTCCCAGACATCGATGTAGGCGCGTTTCCCCTCGATGAGTTGGTGGGCCATGTAGGAGAAGCCGGTGATGTCGCGTTCGAAGGGTTCGTGGAGCGTGTGTAGACGCGCGAGCGCCATGCCGGCCAGGATTACGAGGGCGACGATCACAAACGTCGTGCGAGAGGTGAGGGTGAGTGTCTTTGTCGGCATTTCCCCTTGTAGCATCCTTGCAGCGGCGCGGCAAATGAGATGAGGGATGATATGAGGGGGGAAAGTATGCTACATCTCGTGCATGCGTGACCGGATGAGCCGATCATCGATGTTGTTCTTGGGTGGGTTTGCCGTGATGGCACTTATCCTCGTGGCGTGGTGTTGGTTTGGCGCCTACGATCACGATGAGGTGCAGCATCTGCACGCGTCCTGGCTTGTTGCGCAGGGCTCCCTTCCGTTCGTGGATTTCCTGGAACAGCACCATCCGACATTTTGGTATCTCCTGGCCCCGATCGTACGTCTTGGCGGATCTCCACATGTGCTCATCGCCAGCGCGCGTTTTTTTGATCTGGCGATGCTCGCCGTGCTCATCATCATCGTCGTGCGCATCGTGAGAAATGTTTTTCCTGGGGTCTCCGGGGCGTGGCCTGTGCTCCTGCTCGTTGGCTCATCGCTCTTTCTGCAGCGTCAGCTCGAGGTGCGCCCCGACGCGTTGATGAATGTCGTCGGGTGGGCGGGACTCTGGCAGTGGATCGTCTATCTCCAACGAGGCGGGCGCGTGCGTGCCTTCGTGGCAGGGCTTTTGTCGGGCGTGGCCATCGCTCTCCTGCAGAAGTGGATTCCCTTCTTCGGACTGATGTTTCTTGGGTCGTTCGTGTTGCTCATCCGAAATCGACGGGATGTATGGTATCGCCGGATGCTGGGCGAGGGGATGGGACTGGTGTTGTTGGGTGCGCTCATCCCGGTTGCCCTGCTCTTTTTGGCGATTGGTCTGGCCGGGTATTGGCGTGAATTTTTCTTTTGGGCCTACACCTTCAACCGGTTCTTCTATCTGGAATCGATGAGCGGTGAACTCGGATATCGGTATAAGGCCTTTGCCGAACTCGTTCGAGGTGGGGGCGTGCTCATGCTGTGTGGGCTCGGCGGCGTCGGGATCCTCTGGTACGATCTCCTCCGTCGCTGGCGTCCTTCTCCTGAGACAGGGGGCGCAGGCCTTGTCCTCGGCGTCATGGTCGTTGGCAGTATCCCCTATTTGGTCAGCATCCACCTGCTCTTTCCGCAGTATTTTTTGCCCGTGCTGCCACTCATGGCGATTTGTTCGCAGGCGCTTTTCACGAGGATTCGGGGAAGATCGTATGAGCGGATCGTCCAGGCGGTGGTCATCGTCTCCGTGATCGTGGCGGGCAGTGCGTTGGCATTGGGGCGGACCAATCTCGTTCAACGCGCGACGCATCGGCTGATTCTTGAAAAGACCCGTGCGGAAGCTCCGCTCTTCTTCCCCCCGCCCGCACATCCGATCATCCGTCGGGATGGCGCGTATTTTTGGTACAACGGGATCATGATCGCCGAAACCTATGAGCGCTATTGTCAAAAATATTCCTGTGCGCACGATTTTCTGGCCCAGGAGGCGGAGCGCTGGCGTGTCGACCCGCCGCGCTATCTCTATTTGTCCGAGCACAATCCAAAGGCCTGGCCCTATCGCTGGCGCGAGCATCTCCTCGACTATGAGCCCATGAATATGATTGGCCTCTTTCACCTGAAGGGGGACGAGGATGAGTTGCAGGATCACACAGACTCCGTTTTCCCTGGAATGCTTCCTCCTGAAGGGAAAGAATGACGAAACAGTCCTTGCTCTGAGGGGGTGGCGATGACGAACACCGGACACGCACGCATCTGGAAGGATCGGGCGGTTATATTTTTCATTGCCCTCATGATCCGCATGATGTGCGGATATATCTTCTTTGGAAGCACCGATCTCATCAGCGAAGTGGAAAACAATCGGCTGATTCTTGCGCAAGACTGGACCATGGTTCCCTATTATCCTGCGATCGAAGCCCTGATCTGGTTCGGCGGTGTGCTCAATACCCAAACATCACTGCCGTTAGCGTTCTGCTATAAGGTGATCCCCATTGTATTCGATGCGCTGCTGGCGGTGCTCCTCTTCGATATCGTGGCTTCGCGCGGGAGACGCTTTGCGTATGTGGTGGGGCTTCTCTATGCGCTCTGCCCCGTGCCGATCATTATCATCTGTTTTCACGTCCAGTGGGATTCCATTACTCTTTTTCTGCTTCTGTTGGCCTTTCATATTCGGGAGTGCTATCGCGAAGGGCCGTGCTCCTCTTTTTGCTTTGGGTTTCTCTTCGGACTTTCGGCCTTGATCAAGCCGATGGTCCTGATATTTATTTTTATTTTTCCTCGGCGGGAAAAGCCAGGCGAACTCGTCCAGATTCGCAGACAGATCTTCGGCTTTGCCGGCCTTGGTGCTGTGCTGGGTATCGGCGTGCTGATGCTGTATGTGTTTGAGTATCCTCTCTATGATGTGATTCATGGGATCACGTCATACGTTTCGGATACCCTGCCGAAATTCGGGCTTCCGTTCGGCCCGTTTTCTGCGCCGACGAAGTTTTTGCTGTCCCAAAGGACCGTTTTGACGGTCGTCCTCGGGCTGTCGCTGTTGTATGTCGTTCGAAGGATCGACGTTTTTTCGGTCATGGCCGGGAGCTTCGCTTTTATCTATGTGGCATCGGGTTTGGCGCCGCAGTATCTTATGTGGATCGTGCCGTGTTTCCTGGCGGCAGCGCGTCTTCGGTTCGGTGCCGTCTATGTGGTCATGATTACCGCATTCCTGCTGCTGTATTATTTCAACGGATATGATGAACGGAATCTGGGTACATTCGTGACGCTCAAGGACTTTTCGTGGTTGATGCCGTCTCAGTCAATGGCGCTTTCGACCTGGAGATCGGTGACCGATGTGATCGGAAATATTGCGCTTCCCCTCCTGTCGGCCCTGTTCGTTATCTCAATCGTCATATCGGCATTTAGATCACGTCGAGAGAGTGATGCGGGCGCGTTGCTGCCGCGCTTTGTGCCATGGAAGAACGCTTATCTCTGGTCGATCGCGCTGATCGCGTCGATCATCTGGATTACGGTGATCAGCTTCTCCCGTGTGGACATGCTCGCGCGTTTCGATGGCCTGGTTGTGGAGAAGGTCTCTCGCTATGGGCTGTCTTTGGTGGACGGTGCTCCCTCGTATGGACCGGAATTGATTGAGCTCTATCCGCTGACGTCGAATCTGAATATCGTGACGATACTCTTTGGTCTCGCCGTCTGCTGGGGGGTGTTTGCGCTGACGGTGAGACGCAGAGGCATAGAAAAGAATGTCATGTCGCCGGTGGAATAGGGCTCCTTTGTAAAAATGGCCTTCGAATCTGCAAAAAGAGTGTGTCTCGCCCTTTTTCTTGCCTTTCCCCGTTCAAATCGCTACGGTGGCCCGCTTTTTCGGGGGAGGGAAGAGCGGCTGTCGTCGAGAGGCGAGGATGGCGGAACTGGCAGACGCGCTGGATTTAGGATCCAGTGGGGCAACCCATGGGGGTTCGAGTCCCCCTCCTCGCACAGGATATGCCGCATGAGCGGCCAGAGATGAAAAAGGAGAACGTCCATGAAGCACTCCGTCGAAGAGGTCAGCTCCATCAAGCGCAAAATCACGGTCGAGGCCAGCCCCGAAGAGGTCGATGCGGCATGGGGCAAGGCGCTGGCCGAGGTTCGCCGTGAGGCGAAGGTCCCCGGTTTTCGCAAGGGGAAGGTCCCGGATCAGATGCTGCTGACGCGCTTCGGTGACGATATCGCGATGGAGGCGGCCAAGGCCGTCGTCTCCAAGACGCTTACCCCTGCGGTGCGCGAGGTCGGTATCTTTCCGCTTGGCGAGCCGCGCATCGAGCCGGAGGGCGTCCCGGAGAAGGGCAAGCCCTTCACCTATCACGCCCACTATGAGGTCTATCCGGAGGTGACCGCCAAGGGATATGAGAAGCTCAACCTCGAGCGCGAGAAGGCGACGGTCACCGATGAGGAGGTTGAGACGGAGCTGACCCGCATGCAGCAGCAGATGACGCAGCTCGAACCCGCAGCGGGTGAGGGGATCGGTCCGGGCATGGTGGCCATGATCGATTTCAAGGGGACCGCCGATGGAAAACCCTTTCCCGGCAGCGAGGCCGAGAACTATGTCGTCGATTTCGGCAGCGGTCGGCTCCTCAAGGAGTTCGAGAACGAGATCGTCGGCATGAAGGGGGGCGAAAAGGGTGAGATCAACTTCACCTACCCGACCGACTACTTCAAGAAAGAGGTCGCAGGCAAGGCGGGGTGCTTTCAGATTTCGGTCAAGGAGGTACGCCGCAAGATCGTGCCGGAGCTCAACGACGATTTCGCCAAAGAGCTGGGGCAGTATAAGACGCTCGATGAGGTCCGCGCAGAGCTGAAAAAGCGGATCGTCGAATATAAAGATGCCGTCTGGCGCGGAAGGCTCAAGGATCAGGCCATTCGGCAGATCATCGAGGCGAACAAGGAACTCGAGGTGCCCATGGCGCTCGTCGACGGCGAGCTGGGAAACATGCTCGAGCAGCTCAAACAGCAGGTCGAATCGCGTGGGCAGACCTTCGATCAGAGCAAGATCGATCCGAAGCAGTTCGTCCAGACCAACCTCGAAGAGGCGACCAACCGCGCGCGCGGCTTCATGCTCGTGCGCGCCATCTCCGAGCAGGAGAAGGTGGCGCTCGAGGATGCCGAGCTCGACGAGCGCATCGAGGCGATCGCGGCCCAACAGAAGCAGCCGGTCGACCGGGTTCGCCAGCAGCTCGAGAAGAACAACCAGCTGGACAACCTGCGCGGGCAGATTTTATTCGATAAAACGCTTGATTTAGTCCTGACAAAGGCTAAAATTAAGGAAAAGAAGCCAGAAAAAACGAAAAAATAGCTTTTTCTTGATAGAATTTACTCGAAAATGAGGCGTTATGATCAAAAATGAACTCGTCCCGATGGTCATCGAGCAGACTCACCGCGGGGAACGCGCCTATGACATCTATTCGCGCCTGCTCAAAGACCGCATTATCTTCATCGGACAGCAAATCACCGATGAACTCGCCAACGTCATCATCGCGCAGCTCCTCTTCCTCGAGAGCGAGGACCCGGACAAGGATATCCATATCTATGTCAACAGCCCCGGCGGCGTGGTGACCGCGGGTCTGGCCATCTACGATACGATGCAGTACGTGCGGCCGCAGGTCTCGACCCTGTGCATGGGGCAGGCCGCGAGCATGGGAGCGGTGTTGCTCGCCGCCGGCGCCAAGGGCAAGCGCTTTGCGTTGCCGCATGCACGCATGATGCTCCATCAGCCGATGGGTGGGTTTCAGGGTCAGGCGGCCGATGTGGCCATCCAGGCCAAAGAGATCCTCCGGTTGCGCGAAAAACTCAACGATCTGCTCGTCCTGCATACCGGCCAGGAGCTGACGAAAATTCAGACCGACACCGACCGCGACTTCTTCATGGGCGCGGACGAGGCCACGGCCTATGGGCTCGTCGACGAGGTTGTCACCTATCGCCCGGCCAAGATCGAGAAGATCAAGGGCAAGAAGAAGTAAACGGCGAAGAGAATGTTCATTTGGTGTCATTCCCGCGGGTGGAAGCGGGAATCTCGATTGTGATTGTCCGTCGAGATCCCCGCGTTCGCGGGGATGACAACGCCAAGGGAAGACGGAGTGTATATGTCGCAGCAACCCCCAATCGATGATCCGATGAACCTGTGTTGTTCCTTCTGCGGCAAGAGCCAGCGCGAGGTGCGCAAGCTCATCGCTGGGCCCACCGTCTATATCTGCGATGAGTGTATCGAGCTGTGCAACGACATCATCGCCGAGGAGAACGTCCGTTCGCGCCAGGGGCACGAGCGGCTGGGCGTGCCCAAACCCGCAGAGATCAAGCAGGTGCTCGACGAATACGTCATCGGCCAGGATCATGCCAAGCGCGTCTTCTCCGTCGCCGTGCACAACCATTATAAGCGCATCGAGTCGGGCACGCGTCCGCAGGCCGACCAGGTCGAGCTGCAAAAGTCGAACATCATGCTCATCGGCCCCACGGGAACCGGCAAGACGCTGCTCGCGCAGACACTGGCGCGCTTCCTCAAGGTGCCGTTCGCTATCGCCGACGCGACCACGCTGACGGAGGCGGGCTATGTGGGTGAGGATGTTGAGAATATCCTCTTGAGTCTCCTACAGGCCGCCGACTTCGACAAGGCGCGCGCCGAGCGCGGAATCATCTATATCGACGAGATCGACAAGATCGGACGCAAGTCCGAGAACCCCTCGATCACGCGCGACGTCTCCGGCGAGGGCGTGCAGCAGGCGCTGCTCAAGATCATCGAGGGGACGGTGGCGAGCATTCCGCCCAAGGGGGGGCGCAAGCATCCGCAGCAGGAGTTCATTCCGATCGACACCAGCAACATCCTCTTTATTCTCGGCGGCACGTTCGTGGGACTCGACGATATCGTCGAGCGGCGCATCGGCGAGAAGAAGATGGGCTTTGGCGCGGAGGTCAAAGGCAAGACCGACAAGAAGCTGGGCGAGCTCCTGCGCGAGCTGCAGTCGGAAGATCTCATCAAGTACGGACTCATCCCCGAATTCATCGGGCGCATCCCGGTCGTGGCCACGCTCGATGAACTCGACGAGCCGGCTCTGGTGCGCATTCTCAGCGAACCAAAAAATGCGCTCACCAAGCAGTATCAACGGCTCTTCGAGATGGAGAAGGTTCGGCTCGAGTTTACGACCGAGGCGCTCGAGGCGGTGGCGGGCGAGGCGATTAGCCGCAAATCTGGCGCACGGGGGCTGCGTTCCATCCTCGAATCGGTGATGCTCGATATCATGTACGATATTCCGTCGAAGGAGAACGCTCGCGAGGTTCACATCGACGCTGACGTCATTCTGAAGAAGAAGCAACCGCTGGTAGTGTACGATAATGCGAAGAAGGCGGAGGGCGCCTGAATTTCGTGAGACGGCTGAATCGTGAGGTGGCAAAATCGTGAGATAGCGATATGGCTTAATGGCAAGATAGCTTAATTACAAAGAGCATTTAGCCATCTCGCTATTGAGCTATCTCACTATCTCACCAGAGAGGATCTTATGACCGACAAATTGCCGAAGGATGAGAAGGGTGAAAAAATTGCGCCGGAGCGGAAGATCGATGGACCGGTAGTGGTGCCGCTGTTGCCGCTGCGCGACATCGTCGTCTTTCCGTATATGGTCGTGCCGCTCTTCGTCGGGCGCGAGAAGTCGATTGCCGCGCTCGAAGAGGCCATGAACAAGGAGAAGGATATCCTGCTCTCCGCACAGATCAATCCGAAGACGAACGATCCGAAGGAAGACGATATCTACAAGGTCGGCACGCTCTCCTCCATCATCCAGCTGCTGCGTCTTCCGGATGGCACGGTGAAGGTGCTCGTCGAAGGGCGCAAGCGGGCCTGCATCAATCAGTATCTGTCCAACCCGAACTTCTTCCAGGTCGAGGCCGAGGCCTTCCAGGCGGAAGGGGAGGTGACCGTCGAGATCGAGGCGCTCATGCGCGGGGTGAAGAGCACCTTCGAACAGTACGTGAAGCTCAATAAGCGCATTCCGCCAGAGATGCTTGCGTCTGTCTCCACCATTGAGGATCCTTCGCGGCTTGCCGACACAATCGTTGCGCACCTGTCGCTCAAACTCCCCGACAAACAGAGCATCCTCGAAGTGATCTCGCCGGCTGACCGCCTGGAAAAGCTCCTCTCGCTCATGCAGTCCGAGATCGAGATTCTGCAGGTCGAGCGCCGCATTCGGTCGCGCGTGAAGAAGCAGATGGAGAAGACGCAGCGCGAGTACTATCTCAACGAACAGATGCAGGCCATTCAGAAGGAGTTGGGTGAACGCGACGAGTTCAAGAGCGAGATTGCTGAACTGGAGGAGAAGGCAAAACAGAAGGAGCTCTCCACCGAAGCCAAGGATCGCGTCGCCAAGGAGATCAAGAAGCTCAAGATGATGAGCCCGATGTCCGCCGAGGCGACGGTGGTGCGCAACTATATCGATTGGGTGCTCTCGCTTCCCTGGGAGGAACTCACCAAGGATAAGCTCGATATTAAGGAAGCGGAGAAGATTCTCAACGAGGATCACTATGGGTTGGAGCAGCCCAAGGAGCGCATCATCGAATATCTCGCGGTGCGCACGCTGGTGGAAAAGATGAAGGGCCCGATCCTCTGCTTTGTAGGACCTCCGGGGGTGGGAAAGACGTCGCTCGGTCGTTCCATCTCGCGCGCCATGGGCCGCAAGTTCATCCGACTCTCTTTGGGCGGCGTGCGCGATGAGGCCGAAATTCGCGGGCACCGGCGTACCTACATCGGCGCAATGCCGGGCAAGGTGATTCAGAGCCTTAAAAAAGCCGGTTCCTGTAACCCCGTTTTTCTGCTCGACGAGGTCGATAAGATGAGCATGGACTTTCGCGGCGATCCCTCCGCGGCGCTCCTCGAGGTGCTCGATCCGGAACAGAACTCTACGTTCAACGATCACTATCTTGATCTCGACTTTGATCTGTCGCACGTCATGTTCATCACCACGGCCAACACGTTGCCGTCCATCCCCATGCCGCTGCGGGATCGCATGGAGATCATCCGTATTCCGGGCTATACCGAACTCGAAAAACTCAAGATCGCGCAGATCTATTTGGTGCGCAAACAGCGCGAAGCCAACGGCTTGACCGAGAAGAATATCAGTTTCACGGAGAGCGCGCTCAAGTATGTCGTTCGTCACTACACGCGGGAGGCGGGCGTGCGTAACCTCGAGCGCGAGGTCGCCTCGATCTGCCGCAAGGTGGCGCGCGAGGTCGCACGGTCGGGCAATCGCGACAAACTCATCCGGATCACGCCCAAGAAGGTGCAGCAGTATCTGGGCGTTCCGAAGTTTCATTTTGGTCTGGTCGAGGAGCACGACCAGATCGGCATGACCACGGGGCTGGCCTGGACGGAAGTCGGCGGGGAACTTTTGCAGACCGAGGTGAGCGTCATGCCCGGAAAGGGGAAACTCATCGTCACCGGAAAGTTGGGCGAGGTCATGCAGGAGTCGGCGCAGGCAGCGATGAGCTATGTCCGTTCACGCGCGGACGATCTGGGGCTCGGGCGCGACTTTTACGACAAGCTCGACATCCATATCCACCTCCCCGAGGGGGCGATCCCCAAGGACGGCCCGTCGGCCGGTATCACCATGGCCACCGCCATCGCCTCCGCACTCCTCAAAATTCCGGTGCGCAAGGATGTCGCCATGACCGGCGAGATCACGCTGCGCGGGCGCGTATTGCCGATCGGCGGTTTGAAGGAAAAACTCCTGGCCGCGCATCGGGGTAAGATCAAGAAGGTGCTCGTGCCGAAGGAGAACAAGAGGGATTTGAAGGAGATTCCAAAGAAAATCCTCAAGGAACTCGATATCGTGCTGGTGGAACACATGGATGACGTTCTCGCCAATGCGTTGGCGATGGATGATCCGAAGCGGCTCTTTCGCCACAACAAAGAGCACAAGCTGATCGGCGGAGACGGAGAGGGTGCAAAGAAGGCGCGCGCCAAACCCGCCGCGCGCAGCCGTAGGCGTAACACCGAGCCGAGGGTGGTGGTCTGAAATAGGCCCGCCGGAGGCGGGTCAGACTGCTGACAAAGTCCCATGATGTCATTCCGAGCGGACCCGGCATCGTATGATGCCGGGGAAGTCGAGGAATCTCATGAGATCCCTCCACTCCCTCGTGCAACTCGGTCGGTCGGGATGACAAACCCTGTTGTTGTCCGGAATGACAAAACCGCGTCTCTCGCTAGCGTTTAATCTCCCATCCCTTCGCGTGTGCTTCGAGCAGGATCTTCTTACGAAACCCCCCACAGATGAATCGATGATAGGGCGTGTTCTTGCCGATGACCCTGCGCCAGGCGCTGTTCGAGGCCGCCGCGATTGAATCCATGACGAGCGTCTGTTCGTGCATCGCGCCGTCGACGGATACGCGCACCGGGATGTAGACGCGCGTGCCGAAGTTGAACATCAGCTCCGCGCTCTCTCGCGCGCGTCCCTCGACGTCGACGCATTCGCTGCGCAGCGTCCAGGCGCTCCAGCCGTTTCCCGTAAAACCCCGCATGATGAAGTCCATCTTGATACCAAACGGTTTGAAGACGTAGATGTGATGATAGGCATCCACGAAGTTTCGGCCCTTTTCATCGGTTCCTTCCCCGCACCGAACCGGGGGGCTGACGTAATAGGTGTAGAGGGGGGCGGCCTCCAGCCGATCGAGGTAGGTCTGCGCCGATGCGGCCGGCAGATCGACGGCGAACATCGTGGCGGGCATGCCGCCCCCCCGGTCTAACTCGATCCAGACATCGTCGCAGGAGTCGATCGTGTTGAAGACCGGCGAGGTTTCCCAGTCGTAATGTTCGGGGCAGGCGCGCTCGAGTTTGAAACGCTTGGCGATGACGCCGAGTGGCAGCGCCTCCCTCGGCGTCATGCTCTCCCCCTTATGCTTGTTGCGCAGCTCGTTGTGATTTTCCCTCTTGGCGAAATTTGAGCTGGTCACCGCCGTCAGGATAGTGTCCTGCGTCAGCATGCCGTTGAGGAGGCTCCCAAAGATCCATTTGCGATCGGCCGGAAAGTGTTCATAGCCCGTTCGAATGCTCGCGGCCAGGCGTGAGCGAGTGCGGTCGCGCACCGCCTTGAGCCCATCATCGTCGATGCTGCAGGTGAGCGCCCCATCGTCGCCCGTGGTGCAGCTGACATCGGCGGCCGATGGAAGGGCGATGCTCTTGATCTGTATCGGTTTCTCCTCAGGAGGGATCTGGGCGACGGCTGCGTCTCCCTGTGGACCCCCTGCAATAATCCGATCTGACATATGTTTTTCCCCCACGTCGTTTTCCCGTTGATACAGAAAGGGCGGAAGTTGGTAAAGACGCGCCGCTTCCATGCGCGCGACGGACAGAGAGACTTGCCCGCAAACGGCGGGCAAGTCAATCTCTGCAGCCTATTGCACTGCGCAACGTCTTTGACGCGATGGCGGGGTTCACGTGGGGGGGAGGCGTCATTCTCTTACGTCAGAGGTGGACGGGCGAGGATGTTGCGGGCGAGGGCGAGAAACCGTTCGGCAGACGCAACGAGTTTTCGCGCGCCGTTCTCGGAAAAGTCGTCGCTGTAGTCTGCATTTTCGCGCATCTGTTTGGCCATCTGGAAGTCTTCGATCAGGCGATGGAAGGGGTCGCCCTCTCCCGCATAGAGATGCGCGACGGCGATGCGCAGGCATCGGTGGTGATGTTCGCGAAATCCCTTGGCGAAGAGGAGCGCGCGCGCCGTGTGGAACATCGAATAGTAGGCCTGGATCGTCGACCACTTCCATCGCGCGCGGTCGATGCCCTCTCGCGCTTCGGTCAGATCGCTCTCGGCGGTTCCGAGTTCCTTCTGCACCAGCTTCGGTCCGTTTGCGAAGGCGGCGATATGATTCTTCTGCACGCATTCCTGAAACTGCTGTTCTATGTTTCCCATAGGACGATTCCCTTTCTGATCTCTTCCGCAAGAACGGGTTCTCCTTCATCGAGTGAGAGCATTTGTTCGGGCGTCTTGTAGAGCGTCTGAACCCGTTCGGCGATGGTGCTTTCGTCGACCATTCTTTGGACGGCACGGGTATCAGTGGTCACGACGATCAGGTCGAAGTCGCTTTTCGCATGACTCGTTCCCTGCGCGCGGCTGCCGAAGAGGACGATCTTCGATGCGATCGGTTTGATTCGATCAATGAGCGGTTCGAGGACAAGGAGGTTGGAGAGGATGCGAAAAGGAACGAGCCATGCATGCGTTCCATTGAGCCGGTTGAAGCAGCGACGCCCGCGATGGATCCGTTCGGTGACACCCATATCGGCGAGTTTTACCAGAGCCTGGTGAACGGCGGCACGCTTCACCGCGACGGCGCGTTCGGTTACCTCTGCATCGGAGAGCTCTCCCCCGTCCTGGAGGAGGACATCCAAAACGCGTAGTAGAGGCGTGCTAAAGAGTTGATATTTAATGTCTTCCATATATACAGAATTATCCATATATATGGATATAAATGCAACCCGTTTTTTTGGGGGGAAGAGTCAATCTACGGGAAGGGAAGGGAGGCCCTCAACACGTTAGATGCAGCGCGCAGACGGTCTGCGCCCGCTCCTCGTCGGTGAGCGCATTGAATTCGCCCACGGCCTCAGGCGTCGGTGCGGCGATGAGTTCGATGCCCAATGTTTCGCATGCGCCGCGCACCTCGGGCAGGACCTGGCACTTCCCGTTCGCTCCCGTACCGATGATGAGGCGTGCGGGCTTCGGGTCGAGAAAGACGGCCAGGTCGAAGAGCGAGACCTCGTGCCCCGACTTTCGCCACCAGCCGGGGCGAACGCCCGTGGGCGTGATGACGATGTCGTCCTCATAGGTCTTCCCGTCGATCTCGATTTTTCCGAATTGATAGCTCGTGATCTGCATGGAGGAGCATTTTACACCCCTTGAACCTCCCGTCAATCCATGCCAGGGTGGTGACCATGATTCGCATTATTCGCACGCCGGTTCGCGTCCTCGTCTTCATCGTTTGTTTTGTCATCACCTACCTGGAGATGGCGGCCGACTGGATCATCGGCGTGCGCGCTCGCACCGAGTATGTGCGCGAGGGGAAGTGCAAGCGCTGCGGGCGCTGTTGCCAGGCGCTCGCACTCATCATGCCCCGTGGCATGGCCCGACGCGATTGGCTCGTGCGTGCGGTGAGCTGGTGTCACGGCGTTGCGCTCAATTTTTACTATATCGCCGAGGAGGAGAACTGGCTGATCTACGGGTGCAACTATTATAAAAACGGGTGCTCTATCTATCCCTTCCGCCACCGGATCTGTCGCAGCTTTCCGCGTCAGCAGCTCTACGGTCATCCCAACGTCCATCCCGACTGCGGCTTCTCGTTTGTGCGACGCGATGTCTGGGAACGTCGTCGCGCGGAGAAGGAGGCGGGGAAGACCCCGTTCGATGCGGTCATCGCCCGCGAACGCGCCGCCCTCGCCGAGCGCCGCAGCCCCGCACCGCCGTCGTGCACGCACACGCCGTAAGGGGGTGTGGTTTGATATCCGGGGGTGGCGGTGAAAGGGCGTTGTGGTCATTATAATTACCAATTGGTAATATAAGAGGGTGATGACAAACCTGGGTGTTGTCATCCTGAGCGAGGCCGGAACGGACGAGTCGAAGGATCTCATGAGACTCCTCGACTCCCCCGGCATCATACGATGCCGGGTCCGCTCGGAATGGGTGCGATCGATGCTGCCATCGGGGTGAAGGTTGTTCGCGGCGCCCTCCCTCCTGCACACATACGCCATGAGGTTTGTTTTCACGTGTTTTGCCTCAAACGCGAACCGCCCGCGTCCGGAAAGGAGCGGGCGGTTATAGGATTCAACTCGTTGCGGGGGATCGTACTCCTGTCGCGATCATCCCCCTTTGTGGTATGCAGTCGGGAGGGCCGCCGCGTTGACGAAGTCGCGTTCGTAAAAACCGTCGAGATGCCTTTGCAGTCCGTCCGCCAACAACCCCGATGTGATCATCGCGTGTGCGGCGTCGGTGGAGACGTTGTTCGGAAACGCATCGGCGAAGCCGCGCAGGAGTGTGAGGTGTGCCGAAGCGCTGGTGTCGATCGCCGCGAGCGCTTTCTTGCGATTGGTGGGAAGATTGAGCCAGTTTGTGACCTTTCGGCTGCTGGCATTCGTGAGATAGGTAGTGGATGCCGACATTATAGCTAATCCGAACATGAGGCCACCGGCAACAGCACTGGGAATGCTACCATTATTCACTGTGTTTTGTATGATGTTTTGTATGCCAAAGATTCCAACTAAAATGGAGGGCCAATACGCAGCCTGTTTTTTGGCCAACCTCTGTACTTCTGAGAGCGCATACAAATTTTCATAGATGTTGATCCCCATCGCGTGCGCGAAGAGTGCGCCCGACTCGGGCGTGATGACGCCGCGATCGCTCGCGCGTTTGACCATCGGACCGTTAAGCGCCTCGTGGAGGAGGATGCCCTGTCCGGCACCATCGCGTCCGCCAAGGCGCTCGGCGTGCGTCGGAAAGAGCGGAAGCCCCGCTGCGTGACTACTGACCTTGAGCGCCAGCGCGTCGAGTTTTTCGCTCGCTGCCGGTCTGAGCTTCGAGATGATCGCGGCGGCGCCGTCGGCGTCCGTCGGCGAGACCCTTCCCTCCGCGACGAATGCGATCTCGTTGTTCTGGAGCGCCACGTTCATCAGGATGGCGGCATCGTCCACTTGCGGATGGAGCAAGAACGAATCCGTCGTCTCCAGGAGATTCGCCATCGGGCTCTCCTCCAGAAACGGTTCAGTGTAGTCGGTCGGCATCGTGCTGATGTCCCGCCAGCCGAAGGTCGTCGTTGCCGGATTCATCGCTGTGTTGAACGTCATCATATCCTCCTTGCGTCGCTTCTCCCTCGAAGCGCGTCCTTGTACCCCCTGTATCGCACCGGGGCAAGAAAAGTTGCGCACAATTTCTATTTTGCGAAGAGGGAAGGGTATGCACATCAGAACTGTCGTCGAGGAGGGAAATGCGAGATGGGATACAGACGCCCTTGAAAAAGAACAGAGGACATGAAAGAAAGTGCGCAACTTTTCTGCGGGGGGGGGGGCGATAATCACATGTCCGTGATGGCAAACGTAAACGTGAGTTGAAAGGAGATCATATGGGTATCACGACGAATCCACGGTGGAGCAAGCTGATGGGATACTGCTCGCAGATGCTTTTCGAATCGGTGAAGACGAAGGACCCGGAGGAGAAGGCGAATCTGGACTTCGCCTACACGAAATGCACCGAGGAACTTGCATCGGCCCAGAATGAATCGATTCGTGTCTGCGGAGCGGACGATGCCTGCGAGAACGACTACATGGAGCACCGCATGTCGGCGTACATGCGCATGTGCGACCGGGGCAACTTGCGCCGCTGCTATGGTGCGATGTTTCGGGAGAACGAATGGGGGATGTCCTGTATGGATCGGGGTAGCCTCGTCGATGATCTCTATACGGAGCTTCAGAAACGCGTCGTGAGCGGGCAGAACGTCATCGACGATCATTGGTCGATCGTCGGCGAGAATTACAGCCCTTTCGGTAACTATGAAGATGCAGAGGGGAACATTGTTTTGCAGTATACTTCCGATAAAGAAGAAGGATACGTCATCGAGGTCGCCAAGGGCGTTCCCATCTGGAGAAGGGAAGGGGACAACGCGCATTGGATCGGTCATGTTGACGATCGAAACTCGGGCGTGTATCGAGTGTCCGTCAGGAGGGAGAATGGCGAAGAATTGTATCACGCATCCGACGACGGCTGTGGTGAAGCATTCGGTTGCAACTACTGGATCGCAGAAATAACCGATTCGAACAGGCTCGGGAAATCCATTCTGCAGGCTGGGCTTGATCTCCTGTCGGCCGGAACGATTCCGGTCGGTGATTATCGGATTGGCGGATCGCCATAAGCGACCTGGAAGTTTCTTGTCTTTTTCCGCGACTGATGATCATTAGGACGCGGAGCGATGATCGCACACTTTCCTCAAGGGCATCGATTTTTTCCGCGCCTCCCGCCTTGCCATCCGACCTCTCCAATGCTATGCCCGCGCGACATTTCAAGGAGACACACACTATGGCTCAAGCACTGCTCTCGAAACTTCTGGAAACCCAGCCCGATCGGGTCTTTTGCAACCTTTCCCCGGCCAAGCTCGTGGAGGTGGCCCTGCAAACCGGCGAGGGGACGTTGGCGGCCAATGGGGCGCTCGTGACCCGTACCGGCGAGCGCAGCGGGCGCTCTCCCAAAGATCGCTTTATCGTCGAGGACAAGTGGTCGAAGAAGAAGGTCGCCTGGGGGGATGTGAACCGGCCCGTCACGCAGGAGGTCTTCGACAACCTCCTGCAGGTCGCCGTCGATTATCTCGCCGAGCGCGATCGCTACGTCTTCGAGGGATTCGTGGGCGCCGATCCCAAATACCGCATGCCGATCCGCGTGATCGCCGAGAAGGCGTGGCACGCGCTCTTCGCGACGACGCTCTTCATTCGCCCCGAGGCCTCGGAGCTCAAGGGGTTCTCTCCCGAGTTCACCGTCATCGACGCGATGGACCTCAAAATCGATCCGATGAAGTATGGCATTCGTTCCGGCACCTTCGTCGGCGTCTCCTTCGAGAAGCGCATCGTTCTCATCATCGCCAGCGGCTACGGCGGCGAGATCAAGAAGAGCATCTTCTCGGTCATGAACGGAATGCTCCCCGAGCGCGACGTCTTTCCGATGCACTGCTCGGCAAACATCGGTCGCGACGACGATGTCGCCCTCTTCTTCGGACTCTCCGGGACTGGCAAGACGACGCTCTCGGCCGATCCGACCCGGCGTCTCATCGGCGACGACGAGCACGGCTGGTCCGATCGCGGCATCTTCAACTTCGAGGGAGGCTGTTACGCCAAGGTCATTCGCCTCTCGCAGGAGGCGGAACCGCAGATCTACGACGCCATCCGCTTCGGTTCGCTCCTGGAGAACGTCATCGTCGATTCCACGACGCGCGCCATCGACTACGACTCCGATGCCATTACGGAGAACACGCGCGCGACCTATCCGGTCGAGCACATTCCGGCGGCGGTCATCCCCAGCGTTGGCGGTCATCCGAAGCATATCTTCTTCCTGACCTGCGATGCCTTCGGCGTGCTGCCGCCGATCGCCAAGCTCGATCCGGCGATGGCGATGTATCACTTCCTCTCCGGCTATACGGCCAAGCTCGCGGGAACGGAGGTCGGAATCGACGAGCCGCAGGCGACGTTTTCCACCTGCTTCGGCGCGCCGTTCATGCCGCTCGATCCCACGGTCTATGCCAAGCTCCTGGGCGAGCGCATGGCCCGGCACAAGACGCAGGTTTGGCTCGTCAACAGCGGCTGGAGTGGTGGATCCCACGGCGAGGGGAGCCGCATGAAGATCTCCATCACGCGCGCGTTGCTTTCCGCCGCACTCGAGGGGAAGCTCGATGCCGTCGGTTTCTCCCCCGATCCCATCTTCCACGTTCTCGTGCCCGATTCCTGCCCGGGCGTGCCCGCGGAGGTGCTCACCCCCCGCAACACCTGGCGCGACAAGGCGGCCTACGATCGCAAGGCCGCGGAGCTTGCTGAGCGTTTCCAGAAGAACTTCGCGCAGTACGCCGATCACGCGGGGGATAACGTTTGCGCCGCCGGTCCGAAGATCGATCGTTGACGTCCACGGGCCCTGGCGGGTACAGTAGGGCGCACGGGGGGACGATGCGCCGGATACAGAACGAATACGGCTATTTCTGGCTGAAACGCCTGCACGACGTCTCCGGCGTGTTGCTGGCTGGGGCGTTCATCCTGCTCTTTCTGCTCCCCTGGTCATCGGCATTCGGCGGTTCGGCTGCCTTCGATCGCACGATGATGGCCCTGCATCGGCTTCCGCTCTATGATCTCGTCACCACGGTTGTCGTCGGCGTCCTCATCCTTTTTCACATCGCTGTCGGCGTTCTCATCCTCTACGAATCACGCGCTAACATCATCGCCTATCCCTTCTCAGGGAATGCGATGTATCTCATCCGCCGCGCGACGGGGCTTTTGCTCATCCCCTTCGTCCTCTATCAGCTCTACGTGACGCGGCTGGGTTCGGCGGCCTCCGGGGCGACGCTCACCTTTCGCACCCTCCAGCAGATCTTTGCGCCGCTCTGGATGAAGGTGATCGCGGTCGGCGGCATGATCTGCTTGGCGCTCTATTGCGCGGCGGGTCTGCACGCCATGCTCTCTCGCTGGGGGGCAACCGCTTCACGGCGTTCGCGCGAGGCCAGCGCCATCGTCGCGGCGATCATCGGTATTGTGCTGGGCGGATGGGGCGTGGCCATCCTCCTCGCGTTCTAGGAGACACATGCGGGACAAGCGTGCAGAGATTCTCATCATCGGTGCGGGGGCTGCGGGCTCCATGGCGGCGCTCGCTGCCATCGAGCAGGGCGCGCACGTCACGATGCTCTCGCGCGATCACCCCTATCGCGCCACGACCGCGACGCGCCATTCCGGCATCGCGGCGGCGCTCGACTTGCACGGCGAGGGAGACAGCCCTGCGCTGCATGCCCAGGAGACGATCGTCGGCGGCGACTTCCTGGCCGACCAGTCGATGGTCGCGCGCATGACCGATGCCGCGCCGGCCATCGCGGGGCTGATGCAGCGCATGGGGATCGTCTTCGATCGTACCGCCGAGGGAGGCATATCTCTCCTGGCGGGAACCGGGTTTTCGAAGGCGCGCACGCTCCGGGCCGGGGTGACGACAGGGCAGGAGGTGGCGCGCGTGCTGGCGGGGCAGCTTCTGCGTGCACGGCATGAGGAGCGGCTGGCCTGGTACTCCGGTTGGGAATTGCTCTCCCTGCTCAAGGACGAGTCGGGACTCGTGCGCGGCGTTGTGGCCGCGAACCGGAGAAGCCTGGAAGTGCGCCTCTTTTCCGGCGATGCGGTGGTGCTGGCTGCCGGCGGTTTTGCCGGGCTCTTCGCTGATTCCAGTGCTCCCCTCGATGCGGATGGCGCCGCGCTCGCGACCTGTTTTCAACAGGGGGCCCATCTCTCCAATCCGGAGTTCGTCCAGGTCCATCCCTTTACGATTTTGACCCGAGGCAAGCGTCGTCCGGTTCCGGAATATCTCTTGGCCGAGGGGACGCGCGTCTTCTGCTGGCGCGAAGGGCGCCCCTGGTACGTTCTGGAAGAACGCTGTGCACCGCTTGGCGCACGCGTGCCGCACGATGTGGCCCTGCGCGCTCTGCGCGAGGCCGCCCGCGAGGTCGGGGATGAGCGCGCGACGATCGCCCTGGACTGCTCTGCACTCGATCCGATGGATCTCGAGCAATGGCTCGGCTCACCCCAGCCGGAGGTCGTATCGGATGAAGAAGTGGTTTCGGCCGAAGCCCCGCTGGGAGTGGAGCCGGCGATCGTTCGAACGCTCGGGGGACTCACCGTCGATGCCGACCATGCGACGACGCTCTCCGGTCTCTTCGCTGCCGGCGATTGCACCGCGGCCTATCATGGCGCCTGCGCGCTCCCCGCAAACGAAATCCTCGCCGCCCTGCAGGGGGGACTCGTCGCCGGTCGTTCCGCGGCGGCGTATGCCGATCGAAGCGGCGCGGGTCTGGGCGACATTCCGCAATCGGTGCGCGATGCCGCGCTTGCACGCGAGGAGGACCGCCACGCACAGATCTATGCACGCGAGGGCGATGAAAACATTCGGGGCATTCGCCGTGATCTCCATGAAGCGATGCGCGATGCGTTTCAGGAGGGCATCGACGATGCGGCCTTGGTGAAGACCGAGGAGCGCCTGGAGATTTTGCGCCAGCGCCTGGATCACGCGGCGCTTGCCGATACGGCGCACTGGGCCAATCCCGAACTCTTCGCTGCGCGACATCTCGAGGCCGCCTTCGATCTGGCCCGAGCGACGATCGCCGCTGCCCGCGCACGTCAGGAGAGCCGCGGCGTCTTCTTCAAACCCGCCCACCCGAAACGCGACGATGCGAACTGGTTGGTGACGACGAAGGTCTCACTGGCAAACGGCCAGGTGCAGTTGGATCATTCCGAGCGCATCGACACCTCGATTATCGAGCCGACGGTGCGAACGTATGAAGGGCGTTAACGATGGAAACGATTCTCCTCAAAGTGAAGCGACAGGATGACCCGAGCGATCTCCCCTACTGGGAGGAGTTCGAGGTAGAGCTGACGCCAGAGATGACGGTGCTCGCGGCATTGCAGGCGGTGGGGCGCGCGCCGGAGACGCTCGAAGGCCATCGCACCGCGCCCATCGTCTTTGATGCAAACTGCGGCGAGGGTATCTGCGGCGCCTGTGCCATGCGCATCAACGGCAAGGTGCGCCTGGCCTGCCACACGCTCGTGGCCGAGCTGGACGAGCCCATCGTCTGCGAGCCGATGGAGAGTTTTCCGGTCGTGCGCGATCTGATCGTCGATCGCGACCGGCTCTTCGATGCGCTCGAGCGCGGGCGTTGCTGGATCACGCTCGATGGTCTGGAGGGACGCTCGGTGCCGGATTTGTGGAAGACGCCCGCCGAGGGGCTCGATGCCTTTCTCGGGTGTTGTCTCTGTGGGGCCTGTGCGGATGCCTGTCCGCAGGTGAATGAACGCACGGCGTTCATGGGCGCAGCGCTCTTTGCTCACGTTTGGCTTTTCAACCTCCATTCGCATGGAACGCGGGAACGCGATCTGCGTCTGGGCGCTGTTGCTGCGCGCGGGGGTGTGGCCGACTGCGCGGGGACACGCAACTGCGATCTCGTCTGCCCGCAGGGGATCGACCTGGCCGGCATCATGTCCCGGACGGGTGCGGCGGTGATGGGCGCTGCTTTTAGGTCATTTTTCCGGGGTTAGGGTATGTTCTCATTTGACCATAACCCTCTAAAACAAAAGGAGTCTTGGCTTTTGTCATCCCCGCGAAAGCGGGGATCTCGATTGGCCATTACAAGCGAGATTCCCGCTTTCGCGGGAATGACACCTTGCAAAATGAGGACACGTCCTAGCTATATCGACGGGTCTTTGGTATAGGGGATCCGTCGATTTCATAAAAGGAGGCGGTATGAAAAAGGGACTTTTGTTTGTGGTCGTCGCGCTCATCGCATCGATGGCGGTCTTTGGATGTGAGAAGGCGCAGATGAAGGAGACGATCGAAGGGGCCGTAGGCGATGCGATGGATACGGCTCCCGAGATGGGCGTCGAATCCCCCGCGCCGAATCTGCCGGCGACGGTTGCGACGATCGTCCTGGACGCAAATGGAAAGAAGAACTGCTTCGACGTCTGGGTCGCCACGACCGATGCGGAGCGCATGACGGGGCTCATGAACCGCGAGTCGTTGCCGGAAGAGGGCGGCATGTGGTTCGTCATGTCTGAGGGGCAGTGCGATAACCCGTCCGGCGAGAACTGCAATTTCTGGATGAAGGACACGGAGATCCCGCTCGACGTCATCTTCGTCAGCAAGGAGATGAAGGTCGCCAGCATCTTCCCGGACGCCGTCCCTGGATCGCTCGATATGATTGCCTCGGATGCGCCCTATCAGTATGTCCTGGAGATCAACGGCGGCATGGCTGCTGAGATGGGTCTCAAGGCAGGCGATGCCGTTACCAAACAGATCGGGCATGACGGTTGCAGCGAATGACGACGACATCTGGATAGAAAAAACCCGGTGCGGGATTCCGCACCGGGTTTTTTCTATGGATGTGTCATTCCCGCGAAAGCGGGAATCTCGCTTTGTGCTTTCTCGGCTGGATCCCCGATTGAATCACTCGGGGATGACAGTCGATCAGGGCTTCTTCGCTTCCGGTTTCTTTTCCAACTCTTTCATCGCCTTTTCCTTCACCTGCTGCGCCGCGGCCTTTACATCCTTCACGCCTTCAGCGGCGGGGGCCTCCATCTTCTTGACCGGTGCGGCGGCGGGCGCGTCCTTCTTGGCTTTTTCTGCGGCGGCCTTCGCTTTTTCCTCGGCCGGATAGACGATGGTCGCTTCTTTCTTCAAACGCGTGAGGAGGGCCTGACGCGCATCGTTGCGTACCTTGAAGACGATGGCCTGCTTGGCTTCGTCGAACGGCTCCAGCTCGATGCCGCGGGTGATGGTGATGAGCGAATAGCCCTTGTCGGTCTTGATCGGGCCGGAGACTTCGCCCACTTTCATCGTGAAGGCCTTCTCGAGCAGCGGTTCATATCCGCGTGCCACCAGCCGTCGGTCATCCTTGGAGACGAGTCCCAGCTCGCCACCGCGAGCCTTAGAGGTGACATCTTCGGAGAATTCGCGTGCGGCTTGGGCAAAGGGCATGCCGCCATCGATCTTGGCCTTCACCTCCGTTGCAAGCTCCAGCGCCTGTTTTTCGGTGTGCATGCCCTTCTTGTCCTTGGCCTTCTTGATTTCGGCAGGCGTTTCAAACTTGATCAGAATTTGCGCGACGGAGAGTTTTTTGAACTCGTCCTGATGTTCATCATAGTATTTATTCGCGGCCTTCTCGATGGCATCATCGACGAGCGACTGCGCGATGATGACGCGCCGATAGAGGTCGACCTTGGCCTTCACGGCCTGATCGCGATTGATCCCCTCTTTGACGGCTTCCTGATAGAGCAGGTCTTGTTCGACGAGATTGTCGAGGATGCGCTTTTGGCCGGCAGGACTGGCCAACTGCGCCTGGATGCGCGGGTTGACTTCACCCAGGAATTTGAGGTCGCCCTCGGTGATCTTCGTTCCGTTGACGTCGACGATCACTTCACCCGACGAAGTGCCCTTGCTGCAGCCGGCGATTCCGGCAACCAGGATAATGATGGCGATGAGTCCAGTCAGACGCTTCATAGTTCCTCCCCATACAAGATGTTGATAATCAAAAGAATTGGCATCTTATACACCCGCGCTCCGGCCCCTGTCAAACCAGGATGTCGGCATTAGGGTGTTATGCGAAAGGATCCCGCCATGCCCTCCGGTTCCTCCCAGGAGACATCGACCGCATCGACCCGAGCGGCGGGTGGTCCCTGGCGGCACCAGGCCAGAAACTGTTCGAGCGCCTCGCGGGGGCCTTCGGCGACCGCCTCGACCGCGCCGTCCGGGAGGTTGCGCACCCATCCGGAAAGCCCCAGCTTGTGGCCCCTCTCCTGCGTATGCGCCCGAAAGAAGACCCCCTGCACGCGACCATGAACGATGAGGTGAATGCGTTCCATATCTTAAGCTGATGCCAAGCTTCACGGTCGAACGCAAGAATTCGTTGCGAATACGATGCGCTCGTGAGATGGCTGAATGGTGAGATCGCTAAAACCAGAGTGCTTTTTAGCTATCTCACGATTTAGCTATCTCACTATCTCACGATCTCACAAAACCATGCGCATTCTTTGTCTCGACATCGGCAGCAAACGCATCGGGGTCGCCGCGACCGACCCGATGGGGTGGACCGCCCAAGGGCAGGGCGTCATCATCCGGCGCGGCGATGAACGCGACTTCGAGGCGGTGGCTGAATATTGTCGTGATCTGGAACCACAGTTCATCCTCGTCGGTTTGCCGCTCGATGCGGAGAGCGAGCGCGGTCCGCAGGCCAAGAAGGTCGAGGGTTTCGTCGATCGATTGAAGCGCTATCTGGGCGAACACGACATCGACCTGCCGGTGACCTATTGGGACGAACGCTATTCCACGGCGGAGGCCGAGCAGCGCCTGATCGATGCGGATGTGAGCCGCGCCAAGCGCAGGGCCGTGATCGACAAGATGGCGGCGGTGGTCATCCTGGAAGACTATCTGGATGTGCATCCATTGTCGGATGACAGCGAGGGGGGGGGCGGATGAGTTTTGTGCGGAAAACGGTGCTGATGGTCCTGGCGGTGGTGTTGCTCGTCGGTGTCGCCGTCGGGGGGGTGGTCTATTACGGCGCCACCCGTTGGCATTCGCGCATGGATGTGCGCGTGGAGGTCGATCGCGGCATGAGCCTGCGCGGCATTGCCGATCGCTTGTCGGCGCATGGCGTGATCCGCACGCCCACGCTCTTCGAGTTGCTCGGCCGGACCAAGGGGATGTCCCGGAAACTCAAGGCGGGGTTCTATGAATTCCCCGCGGGCACGACGATGATGACGGCGATGGCGCGGCTCGAGCGCGGCGAGGTGATCGAGTATCCCTTCACGATCATCGAGGGGTGGACGATCAGTGATATCGCCCAGCATCTGGGGGGCCAGCCCTTTCTCGCCTCATCCGACGTTCCGGATGAGGTTGCGCGTCTGGCGCGCGATCCGGGGTTTGTCGAAGAGTTGGGACTTTCGCCGGCAAAGACCTTGGAAGGGTATCTCTTTCCCGAGACCTATCAGTTTGCAAACGCGGTGACGGCCGCGAGTTTTTTGCATCGACTCGTCGATCAGTTTCGCGAGGTCTGGAAGTCGATCGACGACGATGCGACCGAGCGGCTGGGGCTTACCGAGCAGCAGATCGTCACGCTCGCCTCGATCGTGGAGAAGGAGACGGGGGCCAAGGTGGAGCGCGCACGCATTGCGGGCGTCTTCTTCAATCGGCTGAACAAGAAGATGCCGCTGCAGAGCGACCCGACGATCATCTACGGCCTGCCGAACTTCGATGGCAACCTGCGCAAGCGCGATCTGGCCAATCCCCATCGGTATAACACCTATGTCCATGGCGGTCTGCCGCCAGGGCCGATCTGCAATCCGGGACGCGCCGCGCTCGAAGCGGTTCTGCACCCGGAGGCGACCCGCGCGCTCTACTTCGTTTCGCGCAACGATGGGACGCACGTCTTCTCCGAGACGCTGACCGATCACAATCGGGCCGTGCAACGCTTCCAGGTCGAGCTGAAGGGCCGCCCGGAGAACGCCAAAAAACGCTGAGTTTTCATGCGGTTCGATGGTTGTCCCCCTCCATTTTTGTGTCATTTTTCACGCAACAAATGTGACGCTGCGCCGATACAAGGTTGCTGGCGACAAACCCAGTTTGTATCTGGATAGGGCGGAATGACAACGACACGACCAACATTTCAATTTGATCTCCTGAAGCATTCCGCTCTGCATGCCCTCGTCTGGGATCTGCTCGAGCGCGATCGAGGTATGAATAGGCGCGATCGCGCCGATATGGTTTTGGCGCTCAATAATCCGGATCTCTTTGAGAAGCATCCCTCCCTCCAGGACCAGTTCTTTCGATCCATCGCTTCCGAGCAAAACCGGGTCTTTGATCTCGCTTCCGTGGTTTCAGCGCGTTCGCAACTCTATGCCACCGATGCCTTCGAGCGCCTGCCGCCGGTGGTCGAAGGGACGGTCCATAACCCGATACGCATCTTGAACGCGATCTATGCGGCTCGTCTGGGCGATGCGGGGATGCAGGGGCGGTCGGGGGCCGTTTCCGCGATGTCTGCCTGGAGGGGGCTGCCGCTCGCTCCTCGCGTAAGCGATGACGAGGAACTTGGAGTGGCCATGCTCGATGCGCACGCCTACGCGATGATCGCGTCGGCTGTGGCCGCATCGCGCCCGGTAATCGTCGAGTTCGGTGCGGGGGATACGCCCTACGGGATACAGCTCGCTGCCGAGAATCCGGAAGCATCGGTCTTCTCTATCGAACCGAACGTGGATTACTTCGACTGGAGGACGCTGGGCAATCCCGAGGTGCCGGAGAACTTTCACTTCCTCGGCGGAACGGTCGAGGGGCTCTTGCCGCTGGCCCTGCTCGGCCCCTTCGCCGATCGGATCGTGACGGTCGCGCCGCGCGCCGACAGCATGCCGCTCTTCGTGCTCGCGGGGCTGGCCATGTTGCGCCCGGGCGGAGTCCTTGAAATGTTCACGGAGGATCGCAAGAGCATCGCGGAGGCGGGAGATGTGCAATCCCTCGGGGTTTCCGTCGATTCCCGTAAACTCTCCCCAGCTCTCGCGCGTTCGATCCCCAGCCAGTATCTCGAATTCCTGGGTCCGGAGGTCTATCGCCTGCGCGCGCGCCTGTCCGACGACTTGCGGGCACGCTTTCGTTTCGATCGGGGAGAGCGCTCAGTCGCGCGCCGAACCATGCTCTCCACCATGCCATATGCGATGGAAGCCGAGCGCCGAGGCATCAGGGTGGAGATCAATCTTCCCTCGGATCTGCACTATCGCGAGGTGATCGATGATGAGGCCATCGATCGTTTCTTCGAGATGTTCTTCGAGACGGCGATCGATCGTGCGACCGATCGCGGTGGAGCGATACGCATCGGCTGGGAAGAGGGCGCGTTTACGATGGAGGCGAAGGGTCTCTTCTCCCAACTTTCGGCGGAACAGTTTCGCATGCTCACGCTCGCCTGGGATTACAATCAACATATTCAGGCCCAGTATGCACAGCCGTCCTCCCGCGATATTCCCTTCCTTCGCTGGACGAGTGTCTTTTCCGCCGACGCCGATCACAGCGTCCGCTTTCGCATCACTCCGCGCGATGGGGACGTGCAGATCGATCGTCCGACGAACGGTCTTGCGGCGGTCGAGGCCTTTGAACGGCAATTGGATGAGATCGATAAACAGGTGACCCAAAGGCAGCAGGAGGTCTTCGATCAGCTCCACGGGAAGCCGCTCACCGAGGAGGCCTTCCGGACGGTCTACAGACCGTTGGTGGATGAGGGCGAGGAGTACCTCGCCGCAATTTGGCAGCAGCAGGAAGAGCTCACTGCGCGCGCAAAGCGGGAGGGCTGGCCGACGGAGGCGATCGAGCGCGTCGGTTCCGGGTATCATGATTATACGATGATGTGGCACAACCCCATACAGTGGGGTGAGCTCTATGCGTTGCGCCTTCAAAATGGGGGCGAGTATCGCTTCGATCTCGCCAGTTTCGGCAAGGCGCGTACCCTCGGCGATACGGCATATTCCGCTCGGCGGGCATTCGAGGAGATCGCTTCGAAGGATGGTCTTGAAATCGATGTCGGTGATCTTCCCGCGGAGATTGACGAAGCGATTCCGACACGCGAGGCGTGGAGGCACTTTCGCCGCATCCTCTACAACCTCCTCTCCAACAGCTCCAAGTACTACAACCCGTCGGTCCCGGAAGGCGAGCGATGGGCGCGGGTGCGGTTCTCGCTCGAAGGCGGGTCGCTTCAGATCGAGGCCAGTGACAACGGGCGCGGGATGTCGGCCGATATGCTCAAGCGTTTCGGCGAGCAGGGTTGGCGCGACCCGGCGGTCGTCGCCGAGGGGATCGAAGGGACGGGGACGGGTTCCGGGAGCATCATCGCGAGTGTAAAGCGGCTCGGCGGAACGTTTGCGGTCGAATCGGAGCTGGGGAAGGGTTCGAGCTTCCACATCGCGCTTCCGCTCGAAGGTCTCCTCGGCGCGGAGAAGGCGGCCAAGATCAAAGCGTCGACGCCGGTCGTGCGAATCATGCGCAACGATGGGAAGGGGGATAGGGAAGATCCGGCCTATAGTGTCCATCCGGCTTCACCGGAGACGCTCAAACGGTTGCAAAATAATTATGCCAATTATTCCGAGATAAAGCCCATCATGCGATATCCCTTCTTTGTTGACATCGAAAACGGAACGATCCTGATGGCGCAGTACGGATTATTCAAAGAAGATACGGGGGAATTCCAGAAAGGCCTTTCCAGTCACGCGAAGATACTTGAGCAGATCAAGCGCGACGGGGGGAGGGATCTGGATCGAATCGTGATCTCCCAATACATTCAGGAGAATGATGGGGGTGGGATGCTGATGTTGACGAGGGGACAGTATGGAGGAGAGGGGATCGCTCCCCCCGTCTTTGCCGAGGCGATTGCGCTCGTCGCTCGAATGTGTGGACAGCGCAACGGCCATGTGTTGCTCGGCGAGGAGATGACGACATTTGCATTCGAGGGGGCGCACACCGGACGGCCGCGCTGGAATGATTTTGAGGAAATCTCTTACGGTGACGAGCTGCTCGATATGCTCTGGGATGGTGGCATTCGTGTTAACGAGGATGGCTCATCCGAGTCGTTCAGCCTGTCCCATCCGCCGACGCTGATCGACGCTGCCTTCGACGTGACCGACATCGCCCCCGCCGATCTCGACCCCTTCCTCGAAGAGGATGCCCATCTCATGGGCAGCGACCTCATGGCCGGTGCACATCTCTTCGCCGCCGCCCCCTTCGTGATGCCCGTGCCGATGTTGTAGGGACGGCAATGACCATTCAACCTGGCCGCGGATGCGTCATATGTGATTGACAGGGGTGGTTCTTGTGGGATAGAGGCGCCGCTTCGTTTTTTGACGCGTATCGGATGTGAATGTCGCTCGAAGCTGAGATTCCCTTTTTCGACAACATCACAAATAGCGCGCAACTTTTTCGATCTTCGATCGATGTATTCGTGTCGCTGCGAATTCCATCGGGTCGGACATCGGAGGTCGTGTGGTCAGGATCACGAGGACAACAACGTCAATTCAAGAGACCGAACGCCTGCGTTCGGCGCAGGGCATGCTTGCGCGCGTCCTCGGTCTTGAGTCGGGGCAGGCCGATGCGGCAGCGGCTCATGTGACGGGGCTTCGTGACACCTATGTGCGAGTCGGTCCATCGGAGATCGGGTTTGCCGATGGGATCTTTGGGTTTGCCGGACGGATCTTCTCCGAGCGGCTCAATGCAGGCAGCGATCGCCCGACGGCAGTCGATGCCGGTGTGGTCGAAGGAGCCTTTCGCGCCTATCTCATCGGCGGACAATCCGTCTTCTTCGGAAGTCGCGTTCCCCAACGAGCGCTCGCGAAACGGGTCGACGGGGATATTGTGGTCGCCTATCATGCCCTGGCCTCCTCGGAGATCGGTTCGGATTTTGCCCGAACGATCGCGCGGTTTCTCGGCCAGGTCCGGAATTCGTCGGCATCGCCCGAAAACGAGCGGAATCGTCTCGATGCCCTGTTGCGCAGCGCAGGAATGCGTTCCCAGGTGGAGGCGCTGCTTGCCACCTACGACACGTTTTTCTTCGACCGGCTGATCCATGAGGTGCAGCAGGGCGTGCAATCGGCTCGAACGGCCCTTGCACAAGGGAACAGCGATGACGCGCTCGTGCAGCTCAAAGGGTTGCTGCCGCGCATCGAGCGTTCGACCGACCTGCGTACGTGTCTGCGGGCGCTGCTGATCGGCTATGAGCAGCAGGATGAGATCAATGCGCGTGCGGACGACGGGGAGGCGTGGGCGCTCATGCTGCGTCAGGGGCGCTCGCTCCTGCACGACCTCAACGGGATTGAGACGGCCATGGGCGGCTTTATCCGCCTGGTGGTTCGGCTGGGTCAGAGGGATGTCGCCGAACTCGAGCGGACAATGCGTTCCTATCTGCTGCAGTATGATCTCTCGACGGTCGGATCGATCTTCCGGTTCGTTCGCACGATGTTGGAGCCGATGGCGAAACATCAGGGGGTGGACCTGCGCCTGGGGGAGCTCTCCGAACGGTTCGTGGCACCCGGTCGCCGTCGCGCATTGCTGCGCATGATCAATGAATATGGATCGAACGCCCTGAAATATCACGCCCGTGAACGCGCGCGCCGCACGGTTTACCTCGATGCACGCGAGCGAGGCGGCGTTGTTCGTCCGCGCGTGATCGACAACGGCGTTGGCATCGGGGATATCGATGCCGCGAGGCGAATGGATGTGCGCGAACGACCCGATCTGGCTGACGGCACGGGAACGGGGCTGGCCGGAAACGAGATGTTGGCACAGATGAACGGCTGGACCGTTGCGTTGGATTCGCGGCCGGGGTTGTGGACGAAGGCCGAGATCGTCATCTCCTCCGATGAACTGGGCGTCTCTTCCGACGAGGCGTTGGTCGAAGCAATTTCTGTTTATTCCGATGCGGATGGTTTCTCACCTGAAGTGATTGCCGAAGCGGTCTTGTCCGGGGCGTATGGACTGGACGCCACCGTTCCGTTTTCCCCGGTTGTGCCGACCCTGCTCTAACTCCCCTGTGCAACGACCCGGTTTCCCCTTGCCACCCCCTGGAAAGACGGGCTAAAACGTCCGTATGGCTGAACAGAATCTGCTCATCGTCAACGCCTGTCTCATCACCGGTCGCGGGCCGGTCTTTCCCGACGGATTCGTCCACATCAGCGGTTCGCGCATCGCAGCCCTCGGGCCGATGTCGCGCTGTCCGAAACATGGCGCCATGCAGGTCATCGATGCGCATGACCGCTTTGTCCTCCCCGGTTTCATCAATCCCCACATGCATCTCTATGGGGCGCTCGCCTGCGGGATGGAGCTGCCGCGCATGCGCCACTTTGGAAAGGTCCTCAAGGATCTCTGGTGGCGGCTCGATGCCGCACTCGAGCTCGAGGACATCTTCGTGAGCGCGATGCTCGGCGGTGTCGCCGCCATTCGCGCGGGCGTGACCACCCTCATCGATCACCATGCCAGCTACGGCGCGATCAGCGGCTCGCTGGGGGCCATCTCCGAGGCGTTGGGCGAGCTGGGGCTTCGCGCCAACCTCTGTTTCGAGATCTCCGATCGTGCCGGGAAGGGAAGTCGCGACGAGGCGCTCGCCGAAACCGGGCTGTGGCTCGAGAGCGTGCGCAACTGGCTTGCCGAGGAGCCGCAGTTTCTCCAGCGCGGCATGGTGGGGCTGCACGCCTCGATGACCGTTTCCGATGCCACCTGTGACGCTGCACGCGAACTCATGGATCTCTTCGATGTCGGCGCACACGTCCATGTCGCCGAGGCGATGGAGGATGTCGCGGCGACGAAGAAGAAGTATCGCCAGCGCCCCGTTGCGCGCCTCTTCAAACAGGGGCTTCTGCGCCCGGAATCGATCGCCGTCCACTGCGTGCATGTGGATGCAAACGATATTCGCCTGCTCGCCAAGAGTGCGGCGACGGTGGTGCACAACCCGCTCTCCAATCTGAATAACGCCGTGGGTGTGGCGCCAGTCCCAGAGATGATGCAGCGGAAGATTCCCATCGTCATCGGTACCGATGGCATGAGTGCCGGCGTGCAGGACGATCTGCGGGTGGCTTCGGTCTTGCATCGCCCGGGGGCAAAGGATGCCCAGGCCGGTTGGAGCGAGGTTGGCCACGCGCTCTTCGAAAACGCGCCCTCGCTCGTCTCGCGCCAGTTCGGTTTCGAGGTGGGAACGCTGGGAAAGAATGCCGCGGCCGATCTCATCATTGCCGATGCTCGGCCCGCAACCCCCGTGACGAAGGCAAATGTCTTGGCGCACGTTCTCTTCCGTGTGATGACCGCCCCCGTGCGCACAACGATCGTCGCGGGCAGGGTGCTCATGCAGGATTTTGAAATCCCGGGTCTGGACGAAGAGCGCCTCGCGCGCGACGCACAGAGATGTGCGAAGAAACTGTGGAAACGGATGAAGATGGTTCGATAGTTCGATAGTTCGATAGTTCGATAGTTCGATAGTTCGATAGTTCGATAGTTCGATAGTTCGATAGTTCGATAGTTCGATAGTTCGATAGTTCGATAGTTCGATAGTTCGATAGTTCGATAGTTCGATAGTTCGATAGTTCGATAGTTCGATAGTTCGATAGTTCGATAGTTCGGAATAATTTTGACACTTTATCATGGCATTGAAACGCTGTAACCGACGAACCGACGGGAGGCGTTATGAACAAAGAATACATCTGGGGACCAACGTTTGAGGAGATGCTGCATCCCGAGAAGATTCCCGCCGATTTGCGCAAGAAGGCACTGGGCGTCCTCGAGGGGGATCCGCTCTCGCCGCTCAACCTCTTCAACATCACCTGGCGCGACGGGGGCAATCGCATCCGTCACGTCGTGCTGCCCGAGGCGCTCACCGGCGTTCCCACGCCGATCGTGCTCCTCATCGGAACAGGCTTCCCGACCGGTTCGCACAAGGTCGGCGCCACCTATTCCTGCACGATCGAGAAACAGGTGCGTGATGAAATCGAACCCGGAAAGCATCGCCTCGTCTGGCCCTCCACCGGCAACTACGGCGTGGGCGGGGCCTATGTGGGCGAGCGGATGAACTATGACTCCTTCGTGATCCTCCCCGAGGAGATGAGTCAGGAACGCTTCGACAAGATCACCTGGTACGGTGCGAAGTATGCCAAGACGCCAGGCTGCGAGTCGAACGTGAAGGAGATCTACGACAAGGCCTGGGAGCTCTCGCGCGAGCCGAATACGATCATCGTCAACCAGTTTTCAGAATTCGCCAACTATCGTTTCCATTATTACGTCACGGGGACGACGCTCCTCGAATGCTTCGACGAGCTCAAGGCCAAGGGTGTGGGCACGCGCTTCGCTGGGATCACCTCGGCGATGGGTTCGTCCGGCACGATCGCCTGCGCCGAGCGCGTGAAAGAGGTGCATCCCGATTGCCTCACCATCGGCCTCGAACCGATCCAGTGTCCCACGCTCTATTCCAATGGCTTCGGTGGCCACGACATCCAGGGGATCGGCGACAAACACGTCACCTTCATCCATAATACCGACGCGATGGACGCGATCATCTGTATCGATGAATGGGATTCGAAGAAGGGGATGCAGCTCATTCACGAGGAAGTTGGTCGGCGCGCACTCGTCGACGCCGGCGTGGACGCGAATCTTCTCGAGTGCATCAAGGACGTCTTCGGCATCTCCACCATCTGCAACATCCTGGGCGCGATCAAGACGGCCAAACACTATCGGCTGGGAAAAGATGATGTCCTCTTCACGATCGCCACGGATGGAATCGATCGCTACTACAGCGTGATGGAACAGATGGATGCGAAGTGTGGCAAGATGGATGCCGAGGAGGCGCGTCGTCGGTACGAATCGATCTTCCTACGTCAGCCCATCGATTATATCCGCGAAGGGACCGAGCACGCCAAGGACTGTTGGGCCAATCTGAAATACTATACCTGGGTCGAGCAGCAGGGGAAGGCGGTCGAGGAACTGCGCGCACAGCGCTCACCCGAATACTGGCAGGCCCAGCGCGAACAGCTCGCCGAGACCGATCGCCTCATCCGCGATAAGCGGGGTTGGTGAAGCCTACTTCGACAGCGTCTGCTGAATGGCGAGTGCCCTTTCGTTCTGCGGGTCGAGTGTCAAGGCGCGGCGGAGCGTTTCTCGGGCCAGGTCTGTTTTTTTCATCCCCCGATAAGCTTCGGCGAGATTGACGAGGGCATCGACATCGTCCGGATGGCGCACGAGGTGTTCCTTAAAATCCGTTTCCGCTTCCGGATAGCGCTTGAGGCCGAGGAGGGCTTCGGCTCGAATCGAACGGATGTCGTCGCCGTTGTCCCCTGTTATCAATGTTCTATCGAAATCATCGAGGGCAGCGGCATAATGGCCCCGCTCCAGCCGGATGGCCCCGCGAGCTTTGAAGAAGATGAGGTCATTTGTTCCGCTGTCGATGATGAGGTTTATCTGGGTCTCCGCATCGGCGAATTCCTCCAGGGCGGCGTGTGCCAGGGAGAGGGCAAAGCGGAGCCAGATGTCGTCAGGGGAGAGGGCGACAGCCCGCAGGAAATCCTCTTTGGCGCCGACATGATCTTCGATTCGGGAACGCTTATTCGCGCGAAAGGCGAGGGCTAGTCTGTTGCGCGGGTCGAGCGCAATGACGTCTCCGAATGTGGCGATGGCCTCGGCATGTTTCCCCCGGCCGGCGAAGACGCGGCCCAGTTCAAAATGCGCAGCGACGTTCTTCGAATCGAGCGCGACGGCTTTTTGCAGCAGTGCCGCGCCTTTATCGAGATCGCCTCGGTTGAGCATTGCTTTTGCGGCATGGAACATCAGAGTCGACCGAAGACGGTCGCCTGTAAGCGGTGCAAGGTAGACGCCGCCCTCGACGGATTCGGGTGCGAGATCGAATTCGTCGATGAGCGTTTTCGGTGCATCCGCATATATTTCTCGACCGGAAATGACGAAACCCGGGCGTCCTTCTCCCTTCCACCGCAGGAGCAAGTTGGAACGCTCGGCGATGATCTCCACAGGCCAGTTCAACTCGTGCCCGACGGCGATGAGCGCCAGCGTTGCCGTCTGATCGGAACAGGCGTCGTTGGCCAGATCTTCGGAAAAGAAATGGGTATGGAAGCTCCCGTCGATGCGCTTCGATTGCAGCTGATCGATGATCTCCAGAATGGCTTTCTGCGGAGTTGTTGGAGGACTGGAATGCGCTTCGCGCATTCGCGCGATGATCGCGCGCAGCTTCATTTCGGCATCGGCGGTCAGGTCGTTGGGGATGGCCGTTGATTCCAGTTGTAACAGTTCGAGGATCGGGTTGCTCAGAGAGAGCGGGGCTGTTCGGAGCAGCATCGTCTTCGGCGTGATGTCGGACGTAAGGGGAACGGCATTCGGCGCGTGCGCAAAATTCGAACTCGTCGGTCTCTTCGCGTCATCCGCGGTTTTATGGATGGCGCGCTCGGTGTTCTTCCGCGGCGAGGTGCCCGCGGGCGGGCGGCGGTCGATAGGTTGTGTCATCGCAGGTTAGACTCCCTGATCGGTGAAGACGGTCCCTCTTTACGGGCAGTCACACGCTGCTTGTGTTCAGCGGGCGCCGATCGCCCTTGCGGCCTGCGCGTTCAGCTGAAATTCGATTCCCGCCGACGAAACCGCCCCGGTGGGTTGAAACGAGGTACCCCCATCCACCGGATCGGCCGGGTTCCGAAAGAGTAGGAAGTATTCGAAATGGGTGATGTTCGGCCCACTGCTGTCGGTTCGTTCATCGTCTTCGTTCGCGCCCGGGTTGACGACCTTTCCCGCCGCATGCCGGCCCCCATCGACCGTGCGGTCAGCCAGGATCGCCAGATACGCATCGAGCGTCATGGTCTCAGCCGCGACAGCGATGATCACTTTTCCCGTGTGTCGATTGACCACACCTCCACCGGCGAGCGTGACCACGCCGGCGATCTTGGGCGGGTTGCCGCCGGCAAAATAGCGATCGTCGACATAGTCGGGATTGACCGTGCTGGTCCCGTCGTCATCCTCGTTATTTTTCTCTTCTTCGATGCGCTCGAGGTAGTCGTCATACTCTCCTTTTGCTACCTTCGCTTTGTCTCTATGTTTTTGCGCTGCATCTCTATATTCTTGTGCTTGAGCTGCATCCTTAGTCCCTTTGGCAGCAGCATCATAGGCATCGGCGCGGTCTCTGTTGTTAAAATATCTACCAAGGGCGGCTTGGCTCCATCGTTGATACAATTGCAGGAGAGTGGCCCTTCCTCCCGCACCGTGACGGAAGCTCATCGCCCCTCCGGCCTCCCTTCTCATCTGATCGCGGGCGTTTAATCCCCCGCTCTGCCAGCGATTGAGCTGGCGCTGCGCGTTGAGGTTGCGTTCGGCTTCAAGGCGACGATCCACCCCCAAGCGCTGTGACCAATCCAAAGACCATTGGCGTTGCGTGCTTAAGGGGATCTCCTGGCGCAGGCCGCCGCGGCCGATCGACGGCGTGACCCGCCCGCTCGCCTCAGACGGCGATGTGGAGGCCAAAACCGCCAGCGGTTTGTCGTCGATATCGAAGAAGACGACGGCATCGGAGTCGGGCTGCACCTCGCAGGGCAGCGTGATCGTCTGGCGCCGTTGCCCATCGACGACGAGCGTGTAGGTCTCGTTGACGCAGAGAAACTTCGACCATGCCGAGATCGAACTCGGTGCCGGCGCGGAGGCGGCCTGAGCCATCGCGGCGGTCAATACGATGACAATCACTCCGGTGCACAATGTTATGGAACGGATCGTGGTCTTCATGGTTTCCTCCACGTGTGTGATACGGATGACATCCAGTCCGGCTTCTCACCACCCCTATATTATAGCAAGTATTGGGCCATATTCCTGTCTGTTGATCGATCAATAGGGGGGAGCGATGAAATGCGCGGTGGTCGTCAAGATGGGCCCCCTGTGTTCCACGGTTGAATCCTATTCTAACAGGGTTTTCGGTTGGGTGCAGGGGCGCAGTTGTTCTCGGGGCCGAACGAGTGAAGACAAATGTCTACACGGGGCGGCAGCGTTATAATGCGTGTAATAACGATAGGTTGGGAAGCATTCACCTGGAGGTCTGGTCGGATGCCCGTGATAATGATAGGGTCGCTTCGATCGGAGGGACGATGCACAAGACCGTTATCGGCAACGCGACCATTTCGACGGGCTCGGGCGATGAGACCCGCCGCGTGCACCTGGCGATCGACGACGGGCGCATCGCCGAGATCCTCGATGCCGATGGGCCCGCACCGCAGGCCGACGAATGCATTGATGCCGACGGTCTTCTCGTCCTGCCGGGTGCGATCGATTCACACGTCCATTTCGATACCCCCGGTTATACCGAGCGCGAGGACTTCACCTCCGCCTCCATGAACGCCGCCGCGGGCGGCGTGACCACCGTCATCGACATGCCCGATACCTGCGTGCCACCGGTGACGACGCTGGCGAACTTCGAGCGCAAGCTCTCGGCGCTCGCCCCGCTCTCCGTCATCGACTTTGCCCTCTGGGGCGGCATCTCCGGGAACAGTATTTGTGAAGAGTGGTGGCACGACGAGACCGCACATCTCTGGCGCGCGGGGGTCGTCGGCTTCAAGATCTATCTCATCTCGTCGATGGAGAGTTTTCGCGCGCTCTCCTTCATCGAGACGGGGCAGGCCTTGGCGCATGCGGCAAAGATCGGCGCGCTCGTCGGCGTGCATGCCGAGGATCGCGACCTGATCGAAGAGCGCACGTCGAAACTGATGGCTGAGGGGAATGATTCATGTGAGGCCTATTACGCATCGCGCGCCGACCCGGCCGAGGAGCGGGGGGTGGCGGCAGCCGTGCGCTTGGGGCTCACGACCCACGCGCGCATGCACATCGTGCACGTGGCCGGACGTCTCGCCGCCGCACAGGTGATGGCGGCGCGAAAGGCCGGCCTCGATATCACGATGGAGACCTGCCCGCACTATCTCGCCTTTACGCACGAGGATTTCACGCAGTACGGCTCCGTGCTCAAGTGCGCGCCGGTCGTGAAGACTGCCGAGGATCGCGACGCCCTCTGGCATCTGCTCGCCGACGGCGCGATCGATTTTGTCGCCACCGACCACGCGCCGTGTCCGCCGGCCGAGAAAGAAACCGGGAGCATCTGGACCGACTACAGCGGACTCCCCGGTGTTGCCTGGCGCGTGCCGTATCTCTTCTCCGATGGATACAAACAGGGGCGGCTCACCCTCGCGCGCGTGATCGAGGTGACCTCCGCTGCAGCAGCAAAACGCTTCGGACTCGCGCCGCGCAAAGGCGCGATCGCCGTGGGGGCCGATGCGGATCTCGCCTTCATCGATCCGAAGGCGACCTGGACGGTCACGGGTGAATCGTTCGGCAATCGCGGGCACCTCACGCCGTTTGCGGGACGGACATTCACCGGAAAGGTTGTGCGGACGATCTGCCGCGGAACGACGATCTTTCATGATGATCGGATTGCGGTCCAACCGGGATTCGGACAATTCATTCGGCGGGCAGTGTGAATGAGGAAGAAGCATATGAGCTTGGGATCCTGGGAACCGGGGGGCCTGAGAATCTGAACACCGATCCAGGCTCCCAGGCACTCGGGATCACAGGATCAAGGAGATCATCTATGGCATCGAATGCAGCGAAAATAATGGAGCTCGCGAAGAAGGAAGAGGAGTCCATCGCGAAGTTTTTGGCCGACATCGTTTCGATCCCGTCGCTCTCCGGAAAGGAGAAGGCGGTCGTCGAACGCATCGGCGCTGAAATGGATGCCGCCGGTTTTGACGAGGTGCGCGTCGATGGGTTGGGCTCGATCATCGGTCGCATCGGCAGCGGCAAGACGATCATCGCCATGGATGCCCACATCGACACGGTCGACGTGGGCAATCCGGACAACTGGAGTTTCAAGCCGCATCAATCCTTCATCAAGGACGGCAAGGTCTGGGGGCGGGGGAGCGCCGATCAGAAGGGCGGCATGGCCTCGATGGTCTCTGCCGGAAAGATGATCAAGAAACTGGGGCTCGAAGGGGACTATACGCTGCTCGTCACCGGCACGGTGATGGAGGAGGACTGCGACGGCCTCTGTTGGGACTATCTCATCCGCGAGGAGAACGTCCGTCCCGATGTCTGTGTGATCACGGAACCCACGGGGCTCAAGATCTATCGTGGCCATCGCGGCCGCATGGAGATCGAGGCGCGGGTCGCGGGCGTCTCCGCGCATGGCTCCGCACCCGAGCGGGGCGAGAATGCGATCTACAAGATGGCGCCGCTGATCACCGAGATCGAAAAGCTCAACGAGCGACTGAAGAAGGACGACTTCCTCGGCAAGGGGACGGTGGCCATGAGCGACATCCGCTCCACCTCGCCCTCGTTCTGCGCGGTGGCCGACTCCTGTCGCGTCTACCTCGACCGGCGCCTCACCGCTGGCGAAACCAAGGAGACGGCGGTGGCCGAGATCAAGGCGATCGTCGAGGGTGTCGGTGGGGTCGTGAGCATTCCCGTCTACAACCGCCCGGGCTACACGGGGAAGATCTTTCCGATGGAGAAGTATTATCCCACCTGGGTGATTCCCGAGGAGCACCCGGCGGTGCAGGCGGCGGCGACGTCCTGCCGCGATCTCTTTGGGAGCGTACCGAAGATCGACAAGTGGACCTTCTCGACCAATGGCATCGCCCTCTGTGGTCTGCACGGCATTCCCTGTGTCGGCTTCGGTCCCGGCTTCGAGGAACAGGCCCACGCGCCGGACGAGTTCACCCCCACCGAACACCTCTGGAAGGCGTCAGCGTTCTACGCACAATTCCCGCAGGTGTACGGAGCGTGAGGGTTTCCCCTCTTGTCTTGCACGAAGAATCGCGATACGTTTGCCGACACAGGAGGAGACCATGGATCTCACATCGCTCAAGGGGAAACACTTCATCACGACGCAGGATTGGAGCAAGGCCGAGCTCGATCATGCGCTGGCGCAGTCGTTCGAGTTCAAGGAGCTTAAAAAAAGGAACGTCATCACCGACTGGCTTACCAACCAGACGCTCTTCATGATGTTCTTCGAGCAATCCACCCGTACGCGCAATTCGATGGGCTGCGGTATCACGCAGCTCGGGGGCAATTCGCATGATCTGACCCCCGACAAGATGCAGCTTTCCCACGGCGAGAGCGCCAAGGACACGGCGATCGTCCTCTCGCGCATGGGATATGCGATCGCCTGCCGGAACTGTTTCTATGGGATCGGCAATGCGTACTTGCGCGAGATGGCCAAACACGCGACCATTCCGGTCATGTCGCTGCAGGACGACTTCTATCACCCGATGCAGGTCATGGCCGATACGATGGTCATGCAGGAGAAGTTCGGCAAGGATCTCAAAGGCCTCAAGGTGACGGTCAGCTGGGCCTACGCCGAGAGTCATGCCAAGCCGCTCTCCGTGCCGCAGTCACAGATTCTCATGTTCCCGCGCTATGGCATCGATGTGACGGTGGCCGCCCCGAAAGAATTTCCGCTGATGCCGGAGATCGTGAAGACCGCCGAGGCGAATGCCAAGGAGGGCGGCGGCAGCATCCGCTTCGTCGACGACATGGACGCCGGCTTTGAGGGCGCGCAGGTGGTCATCCCCAAGAACTGGGGCGGGTTCGCGCACTTCGATCGCTGGGAGGATTCCGACGCGCAGAAGAATGAAATGAAGGCCAATCTCGGCAAACATAAGGATTGGATCTGCGACGAGCGCAGGATGAAGCTTGCCGACCCCGACGTGAAATACATGCACGCCCTCCCGGCCGACCGCGGCCGCGAGGTAACCGACGCCGTGATCGACAACGAGAAGTGGTCGATCATCTACGACGAGGCGGAGAATCGCCTGCACACCGCAAAGGCCATCATGGCCCTCACGATGGGAGCCGCTCGATAGCAAAGGGCCGAGGGACGAAGGACGAAGAAGCTCTATCGTCCGAGATCCCGGAGTGATCGGTCGTCCTTCGTCTTAGCGAACGGAGTGAGCGATCGTCCATCATTCATGATATTTTCATCAAGCGGAGGTCTTTATGGGTTTTTTCAAGATCAACACCGAGTATCTCACCGAAAAACGCGTGAAGTGGTATTTCCTCATCGACCTCATCCTCGGTGCGGCCGCCCTCGGCGTCGCCATGGAGCTCTATGGTACCAAGTGGTCGCTCATGTGCGCGGTCGTCTCCGTCATCTGTCTCGTCGATTCTTGCCTCTTGCGCTATGCGTATGAGGTCAAGAAGACAGTAGAAAATCGATGATATCTTTTTCGTATCACATGGAAATCACAGGCGAATTTTAGATATTGATTCATATGTGTATATATATGCATTACTGAATATATATTCGGTAATTGCTTTATATATCAAGCTGTTGTATTGTTTTTTTGTATGGAAACGGTCGAGATAAGAGAGTTTCGTCTTCGTATCGGACGGGCGATTCGTTCCTTGAGGGAGAAGGAGGGGATCAGTTCGCGTTTTTTGGCCAAGGTTCTTGGCGTGACCCAGCCGACGATCTCCCGTATCGAAAACGGGACGACATCCCTATCCGCAGAACGCCTCTGTTTTCTCGCTCGCGTCTACAATCGGCCGCTCTCCTCTTTTGTTGGCGAACAGAGTCCCCTGGTTCACAGCGAGGAGGATATCCTGCGTGCTGCAGCTGTTCATTTTGGAGCTCGTCATCTCAAGTGCAAGCGGACCATCGATGTGCACGAACACTACAAGACCTATGCTGATTTTCTTCGTGCGGCTTTGAGTGTTGTCGAACAGCCGCGTTTTGCTGCAGCTGTGGCAGCGACGCTCTATCAGCAGGCCGCGCATGACGCCATCAATGTTACGCGCATTATCACCAGCCTTCCCCATGAACGGCTTGTGGTGAACCTTCGCGAGCTTCTTCGATTCGTCATCGCCTGCGTTCCTTCGATTGATCGCTCTGCGACGGAAAAGCGGCGCGTGCGCTCAGTTCTGCAGAAGCTCAACCAGGCGCTTGGGCACGCATCGGAAGTGGAACAGGGGCACAGCGATGTTCCAGAGATGAGTGCTGCGTTTTTTATGCCATTCGTCAACGCGGAGTCCGCTCATGGATGATGCCTATGTCACATTCTTGAGGAATATTGATGCCGCCGTCCGGGAACGATTTCATCCCTTGCAACTCGAGCTGAGTATCGTCGGTTTTACGGCGCTTGCCCTTGCCGGGATGACGGATAGGGGGACCAAGGATATCGATGCCCTGAGGGGGGCTGCTTTTTTCGATGAGAAACAATCGGACGCCCTTGATTATCTTGTGGCTGAGTTTGGCCGGGGCAGTGCCGGTGCTCTTCGGTATGGAATGTACCTGGACCTCGTTCCACAGGAGATTATCTGGCTTCCGCCACACCCACGATTTCTCCCCGGATTTCGGTTGGATCATATCGAAGTGCGTCGACTCGATCCGATCGATGTGTGTGTTTCAAAAACCTTTTCGAACTTTCAAAGAAAGCAGGATCGGGCAAACGACCGAACGGACATCATGCAGGCGTTGCATGAACAGATCATGTCTTTTGATAGCTACGTTTCCCGCCTGGATGAGTCGTTCCCTCGATACGAGTGTCATGCACAGGCGCCGGAGGTCTTTCCGCGCGTGATCGCTTTCATCGAAGAGATGCGACCCCTCTATGGCCAGGCTCGACTGAGTTATTCGATTCCAAGCTGGATGGAGAATATGTAGATATCTTGATATCGATGGTTTTCTATGATCGTATCACGGAGAGGTTTTCACATGCCCGAAGAAGGTTATAACTCGCAGCAGGCGCTCCTGGAAGCTAACCGCTGTCTGATGTGCGCCGATGCCCCCTGCACCTGCGACTGCCCCGCAGGGGTGGATGCGCGCGCCTTCATCCGTAAGATTCGGTTCGACAATCTCGATGGTGCGGTGCGTCTGCTCAAGCGCGCGAATGTGCTGGCCGCCTCCTGTGCGCGGATCTGTCCGACGGGAACGCTCTGTGCCAAGGGGTGCACGGCCGCGGGGCTTTCCACCCCGATCGACATCGGGGGACTGCAGCAGTTCGTGATGGATTGGGAGCGCGCCCACGGCATGATCGAACCGCGCGTTCCGGTTCAAAACGGCAGGCGCGTCGCGATCATCGGTTCCGGTCCGGCGGGGCTCGGGTGTGCCGCTGAACTTGCCATTCGCGGGCATATCGTCACCGTCTTTGAGCGGCGCGACATGCTCGGCGGGATGCTTCGACGCTGCATCCCGGCCTTTCGCCTTCCCGACGATGTTCTCGACTTCGAAATCGCATTCCTCAAGAACCTCGGGATCGCGTTCGTGACGGAACACGAAGTTGCCGATCCGCGCGAGCTGCTCCAGAAGGACTTCGAGGCGGTCTTCCTCGCCACGGGTCTGCATCGCGCGCGCGGAGGAGATCTTGCCGGCATGGAGCTCTCCGGTGCCCATCAGGCGATCGACTACCTCCAGGCGGTCAAGGATGGCAATGCGCCCTCGATCGGAAGGCGCGCTGTGGTCATCGGCGGTGGTGACACCGCGCTCGATGCCGCGCGTACAGCGCGTGCGCAGGGCGCCGAATGTTTCCTCCTGTACCGCAAGCCGCAGGCCGAGATGCCCGCCTATCCCAACGAAGTAGACGACGCCTGGAACGAGGGCGTCGAGTTCTACTTCCGTGTCGTCGTGCAGCAGATTCTCGGGAAGGAGAAGGTCGAAGGCGTGCGCTGTATGCGCGTGAAGTGGCAACCGAAGCAGGCGGGCGGCAAGCGCACATATGATGTCGAGGCGACGGCGTTCGACATCGCCTGCGACGCGGTGCTCATGGCCATCGGCCAGGGGGCGGAGTCGACCTTCGAACTGGCGACGGCGCCGAACGCGCTGATCGCCGTCGATTCCGAGATGATGACTTCGACGCCCGGCCTCTTCGCTGGAGGCGATGCGGTGATGGGCGGCGGTACCGCCGCACGCGCGGTGGGGCAGGGCCGCCTTGCGGCGACGCACATCGACGCGTTTGTGAAAGGATTGTAATGTATCCGGAACCCAAAGTTGATCTCAGCGTCTCTTTCTGTGGTGTTTCGTTTGCCAACCCCTTCATCCTCGCTGCGGCACCGCCTTCCGATGAGCAGGATATGGTCGCCGATGCCTTTCGCGCGGGGTGGGCCGGTGCGGTCCTCAAGACTGCGACGGTCGAGAGCGAACCGGTCGATCTCGTCTATCCGATGATGAGCGGCCTGGATGCAGGGCCCGAGCGCCTCATCGGTATGGGCAACATCGATCTGGTGAGCGAATACCATATCGACGTCGTCGAAAAGCGTATCGTCGAACTCAAAAAAGAATTTCCCGACAAGCGCGTCATCTGTTCGATCAGTGGCCAGTCCGAGGAAACCTGGAAGGAACTCGCGGCGCGGGCGGCGAGCGCGGGTGCCGATTGCATCGAGTGCAGCTTCTCCTGTCCGCAGGGGTCGATGGGCCTCAAGCCCGGCATGATGCTCGGCCAGGATGCGGTCGCCAGTGCCAGTGCTGCCGGTTGGATCAAGGCGGCCTCAGGGGATGTGCCGGTCATCATCAAGCTCACCCCACAGGTCGCCGACATCGTCGAGATCGTTCGCGCGGTCAAGGATGCGGGGGCCGATGCGGTCTGTCTCGGCAACACGATGCCCTCGCTCATGGGGGTTGATCCCGTGAGCTTCGTTCCGATTCCCAACGTCGGTGGCAAGTCGACCTATTCGGGGCTCTCCGGTTCTGCGGTCCGCCCGATCTCGCTGCGCGCATTGGCGCTCGCCTCCAAGGAGGTCGGCATTCCACTCGCGGGAAGCGGCGGGGCCATCACCTGGAAAGACGCGTTGGAATTTCTGCTGGTGGGCGCCACGGTCGTCGAGTTCTGTACGGCGGTCATGCACTATGGCGTCGACATCATCGAGGATCTGACCGAAGGCCTGGCCTTTCACCTCGAACGCCGAGGCATCGCATCGGTGCAAGAGGTCATCGGCGCGGCCCTGCCTCACATCGTCGCGCACGAGGAGCTTCCACGCGATGGGAAGTGGCGTCCCGCCATCGATCTCGATCGGTGTGTGCGCTGCGACGCCTGCATGATCGCCTGCCGCGACGGCGGCCATCGTGCGATCACGGTCGATGCGGAGCGCACGCCGATCATCGACGACGAGAAGTGCGTCGGCTGCGCCCTCTGCTCGGTCATGTGCCCCGTGCGCTGTATCGAGATGCAGGAACAGGGAAAGTGAGCAGCTGTATGTGTCATCCCGAGCGAAGCCCGGAGGGCGCAGTCGAGGGATCTCATGAGATCCCTCCACGCGTTCGCGTTGCTCACTTGGTCGGGATGACAGCTCAAGCAGGTCGTTATCCACTTGATAGGTGGATCACCTGAATAGTTGCCAAAATGTTTATAATGAGCCGCCGCGAGGGGAAATCATTTGCGTCTGGAACAAGCTTCATCTGTGAAGATGCAAATGATTTCCCCGGAAGGCGGCATCAATAGCTGAGTTTTTAGAGGTGTTCTCATGCGATCGTATCTCTTCGAATGTATCGACTGTCGCAAACACTACGCGCCGGATGAAGTCGAATATGTCTGTCCTGAGTGCGCGCGCGAGCAGCAACCGATGCAGCCGCTCAAGGGCTTGCTTCGTTGCATCTACGATTATGAATCGATCGCGCGGCAGTTCGATGCGGACCTGATCGCCAAGCGCGAAGAGCTGGGGTTCGATCGTTGGATGGAACTGTTGCCGCTCGAGTCGGCCGATGCATTGCCGCCGCTCATTACCGCGGCGACACCGCTGCGGCCGGCGCCGAAGTTGGGCGATCTGCTCGGGCTCGAAGAACTCTGGCTCAAGGATGACACGGGGCTGCCGACCGGATCCTTTAAGGACCGTGCCTCCGCGCTCGTGGTCGCCTGCGCCTATGAGCGTGATCGCGAGACGGTGGCTACCGCTTCTACAGGGAACGCCGCGACCGCGCTCGCCGGACAGTGTGCCTCGATGGAGATGGAGAGTGTCATCTTCGTGCCCGAGTCCGCGCCGATGGCGAAACTCACGCAGATCGCCGTCTATGGCGGAAAGCTCATTCCCGTGCGCGGCAGCTATGACGATTGTTTCGAGCTCTCGCTTGCGGCGTGTGAACGCTTCGGGTGGTATAACCGCAACACCGCTTACAATCCTTTCACGGTCGAGGGGAAGAAGACGGCGGCGCTCGAGATTTGGGAACAGCTCGAATTCGAAACGCCCGACTGGGTGATCGTACCCACGGGCGACGGCGTGATCCTGGCAGGGATCGAAAAGGGGTTCTCCGATCTGGCTGCCCTGGGGCTCATCGAGCGTGTGCCGCGGCTTGCGGCCGTGCAGGCCGCTGGCTGTGCGCCGATCGTGGATGCCGTCGCGTCTGGATCGACCACCATCATTCCGGAGATGAAGCCGGAGACGGTCGCCGATTCCATCCGTGTGGGCGTTCCGCGTGCAGGGCATTGGGCGCTTCAGGCGCTCGCCTCGACAAACGGGGTAGCGGTGGCCGTCGACGACGAGGCGATCCTCGAAGCGATCGCGCTCATCGGTCGGAGCAGTGGTGTCTTTGCCGAACCGGCAGCGGCGGCATCGATTGCGGGGGCGCAAAAACTTGCGCAGGATGGGATCATCGCTCCCGACGAGGTCGTGGTGGCGCTCATTACGGGCAACGGTCTCAAGGATGTTCCCGCGGCGGCAAAGGCGGTTTCCTTTCCGAAACCGATCGAAGCCACTATCGAAGGCGTTCAGGATTTCATCGATCAATCCGCAAAATAATTTCGTGCCAGGGTGATTTCACCCGTAACCGCATCCATAGAGGCGGTGATCGCGCCCAGCTCAAAGCGATGCGAGAGCGTGCGGGCCTTCGGCTGGATGACGAGTGAAGAGGGAAGCGTGCGTGAGCGGCGAAGTTGTGCCTCGACGGCGCTGAGTACTGCTTCATCGCGGGTGAGTGTGGAAAGGTTTTGCCATCGCTCGCTCGAGAGGGGTTTTGCAGACCATGTTTTGATCTCGCGGCGCGTCTGGATGAGCGCCTTGCGGATGTGTCGCAGGATGCGTCCGCGTCCATCTGCGGCTCGTACCAGGATACGCTCGTCGATCTCGTTTCGTTTGATCTCGCGAACATTCTTGGTGGTGACTCCAACGGCTTTGTTGGCCTTCACGAACAACATGCCGCCGGGTTTGACCGTGTTTTCGACAAACCCTTGGCCGAGCATCGGGATCATCCGATCATTGCGCGTGCGGTGGAGCTGTGGATAGACGGTTCGCTCTCCCGCGGCGGTGGACGACTCAACTCCCGCTCCGAACAGCGCGGTTCCTTTTCGGCGGAAGTGCGTGATGACATCTTTTGCTGATTTCAGCGTGCGGCCGTCCTCCTGCGCGGGGGAAAAGCTCAGTGCCAGTCCTCCCTGCGGCGCGCGATGGGCTTTGACAAAGGTCTGCGTCACGATGTTGCGTGCGAGCGCCTCCTCTAAAATGATCGCCCGCAGCGTGTTGGGATCGATGGGCAGTCGCCCGGCTTCAGCAAGTGCCTCCATGCCGGCAAGTATTGCGTTCACGAAATCTTCGCGGTCGACCCGTCCCGGCGGATAGTGGCGCGCGTGCTCCCACAGGATCTTGAGGGCGGTTTCATACGCCTCCTGCTCGGTCAGATAGGGGATGTCGGCGATGCGCTCTTTGACCGCCCAGAAGAAGTTGCCGTAGATCTTGCCGCGCTCATGGCATTCCGATGACGTGTTGCGATCGAAACGCGCAAACTGCGAGATGTCGCGCAGACCCGCCTCGCGATCGTTTCCCGTGAAGACATAGGAATCCTCGGCGATCTGCGGGTCATGGTGGATGAAGGCGGCCAGCGCATCGGCGAACCCCTCGTGGATGGCGTTTTGCTCGCCCTGGTACATCTGTCGTCCGTTGGGCGTTGGCGGGATGTAGTTGGCCGGATCGAGCATGTCGGGATTGCGATGATCGAGAACGAGGTGCCCGAATTCGTGCACAAGGATGTCCCCGTCGGCGGGGGTGTCCATCTCCGGGCAGGAGCCGAAGTTGAGATCCTCGCTGTTCCGATTGTAATAGGCGTTGCAGATGGGGCCGACATCGACGTTGACCTCGATCCGGTTCAGGTCCTTGCGTCGAAAGGTGTGAAGCATCTGCGAGGTGTTCAGGCCCAGAGCGGTCAGGTAGTCGAGCAAACTCGTGTAGGTGACGTAGGCATGCACCTGGTTGAACTGATCGCGCGTGCGATGGACATGATTTCGATTGGTGGCGCGGTGGTCGAACGGAAACTGGCGGAAGTTTCCGGCCAGCGATGTGGCGCCGTGAACCGTGATGCGTTTTCCCCGGAGTTCCTGCGCGCCGATGGGAAGGTCGATGGAGATGCCGGCGTTTCTGGTCTCGTCGAAGCCGTCGCCGTCGCGGTCGACGCCGTCGTTGGAGGAGATGAAATTGTGGCCTTCCCAGAGAATCGGGATGCGGGAATCGGTGATAGGATCGGGCATGTAGAGACCCTATTATACGACGCATCGGTCTGTCAATGGTCTGTGTGTTTCGTTCCCCTCGCGGCGCAAAAGCCTGGGCGCCTCCCGGGGAAATCAGGCGCATCTTCACAGATGAAGCTTGTTCCAGACGCACCTGATTTCCCCTCGCGGCGCAAAGGCCTGGGCGCCTCCCGGGGAATAGGTTGTCATCCCCGCGCAGGCGGGGATCTCGTTTTTCCATAATAAGCGAGATTCCCGCTGGAGCCTGCCCCCGAATGATTGAATCGGGGGCGGGAATGACAGCATTGTTCTTAAAGCTCAAGCGGGATCAATCGGCAGGTGGAAAGGTCCAGGCGCAGGAGGGTGTTTTTCGGTGGCAGCGGTGTCTCGGCCAGATGCGCGATGGCCAGATGGGCCTGGAGGGAGGCGACCATCGTGACGGTGGAGGGAATGTTTCCCACGGTCGTTTCCAGGCCGGCCTCGGGCGACTGGGCCTTTGGACCGTAGACGGCATCGAGGCCTTTCCCCTCGGGGGTGATCATCATGACTTGGCCACTCAGTCCCGCGACCGCCGCATGCACCATCGGGATTTCTGCGGCGCGCGCTTTGCGCTCGAGCAGAAAGCGATCCGGAATCGAATCGAGGCAATCGCAGACGAGATCGATGTCGGTCAGAAGATCGCGGGCGTTCTTTTCGTCGAAGCGACCAGCGTAGGCTTCAACGACGACCTCCGGATCGATGGCGCGTGCACGCTCAGCCGCGGCCAAAGCCTTATTCGTTCCGAGCGTGTCGATCGTCGCGTTGATCTGTCGATTGAGATTGGAGGGGACAAAATCATCGAAGTCGACGATGCGCAGAAATCCCACGCCCGCGCGGGCGAGGATTTCACAGACCGTTCCGCCCAGCCCCCCGGCACCGATGACCGCAACCCGCGCATCGTGCAAGCGCTGCTGCCCCTCTTTGCCGAGCGTACCGATGTTGCGCTCAAAGCGTTGTGGAATTTCGTTCATGGTTTATCCTGTATTGTCATCCTCGCGAAGGCGGGGATGACACTTCCTTGGCTCGTCTCCCTTCGGAGATTCAGATCCATCTCCAAAGCCGTTCCGTCATCTTCCGCGGATCGTCCGGGTGTGGCTCGACGATAAACTCAAAGCCGACGCGTTCATCGGCGTAGACGCGGCGTTCCTCTATTTCGCAGATCCCCTGTTTCCAATGTGTGGGGGGGCAGCTCGGCGAAGCATCGGTGATGGCGTCCCCCCACCAGATCACGCGCGGCCAGACGGCCACCGCGCGAATCCTTCCCCCGCGACGACACCAGAAGTGGTGTTGCGCGTGCGCGGTTGTCGGGATGTGACCGGCGAACTCGACGGAGAGGAGTCGCTCGGGCGGACAGAGGAGATCGGCTTCATCGATATCGCCGATCTCAGCGGGATTGTCGTTTTCGGGGAGCGTCGTGATCGGCGCGCCCCAGAGTTCGAGCGTCGCGGGGACGATGGCGCCATGTTTGCGCAGCAAACGACGCTTGGCATCGGAGAGGGTCGCCAGGATATTTTCGTCGAAGGCATAGCTGCCCACCGTTTCGCAGAGGATGCAGTCGACGCGTTGGGGGAGTTTCACATCGAAGGAGAGCCCTTCGATGAAGGTGATGCGATCGGTGACGCCCTCGTCGTCGGCCAATGTGCGCGCGGTTCCCAGTGCATCGGCATCGCAGTCGATGGCGAAGACCTCTTTTGCTCCGGCCTGTGCGGCGGCGATGGCGAGCACGCCCGTTCCCGTGCCGATGTCGCAGACGGTATCGCCCGGTTGAACCGCGCGCGCGATCGCGCGTTTGAGCGGCTCGGTGCGCTGGGGGTCGTCCACCATGTGGGCGTGGCGTGCGGTGGCATCGTTCTGATTCATGTGCGTCAAGCTATGCGGTTGTCTTGCGCGGGTCAACCAGGAGCGATCGAGTTGTACGATGACAACTTTAAAATGACGTTATATTTCAAGGGGTTTTGCCTTGCACTCCCCTGATGCATGAATAAGCTTCGAGGCATCATCTTGTGAACGATCTCTTTCAACCGCAACCGATAGGAAAGGATGACCGTTATGACGACAACCATGTTTGTGCCGACCGTGACCGCGATGGGATCGATGACGTTCGAGGGAATCGATTCGCTCTCCTATGAGCTCAATTTCCTTCCCGTCGAGAATGCCGATCAGTTCTGCAGGGGAAATCCGGTTTCTCCGGAGGTAGGTGCGACGATGGCGGAGTTTGCCGCCGGGATGATGGAGGGAGACGCGGCCAACGTGCACAAGGGGGCCGAGGCTTTGCTGGCCGTTCAGGCCCAGGAGATCGACATGCTCGGGCAGAAATCCATTCCGGCACCGGCAGATGATATCGAGCCCTCCCTGTGGGAAGTCGTCTTCAAGACGCAGGAGACGATGCGCGATGCGGAGATGGTTATGCTCACCGCAAAGGGCACCGTTTCCATGACCGCCGAGGAGGTCGAGCGGATCGTCGGCGCGAGCATCGATAGGAATGTCGAAAGAGGGATGAGCGCAGGACAGGCCACCGTTGGCCTCGTCGGGACGAAGGCCGATGAAAAGCGCTTCCTCTTCCCGGATGTGAACGCCTTTCGGGAGTATTTTTCTGAGAAGGATTCCTTTCGAATTCGTGATGCGCGCGAGGATCTCTGGGGATCCGTTCTGCATCCCAGCATGTACAATGCGGCGAGCCTGCGCGAATCGATGGAGCTTCTGGCGTTTAACTCTTCGTTCAATCCGAACGAGGATGTCCGGAATCTGGCCCGTTGGGTGATCTGGGAAGGCTCCCGCATGGCGAATGCCGAGTCCGCCTCTATTCACGATGTCTATATGGACCGCGCTGCAGGGGGCTGGAGCAATCGAACCATTCCGGCCATCAACCTGCGCACGCTGACGTTTGATACGGCCAAGACGATCTTCGAGCGGCTCGAGCGTGATAGCGGAACGGCGATCTTCGAGATCGCCAAGTCCGAGATGGGGTATACGGATCAGCCCCCGGCCGAATATGTAGCGACCGTTTTGGCCGCGGCACAGGCGGCCGGTTACAAAGGCCCGGTCTTCATCCAGGGCGATCACTTCCAGGTTTCGGCCAAGGAGTATGCGGCCGATCCGAAAAAGGCCATCGCTGACGCCAAGGTGCTCATCAAGGCGGCGATCGAGGCCGGCATGTACAACATCGACCTCGACACCTCCACGCTCGTCGATCTGGATAAACGCACGATCAAGGAACAGCAGGAGCTCAACTATAAGGTGGCGGCGGAACTGACGGCGTTTATCCGTGCCAATGAGCCCGAGGGGATCACGATCTCGATCGGCGGCGAGATCGGCGAGATCGGCCTGGGCAACTCCACGGTCGAGGAGCTCGATGCCTTCATGGAGGGCTATACCGAGGAGCTCGCGACATATGGCGAGAATCTCATCGGTATCAGCAAGATGTCCATTCAGACCGGCTCCGCACACGGTGGTCATGTCGATGCGAATGGAAATCTCGCCAGCGAAGTCAACATCGCCTTCGACGTGATCGAAAACCTCGATGCGCGTGCTCGTGAACAGTGGGGGATCGGTGGTGTGGTGCAGCACGGCGCCTCCACGCTTCCTCAGGACCTCTTCGATAAATTTCCGCTCTACGGCGCGATGGAAGTCCACTTGGCCACCGGTTTTCAGAATACGGTTTTCGGGAGCCTCTTCTTCTCTGGCTTCCTGCACAACTGGATGAACGACTGGTTGTTGGGGCAGGGCGAAACGAAGGGGTGGCGCAAGGAGGGACAGAGCCAGGGGCAGTATCTCTACAAATTGCGCAAGAAGGCGCTGGGTCAGTTCAAGCGTGAGATCGCCATGCTGCCGGCCTTTATGCGCGCTGGGATCCAGATGGCGCTCGAACCGCAGTTTGCCATGCTCTTCGATAAGTTGAACGTGAAGGGGAGCGCTTCCCTCGTGCAGCGGGAATTTGGCGCGGTTCCGGAAAGGGCTCTTCCGCAGATGGGCGAGGCGGAAACGCAGGTCGCCATCGTCGACGACGGCAATCCGAACGCCGATTGATGCGAATGCATGATGATAAAGAAGAAGGGGAGGTGGATGCGATATCCACCTCCCCCTTTTTTTTAGAGGTATGCGCGGGAACGAAATGTTTATGCGGGCTTTCTTCCCAGCAGTTTCATCACCTGCTGCATGTCCTCCCAGACCGGTTTCTTCATGGTGCCGTTTCGCAGGAGAAATGCGGGATGATAGGTGGGCATGACGGGGATGCCCTGCCATTCGGTGAAGCGTCCGCGAAGTTTTGAGATCTTCTCCTCGGTCTGCAGAAGATTCTGTGTGGCCACGCTTCCCAGGCAGACGATCACCTTTGGTTCGATGATCTCGGCCTGCCCGATCAGAAACGGGATGCAGCTTTTGACCTCATCCGGCTCCGGGTTGCGATTGCTCGGAGGACGGCATTTGCAGATGTTTCCAATGTAGACCTCGTCGCGCGTATAGGTCATGGCTTGAATGATGTCGGTCAGCAGCTTTCCCGCGCGGCCGACGAAGGGGATGCCCTGCTTGTCCTCATCGCGTCCCGGGGCTTCGCCGACGAAGAGGATCTCCGCATCCGGGTTGCCGACACCGAAGACAAGCTTGTTGCGCCCATCGCAGAGTTTACACCGCTTGCAGTCGCCGATCTCTGTACAGAGCGCATCGAGCGCCGCTTGTTTCTGTTCCGATGTCATCGCGTTCCTTTTGAGGGTGTCTGTTGGTTTGGTCGAATTCGTCCTTCGTCCTTCGTCCTTCGTCCCTCGTGCTTCCGAAATCGGCACTTCCGTCATTCCCAGCGTTTCGGCATATTCGAGAAGGTTGCGGACATCCCGAGCTAGTTCCTGTTTGTCGGACATAGAACCTCCCATTGGACTACAGATAACGCTCTCTCGTATTGTCATTCCCGCGAATGCGGGAATCTCGATTGTCATGAAACATCGAGATCCCCGCCTTCGCGGGGATGACAAAATTCAAGTTTGTTATCAATCTCGTTGCTCCAACAACGCCACAAGCTCTATAATGAAGCCCATGCCGATTGTCTATGCTGCAATTTCCCTCTGTTTCCTGGTGCTTTGGCCGGCGACCGCGCTGGCCTGGGGGCCGGGCATGCACGTCGATATCGCCTCCGAGGCGCTCGCGAGCATCGCCCTGCTCGCGCCGATCGTGCGCGAGGTGATCGAGCAATATCCGAATGCCTTCATCTATGGGGCGGCCAGCCCCGACATCGTCGTCGGAAAAAAGTTCGCGGGCTATCAACATCATTGCCACAACTGGCATGTCGGTTCCCTCATCCTGAGTGAAGCCGAAAGCGATCTGCAACGCGCGGCGGCCTATGGATACCTGATGCACCTGGCCGCGGACGTCGTGGCGCACAACTACTATATTCCGGTGAAATATGTGCGCAGTTATGGAGCGCGACTTCTTTCACACACCTACTGGGAGATGCGCTTCGATCTGGGAGTGAGCGAAGAGGTCTGGGCGCGTTTGGATGCAGTGACGGAAGAGGAGGTCGATCAATTCGATCGGTTGCTCGAGAGTGTTCTCAAAAAGACCCTCTTTTCCTTTTCGACGAACAAACGCATCTTCAATACGATTCTCATCCTGCAGAAGATGCGGGGTCTGCGCACGAGCCTGCGGCTCTATGCGAAGCGCTCGCGCTATGGTATCCCCGAGGAGAATCGGGAACACTACCGGGATCTGGCTGTGGAGTCGGCGCTCGATCTGCTGAAAAATCCGACAGGGGCTCCCTGCTTGGCGATGGAGCCGATGGGGATACAGCGGATCGCCTATGCCAAGAACCTGCGGCGCCGCATCCGGGCGATGCTGATGCGCGGGATGATGACCGAGGTGCAGGCCGAGCGCTTGGTCGAACTCGTTCGCGAGCGCTTGGCCGTCGGTCTCTATCGTCCGGATTTAGCACTCCCGGATGTCGTGGATATTCTGTGAGGAAGGGATTGATGATGCACGCAAAGACGATTCCCTGTGCTCAGTGTCGCGGCGATTGCTGTACGGGCATGGCCGTCGAGATTCCGACGCCAAAGACGCGCAACGACTATCTCGATATTCGATGGTATCTCTATCATGAACGCACGCAGGTCTACATCGATCACGCGGGGATCTGGGTGATCGAGATGGATCTCCCCTGTCGCCACCGGGATCCGCGCGGGGGCCGATGCCGCATCTATGCCAAGCGCCCTCCGGTCTGTCGCCAGGCTCGTCCCGCTCACTGTGAGATGAACGAGGATGATGCCCTGCTGCGGTTTCGGACGGTTGCGGAGTATGACGCGTGGTTGGCCGGAGGGCGGCGGACGAAATAACTTGCTTTATCGCGCACTTGGAGTAAAAACAGTCCCGATATGGAACCTCCTCAAGGCCGCATATGTTTACTTTTTTCACCGAGCTTGTCCGCAAGGATGTCCTGGACCGCCACGGGCGTTTCGTTGGGCACCCGTACGACTTCACCGCGCAGTTGAACGAGACCTATCCGCGCGTTACCTCTCTCATCGTCGCCTCCGGCCTGATTCGCAAGACCTACTACATCGTCCCCTGGAACGAGGTGCATCAGACGGCCTCCGGCCTTCAGCTCAAGGTGCCGCTGGCGTCGCTCGAGGGGCGCCCCGACTATCCGCGCGATGAAGGGGCGACCCTGCGCCGTGGGGTGCTCGATCAGCAGGTGGTCGATACCTTTAATCGCAAGGTGGTCCGGGTGAACGACCTGCACTTCCTGCGTGTCGATGATGATCTGCGCATCGCACATGTCGATATCGGCTTTCGCGGACTCATCCGTCGGCTCGGGTGGGAGCACGCGGTCGATGGCATCGTGAAGTTTTTCAATCGACATGCGCGCTATCTCACCGACGAGGGATTTATCTCCTGGAAATACGTCCAGCCGCTCTCCATTCAATCGGCGACGGGCTGCATTCAACTCTCCGTCGAGATGGAGGAGCTGCGCAAGATTCCGCCGTCGGACATCTCGACCATGCTCATGGAGCTCGATCCATATCAGCGCGCGGCGCTGGTGAAGACCATGGACGTGCAGAGTCAGGTCGATGTCATTACCGAGCTGGAGCTGAAGTGGCAGAAGGATCTGCTCGAAGAGCTCGACACGCAGACCGCGGTGCGCCTCATCGAACGGATGCCCGCCGATGAGGCGACCGATCTGCTCGCCGAGCTCTCCAAACGCGATGCCGAGCGAATTTTGGGCGCCATCAGCACGAAGAAGGCGCGCGAGATCGCCGAGCTCATGGAACACGAATCCGATTCGGCCGGCGGTCTGATGACCACCGAATTCATCACGCTGCGTCCCGGCATGTCGGTCGGCGAGGCGATCGAGTATATTCGGACAGTCGAGCTGAAAAAGGCGGAGACGATCTATACCTGCTTTGTCGTCGACGACGAGGAGAAACTCATCGGTACAGTTTCCTATCGTAAGCTTTTGCTCGAGCCGCTCGACGAGCGCATCGACGATGTCATGTTGGAGAAACCTCCCGCAGTGAACGTCGAAGATTCGGTGAAGGACGTCGCCTACGCGATGGATAAATACAATCTCTATACGCTCCCGGCGGTGGATGACGACGGCATCCTCGAGGGCATCATCACCGTCGATGATGTGCTGCATCTCGTCGTCGAAGAGGCGTGGGGTCGCAGGAGCGGAATGTAAGAACGTTCGATGGTCCGATGGTTCGACGGTTCGATGGTGAAACCGACGAACTGACGAACTGACGAACTGACGAACCACATGGATCATCTGCACAAAAGCAAATCACCCGTGAAAGGGTTTTGGCGGAACATCGCGCTCTTCCTGGCGGTGTTGGGGCCGGGCATCATTACGGCCAACGTCGACAACGATGCAGGTGGGATCGCCACCTATTCCATCGCGGGTGCGCATTTCGGCTATGCCTTTCTCTGGGCCGTCATCCCCGTCGTCTTTGCCCTCATCGTTATTCAGGAGATGAGTGCGCGCATGGGCGCGATCACCGGCAAGGGGTTGGCCGATCTCATTCGTGAAAACTTCGGCGCCAAGGTGACCTTCTACGCCATGCTCGCGCTGCTCTTTACGAACCTGGGCAACACCATGTCGGAGTTCTCCGGCGTAGCGGCCAGTCTCGAGATCTTCGGCGTCTCCAAATACATCAGCGTGCCGGCGGCGGCCATCTTCGTCTGGCTCTTGGTCGTGAAGGGGAACTACAAGACGGTCGAGAAGGTTTTTCTCGTCGCCTGTCTCTTCTATGTGACCTACATCGTCTCCGGATTTATGGCAGGACCCGATTGGGGGACGGTTGGTTCCGAACTCGTCTCGCCCGAATTTCACTTCGACACGCCCTATATCTACATGCTCATCGGTATCATCGGTACGACCATCGCGCCCTGGCAGCTCTTCTTCATGCAGTCCTCGATCGTCGAGAAGGGGATCGGGCCTGAACACTACAAACATTCGCGATGGGATGCCGTGATCGGGTGCCTCATGGCGGGAGTGGTCGTCTTCTTCATCATCGTCGCCTGTGCCGCGACCATCCATCCCACGGGCATTCGCATCGAAACGGCTGCTGATGCCGCGCTCGCCCTCAAACCGCTGGCCGGGAAATACTGTTCCTGGCTCTTTGCCTTCGGGCTCTTCAACGCCTCGATCTTCGCCGCGACCGTGCTGCCTCTGGCGGTGGCCTATTATGTCTGCGAGGGCCTGGGCTGGGAAGCGGGGGTGAACAAGAGCTTTTCCGAGGCCCCGCAGTTCTACGGGCTCTTCACCGCGACGATTCTCATCGGCATGGGGGTCGTGCTCATTCCGGACTTTCCGCTCTTTCGCATGATGGTGATGTCGCAGGTCGTCAACGGCATCGTGCTGCCCTTCATCCTCGTCTTCATGGTGCTCATCATCAATCGTCGCGATATCATGGGCGAGTTCGTCAACGGTCGCGTCTGGAACTTCGTCTCTTGGTTCACCGCCGTCGCCACGATCGCCCTGACCCTCCTCATGATCCTGACGGTATTCTGATCTGATAGCCGCTGCTTCGCTTCAACCGTTGCATCGCGATCCGGATTCTTCCCTTCGTCGTAGGGGCGCGCTTCGCTCGCTACCCCTCACAAAAAATCCGTTGGCCTCATCAACATTGAGGATCCTCCTTCGTCGGCTCTCAATGTCGTGAGGCCAATCGGATTTTGTTGTTTCGGGATACGCTCGTCTCGCAAACGCGCCTTTATACTCCTTCGGGAAGAATCCGGATCGCGATGAAAGAAGAGGTCCCCGAAAGACACCCTGCCGGACGAGGGCTCACGAAAAGCGACGGAGCAGGACAGGGCTTCGCATGAAGTATGCCGGATGCATGGGGGAAGCTGTATTCAGCCTAGCACGTGCGAGAGGATGACGAGGGCGAGATCCTCTTTGGGGAGCTGGGGCAGGGCGATCTTTTTGCCTTCGCTCGGGATGAGCAGGGCGCGTGCGGTTTTTGCGCCGATGACGTTGGCGTGGTTGGCGACGATCCAGTCGCATGCTTTTACTTTCAATTTCTTGCGGGCGTTGCGTTCCAGGTCTTTCGTCTCCAGGGCGAAACCGACGAGGATTTGATGCGATGGTTTGCGCTTGCCGAGTTCGGTGAGGATGTCGGGGTTTTCGATCAGTTCGATGGTTCGATGGTTCGATGGTCCGACGGTTTTCTTCCGCTTCTGTTTCGCCATTCGTCTTGGTCGCCAGTCGGCTACCGCGGCGGCCATGATGATGAGGTCCATCTTGGGCGCGAGTCGTTTGACCTGGGCGTGCATATCGCGTGCGGAGAGGACGTCGATGCGCGTGATCCCTTCGGGCGTGGCCAGTTCGACGGGACCCGCGACGAGGGTGACTTCACCGCCGAGGTGCGCAGCAGCGCGTGCGAGGGCAAAACCCATCTGTCCGGAGGAATCATTCGAGAGATAACGGACCGGGTCGATATATTCCCGCGTCGGCCCCGCCGTCACGAGCACCCGCTTTGCATGCGATGTCTGTCGCTTCATCATCGGCAGTCTGCCTATGAAAGGATGGTGGTGATCTCCGACACGATCGCAGCTGTTTCCGGTAAACGACCTTTGCCTTCATAGCCGCAGGCGAGTTCTCCCTCGGCGGGATCGATGAAGCGATAGCCGAGTTTCGTCAGACGCGTGACGTTCTCCTGGGTGATCGCATTCTCCCACATGTGGACGTTCATGGAGGGGGCAAAGACGACGGGTGCAGCGGTCGCACAGATGACGGTTGTGAGCAGATCGTCACAGATGCCGCAGCTCACCTTGGCGATGAGGTCGGCCGTTGCCGGTGCGACGAGCAGGAGGTCGGCGCGGTCGGCGAGCGCGATGTGTCCCACCTCGCGCTCGCGGATCAGGTTGAACATCTCGGTGTGGACGGGATTTCCGGAGAGCGTCTGGAGTGTGAGCGGCGTGACGAATTGCAATCCGGCTTGTGTGAGCACGATGTGGACGTCAGCTCCCTGTTTGACCAACAGGCGCGTGAGCTCGCAACACTTGTAAGCCGCGATTCCGCCGCCGATGCCGAGGACGATCTGCTTGGCTTTGAGCGTTTGGCCCATATTAGCTCCGCTTTGCTGTCTTTCGTTTTGTCTTCGGTTTCGCCGTTTTCTTCGCCATGCGTTTGGCGGCGCGCTTTCGTCGCTCGCGCTGCAATCGGCGTTTGGCGCGTTCCATATCCTTCCAGTAGTCCCACAGCTCGAGATCGGTCTGGAAGACGTGTTCGATGTCGTCGTATTCCTTTGGCGAGGCCATGCCGTGATCGCAGCGCCCCGGCATGTGTTTGCGGCAGATGCGCGAGCGCCGCTCATAGATGGTGCAGCGGTTGTCCTCGCCCAGATAGCTGCAGCGGTTGCGCACATAGAGGTTCCAGGCCTCGTCGTTGCCGACGTGAATTTCGGCGCCCTGATGGGCCAGGATCCACGCGAGGTCGTCGACTTCGCTGCGTGTGTCCGGCTCATCGATCTCGATGCAGAAGTAGGTGCAGCAGGCAGCACACTGTTGGCAGATGGCGGGTTGTTTCTCTCGTTTTTTGGTCGTCATAGTGATGCATCGCCTACTTGATGAGAACGTGCGAGTCAAGCGGGACAAACGGAGTGCGAGTGTTCTGGGAAATTGACGTTTGCTCTGCTCCTCTCGCTTACGGCTCCTCGCCTCAAACGCCGGCTCGTCGCCTGCTCTTCTTCGCACCGCAACATATGAGGCTTCGATTGCGGTGCTCGAAGAAGCCGCTCGAGGAGCAGAGCAAACGTCAATTTCCCAGAAAAGCTGTTCACCGCTCACGGTTTACGGTTCACCGTTTACGGTTCCTGTCTCCTGCGATAGCATGATGCTCAACACGGGAGGTTCTATGGAGACGCTGCTCACCGATGTTCAGAAGGAGACGCTCTTGAAGTTGGCGCGGGCGACGATCGTCGCCTATCTCGAGGATGGCTCGCGCGCGCCGCTTCCTCCGGCGGAAGGGATCTTGGGGGAGAACTGTGGTGCCTTCGTGACGCTGCATCTGCGGGGTCGGTTGCGTGGCTGTATCGGCAACATGGTCGGGCACTCGCCGCTGGTCGAGACGATTCAGGAGATGGCGATCGCTGCGGCCACGCAGGATCCGCGATTTCAGCGGGTGACGTCGGAGGAATTGAGCGCAATCGACATCGAGATTTCGGTGCTCACGCCCCTCACGCGCATCACGGATGTGAGCGCCATCGAGGTCGGTCGGCATGGGATCATCATGCGCCGGGGGCTCAATCAGGGCGTGCTCCTCCCGCAGGTGGCCAGCGAATATGGATGGGATCGTGAGACCTTCCTGGAAAACACCTGTTCCAAGGCGGGGCTTCCCCCCGATGCTTGGCGCGATCCCGAGACCGTCATCGAGATCTTCTCCGCGCAGGTCTTCGGGGAAAAGGCCCGTGAGGGGGCTTCAGCCTGAGGCCCTCATCGGCGGGTTCCCTCTTCGGGGATCGAAACCAAAATCCCAGAAACACCCCTAAAATCAACCTCTTCTTGCATTCATTTCAGCTCGGTGCTAGCCAAAGCGCTTGAATCCTATGCGGTTATTGGGTGAGGGTCATGGTGCGCACAAAAATCTGCTCCATCATTATAGGGATTGGTCTTCTCCTTTTTCCCCTCCTGTCGTCGGCGCAGCTCGGCCCGGGCGAGCCCATTCGGCTGAGTGCCGATGCGGTCATGAATCTGGCGCTCGAGCGCAGCTTCTCCATCAAGGAGACGGAGACGAAGCGCGATGTTGCCTATGAGAACGTCCGCGCCGCCAAGGGGATCTTCGACACCGATTTTGCCGCGATGTTTTCGCACGAGATCGATAAATCCAAGCGGATGAGCACGGTCTTCGGCACGCGCAACGATTCTACCACCTGGCAGCTTTCCTTCGATCAGAAACTTCCCAGCGGTACGGGGCTGGGGCTGTCGCTTACAAACTTGCGCGAGAAGACCAGCGGCGCGCTTGCGGTTGGCGGTGTGCCCATCGTGCCCACACAGGCGCAGTGGGAGCCGATTCTTGGTATTCAGTTTTCTCAGCCCCTCATGCAGAACGCCTTCGGCTACATCGATCGGCGCACGGTCGAAGAAGCGCGCCGGGCGTACGCCTCCGCCGATGCGAACGTGCGCTATCAGGTGAGCCAGATCGTCGCGCAGTCGATGCTCAACTATTGGGGTGTGGTTTTCACTCGTGCACACGTTGCGGCGCTCAAAAAATCGGTGCAGTTTGCCCGCAACTTTCTCAACACGACGCTCGAGGAGCATAAGCTTGGCACGGCGGAGAAGACCGACGTGTTGGCTGGGCGTGCCAACCTTGCCAGCCGCGAGGTTGAGCTCGAAGAGGCGAAGGATCTGGCGCACAAGGCGGAACAGTCGTTGCGTGAATCGCTCGAGCTCGATCCGGGCGTCGATCTGGTGACGCTCGAACAGAAGCCGCCCATGGTCGATGGTGGGCGCGTGGACGACGCGCGGCTTGCCCGTTCTCTGGCGATGCGCGGCGATTACCAGGGCGCGTATGAAGAGGCCCAGCGTTCCCGCGTGAAGTTGGCCATGGAGAAGAATCGCCGTTGGCCGAGCTTGGATCTCGTCTCCACGCTCGAACTCAACGAGATCGATCCGAGCTATACGGATGCCTTCGCCGGGATGGACAGTCCCGATTGGACGATCGGCATGAACTTCAGCGTGCCGCTGCAAAATCGCGTCGCCCGCGCCGGCGCGCGCCAGGCCGAGGCGGAGCGGGCGCGATCGGTCTTCGCCCTCAAGAATCTCGAGAACCAGGTTATCAACGAGGTGAGCCGCCTCGCGCGATCGCTCACCGATCGAAAACGTATCGTGCACACTGCGAAGCGATCCCACATCTTGCGCATAGAAAAACTCCACGGGGAGTTGGGAAAGTATAACCAGGGCCGTTCCTCCGCCGATTTTATCATTCGCGATCAGGATGATGCGGTTCGCGCAGAGCGCACGCTCATCGAATCCTGGTATGATTATGAGCGCGTGTTTCTCGAGCTGGCGGTCGCGGAAGGGATCCTCATACCCGTGCCCCCCTCGGTGGAGGAACAGGCGATTGCCGCCGCTGCTCCCGAAAGAGTCGAGGTGAGTGTTTCTCCGAAGGATGGTCGATAAGATGCGTCGTATTTTCGAGTTCGTCGTCAAACAACCGCTGTTTGTCAATCTCCTCACCCTGTTGGTGGTGGTGGCGGGGATGATGGCGATGCTCAACCTCAACCGTGATGTTTTTCCGAACATTCAGCTCGACATCGTCATCATTCAGACCGCCTATCCCGGTTCGACGCCGAAGGAGATCGAGAAGCTCATCACCATCCCCATTGAGAAAGAGCTCAAAGAGGTGAGCGACATCAAGGAGATGACCTCGATTTCGCTCGAGGGGGCCTCCACGATTTCGATCGAAATCGATCCTGACGCGCCTGACAAGAGTAAGGTGGTCACTGATATCCAGCGTGCGGTCGACCGGGTGGATGATCTCCCCGATGACCTCAAGGACAAGCCGATCGTGACCGAGATCGAGACGCGCAATCGGCCGGCGGTGGAGCTCTCGCTCTCGGGGGATCTTTCGCTCGAGGAGCTTTCGCGTCATGCGGAGGCGCTCGAGACGCGCATCCTCGACTTGCCCGATATCGCCAAGGTGAGTCTGAACGGGTGGCGGGACCGCGAGATCTGGGTGGAGGTCGATCCCCAGAAGGTGAGCGAGCTGTATCTGTCGTTGGCGCAGGTGGTCGAGGCGCTCAAAGAGCGCAATGTCAGCATTCCCGGCGGGACGATCTTCGAGGGGGGACGCGAATACTTGGTGCGCACCGTCGGCGAGTTTATGGACGCCGAGGGGACCAAGCCCGTGGTCATTCGCGCCAACGAGCGCGGCCATTGGATTCGCCTGAGCGATATCGCTCGCGTGACCGATACCTTCGAGCCGTTCACGACCATCCAGCGCACCAACGGCCATCGCGCCATCAACCTGGTGGCGGTCAAAAAAGAGCGTGGCGATGTGATCGATGTGGTCGACGAACTCAAGGAGCTCGTCGCCAACTACAAGACGATTGCGCCGACCGAGCTCGACATTCGGTTGGTGAACGACATGTCTTATTATGTGCAGCGGCGGCTCAATGTGCTCAAGAGCAACGGCTATGTCGGGTTCGTCCTCGTGCTCGTCTGCCTCTTCCTCTTTTTGACGACGCGCATTGCCATCGCCACTGCGGTGGGCATTCCCATCGCTTTTCTCACGACCTTTCTCGTCATGCAGTATGCCGGCATCACGATCAACCTGATCACGATGTTCGGTCTCATTATGGTACTGGGCATGATCGTGGACGATGCGATCATCATCGCCGAGAACGTGCACCGTCACATCGAGGATGGCATGCCGATCCGAGAGGCGGGGGTGGCCGGTGCCTACGATGTTTGGCGCCCGGTGGCGGCTACGGTTATCACCACGATTGCGGCATTTGCCCCGCTCATGTTCATGACGGGGATTATGGGAAAGTTCATTCGCTTCATCCCGCTGGTCGTGATTCTAGCGCTTATCTCGTCGCTCCTGGAAGCGTTTATCATCCTCCCATCGCATCTGGTGGAGCTCGAGCGTCTGCCGCGCATGCGGGCATTTGGTCGGCTTGGCAACGAATGGTTCACGCGCTGGTTCGATCGGCAGCGCGATCGGTACGTGCGTTGGTTGGGGACGCTTATCCGTCACCGTTGGCCCTTCATGTCGGGCGTGGTGTTCTTCTTCGTGATGTCGCTCTACGTCGGATTTGTGCATCTCCCCTTTGTCCTCTTTCCGCAGAAGGGGATCGAGGCCTTCTTCGTGCGTGCGAAAGCGCCGGTGGGCACACCCGTCGAAGAGATGGAACGGCGTATGGAGCCGCTGGAACGCCTGATCGAGGAGACGCTTCCCCAGAGCGAGTGGGACGACTATGTCACGCATGTGGGTATTCAGCAAAACGATGACATCGATCCCTTCGGCGAGCGCGCCAGTCACGTGGGGCAGATTCTGATTCACTTGAAACCCAGCACGCAGCGCGAGATGACCTCCGATGAACTGGTGGAGCTATTGCGAGCGCGCAAAGGGGAGCTGACGGGATTCACCGAAGTGATCTTCGAGAAGGTGCGCCATGGTCCGCCGGTGGGCAAGTCTGTTGTCATTCGCGTGCGCGGCGATGATTTCGACATCCTCGAGGCGGCCTCCGAGAAGATCAAACAGTTTCTCACGGAGATGCCCGGCGTTTCCGATGCGAAGGATACCTACGAGCCGGGAAAGGATGAGATTCGTGTGGTGGTTGATGATGCGGCGGCGTCCCGCGCGGGACTCTCCGTTCAGGAGGTGGCGCTGGCGGTGCGCACCGCCTTCGATGGCATGATCGCCACGACGGTCAAGAAGACCGACGAGGAGATCGACGTGCGCGTGCGCTATCCGGATGCTTCCCGGTATAAGGAGGGAGCGATAGAAGGGGTGATGATTCCCAATGGAAACGGAAACCTCATACCGATCATATCGGTCGCTTCCTTCGCACGCGGTCCCGGCATCAATGCCATTCGCCACTACGATCGCAAGCGCACGATCATCGTCTCCGCCAGCGTCGACGAAAAACGTGCGACGTCGATCAGCGCGACCGAAGCGGTCGATCGCGAGTTTCACGACATCGGTCGCGAGTTTCCGGGCGTGACGCTCAACTACGGCGGAGAGTGGGAGAGCACGCAGGAGTCGTTCACCAGTCTCAAAATTGCCATGGTGATGGCGGCTTTCATCATCTTCATCGTCCTGGCCTTCCAGTTTCAGTCGCTCCTGCAGCCGGTGATCGTCATGCTCGCGGTGCCCTACGGTTTTGTCGGCATCGTCTGGGCCTTCTTCTTCCATCTCGAACCAAAGAGCTTTCTGGCGATGGTCGGAGCGGTGGGGCTGGCGGGCGTGGTGGTCAATAATTCCATCGTGTTGATCGATTTCACCAACAAGGCCAAGGCGCGCGGAATGACGCTGCGCGAGGCGATCGTCGAGGCGGCACGCATTCGTCTCCGGCCGATCATCCTGACGACCGTGACGACCGTGCTGGGGCTCTTGCCCGTGGCCTACGGCATCATGGGGTTCGATCCCTTCATTGCCCCGATGGCGCTGGCCATCGGTTGGGGATTGGCCTTTGCAACGCTGTGCACGCTCTTTGTCACGCCCTGTCTCTATGCGGCGATCGACGATGTGCACTGTTGGGCAGGCACTCATGTCCCGTTTTTGCGCTGTGACCGCGAACGCAATGCGCAGATTCGCGAGCGCAACCATTCGGATGAAGCGTGATGCTCACTTCGGTTTGATCCCTTCTTTCTCATCCATCGTCCTGCCGACCTCATAGCGAAAGATCGAGGAGACGGGCGGTGCGGATGCATCCGGTCGCTTCGCGATGGAATCCATCACGAGTTCGCGCAGTTCCTCATCGCTCATGTCGAGTTTGCGCGCGATGAACTCGAGATGCCGCGCGGTGGTTGCGGGAATGCCCATGTGACGAAGGAGCTTGAGTGGGGCCATGGTTGTCCTCCTGTGTTTCCTGCGCATTCCTTATCGGTTCGAGTGTAGCCCCAAGTTGCGTGGGCCGTGATTTTTCTGAAGGATACGCGTCGTCATAAAGGGGGAAAAGTGCCGGCGCGTCAGCATCTCCGATGCACGCGCACAGTAATCGGAAGGAGTTTGGAGGGGAGAAGCCGCAACATCTGATTATGTAAAAGAAATGACAGCGCTGTGTTGCGCGTAAAAAACTCGGGCCGGCACTTTCGCACCGGCCCGATTCAATTCCCATACTCGTATCAGGATTACGGAATCACGTTCATGGCCTTTTCGATCGTGGGTGTGCCCAAGACGATCCAGGTCTCGCCGTTTTTGCCGGCCGTGGCGTAGCAGTAGTCGAGGTCGACGCCGGCGGTGGCCAGCTGTTGCGACGCGCGAAAGAGCGTGCCTGCTTCGTTGCTCGTTTCGATGACGAGCACTTCCTTTTCATCAACCGTATAGCCCGCTTTTTCGAGGGAGCTCTTCGCGGCAGCGTTGTCGGAGGTGAGCACGAAGAAAGTAGCTTTGCCTTCGCCCTCGCGCCAGGCGCAGATAGCGTTGAGGTTCACCCGGGCCTCCGCAATCGGTCCCGTGACACGGGCGAGCGTTCCGGGTTTATCGTCGGCCGAGATCGACAGTTGCTGAGCTTTGAAGACGCGCGTCATGGAAAACCTCCTGGTTGGAATAGGTGTGTGGGAAAAAACCTAGTATGACGCTGCAAGCATCGCAAGGGGAAAGGGAGCTTATGTTTTTTTGAAGTGAAGGAGAAATTCGTGGTTCCCCTTCGCGCCGGTGATGGGGGAGTCGGCCATGCCGCAGCAGTTCCAGCCGATCGCGGTGGCCTCTGCGCGGACGCGTTCGATCGCCTCCGTGTGGGCGTCAGGGTCGGTGACGATTCCACCCTTGCCGACGCGATCACGGCTGACCTCGAACTGCGGTTTGACCAGGGCAATGATCTCGGCTCCGGCTTCGAGAAAGACGTCGATCGTTCGCATCACGAGCGTGAGCGAGATGAAGGAGAGGTCGATGACCGCCAGCTCGACGCCGTCGGGAATCTTGTCCGGATCCATGGTGCGGATGTTGGTGCGTTCGATCACGATAACGCGTTCGTCCTGCGCGATCTTCCATGCCAGTTGTCCGTAGCCGACGTCGATGGCGTAGACGCGCTGTGCTCCGTTTTGCAGGAGGCAGTCGGTGAATCCCCCGGTCGAGGCCCCCACATCCATGCAGATGCGGCCGTCGATGCTGCAGCCGAAGCTCTCGATGGCATGGGCGAGTTTCACGCCGCCGCGACTGACGAAGGCGTGGTCCCGCCCGCGGATACGGATGGAGACAGCCGGATCGACGAGTGTTCCCGGCTTCTCCGAGGGTTCATCCTCCACGAGGACGCATCCGGCCATGATGAGCGCCTGCGCCTTTTGGCGCGTCGGAGTCAGCTCACGTTCGACCAGCAGCTCATCGATGCGGACCTTTTTTGATCGCTTCGTCGCCATAGGTATTTTTATTATACAGTACCAATACTGTAAATAGCAGAAAAAATCCCCTTCGCCTGTGAAGCAAAGGGGATTTTATGAGTTATATGAACTCGTTAGAGGTCCTTGAGGATTTCCTTCCGCTTGGCATCATATTCCTTCTTGTTGATCAGCCCCTCTTTCTGCAGGCGATCCAACTCGCGCAGGCGCTCGGCCGTGGCCGATGTGGCTGGTGCTGCACTCGGAGCCGAGGAAGAAGCCGTCGTCCCCGCCATCGAAGCGCCGGCCGTCGCTCCCGCCGCGACGGGAACGGGTGCTGCTGGGGCGGCCATCACCGGAGGAGGGGTCTTGGCGGCCTTTGCCTTCTTCTCCTTCTTGGCGCTCTCCTGTGCGGTCTTGCCGTAGGTCTCCACCTTCTGTCCGGACATCGTATAGTCGATGAGCGGTGTCTTCACCATGCCGGGCTTGGTGGCGTAATCGTAATTCAGATCGAGGATGAGCGTCTCGAGGTCATTGGCCGCCATGGTCTGTCCCGGAGCCAGCTCCAGTTTCACCCGTAGGCCTCGTGCCTTCGATGCGGCGCGCGCCTCGTTTCCGCGCTTGTCGATATCGCCGGTGATCTTCGCATAGAGCTTCATGAAGTGAATGTAGAGCTTGTTGCCCGAAATCCACATGCTGGCGATGTTGAGGCGATCGTTGCGCAGGATGAAGATCGGGTTCTTGGAGAGATACGAGATGATCACCTGTTCCATCGGGGTGGCCTTGGCAAAGGCACGCACGATTCCGGGTGCCAAAAAATCGATCGCGTCGTCGTCGAAGACGCGCTGCGTGTCGACCTCTTTCTTGAGCACATAGCCACGGGAGAGCTTCACCGACTCGAGCGCGGCGCGCACCCCCTGTTCGTTGAGCGTCATCGGATGGGTCATGCGGCGCGCCTCGGCCTCACTCCCTTTGATTTCTTTGACCTTCACATAGTTGAAACGGTGGTTGGTGACGATATAGGTCGTCTTGGCGGCCCAGCTCGCAGCTGGCGCCATGATGATGATCAAGGCCGTGAGTAGGATGCGTTTCATGTGATCGATTCCTCCTGAAGAGAGAGACATGTATGATGTGTGCTGCGTGTAGCGCAGCTCTGTTCCCTTGTCCACGTCAAATGCGCCTCCAGTCGCAGGAGGGGGGTTTTCAATCGATGCGGTCTATGGCACGATGGGGCAGTTCTGAAAGCCGTGGTTTGGTTGCCGCCGCACCCGATTTCCCCTCGCGGCGGCACATATGAATGTGAAGAAATGCCCACGTGTCGATCAGCGGGAGGTTTAAATGGACGAACAACAGATCCCCGAGATTCCTGTCGCACAACCGGTTGCACCCTCGCCGCAGCCGGCCGGAACGGCGCAGAATGCGAGCACCCGAGCCACGTTGGCGCTCGTGTTGGGGGTGCTCTCGATCCTCTGCCTCGGGTTTTTCACCGGCATTCCTGCCTTCATCATCGGCTCGATGGAGCTCAAGGATATCCGGGCGGGGCGCGCGCCCGCAGCGGGCGAGGGGTTGGCCAAGGTGGGATATGTGCTCGGCATCGTCGGATCGATCCTGTCCTGCCTGGCCATGCTCGTCTTTATCGGTTTGCTCGTGCTGGGCATCACGTTCGGTGCGCAACAGGCTGTGCAGAACACGAGCTTCATTTTATAAAGCTGGGGCATGTCCTCATTTCATAGGGTGTCATTCCCGCGAACGCGGGAATCTCGATTGTCAGTGTACGTCGAGATCCCCGCCTGCGCGGGGATGACAAAAACCAAGATTCCGCCTCTCGCCTATGCGTGTTATTGCCGGAAGTGCAAAAGGCCACAAGCTGGTGGCGCCGCCCTCGAACCGGACGCGTCCGGTGCTCGATCAGGTCAAGGAAGCCATCTTCAACATCCTCTTCGACGTGACGGATCTGCGCGTGGGCGACTTCTTCGCCGGCTCGGGTGCCGTCGGCATCGAGGCGCTCTCGCGCGGGGCGCGCGACGCGGTCTTCGTCGAATCCTGGTCTCCGGCCGTGGAGGTCATCCGCCGTAATCTTGCGCACACACGGCTTGAGGATCGCGCGATCGTCATCGCTCGCCCGGTCGATATCGCCATCGCCCAGTTGGGCCGCCAGGGGCGCCGCTTCGACCTGATCTTCGTCGATCCTCCCTACGAGCGCGATCTCGTCGGTCCCACGCTCGAGCGGATTGCCGAGCAGGAGCTTTTGGCCCCGGCCGGCCGTATCGTCGTCGAACACCATCCGAAGGAGCCCATCCAAGCGCCGCCAGGCCTTGTCTTGACCGATACCCGGAAATATGGTCAGACGCGCATATCTTTCCTCGAACCAACCTCGAAGGATATCTCCAGCTGAGGAGTACATATGAGCACCACGGCTATTTGCGCCGGCAGCTTTGATCCGCCAACGAACGGTCATATCAATATCATCGAGCGGGGTCTGAAGATTTTCGACCGCATCGTCATCGCGGTGGCGGTCAACACGCGCAAGCAGCCCATCTTCAACGTCGACGAGCGGCTGACGATGTTGCGCGAGATCTTCAAGGACGACGCGGATATCGAGATCGATACGTTCAATGGGCTCCTGGTCGACTATGCGCGCAAGCGAGGCGTGCACACCATTCTGCGCGGCCTGCGTACGAACGAGGACTATCAGTACGAGTCGCAGATGGCGCTGGCGAACAAGACCCTCGATCCAGAGATCGAGATCCTCTATATGATGACGGAGGGGAAGTACGCCCACCTGAGTTCCTCGATCATCAAAGAGATCATCGCCTGCGGGGGCAGCGGTCACGGCATGCTCCACCCCGTTGTGGAAGCGCGCTTGAAGGAGAAGATATTGCGGTCGTCCTGCGCGAATGCGTGAGGCGCACGAAAAGGAAGGCACCATTCATGATGCATCTCTCAAAGCGGGCAGAGCAGCTCAAACCCTCGGCGACGCTGGCCATGGCGGCCAAAGCGGCGAAAATGCGCCGGGACGGCATCGATGTCATCAGCTTCGCCACCGGTGAACCCGATTTCGACACGCCCGCGCACATCTGTGCGGCGGGAAAGCGCGGCATCGATGCGGGGCTGACGCGCTATCCCCCCAGCCGCGGCACGCCGGAACTCATCGACGCCATCCGTGAAAAGCTCGCGCGCGAAAACGGCCTTTCCTACGAGGCCGACGAGGTAGCCGTTAGCTGTGGCGCGAAGCAGGCCATCTACAACGCCCTGCAGGTGATGGTCGATCCGGGCGACGAGGTGGTGCTCATCGCTCCCTACTGGGTCTCCTATCCCGCGCAGGTGCGCCTCGCCGGGGGAGAGCCCGTCGTCGTCTCCACCGATGCGGAGACGAACTTCAAGGTCACGCCGGCGATGCTGGGCAGTGCGATCACCGAGCGCACCCGCGCGGTCATCCTCAATTCGCCGTGCAACCCGTCGGGCAGCGCCTACACCAAGGCGGAACTCGCTGCGTTGGGCGAGCTGCTCGTCGAGCGGGGTGTTGCGGTGATCGCCGACGAAATCTATGAGAAGCTCGTCTACGATGGCTTTGTCAGCACCTCGATCGTCGCAGCCTGTCCGAAGCTGAAGGCGCAGACGATCCTCATCAACGGCGTGGCCAAGGCCTATGCCATGACCGGTTGGCGCATGGGGTATGCGGCCGGCCCGGCGTCGGTGATCGCCAAAATGATTTCGCTCTCGGGTCAGCAGCTCACCGGGATTGCGCCGTTCGTTCAGAGCGCGTGCGTCGAAGCCCTGTCGGGGCCGCAGGAGGAGGTCGAGCGCATGCGCGCCGCGTTCGCCGAGCGCCGCGATCGGATGCTGGAACTGCTTCGAGCGATTCCGGATGTGCGCTGTCATCGTCCGGAAGGGACCTTCTATCTCCTGCCGGATCTGTCCGCCTTCATCGGTCGGTATGCAGGGGAGTTTGCCATCGCCGATGCGACGGCGTTGGCGCAGTACCTGTTGGAGGAAGGACACATCGCGACGGTTTCCGGCGATGCGTTCGGAATACCGGGGCATGTGCGCTTTTCCTATGCCACGTCGATGGAACAGATCGAAGCGGGAGTCGCGCGCCTGGCCGATGCGCTCGGGCGATTGCAGAAATAATCATGTTGTTGTCATTCCCGCGGAAGCGGGAATGACAACGAAGGAACTCGATAACGTTTTTTTTACATAGAGGAGCAACGACATGGAACTCTGGAAGAACACGGAAGAGATGAACACGGACAACAATGGCATCTATGCCATCAAAGGCGACACGCTCGACGTGGTCGACGAACATCGCTTTCGCAATGGGATGGACCGGTTGGCCTGGAATGCGGTCTTCAACCCCGAGGCGGGCGTGCGCGACACGGCGCGCTGGATCATCTGGGAAGGATCGCAGGCGCTCGGCTGTCCCTCGGCCTCGATCAACGACCTCTATATGGCGCGCGCCAAGGATGACTGGAAGGGCATGACCGTCCCGGCGATCAATGTGCGCGGCATGACCTATGACGTCGCGCGCACGCTCTTCAAGGTGCTCGGGCGCCACAACGCCGCGGCCTGTCTCTTTGAGATCGCCAAGTCGGAGATGCTCTATACCGAACAGCGCCCCGCAGAATATGTGAGCGTGATCCTCGCCGCGGCATTGCGCGAGGGATGGAAGGCGCCGGTCTTCATCCAGGGCGATCACATCCAGGCGAATGCGAAAAAATTTGCCGCCGATGCCAATGCGGAACTGAAGGGCATGAAGGACCTGATCGCCGAGGCCATCGCCGCGGGTTTCTACAATATCGACATCGATACCTCCACGCTCGTCGATCTGGACAAGCCCACGGTCGCCGAGCAGCAGCGGTTCAACTTCGAGGCGGCGGCGGAGCTCACCAAGCATATCCGCGCCTGCGAGCCCAAGGGCGTGACCGTCTCCGTCGGCGGCGAGATCGGCGAGGTGGGAACGAAGAACTCCACGCCGGAAGAACTGGCGGCGTTCGTCGAGGGGTATAACAACGCGCTCGGCAAGGATCTCGTCGGGATGAGCAAGGTCTCCGTCCAGACCGGCACGAGCCACGGCGGCGTCGTTCTGCCGGACGGTTCGATCGCCGAGGTCGCCATCGACTTCAAGGTGATCGACGAGTTGGGCCGGATGTGTCGCGAGCAGTACGGCATCGGTGGCGTGGTGCAGCACGGCGCCTCCACGCTTCCCGAGTCGGCGTTTCACAACTTTCCCGAGCATCAGGCCGTCGAGGTCCATCTGGCCACCGGGTTTCAGAACACCATCTTCGATTCGACCTCTTTCCCGAAGGCGTTCAAAGAGCAGATCTACGCCTGGCTCGATACGAATGCGGCCTCCGATCGCAAGCCGGATATGACGCCGGAGCAGTTCTATTACAAGGCGCGCAAGCGCGGATTCGGTCCGTTCAAGCGCGAATTCTGGTCGCTCACCGACAACACGCGCGCCACGCTCATGTCGGAGCTGGCGCGCCAGTTCGACATGCTCTTCACCCGCCTGGGTGTGGAGGGGAGTCTCGAGCTCGTCGAGCGCTTCATCAAACCGGCGCGCGTGCAGCAGTCGCGCACGGCAAGCGGGGTGACCGCCGTGATCGAACACGACGACAACCCGAACGCCGACTGATCGCGCTCGATTGTATTGCCTTTGAAATATCCGGGGCATGCCCGTATCGCGGCATGCCCCGGTCTGTATCCGAGGGCTTGCAAATCAAGCGGTGAATGGTATAGTCCAAAAAATTTATGAATTCCCAGGAGTTATCGTGATTCGACGTCGTTTGTTCCTCATCTTTCTGGCGATCTTCTTTGCGGCGTGTGCGGCCAAGACCGGTCCTCAGGTGACGCGCATCGATCTGGATGCGGATGACGATCCCTATTATCAATTCCTTCGTGCCGACCTGCACGCGCTGGCCGGTGAGACGAAGAAGTCCACCGTGGAGCTTGAAAAGCTCGTCGAGCAGTATCCGGACATGGCCTTCTTTCACTATCTGTTGGCGGTCAACTATGGTCAGTCGCGTCGGGTGGCACAGGCTATCGCCGAATGTCGACGCGCCATCGAGTTGAATCCGGAATTTGTCGATGCGATCGCTTTTTTGGGCGAGCTCTATTTGGCTCAACAGCTCTTCGACGATGCCATTCGTTCCTTCACGCGTGCGATTCGTCTGGACCCCACGCGCGAGGATCTCTATCTCATGTTGGCGCGCGCTCAGATCGGGCGCAAGGAGTACCGGCCGGCCGTGACGACCCTCAAGCGTCTGCTCGCGGTCAATCCTGATGCGGTCGTGGCTCACCTCTACATCGGGTCGATCGCCGAGCAGCATCTGAAGAATACCTCGCAGGCGCTCGCCTCCTATCGGGCCGCGCTCGCCATCGACCCGAATAACGCCGGTGCCTCCAACGCCATCGCGCAGATTTATCTCCAGCGGAAGCAGCCCCAGAAGGCGCTGGCGACCTATCGGGAGTTGGCTCGTATCGAGCCGGACAACGTGGCGGTGCAGCTGCGCATCGCGCTCATCTACTATGAGATCAAAGACTACGATCGCGCCATCGAGGCCTTTTCGCAGATCATCGAGCGCAATCCGGAAGCGGACAAGATTCGATACTATCTGGGCATCCTCTATGAGAGCGTCGATCGAAACGAGCAGGCGCTCATCGAGCTCCAGCAGGTTCCCGCCAACTCGAGCTATTTTCAGGAGGCGCGGCTCCATATCGCGGCGCTGCTCCGAAAGAGCGGGCGCATCGATGCGGCGATCGCTTCGCTTGCCGAGGCGATCGAGGTGCGGCCGAAGACGGTTGAATTCTATGAATTCCTCGCGGCGCTTCATGAAGAACAGAAGGACTATCCTGCGGCGATTGCTGTGCTCGATCAGGGCGTGAAGGCGAACCCCACGAGCGAGCGCACCTTCTATCTGCTCGGCATTCTTCTGGAGCGGGCGCACGAGCGAGATCGCGCGCTCAAGGTGATGCATCGCGTGCTCGAACTCAATGCGCAGAACGCGGGCGCGCTCAATTATATTGGCTACACCTATGCCGAGCGGGGCGAGCAGCTCGAGGAGGCGCAGGCCTATATCGAGCGTGCCCTCCAGGTGCGCCCGAACGATGGCTACATCATCGACAGCCTCGCCTGGGTACGGCTGCAGCGGGGTGATGTCGATGGCGCGCTGGAACTGCTGATCAAGGCCAACGCGCTGGTGCCGAACGAGCCGACCGTGCTCTTCCATCTCGGCGAGGTCTATCGGCTCAAGGGAGAGAACGCGCGTGCCCTGGGTTCCTATCGGCGCGCGCTCAAGGCCGGTGAGAAACGCGCGGAGCAGGACGAAGAGGAACTCGGTCGCATTCGAGCGCGGATTGAGGAACTGGAACAGCGGTGACACGTCAGATTTCTGATCTTGTTTTCTCCTGTTGTCATTCCCGCGAAAGCGGGAATCTCGATTGTCATGGTCGATCGAGATCCCCGCTGGAGTTTACCCTCGAATGATTGAATCGGGGGCGGGGATGACAGTGCCAAGTTTTTCATCATATTGACGAGTCATGATATGCATGCACGGTTCACGAGGATGGGTATGAAACGTCTTGGCATCATCGTCATCTGTATCGCTACGCTGACGATATCGTGCGCGAAGCAATCGCCGCGTGTGGTGACGGGGGATGTTGGGCGTGTGACGAAACAGTCCGAGGCGTTGACGAAAGCGCTCGAGTCCTATCGCGAAACCACCACGACGATGCGCGCGCTGGCTTGGGCGGAGATGGGCCTGGACGAGGAGGTGCGCAAGACCGAAGCGGCGCTCGTGATCGCGCGTCCGACGAGTTTGCGCATCGATGCGATGGATGCCCTGGCGGACGTCTGGGCACGTGCGGGTACCGCCGACGGCCGCCTCTGGCTCTCCCTCCCGGCGAAACGAAAACTCTACTCCGGGCGCGCCTCCCGTGCGATGCTCTCACGGCTCACCGGTTTTGACTGGCGCGTCGATGAGCTCGTGGCGGTGCTGGCCGGGTCCGCGCCGGTTCCCGTTGGAGCCCAGCTCCATCAGGTTGGTCCCGGTCGGGATCGACACTTCCGTGTCGTCGGCGAGCCGTTGCACCTCTGGTTGGCAAAGCGCGGCGGTCCCGTGGTGCGCTGCGCACGCTATACGAATGATGAACGCGAGCCGCTCTACATCGTCACCTTTTCCGATCATCGTTCGGTCGGGGGGGTCCTCGTACCGCATCGCATCGAGGCCCTCTTCCCCACGCGGCGTGCGCGGATTCTCGTTGAACTGCATGAGGTGGATCGGGGCGCGACGATCGAACGCGCGACCTTTCTGCCGCCGTCGAAGGGGCGGTTCAAACACGTGAGGTTTCGGGAATGAGAAGGCCCAGCCCTCGATCGGTCGTTCTCGGTGTATGTGCGCTCATCGCGCTCATGATCTCCTCCTGCGACTTTCGCGTCGAGCGCAGCCCGGACGTGCTCACCACCTCGTTGTTGGGCGATCCGACCATCCTCAATCCCGTGTTGGCCACCGATGCCTACGCGCAGGGAATCTTGAGCTATATCTATCAAGGCTTGCTCGATCTCGATATCGAGACGATGGAACTCGTTCCCATGCTCGCCGAACGGTGGGAGGCATCTGAGGATCACCTCTCCTATACCTACTGGATTCGCGAAGGCGTGCGGTGGCAGGACGGCACTCCCTTTACCGTCGATGACGTCCTCTTTACGTTCGAGACCATCCTCGATCCGAAGGTCGATGCGGCGCGCCTGCGCAACTATTTTCGAAACCTCAAGGCGATCGAGCGCGTCGGCGATCGCGGCGTGCGTTTTGTCTTCACCGAACCCTATTTTCGCGCCCACATCATGTGCGGACGCCAGCCGATCATCCCCAAGCATATCTTCGGCGACGGGCAGGAGATGAACAGCCATCCCGCCAATCGCACGCCTGTGGGCACGGGGCCGTATCGCTTCGCCGAATGGAAGACGGGCCAGCGCGTGCGGCTCGATCGATTTGAGGGATATTGGGGAGACAAGCCGGCCATCCGCGGTATCGTCTATAAGATCATCCCCGAGCAGGTCACCGCATTCCAGCTGATGCGCAAGGGTGGCCTCGATGCGGATACGGTCAGTGCGGTCCAGTGGGCGCGGCAGACCGAGGATCGCGCCTTCAACGAGCGGTTTTCAAAGCATCGCTTCTTTCCGCCGAACTATTTCTTTGTCGCCTGGAATAATCGCAAGCCCTATTTCTCCGATCCGCTCGTGCGCCGCGCGATGACGATGCTCATCGACCGCGAGGCGATCGTACGCGAGCTCCTCTTCGGGCAGGGGCATGTGATCGACTCCTCCTTCTATCTCTACGGGCGCGAGGTCGATCGCGACATCACGCCCTTGCCCTACGACCCGGCCCAGGCGGTCAAGCTGTTGGATGCGTCGGGCTGGATCGACCATGACGGCGACGGCATCCGGGACAAGGATGGCACCCCCTTTCGCTTCGTCTATCTCTATCCGGCCGAGAGCCGGTTGGCCCGAAGCATCGGGATCTTCATGCGTGAGGACTTGGCCAAGGTCGGTATCGATTGCGAGCCGCGACAGATCGAATGGGCCACCTTGCTCAAGCTCCTGGGCGAGCGCAATTACGATGCGACGCAGCTGGGGTATACGGGGCAGTTGGAATCCGATCCCTTTCAGGTCTGGCATTCCTCGCAGGCCGAGGCCGGTTCCAACCTCTCGGGGTTTGCCGATGCGCGCGCTGATGCCCTCATCGAGGAGGCGCGTCGCACCTTTGACCGCGACCGACGCATCGAACTCTATCGCGAATTTCAGCGCATCGTTCATGCCGCGCAGCCCGTGACGTTTCTCTTTACCAGTGCCACCCTCGAGGTGGTCGATCGACGCTTCACCGATGTCGTCGATTATCCGATGGGCCTCGACCTCATGAAGTGGGGCATCGGCCCGTCGGCGGTGTTGTATGAATGGTAGCCTCGTGAGATGGCGAGATAGCACAATAGCGAGATAGCAATATGTTTTCTTACGTTATCAAACGATTGCTCCTCATGATTCCGACTTTTTTCGGAATCGTGGTGGTGACCTTTGCGGTGGTGCACTTGGCCCCCGGTGATCCGGCCGAGCTCAAGGCCCAGTCGGCGCGTGAAGCGATCGCCTCCGACCAGGCCACACAGCAGATCGTCGCGGAGACGCGCGCGCTCTATGGCTTGGACAAACCGCTCGTCGTCCAGTTCGGGTTGTGGATGAAACGCGTGGTGACCCTCGATTTCGGGACCTCCTTTCGCGACCATCGCCCGGTGATCGACAAGATCGGCGATGCGCTCCCCATCACGCTCACGCTCAACGTATTGACCATCCTCATCGTCTATCTGGTCTCCATCCCGCTGGGTGTCTATACGGCGCTCAAGCCTCGGGGGGTTGCCGATCGCGCGGCGACGGTGGGGCTGCTCGTCCTCTATTCGCTGCCGAGCTTCTGGGTGGCCATGATGCTCATCGTCGCCTTCGGTGGCGGCGGCGACTGGTTCAACTGGTTTCCGATCACCGGTTTTGTCTCCGATCATGCCGATCTCCTCCCCTGGTACGGGTGGGTGGCAAACGTCGCCTGGCACCTCGTGCTGCCGGTGGCCTGTCTCACCTACGGCGGGTTCGCCTTCCTCTCGCGCTTTGCGCGCACGGCGATGCTCGAGGTGATTCGCCAGGACTATGTGCGAACCGCGCGCGCAAAAGGGCTCTCCGAGTGGTGCGTGGTGACCAAACACGCCCTGCGCAACGCGCTCATCCCGATGCTCACGCTCATGGGCACGCTCCTTCCCGCATTGCTCGGCGGGAGCGTGATCGTCGAGCAGATCTTCGCCATTCCGGGCATGGGGCGGCTCGGGTTTGAATCGGTGCTCGCGCGTGACTATCCCGTGATCATGGCGATCGCTACAATTTCAGCGGTGCTCACGCTCCTGAGTATCCTCATTACCGATATCCTCTACGCGGTCGTCGACCCGCGTGTGACGTTTGGAAAACGATGATGCCTTCGCAGACCTACAGCGCCATCGTGTGGCGACAGTTTCGAAAGAGTCGGCTGGCAACGGTGAGCCTCCTCTTCGTCGTCGTGCTCGCGTGCGTGGCGATCATGGCACCGCTGATCGCCAACGATCGCCCGCTCATCATGCGCGATGCACAAGGGTTCGCTGCTCCGGCGCTCCATCTTCCGGCGCGATTGCGCGGTGTGGATATGCAGCTCTTTACCCAAAATCCGCCGCCGGGGGTGTGGCTCATCATGCCGCCCATTCCGTATCGGCCCGGATCGTATGATCTGGGCGCGGTGCTCGTCTCCCCGTCGCGCGCACACCTTTTGGGGACCGACGGCGATGGTCGCGATGTGGCTTCGCAGATCGTTTGGGGAACGCGCATCTCGCTCTCGGTTGGACTTATCGCCGTAGGGTTGGCCGTCTTCATCGGTCTGATCCTGGGAGCGCTGGCTGGGTTCTACGGGGGATGGATCGATATCGTCATCTCCCGTTTTGTGGAGGTGATGCTCTGTTTCCCGACCTTCTTTCTCATCCTGGTGGTGCTCGCTTTTGTCGGCCCGTCGATCTATAACATCATGATCGTCATCGGCATCACCAGTTGGACCGGGACGGCGCGCCTGATACGAGCGGAGTTTCTACGCCTACGCTCGCGCGAGTTCGTTTTGGCAGCGACTGTCTCCGGCGCGCGGCACCTGCGCATCATGCGCCGGCATCTGCTGCCCAACGCCATTGCGCCGATCCTGGTGGCGGCTCCCTTCGGTGTCGCCGGTGCGATCCTCGTCGAGGCGTCGCTCTCCTTTCTGGGCTTCGGCGTACCACCGACGGAGCCGAGCTGGGGAAGCATGCTGGCGCAGGCCCAGCGATTTATGGATATCGCGTGGTGGTTGACTTTGGCCCCGGGCTTTGCGATTTTCGCGACGATCATGGCGTATAACCTCATCGGAGAGACGCTGCGCGATGCGATCGATCCGAACCTGAAAACCTAAGAGCGCGAGTCAGGCAAGTCAGGCGAGAAAGGTTTACAGCTTGAATCAAAGTCGTTTTTAGCCTGACTGGCTTGACTGGCTTGACTGGCCTGACTGGCAGATCTTGAGGTGTTGTGACATTACTCCAGGTCGACAATTTGCAGACCCACTTCTTCACCGACGATGGAGTGGTGCGCGCCGTCGACGGCGTCTCCTTCTCGATCGACCGCGGCGAGACTCTGGGGCTCGTCGGCGAGAGCGGATGCGGCAAGAGCGTGCTCTCGCTCTCGCTCATGCGCCTTATCTCCAATCCGCCCGGGCGGATCGTCGCCGGCGAGGTTGATTTTCAGCTGACCGAGAATGGCGGTCCGGTCGATCTCCTTAAGCTCAGCGAAAAACAGATGCGCATGGTGCGGGGCAAGCGCATGGCGATGGTCTTTCAGGAGCCGATGACCTCCTTGAATCCCGTCTACACGATCGGCAATCAGATCGGCGAGGCCCTGCACTTGCACGAGGGCGGCAGCTCCGCGCAGGTTCGCGCGCGCATCATCGAGATGCTGGGGCTCGTGGGGATTCCGGCGCCGGAGCGTCGTCTCAAGGATTACCCGCATCAGCTCTCCGGCGGGATGCGTCAGCGCGCCATGATCGCTATGGCGCTGGCCTGTCGGCCGGATCTGCTGCTCGCCGATGAACCGACCACCGCGCTCGATGTGACAATTCAGGCGCAGATCCTGGATCTCATTCGGCGGCTGCAGTCGGAGTTGGGCATGGCGCTGGTGCTCGTGACGCACGATCTGGGCGTCGTGGCCGAGATGGCCTCGCGCGTGATCGTCATGTATGCGGGTCGTTTCGTGGAGATGGGCACGACCGATGAGATCTTTCGCGAGCCGATGCATCCGTATACGCAGGGCCTGCTTCGTTCCATTCCGCCGCTCGAACGGCTCCCGCGCGGGACGCGTCTGCCGACGATCCCGGGGATGGTGCCGGACCTGGCTCATCTCCCCAAGGGATGCGCCTTTGCCGATCGCTGTCCAAAGGTGCAGGCGCGCTGTCGCCAAGAGGAGGTCCCGGCCGACCCCTGTAACGTGGGTCGGCTGGTGCGGTGTTTTTATGCGGGTGCAGGCGAGAAAGGCCAGTCAGGCGGGAACCGATGACCGATATTTTGCTCGACATTCAGAATCTCGTAAAGGGGTTTCCCGTGACCGGCGGCATCCTCGGTCGTGAGGTGGCGCGCGTGCATGCGGTGCGCGGCATGACGCTTTCCATCCACCGCGGCGAGACGTTGGGGCTCGTCGGCGAGAGCGGCTGTGGCAAGTCGACGCTCGGACAGCTCATCCTGCGCCTGATCGATCCGGATGCGGGACATATTTTTTTCGAAGGGCGTGAGATCACACATCTGTCTCAGCGGCAGCTGCGACCGCTGCGCCGTCAGATGCAGATCATCTTTCAGGATCCGTATGCCTCGCTCAACCCGCGCATGACCGTCGGCGAGATCGTCGCCGAGCCGCTCCTGGTGCACCATGTGGGCAATGCGTATGAGCGGCGTGAACGCGCGATGGAATTGCTGCGGTTGGTGGGGCTGAAACCCGATGCCGCGGGGAAGTATCCGCATGAGTTCTCCGGCGGACAGCGTCAGCGCGTGGGCATTGCGCGCGCCATCGCGCTCAACCCGAAGCTCATCATCGCCGACGAGCCGGTCTCCGCGCTGGACGTTTCGATTCGTGGTGAGATCCTCAACCTCTTGAGCGATCTGCGCGAGCAGTTCGAGTTGACCTATCTCTTCATCGCGCACGATCTCAAGGTGGTCGAGCATATCAGTCATCGCGTTGCGGTGATGTACCTCGGAAAACTCATGGAGCTCTTTCCGGCCGATGAGCTGGCGCAGGCGCGTCATCCGTACACGCAGGCGCTTATCTCGGCCATTCCGATTCCGGATCCAAGCGTGCGCAAGAAGCGGATGGTGCTCATCGGGGATACGCCGTCGCCGCTCTTCCCCCCGGCCGGGTGTCCGTTCCACACGCGTTGTCCCTATGCCGAGGAGATCTGCCGGTGGGAAGAGCCGCCGGTTGCGGAGTATCAACCCGGTTTTTCGGCCTCCTGTCACCTCATCGATCGCATGCAGGATCGGTGTGTGGGGATGCTCACACCCGGAGGAGAGAAGACGTTGACCCGTTCCTATCCGTAAGAGGAACAAAAGCTGTTCTGGAGGTTGTATGCGTCGATGGGGAATGCTTGTCATGCTCGTGGTACTGATGGTGGTCTTCGCGTTTCCCGCACAGGCCAAGAAGAAGAAGGACGTTCGCGTCTATGGGGGGATGGTCATCAATCCCTACGGCATCGCGGTGGATGCCAGCTATGATCGGCGCCTCGACAATCTCGTCCCGGGGTACAAGGTGGTCGATGTGGTGATCATCAACGACTCGCTGCAGGTGGTCTATCTCAATCCCGAAAAGGACAAGTGGTGGGTCAAACTCGCGGAGAACAAGCGTCCGATCAAGGCGATTCACGATCTGCGCCGAGCCGATTCGAAGTCCTGGTCGCACATCCCCGAACGCGCCCGCGGGCTCCTGAGCTATCCGCTCGTCATTCCGATCGGGGCGCGGCAGGTGATCGACCTCTTCGTTCCCGATACGGTCGACCTCGATCGCCTCCAGGAACTCATCATCCAACTCAAATCCGCCGGTGGCCCCAAGTTCGAGATCATGTTGCGCCAATAAGGTATTATCATCGAATGGATCGAGGGAAGGGTTTGTGGTTGGGGGGGGCGTGATCGGCCTGGTATGTCGATGGGATCTGAAGTATAATTCCTCTATGTCTACAAATCGTTATAAGCATCTTTCGGAAGAATTCCGCGCAGGGTATACCATTTTTGAAATCATCATCGTTATCTTGATCATCGCCGTTTTGGCGCTGACGGCGGTTGCCTTTTTTTACAATATCCACGGAGAAGCTGTGCAGGGGGGTGAACAGGGGGTTGTCGGAGCGGTGCGTTCCGGTTTGGCGACCTATGCGGTTGAATCACAGATGCTCAATCGGCAGCCACGATATCCGGAAATGCTCGATGATGCCGAGAGCGGTGCTGCGGCTCCAGATAACCTCTTTTTTTCAACGATCGTTGCGCCTTCGATCAACAGCGATTGGAATAAGATCGATACGAATCGGTATGAGGGGCCAACCGGGGTGCAGTATATCTACGACCAGGCAAATGGGACGTTTGCTGCGACCGATCCCGTCCTTGCCTCCTACTCCTTTGATGAGGGGGAGGGCGATTGGGTCGTTCGGGGGACGACGGTTGCCATTACGGACGGGCAGTTGGTCCTTGGGGATGGGGAGTGGCGTCCTGAAAATCGGGCTTTTGTCGGTGATGAAAACTGGACCGACTATACCGTTGAGACCGATGTTCTGCTGCAGCAGGGGTCTGGATACGGAATCTTTTTTCGCGCCCAAAATCCCGACAGCCCAGAAGGATATATCTTTCAGTACGACCCCGGCTATGGGAGCGGGACTTTCCTTTTTCGGCGATGGGATGCTGGGCATGAGCGATCTCCGTTTGCACGGGCAGAGCCGGCCGATCCCGATTTCGACTGGTATGGAGTGGAGCGAAATGTTCGCGTTGAGGTCCAAGGGGATACATTTTCCGCCTATGTCGATGGCGAACTGGTCTTGACCGGAACGGATGACACCTATGACTCCGGTTCTGTCGGTGTTCGATCTTGGCACAATAGCTTGGTCGAATTCGACAATATGACCGTTACAGAGCCGTAAAGATCTATTGCAAAAGGCGTTGAGACCGCGGATGCCATTCTCGGCCATCCGCGGTTGCTTTTTTGAGGGGGGCGTGATTCACATCACCGCGCGACGGTTTTTTCCCAAACGGGTTGCGTCACGTATTGTCATTTTTGTGCCTCAGTGAACGAGTCACGAGTCACGAGTCACGAGTCACGAATTATGGGTATTACGATCGTCCAAAAGAGTGATCTCACGAAGAAGCGGCCGCATGCGGTCAAGGCGCTCATTCTCTCCGGCGGGGCGGTGACCGGCGGTTCGTTCAAGGCCGGTGGCATCAAGGCGTTCAACGACTATCTCTCCGGATTTACGGTGAACGACTTCGATTGTTTCGTCGGCATCAGTTCCGGTAGCCTGCTCGTGACGCCCCTGGTGGGCGGCATCTCGCCCGAATCGGTCCTCAAGAGTCTCGATGGAACGAGCCGGCATTTTTCACCGCTGAGCGCGTGGCACTACTATCGTCCGAACGTCTCGGAACTCATCTCGCGGCCGATCTCCTTCATGATGCAGGCGGCCACCTGGTTGCCCGGAAGGGTGGCCGCGATCGTCGGTCAATCGGCGCGCTGGCCGGGGGGATTCATCGGTGCCATCCTCGATTTTGTGCGTCATCCGACGGATGCCTCCTATGAAGAGCTGATGGCGCCGCTGACGACGCTCATTCGAGGCGGTGATTTCCCGTCGCTGATGGGGCTTCTGCCTTCGGGCCTCTTCGATAACCGTCCCATCGAGCGCTATATTCGCACCAACATCGAGCGCAACGGGTTGACCAACGATTTTGTCGAGACCGAACGCCTCACGGGAAAACGCCTCTACATTTCGGCGATGCGCCTCGATGGCGCCAGCCGCGTCGTCTTCGGCCCGGACGAGGAGACCGATCTCTCGATCTCGGAGGCCATTCAGGCCTCCACCGCGATGCCGGGTTTTTATCGCCCGGCGACCATTCGCGGCGTCGATTACGTCGATGGCGGCGTGCGCGAGACGGCGAACATCGATGTCGCCATCGACAAGGGGGCCGAGCTCATCGTCTGCTACAATCCCTTTCGTCCCTACGATTCCCAGGAGTTCGTCAGGGGGATGCAGCGCAGCAATCGCCGGCTCGCTTCGAGCGGCGTGCTGGCGGTGCTCAATCAGATCTTCCGCGCCTTCTTTCACTCGCGACTGACCGTCGCCTTGGATCATTTTCGAGAGAGCGATCGTTTCCACGGCGACATCATCCTCATCGAGCCGCGCGCGGACGATCTCGACTTCTTTGCCCTCAACCCATTGGCGCTGGCCAACCGCGTTGAAGCGGCGCGCCTGGGGTTCGTCTCCGTGCGCAACTCCATCGAGGAACGCTTCGACGAGATGGCCGAAATCCTCGCCGCCTATGGTATCACCATGAGTCGCTCGGGAGTGGATGCTGAATATCAGTGTATCGCGGAACCGGATGCGACCGAGCAGGATGTGCAGTTCCTTCTGGAAGGGCGCAGCCGTCTTCCGGCGAAGAAGGCGGCCAAACGGACGAGACGGGGTCGTTCGAAGACGAAGAAGAAGACAAAGACAACGAGGAAGAAGAGCACGCGATGAAATCTCGGCAACTCGACATCTTTGGAGCGCCTCCTGTACAGAAGGATTCCGCGTCCAAGCCGAAGCCAAAGTCCAAGGCCAAGACAAAAGCAGAGCCGAAGAAACGCCGGGCCTCGTCGCGCTCGCGTACGGCCAAGACCGCGCCGATGATCGTGGATGCGTATAATGCAGCCAGTCAGGCCAGCCAGGCCAGTCAGGCCAGTCAGGCCAGTCAGGCCAGTCAGGCCAGTCAGGCGAGTGCGGAGGCGGAGAAGGGGCCTCGTATCTATTCGATCGCCGAGATCACCGATTCGATCAAGGGGCTCATCGAGCGGAACTACACCGATGTCTGGGCCTGTGGTGAAGTGACCGACTTTCGCAACCGGACCGGCCGGCACTTTTACTTCGCGCTCAAGGACGACAAGGCTAAGATTCGCGCCATCATCTTCGGCGCGGGGCAGCGGCGATTGCCCTTCGAGTTGACCGATGGTCTGGAACTCATCTGTCATGGGCGCCTCAACGTCTATCCGCTCGGCGGCAGCTATTCGCTGGTGATCGATCACTGCGAGCCCAAGGGGATCGGCGCGCTGCAGCTCGCGTTCGAACAGCTCAAAAAGAAACTCGAGGCCGAAGGCCTCTTCGCGCGTGAGCGCAAACGCCCGTTGCCGTTTCTGCCGCGACGCATCGGCGTGATCACCTCGCCGACCGGTGCGGCTGTGCGCGACATCATTCAGGTTCTCACGCGCCGCTTCCCCGGCATCGAGGTGCTCATCGATCCGGTGCGCGTGCAGGGAGAGGGATCCGCACCCGAGATCGCCGCGGCCATCGATCGCATGGGCGCACGCACCGATCTCGATTGCCTCATCGTCGGGCGCGGCGGCGGATCCATCGAGGACCTCTGGGCCTTCAATGAAGAGATTGTGGCGCGCGCCATCGTGGCATCAAACGTGCCGGTGATCTCGGCGGTTGGGCATGAGATCGATTTCACCATCGCGGATTTTGTGGCGGATGTGCGGGCGGCCACGCCCTCGGCTGCGGCCGAGATCGCGGTGCCGGTGCGCAGCGAGTTGATGCAGATGCTCGCGGATCGCCGACGGCAGTTGGGCTTGGCCCTGCGCGGGGGCCTGGAGCGTCGGGTCGATGCCGTCGCGCGTCTCTTCCATCGCCTCGGTGACCCGAGTCGGCGCCTTCCCGATCTGATGCAGCGCATCGATGCCCTCTCCCGCAGCCTTCGGTTCGGCATGGAGGTGGGTGTTGAGAAGCGCGCGCAGCGGTTTCAGGCGTTGGTGGCCAACCTAGGGCACCTCTCGCCACTCGGGATTTTGGCGAAGGGATATGCCGTTGTGGAGGATGAGCGCGGGCACACCGTCCGGGCGGCGCGCGGGCTCAAGGTGGATCAGGAGCTGGCCATACGCCTGCATAAGGGGGCTGTGCGTGCCCGCGTCCGTAAAATCGTTGACGGATGAGGGGGTGGTGCAGTAAGGGTCGTATAATGATAACGGAGGGGGCGATGACGGAAAAACGCAGCTTTGAAAAGGCGATGACCGAACTCGAGGGGATCGTGCGGCAGCTCGAATCGAACGACCTGACGCTCGACGATTCCCTCAAGGCCTTCGAAAAGGGAGTGACGCTCACGCGCGAGTGTGAAACGTATCTCACCGAGGCGAAGGGCAAGGTCGAAAAACTCGTGCGCGACGCGGATGGCGTGGAAAAGACCGAGGCGTTCGAACCGCGCGAAGCGTGAACGGTGAACGGTGAACGGTGAACGGTGAACGGTGAACGGTGAACACTGCAGTGTAACACGATTTTGCTTACGGTTTACGGTTCACCGTTTACGGTTTACGGTTCACAAGTCACGGAAAAATCATGAATCTCAAAACATATCTGGCAGAACGCAAGGGGTGGGTCGAGGCGGAGCTCAAGCGCTCGATCGATGATCCGTCCATTCCGCAGCAGCTGGCGAAAGCGATGCGCTACAGTCTGGAGGCGGGCGGCAAGCGCTTGCGCCCGGTGCTGGCGTTTGCCGCGGCCGAGGCGGTGGGGAGCGATGCGCGTCGGGCCATGCCCGCGGCCGTCGCCCTCGAGATGATCCACACCTTCTCGCTCATCCACGATGATCTCCCGGCCATGGACGACGACTCGCTGCGCCGGGGAAAACCCACCAACCACAAGGTCTTCGGTGAAGCCACAGCGATTCTCGCCGGCGATGCGCTCCTGGCCGAGGCCTTCTCGGCCCTGGCGCACGCGGCGGTCGATGTTTCCCCTGTGCAGCTCATCGAGGTCATCGCCGATATCGCCGATGCCACCGGCTGTCGCGGCATGACCGGTGGCCAGCAGATCGACATCGATGCGACGGGAGAGACCATCTCGCTCGAAGCGCTCGAGGGTCTGCACCGGTACAAGACCGGGGCGCTCATTCGGGTTGCCCTCACCTCCGGCGCGAAATTGGCTGGCGCCGATGCAGAGCAGGTGGAGCGTCTTGCGCATTTTGGCGAAGCGATCGGGCTCGCCTTTCAGATCGCCGACGATGTGCTCGACATCGAGGGCGATCAATCGCTCATGGGCAAGGACATCGGAAGCGATGAGGGACAGGACAAATCCACCTATCCGTCGATCATCGGGCTGGATGCGTCCAAACGGCGTGCAGCCGCCCTCATCGACGAGGCGGTCGAGACGATCGCTCCCTTCGGCGAGAAGGGTGAACCGCTCGGCCAGATCGCCCGCTACATCATCGAGCGAACATCATGAGACATCACTGCGCTGAAATAGACGTCGCTACCAAGGATCCCGTCGAGTTTCTCGACTGCACGGAACGCGTCTGCGAGGTGGTGGCCAAAAGCGGTATTCGCAACGGATTGGCCACGGTCGCCACGCAGCACACCACGGCCGCGGTGCGCATCACTGAACGGTGCGAGCGGTTGCAACAGGATATGCGCACGTGGCTTAACGAGACGATCCCGGCGGCACCCTATCGGCACGATGAACAGACCGTCGACGATCGTCCCAATGCGCGTGGCCACCTCATGGCCATGCTCATGCCGCACGCCGAGACGATTCCGATCGTCGACGGCAAGCTCAAACTGGGGCAGTGGCAGTCGATCTTCTTCGTCGAGGTGGACGGTCCGCGCCCCGAGCGCCGTTTGTTTGTGCAGGTGATTGGTGAACGGTGAACGGTTCACGAGTAGTGGAGGTGGTATGAACACACAGGATATGCAGTCGTTCTTTGCCGATGAAGAGACGATCGATCGCGACGTCTCCGTCATCTTCACCTATTTCATCGAGACGCTTACATCCGTGAAGGAGGCGGCGGCCTCCCTCTGCCAGGAGACCTCCACGGCGCAGTGGAAGCGCCCGAACGTCGACGAGGATTTTCGCCCGCGTCATGCGGCCAAGGTGATCTCGCTCGAGCCGATCGACGAGGGAGCCGCGTCGGTCTTTTCGAGCACCGCGGTTTTTGGCTCGCGGTTTTCGCGCGCGCGCGTGCGCATCGCACACCCGATCGAAAACTTCGGCGCACGCCTGCCCAACCTGCTCACCGTCGCCATGGGCGAAGGCGCCTTCTTCAGCCACGGCATCACGTCGATCAAACTCATCGACATCGAGTTTCCGGATAGCTTCTTGGCAGCCTTCCAGGGACCGCAGTTCGGGACCGCAGGCCTGCGCCGGATCATCGATGTCTTCGATCGCCCGCTCTTCTTCGGCGTGGTCAAACCCAACGTTGGGCTCGATCCCGCAGGCTTTGCGGAGCTTGCACGCGAGGCGTGGGTCGGCGGGCTCGACGTCGCCAAGGATGATGAGATGCTCGCCGATACGGCGTATTCTCCCTTTGCCCAGCGCATGCAGCTCGTGGGGCAAGCGCGGCAGGAAGCTGAGCAAATCACCGGACGGCCGAAGATTTTTATCGCCAATATCACCGATGAAGTCGATCGCATCATCGAGCTGCATGACATCGCGGTCGAAAATGGAGTCAATGCGGTCATGCTCAACGTCATGGCCGTGGGGCTCTCCGCAGTGCGTATGCTGCGCAAACGGTCGCAGGTGCCGATCATCGCTCACTTCGATTGCATTGCGCCCATGTCGCGGCATCCCTATTTCGGCGTCTCCACGACGGTGCTGACGAAACTTCAGCGCCTGGCCGGTTGCGATGCGATCATCATGCCGGGGTTTGGCGAGCGAATGATGACCTCCGAGGAGGAGGTGTTGGCCAACGTGCAGGAATGCGTTGCGCCCATGGGGTCGATCGCATCCGTCCTGCCGGTTCCGGGCGGAAGCGATTGGGCGGGGACGTTGCCGCAGGTCTATGAACGCTTGCGCACGATCGACTTTGCGCTCGTTCCGGGGCGAGGCGTCTTCGGCCATCCGCAGGGCCCGCGCGCCGGGGCGGAGAGCCTTGTCCAGTCGTGGGAGGCCACCGTCGCGCGCATCGATCTGGCCGAGTATGCCGAGCAGGCGCCGCAGCTGCGTGCCGCGATCGAGGCCTTTAGCGCAGCAGGCGGACAGGACGATACGACCGATGGAGAGGCGCTCATACATGGGTATACGGGGGCGGTACTCTCGTCGGTGATGCGCCATTGATGCATCCCGCGTGCCGTTGTTCTCGAAGGGAGTTTTCATGAACGCGTTGCCTGTGCGAGCGATGCTCCAGGCTGCTGACAAAGTCCAGAAGAGATGATTATCTCATGATTGTCATTCTGAGGCGTCAGCCGAAGAATCCCTTGTTGACGATGTTTGTAGGGGATTCTTCGCTTCGCTCAGAATGACAATACTATTCGTCATTGGGGTTTGTCATCAACCTCATATTTGAGGAGTTTTTATGAACGCGGCGCCTGTGCGAGCGATGCTCGTCCTAATTCTGCTCGTCATTCCATCGATGGTCTTCGCCAAAATTCCGCCGAAGATCGAGAAGGTCGTCTTCTCGCAGTTCGTGCCGGCGCTGTCGAATCCGGGGATCATCTCCGCCTATACCGATCCGGATCCGGCGAAGATGCGGACCTATGTCGTGATCGAGCGTGGCGGCATTCCGGCCGAGCGCGCGACGTTCTTTATCTCCTGGAGTGACTACGACTATCGCGGTGCGGTCATCAATCTTGCGAAGAACGATCGGATCACGACGCGTCGCGGTGGGGTCTACACCTATCTCCAGAAGGGGGATGTCATGGCCGTGACCGGCGTGCGCGTCTTTGGGTCGACGGTCTACGTGAAACTCCTTTCCGCAGACGTTTATCGCCCCGAAGCGCGGGAGAAGGATAAACGCTTTGCTCGGGTGTCGGTGGAGGTCGGGTTCAAATTTCCCAAAGAAGTGTTTAAAACGGATGATGCCGATACGGTGATCAAGACGATGCTCGAATGGTTCACGCCTTTCTCCTCTCGCGATGAGGCCTTTGCTTATGCGGAAACCATCGGCGGCAATACCGCAGAGATAGCGGGCCAGGAGTGGGAGCAGCTGAAGGCCGAGGAGCGCGCGGCGCGGGAGGCCAGGCGCAAGCGCAAGGCTTCGACTGCCGTCGGCGATGAATCGCCGGCAGATGCCGCCGCAGCGGAGCATGTCGAGCAGGAGGGACAGCGCAAGCAGGTCAAAAAACTCGATGAAAAGATCGAAGCGCTTCAGCGCCAGATGGAGGAAAACGCCGCGGAGATGGAACGGCTCAAACAGGAGATGAAGGCGAATGCGCAGGCCGAGGATGCGTCGCCGAAAAAGTGAACGACCTGTTTCAAACACAAACGGCCGACTCTCTTCGAGTCGGCCGTTTTTTGTGCGATGAAATATTTTCACGGCTTTAAAGAATTGTTCAGGGGGTGCTAGCCCTCATCCGCTTCGCGGCGTGTTCGATCGGCATCGAAGCTTTTTCCCAAATCGAAGGCGATGCCGGCCGTGACCGTGAATTTCGGGCCGCCTGCGGCGTTCAGGACAGAGGCACCACCGGCTGCGCGGAAGGAAAGTCCCATCGGCAGGCGGTAGCTGAGTCCACCCATGACGATGAGCGGCGAGGTGCGCCGGTCGATGTCGCGCATGACGATCGATCCGTTCGCTTCCGCCATGACCTCCAAACCCTTGTAGACCGGAACCATGGCGCCGAGTCCAAAGGTGAGTTCGTCCCCGAACTTTCTTCCGCCGATCGTCTGATCGGGAAGAAGACTGTAGCCGACATTTGCGGTAATGTAGGTATCGCGCAGGCCGAGGAAAGCCTTGTCGACGATGATCTTTGCGCCGCCGGATATCCCCTTATTTCCCATGAACTTTTTATCGTTCCCCGTCGGGGCATCGACGAACCCCAGGATCGCAATGCCCGGGAGGTTGCCCTTGTCGGCGAGCGCGCGTCCCTTGAGAGCAAAGCGGATATCACCGAGCCCAACCGTGGTGATGGTGCTCGCATTGACGGTATACATCTCCGAGACGTAGGCGTGTACGGGGACGTCGAAGCCGATATCGATCCGGTCAAAGAATCCGATTCCAGCGGTGACATCGGCGGTCAGCATCTTTTTGATGAGCTGGGTGCTGCCACCACCGGCAGCCCGAATTGCAAAGAGCGACTGGGCATAGTCGGCATCGATGGCGAAGGTGGGCCGCAGGTGCGTGAGGGTTCGCGAACCATAGACCGTGAGGATGCCGCTCCGATCGAACGTCGGGCGGAAGCGCTGGATGTCGAAGCCGACAATACCGGTATCGGCGGCATGTGCTGTGCTGGCGATGAGCAGGGCGGCGACGAAGAGGGTCGAAACGAGTCGCTTCTTCATGGCATCTCCAACGAATGAGGGACAAGGGATAACAGAAAATACTAATTATTTCGATGGGATGTACTCTTTTTGCGGAAAGGCGTCAAACCGATTTTGGGGAGAAAAAACGGCGGGCCCGCGGGGGGTCCGCCGTTTTAGCGTGTCGTATCCTTTCTCCCTTCTTACTCGGGCTCTTCGTCGATACAGACCATCCTCATAAGCATCTCGCCGGAGGTGTTGTGAGCACCAAATGTTTCCTCGTCGACGCTAACGCCGACCGTACACTCCCATGTGGTGTAGGGATCCTGGCCGTAGTCAGCGGATGTGTCTTCCGGATCGTTCAGGCACGTGAGTTCATCGCCGTTCCCGCGCTCCTCATCGTACGGATCGAAGAGTTCAAACCACGTTCCCGCACCACATCCGTCCACCCCATCATGGCAATTGAACCGGATGGAGAAGTGATTCATCGTGGAGTCCTCCCAGTCGTAACCGATAAAGGCGTGATTACTTCTTAATGATGCTCCATCTAGCTCCAATCCTGGCCACGTGATGTCGAGACGACCATCAGAGGCGATGATATCATTGGCGATCTCGAGATCGGGCAGATCCAGGTCGGATGTCAACTGGCTAGCGTACATCGTTATACTGCAATATTTTCCTTCAATCTGATTGGGAACTTCCATGTTGCAGGTTCCCTGGATGGGAGTAACGAGTCCATCGATATCCTCAAACTCACCCATGCCCATCCCGTTAAGCAAAGATAATTTCGCGCTGATCGTCGCGCTTCCCTCGAAGGTTGAGAAAGTTCCTCCGACGTCTGTCGCTACGATATTGTCAGAGACAATTGAAGAGGCATCGAAGAGGTCCTGCATTGTCAATCCTGGGGCCAATTGATTTGTTGAAACGGGCATGGTGAGGCTCAACGTCGAGTAGTCGTCTGAAAATGTTCCAGTGATCTCGTCGATATCGTCCTCTTCGTCGACTGTACTGGAGATAGTCAGCGCAGTTCCGTCCTGATCTGCTTCCCATTTCGATATGTATTCCATGCTTGCACTCCCACTCATAAACATGAGAAGTGCGGTCAAATTTCCATCCAAGCCAGTGAAGTTCCAGTTGATTGCGCAGGTCGTTCCACTCAAATCCGGCGGTCCGTCGTTCTCCGGGATCGGCTCGAACGCGGCGAGCATAGAGTTGGATGTGGTGCGTTTCACCATGGCATTCGCGATTGCTTGTGCTCCAGCCGCCGCAGACCCGAAGGCGGCCTGTGCCTGTGCCATGGCCTCGCCGACCGTCGGGGTGAAATCGATCGAGGTGAAGTTGAGCAGGTCTCCCGCGTTGTAGAGGGCCTCCTGCAGGAGGGTGCCTCCCTCATCTGCGACGACCAGTGCGAGCGTGAGAGGGCGGAAGCCGGAAAAGAAACGCGAGACCTTGGGGTCTGTGCCTGCCGCCGCGTTTCCCATGCGGATGAGGGTGCGATAGTTATGGACCGAAAATGTCCCCTCGAGGTTATCGAAGGTTGGCTCTTGGATATCCCGATAGGAGACGGAGTCGGGATTGAGGTCGAGGTTGGCGACCATCTCCACGCCCATCATGTCCTCGACGCCGCCGAGGAAATAGAGACGTTCGGCATCCTGGTTGAAGTAGGTGACGAGCTGCTCGCTCCCATCGGATTCTTCGATGGCGGACATGATCCAGTAACCGCTGAGGTCCACTTCGATCGTGGCGTTGAGCAGGCCGTATCCCCGCGAGTTGCCGGAGGCCGTGTGGATCATATGGAGGAAGTCGGATCCGTTCGTGTCGAGCGCATAGATCTCCTTCGAATCGACGAGCAGGACGGCACGGATGATGTCGGGTGACGTACCGCCCACGTAGAAGAGCTTCGTTTCGATGATGCCGTTGCCGGGGCGCAGCAGGAGCCAGGCGATGGGGTCGCCGGCCTGGTCCCAAGCCTGGTATTCGATTTCGAAGGCTCCGGTCTGGTATTCGGCCGCCTCAGCGGTAAAGACGAACGATGTTCCACCGATCTCGACCGATCCGACGACTGCGCCAGAAATTCCGTTTTCATCGATCGTGAAGGCCTCATTTTCGATCATGGCCTGGATGTGTGTGAGATAGGGAAGGGCGCCCATCATCTTGCGGTACGTCTCGTAGCGGATGGAGACGCCCGTGTCCGCAACAGCGATAGCAGTCTGCTTATCGCCTGTGCTGGCGCGGCGCTCCGGATCGTCGAGGAGAAGGACGCCGGCGACGGCGCTCGAGTCCTTGGTGCCCAGTGTCGCCAGGCTCGGAGATGCGCTGGCGGAGAAGGATGGATCGCTCGAAGCGAGATCGAGCAACGCCGAGAGTTCGGCGGTCGACATAGTCCCGATGCTCGAGAGGACCGACATCTGCGCTGCCACCTCGCTGCTGCCGCTGGCCGCTTCGATCTGTCCCTCGGTGAGCGAGTCACCGTTCCAGGGGGTGACGCTGGAACTGGAACATCCCGCCAGTGCTATGACGATCATCCACAGCATAACGAGCCGTGTGCGTTTCATATTACCCTCCCCCTCATTTGTACACTGACCCATCGAACGCATCATTTAAGAATAGCAATAGGCGTGCCGAGGGGAATGAGAGGAATGATATTTATAATTTCAAAGAGTTAGGTGTGTCATCATGAAGATGGTGGGTAAAAGTTTGCCGGGTTTTCGTCACAATCGTCAATGCATTGACGATTGGATTGTGGTGGTCAAAAAATACTATAAATACTGGATTTCAATAGGGGTTTCGTGTGGAGGCTGCACGGCTATTGGATCGATTACAGTCAGTTTTTGGCCCTCCGGGGGAGGAGGCGGCGCATGACGATGAGGATCAGAATTGCAAAGGGACTCAACCAAAGGGCCGAGGTCTTTTCAGCATGGCCTGTGAGCGAGCAGCCGCTTCCGCCCAGGGCTTCGAGTTGTGTGATCGTCGGACTGAAGAGCGCCTTGGTGAGCTTTCCTCCCTCGCGCGTGCACTGGATGATGAACGGGGAGGCGTTCACCCCGAGCGATGTCTCGAAATAGGCGATCGTCTGGTCGCTCGTCGCGAGCAGCTCCGCCGTCGTGTCGCCGACCGTCACACCGGTGACGTTGGGACACTGGCAGTAGCCCTGCAACAGAAATGAAGCACTGTCCACATAGGAGGTCTCACCGATGTTGGTAACATAGACGTTATCCCCCGCGCAGGCCCCCACTCCGGAAGGCGTTGTTCCCACGCTGTTCATCGGGTCGGAGAAGGCGGAGGTGTTTCCATCCGCGTCGGTCACCGTCGCCGTGTAATAATGTGTCGAGTCGATCGCCGTCCAGCCGCTTCCCGAAAAGAGCCCGTCGGAGGAGATTGCTTCGGCAAGGAATGTTGCGCCGTCTGCGGAGATATCGTCGAAAATCTCGACGGTGGATCCGTCGGCGGTCTCCACAGAGCCGCCAACCTGTGTTGAGGAGATGGCGATAGGGGCGGTGGCGCTTAAAACCGGTGAAAGGATGCCGCCGTTGGCGTCGTGCAGAAGATAGATGCCGGAGACGAGGCTGCCCGTGATGGCGTTGCGACGCAGTTGGTTACGCAAGGCGGCAGCACCGTCGATGAAGACACCGTAGGTGTCGTTGTTCGTTATCGCGTTGGCGGAAAAATTTCCGTCGTTGTCCATGCCCACGAGCGAATCCACTGCGTTGAAGAGCCCCAGCCCCGAGAAGGCCATCTCTGAAAGGGTGTTTCCGGTGATGACGGCGTCGGTGGAGCCCGTGAGGCAGAGCCCGCTTCCTGCGAGCTGGGCGTACATGATGCTGGGATACTGGGTGCCGGTGTCGTAGCCGAGGGTTCCTGCAGCGATTTCGGCCAGAAGATTTGAGCCATCGAAGTTACGTCCACTGCCCTGTCCCACGAAGGCGAAGGGGACGACGTATTGGACAGAGCTGTCCTCGAAGAACAGCTCGACGGCCGCGGTGATTTCCTCGCGCGTCGTTCCGGGGATGAGGGCGCTGTCCACAAACATCGCGATGTTGGTGGTGTAGGCGTCGCGGGTGCCTTTGTAGAGAACGAGGTGATAGGATTCACTGCCGGTTACGAGGCTTTGAGCAACATCCTGGGACGATGAACCGCTTGCCATCGGCATGATGGTGTGAAGCGCAGTATAGTTGCCGTCGTACATTCCGACGAGTGACCAGGAATCGGGGCAGTAGTCGCCCTCTCCCCCGTAGGTGTAGCAGGTATAACTGGGAGGGTAGAGGGTGGCGTGAAAGGACAGAAGGGTGTCGTCGCTTCCTGTGAACGTATTATTGCGTATGATATGCCCCGATCCGCCGAAGAGCATGACGTGGTAGGCGGCTGCATCGACCGAGGTGTTGTCTTCGATGATGAGGTCGCTGGGGCCATCGGGGCTCCAGCGTGATCCGCCCTTGGGGGTTTGCCCCTGTGTGTGTGCTCCATAGGAGAAGATGGCGACGATCGTTCGGCTGGCATCGAAGTTGAGTCCCCGAATCTCCGTCTCCGATGCGCCCGCGTTGAGGTTGAGGAGGCCGGAGAGAAACCAGCTGTCGGAGGAAAGCGTGATGTCGCGGTCAGTCGCGTCGATGATGAGCTTCTTGTCGATCTCGAGTTCGGTGACGAGCGAGATCGTTTCGCCGTCGAGTGCGGCAGCAAATTCAATCGTGTCGCCGGCGACGGCGTCTTCCACTGCCTCGCGCAGGCTGCCCGCCGGTGCAGGGTCGGCGTCGGTGGCGACGGTGACGGTGTGGATGGCGGCCTGGACAGTGGTCGAGAACAACAGCGCCAGAACGAAAAAAACGGCCCTGATAAGACGCATCATATTCTCCCCGGGAAGATTGTGGAACAGGTGTCAAATGACATCATCGCCTTCTTGATCGATTGCCGCAAGTATTTTTCACGGTGCGGAAGCGGAGAATGAACAGGGTGCTTGCCTTATGTAGACGGCCGACCACTCATGGTCGGCCGTCTTTGTATTGACGATAAGATTTTGATGATGCGACATCACTTCAGGAAATCGCTTAACACCGTATTGAGCGTGGGTTCGCCCATCTCCTCGAGTTCATAGTAGACGCGCATGGCGGGTTTTTTGAGGTCGATGACGCGTCGGATATCGATCGGGCTGCCGATGAGGATCAGATCCGCCGGCGTGGCTTCGATGGATTTCTCCAGATCCTCGAGCTGATCATCATAGTAGCCCAGCGCGGGAATGAGATTTCCGAGGTTCGGATACTTCGTATAGGCATCCTTGATGGAGCCGACAGCAAACGGTTTCGGATCGACGATCTCCTGGGCATCGAATTCATCTGCGGCCACCATGCCGGCGCCGTAGCTCATGCCGCCGTGGGTGAGCGTGGGGCCGTCTTCGATGACGAGGACGCGCTTCCCACGAACGGCGGCGGGGTCATCGACGGTGATCGTCGAGGCACCCTTGATCACCTGTGCATTCGGGTTGAACTGTTTGATGTTGGCCAACACCGTGTTGAGTTGTTCGGCGGAGGCCTGCTTGTATTTGTTGATGACGAGGACATCGGCCATGAGAAAGTTTGTCTCACCGGGATAGTAGCTGCGCTCATGCCCGGGGCGCAGCGGGTCGAGCACCGTGATGGCCAGGTTCGGTTTCACAAACGGCGTATCGTTGTTGCCGCCATCCCAGATGATGACGTCGGCCTCCTTCTCCGCCTGCCGCACGATCGCTTCGTAATCGACGCCGGCATAGACGACCATGCCGTTGTCGATGTAGGGCTCGTATTCCTCGCGCTCTTCGATGGTGCAGTTGTGGCGATCGAGGTCTTCGTAGCTCGCAAAGCGTTGAACCGCCTGCTCGGCGAGATCCCCGTAGGGCATCGGGTGGCGAATGGCGACGACCTTCTTTCCGTGTTCCTTAAAGATCTTCACGATACGGCGCGAGGTCTGGCTCTTGCCGCAGCCGGTGCGGATGGCGCAGACGGAGATCACCGGGACCTTCGCTTCGATCTGCGTCTTGCCCGGTGCCAGCAAAAGAAAGTTTGCGCCGACGGCAGCGACCCGCGAGCCCATCTGCCCAACGTATTCATGCGAGACATCGCTGTAGGAGAAGACGACCAGGTCGATCTTTTCCTTGGTGATGATGTCAGTGAGTTCCTCCTCGGGGCAGATCGGAATGCCGTTTGGGTAATCGGGGCCGGCAAGCGCTGCTGGGTAACAGCGTCCTTCGATATTCGGAATCTGGGTTGCGGTGAAGGTGACGACCTCATAGTCGGGGTTGCCCCGAAAATAGGTGTTGAAGTTGTGGAAGTCGCGTCCAGCCGCTCCCATGATCAGTACGCGTTTCTTGGTCATCTCAGCCTCCCGAGCCCCGTGGACTCTTCTTGCTGCGTCTGTTGAGGGTTTCAGTCCTGGAGTGGGGAAACGATGTGCCGACGCAGTGAGGCTTGCCTTCGTGCATCCCAATCCGGCGTCTTGCCGAGAACCATCTTTAGCAACCGAAGCAGGGAAACTCAAGCCGTGCGTTGTGTGTGCGGGATCGATATCGCAACCCCCCGAAGAGGCTGGAAAAAGGCAAGTCATTTCAATGTGTTATGTTCTGCTTGTGAAGAAAGAAATGACGCAACTTTTCGGGGGATCGACCGAAAACTCTTTTAGTGACGACTTTTATTAGCTACGGAGCGGTCGGAGCTTTGTCGACCCGGCTTTGTGAGGAAGGATGTGTATGGATCCATTGACGATAGGTGTGATGATTTGTGTCGCCCTTTTTGCTGCGAGTTGCACCGGGAAACCTTCGGAGAAGGTGCCGGTCGATGGCGATGAGGATCTGCCGATCGGCGGCGATGAAGATCTCGATGATGATGGCGAAGCAGTCGATGAAGTCGCTGATGGTCCGGATCCGGAAGAAGAGGTGGAGTCGGAACGCACGCGCCCCGATGGCTTCGTCCGTCTGCCCGATCCTCGCGATCGCGATGCGGTCTGTCGGAATGTGGTGGACATCGATCTGACCGGAGATCGCCTCGCCTTCGTCTGCGGCTATCCGACCAACCGCGTCGGGACCTACGATGTGCGCACGTTCGAGGAGGGGGAGGGTGATCCCGAGGCGGTTTCGGTGAACTTCGCTGGTGCATTCGCTGGTCATGTCGATAGTCTCGAAGGTGGCCTCGAGGCCGTGCAGCTCATCGAGTATGGCGCTGACTATCTGATTCCATTCGCTAACAAAACGGAGAATGAAGAGGAAATTTTCAGCGGCTTTGCAACCGTCACCGGCGATGGCCAGTTGGTGCCGACCGTTTCCATCGATACCGTTTCCTTCGCGAACGATGTCCCGATGGAGATGGACGTTCATCATATCCGTTCGGCGGTCGTCTATGACAATCGTCTTTGGGTTGCCGCAACCGATCGCGAGACGGATCACGGTATCGTCTATTCCTACAGCTTTCTCATGAACGGTGCGATCAATCCGCGCAGCGCGCGCATGCCCATTCCGACGACGGGGATCTTTCCGACGAGCCTGACGATGATCGATGAGGATGCCGGCCTGGTCGCGGTGCTCAACCTCGCCGGGGAATACCCCCATGGGACCATGGGCCTGAATCCCACGAAGCTCGATCTGCTCGATCTCAATGCGACGGACCCGGCTTCGGCGCTGGTGGAATCGGTCGATTTACGCGTGGTGCCCATGATGCCCTCTCCGGAGCTCGCCTTCGATGCCGAACACATGCAGGCGGCGATCGCGTTCGCCGGGATGGATCCGGGAATTCTCATCGTCGATCTGCACGCGGGACGCCGTGCGATTCACAATGTCATCCACATGAATGATTGTGGGCTGGAATCTGAGGTGAAGGCGCTGGCCGTTCGAGACAATAGGGTCTGTGCCGCGCTCGAGGGGGGAAAACTCCTCTGTTTTGACCATGCCGATGTTCCGACACTTAGGGGGACGTTTCCTGCGCGCCTCATCGATGCGCAGATGCCCGTCGGGGCGATCGCCCTCGGTCGGAACGACTATCTCTACGCGGTTGTCGACGACGCCCATATCGAGGCGATCGATCTCAATGCGGTGGAGGACGAGGCGCTCACCTGCGGAACGGTGATCGTCGAAAAGCCGGAGGTCGATGGCGATGAGGATAACGATGCCATCGACGTCGATCCGGATTACGAACATATCTCAAAGCTGTGATGTCTGCAAAATGTGGAATCGGAAGGGTCGGCCGTCGCCGGCCCTTTTCTTTTGCGTTGGATGCGGAAAGCCGATTGACGCCGCGGTCGTGGATGCGCTAGCCATGCGGGCCATGAACGCCATCACCATTTCTGCCCCCGCCAAGGTCAACACCGTCCTGCGCGTCGTTGGGCGCCGGCCGAACGGCTATCACGACCTCGAGATGGTCATGGTGCCGCTGTCCGTCGCCGACGAGATCAGTTTGACTAAACGCGATTCGGGGATCGAGCTTGTCTGCGATGGGGGTTCCGACGAGGGAATGCAGGCCGAGCGCAACCTCGCCTGGCGTGCCGCGCGTGCCCTTCAGGAGGCCGCGGGGATCTCCTCCGGGGTGCGCATCGAGTTGACCAAACGCGTTCCCATCGCCGCGGGGTTGGGCGGCGGCTCGAGCGATGCCGCGGCGGTCCTGCGCGGGCTCAATGAGTTGTGGGAGCTGGGATGGGAGCCACAGCGGCTGGCCGAAATTGGCGTACATCTGGGGGCGGACGTGCCCTTCTTCTGTTTCGGGCGTTCGGCCTGGGTCGGGGGGATCGGCGATCGCATCGACCCCCTCGAAAAATTTCCAAACCTCTCGTTATTATTGGTGAATCCGAATATCTCCGTGGCCACCCCCTGGGTCTATGGCCAGTGGGATGAACTGCAGAACCAACGCAAAAACAAGGGGTTGACTGGTCATGAGGCCGGTGCTAGGGTCCGCCCGCTTTTTCAGGGTGTTTCGGATGTGATCGAATCCCTGCACAACGATCTCGAAGCCGTCACGATTCCGGCTTATCCGATCATTGCCGATATCAAGCGCGCGCTGCAGGAGAACGGGGCAGCGGGAACGCTCATGTCCGGGAGTGGCCCGACCGTCTTCGGCCTCTTTCGCGATCGCGACCAGCGCGACCGGGCGGCACAGCGCATCGATGGCGATGCGTGGCGAGTGATCCCAGCCGACGTGTAAGGGAACCTCGGAGGCATAATGGAAATCACCGACGTCTCGGTCTTTCCGGTCGACGAGGAACGGCTCAAGGGGTACGCGACGATCACCTTCGATAGGTGTTTTGTCGTGCGTGACGTCAAGATCATCGCGGGCACGAAGGGGTTGTTTGTCGCGATGCCCTCGAAGAAGCGTCGTGATGGCACTTATCGCGATACCGCGCATCCGCTCAACCAGGAGATGCGCGAGGTGATTGAGGCGCGGGTGCTCGGTGCTTATACGGTGCAAGCGGAGAAGGGGACGGGCGAGTCCGGTAACGCCGAGTAGGGGGAGTGTTTTTCGTCCATCGTCCGAATGAGCGCAGCGAGTGGACATCATGCGTCCTTCGGCAATTTGGGGCGTCGACAAGCGGTAAGTCACCAGCCTTTGGAGCTGGCATCCGGAGGTTCGAATCCTCCCGCCCCAGCACTTTCGTGGTCTCGTGAATCGTGGTCTCGGGGATCGTTCCAAACACGAGACCACGAGTTCACGAGACCACGAGACCACGAGACCACGAGGAACATATGTTTGGAAACAACAACCTCAAGCTGATTACGGGAAATGCCAATCGCGATCTTTCGGAGGCCATCGCCCGATCGTTGCGGCGCGAGTTGGCACATGCGACGGTCAAGCGCTTCTCCGACGGTGAGACTTGGGTGGAGATCGACGAGAACGTCCGAGGTGCCGACGTCTTCGTGATCCAGCCGACCAGTTTTCCGGCAAATGAACAGCTCATGGAGTTGCTCATCATTATCGATGCGCTCAAGCGTTCTTCGGCCGGTCGTATTACGGCGGTGATTCCCTATTATGGCTATGCCCGCCAGGATCGGAAGGTCAGCCCGCGCACGCCGATCAGCTCGAAGCTGGTCGCTGATCTGATCACGGCGGCGGGGGCAGAGCGCGTGTTGACCATGGATCTCCATGCGGGCCAGATTCAGGGGTTTTTCAATATCCCGGTGGATCACCTCTTTGCCAAGCCGGTGCTCATCGATTATCTGCGCGAGCATTGTGGGAAACAGGAGCTGGTCGTCGTTTCTCCCGATGCCGGCGGTGCAGAGCGCGCGCGTTCATTTGCGAAGCTCCTGCATGCGCCGATCGCCATGATCGATAAACGGCGTTCCAAACCGAACGAGAGCGAGGTCATGCATATCGTCGGTGATGTCGAAGGTCGGAAGGCCGTCATCGTCGACGATATCGTCGATACCGCAGGGACCATGGTGGTCGCAGCCGAGGCGCTCACGGCTAACGGAGCCACAGGGGTGATCGCTTGTTGTACGCACGCGGTGCTCTCCGGGCCGGCGATCGAGCGGCTGAACGAGTCGCTCATCGAAGAGTTTATCACCACCGATACCATTCCGCTGGGCGACAAGGTGGCGCGGTGTTCGAAGATCAAGGTGCTGTCGGTAGCTTCGCTTTTGGGTGAGGCGATCAAGCGTATTCACAACGCCGATTCGGTGTCGTCGTTGTTCGTGTAGGTCTTATTCAACGGCCGCTCATGTGGTGGCCTCAATTTCGTCGGGCTGGATGCTGAAAGCTGTAGGCCACAGGCCGAGGGCGAACGAAGGAGGACGTATGGAACGCGTTGCAATAACAGGAGAGAAAAGGAGTGTTGGAAAGGGCGCTTCGCGCCGAGCTCGCGCGGCGGGTCAGGTGCCGGCGGTGCTCTACGGGCAGAAGGTGGATCCGCAGCCGCTCGTGGTCAATCGCAAGGAGTTGGAGCGTGCCGTGAAGACCAAGGCTGGCCTCAACGTCCTGGTTGACCTTACGATTGCCGGAGGCGATTCCGGCCTGGCGGTTATCCGTGATTATCAGGCAGATCCGTTTCGGCGCGATTTTATTCACATCGATTTTCAAGCGGTGAGTCTGGACGAAAAACTCGAGATCGAAGTTCCGATCCGCCTGGTCGGCACATCCCGCGGTGTCAAGGAGGGCGGTGTCATCGAGCAGTCGCGCCATGCCCTGACGATTTGCACCACGCCGGATCGCATTCCAGATGGCATCGAAATTGACATCACAAACCTCGATATCGGCGACAATCTCCATGCCAACGACGTGGTGTTGCCCGAGGGCGCAACCTTCCCCCGTCAGGTGAACTTTACCGTCGTGGCCGTCGTTCCGCCGGCCAAGGAAGAGGAGGCCGCAGCGACGACGGAAGAAGGTGTGGCAGCAGCGGCTCCGGCTGAGGGTGCTGTGGCAGCAGCGGCTCCGGCTGAGGAGAAGAAGGCCGAAGATGGCGCCTCGGAGAAGGCGTAGCTTCCGTGAAACTTATCGTCGGCCTTGGAAATCCTGGGCGTTCTTATGCACGGCATCGGCATAACATCGGTTTCGATGTGATCGATGCGCTGGCGGCTCGTCTCGGGGTCGATGTGGGAAAGAAGTCCTTTCAGGCGCTCGTCGGCGATGGGCGCTTGGGCTCCGAGAAGGTGCTGCTCATCAAGCCGCAGACCTTCATGAACGTTTCGGGCGAGTCGGTGGCGCCGCTGATCGGCTATTACCGGCTGACGATCGACGATTTGGTCGTCGTGCATGACGATATCGATCTCGCCCTCGGTCAGATCAAGCTCGCACAGGGTGCTGGCCATGGCGGCCACAACGGTGTGCGTTCCATCGTCGATCTGTTGGGAACGCAGTCGTTCTTTCGCGTGCGGGTGGGCGTGGGTCGTCCTCCCGAGCAGTGGGATCCGGCCGATTTTGTGCTCTCGCCCTTTTCATCGGAAGAGCGTGAGACGGCGGCCGAGACGGTCGCCAGAGCGGCTGATGCGGTCGAACTTCTGATCGTCGAGGGGCTCCTGGCCGCCCAGCAACGCTTTCACTGACGATGGTGTTCTTTGAGTTTTTTGTTTTGAACTGTGAACATTGAACGTTCAACTTTGAACGTTCAACTGTTTTCACTCCTTAGTCCCGGGATTGGCCCGGGGCTTGCCCCAAAACCGAAAGGAGACTGTATGCACGAGTATGAGATTGTCTTTATCACCCAACCCGAACTGTCCGATTCTCAGCTGACGGAGATCACCAAGCGTGTCGATGGAATGATCGATCAGCACGAGGGCAGGACCTTCTTCACCCGCAGCATGGGAAAGAAGCAGCTGGCCTACCCGATCCAGAAGCAGACCAAGGGCGTCTATACGCTGGTCGACTTCGCGGCGCAGGGCGGTTGCATCGCGAAGATCGAGCGCAGTCTGCGGCTGGATGAAAACGTTCTGCGCTTTCTCACCGTGGTTCGGAACAAGGACATCGATGTCGAAGCGCGTGCCACGGAGGTGATCGCACGCGGTGAAGATCGTCCGCCGGAGTCCGCGGTGGAAGTAGCTCCGCCCGCAGTGGAAGCGGAAACGAAAACGACGGTAACGAGTCCTCCGGCCGAAGCGACTGCCGGTGATACAGAAACAGAGGAGGTGAAAAAATGAGACCACGCAATAAAAAGAAGATGAAGCGTAAGAGCCGCGTATCCAATCGTCCGCGCGTTTGCCGGTATTGCGCCGACAAAAAACTCACCATCGATTATAAAGATGTAAAGGCGCTCGGTTTTTTTACGACTGAGCGGGGAAAAATCGTTCCGCGTCGCATCTCGGGTGCATGTGCGAAGCATCAGCGCGAGATCAAGATCGCCATCAAGCGGGCGCGCATTCTGGCACTCGCCCCGTTTACGTCAGCGCAGGCGCCGACGGCCTGAGGAGATATGCTGGTGGTGAATTTTCGTTCCATCGCGGTTGGCGCTTTTGCCATGATCGCTCTGTTTTCCAGCGGTCTGCTGGTGGTCTTTACGCCGGTGCCGCTCATCTACGTTTCGGCCTTTCGCGGTCGGCGCGCAGGTGTTCACACCGCTGCTCTGGCGTTTGCCGGCGTCTGTGCACTGCTGTTCTTTGCGCTGCCGACGTTTGTGCAATCGCTTGAGTCCGGCGGGTTGTTCCTGCCTCTGCCTGCGATCGACCTGGCTGCTTTTCTGCCGATGTCGATGACGGCGGTGCTCATCATCAGTAGCTTCTGTTTTTACGCGGCGATTGGGATTGCGCTGGGTGAAGCCGCTCGCCGGCGTTGGGGTCTGCAATATGGTGTGGCCGTCGTTCTCGGTTCGGGGCTGGCCGTGATGATCCTGGCCGGAGTGGTGCTCTCCGCCATGGGGTTCGAGGCGGGGCTCTCGGGGATGCAGCGCTATTTTCTCTCCATCGTTGCGGAGCTGGTTCGCCTTCAGCAAGATGGGGGGGCGGCCGGCCTGCCGATTGCTTTGCTTGCCGATCATGGCGACGCGGTTGCTGCATTTGTGTTGCGCATCATTCCCGGAATGCTCTTTCTCTATGGGGTGATGGTGGTCATGCTCAACTTTCTGGTGGGGCGTCGGTTGACGCGGAACGTGCATGCTTTTTCGCACATTCACAATGCGGCGCGTTTCCGCCTGCCGTTCCCGGTGGTCTGGGTTCTGATCGGAGCAGGCATTACGTTTTTTGCCGGGCATTATGTGCTGCACTCCGTTTCATTTGAGATGCTGGCGATCAACGTGCTCATCGGTGTCAGTGCACTCTACTTTTTGCAGGGGATGTCCGTTGTCGTCTATATGTTGCAGGGCGTTCGTGCCCCGTTTATGCGAGCGGCTGTCTATATCGCTATCATTATGTTCTTTCAGACCGTGAGCGTAGGGCTCGTGGCCTTGGGGATTGTGGATTCATGGGTTGATTTTCGGTTGCGTCGTTGGCGGGCGCGACATCATTCAACATGATCGTTATTATCGATGATTTCATCGATCGTTCGATCGCATGATCGTTCGATCGCACGAGGAGGGTCACATGCAGGTCATCTTACAGGAAAATGTGGTAAAACTGGGTCAGGCGGGCGATGTGGTCAACGTTCGCGAAGGGTACGGGCGGAACTTTCTCCTGCCACAGGGCAAGGCGGTTGTGGCCGATCCCAAAAACCTCAAACAGCTCGAGCACCAGAAACGCGTCGTGGCGGCCAAACAGCTCAAGCGCAAGCAGGAGTCAGAGGAGCTGTCGACCAAGCTCTCGAATGTCTCTCTCACCATCAGCCGTGAGGCGGGCGAAGAAGATAAGCTCTTTGGGTCGGTGACGGCGAAGGATATCATCGATGGTCTTCGCAACGAGGGCTACATCATCGATCGCCACGCGCTCGAGCTGGCCGCGCCGATCAAGGATCTTGGCGTTTTCGAGGTGCCGGTGAAGCTGCATGCGGAAGTGACGGCGACGGTGAAGGTCTGGGTGGTCAAGAAGTAGCCAGTTCCGAAGGACGATGGACGATCGATCCCTTCGGGATCTCGGATGATGGACGAAAGAGCGTTGAGCTTTATTGCCTATCGAGGAATTTTTATGGGCCTTCCGGAAGAACAGCGTTTGAAATTGCCACCGCAGAATCAGGAGGCAGAGCAATCGGTCCTGGGCGGTATGCTGCTCGATAACGAGGCGATCAACCGGGTAATCGAATTGATTCGGCCCGATGATTTTTATCGGGAGGCCCATCGCCGCATCTATCAGACCGTTCTCACCCTCTATCAGCGCAACGAGCCGGTCGATCTCGTGACACTCACCTCTGCTCTCAAGGAGGACGGGGCGCTCGATGCCATCGGGGGGGCGGCCTACTTGGCGGCACTCGTCGACCGGGTTCCCAGTGCTGCGCACATCGCTTCCTATGCGAAGATCGTTCGTCAGAAGTCGGTCCTTCGCTGTCTCATCGAGGGGGCGACCGAAATTGTCGAGCGCGGATATCGGGAAGAGGGCAATGTCGATGAATTCGTCGATGCGGCCGAGGGGATCATCCTCGAGGTGGCCCAGCGTCGGGTTCGCCAGGGGTTTTCCGAAGTTCGTGAGATCGTGAAGGACAGTTTCAAGGCGATCGAACAGCTCTATGAGCGTAAGGAGCTGGTCACCGGGGTGCCCACCGGGTATCGCGAACTCGATAAGATTACCTGTGGGTTTCAACGCTCCGATCTCATCATCATTGCGGGTCGTCCCAGTATGGGGAAGACGGCTTTCGCGCTCAATATCGCCGAACATGCGGCGGTCGAAGCGGGTGTGACCTGCGCCATCTACTCCCTCGAAATGTCGAAAGAGCAGCTCGTACAGCGTATGCTCTGTTCGCGCGCCGAGGTCGATGCCTCAAAGCTGCGAGGTGGATTTCTTTCCGAGAGCGATTGGCCAAAATTGACGCGCGCGGCGGGTCTGCTCTCTGAGGCGCCGATCTTCATCGATGATACGCCGGCCCTCAACGTGCTGGAGGTGCGCGCGAAGGCGCGACGGCTGCAACGCGAACATGGTCTGGGGCTCATCGTCGTGGACTATCTCCAACTGATGAGTGGCGTGGGGCGCATCGAGAGTCGCGAGCGTGAGATTTCTGAAATTTCTCGAGCGCTCAAGGGGCTTGCCAAAGAGCTCAACGTGCCGGTCATAGCACTCTCGCAGCTCAATCGTGGCGTCGAAAGCCGTCAGGACAAGCGCCCACAGCTCTCCGATCTTCGCGAATCGGGCGCCATCGAGCAGGATGCGGACGTCATCGGATTTATCTATCGCGATGAGATGTATAACCGAGAGAGCCCGGATGCGGGAAAGGCCGAGGTGATCATCGGTAAACAGCGAAACGGGCCGACGGGACATGTGATGTTGGCCTTCCGGAACAATATCACGCGTTTTGATGACCTCGCCCATGGTATGGATGACTATGTCGAGCCGGCGACCGTCGTCGAAGCGCCGCCGCCGGGCGAACCACCTCCGTTCTAAATGAGTATCCCCATCGTCAGCGTTGTCATTCCCACCTCCAATCGTGCGGCGTTTCTTCGCGAGGCGATTGCATCGGTATTGGTGCAGACCTTTTCTGATTTTGAACTGATCGTCGTCGACGACGGATCGACCGATGATACGCCGACCCTGTTCGACACGGTTCATGATGGGCGGGTTCGTTTTCTTCGTCAGGACAATAGCGGTGTGGCCTCCGCACGCAATCGGGGGGCAGCGCTTGCGCGAGGAACCTATCTCGCGTTTCTGGATTCCGACGATCTCTGGGAGCCGCGCAAGCTCGAGGTGCAGCTGGCCTTTCATCGCGAAATGTCGCGATCGGTCCTGTCGCAGACGGAGGAGATGTGGGTGCGGCGGGGTCGGCGCGTGAATCCCCGACAGAAACACACGAAACGCTCCGGATGGATCTTCGAGCACTGCCTGCCGCTCTGTATCGTTTCGCCTTCGGCGGTGATGATGGAGCGGGAAATCTTTGATGAGCTCGGTGGATTCGACGAACGATTTCCCGCCTGTGAGGACTACGATCTCTGGCTGCGCGCGGCGCTGCGCTATGAGATCCATACGCTCCCCGAGCCCCTCATCGTCAAGCGCGGTGGGCATGGGGATCAGCTCTCGGCGGCGTGGGGACTGGACCGCTATCGCATCCAGGCCCTGCAGAAGTGTTTACGCGATCCGCTGCTGACGGATGACCTGCGTCCCCTCGTCGAGGAACAGATCATTCATCGCGCTCGCATCGTGGCCGAGGGGGCGCGAAAACGCGGGAACGAGGAATTGTATCGGGAGTATGCTGTTTGTGCAGAAATGGTGAGTCGATCGTAGACCCGAAGGAACGCCGTTGATTTACTCTTATACCTTTGGTCCATGGTCTATAGTCAGTAGTGCACCCCCAGAATGGCGAGTGCGGTGAGCGAGGGGTAGAACCCTCCCTTGTAGACGAGCGTGTTGGGGATTCCGCTTACCGTCTGGCGTTTATCGTCGAAGAGGAGTAGGTCGCCTTGCACGTCGAAGCCGAAGAAGAAATATTTGTGCCAGAGAAAGGCGATGCCGCCGCCGACGGCGGGTCCCCATCCGATGGTGTCGATGACATTGTCGGTGGCACCGATGGCGCTGGGCAGGCCAGCCACGCGTACGCTCATTCCCATCTTGGTGAAGGGGAGGATGCGCAGCGTCTTGAAATCGGTCAGGGCATCGAGGATGAAGGTCCACTTGGCCGAGACGTTGGCGTTCGCGATGTGGGCGCGCTTGCGACCGGATTCCTTGAAGGTCGTATAGAGGCCCTGGAGTTCGGCGGAGAAATTGTCGGTCAGGTTCCAGCCGAAGAGGAAGCCGAGTGCCGGTTCGAATCGGTCGCCCATGTAGGTTCCCGTGATCTGGTCTCGGTCGTAGTCGTTCTGGATGGCGCCGACCTCCAGGGTGAGATAGGGACCCTTGAGAAAGCCCTTTCGGGGGCGGGCGTCAACGGAGGCGCAGGTCGCTGTGATGAGGACGATGGTCAGCAACATGGTCATGGCCAGGCAGCGCATGGTGCTGTATTGCCCGTTCGAGGGAAAAAAGGCAAGTGAACCCTCGCTTGTCAATGAATGCTCCATCTGCTAAGTCGCTTGGGCATCGATATGGTTCGGAAAAAGGAGTTTCGGCAGATGAAACTGGTCTTGGCGACCCGAAATGAAGGAAAGCTCGTCGAGCTGCGCCACCTCCTGGAGGGGATCGATGTCGAAGTGAGTTCCCTGGCCGAGTTTCCGGAGATAGGCGAGATCGTCGAAGATGGGCAGAGCTTCCGAGAGAACGCGCTCATCAAGGCGCGGGCCGTGGTCGCCGCGACGGGTACATGGACGCTTGCCGATGACTCGGGACTTGTAGTGGATGCGCTGGGAGGACAGCCCGGAATTCATTCGGCACGCTATGCGGGTCGACAGGGCGACCATGCTGCAAATAACGAGAAGCTCCTGCAGGAGATGCGCGATGTTCCGGATGAAAGACGCCAGGCGGCGTTTGTCTGCACCATGGCGCTCATCTCGCCGGAGCATCGGGAATGGGTCGTCGAGGGGCGTTGCGAGGGGATGATTGCTCGCGAGCGATCCGGCACCGAAGGGTTTGGTTTTGATCCGCTCTTCTTCGTCGGGAGCTGTGGGGCCACGATGGCCGAACTGCCGCTCGCACAAAAGAATGGCATCAGTCATCGCGGTCAGGCCCTTCGGAAGATGAAGGCGATTTTGATTGAAATTATGGGGCATGCGAAGGAAAGAGAGAACGGTTCACTCGGGGTGTAGCTCAGTCTGGTTAGAGTGCCTGCTTTGGGAGCAGGATGTCGGAGGTTCGAATCCTCTCACCCCGACACAGGTGTGGACGCGATAGAGTGCAGGCGCCCATAGCTCAGTGGATAGAGCATCTGCCTTCTAAGCAGAATGCCCCAGGTTCGAATCCTGGTGGGCGCGCAAAGACAAGGGGAGGGCTTTTGCCCTCCCCTTGTCTTTTGGTGTTCGGTGGATTCGAACGTCCGCCAAAGGCGGACTTTTCGACGACCTTCCGAAGGGCAGCTCGCCGAACAGGCGAGCGAGGTTGCTGACAAACCCGTGTTTTTGTCATCCCCGCGAAAGCGGGGATCTCGATGTACCGTAAAAAGCGAGATTCCCGCTTTCGCGGGAATGACAAACTTCGGTTTTACGATAATGATAACATGAAATGACTTTGTCAGCAGTCTGAGCTCGCCGAACAGGCGAGCTTTATAATGCTGAAGTGTCGGCGAGTGGGTAGCGCCCTCCACTCAGGCGTTGGCGGGCAAGCGAGCCGACGCCCTGGTGAGCACCGAAAAAAAACGACCCGCCATGTGGCGGGTCGTTGGAGTCGATAGCATTGCAGGTCTGAATTAGAAGCTCGGGAAGCCAGCCTTGTGTTCAAGCAGCGCCTTCGGTAGACGAAAGTCGCTCGTCTTTGTCATTTTCTTGAGTTCATCGCTCTTCTGCTTGGCTTCTTCATTCTTGGCGACCTGTTCTTCCTTCGCGGCCTTGGTCGTGTCGGCTTTCTTGGTCTCAGCCTTCGCTACTTTCGGATAATCCTTGATGACGTGACAGAATTCTTTTCCGGTCAAGTAATCCGTTGTGCACACCATATTGTCTGCCATTTTGAGCCTCCTGTAAAAAAATCTGTGCGTCATCGGTTAACGTGCAATTTATCTTCCGGGAAAACCGGTGCTCGTATACATTGCTTTGTTGTACATGAAACGATTGTTGCCTTCGAGATTCCTCAGCTGCGAAGCCTGCTCGCGGGCACTTTCAACTTCATAGTCCACATAGGCCATCACGATCGCTCCGACCCCTTCGCCGATGTCGCTGGCGATTTCACAGGCGCTGTTCCACAAGGAGCTCAGTGCGGTCATCGTGTACTGGTCGTTGCTGTTCATGATGGGATTTTCCATTGTGTTCTCCTTTGTGGAACATCTGATTTGTGCCTGTTTTTGTTTCCTCGTGCACCCTCTGTATCGCAAGTTTGATCAAAAAGTTGCCTTGTTTATTTAAGAAATAAGTATTTTTCTGGATGATTCTAAAAACGGCCCTCATTTCAAGTGGTTGCCAGGGCAAGTTCTGTGTGCGTGATTGTCAAAAACCGCTGTAATCCCGTTGCTTTCCGTCATTCACTTAATCAATTAACCTATTCATATCTTCTGGGGAGAATATGTCAAACAATAATGTCGATTAGCGTAACAATATTAGCTGCATTCGGTGATGGTCGTAAATGCATGATATTATACGACCTTTAAAAAATACCGTTTTCGATGGGGTAGTTTGGCGGTCGAAGAAATGAGGACACGCCATAAAAAAACCCGGCGGGGTGGCCGCCGGGTTTCATCCATCATTATAAACAATCGATCAGAAGTGCCAGCCGAGCATACCCAGGAGCAGGAACTGCATCTTCATGCCGCCAGCGGTCACTTTCGTGTTGCGGGTCGTTCCGGCGGAGTCCGTCAGGTTGCGATAGAACGACTTCTGAAAGATGAAGTGTTCGGTCAAGTCGAGACCAACATAGAGTCCCTTCCAGATGAAGAATTCAACGCCGGCACCAACGCCGATGCCGCCGCCAACGGCGCCCACCTTGTTGTTGCCGTTGGGGGCGTTCACGAACAGTCCGTGGCCCACGCCGCCGAGTTTGGCATACGGGATGATCTTGAGGTTGTTCCACTGCCAGTTTGCACGCGTGAAGTAGGGGAGCGTGGCGCGACAGTAAAGGCCGAAGTCCAGGACGTGCTGACGCGCGTTTTCGACCGGGAACGTGCCGGCCGGGTAGGTGACGCCGTTATAGGTGGTTGCGGCAGCGGCATTTGCCGGGTCGCCCACCTGTGAGCTCGCCGTGGCATAGGTGATCTGCAACATCGGTCCGATCCAGTCGGCGATATCCCAACCGAAGGTGATGCCCATGGCCGGGTCGATAGGTCCGTCAAACTTACGGCCCGTCACGCTGTGCCGATCGTTGGTGACCTGCATCATGCCGCCCGTGATGGTCAGATAGGGGCCCTTGTGCCAGCCCTTTTCCGGAAACTTCGGGTGATGCTTTTCGGACTTTTCGATGTCCTTCTGAACCTTCTCGACAGCCTGTTCCGATTTTGGCGTGGTGGACGTGCGGCGATACTGCGACGAGATGGCCATCGCATTGCCGACAAAGGCCATCGAGACGACGACGATGACGGCGGTGAGCAGGATCTTTTTCATGGGGTTATCTCCTATGGGTTTCGGTGTGTAGGCTCCATCTATCAGGTTGGGCGGGGGTGTCAACCCCCTGAAATCTGGCCTCAATTCGGAATAAGAAAATATGGACAAACGCCCCTATATCCGCTAATAGCCGCGACTCGATTCGATGGTGGCTGTAGCTTCCGATCTCGCATGATCTTTCCGCGGGACAGCGGAAAGTCATCAGCGAGATCGAGACCCGCCAACGGTTTTTGGCGGGCTGAGCGTAACATGGTGGCTGTAGCTCAGTTGGTTAGAGCGCTAGGTTGTGGTCCTGGAAGTCGAGGGTTCGAGTCCCTTCAGCCACCCCAAATAGAAAACGCCCCCTTTTGGGGGCGTTTTCTATTTGAGCTGGCCTTGGACTCGAACGTCCGCCAGAGGCGGACAGTTCGACGACCTTCCGAAGAGCCGCTCGCCGATTAGGCGAGCATTATAATGATGAAGTGTCGGCGAGTGCGTGCGCGAGCCGACGCCCCTTCAGCCACCCCAAGTGATAACTGGTAGAACCGCAGCATCATCCTAGTCGAAGACGGATGATGCTATAAAAATGGAAGTGAACCGCCAGGGGCGGGGAATATATGACCATATAGGTCAGAACGAAGTGACAACCCCTGTTCTGATTCAATCGGGACGGGGGTCTGCCGCATCTGGAGCCCGAAAGATCTTGTTCGACTGGCACTTTCCGCTCCTTTATCAGGGTTTTTCTTAGCAATTATTTGGTGATTATGCTGATACATGATAGAGACGAGCGGTCTCGGGGGCAGTGTCGGGTTGGAGGAAAGGGGAGTCAGTATGCTTGCAGCTGGCCGAACAGTGTTCTCTCGGAGAGGGAGGCGCTTGCCGATGTGGTCGGCGTTTCCCGTAAGGAAATCCCAAGACGATCCTCCCGTGGGAAGCGCTCAGACGTACTATACCCAACAACTTCAAAACATTCATGATACCTACTGTTCAGCGGGAGTGTGTCGCTTGCCCCCGACGCCTGAAGGTTTGATGGCGTCTCGCGAGACGCGCCATGAGCTCCATCGGATTCTTGCGGGCATCCACGTCTTTTCAGGGAAGAAGGGTCAACGAGATACCGTCGTCAAAACATGTCCCATCATAGACGGTGCCAAGGCCATGTGTTATTCACACAGCCCTCTCAGTTACCGCGCGGCACGGAAAGTCCTCTTTGGAATGATCCATCTCAAGAAGGAGCCCGAACCTGCGGAGCCCGGCAAGAGGTATTCCGTCAGAGATGTTTATTGTGAAAGGGATTATTATGAAAACATTGGGGTTGGTCCCGGAAAGTATCCCTCAAGCAACGTGATCAATACCGAACATACCTGGCCACAGAGCCGTTTTCGTGTGTCCGGGGCGGACAAGTCATATCAGAAATCCGATCTTCACCATCTCTATCCAGCGAACAAGGAACGCAATTCCACGAGGGGCAATTACCCCTTTGGTGAGGTGGGAAGGATTGCTGAGAGGAAAAATCCAAGCTGCACCCTTTCAACGCTTGGGTATCTCAGCGGTGGGGTCGAGCTTGGTTTTATGAATGGACAACGAATGAACGCTCTTTATTTTGAACCTCCCGACGCGCATAAGGGGAACGTGGCGAGGGCACTCTTTTATTTTTCCGTCCGATATGAGTTGCCCATAGGAAACACCCAGGAACGCTTTCTTCGGAAATGGCATAAGGAGGATCCGGTCGATGGGGCGGAAAGAAGGAGAAATCAGATCATCTATGAAGCTCAGCACAACCGCAATCCCTTCATTGACACTCCCGAATTGGCCGACCTCATAGTTGATTTTTAGAGCCTGTAAAACAGATCGTGTAACGGCTTAACCTTTTTAAGTCCGGGGACACGACACTTCACTCGTTAGGGTTCCATGAGTGCCCTCTCTCGTCGTCGACGCCCGTGCGCGTCTCGCGTGGGGATCGACCGCCATCGAAGGATGCACGCTTTCACTGGAAGCCGTTGAGGGGTTGCTGGAGGGCAAGGAGGCGGTCGGCTATCCGGATCGCCATGTTCGGATGGCTCAGAACTATCTCAAGGCGCTGGTGTGGTTGCAGAAAAAGGGAAAGACGTCCCGCATTGCGGAAAAGGATGTTTTCCGACTGCATACAATCGTCGCGGCCGACGTTGTGGACGAAGGACCCGTTGGCGCCTACCGGCGAGAATCCGTGAGTGCTGGACTGTATGTTGCACCACCCTGGAAAAAGGATCCGGAACTCATGGAAGCCATGCTTGGGTGGCTCAATGGCCCGGCGAAGGCATTGCCGGCGGTTATCTCCTCTTCACTGCTTCATTTACGCTTTGTCGAGATCCATCCCTTTCGCGACGGCAATGGTCGTGTCGCTCGAGCCTTGGCGACGTGGGAGCTCTATCGAAAGGGATTCGACACGCTGCACATCTTTGCCCTCGATGAGATCCTGATGGAAAATCGGGCGTTCTACATCAAAAGCCTGCAGCGGGTACAGGTCGAAGGGGAAGATCTGGGTGGGTGGCTGGAGTTTATGGCGGAGTCGATTCTGGAAACGCTCGTGCGTATCGAGCGCCGAATGCTGGCGATCGGTCCGGTGAGTCAGGAACCGCTGGCGTTATCGGTTCGGCAGGAGAAGCTTTTGAATCTGCTGCGCGAAAAAGGAAGCCTGCCTGTGAGCGAGATAGCCAAAGCGCTTAAGGTGACATCACCCGGTGCGCATCACATCATGAGGCCGCTTTTGGAGCGCGGTTTGATCGATCGCATCGGTTCGCATCGATCGACACGGTATGCCCTCCCCACGAAAAGATCGAAAGCCTAAAATCAGTTCGACGATTATCACGCAAAGCACCCCAAGTGATAACTGGTCGAACCAAAGACGCCCCCAGAGCGAGTTGCGAGCTGGGGGCGTTTTTGTCCTGAGCGACGAGCGAAGCGAGGAGTCGAAGGACCCCCATTTATCAATCAGGACATGGGTTTCCAGTTTATAGGAACTACTCATCATTTGCTCCGTCGACAATTGACCGAAATTATTCCGTGACGTATGAGTTTCATTGGTGGGAGGTCTCACGAATGACGATAGCCGAAGACAATCGAGCAGGTGGCACGCCGGAAAAGCCCTACAATCGAGGCCCGTTCAAGGGTCTGACGCCCAACGTCATCAAGTTGGGCATCGTGTCTTTCTTCGCCGACGTTTCGAGTGAGATGATTTATCCTCTAACGCCGATCTTTCTGACGACCGTGCTCGGCGCGCCGATGGCCGTCGTCGGTCTCATCGAGGGTGTGGCGGAGGCGATCGCGAGCATCATGAAGACCGTCTCTGGCCGAATGTCAGATAGAACCGGCAGGCGAAGGCCATTTGTTTTCGTGGGCTATCTGCTCTCGGCGGTAGCGAAGCCTTTGATTGCGTTAGCGGGCGGATGGGCGCTGGTATTCGTCGCGCGCTTTGCGGACAGGTTCGGAAAGGGTTTGAGGACGAGTTCTCGCGATGCGCTCATTGCCGATTCAGTTGATGCGAAGACGAGGGGCCTCGCGTTCGGCTGGCACAGGGCGTTTGATACGATGGGCGCGGTTATTGGGCCGCTGCTCGCCATTCTCTGTGTCAAGTATGTAGAGAATTTGAGGTTTGTCTTTCTCTGGGCCCTTGTCCCCGGAATCATCGGTGCGCTCATCGTTCTCTTCGTGAAGGAGAGGCGAACCGCACTCGGTAGTGGTAATTCGACTTTTAAATTGAGTTCTCTGCCCACGCCATTTCGCAGGTATCTCGTCGCGTGGAGCGCATTTTCGATAGCAAATTCGAGCGATATATTTCTGATTCTCAAGGCCAAACAGGTTGGGTATTCAACTGCACTCGTCATCGCCGTATATGCGTTTTACAATTTGACGTATGCGCTCGCGAGCCCGTATCTTGGACATCTCTCGGACAAGATGGAACGAAAAAATCTTCTGGCGTTGGGGCTCATCGCCTTCGCCGCGGTCTATGTTGGGTTTGCCCTCGTTGTGCATCCGTGGCAAATGTGGGTTCTGTTCGGCATATACGGCCTCTACATGGCAGCCACGGACGGTGTCAGCAAGGCCCTCGCGATCGACTTGGTTGAGGCGGAAGTCAGGGCGACGGCGGTAGGTGTAATGAGCACGTTCTCTGGTATCGCAGCTCTCATTGCAAGCACGGTGGCTGGGGTGCTCTGGAACGCCGTTGGTTCTTGGGCGGCCTTTGTCTATGGAGCGGTCGGCGCTATCGTTGGCGCCATGATGCTTTTCAAGATTCCAAAAATTGTGAAGGCCTCTTGCTGATCGATGACCAAGTAAGCATCCGGGCCTTGTTGATATGACGGAATTTCTGATGTGTATTTGTCCGCCATGAGGTCGACGGAGGCGGTCCGGAGGCGTTGAAGACCCTCGGAAGGCGTCCTGAAAAAGTTCCTGAAATCGTTGCAGAAGGGACCCCAAGTGACAACCGGTAGAACTGCCGAGAATCCCTTAGCGAGAAGCTTGAGCGACGAGCTTAGGGATTCCGGCATCCTGAGCGAGCCCTTCGACTCCCTTTGGTCGCTCAGGGTAAACTCCGCGAGTCGAAGGACCCCATTCATGAATCAGGACAGGGGTTTCCAGTTTCTGGAGCCCGAAAGCCCGCGTCCGACGGGTGTTTTCCACGATAGCACCCAGGAAATTACGGTATTTCAATCGCTTGATCATGGTTCCAACATGCGATATCCAACGTTCGACCGCGGGAAACCACGCGATGTGTCTCTGTTCTCCACAGAATCGAGAAGGGAGAGCATGCGAGCGTGAAATGAGGGTTCTATGACGCGAATATGGTTCAGATCGTTTGTGGTCATTGGGATGGTCGCAGTATGTGCGGGGGCATCGGGATGCCGCGGATGCACCAGTGGGGAATCACAGCGTGAATGGGCACAAAGCGCACTCAAAGCAGCTGACGTGTCCATGGATGCGACGACCGTCGAGGCGAACAATGCCTTCGGGTTCGATCTTCTGCAGCGCGTCAGGGAAGACTCGACGGGGAATGTTATCTTCTCGCCCGTCAGCCTCTCCATTGCGCTGACGATGACGGCGGCGGGGGCGCAGGGGGGGACGCGGGATCAGATGCTCGAAGTCCTCCATCTGGGTCCCGATCTGGCGAAGGTCCAGGCAGAGTACCGAGCGCTACTCGCGCGGTGGGTGCTTTCCGAAAAGCCATATTTGCTGGAGGTGGCCAATCGCCTCTGGGTGGACCAGGGGTTTTCCCTCCTTCCTTCCTATCTCTCGCTGGTGGAAAACAATTTCGGTGCCGAACCGAAAACGCTGAACATCACCGGGAATCCCGAGGAGGCTCGCCGGGCGATCAACGCATGGACTAGTGAACAAACGCACGGTAGGATCGAGGATCTCATCCCGGCGGGGAATCTGAATGCCGATTCGCAGCTCGTTTTGACGAATGCCATCTATTTCTTCGGGGAATGGGCACGGAAGTTCGACCCGGACAGGACGAGAAACGAGGATTTCTATTTGGATGCTGCAAATCAAGTGAATGTTCCGTTTATGCACGAAACCAATCGCTATCGGTATGCCGAGACGGATGCATTTCAGCTGCTGGAGATGTCTTACAAGGGTGGGGATCTCTCGATGGTGATCCTTCTTCCGCGTGCGCGGGATGGGATCGCGGCTCTGGAGCGTGACCTTACGTCGATGTCGATCGAGCAACTTCTGGCGCAGGCGTCGATGAAAAAGGTCATCGTGACACTCCCAAAATTTCGGATCGAAAAAGCATTCGGGCTAGAAGAGGTGCTTCGAAAGATGGGGATGGGTCTGGCGTTCAGCGGTGCCGCTGATTTCAGCGGGATGACGGGGGGCAGGGATCTGATGATCGGTTTCGTGAGACACAAGGCTTTCATCGATGTGAATGAGGATCGCACGGAGGCGGCCGCAGCGACCGCGGTATCGATGATGCCGGCGGCTGCTCCTCCTCGACCGGAGCCGCCCATCGTCTTTCGTGCGGACCATTCATTTCTCTTTCTGATTCGCGACAGAACATCCGGGGCTATCCTCTTCCTCGGCCGCCTTGCAAATCCTCGGGGGGTGAAGGAAAAATTTCCAGGACACTAATAGTTCCGAGGACACGACGCTTGTTCTGATCTCCAGGGACATGAGACTTAATTTAGTGCTCATCTCGGTCGTCATCGAGATCGCCTGCCCTGAGCGAAGTCGAAGGGATCAACAGCCCAGTACACGGATCCAGGGATATCAGCTTCCCTGAAGGCTGAGCTCTTCGGCAAGCTCAGGACGGGCACTGTCGAATGGGGCGTACATTCTCGTCCGCGTCGTGAACCCCTGCATTTTCCTCAACCGATCACACACGAACGTCTGACGCTCCTGATCGAGAGTGCCGTTGAGCGCGGGTGGTACTTATCGATTGAACTATTCCAGCCAATAAGATAGAATGGTTCCATGAAAATAAAAAGGATGTATTTCAATAAGTTATATAAAGAATTGCGGGAACCGGAGATCTCCATTTTGCTCGGTGCGCGACAGGTGGGGAAAACGACGTTGCTCGAACAACTCCATGCGAAGGTGACCAAAGCAGGGCTGAAATCGAAATATTTCAACCTCGAATCCTCGGAAGGGCTCATGGAACTTTCGGGCGATAATGCGGCGGTCATCAAAACGCTGATGGGAGCAGGGGATGTCGTTTTTATCGATGAATTCCACTATTTGAAAAATGCATCGAAGATTTTTAAAGAGATCTACGATTCGAAGAAAAAGGTGAAGATCTATGCCTCGGGTTCATCGTCGCTGGAAATCCATAAGCATTTGAAGGAGAGTCTTGCTGGACGTTTTCGAACGACGATGATTTTTCCGCTGACACGTGAGGAGATGAGACAGTCCAAGATGGAGGTGCTGGATGTGTTTTTGAAGTGGGGTGGAATGCCTGGATTGTTGCATCGGGCGAGCGACGACGACAAGATGGATCTGCTCAGCAATATCGTGAGCACGTACATCACGAAAGACGTCAAGGCGATGATTCGGGAGGAAAACGTACGAGCCTTTAACCAAATGCTCTATCTGCTTGCGCAGAATCAGGGCTCCCTCGTTGTGATGGCCAATATCGCGAACGCGACGGGAATAAGTCAAACGACCATCGCCGACTATCTCGAGATTATGTCACAGACGTATGTTTGCCATCCGGTGCATAGCTATTCGACGAATCTTGCTAATGAGCTAAAGAAATCAAAAAAATGTTATTTGTTTGATGTGGGAATTCGCAACAGCCTTCTCAAGGATTTTGGAGAACCAGCCGAGCGAGGTGATCGGGGCGTTCTCCACGAAACGTTCGTGTATCTCAGCATGCTCCCTCAGCTCAAACCGAATATGGAAATACGGTTCTGGAGGACGAAGAAGGGGGATGAGGTTGACTTTGTTTTGATCAAGAACCGGGTTCCTGTGCCGGTCGAGGTGAAGTCGAGCGTAAAGGAAGCTTCCATTCCTTCCGGCATGCGGTCTTTTTTTCGAGCATATCCGAAGGCGCCGTTTGGCATCGTGTTTAGCGGTATTCCGGAGAAAACGGCTGACCATGAAGGAAAGCCTGTTTATTTTATGGGATGGGATCGGGCTGAGAATATCGAGTATTTGAATGATGTGTAACAGATTCGACGATTATCACGCAAAGCACCCCAAGTGACAACCGCAGAGCGGAGCACATGCGGAGCGCATATAATTGAAGTGACCCGCCGTAGGCGGGGAACAAGGATCCTTGGAGGTCAGAATGAAATGACAACTGGTAGAACCCCTGTTCTGATTCAATCAGGACGGGGGTTTCCAGTTTTTGGGGGGAAGGTCAAATGCGGTACGATGTGAAATGGAGAACAAGGAAAGAGCTGATCGAATCAGCGGGATGTTCTACCGGCTCAGGTGAGCCGGTAATTAGGAATCAACATCAGGATCAACATCAACATCACCATCATTCACAATCAAAAATCAGAAGGCAATTGTGCGATGATATCGTGACTGCTGCACCTTACCCTCAAACGAATGAAGTGTTGTGAATCGCCCCGGGATTATCGTCTTTGTTCATGCGAATCGACGCTGGATTGAACCAATCCCTCAACGATTCGATCAAGGGTCTCATTGAAAACAATCGGTTTCTCGAGCATCAGAAAATGTCCTGCATCGTCGATAAATGTAACGTTATAATTTTTGATATACTTTTTATTCGTTTTGACGTTTGTGGGATATATCTTTGAGTTGATAGAAAAAATGGGGACGCTGATGTGAGCAAAGTAGTCTGTAACCCTCCCTTTTTGGTACTCCCCCAGAAACTCCTCCATTGCACTTACGCCAACATGCGGCGGAGATGATGACATATCCTCTGTTATCCAATCAATGAGTTTTGGAGAAGTGCTCGGCACAAACATATCTTTCAGGAAGGACTTGGTAGCCTTCTTGAAATCTTCTCTGAATGGCTCCAGCATCATCGTAAATACCTCTGACGTTACCGGATATGCAACATCCTGAATGGAATCGACTATTACAATACCAATCACCCTTTCTGGGAGAAGGCTGGCCGTTTTTGCAGCTAATTCACCACCCATCGAATGTCCTATGAGGATAACTTTGCTCGAGCCAACTGAATCGACAACAGCTTTTACATCATCAGCGAAGGAGTCTATCGAATATCTTTTTCTTTCCAGACCTGAACGACCATGGCCGGCAAGATCGATTGTCACCACCTGATATTTTTTTGAAAAATAGGGAATCTGCTCTTTCCAATAATTGCCGTCGCAGCTCCATCCATGGATGAAAATTAAAGCGGGTTCTTTGCCTGAATACAATTCGTACGATATGCGTACACCATCGGAGGAATCAACGCTCTTCACAACACCAACGTGCTTCTTGGATGAGCATCCAAAAGAGAACGATACCATCAATAAGATGCATATCAGAGCGATGGAGCGAAATGATTTTATCATAGAATGCCTCGTGACTTCCTTCTCATTGAGCTGCGCTGTATATGAGATGTGTTTCAAACTCAATGGTATTATGTGGCCATCTCTTGACAGGCAGTTCTGGAATCGTTCAACCAGCCAGCCATTGTGTTTTTTACGACGAAGCTCCATGGGAGCGTGGGAAGTTAGAACCATAATGCCCCGCCGAATGGCGGGGGCGATGGATAACTGGTAGAACCCCTGTTTTAATTCAATCGGGACGGGAGTTTTCCGTTCATGAGGCCCGAAAACTCGCCTCCGACGGGTGTTTTCCGTGATGGTTATTTCGAGAAGCCAACCCGATGCATGGCTGGAGGAGATCGAGGGGTGTCGGGGAAGGGGTTTGACCGGTGTGGCAGGACCAGATCAGACCTATAGCGAATACGCTGCGGCCGCTACTGCCGAGATCTGTCCGAACGAGGATGTATGCGCAACGAAATACTATGAAAATGTGCTACGTCAGTATTCACAGATCTCTGACGCCAATTGCTGGCCGGAATTCCGGTTCAGCTATAGCGAGGGGCCTGCAGTAACGGCTTTTGCGTGGGCAGGTATGGGAGGTGTCACGCGTCCACTAGAGCGTCGCGCTTTTATGGAGTCTTTTCAAAACGGCAACGAGACATACATGCGTAGTTTTGATACCATCGTTACGGATGCCATTGGTGATGATGGATCGGTGGAATGTAATATGCGGGTCGAGTTCCTTTTGGCGTTGGATGCGGTTTCGATCATTACTCCGGATGGAAGCGGACCACCTGAAGATTCGATCGGAGTTCCGGGAGCGAACATGGCCAAGGCCATTACACCGGGGACGGATCCGACTCTTCTCATTCCCGACGTTGGCGTTGCCTCCACGGTGCGCTCTGTTTTCAATACAACGATTACTTCAGTGCTGGGAACCGATGAGGCCACGTCTTTATGCCAAGCGCAGCTCGGCGAATCGAATGAACGCACACGGAATGGCTTCGTATCGAAAGGGGCGATAGTTGCTGATACCAACCCGATTCCTTCGCCGTGAAGTTTTGAGATGAATAAGTTTGTTCGAGTATAGATCCGATACGGGGAATAAGTAAGAAAACCTCGTTGTTTAGGTCTAACTTATACTGAACCATATCAGTAAAACTGCCAGCGCATTCGCGTCTCAAATCGAGTCACAATCGAACAGAACAAACGCCACACCACTGCAACCGGGCTCATATGCGACAAATTGCGCCCCTCGCCTTCTCGCGTTTTCAATTCTGTTCCGTCTGATGGTTTTCTAGTCCTATCAAGCGCTCACCGGACGCCCGACCTTTCGCTCACAGGGCGAACTCGCTCGATTTCCAGAAACAGCATTATCGTCGCAGTCGCAAAATCTGGTTCAGAGCAACGGCGAGCAGGGTGGCCAGCGTCAGCGAGGACTCGAAGAGGGGGGCAAGCCACATGGGGACATGGGCGTAGAGTTCGGGGAGGATGTCGACACTCAAGCCCAGGGCGAATGGAACGCCGATGACGAAGATTTTTCGGGTGTCGATCCCGCTGCCGATGATGATCTGCAGCCCCGACAGGACCATGAAGCTGATGACGAAGATCAGGATCGCGCCCATGACCGGATCGGGCATGATCGAGATCAGCGACGAGAGCTGTGGGAAGAAGGCGAGCAGGATGAAGAGCGCACCGGCGATAAAGCCGATCCAACGGCTCGTTGCCCGCGTTGCCAGCGACATCCCGACGTTGCTTGCCGAGCTGTCGGTTGCCATCCCCCCGAGGAGCCCGGCGGAGATGACGCTCAAGCCATCGGCGAACAATCCGTTGCCGATGTTGCCGATGTTCGCTTCCTCCCAGCTGGCGTCGTTGGCCTTCTGGGCGATGACGAGATTTCCGAAGGTCTTGAGGCTTCCGCAAAGGGAGACGATGAGGAACGGGACGAGCAGCGACAGGTCGAAGGAAAATTTAAAATCGCTCAAGCCGCGGATGGGGCTGTCGACAAGCGGGGCGTGCATGAGGTTGTAGAGATCGACTGACGAGATGATGCCGAAGAGCAGCGAGAGGAGATACCCGGCCGCCATGCCGATCAGCACGGAGTAGAGCTTGAGCCGGCCCCGGCTCATGACGTTGACCCCGATCATGATCGCCAGCGTGATCGTCGCCGTCAACACGACTGCGGGCTGGATGCGGTCGCCGGCGTAGTCGATGCCCACGAATTTCGACGCGCCCAGCGGAACGAGCATGACCGCGACCATGACGACGACGAGCCCCGTGATCTCGACCGGGAAGAGAACGCGCAGCTTCGAGATGACGCGCGAGAAGAAGAGCTCGAACAGCCCCGCGACGATCGTCATGCCGCGCATCAGCGGCAGACCGCCGATCCACGCGGCGTGTACGGACACCGACAGGAAGGACGGTCCGCAGAGGTTGGGGACCAGGTAGCCGGATCCCACACACCCCCGGCCCAGCGACTGCAGGATCGTTCCGATGCCGGCCGCGATCATCGAGAGCGAGACGACGCTGCGGATCTCGGCGAATGATCCGCCGATCTCCTGCAGGATGACGACCGGGAGGATGAGCGTGCTCGACATGACAAAGACGTGCTGAAGGGCGAGGACCAGCAGCACCGCGAGCGGGGGCCTCTCATCCACAGCATAGATCAGATCGTCTGGTCTTAGAACTTTTTCCATATGGGATCGATGGCAAAGTAGTCGGAGCCGACGATATAGGCCGTGCCCTTCACGTCGACCCTTCGCAGATATGCGATCTTCTTGGATGGCCTGGTCTCTCCCGGCTTCGGCCACATGTAGCTGATCCAGGCCGTGTCCGTCGTCTTGAGCGCGTCGATCATCTCCTCGATGGTTTTTCTTCCCATGGCGTCCCTGAAGCCGAGCAGGTTTCTCCCGCTGCCCTCGCCTGCAAACGCCTTGAGGTCAGGCGAAGCGGGATCGACGATAACATGCCCGGTCATGTCGAGGACGAAGAGGTAGATATCCTTATAGACGAAGCGGCTCGACCGGTCGGCAAACACCGCAAACGCGGCCGTCCCTTTCTCTCGGATCAGGTCCACCGCTGCATCGACCGTTTCGACCAGGAACTGCCGCTCGGTGCGCATGTTGTAGATGCCGCTGCCGATGAGGACGTCCGTGCCGTCGAGGCCGGTTGTGCGCAGGACATACGAGCTCTTCCAGGTCGGGAGGAGGCCGCCCGGCTCGAGCCAGAGATAATGGACCCAGCCGCCCGGGTCGGAAGGATCGCGCGTGGTCACATCGATCATCTGCCGGATGATTGGCTTTCCCTCGAGATCCCGAAGGCTCAGGATGTTCTTTCCGACGAGGTCGGGGTTGAAGGGATCGAACAGGGGGGTGCCATGTATGTCGATGACGAAGAGATAGTGGCTGTCCTCTTTCTCAAATTCCGCGAATGCGCGTGCTCCTTTCCGGGAGAAGAGCTCCGCGGCATCGTGAACGGAATCGATGAGTTCCTGCGTCTCCCGGAACTGGTACTTGTCCAGCTCCTCGTCTGCGGCAAGGGAGGCCGTCGGGAATGCGAGGACCAGCAGCATGGAAAGAACTCTGAATCGCATCATATCTCCGAATCTCCGACCGATCATATTGAATGCGGCGGATTTTTGCAAAGTGCAAAAATATGCACGTCCAGAGGTTTTCCGTTTTTGGAGCCAAAAGGCCCGCGTCCGGCGGGAGTATTCTGCGAGTGGTATGTCAAAATTCCCGCCCGACGTGTATGTTGGGGAGATCGGGGATGGCTGGAAGAGGGGTTCGATAGGTCAGAAAGGATGGTAGGGATGGGAGATGGGGGCTTCCCTATCGAGAGGTACGCTTTCCCAGTTTTTCGTAAAGATGGAGAAAAATGTAGCAACAAAAGGAGGTTGTGGTCGATAGCAAGAGAGACCTGAGAGGAGAAGACTGTGGTCCAAGGGATGACAACACGGGGTTTGGTTCGGGAATTCGTCAAGGCTCATGATCGGGATCCCTCGAACAACGTACCTGAGCCGATTCCAGAGTCCCGGGTGAACGAGGATTTTGCCGATCTGTATTTGGCCAATGTCATCGGCTCTCTTGGCGCTTCTTCCGCCTCAGACTTTCATGAGGCCAACGCGGAATTCTTTAAATATCTTCCTCCGCCATGTCGTGCACGGGTGCTTACCTCCATTCATCGTAGCTGTGCGATGGTGAATGATTCAGCCTTCTGCAGGAATGAACGTTGGAACATGAGCTGTCTTACAGAGCAAGCTCCTGCTGATGTCGATGCTAGAGCGTTGAGCCGAGAGGATATAAAAACCCTACACCATTTCTCTGTGTTGCAAGATCCAAAGGCGTTCCCAGCGATTTCAGCACAGGAAACATCGGCTGTTTATAAAAAGATTCAATGGCTCATCACGCGCTCTCACGCGGCAGGTCTGGAAGCGTTTGCCTTGCGATTGGAAGATCTTCTCAAACAAGGGCGCATTCGGTTGTTTGAAAACATGGAGGAACAGATCAACGCCAGTGGGTTTGTCGACCCACGAACTGAAACTGTTTATCTGAGCTGCTACATGTTTGAAGCTTCGTGGGCTGATGAAGCGGAGGTGTCTTCCGAAGACATTAGTGAAACAGAGCTGTTAGCCTATGCTCGAAAACAGCTCTCTATCGAATGGAATTTCCACTGCCCGGAATTAGAGATGGGCCAGCTAGAAAAAATTGCAAAAAAGTTTCCTCGCTTTCGACCGAAGGCGATTCAAAGAAAACTTCTCAATCAACGAAGAAAACAGCTCGCTGAACGCTATGCCTTCTACTATGGAAGCTTGGCTCGACATACTTTCCCCCCAGAGATGCCGAGCTGGTTGATCGGTGTGGCTCATGAGGTGCGCCACGTAGAACAATATGCTCAAAATCGAACCAACTGGAATCCATCGTGGTTGAAGAAGACCTCAGGCGCCGATCAAGCATATTATTTCTCCTTGCTGACATGGGTTCTCAATCGTGCCTTTGAGGTGCCTCAGCAGATGATTCCAGGAGGCATGCTGTATCAGTCTTTACGGGAAATAGGTTTTGATCCGAGTCAGTCTGAATTTCAAATGGAGCAGAATTCAGACAGCATATCGTATCTCGTCAGAGCTTCCGAACGGGATGCAGCCCTTTATGGAGTCCACGTTGCCAAGAAGCTCCTTCCTTTTTGGCGGGCGAGCCAAAGAGAGGCGAGGTAACGTCCTGTTCAATTGACCTTCCAAAAAGCCGCTCGTCGAATGATCAAGTGCCGACGCGTGCGTGCGCGCGCCGGCACCCCTTCGGCCACCTTAACGGATATCCGCAGAGCGGAGCAATTCTACTTCGCCCTGTCGGTAACATCGATGAACGGCGTATCCCCTTTGAGGTTGATGGTCTTGATGGTGGGGGCGTTGAGATCCATCTTCATCAGATCGACCATCTTGATCGACATGTCGTCATAGGTGCGCATGTAGAAGCGCTTGTGCTTCAGATCCGCCACGCTCGTCCACTGCGTATATTCGATGCCCTTTTTCGCACTCTTGGACGTCCGCACGGAGCCCATCGGGATATCGAAGTTGTTGAGAATGTGGAACGCCTGAAGGACGACATCTGTATCTGTCTGTACGGGTACAGCCATGCCGCTGAAGAAGGCAGCGCGAACGAAGCGAGATGGAGAGGTCCAATCACCGGGGCTTCCCAGAAAGCCCGTCCCCATGCTTAACGCTTTGAGCTCGACCCCACGGAGGTTGACCGGAGGCGCGTTCACGGGAGTCAGGTTGATGTAGTTTCTGAGGTTCGTCATGTGCCAGTCGAAGGCTGGAACGTTTGTCATCACGCCTATCGTATTGTCGAAGACTTTGAGTTCCCCCCCGATGGGATCGATCGCGATGTTGTTTCCCTGCGCATCGACGACGTCAAAGTGGTAGGTCTGCTTGCTTCCCGCGGTAAGATAGTTCGGCATGACGACCCTGATCTCCGCTAGGGCATTGCGCACCTCCTCCACCGTTGCGAAGTTCGTAAGCATCCATGTCGCCATGTCGAGTGGCGAAATCGTGCGCGAAGCCTGGGCCTTATCGTATGTCTGGAACTGTGCAAATCCCGGAAAGAAGAAGAGGCCGACGGCGAGCCCCTTCTCGTTCACGCCATCGACGATGACCGGTTTGCCCACGGCATTTGCGCCGACAACACCATACTTCGACGTCCACGTCATGCCGGGTTTGCCGTTGGGCAGTGAACCTGTGAACTCCATCCCCCGAGGTAGAACGATAATGTTTGATTCCAGATCTGCAACAAACTCAAGCGAACGCGCGTGCACCACCGTGCCATCCTTTGCACTGAGTCGAATGCCGGTGCATGCATCGACTGAGGATGCGGATGAGACGATCAGCGTTGCCATGGCCACAAAAGCCAATGCGATGGATTTCTGCATGTGATCCCCCTTTTTTGTGATGGCATGAGTGTGCCCACTCATTTGGGGAACACAATAGAAAATCGTTGCATAGGTTTCCTTTTCATTCCCGAACAGATGCCCCTGGAGGTCGGGACGAAGTGGCACCTGGTCAAACCAGAAGCGCCCCCTGCTTGATGAGTCGGCAAACCACCTCGACATGTCGTCGATTGATGCTATAGGAGTTCTGACGAGTTTTTGGGCAACGTTGGAGGGAGTGAAGCGTGAATATTGTCGTCGATAATATCGATCTGGAGCCGGGGTGCGATGAAGCGGCCTTGGAATTGCGTGCCTCCAAAACGTATAGGGCGAATCTCAAGCTGTATAGGATTCTTCGTAAATCGATCGACGCCCGAAAAAAAGGCCGGGTGGTGGTCAAATATCGAGCGGTCTTTACGGTGGACGACAAGGAGGTTCATCGTTTGATCAAAGCGGGCTGTACCACCTATCACGAGTCCCCGGCGGTTGCACTCGCAACGGGTGGTGATCCTGGAAGTGTTCTCATTGTGGGGAGTGGCCCTGCCGGTCTTTTTGCGGCACTCCGCCTGATGGAGCGCGGCATTCGCGCGACGATTCTTGAACGCGGAAAGCGTGTCGACGAGCGACATCAGGATGTGGCGCTCTTGAAGCAAGAAGGGGTGCTCAATACCGAGAGCAACGTGGTCTTCGGCGAGGGGGGTGCGGGAACGTATTCCGATGGAAAGCTCACGACGCGCATCAATAAGGACGGCATGGAATGGCTCTTTGAAAAGCTGGTTGAGTACGGTGCTCCCGACACGATTCTTTTTGATGCCAAACCCCACATCGGAACGGATATTCTTTCGAACGTGGTCGTGAATATTCGAAAAAAACTCATAGCGTTTGGAACGGAGTTTCACTTCGGAGAGAGGGTGGTCGACATCGTCTCTCGTGAGGGAAAGGCTGTGGCTGTACATACCGTTTCCGGAAAAGAGATCCCAGCTGACCATATCATTGTGGCGTGCGGACATTCGGCGCGTGACCTTTTTGAATCGTTCGAGAAACAGGGCATCGTTCTCGAAAAGAAGGGCTTTGCCGTCGGCGTTCGCATCGAGCATCCGGCAGCGTTTATCAACAAGGCGCAATATGGCGTGCAGTATGCCAAACTTCCCGCGGCGGACTACCGGCTGGCATGTACCAACAAGGCGAGTCGGCGTGGAACATACTCGTTCTGCATGTGCCCAGGGGGAGAGGTGGTCAATGCTTCTTCTGAACAGGCGATGCTCTGTGTCAATGGCATGAGCTCTTCCAAGCGCGATCTTCCCTTTTCGAACTCCGCGATCGTGGTTGCGGTACGGCCGGAGGATGTGGGACCGGGTGCCCTCGGGGGCATTTGCTTCCAGCGTGACCTGGAGAAGAGGGCCTTCGATGCGGGAGGGGGAGGATTTGTTTCACCGGCGACGAGTGCCGCGACCTTCTGTACGGGAAAATCAAAACCGATGGAGCGAATTTCGTACGTCACGGGCTTTCGGGAAGCGGACTTTTCGAGGATCCTTCCGACGTTTGTGGTCGAGGAACTCAAGCGGTCGTTGTTCGTCTTTGACCGGACGATCAAGGGTTTTGTTTCTGAGGGAGTGGTCATCGGCGTTGAGACGCGCACATCATCACCGGTACGAATCGTGCGTGGCGATGATTTTCAATCGGTTTCGCTCAAACGACTCTATCCGGCAGGTGAAGGATCGGGCTACGCGGGCGGGATCGTGAGCTCGGCCGTGGATGGATTGCGAATTGCGGATCACATTGCGGGCTTTTAGGGGGCTGATTCAGTATGGAAAGGAAGATGGGTTCGATTGGTCGGAGAGGATGCAAGGGCGGTGGGGGGATAATTTGAGGCGAGATGATGTTACTTCGTATTGAACATGATCTTTGCGCTTTCTGTCATGAGTGTTCCGTGCGGGATGATGAGTTCAGTGGCACCTTGTTCCGTTTTGACTATTGCAACGATATGCATGGCCGCTTTAGTGGATACCTTCAGGTTGATCTCAAGAAAGACGGGCTTGAGAAAGAAACACTCGATAACGCCCCGAACTGGATTGCCATCGACTGTTGCATCGATGGTGTCGCCAACGTTTAAGATGTGATCTTGAAATCGTATCGTCTTGAGATCGGATGCCTCGGGAGCGGGTTTGATGTCGATTCGTTGGCCAGAACTCATCGTAAGCCAGCTCGTTTTCTTGGGAACGCTCTCTTCGGTTTCGCATTTGTCATGGTGAACCGATAAACGTTCATCCCTTCCATCGCCATCCAGATCATACACATCATATTCCCGTGTAGTTGGTTTTCGGTGGGTGCATTTTCGTATGGGTGTCGTCATGAAGATTCCTTTATTACCTTACCTGTATTATCGTCCAGCGGGGTTGAAAAGTTGTCTAAAAATGTGTTTTTCATTCTCCATGCAGTGCATGTCGACCAAAAATGGTTCTCAGATTGAGAATGTTCTTGCAGAATGAAAGGGGGTGCATATGGATATTTCTATAAAAACATGGGGTTAAGGTGTATCGCTATTGGCATGAAGATTGCTATGTAATTGAATGCTCTTTAAGGGGTGGGGCATCGACGAGGAGATGCCCATGATTGTTCGTCTTCTGAAGTGTCGTTACGGAAAACTCCTTTCAATTGTCATCATCACCGCGTTTGTTGCTCAACCCGCCTTTGCTGGAATTACGACGAAGGGCACCGCAGTTAAACGTGCACGATCCACAATCATCAAAGCCAATTCCAAACCATCCTTTCGGGAGCCAGACGGCATCATCCGCTCGGATTGCGACCTGAAGGGGTTGTATCTGTCGCTCCTGTCGGATCTTGAACAAAAGCTGCGGCAGGAAGGTGCTGACTCCGGCTATGGGCTACCGTATGTGACATGTGCATCGGAACTGAAGGCGGTGCATGAGTCGGTCGATGATGACACGTCAGCGTTTATGGCCGATTTGAGCAATCAGTGTACTCTGCTCGATACGTGTACAGGAGCGAATTCGTATCTGCTGCAGTCAGAGCCACGTGTAAGCGAGCGGCGATCCTGTATGTCATTGTACGATGACTACATGCATAACCAGGAGATGGTGGCACGTTTGAATGCGTTCACTCATGATATTCAGGTTGCCCTCAAGGAGAAGCTCTCCTCCGTTTCCCTTGGATATGGGAGCTGCAATGTTGTCCGCGACAGCTTCATTGCTCGCGAAGTGACGGTGCGTTCCATTCAGCAGCGTTTGCAGGATCGACAAGCCATCTGCACTGAGGAAAACCTTCTTTCCCGGGAATGGCATTATCGCAACTCGTGTCGGTACTCATGTGATAATCGAATCTGGCGAGATCACGTGGATACGAGGGTAAGAGAGATGTGTGCTCCGGAAAGGCAGTGCCGAAAAGAGTGGAACAAGATCGTGTGTACATATGATTGGTACTATATTCCCGGTGAAGAATCGTCGAACACGGTCGTATTGGATAATGGCCAGGCGGGTTTGATTCGAGAGGCAGAAGAACCTGCGTCGGATGAGAAGAAAATGGAAGTACCTCCTGAAGTGAGAGCGAAGCAGTGCAAGGAATTGCTCGAACGCGCCAAGGCGAGATTGATGATGCAGATATCAAGCGAACCGAATCCAGCGGATGTCATCGGTGCATGGACGTATTCGGGCCTCACTGACGGGACGAAGAAGGTCGTGAGGGGTGCATTGCGTGCACTGAATCAGGCTATTCATGTGTTGGATGAGCAGGATCCACGGTACGATTTCAATCTGATTCGTGAGTCCCGGATGTATGCGCGCTATCGCTCCGTGTTGGGCAGCGATGTCCAGCTTGTTCCCGCGGATATGGCATCCGCAATCGTGAGGGCTGTCGTGAGAAAATCGTATCTCAATCGGTACGCGCAGATCCCCGTGGAGCGTTCGGAAGCCAAAGTTGAACAATATCGAGCTCACATCAACGATGAAGTGTTCTCGGTTATCGTCTCTGATCTCGTTTTGGGATTCATTCCAAATGATGCGCTGACGCTGCTGACCGGTGTGCAGGATGAATGCCCTAGAAGTATGGTGGTGGATGGTGTCTGCTCTTCGGTGTCGTTCGATGGGAATGAAACGACGGGGCTGAAGGGCTTTGTTGAATCGGTGCGGCTGGGACGCGCGAAGGAGTGGTGGAAGGCGGCTTACATCAGGTGGATCAACAAGAAGGGCGTTTCGGTTGGTCGGGGGCCGTTCGATGCCGGGGGGCAGCTGCGGCGAAAATATGATCTGATCGCCGAAAGGGTGTATCGATCATTCCATGTGGGTGCGGGTGATGGTGCGACTGCAAGAGGTGATGCACAGGAAGGATTCTATCACGTCGAGCGGTTTTCAGATGTCATTATTCTCTCTCCCATCAATCATATGTCGGCAGAAGCCATATCATATTTCAACGATCATATGGAGGATTGGAAGCGGTTCCCCGAACTCTGGGAAAAGCTCAGGATGATCCTGTGTGGTGAGGTCGACAGGCAAAGGCCGACGCTCGATTCCGAGACAGAATTCGTGAGCGATGGTTCGCATAGGGCCGATTCTCGGTTTCGGGTGGTTGCTTCGCATATTCTCGATCTCATTATCGCAAATGCATATGCGGAAGAGTCAGAGACGTTTTTGTCTCAACAACAAATCGATATGATAAAGCAGAATGCGGGTACGGCGGCGATCAATCTTCGTCTTTTGCGCGAGAGTGGCGCGTTCGGGTCTGCGGATGCAAAGACATTTGTAGACTCTGCTATTGGAGTGTTTGAGGGAATGGCTGATGGGATCTACGATTATGATTTGGAAAACACCGACATCAAGGATCTTGATGCTGCTCTCGGCATTAACCGGAGTGGTGAGATAACGATAGACCCGGAAGCACTGAATGATGAAGACGTGATGACCGGTGTTGCGGCCCATGAACTGGGCCATTCCTATCTGGATGGCGAAGACCATCAGTTCGATTTCAATATTCAGGCCGTAAAGGAAGGGCTCTGCAATTTATTGGACTTCATCTATCAGCTTGTTTCGACGGGATCGATGTCAAATCGCACGAATGCCGATGCGCTGGTAAGCGCGCTGCGAAATCCAAACAGTTCCATCTATGATCTGTTGGCGTGGTCAATGACAGACTATTATAGAACATCGGCCGTTGACTTCGAGAGTGCGCGAGAAGCGGCTCTTCAAGGATTCCCTCAAGTCAAACCGGATACGGTATATGATGACCCTGCAACTGATGATCAGAAAAAGTATAATGAACAGCTCGAGCATCAAGTGGAGCCTCCTGACTATACCGATCCAGATGATGTCGAGCCGTCTGATGGAGGAAAAAAGCCGGTAAAGCTGTCTGACGGAAGGGTGGCGTTTGCGGATGATGACGCAACGGAATGGACGCCAAGATGTGTCATCAGTTTTGACGAACAGCTTCTCGAGGGGGAGATCGATCGCGATGATTCTCAAGAGCGAATGGACCGGGAGATGAATCCGGAAGAAATGCCGGAAGGTCTGGACGATCCCCACCGGCGTCCGGATGCAGGCGCCAAGGACCCGTTTGGCGGTGCAGATCCGCATGATCGACGGGCGCCGGATGAAGACAAGGGTGACAACCGAGATGATGGGCGTGGGGGAAAGAGAGAGCATCATTCGAGCTATGTTCCAAACACCGGAAATAGCGGTGGCGGTGGTGGTGATGGTGCTCCGGGAAGTACGTCGCCGAGCGGTTCCGTTCATCATGACAATAATGGCGATACCGATAAAGATGATGATGCAAACGGCGACAATTCGAATGGCAGCTCTGGGGGCGATTCGTTGGATACTGCTTCAGCAACAGTTGAGACCATCTATCCTGATGGAACGACACATATCGATGTTATCCCCCCGAGTGATGATGGCGATGACGATGATGATCCGGATGGTTCCGGCCATGGTGTTCCGGGGAGCAATCCGGATCCCTGGGGACCGAACTCCAACATGGACAGGGGTGATTTTCTCGGAACCGTCTATGTTCCCACCAACGATGGCGATGGAGATGATGGTGGGGGTTATGATCCGGGGGTATTTATCGAATCTCTGGGAGGGTATTTTTATCCGGCGGATCCGGATGAGGATTTTGGAGACTTTGGCGGCGGTGTGTTCATTCAGATCGGTCGTGAACTCGTTCCGGCAGACCCCACCGACGACGATGGAGGTGGGGTCGATGGCGGCGTGTTTCACGGTTCAGCGCGTACCGCTCAGTAGGGGGGCAAAGGCGGTTTGGCGTCGAAATTGAGGGAGATAATCATAATCAAAATGCTTGCCAGGGGAGGGGGGTCCTCACCCCCTGGCCGCAGAGGCCCTGTGATCGCTGAATAAACGGGGTGTCGCTATTCTCTTCGTGAGGAGCGTTTCAACCCGTTTTTCCGTGTGCTATAATAACGCCATTGGAGGGGGGGATGCGCACACGAAATCTATCCATCATATGTTTCTTCCTTCTGTTCCTCGCCTCCTGTGGGACCGGGCCGATGGAGCCCTCCGAAGGGGAGACGACGGTCACGATTGGTGCCGGTCAATCGCTCGGCGGTGGAAGCGCTGGGCTCTCTGCTGAAGTCGATGTCAATTCCAGTTTTACCGCAACGTTCTCTGCGCCGGTCGATATCTCGACGGTTCATGCCGGGACGTTTTTTGTCATGCAGGCGGCCAGTGCCGGTGCTTCGGTAAAGGCGATGAGCGTATCGTGTGACCCCGCGCTCGCGATTGAAGGGGTGGTCACCTGTGCAGACGATGCGCTTTCCTGTACGCTCGATCCGAGTGATGCGCTGAGCGCTTCGGCCGATCACCATTGTTGCCTGACCTCCGACATCCGTTTCCAAAACCCTTCGGTCTTCGGATATTTTGACGGCGTGTCGATGAGCTTTCGAACGGCTGCTGCACAGGAGGAAGAGGAGGACGCGGATGAGACGGCGCCTACGGTCGCAGATGGCAGTGTTGCGGCGAGCAATCCGAGCACCACGACGATGGATCTGGCCTGGGTTGCCGCGAGCGACGACATAACAGCGTCAGCGGATTTGCTCTACCTCGTGTCGTATTCGGAGACCGCTTCGCTCGATACGCTTGCCGATATCGAGGCCAACGGGACGGCGTTCGGAGTGTTCGCAGCGGGGGTGACCTCGACGACCGTCACAGGGCTCATTCAGAACACGGCCTATACCTTCAACGTCGTCGTCAAAGATGAGGCGGGAAACAAAGCGATCTACACGCCGGCGACCGGAACGACCCAGCGGGATACGACTGGCGGGCCGAGCATTACGAACGGTACCATCGCTGCTTCGGGTGCGACGATGACGAGCATCGATCTGGCCTGGAGCGCCGCGACGGATGATTTTGATGCGGCCGGCGATCTGCTCTATCGCGTCTATCATTCGACGAGCAACGATCTCGACTCCGTTGCGAACATCGAGGCTAATGGAACGGCGTTTGGCGCAACGGCTGCGGGGCTGACCGGAACGACGGTTACGGGGCTCTCCTCCGGCACGACCTATTTCTTCAATGTGATCGTCGAGGACTCCGACGGCAACAAGGCCAGCTACACGACGGTTTCCGAAGAGACGTTGGGTGATACAACGGCCCCGACGCTCGGATCCGGGATCTCCTTTTCGCTCGCGTCGCCGGTCGGCACGCAGGTGAGCTGGGGTGCAGCGACCGACGGCGTGTCGGATGCATCCGCCCTCCAGTATAAAGTGGTTCGCGCTGCGACCAGTGCCGAGATCGATTCGGTGGCTGAGGCCGATGCCATTACGGGCGAAGACCTCATTATGAATTGGGCGGCGAATGTGACCGGCGATTATGCCCTCGCGGAGCAGGGATCGCAGGAGTTCTTTGCGGTGCTGGTCAAAGATGAAGCGGACAATAAGGCGCTCTACGAACCCGAGCAGCCCTCCGCCCTCCCGACGAGCAAAAAGAAAGGGCTCATTCCGCTCTCCGACGGGAGCATCATCGTCCTGTATCTGGACAACGACGACAATCGCTATCTCAAATCGATCGTCTTCGATTCACACGGCGATTATGTAAATGGTCCCACGGTTGTCGATAGCGATGGCGTCGGCGAGGGACAGTGGGGGACCGGTGGTAAGATATCGGGTCTTGAGCTCAGCAATGGCAATATTGTGGTCGCCTACAGCGACGACCACAAGACGTGGTGGGGCGGTTTTATCGGTGTTGGATACTACATCCATCTCAACGACGATGGAGAAGCGACAACGGCGCATCACCAGTATGAGTCCTATGATCCCGACGGGGCGTCGGAATTCATATCGATCGCCGAAATCGGCTCCGGCGATATCCTCATCGTCAATTCCGTCGTGGTCGATGGTGGTAACAACCAGACTGGCTGGACCTCCCAGGCGCCTCGTGCCTATGCCTATAATCCCGTCACCAATGCCGTTCTGTATGATGGGGATACGGAAGCGGTGCTTGATGCGAGTGTGACCCATGGCACCGCGGTCTGTCCGGTGGGTAACGACGGGGATGCTCTTGTGCTCTACGCGACGAATGCCAACCGGGGATACTATCGCATCTATGACGAGTCCACGGCTTCCATGGGTGGGGCGACGACCTACACCACGGGCGGTGTGTCGATGGCGGCCAAGTGCCTGACGCTGAACAACGCGAACAGCGATGCCCTGGTGCTCTTTTCCGACTCGGATGACAGCAAGAAGGGAAAACTCTTTACGGTCGACAGCAGCGGCAACAAGTCGGCGAATACCACGTTTCAGGACACCTATCCGATACAGATCATCTGGTCGGATTCGATCTCCGCGTTCATCCTGCAGGAAGGGCCGCTTGCCGGAAATATCTTTGTCGCATTCTCGGCGTCCGCCGATGGAGAGGTGACCTGGAACGGCTACTACATGGTGATCGATACCGATGGCACCACCGTGACTGCCCCGACGCTTTTCAAGACCGGCGTCGTCGATGGATGCGGTGCTGCAGATATCGTTGCCGGAGAGATGTCGGAGGGGCGCGTCGCTATCATTCATAAGGTGGGTCTTGCCGTTGTCACACCCGTTGCGGATTGAACACCGTACAGGATGATCTGACGGGAAAGGGAGGCCAGATGAAATGTTCTATTGTGAAGCGGAAATGGATGGTGGTCACGCTGTGTATTCTCTTCTGCGGTGTTGGGTGCGGTTCTCCCGGCAGTACGGCCCCCGCAGCATCCGAGGACGACTTTGATGTCGCAACCGCCGCCGAGCAGCAGACACGGGACGCAGCGCTGAGACTGCTCTTTACCGAGGACATGTACAACACGATCACTGCAGAATCCCGCGACAATCCGAACTGCAAGGAAGCCAATCGGGTCGCATTGGGGCTTTCCGAACTTCCGAACGGTCAGTGGTACTATACCTACGACAATCTGATCGCGGGGATGGCGGAGATGGAGGAATTTGCCAGCGAAGGGGCGGATGAAAACACCAACAAACTTGAGATCGCGGCATTTCTGGCCAATATTGCGCAGGAGACCGGGGGAAAGATGCCCGACGATCCGTATGGAAGCCCCGGCTGTTTTATCCAGGAACGCGATGCATACGGGAGTACAGGCTACAACAGTGCAGCGTGTGGTGTTTCGTATACCTGTTCGGCGGCTGGATACGGGGGTCGCGGGCCGCATCAGCTCTCCTGGGATAGTAATTATCTGCACTTCGGTGAAGCGATGGGGGTCGGGCTCCAGTATGTGACCGATCCCGATATTCTTACAAAAGATCCTGAGATCGGCATCGCCGGATCGATATGGTTCTGGGGACATGCAGAGCTCAACGACGATTGGCCTGCTGGTATTCCGTACAAGCCGTCGGCGCACAACGTGATCATCGGGCAGTGGACGCCGACGGATGATGATGAATCCTGCGGGAGGACAACGGCCAACCTCGGCGTCATCACGAATATCATCAACGGCGGTCTCGAGTGTGGCACGCGGGCGACGGCCGAAGGGCGAACGAACGCCGCAAACCGCGTGCGCTTTTTCGAAGCGATCACCGCCGTGATGGGGGTGACGATTCCGGAGAGCTGGGCCGACGATTGCGAGGGGCAGCAGGATTTTGAGGAATGCCCATCGTACAGGAGCCCCACCTCGCGCTGTGGCGCCGGTTGGAAGGACGCGCAGTCAAAGTGCGGAACCTACTGCATCGGCGATTCCCATTGTCCCACCGGCGAGACCTGTTTCGGGAGCCTCGAGATCAGCCCCTGCCCGGAGTGAAGAGACACTCTCTCTGCGTTATGACCACCTCTGATGGCGGCGTCTGTACACGCCGATCCCGCCGCATACGACGACGAGCATCAATAGCATAAGAAGAGCCGTTTCCGATGACGCATGCGCCTGCAGCGAGCAGCCGGAGGGGTTCGCGCCGGTGCCTTTGAGCGAGATCGCCTGCGGGCTGTCGTGGGCATCATTGTAGACCATGATGTTCGCCAGTTTTTGGCCGGACGATACGGGTTTGAAGACCGCATTGATGAGGCAGGAGGCGCCGACGTCGAGCGAGCGGCTGTTGCAATTCGTGTCGATGCTGAAACTGCTCGCTTCGCTGCCGGCGAGCGAGACCGCCCCGATGGTGGCGGCGTCGCTTCCGGCGTTGGTCAGGATGATGCTCTGCACATCGCTCTCCGCTTCCGTCGATATCGTTCCGAAATCGATGAGCGATGCGGAAAAGCTGATATCGATGTCGCCCGCATGCGATGCGGTGCCGCTGAGATACGCCTTCTGATAGCGGCTGGGGGTGTTGTCGATGACGGTGATATACCCCGAGAATGCGCCCGACGCCTGTGGGCTGAACGTTCCGTTGATCGTGCAGGTCTCACCCGACGAGAGGGTTCCGGGGCAATCGTTGGTCTGAGCGAATTCGCTGTTGGCGTCGATCCCGGTTATCGTCACGTCGACCACGCCGGTGTTCTTGAGCGTGAATGCCTTTGCGTCGCTCGTGTCGCCTACGAGGATCTGGCCAAAGTCCCAGGTCTTCGGCGCGAGGTCCAGGTCGGGATATTGGGGATCGAGACCGCTGCCGCTCAGGTCGATGTTGTGCGGGCTTCCCGCCACGCTGTCGCTGATCGTGATCTGCGCGGTGACCACATCCGCTGCCGTGGGCGTGAAGGTGATATTGATGGTGCAGAAGTCTGCGGGCGCAAGCGTCGCGGGGCAGTCGTTGGTCTGCGCGAAGACCGCATTCGATGATGCAATGCTCTCGATCGTGATCGCGTCGTTTCCAGAGTTGAGCAGGCGCACATCGTGCACCAACGATGAATGACCGATCGTCTGCGGGCCAAAGTCGATCGATGCGGGCACGATGGTGATAACGGAGGAGGTTCCAAAGCCGATCAGGTGTGCCGTGTGCGGGCTGCCCTCCGCATTATCCACGACCGAAAGCGTGCCGAAGAAATTGCCGGCCGTCATGGGGACGAATGCCGTCTCCACATCGCAGGTCTGTTCTTCAATCAACGTATCGGGACATTCGTTCGTCTGCTCGAAGTCGCTGTTGACGGTGATCGCGCTGAGCGTCAAATTGCCCTCGCCGGTGTTCTTGATCGTGAAAGTCTGCGTCTCGCTCACCTGTCCCGCCGGTGTCTTGCCGAAGTCGTAGAGCGGCGGCGAGATGTCGACGTCGGGACCCGTGATGCCGTTGCCGAAGAGAAAGACCCTGGCCGGGCTGCTCGGGTCATCGGTGGTCACGCTGATCGTGGCGGATGACGCGCCCGTCGCCGTTGGGGTGAAGATGACCTGGATGATGCATTCCTCTTTGGGGTCGAGGGTCGTGCCGCACGTGTTGCTCTGGGCATAGAGCGTTGAAGACGAGCTGATGTCGGTGATCGTCAGCACCGAGGTCCCGCTGTTGAGGAGGACGATCTCCTGCGCGAGGCTCGATCGATCGATGGTCTGATTGCCGAAGTCGATCAAACTCGGGATAACGCTGGCGTTGGGGGAGACCCCTTTGCCCTTGAGGGTGATCGTCTGCGGACTGTCGGTGGCGGTGTCGACCAGGGTGATCGTTCCCTCGAAGGAACTGGCGGTCGTCGGTTCAAAGGTTGCGGAGATCGTGCAGGTCTCCTCCGGCGCGAGGGTGGCGGGGCAATCGTTGGTCTGCGTAAACGGGGCGCCGCTGGCGGTGATCGAGGTGATTGCCAAGTTGACCGTTCCGGTGCTCGTGATCGTGATCGTTTCGGTGGTCTGGCTGTCGAGCGTCTGCTCGCCGTAATTGATCACCGTCTTCTCGATATTGATATCGGCGCTGCCGGCAGCGATGCCGGTTCCGGAGAGGCTGATCTGCTGCGGGCTGGTCGAGGCGTCGTCGACGATCTCCAGCGTGGAGATATAGTCTTCTGCCTCGGTCGGTTCGAAGTAGACCAGAATGCCGCAATAATTTCCCGCCGCAAGCGAGGTGCCGCAGTCGTTTTCCGTGCTGAAACCGCTACCGAGCGGGACGCTCATGCTGGAGATGGTGAGCGCATCCGTTCCGATGTTCTCCATCTTCACGTACTGGCGGTGGCTGGTATCGACGGTCTGATCGCCGAAGGCGATGTCATCCGTGGAGAGCCGAACGATCGGAAAGATGGACAGGCCATAGACGCGTGCCGTTCGTTTGTGTTCCTTCGAAAATCCCCAATAGGTATAGACGGCGTTGGCAACGGTGGAATAGCCCCCGCCGTCCTGGGGATGGAAGGTGACGGGCATGTCGCACGATTGTCCCGCACTGAGCGTTTTTCCGAGACAGGCGCTGGTGTCGAGCGTGAAGTTGTCGGTGCTTCCGATGCTGACGTTCTTGACCTTGATGGCCAGCAGCAGGTTGGTGTTCTGCAGCGAGAGTGTTCCGCAGTCGCTCTCCTGTCCTTGCCGCGTCTCCGGGCAGATGAGGAGTGACGGAGAGAGCCGGATGCCCGCATGGGCGGTCAGGCTCAGGCCCAAGGAAGTGATGATAAGGATAACACTTATCGCGAGACGATTGATCATGAATTCCCCCCGTGAAATGAATGCCAGACCATCATGTGTATAGGAAGTTTCAGGTGGAAAATCAAACGCAATACTGCTTCCGCGGTCTCACTGACCGTTCACGCATGCCATGAATTCCACTTTCGTCATCTCAGAGATGCCGCATCGGTAGGCGGGCCAGTTGGTGTCGTCGATCGGGTTGGAAGCGTCATGCCCGGAATAGTAGTGTTCGATATACGTCGCGCGTTGGGCGCTGTCGGTTGCCAGTTCATCGGCGAGTTCGGCGAGGGCATCGTCGAGCAGCCACGTGATGCCATAGGCGTTCGAGAAGGTGTAGGAGGCGGAAAAGGTGCTGTCTCCCTCGAGCGGATTCATCCAGCTCGTAGAATCGGAGAGCTGCCAGTCGTCGGTGCGCGCGGTCACCACCTTGAACGCTGGGTTGTTGCCGAAGAGCGGACTGATCGAGGGGGTCCCCACGACCGAGCCATGCGGCGCGGTGTCGCTGGAGATCGCCAGCCGAAATTCATCCATGTGCGTGTGCGCCCCGAAGATTGCACCGATGACATCGCGATAGTCCGTGAGTGTCTCGGTCATCTGTGTCTGCAGTTCCTCCGTCCACATCGTCGTTGCATCCGTGACCTGCCCGTTCTCATCCATGAAGGTATGCACGGTTGAATAGATGTCGATCCCGGGCGGGATGTGCAGCAGCAGCCAGACGCGCCACCCGTTCGCGCGCGCCTGCGCGAGCTTCGTTCCCAGCCACGCCACCTGCGCGGATGCCGCCGCACGGCTCTCCTCCGGCGCTCGCGCTGCGAAGAAGACCGTGTTCATGCCGATGAGCATGAGGTTCGCCTGCAGCGATGTGGTCGCATAGTAGCCGCCGGCGGTATAGGTCTCGGCAAACTCCGCGGCGTCGACCTTATTCAGGAGCAGCGTCGAGGAAAAGAGGTTGGCGGTGTCGGCGAGAAAGGCGCTGTTGGGCAGCAGTGCATAGTCGCCCTCATAGGCATCGTTGTTGCCCAGGATGAATGCGATGGGACGCTCACCGCAGGCGGAACGCACGCTTTGTGAGAAGAAGGTAACGGTCTTTAAGATGAAGGCGCGAAGCGCGCTTTCGTCCTCAGAGCCATAGAGCGCATAGAAAGCGTTGTTGAAGCCGTGCCCCAGGATGTCGCCGGTGAAGAGGAGGAAGGGGGTCCCATCGGCTTGGGTGCAGGCCGCCGTGATCGCCTGTTTGAGAAGCGGGTAGTTGGCTTCCTGTCCCCATGTGGAGAGGGTCGTGGTGCTCGAACCTTCGAAGATGGCCTCCCACGCGTCGGCCGGTGCGGCGACGAGCGCATCGAAGAGCGTGGTATCGTAAAAGGGGTTGAAGTGGACGTCGGAGAAGACCACGATCTGGTTTGTCCGCGAACTTCCCCCGCAGGCGGAAATGAGCAGGACGATCGTCGCCAGCGCGGTCAGTACTTTTCGTCGTTGGACTCGAAGCATAGATGGCCTCATAGGGGTCAGACTGCTGACAAAGTCATCATGCGCTGTCATTCCCGCAGGGGTAAGCGGGAATCTCGATTGTCGCAGCACATCGAGATCCCCGCGTTCGCGGGGATGACAAAAACACAGGTTTGTCATCAACCTCGGATGATGGAGTTTCTTTCTACCCCGGGTCTTCGCATTTGTCGAGGGGGGCGCTGGCATCTCCATGCCCCGGAAGACATTCCCCCTTGCCGGAAACTCATTTTTCTTTTACAGAGCCACGATGCAGTACGAACTGGCATATGACCTCCAGGATCGGACCTACGCGATCATCGACACGCTGGGGTTCGAACACGTCGATAAGGACCGGGTCTCCTGCATCCGGAGCCGGGGGAGCCGATCGCGGCGCACCATCGCCCGGATCCATACGTTATCCAAGGCGATGCAGCTCGGCATGAACTGCCATGCCCACTATGTGATCGAGTTCCTGGAGCGGTTCGAAAAATTGTCGGAGGATGAGCAGACGCAGGTGATCATCCACGAACTCCTCCATATTCCCAAGACATTCGGCGGCGGTTTTCGGCATCACGATTATGTGGCGAAAAAACGCGTCGACGAACTCTTCAAACGATATCAGCGTGCGGTCTAATATTCCGGACAGAGAGATGTGATCCCTATGGCCAATCCCGACAACGAATCGCGCAAAATCATTTTTTCGATGCACAAGGTGAGCCGGACGCACCCCCCGAAGAAGGTGGTCCTCAAGGACATCTCCCTGGGTTTCTATTACGGTGCCAAGATCGGCGTGCTCGGACTCAACGGCGCCGGAAAGAGCTCGCTCCTCAAGATCATCGCTGGACTCGACGATGGCTACAGCGGCGATGTCCATTTTGCGAGCGACTATAGCGTCGGTTTCCTGGAGCAGGAGCCGAATCTCGATCCCAAGAAGACGGTCAAGGAGGTCGTCTCGGAAGGCGTACAGGAGATCGTCGATGCCCTGAAGACATTCGAGGAGATTAACGAGGCCTTTGCCAACCCGATGTCGGACGAGGAGATGGAAAAACTCCTGGCGCGCCAGGGGCAGGTGCAGGAACAGCTCGATCAGTCCGGCGCCTGGGAGCTCGATAGCCGTTTGGCGCTCGCCATGGATTCCCTGCGTTGTCCGCCGGACGACGCGTTGATCGAAACGCTTTCCGGCGGCGAGAAGCGGCGCGTGGCCTTGTGTCGTCTGCTGCTGCGCGAGCCGGACATCCTCCTGCTCGATGAGCCCACCAACCACCTGGATGCCGAGTCGGTCTGGTGGCTGGAGCGACATCTGCAACAATACAAGGGGACCGTCATCGCGGTCACCCACGATCGCTATTTCTTGGACAACGTGGCGGGCTGGATTCTGGAACTCGATCGTGGCTACGGCATTCCCTGGAAGGGAAACTATTCCTCCTGGCTCGAGCAGAAGGAGGAGCGTCTGGCGCGCGAAGAGCGCTCCGATCGGAAACGCCTGAAGACGCTCGATCGCGAACTGGAGTGGATTCGCCAGTCGCCCTCGGCGCGTCGCGCAAAGAGCAAGGCGCGCATCACCAACTACGAAAACCTCCTGCAACAGGATCGCAACCGGCTCGACGATGAGATCGAGATCTATATCCCGCCCGGTCCGCGGCTCGGCACGATGGTCTTGGAGGCGCGCGGGGTTTCAAAGGCCTATGGCGACAAGGTCCTCTTCGACGACATGAACTTTTCGCTGCCGCAGGGCGGCATCGTCGGCGTCATCGGCCCGAACGGGGCGGGTAAGACGACACTCTTTAAGATGATCATGGGGCAGGAGCAGCCCGACGGCGGGACGTTCACGATCGGCGATACGGTGAAACTCGGCTATGTCGATCAGGACCGCTTCGCCCCGGACGATGCGCGCAGCGTCTGGGAGTGCATCTCCGGCGGCGCGGAGACCGTTACCCTGGGGCAGCGCGAAGTTCCCTCGCGTGCCTATGTGGCGCGCTTCAATTTCTCCGGATCCGATCAGCAAAAATCGATTTCGCTCCTCTCGGGCGGCGAACGCAACCGCGTGCACCTGGCCATGACGCTCAAGGACGCCGGCAACGTCCTGCTGCTCGATGAGCCGACCAACGACCTCGACGTGAATACGCTGCGTGCGTTGGAGGTGGCGCTGGAGAACTATGCCGGCTGCGCGGTCGTCATCAGCCATGACCGCTGGTTCCTCGACCGCATCGCCACGCATATCCTGGCCTTCGAGGGCGATTCCCAGGTGACCTGGTTCGAGGGGAATTTCGCCGAATACGAGGCCTGGCGCCTGAAACAGCTGGGCGATGCCGCCAAGGACGTCCACCGGATCACCTACAGGAAGATGAAACGGGATTGATACGATCGTCTGGGCGAGGCTCTCCAAAGGGCTCCTCGGGCCGATTCTGAGAAATCGCGCAACTTATCCGCGAAGGGGTCGATACAGGGATATCGGGCGGCATGAGGCGCTGCCTGGTGGGTGCTCTGAGGAAATAGCTGGAAATGCTTGCTTTCCGGGCCGATCTCGCCTAGAAGCGCCCGCAAGCACGGTGGTTTGGAATGGTTAGCTGAGAATGCCTTCTGTTGTTTCTCTTCTCCTGTTACGAATCACGCCAAAAAACCAGTCTGTTCAAGAGACAGCGCAAAAGCTGTCCCCGCAGGCTTCTTGTAGCCCGAGTGCGTCCACGAGTGTTTCGTCTGTGACGTGCGGGCCGCAGCACCATGAGCCCCTGGATGAAACCGGGGCTCGAAGAAAAGGATGTTTTATGCAGAATCAGCAGAATCAGACGTTTGATGAACTCAACCTCGCCGCACCGATCGCGCGTGCCGTGAAGGATGAAGGGTACACCGTGCCCACGCCGATCCAGGCCGGGGCGATTCCCATGCTGCTCGAAGGACGCGACCTCATCGGTTGTGCACAGACCGGAACCGGAAAGACGGCGGCCTTCGCGCTGCCGATCCTTCATCGCCTCAACGCCTCCCGGAAAAAAGCACCGCCGCGCGGGGCGCGGGTGCTCGTCCTCACCCCGACGCGCGAGCTGGCCGCACAGGTGGGGGAGAGTTTTCGGACCTATGGTCGCCATCTCCACATGAAGCATGTGCTGATCTTCGGCGGCGTCGGTCAGCATCCGCAGGTCAAGGCCATGTCGCGTGGCGTCGATATCCTCGTCGCGACCCCCGGTCGCCTGTTGGATCTCATGCAGCAGGGACATGTGAAGCTCTCCGGCATCGAGATCTTCGTCCTCGACGAGGCCGATCGGATGCTCGATATGGGATTTCTGCCCGACATCAAACGGGTGATCGCGAAGATTCCGGAGAAGCGGCAGACGCTGCTCTTCTCCGCGACGATGGCGCCGGAGATCATGCGGCTGGCTGAGGGCATGCTCTCCGATCCGGTGAAGGTGGCCGTATCGCCGCCCGCATCCACGGTCGAGAATGTCGACGAACGCGTCCTGTTTGTGGACGAGAGCAACAAACGCGCGCTCCTGTCGGAACTGCTGCGGACGCCGGAGATGAACCGCGCGCTCGTCTTTACGCGCACGAAGCACGGTGCGAATCGCCTGGTCAAACAGCTGGGTGAAACCTCCGTCAGGGCCAACGCGATCCATGGCAATAAGTCGCAGACCGCCCGTATGTCTGCCTTGCACGATTTTCGCACGGGTCGTTGCCGTGTGCTCGTCGCCACCGATATTGCGGCGCGCGGCATCGATGTCGATGGCATCACCCATGTGATCAACTTCGATCTCCCCAACGAGCCTGAGAGCTATGTGCACCGCATCGGTCGTACAGCGCGCGCGGGCGCTGCCGGCACCGCGATCTCGTTCTGCGGGGCGGGCGAGCGGTTCTATCTGCGCGATATCGAACGGCTGCTCAAGCGCTCGGTCCCCGTCTGTACGGATCATCCGTATCACTCCGAGGAGGTCGTGCGGGCAGGCCCGGCGGGAAAGTCTGTTTCGGCGCGCAATCGCAATAATCCCAATCGTTCGAAGGGGGGACAGCGGGCGTTCGGGAAACACAATGCTCGGCGGCGATCGAAGAACAGTGTCCGCGGGGGACAATAAGTCTCCTTGATTTTATGCACATAATAGAACATTCTCAGAAAAAGGAGGGTTCAGCGTATGAGCAAGACAACCGAACTGGAATTGGGTAAAGAGATTCTTTCCTATTGCGGCAAGTGTAAAATGCCCACGGGTCATATCATCAACAGCCTGACCAAGAAGGGGACCGCCGATAAGTGCGAGTGCCAGACCTGCAAGGCGCTTCACAAATATCGGGATCCGGAGAAAAATCCCCCGAAGAAGCGCGCGGCGAAGGCGCCCGCCAAAAAGACGGTCTCGATTGAAGAGCTGTGGACCGAGGCGATCGAGAAGGCGGTTGGATCCACAAAGCCCTATGCGATGGATGCGGAGTTTGAAGAGGGTGACCTCATCGAACACGCCACCTTTGGGCGCGGGGTCGTTCAGGAGCTCGTTCCCGAAAAGAAGATCAAGGTTCTCTTCAAGGAAGCGGAAAAACTCCTGGCCTGTAATCGCTGAGCGTTTCGCATCGATGATGAATAACGAGCCCCCTCCCGTCGGGAGGGGGTTTTGTTGTGTGGGGGTGTTCATTGCTCCACAGCGTTGACATCTCGATTTGCGGCCGCTACATGATAGCCATGAAGATAAAACGGCTCATGGAAATGGCTTTGCTCGCAGTCTTCCTGCTGTTCCTCGCGGTGGGCGGCGTGCAGGCTCAGGGGAAAAAGGCACCGATCACCCAGATCGAGATCATCTTCGATGATTCCGGCAGCATGTGGGGGCAGATCGGGGGCAAGGCCAAGGTCGATATCGCGAAAGAGGCCTTCGGCGTTCTCATCGATGACATCTTCAAGAAACAAGCCGATCTCGAGATCGGGCTCCGGGTCTACGGGCATTTGAACAAGAGGTGTGACAACTCCGTCCTCGAGGTTCCCATCGGGAAGGGCCAGCAGGAAAAGCTCAAGGTGGTCGTGGCGGGGCTCAAGCCGCTCGGGAAGACGCCCATCACCTATTCCCTAGAAAAATCTGCTGCTGATTTCGATCAGAAAAAAACAGGCGATAGGATTATCGTTCTGCTCACCGATGGCATCGAGAGCTGCGATGGCGACCCTTGTGCTGCGGCGCGGAAACTCCAGGCAGCGGGCGTGGTGACCAAGATACACGTCGTGGGCTTTGGGATGAAGAAGTCCGAGCTCGATACGCTCGCCTGTATCGCTGCCCCCTCAAAGGGGTTGCTCATCGGGGCGAGCAGCGCCGGGGAACTGAGGAAAGCGTTTGAAAAGATCGTCGATGAGACGGTGCGATACAACCTGGAGATTCAGGCGGTGGACGATAGCGACAAGGCGATACTGGCTGACTACTCCGTCTATCCGGCGGGAAAGACGGTTGATCCTGTGGCACAGGGTGATACGTCGATGGATCAAAAAGCGCTCCTGCTGGTGCCGGCGGGTACCTACGACATCAAGGTGATCAACGGTCAGACGAAAAAGGAGCTGTGGCTCAAGGGCGTGGCGGTCGATAAGAAGAAGCGGACGGTCAGACGCGTGGCCTTCGGCGAGCGCAAGCTCAAGCTGATCTGCAAGAAGACGGACGGCACGATCAACAGCCTCTGTGAAGTGTACGTGTATGATAAAGCGGGCACGGAGCTGATGTATCGGGATACGTCGATGAAATACGCCGAGATGACATTGGAGCCGGGCGTCTATGATGTGAAGGTCATCAATTATGATTCAAAGAAGGAAGGTTGGCTCAAGGATATCGACTTAACCAGCGAGCGCAAACTCACGAAGGAGATCGTCGTCGAGTGATGCGCGCGCTTTTCAACGGAAAGGATTTTCTATGAAGAACATCATGCTTTTCCTGAGTCTCATCGTGCTGGTCGGAGCCGTCGGATGTAGCTCCAATAAGAGCGCATCACCGGACGTTGCAACGGATGAGGGCAAGACCATCGGTCAGCAGCTCGATGAGGCCGGGGCTTCCCTGAAGGACTGTCGCAAAAACTGTGATGAGGCCGCAACGCCTCAGATGAAGCAGCAGTGCCTGCAGGCATGTGCATATGCCAAGCAGATTCATGGCATGGCGAAAGAGGCGACCAAGGGGGTTGCGGACAAGACCCAGGGGCAGATCGCCGAGGATTTTCAGAAGCGCGTCTATGGCAACATGAACGAGCAGCAGTTGAAGAAAATCAAAGCCCTGCAGGCGCAGGGGAAGATCCCGCAGAATCTCACCGCGGGTGCGGAAGGCGCACAGGCGGGTGCCGAGCCGAATCCGGACGATTTACCCGAACAGCCGGAGGCCGCGGGCGTTCCACACTGATCTTTTGGGATGTGATGCAAGGGGTGATTCGGGCCGTCGGCTCGTGTCACCCCTTTTTTATGGAGAGGCGCTTCATCCGATGGTCTTTTCCGCCCATAAAGGCGTTGTCTTCAAAGGGGCGGTGACCTATTGTTCCGCGATCGTCGCCTTGAGTTTCCCGATGAAACCGTCGGACGATGTGGAGGCCGTTGACCATGATGGGGTGGGGCGGGAACAGGAGGACAGTCGTTGGAATCACCTGCGCGCTGGCGCTGCTGGGTGTCAGCACATCGGCCGCGGGAAGCGAGACGCAGGTCCTCGACTGGAAGAAGTGCGTTCGTGAGGCGATCCAGAACAACCCGGCCCTTGCCGCCTCGGCGCAGAAGATCCAGCAGTCCAAGGCGCAGCAGTGGGTCGCGGCCAGTCCGGCCCTGCCGCAGATTTCGACGCAGTTGAATCTGAACAAATCGGACAACTATTCGGGCGGGGCGAACCGCAACACCAACACCTATTCCATCCAGGGAGAACAGCTCATCTTCGACGGGTTCAAGACGTTCAGCGATGTGAGGGCGGCGAAACAGGATGTGATCAGTTCCGAGTATGGATACGTCGCCGATTCTTCGACCATTCGCTATAATTTGCGACTGGCGTATACGGAACTGTTGCGCGCGCAGGCGCTCGTGCCGATCAGCGAAGGGATCATCGTGCGGCGCAAGCAGAACCTGGAGATGATCAAGCTGCGGTATGAATCGGGGCGCGAACATCAGGGATCGCTGTTGCTGGCCGAGGCGGATCTGGCGCAAGCGGAATTCGATCTGAAGAAGGCGCGGCGCGATATCTCGGTTGCGCAGTACGCCCTGCGCAAGGAGATGGGGTGGCAGAAGGATGTTCCGATTCGCGTGTCCGGCAATTTTACGATCGAAACTGCGCGCGACGACAAACCTTCGTTTGCCGAGATCGCGCAGGAGCATCCGTTGGTGCGCAAGACAGTCGCGGACAAGGAATCGGCGAAATACGGCGTTGCCTCTGCCAAGGGGGCGTTCTTTCCCGAGCTGAGTTTCACGGGAGAGACCGGAAAGGTGCGCACAGGCGGATTTACGGCGGGCGATAAGGGCTGGACGGTCGGGCTGAACCTCGCGCTGCCGGTCTTTGAAGGCGGACGGCGCATCGCCGACACGGAGCATGCCGTGGCCAAGCTCATGCAGGCCACCTCCGACGAGCGCAGCCAGTATGACGATGTCGTCTCGACGCTGGAGTCGGCCTGGCAGACGATGCAGGACGCGATCGACGATGTGGAGGTGCAGCGGAAATACCTCAAGGCGGCCGAGGTCCGGGCGATCATCTCTCGGTCGGAATACGCCAACGGCCTGCTCATCTTCGACAACTGGATCATCATCGAGGATAACTTCGTGAGGGCGCAGAAGACATTCGTCAACGCGGAGGCGGTGATGCTGTTGGCGGAAGCGGAATGGATCCGGGCCAGAGGGGGGAACCTTGAATATCAATAGGCGTCAGAAAATAGGGGCGGCAGCGCTCGCGTTCATGCTGCTGGTCTTCGGAGGCATGTATCTGTGGAGCCGGACGAACGGGTCGGGGCGGGAGCTCGAGGCGATCACACCCGTTCGGGGGGATGTCGCGCTCGTCATCTCGACCGTCGGAACGGTGATGCCGCAGAACCGTTTGGAGATCAAACCGCCGATCAACGGGCGCGTGGAAAGAATACTGGTTACGGAAGGGCAGGTGGTGAAGAAGGGACAGGTCCTCGCGTATATGAGCTCGATGGAACGAGCGACCCTCATCGACGCGGCTAGACTCAAAGGGGCACAGGAGTTCGCCTACTGGCAGCAGGCCTATCGCGAGACCCCGATCGTGGCGCCCATCGATGGAGTGGTCATCGTGCGCGATATCGAACCGGGGCAGACGGTCACGACGGCCAGCGTCATGATCGTGCTCTCCGATCGGCTGATCGTTGAAGCGGATGTGGACGAGACCGATGTTGGCGTCGTGCGGCTTGGCCAACAGGCGATCATCGGTCTGGATGCCTATCCCGAGATCAGCATCGACGCGACGGTCGATCACATTTCGTACGAGTCGGAGGTGATCAATAACGTCACCGTCTATAAGGTGGACATTCTGCCGAAATCCGTACCCGAAGTCTTTCGCTCCGGCATGAGCGCCAACGTGGAGATCCTCGCCCGCGAGGAAAAGAACGCCCTGCTCATCCCCGCCGATGCCGTGCGCTATGAGAACGGAGAGGCGATCGTTTCCGTGCAGGATCCGGCAGGCGGCACGATGAAGCGGGTCGTCGTGGAAACGGGTCTACAGCAGGACGGCTTCATCGAAATCGTATCCGGATTGACGGATGATCAGACCGTGCTCGCGCCCGGCGGCAGATACGTGGTGCCGAAAAAGGAAAACGGGACGAGCCCGTTCTTTCCCTCGTTTCGCCGGGGTCGGCAGAAGCGGACGCCATGATCGAACTCAAGCATATCTCGAAGACCTATCGGATGGGGGAGGTCGAAGTTCGGGCCCTGCGGGACATCTCGCTCTCCATCCAACCGGGCGAGTTCATCGCCATCATGGGGCCGTCCGGCTCGGGCAAGTCCACCCTTCTCCATCTGCTGGGTTTTCTGGATCGTCCTGACGAAGGAGCATACCTCCTCTCCGGGCGGGACGTGAGCCGCCTCACGGATAACGAGCTGGCCAACCTTCGCAACCAGATGATCGGGTTCGTCTTCCAGCAGTTCCATCTCTTGCGGCGGATCAACGCGTTGGAAAATGTGGAGCTGCCCTGTCTGTATGCAAACGATGCCCTGCACGTCGAACGAAACGCGTCGCAGCGGCTCGTCGAGGTGGGGCTGCACGATCGCATGTTGCATCGACCGGGTGAACTCTCGGGTGGACAGCAACAGCGCGTGTCGATCGCGCGCGCGCTGATCAACGAGCCGATGATGCTCTTCGCCGATGAGCCGACCGGCAACCTCGATTCCGCCAGCGGGCAGGATATCATGGATATCCTCCGGACGCTCAACCGGCAGGGCAAGACCATCATTATGGTGACGCACGAATCGGAGGTGGCTGCCTCGGCCGGCCGGATCATCCGGATGCGCGATGGGGAGATCGTCGCCGATGAGACGACGGGAAATGTCGCTGTCCCCGAAGAGAGCCAGAAGCGTATCAAGGACATCATTCTCACTAAGCGCTCCACGGTCAATCGCAGCGAACTCGTGGGCTATTTCAAGCAGGCGTTTCGCACCATCGTGTCCAACCGGGTGCGGTCGTTTCTGTCCATGCTGGGTATCCTCGTTGGCGTGGGAGCGGTCATCGCGATGATGGCCCTCGGTTCGGGAGCGAAACAGTCGATCGAAGAGAATCTCAAATCGCTCGGTTCGAATCTCCTGTCGGTTCGGGGTGGTTCCTCCCGGCATCACGGGATCTCGGGGGGAACCGGAACCGTGACGCGCTTTACCGCGCAGGATGTCGATGCGATCGAGGCGCTCAAGCCGTCGGTGAAGACCGTGTCGGGCGTGGTGACCGGCACGGCGCAGGTGGTCTATCAGGACGAGAACTGGAGCACCTCGATTGAGGGCGTTGGATACGACTATGCACAGATGCGCGCGTCGGTGCCCACGATCGGGCGCTGGTTTACCCCCGAGGAGATCAGCAAGCGGCAGAAGGTGGCCATCATCGGGACCACGGTTCTGGAGAAATTGTTCGGCGATGCCGATCCCCTGGGAAAGACCATCAAGATCAATCGTATCAACTTTTTCGTTATCGGGGTGGCGCCCCCGAAGGGGGCGATGGGTCATCGCGATCGGGATGACGTCGTCTATGTTCCGGTGACCACGGCGATGTATCGGCTCTTCGGCAAGGATTACCTCGACGGGATGTACGTCCAGGTCGCCGATTCCGAGTCGACCGGGGATGTGCAACGAAAGATCGAGGACCTCATCATCAAGCGGCATCGTTTGGTTCAGGATGATGATACCTTCAATATACGCGATATGAGCGAAATTCAGGAGATGCTCAGCAGCACGATGCAGACCATGAGCACGTTGCTCGGCGCGATCGCGGCCATCTCGCTCCTGGTCGGCGGCATCGGCATCATGAACATCATGCTCGTCTCCGTGACCGAACGGACCCGCGAGATCGGGCTGCGAAAGGCCATCGGCGCGCGCAAGGTCGATATCCTCGCCCAGTTTCTGACCGAGGCCATCGTGATGACCTTGAGCGGAGGTGTCCTGGGGGTGGTCGTGGGCGGCGCTGCGGCGTGGGCGCTCTCCGTTTTCGCGGGGTGGGCGGTGCAGGTGACGCTTGTCTCCGTCATCCTGGCGATGGGGTTCTCCGGAATCGTCGGCCTCTTCTTCGGCCTGTGGCCGGCCAAGCGCGCGGCCGAACTCGACCCGGTCGAAGCGCTGCGTTACGAATAGAAGAATGGCATTACATGGGGGAGGTGGTGAGTGTCCTCTCCCACCCGAAATACGCCTTTGTCTCGGGACGGAACCAGAGCACGATGACGGGGATCGAGAGCGGGAGGCAGCAGCAGTTTGGGATGCTGATGCAGAGGGCGACGATGCCGTAGATCCAGGCCCAGGGTTTTCTCGGGAGGAAGAGGGCGACGATAAAGAAGAGCGTCAGGATGATCGTCCCCACCAGGAGTCCTCCCCAAAGGTGTTCGAGCAGCAGGAGAAAGGAGTGGGCCGTCTTTCCCTCTGGCGCGATCTGATCCTTCGGGAACCAGATGAGGAAAGCGATGTAGAGCGAAAAGAGAAAATAGCTGATGGCCATGCAGACGCAGCAGACCTTATACCAGATGATGACGGATGGTCGCGGAGCGGGTGGGGGATTGTTCATGGAGCTCCTTTTCACCGTTTGACTTGCGGGGAATGCTCACTTACATTTCATTTATCTCATAAAGGGGGGACGATGAAAAGCTATCGAGTTATAGGGGTCATTTTCGGCATCATGCTCGCCATCTCGGTTTTTTCCTGCAGCTCCACACCGAGCGATTGCACGGGCGAGATTGCCGCCGGCGGAAAGACGTATACGGCCAGCGGAAAGGGGCAGGAGAAGGCCACCCGAAATGCCTGCAACAAATATTGCCTGGATACCGATGCGGAGTGCGAGGCGATGTATGGCATCTGGGTCAATTCCCCGAAGGGGAAGGCGGCGGGAAGCCCAGCGAAGATGCGGGCGCTCTCCGAGGATAAACAGCTCCTCGATTGCGTGACGATCAAATGCGCCAACGCGTGCTTGGAGCAGATCAAGGCGGGAACGATTCAATTTCAGGCGAGCTGTCAGTAGCGTCTGCTGGGGAAATGGTTTTTGCTGTCATTCCCGCGAAAGCGGGAATCTCGATTTTTCAAGTACCCCGAGATTCCCGCTTTCGCGGGAATGACAAAGACATAAGGAGAGGATCTCCACGAGAACAGAGCGTATGACCAACCATAAGGGGGAAATGATGAGACGATTGACCGTGTTGGCGATGATGATCGGTTTGCTGTTGCTCAGCGGCTGTGGATCGAGTTGGTCCTCAGGTGGCGGGAATGCGGATGCGTTGGTCTATGCCACCTACGGGCAGACGATGAGCGCGGTTATCCCTGCCGGACTCAAAACGGGTGGGGTCAATGCCGATGTGGCGGCCATGTTGATGAAGACACTTTCCGGGACCTGCGCGGACACCTACGCCGACTGCCCCGCGATAACGGCAGAGGGGGGTGGAGATAGCGACGCGGGTGAGATTCTGATGCGCCTGTGGAGTCTCGATTATAATGATGAGTGCAACGCTGATCTGTTGGCGGCGGGAACCTGCTTCGATTGTGAGGATTGCGAAACCGGTTCCGTGGGGACGACGAATTTCATTCAGCCCACGATGATCGCGGCGCCGACCGAATGTGGTTCCGTATCCACCACGGCGGGTCGTTACGTCAACCTGGGTGTCGATCCCTGTTTCTTTGATGCTATGATTGGGCAGATCACCAATATCGCGCAGTGCGAGACGGTCACCGGTGGGGCAGTCGACATCTCATCGGCCATTCCCTGGTATGCCTCCTGGAATATCCCGCAGACAGTGCATTTCTCCAGTTATTATTCGCGGTCGAGCGGTGGAATGTGGTGGACGCTCAACGATGGCGCGAGTGCGAATCAGCAGTACTTCGTTTCGCTCGATTCCAACTGGCTCTATGCGGGGATCAAGAACCCGGATGAGAATGAGTTCCTGTTTTTTGGAAGCAGTTCCCCGGCATATAGCGGGAGCAGCGGGGTGAATATCTCCGGCTATGCGGGCCCACTCGATGCGATCACGACGACTTTCGAGGCGATCCAGGTGCGCGACGAATCGCCTGAGACCTACATCGAACGTCTTCGTTCGAACGGCAGCTATGTCTGGTATCAGAAATGGCGCGGCAGCTTCCCCGCAACGCCCGACGCTGTTGATGGGGTCAAGAATAGCCCAGATGAAAATCGGTGTCTCCAGATCGGGTCGAGTGTGGTGACGTCGAAGTATGTTCCCTCTGCCGATTGTGTGAGCTCCTTCGGTGTGGCTGATGTGACGGCGCTCAATTCGGATGACAACTATACGCTCAAGATCATCGATGGCCAGACGGCGAACTCTATCGATTTTTCAACGCCGCTCACACCGACGACCGAGAGCGCCTGTTTGGAAGAGGAGACGTAATCACGCGAAGTGATGATGTAAAAAAAGCCCGAGGGAGATCCCTCGGGCTTTTTTGATTCTGCGGAAAGAAGCTTACATGACCATTTCTTTGAGCTTCTTGAGCGGGCGCACCTTCACGACCGTGCGGGCTGGTTTGGCCTTGAACATGGCCTCTTCGCCCGTGAACGGGTTGATGCCTTTGCGGGCCTTCGTGGCCGGCTTGCGAACGGTGGCAACCTTCAGAAGGCCCGGAAGGACGAATTCACCACAGGCGTTCTTTTTGATGTGACACTCGATGATGCATCCGAGGCCATCGAAGACCGAGGTGATCTGCTTCTTGCTGAGCTCGGTATAGTCGGCCAGCGTTGCGACGATCTGGGACTTGCTGTATTTCGCCTTGATCGCACTCTTGGCGCAGTTCTTCGTGGTGCAGCACTTCTTGGTGGTCTTGGTCTTCTTGGTGGTGGTTTTCTTCTTGGTTGGTTTTTTCTTTGCGGCCACGGTGATCTCCTTTGTTGAAGTTAGCTCATACGTGAAACCGTCTCATGCCAGAAATAAGCCTTCAGGGCAAGCTCTTATAGCGCATTATCCTGCGATTTGCGCCTTGACTTCATGCGGTCCGCGAAGAAGAAATGCGGTATGCACAAAACGCTCAAGCAGCGCCGTCTCGATGAAATGCGCCTGGATCCAGGACGTGGGGGGTGTGGGATCCTCGCGCTGGCGGAGCTCGTGGAAGGGCCTTCGCATGGGCTCCTTCGGGATGCGATCGCAGGTCTTTCGCGCCTTGAACACCGGGGCGGAACCCTCGATGGGATGGGCGATGGTGCTGGGCTTCTTCTCAAGGTGGAACGGAGCTTTTTTGAGCGGTTTTTGCCCTCGGAGCGCGTTCGTCTCGATCCCAAAGAACCCCTCATCGTCGGGACGGTCTTCTTCCTCCATGGCGAGCGCAATGTCCCCCAGTTGCAGCGGGAGATCGATCTGATCCTCCGCCGCGAGGGACTCCGGCCCCTCGGGTGGCGTGCGGTGCCCACAGATCTTTCGGTCCTGGGAACAAAGGCGCGCGAGGATGCGCCGTTGATCCATCAGCTCTTTGTGGCCAAGGGGCATCGTCGTGAGGTACAGCTCTTCGAGGCCCTGCATCGCGTGAAGGTGGTCATCGAGGCGGAATTGCCTGGACTGCTCAACGTCGTTTCGCTGGCGCCGAAGACGACGGTCTATAAGGCCTTGGCCTCGGCCGATCAGCTCGCAGATTTCTATCTCGATTTTAAGGATCCGGCTTTTGTCACATCCGCGGTCATTGCCCATCGGCGTTTTTCGACCAATACCTTTACCAACTGGAATTTGATCCAGCCCTTCCGGAATATCGCCCATAACGGTGAGATCAACACGATCACGGCGAACTGCCGCGCCATCTCCGATGCGGACAGCGCGCTCAGCATTGGCAGTACGCTCATGAACCATGGCAGCGATTCCGCCCAGGTCGATCGCGTGGTGGAGATGATGTCCGCAAATGGGATGACGGGCATGCATGAGGCGCTCAGGCGTATGATCCCCCCCGCCTGGACCGAGGATGTCGTCGATGGGAAGGAACGGCGTTTTTTCGAGGCCAATCGGCGCGCGCTCGGAACGATAGGTGCGTGGGAAGGCCCCATCGCCATCGTCGGAACGGATGGTCTGCGGGTGGTCGCCATCCTCGATCGCATGGGGTTGCGCCCCTTGCGCTATCTGAAGACGGCACGCGGTCGTGTGATCGTTGCGAGCGAAATGGGCGTCATCTCTCTGGGGGATGATGAGATCGTTCAGGACGGGCAGCTCGAGCCCGGCCAAATGCTCATCGCGGATCTCGGCGAGGGGGTGCTGGTTTCACCCGAGGCGACGACGCAGAGAATCATCGATCGTTCGCAGATGGATTTTCAAAATCTTTCGACCGTAGGGTTGATGCCGCTCAAGAGGGAGGAGTGGACGCAACCGCTGTCGATCGGAACGCTCAACGCATTTGGCTGGACCGAAGAGCGGGTGAAACACCTGCAGAAGATGCGGACGGGAGCGAAGGAACCGGTCTATGGTATGGGCAACGACAGCCCTCTGGCGATCTTCAGCGAGAACCATTCCCGACTCTACAGTTTTTTGCATCAGATCGTGGCCGTCGTTACCAACCCCCCGATCGATCCGCTGCGGGAGGGCGGTGCGATCGATACCACCGTCTACCTGGGGCGTTCGCCCCGCCTCACGAGAAAGAGCGACTACCAATCATGGCCACAATATGAGTTGAAACACCCGATCCTCACGAACGAGGAGCTCTCGGCGATCTGTTCGGTCCAGAGCGATGAGCTCAGAACCGTTCGGCTCGACGCCACCTTTTCGGATACGGGAAAATCGCGCGAGATCGTTCGGCGTATTCATGATCTCACCGACGAGGCGCTCACCGCCATACGCTCTCGCGATGCCTCGATTCTGGTCATCTCGGATATCGAGGCGATGCATGGAGAACGACTGCCCCTTCCGATGTTGCTCGTGGTGAGCGCGGTGCATCAGGCGTTGGCGGAAAAAGGGTTGCGGCGCGATGTGAGTATCGTCGCCGAGGCGGGCGATCTGCATGAAGGACACGACTGTAGCATCCTGCTGGCCTACGGGGCGACGGCGATCAATCCCTATGCCATGCTCGGCCTGGCGCGCGCGGATTCCGGAATGGATCCGGATGTCGCTGTGAACAACGTTGTCGATGCCATCGTGTATACGCTCAAACGGGTGATGTCGAAGATGGGGATCACGACGATTGCGGGCTATCGCGGTTCGGCACTCTTCGAGGCCGTCGGGATCTCATCGGACGTGGTGGAATACTTCATGCCGGATACGGTCTCGCGCCTCGGCGGGATGACGATGGATGATATCTATGCGAATGTGCGGGCCCGATTCTCCGGTGGCAATGATGTGCTCGCATGCAATCGAAACGTCACGGTCTTTCGGCGCGAGGTGACCGATGCCCTTCAGATGGTCGCGCGAAATGGGAATGCGAACGGGGATTATGATCGCTTCGTTTCGTTGCTCAAAGAGACCCCACCCATCTATCTGAGGGATATGCTCGAGTTCCGCAGCCGTGGAAATCCCGTCCCCCTGGATCGGGTGGCCGGGGCCGGCGAGATCATTCGCACGACCATTCGTGCGGCGGCGATGTCCCATGGGGCGCTCAATGCGACCTCGCACCGGGCGATTGCAGCCGCATTCAATCGCTTCGATTCGCGCTCCTCTTCCGGTGAGGGGGGCGAGGATGAGCGGCGCGATCGCGGCGGGCCGTGGGAGGAGGATCGGAGTCGGATCCGTCAGATTGCATCGGGCCGCTTTGGCGTCGATGCGCGCTATCTTGCAGGGGCCGATGAGATCGAGATCAAGATCGGGCAGGGGGCTAAGCCCGGCGAGGGCGGTCACCTTCCGGGACATAAGGTGAATGAGGAGATCGCTCGCATACGGAAGACGCGTCCCGGAATTGATCTCATCAGTCCGCCGCCGCACCACGATATCTATAGTATCGAAGACCTCAAACAGTTGATCACCAATCTTCGGGAGCTGCATCCGAAGGCCATCATCTCGGTCAAGGTGCCAAGCGTGACGGGTCTCGGGACGATCGGCGTTGGCATCGTCAAGGCCGGCGCGGATGTCATTGTGGTGAGCGGGTTCGAGGGGGGTACGGGAGCGGCCAGTTCGAGCAGTATCACGCATGCCGGCCTTCCGTTGGATCGGGGCTTGAGCGAATTGCATCAGCACCTGGTGGTGAGTGGTGTGCGCTCACGCGTTCGCGTTCGGGCCGACGGAGGCATCAAGAGCGGATTGGATGTGGCCAAGGTGCTCGCCCTGGGTGCGGATGAGGTTTCGATCGGGACGCCGCTGCTCATCGCGGAGCGGTGCATCTTTTGCCGCGGATGCAGCAAGGGCCAGTGCCCGGTCGGTATCGCGACGCACGACGAGGCCCGGCAAAATGAGTTGTTCATGCGCCGCAATATGAATGGGTGTGATGGCCATCGCGATCCGGGACGGGCCCGATACGAGGAGGCCCGGGACGGCGTGATCAACTATCTCGAGTCTTTGGCCGAGGAGGTCCGGCGCATCGTGGCGGGTCTCGGCTTCGAGGATCCCTCGCAACTGGTCGGCCGGGTGGATCTCCTGCAACAGGTCACATCGGGCAATCCGCGATGGGATCGCATCGATCTGTCCGAGCTCCTCATCGATTTTCGCTCCGACACGGGAAGCACCGGAGGAACGATTCAACGTCCGTCGGGGAAGGCATCGGCGTTGAACGAGACTCTTGTTCGAGCCGCACGCGATGCGAGCGAAAAGGAAGACCATCGTGTGGAAATTGCGCTCGCCGTCACCAATAGCGACCATGCCATCGGTGCGACGTTGGCCGGCGAGATCGCCACGAACGCGGGACGCTATGAGGGGAAGCGTTTCGAGATTCGTGCGGAAGGGAATGCCGGCCAGGGGTTTGGTTTTGGTGCCGTCGCAGGGATGTCTTTGCGGCTTTCAGGATATGCCAACGATGGTGTCGGCGAATCGATGGGGGGTGGGGCGCGCATTATCGTCACACCGCCGCACATGCGAATGGATGCAGCGCCCTCTCATCTCGTCGGAAACGCGGCGGCCTACGGGGCGACGGGGGGTCGACTCTCCATCGCGGGAAAGGCGGGCCAGCGTTTTGGCGTGCGCAATTCTGGGGCGATCCTTATCTGCGAAGGCGTTGGAAAGTATGCCTTTGAATATATGACGGGCGGCGTCGGTATCGTTTTGGGCAGCTGTGGTCCCTGCATCGGCTCGGGGATGACCGGCGGTGAACTCTTTCTCTACCGGCCCGAAGGCGATGCGCGCTTTCCGATCCACACGGATATGATTGTCGAAGATCTTTCTCCGAGCGACGCTGATTCCCTCCGGGAGATGCTGGGCGATTTCTTTGAGGAGACCAAGAGTCCGCAGGCATCTGCGATTCTCACGAACTGGTCGGAAGCCGTGAGTTCCTTTGTCCGCCTTTGCCCGCGCGTCGTTGAGGGGAAGGGCTGAAGTCTTTTGAAGGGGGATGGAATATGAATGACGCAACCTTCTACATCAAGGCTTTCATCACGCTCCTGGTCCTGGTCAACCCCCTGGAGGGGATGCCGGTCTTCCTCTCGGGCACGCAGCACGCCGATTCGGAACTGCGCCGCATTATCGTTCGACGGACCCCCATCGCCATCGTTACCATCCTGGTGCTCTCCCTCTTCTTGGGGGATGCCTTGCTCAAGCTCTTTGGCATCAGTCCCGGGGCCTTCCAGGCTGGGGGCGGCGCTATCCTCTTTCTCATTGCCGTGAAGATGATCCTGGGTTCGGGCGGAGAGGCCTTCGAGAAGATGGGCGGCGGTCAGATCACAGCTGCCTTTGCCGTCGTGCCGATGGCTATTCCGATCATGGCCGGTCCCGGCGCCATCAACGGTGCTGTCCTCTATGGGACGCGCGCGCATTCATTTGTGGAGATGGGGATCCTGGCTGGAGTTATCGTCGTGGTTGGGGCGGTGAGCTATCTCATGCTGCGGGCGGCAACGCCGATTGCGCGCTATCTCAAGACCACGGGGATCAGCATCGCCACGCGCATCATGGGGCTTATCATCGCGGCCATCGCTGTCGAGATGATCGCTCACGGTATCTCATCGATGTTTCACCTGCACGCCTTCTGATCAGTCGTTCCGCTCGATTCCAACGACGCGCAGCGTTTCATCCTCCGCCTTCTGGATCGAGAGGTCGATCGCTGGCATCGGCCAGCGATGTCCCTCCTGAAAGGTCTCCAGACGCAGGACCACGATGCGCTCCGTGGAGAGCGCGTCGATCACAGCGTTTTCGATGAGCACGCTCGTGCCGACGAAATCCTTCCACGGAGTGAGTTCGGCGGTCGCCATCCGCGTTTGAAGGCGGAAGCGATAGCGCCGATGCTCAAGCGTGGTGAAGCCATAGTGCACGGCCAGGTCGTCGAAGGTGAGCAGCATGCCCTTATCGGTTTGTTGAAGGGTAAAGGCGTCGAGTGGATTGAGCTGTGCAAACCAGTAGAGGCCGATCTGGTTGCGGCGCTCGATGAGTTGAGCCGTGATATAGCGTTCGAGCGGTTTGTCGGGAAAAGCCGCGAGCTGCACGATCTTCGTGATCGTCTCGTCGCTCAAGCGCATGATGATGCGGGCCGCCCAGAAGGCATCCCGGCCGGTCATGTCGACAAATGCCTCGTTGGGCAGTTGTACGTTCCATTTTTCGGGGTTGAATCGGCAGGTGGGGAGAAAGGCATATCCCTCAAAGCGATCGTCGCAGTCAGCTGCTTGTGCGGGGGGTTTGTAGAAGCCAAAGGTCAGCATCGCGGCGGTAGCCCCTCCGACACCGTAGTTCAGATCTGCGTCGCGTGTTTTTTCTTCCTGCTCCTTGGCACTCTTCGATTTCCCAAAATCCTCGGTCAGCTCCCAGGGATTGCCGAACGCCGTGGAGAGGTCGAAGAGGTTGTGCCGCACATAACCTTTTGGGGAGTTCGTGGTGACGAATGTGTCGAGCGTTCCGCTGTCGCGTATCTCGGTATTGTTGATGAGTGCAGAGAAGATGCGGTAGCCGCGCAGGACTCGCCGGTATTGGTGCGGGATCCGATCGTTCGTATCCTGATAGCGCGTTCCGGAGAAGGAGAAGGGGCCGAGCGGTTCGCCCACAGGAGCGAGGGTGGCCAGCGCTCTCACGCTCGTTCGCCCCCCCATTTGAATCCGGTCGAGGATGTACTGGAAATCCTGCTGCGTCAAGGGACGCTCGACCGCGTATTTTCCCCGGGTGACGGCATGCCCTCCCAGGGCCAGTCGATCGGCTTTGAGCTCGATCACATAGCTGGGGGCGACGTTATAGCCGATCTCCTTGAGCAGCAGACTCGCGATCAGCTCGCCGCCGGTGGCGATGCCGGGGAAGCCCGGAGGATCGAACGTGAGGATGTAACGGCGGCCGACGGCATCCTCGACGTAGAGCCGAGGTACTTTTCCCAGCGTCATGGCGCTCAGGATCGTGAGCGGACCCGTCGCCTCGGGGGCCATCTTCGGATCGAAGGGTTGTGCCATCGCTTTGGCGGAAAGAGCAAATCGTCCGATTCTATTGGTGAACCAGGTGGAATCAGGGACTTCGTCGAAGTTGTCGATGTCGAAGGCCTCCTCTTTTCCGCCGGGGATGATCTTCTCCTGGAGGCTCGCAATGTTGTCCACGGCACCCATGGCCTGGTTCCAGCCCTCATAGACATAACTATAGGCCGAATCCGTGGGTTCATAGCGGCGGCGTGTTTCAGGCTTGGCGATCGGTGTTCGGTCGTTGTCGCGAAGCCACATGACGGGGGGATAGCGCAGCCCCGTCTTCGGCGCGCAGGCGGCCAGAGCTGATGCGAGAAGAATGATTGTCAGGATGCGTTTCATCATGAGTGCTTTTACCCCTGCTTCGTGATGCCAAAGAGAATGTTGACCCCTTCGCCACCGTAGGCGGCACGAAATCGGAAGAGGATGACTTTCTTCAGGTCGATGTCAAATCCGCCGCCGGCGGAATACTTCAGCCGATTGAAACTGAAATGCTGTATGTCGGGAAAGACACGACCTCCGTCGAAGAAGACGATTCCGCGCATCATCGTCCATATCGGATACCAGTATTCGATATTGACCAGCACGCTCGCGCGGTCGCGAAAACGTCCGCGTTTGAAGCCGCGCAGTGGAGAACTGGCATCGAGGGTTGAAAGCCGGAAGAAGGGGACCTGGTTGCTCCCCAGCTTCTGTTCGAACCGCCAGCCGTTGTGCAGCGCAAGTACGATTCCCGGGCGCCAGAGCTGGATATACTGATGGAAGTCGAAGGTGTATTCATTGTAGCTGAATTTCCCCCCCTGCACGGTCTGATACCGGTAGAAGTTGAAGCTGCGGGTGCCACCGTGTTCGGGAAAGATGTCGTCGTCGCGGGTGTCATGACGTATGCCGAAGCCGAATTTGACGTAGGTCATGCGCTGGTCAAACCCGGGGATCTGCGCGGCCGGAAACGTGGTGTTGACGCTCGGTTTCCCCCCCTTGGTGCTCGCGCCCGTGTCCGCATGGATGATGCCCAGATGGGCGAGCATATCCAGATTCTTGATAATCGTGAAGTCAAAGCGCGTGCCGGCCTCGACATTGGCGTACTGAAATTTCGATTGATTGCTGCGAACGCTGTTGTTTCCCAGTCCGTAGTAGTCCTGATCGAGCTGGCGCTTCCAGTCGGCCTCGACGGTATAGGCCACCGGATTGCCCGAGATCGAAAAGGCATGTTTCTTCTCCAACGTTGCGTTCAAACGCTGGTTGAGCTGCGTGGTGATCGCATAGAAGGTGTTGAAGTCGAACCCCTTGTAAAAAAGGTTGGTGTCGCGCAGCCCCACGCCGCCGCCAAAGCCGGACCCGGCGCCGCCGCCAATAATCGGATAGATCCAGAGCGTCCGATCGTGGTTCGACATGGCATCGGCCATGCGCTCGATGGCGTGCTTCTCCTCCATCGCCTGAAAGATACCGCCGAGCGGCGAGGTGGCCACTTTGATCGCCAGGCCCGGAAGCTCGAGGGGAAAGCGGAGCGCGCGTTTCACATAGGAACTGGAGGGCACCGTGAAGGTCGCTTCCGGTTCTGTCGGTTCATCCGCGTTTTCCATCGTGGCCCCTGCTCCTGCGGGAACGGCCAGGAGTAAGAGGGCGATGAGGCTTGCCCACAACTGCTGTTGGATCCGATGGGAAATGGTCATGTGCCGCTATTCCTATACATTCAAGGCAATGCTCAGGCCGATGATGAAGGCCAAGGGAAAGACGATCCGGGAGACGCGATCGATGCGTTTGGCCAGCTCCACATGCCCGAGCTGATGGATCCTCGAGGTGAAGACCACCTGGGCGAGCGTTAAAAAAACGAGAATCGTTCCGACCAGGATGAACTGGTCGATGCGTGTCATGTACGGGACGCGGGGAACCTGCGAATCGATGGCGAATCGATAGGCGATCAGCGTCAGCATCGAGGTCGTGGCCACCGCGATCTGCGTTCCGGCGTTCGACGGATCGATCCAGAAGACGCTCCAGCTCATGATGACGATGAGCAGGAGCGGCAGGATCACCTTCCACACATAGTGCCAGCTGTCTCGTTTAGCCGTGAAGTCGAAGGCATATCCGGCGATCGGTGCTGTTGGCGCGGTTACATACGGGAGTGCTTTAGTGTCGATACCTTCGATCAGCCAGTCCGGAAGCGAGATATCAGCAGCAATGCCCGCAGCCTTCGGAAGTCCCTCAGCGATAAAGCCTTCATCTCGAATGAATCGAATATTGTCCGGACTGTTGGTGGGAGAGACGAAGTGCAGACGGAAGACTTGCGTGTCGAAGGGGAATTTATTCAGGTTGAGCGGCTGGGAGAACGGACCGACGAAGCGCTGTCGGTAGATCACCGTTCCGTCCGGTTGGACCGTCAATATTTCCGGAAGCGTGCGGCGGACGATGCCGGACTCGTTGGCGATCTGGATCCGCGGATTCCAGATCTGTTCGATGTTGTAGATCTCGACGCCCGTGCGGTCGCCGGCCAGGCGAGGATCCTTCCACCGCAGGGCGACGAAGACGTTTGCGGCAAAGTTCTGGGACGAACTGTCGATACTGTCGATATCGAGAATCCAGACCAACGCGGAGACCTCTGTCGGTCCATCGGCGGCATTGGGGCGCGAGAGGCGCGCCATCGGCTGTGGCGCCGCTATGGCGATGATGGAGAAGAAGAGCGTGACGAGAAGGATGGGGATCATCACCAGCGAACGAAGTGTTGTTGTCATGAACAATCTGCCTTTCCGGTTTAGAACTGCACGCCCGCTTCCATGTAGAACGCCGATCCTTCAGCGCCATAGGCCATGTCGAAGTTGATCACGGTCGAGAGGTTCCACGCGAGCATGAGCCCCATGCCTCCGCCCAGATGCCAGTCCTTAAAGGAGGTCTGGCTTACCTTGTCGAAGGTGCGTCCCGCGTCGAAGAAGGGCTTGACGCCGAGGCGGATATTCTGGCGGAAGACCGTGAAGTCGACGAAGCTCCAGCGCAGCTCCATGTTGGCCAGCATCTGCACCGGCCCGATGTAGCGGTCGAGGCGATAGCCGCGGATCGAGCGGAATCCGCCCAGTCCCGTCTGGTCGCGGTCGGTGAAGGCGAGCGTGTTCATCGAATAGAAGGGGATGTCGCCGAACTGCCAGCCGTAGTAGAAGCGTCCCGCGAGCACGACGGTCTGGTTGTACTTGTTGAAGAGCGGTCCATAGGCGCGCAGATCGGTGGTCAGCCGCCCGTAGTTGAACGACGAGCCCAAGAACTTCGGCGAGAGCTCCGAGACGATCTCGGCAAAGAGGCCCTGGGTTGGGTTGGGCTCGAAGTCGCGTGTGTCGAAGGAAAGGCCCAGCTTGATGTAATTGTCCCACCCGCCGTTGCAGCCCTGGGCGCGGCCGGAGAGGCAGTCGGCCTGCAGGTGCGTCTGTTGTTGCACCGCCCCGTCGATGGTCTTGCCCGTGTAATCGTCGATCCAAATACGAGCGACCTGGACGCCAAAGAGGGGCCGGAGCCATCCCCCCAGGAGATCATACTCAGCCGAGCCCCTAAAGCTGACATGCGTATAGCCGTAGTTATCGTAGCGCGCGTTGGTCTGTCCTCCCACCTGCTGCTTGAGTGCATTCTTATACTGGGCGTAACTGCCGTAGACCTGGCCGGTCCCGGGGAAGGTGAGCTGCTGTCCCTGATTGCCGATGCCGAAGTAGTTCTTGAACGGGTTCTGAAAGATATCGATGGCATTGCGTATGCGCCAGGGGGTGTCCAGGAAGTTGGGCGCATCGAAGAAGTTCTGGATCTGAAAGACGCCGCCGCTGCTGATGAGAAACGCCGGGCTGATCAACCAGCGGTAAGGGGTGTAACGGAAGAAGGGGCTGTCCTTCTTTCCGTTGTCGAAGAAGTTTGCGGCGGCGCCGATGTTGAATTGCGTGTCCGGATCCCAGGCGATGATCGGGAAGGGCGTGAAGTAGAACCCCTCTTTTTTGTCTCGGAGCAGGATCTCGGGCTGGGGTTTCTTGCGCCGGATGAAAGAGGGCGGCGGGATTTCGGGCGGCAGCTCGCCGGCGTCGCCCTCTTTGGCGGCCTTGGTAATCTCTTTCACCTTCTCGTCGAAGGCGGCTCCTTCGTCCGGCGTTCCGGTCTCTGCTGCAGGGAGGGCCGGGGAGATGAAGAAAAGGGCGAGCAGACAGGCGCAGAAGGTGGTGCGACGGAACTGGGCCATGAAATTTCCCCCCGGAGTGAACCCTCTGGGTCTCTACTGAATTCCCCGGACAAGCGCAACCTTCTTGGCCCGTCATAAGGGCGGGATGCCGATTGCGTGCGGATTCATTTGTGCCGCCCCTGGTGATGGCGTAAAATGCGACAGCTTTTGACCAAAAAAAGGGGGAAAAATGGACCAGACGCGCGTCAAGAAGATCGGTTTGCTTGCCTGCTCCGGCATCGTGGCCGGAAATATGATGGGGTCGGGGGTCTCGCTCCTGCCTTCGTCTCTAGCGAGCATCGGCTCGATCACGATCATCAGCTGGTTTCTGGCAATCATCGGTGCGCTCTCGCTTGCCTACATCTTCGCCAAGCTCGGAACCGATAACCCCCAGGAGGGGGGACCCATTGCCTATTCCGAGGAGGTCGCTCCGATCCTCGGCTATCAGGCGGGCGTACTCTATTTTCATGCCAATTGGATAGGGAACCTCGCCATCGCGATCACAGGAGTGGCCTACCTCTCGGTCTTCTTCCCCATCCTCACCCATCCGCTCGCGGCGGGTTTTGCCACCATCGGGGTGGTCTGGATCTTTGCGATCATCAACCTCTTGGGGGCGCACTGGGTGGGTCGGCTCACGGCCATCGGGGTCGTGCTGTTGCTCATCCCCATCGTTCTAACGGGTGCTGCCGGTTTCTTCTTCTTCAAGCCGGATATCTTCGTCGCCAACTGGAACGTCTCGCCCAAGGGCGATTTTCACGCCATCGTCGGGGGGGTGCTGCTCTGTCTCTGGAGCTTCATCGGTGTGGAGAGCGCGACGACCGATGCGAGCCTCGTCGAGAATCCCAAGCGGAACATCCCGCGCGCGACGCTCATCGGTTCCGGGGTCGCGGCGCTGGTCTATGTCGTCTCCTGCACGGCGATCTCGGGGATGTTTCCGGCCAAGGAGGTCGCCGCCTCCGGCGCCCCGTTTTCGCTCGCCGTGGCCCACATCGTGGGCCCTTGGAGCGCGCATATCGTTTCGGCGCTGGTGGCATTCGGCTGTCTCACGTCGCTCGCGTCCTGGATGATGCTCGTGGCGCAGGCCGGCGCGCGCACCGCGCACGATGGCATGCTCCCGGCCATCTTCGGCAAGATCAGCGCGCGCAACATTCCCACGGCGGGAGTCTTGCTCACCGCGACGCTCATGACGGTGCTCATGGGGATCATGATGATCTTCTCGAAGCAGAAGAGTGCGCAGGTGCTCTTCAGCGACATCATCTCCATCGCCGTCCTGCTCACGATCATCCCGTATTTCTATTCGACGCTCTGTCTGATCAAGAACATCACCGAGCAGCGCAAGAAGGTCTTCTTCCAGGTCGCGGCCAGCTTCTTGAGCGTCGGCTTCTGTCTCGTGGCCATCGCCGGCGCGCAGGACGAGATCCTCGTCGCCACGGTCGCGGCCTCCTTCATCGCCATGGTCTTCTACGAGCGCAAGGATCGCTCGCTCTTCGAGAAGAAGGTCTTCGATATGCTCAAGGGTCGAACGGGCGTTCATTAAAAACCGATATGTGCACGATGCGTTGTCATCCCGCCTGCTCGCCGGTTTTGTGGCGGGACCACGCGAGCGCGTGGAGGTTCTTCTTTTGCCTGAAACTGTCAAGTGATTGACTTGATAGTGCACGATTCCTGATCGTGATGATGATTCTGATGGTGATTGTTGATTTCTGATGACCGGCTCACCTGAGCCGGTAGATCATCTTGCTGATCCGATCAGCTCTTTCCTTGTTCTCCATTTCACATCGTGTCGGAATCAAGGAGAATGCGGCGGCCAGATCGATGCAGGCCGACACCTCCGCGAGCGATGCCCTGGATATCTGAAAGAAGCGCTTTCGTTCTCCCTTGCCCATTCGAGCATTGCCCTCCGCCAAGTTGAGCACGACGGAAGCCATGGCTCTTCTGAGCTGATCGACCAGATAGCCATACCCCCGTGGCCATCCACAGGCAAGCCCCCCGAGCTCCTTCGCCAGAGTGATCGATTCCCGGTAACAGTCCAGTTTTTCATGTAACATCTTTGTCTCCCGTTGGTGGTTCATGATTTTTTTTGCCCCCCAACCGGGTGAGGGGAAAAAAAAATCATGAACCACCAACGGGAGGCGTTATGAATCATGAAAAACTGGACTGTTACCGGGAACTCATCATGGTCTCGAAGGAGCTCGGGGGGCTCATGAAAGGATGGCCGAGAGGCTCGGGCTATCTGGTCGATCAGCTCAGAAGGGCCATATCGTCTGCTGTGCTCAACTTGGCGGAGGGCAACGGCAAACGTGGGCAACCGCGTGAACGAAAGCGCTTCTTTCAGATCTCGATGGGGTCAATCGCTGAGGTGGCAGCGGGCCTAGATCTGGCCGTCGCATTTTCCTTGATTCCGGCCAAAGTACAGGAGGAGAACAAAGCGATCCTGCGAGCAGCATACAACCGGATCAGGAAGCTTTCCTGATCCGGTTCCGTTATCGATACATCCGATTCGGTTTTTCTCAATCGGTTATCGGTTCTCCGATTCGGTTCGAGATGTCAGGCGGGGTGGTAACGCTATATCGTTGTTGTCAGATCAAATAGTGAGCACTGCAAATAAGGGCACCTCTTCCCCTAGTACCGTTTGTTCCATTCGATGAAGGCCTCGGCATTTGTCGGACTGCCGTCGGTCGAGGGTTCCACCGTCGTGGTGACCACCCATCCATGTCCGAGGCGTCGGCGCAGGCCCACCTGCTGATGGCTGGATCCGCCCGATCCGACGGTGAGCGACGTGCCTTCCGTGATGCGGAATTTCGCCACGACCGTTCCGGTGTCCGGGTTGTAGCCGATGCGCTGAATCGGCGTGGAGGCAAAGAGATACATCGTGGTCAGCGCAAAGGCGCGGTTGGCCATCGCGGCGCTCGTGCTGCTGACGTTGTCAGCATCGCCGCCGTCGAGTTGCGAGTAGGGTTCCCCATAGATGAGCACCGCGATGATGTCCTCCTGCGAGAGCGGCGGGTCGGAGGTGAGGAGGAACTGCGGCTTCTCCATCGGCCCCACGACGTTCATGTTCACCGTGTAGTCGACGTTCTTCACGATCGCCAGCCCCTCCACCAGGCTCTTGGCCAGTGGCTTTTGCAGCGTGAGCTTTAAGTGGTCGATGGTTCCTTTTCTCCGGAAGAGTTCAACGGGGAAACGCATGACCTCGATCGTGCCGGCGAGGTTGTCTTCATCGAGCTGCACATCGATCGTGATCGGGATCGGCGTCTCGACGAGATTCGTAATGATGCGAATCGGTTTGGCTCCGGTTTTGATCGTAAGCTTGTAGTGGAAAGGAAGGCTTTCGTTTGGCTTCGCTTTCTTCTCCTTTGGTTTGTTCTTGAGCGCGATGCGCGAATCGGGGAAGAAGCGTGGAATCGATGTGGCGATGAGTTTCGGCAGCCGAAGCTCCACATCGTCGAGGGTGACATCACCCTCCACGCCCACTTCACTCAAACGCGTCCCCGTAAAGCGCAGCTCCCCCTTGACGGTTGCATCGATGTCGATCCGCTGCTGCGTGCCGGTGAGCTTCGTGCGCAGGACGACGGGCAGGCGGCTGAAATCGGAAGGGTATTCGATCCCCCCCTCGATGGAGAGCTCGATCGCTCCGGAGAGCTCGTTGAACGGCGCCGGGATCGGCGTCGGGGAGTTCTCCAGCATGGCGACCAGATTCTGGAATCGCTTGAGCAGAAAATCGATGTTCACCTTCGAGGCGATCTTCCAGTTCGTTGGAAACTGTGCCGGGATGCCGTCCACATCGATGTCGATCGTGCCGCCGTTGGAGATGATCTGGCTCTGGACCGGAACCATCTTCAGGTTCACATGGCCCTTCGTTCGATGCTCTGGGTCGAGGTGAAAGAAGGTGTCGATTTTTGAGGCCAGCTCCAGCCGGAGGTGTTCGGGGGCCTGATAGAATTTATCCACCTCGTTGGGCAGCTCAACCGCCTTGACGAAGGCATCGAGGGTGCAGTTCAGTTCGAGCTGCCCGTCGTTTCCGGAAAACCCCTGATGCGAGAGCGAGAGCGTGCAGCCCTCGACCGTGAGCTTCGGGAGCTGGGCGGTCAGATCCGTTGCATTTGCCTTGAGTTGTCCGAAGATCTTTATGTCGGTGAGACTCCCCTCGAAGGTGGCGTTTGCCTTCAGCTTCTGCCGTGCCAACGAGGCGTCGATGGTCGTCTTCATGTTCCGATCGCGATCGACATCGGCATCGGCATGCAGTGTGGCCATCCCGCCATCGGCAAGGGCGGTCGTCAGGTCGAGGTTGAGCGTCATGTCGCCCTTGCGAAAGTGTGATGCGCTCGCAAGCGCTGCTTTGGCTTCGAGTCGGCGCAGGGGATCCAGGCCGGAAAGCGTTACCTCGATGAGGGCGTCCTTCAATTCGTTGGCGTCGGTGACGTCGACGTTGAGCGAGACCGTCCCGTTTATCGTCCGTTCGGCCTGCGCGATGCGCAGCTCCTTCAGTTCGATGGCGATCGGATGAAAGGAGGTGTGGCGCAGGAGAAAGGGGAGCGCGATCTTCGGCAGCGCGAGCGGTATCGGCTTGCTCTGCTTTGGTTTCTCCTGTTTCTCATCAGCGAGGGCTAGCTCGATCTCACCCCCCGTAGCGGTGAGCGGACCGATCTCAGCCAGGTGCGGGATGAAGGAGCGTAGTTGATAGCGCAGTCCGAAGGCGAGCTCCGCAAAACAGGCGCGCTCGAGCGTCGGGGTATACGCGGCGCAGATATCCTCGAAGGTGAAGGTGACGGTCTCATCGCAGAACCCATGCGACTGCATCGCGACGTCCGCCCTCTTCCAGGAGAGATCGAGACCGATGCGCGGGGCAAACCCTCGAATGGCGTCGAGCGTGCGGGTGTTGATGAGCAGCGTCGGCCAGTTCAGGACGCTCATCACCAGGGCCGCGACGAGGACGATGCTGCCCGTGATGAAGACGAAGATGCCGAAGAGGATTTTTTTGAGCATGATCAGAACTCCTCGCCGAAACTCAAGATAAACCGCCAGCCGTCGGAACCGTCGAGCGGACTCTTGCGGTAAAAGACATAGCCGCGCGAAGCGGTGAAGCGTATCACGCCGATTATGGAGGCCAGGCGAACACCGAACCCGGGCGACCAGTAGATCGGCTCTTCCAGGTCGAACGACTTCGTGCCCATGACGCCGAAATCGGAGAAGACCAGTGGTTGGATGCCGGCGGGGAGCAGGTGGGCGAGTCTCAGTTCAACGCCGGTATAGATAGAGGTCAGCGCCTCCTTCGGATTTTGCGGAACCGACTTGCGCTTGAATCCGCGCAACGTCGCCGCGCCTCCGAGATATTGCTGATAGTCCGGAGGGAGGCGCTGAAAGGCGGCGTTTCCCCGGTCGGCCAGCGTCGTGGCCGCTCGTCCGCGCAGGCCGATGACAAAGAGCGGCGGATCGAGGCGGCCGAGGTTCAAAAGCCATTCCCCCTCGACGGCGAAGCGCTGTGCGGTGGTCGAGGAACCGATCGATCGCGCGGCGAGGCTCGTGGCGATGGTGAAGGCGAATCCGCTGCGCGGGTCGGAATCGTAAAATTCAAAATCATGGGTGGCCATCGCCAGCGAAGCGGCCAGCGTCATAAAGTGGGCGTTGCCCTTGTTGTCACCGCGATAAGTGTGCGTGAATTCCGAGATGGGACCGATGGCGAATGAGATCGAGGTGTTTTGCGTGTCCCAATTGACCGCGGGCTGAAAGCCGACCTGGGTGGAGAGATACTCGTACTGCGATTCGTCGTGGCGCTGGGTGCTGATCATCGGTTTCAGATACCAGCGCGAGGGCGTGGGCAGCACATACCAGGCGGCGTCGAGTCGGAGGCGTTGTTTGCGATAGGAGGCATAGCCGGCAATCCGCACCGATGAGGCAAGTTCGCCGATGCGCATCTGCTGCCAGGCGGCTTTGATGATGGCGTATTCCTCGGTGCTCGCTCCGAACCCGATGACGAAGAGGCGCCGCTTTCCTGAGATGACATCCTGTTTAAGGTGCACGCCGTCTTCGCTGCAGCGGGGGATGAAATAAGCGCTGGAGACGATGCCGTCGTTGTCGACGCGGCGGGTGGTCAGTGCGGTCCATCGCTGGTCGTAGGGTTTTCCGATCTGAAAGGCATCGAAGCGACGCAGGACGCCATCTTTGAGGCCGGGGATCGGTTCTTCCGCGATGTCGATGACGGTGGAAAAGAGACCCGGATCGACGTGCAGGGTGATCTGTCCCGTCCGGGCATCCGCGGTCGTGGTGACGGTGGGGCAGGGGTATCCCTGGCTCTGCAACTGGCTGCGCACCCACCCCTCAAAATTGGTCAGGAGCGAGGGCGTCAGAACTTGGCGCCGGACGCCGCGCCGGTGGGCGATGCGCAGCGTGGCGGGAGGGGATCCGGTGACGGTGATTCCCGTGACCCTCGTTTTTTTTCCGGCGCGGACGAGGATGCCTGCGTCCTGGGTCACGAATTCCGGAAAGTAGAAGCCGCGCTCCTGCAAAAACGCGCCCAGGTGATATTCAGCCTGCGCGCGCGGAATGCGTTTCCAGGCCTCGATGTCAGCGCTGCCGCAGACAAATTCCTTTTCGACGGGGGTGAATCGAATGCGCGATTCGGTCTCGATCCGCCAGTCGCCGCAGATGGGGAAGGTTGCACTCCACCCGAGGGCGGGCAGCAGCAGGATCAGCAGCGCCAGGACAAGACGGGCCATGGGGAATGCTTTTTCATACCGCACATGAAAGCACAATAGAATCCGTTGGTTGCATTTCGAGCCCATTTCCGACGGTGTTGTCGTGATGCTTGTGCCGGATCGAACGAACCGATACAATACGCGAGAAGGTGCCGTCCGGATACCATCGATAGACAGGGGGGAATGATACTATGGTTGATGCGCAGCAGCAGCTCGTTTCCCTGATGCTCGATGGCGACCGCATGGGATCGATGCAGTTCGTCGACGACTGGGCCGCTATCCATGGATTCGGATTGGTGATGACCGATCTCATCGAACCGGTGCTCACCGAGATTGGAGCTCGCTGGGCGGTGAAGACGGATGTCAATCTCGCCGAGGGCTATGTGACCGCCAAGATCGTCGAGGAGGTCATGACCCGGGTGATCGACGAGCAGTCACGGCAACAGCAGCCGTCGCCAGGTCCGGGCAAGGGGCCGGTCGTCATCGGCAATATCGAAGAGGATTGTCATGCCCTCGGGCGAAAGCTCGTGGGCATCTTTTTAAAGGCTTCCGGCTGGGAGGTGCATGATCTGGGGAACGATGTGACACCCGAACGGTTTGTGGAGGTGGCCGTTCAGTATGGCGCGCGCATCATCGGCGCCTCCGCTATGATGTACACCACAGCCGTCAATATCCGAAAGCTGCGCGATGAGATCGATGGGCAGGGCTTGCGTGGTCGTATTCAGCTGGCCGTCGGCGGGGCGGTCTTCGTGCAGCGGCCGGAACTGGTGGATGAAGTGGGCGGCGATGGTACGGCCCGAAATGCCATCCTCGTTCCGCCGCTCCTGGATCGTCTCTGGAGCGCATCCGAGACCTACGAGAGGGGGCGTTCATGAAGCCGATGGAACGCTTTGCGGCAGTGCTCGCCGGAGATACGGTCGATCGCTGTCCCGTCAGCCTCACGTTGTCGCTCTATGGTGCACGGTTCGTGGGCGGTTCGCTGCGCGAATACTACACGAATGCGGCGCGCTATGCTGAAGGACAGACGGCCGTCGTCGAGGCCTTCGCGCCCGACATCCTCTTCAGCCCCTTCTCGCTGCCGTTGGAGGGGAGCGCCTGGGGCAGCGAAGTGCGCTTCTTCGACCATCAGCCGCCAAATCTCGTTCGCCCCGCGGTATCCTCCGCCGAGGAGCTCCTGCGCATTGCCCCGCCGGATGTGAACGTGCATCCACAATTGGGTTTCTTTCGCGAGGCGATCCGGAGGATGGCGCAGGCGCACGGGACGGATGTCCCAATCGCCGGGGTGGCCCTCAATCCGATGGAGCTTCCGGCAATGCTTCTGGGAATCGAGGGGTGGCTCAACGCGTTGCTCTTCGACGAAGCACGCGCGAGAGAGATCCTGAAGATAACGACCGCGTTTTGTGTGCGCTGGATGAATGCGCTCTTCTCCGAAGGGGCTACTTTTATTGTGACGCCGACGAACTTCACCAATCCCTCCATCGTGACGCGCGCCATCGTAGAGGAGATCGCGGTGCCGGCGCTCACAGAAACATTTCAACAGCTCGACGGCCCCGTGGTCGTCCATTCGGGCGGTTCGCCCCTGTCACGCTTTTTGGATGCGTTCGCCTCTCTTCCCCAGGTTGGCGGGTTCGTCCTCAACGCCAACGAAAGCTTTGCCGAAGCCCGCGAAAAGATCGGGGCGCAGGCGGTCTTGGTGGGGAACATCGACGGCCCGTCGCTGGGGACGCATACTCCCGACGCGATCAGGTCACAGTGCCGTGCGCTGCTCGAAGATCGTCGCGATGATGCTCACTTCATCCTTGGCACGAGCGGCGCCGATGTGGCGCTGGCAACGCCTCCGGAGTGTATTCGAGCGCTGAAGCATGCGGCACAAGCTTTTGCCGAGGAGGCAGACGTATGAGCGATGGCGGTGCACAGGTGGTCATCGTGGCCTGCTCTGTCTTTCGCAGCGAGATCGAGAGACTGCAGAAGCGGGATGAACTCGATTTTCCCGTCCGCTATCTCGACTCGATGCTGCACATGCGTCCTCATGAGCTCGAAGCGAAGCTCGAGGAAGTGCTCGCGCAGGAGGACGACAGAGGGCACCGCGTCGTGCTGCTCTACGGCGACTGTCATGCGCGGATGCATGAGCAGGGGGAAGGGCCCGGGGTGGTGCGTGTGCCCGGCATCAATTGCCCGGAGATCTTGCTGGGTCGTGATCTCTATCGCCGTCTTCGCCGCGATGGGGTCTTCTTTCTCCTTCCCGAGTGGACGTTGCGTTGGCGCGAGGTCTTTCACGAGGCCCTGGGCGATGATGATGAGAAAGCACGAGAGCTCCTCAAAGACATGCACACGCGTTTGCTCTATCTGGACACCGGTGTGATGCCCGTTCCGACCGAGACCCTCGAGGAGATATCGGCCTATGCAGGGCTTCCCTGCGAGACCATGCATGTCGAACCCGGGTTTCTCAAAGAATCAATTCGAACGGCTGTTGAAAGGATGGCGACGATGAATGAACGTACAGACGCTGAACGGGATCATGCGGTTTTTGCAACGATGGCCTTCGATATTCTGGAGCGCACGTTGTCCGAATCGGACAATCCGGGTGTCGTGGGACACTCGCTCTGTCAGCAGATGCGCGAGTTGACCGGTGCGGCGCACGTTCTCCTGATCGATTGCTCCAAGGGTGATTGTGAAGATGGATGTTGTCTCCAACAGGTGCAGTCGCGTTCGGCCGAACGGCTGAAATCGTCAGAGTCGATCCTATGTCGGCTTGCCTCTTCACTGAAGGGACACAAGGGTGTGCAGGTTTGGCGAGGGGGCGGCGATGCGACAGAGGCAGCACAGTGCCTCGCCAAACTCGAATGCGGCTTGTCCATCGCCGCGCCCCTCGATGTGGGACAGGTGCGTTCGGGAGTGCTGCTCCTGCTGAATCTGCCCGACGAGCGCAACCTGGAGCAGATCACGAGCATCCTCTCCACGCTCTCCACGGTGGCCGCACTCGTCTTTCGAAACGCCATGCGCTATCGGGAACAGGAGACGGTGGTTGCCGAGCGCACGCAGGCGCTCGAACGCAAGATGGAAGAGATCGAACACCTCAACAAGTTTATGATGGGGCGCGAGAAGCGTATCATCGAGGTCAAACAGGAGGTCAATGCTCTCCTGCGCGAGCTCGGTCGCCCGGAAAAATACGTGGGGTAGATGCCTGCTAGATTTTGACGATTCGTTTGAGGAAGACGAACAGCGCGATGATGCTGATGCCGATGCCGAAGCTCACCCAGAAACTTCCGATAAAATAGGGATAGATGCCGAGTGCCAGCCCGGTGATGATCGCGATCGGATCAGGCCGCTTGCGGCCGTAGATGATGAAGCTGAGCCCTAAGATGCTGACGAAGACGTCCCAATAGAGCAGACCGATATCGATGAGCAACATGCACGATCTCCTCCAACAATTCCCTCCCCTTTGTAAGGGGAGGGCTAGGGTGGGGTAGACCCATGATCTACCTCCCCCATCCCCTCCTTACAAAGGAGGGGTGCGTTTTTCATCTCGCGGTGAGCCGGACTGCTCGTCCGCGCCCTGCGGTTGTTGCTCGTGGTAGAGCTGGCGATAGGTCGGTCCCCCCGCTGTGCCGCCGATGTCGGGTGGTTTTTTCGTCGTTCGCTTCGGCAGGACATGCTCACGAAAGAGCTTCAGGAGGAATCCGAGCAGTTTGAATCCGACATAGGTTGCGATGAAGGCCAAAAAGACTTCACGCGGGTTTGTCTGGATGTTGACGCGCACGGCTTCGAGTGCCTCGGTAAAGCCGCTGATGAGACGCGTATGCACATCGTCGTAGGGGATGTTCTGGGCATAGGCGGTGCCGATGCCGAAGAGAAAATGGAAGACCGCGACCATGCCGCCCAACGCTCGATCGAGGATGCTGCCCTTCTCGGGCAACGAAAGGATGGCGGCGATCAGGGCGAACTCCGTCGAGAGTTTGCCGATGACCAGGATGAGAAAACGGATGAGTGCGCGCATACGGCCTCCTATTGCTCTTCCGATTGTGTCTGCGGTTTGTCGAATCGAAGTTTGGATCGGATCCACCCATATGTCGAGCGCGTTGTTGCGATCGCCCAACGGATGCCGGCGATGGTGGCGTGATACGCCAATTTGAGATCGCCCTTTTTGAGGCCGCGCTGCGAGAGTTCCACGACCAGCACATAGATGACCGGCACGATGCCAAGGGTGAGAAAGGTCGCAGCGATCATGCCGCCGAAGACGGCGGTCCCCAGCGAATGCCGGCTGGCCGCGCCCGCGCCGGTGGCGACGACCAGCGGGATCACGCCCAGGATGAAGGAGAAGGCCGTCATCAGAATCGGGCGAAGGGCGGATGTGCGCGGCCATCACCGCCGCTTCGATGGCGGTCTTGCCTTCCTCCTGTTGCTGCTTGGCGAACTCGACGAGCAGGATGGAGTTCTTGCTGGCCATGCCGATGAGCATGACCAGACCGATCTGGCAGTAGATGTCGTCGTAGAGGCCGCGCCACCACTGCGCCACGAGCGCCCCGAGGATGGCCAATGGCACCGCCATCATGATGATCATGGGGAGCGACCAGCTCTCATACTGCGCGGCGAGGAAGAGGAACACGAACGCCAGGGCCAACGCAAAGATGAAGGGGGCCACGCCGGCCGATTTGAGCTCCTGCAGGGCGGTGCCGGTCCATTCATAACTGTAGTCGTTCGGAAGAATGGCATCGGCGATGGCATCCATGGCGGCGATCGACTGGCCCGAGCTGTAGCCCGGGGCGGCCGCGCCGTTGATCTCGATGTTGCGAAAGATGTTGTAGTGCGTGATCGTCTGCGGCCCGATGATGTGTTCGATTTTTATGAGGGCTGACAGCGGCACAAGGCTTCCATCGTTTGCCCGCACATACAGGCGCGAGATGTCGGCCATGTCGGCGCGATACTCCTTCTCGGCCTGAATGAAGACACGGTAGATGCGGCCGAACTTATTGAAGTCGTTGACGTAGAGCGCGCCGAGATAGGCCTGCAGCGTATCGAAGATGTCGGAGATCTTGATCCCCAAACTCTTGGCCTTCGTGCGATCGAGATCGATATAGAACAGTGGGTAGTTTGCCTTGAAGGTCTTCGACAGCGGCGTGAGCGCGGGGTATTTTGCTCCCGCTGCGATGACGCGCTGGGCGATCGTGTTGAAGGTGTCGATGTCTCCGCTGCCGATGTCCTGGAGTTCAAACTGAAAGCCGCCCGTCTGCGACAATCCCTGGATGGGCGGGGGGTTGAACGCGAAGGCCGTCGCTTCGTTGACCGACTGCAGTTTCCACTGGATGGTCCCCATGATGTTCGCGAGCGAGAGCTCCGGCGTGGTGCGTTCATCCCAGGGGTTGAGCGTGATGATCAGCGTCATGGAGCTGGAATCGATGGCCTGGTTGAGCATGTTGTAGCCGCCGATGGTCATCGTGTCGGCGACCCCCGGCGTGCTCATCGCGATTTTTTCCAGCTTGTGCGAGATCGCCTCGTGCGATTGAGCGACATCCCTGCCGGACCCTGGGCGATCACAAAGAAGTAGCCCTGATCTTCGTCCGGGATGAAGGCCGTGGGCACCACGCGGAACATAAAGACGGTCAGACCGATGAGTGCCACGAACACGGCCATGATGCGTTTCCAACGCGAGATGAAGTATTCGACCATGTTCTTGTAGGCATGGGCCGACCAGTTGAACCCCGTGTTGAAATGGGTAAAGAACCGGCCCTGTTTGACGTCATTCTTCGGGCGCAGCACCAGTGCGCACATGGCCGGTGAGAGCGTGAGGGCGCAGATCGTCGAG
>CAXXGI010000003.1:0-1091657 GCA_963674695.2 bacterium
CGGCGCGTTGCGGCTAAAAAGAGCAGTCGCGACGCATCTTCCTCCATGAGGTCTGTTTGATCGAGCGCACAGAAGCCATCGGCATAGCTTTTACACCTCAGGACTGCTGCCAGCGTATCGGAGAAACGGTAGGGGGTCCCTTCGGTTTCAAATGCGTTTTCGAACCGAACATTCAGACGGTTTGGACCGAAATACTCGGTTGGGTTGAATTCGTCGGGGCAGACGTCGGTGAACTGAAATACGTTCGCGCCAATTTTCCCGTTGATGCGATTGGGATTCAGGTTGGTGAGCGCGGTGCTCTTTGACTGGGCTCCTGGGATCTGTCCGTAAATCTTCGTGCTCCTGCCTATGAAGAGGAAGTGATTACTGGAGGCGGTGATGTGATTGCGCATGATGACCAGGTTCGATTTGCCATAGAGGCTGACCAGTGATCCCTGTGCGGAGGTTATATCGATCTCCATATCGCGCAGTTCAAATCGTGCGTCGTTGTGCACATTGAATGCAGGCAGAATGCAGATTTCATCGGTGACCTCCTCGCATTCTTTGGCCTGTACCTGAAGATGGGATTTGTAGGGTTCTTCGGTGCAATAGAGATCGGTGAGGTCGGTATCCTCCGGATCGATCTCATAACAAGCCCCGTCAAATGGAGGGACGATCGTTCCCTTGTGATCCTCCCAGTGATGTTGTGTGCGGTCCGATTCAGATGCAATCATATCGCGCATGAGATCTTGCGGGAAGATGCCGATGCCGTGTGCATAATTGACAGCGCCGCTATGGCAGGTTCCATTATCATTAGGATCGCCAAGGCACGGTTCACTTTCGCCGTCGTCCCAGAGCACCTTCCATCCAAGGAGCAGGGTGTTGCGGGTGATGGTGATGGCTCGATCGAGCATCGCGGTGCCGCTTTCGACTTCGGATGCGGTGATGCTGTGATCCGGCACGTTTTTTGGCTGGAAGAGGACGACATGGTCGCCATTGCTTCCGCCAACTCTGCAGATGCTCGATTTGCGGTTGATCTCATCGAGGATGAAGTCGAGGGTGCATGCGGTATAATAGTTTCTCAGCTTCGACGTTTCCCAAATGTTGGAATTGGTGACTACCACACAGGGGTCATAATTGCCGCCATCTCCACTGAGATATTCTAGCTCACACTGATGATCAGCCCATGAAGGCATCGATATCATGTTCAGGAGGATGATGGCGGCGATGGTAAAGAAAATCTTGGCGCGACGGGTCATGGGTCTTCCTCCTTCGTTTCTATTATCGGTCGGGGAGGACCCTCGGGTTTTGTTGGGGAGGGGAAAAACGGTAACGCGGGTTACCGTCGCCGCTTGGTTCGCACCAGGGCTATGGGAAGAAGGGATATGCCGAAGAGAATGGCAGGCCAGGCCGTGGCATGGGCAGGGGTGAGCGAACATCCACCGCCGGTTGTACCCGTTGGCAAGGCATCATCGCTGCTGCTGAGGCCAATCTCGTCGACTTCCACATCGTCATCGCAGCGGCCCATCATGCGATCCATCGCGCTGCAGCCGGTATCGTCGTCGTCATCCCCGATGAGGTCATCATCGTCGTCGCCGATTTCTTTGATGGTATTATCATCATCATCATCATCGTCATCATCGTCACCTGGATCCGGGATCGCGCGGCAATAGTGTCCCTCGCGGGTCTCATCCACATCGCACGGACGAAGGCAGAGTGGTTTGCCTTCCTCCCAGATCATATCCTGACTCGGATCGGGACAGATGCACTGCGTGGTATCGGCTGACAGGATGGTCGGTGCGGGGCAAATGGCATGTGTCGTTCCATTTGGCTCATCGGTAAAACCACGAACCATTTGGCATACTCCATCCTCATCGATGATCATGTGGCTGGGGCACTGCCGAAACGCGATCGCCTCTCCCATCGTCGTGTAGTAGCGCCGGTCAAGCTGCATCTGGGTCCGATCGCCGATAAGGGCAAAACCGCCGTTTCCGATGGCGAACGGTTGTGCCGACTGCATTTCTGCATCGATCAATCCGATGCGTGTTCGCAAGAAGGGGTCGGCCTGTGGGGTGTGCGTGCAGGTGATTCGGCAGGTCGTGTCGGTTGGGGCACAGGTCGCAGCATGAAAGGAACAGTAGATCGGGTCGGAGTGATCGCGTTCGATTTCGATCTCCTGCTTCCCCCACGTCTTCAGCGTGACGCTGCTGCCTCCGTCGCGGATGCGTTCGGCCGCTGTCTTTCCTGTGTTCGTCGTGACCTCATGGAGGGTGAGCCGATAGAGATCTCCCGCGCGTTCGATGGTTGTCACTTCCTCTTTGCCGTAGGCCAGCTGCGTCCAGAGCGTGATGCCACCTTTGCCGATGATCTCGACGACCGGTGTGTCGCAGGTGGCCAGCAGTTCTTCTTCATCGCGGTCGAGGATGCGGCAGTGGCCGTTTTCTGTGATGGGAGGTTCGAGGGGCATACTGATGCGTCGTCCGCTCTCTGTGAAGAGGATTTCGCTTAAGGGGTCGAGGGGAATTGTTACATGGCCGTCTTTGAGCGTTCCCTCGATGCCAACGATAGCTCCATCGCTATTCACACGGTAGAGTGGGAGTGTGATGGGTTCTTCGGCGGAGCCGGGGTCGGCAATGGCATAAACGATTGCCTCCGTGCGGTAGGCGCGTTCCTTGAGGAGCTTTGATCCATCAATGGTGCACTGGCCGTGAGCATACTGTTCGCATCGGATTGCTGTATGCGGCGTGTCGGAGAATCGATAGGGCGAGGCCGTTTCACCGAAGCTGTTATCGAAGCGGAGATTGAGGTGCTCCGGGCCGAAATAGTCGACCGGGTTGAAGTCGACGGGGGCGGCGTCGGTGAACCAAAAGACATTCTTGCGAATTGTTCCTTTGATTCGGTTGGGGTACGCTCGTGTGAGCGCCTCGCTCTTCATGTCGATATTTGGAAGGTGTCCGAAAAACTGCGTGCTCCTGCCGTGGAAGAGGGAGATGCTATTGGAAACGGTGATCTGGTTGCGCATGAGAATCAGGCGAGCAGTGCTGTAGGTATAGGCGAGTGATCCCCATTCAGATGTCATCGTGATCTCCATATCGCGCAGATCCAGTTGGGCATCGTTGTAGATATTGAATGTGGGACGCATACAGTTCGTATTGTCTTCCCCGCATCCCGGGTTGTGAATGTGGAGGCGGGATTTGTAGGGTTCTTCATCACAATGATTTGCGATAGCAGCGCTGTTTTCCGGATCGATGTCGAAACAGCTTCCGGAGAAGGGGGCAATGATCGTTGTCTGATGGTTATTCCAATCGTTATTGCCGCGTCCGCGTTCATCGAGCATGTACAGGAAGTTGAAACTGGTCGGAATGTCAAAAAAGATAGCATCTTTGGCGCAAGACCCGTCTTCGTTCGGATCGCCCAGACAGGGGTCGTCATCATCATTATCCCAGAGCACCTTCCATCCGAGGATTGACGTCTCTCGGAGAATATCTACGGCTTGATCCAGATAGGCCACGCCGCTCGTGATTTCGGACGATCTGATGTTATGGGAGGGTGCGTTTCTGGGCTGAAAGAGAAGAGTATTCTTCATTCCGACCTTGCAGGTGCCTTCATCTTGACGGTTCGCATCGATGATGAAATCAAGGGTGCACTCATCATAATACTCTTTCCACCCCTGCTTGATCCACATGCTTGAATCGGTGACGACAACGCAGGGGGCCCAGTTTCCTTTATTTCCTGAGATGTAGCCTTTATCCAAATCAATGTATTCCAGCTCGCATTTGTGAATGGCCAGCGCGCGTGCGGGGATGATCGTGATGAAAAGGATGATGGCGATGATGTATGGTTTGAAGCGCATGCGCGGTCTCCGTTCGAATGCCCTCACTTCAGTATCGGCAGGCGCGGGGGGCGAAATTCTTCCGCAGCGGCACAAAACGGGAACACCGGTTACCATGGCCAGGGATTGCGCTGATGGGTGCGATCTGCTATTGATAGGCCATGCCACAGAATCGACTGCGCCCAGCCCCAGCTCCCGCCGCAGGCCCTTATGGGCAGACCGGCTATCCCGAAGTGGAAAAACTGATCGAGACCGAGGACTTCGCGGAGGTCAACGCCGCCTTTGAGGGGGCCTATGCCGAGCTCGTGGATGTCTCCAAGCGTCGCCGGGGCCTGAAAACCCAGCGTGAGGCCAAGAAGGCCATGAAGGCCCTGGAGCTGACCATGGACCTCTTTCGGGAGCTTCTGGCCATCAAGTACCGCCTGCAGGAGGAAATGGACAAACGGGCCAACGCCCAGGACGGACATTGACGGCTATCATTAGAAGGGGACTTACGTAGGCGCCATGATGGCGCCTTTTCTATTTTGCCGTTGTTCGCAGAAATTTTCACTTTTTTTCATGTTCACGCAACTTTGGCGTCATGGTGGACCGATAATGTCAATGGAGGCACTACCCTATGACGATCGAACACATTGATCCCAAAGCGATTCAACAGTCGAAGGGGACGAAGTTCAAGGCCATGGGCGGCACTGACTTCAACGCCATTCTCGACACCATCAATGCCGGCGTGATGGGCCCGGCTGGGGTAGCGGTGCAGCAGCACGGAAGCCCCAACAGCCAAGCGGTCTTGGCCGCGGCCTTTTCGGGCATCAACGAAGTTGGTGCCGCGACTGGTGGCATGAGCGCCATGTCGGGAATGGGCGGCGGCGCCTACGGAACCTCGTATGGTGCAACCCCGTCCTTCGCGGCTGGCTACAGCGGTGGAACCAATTATAAGGCCTCCTCTCTGGGCAGCCTCGATCCGAACGCCAGCATGATGGGTGTGGATGGCGTCTCTCAGATGGATATGATCAATACGATGAACTCGAACAACCTCGAGCTCCTCGAATTGCAGGCGGTGATGCAGAGCAATATGCAGTCGTGGAACACGAAATCGAACATTCTGTCGGCAGATCACCGCGCCCGCATGGCCATGATCGAGAAGTTCACGGTGAGATAAGAGCGGCGGGATGAAATGGATGGAAATTCAGCCGCGGATTGCTATAATGCAATCCGCGGCTTTTCTTTTGGTCGCGACGGAAGCTCTTCGAATGGCGAAGAGCAAGGTCGCCTCCCGGGGAAATCATGTGCATCTTCACAGGTGAAGCTTGTTCCAGACGCACATGATTTCCCCTCGCGGCGACACGATCTGCGGTTTTACGAGTTACGAGTTACGAGTCACGAGTCACGAGTCACGAGTTACGAGTCACGGGGGTCCAATGATCGAGCTTTCCAAGCAGCACCTGGCCATCATGATGGAGGCGGGCTACGTCTACCTGGGCATGCGTCGGTTCAAGGAGTCCAGGGCCGTCTTCGAGGGCATTGCCGCCATCGCCCCCGGAAGTGAAATTCCACAGGTGGCGGTCGGCAATGTCGATTTTTGCGAGGGGAAGATCGCGCAGGCCATTCGGCGTTATACCAAAGCCCTCGCGATTGATCCGGCCAGCGTCTTTGCCAAGGTTTACTTGGGCGAGGCGCTCTATTTTTCCGGAAAGGTCGATGAAGCTACAGATTTGCTCAAAGGGGTGGCCAAGGGCGATCGCGGCGGTGCAGGTGAATTTGCACAGGTCCTGCTCGATGCCATCATTTCCGGCGCCGTTGCGCCTGCGGCAGGGGCGCACAGATCCGGAAAGGGAAAGAAATCATCATGAATCGTATCTCCATTGTTGTGATCGCTCTCTGTTTCGCCATCTTCTGTGCCGGTTGTAGCGGCATCGAACTCTACCAGAATCTCTCCGAGGAGGATGCCAACGGGATCCTCGTGCTGCTTTCGGAAAATGGCATCAAGGCGAAAAAGAAGAAAGAGGTTCGCCAGAACGAAGTCACCTATATCATCGAGGTGCGCGATACGGAGATGGCGCGCGCGCGCCAGTTGCTCGTACAGCACAACATGCCGCGCAAGAAGGAGATGGGTCTTCCCGGTGTTTATAAAGATAAGGGGCTCATCCCCACGCCGGATGAACAGAAGGCGCGCTATCTCCTGGCGGTGAAGGGCGAGATCATCAACTCGCTTGAACGCATCCCGCAGATCATCGATGCCGATGTCGTGCTCAACGTGCCGGTGACGGATGAATTCGCCAGCGCCGATGAGAAACACCGGCTGCGTCCGACCGCTTCGGTGGTGTTGCGCATCAATCCGGATCCGACGGGCCAGATGGAGTTGACCGAGCCCAAGATCCAGCAGTTCGTCTCCAATGCGGTCGAGGGGATGAATCCGCGCGATGTGACGGTGATTCTCACCTATCTCCCCACGGGCAATCGGCTTCCACGATCGCGCGATGTGAAGAGCCTGCCGGCGCCATCGATGGATTTGCCTTCGGTGCCGCGTGAAGAGGGGGTGGAAAAGCCCGCTTCGATCACCGGGGGCCAGGAGCTCATCGGGCTCAAACTCGATGCCGAATCCAAGGGTCGGCTCAAGGTCTATCTGCTCGCTTTTTTCCTGATCCTCGTGGTGCTCTCGTTGGCGCTCATCGTCGTCATCGTTCAGGGCAGTCGCATGCGGCGAACGTTGGCCGCGTTGAAAGGCCCCGCTGGAAATCATCCCGCGCTCGAGGGGCAACTCCTCGATGAGGGTCCGCCGGAGCTGACGGATGGGTATCCGGAGGATGACGAGGAGGAATAAGGGGTGACCTCTATCGCCCAATTGCTTTCCGATTTCTGATCGTGATGATGATGTTGATCCTGATGTTGATTCCCGATTACCGGCTCACCTGAGCCGGTAGAGCATCCTGCTGATTCGATCAGCTCGCTCTTTGTTCTCCATAACACAACACGCCGGAATCAAGGAGAAGGCGGCAGCCAGGTCGATACAGGCCGACACCTCCGCAAGCGATGCCCTGGAGATCTGAAAGAAGCGCTTTCGTTCACCCTTGCCCAACCTCGCATTGCCCTCCGCCAAATTGAGCACGACCGAGGCCATGGCCCTTCTGAGCTGATCGACCAGATAGCCATAACCACGTGGCCATCCACAGACAAGCCCCCCGAGTTCCTTCGCCAATGTGATTGATTCCCGGTAACAGTCCAGTTTTTCATGTAACATTTTCTCCTCCCGTTGGTGGTTCATGATTTTTTTGCCCCCCAACCGGGTGAGGGGCAAAAAAATCATGAACCACCAACGGGAGGCGTTATGAATCATGAAAAACTGGACTGTTACCGGGAACTCATCATGGTTTCGAAGGAGCTCTGGGGGCTCATGAAGGGATGGCCGAGAGGCTCGGGCTATCTGGTCGATCAACTCAGAAGGGCCATATCGTCTGCTGTGCTCAACTTGGCGGAGGGCAACGGCAAGCGGGGGCAACCACGTGAACGAAAGCGCTTCTTTCAGATCTCGATGGGGTCAATCGCGGAGGTGGCAGCGGGCCTGGATCTGGCCGCCGCATTCTCCTTGATTCCGGCCAGGGTGCAGGAGGAGAACAAGGCGATACTGCGAGCGGCATACAACCGGATCAGGAGACTCTCCTGATCCGGTTCCGTTATCGGTGTATCCGTATATCCGATTCGGTCTCTCCCAATCGGTTATCGGTTTTCCGTTTTGATTCTATAATTTGCGTTTCACTCAGTGATGATATCACGTTGACATGACCTATTTGGTAGGTGCGTTGCAAAATGTTGATAATAAAGGGGAAAATAGATTGAAGGGTTCCTCTCTTTTTTCCCTCCTGACGCAACTTTGGGGTCCCCCCCAACCGATAATACAAACGTGGGAAGTGGTCCTTCTTTCGGGAGGCATTCAGTGGCACTCAATACGATTCAGCCGGACATGGTAAAATTCGAGATGCGCATGGTGCAGGGGGAGAATCCCCATGCCCGTGAGCAGAAAAAACCCGGTGCATTCGGGCGGTTTCTCTCCGGATTGGGGCGGGTACTGGGGTCGGTCGCCATGCCGTTGTCGTTCATCTTTCCGCCGGCAGCGATCGGTGCGGCCGGTATGTACGGCATTGGACAGATTGGCGACCAGGTCCAGACGCGCGCCTACGCGAACGCGGCGGAGAAGGCCCAGCGCCAGCAGGCCACAAACGTTGCCTTCCCGGGGTTACAGCTCGGAGGGGCCTCGGCCGTACGTCCGGCGGCCTTCGATATGACCGGACGGGATCAATCGGTCATGGATGTGCTCAGTGCCAGGGGTGGGTCGATGTCGGAGATGTCGCAAAAAATATGAAATATGAAAGATAAGAAATGAGAAAATAGGGAATAATAGACTGCTGACAAAGGCATTTCGTACAATCGGAGTTTGTCATTCCCGCGAAAGCGGGAATCTCGCTTTTTACGGTACATCGAGATCCCCGCGTTCGCGGGGATGACAAAGAACAAGGATTTGTCATCAACCTGAAACCGGCATCCGTTGGGGTGTCGGTTTTTTTATTGGGGGGAGTGCTCCCCGGAATGGATGGGGAGGCGAAAGGAGGGGGTTTAGATATGTCCAATAAATACAGTGAGATAGGAGGATTTCCGCTGAGCGCTCACCTGGCATGTTTTCTGCATGAATAGAGGTCGAAGGGCATCTGTCAAAAGGGGGAGTAATGGCCAAACCGGCAACGAAGGGTCGCAAGAAGCCGACGCGCAAGGAGCTGGAGGGCAGTGCCCGCCAGAAAGCTTTGCAAACGGCTCAAGCGGCGAAGCGGAGGGCGCCCAGTGGCACAGCCAAGTCGACCAAGCGCGAACTGGCCGAACTCAAGCGGCGTGACGAGCTCATCGAGCAGTTCATGCCGTATGCGGCGTCGATCTCCAACCGCGTCTGTCAGAGCCTGTCCTCTGCCGTCGACTATGAGGAGGTCCTCTGTAATGCTCGGCTGGGCCTGCTGGAAGCGGCCAAACGCTTCGATACCACACAGGACGTCGACTTTCGTACCTTTGCCTACTATCGGATCAAGGGCGCCATCTACGACGGTCTGCGTCGCAGCGGATGGTTGCCGCGCACGCTCTATGCCAAGATCAAGTTCGAGGAAGCGGCCAACGACTTTCTGCAGAATCGCAACCTCAACGGGGGCATCACCTCAGCGACCCGTTCGACGGCCTACGATCTGGACGAGAACGCTGCGGCCGAGACGGTCAACAGTCTGGCCTCGATCTATATCATCTCGATGGACGCCACCGAGGATATGGACGTCGAGGATCCGAAGGGAACCGATGTCGAGCAGCGCACGGAGTTCTTGCAGATCCGTCGCCACATGCGCGATGCGATCAGCACGCTGCCGGAGAAGGAGAAACAGCTGATCATGATGTATTATTTTCAAAATCGAACGCTGGAGGAGGTGGGAGAGCGGCTGGGGCTATCCAAGTCCTGGACCTCTCGCCTGCACGCACGGGCGCTCACCCTCCTGTTCAAGCGCATTCGAAACCGTTCGCTCATGAAGGCGACGGATGAGGGGGAAGACGAAGGAGAGCTCTAATGGCTATCGAAGCGATGATCGGAAAACTCAACAGTCAGGCCCTGGGAAAGGCTGTCAACCAGGCCGATGGCTTACAAAAACCGGTGAAGCAGGGTGGTGGATCTTTCAAAGAGATGCTCAACCGGGTGGATACGGGAACGGATTTTGCCGAACTCATGGGGATCGGAGGATCGACCGACGTCAATCCCACCGCCAAGATGCAGGCGCTCGGCGGTGAGGGCGTGAACTACATGCCGGATGAGGCGGTGACCCAGGTTGCCGATCCGGGCGCGTCCGAGAAGGTCGTCGACATGCTCGGAGAGGTCAACAAGGGGCAGATGCAGATGGATAGCCTCGTGAACCACATTCTCTATAGCGGAAAGAAATTTTCGAATCAGGAATTGCTCGTCGTCCAGGCGCACGTCTTTCACTTTGCGCAGATGACGGAATTGACCGTGAAGGTCGCTGAACAGGGCGTCTCTTCCGTGAAGTCGGTCCTGAATACCCAAGTGCAGTAACGGCAGTGAGAAGTGAGAAGTGGGAAGCGAAGTGTCATGCACGAGTCACGAGTCACGAGTCACGAGTCACGAGTTACGAGGGTTTTAAAACATGGAAGGTCGAATCGATAATAGACAGCGTATCGTCGCGGCCCTCGCCGTTCTCCGTGATGGCGACGAAGCGGCGGATGTCTTGAGCTACATGGACGATCATGATCGCGCCGCGTGTGCCCAGCTCATCGAGACCTATGCGGAGGAGGCCGATTGCGAGCATCGGATGCAGCAGCTGATCATGCAGATGGTTGCCTCCGAGCGCTTCACGACGTTGGCGGAAGTTCATCCGGCCTGGATCGTCGAACACCTCAAGGAGGAGTCGCCGCGTGTGATCGGCATCATTCTCCGTTCGCTGCCCTCCAAACACGTTCGCTTCGTGCTCGAGCGCATGCCACCCATGTTGCGCGCACAGGTGCCGCACATGGTGGAGTCGTTCGCGGTCTCTCCCGAGGTGCTCGAGATCGTGCGCAGTCGATTTGAGCGGCATTTTCGGTCCATGCCCATCAACCGCAGTGCCGAGAGCCTCTCGTTCGAACAGCTCTATTATCTGCGCGGGGAGGAGCTCGAAGAGCTTATCCGCGAGATCGGTCTGGACGAGCTCTCCATCGCTATCGGAGGTCTGAGAGAGGGTTCGCTTGCAGCGGTCTACAACCGTCTTGACCTGAAGGATGCCAAACGGCTCAAACGGCATATCGAGGGGGAGGAAGCGGTATCGCCCGCCCTGTTGCGGCAGGCGCGCATGACGATTCTCGAATCGGACGGCCGTCGGGTCGGTCCGGATCGGATGCTCTTCCAGATCGGGCTGACAGCGCTGGCGTATGCGTGTGAGCTGGAACACGATGAACTCGTCGGCATGCTTCAACAGAAACTCGAGCCGAGCGCAGGATATCGATTCAAGCGCTTGGTTGACGAGCGTCGCCTGCGTCCGAATGCTGTCGTCGCTCAGGAACGGCGGGAACGGATTCTGCGATTGGCGGCGGCATTGGCACATGCCCATCGCATCGATGCCCATTGGACCCGCTTTTCTTCCGCTGATCTTTCCCCCATCCACGATGATGATGTGTTTGCGTCCCCGAGGGTCGAGGAGGAGACGGCAAGTAGCTCTTCCCCGCAGTTGGCATAGAGGGGGACGTGTGGTACATTGATGGCTGGTGATTGAGGATTTCACGAGTCACGAGCCACGGGTATTCAATGGCAAAAATCGTCAAACGACATGAGGCGGAGAAGAACACGGGCACTCCTGCGCGGCGTTCGGCTCCTCCCGCCGACGTCCAGTCCGTGAGTGCGGCGGGCGGGGTGGTGCACAAGCGCGTGGTCGATGCCCGTGCCCATGCGGAGGAAATCGTCATTCAGGCGCAGGCACGTGCGGAGGCAATTCGCGATGAAGCCGAGGCTTTGCTCGAAAAAGCAAAGGGGGAACGCCAGGAGCTGATCAAAAAGGGTTTTGCCGAGGGAGAATCCAAGGGGTTGGCTCAGGTGACCGAGAAACTCGTCGCCTTCGAGGCGCTCAAAGATCGATTCTATGCCGATGCCGAGCCGGAGGTGATCAAGCTCGTGATGTCGATCGCCGAAAAGGTGATCGGCCGCATCGTCGATGAGAGCGCCGAGATGATTCGCAGCGTGGTACGGCAGGCCCTCGAACGGGCCATCGGCGATCGCATTACGGTGCGTCTGAACCCGAGCGACTATCAGAGTATGATGGCGGGGGAACATGAGTTTCGCGATGTGCTCGATCGCACCAAGCGGCTCGTCTTTCGCGAGGACGAGACGATCATGAAGGGGGGCTGCGTGGTCGAGACCGAGGTCGGCACGATCGATGCCCAGCTCGACCGCCAGCTGGACGCGATTCGAAAAGCCCTCATTACGTAATTCGTAACTCGCAACTCGTAACTCGTTGTTTCGAGTCACGAGTCACGAGTTACGAGTCACGAAAATCGAATGACAGAAGAAGGAAAAAAAACAAAATCCACCGTGCCGTCCGCCGACCTCCCAACGGTCGACTTCCACAAATACCACCACAAGCTTTCATCGGTCGCCACGTATACCATCAAAGGCAAGGTGACGGAGTTGACCGGAATCGTCGTGCGCGCGGTCGTTCCCGGCGTGCGCATCGGTGAGCTCTGTTTCATCGTCCCCTACCATGGGCGCGTTCCGATCAAGGCTGAGGTCGTCGGTTTTCGCGACCAGGAGGTGCTGCTCATGCCCCTGGGCGAGCTCGAGGGGATCGGTTTGGGCAACGACGTGATCCCCACGGGGCACACCCTCACCGTTCGCGTGGGCGAGGGCCTTCTGGGCCGCATCCTCGATGGCTTGGGCGACCCGCTCGACGAAGAGACCTGCGGGCCCCTGGAGTTTACAACGGAATATCCGGTCACCGCCAATCCCCCCAAGGCGCTCAAGCGCGAGCGGGTCACAAAGCCGCTGGCCATCGGCATCAAGTCGATCGACGGCATGTTGACCGTGGGAGAAGGGCAGCGCGTCGGAATCTTTGCCGCTGCAGGTGTCGGAAAATCGACGCTCATCGGCATGATCGCGCGCAATACCGAAGCGGAAATCAATGTGATCTGTCTGGTCGGTGAGCGCGGACGAGAGGTGCGCGACTTCATCGAGGCCGACCTGGGTGTCGAGGGGCTGGCGCGATCGGTGGTGATCGTGTCGACCTCCGATCAGCCGTCGCTCGTGCGTCTGAAGGCCGCCTATGTGGCAACCGCCATCGCGGAATATTTTCGCGATCAGGGCAAAAAGGTGATTTTAATGATGGACTCCATCACGCGTTTTGCACGTGCGCTGCGCGAGGTGGGCTTGGCGGTCGGGGAGCCGCCGGCGCGGCAGGGCTATACGCCATCGGTCTTCTCCACGCTTCCGCGCCTGTTGGAGCGCTCGGGCAACTCGGACAAGGGATCGATCACCGCGTTCTATACGGTGCTCGTCGCGGGCGATGATATGAACGAACCGGTCGCGGATGAGACGCGATCGATCCTGGACGGGCACATCGTTCTCTCCAGGGCGCTGGCGGCGCGCAATCACTACCCCGCCATCGATATCAGCGAGAGCGTCAGCCGCGTGATGAGCAACATCATCGATCCTGATCATCGGGCCGTATCCAACAGCCTGCGCGAGGTGGTTGCCAACTATGAGAAGGAACGCGACCTGATCCTGATCGGCGCCTACGAGGAGGGCAGCGATCCGAAGGTCGACTATGCCATCGAAAAGATCGAAGAGGTGAATACGTTTTTGCAGCAGGGGGTCGAAGAAAATTTTAGTTTCGAGGAGTCGGTCGAGCTGCTCAAAGAGGTGTTCGATTGATGGCGAGACAAGCCAGTCAGGCCAGAAACGATTTTGATTCATGCTGTCAACCTTTCTCGCCTGACTGGCTTGACTCGCCTGACTCGCGTGGTGCGTAGCGCATATGGCCAAAGAAAAATACAGATTGCAGGCGTTGCTTACGCTCAAGTCCCGCATGAAGAAACGAGCGGAGATGATGCTCGCGCGTGCCATCAAGAAACTGCTGGATGCGCGCGAACGTCTGGAGGAGCTTCAGGAGGAGAAGAAGCGCATCATCGAACGTCGGCTCGGTGCCCGCAAGGAGATGAGTACTCGCATGGGAGGTGGGGCTGCTGTAGGCGAGGGCACCGTGCACGTCAATTTTTGCCGGAAGCTCGAAGAGGATGAAGAGGCCAAACAGGAGGAGATCGAAGATCAGGAGCTGGTCGTCGAAGATTGCGAGTTGGGCGTGGCCACAGCGCGTCGTGAATATATCGATGCGGCACGCGAGCATCAGGTCATGGAGAAACACAAGGAGCTGTGGGAGAAGAAAATCCGAGGGGAGCTGAACCGTCGTGAAGCGAAGGAGATGGACGAGTTGGGCGGGACCATCCACCAGCTGCGACGTTGGCGCGGAGAGCGCTCGGCGGTTGAGGGCTAGCCGGTCAGGCCAGTCAGGCGAGTCAAGCCAGTCAGGCCAGTCAGGTTGACAGTATGAAACAAAATCGTTTTTTGCCTGTCTAGCCTGACTCGCGTGTCTCGCGTGTCTCGCGTGTCTCGCGTATCTCGCAGGAGTTCTTATGGGTGAAAAGATCACCAGAGCGGAACGGGTGCGGCAGGAGCAGAAGCAGCAAAAGCCGAAGGAACCGGTGCGGGCCAAGCCGCGCGAGACGACCTTCGAGAAGACGATGCGGCAGAGCCAGCAGCCGCTCAAGATGCAGACCCAGATCAAATCGACCTCCAAGACGGTGACCGAAGAGGCCATCCATCAAGCGACGCGCCATGAACGCCAGGGCGATGAAAAACGTCGGCGCAATGACGATGAGCAGGACAAGGGTCGCGAGTCGCGCGATCAGGCGCAGCAGAAGGAGGGGGGCGCCCATGGGCCGCGCGTCGTCGCCAAGGGGAAGCTCAAGCAGGGTGCCGGCGGAGGTCAGGGCGGAAAGGGCCAGGGTGGTTTTCACCAGGGCATGGGGCGTCGTCGACTGAGCAGCGCCTTGACCAAATCCGGGGCGAAGTCGCTTCCAGCCGATCTCCAAGGAAAATTTGCCGCGCGGTTTGCCCAGACGCTGAAGGGGACCGACGTCGCCTCGCAGACGGCGCTCACTCAGCAGGTTCTCAACCAACTCGTTCAGTATGTGCGCATCGGGCTCAACCGAAAGGGAGAGAAGGAGATCCAGATCGAGCTTCACGAGCGGATCTTCCGGGGCCTCAAGCTTCGGGTCATCGCTCGAGACGGGAAGGTCGCGGTCCATCTGAAGGCGACGGATGCGGCGGGACGGAAGGCGCTGCAGGAGAATACGGAGGCCATCTCCAAGGCCTTGAAACAAAAGGGGATCGAGGTTGATGAAATCCTGGTGACCTGATATATTTTCGAAGCTCGTAATCTCGGAGCTCGTGAGATCGTTCTGAGACGAGACCACGAGACCACGAGACCACGAGACCACGAGACAATGGCCATTCAACCATATCAGTTGAAGCTCCAGCAGGTCGAAGGCTCGCAACAGCGCCTGCTTCGAGCGATCTATGCCTATCTGCCCGCTACCGGTATGCAGGATCTCTTCGCGGCGGGTGTGCGCGATGCCGTGGCACGCCATGTAGGCGAATCCATCGACTTTCATCTGGAAGCGCTGCACCAGGAGTCGTTTGGAACCTGCCTGGAACGCCTCGCCGATCCCAGCCTCATCGTGGTCATCGGCCTGGCGCCGCTGGCGCAACAGGCCTTCCTCGAGATCGATCAGAGTCTGGCCCTCATGGTGATCGAGCGCATGCTCGGCGGGCCGCTCGGCCATATGACGGAAGCGCGCGAACTCAGCGAGACCGAACAGGGCGTTTTTCAGTATCTGATTCTTCAGATCCTGGCGCATCTGCATCGGGCTTGTGGCGATGATAATCGGGTCGGGTTTCGTTTCGATCGATTCGCCTTTCACCCCCACCAGATCCAGGAGATTGCATCGCCGGACGATGGTGTCGCTGAACTCATCTTTCGCGTTCAGCTCGGACATACTTCGGGGTTTGTTCGGCTCATGTTGCCAAATCCCTTCGTCCAGGAGGCTTTCCTCAATGTGGCGGGCATCGGTGAAAACCGCGCCTCTGAACAGGCGTGGCGGCAGCGCGAGCTGAAGCGTTTTGCCTCCGTTGAATTTCCCCTCGTCGCCGAGGCGGGCCGCATGTCGGTGACCCCACAGGATGTGGCGCAGCTTGAGGAGGGGGATATCATCCTCTTCGACGAGAGCCGCATGAAGTTGGAGCAGGGGCATCCCGCGGGTCGGGTGAGGCTGACCGTTGGCGACGGTCTCCACGGTGCGATCCAGGGCGATCTCATGCATGAAGGCGACCGGCTGCGCGTGCGCATCGCCGGTGTTGAATAAAGGAGCAGTGCTATGCCGAAATCAAAGAAGGAACATGACGATCTTCTTCCGGGCGATGACCTAGATGCCTTCGACGAGTTCGAGCGCGATGCGGGTCAGGAAGGAATCGAAGAGAATGAACCGGCAGATGCCGAGGACGACGATTTTGATTTTGCGGAGTTTGAGGAGGAGGCGGCGCCATCGAATGAGCCGCTCGATCCCGTAGGGGCCTCGGATGAGCCGGGGGCGATTCCCAAGACGCGACGCAGCGGCGTTCCGTCAGAGCCGCCGCCGTCGGATCCGTCAGGGAGAGCTGATGAGGCCGATACCGCTGCCGCTGCCTTTTCCGATCTGGCGCCGGATGTTCCGATCAACCTCGTGGCTGTCATCGGGCGGACGCGATCGAACGTGGGAGAGCTGATCGAGTACCGCCCCGGTCAGGTGATCGATCTGGGACGAACGCCCGGGGAGACGGTCGATCTGGTGGCCAACGGGCGGCTCATCGCGCGAGGCGAACTCGTCGAGATGGACGGCAAGCTCGGCGTGCGTATTCTGAAGTTTGTAAAATAGCGTAATGAGGTTGATGACAAACCCGGCTATTGTCATCCCCGCGAAAGCGGGGATCTCGATGGGCATTACAGGCGAGACTCCCGCCGGAGCCTGCCCTCGAATGATTGAATCGGGGGCGGGAGTGACAAACTTCTCTTTCATGGGGATAACAGCGCAAGAGGGCTTTGTCAGCGGTCTGGTAATAGCGTGATAGCTGTATTTGAGACGAGAGAGGACGGCAGAGGATGGTATTGCTGTTGGCGCAGGTTAACACGGTTCCCCCCACCGGCGAGGGTGCGATCGATTTCACCTGGCTCTTTCTGAAGATGCTGCTCATCCTGGGCATCGTCTGTGTGGGTGCGGTCTTGATCCTGAAATATGGTGTTCCTCGGACGCGCATCATGCAGCGATTTCAGCAGGGGGGATACTTTCAGGTGCTGGGGCGGCATGTCCTGGAGCACGGCCGCAGCCTCTATCTGGTCCATGTGGGAAAGAGATATTTGGTGATCGGGGTGGCCGATCATGGTATAAATCTCGTGACGGAATTGACAAAGGAAGAGGTGGAAAGCGGTGGGCCGTAAGTGGAGTACAAGTGACAGGGTCACCTCCCGGGGAAATCAGGTGCATCTTCACAGGTGAAGCTTGTTCCAGACGCACCTGATTTCCCCTCGCGGTGACAAGAACCTCGATTTCACGAGTCACGAGTCACGAGTCACGGATCTTATGAACAAAAAGAAATTGATCATCGGTGGTGTGGGTGCGGCGGCATGCTTGGGCGTGAGTAGCGTTGCCTGGGCGCAAGCGGGCAGCGTCGGTGTTTCCAAACCGTTGGTGCTCTTGCTCGTACTCGCCTCACTCGCCATGGTTCCCTTCATCGTGATGATGGTGACCTCGTTTGTGAAGGTTGCGGTCGTGTTGGCCCTCATCCGTAATGCGATCGGCACGCAGCAGGTTCCCCCAAATGTCGTCATCACCGGTTTGGCCATGATCTTGACCATCTACATCATGGTTCCGGTGGCCTACGACGTCTATCGCGCGGCGGGGGCGACGATCAACCAGGGCACGAACCAGCCCCTGCTTTCGCAGGCGTCGATCAAGCTCCTGACCCAGGCGGTCGACGAGGGCAAGGAGCCCATCCGCAATTTTTTACTCAAGCACGTTCATGCCAAGGAACGCTCGCTCTTCTACAACCTCTCGCTCAAGCTGCGTGTCAACGAAGCTGATCGCGAGGATATATCGGATAAGGACTTGATCAACCTCATCCCGGCGTTCGTCATCAGTGAACTCTCCGAGGCTTTTCAGATCGGGTTCATTATCTTTCTCCCGTTTCTGGTGATCGATCTGGTGATCGCCAATATCTTGCTATCGCTCGGTATGTTTCAGATCTCGCCGATCACGATATCGCTGCCGTTCAAGCTCCTGCTCTTTGTGCTCGTAAGCGGCTGGCACATGATCGCGAAGGGACTGATTTTGGGATACGTTTAGAGACGGTGAACGGTGAACGGTGAACGGTGAACGGTGAACGGTGAACGGTGAACGGTGAACGGTGAACGGTGAACGGTGAACGGTGAACGGTGAACGGTGAACGGTGAACGGTGAACGGTGAACGGTGAACGGTGAACGGTGAACGGTGAAGTGTAACACGATTTTGCTTACGGTTCACCGTTTACGGTTCACCGTTTACGAATCTTATGCCTGAATATTTTATCGCGTTGGCCAAGCAGGCGCTCTTTCTTGTGCTGATTCTCACCGCACCCCCGGTGATGACGGCGTTGATCGTGGGACTCTCCATCAGCATCGTGCAGGCGACCACCCAGATCCAGGAGCAGACGCTCACCTTCGTGCCGAAGCTCTTTGCCATCGTCGCGGTCTTGGCCATCGGCGGCCCCTGGATGCTCGCCCAACTCATCGGATTCGCATCGTCGATCTACGGTTCCATTCCAACCTATGTACGCTGATCGCGAGTCGAAGGGTGTCATTCCCGCGGGAGTAAGCGGGAATCCCGATTGATCTCAGGGTATAAAGTGTTGTGCTCACTATTTGATCTGACAACAACGATAGAGCGTTATCACCCTACCTGACATCTAGAACCGAAACGGAGAGCCGGAAACCGATTGGGAGAGACTGAATCCGATTTCCGACCTCTCGATAACGGAACCGGATCAGGAGAGTCTCCTGATCCGGTTGTATGCTGCTCGCAGAATCGCTTTGTTCTCCTCCTGTACTCTTGCCGGAATCAAGGAGAATGCGGCGGCCAGATTTAGGCCCGCTGCTACCTCCGCGATGGATCCCATCGAGATCTGAAAGAAGCGCTTTCGTTCACGCGGTTGCCCCCGCTTGCCGTTGCCCTCCGCCAAGTTGAGCACAGCAGACGATATGGCCCTTCTGAGCTGATCGACCAGATAGCCCGAGCCTCTCGGCCATCCTTTCATGAGCCCCCCGAGCTCCTTCGAAACCATAATGAGTTCCCGGTAACAGTCCAGTTTTTCATGATTCATGACGCCTCCCTTTCCGTTGTCGCTTTCCGTTTCGGTTGTCCGTTCTCCGTTTTCTGCCCCCCCGCCCGGGTGAAGGGGCAGAAAACGGAGAACGGACAACCGAAACGGAGAACAGCGAACAGCAACGGAAAGGGAGGCAAAGATGTTACATGAAAAACTGGACTGTTACCGGGAATCGATCACTTTAGCGAAGGAGCTCGGGGGGCTTGTCTGTGGATGGCCACGGGGTTATGGCTATCTGGTCGATCAGCTCAGAAGGGCCATGGCTTCCGTCGTGCTCAACTTGGCGGAGGGCAATGCCCGGATGGGCAAGGGGGAACGAAAGCGCTTCTTTCAGATATCCAGGGCTTCGCTTGCGGAGGTATCGGCCTGCATCGATCTGGCCGCCGCATTCTCCTTGATTCCGGCACGATGCGAAATGAAGAACAAAGAGAGAGCCGATCGAATCAGCAGAATGCTCTACCGGCTCAGGTGAGCCGGTCATCAGAAATCAACATCAGGATCAACATCACCATCATTATAATCAAAAATCAGAAGACAATTGTGCAATCATATCGTAATCTCTTATTGCTCTTGTGCGATCATATCGTGACTACTGCATATAAAGCGATATCCCCGATGACTCCATTCGGGGATGACACACAACATAGCGCGCTTTTGAAGCAATTATGGATGACTTCCTGGGACAGCTCGGTGTCAATGTCAACGTCACCTTCCACCTGATCTTCTTCTCTCTGGTATGGGTACGCGTGCTCATGATGGCGTCCGTGCTTCCCTTTATCTTCGGAAAGCCCCTGCCAAAATATGTGGTGGTCGCGGTCTCCATGGCGCTGGCGGTCTTCGTTTATCCCGCCATCGTGCCGAGTGTTCCGCCGCCCCTTCCGGAGGAGCTGATCGTCCTCGTCATGCTCTTCGTCAAGGAAGCGTTCTATGGCTTTATCATCGGTATGTCGGTTGCCGTGATCTTTCATGCCTTCGCCTCCGTCGGCCAGATGATCGATAACCAACGCGGCATGTCGATCGCGCGCATCCTGATTCCTCAGTTGAATCAGCAGGGCTCGCTCTCCGGCATCTTTCTCTTTCAGCTCGGCATCGTGCTCTACCTCGTCGGGGGCGGGCATCTCATCTTCTTCAACTCGTTCTTCATGAGCTTTACGGTCTTGCCCGTCATGGGGTTTCCGTCGGTCGGGCCGGGGCTCTATCCGCTGGTCGATCTCTTCATGAACTTGACCGGAGAGGTGATCTATATCGCCCTGCAGATGTCTGCCCCGGTCATCATCGCCATCTTCATGGCCGACATCATCCTCGGCATCGCCAATCGCATCGCGCCGCAGATCAACGTCTGGATGTTGGGCTTTACGCTCAAAGGCTATGTGGGGATTTTGCTGCTCTTCATCGCCATCACGATGATCGGCGATCAGATGATCGTCTATTCCAAAAAAGCCAACCGCTACACCGACGAGGCGATCCGGCTCATGGAAGGCAAGGTGCCCGAGGACGCCCCGCAGCTCATCTCGCCCGAGGAGGGCCTGCCCAAGTCGGAGGAGGGCGTGCCCAAGGTCGAATCGTTCTAAGGTGGATCGGGGGCGTTTTTTTGTGAGGGAGCCATTTTTATATATGTATTTTATATGGGAATGATATATGATTGATATATATAAGTGGGATCCAGAGAAGAGCGCTGAAAACAAGCGAAAACACGGCATCTCGTTTGAGGAGGCCAGGGATACGATCTTTGAAGGAAAGAATATCCTGGCGTTAGGGATTGCGTATGACAAAGGGGAGTCCCGACACGCAGTTATCGGAACACACAAAAAGCGGTATTATGTCGGTATCTTCACGGTTGTCGCAGGTATGATTCGCATCATATCGGTCAGGAGGGCGCGAAAGGATGAAGAAAAACAAGCAAAAGATCGAGGACTTTGATGAGGCCTTCGACGAAGGGCGCGTTGCGGTCAATTTTCAGAACGGTGTGATGACGGAGGGGATGAGCCGCTTGGTAAAACTCCCGCCGCTGTCTATCCCCGCCTGGCTTGCTCTCGAGATCGACACCATCTCCAAGCTTCAGGCGAATTCACGTTCCTCCGTCATTCGCCAGCTGTTGGTTGAAGCGATCGAGGCAAAGCGCAAAGTTGCTTCCTGAACGCATCTCCATTTCCCGTACAGCATCATAGCGCTGCCATCGGCAGAGCCGGCACTCCGAGCATAATCCCTCCCTTGTCCACCCCATCCTGGGGGTTTCAGACCCCGATAGAGGCGTTTTTCGGGGTGGGTCCCAAAACCGCATGATCGCCGGCTACGTGTAACTCATTGATATTTCAAGTAAAATATGACATCCTCGTCTCCCTCGATGTGACGGGTCTTGGCACCTCCCTTGCATAATAGGTGAGCGAGGGTGGTAAGATCCGCCGTCGCCGACACAGAGGATCGGCGACCATTCAGGAGGAACGATGGTTATTCGCATCCAGGACACGAACAATGATGGACGCATCTCGCGCCAGGAGTTCGACGAGCAGACGCGTGATATGGCCAAGGAGGAGCGGGTCGTCATGAAGGTGGACGGCCGCGACATCTCCGGGACGCTCACTGAGTTTCAGAGCAAGGTCGACACGCTCTTTTCGGAGGCGGGCGATGCCACGAGTCCCAGCGAGACCGTCCAGCGCCAGGTCGATTCCCTGAAGGGGGAGCTCGACTCGACGATGGCGGCGTGGAAACAGGCCGTCGAGCAGGGCAAAGAGGCCAAGGCCGATGAGCTCAAAACACAGGCGCAGACGATTCTGCAACAGATCAAGCAGATCAATGCGCGTGCGGCCCGGCCCGTGAATACATCATCGTATGAACAGCAGCTCGGCAGCGATGGGAGCAGCGACCGGGGCAGCGCGTTTAAGGCCAGCGTTCGGTCCGGCGGATCCGCGCAGGGTTCGGCGGCACAGGCCGGTGCACAGACCGGCACCAGGACATCGGGAACGAGTGGGTCGGCGGCGTTTCCTCCGGCCGGCTGGAGCGCGCAGAGCTTCGCCGCTGAGACGTTCAACAGTTCGGAGTATCTCCAGAGCTTGGCTGCCGAAGAGCACATCACGGAGAGCTGGGATTCGGTGAACCAGAACACCAGCCGCGGCAAACAGCTCATGCAGCTCTTTTTCTACTTCGCAAAGATGGCCGAGTCCGGCGACATGGGGGCGATGTTTCAGTTCATGAAGTTCATCACCTATATCGTTTCGAAGGATAAGGCCAAACAGCAGATCGAGATGGGCAAGAAGCTCATCCAGCTGCAGGATCTCTCGCGCCAGTGGACGAATAAGCTCCTCGACATGAAATCCGACAGCACCGATCCGTCGGCATCCAACGACCTGATGAAGACGATGACCATCGTCAAGAGTGAGACCGACGCGATCGCGACCTCGCAGAAGCTGATCAGTCAGATGATGGAGGAGTTCGGCCAGGTCGTCGAGACGCTCACGAACGTCACGCAGTCGGCGCTGCGGACGCAGGGCCGGATCATGCAGACCGTCTCCCGCATGTCGTAGGGCGCATGCATTCCGGAACGGCTTGTGGAAAATCAGAGGCCCTGCCGCATGGCGGGGCCTTCTTGTCGGAGGGGCGAACGGGAAAAGCCTTGCCGGAGAGAGGGCAAAATGGTAATTTTTCCCAGGAGTTGTGGCCCAAGGGCGTTGTTCGGATGATATTATGACCAAGAATCCCAAAGACAAGGTGAAGAAGAAAAAGCCCGAGTTTCCCATCGGCATTGAGCCCATGTCTCGCGAAGAGGCCGATGAGAAGATGAAGCATTTCTTCGCCTCCCTCGAAGAGCAGTTCAAGGACGTCCCCGAGGCGGAGATCGAGCGCGGGTTCAAGAAGATCCAGTCCTTCATCGACGGCAAGATCAACTGGGCGGAGCTCTTCAACTTCACTCCCGAGATGCTCTTCCAGATGGCCGAATATGGATTTACGCAGTTCAAGCGCGGTCGTTTCCCCGAGGCCGAACGCGTCTTCAAGGTGCTCACGGTGCTCGACTGGAATAACGGTTATTACCATTCCGTCATGGGTTCCATCCTGCAGCGTCAGCAGCGCTACGGCGAGGCGATCGCAGAGTTCACGCAGGCGATCGAGCTCGATGGCGAGGATATCGTCAGCCACACGAACCGGGGCGAGATCTTTCTGCGCCATGGCCTGCTCGATGAGGCCGAGGCCGATCTCCTGCATGCGGCCGAGCTCGATCCGGAGGGTGCCGACAAGTTTGCGGCGCGCGCGCGCATGCTGCTCAAGGAGGTGGAAAAACGCCGGAAGCTTTCAGGGGGCGGCGGTGGGGCCAAGGGCGGGAAGTGATTTTCTTCTCTCCTGCAGGCATAAAGAGGTGACCCATGGTCGATGTTCGAAAGACAACTCCTTTACGGCGTCGCGATACCGATCTGGAGCTGGAGCGCCAGAACATGATCGAGATGCTCAAGTCGGGCGAGAGCATCCATGACGTCTTCGCCAAGCAGTCCCTCTTCAAACTCAGCGATTTTACCGATTTCTTCGCGCGCCAGTATTCCGATTTCAACCGACAGATCATTCAGGATGCCGAGATCAAGTCGATGGAGGGGAGTTGTCCGCCCCCCGATCTGAATGCCTTTTACCTGACGCAGCGCGGGGCCACGCTCAAACCCGAAGAAGTTGCCCTCTTCAACGAGGCGATGCAGATGGCGGCCCAACGCATGGCGCGCCGCAGCGGCAGTGGTGCCGGTGGCCGCGATACCGGCGCGCGCGCGGGGCAGGAGGGTCGGGAGACGGCGCGCAATCTCTTCAAGGCGAGCACCGTCGGGGGAAGCGCTGGCGCCGAGGATGCGGCGGCGACGATGACGGAAGAGGAACTCTACGAGTCGGCCCAAGGGACGCTCGGCGAGTGGGATCAATTTATGGAGGACAGTTGGGGGCAGATCTTCGACGCCCAGATGATGCAGGACTATGAGCAGCGCATGGGCGAGGTTAAACGCGAGGTGGATCGCTTGATCACGCTCGCCAAGCAGGGCGCGATCGGTCCGGAGTTCGTCCTGATCGCTCTGGCCAAGGTCAATGTCACCAAGAATGGCGTGCTGATGAGCTGGCTGGGAAAGAAGGCCTTTCATGTCAACGAGTCGCTCAGCAATATCGCCAATGACTTGGGCGCGGCTGATCCGACGAGTGTGAATTATTATGCCGATCTCACGATCGGGAAGGAAAAGACGCGCGACGGCACGATGCAGCTGTCGCTGCTGACCCAGGATATGCAGAAGGTGACGCAGGATGTTGCGGGCGTGATCGAACAGGTGCAAAGCATGATCGGCGAGATCAACCGGACGCGTCGCGAGATTATCTCGCGTTATAACGTGTCGTAACAATCGGGAATACAAAATCCTAAATCCAAATGTCTAAACACATCCGAAATCTCAATGTCCGATATCCAAGACAGTTGTTTTGTCTGTTTGCTGGGCATTGGGTATTTGTCATTGGACATTGTTTGGATATTTGTCATTTGGATTTTGACATTCCTCTATGCACAGGATGAGGGGATCCATGGTTCAGGATGTGCGAACAGAGGCCTCAAGGCATACACCCATCATCGATCCGACTCCCGCCCGGCGCAAGCGCCTCACCGAGTTGCTGCACGCCTTTCTCGAAGATCGCGTCTGCTTGGCTGATCTCAAGGGAATTCCTCGCGAGCAACTCTATCAGCTCTCCGATGCCGGGTTTGTGAAATTCAAACATGGGCGAATGGACGAGGCGGAGAAAATCTTCCAAGGGCTCATCGTCCTCGATCATCGCAATGGCTACTTTCATGCGATGATGGGGGCGGTCCACCAGAAGCGTGGTCGTCCCATCGAAGCCATCATGGAGTACACGCAAGCGCTGCGTCTGAACAAGAAGGACATCTCTTCCTTCGTCAATCGCGGCGAGATCTATCTGCGCCATCGCAACTACCGCAAGGCCGCTGAGGATTTTCGAAACGCCATCCTGCTCGATATGTCGGGAATAAATCTCTGGGCCAATCGCGCTCGCTCGCTGGTCATCGCCATCAAGCGTTCCATGGAGCAGGATCGCACCCGCCCCCTCCGGCATCCGCCGCGCCGCCGTGTCAAACGGGAAGCGTGAACCGTGAACGGAAAAACCCCTCTGCATATCACAGAGGGGTCAGGATGTTGATACATCCAGCTGTTGTCATCCCCGCGAAAGCGGGGATCTCGATGTGCAAATTGATAATCGAGATTCCCGCTTTCGCGGGAATGACACAACATTGTATTCACTCCTCTTTCGTCGGGATGCCGTATTTCTTTAAGAGATTGCGCAGGTGTTTTCGATCGATCTCGGCTTCGCGCGCGGCCTTGGAGAGGTTGTGGTTGTGCCGCTGCAGGAGCTCCGCCAGATATTCCTTCTCGAACTGTTCGACGATATGCTGTTTGGCATCCTTGAACGGGATGTCCGTGTCGACATCCATCCGCTCGGTTCGTTCCTCGCCATGGGACATCTCGGCGAAGATAAAGTCGAGTTGCGGCTTGCCCATGGAATCCCCTTCGACGAAGGAGGAGACCCGTTCCATGACGTTGGCCAGTTCGCGAATGTTTCCCGGCCAGCCATAGCGGGAGAGCATCTTGAGCGCATCGTCTTCGACGCGCGTTACCTTGAGTGAACCGTCTTCATTCTTGTTGTAGGCGCTCTTCATCAGAAAGTGCTCGACGAGCGGCGGGATGTCATCCGGACGGTCGCGCAGTGAGGGCAGCATGACCTTGACGACGGAGAGACGGTAGTAGAGGTCCTCGCGGAAACGCCCCTCCTCGATCTCCTTGCGCAGGTTCCGGTTGGTGGCGCAGACTACGCGTACATCGATCTTGATGGGGACGTTGCTGCCGACGCGTTTGACCTCGCGTTGTTCCAGCGCGCGCAGAAGCTTTGGCTGGAGTTCGGAGGTGAGCTCCCCGATTTCGTCGAGGAAGATCGTGCCGCCGTTGGCAGCTTCGAATGCACCGCGCCGTGCTTTGACTGCACCGGTGAAGGATCCCTTTTCATGGCCGAAGAGTTCCGACTCGATCAGGTTTGGCGCGACCGCGGAACAATCGAAGACGACGAAGGGTTTGTCTTTTCGCAGGCTGTTCTCATGGATGGCGCGCGCGACCAGATCCTTTCCCGTTCCCGTCTCTCCCTCGATGATGACCGTGGCGTGCGTCGGTGAGATCTTTTCGAGGATCGAAAAGATCTGCCGCATCTTCCGGCTCTTGCCCACCATTTCGCCGTACTGTTCGCGGTCGGAGGGTTCGATCTTGATCTTCTCGTCGAACGCGACGAATTCAAGGGTGGTATTTCCCACCTTGATGATGTCGCCCGGCGAGAGGTAGGCTTCCTTCACCTTCGAACCGTTTAGATACGTACCGTTGGTCGATCCCAGGTCGCGCAACAGAAAGCTATCGGACGAGTATTCGATCTCCATGTGGTTGCGCGAGACGGTTTTATCGCTGACGACGAGGTCGTTGCTCTCGCGTTTGCCGATCTTGATGAGGTTTTTGTTGAGCGGAATCTTCTTTCCGCGGCTGGGTCCCTCGGTCACGACCAGCTGGCACTTGCGCAGTGAGACGACTTCGGGCGTGTCGTCGAGTTTTAGCAACTCCGTTTTTCCCTCAAACTCTTTTTCCACCATGGGCTGCTCCTTTTGTCGGCCACGTCTTTCACTGCGGTTGCAGCGCGACGTTCAAGGATTTCTTTTCCTGATTCATCGAGATCGATTGGCTCCAAGGCCGGTACCCGGCCAGGGAGACGCTGATATTGTGCGGACGGTCGCGACGAACTTTTCGGATGATGATCGGGGTGACTCCAGCGTTCTGTCCATCGATCACCACGTTTGCGCGCGGCGGGGTGCTCGTGATCGTCAGCTCGCCGTGGATGCCGCCCAGCTTGATGCCGGTGAGTTTTGTCGTTCCTCCCGGCTTGACCGTGACGCTCTGACTGTGGCGGGCATATCCCTCCTTGCTGACGAGGACCGAAGCGCTCCCGGAAGGGACGGTCGCCGTGAGCGGCGTCTTCCCCTGGTAGTTGGAGTTGATAAAAACGTCCGCCCCAGAGGGGTTGGAGGCGATCTTGATCTTTCCGCTGCCGCCGGTCTGTGCCGAGGGCTGTGGTGTCGGCTGCGGCGTTGGCTGCGGTTGTGGTGTTGGCTGTGGTGTCGGCGTTGGCGTCGGTGTGATCGCAGGGGCTTGCCGCGAGGGAGAGAGCGTCGCGTAGAGCTTCTCCTGTTCCCCGCGGACGGCCTTGCGCACCGTCTTGCTCTCATATCCATCCAGATCCAGGCCGACGCGATAGGTGGCGCCGACCTTGAGGTCGGGGATGCTCGCCGGCGTCGTTCGGCCGGTGGAGCGTCCATCCAGGGAGATCTTCGCGCCCGAGGGTTTTGAACTGATGCGCAGCGTCCCCTTCGTGGCGACCGCCTTGTCCGGCGTGGCAGCTGGTTTTTCCGCCTCTTTTTTAAGCGTCGTATCGACCGGCGTCGATTCGTTGCTCTTGACGGTGAAACGCTTCTCCCAATCGGTGAAGCCCTTCATGCGCATGGCGACGGTATAGTCCTTTGGCGCAAGATTTGAAATCGTAGCGGGCGTGGTGCGGCCGGTATCCTTGCCATCGACGATGATCGCCGCGCCCGAGGGTGTTGAGGTGACTGTGAGTTTTCCGTTTTCCGGTGTCAGGGGTTTGAGTTTTGTCGAGATGCGCTGGGGTTTGTTCGAGGTCAGCGTGATCACCTGCTCGAAATCCTCGAACTCCGGTTTGGTGAGCGTCACGCGCTGATCGGTGCCCAGCGGAAGTTTTTCCAGCGTCGCTGGTGTCACCTTTCCCGTGAGCTTTCCATTGAGCATGATCGCCGCCCCGGTCGGATCGGTGATGAGGTTCAGCGTTCCGGTGGGTTTCGCGAGCGCGAGCTCGACCTCAAAGCGCTTGGCCGAACTGACCGTGAGTTGTTCTTCGGCGGGGCTCAGCCCCTCCTTCTCTGCGCGGATGGTATGGGTTGATCCGACCTTGAGATCCTCGATCGTAGCCGGGGTCTTCTTGCCGGTCTCCTTGCCATCGATGAGGATTGTGGCACCGGTAGGCTCCGAGGTGATGCGCGCGCTGCCGACGGCGGCGCGTTCTATCGCTGGTTCCGGCTTGGGTGCTTCCGCTTGTTCCCAGAAGTGGGGGATGGGGGCGAAGCGATAGACGCCAAAAGCGGCGGCGGCGATCACAGCCAGGGTGGCAGCGGCTTTGAGCCAGCGCCGGCCTGGCTTTTTCATCGTACGGCTCTCGGTGATTGCCTCGGGTTGCTCGGCCGCGGTGATCGAAGGGATCGGCGTTGGGACCGGGATGGCCTTGGTCTCAGCCGAGGGCACGCCCCCGGAGCGGTCGGTGATCTCAGGCGGGAAGGAATTCTCGCGATGGACGATCTCCATCTGCTTCGCTCCCTCGCCGATGTTCAGGGAGCTGGTCTGCTGCTCGACGGCCGCTTGCCGCGCCTGATCGATCTGCTCGCCGGTGACGTTCTCGGAGAAGATATGCTTGATGAAGGCCGCGAGCTTTCTCGGCGAGAAATCGACGTAGGTGGAATAGAGAAATTTGGTCAGCTCGATCTGAAAATCGCCCGCATTCTGGAAACGATCTTCGGTTTCATAGGAGAGCGCCTTTGCCAGTACGGGTTTCAGCGCATCCGGAATAGCATCGGGAAGCGTCTCCGGCGTGATGTGTGTGGTGCGAATTTTTTTCAGCACCTCGAATTGCGACTCTCCGGTGAAGAGTTTTGTGCTGGTGAGCGACTCATAGAGCAGGATGCCGGTGGCGAAGATGTCGGTGCGTCCATCGATTGGCTGGCCCATCGCCTGTTCCGGCGACATGTAGGCGATCTTCCCCTTGAGGATTCCTGCCATCGTGTGCGAGATGTTCATCGCTGCCTTGGCGATGCCGAAGTCGCCGATCTTTACCTCTCCTTCATAGGAGAGGAGGATGTTCTGTGGGCTGATGTCGCGATGAACGATGCCGAGTGGTTTTCCGGTTTGGTCGGTCTTGCGATGGGCGTAGTCGAGCCCCTTGCAGATTTCCGAGATAATGTAGACGCCGATGTCGTGCGGAATGGGGGTCTTGGTCTCACGGCAGCGGAACATGATGTCGCGCAGGTTGACGCCGTGGATGTACTCCATGGAGATGAAGTAATCGTCGCCAACCTTGCCGAGATCGTAGACCTGCACGACGTTGGCATGCGAGAGCAGCACCGAGAGCTTGGCCTCGTCGATGAGCATCGTGATGAAGTCTTTGTCGGCGGAGCAGTGCGGCAGGATGCGCTTGATCGCCAGCTCTTTTTCAAAGCCGTCGACGCCGAAGGTCTTGGCGACATAGATCTCGGCCATTCCTCCGACCGCGAGCTTCTTGAGGAGGTAGTATTTGCCGAATTGTTTTGGTTCAAAGTCGTTCATAATTAAAATCCGTAACTCGTAACTCGTAACTCGTAACTCGTGAAATCGCTTACTCTATAGCTCCCATCCGGTTTTTGTCATTCCCGCCCCCGATTCAATCACTCGAGGGCAGGCTCCGGCGGGAATCTCGTTTTTTCGAGTACTTCGAGATTCCCGCTTTCGCGGGAATGACGGCAAAATGACAGATTCTGTTCGACGCTTACGGTTCGCTGTATTCCAGGACGATGACCGTGATCGTCATTCCCAACAGAAAGAGGTAGAGCAACATGACGCCCCAGCTGACCTTGCCCGTCGATCGGTCGATAAGACCGATGGCCCCCAGCCAGCGGGGGAGCGCCCGAGCCAGAGAGCCTTTCGAGGGCGCTTGTTTTGCGCCTGCGCCGCTCGGTTTTCCCGGCCTGCGCTTGGCCTCCCCCACGCGCTGCGGGATGCCGAGTTCGATCGTCGTTCCATGTGCCCAGAGGCTGTCGGGAACCGTCTCCCCCGGCTTGAACCGCTTGGTGCGGATGAAATCCTCCAGGTGCGTCAGCAGGACCAGCGCCCCGCGTGTCTGTCGCCCATCGCGCCAGACTACATCCACCTGCAGGATCCCCGTTCCGCTATGGAGCTTTGCCGCGCGAAAGAGCAACCGGTCGATTCGCGCGCGCGGAACGCGCACCGGTTTGATCACCATGGTGCGCCGTTCGAACTTCTCCCACTCGTTTCCTTCGAGCTGCTTCTGATACTGTTTTTCCTGCTCCTCACGCTGGTTGTATGACGACTGGTGCTGATCCTCGCGGGATTCCTTCGCCTTGGTGATGCGATAGGGCGGAGGGGCTTCCGGTCTGTCGATCTTTTCAACCATAGGAGGTCCGCTTATGACTTTTTATCGGATGTCTTTGTGGAGTCGCTCTTTGTTGTCGTTGTCGTCGATTTCTTCCCCGGAGATGACGTGGTCTTCCCACTGGCATAGCCATCCTTATACCAACCCCCGCCCTTGAGGGTGAAGGAGGTCTGAGAGATGAGCCGCTTCGCCTTGCCGCCACAGGTGGGGCAAGCGGCGATGGGTTCGTCCGTGATCTTCTGCACGATTTCAAAATCGGCATCGCAGGATTTGCAGTGGTACTCGTAGATCGGCATAGCGTGGGAACCTTTCATCTGTTGCGGTGAAAAAACGGGTTGGAATCGAGTCTCTGTGTGGGATTCCATGCCCCAGTTCAAACTGTGGTCTTGAGACCCCATTTTAGCCTATCTCTTGAGAATGTAAACCGTTCTTCGCCTATCGGTGTTGCTCGCCGGGGGGAGACAGGGTCAGTTTGGAAACTGTTCATATATTGAACGGTTTGAGCTTCTCTTTCAGATCCGCAGCGTTTACCCTCGTTATCGCGACGCTCTTGTGGCGATTGTGCTCCCCCCGGATGAGGGTGATCTTCCGGCGCGGGATGCCGAGTATTTTGGCCAGGAAGGCGATAAGCGCGGCATTGGCCTTGCCGTCGACTGGGGGGGATGCCAGCGCCACGGCCAGCGCTCCATCGCGAATCCCCTTGATCGCCGTGCGCTTCGCGCGCGGCTGGACGTGACAGTCGAACGCGATGCCGTCGTCTCGAGTGGTGATCTTCAGGGGCATGGTTTCTGTTCACCGTTTACGGTTCACCGGTCACCGTTCATTATTGCAGCATCTGGGCGCCGGTGCGGTAGAGCGTGCCGACGAGCACCGTATCGATGATGACCAGGATCAACAGCACGATGATCGGCGTGATGTCGATCGGCAGGCGTCGCACCACAACCGGCAGGAATCGTCGGACCAGGCGAAAGGCCGGTGCGGTCAGGCTATAGAGGAGGCGGACGATCTGATTGTGGGGATCGGGGTTGACCCACGTCAGCAGCGCCCCGATGACGATCACGACGGTATAGAGGTTGATGATGAGCCCGAGCACCTTGGCCAGGGAGATGATGAGATAAGCGAGCACAGTCATGACAACTCCTGTGAAGCGTCGCCTCCCGGGGAAAATGGAGATCTTTTTTCCGATGAACCTGTAAAAAAGACCTCCATTTTCCCCTCGCGGCGACAACGTCTTTACGAGTTACGAGTTACGAGTTACGAGTCACGGTCTTTACATCTTTCGCAACTGCTCCGCGCGTTTGGTGGCGACGCGGACGGTTTCTTCCATCGTCTTCCAGAACTTCTTCTTCTTCAGATGATTCATCGCGGCCCACGTGGTTCCCTTTTTCGAGGTGACGCGACGGCGAAGCTCCTGCGGCGGCAGATTGCTCTGAAACGCCATCTCCGCTGCACCCACGGCCGTCTGCAGCGTGAGCAGCGCCGCCATCTGATCGGTCAGCCCGAGCTTGCGTCCCGCATCCTGCATCGCCTCCATGAGGGCGAAGAAATAGGCCGGCCCCGTTCCGGAGAGCCCGGTGACCACGTCCATCAAGCGCTCTTCACGCACATCGACCGTCTTGCCCACCGCCTGGAAGATCTGGTGGGCGAACCGCCGGTAGCGCTCGGGCATGCGCGGGCCGCAGTAGATGGCGCTGATCCCCATGTCGATGACGGAGGGGAGGTTGGGCATCACGCGGATGAGCTTCGGTTTCGAGCCCAGCATCTCGCGGAGACGACTGAAGTCGATGCCGGCGGCGATCGAGATGGCCAGATGGTTGCGCGTCATGGCCGGCTGGATCTGGGTGCAGACCTTCTGCATGTCCTGCGGCTTCACCCCCAGGATGATCGTTTCCGAGGCGCTCGTCACCGCAAGGTTGTTGCGCGTGGTGTGCACGCCGTAGGTCTTCTCCAGAAACCGCACGCGCTTGGCCGTGCGCGCCGAGGCGATGATCTCGTAGGAGCGCACGAGGTTCGAGCGCAAGAGCCCCTTGATGAGGGCCTCGCCCATGTTGCCCGCCCCGATCACGCCGATGATATAGTTGTCGCGCATATGGTCTCCTCTGATCCCTTGTGGTGGATGCCCAACCCTATTCATTCGCGCCGAATTATCAACCCCTAATGATTTCAGCTTGTTTGCTCACATTTCTTTTCAAATGGGATCGATGTCGTTATAATGCTCTCGGTTTGGAAAAGGGCACCTCGGGGGTGCTCATGCGACGTCTGGTCCTCATCATTCTCCTGCTCGCTCTGCTGCCGGCCACCGCGCTGGCGCAATCATCCTTTCATCCCCGTTCATCCGAACGCATCCAGGTTCCGTATCAGCCCGCCGGATCCCTGCGCGCTCGCCCCATGAATACGCGCCTGCCCGATGGCGGCGCACGCTCGGCGGCGAACTCCGGCGTCGATCAAAACGTGCGCACCGTGCAGCAGGGCCGGATGTCGAACTGCTATCCCGCCGCGATCGGCTGCGTCGACCTGCAGCGTTGAAGTCGATCAGTGAAACAAGGGCACCTCTAAAAACTGAGATATTGATGTCACCTCCCGGGGAAAATGGAGACCTTTTTTCCGATAACCCTGTAAAAAAGGCCTCCATTTTCCTCTCGCGGTGACTCATGAGAGGTTTTTAGAGATGCCCACAGCAGAAATCGGGGTATCGGAGCCGTTGCGCCGCGAGGGGAAAAACGAATCCCTTTTTATAGTTTCATCGGAAAAAGGGGTTCGCTTTTCCCCGGGAGGCGCTCAACGAATGGGTGTCATTTCGATGTCTCGGCAATAGGTTCGTTTGCCGAGAGGGAGCGTTGCGTCGAGGAGAGGTAGAAGAGGAGTCCGATGAGCGTGACCGGGATGATCTGGACGGCGTGATAGATGAGCGCGATGCTGAAGGCCATATCCTTTCCCACCCCCAGCCAGGTATAGGCCAACACGGCGGCCACTTCGAACGGCCCGATGTTGCTGGGCGCGGAAGGAACCATGATGGCCAGGTTGATCGCGACGAAGACGAGGATCGGCACCCAGATGGCGACGTGAACGCCGAGGGCGAGCTGGCAGCAGAGGATCGTTCCCACCTGAAGCAGACAGTTGGCAATCGAGAGGGCGAGCGTGCCCAGGACGAGCCGCTTGCTCGTGAGCATACCCATGCCGGAGCCGAGCCTGTGGGCCAGGTGGCTCAAACGCCCGAGCGATGCGGCCGGGTCGGCGGTCGTGCGACGATGGTGCAGCAGGAGTCCCACGGCCAGGATCAGGATGATGACCATGACGATGGCGAAGATCGTCGTGCCGCGTTGGACCCAGACCGGAAAGGTCGAATGCATGGAGAGCAGACCGAAGAGGATGAGGATGGCCAGCCCGTCGAAGAACTTGTCGAGCGCGGTGATCGAGGTGAGCATGGCGCGACAGACGCCCTCCCACTTGCCGAGCAGATAGATCTTGAGGACGTCGCCGCCGCGCGCGGGCATGACGTTGTTCGCGGCCAGGCCGATCATCGTGGCCCGGAAGATGGAGCCGAAACGGGTGCGCTTCTGCGGCCACATCAACCACTGCCAGCGCACGGCCTTGAGCGCGATGACGGCGATGTTGAGCAGGCCGGCCAGAGCCAGATAGTGCCACTTGGCATCGGCAAGCTTCTCCCCGATCGAATGGAAGTCGAGCTTCATCGCCAGCGAGGTGAGCAGGGCGATGGAGATGAGCCATCCGAGGATGGTGAGGGCCTTTCGTTTCATAGCGTCTTTCCATCGAGCAGCGTGCTGATGCGGACAAAGCGATAGCCGCGATCGCGATAACGCCGGATAATGTTCGACAGCGCTGCGACCGTAGCCTCACGGCTCTGGCAGGTCAAGCCTTCGTCGAGGCCATCGTGGAGCAGGAGGATCTCCGGATCGCCGAGGTTTTCCCCCAGCCGGGCGATGATCATCGAAGCATCGGCGCCATCGGTATCCCAGAGCCCACGGGTCCAGGGGATCGGCGTCAGCCCCAGCTCCTGACAGATGTGTCGCACGCGCGCGGTCATGAAGCCATGCGGTGCGCGAAAGAGGTGCGGACGCGCTCCCGTGATGGATGCCAGGGCTTTCTGCGCCGAGGTGAGTTCCCCCTCGATCGCCGCGCGGGAGCGATGCGCGAGGATGCGGTGCGAGACCGTGTGGTTGCCGACTTCGTGTCCGTCATCGATCATGCGTCGAACCAGTTCCGGATGGGCGCGCGCTTTATTCGCGAGGACGAAGAAGGTTGCCGCGACGCTTTCGGCCTTCAGGATATCGAGGATGCGTTCGGTCCAGGGTTCATCCGGCCCGTCGTCGAAGGTGAGCGCGACGAGCTGTTCGCCGCGATGGCGTCGTTGCATACGCTGCAACACCGGATCCCACTGGGGAATCAGGACGCGCGCGACGATGACCCCCGCGACGATCCAGGAGAGGGCGGCGATCCCGGCGAGCGCACGACAGGGGAGACAACTGCCGAAGATCGCCATCGCGATCAACAGCACCGCAACGCCGACGGCCGCAGCGACGGCGAGCACAACGCGCATTTTTATCCGCAGTGGCATGAACTCCTTCTTTCGATTGTCATTCCCGCGGGTCCAAATCTGTCATTCCCGCGGGTCCAAATCTGTCATTCCCGCGAAGGCGGGAATCTCGATTGTCACGAAACATCGAGATCCCCGCCTTCGCGGGGATGACAAAGCCAAATCCATCCACATCCCCGCCTTCGCGGGGATGACAAAGCCAAGTTCATCGAGATCCCCGCTGGAGCCTGTCCTGAGCGTAGCCGAAGGGCGGGGATGACAACGCTCTGTTCATTCCCCCAAAATCTGCTCGTAATACTCCAGGTGCAGTTTCGTCACGCGTTTCCAGTCGTAGCGCTCCACGCGCAGGGCGGCGGTGGAGCCGAGTTTTGCGCGTAGTTCCTCGTCGTCGATCAGCCGCACGATGGCGGCTTCGAGCGCGGCCTCGTCCTGCGGCGGGACGTGCAGCGCGCTCTCCTCGTGCGTGGTCAGCTCGCGAAAGGCCTCGATGTCGGAGGCGATGATGGCGCGACCCGCGCTCATCCCCTCGATGATGGTGATGCCGAACGAGGCGATCGTGGGCGTGAAGACGAAGACGTCGGCCGTGGCGAGATAGTCGGCGCGCTCATCCGTGGCGGTTCCGACGAAGACGATGTGTTCGCGAAGTGCGGCGGGGACGAGGTTTTCGAAATAGAAACGCAGCGGCCCATCGCCCACGATGATGAGGCGCGCGTTCGGTCGTTTCGGATGCACGTGCGAAAAGGCGCGGATGAGCGTGTCCAGACCGTTGCGCGTGTCCGGCCGGCCCAGGAAGAGGACGTTCACGCGTCCGTCGTCGAAGCGAGGGATGCGCTTGCCCCTCGCCCACCAGCCCACGTCGACGCCGTTGGGGATGACGTCGAAGTCGAGCCCCATATAATGGTGATTTTCTTCGGCACAGCAGCGCGAGACGGCGATGCGGCCGCTCAGCCGTTCGAGCATCGGTTTCACCGTTCCTCTGAAGAGACGGTAGTAGATGTCGTTGCCCATGCAGGTGTGGAAGGTGCCCACCATCGGCGCATTGGCTTGCATGATGGCGATATGCGGCAGGGCCGGGAAGGTCGGCGAGTGCAGATGCAACAGATCAAACTGTTCTTCGGCCAGGAGCCGTTTCATTTTTCGCGTGAGCCCGAAGCCATAGGTCGCCCGTCCACAGGAGCCGTTGGAGAAGACCGGAATGCTTCGGCCGATGGTGCGGATGCGGTCGGAGATGCTCGGTTCAATTCCCTTCGGAGCGAGTCCTCCACCGGTGATGATGCGAAAATCGTGTCCAAGATGCAGGAGCTCGCGCGCAAAGTGGTGGATATTCTCGGTGATGCCACCGATCGTGGGGGAGAAATATTCTGAGACGATGCCGATTTTCACGCGAAAAGGGGGCTCCCGGTTGTGAAGCGCTGTATAAGCGAAAAACCAAAACGATTTTGGGCGTTTATACATCGTAGGGGGGTTTGTCAATCGAGCTGTCTCCGGGCCTGTTTTTCGAAGGGGGAAGAGGGGAAAAGGTGACTGAATTTCGAATGTTACCTATTTTTTCATTGTCAATACAGACCGGCGCGTATAGCATCCCGAAACTTTTATGGCGACCCAAGAGACAACCACCTCCAACGCACTCGAGCGCAACGGCAAGCGGCTGACCGTGCCGGTCATCGTCGCGGGCATCTGGGAGCGCATCCTCTATCGCATCGCAACGATGGGGTTCGACCTCATCATTATGATCGGCATGGCGTTGCTGCTCTCCGCATCGGTGCTGGCCATGGGGGGGCATGTGCGCCTCTTCCAGGCGACGGTGCTCATGCCTATCGGAATCATGGCCACCGCCATCGTCGTGACCATCGTGCGACACCGCGCCGATTGGCTCCTTCGCACGACTCGCCTCTTGCGCGATTGGGTCCCCTTTCTCTTCATCGTCTTCATCTATGAAAACCTGCGCGACGTGGCGGGCCAGGCCATGAGCTTCGACATCGCCGGGGTGATGCAGGCCTGGGACGCCGCGATCTTTGGTATGCAGCCCACGATCTGGGCGCAGCGCATCCATATGCCCTGGCTCACCGACCTGATGTCGGCATCCTATGCGTTGTGGTTCTTCCAGCCGCTCTTCATCATGTTTCTGCTCTCGCTGTGGGGAAAACGGGACGAGTTTCGGCACATGTCGCTCTGTCTGTCGCTCGTCTTTCTGATGGGGTTTCTGGGATATGTGCTTCTGCCCTGTTCGCCCCCGCGCTATTTCATCGAACACCTCTATACCGATCCGGTTCGGCTGCATGGGTTCTTCCTCTTCGAGCGCCTGCAGGGCACGTGGGATAATCTCTCCGCCATCAGCGGCGGGGCCTTTCCCAGTCTGCATGTCGGAAGCTCTGCCGTCGCGCTCATCTATGCCTGGCGCTATCGCCGTATGAACGGCACGATGCGCATCGTCTGGTACGCCTTCATTCCGCTCGTGACGAGCATCTGGTTTTCCACCGTCTACCTTCGGCATCACTGGGTGATCGACATCATCGCGGGACTTTGCGTGGCGCTCGCAGGCTACTGGGGGGCGGGGGTGCTCGTGCGGGTGTGGGGACGCCTGCGCGATCGTTTCGGCCTCTCCTCGTAAGCGAGCGATATGGGCACACGGATTCATCGATATATCTCCGGTTACCTCCGCTTCATCGGGCGCCATCAGCTGGCGACGCTGCTCTTCTATCTGCTGAGTTTTTTCGCCTGTGCCGTTCTGGCCTCCACCCTCGCGCTCAAGAGCAATCTCAAAGAACTGCTTCCTCCCAACTATCAGAGCGTGCGCGAACTCAACCGCGTGCTCGAGCGCGTCGGGGGTGTGGGGTCGCTCATCGTTGCCGTCGAAGGCCCCGACGAGGAATCGAACAAACGCTTTCTCGACGACCTGGCCGTGCGCCTGCAGGAGTTGCCGCAGGGACAGATTCGATATCTCAGTTACAAGGCCGACGACGTCCGACGCTTCTACGAGGATCGCTTTCTCTATTATCTCGATATCGGTGATCTCCAGCGCTTTCATCGGCGTCTCAAGCAGCGCGTCGATTTTGAAAAGTACAAGCGCACGCCCTTCTATCTGGAGCTCGGCGACGAGGGGGATGAACCGGCACCGCTGCAGATCGCCGATATTCGCGAGAAGGTGGAACGCAAATACACGGCGCCCATCTCGACGTACGAAGACTATTTCGGCGGCGAGTGGGGGCGATTGCTCATCATGATGATCCGTCCGTACGGGGCGACGATCACGCTCGACGGCTCGCGCAAGCTTGTCTCGACCGTCGAAGCGATAGTGGATGATCTCAAGCCCGCCTCGTATAACCCGCAGATGCGCGTGGGGCTGTGCGGGAACGTCAAGAGCACGATCGAGGAGTATGAGACGCTCAAACACGATATTCTCTCGACCGCGCTCATGTGTCTCGGGCTCGTGGCTGCGGTGATAGCGCTCTTTTTTCTCCGATTGCGCATCGTCTTTCTGCTCGGCGCAACGCTGCTCATCGCTGTAGCCTGGACCTTTGCGCTCACGCGAGGGGTGATCGGTTATCTCAATGCGCAGACCGCGTTTTTGGGGTCGATCATCGTCGGCACGGGGATCAACTACGGCATCATCCTGATGGCGCGCTATCTGGAGGAACGCAAGAAGGAGCGTTCGCCGCTCGAGTCGATGCAGCATGCGCTCGAGATGACCGTCCGTCCGACATTCCTGGCGGCGGCGACCACCGCGGTCTCCTTCGGCGTGCTGCTCATCGCGCGCATTCGGGGGCTGTCGCAGTTTGGGTTCATCGGCGCCAGCGGTGTGATCTTCTGCTGGATTTCGACGATGCTCGTGCTCCCCGTGATGACGCTCGTCTCGGAGCGCATCCTGCGTTTCGTGCGTCCGCGCCAGACGCCAAAGCGCGAGAGCGCGCTCTTCGAGTTGGCCACGAAAATTGGGTCGCGATCTCCGGCCGTCATTCTGGTGTTGGCCTCCGTGGCGGCCATCGTTGCAACGGTGGTCGTCTGGCGATTCATACCAAATGCCATCGAATATGATTTTACGAAGATGCGCAATCAGGTCTCGGTGGCCAGTGGAACCGAGGCGCTGGAGAAGCGCGTCTCCAAACTCTTTCGCAGTTCCATGACGCCGTCGGTCGTGCTGGTCGATTCCGCCGATGAGGGCCCCCAGGTCTGCCAGGCGGTGGAGCGGCAGAACCTCGATCTGCATCCGCAGGAGCGACGCGTTGGCAATTGCAGCTCCATCTTCGATTTGCTGCCGCCCGATCAGGAGGGCAAACTTCCGATCATCGCTCGCATCGGGAGGCTCCTGAATCAGGATTGGGTGAACGATGTCTCCGGAGAGCTGCGCCGACAGATCGAGCGGATTCGCACCTCGATCATTGGACGGGCGCTGACCATCGAGGACCTGCCCGATACGCTGGCGCGTCACTTCGAAGATCTGGACGGCAATCGCGGTGCGGTCGTCTTCATCAATCCGCGGCCGGGGATGCCCCTCTCCGACGGGCGCAACCTGATGCGCTATGCCGACACGATTCGCAATATCCAGCTGGAGGACGGGCGTATCCTGCATGCTGCCAGCGCCTCCATCATCTTCGCGGATCTCATCGAGATCATCAAGGTGGAGGCGCCCTACCTGACGATCGCCTCCTTTCTCGGCGTGTTGCTCTTCGTCCTCATCATCCTGCGGCGTATGCGTCTGTCGCTCGAGCTGATCACAGCGCTGATCTGGGCCGTGCTCATGATGGTGGGGGTGGCTGCCTTCATGGACATCAAGATCAACTTCTTCAACTTTATCGTCCTGCCACTGACCTTCGGTGTCGGCGTGGACTATGCCCTCAACATGGCCATGCGCATTCGGCAGGAGGGGCCGCAAGGCGTCTCGTCCGCTCTGAAGCGCACGGGGGGCGCGGTCGTGCTCTGTTCGATGACGACGATCATCGGTTACTTCGTGCTGACCACGGCCAACAATCAGGCGTTGGCGACCTTCGGCGTTGCGGCGGTGATCGGTGAGATCGCCTGCATCACCGCGGCGGTGTTGCTCTTGCCCGCACTCATCGTGATCGTGGATCGGGTCAGACAGTTGAAAGTGAAACGTGAACGGTGAACGGTGAACGGTGAACGGTTCACCGTTCACGGTTCACGAGTCACGGATCTTTATGCGTTTTCGTTTTTACATATTGCTCCTCCTGATCGTGGTTGCTCCGCTGTCGGTGCGGGCGCAGACGGCGCTCAATGCGCCGCCGGACGATCCGGTCTATCACGCCGTCGATGTCTTCATCGCCAACGACTTGGTGCGGGATGTCATCATCGGGCAGCGTCCGTATTCGCGCCTGGAGATCGCGCGTATCCTGCGAAGCGCACGCGAGACGCTGGACGAGCGGGAGGGGATCGTCGCGGGGCGTCTCTATCTGGAGCGGCTGCTGGCGTTTTATGAAAAACGCTACGCGCGCGAGTTGGGCGGAATGCCCAAGGGCGTCGTCTTCGAGGCGCTCGATCAGCTCGACCTCTTCGCCGCGTACAACAGCAGCGAGCCGCGTCAGATTCCCGTCAACAATGGGGCGGGCATGATCGACGGCATCATCACCTCGTTCGATCGCTATACGACCGGGGGGCTGACCTATGTCGACGGCGCCAACGCGACGCTCACCACGCAGCACGATCTCTATGCGACGCCGTATCTCGCGATGCGGGCCAAGCCGCGTTTCGAATTCCTGACGCCGCAACGCAGTGAAGCGCAGGTCTTTGCGCACATCGAGCGACTCTATCTGACGACCGGCTGGCGCAACATCCAGCTCGAGGTCGGGCGCGATAACCTCATGTGGGGGCAGGGAGAGTATGGCGGCTTGATGCTCAGCTCGAACGCCCGGCCGCTGGACATGATCAAACTCACCAATCCCTATCCCTGGCGCGCGCCCTGGGTCTTCAAATATCTCGGGCATATGAAGTTCACCTTCTTCGTCTCGAACCTCGGCCCGGAGCGGACCGCCTTTCCCTATGCGTATTTGTATGGGCTGAAGTTTTCGCTGCGGCCGTCGCGCTGGTTTGAGTTCGGTCTGTCGCACACGATCACCATGGGCGGGCGCGGCGCGCCGGGCGTGAAGTGGTGGGAGCCGATCGCGGAGATGCTTCCCTTTCACAAGTGGGGCGGATCCAACATCGGTGCGACCGATGTGGCCAACAACTCCTGGGGCTTTCTCGATTTTCGCCTGACCATTCCGCCGCTGCGCGGGAGCCAACTCTACTACGACGCCTACATCGAGGACTCGATCGTCCGTGCTTTTCGCCTCCCCGATAACATTCTCAACCAGATGTCCTTCATCGTCGGGTGCTATGTGCCGCGCCTGACCTCTTCGGGGGAGGTGGGTCTGCGCCTCGAGGGGCATCACGTCGCCCCGCTGACCTATCGGCACGGCACCTGGACCGACGGCTACACGCTCAACCGCAGGCTCCTGGGCGATCCGCTCGGGCCGACCGCCGATGGCGTCTATGCCACGCTCTATTGGTGGCCGAGCCCGCGCCATCGCGTGCGCTTCGATGCGGCCTTGGAGGACTATGATTCCTCCACCTATTACACGCAGCCAAATGCGTCGGGGGGCGGCGACAAGATCCTGGTGCTCACCCCCGGGCCGCACGAGCGCCGCTTTCGCCTGATGGGGGAGATGAGCTGGCAGACGCAGGGTCGTATCGAGTGGACGGTGCTCGGCGGTTATGAACGCATCGAAAACTGGAATTTCATCGTTGGGCGCGGCGTCAACAATATGATGGTTGGAGCACGCTTGCGTCTTCACTTCGATGAGTTTACGATTGGTGAACGGTGAACGGGTTACAAGGTCGCCTCCCGGGGAAAAACGAAACCATTTTTCCGATGAAGCTGTAAAAATGGCTTCATTTTTTCCCTCGCGGCGACACGATCTTCGGTTTCACGGTTCACGGTTCACGGATTACGAGTTACGAGTTACGAGTTACGAGTCACGAGTTACGAGTCACGAGTTACGAGTCACGAGTCACGAGTCACGAGTCACGGAGGTTGTTCCATGCCGCGATCGCTGCGCGATGAACTCATCGCGATCCAAAAAAAACTCTGGCGGTGGAATAAAGACCTGATCGATCATTCCGTCCTCGTCAAAGAGCCTGGTTTCGATGCGTATGAGCAGAACTACAAGCGCGCCGTGCACGACTATGCGCGCGCTTCCAATCAGGATGAGATGATCGAGGCGGTGCTCCAGTCGAACGTCATCTTCGTCGGCGATTATCACACCTGCAATCAGTCGCAACGCTCGTTCCTGCGCATCCTCAAAGAGGTGGTGCGCCATGACCCGAGTGTGATGGTGGGGTTGGAGCTGTTGCACAAGAAGAGCCAGTCCTCCCTCGACGAGTATATGGACGGTGCCATCAGCGAGAAGACCTTCCTGCGTCGCATCAAGTTGGAGGAGCACTGGGTCTTCGATCTCTGGGAGAACTTCAAACCGATCTTCGATTTTTGCCGCTACCACGGCACGGAGCTCTTCGCCATCGATGCGGCGCGGGTTGGTTCCAACGTGCGCACGCGCGATCGGAAGAGCGCGCATCTCATCGCTGATATCCTCGAGGAACACCCGGGGCGGCGTCTCTTCGTCTTCATCGGCGATCTGCACCTGGCTCCGAAGCATCTGCCCCGCGATGTCGCGATGGAACTCAAACGTCGCAATTTGCCCTTTCATCCGCTCATCCTTTTTCAGAACAGTGAAAACATCTACTGGAAGCTGGCCGAGGCCGGCGTCGAGGACTGGATCGAGGTGGTCAAGCTTCGCGATGGCAATTTTTGTCGGATGCATACGCCGCCGGTGGTGGAACAGCGCTCCTACCTCAATTGGCTGGAGCACGAGGAGGGGGAGATCGACTATGCCGATGCCAAGTCGAGCTTCTTGGAGATTGTGGAGCGGCTCTGTGAATTTTTGGGGATTCGCCTCGGACGCGAGCGTGATGACGTGGAGATCTTCACCTGCGGCGATCTGAGTTTTCTGCGACAGCTGCGCGATCGGGGCGATTTTTCGAAGGATGAGATCGACATCATCAAACGTCAGATCCTGGCCAGCGAGAGCTACTACATAGCCCAGACCAAATTCGTCTATCTGGCGAACCTCTCCATCAATCACGCCGCTGAGGAGGCTTCGCATTTTATCAAGAGCGTCTGTTCGGGACCGGAAGAGCCGCGCTTCGTCGTCGATGCGTTCTATGCCAACTGCTTGCATGAGGCGTTGGGATTCTTCGGCTCGAAGGTCATCAATCATAAACGAAAGTGTTTTCACGAGCGCGATTTCAAGAGTCTGTTGTCCTATTTTCAGACGGTGCGCATCCCGGAGGAGCGTCGCCTCGAATACGAGACCGCGCACCTGGTCATGGAATACAAAAAACTCGAACGGAGCGGCAAGGCGCTTTCGCGCACGGAGATCTTTCGCAGCCGCATGGACCTGTTTCTCTCGGTGACGCATGCCATCGGGTATATGCTCGGCGATCGCCTCTACTACGGCCTCATGTCCGGCGTGATCAAAAAACCACTTTTAAAGCAGCTCTTCTGCGACCCCTGGGCGGAGGAGGGCGATCCCGTCGAAGTCTACATGAACCTCTGGCAGAAGCTGCGCAAAGTGAAACTGCCGAGGCGAATGTAAAAAAAACAACACCTCGAAGGGCGAAGAGGCCGAGGGGCGAGGGACGAAAAGGACGAAGAACGCCGAACAAAAAACCCCCGAGTTTTCACTCGGGGGTTTTTGCATGCGGCTGATAACCAAACGATTATCCCAGCAAAACCAAAGACTGTCATTCCCGCCCCCGATTCAATCATTCGAGGGCAGGCTCCGGCGGGAATCTCGATTGTGACGGCACGTCGAGATCCCCGCTTTCGCGGGGATGACAACAGCCGGGTTTGTCATCACTCTCAACCCCCGAGCTTTCGCCCGGGGGTTTTCTCAGGTTCATCCTTACATATCGTAGTACTCATTTCCCAAGTGCGTGATCTGTTCTTCGCCCATGAGATAGCGCAGCGTGTTCTTGAGTTTCATCTCCTGGATGAAGAGGTTGTGCTCGGCGTAGAGGCCGGGCGCGGTCATCGGCGACTTGAAGTAGAAGGAGAGCCACTCCTGCGTGCCGCGCAGACCCGCGCGCTTGGCCAGATCGCAGAAAAGGGCGAGGTCGAGGACCAATGGCGCGGCTAAAATCGAGTCGCGGCAGAGGAAGTCGATCTTGATCTGCATCGGGTAGTTCATCCACCCGAAGATATCGATGTTGTCCCAACCCTCTTTCTCATCACCGCGCGGCGGATAGTAGTTGATGCGCACCTTGTGGTAGATGTCGCCGTAGAGGTCGGGATTGACCTCCGGCTGGAGGATCGTGTCGAGCACGGAGAGCTTGCTCTCCTCTTTCGTCTTGAACGAACCCGGATCGTCGAGGACCTCGCCGTCGCGGTTGCCCAGGATGTTCGTCGAGAACCATCCCTTGAGCCCCAGATAGCGGGCCTTGAGTCCCGGTGCCAGGATCGTCTTCATCAGCGTCTGACCCGTCTTGAAATCCTTGCCACAGATCGGCGTGCGCGTCTCTTTGGCCAACTCCTGCAGCGCCGGGGTGTCGACGGTGAGGTTGGGGGCGCCGTTGGCAAACGGGACGCCGAGCTTGAGGGCGGCATAGGCGTAGAGCATCGAGGGGGCGATGGTTGCATCGTCCGCATCGAGTGCCTTTTCAAACGCCTTGAGCGTTTGATGGGCGTCGCCGAGTTCGGCGAAGGTCTCGGTCGAGGCACACCAGACCATGACCACGCGACTGACGCCGCGTTCCTTCTTGAACTGCTCGATGTCGCGGATGATGCCGTCGGCCAGCGCGCGCCGCGTGCCCTGCTTCACATAGGTGCCGTCGAGTTTTTTGACCCAGTTGCGGTCGAACGCGCCCTTCCAGGGCTTGATCGCGGCCAGCGCTTCGCGGTTGGCTTCGAGGTCGGTCGGGGAGAGCACGCCCGCCTTCTTCGCGGCGAGATAGGCGTCGTCTTCGAAGATGTCCCAGGCGCCGATCTCGATGTCGGTCAGATTCGCCAGCGGAGCGAAGTCACGGATGAGTGGATGACGGTCGTCGGTGCGCTTGCCCAGGCGGATGGTCCCCATCTGGGTGAGCGAGCCGATCGGCTTTGCCTTTCCCTTCCGGATGGCATCGAGGCCCGCGATGAAGGTCGTGCTGATGGCCCCGAGGCCGACGAGCACGATGCCGAGTTTGCCCTCGGCGGGGGCGATCGTGTGGGGTTTCGAGGTAGTCGTCATGTGTATTCTCCTTGAGTTGAGGATCGTTCGATTTTGAGCTTGATACCTTGGGGGGATTGTATTAGTCAAATTAATAATATTACTCACATCTATTAATAAGACTTATCGGTGGTGCCTATGGAACTGCGACAACTCCATCTCTTTTGCGAGGTCTATCGCCAGCGGGGGTTTTCCGCGGCGGCCCGGCATCTGGGGCTGACCCAGTCGGCGGTCAGTCAGGCGGTGCGTGCACTCGAAACGGAATTGGGCGTATCGCTCTTCGACGCGAGCGACCGTTCGCGGCCGACGGCATCGGGCGATTATCTCTTTCGTGAGGGGGGGCTCATCCGCTCTCAGGTGGATGACCTCTGCAACGGTATTCGCACGGTCGGCGGCGTTGGCGGAGGCACGGTCAAGTTCGGCATGATCGATGTTGCCGCGACCCATCTCCTGCCGGGCGTTTTGCACGAGTTCAAGAAGGTCTCTCCCGACATCAAGATCGAGGCGGTGGTCAAGGCCAGCGGCGAACTGATGCTCATGGTCGAGCGCAACGAACTCGATTTTGCCATCGTCGTCACCAATGACATTCCCGATTCCCTGAAGCGATCCGAGATCTATCATGACTCGATCGTGGCGATCGTGCCGGAGGGGAGTCCGCTTTCGCGATCGAAGATCGCCGTGACCGATCTTCGCGGCGAGCCGCTCATCCTCTATCCGCAGTCCTCCCATTCGCGGCAATTGATCGAAGCCGTCTTTCGCGAAGCCGGCATTACCCCCGCCGTCAGTATGGAGTTGCACTATCCGGCGGCGATCCTGGCGCTGGTGCAGGAGGGGATGGGTGTGGGCCTCATCTCGGAGCTCTCCGCTCGCGAACACGCCCTGGAGGGGCTCGTCATCGTTCCCGTTGCGGAGCTCGTTCAGGCGCGCCAAATCGGTATCGTCGCGCGCCGCAAGCGACGTTCCTCGCCTCAGGCGCAGGCGCTCATGGAGCGGGTCGGGCGTCTTTCGGGGTTGACCGGTCCCATCGGCAAGAAGGGGCGCTCCTCACGGAAATGAACGGAGCATGAAAAAAGTGCGCAACTTTTTCCGCTGAGTTGCGATAAGGAGGGTGAAAGGAGCGGGCGACCGTTCGAACGTGCAATACAAAAAGGGAGCGAATACAATATGATACGCAAGATCCTCCAGGTTCTCTCCGGCGCCGATGCGGCAACCCCTGTTCCGATCGAAGAGGAACGCCGAACGGACAAGTCAAAAAAGCTCCTGGATGTGGCGCACGAGGCGATCATCGAGGAGGATGGCGAGGGGCTCAAGGGGCTCATCCGTCTTGGCGGGCCAAATGCCGAACGGCAGCGTTTCAAGGGGAAGGTGCGCAAGAAGGTCTGGGACACGGTGAAGGATGAGTTTGGGTTTGCCGATGAGGCGATGGTGGATGAGATCACCGACCGCATCGACGATGTCGCCACAGCCGATCCGCGCTATGAAAAGCTCTTCGATTCAGAGTGAGTACAGCATGGTGTCATTCTGAGGGAGGAACGACCGAAGAATCTCATGTGTTTGCAGGGGATCCTTCATTGCACTCAGGATGACAACAACAGGAATGATCACTTTTTCTCGGGTCCGCTTGACGGGCCCGATTTTTTTTGTGCGCGGGCATCGACGTCCATCGCCGAGGATTGTTGGCGTGGTTGAGCTGCATCATGATGTAGAGGACGAGGTAGGCCGCGGTGTTGTAGACCACGAGGATGGAGCGCAGCAGAAATGATTTAAGTCGTTCGCCCATGGGTGACGTCTAACCTCGCTTGAGGGAATCAGTCCAGCAGATCGATCAGCGTCTGCGAGATCTGTTGGCCGAGTTTGCGTGCCTGCTTGGTCAGTTTTCTCAGCTCGGTCGTCGTCATCGGTTCGATCGAGCCCATGGAGCTGACCAGATAGGCCACGCGCGCGATGTGTTCCAAGTGTTCCAGACGGTTGAAGGCGTCCTGCAGGTCGTCGCCCAACACGAGTACGCCGTGGCGCTCGAGCAGGAAGGCGCTGTGCTTTTCCAGAACGGGGCGCAGAACATCAGCCATCTCGTCCGTTCCCGGCGTGGCATACGGCACCGATGGAACCGAGCCGATATAGATGGCCAGCTCCGGCAGCAGCATCTCCGTGAGCGAGATGCCCGCGAGCGAGCAGGCCAGACAGTAGTGCGGATGGGCGTGTACGGCCGCCGTGATGTCTTGGCGCCGACGATAGACGGCGCGATGCATGGCGATCTCGGACGAGGGGGTCTGCGCGGAATCGCGCGGATTGCCGTCGGCATCGCAGGCGACGATCATGTCGGCGGTGACGGCATCCTTGCGCGTCGCTCTCGGCGTGATGAGAAAACCGTCCCCGTCGCGCACCGAGACGTTTCCGGAGGTGGCCACGAGGTAGTTCTTCTCACAGAGCCGATGGCAGACATCGGCCATCGACTCACGCGTATCCGTTTTCCATGTGCGTACATTCATCATACGAGTCACGAGTTACGAGTCAGGGCAATCACACTTGTTCGATGAGCTCCTCTTCCTCCCAGACGCGTTTGCGATCGTGCGCTCCCAAAAAGAGCAGCCCCAGCATAATCCAGAAGGCCGCGCGCATGCGCTTGGCGATCTGAATCGTGATGCCGATCGAGGGATCCAGGTGCAGCAGGTAGAGCGTGCCGCTGTAGGCGCCTTCCATGACGCCAATCGCGCCCGGCACGAAGGTGAAGACCGCATTGATCACGGGGGCGAGTGCGGTCAGCATCAGGGCGGCGAAGAGCGTGAAATCATCCGAGCAGATGCGGCCGACCGCATAGATCTCGATGACGCCCAGCAGACGCCCCACGATATGACAGGCCAGGGCGATGAGAAAGCCGCGGTGGCTCTCGTTGTAGAAATCGACGATATGCGTGTCCAGTTCCGTGAAGCGCTTCACCGTCTTTTCTGAGAACTCGCGTTTGATGCCGATGCGACGACAGGCGTTGAGCAACAGGCCGAACAGCCCGCGCCGTTGGTGGATGAGGATGAACGTCAGAAACGCGGCCGAGACGACGAGCGCGATCGGAACGCCGTAGGTGATATTGGCCGAGAGTTCGTCGAAGGTGAGGAAGGCGACGCTGATGCCGAGGATCACGACGATGAGGATCGCCGCGCTGTGCAGCGTGCGGTCGACGACCACGGAGGCCGCGCCCTCGGAGACGGGAAAGTTTTTGCGCAACAGATAGATGCGCATCGGATCGCCGCCGATGAAGTTGGCGGGGGTGAGCGTGTTGACCGCTTCGCCCGCGATCTTGATGCGGAAGAGCTCCCAGAATCGGATGCCGTCTCTCAACCGATGGAGGAACTGCATCCAGGCCTCGGTGTAGAGCATGTACCAGCACAATCCGATGGTGAGGATGGGGATAAAGCGCCACCCGATCGTCCGAATGTTGGCGACGATCGTGTCGACGCCGATCTTGCGGACGATGAACACCAACAGGATGGCGCCGATGACCAGGGATACGCCCCGAAGCATGAAACTGAGTTTTTTCTTCATACGCAAAAATCCTGTTCACGGTGAAGGGTTGTTTCCGCCAGGGCGCGATCTTCTGGCGTATCCACCTCGAGCCACCGTAGCCCAGAGACGTTACAGATGGTGATCGGTCGGCCTTGGCGCGCCAGCCAGCCCAGGACCCATTCCACGGAGGCCGCATCGCCTTCTTCGCGTCGGGTCGCCGCAACCGCTTCGCGATATTCCGCGAGACGATCTGCGGTGCAGGCGGTCATGCCGATGTAGCCGCCGTCGAAATCGGTCAGCGTCTTGCGAATGCGCGCAAGCGTCCCGTCGGGATGACGCTTGATCTTCATGTCATCCGCTCCGAGCTCGCGGTCGAAATCGCAGATCGCGGTGAGGCCTTTGCGTTCGTCTAGCACCCGCGCGATCATGCGGCGCGGATAGATGTGGTCGACGTTCATGAGCAGAAAGTCGCCCTGAATGTGGGGCAGCGCGGCTTCGATGGAACGGATGCTGCCGTCCCGAAAGTGCGGGTTCTGCACGATGGTTGCCTTCGGATAGTGTTCCTTCAGGAAGGCCGCGAAGACCTCGTGCTGATAACCGGTGACGACCACGTGTTCGCTCACGTCGGGGTGTTCGGTGGCGTCAAAGACGCGCCGGATCAGCTCCCGATCCGCCACGGGGACCATCGCCTTAGGGTGGTTTTGCGTCAGTTCGCCCAGGCGGCTGCCGAGCCCTGCGGCCAAGATGACGATCTGTACGGGTTCTGTCACGACGGGTTCTCCTCCTCTACACATGGGCCTTGAGCTCCGCCAGGTGCGTGATGATCAGCGCCTGCGGGAATGCGGCATGGAAGTCTGTGCGGCTGAAGGTGCCTTCCTTGCCGATGAAGTCGATGCCGAAATCGGAGGCGCGTTCGCCGTCCTTGAGCGAGTCGCCGACAAAGGTGATGGCCGCGCGGTCGACGCCGAGCGCTTCCTGAATGTGGTAAAAGTGATCCGCCCCTTTGGCGAAGTTCGGCTTGAATCCGAGGGTCAGGTCGAAGGGGATGCCCGCCTGCGCGACGAATTGATCGACCAGGTGCTGAAAGTTGTTCGAGGAGACGGCGGTCTTGATGCCGTGTTCGCGCAAAAAGACGATCGTTTCGATGACATCATCGAAGAGTGGTTCGTCGAAGTAGCCGTCGAGTTTCTCCGCTTCGAATTCCTCGGCGGCGCGATCGTTGAGCGCGTGCCCGGGGAAGATGACTTCGAGCTGCTGAAAGAAGGGGATGCCCGATGTCTCGAGGTAGCGTCGGCGCGCCGTCTCCGCGTCGATGTCGAAGTGGCGCGGCATCACCTTCGCGGCGACGTCGGCGAATGCGCTCATCGAATCGACGATCGTTCCGTCAAAGTCGAAGGCGACCACAGATTTTCCTTTCAATCGTTTCGTCATGTCAGGCTGATTCTCCCATCTTGGCCCCTGCCGAAGCCGGTGCTGTTGCATCCGCCTTCTTTCGCATCGTCTGCGCGTTCAGATAGGTGAGTATGATCGCCCCGAAGGTGGTTCCGATTGCGGAGATGAAGAGCCATGAATACAGGACGCCGAAGATCGCGAAACAGAGAAACATAAACGAGAAGACGTCTTTCTTCAGCGTGTATTTTCCGTATTTGATGAAGAGGATGAGCCAGCGCGGCTGACCCGTCAGGTGCTGCAAAAATTCTTTGTCGTAGGTGACCAGGCTCGCCGACTGCGTGTGCTGTTTGAGATAGCGAACCATCCAGAAGAGCGTGATGCCTGCCGTGACGATGAGCCACCCACCCACGAGGAAGGCGATGGGCGAGTGCGTGTGGCGCCAGTAGCCGGCGATCATGCCGATGATGAAACTGGCCAGCGAGAGGTTGTCGCAGAGCGTGTCGGCGTACTGGCCGAACTTACTCTCGCGGAAGGTCAGTTTGGCCACCTCGCCGTCGCAGCCGTCCACGATGGAGGCGATCTGAAAGAGGATCGCGCCGAGCAGGATCATGTCGTAGCTGTGGCCGTCGGCGACGAAGACGCCGGAGAAGATGCCGATGATGATGTTCACACCGGTGATGACGTTCGGGCTGATCCAGAGCTTGGCGAGGATGAGGCTGGCTGGCAGCGAGATGCGCTTGTTGATGTAGCGAGCGACGGGGCCCGACGTGCTGTGGCGGATCGCCTCGGAGAGGTGTTTTTCCGCCACCATGCGATCCTGTGGCTTCGCGAGGAGAAAGGTGTTCATCTCCGCCGGTTTCTGAACGACGCGCGTCGTCGTGATGTCGAGGAGGTGATTCAGGCAGCTCTCGATCGAGCGCGGGCGTGCCTCGGCGAATGCCTCCAGCGCCATCCAGGCCGGGCGCGTGACCGCATAGATTGGGAGCGGATGCACGCCTTCGCGGCAGAGCAGCATGCCCTTTCCGGCGAGCGCCTCTTTTCGGAGCAGGCGCGCCAGCTCCTTTTCGAACAGGAGGTTGGCGTTGATCAGCAGCGTCTTCTCCCCCAGGGTTTCGCCGATGGTGCGGACGATCTCGGGGCTGACGCGATAGGGTTCGTCGTAGGTGATGATGTCGATCGTCGGCAGGCGGCTCGGTCGATAGCGCAGCAGAAACCGCGCGATCTGCTCGCGTTGGGTCTGCGCGATGAGCAGCGTGCAGCGTTCAACGCCCGCCCGGGCCAGCGTCATGATGCCGCGGACGATGAGCGGCACGCCCGCCACCTTGCGGGTTGCCATCACCATGGCCTCGGGGGTGTCCGAGGGGACGTAGAGAACCGCTTCGGTCTTCATGCGAAAAACCTACCGTGGATGAAAAAAAACCGCCGGATGACGCGCATCGGTCGGCCCGATAGACAGCAAAGTTGCTAGTGACTATCAAGATTTGCCGATGGCTGTAAAGGAAATTCCAGGGCGGATTTGTGAGTGAAAACGAGGGGATAGCAATCTGTCCGGTTTCTGCGGGGGCTTGACGCCACTCCCCATCCGTGGTAGCGGAGTCCACCTTTTTTTCACGATATCAAGCACTTGGAATGTTTTCCCTTCGATGCCCTCGCGTGTCGAGACTGAGGATTCATGAAACAGACATCGCCCCCACCCGTTCGCGGCATCTGGTATCTCACCCGCTGCATCCTGCGAGGCCAGCCCAGACTCGTCAACCTCGAGATCACCAAGCGGTGCAATGCGCGCTGCACCTTCTGCAGTTGTTGGCAGGTGGGTAAGGGTGAGGAGCTGGCCGACTATAGCGACGTCATCAAGAAGTTCCGCCCGGTCGTCGTCTCGGTCTCCGGGGGGGAGCCGCTGTTGCGCAAGGACTACGCCGAGGTCCTGACGAGCCTGCGACCCTATTGCCACTATCTGGGGATCATCACCAATGGCGTGCTTCTCAATGAGGAATCTGCGAAAAAGCTCGCGAGAGCGGGGGTCAACCATACCAGCGTTTCGCTCGACTATCTCGGCACGCAGCACGATGAGGCGCGCAAGGTGTCCGGGCTCTACGATCACCTCGCCACGACCATTCCGCATCTGTCGAAGCTCGGGCATCGCATCGTTCTGAATACGATCATCATGGACTCGAACCTGGATGAGATCCTGCCGATCGCCTATCGCGCCAAGGAGTGGGGGGCCATGGTCTCCTTTTCGGCCTATTGCTCGCTCAAAAAGGATCAGGATGGCGAGATGGTGCGCAGTCGCCGCCATGCCCAGCTCGTGGGCATCTGCAGCGAACTCAAGGCGCTCAAACGCACCCTCGGCCACATTCGCAACTCCGATTACTATCTCGACCGCGTCCCGGGCTATTTTCGCGATGGCCGCATGGCCAACTGTCAGGCCGGGTACCGCTGGGTGCAGGTCACGCCCGACGGGTATGTCCAGCAGTGCTCGGAGCTGCCGCGCGTCTGTCACTACAGCGAATACGATCGCTCGAAGATCAAACCGTCCACCTGCGAGAAGTGCTGGTACACCTGTCGCGGCGAGGCGGAGGCGCCCTGGTACGAACCGCGCCGGATGCTCGAATTTATCAAGGCCTGATGCGCCGGTCGGGGCCTTTTCCCTTGCACGTGCTGGGAGGGGTCGATAGAATGGGACAACGTCAACAACACATCATCGAAAGATAAAGGGAGGTATGCATATGAAGAGAGTACTCGCAATGTTGGTCGCCATGGGTGTGGTCGGGCTCTACTGGCTCGGCTGCGAAAAGAAGGCCGATGATATGGGCGCCGTGGAAGAGGAAGAGGTGGTCATAGAGAAAGTAACACCGCCGCCGCCTCCGCCGCCCCCACCGCCGCCGCCTGCTGCGGAAGAAGCGCCCGCTGAGGATGATGCACCCGCGGGCGAATAAGGATTCAAACGATGGCGAAACGGCCGGAACCCTTCGGGGTTCCGGCCGTTTTTTTTGTTCGGGGTGTTCAGCAAATCGTCGGTTCAAATCCGAGGCTTGATGCAAAAGAGAATCGGCCCATAAGTTGGGAAGATCAGGTTTATGTTTGATTTTATCCCCTGGAGACGCAACGAGAGATATTGTACTGTAATATCAGTAGGATATGGAGACTTGAAATTACATTCCATTTCTTGTAAATTGCCTTAGAAGCAATTATTGGGAAATCGAATGAAACAACATCGGACAAAACTTGGTCCCCTTGAAATCCAGGTGCTCGCCTATGCTCAGATGAAGAAAAAAGAGGTCATGAGGATAGGCGATATCGCCGCTGCCCTTGACCTCAGCACAAAGCAGGAACGCGAGCTCTTGAGCAGGATGATGAGGGTCGGACTGATTATTCGACTGACATCAGGGGTCTATCTTGTCCCCCAGAGCGTGCCTCCCGGCGGCAAATTCGCCGTGAGCGAGTACTATATCCTCTCCAGACTCATGAACGTGCTGAAAGGGCGCTATCAGATCAGCGGACCGAACGCGTTTCGGTTCTACGGTTTTGATGATCAGATCCCCAACAAGGTCTATGTGTATAACAACCGAATCTGCGGCGAACGCAATATCGGGAACATCGAGTTCATCTTCATCAAGACGTCCGACAAGCGCCTTGGAGGCGTGAATAAATTCAAGACAACCGATGGGAGTATGGCGATATTCGCATCCCGGAGTCGAGCGCTCATGGATGCGGTCTATGACTGGAGTCGCTACAATACGCTCCCGCGCGCGTACACATGGATAGAGAGTGATGTGAGGAAAGATCCCAAGATGGCGAGCGATCTCATATCGATGACGATCGCATTCGGAAACAAGGGGACGGTACGACGCATTGGCTTCCTGCTGGAGACATTGGGCGTGAAGGGCTCGGCACTGGAGAAGATGAAGGGAAAAAGGGGTTCAACGCGGTCGCTTATCGCGTGGATACCGGATAGGCCGTCAAAGGGTTCGGTCAATAAGGATTGGGGTCTCATCATCAATGGGGAAATCGGACACTGACATGATAGGCGTTCACGAAGATATCGATCTCTTCAGGGCCGCTGTCCTTCATACCGCGAGGGAGACGGGCTTTCTCGCTGAGTTGGTTGAAAAGGATTATTTCTGTTCGCTCCTCCTCGACTACCTCTATGCGGATGACAACCTCGGGCTTGTCTTCAAGGGCGGGACCTGTCTGAGCAAGATCCACTCCGATTTTTATCGCCTGAGCGAAGACCTCGACTTCATCATTCCGATATCACCGGACGCTTCTCGGAGCGAAGGGAGCGGGGCGGCGAAGCCGTTGAAGGCCAAACTGGACGCCGTGCACAAGAGCCTCCCCGTTTTTGAGCTGTTGGATGGCTGCCGGGGACATAACAATTCCAAACAGTACATCGCCAATGCACAATATGTATCCTCAATCACTTCCAAGACCGGAACGATCAAAATCGAGATAGGGCTTCGCGAGAGGATGTTGCAGGAAGCGCTCCGCGGAGAGGCAAAAACGCTTTTGGCGGATCCGTTTAAAGGGAGGCCGGCCGTCGCCCCATTTCTTGTCGTGAGCATGTCGCTCCAGGAGGCCTATGCGGAGAAGGTGAGAGCTGCGCTTACGAGAGAGAAGCCGGCCATTCGCGACTTCTTCGACATCGATTTTGCCGTGCGAGAGATCGATTTCGATCTGTACGAAGATAGTTTTCTTGAGCTCGTCAGGGCAAAGCTTGCCGTCCCGGATAACGGTCCTGTTGATATTAGCGATGCACGGAAGGAAGCGCTTCAGAAACAACTGGAAGCTCAGCTCAAGCCGGTGCTCCGTTCTAAGGATTTCGAAACGTTCGAACTCGATCGGACGTTCGACATGGTCGTCGAACTGAGGCAATTGGTTGAAGGTCGTTGAGGTCAGCATGCCGTTAGCAGCGCGTTATGAATCGCTCTCCGACGACTATGAAGTCCTCCATCTCGTGCCCCAGCGACAGGCGTTCGAAGAGGGGGGGTGTTGAAAGACATTCGCTCCGGCTGACGGTTTTTGCTCGAGATATTGCTTGAGCATTTGGTTTGCTCCGTCATATGGTTTTGATGTCCAATGTGAGGAGGTGGTTCTTAACGAAACCGGATATTAAAGGAAGGTGCAAATGGTGCGGCCGTTATACCGAATTCATCCCCCCAGATGTCCCAACCTATGGCACTTCACTTTCAACTTTTGGTCCAAACAACTGTAGAGTATGTGGAAGGCATGTATCCCATGCCTTCATGGCAGTGGGATAGTCCCGACGGCAGGGCATACAGCTATTATCGTATGTCATTTGGTAACAGTAAAGACGAAGTCAGGTTTTACGAGGAATTTGAAAACGACTACGAACCAGCTCCACGAAATGCAATATCTACTCAGGCGAACACACGGTAATCTTAAGATAATTCATGTCCAAATATCAAACCCACCGAGATCACATAGACAATCCACTTGGCCACTGGGGAGGACGTAACAGGGGAACTCAGCTCATACTTCTTCTGGATGACTCCGATGACAGGCCTTCAGAGACGCAGAGTTCTGAGAATCTTAAAGATTATGTCAACTGGCATGCTGTAGCTATTCCTCGTTTTGGTATCAAATCTGCTGAGAGAGATTGGATGGAAATAAAGCGAGCTCATGACGTTCCAGAGTGCTATCTGCATTGTAATGAGCATTCACCCATACTGCTAAATCCAAAATCTGAGATTCGGCTCAGAATCAAAAACCTATTTTCTCAATATGGCATTATCCAATTCTTCGTTTCCAGATCTAAAGAGCACTGTGCTGAGTTTATCAGGCAAAACAGGGATGCGGAGCTGTACAGACAGATATCCTCTAGTTGGTCACTGAGTGAATATAAAGAGCAGGCGCTGTTTTGGTTTATACACATGATGGATCGCATCCTACCGCAACACTACTTTTGGCCAGATGCTGTTGTCTTCTGCGACAAGACCGAACGCAGTGCATCAACGTTTAGGTTGCTTGCTACAGGAGTACCCGAGGCGGCTTGGGGCTGGAGAGAATATCATGAGCTCTCATGCATTCACCACCGCATATTATCGCGACTTCATGCTGCCCCGAGAGACATTATTGGTCGTTGTCTGGACTTGGCTGACTACAGCGCATGGATGTGTCAACGTGTGTTCCGTTGTATTGGTGCAAGGGATTTTACCGACATTCCCCTGACTGAGGATGAATGGAAAACCAGAACAGCACATCTTTCAGCTGCCGATAACGATTTATGCTGGCATTTTCTTGAACTGATAGAGGCAAAAGTGATTCGTCATGTATGGCCTCAAAGAGTATATGGTGGCGAAAAACAGCAAGTTCCACAAGAGGGGAGTCCGTAACCTTTGCCGCCTGCGGCGGCTCATCCCCTGCCGCGGCAGTTTGCCTTGGGTATACTGGACCAAGTTTGCCCGCCTTGCCTACGAATCAGCTGACACGTGAGAGCAGTTGATCTGCAGTGTTCAGCGTGTCGTCGGTTCAATATAATCATCACATGCAGTAGTCACGATATGATCGCACAAGAGAAATAAGGGATTACGATATCATCGCACAACTGTTAGGTGATTGACTTGATAGTACAAGTACACTGATCGTGATGATGATATTGATCCTGATGTTGATTTTTTGATTCCTGATTGCTGGCTCACCTGAGCCGGTAGAGCATTCTGCTGATTCGATCTGCTCTTTCCTTGTTCTCCATTTCACAACGTGCCGGAATCAAGGAGAATGCGGCGGCCAGATCGATACAGGCCGACACCTCCGCGAGCGAAGCCCTGGATATCTGAAAGAAGCGCTTTCTCTCTCCCTTGCCCGACCGAGCATTGCCCTCCGCCAAGTTGAGCACGACGGAAGCCATGGCCCTTCTGAGCTGATCGACCAGATAGCCATCGACTGAAGTGGTGCGCCAAAGTGGTAAAATCTGACCACCACGAACGGCCTTTGTGACGGTCGCCTATGACCACTTTTCGACATCATCACTCATAGATCATCGAGATTTACCGATTTGGAGAACCGATTGGGATAACAGAGACACCGAAACGGAAAAACGGACGATCGAATCCAATTAGCATCAACATCATCATCAGGTGGGCCCTGTCCGATAGATCGGCGTGGGAGATGTTTTGGATTGGCTATGGGTAAAAACACCGTCGTCTCAGAAGGACCATATCGTCTGCTGTGCTCAACTTGGCGGAGGGCAACGGCAAGCGGGGGCAACCACGTGAACGAAAGCGCTTCTTTCAGATCTCGATGGGATCCATCGCGGAGGTGGCAGCGGGCCTGAATCTGGCCGCCGCATTCTCCTTGATTCCGGCCAAGGTACAGGAGGAGAACAAAGCGATTCTGCGGGCAGCATACAACCGGATCAGGAGACTCTCCTGATCCGGTTCCGTTCTCGGTATATCGGCAATCGGATTCGGTTTCTCCCAATCGGTTTGCGGTTCTCCGTTTCGGTTCTAGATGTCAGGTAGGATGATAACGCTATATCGTTGTTGTCAGATCAAATAGTGATACACATCACAAAAAGAAAACGCCCCTCTGATCGAGGAGCGTTTTCATCTTGAGCCGAGAAGCGGATTTGAACCGCTGACCTGTCGATTACGAATCGACTGCTCTACCAACTGAGCTACCTCGGCGTGAAAAGAAGTGAGAAGTGGAAAGTGAAAAGGGGGAAGAAGAACAGTCTTTGCGCTTCCCACTTTTCACCGCTGTCAACTTCCCACTGCCGTCAACTGTCGTCCTGTGCCGCCCCCCGGACTCGAACCGGGACGGGATTGCTCCCAGAGGATTTTGAATCCTCCTCGTCTGCCATTCCGACAGGGCGGCCTCGATCGGGTGGCGCTGTTATTCCGTGGTCGTATCGTCGACGACAACATCCTCGACGATGACGATGTCCGGCTGGACCTTGCCGAGGGCGATTTCCCGCAGGGCGATGACCGCTTCACGATTCTTGCACTTCACCAGCGGGCGCGATCCTTTGTAGAGCTGCTTGGTCCGCTGGGCGGCCAGGTGAACGAGCGCGAAGCGGTTTTCAACGTTATCAAGGCAATCCTCAACGGTGACGCGAGCCATGCAACCCTCCAATAAATGACGGAAAAGAGCCAGAAACGAGCAGCGTCATTTAGTGCCGGCACGGGGAGAAGTCAAGTCATTCTGGGGCGGTTGCTCGCTTTCGCCTGTGTGATCGATTTGACGGCTTTGCTGTGGACGTGGTAGCAGTTCCAACTGCTTGATTCTACAGAAGAACCGAACCTATGGCCCGAATACACCCGCTGATCGACCGCCTGCTCCCCGATTATCGGCGGCGGCACCTGTTCACCACAAAGCTACGCCTGGTGGCCTTTGTCGGTTTTTGGGCGATCTATCTCTATTTCTACCATGGCGTCATCGATCAAACCCTGGGGGTGGCGGCGATCGTCCTGGGCAGTTTCCTCCTGACCGGGTTTGCCTATTCCAACGTCATGCGCGGGCGGTGGCTCGTGCCCTCGTTCTTCATGGAGCTGGTCGGCGACATGGTCGCCATCGCGGTGGTGCTCTATCTGACCGGTGGCCCTCATAGTCCGTATTATCTCATCTATATTTTCTACATCGCCATCGCGGGGATGCTCTACAATCATCGGCTGGCGGTGATGTTGGCGCTGCTGAGCGCCATCTCCTATGGGGCTTTTTTGCTGCTCTGTCATGCGGGGATCATTCCGCCGCTGATCCTCGAATACGGCGATCGCCTGCCGATCGTGGCCTACACGCCGGTGGCGCATTTTTTCTTCGCCCTCCTGTTTTTGACGGGCGCGGTCTACACGGTCCGGGTGGCCAGCCACTTCTCGCAGCAGCGCGAGCGCACGCTGGAAAAGCGCAATCGTGAGCTGACCGCGCTGAATCGAATGAGCGCAACGATTCGCAGTGCCGCGGTCTTGGGCGATGTGATCGAACAGCTGCTCGGCGCGGTCATCGAGGGCCTGGGGTTCGAGGCGGCAGCGCTCATCCAGTTGGATGCGGAGCGCGGCGTGGCCCGCCTGTTCGTGTCGCAGGAACATCCCCGACGCGCGGCGGTCGAGGAGATCATCGGACGAAGCGTTGATGGGATCGAGGTGCCGATCGCGATGCTGGCCGAACCGCTGCGCATGGAGATCGATCGGCATCGCATCATCTTTCGCCGGGAGCTCGCAGAGCTGATGCGCGGCGGCGATGGGGAGGGCGTTGCACAGATGTGTCGGCGCATTCAAGAGGTGGTTGGATTCAGGCGCATCGTGGTGATGCCGGTCGTAGCGGGCGAGACGGCGTTGGGCGCCATCATCGGTTTTTCGCGCGAGCCGTTCGTGGAGGAGGAGCAGATCCGGACCATGGAGGCGTTTGCCAACCAGTCGGCGGTCTCGCTCGAAGCGGCCACGCTCATCGAACGGTTGCGGCAACTCAACGAGGCCCTGGCCCAGGCCAATCGCGTGAAGTCGGAGTTCCTGGCGACGATGAGCCACGAGCTGCGCACGCCGCTGACGGCTATCATCGGGTTCACCGAACTCATCATCGAGGGGGTGATGGGGGAGGCGACCGAGGAACAGCGCGAGGCCCTGCAAGAGGTGCTGCACAACGCGGCCGATCTGCTCGACCTGATCAACAGCCTCCTGGATCTGACCAAGATCGAGTCGGGCACGATGGGCGTTTCCTTCGAATGGTTCGACCTGCGCGGGCTCACCCAGCGCATCGTCAGCACGGTGGCGTCGCTGCTCCACAAGAAGCGCCAGCAAATCACGGTGTCGATCCCGGATGAGCTTCCGCCGATCCAGGGGGACGAGCGCAAGGTGCAGCAGGTGCTGCTCAATCTCGTGGCCAACGCCAACAAGTTCACGCCCGAAGAGGGGCATATCGATATTCGCGTCGAGGTGATGCCCACCCGTGCGGCGATCGAGGCGCGCGAGGGGGTGTTTATGCGCCTGGCCCATCGCATCGATCGCTTTTCGAAGGGGGGCGTGCTCATCTCGATCGCCGACGATGGCATCGGCATCCCTGCCGACCATCACGAGCGGATCTTCGAGATGTTTCATCAGGCCGACAGCTCGACGACGCGCGACTTCGGCGGCACGGGCCTGGGGCTCGCGCTCGCACGCCAATTCGTCGAGATGCATGGCGGCGCCATCTGGGTGGAAAGCGACACCGGTGCCGGCGCGCAGTTCACCTTCGCCATCCCGCTTGAGGCGACCCCGGATTGACCCCGCTGTGAGCAATTTTCCCCTAAAATGGCGACCGAAGGATGTCATTCTGGGATGACAAAGGCACCGGCTTGTCATCAAACTGAGGTGCCCGAGAAACCACCTTTTCTGTTTTATTTTAAAGGGTTAACATGTATACTCGAGACTCCACAAGAGGGGGTAAGGTGCATGGGGGGGTTCTTACGGCAGTATGCGTGGGTGATCGACCTGGTCGGCATACTCCTCTGTTCGTTCTTTTTAGCCAGAATTACAGGCGTTTATCTCGGTGAGTCGATGCAGGTGAAGCGCTCGATCGGAGTGCTTTCCTCGCCCACGGTCGAGACGGTCGCACGCACGCGATCCGATCTGGCCAGCTACCGCATCATCGAAGAGCGGAACATCTTCGATTCCACCGATCGGACGCCGGACGTGGCCGAGGGCGAAGAGGGGGAGACGGTCGTCGAGGAGGATAAGACGGCTACCGGCGAGGCGGTTCCCACCAGCCTGGACATTTCGGTGATGGGCGTTCTCGTCGTCGGGAATGGTCGGGATAAACGTTCCACGGCGACGATCGCTTCCAAGGCCAAAGCAGCGCCAAAGGCCAAGGGCCGTCGCAGGAAAAAGTCGAGCGCGAGCGCCGCCAAGGTCTATGCGGTCGGCGACGAAGAGAGTTTTGCTCCCAATACGAAGATGACGCTCGTGCAACCGGATCGCATCGAGTTTTTGCACAACGGACGGTTGGAGTTTGCCGAGGTTGGACTCGATGAGGGGAAGAATATCTTCGGTCCCCCGACGCGCGCGGCGGCGGTGGCTTCGAGTGAGGCGGCACCGAAGGAGGAAGAGACGCTCATTCGCAAAGAGGCGGCGGGGAAATTCACCGTCGATCAGCGCGAGATCAACAGCGCCCTGGAAAACCTCGACAAGCTCTATACGGAGATTCGCGCGGTGCCCAATTTTGCGAATGGCAAAGTGTCGGGTATGAAGATCCTCTCGGTCAAGCGCGGTTCGATCTTTGCAAAATTGGGGATGCGCCGCGGCGATGTGCTCAAGCGGATCAACGGCATGGAGCTGGACGTGAAGCGCGGGTTTGAGATCTTTAACACGCTCAAGGATGAGAAGAGCATCACGCTCGACCTCATTCGACAGGGCCAACCGACGACGGTCGAATATGAGATACGCTAATCGATGGGTCGCACTGCTGGGTCTGCTGCTCGTGCTCGGGCAGGCCGCAGATCTCTCTGCCCAGGCAGGTCGCACACGCGGGAGCGTGCGCCTGCCGGAGGCGGCTGATGCTCCGGAAAAGGTCCCCGAGGAGGAGGGGGCGACCGCGAAGCAGGTGGATACGGAATTCAAAGAGGAGACCACCCCGCCCGGCGCAGAGATGGTCTATCTCAACGTCGAGGATCAGGACATCGTCGATGTCATCCGTCAGATCAGTAAGGCCACCGGAAAGAACTTCATCATCGATGACAAGATCAAGGGTCGCGTCACGATCATGTCGGAGAAGATGATGACGAAGGAGGAGGCCTATCAGGCTTTTCTCTCCGCGCTGGAGGTTGCTGGCTACACGACCGTGACCGGGCCGGGTGGCATCATCAAGGTCGTCTCCACGAAGGAAGCGGTGAGTTCTCCTATTCCGATTCACGTCGATTCCACGCCCTATACCGACAGCTTCGTGACACGGCTCATCTCACTCGAGAACATCAGCGCGCTCGATATGTCCAATGCCATCAAGGGGCTCATCTCCAAAGAGGGGAACATGTTCGCGTATCCCGCGACCAACACCCTCATCATCACCGACTCCGGAACGAACATCGACCGCCTCATGAAGATCATCAAGGAACTCGATCAGGAGGGGCCACAGCAGGTGCTCGAGATCATCCCGATCAATTACGCCAGCGCCAAGGAGGTGGCCAGCACGGTGCTCAATATCTTCGAGATCGAAAAGCAGAAGACCACCAGCCGGACGAGTCGACGCAGTAAGACGGCGCAGCCGCTCGAGGAGCTCCAGGATGTCTCCAAAATCATTGCGGATGAGCGGACGAACTCGCTCATCGTCCTGGCGAGCAAGCGTGCGATCGCCAAGGTGCGCGACGTGATCAAGAAGCTCGACGTGCCGCTCACGGCCGGCGAGACCGGCACGATCCATGTGCACTATTTGAAATATGCTAACGCGATGGAGCTGGCCCAGACGCTGCAGGCGGTGACCTCCAAGAGCGGTTCCTCCGCGGCGACCGCCAAGAAGACCAAGGGGGCGACAACGACCGCGGTGGCGCAACTGGAGGGCGGCATCACCATCGGTGCGGATGAGACGACCAACGCGCTCATCATCACCGCATCGGCCAAGGACTATAAGACCGTCGTCGACGACCTGATCTCCAAGCTCGACATCCCGCGCCGTCAGGTCTTCCTCGAATCGATCGTCATGGAGCTGGATGTCCAGAAAGGGAGCAGCATCGGTTTCTCCGGCTTCGGCGGTGGGGGACCGAGTTCCTTCCTGGGTCTGGGCAGTGTCGGTTCCACGCCGACGAGTCTCTTCGATCCCACGAGCTTTTTTGCTGCGCCGGGACTCCTCGGTGGAATCCTGTCGCGCAAGACGGTGACGATCGATGTGCCGCAGTCCGGCGGCGGGACCACGCAGGTGAGCATCCCCGCCTTCGGCGCGTTTCTCTCGCTCCTGCAGGATTATCGCAATGCGAACATCGTCTCGACGCCGAACATCCTGACGTTGGATAACCAGAAGGCCTCCATCGAGGTGACGCGCACGATCTATGCGCGCAAGGAGACGACGATCGCCAACGCCGGTTCCACTTCGTTTACGCCGGAGCCGTTGGAGGCGGGCCTCACCCTCGAGATCACGCCGCAGATCAGCGAGGGAGATGCGGTGCGCCTCGAGATCAATCAGAAACTCTCCAACTTCACCGGCGATCCCGATACGCTCACCGGTGCGGCGCCATCGACGAAGCGCCAGATTCAGACGACGGTCATGGCGATGGACGGTCAGACCGTGGTGCTCGGCGGACTCATGCAGGACGCCGACATCAAGCAACAGCAGAAGACGCCGCTTCTGGGTGATATCCCGCTGCTCGGGTTTCTCTTCCGGCAGACCAAGACGAGTAAACAGAAGACCAACCTCGTCATCTTCATCACGCCGCACGTCATTCGCGATCCGTCCGACTTTGCCGCGGTGACCAAGGACAAGATCGAACAGCGCAACCGGTTCATCGAAAACAACTTCGGCAAGCGGCAGCAGCGGCAGATTCGCGAGACGATCGCGATGCACCGCGCGGATCTGTTGGAGTATAGCCCGCAGCTGACCCGGGGGGCGTCGGAGTCGACGCTCAGCGCGCCGTTGATGCAGGCGCCGGTGCCTGCTGGTCCCGTGATCACCGTTCCGCCGGGAGGCGGCGGGGTGAAGGCGACAACGGCAACTCAGCCGGTGATCACCGCACAACCTCCCGCGCGTGGGGGGCCGACCCCGGCGAGTCCCAACCTGAAAGGGACGGGCGAGTTGGATCTGTCGTACTAGGACGTGTGGGTGATTGAGGGGGGTCATTCCCGCGAAGGCGGGAATGACAGACGAAACGTTCCACGAATCACGAGTTACGAGTTACGAGTCACGAGGTGTTATGGAAGGACGCAGTCTCGGTGCCATTCTTTTGGAGACGACCTCCCTGACGGAGGAGCAGCTCGAGCAGGCGCTGGCGGTGCAACGCGAGCGCGGCATCAAGCTCGGCGAGGCACTCGTACAGCTCAAGTTCCTGCGCACCGAGGATGTGCTCAAGGCGCTCTCCATCCAGCTGGGTTTTCCCTACGAGAACAAGATCGAGGTCGAGGAGATCGCCAACGATCTCATCGGGGCGCTTCCGATCAACTATGCCAAGCAGAACGAGATTCTTCCCCTGCGCAAAGAGGGGAACGTACTCTTGGTCGCCATCGCGGATCCGACCAACTTCTATGCCCTCGACGATCTGCGTCTGCTCTTCGGTTGCGACATTCGGCCGATCATCGCCAGCTCCTATGAGATCGTCAACGCGATCAACGCCGTCTACAACCGCGCCTCCGGTTCAAGCGATGAGGCGATCGGCGAGCTCGACGACGAGGCAGAGATCGCTGACGATTTCAACGAGCCGGTCGATCTGCTCGATGCCGATGACGAGGCGCCGATCATCCGTCTGGTCAATACGCTGCTCTTTCGCGCGGTGAAGATGAAGGCGAGTGATATTCACATCGAGCCGTTCGATCGCGAACTGAACATCAGGTTTCGCATCAACGGCATCCTCTACGATATCATGACGCCGCCCAAACGGGCACAGAATGCGATCATCTCGCGCGTCAAGGTCATGAGCCAGCTCAACATCGCCGAGAAACGCGTTCCGCAGGATGGTCGTATTCGCATCAAGATCGCGGGAAAGGATATCGATATTCGCGTCTCTACGATCCCGACGGCGCACGGCGAGAGCGTCGTGATGCGACTGTTGGATGCTTCATCGATTCTGCTCGATCTCGAATCGCTCGGCTTCGGTCGCGGCAATCTCGATTTCTTTCGGCAGTTGCTCGGACATCACAACGGCATCATCCTGGTGACGGGTCCAACCGGTTCCGGAAAGACGACCACGCTCTATTCCGCGCTTTCTAAACTCAATACCAACGAGGTGAAGATCATCACGGTCGAGGATCCGGTCGAGTATCAGCTGACCGGCGTCAATCAGATGCAGGTCAATCCGAAGATCGATCTCACCTTCGCCTCGGGGCTGCGTGCCTTTCTGCGACAGGATCCGGATATCATCATGGTCGGTGAGATTCGCGATCGGGAGACGGCCGAGATCGCCATTCAGGCCTCGCTCACCGGTCACTTGGTGCTGTCCACCCTGCATACCAACGATGCGCCCTCTTCGATCACGCGGCTCATCGACATGGGCGTCGAGCCGTTTCTCGTCGCCTCGTCGGTGTTGGGAATCGTTGCACAGCGACTGGTGCGAACGGTCTGCCGCGAGTGCGCGCGCAAGTATACGCCGGAGGCCGATGAGATGGAACAGATCGGCTTGCGTCCCGAAGATCTCAAGGGGCGCCAGATCTATCGCCCGGTCGGGTGTCCGGTTTGCATGGAGACGGGCTATGCGGGTCGCGCCGGTATTCATGAAATTCTCATGGTGACCGATGCCGTGCGCGCAGAGCTCATGAAGGGGTCGGATGCGTCCACCATCAAGAAGGTTGCGCTGGCCGATGGAATGAAGAGCCTGCGCGAGGATGCCGCGGCCAAGGTCATTCAGGGAATGACGACGATTGCGGAGGTGCTGCGCGTGACGCAGGAGGACAGCGGATAGCTGGTGAGATGGTGAGATAGTTCAATGGCTTGATGGCTTAAACAAAATCGTGGAACGACTTTTGTTTGTACGATTGAGCCATCTCACTATTCAGCCATCTAACGATCTCACAAAGAATTTATGCCCATATTTGAATACATCGGGATTGATTCGAAGGGGAAGCGCTCGTCTGGGCAGGTCGATGCCGAGAACGAACGCTCCGCGCGGGGAAAACTGCGTCGCATGGGGGTCTTTCCGACCACGCTCGGGATTGAGGGCCAGAGCAAGCAGAAGGTCGGCCTCTCGATGAACGTCGATTTCTCCAAGTATTTGCAGCGTGTGAAGATGCAGGACATCGCGATGATGACGCGCCAGTTGGCCACGCTCCTGGGTGCCAACATTCCGCTGGTCGATGCCCTGGCCGCGCTCTGCGATCAGGTGGAAAACCCGAAGTTGCGCACCATCCTCTCGCGCGTGCGCGAGAAGGTCATGGAGGGCGGCAAGCTCTCCGACGGGTTGCGCGCCTATCCGCGCCAGTTCAGCGATGTCTACATCAACATGATCAACGCGGGTGAGAACAGCGGCGCGCTCGACGTCGTGCTGGAACGCCTGGCGGATTTTACCGAGGGGCAGGCAAGGCTCCGCAACAAGGTGCTCAGCGCCATGATCTATCCGGCCATCATGACGGTGGTGGGAATCTCGCTCGTCATCTTTTTGCTCGTGCTGGTGGTGCCGAAGGTGACGGCCATCTTCGAGGACGTCGATGCGACGCTGCCGATGCCCACGAGGATTCTTATCGCTGTCAGCGACATCCTCTCGAACTACTGGTATCTTCTGGTCCTCGGCGTGCCGCTGGCGATTTACGGCATCAAGCGCTATCTGGCCACACCGGCCGGTCGGGCGTGGTGGGATCGGAAGTCGCTCACGCTCCCGATCTTTGGGAAGCTGTCCCGGCTGGTCATCATCGCGCGTTTTTCGCGAACGCTGGCGACGCTCCTGTCCAGTGGCGTTCCGCTGCTGCCGGCGCTCGAAATCGTGCGCACCATCGTGACCAATACGCACCTGCGCCGCGTTATCGAGCAGACCCGCGACAACGTTCGCGAGGGGCAGAGTATCGCCGATCCGCTCAAACGCAGCGGCGAGTTTCCGCCGTTGGTGACGCACATGATCGCCATCGGAGAAAAGACGGGCGATTTGGAACGGATGCTTGAACGCATCGCTGACGCCTACGACACACAGGTCGACAACGCGGTCTCCGCGCTCACCTCCCTGCTCGAGCCGATCATGATCCTGGTGATGGCGGGCGTGGTCTCCTTTATCGTCATGTCGATTCTGTTGCCGATCATGCAGCTCAACAAGCTGGGATGATTGAACAGAGGGGCATTTGCGCAGGGCGTCAAAGAGAGCGCTTGATTTTTGCGTCTATTATCAGATGATGGACGAACAAACGTAGACAAAAGGAGGTAGGGAAATGAAACGGATTCTCGCGAACGCACGAGGTATGACACTCATCGAAATCATGGTCGTGATCACGATCCTCGGACTGATCGCCACCGTCGTGACGGTCAACGTGATGGACCGCCTGGATGAGGCGCGGCAGGAGACGGCCAAGACGCAGATGAAGGTGCTCGAGGAGGCACTCGATCAATTCCGCCGCGACAACGGCTTCTATCCCTCCACCGAACAGGGGCTGCAAGCGCTCGTCGAAAAGCCCTCCACCGGTCGCATCCCGAAGCGGTATCCGTCCAAGGGCTACCTCAAGGGGGGAAGGGTCCCGCAGGATCCCTTCGATTGCGACTATCAGTATTACAACCCGGGTCTGCAGGGGCATGAGTATGAGATCTATTCCCTCGGGGCGGATTGCCAAGAGGGGGGCGACGAGACCGACGCCGATATCAGTTCGTTCGAGACGAACGAATAAAGTTGTTTCACCAGGAACAGTGGGTGCGTGGCCGCCCGCGGCGTGCTCAATGGGCAACGGCCGCGGGCGTTTTTTCCATTATGATGAAGCGTATTCGTCACAGATCCCGCAGGGATCGATCGTCCTTCATCTCAGCGAACAGCGTTCGCGGTCGTCCCTCGTCTTGCAGAGGTGGTTTCACGCTCTTCGAAATTCTGATTTCGATCGCCGTGGTGGGGCTCATCATGGGGCTGGTGGTCGGTGGAATGAACCAGTTTCTCGAGCTGGACATGAAGAAGGCGTCGAACAAGATGGCGGCGACTATGCGCTATCTCACCAACAAGGCGGCGCTCGAAGGGCTCTATATCAGGCTCGTCATCGATATGGAGGAGCAGACCTACCACGTGGAGGCGACCACCGATCCGGTGCTCATCACGCGAGGGGAGGAGGGGCCGCTCTCGGCAGTTACCCCCTCCGATGAGGATGAGCCGACCGGCGAGGCCGAGGAGGATGCCGGTCCACCGAAGCTCAAACCCCGTGAGGTCACCTTTAGTCCGATGGACTCCTATCTGCTCAAACCGACCAAACTCCCATCGGGGATCTTCTTTAAGGATGTCTCCGTCGAACACCGACGGGTGCCGGTGGAGGGGGGCAAGGCCTCCATCTTCTTCTTTCCGAACGGATATATGGAGCATGCCGTCATCAATCTGCGCGACGAGGATGATGAACTCAACTATTCGCTCGAGACCAATCCCATCGGCGGTCGGGTGAATATCGACAACACCTATCGAACCCTGGAAGAACGATGAAGACACGAAATGCACGGCATCCCGAAGGACGTCCGCGAACGCTGTTCGCTGGGACGAAGGACGATCGATCTCTTCGAGATCTCGGACGAAAAAGTCGTTTCGTCCATCGTCCGAGCGAGCAGCGCTCGCGAACGTCCTTCGTCCTTCGGGATAATGGGGGGTTCACCCTTTTAGAGGTGATGATCGCCGTGGCGATCCTGGCGGTTTCGCTAACCGTTCTCATGACCTTTTCCGGGCGTACGCTCATCGTCAGTGGGCGAGCCGAGCAGATGACCATCTCGACGATGCTGGCGCGACAGAAGATGGCCGAGGTCGAGCTGGAGTTCCAGAAGGGATTGAAGAAGAACGAGTTTCCGGAGGAGCGCGACGACGAGGGGACCTTCGACGAACCCTATGAGGAATATCGCTGGAAGATGGAGCTGCGCAAGGTGGAACTGCCCGCGCCGGTCACCGGCGAGAAGGGGAGCCTCGAGGGGATGGTGGGTCGGCAGCTGACCAAGGAGATCGCCAAGGCGGTGCGCGAACTCAAGGTGACGATCTTCTGGGATGAGCTGGGCGAGGAGCAGACGATGGAAGTGGTGACGCATATCATTAACCTGAAGGCCTGATGTCTGGGAGCTCGATTGTATGGTGCTGCGACGAATGTCATTGCTCAAGGTGTTGTCTGTTTCGGGTCACGGGTCACGAGTCACGGGTCACGAGCGCGAAGCGCAGGATGGTTTCACCCTGCTCGAGGTCCTCGTCGCGGTGGGCGTGCTCTCGGTCATCATGGTGTTGCTCTGGTCGAGCACCGGTCAGACGCTCAAGGCCAAGGATCGATTCGAAGCGCGCGATCTGGTCTACCATCAGGGTCGCGTGGCGTTGCGCAAGATCACCGACGATCTGATGATGGCCTTTTTGACCAAGGTGCCGACGCAACGCGAGGCGACCTCAACGGCCAAACCCTATGCGACCTTCTTCATCGGTGAGGATCGCAGCGATCAGGACAGCCTGCGTCTCACCTCTTTTTCGCACCTGCGGTTCTTCGCCGATGCGAAGGAGTCGGACATGTGCAAGGTCTCCTACGAGATCGCGCCCTCCCCGGAGGACGCCGGCGTGATGAACCTGATTCGCCGCCAGCAGTCATGGCTCGACGATACGACGGAGATGGGGGATGTGCGCGCATTTGTCCTGGCCGAAAACATCAAGGCGTTCGATATCGAATACTTCGATGAGCGCAAGGATGACTGGGGCAAGGAATGGGATACGCAGAAGATCGACTGGCGGGACAAGTTGCCTCAGGGCGTGCGCGTCTCGATCCAGTTTGCCAACCCGGATCCGGATTTTGAGGACGAACCGATCAACATGTCGACGGCGGTGGTCATCCCCATGTCGGCGGGAGCGATCGATCTATGAAGCGGCCTGGGTTCAATCGGCGGGGCGTGGCCCTGATCCTCGTGTTGTCGGCGCTGATGGTGCTGACCGCCATGGGGGTGGAGTTTGCCTACAATACGAACGTGAACTATCACCTCGCCTCGGGCGAGCGCGATCGGCTTCAGGCCTATTACCTGGCCAAGTCGGCCTTCAACTTCATGCTCCTGGAGCTCAAGTTCGATCGCGTCTTTCGGCAGGTGGTGCAGCAGCAGAACCTTGGACAGTATCTCGGCGAGAACGCGAATCTCCCGCTGTGCCAGCAGTTTCCCCTCTCCACGGGGCTCATCCGCGCGGTCTTCACCGGCGGCGGGGCGGCCGCACTCATGGGCGGCGAGGAGGGGGCCGAAGGGGGGGGCGAAGAGGGTGCTGGAGAGACGGAGGATGAAGCGCTCGAGGATATGCGGCGCGATGCGAGTCTGGCGCAGGAGTCGAGCGCCGAGGAGTTCTTGCAGTTCGAAGGAGATTTCGACGGCGAGTGCATCGACGAATCGACGAAGATCGACCTCAATGGATTTTCGGGGCTGAGCACGACGCCCACGACCGAGGGCGCGCGAAGCCCCTTCGATCAGTATAAGGATTTTCTCTTCGCCTTCCTGTCGCGACCGCAGTTCGACCTCCTCTTCGAAAAGGCGGATGTGACGGTGACCGACGTCATCAACAACATCGGCGACTGGGTCGATCCGAACACGGATGTCAACGAACTGGACGGTCGGACCGGCGGCGCTGAACAGTCGATCTATGAACGCCTGGAGGTGCCCTATCCGGTTCGCAATGGGAAGCTCGTCACACTCCTGGAGACCTATCTGATCGCCGATGTCGTCGACACCTGGTTTGAGCCGATGATGGAGTACTTCACCGTCTACGGCGATGGGAAGGTGAACGTCTGTACGGCCAGCACCGATGTGGTGGAGGGGCTGATCCGTCGTTATCAGCTGGCCACGCCGGGCCTGCCGCCGCTGCGTCTGGAGGATCCGGAGGAGATGACGCGCCTGACCGACGCCATCGCCGAGGCCTGTGCCTCGGGCGCCTTCGGCGATCAGCTCAAGAGCCAGATCGTTACGGCCCTCAACACGGCCATCGGGGCCGCCGGTGCGGAGACCGGAGGGACGGAGCAGACCCAGCAGACGGGGCAGACCCAGCAGGGGGGGGAGACCGGTTTCGGTTCCTACATCACGACCGAGAGTCGTTTCTTTTCGCTCAAGCTCGCCGGGCAGGTGATGGACACGACCGTGCGGGTCAAGGCGGTGATCGATGTGAAGGAGCAGGACCCGACCAAATGGAAGCTCCTCTACTGGCGCGTCCAATGACGTTGCGGAAGGATGCTTTGAAAAGCGCTATGATTGTGGTACGTTAAGGAAGTTTTCCTTCGCGGTGACACGATCTTCGGTTTTACGGGTCACGAGTCACGAGTCACGAGTCACGAGTCACGAGTCACGAGTCACGAGTCTTTTATGCCCCATCGTATCATCGGCATCGATATCGGAAGTTATTCGGTCAAGGTGGCCGTGATCGAGCGCAGCTTCAAGTCGTTCGCCTTCACCGAGTTTTTCGAGCGCCGCATCCAATATAATGATCTGCTCAGCCCCGAGGAGTCGACCTCGATCGCCATCCAGGGGCTGATCGACGACTTTAATCTCTCGTGGGATGTCGTCTGCTGCGGTTTTCCGGCCGAGCGCGTGACCTCGCGACTGATTACTTTTCCCTTTGGCAGCCTCAAGAAGATCGATCAGACCATCGAGTTCGAGATCGAGTCCTATATCCCCTTCGACGTCGAAAATGTGCTCATCGACTATGCGGTGGTCTGGCAGACCAAAGAGGCGTCCCGGGTGATGGTCGTCTATGTGCAGAAGGGCGATCTCGTTCGCGAACTGACCATGCTCGGTTCGGTCGGTCTGGATCCACGGTTTGTCTGTGTCGAAGGGGTGGACCTGGTCAACCTCATCAACCTCGGCATGGTTCCGCCCGAAGGGGCGTTCGCCGTGATCGACATCGGTCATGAGAAGACCACGCTGACCATCTGTCGGGGAAAACGCCTGGGCTATGTGCGCGCCATCTCAATCGCGGGAAAGTCGATCACGGCGGCAATTGCCAAGCGCCTGGGGGTGCCCCTCGATGAAGCCGAGCGCATGAAGATCGAGATGGGGCACATCCCGCACGTGGCCGAAGAGGTGGTCGATGACATCTCGCGGGACGTGATCGCCGCTATTCGCGAGGTGCTCGACGAGCTGCTCCTGCACCTGCGGCAGACACTCTTTACCTACCGGGAAACGGAAGACACGCCCGTGGAGGGGATCTATCTCTGTGGCGGTTCATCAAGGCTTCCCGGGATGGATCGATTTTTTTCCGATGCGCTCAAACTCAACGTCAGCTATCTCAACTGCAGCGATTTTCACTTCACGCGCCTGGATCGCGCCGATGCCCATCGGCATGTCATCCCGCAGGCGTTGGCACTTGCGCTCAAGGGCGTGGCGGGCGGTGGCCCTGACATCAATCTGCGTCGCAACGAATTCGCCTTCAAGGGGGATGTCGAGAAGTTCGGCGGAAGCGTTCGCCGCGCCGGCATCATCCTGGGGCTGCTCATCGTGTTGGCGCTCGTGAACTTTACGGCGAAGTACTATTCGGTCAAGGGGCGCATCGACAAGATGCGAGAGGATATCGTCACCCTCGTCAGCCAGACGCTGCCGAATACGCCGAAACGTGCCCTGCAGACGCCGAAGGCGGCGATCGGTCTGCTCAAGTCGAAGGAGCAGGATGTCACCGACCGCATCGATCAGATGGGCAACATCATGGGGGCCTCCCCCCTGGACATCTTTAAGGAGGTTTCCGCGGTGCTCCCGCCGCGCGATCAGCTCAAGATCGAGGTGGGCGATCTGAGTATCGCCGGGGGGAAGGTTTCGCTCTCCGGCGTCGTGGATGATTTTAAGACGGTCGATACCGTCAAGCAGGTCTTCGAGAAGTCGGCCCTGTTCGATAACGTGACGACGGGGAACGTGAGCAAAGGGGTGAAGGGCGAGGTGAAATTTAAGCTCTCGATGGATGTCGTCTCCGGAGAGAAGCAGGAGGAGTGATACGGTGGCACTGAAGGTCGGCCGGTTCAGCCTTGAGAGCCTCAAGGTCGAGAACCTCTACAATACGTACCTGGGGATGAATTCGCGCGAGCAGACCATGGCGCTCGTGGGGGCGATCGTTGTGCTCGTGCTCATCATCATCCTTCCCGTGACGATCGCCTCCAGTCGCATCAGCCGGCTCGATCGCGATGTCGTGCAAGGGCATCGACAGCTCAAGGATATCATGCGGGCCATCGAATCCTACGAGCAGCGCCGCGCCGAACTTGCCCAGACGCAGCAGTTGCTGTCCGGCGGATTCGATTCCTCCATCTCCAGTACGCTCGAGTCGCTCGCAGAACGCAATGATATCAAGGATCGCATCGATTCGCTCAAGGAGAAGGCCTCCGCTCCCTCCGAGATCTACGATGAGTCCTCCGTCGATGTTCGCCTCAAGCGGGTGAGCTTGCCGAAACTCATCGATTATCTCTATGCGATCGAGAACGATCCGGACAAGCTCCTTCGGTTGAAGAAGCTCACCATCAAATCTCGCTTCGACAAGAAACAGGAACTCGATGTCTCCTTCACGGTTTCCAGCTATCGTCTGCTCGAAGGCGCCGAGGAGGGGATCTAGATGTCACGATTGGTCAAATTCATCGCCTATCTCGCGCTCTTCGTCGTGAGTTTCCTCCTGTTCCTCTATTGGATGTTTCCCTATAGCGCTTTGCGCGATCGCGTCTTGGGGGCGATCGAACAGCAGCTCGGCAGTGGTGTTTCGGTCACCGCGGAAACGCTCGAGCCCTATTGGTTCAGCGGTGTCGAGGTGAGTGGCCTCGAGGTGGAGGGGATGAATGAGGGTCGGGCGGTGACGCTCCTCAAGTGCCGACGGCTGCGTGCGCGTGCAGGGCTCGTCTCGCTCCTCGTGGGGAGCCCGCGTATTTCCTTCTTGGTCGAGATCGGCAAGGGGGAGATTTCGGGAACCGCGCGTCGAACCGAAGAGGAGCTTGATCTGGATCTCGAACTCGACAACGTCGATCTTGGCACGATTCAGTTGATTCAGGAACGGACAGGACTCAAGCTTTCCTCGAGGATCGGCGGCGTCGTTCGTCTGATGATCGATCGGCAGCGGCCGTTGCGGTCGACCGGAAAGATCGATCTGGACCTGCGCGACATCGTCTTGAAGCCATCGATGGTCAAGCTCGGCGAGATGGAGATGGAGATGCCGGAGCTTGCGCTCAGCAAGGGGCGGGAATCGAGGATCAGGCTCGAGGTCGACCGGGGCGCGATTGCCGTCGAATCGATTGTGCTCAAGGGCGGCGATCTCGGAATCGATCTCAAGGGAAAGGTGTTTCTCTCGACCCGGGTGGACAACTATCGATTCAACGTGAGCGGTTCCTTTTCGGCATCGGAAAAACTGGGCCAGGCGCTTCCCTTCCTCTTCATCATCGAAAAACAAAAGCGCGAAGACGGCAGCTATCCCATCTCCATCACCGGGCGCCTGGCCCGGCCCTCCATCAAAATCGGAACCTTCACCGTCCCGCTGTAATCATCTCATATTTGGACGCTCTTCCTGTAACGGTGCCGCCTTCCGGGGAAATCATTCGCATCTTCACAGATGAAGCTTGTTCCAGACGCAAATGATTTCCCCTCACGGCGGTCTGTATCAATTGGTGCGAGTCTGGAGGATGTTTACTCCCGTGCGGATTGCGGCTGGTCGGCGGGTTTTTCCTCGAACATAATCTCGCCCGGCTTGATGTAGCCGAGTTCCTTCCGGATGACCATTTCGAGATTGTCCGCTGTGGAGAGCATCTCCTGTTCGCGACTGAGCCGGTCGATGTCGTCGTTGACCGCATCGCGTTCTTGGCTGAGCTGCTGTTGCATCTTCAGGAGTTGGCGCAAGGAGTAGAGCCCCTGATCGCCCAGCGCCAGGAATCCGAAGAAGGCGACGGCGACGGCGATCACGAGGAGGCGAATCGGCGTCAAAAAGCCGAGCACCTTATGGATGGCGTGAAGGATGAGCGTTTTCATTTGGAGAAGAGGGCGGCCTGTCCCAGCTCCGCCGGTGGCGTGAGCCCAAAATGGGCCCAGGCGTGTGCCGTCGCGATACGGCCGCGCGGCGTGCGCTGGATATAGCCGCATTGAATGAGATACGGTTCATAGACGTCTTCGATCGTGTCGGCCTCTTCGTGCACGGCCGAGGCGATGGTGTCCACTCCCACGGGGCCGCCGCCAAATTTTTCGATGATCGCCTTCAGAATCGTACGGTCCATATGATCGAATCCGCGCTCGTCGATATCCAGGAGTTCGAGTGCCTCATTGGCGACGGTTCCATCGATATGTCCGGCCGCGCGCACCTGGGCAAAGTCGCGCACGCGGCGCAGCAGTCGGTTGGCAATGCGGGGCGTGCCGCGGGAACGGCGGGCGATCTCATGGGCTCCGCTCTCGTCGATGCTCACCGAAAGCTTTGCCGCCGAATGCGTAACGATAATACTCAGGTCGGCGGGCGGATAGTGTTCCAGGCGCGCGGTGACGCCGAAGCGATCGCGCAGCGGCGAGGTCAATAGCCCCGCGCGCGTGGTTGCCCCGACCAGGGTAAAATGCGGGAGGTCGAGTTTCACCGTCTTGGCAGCAGGCCCTTGTCCGACGAGGATGTCGAGCGTGAAGTCCTCCATGGCGGGATAGAGGATCTCTTCGACGACGTGACTGAGCCGGTGAATTTCGTCGATGAAGAGGACGTCATGATCCTTGAGGTTGGTGAGGATGGCGGCCAGATCGCCGGCGCGCTCGATGACCGGTCCAGACGTGGAGGTGATGCCCACGCGCATCTCCGTGGCGATGATGCCCGCGAGTGTGGTTTTGCCCAGCCCTGGTGGTCCGGAGAAGAGGACGTGATCGAGGTGTTCCTTGCGCTGCTGTGCGGCGTCGATGAAGAGTTTGAGCCGTTCCTTGACGGCGTGCTGGCCGATGTACTCTGCGAATGAACGGGGACGCAGACTCGCCTCGAGTCGGCGTTCCTCCTCCGGCAGGTCGCTTGAGCGCAGGATTTGGTTTTCTTGATCAGTCATTATAAGATCCGTGATTAGTGATTAGTGATGAGCAAGATCAAAACCAATCACCAATTACGAATCACCAATCACCGTTTTAAACCCGGCAGAGCTCCCGTAGGGCCCCGCGGATGGTGTCTTCGAGCGTCATCTTCTTCGAGGGATCGAGTTTATTCAAGGCCTTTTCGGCAACGGCACGCGGATAGCCGAGGTTGGTGAGCGCCGAAAGCGTGTCCTCGTCCTGCGCGCGGCAGGGCGATTTCGACGTTGGGTGAATCTGGTCGGACATCTCACGGGCGAGTCGATCCTTCAGTTCCATGACGATGCGTTCAGCGGTCTTCTTGCCGACGCCCGGAATGGTGGCCAGGCGTGCCCGATCCTGCCCGGCGATGGCGGTGATGAGTTCCTGCGCGGGCAGTCCCGAGAGGATGGCCAGCGCCATCTTCGGGCCGACGCCGGAGACGCCGATGAGACGCCCGAAGAGATATTTCTCCTCGGGCGCGACAAATCCATAGAGGGCGATCTGATCTTCCCGGACATGCGTGTAGATGGTCAGACGCACCGGTTGGTCGACCTCCGGGATCGACTCGAAGCTCGTCAGCGAAATCTGAACATCATAGCCGACACCATTCACGTCGATGGCGACGCGATGGGGGGCCTTTTCGATGACGATGCCGGACAGATGCGCAATCATAATGTCCTCGAGCGTAGAGTGTTTAGCGTATAGCGTTTATAACATCATGGTTTTCTACCCGCTAAACGCTCGACGCTATCCGCTATTCTTTTCTGCAATGGGGCGCATTGTCCGTGGCACATGGCCACGGCCAAGGCGTCGGAGGCATCTTCGAAGGCCTCCTCGGGCAGTCGCAGCATTGCCCGCACCATGTGTTGGATCTGGGCCTTCGACGCGCGTCCCGTGCCGGTGACCGCCTGTTTGACCTCGGTGGGCGAGTATTCCGCCACCGGGAGACCGGCGTTTGCTGCGGCCAGAAGGGCTACGCCGCGAGCATGACCTAACAGCAGCGAGCTGCGCACATTGCGCGCGACAAACAGGCTCTCCACGGCGACGGCCTCGGGCTGGAAGCGTTCGATGATGCGCGCGAGCTCCGTCGCGATGGTCTGAAGCCGTTGCGGCAAGGGCAGCTTCTTCCGTGGCTGGATGCCGCCGTTGTCGACATGGTGTACCTGTCCATTCCGCTCTTCGATGATTCCGTAGCCGGTGATGATGGTGCCGGGATCGATTCCGAGAATGCGCATAGTTGCTTGGTACGTTGGTACGTTGTCAGAGCAGTTTTTCCATCGTCTGTGTGTCGATGTCGAAGTTGGCGTAGACGTTTTGGACGTCGTCGTGATCTTCGAGGGTATCCATGAGCCTGAGCATCTTTCCGGCTTGATCGCCCTCGAGACGAACCGTGTTCTGTGGGATCATCGAAATTTCAGCTTCGAGATAGGAGATGTTGTTGTCATCGCAGGCCTTCTTGACCGCTTCGAACGAGGAGGGCTCGGTCTTGACCGTGAAGGTGTCTTCCTCATTGATGATGTCCTCGGCCCCCGCTTCGAGGGCGACTTCCATCAGGGTTTCTTCGCTGACGGTTTTTTTGTCGAAGGTGAGGATGCCGTGTTTGGAGAAGATCCAGGAGACGCAGCCGGTTTCGCCGAGGTTTCCGCCCATCTTTGAAAAGATGTGACGGATGTCGGCGACGGTGCGGTTGCGGTTGTCCGTGACGGTTTCCACCATGACAGCGACACCGCCCGTGCCATATCCCTCGAAGTTCACCTCTTCAAAGGAGACGCCTTCCAGTTCACCGGTGCCACGCTTGATGGCCCGGGTGACATTATCATTGGGCATATTGGCTGACCGCGCCTTGTCGAGAACGGTGCGAAGTCGGGGGTTGCAATCCGGATCACCACCCCCGTCGCGTGCGGCAATGGTGATTTCCTTGATGAGTTTGGAGAAGATTTTCCCTCTTTTGGCATCTGCTGCCCCCTTCTTGTGTTTGATCGATGACCATTTATTGTGACCCGACATAGAATGTGTTCCTCCCGAAAAAAGGGTAGTGGGGGCCACGTCCGCAGGGGGAGCAGCCCCGAATAGGGAGTGATGAACCTAGCAGATATGAATGCTGGATGTAAAGGGGGAGAAACGCCTACCCGGCGGCATTTGAGGGCGCTGTTGTCCGATTTGAGGGGGCCTTGAGGTACATCTCGAAGTCGGCCGGGTTGATGCATTGCCGAAGGGCATCCTCCTCCAGGATGAGGTTGTTCCGGACGAGATCGGCCAGGGCTTGGTCCATCATGATCATACCTGTCTGTTGTTGCCCCATCTGCATCTGAGCCCCGATCTGATGGGTTTTTCCCTCGCGGATCAGGTTGCGCAGTCCGGAATCGGGAAGCATGATCTCCATGGCGAGGACGCGGCCGCCCCCCCTTTTTGGCAGGAGCTGTTGGCAGAAGATCCCTTCCAAGACGAACGCCAGCTGTGTGCGTATCTGCGGCTGTTGGTGGGGGGGGAAGACGTCGATGATGCGGTCGATGGTCTGTGCCGCCGAGTTCGTGTGCAGGGTGGCAAAGACCAGATGGCCCGTCTCCGCGACGGTGATCGCGTTCTGGATCGTCTCCAGGTCGCGCATCTCGCCGATGAGGACGACGTCGGGATCCTGGCGCAGGATGTATTTGAGGGCGCGCTGGAAACTCAGCGTGTCGCGTCCGACCTCGCGCTGGTGGATCAGGGACTTTTCCTGATCATAGATATATTCGATTGGATCTTCGACGGTGATGATGTGTTCGCTGCGCAATTTGTTGATATGGTTGAGCAAGGAAGCCAGCGTGGTCGATTTTCCGGTTCCGGTCTGACCGGTCACCAATACCAGCCCGCGCGGTTTTTCCGTGATGGGGATGATGAGCGGGGGCAGTCCCAGCTCGGTGGGTGTAGGAATCTTATAGGGGATCATGCGGAAGGCGCCAGCGACACAGTCCATGGCCCAGAAAATATTTCCGCGAAATCGGGCGAGGTTGTTCGTTCCAAAGGAGAAGGAGAGGTCGATGGATCGCTCCGCCTCGAGCTTCATGATCTGTTCCTGGTTGAGACATTCGTAGCAGAGCGTCTGGGTCTCCTCGGCGGTGAGTTTGCTGTCTCCGATGGGGACGAGTTTGCCGTCGATGCGTGCCTGGGGAGGGAGTCCCGCGTTCATGTGGAGATCGCTCGCGTTGTGTTCGACGATGAATCCGAGCAGTTCCTTCAGAGTGATCGGCATATTCGGCTCCTCTCGATTGATCGACCACATCTGTATCAGATTCCCCGTTCGAATTCAGTCAAATTCGGCAAGCACAAGAGGCATGGTGCCTCCCGGGGAATATCGAAACCATTTTTCCGATGACCCTGTAAAAATGGCTTCGCTCTTCCCCTCGCGGCACGACGGCCATGGTGCCTCCCGGGGGGGAAGGCCGTGATCCGTGACTCGTGATCCGTGATCCGAAGATCATGATCGAAAATTGAAATTCCGATGGGGCAGGTGTTACAGGCCGTCGCTGATCGAGTCGTGCTGTTTGTCGGGGGCGGGTTCCTTTTTCCCGAAGGTGCGATTCATCATCTCGATGAGGGGGTTTTGCTTGAGTTCGAACCGGTCGATGATGGTGCGGAAGCGGGGGGTGTTGCGGACATAGACGATGCCGTCATCCTGCATGTAGACGAGTCGCCATTTCGGATCGCGCCAGAGGTGTTCGTGAACATAGCGGAGGTCCCAAGAGGGGATGGTCTTGAAGACGAGATAGTCGAAATGGTAGCGATCGTCCAGTTGCTGAAAGTTTCGGGAGCTTCGAACGAAGTCGGTGTAGCGATCATAGAACCGATCGCCGTAGACCGGGGTGCGCCCGTCGATGAAAACGCGTTCTTGCGGCCATCGACGGAAGATCAGGTATCCCCCCAGCCCCATCTCATTGAAGACGTTTCCGGTGATCTGATTCTCCTCCAGAAAATCGACCATGCGCGTCGGGGCGCTGTAGATCGAGGTGCCGAATCCGATCGGTTCATGCATGCGCCCGCCCAACGATGCCGGAACGCCATAGAGGATCGTGAGCAGCGAGAGCTCCATCACGACTGCCAGCGCCAGCCACGTGGGCCGGTTGCCCCAACGGCGCAGTCGACTCAGGTGCGGGCCCAGGGCCTCATGCAGGTTGAGCCACATGAGCGGCAGATTGATGATGAGAAATTGAGGGGTGAAGCGCTTGGCCTTGGCGATGAGCATGCAGGTCAGCAGCGTGAGCAGCAGGTGGCTGAGCGGCACGCGACGCGCGTTGATCAGATAGGAGATGAGCGTTCCCACCAGCATCGCCCGGAAGAGGATGTGGGAGATGACATCATCGACGCGGGCATCGAGCGTGGGAAACCACTCATGCGTAAAGGTGAGGATGGCCTGCATGTGCAGGTGTTCGAGCGGGAAGGTGAAGATATTCACCCCCCAGGGGTTGATCAAACAGGCGATGATACACAGGAGCGTGATCACCCAGAGGTGCACGCGCTGCGATCGATCCAGCCGTGGGGCGGGGGCCCATCCGCGTGCGGCCAGGCGTGATTGGATGGCCTCCCCCAGGGCATAGACGAAGAGGAGTTGGGGGCCGATGATGCCGCCGCCATGGAGGTTGATCCAGATGATCGTGAGGGGAGGGAGGAACCAGAGTCGGCGCAGGCGGCCGGCGGCGAACGCATGCAGGCAGAGGGCGAAGAGGGCGAAGAAGAACAGGGTGAAGAGAAAGGGTCGGCACATGATGCGGTCCATGATGCCGATGAGGAGCACAAAGGTTCCCAGGAGCGCGGACCCCAGCGGGATGTTGAGGATGCGAAAGGTGCGAAAGGCGACCCAGGCGATGCCCGCGGTGAGCGTCCCCTTCAGGAGCGTAAGGGTCGCGATGCCTCCGGCGGAAAAGAGGGCCCAGGCGATGACTTCGAAGAGCCATTCGTGGTTGGTCCAGGGGGCGCCGGGGGCGGTATAGGAGAAGAGGTCGACCTGGGGGATCTGCCCCCCCCTCCAGATCACCTCGCCGGTCTTGAGGTGCCACCAGATATCGAGGTTGATGACCTGGGTGAACCCCAGGGCGATGATGATGCCGGCCAGCGCCAGCACGCAGAGCAAGGGGGAGGGACGTTGATCAAAGAATGAGGGCACGGATAGCCTTGTAGCACACCGATTTCGGAAACGCTACCATGCGCAACGCAGCAGTCGCATTGACCTGGCGCAAATCCCTTGATACATTAGATGCCTATCCGTATGGGGGGAAGTTCATGGCGCAGGTCAGTTTTCAGGTTTTGGACAACATCGGGCAGGAGCTTGTCGAAGCGGAGCTCATCAGCGCTGATCAACTCGCGGTGGCCCAGGAGACCCAGAAGAATCTGGGCGGAGATCTCGGGCACATTCTTATCAAGAAGGGGTTTATCACCGAGGAGCAGGTGCTCGAATTCCTGAGCCAGCGCCTCAATATCCCCTTCGTCTCCCTCAAAGACTACACGATCGATCCGGATGTCACCAAGCATGTGCCGGTGAGCCTGGCCAAGAAATATCACTTCATGCCGCTCTTCCGAATCGAAGATACGCTCACGGTCGCCATGGCCGATCCGCTCGATGTCTTTGCCATCGATGAGCTGCGCGTCGCGCTCAAGTGTCAGATTCAGCCGGTGTTGGCCTCCGCTACCGAGATCGAGCGCTTGGTCGGCGAAAACTACCGCATTATCGATCCCGCTGAGCCCTCCACCGAAGAGGTTGAGATCATTTCCTTCGGGCCGGAGTCTGCGGAGGACGTGGCCGATCGCCTGCGGGAGATGGCCTCCGGAGCGAAGGTCGTCTCGGAGGTGAATCGCATCCTGCGCAGTGCGGTCAACGAGGGGGCCAGCGATATTCACATCGAGCCGATGGAGCGTTCGGTCAAGGTGCGCAATCGTATCGACGGCGTGCTCGAGGAGCGCATCATTCTTTCGAAGCAGATGCATCTGCCGATCGTCACCCGCATCAAGATCATCGCCGATATGGATATCGCCGAACGGCGCGTTCCCCAGGACGGGCGTGTGCGCATCAAGATGCAGGGCACGGCCCTCGATCTTCGCTTGTCCACCTATCCCACGATGCACGGGGAGAAGGTCGTGATTCGTATCCTCAACCGGGAGAAGAATATCGGCCTGGAACAGCTGGGCTTAAAAGAGGACGAACGCGCCACCTTTGAGCGGATCATCTCACGGCCACACGGTATCTTTCTCGTGAGCGGCCCCACCGGTTCCGGTAAGACGACCACGCTCTATGCGGCGTTGCAGCGGATCAATTCGCAGGATCGCAATATCGTCTCCATCGAGGACCCGATCGAAAACGAGATCGTCGGCGTCAACCAGGCGCAGGTCAATACCAAGGCCGGCATGACGTTTGCTTCCGCACTGCGTTCCATCCTGCGCCAGGATCCGGACGTGATCATGGTCGGTGAAATTCGTGACAGCGAGACGGCTGAGATCGCCGTGCGCGCGGCGATCACTGGCCATTTGGTCTTTTCCACCATTCACACCAATACGGCCATGGGCGCGGTCTCCCGCCTGGAGAACCTCGGGGTCGAATCGTTTATGGTGGCGTCCGGCATCATCGGCGTCATGTCACAGCGTCTCGTACGGCGCATCTGTAGTCACTGTAGTCGGCGTGTCGAGCCGGACGAGGTGAAGCTGGCGTCGCTCGATCTGCCGCTGGATACCGTCGTCTACCGAGGGCGTGGGTGCAAACACTGTCGCATGACCGGTTATTCGGGGCGCATCGGCTTGTTCGAAATCGTGCCGATGACGGCGGATCTTCGCAAATTGATCGTCAAAGGGGTGAACGAGGATGCGCTGGCAGGAGAAGAACGCAAGATGGGCATTCTCGATATGCGCGAGCAGGGGCGTCAGCGTTTGCGCGAAGGGGTGACGACGGTGGATGAGGTGTTGCGCGCGACGGAAGAACGCGACTGAGGGGAGAGCTGAACATGGCAACTTTTTATTATCGGGCTCGGGATAAGGATGGAACCCTTGTCAGTGGAGAGATCGAAGCTGTCTCCGCCGATGAGCTCAAGGACGGTCTGTTCGGCGAAGGCATGGTGCCGCTTGAAGTGCGGGAGGTGCATGCCGGATCGATTTCACTCAAGTCGATCGGCGATTTCTTCAAGCGCGTGAGGCGCGAGGATCTCATGATCTTCACGCGGCAGTTCTACACGCTTTTCAAAGCCGGCGTCAGCATGGACACGATCCTGGGGACCATGGTCAAGCAGGTCAAAGCCGGGTCGCTCAAGAATGCGCTGGTGCGGATACGGGCCGACATCGCCAGCGGGGCAACGCTGGCTCAGGCATTTGGGCGTCATCCGCGCATCTTCGACGAACTCTATGTCTCTTTGCTCAGTGCGGGCGAGGAGGCTGGTGTTCTGGAAGAGGTGTTGGCGCACCTCTCGGATTTGCTGCAAAAGGATTATGAAATTCAGAAGAGTGTGAAAGGGGCGACCCTCTATCCCAAGATTGTCATCGTGGTGCTCATCTTTGCCATCGCCTTCCTCATGACGTTTGTGATCCCGAGATTTGTCGAATTCTATGCGCGTTTCGGAGCGGATCTCCCGTTGCCGACGCGCATTCTGATCGGTGTGAGCAGTTTCTTTCGCAACTATTGGTACGTCGTGCTCGGTTCGGTCATCGTCCTGTTCTATGCCTTTCACAGTTTTTATCGAACCAAGGTTGGACGCCTCAAAATCGACCGGATGCGCTTTCGCATGCCGATCTTCGGCCCGCTCAATCAGAAGGTGGCCTGTGCCCGGTTCGGTCATATCCTTTCATCCCTCTATCGCAGCGGTTTGGCCATGCCGCGAAGCCTCGAGGTGGTGGCGAACGTGATCGGAAATCTCGCCTTCGCGCTCGAGGTCGAGAAGGTGCGTGATGAAATTCAGAAGGGCTCGACGCTCTCCGAGGCATTGGGTCGACAGACGTATTTCCCCCCCGTTATCGTCGAAACGACGGCGGTGGGGGAGCGCGCCGGTGCGCTGGGGGATATGTTGTCGACGGTTTCGGATCACTATGATATGGAAGTGCAGCATACGATTAAGAATCTGACGACGCTTTTAGAGCCGATCATGTTGATCTTTATTTTCTCCGTTGTGGCGCTCCTGGCGTTGGCTATTTTTCTCCCGATCTGGAATATGTCGACGGTGGTCAGCGGTGGATAATCGATGATAAGGATTGGTGTTCAGCATGCAGCATAAGCGTTCGACCTATGAAATCGTTTTGGTCTCCCTCGTCGTCCTGCTCTCAGTGGCCTTGGCCATGGGGCTCTATGCCCAGCGAGCGAAGATGCGCAAAAATGCGGTTCTCCTGGAGGAGCTGGCGCTGTTGCGCAACGGGGTCATGCTGCATCGGTTGGTGAACAAGGCGCTTCCGCCATCGCTTTCGGAATTGGCCGGGGGGACCTACGATGTAGAGGGGACCCCGCACTCCTATCTCCAACGCGTTCCCCCGCGTCGTGACGGGGCGTTCATCGATCCATTCGGGAACTTCTATCGATATGATGTGCGGTCCGGCTGGATCCATTCGACGACGCCGGGGTGCGAGCGCTGGTAGGGTTCGGACAGCTCAATACGAAACCGTTTGAAGGAGGCTTTCATGAATCGCAATGCGGAACGGATCATCCTGGTCGCAGTCGCGGTCGTCACCTTTCTGGCGATGGCGGCGTCGATCACCTTTGAACGGCGTATTTCGAACCAGAGGGTGATGCAGTATCAATTGCAGGCGCTGCGTGGGTCGGTGGCGCTCTTCAAGGCGATCAATGGTCGAAATCCGAAGAGCTTGAATGAACTGGTGCTGACTCAATTTCAGTTTCCCGGCGAGGAGACGAAGCATCGCTATCTCGACGATCCCCCGCTCGATCGGGAGGGGCGCGTAGTCGATCCCTTTGGCATGCCGTATGCCTATGAGGTGAATAAGGGATGGGTGCACAGTGATACCAAGGGGTATGGGTATTGGTAGTATTGGTGGTATGCGGTCTCAGCAAGGGTGAGAGGAAAATGATGATACTTCATGAGCGGTTAGATTGTTGTTGGGATCGCGCTTTATTTTTTGTTGTCTCACGAGAGCGATAATTGTATAAACCCCTGTCCTATTTCATCATTTTTGTATCTCGTGCTGGACAATGAGGGGGAAGAGGATATATAATTACGAGAGAAAGAGGGAAAATCGTAGTGATTCTCAGTATTTATAAATAATAGCAACACTAACCACAAGGAGGGGGTATGAATAGAAAGGGTTTTACATTAATCGAATTGATCCTCGTGATCGCAATCCTCGGTATTTTGGCCGTTTCAGCACTGCCGAAGTTCCTGGATCTGTCAACGAAGGCCGAGCAGGCCTCCCGTGATGGTGTCGTCGGTGCCGTGCGCTCCGGTATCGCCCTCTATCGTGCCAACGAGATGGTGACGGTTGGCGGCGGTGGCAGCTATCCTTCACAGCTCGATGATAGCGCCGATGCGAATGCCTGTTCTGGAAACTGCTTCAACACGATCCTCGCTAACGGTATCAATGATAGTAGCTGGACGCGCACCTCCTCGTCGGCCTATACGTTCAACGATGGGGCGAACGTGACGAGTTATACGTATGATTCAGCTACGGGTACTTTTGAATAAGGGATCTATTTTTTCGCTTCGGCGGAGATTGAACTGAGATGAAAGAGTAGGGGAATGGGAAGCGTAGATGCCTCCCGTTCCCCTCTTTTTTGATGTATGATAGAGGGGGATGCTGGAACCGGGGAGGGGCGATGCGAAAGGGATTTACCCTGATGGAGTTCTTGCTCACGATGTGCATGCTCACGATTATCGCGTTGCTCTTCATCACCTTCACGGGGGATGTCGGCAACGTGGCCGTGGATGCCGCTTCATGGAAGATTCAATCGGACCTGCGGTATGCCCAACAGTTAGCGATGAGCATGGGGACGACGCACGGGATCGCATTTGTAAACGGTGGGGACTATACGGTCTATGAGGGGACGGTCGCAACGCCGGTGATCGATCCGCTCAAGCGGACGGCGATGGTCGTGACCCTGAATGATTTTGGCGACGTAGCGGTGAACACCGACCTGGTGGTCGAATTCGACGCGGTGGGTCGGCCGATGCAAGGGGGCGGCGACTTTGTCGAGGTGATCTCCAGTGGTGGGGCAGCTCGTCGCGTGTATATCACCGCCAATACCGGGGCGGTGATCGTCGATGTGCTCGATTACGGTTCGGGATGCAACTGTCAGCTTTGCATCGAGGAGGAACGATGAGGAGGCGCCGCAGGAGGCGAACAGGGTTTACGCTCATCGAGCTGGTGCTGACCATCGTCGTAATTTCGGTGGGCCTCTTGGGTGTGCTTGCCCTCTTTGAAAATGCGGTGCGTGGGGCAGCGCTTGCCGACATCAATGTCATCGCGGCACATCTGGCGCGAGAAAAACTCGAACAGATCGTGCACGACAAGGTGCGCTTTGGATATGCGGCGCTCGATGAGACGCTCTATCCGGCGGAGAGCTTCAGCGGTGATTTCAGTTCTTATGCGCGCTCGACGACGATCGATGAGGTTTCGAACGCCGATTTTTTGACGCCGGAGGTCGCCTCCGGATACAAGCGCGTCGAAGTGACGGTGAGTTGGGGCGCTGCAGCCAACATGCATATCACCATTCCGACGGTGTTGGCGGACTACTAGGGCGTGTCCTCATTTGGTAAGGTGTCATTCCCGCGAAAGCGGGAATCTCGCTTATGAGGGGTCAATCGAGATCCCCGCTTTCGCGGGGATGACAAAAACAAAGACCCCTTTTGTTTTAAGGGGTTATGGTCAAATGATGACACGCCCTAGTGTGGGTGAAGCGTATGCGGGGGAGGGACGGCGGTATGAAACGTAGGCGCGCAATGGGATTTACCTTTGTCGAGACGCTCCTCGTGATCATTATGATTGGCATCTTGGGGGGCATCGCGGCGAGGGTCTTGTTGTCAGGCTTGGATATCTACGCCTTTATCGTCAATCGAAACAACGCCTTTCACAATGCCCGCGTGGCGATGGAGCGTATGGTCGACGAGACGCTGCTCATCGATTCGGGGGATATCACCTATCTCGGCAGTACGCGGTTCGGGTTTCGCGATGTCGATGGGATCTCGACCGACTTTCGGAGTCGCACGATGAGTCGGGATGGCGTGAGCGTTCCCTGTATTTATCGGGGAGATGATTTTCTCGCGGGCAACGTCGTCAGCCTCGACTTCGACTATCTGAAGGACGATGGGTCGACGACTATTTTTTCGCCATGGGTTCGACGCATCAATATCGATTTTACCGTCACCGCGCTCGCCGGTGCGGGCGATGTTCATCTGCGCACCGATGTCTATCCCCGGAATTTTATGTATAGTGGTTTTCAGTAGGGGGCTTTCCATGGGTCGGTGGTGTGTAAGGATCGTTTCGAGCTTGAGGTCGAATCGTCGCGGTGTTTCCATCATCGGGACGGTGTTCACGCTCATCATCCTCGGCGTTATGGGGGCGGCGCTCGTGGCGATCGTCGCGATGGATCAGGAATCGCGCATGGTGAGTATTCGCCGTGAGCGGGCGTTCTATGCCGTTCAGGCGGGGTTGGAGTATGCCCTGCGGGAGATCAAGGAGGGGGGGTATCCGATCGTGGCGAACACGGCCATCGGTGAGGCGAGCTTTACGACGACCATCGATGCGGGGGCGCATCGGATCACCGTGGTCGGCGCGGAGGGCACCAACCGTCGCACGCATTCGATTACCACGAGTCTCCTGGCAGGAGATTGTGCTGCCATCGATGTTTCGGGGGCGTCGGTAGGGGGGATTGGGAACGACGAGGTGCAGAACATTCTCATCACCCAGAGCTGTCTGAATGCGGTTCGCCTTGAATCGATGACGCTCTCCTGGGTCTCGGATGTGGGCGAGCGGCTTCGTCGGGTGCAGATCGATGGGATCAATGTCTATGACGATCCGTTCGGCATCGCTTCCGGCGAGACGGTCGACGTGGAGGATGTTCGCATCGTCGGCGCAGCGACGATCAATGCGATCGAATTCTCTTCCTCCGTTACGGGAAAGACGGTGAGCATAACGCTGACGTTCACCGATGCGAGCGAAGTTATTCAGGCGGGGGTATCAATCTAAAGTATTGTTTTTATAGGTAGTATTTGCTATGACGGTGTGGAGGAAAGATGGTATCATGAAGGGGCCATGGTGCAGAAACGTAGGGACAGTCGGTTGGGGAAGGCCGGATTTACGCTGGTCGAGTTGATCGCCGTCATGGTGATCATCGCGGCGCTGATGACGGCGGCGATGGCGCGAATAGATAATTCAGCCGGATCGCTCGATGCGGTTGCCAACGTGATTCGTTCAAATATTCAGCTTGCCCAGGATCTCTCCATGACCCAGGACGCCGTCTTTGGTTTCGAGTCGATCTCGGCGTCCGATTATCGCATCTTCGATGGCGCGCCGGGGACGCCGGCCCGTGATCCGCTCACCGGCGGTGATTTCGAGGTGACGATTTCACCGGTCGCCTTCGTGGGCGTCGTACCGACGATCACCTTCACGAACGGCATTCCGAGCAATGGGGCGTTGGCGACGATCACCGTGCAGGAGGCTTCTATTCAGCGGCAGATTACAGTGACGCCCAACACGGGTTTTGTGCAGATCCCATAGTCGGTGGGATGAAGGGGTGTATCCATGCGACTTCGACGGAGACAGGGTTTTTCGCTGATCGAGGCGTTGCTCATCCTCATCGTCATGTCGATCGCCTTCTTGGGTTTTGGCTATCTCTATGGCAATGTTACGCAGGAGGCGCTCAAGGCGGATCTCACCGTTTTGGCGACGAAGCTCGGTCGTGAGAAGATGGAGGGGATCATTCAGACCAAGGCCGACTCCGGATATGGGGCGGTCTCCTCCGAGTCCTCTACGTCGGTGAGCAGCGGGACTTGGTCGTTCGATCGCGAGGTGGTCGTGACCTATGTCAATCCCGCCGATTTTTCCACGGCGGGAAGCGATACGGGATATAAGAAGGTGGAGGTGACGGTTTCTTGGGGGGCGGGCGTGGGGGATACCGTGACGATCACCTCGCTGGTAACCGACATGGTGCCGAGCGCGGTGACCGGCGGCGGCGGGGGGTTCCCCCCCTGTCCGTGATATCGTCGAAGGAGGATGGGCGCGGATGAAAGGCAGCGGATACAGCGCGATCGGACGGCGAGCCTTTACGCTCGTCGAGTCGATCCTCGCGATCATCATCATCAGTGCCATGGCACTGGTGACGGGCGATATCCTCATGAGTGGCATGGATACCTATGCGCTCGTCGTCGAGCGCCGAGAGGCGTTGCAACAGGCACGGCTTGCCACCAACTTTATGACGAACGAGTTGCAGACGATCGCCGATCCGGCCACCGATATCAGCAGCATCGGTGCAACTTCGATCACCTTCACGCCCGCAGGGGGTGGGGGGCCGGTGACCTATTCGGTGAGCGGTTCAAATCTGATGCGCGGGGCCGATATCCTGGCGACGAACATTGGGGGGGCGACCCAGTTTCTGTATTTTACCACCGGTGGGGCGGCGACGAGTAACCCGACGCAGGTCTATCGGATCGATCTCACCGTGCAGATCGATGCCAACGATCCCAAATTTGATTCGGTGACGATCAAGAACGGCATCTATCTCCGGAACCGATACTATGATCAGTTTACGCAGACATAGACAGTCTCTTTCGGCGGGGCGGACGGCACGCGAGCGCGGCGTGGGCATCGTGGCCGTGCTGCTCGTCATCGCCGTCCTGGGAATCCTGGGAGGCGTCATCACCACACTCGTCGCTGCGGGCGCGGTGAGCAAGACCAACGACATGGTCCGCGAGCAGTCCTGGGAGCTGGGTACGGCCGGGTTGGAGTATGCCCTCAAGCGCATCGACGACGGCTTCGACCCGGACGGCGACATGCGTGATCTGGGCGCGGGGCAATTTACCGTGGGGTATGCGCCCACCGGTGTGATCACCATCGCCACGGACGTGAGTGCCATGGAGGGGAGTTCGAGTCCAAGCTTCACCATCCAGGGGCCAACCCCGGGCGGCACGATGGCCGACTGCCTCACCGTCGATGTCTCCGGAACGTATCAGCACGACCAGTGGTGGCCCGACGAGATCCGCGGCACGGTATTGCAGAATACCTGCAATGCCCAGATCACGATTTCGGAGATGACCGTGAGCTGGACGCCGACGAGTACGGATCACGTGACACGCATTCGCATCGCCAACAGCAACGTCTATAACAACTGGCCGGGGACGCTCCCGGGCGTGCCGATCGACATCACCGATCGCACCATCAACGCCTGTAGCTCGCAGAATCTCACCTACATCCGTTTCGATACGGAACTGCCGGACAAGAACTTCACCATCACCTTCACGATGAGTGATGGTTCGGTCAAGACCAGATTCCTCCAGTTTATCGTCGGAAACGAATCCGCTTGCCTCACGGTCGACCTCTCTCCTTCTTATATCGGCGGCAGCGGATATGTCGATATGCGCGAGGGGGAGCTGACCAATTCCTGTGCCGCGCCCACGGTGATCGGGGTGGAGGGGATGATCGTCGAGTGGACGCCCACCTCTCCCTCGCGGCATCTTACCGGAATCCGTATGGACGATTGGATGTGGTCGGGGTGGGCATCCAGCGGCACTTCGGTCAGTTTCTGGGGGCCGGTCCTGATCGATGCAGGTGCGAGCCAGCGCCAGCGTTTCCTCGAGTTCGATACCGATATGCGCGGGTATAATTATCCGGCCATTACCTACATCATGCGCGACAGCACGCAGCATACGGTCTCCAAGAATTTCTATGCCGCCAACATGGCCTCCTGCCTCGTGGTGGGAACCGGCTCCACCTACTGGAGTAACGGCAATCGGCGGCTTCGAGCGGAGACGTTCCAGAACACCTGTGCGCTGGGGATCGTGATCGAACGGATTCAGAGCACCTGGAGCGGAGCCCCGGGGACTCGTTATCTGCAGCAGATTCGCATCGGGGGAAGCAACGTCTATAGCGGGTGGGCGGGTTCCGGCACGAACGTCGACATCGACAATGTTGAGGTTCCTGGCGGGAGCACGATCACCGTCGATCGCTATGTGTTCAGCGGGAGTATGTCGGGGGCGACGGTCAGCCATGTCATGACGATGCTGGATGGCACGACCGTTTCCGTTCCTTCATTCACCCCCTGATTCAGGGGGATAGTCTTGGATGCCCTCGGTCTTTCTTCAGGGGCATCAATCTAATCGCTTGAATTCGCTCAACATTTCTTTTGCCATCCGAAGAGGGACGCGGTATACTTCTCCAAACGCGGGGGAGCTATGTATCTGGAATTCTTCGGGCTTTCTGAAAGGCCCTTCTCCATCACGCCGGATATCGCCTACCTCTATCTGGGCAAGCAGCATGAGGAGGCGCTGGCGACGATCACCTATGGCATCACCGAGCGCTTAGGGATCAGCTTGCTCACGGGTGAGGTCGGCTCGGGCAAGACGACGCTCTCGCGGGCGTTGCTCGCACGCTTGGACGACTCCGTCGTCACGGCGATGCTCGTCAATCCGCTCCTGTCCGTTCCGGAACTCCTCAAGATGATCACGAAGGATTTCGGCATCGCCTGTCGCTTTACGTCGCCGCAGAAACAACTCGATGCCCTCAATCGCTTTCTGTTGCATCAGGCCAAGACCGGGGGAAACGCGCTCCTCGTGATCGATGAGGCGCAGAACCTCTCCATCGAGGCGCTCGAAGCGTTGCGCATGCTCACCAATCTTGAAACGGACAAGCAGAAGTTGCTGCAGATCTTGCTCGTCGGCCAGCCCGAACTGCTCAAAAAAATCGGCACGAATGAATTGCGGCAGCTCGAGCAGCGCATCACGACGCGCTACCATCTGCGTCCGCTCTCCCAGGTGGAGATGATGCGTTATATCAACCACCGTATCTGCATCGCCGGCGGCGGGGGAAAGGTCTTCTTCGATCCGAAGGCATACCGAACGCTCTTCAAACAGACGAAGGGATATCCTCGGCTTATCAACCTGCTCTGCGATCGAGCCCTGATGGCGGCATACTTGCGCGAACAGTATGTGATCGACCATGATGCCGTTCGCGCAGCGATTGCCGATTGGAAAGGGCAGTCGGCGCCGACGTCTCGATGGGGGGTTCTCAAGCGGTTGGTCTTTTCATCCTGAACTGGTTCTTGGTTCGATAGTTCTCGGTTTTAGGGTTTTGAACTTCGGATTTGGTCTTATAGGGGGGATTTGTGTCGCTCATTCATGATGCCTTGAAGAAGGTGGAGGAGAAAAAGGAGAGCGCGCCTCCGGCGTCGAAGGCGCCGCTTGGCCCCGGGCTCACGTCGTTCAAAGAGCCGGTCATCAAGCCCTCACGAAAGATGCCGACGCGTACCGTGTTGTTGGGAACGGGCGTTGCGGTTGCGATCGGTATTTTTGTCTACATCACATTCTTTTCGAAAGGAACGGCAACAGCGCCGGTGCCACAACTCCCCGTTGCGCAAGCGCCTCAGTATACGAAGGCTGATGTGGGCCAACTCAAAAAGCGCGCGCTCGATGCGGCACGGACCGGTGATATGGCGGTGGCCTGGACGCAGATTTCGGCGGCCAGCGGAGTGGCTCCGGATGATCCGGAGGTTTGGAACAACCTGGGCTATGTCGCCGCCAAACGGGGCGATAATGTCAAGGCGAGACAAGCCTATCAAAAGGCGCTCGAACTCAAACCCGACTATCCCGAGGCGCTCAACAATCTCGGCGTTCTGGAAATGGATTCTGGGGATATGGTCAAGGCCAAGGAGTTGTTCGAGAAGGCGGTGGGTATTACACCGGCATATCCAGAGGCGAACTTTCATCTGGGTTTGCTCTACGAGCGATCGGGGAATAAGCAAAAGGCGGCTGAGTATTATCGTCGCTTCCTTGAAGTGGGCGGTGATTTTCAAAGCAGCGTCATCGATCAGGTGCGCAATCACATCATGGAGTTGGAGCGTCAATGAAGGTGAAGGATTTTGATCCGAGAGCGATTTGGGGTCGCTTGGTGCAACACCGTGAGCGCCTTGGGGTAGAGTTGTGCGGTTCGTCCGTTCGCATTGTTCGCATACAGCGGTCGGGGGAGCTGGGCTGGAGCCTACAAACATATGGAGAGTTGGACATCGATCTGCGCAAGGCGGGCGGGATGGATCGTCAACGGTTCAAGGCAGCGGTTCGGCAGCTCGGCTCTGGGCTCACGCGCGTTGCGGTCAACCTCGACGCGCCGACGCTGCGGGTACGGCGCATGGCATTCGCGAAAATGCCGGAGCGAGATCTGTTGCAAGCCATCCGCTGGAACTTTCGGGAACATGTCGAGGTTCCCATCGAGCAGTATACCGTCTGCTATACACCGCTCGATGAGGATTTAGAGGAGAATAAGATTTCGGTGATGGCCTACGGTGTGGCCAGCGAGACCATCGGCGAGTATGCTGAATTGACACGGGCTTTAGGGCTCAAACTCGTTTCGCTTGAACCGGTGGCGACAGCACTTTTGGCGGCGATGCACGCCAATGGCATTTTGGAAGATGGGCGGGTGCATGTTTGTATCGCGTTTGGAAACGATGTGACGCATTTTCTCGTCATGCGAAATGATGTCGTGCTCTTTTCCCGCCCGCTCGGCGGCTTTTCGCACGAGGCGCTCATTAAACTCATTCAGCGCAATCTCAACCTCACCGAGCCCGAGGTGCTCGCTGCACTTTCTGATTGGATGAGCGCTGTTCCCGGAGAGACTTCGATTGAGGCGGAGGATCGAGACCAGGGCGGGGAGCAGCTCTCCCATCGCATCGATATGACCATCGGACATTTTTTCAGCCATCTGGTTATCGAGGTGCAGCGTTCGATCGATGCATTTTGCATCATGTACAACGTGGATCGAGTGGATGCGATTCATACCTGCGGGATTGGTGTCTATTATCCGGGCCTCGTGGCCCATGTGCACAAATCATTAGGGGTTGAGACCTCGGTTTTCAACCCATTCGATCGGCTGGTGGAGACGGAGCGGATGACAGAAGAAGCTCGCCATCAAGCTCCATTGTACGCGGTCTCGGTGGGATTGGCCCTACCATGAGGAGCAGAATGTGAAGGGGACGACGACGACAGTCAGACGGGTCAATTTTCTCCAGCAGGAGCGGCATGGCCTGAACTATAAGAATATGGTCTTTCTCCTGATCGGTTGGTGTTTGTTGCTGGCGCTGGCCTACGGGGCGCAATTAGGGCGACAGCATCTCGTCGTTCGTGAGATACGCGCCGAGCGTGAGGTTATTGCAAAGCTGGACGAAGAGAAGGATCAGCACCTGGAAAAAGCAGCGCAGTACTATCGAAGGCGGTTGGGGGGAACGAGCCACTCGGATCTGCAGGCCATTTTGGAGAATCGTCCGAGCTGGTCGCATGTCTTGCGGGAATTGACGCAACAGCTTCCCGGGCAGGTGTGGTTGGATTCCGTGAAAATTATGCTGCATGCGAGTGAGGGGTTTCTCATCGAGATTACAGGGAAAGCCAAGTCGCAGCGGCGTATTACCAATTTTCTTATGCAGCTAGAATCCAGCGGCATGTTTGTCGACACGGAGCTGGATAATACCGTTCGCGGAAAGGGTGGGACCGACGATATCTGGGTTTTTCGTTTGACGACGCATCCGGTGATGACCGATTTTGTTGTGCGGAGTGAAAAAAAATGAAGCTGCAGGTGCCGAAAGGAATGTGGAAACAGCAGCCTTCGCTACGGGAGAAAATTTTCTTCGTGGCGGCGCTTCTCGGTATCCTGATTCTCTTTTCGAACTATTTTTGGTCGGCACAGGGGGGGAAGCTTCGGGCGCTCCAGGCCGATCTCAAGGGCGTCGAGATGCAGACGAAGGCCATTCGAGAGCTCATCAAGGCTGCAGGAGTGCAACTCAAGGCGCGGCAACAGGAGCAGCAGAAGCCACCGGCCGAGATGGATCCATTGATCAAACAGATTCTCGGGCGCGATGTATTGGATGCGACCGATGAGATTCATTCTACCGTCGCGCTTCTTGGCGGTCGAAAGGTAGCTCAGCGGGTGAACATTGGGGCGATCGATGTTGAGGACGCGTCGAAGAAGAAGAATTATACGGTCGTTCCGATGCGCATTCAACTCTCGGGACGATTTACCGGTGTGCAATCCTATCTGGATGAGATCGAACGGTTACCTCGCGCGCTGGTCGTTCGCAGTGTCGATCTCAAGACGGCAGGAGCGGGTGAGCGCATGATCGAAGCGACGGTCGATGTGGATCTGTACATCGCCAGGCGCTAGGCACTGATGTTGCTCTGATGAGCGTCACGGGAGGAGGGGGCATGTCAAGTCGATGGTGTTCGATGACGGTGTTTTTTCTGTGTTTTCTTCTCACGATGTTTTTGAGCGGAGTGGCGGGTGCGCAGTCGCTCTCCGATCTTTCGATGAAGCAGTTTGAGTCGGAGACGTCGAAATATCAGGTGCAATCACACGTCGATCCGTTTTCCAGCGGCGTTTCAGCTGCGGAAGACCTTTCGATCGAAGATCTTCAGCTGTCGGGGATCGTCTTTCGCGATACAAAGGACGCCTATGCCCTGATCAGTGGGTATCTCGTGCGGCCGGGCGATATGATCGCGGGGTACCGCGTGGAGAAAGTCGAGAAGGATCGTGTGCGGTTGAGGCGTATCGACGATGTTTTCGTGCTGGCCCTCGGGGGAGGAATTTGACGTGAGAATCCATCACTCCGTATTCGTGATCATAGCCGCAGGGGTGTTGTTTTTCATCGCGACAGCGATGATAACACCGCTGGCGCGCGCACAGGGCATTCCGCAATCGGTCTTGGGACTGGAGGCACAGGAGTCTCAGGAAAAACCGGTCGATACCGGCAGCGCCAGCCAGTTTGAGACCACCAACTATCTTGGTATTACAAAGGGGACGCATTACGACGTCAGCTTTCGGAATGGATCGCTGCGTGAGGTGCTCCAATTTCTCTCCTGGATTGCCGAAATCAATATCATGATCCCAGAGGGTGTTGAAGGGGTCGTCAACGTTCACTTTCGCGATATCACTATCGGCGATTCCCTCAATTCCATCATCAAGGCGAATCAGCTGGAGTATACGCTCGAGGGGAGCGTCATTCGGATCGGCAAGGAAGAACAGTTTAAGGACACGGGTGAAGATTTGAAGGCGGAGACGATCCGCTTGCGCTTCGCGACCGCCAGCGACATGGCGGGCAAGGTCAAGACCATGCTCACTTCCCGCGGATCGGTTATTTCCGATCAACGCACCAACTCGATCGTCGTGCGGGAATATCCGGGTAATATCGACAACGTCAGGCGCTTTATCAAGGACATCGACATCAAGGATGCGCAGGTTCTCATCGAGGCAAAGCTTCTGGAGGCGACGCGTAGCTTTTCGCGGGATCTGGGTTTGCAGTGGGGGGTCAACAGCGGCAGTGCGACATCGAAGTTTCGCGTTGGCGGTGTCAATGCGGTGGGCACGTCGGATTCTGGACAGAACCTCAATACCAATCTTTTCGGCGGAACGCCGACCAGTGGATTGCTCATCGGCAGCCTTGTGCGCGGTGCAAATATCGATGTGCAGATCTTGGCAGCGGAGCAGCGCGGCGATGTCTATGTGATCTCAGATCCGTCGATCGTCACGTCCAACGGACAGGCGGCCAACATTCGTAGCGGTGCGACCCTGTTGATCCAAGGGTCGGGGGATGTCAATATTGGGAGTGGCGGAACGACCGGCGGAACAACCAGTGGAAGCACGGGGACGTCGACAGGGGGCATCGTCGAAAAGGAGACGGGCGTCGAACTGACGGTGACGCCGCAGATCACGGTCGACGATTTCATCAAGCTCCAGATCAAGACGACGACCTCGACGCCTGATTTTTCCCGCGCGGTTCAGGGAATACCGATCATCGTCGATAACGTGGCGACCACGACGGTTCTCGTCAAGGACGGCGAGACGACCGTCATCGGGGGGCTCTCACGATTCACTGACAACTTGGGCAAGCAGCGGGTGCCGTTTTTTTCGCGCATTCCCGTCCTCGGAAATCTCTTCCGATCGCGTTCGCGAAACAAAGAGAACACGGAAATGATGGTCTTCATCAAGCCGACCGTCATTCGCGTTGAAGGGATTTCGCCCGCGCAGACGCGCGTGCGTGATATGGAACAGCGTCGCGAAAATATGACGCTGACACCGCTCGAGGATGCTGAAAAGATTAACGAAGAACGGCGCGAGAAGACGAAGCGAACAGAGGACGTTCGGGGCAATAAATACGTTCGATGATTGGTGTGAAATGAATCGGATGGCAGCCGTTGCACAGAGTCTTTTCATATGTGCAGCGGCTGCTTTTGTTTGCCTTGGCGCTCAAAGTATGACAATCATCTCCCTATGTCCGTCAAACTTCGTATGCTTCAGGAACGTCCCCCGAATTGGCTGCCGCCGCCTGGTAGCGATCGCCTCAGTCGTGCACAGGTCGAAGTGGACGATCTCTTCTCCAAGGGCTGTATCACGCGTTTTTATCCAAAGCTCGGGTTGGGCTGGGTGGAGCGCGATGGTGATGGCGAAGTTTCCGTTTCCCTTGCGGATGCCAGGCTCGTCGGTCCAAAGGGGTCGGAGCGCTATCTTGTGGCGGGCGCACGAGTTGGGTTTGACCTCTCCTGGACCTCCTCCGGTCCTCGCATCACCTGCCTCAAGGTCTATTGATTGAACTCCCTGAAAGAGGCCGTCTCGGGCGTTTTCCAGAAAAGGCGCAACTTTTCGTCCGATTCTGCCGATATGGGGGCGGGAGCGATCAATGACCGATATTCTGCACATGGATCTCTGTGGGCGGTCTTCACGGGGAGTGCTGTGCCGAGATGAGGCGTTTTCTGTGAAGCCATTCGGGCGGTCGCATCGCATCCGATCCTTCGGGATCATTATCGACGAAGCAGCAAGCCCCGAGCAGATCCGATTGATTCGACAGACACTCAAAGTATTTCCCGATCCGTTTCTTGAGGCCTTTGTTTCCGGTCGCTCGTTTCACGTGGTTTCGCGCGAGGAGTTCGACCGCTTGCCGCACACGATGGAGGCTTCTTTCTCTGCCAAAATGGGGATCAAGATTTCCGGAATGACCTGGTATCTGCGTGAAGATACCCTGTCCGCGTCATCTGCGCATTCGTTTTCATCGCGTCTCTGGTATGCGATGAGTGCCCTGGTTGCGAATGAGCTGGAGGGTGAGCCAGAGTTTGATCGTCTTCGCTTTCAGGCAAACTTCGTTCGATACCTGCGCGGGCGTTTGGGAAATGCCCTCGCTCTTCCTTGGATCCCGCTCGATTTTTTTCTCAAGGGAGTTGATCCGCTCTATCAGATATTTTTCGATCTCTTGGCGGAGGCTCCGGATTTTTCCCATGGGCGACTTCGGGAACTCTTTCGAGAGGCCTTGGTTCGCTCCCGATCGCCGCACAAGCTGGCGCCTTCGCGTCGTCGTATGGCTGCCGAGGCGCTGACGCCCTGGTCGGCCCAACAGGCCTATGCACAGCTCGTGGCGGGCGAATACTCCTGGCACACCGGGGGGGGGAATGTGCTGCAGTTTTCACTGCAAAACGCCAAGGATCGTACGCGCCCTGAGAGCAGTCATCGTTTCAGCATGCACTATTACAACGACCCCCTCAACGAACTGCTAGGACAGGGGTTGGGACGGCTGTTCCCCGGAACGGCGGTGGATGTCGTCTGGTCGCCCGGTTTGGTCGGTTCGTATGATACGGCAACTCCCAACGGCGTCGAACGCGAGACGGTGTTGCTCGGATCGCTCTTCGACCTGAATCTGAAATATGACGGATGGACGATGGGCCTGCATTCCTATCTTGGCCTTCCTGTTTCATTGCGCGAACGCGAGGACGATCGCTGGGCGCCGCAGGATTTGTGCAGCAAGGCCTATGCGGGTCGATCGGTTGACGAGAATCCCTGTGATCGCGAGGGCCCCATTACCCTGCCGAACGGAAGTGTGATCTGGAATCATCCGAAGGGGATGTGCGATCAGGGGTGGTCGGTTACGCCGCAATGGGAGGTGGGGTTTAAACTCACTGACCCCGAGAAGAGATTTTTTCTCGGGACGATGCTGATGGTGCCCTTTCCTCGAACGGAGGGGCGGTATTTTGGATTGATCCTGCGGTGGCAGCCCGACGCTCTATGAAGAGAAACGCAGCGCTGCATCGATGCGTGCGAGGGAGCGTTCCTTCCCCAGGATGGCGAGTACCTCGTAGATTCCGGGGCTCACCGTCGTGCCGGTCATAGCCACGCGCACCGGCTGTGCGAGTTTTAGCATCTTACAGTCGCGCTCCTGCATCATCGTTTCGAAGAGCTCTTTGAGGGGCTCCTCTTCAAACGAGGTCAGTTGGCTCAGGCGCTGACGCAGCTCGGCCAGCATTTCGCGATGGCTCTCCTTGAGCCACTTCTTTGCGGCATTGGGGTCGATTTCGATCTGTTCCCGAAAATAGAAGGCGGAGATGTCAGCGAGCTCCTTGAGGGTTCGTCCCCGTTCGCGTTCGGAGGCGATGGCGCGTGCGGCATAGGCGGTGTCGTTTGCGTCGAGGTCGATCTCATTCAGAAATGGTTTTACCAATCCCACGAGATCCTCGTCGGAGATTTTCGCGAGGTGCTGGCTGTTGACCCAGCTCAGCTTTTCCACGTCGAAGATCGAGGGGGCGCTCCCCACCGAGGCGAGGTCGAATTTCTTGGTGAGTTCCTCGCGCGTGAAGATCTCCTGATCGCCACAGGACCACCCGAGCCGAGACAGGTAGTTCACCATCGCTTCCGACAGAAATCCCATCTTCTGGTATTCGGTCACCGAGACGGCGCCATGGCGTTTGGAGAGTTTTTTCTTGTCCGGTCCATGGATCATCGGGAGGTGAGCGAATTCGGGGACCGGAAAGTCCAGCGCTTGGTAGAGCAAAACCTGCCGTGGTGTATTGTTGATGTGATCGTCGCCGCGGATGACGTGCGTGATCTCCATGGTGACGTCGTCGACGACGACGGTCAGGTTGTACGTTGGGGTTCCATCCGAGCGCGCGATGATCAGGTCGTCGAGTTCGGCGTTTTCAAACGTGATCGTGCCGCGGCAGATGTCGTGAAACGTGGTCGACCCTTCCGTCGGACAGCGAAACCGAATGGCGGTGGGCCGATCCGGATGAACAGGGCCATTGCGGCAGGTGCCGTCGTACTTGGGTTTCCGGCCCTCGGCCATCGCCTGTGCGCGCTTGGCCTCCAGTTCTTCCGGCGTGCAGCTGCAGCGATAGGCTCGGCCCTCGTCGAGGAGTTTTTGGACATATTCCTTATAGAGCCCGGTTCGCTCGGATTGGTAGGTGAGCTCTCCATCCCAGTCCATGCCCAGCCAGCGCATGCCTTCGAGGATCGACTGCTCGAACGCCTTGGTCGAACGCTCCTGATCGGTGTCCTCGATGCGCAGCAAAAAGGTGCCGCCGGCATTTCGGGCGAAGAGCCAGTTGAAGAGCGCTGTGCGGGCGCCACCGATATGGAGGTTTCCCGTCGGAGAGGGGGCAAAACGGACGCGTGGAGTTTTCATAGCGGCATACCTATGGAAACGCTGGCTGCGGGTCAAGGGGAACTTCCGGCTCTTCGGGTTTTGGGCTGGTCTGTTCCGCGATGGTCGCCAGGACGGTTTCCGCGTGTTTTCGATCGGCCTCATATCTCAGGGCGCGTTTGAGATGGGCCCTGCCTTCATCGATGCGACCGATATCGGCGAGCGAGGTTCCCAGGAGGAGGTCGATATGTTCTTGGTCCGGATTCAGATCGAGGCTCGCTTGCAGCGCGGGGATGGCGCGATCGATGATCCCGGCCAGGTACCATGACTTTCCGAGGAAATACCAGAGTTTGCTGTCTTCGGGACTCAGCTCGACGGCCCGAGAGAAACTCTCGGCGGCCGCGATGGGTTTTTTGTCGCGGTAGAGGATCTCGCCGCGAATGATGTGGTTGAGCAACATGTTGGGATCGCGCTCGATCGCCTTGTCGATCCAGTGGATCGCTTCGTCATAACGATCGGCTTCGAGAAGGGCGTTGGCGTAGAGCGACGCCGTTGGCATGATCGGGGCCAGCGGTGCTGCATACGACCAGAGTTCGAGGTTCGATCTCCAGTGGCGTGCCTGTCGGTGGGTGGCGATGGACAGCGCTGTCGCGATGGCGAGAGCGACGATGAGGATGCACGCGATCGCGCGCCGATCCTGGATCCGTCGCAGCGGAGCCAGGAGTGCGAGCAGGATTCCGACGAGGGGGAGGTAGAGATAACGGTCGGCAAACCAGATCACCATCGGCACGAGGTTGGCGACCGGAAGCCAGAGGATGAAGAACCAGGCGATGCCAAACGAGACGAGCTTTTGGCGACGGATTGCGCTGATTCCCACAACGAGCAGGGCGGCGGTGATCGCTACGTACGCGGCCGTCGGCCAGAGGGGGAAGGTGATGCGATAGAGCGGGGAGAGATCGACCGGCCAGATGAGCGTGGCGATATAGCGTCCCGGGAGCGAGGTGACGCGCCAGAGCTGGACGAGCGCCCCCTCGTTCCATTCGGCGATCGTCTTTTGCAGCGATTGCGCAAAGAGGTTGAAGGCGGTCATCGCTGCGGCCAGCAGTGCCAGCGGCAGGGCGTTGAAAAAGGATTGGCGCCATGTTCGACGGCGGACGATCAGGTCGAAGGCGAAGATGATCGCGGGGATCACGACCGCCACGGCCTTGGCGCACATGGCCAGGAAACCCAGGAGCAGCAGGGCCCAGCGCGGTCCACCGCGCACCAGGACGCGCATGGCTCCCAAGAGGAGCGCGGCGGAGAGGAGCGCTTTGTGCTCGGAGATCCAGGCGACGGTCTCGACCTGAACGGGATGGACGAGAAAGAGGATCGCCCCGATGGCGGCCAACCACCGACGGCGAAGCAGTGCTGCGAGGATTCCGAAGACGAGGGTCGCGTTGAGCACGTGGAGCGCCAGGTTCACGATGCGATAGCCGGGCGCCCAGAGTCCCCAGAGCTTGTGCCAGAGCGCGAGTAAAAAGGTGTTGAGCGGAAGGTAGTCGCTGAAGTGGATGGAGGTGAGCGTTCGGCCCAACGTCTGCATCGACAGCTGTTGGACAATCGTCGACTGCGTGATGTACTGGTTGTCATCCCAGTTCAGAAAGTCGCTCGAGAGCGTCTGTCCATAGAGCAGCAGGGCGATCGCAACCAGTCCCAAGGGAAAGAGCATCCACAGAAGACGAACGGTTTTTGAATTCACATTTTTCATATGGATGTCATTCCCGCGAAGGCGGGAATCTCGATTATTTAAGAACGTCGAGATTCCCGCCTTCACGGGAATGACAGCGATAGCCGCAGATCCTTCTTAAATCGTCAGCGCAGCGGACAGGCCCAACTTTCCCTTTACCGGCGTTGGGAGCTTGTCCATCGGGATGCGGAACTCATAGACGCGGTGTTCGAAATTGGCCGCTCCCGTATAGGTCGCGCCACGCCGGCCATATTCATCCGGGGCATCTCCCGCCCGGAAGGAGGCCAGTCCCCCTTCACCGCGTACGTAGAGGATGGTCTCATCATCCGCATCCGAGACGGTGTTATCCGCAGCCACGTCGATGGCGACCGAGAGGTACTGCCCATCGTCCATCACCCAGGCTAAAATCGGCAACGGTTTCTTGCTGATCGCCGTCTTGATCTCCGTCTTCAGACTTGGTTTGCCCAACTGCTCCTCGGGGGTGATCTGCCCGTCGAGCAGGAGCGTTCCTTTACGGGAGCCGAGCTTGTAGTCATAGAATTTCTTCGCCTGGATGACCCGCGGTTGTGCGGTACCGTTTTCCGGAAGCGAAACGGCGCGGGATTCCTGTTTTGTTGCGGCAACGAGTTGGAGCCGCGCTCCCTGTGCCTCGGAGGCGGGGACGTATTCGATCCAGTACTCTTTGGCGCCGACGATGTCGTCATCGCGACTGGTGAGTTTCTTCGTCACGTCACGACCGTCGGCTGTGGCGCGCACCGGTGTGAGCGTCTGCCCGCCGACATCGAGCGTGGCTTGGTCGATGTGCACGGGCCTGCCCGACGAGCTCGAGATGTGCACCTTGACGGTTCGCTTGGGTTCGAGCGTGAGATCCTGGCCGACCACCTGCGTATACTCCGCCATCGGCGCCTGTTCGTTGATCGGCAGGAACTGGAGTTTGCTGGTCTCTTTGGGGGCGACCTGGAGGCTCACGCCCACGCCGGTTAAGTTGGTCATCATCGGATCGGGGTTCGGCTGCTGTCCCGGAATGGGTGCCGGCTGTGCCGCGGCGCTTGCAGCGATGAGGGCAAGGCCCATTATAATGATAAGAAGGTGTGTCGAGCGCATGAGAGACTCCTTGGGGTTGTGATGATCCCCAATCTCTCATGTGTGTCGGGTTTTGTCTACCGTCTGGTGGGGCGGGCTTCTTTCTGTTTCTCTTCCCGCTGCATCCGCCGGCGTTGGATCTCCTGCTTTCGCTCGGCGCGGTTTACGGCCTTGCTCGTGTCGATCAGTTGGGCGATGTCATTCGAGACGCGGATTTTCGTCGGCCTTCGCAAGGCCCTGGATTCGCGCCGCGGAAGACGAATCTCTTTGTGGCGCGCCGATTCCGGGGCGGCCTCGGCCAGTGCTTCGATCGCTCCATTTATCAGCTTTCGATAGGGTTTCCCCGACGGTTGCTTGATGATCTGGAGCAGCGTTCGGCTGAGCAGGGGGTTCCAGCGTTTGCCGACGGCCTTGTGGTCGTCTTTGTTGGCCAGCCAGAGCAGCTGGTGGATCATTCCCTCCGAGGAGATCATCGTGCGCGGTTTGACCACGCTGGTCGGGATGCGTTCCCGCCGCGGGTTGGCGCGACCGCGCTGGCCGGGGCTCTCTTTGGTCGCCCTTTGCGGTGTGGTCGGTCCGAGGATCGGTTTGGTCGCTTCGGAAAAATTCAGGTAGATCAGATGCTGTTTGCGTCCGACCTGGTCGCTGACGCCGATGCGCGTCGGATCGACGATGGCGTTGGCGATGGCCGTGATCGAGCGGTTGGTCTTGCGTGCTGATCGCATGCCCCTGTTTGTCGTCCCGTCGGACAGAAAGCGGAAAAAATGCGATCGCCCCTTGCTGGTGAGGCGATCGATGAAGGCGATGAACTCCTCCGGATGCGCTTCGATGCGTTTGGCGAGCTGCTCTCGCTTCTCCGACAACAGGCGATAGAGCGGATGGGTGCGCGTGAGCTCGCTGCGCACGTACTCGGCGATCGCTTTTTTGCGCTTTGAATGCGACATCTCCTCAAACTGATCGAGTATCTTCGTTTGGAGGAAGAGTTCAACGGCGGTATCCGCGTGTTTTTCGGCCCCATGGGAAGCGCTGACGAAGCGATCGGACTGGGTCATGTACACGTCGATTCCTTCGATTCTATCGGTGAAGACGCTGGGATCGGCGCCCGGATTGTCCAGAAGGGCAAAAGCCCCTTTCATCCGATTCTGTTGGAGCTTGGCCGTTATGCTCTTGTGCAAGAGCTGCAGGATGAAGGCGCTGCGCTGTGCGTCCGTCTCCAAACGATCGAAGTGCTCTTTCTGCTCGGGGATGCGAAAGAGAATGCGATGTCTTCCGTTTCCACGCACGAATCGGAAATCCGGATCCCATCTGTGGATATAGCCTCCGTCATGCTTTGACTTGATCTTCATGAATGCATCGTTGGTCATCGTCTCCCATCGCGGTCGTGGCGCGAATTTGCTCTTGTTGGTGTTGCGGCTTCCTTCGGATGCTTGTTCGCCGTCACGACTTCCTCCCGAAGGGAAGGCCGCGGTTTTCGAGGGTGCGTCTGCCATCTCCCCCGATGCTGTCGCATGCGATGGAGATTCGCTATAGGGTGAGGCGGAGTAGGCCTGTTCGGGGACGTCGTCGTCGGAATAGGTGTTGATTCCCTTGGGGAAGATGAGCGAGGAGTTGGTGCTCACGTTCACGGCGCTGCCGATCTGCGCGATGCTCTTTCCCTCGACCTGCGTCGGCATGGCGATGAGCAGGTCGTCGTCGGAGACGACGAGATCCACGCGGTCGCGACCGGCAAGTCGTTCCGAACGATCGTATCCCTTGAGGATGGCATAGGGCAGGGCATGCGGGTCGTAGATCGGCGCGCGCACTTCATTCGTGACCTTCCCGCTCATCAGGTCCCAGACTTCATTCGTCTGCCGGTCGTAGAGGACCGGCTGCACATGGCCACTGCGCTTGATGTTTGCGGCGAAGACCTGGACGCCGAACGTCTGCCCCTCCGGGAGTTCGATCCCGCAGGCGGAGAGCGTGGCGAGAACGAGTTTGAGTCGCGCCTCGCAGTTTCCGCCCAGATAGAGGAGATAGTCGGTCAGGCGCGCGTCGTCCCGTTCATAGAGCATGAGATAGTCGGTATAGAGCAGGTCCATGACCCGCCGGATCGCGGCGTGGCCCGCAAGGCCCTCCTTCGCGAGGATTGCGCGATAGCCTTCGATCAGCTCCGACCAGCGCGTCTGGAGTATTTCGTAGAGGCCGTCGATGGTCTCTTCGTTTCCATCAAGGCGTGCGCGCATCTCCTGATCGATCGAGAGATCGCCGATGGTCGGCATGGCATCGCTGCCGTCGCGCTTCCATGCCCCGAGCTGTTGCTGGGTTTTCGCAATGATCGCTTCACGTGTGGGTGGCTCTTGGGCGGCCTGGGCGCGCAGGTGTGTGAGATCGCTGCTGTCGATCCGGGTGGATTCCTGCTGGCGTGCGCCGATGGGCCCGTCGAAGACGTCGGCGGCATCCCCGGTGTCCTTTCCGGCGAGTGTCGCTTCCTGTTGATGATTCAGGGCAGAGGGGGAGGAGTCGGTGTTGGTTTGATCAGGACGGGAGCTTGGAGTGGTTTTTCCCCTGTGGGGAGCATGGGGCTGTGGCTTTGTCTCCATCCATGCGATCGGGGCCGCGTGTAGGGCCATCGAACCGCCGAAACCGATGGCCATGCCAGCCCCCATTCCGAACAGGAGTGGAAGGCCGATTCCGGCCAGGCTCGTTCCCGCGGTGGTGGCGATGGTACTGCAGACTCGCTTTCCGGTCATGCCTGCCGATTCATTTCGCCCGAGATACTGGCGCCAGGCGCGGTTGGCAAAACGCGCTTCCCGGTCGGCGTGCGCCAGCGCCTGTTGCGCCAGATCGTTCTTTCCTGAATCGATAGAGGCCCGTGCGCGTTTCCAGAGTGATTGCGCCTGCGCCAGATGGTCTTCAAACAGATCGAGCGAATCGCCCGCCGATGAAAAGAAGTCGACCGAGGCGCGCACGACCGAGAAGGTTTCGTCGCGAAAGTGTTCCCGCTCGAAGTCGAGCTGCTCCAGGCGCTGTTTGAGGAGTAGCGCATGTTTGGCGATGGAGGTCTTCATGTCATTGTAGTGTCGTCGGTTTTCGAGAAAAGTTGTGTCGAAAAAAAGCGAAGGGGAAAAAAGATAGAATTGTCGGGGGCGTGGTTCAGGCGATCACAAACCCTGCATATCCGACCACCGCATTGTAGTCGCCCGAGACATCGCCCGAGGTGGTGTGCTCGATCAGTTCGGCCTTCGTTGCGCCCAGCTCCTTGGCCGCGATGATCGCAATGGCGGTGGCCACGGCGCCGCACATCGAGATCTGGTGCTGGCCGCAGACGTGCAGCAGCCCGTCGGCGTCGAGCGCTTGCACGCGCTCGATGGCAAGACGATCCTTGTCCATCGTGCTGGCCTGGTCTTCATAGTGGTTCATATCGGTCGAGGCGACGATGAGGATATCGTCTTTCTTCTCCCGAATGACTTCGGCGATCGCTTTGCCGATGGCGTGGCAGGCATCCGCGCTCTTGTGTGCGAGCGCGATCGGCACGATTGAGAGCTCGGGCTGGCGGGCGAGCAGGAAGGGGAGTTCCACCTCGAGCGAGTGCTCGGCCAGATGCGCCGAGGGATCATCGATGAGGACGTTGCAGCGCGCCAGGAGTTTCTGCGCGAGCGCTTCATCGACCGGAATCGATCCGGTCGGAATCGACCAGTTGCCACTCGTCATGATGGCGGCGCGGCGTCCCATCCCCGTGTGATTGGGGCCCAGAACGATGCAGCGCTTCGGCACGATGACGTTGGCAAAGACCTTGCCCGCCACCGCGCCCGAATAGACATAGCCGGCATGCGGCGCTACCGCGGCGATCGCCCGGCGCGGGGTGACATCGACGTTCAAGAACCGCTCGACCTCACGGCGCAGCTCGCGTTCGGTCCCGGGATAAAATTGCCCTGCCACAGCCGGTTGGCGTTCCATTTTTTCTCCATTCGTGAAGAGAATACCGAAAGTGTATCGAGGTTGTTGTATGAAAACACGTGAAAAATGATATCCGGCTCGCTCCTCGAGCGGCTTCTTCGAGCGCCGCCATCGGTAGCCTCTGATTCCGCGGCGCGAAGAAGAGCAGTCGACGAGCCGGCGTTTGAGGCGAGGAGACGTAAGCGAGAGGAGTGAGCCGGATATCATTTTTCCGCGATTTCTATTACGACTCTCGATCGGGCGGGTTAAACTTCCGATGGATGCGTTCGATGGCGTGGTCTTGCTCACGCGAGAGGGCCTCGTTCGTCGTCGGATGCCCCTTGTGGCGCTCGAGGATGAGCTCTTTGGTGAACGCGCCGGAACGGATGTCGTCGAGGATGGCCGCGAGATTGTCGCGCGTGTGCCCATCGATGACGCGCGGGCCGCGCGTGATGGCGCCGAACCGGGCGGTATCGCTGATGTGGTCGCGCATGCCGACGATGCCCATTCCATCGAGCAGGCGAACGATGGCGCGCACCTCCCGCAGACAGCTGAAATAGGCGATGTCCGGGTTGTAGCCGCGTTCCACGAGCGTCTCGAACGAGGCCCGGATCAGTTCCGGCAGACCGCCGCAGAGGACGGCCTGCTCGGCAAAGAGGTCGGTCTCGACCTCCTCGGCGATCGAGGTGTCGATGAAGGGGCCCACCTTGCTGATCCCCTTGGCATAGGCGTGTCCGCGCGTGTGCGCCAGGCCTGTGGCATCCTGTTCGATGGCGACGATAATGGGCACGCCGCCGCCCTTGAGGTAGTCGCTGCGCACCGTCTCTCCCTGGGCGAGGGGCGCCACGAGGATCGTGTCGAGGTCCGGGCGGGGGAGGATCTGGCGGTAGTGCAGCGCGAAGCCGTGGGCGAAGACGAGCGCTGCTCCCTCAGGCAGATGTGGTTCGAGATACTGGGTGTAGAATTGGGGCTGGTCTCCATCCGGGATCATGATGGCGGCGATACGGGCCTCATTCACCGCCTCGACCGGATCGGTCAGAACGGGCAAGCCGGACTCGCGTGCGGCGTTCATCCGATCGCTCTGGGCGCGCAGAAAGATCTTCACGTTGTGACCGCTGTCGCGGAGGTTCAGCGCATGGGCTCGCCCCTGTGCCCCATATCCGAAGACGACGATCGGTTCCTGCTGGGCTTCCGTATGTGATAAATTTTTCATAATTCTGAATCCCTATCATTGGAGCGCTTTAGGATCAAGGGCTTATCCAGATGTCTTGCTGCATGACAGGAGGTTATCGTCGCACCATGAGAATCTACTTGAAGAAAAACACTCAACGCAATTGCTTGACAGTCGGGAACCCTTCGGTATAGGTTCCCGCGCCCATGCGACGCAAGATACTGAAATCAAAGATTCATCGGGCGGTCGTGACCGATGCCGATCTCAACTATGAGGGGTCGATCACCATCGACCGAAACCTCATGGATGCGGCCGATCTCGTTGAATATGAAGCGGTTTATGTCTGGGATGTTACCAACGGTCAGCGGTTGATGACCTATGCCATCGAGGGGCCGCGCGGTTCGGGCACGGTAGCGATGAACGGCGCCGCGGCGCACCTGATCCGAGCAGGTGATGTCGTCATCATCGGGAGCTATGCCGATTATGACGAAGCGGAACTCGTCGATCACCGCGTCCGCAAGGTCTTCGTCGACGAGAAGAACAACATCCGCCAGTCAGGCGAGAAAAGCCAGTCAGGCCAGTCAAGCCAGTCAGGTTGACAGCCAACGAGAATCGTAGCCTGACTAGCCTGACTAGCCTGACTAGCCTGACTAGCCTGACTAGCCTGACTAGCCTGACTAGCCTGACTAGCCTGACTAGCCTGACTAGCCTGACTAGCCTGACTAGCCTGACTAGCCTGACTAGCCTGACTGGCGGCCTTTTATGGAAATCCTCATCTACGACATCCCCGAAGAGGGGCTCGATATCAGCGCCAGCCAGGCCGATGCCTGGTTTGTCGACATCGTGCGTGAGGTCTTCGGCGAATCCTATGAAAAAGGGGATTCCGCCCGTCTGGCCCTCCACATCGACCGGTATGAGGAGAACATCAATATCGGGGGAACCGTCGAGATGGGCCTGCATCACACCTGTGATCGTTGCCTGGAGGGCTTTTCGGAGTCGTGCACCATGCCGATCCACGCCGTTTTGGCTCCGCTCTATGAGAATATGCGCCAGCGCGACCGTGAATCCGGGCTGGAGGTCGAGCTCGTACGCGAGGACCTGGAATTTACCTTTTATGAAGGGGATCGCTTCGATCTGGACGAGATCCTCCAGGAGCAGATGCTGTTGGCAAAGCCCATGAAATACCTCTGTCGCCAGGACTGCAAAGGTCTGTGTCAGCGCTGCGGGGCCGACCTCAACAAGGTGGGGGGCTGCACCTGCCGGGAGGAAACGGTCGATCCCCGGTGGGAGGCGCTCAAGGGCGTGCAGATCGAAGCGCCGGCCGGTGGGCCATCCTCCGATAAAAAACGCAGAAGAGATTGACATCGAAGGCCTTTTTCCGCTAGGACAGAGCGCCTTTTGAAAGGAGTTCACCGTGGCCGTTCCCAAGAGAAGACATTCCAAGGGGCGTCGTGATCAGCGACGCGCCGCCAATTCGAAGCTCGCCACACCGAGCCTCTCCACCTGTCCGCAGTGCAAGCGGCCGAAGATGCCGCACCGGGTCTGTATCCAGTGCGGGTTCTATAAGGGTCGTGAAGTGATCAAGCAGGTCTCAGCGTAGGTGGAGAACCAACGGTGATTGCTGACGAAAAAGAAAACCGCGTGCGTGAAATCATCGGCGAGCAGTTGGGCGTTTCCGTCGATGAGGTCGCGCTCGACTCCTCTTTTTCCGGTGAGCTCGGCGCGGATACCCTCGATCGCATCGAGCTGGTTCTGGCATTGGAGGAGGAGTTCGATCTCGAAATAACCGAAGAGGATGCTGACCACCTCAAGAACGTCCAGGACGCCGTCGACCTCGTGGCGCGCCGGACCTCCGCGTAAGGATCGATCATGCGCATCGCGCTCGCTTCCGATCACGCCGGCTTTTCTCTCAAGACATTCCTGACTCACTATCTGCAATCGGCTGGGCATGAGGTGCGCGATTTTGGTGCGCCTGCTGGAGATCGGTTCGATTATCCGGACTTTGCGCATCCTGCGGCGCGCGCGATCGCCGCGGGCGAGTGTGATCGCGGCATCTTCATCTGTGGCAGTGGCATCGGCATGTGTATGGTGGCCAATCGCACGCCGGGCGTGCGCGCCGTGGTGATGCACGATGCCTTCGACGCTGAGATGAGTCGGCGCCACAACAACGCCAACGTCGCCTGCTTCGGCGCGCGCGCGATGGAAGAAACGGAAATGCTCCGCCTCATCGACCTGTTTCTGGTCACCCCCTTCGAAGGCGGTCGGCATGAGGAGCGCGTGGCAAAAATCGACAAGCCGTGACTCGTGAAGCATAAACTGCAAAACCGGAGGTTATCAGATTGCTGACAAAGTCTTTTCGCGCTGTCATTCCCGCGAAAGCGGGAATCTCGATCATCAGGACACATCGAGATCCCCGCTTTCGCGGGGATGACAACGGCTGGGTTTGTCAGCATCCTCAAAACCGGAGGTTATATGATTTTGGAAGAACTCAAGACATTCGATCCTGAAATTGCCGCTTCTCTTCGAGACGAGATCGAGCGCCAGGAGGAGGGGCTCGAGCTCATCGCTTCGGAGAACTTCGTCTCCCGCCGCGTCATGAACGCGATGGGGAGCGTGATGACGAACAAGTATGCCGAGGGGTATCCGGGAAAGCGCTACTACGGCGGCTGCGAATTCGTCGATGTGGCCGAGGACCTCGCGCGCGAGCGGGCGAAAAAACTCTTCGGCTGCGATCACGCCAACGTCCAGCCGCATTCCGGCAGTTCCGCAAACCTGGGTGTCTACTTCGCCGCCATCAAGCCCGGCGACACGATCATGGGGATGAACCTCTCGCAGGGCGGGCATCTCACGCATGGTTCCCCCGTCTCCATCTCGGGTTCCTATTTCAACGTCGTGCATTACGGCGTCGATGTCGAGACGGAGCTGATCGATTTCGATGAGGTGCGTCGTCTCGCGTGCGAACACAAGCCGAAGCTCATCGTCTGCGGTGCGTCGGCCTACGCCCGCGACATCGACTTCAAGAAATTCCGCGAGATCGCCGACGAGGTGGGAGCGCTTGTCATGGCGGACATCGCGCATCCGGCGGGTCTGGTCGCCACGGGTCTGCACACCTCTCCCGTTCCGCACTGCCAGTTCGTCACGACCACCACGCACAAGACGTTGCGTGGGCCGCGCGGCGGGATGATCATGTGCGAGGAGCAGTATGCCAAGGCGATCGACAAGGCGATCTTTCCCGGCCTGCAGGGCGGTCCGCTCATGCACGTCATCGCGGCCAAGGCGGTTGCCTTCCTCGAGGACTTGCAGCCCGAGTACAAGGCGTACTGCCAGCAGGTCATCACGAACGCGCGGGCGCTGGCCGCGGCGCTGGCCGATCGGAAGCTGCGCATCGTCACCGGTGGCACCGACACGCATCTCTTCCTCGTCGACCTGACCGAGACGGGGCTCACCGGCAAGCAGGCCGAGGCCGCCCTCGGGGTCGCCGGCATTACGGTCAACAAGAACACCATTCCGCGCGAGACGCGCTCGCCCTTTGTCACCACCGGCATTCGCCTCGGGACGCCGGCGCTCACCACCCGTGGCATGACGGCAAACGAGATGGCCATCGTCGGCAACTGGATCGCCGATGTGCTCGGCGACATCGAAAACGAACAGAAGCAGATCGCCATCAAAGCCGAGATCAAAAAACTCTGTGAAGGCTTTCCGTTGTACAGATAAGGCGTTCGATAGTCCGTCAGTTCGATAGTTCGATAGTCCAATCATAATCCAAGGGCCACGAACCGTCGAACCGTCGAACCATCGAATCATCGAACTATGAAATGTCCCTTCTGCCCACAGGTTGAGAGCAAGGTGATCGATTCGCGCGTCTCCAAGGATGGCGCGATCATTCGCCGTCGTCGCGAGTGCGAGGGGTGCGCGAAGCGTTTCACGACGTACGAACGCGTCGAGGAACCGTTGCCGGCGGTGGTCAAAAAGGATGGGCGGCGCGAGACCTTCGACCGCATGAAGATCGTCGGCGGCATTCGCAAGGCATGCGAGAAGAGGCCCGTCTCCACGGCCACGATCGAGGAGGTCGTCGACCGGATCGAGCGCTGGGCGCAGGAACTCAGCGAGGCCGAGATCGCCAGCGCCGCCATCGGTGAACGCGTCATGGCGGAACTCCACGGGCTCGATGAAGTGGCCTATGTGCGTTTCGCCTCGGTCTACCGCTCCTTCAAGGATATCAACGAATTCATGTCGGAGCTCTCGGACTTACTCAAAAAAGACAGCGGATAATAGCGTAGAGCGTGGAGCGTTTAGCGTAGAGAACATCAACGATCTGCTTTTCTATCCGCTAAACGCTCCACGCTAAACGCTCGTGAACGCTCCACGCTATCCGCTATTCGCTATTCCAGGTTATGAAAAAGCAGGAATCCTACATGCGGTGGGCGATCGCGTTGGCGCTCGAGGGCCAGGGATTGACGTCGCCCAACCCGATGGTCGGTGCGCTCATCGTCAAGAATGATCGCATCGTCGGCGAGGGGTACCACCGCAAAGCGGGAGGACCGCATGCGGAGATCGTGGCGCTTCACCAGACGGGCGGTCGAGCGCGCGCGGCCGATCTCTATGTGACGCTCGAGCCCTGTGCCCATAAAGGGCGTACGCCACCGTGCGTCGACGCGATTATCGCCGCCGGCGTTCGGCGCGTCATCATCGGCACGCGGGACCCGAATCCGATGGTGAACGGCCGAGGTATCCGTCGACTTCGTCGTGCTGGTATCGCGGTTACCGTCGGTGTGCTCGAACAGAATTGCCGCTCGATCAACGAGGCCTATAACGCGTTCATCGTTACGGGCAAACCCTTCGTCACCGTCAAGGCGGCGCTCTCGCTCGATGGAAAGATTGCTGCGGCATCGGGCGATTCCCGTTGGATTACGAATGCCGAATGCCGTCAGTATGTGCATCGCCTGCGCGGACAGGTCGATGCGGTTCTCGTGGGCGGGGGAACCGTTCGGGCCGATGACCCGCGGTTGACCGTTCGGCTCAAGGGATGGATCGGGCATGAGCCGCGTGCGATCATCGTCGATGAAGCCCTCGATCTTTCCCGGAAGGCACGTATCTGGAAGCGCGCGCGTGGACAGGTGATCGTTGCCACGACGATGGCTGCGTCGATTTCGCGGCGGCGCTGGATCGAACGGCAAGGGCATGCCGTGCTCATCTGCCGGGCCACAGCCGATGGGCGCGTGATGCTCTCGGACCTCATGCGGCGTCTCGGTCGAGAGGGGATTTCATCGGTGCTCGTCGAGGGCGGAGGCGAGATCTTCGCCGGATTTTTTCGGAGCAAACTGGTCGGACGTCTGGTTGCATGCATGGCCCCGAAGCTGATCGGCGGAAAGGGTCTGGATTTTCTGCCGGGAATCTCGCATGCGACGATGCAAAAGGTGCCGTCACTGTCCGACGTGACGATGAAGACCTTCGGTGATAATATCGTCGTCGAAGGAAGACTGCGTTGATGACGAACCACGAATAACGAATGATGAATCACGAGGTTCTATGTTTACCGGTATCATCGAAGGCGTGGGGGTTGTCCGCGCGATCAAAAAGAAGGGGGATGGTGCTGAGATCGAGATCGGATGCGATTTCGACCTCGAGCAGACCAACGTGGGCGACTCGATCTCGGTCAACGGTATCTGCCTCACCGTCACCTCGCGTTTGGGCAAGAGCTTCTGGGCGGATGCCTCGGTCGAGACGCTCATGACGACGAGTTTTTCCGATCTGAAGGTGAACGATCCGGTCAACCTCGAGCGGGCGCTCATGGTCGGCAGCCGATTGGGCGGGCATATCGTCCAGGGGCATGTCGACGCCATTGGGCAAGTAGTTGATATTAAAAAACATTCCGATTCAACTGCCTTTACGATCGAATTTCCACGCAACCTTTCCCGCTATATTGTCGAAAAGGGTTCGGTCGCCATCGATGGGGTGAGCCTGACGGTCAATCACTGTGAAAAGGATCGGTTTTCCGTCATGGTCATCCCGCACACCCAGCTCAAATCCACGTTTCATGCGATGAAGCGGGGGACGCGGGTGAACTTGGAGGTTGACATCATCGGGAAATATGTTGAAAAGCTTACGTTTTTAGACAGCGCCCAGTATGAGAAGGATTCGAAAATCACGAAGGAGTTTTTGAAAAAACACGGATTTTAACGAGTCACGAGTATGCCTATGACTGAAATGAACGACAGCTCTTGTCAGGCGACCGCCTCCGTGGAACGCGCGATCGAAGAGATCCGTGCGGGACGCATGGTCATTCTCGTCGATGATGAAGACCGCGAGAACGAGGGCGATCTCGCCTGCGCGGCCTGCCATATCACGCCGGAGATGGTCAACTTCATGGCGCGTTTCGGGCGTGGGCTCATCTGTCTGACGCTGACCGAAGAGCGCGCCGATGCGCTCGACCTTCCGCTGATGGTCCACGACAATACCTCGGCCTTTCATACGGGCTTTACCGTTTCGATCGATGCAAAAGAGGGGATCACCACCGGCATCTCGGCGGCCGATCGCGCGCTCACCATCCAGAAGGCGATCGATCCGAAGGTCACCGCGCAGGATCTGGCGCGCCCGGGGCACATCTTTCCGCTGCGGGCGAAGTCCGGCGGCGTGCTCGTGCGCACGGGTCAGACCGAGGGTTCCGTCGACCTGGCGCGGCTGGCGGGCGTTGATCCCTCCGGCGTCATCTGCGAGATCATGAATGAGGATGGGAGCATGTCGCGCATGCCGGAGCTGAAACAGTTTGCGCGCGAGCATAACCTGCACATCGTCAGCATCGCCGATATCGTTCGCTATCGCATGCAGCATGAGCGCTTGGTGGAGTGTGGCTCCGAGGCCGCGCTTCCCCTCGAGCAGGGCGATGATTTTCGCGTCTTGACCTTCCACACGCAGGTCGATCCACATTCGCACGTGGCGCTGGTCAAGGGGGACGTCACCGATGGCGAGCCGATCCTGGTGCGCGTGCACTCCGAGTGCCTCACGGGCGATGTCTTCGGGTCGAAGCGGTGTGACTGTGGCCTGCAATTGCAGCGCGCGCTCGACATGATCGAGCAGGCTGGCCGCGGCGTGCTCCTCTACATTCGGCAGGAGGGACGCGGCATCGGTCTGCACAACAAGATCCGGGCCTATGCCCTGCAGGACGAAGGACTCGACACCGTCGAAGCGAACGTGAAGCTGGGATTCAAGCCGGACCTGCGCGACTATGGCATTGGCGCGCAAATCCTCGTGGAGCTCGGATTGAAGCGCATTCGCCTCCTCACGAACAACCCGTGTAAGGTCGTGGGTCTGTCCGGGTATGGCCTCGAGATGGTCGAGCGCGTGCCCATCGAAATCGATCCGGGCCGTCACAACGAATTCTACTTGCGCACCAAGCGCCTCAAGATGGGACACCTGTTGGAAAAAGTGTAAAGGAGAGGTGAGTATGCCGAAATTTATCGAGGGAACGCTGACGGCGAAGGGGCTTCGTCTTGCGATCGTGGCGAGCCGCTTCAACGATTTTATCACCGGCCGTCTCCTGGAAGGGGCGCTCGACACGATTGGCCGCAGTGGCGGCGATGCTGAAGGCACGGTCGTGGTCAAGGTGCCGGGTGCATTCGAGATTGCCCTTGCGGCCAAGCGCCTTGCAGCGAGCGGTACCTACGATGCGGTCGTCTGCTTGGGCGCGGTCATTCGTGGGGCCACCCCGCACTACGAACACGTGGCTACACAGATGGCGCGCGGGGTCGCCAGCGCATCGCTCGAGACCGGCGTTCCGGTTACCTTCGGCGTGATCACGGCCGACGATCTGGAGCAGGCGATTGAGCGCGCTGGATCCAAACAGGGGAACAAGGGCACCGAGGCGACGCTCGCTGCCATCGAAATGGCCAACGTCCTCAAGAAAGTGTCGTAATACCCATGAGCAGCCGCAGACGACAGGCGCGTGAGTGCGCCCTCCAAATGCTCTACCAGATCGAGCTCGCCGGCGATCCGATCGAACAGGTGGTGGCTCGCTATTGGGAGGCGAACGATGTGACCGAAGAGGTCCATCGTTTTGCCGAAGCATTGGCGGTCGGGGTGAACCAGAACGGCGCGGCCCTCGATGAGATGATTATGCGTTTTTCCACCAACTGGAAACTCTCCCGCATGGCCGCGGTCGATCGCAACATCCTCCGACTGGCGGTCTACGAGTTGGTTCATTGCGACGACATTCCAGCAAAGGTGACGATCAATGAGGCGGTGGAGATCGCCAAGCGCTTCGGCACGATCGAGAGCGGCTCGTTCGTCAACGGCATCCTCGACAACGTCGCACGCGCGACATCAGCGTCGGAGCCGAAAACAGAAGCAGGGTCCGAGCCGAAGGAGGAGGACGCCTCATGACACAAACGCGTCGCATCATCGTGGCCACATCGGCTGGTTTCTGTTGGGGTGTTCAACGCGCCTTCGACAAGGTGCTCGAGGTAGCGCGCCAGAGTCCGGCCGATGCGCCGGTCTACACCTATGGGCCGCTCATCCATAATCCGCAGGCGGTGCACATGCTCGAGCAGCAGGGGATCGCTGTCTTGGATGAGATCCCGAATCGGATCGAGGGGACGGTCGCCATTCGCACGCACGGCGTGCCGCCATCAGACCGCAAGCGTCTGGAGGCCAGCGGCGCAAAACTCTGCGACGCTACCTGTCCCGACGTGGGGATCATCCAGGGCCGCGTGCGCAAGCACCTTCGCCTGGGCTACTTCATCATCATTATCGGCAACCGCGAACACCCCGAGGTGAAGGCGCTTCTGGGATTTGCAGAAAAAAATGGCGCGTGCGTCAACACCTCCGAGGAGGTGGCTGCTCTCCCCGCGGACCTCGCGCAGGTCTGCGTGGTCTCCCAGAGCACGCAGCAGCGTCAGAAGTTCGAGGAGCTGGTGGCGCTCATCCGCAAACGCTATGAGCAGTGCGTGGTCTTCAACACGATCTGTAGCTCCACCGAGAAACGACAGGAAGAGGTACGCGAGCTGGCGGGTACGGTGGATGCCATGGTCGTGGTGGGGGGGCGCAACAGTTCGAACACCAATCGCCTGGCCGAGATTTCGCGTGGAATCGGCACGCCCACCTTTCACGTCGAGAGCGACGAAGAGATTGCGCCGGATGATTTTGCGGCGGCCGAAACCATCGGGGTCACGGCGGGAGCGTCGACGCCCAAGTGGGTGATCGAACGCGTCGTGCAGAAACTCGAATCGTTCGGCAGTATTGGCACCGTTTCCTAAACGCGTCAGACTGCTGACACAGTCATCTTGCGCTGTCATTCCCGCAGGGGTAAGCGGGAATCTCGATTGTAGCAGTACATCGAGATCCCCGCGTTCGCGGGGATGACAAAAACGCAGGTTTTTCAGCAATCTCGCGAGCTTTCGTAGATGTGTCTCTTTTCCTTCCCCCAAAGCCAAGGAGGTGCGCATGGCTTCCCTCGATCGAAAGTTATTTGGCACCGACGGCGTGCGTGGAATCGCCAACCGCTATCCGATGGAGGCGGTCACCGCTCTTCGTCTGGGACAGGCCGTGGCGGCGATCACCCGCGATGTGGATGGGCTCGATCGCATCGTTGTCGGAAAGGATACCCGGCGTTCCGGCTATGTCATCGAGTCGGCACTCGTGGCGGGCATCTGTTCGATGGGCGTGGATGCCATGTTGGTGGGGCCTCTGCCCAGCCCCGGCATCGCCTTTATCGCTCACAGTATGCGCGCCAAGGCCGGCGTGATGGTCAGCGCCTCGCACAATCCCGTCGAATACAACGGCATCAAATTCTTCGACAACCTGGGGTTTAAATTTCCTGACGAGATCGAGGGACGGATGGAGGCGCTCGTCTTCGGCAACGAACTGGACGCCATGCGTCCCGGGCCGGAGGCGGTGGGGAAGGCCTTTCGCATCGACGATGCGGGGGGGCGGTACATTCAATATCTCAAGGGGACCTTTTCGCAACACCTGTCGCTCGAAGGGATGCGCATCGTCGTCGACTGCGCGCACGGATCGGGATATCGCACCGCGCCGACGGTCTTGACCGAATTGGGGGCGCAGGTGGTGACGATGGGGGATGCGCCCAACGGACTCAATATCAACGATGGCTGTGGAGCCCTCCATCCCGAGCGTATGGCTCGGCGTGTGGTCGAATGTGGCGCCGACGTGGGCATCGCGCTCGATGGCGATGCCGATCGCGTGATCATGTGCGACGAGAAGGGCGAGGTGATCGACGGCGATGGCATCCTTGCCATCTGCGCCACGCACCTGCACGCCAAGAAGCAGCTGGCCAAGAATGCGGTGGTGGGGACCAAGATGAGCAACATGGGGTTGGAGACCACACTCGCCGAGCGCGGCATCAGCCTGATTCGCACCGATGTCGGTGATCGCTATGTCATGGAACTGATGCGGCGCGAGCAGCTCAACCTGGGCGGAGAGACCAGCGGGCATATCATCTTTCTGCACCACACGACATCGGGCGATGGGACGCTGGCAGCACTGCGCGTGCTTTCCATCATGTGCCAGCAGGGGCGAGCGCTCTCCGAGGTCGGTCGCGTCTTCACGCCCTTTCCGCAGGTGATCCGAAACGTTCGCGTCTGCGAGAAACGACCCGTCGAGAAGATGACGGCGGTCGTGCGCGAGATGGCGCGTGCCGAGGAACAGCTCGGGACGCGAGGCCGCCTGCTGGTGCGGTATTCCGGAACGGAAAATATCGCCCGCGTCATGGTCGAAGGTCCCGACCAGGATCGCATCGACGAACTTGCGGATGCCATCGCCGATGCCATCGCTGTCGACATCGGCATGCGGTGAAGAGCATCGGTAGTTCCTCCTGAAGCAAGGCTTTCCCCCTTTCCCTCGCGGTGACGCATCGAGAGATCTCTCGATGTCCCCACAAGTAAAATACTGGAATAGAAAGTAAATCGCTCGAGTACTTATAGTTTTGGCGTTTTAGCATTGACGCGCTGCATCGTTGGGCGTACCAAAAAAGAAGAAGAAAGGCGTTCATCCCACCGGGTTCAGGAGGCATATCGAAACGAACAGAAGGGGCAGTCCTGAAAAAGAAGAGCTTTCTCACGTATGCACGCAGCCATGCTGCAGAAGGGGGGCTTTCAGATGCTATCAGGATGTGGAGAAAAGGAAGTTCGTCTCAACACCGTCTCGTTGCGCACGCCCTTTGATGTTCCCTTGAAGTTTCCCTCCTCGACGGGGGCACCCCCTCGAAGTATTCCCGATACCATCGATGCAAAGAGCCGATATTGCCTTGTGCCGGCCCAGGGGTTGAAGCTGGGTTTTGAGCTCAGCACCGACTGTCATCGCCGTCTGTCCCTCAACGCCTACAGCCGCCTGTTTCCGGATTCCTCTCCCTCCGTTTCGCGATATGCCTTCGGCGAAAAATTTTTTCCGACTCCTTGTTGTCTTCCACAGAGGCCGGAAACAATGGCCATTAGCAACCATGCGTATTGGCGGTTCGGATTCGGGTACTGGAAGCCATTCCTGAACGGGGCGATGTTGACCCTTCGAAGAGGCGATGTGGCGTTGCATTCGTTTCCCCAGGCATCGCAATTGGCACTGCCCATCGTGTGGCAGAACGCCGGCGGGGCGAGCGTTGTCGGGCTTGGAAAACCTCTCGTGTTGAAACCGCCGCCTCCGAGTTGGAGTGTTTCTCCGGCGCTGTTTGCCGAGCAGCGCGACGATCGTCTTCTTCCAGGGCAAGGGCCAGGCTCGTGCACGAGCGGTCTGGAGGGAGGATTGAGCATCGACGGTTGGCTCAATTCGGGTTCTTCAGCATCTCAGGTGCGTCTCTATGGAGGCGTGGGGGTCGAACAGTCTCGACAGCAGACCCTCATCATGCCGGCAAAAAAAGAAGAGACCGGCGTTCGCGGGACCTTCGGATTCGAGATCAAGTTTTAGCAATACGGAGATGTGGCTGATTGACAGCCATCCTCCGTTTCGCATAAGGTGCGGGCCTCTTTTACGAGGCCCGCATGTTTATTCAGCTTACAGAAACCTTTCGCAAGGCCATCGACAAGATCTCCGGAAAGGGGAAGCTGTCGGAGGCCGATGTCAAAGCCGCCGCGCGCGAGATTCGCTTGGCGCTGTTGGGCGCCGATGTCCACTTCGCCGTCGTGAAGGATTTCGTCGACGGCGTGGCCGCGCGTGCGGTCGGACAGGACGTGCTCGATTCCATCCATCCCGCGCAGCAGTTCACCAAGATCGTGCATGACGAACTGGTGCGCGTCCTGGGCGGCACCGTTACGCCCTTCGATTTTGCGGCCAAACCGCCGCTCATCCTGCTCATCGTGGGCCTTCAGGGGAGCGGCAAGACCACGACCGCTGCGCGTTTTGCGCTGCAGTGCAAGAAGCTGGGGCGCCGTCCCTACCTCGTTCCGGCCGACGTCCATCGGCCCGCGGCCATCGATCAGCTCAAACAGCTCGCCCGCCAGGCCGAGGTCGATTGTTGGGACACCACCATCGGAGACAAGGCCGTCAAGGTCGCCAAGGCGGGGGTGAAGCAGGCGACGAAGAATGGATACGATACGATCATCATCGATACCGCGGGACGTTTGCATATCGATGCGGAGATGATGGATGAGGTTCGGGCCATTTCGAAAAAGGTTGAACCGCAGCGCATCCTCTATGTCGCCGATGCCATGACCGGTCAGGATGCGGTCCGTGCGGCGAAGGCCTTCGATGAGGCGCTGGCTATCACGGGCGTGGCGCTGACCAAGTGCGATGGCGATGCGCGTGGCGGTGCGGCGCTCTCCGTGCGTGCGGTGACGGGAAAGCCCATCCTCTTCGTCGGCACGGGCGAGGGCTTGGACGATCTCGAACCCTTTCATCCCGATCGCATGGCTTCGCGCATCCTGGGCAAGGGGGATGTTGTCACCCTCGTCGAGCAGGTCGCGACGAAGGTCGAGGCCGGTGAGGCCGAGGCGATGGGGAAAGCCATGGCCAGCGGCTCCTTCACTCTGGAGGACTTTCTCAAGCAGCTCAAGATGGTGCGGCGCTTAGGCCCCCTCGACCGCATGCTGGGCATGATGCCGGGCATGGGGGATATGGCGCGCGACATCGATCCGGATCAGATGCGGCATATGCTCTCCCACAAGGAGGCCATCGTGCTGTCCATGACGCGCCAGGAACGCTCCAACCCCAAGATTTTAAACGGTTCCCGCCGGAAGCGGATCGCCTTCGGGGCCGGGGTGGCGGTCTCCGACGTCAATCGTTTCCTGAAGGAATTCAGTACGATGGAGCAGATGCTGCGCAAGATGCGCGGCGGCGGCATGCGAAAACTGTTTAAAGGCTTGACTCAAAAAGGATTTTCCTGATAGGACGCTGCGCTCGTCAATCATGTCCCCCGGCAGACGGGGGGCGTCTGTGGAGGCTATATGGCAGTGAGAATTCGGTTATCCCGGTCCGGAAAGACGCATGCACCGTTCTACCATGTGGTGGCGGCTGACATGCACATGCCGCGCGACGGGCGCTTTCTGGAGATCCTCGGGACCTACGATCCGCGCAACAAAGAGCAGCGCTTCACCGGCAAGAAGGAACGCATCGAGTACTGGCTGGGCAAGGGTGCGCGTCCAACCGAGACCGTTGCGAAGCTGTTGCGGACGCTCTAGTTTTTCATCACCAGGAGGAGCCATGGCAGGCGAACCCATGCAGCAGCTGATCGAGGTGATGGCGAAGGCGTTGGTGGACAATCCTGACGAGGTCGAGGTGGTCGAGGTAGAGGGCGAGGTGACCAACGTCATCGAGTTGCGCGTGGCCAAAGACGACCTGGGGAAGGTGATCGGAAAACAGGGGCGCACCGCACGTGCGCTGCGCACGATCCTCTCGGCAGCCTCCACTAAATTGCGCAAGCGTTCTGTCCTCGAGATTGTGGAGTAGTAAACGTGGAAGAACCCAAGGAGCAGCAGACGAAGTGGATCGAGAGTGGGCGCATTGGACGTGCCCTGGGGCTTCGCGGTGAAAATATCGTCTATTGGAATAACGACGTGCCGCCGGTCGAAGTGAACGATGAAATTTTTGTCGCAACCGATTTGAACGCAGAACCTGAACCGTATCGAATAGCGGCCTTGCGCAAGCAAGGCCGTTTGCATGTGGTGCGCTTCGAGGGCATCGACGATCGCGAGGCCGCTGAGGGGATGAAGAACCGCCATCTCTTCCGTAGTGCCGATGAGTTGCCCGCCCTTGCCGAGAATGAGTACTACAGCTATCAGATCCTGGGACTCGCGGTCGTCACGCGCGAGGGGCGACGGTTGGGCGAGATCGTGCGCATCTTTACCGCGGGCGAAAACGACGTCTATGAAGTGCGCCCCGAGGGAGCGAAGAAGGGTTCGGAAGTCCTCGTCCCCGCCATCGCCGATGTTATTGACCGCATCGACCTGAACGCAGGTGAAGTCATCATCAACCCCCTGCCGGGAATGATTGAAGAACCCTAATGGACCTTTCCCCGGGAGGCGCCGGAGCTCTTGCGCTGCGATAGAACGTTATGAGAATCGACATCGTCACCATCTTTCCGAGTTTTTTTGATTCGCCGCTTTCTGAGACGATCATCAAGCGTGCGCGCCAGAAGGGGTGTGTCTCCTTTCATTGTCACGACATTCGCGACCAGACCCACGACAAACACCGCTCGGTCGACGACACCCCCTACGGCGGTGGTGCGGGCATGGTGATGCGGCCGGGTCCCATCACCGAGGCGGTCGAGGCCGTCCCGCGTCAGGGTCGGTGCGTGCGCATCCTGCTCACACCGCAGGGAGAATCCTTTTCGCAGCCGATCGCGCGCGATCTGGCCGAATGTGATCAGCTCATCCTGACCTGCGGAAGGTACGAAGGGATCGATGAACGCGCGCGAGGGTTTGTCGCCGATCGCGAGATCTCCGTGGGCGACTACGTCCTCTCCGGCGGTGAGATCGCTGCCATCGTCGTCATCGATGCGGTGGTACGCCTGCTGCCCGGTGTGCTGGGAAATGAGGAGAGCATCGCGCACGAGTCGTTTGAGACGGGACTTCTGGAGTATCCGCAGTATACGCGCCCCGAGATCTTTCGCGGGGAAGGGGTGCCGACGGTGCTCACCGGCGGACACCATGCCGAGATCGAGCGCTGGCGTCGAGGACAGGCCCTGCTCCGCACCCGGGAACGACGCCCGGATCTCTTTGATAAGATTGAACTTTCTGACGACGACCGGATGCTCTTGGCGGAGATATCTGCCGGGTCGCCCCCAAAGGGCGCCAGCGAGGGAAGTGATTGACAATATGAGGGAAAGCCGATAAAGACCCCCGGCTTTTCGCTGTTTTGGCCCTGTCTGCAAGGAGTGTATGTATTATGACCATCATCGATACCATTGAGAACGAACAGCTGCGCAAGGGATTGCCCGAGTTTCGCTCGGGAGACACCGTGCGCGTTCATTGCAAAATCCGCGAAGGCGAGAAAGAGCGCATTCAGATCTTCGAAGGCGTTTGCATTCGTCGCAAGCGTGGTGGCGTGCGCGCGACCTTTACGGTGCTCAAGCGTTCCTTCGGCGTCGGCGTCGAGCGCGTCTTCCCGATGCATTCGCCCGAGGTCGATCGCATCGAGGTGGTCAGCCGGGGCAAGGTGCGTCGTTCGCGTCTCTACTATCTGCGCGACCTCACCGGTAAGGCCGCTCGCATCAAGGGTCGCCAGTGGAAGGGATTGGCCAGTAAGGGAGAGGCTGATGGGAGAGACGAAGCCCCGGCGAAAAAGGATGCGTCAGCCGACGTTGCCACTCCTGCCGAGTGATGGTCCCTTTTTGTTTGAACGCGCGCTCCGTGTCGACGGCGCCCAGCATGTTGCAGGGCTCGACGAAGCGGGGCGCGGTTGTTTGGCCGGTCCGGTCGTAGCGGCGGCCGTCATCCTTCCCGATCCCATTCCCATCGACGGCATCAACGATTCCAAGAAACTCAGCCCCCGTAAACGCGAAGAGCTCTTCACGCAGATCTGCGTGCATGCGGTGGCCTGGTCGACGGGCCTGGTCGATTCGGTCGAAATCGATCGCATCAATATCCTCGAAGCAGCGCTCAAGGCGATGCGCCTCGCCGTCGATGACCTCCCCGTTCAACCCGATCATCTCCTCATCGATGGACCCCACGGTATCGATGCGCCTATTGCCCAAACCGCACTCATCCAGGGCGATTCACGCTCCGTGAGCATCGCCGCCGCTTCGATCATCGCCAAGGTGACGCGCGATCGCATGATGGTGGCATTCGAGCGCGACTATCCCGCCTTTCGGTTCTCCGCGCACAAGGGGTATGGCACGGCGGCCCACCTGGCCGAGATCCGCACGCATGGCCCCACGCCGATCCACCGGATGACGTTTCGCGGAGTGCGGTAGGGCCAGTCAGGCGAGACAGGCCAGTCAAGCCAGTCAAGCCAGTCAAGCCAGTCAGGTTGACAACATTAGGGCGTGTCCTCATTTGGTAAGGTGTCATTCCCGCGAAAGCGGGAATCTCGCTTATTATAACGATAAATCGAGATCCCCGCTTTCGCGGGGATGACAAAAACAAATAATTCTTCGTTTCAAAGAGTTATGATCTTATGAGGACACGCCCTAATCAAAATCGTTCGCCTGACTCGCCTGACTCGCCTGACTGGCAATTTTCTTGAACTCTGTACAGTTGCGCGATAGCTCTATCGACAGAGGGGGTTGCCATGCCGAAGAAAACGACCTTTCACTCCGCCGAGATCGTGGCCGATGCGAGCGGACGCCAATATCACATCGGGTGTGCGCCGGGAGAGGTCGCGCCCAACATCCTGCTCTGCGGCGATCCCAAACGCGCGCACCGCGTCGCCTCGTATTTCACGAAAACAAAAGCGCCGATCACCAGCCGCGAGTACGTGATGATCACCGGCGTCTATAACGGACTGCCCATGACCGTCATGGCCACGGGGATGGGGCCCGACAACACCGAGATCGCGGTCGTGGAACTCTCGCAGATCGTGAAGGACCCCACCTTCATTCGTATCGGCTCTTCCGGGGCGCTCAAGAAGGGGATCGAGTTGGGCGATCTGGTCGTCTCCACCGGTGCGGTGCGTCTCGAGAACACCTCCACGCAGTTTGTCGTCGAGGGGTTTCCGGCCGTGGCACATCATGAGGTGGTGCTGGCCCTGCTCGAAGCGGCGCGGGCCAAGGGGTTTCGGTATCATCAGGGGATCACCGCGACGGCACCGGGATTCTATGGGGCGCAGGGACGCACGGTTCCGGGGTTTCCGCCGCGCGTCTCCGATATTCCCGATCAGCTCGACCGGATGAACGTCTCCAATATGGAGATGGAGAGCTCCTGCCTCTTCACACTCGCCACGCTTTCCAACGCGCGCGCGGGTGCGGTCTGTGCGATCTATGCCAATCGCCACAAGAATAAATTCATCGACACGAAGACCAAGGATGCGGCTGAGCGTCGCTGCATCGAGACGGGGCTCACCGCCTTCGAGGTGCTCGCCCTCATGGATCGCGCACGCGGCCGAGAAAAGGGCTGGATTCCGTCGATGGGATTGTAAAACCTTGTCCGTCGGTTCGTCGGTTTTTACCATCGAACGATCGGACCATCGAACATCTGTTACGGAGAACACATGGATCGTTTCATCGGCATCATTGGCATCGTGGCGCTTTTGGCACTCGCTTTTCTCATGTCCAACAACAAGCGCAACATCAACCTGCGTACGGTCGGGGTTGGCATTGGGCTGCAGTTCGGCATCGGTGTCTTGCTGCTGAAGTGGCAGCCGGGCAACGAGGGGATGCAGTGGCTGGCGCAGAAGGTGACGGCCTTTCTCTTTCTCGCCGACCAGGGCACGCAGTTTCTCTTCGGGAAACTCGCCGATCCCAATGCGATGGGGATGTTTGGCTTTCAGTTTGCCTTTCGGGTGCTGCCCATCATCATCTTCTTCTCCGCCTTCATGGCCGTACTGTATTACATGGGCGTCATGCAGCGCGTCGTGCAGCTCTTCGCCTGGGTGATGAGTCGGTTGATGAAGACCTCGGGTGCGGAATCGCTGAGTTGTTCGGCCAACATCTTTCTCGGGCAGACCGAGGCGCCGCTGCTCATCCGTCCCTTTCTCAATCACTGCACGATGTCGGAGCTCAACGCCATCATGGTGGGCGGCTTCGGGACCATTGCGGGAAGCGTCATGGCCGGGTATATCGGCATGGGGATTCCCGCCCAGCACATCATCATCGCCTCATCCATGGCGGCACCGGCGTCCCTTATGGTCGCCAAGATCATCTATCCCGAGACGGAGCGCTCCGAGACGGGCGGCGATCTCCACCTGCCGAAGGTCGATGCGGGTCGCAACCTCCTCGATGCGGCGTCCAAGGGGGTGACCGACGGCCTGCACCTGGCGCTCAACGTGGCGGCGATGCTCATCGCCTTCATCACGCTCATCGCCCTGGCCGACAAGCTCTTGGGGATCTTCGACCGCTGGCTCGATGGCACGGTCCTGGCCTGGATCGATGCGCGTCTCTTCGCAGGCAGCCACGGCTGGGGCGCGCTCATGAGCGAGGGGGGGCATGCGGGCTATTTTCCCGGGAGCCTCAAGGTCCTCTTCGGCACGCTCTTCTCGCCGCTCGCGTTTGTCATGGGTGTCCCGCGTGCGGATATCTTCAACGTCGCGGGGCTCTTGGGCCTCAAGATCACCGTCAACGAGTTCGTGGCCTACGCCAAGCTCTCCGAGATGATCCGTTCGAACGTCCTCTCGCCGAAGGCGCAGATCATGGCGACCTATATGCTCTGCGGTTTTGCCAACTTCGCCTCCATCGGCATCCAGATCGGCGGCATCTCCGCGCTCGCCCCCGACCGCCGCGCCGACCTCGCGCAACTCGGCCTTCGCACCATGCTCGGCGGTGCGATCGTCTCCTGTCTCACGGCCACGATTGCAGGACTGCTTCTGGGGTAGGGGGATGTTTCAGAAGCGCGGATTCGCCAGTACGAACCGTTCGATTTGTTCATTTCGCTGGTCCCGTTGGTAACGCTCCTGCCCGCCTTTCTGCAGGTACGTGACGATCGGCAGCAGACGCTGCAGAACGATGTGCGCAAGCGCGGACCCATTCGTGAATTTCGGAAACGTTCCCGCCCAGGGCGAATGCACCAGATGGTGTGCGGCCGATTCCGGCTCGGCCCGCTGACCTTGCGGAATGAGATAGGGAAGCATCCGGGCGCGCATTGTTGAACCCTCTACATTCAACGTCGCTGCACCCACATCGATCAGCCGATCGACGATCCGTTCGAGATGATCGTTTCCAATCCATTCAGCGGGAAAGAAGGGGCCGTCCGAACCGATGCGCACGAGCTTGTGGGTTGGGCGATATGGTGCGATTCCCCTCCGGGTGAAGAGCGATCGGACGTCGATCTCCCGTTCCCGTTTGCGGCCGGAAACGATATAGTACCGTTCCCGCGCGCACGTCTCCGGGCTGACGCGCGAAATGCCCGTGACGTCCAGCTCCAGGCCGGCGCGCAACAGGTGTTGGCGATACCGATCGGCGTGGAGCGAGCGCAGAAAGCTCCCGGCTCCAACCTTCCACATCAGGAAAAACTCACCGCCGATGCGCAGGCTGTCGACGACGTTTTGCATCACGCCCAGCTGATCGCGATCATAGAAACTGGCGAAGATCGAGTAGGCCAACTCAAACGTCGACGATGGGAGAACGGCTTTGCTCGCGGGCAGCGGTGGATGTACGACGTCCATGACGCCCTCGAGCTCACCGTAGGCGGGGCTCGATTCATGTATTTCGATGTCGTCGTCATAGACCGCTTTGAGTCCTGCGGCGACCAGGCGTTGCCCTGCGCCCAGCTCCAGGATCGCTGCCGGGCCGTCGAGACCGCGCGCTCGTCTGCGCTCGATGGCGCGGTGCGCCGCCAGTGAGAGCGGACCAGTCTGTGCGGGCCACATGACCCCGTCGGCTTGATGCAGGGTACGCGTCTCCATCCAGCCGAGCATATGGTGTTTGAGCCATTGTCCCCCCGTGCTGGTGGTCGGGCGAAAGTGCGCGGGCTTTTCGATGTGCGGGAAGGCGAAGTCGCGTTCATGCAGCAGCGCTTGAGCTACCTCCGCTTCCGCTTGCGGCAGATCGATGAGGGCTTCGATTTGTTCGAACGGATCCGCTTCGAGCGTCATGTCGAAGGGGGGAATGCCCGTCATGCCGGCATATGCCGGTGGGGCGATGATGTGAGGAACGATAGTCGTCATGTCCTAACCCGGTACTCTTCTTATCGGCGGAGGGGGGTAAAAGTTGCGCGGAAAATGAGGGTGCTATTCCTCTGTCAAACGCTTGATCATCGCGCGTTGTTTTTCGCGTTCTGCCTCGATCTGGAGATAGCCGCGCTCACAGGCCTGCATGTGGACGACCGTCGGCTGGAGGAGGAAACACTTATGAAAGGGAGCCTCTTTGTGGAAGGCGATGAGGGGTTCGGTGAAGAGGCGCACGATTCCGGAGGTGAATGTCGCCCCGATGCTGCCCATCCAGGCATGCTGCATCTGAATGTCCTGCCAAACAGAAGTCTGATCGGATATGGAGGTTGGACGGTATCCCGGAGCATACGGGTTGAGTCCGGCTGCGTCTTTCTCCTGGGCGACGAGAGTGCGAACATCGTGCGATTCGTTCCAGACGCGCATGGCCCAGGTATGCAGCGATTCGATGATGTTCGTTTCCGCCATGAGTTCCTCATCCTTTCACTGTTGTTATCGGCGCTGCGCAAGAAAAGTTGTGTGGGAAATCTCAATGGTTTCCAAGGCCAACAACCGGCGTTTTCGCGCGATGCCTCCCGAAAATCCGCCGATGCCTCCATCGGAGGCGATCACGCGATGGCAGGGGACGATGATCGGCACGGGATTGGCGCCGCAGGCTTGTGCCACCGCCCGATAGGCGCGCGGCCGTTTCACCGCACGTGCCAGCCACGCATAGCTTTTCGTGTGTCCCCACGGGATCGTGCGGATGGCCCGCCAGACCTCGCGCTGAAAGGGGGTCCCGGAGAGGAACAAAAGGGGGAGGTCGAATGCTTCCGCGTCCCCTCGGGCATAGCGCTCGAGCTTCACAAAGAGCGCACGCAGCCAGGCATTGGGCCGGTTTTCGACGGCCCCCCGCGGCAGGATGCGCAGGAGTTCTCGCCGGCCGCCCGAGAGCGCGATCGCACAGATTCCCTCGTCGGTGGCCCCCGCCCAAATGGAACCAAGTTCCGCGATCGTCCGATGATCGAGAAAGATGCGTTTCATTATTCTCTCCATACACGTTTTCCTTATGGATTTGACCATTTTTTGACGCCTTGCATTCCACAATGAGAATTTTTTCAGTTTGAGAGCATCAGCGCCGCTTTCTCATAACGAAAATCCTTATAAATTGAGTTGTTAAAGGCCATTTGCTCATGTCTTCATATGGCATGATTGCTGCATATTTGAAGAGGCGTGATTCCAAACTGAAGGAGATCGCCATGAAATCAAAGAGCGAATTGAGCGAGCATATGGAGATCGTCGACGGCAACAGGCGCCAGAAGGGGCATTCCCCCCTCGAGCTCTGGGGCCGCATGCACCGTGGCGAGCGCAAGTCGCAGCGTGTCGAGCGCGCGCCCTTCGACAGCATGATGGCCGTCTTTGCCGATCGCGTGACCTATACGTTTATCCTCGAAAACGAGGTGGCATCGATTCATTTCGACCGCCGGCGCGGGGAGATCTTCTTTAAGGGCCATAATATCAGTAACATGGAGCTCACCCCCCCTCAACGCGAGGCCCTGATGCACATGGGCCAGATGCTCACGCGCGAAACCCGCACGAAACCATTTTCTGCCGATTATGACGCAACTTTGGGTCGTCTCCTTGCCGATAATGAATAGAGACTATCGGGAGATGGGATTTTGTTGTCATTCCCGCGGAAGCGGGAATCTCGAAGTACTTAAAAAACCGAGATTCCCGCTTCCGCGGGAATGACAACAATCAGTAAAATCGTCTTTTCCCGACAGACTCTCCGTAGAGTGCCTCGGCATTCGGGGGCGACATGACCTTTCTGCGAAAAATTTCACGGACGGTGTCCAAGGGCAGCCTTTTTGGCAAGGGCCGCGCTCGGCGCACCGATCTGCCGCTCGATCGTCAGCTCACCTTCAATCCCACGAAGGATGAACGCTGGACCTTCGAGGAGGAACGCCGCATCTGCCTCAACGGCGTTGATGTGGCCGAACTCGTCTGCGAGGGGGGCAACGATGTGCGCCTGCTCTCCGGCGTCTCCCAGGGGCTCTCCGAATACCGCACGTTCGTCTGGTCCAAGCAGGGCGGAAAGGGGCAGGCCAAGTTTAACGCCCGCGTCATGTCGCTGCAGGATACGATCGTGCATCGCCTCGGAAACATCTACGACGGCATGACCGGCGGGGTGCACATTGAGTGCGCGGGCGAGAACTTCTGGATCAACAACGTGAACGTGCGCGCGGTGCTCATGCGTTTTCGTGTTCATCCTACCGAACAGGTGCGTCTCTATTTAATGGGGTTTCGCGACAAGCTTCACTTGATTCTCTCGCGCCAGCAGTCTAGCACTCGAAGTGATGCCATCCACGATCAGGCGCGAAAGATTTTCGACGAGATCGAAGATGCCCTCGAGTGTCTTCCGGCCGATGCTCCTCCTCGCCTGTGCGCTCACAACGGGTAGTGCAAGCCGCGCTCTCTTTGCCTTCACCTCTCCCTTCGCTTCGATTGTGGTCGCCCTCATCGCGGCCATGCTCTTTCTCTTCATTTCATTTCTCCTGCGCCGACGTCTTCATTTCATCATGGCGCTGCTCATCGCAATCGCCTTCATCGTCGGCGCGGCATCGGCCGATCGCGCGATGGAGCGAGCACAACGCGTGAGCGTTTCGCTCGATACGAAGGCAGCGCTCGCCTGCCGTGCGCGCGTGATACGATTCCCGCAGATCAAAAGCTGGGGGACGCGCGTCGATGTTCAGCTCGATTCCTGTTCGGAAGGGAAGGGCGATCGGTTCGAGCCGGCCTTCGGCGCGGTGCGTCTGTCGATCCTCCACGGCGGCGACGTCCTTCTCCCCGGCGACCATATACAGTTTCGCGCGCGTTTCACGCGGCCGCGCGATTATCGCAACCCGGGGGCCTTCTCCTATGCGCGCTATCTCGCGGTACACGGCATCGGCGCGACGGGGCGTGTCGTCGGGAAACCCGAGCTGGTGCAGGAGGGCGCGGGCTTCGGGCGCATCGTCGGAGGATTGCGGCGGCGTGTGCGTGATTCGCTCGCGCAGGTCGCCGATCCGGCGCGTCGCGGCGTGCTCCTCGCACTCGCCATCGGCGCGCGCGATGATATTACGGCCGAGCAGCGCGATCGATACGCCCGCGCGGGGTTGGCCCACCTCCTGGCGATCTCCGGTCTGCACGTCGGATATGTCGCGCTCCTCGTCTTTCTGCTCGCGAGGGTCTTCTTCGGCCTTTTTCCGCGCCTCTTTCTCCGCGTTCCGCTGCAGCGCCTGGCGGCAGCGGTCACGCTTCCGGCCATCTGGGGGTTCGTGGCGCTCGCGGCCTTTCCGATCTCCGCCGTGCGTGCCGCGATCATGATATCGGTCTTTCTCCTCGGCGTTTTGATCGGCCGTCGCCAGGACCTGCCGACGACACTCGCCGCGGCGGTCTGCGTCATCCTCATCATCCTGCCGCTCTCAGTCTTCGATGTCTCCTTTCAGCTCTCGGTCGTCGCGGTCGCCGGCATCATGCTCCTCGTTCCGCGCATTGCGCGAGCGCTGCCGGCGGGGCGAATGCGAACAGGGCGCGCGCTGCGCGCGGCTGCACTCCTGGGTGCGGTGACCGTCGCCGCCACGCTCGCCACGCTTCCGCTCGTCGCCGCGCACTTTCAGGTCGTCACCTTTGCGGGGCTCGTCACCAATCTCGTCGCGGTGCCGCTGGCGGGGATCGCGCTCGTGCCCCTGGTGGCCGTGGCACAGGTCGTTGCGCTCATCGCTCCCGCTATCGCTGCGCCGATCTGGTCGTTGGCGGCGGTTCTGGCCGGAGCGCTCGACGCTATTGCGTCGGCAGGGGCGCGCTGGGGCGATGCGCTCGTCTTTCGCTGGGCGCCGAGCCCGCTCGAAGCGGGGGGCGTGCTGTTGCTCATCGCCGCGGTTGTCTTCTGGCCGCATCGCACCTATAAACGATGGATCGGAACGGTCCTGGTGCTCGTCTGTCTCGCGGGCGTGGGGTTTGCGGGAGTTCATATGATGGAAAAACCGTCTCTCGAAATGGTGGTGCTCGACGTCGGACAGGGCGATGCGATCCTCGTGCGCTTCCCCGACGGCAGCGACTGGCTCATCGATGGCGGGGGCAAGCGATATGGGTCGTTCGATGTCGGCGAGAAGGTGGTTGTCCCCGCGCTCCTGCGCCTGGGCGTGCATCACTTGCACGGCGTCGTCCTCACGCATCCGCACCACGATCACTATCGCGGCTTGGGCGCCATCGCGCGCGCGTTCCAGCCGCCGCGCATTCTGACCAATGGGTTGGATGCGCCGCCGCAGGAGAAAGGACATTGGGCGCGCTTTCAAGCGCAGCTTGCAGAACTGAGCGTCCCGCTGGAAGTGGTTCCGGAGGGGAAGACGACGTATGCCTTCGGCGGTGCGCAGATGCACGTGATACGTCTCCCTTGGCAGGCGGGGGATGATCTCAACGACTCCTCGCTCGTCGTCGATCTGCGCTTCGGTGCGCATCGCTTTCTGCTCATGGGCGATCTGGCCGAAACGGGCGAGGGCAGATTGTTGGCAATCGAAGGGGATCTGTACGCCGACGTCCTCAAGGTGGGGCATCACGGCAGCATCGATGCGACGACACCCGAATTGCTCTCCGCCGTCGATCCGAAGGTCGCCATCATCTCGGTGGGGGAGAACCCCTACGGCGTGCCGCACGCGGCAACGCTCGAGCGCTTGGGCGAAGCGGAGATCGATGTCCTGCGCACCGATGAGGATGGTGCCGTCGCGGTTGAAAGCGATGGGGAGCGATTGTTCGTCAAGTCCCTGACGCCATAGGAGTTGTCATCACACGCCCAACGATATCGAGGATGTCTTGCTTTCCGAACGGTTTCTGAAGCGCCTCGGCGAATCCGCCCGCCTCGACGAATTGCTCCTGCAGCGCTGTGGGATCCTGTTCGACCTGCCCGGTCATCATGATGCAGGTCGTCTGTGGCGCGATGGTGTGGAGGGCCCGACAGGTCTCGATGCCGCTCAAGCCCGGCATGATCAGGTCGATGAAGATGATGCGATACGCTTTCTCTCTCGCCCGTTCGATGGCGGCATGCCCATCGGGGACACACTCGACCTCGAACCCCTCATGCGTAAGGATCATCTGCATCGCGGAACTGACGATCTCGATATCGTCGACGATCAGGATTTGGTTTCCTGCTTCCATACTATCTCCTCGCCGTCTGTTTCTGGTTGTGCCGGATCGGCAGCGTCAACGCGACCGTCGTCCCCTTGTGTGCCTTGCTCTGAACGGTGATCGTCCCCTTGTGCGCGGTGATGATGCCGTGGCAGATGGAGAGCCCGAGCCCGATCCCCCTGCTTGCCTTTTTCGTCGTGAAGAAGGGGTCGAAGATGTGCGGGAGGGTATCAGGGTTGATGCCCTCGCCCGTGTCGATGCACTCCATGCGGAGGGCCTTTTGCTTTTTGAGGGGTTTGGTCCGGATGGTGAGGGTTCCTCCATCGGGCATCGCGTCGCAGGCGTTGTTCACGATGTTGATGCAGACCTGCTGGAGTTGGTTGCGGTCCCCTTCAATTGAGGGAAGATCAGTCCCGATCTCTTTGACGACACGAATATTCGTCTTCCGCAGTCTGTTCCGGCAGAGCAGCAGCGCCTGGTCGATGAGCGTGAGCGGGTCGATCGTGGTGCAATCGAACGAGGAGGGTCGTGAGAATTCGCTCAGTCCCTTGACGATGCTGGCCATATACCGCACCGCCTCGATCATCATCGTGCCCTCGTTTGTTCCGGGAGTGCCGCTCACCTCTCGATCGCACCGGGCCTCCAGGAGTGCGGTCAATCCGGTCAGCGGGCTGTTGAGTTCATGGGCGACTCCAGCGGCGAGGCGTCCGATGCCGGCGAGTTTGTCCGCCTGGATGAGTTGCTCCTGTGTCGTGTGCAGTTCTGCCGTGGTGGTTTTGACAGCGCCCTCCAGCGCATGCGCTTTTTGTTCCAAAGCAACCTCTGCGCGCCAGCGTTCGGTGATGTCCTCCAGGGCGAGCAGGATGAGCGGTGTCTCCTCATCTTTCTGGTGCAGCTGCCGGGCATTGAGCAGGATCATCCGCTCCCCGATGCCGGGAAAATGGCGAGCCACCTCGAAGGATTCAAAACCGCCGCCCTGCGCGATGATCGCCTTCAGGTGCTTGAGCAATGCAGGGATCTTCCATTCCTGATCGCCCAGATCGACGAGCGCCTGCCCCTCCGTTTTCCTTTTGGTCTGATGAAAGTGCGTGCAGAACGCCTTGTTGGCGGAGACGACGCGCAGCTTCGCATCGAGGACGAGCAGCGGTTCTCGAACGGTGGCGATGATGCCTTCGGCAAAATCGCGGGCGCGCTGCAGCGCGATCTGGCCTCGCTTGATGTCGTCGATGTCCAGGAACACGAGCACCACGCCGTCGATCCGGTTGTCGTGGGTGCGGTAGGGCCGGATCTGCAGCCGGTACCATCGTTTGTTTCCGGTTTGCAGCTCCTGTTCAAACACGGTGAGTGTGTGCAGGACGCCATCGATGGCCTTTTTCAGGCCCGGCAGGTCGATCGGCGTACGAATCTGCGTGAATGCGCGCCCGATGTCGGCCGATGTCAGTCCCAGGACGTTCTTCGTCGCTGGGGTGATTTTTCGCACGCGCAGGTCGCCCCCCAGCATGACGATGGGGATCGTGATGCTCGTGATCAGGTTGTCGAGCACATCGTTGACCTGTCCGAGCTCATCATTGCGGTTCTGCAGCTCCTCGTTGACCGTGTTGATCTCTTCGTTGGTCGACTGCAGCTCCTCCTTGGCGGTCTCGAGCTCCTCGTTGGTGCTCTGCAACTCTTCGTTGGCCGAGAGGATCTCCTCGTTGCTGGTGATGAGCTCCTCGTTCGAATGGTTCTGCTCTTCGATGATCGACTGCAGAAATGTTTTGGTCGCGTCGAGTTCGTGTTTGAGTTGGGCGCATTCGCGTCGTTCGGCGCTGCTCCTTCCCCGAGTGGAGGACACGGCAGCAGTGGTCTTATCGCTCGCTGCCATCGGCATCTCCTCGAAGAGGATGATGAAATACCGATCCTTCGAACGAGGGGCCTTGAGCGGGGCGACCTCCAGGGCGACCGAACGGGTCCGCCCATCCTCTTCCTTCAAACGGATGCCCTCGCGGCGTGCGGAGCGGCTTTTCTTGCGCACCGCGGTGATGGCGCTGTGCAGCTCGGGCAGCAGCTCGCTGCGCGCCATCTTGAGCAGGTTCATGCTCGGGCGACCGGGCGGCTGATCCAGATAGGGGCCGGTCCGTCCCCGAAACTGGAGGATCTCCATGCGGTCATCGACGACGACGCAGGCGGGGACGAAGCGCCGAACCAGGTGCTCGTCCGTGGCGCGCTGCAGATCGAACGCCGGGGAAAGGGTCTGTTCGATCATCTTCGCAGGCAGCCCGGCAGGCGCTCGTTTCGGGAGGAAGAAGGGACGGCGTGCATGTGAAGGGCCTTCGCCCCGGGAATAGAGTCGATGTTTATGATCGACCGCTTGAAAGAGATCCGCAAACCCGCTGGGGACCTCGGCCGAGCCGAGCAGGAGAAAGCCCCCCGGTTTGAGGGCATAGTGAAACAGCGGCATGACCACGTGCTGCAGGGTCTTGCCGAGATAGATCAGGACGTTGCGACAGCTGATCAGATCGAGCTGCGAGAAGGGCGGATCGCGGGTCATGTCCTGGCGCGCGAAGATGCACATCTCGCGGATTTCCTTGCAGACCTTGAATCCCCCATCGTGCGGCTTGAAGAAGCGTTTCCGGCGCGCGGGCGAGACCCCCTGCATGGCCTTGGTCGTGAAGATGCCGGCGCGCGCCTTCTCGATCGCCTCCTCGCTGACGTCGGTGCCGAAGATCTGGACCGGCGATGCGATGCCGCGCTTGTGGAGATATTCGCTCAGGCAGATGGCGAGGGAGAAGACCTCTTCGCCGCTCGAACAGCCCGGAACCCAGACGCGAATCGGCTCTCCGCGCTTGGCCCCCTCGGCAATGCGACCAAAGGCCTTGCGCGCAAGCGCGGTGAAGACGGCGCGGTCGCGAAAGAATCCGGTGACGCCGATGAGCACATCGGAGACGAGGTGGTGCATTTCATCCGGGTTCTTGCGCAGCTCGGCGGCATAGTTCGCCAGTGTCTCCATGTGCTGCAGCAGCATGCGTCGATGAATGCGCCGCTCCAGCGTGGTCTGCTTGTAGTGCAGAAAGTCGATGCCCGTCTCGTCGCGCAGCAGCGCCAGGATGTGCTGAAGAAAGACATGGTCCTCAGCGGTGAAGGAAGCGGGGCCGGCCATTCTCCGGCGCGCTTTCAGCGGTTGCCGTCCCAGTCGAATCAGTTCCTGCGCCATCTCCGCGGGAGAGAGCACCATGTCGATGCATCCGGAGGCGATGGCCTTGCGCGGCATGCCGTCGAACCGGGCGCCGGCCGGGTTCTGCGCCAGCGTGATGCCGCCACCATTCTTGATGGCCGCAACACCCTGGCTCCCATCCGAGGCCGTCCCCGACAGGACGATGCCGATGGCCCGCTCCCCCGCATCGGTGGCCAGCGCGGTGAAGAAGGCATCGATCGGCAGGTGTTGCGCACTGCCCTTTGCGCGCGGACGCAGGATGAATGTTCCGTTCTTGATGCCGATGGTCCCCGCCGGCGGGATGACGTAGACGTGATCGGCCTGAATCGGCATGCCATCGGCAACACTCGCCACGGGCATGTCGGTGGTCTTGGCGATCAGCGCCGGCAGGATGCTCTCGTGATCGGGATCGAGGTGTTGGATCAAAACGAACGCCATGCCCGTCTTGGAGGGGAGTGCGGCAAAGAATTCCGAAAACGCCTCGAGCCCCCCGGCGGAGGCGCCGATGCCGATCACAAAGGAGGGCTTTATCTTGCCAGGGCTCTTCTTTTTTCGAACGGCCTTGGGTTGCTTCTTCGGTGTGCGACTGCGTTTCACGTTTCGCGGCGTCATAAGAAATACATCCCCCTGAAATGATATTTCTATTATTGCGCACTTGGTGGTGGGGGTAAATGGAAATAATGGCGATGCGAAAAGGAGCGATGTGTGGCTTTAGAACGCGATGGCGGCGGGGAGCATGACCGCTGCCCCCATCATGCCCATGTCGATCGGAATTTGGGGGAAGGCATCGCCCATGGTCAGGGCGTCGTTGATCTCGATGCCTGCGTATACGAGCGATGTCATTGCATTAGCGGCAAACGCGTCCTCGATCTGGGTCTGCGGCGCATTGAGAAATCCCGGCGGTGTGCCGCCGCCCGCCGGCGGCATCGAAGAACCCGGAGTTGTCGGTGGTGCGGAGTTTCCGCCGCCGTTGCGATCGCCGCTCTTCTTGATGGCCATTTTCGCCTTCAGGATCGGGGTGATGTCGATGGCGATCGCTCGCGACGGTGTCCCCGGAAAGTCCATCTGGGAAAGGATTTCAGCCATGGCGCTGGGCATCACGACCCCATCGCGCAGGTGTTCGTCGCGAAACGGGGCCTCCTTGAGGGCCTGGATCAGAGTGATGACAAATCGATTTTTGAAGAGCCCTTCGATCTTTTGGAACCAGTCTTCCTGCTGGAGTTCCTGTGTGATCTGCTTCCAGGTGGGATAGAGCCAATTGGCATCATCCTTGCTGAAGTCCTGCCCGAGTTGCAGATAGCCGATCAGCTCCGGAAGGAGGTTGAGCAGGGTATGGCTCATGTGGAGGCGCGCGGTCGCGGTGGGGTCGCTCTGCATACGGCGGAGCACCCCTTCCAAATCCGGATTTCCACGAACAAACGGCTCCAAGAGCTTGAGCATCGGAACCTCTTCGAATGGCGTCGTGTAGATGGCGCGCGTCACGGATTCCTGGAAGTGGCTCGCTATGATCAGGGCCGACTCAATGACGCTTTCCTCCTCGGCTTCGATGGGCTGCGCGCTGCGCAGAAACGATGCGTTCTCGTGATAGATGGTGTCGAAAAGACCATCGTCGTGATCCCTGTTTTTCCGTGCGCTGAGGCGAATGAGTTCGAAGAGCCAGTCCTGGAGCATCGTAAACCCTTGCGGGGTGAGTGCGGCGAGTTGGGATATCGCCATCGGCCTTTCGGGATCGGCCGAGAGGTCATGATAGAGCTTGCACAGGCGCGCGAGAGTTTTATCGCTGTCTTCCTCGGGCGGCCTCGCGGCCATCGTTCGCGCCAGATCGATCTGCTCGAGGAGCGATTGGCGTGCCTCCACATAGTGCATCGCCATCTGCATATCGATCGCGCTGGTGTAGATCGTCGGGATCTGACCGAACTGTCGGGCCTCCGGATCGGTGAACCAATCGACCATCAGCTGGCGGTTGAGAAATGTTGTCCACTGAGCTTCATGCAGGAGATCCTCGTCGTCGGCGATCCTTCTGCCGAAGGGTTCGCCCTCTGTGCGAATGCGTTCTGCCGCGGCCTGAACATCCGATTCGAAGGCTTCACGCGTCTGTGCATCGAGATGCGCGACAAAGATGGCGATCTGATTACTCCAGTATCCGCGCATGTCATCGATGAAGGTCGGAGGAATGCCCTGATAGAGTTCGTCGCCGAGCACATCTTCCATGGAGATGCGTTGATTGAAGTGAGCGAGCATATTCTGAAAGGGGCGGATCGATGCGATGACCGACTCGGGCGTTCGATCGGCAAATCCTTCCATCGACCCTTCGCCATCGAGGGCCATCTCGTGGGCATAGTCGATATAGCGCCCAATCCATGCCGTCCAGAGCTCGCCTTCGATGAAACGGGGAATGAACGCCTCATCGATGTCGCTCTCGGAGGAGGAGGCGTCCGTCGCTTGGTTGATCTCATGGGCGAGGCGTTTCTCCATCTCGGTGGCCCCCTCCCACCAGATCTCCGCCTGCCAGGCGATGGCTGCTTCAACGAGCGCTTCATCCTGCACCAAATCATCCGATTCGAAGGGGAATCCTGAGTCCGCGAGCGATTCGTATGAATCGGTGACAAGATTATCGAATTCGTCGAGGTCCTCTCCCTCGAGTTCATTGTGCATCGCCTCGGCCATGTCGGCCATGAAGGAGGAAAAATTAGTCAGGATTTCGTCGTTGATGTCGTCGCCCTCGAGCACGTCGGGATAGCGTTCGCCGTCGGCGATGCGGGTGCGCAAGCGATCGAGTCCCGGCAGGAGCGCGAGGTAGTATTCCTGTTCGTCGGCGGCGATGTCTTCGTCAGAGGCAGGATGCTCCCCCATCCAGACGATATCGACCGGTCCCTGTAGACGCGCCGCCAGGGGATGGCTCCACCCGGAAGGGGCGTCGACGATGATGCCGAGTTGAAGCCGCAGCGCATCGAGGAGGGAATGCCGCCCCGGGTCGAAGGCCTCGTAGAAGTCGGTAAAGAAGGTGACGCCGGCGCGCAGGATGGGGTCGTCGGGGTTATCCTGTGTGGCGCGGTCGAGTGCTGTAATCGCATCCATCGGGACGTCGAGGCGAACGCTCGCTCCTAAAAAAAATGCGGAAAAGCGTTGGCGAAATTGATGGAGGAGATGCAGGGGAATCGGTTTGGTCATGATCGGGGATATCGGCGGTTGGACGAAAAGGTTGCGTGGTTTTTTGTGCGGAATTGTTACTGTAAGTGGCCGATATAAAAGGTATTTTCGAGTTTTGTCATTCCCGAGCGATTAAATCGGGAATCTCGATGGTCATGATGTGTCTGGATCTCGCAGATGACCGGCAAGAAACCAGCCTATCAGCTTCCGCTGGCATTCTCCCACGAGACGAAGCGCCAGCCAAAAGAACCCTTTTCGAGTGTGGCGAAGATGCGCTGCACGGTTCCATCATCAAGGGTTAAGAAGGCATCGACCGAGACCAGGTGCTTATGAATCTCCTGCTGGCCGGTGACATCGACCTCGTTCACCGTGGAGGACCCGTAGATCGTTTCGGGGTATTTCTTGCCGTATTTCTTGAAGTATTTCTGGATGAGTTTCGTGCTGCGCTGTTCGCTCGGCTGCCGGGCGCAGGCGGTGACACCGAAGAGGACGAGGATCAGGGCGATGGCGAAGAGGCGTTTCATATGGGCGAAGTCGCTAACATGGCGATAGGGTGAGCGCAAGGGTCTTTGTGGGGGTGTTCGGGGGGGCTAGGGCGTGTCGGGATCCTTGGTTTTTGTCATCCCCTTGGTTTTTGTCATCCCCGCGAAGGCGGGGATCTCGATTGACCATTATAAGCGAGATTCCCCCGCCACACAATCGGCGGGCAGGCTGCGTTCGCGGGAATGACACCCTCTGAAATGACGACATGTCTTACTCAAACGGGATCTTGATCACCTGTCCGCGACGCGGACGGCGGCCCACGCCGGGGTTGGCCGAGCGAATCTGGTCGACCTCCACCCGATACATCTGGGCGATGGAGAAGATCGTTTCATTGCGCCCGACCTTGTGGGTGAGTGCACCGCGTGTGCTCTTCGGCGCACGCGAGGCCGCGGCCGCGAAGAGCGTTCCCTTGCCCTTCGGAACGCGAAGCGGATAGCCGATGGGGACCAGTTGCTTTCCCTCGATCACCGAGGCGCGCAGGCTCAAGTTGAGCTCGATGATCTCCTCCATCGGGATGCGGGCGATGCGGGCGACGTCCGGCAGGGAGATGTGATAGTCCAGGCGCGTCAGGTCGTAGCGAAGGGGCTCGTCGTAGGCAATCGGGCCGAAGTGTTCTTGGGTGTGCTCGGCCACATCGAGCGCGGCGAGGAATTCGGGAACGAAGTTGCGCGAGGCAAAGCCGTAGCTGCGGTGTTCGAAGTTCTTGATGATGTGCGCGATGTCGTTCGTGCCGTGGCGTTTGACCGCCTGCTGCATGCGGCCGCGCCCGGTGTTATAGGCGTTGAGCGCTAAGGGCCAGGTGCCCAGCTCGTTTTCGTTGTGGCGCAAGAGCTTTGCCGCTCCGTGCGTCGCGGCGATCGGGTCATAGCGTTCATCGACCAAGGTGTTGATATTGAGATACAGCTTTCCGGTTGAACGCATGAACTGCCACAACCCCGTCGCGCCCACCGAGCTTCCCGCCCGCGGGTTGAACATCGATTCCACGAAGATGAGCCGGGTGAGTTCGCGGGGGAGTCCATACTCCTCGGTGAAGATGCGCTCGATCTCGCCGAGCCACTGTCCGGAATAGATGAGCCCGGCGATGAATTTATCGCGTTGCCCGTATTGCGCACGCACACCGTCGTCGAGCGCGGCGCGCCGAAAGGCGTTTTTTTCATGCACGTTGGTGAAGAGCTTGCGGATGCGCCATTCCTCCTCGGTGAGCGATGAGGCCGACGGACGTTTCGAGAGCTTCATCAGCGTTTCGCTGACTTCGTCGCGGCGCTCATCGAGGCGTTTTTTTCGCCGGTGCGATTTCTCCAGATCGGTGAGCCGCACATCCCGCGTGATGTCGCTCACATCGACCACGTCATAGACGATATCGAGATAGCGCGGGTGGTGCAGCACGATGTGATCGTTGTCGTACGTCCCGTAGATGTCGCGCCAGAAATTGACCTCGGCGGTCAGCGTGTCAGGCGGAAAGATCCACGCCTTGTGTCGGCGGCTGCTGTTGCTGTCGAGTGCGCTGGGCTCACCCCGTGCCAGGCTCGAGACGGGGTGGACCACATGCGTGATGGCATGATCGCCGACCAGAAGCGTGTCGTCGCCGAGGAGTTCGCGCGCGAGCGCATCGTCGGCGTTGGCGTCATCCGATTCCAGTGCTGCGGTCTCCTCGTTCGGCATGCGGTCCGCGTCGGATTGATCGCCGGAACGGTGTCCGGCCCAGGCCAACTCATCCGGCTTCACACCCTTGGGGATAAATTGGGCGATGGTTCCGCTATGTGCAGGAAGGGGAGCTGTTTTTTGTGTCTCCTCCGGTTCCTCCGTGGGGAGGATGGCCGAGAGCCGCGGAGGTTGGGGAAGTTTCGGGTCGATCGCCTCCGGGCTTAACCCGGCGATGCGTCCCGGCAGCACGATCAGGGCGAAGCAGATAAACCCCGCCGCCAGACAGACCACGAGCAGGGCGTTGATGATGCGCTGTTCACGCGATCCGGTCATGAAAATCCTTTATTCGTTGTCATTCTGGGGGAAGCGAAGAATCCCCCGTTGTTCTGTTGTCATTCCCGGCCCTGTTGTCATTCCCGCGGAAGCGGGAATGACAACAAAAACCCATTACCCGACAATCACTCGTTACGGTATTCCGTGATCGCACGCACGACCTCGAGCTGCGCGCGATGGGCGCCATCGACTCCGCGCGGCAGGCCGTTGGCGAGGATCGCAAACGCGGCGATCCTTCCATCGGCCATGGGGGCAAACCCCGCCAGCGTCGACACGCCGCCGAGCGTCCCGGTCTTGGCGCGCACCATGCCGGAGAGCTTCGGCGCGAAGGTCCAACGGCGCGTGGTGCCGTCCACGCCCACGATCGCCAGCGATGCGGCGAGATCCGGGCCGATGCTGAAGTCGCGCCAAGCGGAGACGAGGACTTTTGTGAGCAGATTCGCCGAGACGCGCGTCTGGTCGGAGAGCCCCGAGCCGTTCTCGATGACGTAACTTCCGGGGGCCACGCCGATGCTGCGCAGATAGGAGGCGATGACCTCGACCCCCTTGCGCGTCGAGCCGGGCGCGCCCATGCGCACCGCGCCCAGGTGTTTGAGCACCTGTTCGGCGATGAAGTTGTTGGAGTACTTATTCATATTGCGAATGATCTCCGCGAGCGGATCGGAGGATTCATCGAGCAGCAGCACGCCGCCGGAGCGACGTCCTTCCGAGATGGGTCCGGAGACCTCGATGCCGTTCTGCCGGAGGATGAAGCGCAGCACCGCGCTCGCATAGGCGTTCGGCGTGGTCACGCTGCGGTAGAATCGTTTCGGTGCATGTCGCGGCGGGATGCGCCCCTTGACGGTGAGCGTTTCCCCCGTGCCATTTTTCTTCGAGACAATCTGGATGCCGAACTTGCCGCCGGTCTTGAGCGCATTGATCACGTGAACGTAATCGACAGGCGGATCGATGGTCACGATGCCGGGCTGGCCCGAACGCGATCCGGGGCTGACCTCGACGGAAATGCCGTTGAAGTTGACCGCAAATGCCCCGGTCTGGGCGGAGTAGGCGCGGCTATCTGCACCCGCCTTGCGCGGGTAGGCGTGCGCGTCGAAGTGTCCCTCGTCGATGATGACGCCCCGGGTGATGCGGCGCACGCCTCGGTCGGCCAGATTGCGCACCATGCGCCAGAGGCGCTCGGAGGTGAGCATCGGGTCACCGCCGCCCACGACGGTGAGCGTGCCGATGGCGCCGTCGTCGCCGGGTTCGCGGTCGGCGTAGAACTTCGTGTGGAAGCGGTAGTCGGGGCCCAAGTTTGCGAGCGCCGCTGTCGCGGTGATGAGTTTGGCGCAACTGGCGGGGTTGAGCGTGAGATCCGCGTTGTGGCGCGCGATGATCTGCCCGGTTTCGGCATCGGCCACGACGATCGAGGTGCGCTCGGCATTGAACCCCGGGTGCTTCAGCGCGCGTTCGAGCGCGACGCCGGCTTCCAGTGGGGGCGCCATGGTGGTGATGACGGCGGCGATGAACAGGGCGAAAAACGTGGAAGTGTTTGACATAGCTAGAGATTCTTTATACTTCGGGTTGTCGAGTATTCCTCGATTGTCATCCCGACCGGAGTGGAGGGATCCCTTGTAAACGTGAGATTCCTCCACTTACTCGCGTTGCTCGCTCGGTCGGAATGACAAAGGGCGGCCAAATGATCTGTTTCCAGAGGGCTCAACTGTTGCAGGTATTCTAATGAAAAGCGTACGTGGGGGCAAGGATGATTGAGCAGTTTCGTGGGCATTGGCGCCGGACGGCGTTTGCAGGGGTTTTCATCGCGCTGTTTGTCGGCGCATCGCTGTTTTCGGCGAGCCTGGGTTGTTCCCGCAAGAAGGATGCCTCGCGCGACACGCTGCGCGTGGCCCTGCCCGCCGGTCCCGTCACGCTCGATCCGCGGCTGGCCGCCGATGCCGTGGGCGACAAGATCTCCTCCCTCATCTGCGATGGCCTCTACCGCAAGAACGATGCCCTCGAGATGGTGCCGCACCTGGCCGAGCGCGTGGAGACCCTCTCCGATACCAGCTTTCGCTTTCACCTGCGCCCGAACGTCACCTTTCACAACGGCGAAAAACTCACCGCCGAGGATGTCGTCTATACCTACACGACCATCATGGATGGCACGGTCGCCTCTCCCTATCGCAGCGGCTTCGAACGCATCGCGAAGGTCGAGGCCGAAGCGCCGCTCGTCGTGCGCCTGGATCTCAAGGAGCCGTATGCGCCGCTCTTCACCATGCTCGGGCGCGGCATCGTGTCGAAGAAGGCCGCCGAGCAGATGGGCGATGCCTTTGCCACGGCGCCCATCGGCACCGGACCCTATCGCTTCGTGCGATTCGTTACCGACTCGGTCGTGGAACTCGCGGCCAATCCCACTTCCTTCAGCGGTGTGCCCAAAACGCCCAAGCTCCTCTTCGATATCCTCAAGGATGATAACATCCGCGTTTTGAAACTCATCAAGGGGGATGTCGACCTGGCGCAGAACGCCGTGCCGCCGGCACTCGTGGCCGAGGTGACATCGAAGCCGCATCTCAAGATGAAGACGGATCCGAGCATCATCGTCACCTACCTGGGGCTCAACCTGACCGACCCGGTTCTCAAGAAGAAGGGCGTGCGGCAGGCGCTCGCACTCGCCATCGATCGCGACGAAATCATCGCGCACCAGTGGAAGGGGTTTGCCTCCAAGGCCAACTCGATCCTCGCCCCCGAGAACTGGGCGTATGACAAGAGCCTCGGTCAGTATGACTATGATCCCAAGCGGGCGGCGGCCCTCCTGGACAAGGCGGGTTTTCCCGATCCGGACGGGGCCGGCCCCAAGACGCGCTTCGACCTGGTCTATAAGACGAGCACGGCCAAAGAGCGCGTCGCCATCGCGCAGATGATCGCGCATCAGTTGGCCAAGGTCGGCATCGGTGTGCGCGTGGAGCCCTATGAGTGGGGCACCTTCTTTCGCGACATCAAGCGCGGGAACTTTCAGGTCTATTCGCTCTCCTGGGTCGGCGTGACCGAGCCGGACATCTTCTACGACATCGCGCATTCCTCGCAGATGCCGCCCGATGGCCTCAACCGCGATCGCTATGTCAATGCCGACATCGATCGCCAGGTTTCGGCCGCGCGCGTCGAACTCGATCCGGACAAACGCCGCGCACTCTATGCGAAGGTGCAGAGAATTCTCTTCGACGAGCTACCCTTTATTCCGCTCTGGTATGAAAACAACATCGTCCTCTTCAACGATGCGCTCGAAAATGTGCGCCTGCGCGCCGACGCGAGCTTCGAACCGCTCGTGGAAGTCGTGAAGAAATAACGAGGGGCTGTCATCCCCGTGAAAACGGGGATCTCGATGGACTTGGCTCTGTCATCCCCGTGAAAACGGGGATCTCGATGGACTTGGCTCTGTCATCCCCGTGAAAACGGGGATCTCGATGGACTTGGCACTGTCATCCCCGTGAAAACGGGGATCTCGATGGACTTGGCTCTGTCATCCCCGTGAAAACGGGGATCTCGATGTACCGTGAGAATCGAGATTTCCGCCTTCGCGGGAATGACAAAAACAGAAAGTACAAGTTACGAGTTACGGCCTTTATGTTTCAATACATCATCAAACGATTGTTTGCGGCAATTCCAGTTCTGTTGGCGGTCTCCACGATCGTCTTCCTGCTCATCCATGCCATCCCCGGCGATCCGGTCGACCTGATCCTGGGCGAGCAGGCGCTCTCGGCCGACCGCACGCAGCTCGCGCACGAGTTGCACCTGGATGAGCCGCTCATCGACCAGTATGGCCATTTCTTGGCGGGGCTCGTCTCGGGCAACTGGGGCCAATCGCTCTTCGACAAACGCTCGGTCCTCTCCCACATCCACGATCGCTACGCCGCCACGCTGCTGCTCGCCGTCTGCGCCATGTGCGTGGCCATCGCGGTGGCCATCCCCGCCGGCATCTTCGCGGCCGTGCGTCGCGGAAGCATCTGGGATCAGATCACCATGTTCGTGGCGCTCTGGGGGATCTCCGTCCCCAACTTCTGGCTCGGTCCCGTGCTCATCCTTATCTTTGCCGTATACCTGGGATGGCTGCCCATCTCCGGGCGCGAGTCGCTCGCTTCGCTCATCCTTCCGTCGATCACGTTGGGCGCGGCGCTCGCCGCGATGCTCTCGCGGCTCACGCGCGCCTCCATGATCGAAGAGATCAAGCGCGAGTACGTCGTGGCTGCGCGGGCCAAGGGCCTTTCTGAACGACGCGTCATCTTCAAGCACGCGTTGCGCAATGCGCTCAATCCGGTGATCACGATCATAGGACTCCAGGTCGGTTCCTTGCTGGCGGGAACGATCATCACCGAGAAGGTCTTCAACTGGCCCGGGATCGGCTCGCTCCTGCTCGACTCGATCAGTCGGCGCGATTATCCCCTGGTGCAAGGGTGTATCCTGGTCATCGCGTTCGCGTACGTCCTGGTGAACACCGCAACCGACTGCCTCTATCGGGCGGTGGATCCGAGGGTGAAACTGTAACGGCCGTGACACGTAACACGTAACACGATGGACTCGGAAGTGTCATCCCCGTGAAAACGGGGATCTCGATGGATTCGGAAGTGTCATCCTCGTGCAAACGGGGATCTCGATGTGCCGTGAGAATCGAGATTCCCGCCTTCGCGGGAATGACAGGCTTGGGTTCGCGGGAATGACAACGATCAAACGGAAACGAAAAAGGGCATGAAAAGCATTACCGCAAAAATCGGGATGGGGTTGGTGGCGATGATGCTCGTCATGGCGCTGGCTGCGCCGTGGCTGGCACCGCACGATCCGCAGACCTATCATGTCGATCTCGCGTTTGCCGGGCCGTCGGCCGAATATCCGCTGGGCAACGACGCCGACGGGCGCGACATCCTCTCGCGCATCATCTACGGTTCGCGCGTCTCCCTCGGCATCGGGCTGGCGGTGGTCGTTGTCTCGCTCTGTGTCGGCACGATCATCGGACTCTTCGCCGGCTATTGGGGTGGGTTCACCGATCGGATCTTTCAGTTCGTCTCCGATGTCTTCCTCGCCTTTCCCGGTTTTCTCTTCGCCATCGCGGTGGCCGCCTTCCTGCGTCCGGCCGTGATCAACGTGGTGATCATCCTCTGCATCAAGGGCTGGGTGACCTACGCGCGACTCGTGCGCGGCCAGACGCTTTCCCTCAAGGAGCGCGAGTTCGTTCAGGCCGGGCGCGCCATCGGCGTGCGCATCCCTCGGCTCTTCGTGCGCCACCTCTTTCCCAACATGGTCGGGCCCGTGGTCGTCGCCGCCAGCTTCGGCATGGCCGGCGTCATCATCATCGAATCGTCGCTCTCCTTTCTGGGTCTCGGTGTTCCGGTCACCACGCCTTCCTGGGGCGGCATGATCGATCAGGGGACGCAATACCTGCTCATCGCACCGCACCTGTCGATCTTCCCCGGCATCGCCATCATGATGATCGTGCTCGGCTTCAACTTCCTGGGCGACGGCCTGCGCGACAAACTCGCGCCGAGAGGGCGGTAAGGGCCGTAACACGTGATCAGAACGGTTCATCTGTTTTGTCTGTCACTCCCGAGGCCCCCTTGCCTGTGGGGTAATCGGGGATCCAGCCCGTTGTTGTCATCCTCGCGAAAGCGGGGATCTCGATGGGTTGTGAAAGTCGAGATTCCCGCCTTCGCGGGAATGACACCCCTTGGTTTTGTCATCCCGAGCGGAGCCGAGGGATCCCTTGTGAAGTGACACTTTTTTTGCGCAACTTTTTCCTCGTCGATGCGATAACTGAGCAATGGTTTATGCACCCGCCCCCACAACACTCGCTTCTCGCATGCACGCGATGGACGCCTTTCTCTCGAGCGCGGATGCGTATGCCTTCGACCAGTCCTGGAGTGCGGTGGAAGAGGTCGTGCTCGCGCCCTTCGGTATCGAGACCGATGCCTTCGTTTCCCCCGTCTCGGATGATGTCGTCGATCGCGATCGCTTGAAGGCGCAGGTCGTGCGCGCCGTTCGTCCCGAGTTCGATAGCCGCATCGCTGGCATCGTCGAGGCGCGCGAACCGCTCGATCTCGACCGTCTGTATCACCACGGTTTTGCCGGACCCTCGCACGCGGTCTTCTCGGCCGATCATGCCTATGCTGGGCGGTGGCTCTCCTTCGATCCGGCCAAGAGCATGATCGCTTCCGTGCTCATGCTGACGAAGAACATTCCTCCGCTCTATGCAGACCTCCTTCAGCGATGGGGGACGAGAGGACTCGATGGATTTCGTTCGACCCATCACCCGATCGATGAGCTGCGCATTCAACACGAGATCGATCGGCTGCGGGCGATGCCGCGCCCCTTCGCCGAACGGACGCTGCGATACGTCTCGCCCCATACGCTTGCGCGCATCATCGAGCAGCTCGCCCAGGGCTTGGGCCTCGTCCATCCGCGTCAACTGAGTGGAGAAGATTTCAAAGTGAAGCTCCCCGGATGGCGAACGGCCTGCCAAGGGCTCTACAAATATGGACTCAAGCTCGCTTCCGAAGAGGAGGGATCGCAGCAGGCGATCGACTGCCTGCTCGATCATCTCGACATGCAGCGGCTCGATGGGCTTCCCTTTCTGGATCAGGTGCGCATCCTGCGCATGCGTTCCTCGCGCATCTATTGGGATCGCGTGCCGCGGGGCCTCAAGCGCTATCTCATCGAGCGGCTCGCCACAGAGGCGGGCGTCGTCCATCCGCGCTTTCTGACGGCGCCGCAGATGATCAAGGTCGAGATCCCCGAACTCGGGTCAACGCTCTACACGCTCTACGACAACATGCTCAAGCGCACCACTGAACATGGGCGTGCGGTCGAAGCCCTCCTCGATGAACTGGGATTCGATTCCATTGAAGACCTCGATTGGGAGGTGCAGCTCAAGGGATTCAAGGAGCGCAGTCTGGTGCACTGGGGCGTCGTGCCCACATCGACGCAGCGAAAACTCTTGGAGGTGGCGCGTGCGCGCATGCCGAAACAGAACGGCATGGAGTGCCCGCACCTGCGGGCGTTGACCAGCGACCAGCTTAAGCGGAGCGTGATCGAAGAGATCGACGTCGCCCTCGGCGGCTTGCACGAACACTATCGCGTCCGCGTGCCGGAAGGATATGCGGGGACGACCATCGATTGCATGCTCGATGAACTCGGCGTGCCGGCCTTTGCCGATCTCTCCTACGAGGAGCAGTGCCGTTGTCTGCGCTACGACAAAAGCTGGCCCTGGGATCGGGTGCCCAAATCGACGATACGGGAGATGATCGAGCGGATTCAGAAACGTCATGATCTTCCCCATATTCGATATGTCACCCCCGAACACCTGAGAACGACGATCCTCCCCGAGATCGACCAATCCATCGGTGGCCTCTATACTCATTTTCAGCTGCGGCAGAACGTGACCGATCATCGGCCGGTCATGGACCTGATCTTCGATCATATCGGTGTGGAACCATTCGAAGATATGCCCTTTGACCTGCAGTTGGAATGGATGAACCATTCGGCCGGGCGCGCGTGGCGAGATATTCCCGATGCGATCATTCACCATCACCTTCGGGCGCTGATGCGGACGAGTGGCGTTGCGGAACCCGGCGATCTGCTGACGAGTCATTTCGGTCGTCCGGTGCTGACGCGACAGGCCGGGATGCTGGGCCTGCTCACCTATCTGAACCATGTGTGGAAAGACTCCGATCGCAGCGAGCGCGTCATCGACTGGGCCGCCCGCCGCTATGGGCTCCATACCCAGATGGGGATCGACGCCAAGTTTCGACAGGGGGGGCAGCTGCTCCAGTTGGATGAGACGCAGCATTTGATTCAGATGGCAAGGGTGGGCGATCGGCGCGCGCAGGAGCAACTCATCATCTTCTTCCATCCGCTCATCAAGAAGTTTGCGGCGGCCACGCTCAGCCGACAATCCCATTCCCGCCTGGGATTCGATGATCTGGTGCAGCTCGGGCGCCTGGAGCTCATGCAGTTGGCCAAGCTCTATGACCCAACACGAGGGGCCAAGTTTACGACCTATGTCTATTCATCGCTCCCCTGGCGCATGATGAATGCCGTGAAGCGCGACACCGGCGTGATCCATCGTCCGGCGCATTATCTGGCGGCTGCGGCAAAGCTCTTCAAAAAGCGTGCGCAATTGATTCAGGAATTCGGGGTTGAGCCGAGCGATGAGGAGCTGGCCCAGGCGCTCGGATGGACGCTCGATGAGGTGAAAGAGATTTTCCGCCATGCCTCGCGGGAGGTCTCGATTCACTCGCCCGTGGGCGAGGACGATTCGACGCTCGAGGACTTTATCCCGGATACGGCCAATGATATCGAAGCCTCGTTCGAGAATCGCAACCTGCAGTCACAGCTGCATGTGGCCATCGAGGGGTCGGGGTTGAATGAACGAGAACGCTTCTGTCTGCGAAAATATCACCTGGAGGGTCACACGCTTGAGGAGGTGGGCCAGATGTGGGGAGTCACCCGCGAGCGCATCCGGCAGATCGTGGTGAAGGCCATGCAAAAAATCGCGAACGGTCCCTATGCCAAGGCCTTGAAGGAGTTGTTATAGGCGGTCACCCCCGAATCTCTCCTTGTTTGTCATCCCTGAGTGGGGTAATCGGGGATCTCGATTGCTTATGAAATTCGAGATTCCCGCCTTCGCGGGAATGACACCCCTTGGTTTTGTCATCCCGAGCGGAGTCGAGGGATCTCTTGTTCTCGAAGGAGTTTCTATGTCACTCGGACAACTGTTAATGATCGGTTTCGACGGCACGACGGTTTCACCGGAACTCGCTGCGCTTATGCGCGACGTGCAGCCGGGCGGCGTGATCCTCTTTGCGCGCAATTGCGAGAGTCCCGAACAGGTGCGCACCCTCATCGCCGACCTCACCGATGCGGCCGAGGCACCGTTGATCGTCGGCGTCGACCAGGAGGGCGGGCGTGTGGCGCGGTTGAAAGCTCCCTTCACCGAGCTGCCACCGATGAACCGCATCGCGCGTGCCGGGAGCGATGCGCGCGAACTCGCGCGCGAGGTCGGCGCGATGCTGGCGCGCGAACTCGCTGCGGTCGGCTTTACGCTCGACTTCGCCCCCGTGCTCGACGTGAACACCAATGCACAAAACCCCGTCATCAACGACCGCGCCTTCTCCGCCGATGCACAGGTGGTCGCGCGACTCGGCTGCGCCTTCATCGAGGGCATGCAGGGAGAAGGGGTTGCCGCCTGTGGCAAGCACTTCCCGGGACACGGCGATACCACCATCGATTCGCACAAAGGCCTGCCGCGCGTCGAACATGCGCGCGAGCGCCTCGGTTCCACCGAACTCGTGCCCTTTCGTGCTGCCATCGCGGCCAGCGTCGCCTCCCTCATGACCGCACACCTGCTCGTCACCGCGTATGATGAGCAGGATCTCGCCACGACATCGAGTGCCATCACGACCGGTCTCTTGCGTAAGGCCCTCGGTTTTGAGGGGCTCGTCTTCACCGACGACCTCATCATGCGCGGCATCGCCGACCGCTACGGAACGGAGGAATCCGCCTGGCGCGCCATCGCCGCCGGCGCCGACGTGGCGCTCGTCTGCGAGGGCGAGACGAACGTGCGCCAAGCACTCGATGGACTCGCGCGCGCCCTCGACGACGGCAAACTCGATGGCGAACACATCGCCGCATCGCGCGTGCGCATCGCACGCTTCACCGACCGCTTCTGCAACCCAAACCGCATGCGTCCCCCCATGACCATCATCGGCTGCCCCGAACACCAAACCCTCGCAAAACGCCTGCACGAGCTGTAACCTACCCCCCTCCTTTGTAAGCATGTCCTGAGCAACGTCGAAGGAGAGGGGATGGGGGAGGTAGATCCAGCCTCACGCTCAGCATTCCCGGCCGGTAAAATTGAGCCATCGTCCGGCAGGGTGATTTTCGGGGACCGCCGCCTCGGCTCAAACGCCGCCGAGACGGCTTTTTCTTCTTTCGTCGCAGCATATGAGGCTTCGATCGCGACGAAAGAAGAGATCCCCGAAAATCACCCTCCCGAACGATGGCTCCATGGTGACCTTCCCCGTTTTTTTGTCATCCCCGCGCAGGCGGGGATCTCGCCTTAAGGTTGTCATCCCCGAGTGATGCTGTCGGGGATCCAGCCGTGGTTGTCCCACATGAACCGCTCTCCTGCCTGCCACGGTATTTCACCCGGCTGGATTATGCCGCATGGCCTGCCAAGCACCCTGCCGGGCTTTTGTCTCACTTCCGCGACGAAGGGAAGGAGGGCGTGGCAGGCAGTCTCGTACCGGTTTCGGCTCGAGAGGAGGGGGAGCCCGGGGTCTGGGGTCTCCGCTCCCGCTCGGGGCTGTTTCGGGCATCGAGGTTCCATTTTGGCCGTCTCCCGCAGAACCAGTCGAAATAAATCAAATAAAAACAGTGTTTTACGCAAGCCATCCTCCAGCGCCGCAAAATGGGGACTCCTGGCCCACCTCTTGCATTATCTTTGGGCAGGGTGGGTCCTCACATGAGGCGAAAAGTGTGCAAAGATGAGCGATATCAAGAGGTTCTATGATTTGGCGCGACGCAATGGCGCCGTTGAAGCGGTGAGAGGAGTCCCGGGATGACGAAGGTTGGTTCACATCATGCGGATGGCTGGCAGAAAAAGACCGGTCAGAAGCAGATCCACGAGCAGGGCCAGAAACAGGTCCGCACGGATGTGAAGCTCTCGGCCAAGCAGACCTCTCAGGCCCTGGCCCGTGAGCTGCACCAGCCCAAGTCGACCGACGGGGCCAGCCGCATGCGCGAGCAGGCGCAGCCGCAGTCCGGGCGCGATGTGTCGCAGCCGATGCAGAAGCAGCGCGGCGAGATGCAGCAGAAGGCCGCCAACGCGCAGACCAAGGAGTTTGTCGGCGCCAAGCGCGATGCGCAGCAGCTCTCGAACCTCGTCAAGTCGCCGGCCAAGGGCGCGGCCACGAAGGATGCGGTGGCACAGAAGGGGGTCGCCAGCGAGCCGAACCTGGGCAAGCAGAATGCCGGTACGAAGAATCAGCCGCAGGTCCTGCAGAAGAACGTGAACCAGGCGGTGCGCCAGCAGTCACAGCAGGTCGCGGCCAAGCATGTGGTCACGCAGCACAAGGCGCGCGCGACGACGCCGCAGGCCAAGACGACCAAGCAGGCCAAACAGGCCAAACAATTGACCGAACAGCCCAAGCCCGATGGCGCGCAACAGGCGCGCTATGCCCCACGCGCAGCAGCGCAGGCGGGACAAGCCGGAAAGATGGGGCAACAGGACGGGCAGGGCGCGGTCAAGCAGCGCAGCGCAAGCAAAGGGGAGAAGAAGAAGGGCGAGAAAAAATCGAGTGCTTCGCGCGGCAGGGGGGCATCGGCGACCGGCGCCGAGCGGGCCGGGGCGCAACGCGACCTGGGCGCGCTCCTCGGTGGCGGTGGTTTTGGGGGCGACGGCGACGAGGGGTTTGAATCCTTTAGCGGCAATGCCTCCATCGAGGGCGATGGCGTCGAAGGATCCAAGGGCCTGCCCGAGTCCGATCCGGCCTCACCGGTCTTTAACGAGCCGTCAGCTGGCGACGCCGTCATGGGACGCGCGCGTCTCTACGGCCGCCTCGTGGAAAAGCGCATCCAGGAGATCGCGCAGCTCAACGACGAGATCGAGACCAAAATTAAAACCATGTTCGAGACGACGCCGCTTCGCGAACGCATCGTTTCGGAATGTGAAACCTTGAGCCAAGCCGTCGTGCTCGGCTCCTACAAGGATATCCGTTATGGGTAATAATCCGCTGGGTATTAACAATTTTCAGCTCAGGCCCTTCGAGGAGTCGCTGAGGAATACGCTCTACGGCGAGAAGGCGAAGGCCAACACCCCTTCCGAAGAGAGCAATGGTTTCGACTGCTCCGGATCGCGCGCGTTTTTGCAGAACATGGGTATCATGGGCGGGCAGAACTTTCAGATGAACGGCCTGCACGGTCAGGATCCTTCGAACGAATGGTTCCCGGGACGAAAAGGGCAGCAGCAGCTTCCCGGCGGTGCCGGCATCATGGGTGCGAACGTCTTCGGCAACATGGGCATGCCCAACTACGCGCAGGCCTTCCTCGGCGGTCAGGGCGGCAATGCGCTCATGTCCGGCGGGATGATGGCCGGTGGCCTCGGCGCACCGCAAATTATCCAGACGCCGATGCCGCAGCCCGCGCAGGGGAGCATCACGCCTCAGCCCTCCTCCCTCAATTTCACGGCGAAGGAGGCCGACCCCGAGGATGAGAAAGACGCCAAGGCGCTCGAGGATGCGCGCAATGCCTACGCCGATCTGCAGAAGGACTGGGAGCGTCGCGCGGGCGATAAGGATGAGTACGGCTATTCCGGTGATGAGGCCAAGGAGTTCGTGGAGCGTGCCGCCGGTGCGGCGCTCGAGCGCGCCCAGAAGATCGTCGGCGACGGCGACGAAAAGGCGCTCATCATCCAGCAGCACAAGATCTTCGACGGCATCATGAAAAAACTGCCGAGTTTCACGCTGCCCGAACCGAGTGCGGAACAGGTGGCCGCTTGGGAGAAGGATGGGCTTGATGTGGAGGCCGAGACAACGAAGATGCAGGATGCGCACAGGGAGGAATGGACCACCGACTTGACCAAGTGGGAGGTCGAGCAGATTGAGGACTACAACGCCATCGACGGCAACAAAGCCGTGAAAGCCGTCCGCCAGAGCGCAATGGATCCGGACACGAGCGTGAAGAAGAAGGCGGAGCCGATTGAGGTGGAGGTAAAACGGAGCAAAGGATGGGGCAAGAAGGTGAGCGAACCATCCTATATCATTACGAAGGCGCCGGAGGGTTCGGGGCTTAAAGGAGGAGACTATGTCTTCTACAAGGCTGATGGGACCTGGGTCAAAGCATCGAGTAATGACAGTACAACAGCAAGGATTGGAACCGAGATCGAGGTGCTCAAAGATTCTCCGAAACCGTCAACAGATCCGAATGCAACGGCTACACTGAAAATGGAAGGCCCCGAAGAAGAGGCCGCCGACACCAACACGGATTCCTACTTCGACGTTGAGTATGCGGGAGTGCGAGAGATCGTGGTGGAGGAAGGTGGCAAGAAACGCACGGTGCAGGCCGAGGTCTACACCGTGACGGGTGGAATGCTTGCGTCGGGGAAACCTGTTGATCCGAAATCGGTGAATGATGAGGTCTATAAGGTGGATGGGAAGTGGTATGCAGATCCTGTAACTCGTCCGGATGTGAATACGATCAAACCGTTCTCCGAGTCCGATCCGGATTCCCCCACGCCCAAACACGCCGCCAACGAGGGTCGCCTCTACTTCAACCGCGCCTCCGCACGCCACCTCCCCGAGGGCGCCATGTACAAGGACGTGCGCGGCCACATCGACACCGCCCTCCAAGGTCTCGAAAAGGAAGCCGCCGAAAAGAAAAAGATCCGCCAGGACCGTTACAAGGTCTTCGAGGAACAGTTCAAGGAGTCCCTGCCTGAGGATGTGCAAGACCTCGTCACCGTCAAGATGGATGACGACGGCACCGTCCAAATCACCTGCTCGCCCGAACACGCAGCGCAGGTCCACACGGCGATGAAACGCGAGGGTGAAGTGGATGCGCTCGAAAAGATGACATGTACACTCACAAAGGATGGCAAGCCGGATGGTGTGGTGACGAAGTACATATTGAGTCCCGTCCCCAGCAGTGGTCCGTTGGAGGGCACGAAGTACCTCTATTATGATACAGAAAGTGAAGCGTGGTTTACGGATGCAGATGCGTTACTTGATGTTGCTGACCTGGATGTAAAGATTCCGAAGATGGGGGAGGAAGCAAAGACCTCTGTCTCCTTTGATGTCGACACAAAGGGAGAGACACTCAAGCCCGTCGATAACAAAAAGATGAAATCCGCCTTCGCGGCTCTTCCGGACAAGACGCCCGTTCGCTTCAACGACGAGCTGATGACTCCGGGTGCCGATCCCAAGGCGGCGCTTGCCAAGGAGGCGCACGAAGCGCCCCGGGTGATTCATATTGATAGTGAGGCGATGGATAGTGGGTTGAAGGCTGCGAAGAAACCAGATGCAATTGGGAAGGTACTCGCGTTAGCTGTTGATGATGCAAAAGGCGACGCAAAAAACCTCGAGAGCATCAACCTCGGCACGATCGCACTCCCCACGAAGAAGGACGGGGGTGTGATCACGCAGAGCGAGTTTGAGGGGATCATCGCCAAGATCGCGAAGGAACACGACATCAATCCTTCGCAGGTGAAATATACGATCAAGGACAAAACTGCCTTCAAGAAGGCGGAGGCACCCACTGGTGAGATGCTCACCACCAGTGGCGCTGATTTCGGCGATGGCGTGAAGGTCGACTGGAAGCTCCCTGTTGAAACGCAGAAGGCGTTTGAGAAGGATTATGGAAAGATACAGAAGGACGCCGATGCGCGGTTTAAGGAGATGAAGGCCGATGCGAAGAACCCGAGCCCCGAAAAAATCGTCGAGCTGAAAAAGCGCGCGACCGTCGAAGCGATCACGATGTGGGCCTACACCTATGCCAAGGAGCGCGGATGGGAAGGACATGAAGACAACGAGGGCGAAGCGCTCTCCCTCTATGATAACCTGAGTTCCGACAAACCCCTGGGCGAATGCACCGAGCGCACCGCGTTTCTCTATGCCCTCATGAAGCACGCGCAGGAGGAAGGTGTGTTACAGAAAGATCTCGAGGGGGTAGACTTCAAATTCGCCAACGTGACGCGTGTGAATACACAGCTCGCCGTGCACAAAGACGCCAAGCACGTCGCACTCGTGGCCACAGGTGCGGGTGATGATATGCTCTGCGATATCGCGACACCCTACAAGACGGGCTGGGGTCTGGGCAGTCCGGATGTGACGCCCGATGGACATACGCTTGATAAGAAGAATCCGACGATGTCGGCCGGTGAGTTTGCTGCAGTTCAGCTCTACAACAAGGCCCTCATCGCACAGGCCAAAGGGGAGGACCCTGCCGAGGTGGAGCGCTATCACCGCATGGCCCATGCCCTGTCTCCGGATATCGTTCCGGAGGATATGCCCGGCTCCGACAAGAAGGCCGCAGCGGCGATCACCAACGGCGTCAGCGATGTCGACGACGATGCCGATGCATCGGCATCGAAGAAGAAACCATCCGCCGCCGAAAGCGACCGCATCCCCGCACCCCCGGGCTTTCAATACAACGACGCCGGCCAACTCATAAAAATCCGCCGCCTCGACGTCTAGCACCCAGCGACACAAACGTGCAAAACCCAACCACCACGAACGGCCTTCGCAGTGGTCGCCTACGCCCACTTTTCCGCATGCACCGACACAAACGTGCAAAACCGTACCACCACGAACGGCCTTCGTGCTGGTTGGTGGTGACCACTTTTGCAGCAGCACTGCTGCGTTTTTCGGCACCCCTAAAACCCTAACCCGTTGATTTACAAGGGTGTGTGCATTGGCCTGTTTCTTGCTTTTGTCAGCGCGTATGAAAGGAGGAGGGATGAAGACTATCGAAGAGAAGGGAGAGACCATACACTATCATGTGATTGCGCGGTGTAACAACCGAAGGAGGCGACTGAAGGGGAAGAAGGACTGCTATCGGTTCCTTGCGTATCTCAAGGAATACATGTCGAAATACAGTGTCATCATTCATGAATACGTGATCATGCCGTCGCATGTACATATGATTCTCCAGGTCTTATCGGAGGAGCGCCTCGCCGCGTACATGCATGATGTCTGTCTCGCTTTTTCGCGGTTTTATAACCGAAATCATAATCGAAGGGGACACTTCTGGAAAAGGCCGTTTTGGCGTCGGCCTATATTGGATGATCGATATGCCATCTGTTGTCTCCGCTATCTTCATCGCAATCCTTTGGTCGCGGGCTTAATCGGGAAAGCCGAGGATTGGCCGTGGAGCGCGTGTGCAACCTATACGCGGGGAAGATCTAATAAGCTCATTGAGCTTCATCCTTCTTACGGTTTGTTTGGAGGCACGTTGGAGGAGCGACGGGCGTCGTGGAGAGACATTTTGGCATCGGATCACATTCCCATCGAAGCGGAAAGGATGGTCTTTGATGGACGTGTCAAAACAGGATCACGAAGATACCGCGCTGCCTATAACGTGGTGACAACAGCGATGATGACGCATCTCTTTCAACGAACGTATCGGTGATGCCGGCAGTTGCGCCAAAGTGGCAAAAACCAACCACCACGAACGGCCTTCGCAGTGGTCGCCTTCGCCCACTTTTTAGCACGCAGTGGCAAAAACGTGCAAAATCGTACCGCCACAAACGGCCTTCGTGTTGGTCGTGGGTGACCATTTTTTGGCGTGGGGAAAAAAGCGTTGCTATGTGAACCGGGGGTGGCCTAGAGTGCCGGGCCATGGAATGGATCATCCCTCTCATCGCCGCTCTGGCGGGTCTCATTGTCGGTGTCGGCGTTCTCTTCATCATTTATAGTCGTCGTTTGAAGGCGTTGGCCGACGCGCGCAGTGCTATCGAGATCGAGCTGCGCGTTGCCGAGGGGCGCCTGGGCGATGCGCAGCAACAGATGGAGCGCCTGCGCGACGATCATCGCCGTGTCCTGGAGAATCTCAAGACCACCTTCAAAGGCGTCTCCGCCGATGTGCTGAAAGAAAGCCGCGAGGAGTTTCTGGCGCAGGCCACACCGAAGCTTGGCGAGCAGATCCGTCCGTTGGCCGAGGCGCTCGCGCGCTATGATGTGGCCATCCGTGATATCGAGAAGGACCGCAAACAAGCCTATGGCGGGCTCTCCGAGCTGATGCGCCACATGCAGGAAGGTCAGCAGCAGCTCACCGATCGCACCGGGTCGCTCGTGGCGGCGCTCAAATCCTCGCAGGCGCGCGGCCGCTGGGGCGAGATGACGCTCAAGCGCGTTGTCGAGATCGCCGGCATGGTCGAGCACTGCGACTTCGAGGAGCAGGCGACCGTGCTCGGCAACGAGGGGCGCCAACGCCCCGACCTGACCGTGCGCATGGCGGGCGGCCGCACGATCGTCGTCGACGCGAAGGCGCCGCTCGACGCCTATATGGTCGCGATGGAGACCACCGACGAGCAAGCCCGTGCCACCGCGATGGCGGCTCATGCGCAGGCGGTGCGCGATCACATCAAGGCGCTCAGCCAGCGCGCCTACTGGAAGCAGTTCGAGAACACGCCAGATTTTGTCATCATGTTCATCCCCGGCGAATCCTTCTTCTCCGCCGCGCTCGAGCAGGATCACACGCTCATCGAGGATGGCATGAAGAGCCGCGTGATGTTGGCCACCCCCACGACCCTTATCGTCATGCTGCGCTCGGTCGCCATGGGATGGAAGCAGGAGGCGATGGCCGAGAACGCGCAGAAGATTTCCGAGGCGGGAAAGACGCTCTTCGAACGCGTTTCAACGTTTGCCAAACACTTGAACGGCGTCGGCCGCGGACTCGAAGGCGCGCTGAAACTCTTCAACAAGGCCGTCGGTTCCTGGGAGAGCCGCGTCATCCCCGGCGCACGCACGCTCCGTGAACTGGGGGCGACCAAAGAGACCGACGCCGCGCTCCCCGAGATCGAACCGGTCGAGACGCTCCCGCGCGAACTGCCCGCCCCCGAAGGGGAAGAGGCCATTCCTTCCTAAGGGTGTCATTTCCGCAAGCCCAAGATTGTCATCCCCGCGAATGCGGGAATCTCGATTGTTACGAAACATCGAGATCCCCGCCTGCGCGGGGATGACAAACAAGGCGGGAATGACAGGCTTGGGTCTGCGGGGATGACAAACAAAGCCCAGTTAAGAAAGAAATTACAAAAACACGGAGAGGGTTTCTTTTGCGACGCCGATGCTCACGTTCACGCCGCGCGGAACGATCTGCATGCGGCGGGGTCCGTCGAAGTAGAGCCGGGCGTCGGTGATGGCGGAGATGAGTTTGATGCGCGCGCCGATGGGGCAGGTTCCGCCTAAAGATCGGAGCCGTGTATTCGGCAGGTGATACGGTTCGCGCACGATGTATTGCAGGCGCTTCGAGGTGATGGGGAGCTTCTTGCCTCCGGCCGAACAGAGCGCTGCGGTCGAGCCGGGACCGGCGGCGAACCAGATGCCGGAGCTGCGCTGTTTCTCCGAGCGGTCCTTCACGCGAAGGGTATAGCGCACCATCTCCGCCGGCGATCGCGCGGCCAACAGGATGTCGTTGATGGCGCGATGGGGCAGACGCTTGCCCTCGATGCGTACATCGAGCAGCGGAAGTCGCGTCGGTCGATGCCTTCCCTCGAGGATGTCATCGAGATAGGCGCCGAAGGTCTTTGCCGTCGTTGCACAGTAGAATCCGATCGAATGCCCCGGCATGGAATTGACGCCGAGCACCGGCGTGCCGTTCGCATCGTGGGCGCCGGCCATGAACGTGCCATCCCCCCCGATGGTGATGATGGCGTCCGCCTTCCAGCGCTGTCCCAGCTTTCGACGCGTGATGATACGACAGGCGATATCGCGGTGGGCGAGTTCGCGCTCGACGCGTTCGCGCGTCGTTTCATGCATGCGGCCCAGCTGCTCGAGACGCCGGGCATTGACGCCGGAGGTCCCCTGCAGGCTCCCTTTGAAGACGACGAGAACGGTGTTGAGTTTCATAACGGTAATGTATACTACTGTCACTTCATCTTGCAAGGGGGGTTCGTGGGATTCTTTCGAAAGAAACCGCGGCGCATCGCGTTGTTCGGAGGGTCGTTCGATCCACCGCATATCGGGCACAGCGAGATCTGTCGGTGGTGTTTCAAACATAATCACTTCGACGAACTCTGGATCATCCCCTGTTACCACCATCCGCTCGGGAAACAGCTCATCTCGTTTGATGACCGTCTCGCCATGTGCCGACTGGCATTCGGAAAACTCAACCTCCCGCTCCAGGTCCTCGACGTCGAACGTCGGCTCGGCGGAAAGAGTCACACGCTGCGCACCATTTTACAGCTCATGGCCGATCATCCCGAGGATATCTTCACCCTCATCACGGGCGGCGATATCGACCGCGAGAAGAGGAAGTGGCACGAGTTTGAAAAGATTCACGACCTGGTCCAGATTGTCAGCATTCCTCGCGGCGAGCACTCGCCCATCCCCGATGTCAGTTCCACGCGCGTGCGCTGGCTGATTTCGGAAAACGAGTCCTTCACCGATCTCGTTGAAAAAGAGGTCGCCATCTACATCATCACCAAGACGCTCTATCGGTCATGAAGATCCATGTCTGCATGAGAACAACGTTCATCCGACTCCTCGAGCGGCTTCTTCGAGCAGCGCGTTCGAAGCCTCTTATTCTGCGCTGCGAGAAGAGCAGGTGACGAACCGGCGTGTGAGGTGAGGACCCGTAAGCGAGAGGAGTCGGATGAACGTTGTTCTCATGCAGCAGCGGCACTTATCGGCCGATCGAGAATCCCAGCATTCCCATCGGTTCGATCTGATACCCCTTCGGAAAGAGTTTGTGCGCCATCACCCGTCCGCCAAAGATGATGCCGGAGCCCGACTCCTTTCCGTTGAAGGGGATGATGAAGTCGAAGCCAAACATGCCGCCGACGCCATTTTTGGCGTCTTCGCCACCGCCGAAGACGGTCTTGGTCGACAGCCCCAGCGACGCGCGCGTGTAGGGCGTTGGCACCCACTGCATGCCCAAGACCGAATCGATATCGGTGTTGGTGTGTGCATCGCGATACGTTTTGTCCTGCGTCGGATGATTGGCCATGTTGTCCAGCGAGAGCTGTGGCGAGGACATGATCGATTCGGTGAAGAACTGCCATTTGGACGTGGGGAAGTCGGCCATCGATTTGTGCACGACGACCGCGGCACGCATGCCTCGCTTCGAGCCGAAGACTCCCGAGATACCGTAGGCATAGTCGGTGCGCTCGATCGTGTTGCGTCCCGTGGCGGCAGGTGAAAGGGCGATGTTGGTGTTGGCGCCAAAGGCACCGGCGGCCAGCACATCGCTGCCCGTTCCCGCGCCGATGAGGCCGAAGACGGTGTTCAGTCCGAACATCGTTCCGTTGATCGCCGCTTCGCGCCAGGTGACCTCGGCATCGGTCATGTGCCGGCGTTTCTCCGAGGTGTGTGTTCCGGCGATGGCGTGGCCTAAGCCGCGTCCCACGCCGAAGAGATCGCTCACGCCCGCGCTCTTGCCCGCGTCTCCATCCGAGGCGAGAAAGCCGGCGCCGCCTGCCGCGTAGGCGCCCAGGAAGATCCAGTAGCCGATCGGTCCCGCGCGCAGCGGCACTTCCAAATCGTTGCCCATGGCCCCCATGAAGCTGGGAGCGGCCTGGATGATCGGCGTGTTCACCATGCTGCCGCGATCGTTCGATGCATTCAGCGTCTCTTCGCCGAGGTGGTCGGTCAGCGCGTCCATCGGGTCGTTCACCGCTGCATTCATCCCCCATCGCGAGACGAGTTTGTGGCCGAAGGTAAAGGCGCCCTGTGTCAGCCCCATCGCGCCCAGATCCCTGTCCGCTTCCGGACCGCCGCGCACGCTGCCGCAGCCGTAGCCGATGCTGAGTTGAAACATGAGCGAGAGGTTGATGCGATTGTGTTCGGAGCCCTCGCCGGAATACTGCACGCCGTAGTTGAATGCGGGCCCGACGGAAAAGGCCGCTCCGTTTCGTCCCCAGGGCTGAAACTCTCCGCGCAGCGCTGTTTCCGAACCGATGTCGAAGGTCTTTCCCACCTTCTTCCCGAAGGAGAGCGTTTCCTCGCCCAGATAGTCGCGATCCGGTTGACCGATGGTCGATTCGCCAAACCCGATGTACGGTTTCGTTTCCGTGTTGAGCGCCATGTCGAAGACGTCATGGCGATCGTAGTGCGCATGGCTGCGCTTGATCTTGCTGAAGGAAAGTGCCAGTCCCCAATGCGTATTCTCGGTGGTCGTTCCCTCGACGAAGTTCGAGGCGAGGTCGAGCTTGCCGCTGGTGGAGGCATAGTTGAACTTCAGCCCCAGGCCGAAGCGCTCGGTGAAACTCTCCGCCAGTTCATACTGCGCGCCCGCATCGATGCCCCAGCCTCCTTCGGAGACAGAGGTGTCCACCATCCACGCCGGAGCGAGCGTCACCGAAAAACCGGAGCGCTGCCCAAGCGATTCGGTCGCGGGCTTACGGCTGCGCTTTGGAACCAGAAGTGTTTCACCCATAATTTGCTCGCGTGATCGTGAGATGGTGAGATGGCTCAATCGCGAGATAGCCAAATAGCAATTATACGATTTTGCCGTTAAGCCATCTCACCATCTCACCATTCAGCCATCTCACCAGTTTGCCATCTCACCAGTTAATCCATGATCGAAATCTGTCCGATGGCGTCGCGTTCGTTGAACGTGGCATCGAAGCAACGCGCGCCTTCGAAATCCTCCTCGCGTCCTTGCGGATCGCAGAGCCATCCGTTGAGGACGACGAATATCATCACATCCTTGAACGCGAAGGAGAGGTCGTCGGATGATCCAAACTTGCCCGCCGTCACGAATGTGACCGCGCCCGTTTCCGGATCGACGTTGCGGCCGCGCATGTAGGCCGAGCCGCCGGTGAAGTCGTTGTCATCCTCCGGGCACCCCGCCGGGATCGTCGCCTCCGCATCCCGGAAGAGGAGTTCCTGCAGATATTTCCAGGAGCTGTAGCGCTTGCCGTTGATCATGGCATTCTGCGTGTTGTTCTCGCAGATGCCCGGCATGCCGGCCGCTTCGAGCTGCGGATCGTTCAGGTTGATCTTGAACTCCCCCTTGGCCAGGTCGATGCGCGTGTCCGGAAGCGTGTTCGGTTCCTCAGGATCCTCCTGGGGCTTGAGCACGTCCGTGGTGAACGACATTTGGAAGACCGCGTCCAGCGGCGGCTTGGGTCCGAGCGGTCCGCCCGGATTGTGAAAGTAGGTCGGTCCGAAGAAGCGCAGTCCCGCCTCCTCGAAGGTGATTGAGCCGTCGACGGAGTAATGGCCCGTGTTGATGTCCTGAAGGTTCTGTCGCTCGCCGATGCGGTTGCAGAGGTTTTCATATTCGCCACCGGGCATCTCCTCTTTCGTGTGAAAGGCCGGGCTATCGTAGCGTCCGCCCGAGGCATAGAAGAAGGCACACGCACCGCGGCCATTCACGGCTCCCTCGTCGGTAAATACCTTCAGGCCCTCAGCGCTGCAGGGGTTGACCACCTCGCAGCTCGACGGATAGGCCGGCCGCTCGGCCGGTGGCGCCAGGGGCCCGGGATAGGAGAGCGTCGTCGTGAAGATGCGCCATCCGTTCGCACGCGCGCCATCGGGCACGTTGGGAAAGTCATCGAAGATGCCGCGCTCGCCCGGGGCGAGTCCCGCATCGTGGAGCAGGCTCGCATAGTTGAAGAATGCCTCATCATCATAAGTATCATTCACCGGGTGCGTGTCCAACGCCCGGAAGATGGCGGTGCCACCGTCATCGGGTGTGGAGACCTTCTCCGTTCCGTCGATCGACATGATCGTCATCTCGTCGAACGGATCCAGGATGAAGGCGCTGGTGAAAACCTGGAGATCGCTCTCCTTCGCCGTTCCGTTTGCAAGGGCGCTCTCCATCTCGTCGCGTGAGGCGATGGAGGAGAGTCCTGGAAACTGTGGGTTGAGGATGGCGGCCATCGTTTGTGTGACACGCAGCACCATGTGCCCACGGAGCGGATCGATCGCGGCCAGGAGCGTTCCCGTCAGCTCCGCTTTGCGGGTGCTGCCATCCGGGTTGCGCGCCGGCACGTTCTGGGCGTCGAGCTCGAGTGCCTCGATCCGAATGGTCGCCCGATAGAGGTGCTTGAGTGGGGCGCCTTCGTCGCGGTGAAAGTTGACACATCCGAACAGCGGCATCGTCTCCGTCGAATAGGCGCCAGGGGCCATGTCGAATCCGGGAGGGGCGAGCGAGACGGGGGTGAGATCGAAGATCTCGTCGATCATCTCGCCGCTGGTCTCGTCGATGATGGGCACGCTGCAGCGCATGCCCTTTCCCTCAGCGGGTTGCACCGCAGCGATCTTCTCCTTCGTATCAAACCATTGGAAACTATCGGCGTCTTCGCCATCGATTGCGATGGCGGTGATGCGCAGCGTGTTCGCAGCGCTGTCGGCCACGCGCAGGAAGAGCGGCACCCCCAGATCGGTGGTCGCGGCCGTCACGCCGCGGAAGGGGAAGGTGCGTCCGTTCGAGACGTACTTCGTGCCGATGCTCGTTTTGAAATAGAGTTCGAGCGACGGGGTCTCGGTGATGGTCGTTTTTCCCGTCACCACCGTCGTGATCGGGCCGCTTTCCGTCTCGATGGTGAGCATCGCCTTGTCGGTGGCGGCACTGCCCACGCCCGCTTGTCCGCCATCGTGGCCCACGAGGTCGGTCGGCTCATAGACGACCACGACATAGGCCGTCGTCTCGCGATATCCGGGCTGATAGGGGGGCAGCGTGATCGGAAGTGTGGTCCCCTGAAACCCTTTTCCTTCGAGTGCACGCGCAACGCGGCTCGAGATGGCCTCAAATGAATCGGCGATGAAGATTGCGCCGTCGGGCACGCGGAACTGTTGCGGTGAGCGGCTCTCGTTCAGCTCGTCGATGTGCACGCTCGTGATCGTGAGGTCTTCGACCCCCTTGTTGCGGATGGCCAAGACCTGTTTCCGTGCCGGAAGCGCGGTTTCGCCCGTGCCCTTCAAATCGATGGTGAGCATCGGCGCGGCATCCGCTTCTATCGGTTGGCACTGATCATCGACTTCGCTCAAAGGACGCCCGGTCGTCGAAACCGGCAGGAGCTCGCAGGGCGTGCGCGAAGGATCGGGGCAGTCGGCACATTGGGTGAAAAGCTCGGCTTCACCGCACGTCTTTTTCTGACAATGAAAGAAGCGGCGCTCGGCGTTGGCCGTGACCGCAGCTGACCCGACCTCGACATCTTCGACATTCGGAGCGGTAACGCTCCCCGCTTCGTCGACCACATCAACGCTGCCCGCGCCTTGCTGGCTCAGCGCGACGCCGACGAGGGTGAATCCATCCGACCCGATCGAGAGCGTCTCCATCACCTCGCCGGGTTCCGCATCGATGAGCGTTGGGCGGAAGATGACGGTGAGCGTGAGCGTCTGCTGCGGGCGCAGGGTTCCGGTGAGCGGATCCATCGACGAGAGATGAAAGGCGCCCTTGCGCGGGGGGATCTGATAATGCTGCGGTTGTGACGAGATGTTCTTCACCCGAAAGCGGGCGCTGGCTTCGAAGCGTTCGCCCACATCCGTAGACGCTTCCGCGATGAACGTCCCGGTCGAGACCTTCATCTGCGCATCGTCGGGCAGGCGCGCCTCGGTCTGTGCGCCGCTCGCATCGACGATGATCTTCTTGACCTCGATGGAGTGCTCGCCGTCTCCACCGCCACATTGTGACAGGGTCGGTTGAATCGAGCCGGTGAACGTCCCCGTGAGTGATGCGCCCATGAGGAATTCGTCGGCGGCATCGATGGTGTGCCCGAGTACCGTTCCGACCACGATCGTCATCGCTCCGCTGGCATCCGGTGGTGAGCCGGTTGCAGCGGGCAGGTGCGGAAGCTCATCGGTGCTGCCGGTGGTGAGCGTGAGGTTGGGGATCTCCGCTTCGACGCCGAGCGCGACGATGTAGAGCGAAAATCCGTCGATCGTCATGTTGCCGGTGCTGTCGATCGGGCCTTCGCCGACATTGCTGCTGCCATCGCCGATGCCGCGCGCGTTGATCGTAATGGGCACGGGCAGTCCGTGCCCCTCGGCCTGAACGTCGGGAAATTCATTCCCTCGAATCGAGGCCGTGTTGCCGTTCACATGGATGGGGAAGGCGGGTACTTCCGCGCAGAGCGCTTCGCCCCCCGGGTCGGCGCCGACGGAGATCTCATCCCCCTTGATGGTGACGCAGAGCTGCGAGGTGAACGAGAGCGTGCAGTTGCGCGAGCCGGTGCCTTCGCTCGCCTGAGGGCTAGCGTCATCGCTTCCCTCGGGCGGCGGAAAATAGACGGGCGTAAAATCCTCGCCAGCGCAGCCGGCGATGAAAGCCGCCAGCAGCGTCAGCGCGATCAGGCGCCACCGATGTTGTCGATTCTGTTTTCGCATCATCATAAGGGAGGGGATTTTATCCCCTTCAGATTGCTGACAAAGTCTTCTCGTGCTGTCATTCTTGTAAAACCAAAGATTGTCATTCCCGCGCAGGCGGGAATCTCGCTTTTAACGGCACACCGAGATCCCCGCTTTCGCGGGGATGACAACATCTCGGGTTTGTCATCAACCTCAGGGGATCATCCCCATGGACTTCGTATCGACCACGCGGCGGAAAAGTTGCGTGATTTCGCCGGATCGTTTCGATTACTGTGGGGAAGGGACCACAAGGTGGCAGATGACGGCAATACGCGGTGTTCCGGCGCCCTGCGTCAGAGATGACGCCCTGCCCCTTTTTTTACGCAACTTTTTGGGCGAGGAGACGAAAAGGGTCACGAACAGGAGACACCCGACCCGATATCGATGATTCGATTGTGGGCAGGGGTGTCATGTGAGTCGACGATGAGATTATGGTTGTCATCCTCGCGAAAGCGGGGATCTCGATTGGCCATTACATGCGAGATTCCCGCCTGCGCGGGAATGACAGCATGAAAACACATGCGGCACGTTGATCTTCTCTTATATATGATGAAACGCATTGTTGGGACATGCCTTCTGCTTCTCCTCATCGTCTTCGGTGCGCCGGTGTCGGCGCATGCCGGCGTGGGCGATTGGGTTGCGCATGCCAAGAGTTGGTGGTCAGCGCATACGCTCGATTCGAACGGCGTGATTGCTGATCCGAAATTCGATGTGGCTGAAGAAACCGAACCCGTTCCAGAACCCGCAGATCCCGAAGAGGAGGAGTCGGAAGAGGAAGAGGGCGGGCGCAGGGCGCGCGTTCCGGGCATGTGTGTGGTGCCGCAGGAGCCAGCGGTCACCGCCTGTGAGATCGGTTCCGGTTTTATCTGCGTCAATACGCCACCGGGCGGCGTGGACGGCGACACCGTGCGCATTCGCGGGACGATCGACCGGCGCGGATCTGTGCTCGCCTCCATTCGGATAGCGGCGCAGAACGAATATACGAAACGCATCGCCGAGGTCGACACGAGTGAACCGGCCGAGAGCGACTGTTGGAAAGAGTCGCCGCCCGATCGTCCCTTCTGTATCGATGGTGAAGGACGTTTCTCCGCGCTCGTCGCCCTGGCCGATCCCGGGCCGGCGACGATCACCGTGACCGGCAGCCGTCTCTCGGGCGAGAGCCTCGAGCGCCGCGTGCGCGTGAGTCGCGTGATCGCCCCCGAGTTGGGCTTCGATCGCATTCAATTCGATCCGGATGTGACCGCGGGCGGGGCGGTCGACGCTCCCATCGTTACCGCTACCGTCGATCTGCTGGGGGACTGTCAGTTCTGTGACTTTATCGGTGCTTCGACCGGCGGTATCACGGTGACGGCCGAGAACGTCGTCGTCTCTGCCGATGGGACGACCCGGCGGGTGAGTTGTCCGACGACGGTCGAACAGGGCGGGCAGGGGCGCTTCCTCATCGGTGTGCCGGTCCTGTCCGGTCAGAATACGCTCACCGTTCGCGCGTGCAATGCCGCGGTCGAGGGGCATTGTCCCGAGGTGAGCGGCATCACCTTTTCGGGTGCGGCCGGGGAGATGAATTTTGACATTCAGTCGCCGCCGCCGCAGCCGGCCTATGATGCGGCCGACTATCCCAAAATTCCCTGGAGCTTTTCGCTCGGCGACGGTGCCGGTTGCATCTCGATGCAGTTCAACCGCGAAGGCCCTGCCGAACTCTGCCCGGATGCATCGGGCATCTATCACGCTGAACTCCATCCGCGTTCCGGCATCAATGTGGCCACGCTTGCCCCCGACGGGGTGACCGAGGCGTTTGCCTGGAGCTTCGGCTGGGGGACGATCGAGAGTCCGCATGCGAAGGGGGCCCGCGGGCGCATGACGGTGCCGAGTGCGGCGCAGTTGGCGCTGCCCGCGCGGACGGCCGAGCGCATGCTCATCCCCTTCATCAATAACTTTTTAGCCTCCGACGAGTTTCAGGACCTCATCGCCGATTTTAAGATGGGCGGTGATGAGAAGAAGGATGCATCCGACGACGAGGATTTCTCGCACCTCGTTCCGAAGTGCGGTGGGACAGCGTCGTCCGGCTTTCGCATCGCGTTGCGCGGAAAGCCGAAGCTGGGTCACGCCGAGATTCGCGATGCGACATTCGAGACAGATGCGGTGGCGCTGGATGTGCGCATCAAGAACCTCTCCGCCGGCATCGATCTCCATCCCGATAACGGCAATGCGCCGCTTCCGCTCACGGTCGTCTTTCGTCGAGCGAAGTTCGATATTCGCCTCGAGATCGCCCAAGGCTCTGACGGCGAGGCGATGGCGCTCGTCACCAGCCCGCATGACGACTGTGATTTCAAGCGGGGGAGCTACTGCCAGCACAAGCCGACCTCGCTCATCCCGCAGCATTATGTCGGCGGGGCGCATACCTACGGCGGGTTCATCCGCTGCGAGGTCGCGCTCGCATCCGGTGGAGCGAAGAAGGCGTGCAAGGCGTTCAACTCGCTCAACGCCATGACCGGCGTCATCGGCGAGAAGGTCCTCGATGCGATCAACGATATGATCTACTGCGGCGGGTCGGCGGCGCTCACCAAGCTCATGCGGCGTGGCATCGCGCTCGAACCGATCGAGCTGGGCTGTGCCGAAGGGGAAGCGTGCGAGGGGACGCTCACAAAGCTTCTGCCTCCATTGCGTCTGCCGTTGGGAGTGTCGCTCGACGACGGTCTCGATCTGTCGAGCCAGGGCCTGCTCGTGAGCGCAGGAATGTCCGTGGGAGACGCAGATCTCTTCAGCCACACGCCGAAGTCAGCGCGCGTGGATTCGGCAGGACTCATCCGCGTGCGCGACGATGATGAAGGAGCGATCTCCAGCGCGAGTGCGGGAGGAAAAGATTTGACTGCCGCCCTCTCGCTCGATGCGATCAACGCGCTGCTCTTTGCCCTCGTCGCGCAGGGCGATGGGGGGGACTATCGAGGCCTGTTGGATATCGATGTTCATGAACACCTCTTCAACGATCTTGGATTCGACTTCGTCAAGGAGTGCGATCAGTTCGTGCCGATTCCCGGTGAGGCGGAGGCGCCGCCCACGCTCTGTCATCTGCGTCCGCGGGTCGGCGAGATGTTGGGTTCAGCGCTGTCGACCTATGGCTACTTCGAACAGAACCAGCCCTTGCTCCTGGCCATTCGGGGAAATCGCGCGCTCGGGCCACGCCTGGCGGTGACCTCTCTCGATGAACTGCCGGTGGTCTCTCGCGCGGGCAACGACAACCCCGCCATGGACGGCGGCGGCGATGCCGACGTTCCCGAGGGTTCGCTCGTCGAACTCCAGCTCGGCGGGGTGACGCTCTCGTTCTATGCCCTGGATGCCGATCGGCCCTACGATGCCGACGGCGCCTTTCGCATTCAGTCGATGCGTCCGGAGCTCGATGACCCCTGGGACGGTCCGATCGTCAGCTTCGATCTGACGCTCCTGCTCGGCATCGAGGTAGGCGACATCGAACTCGAAGTCCCCGAGGAGTGGGATGATCAAGGGCAGGAACAATTCGTTACGACCGTGCGCACGCTCGCCGACCGTTCGCGATTGGTGCTCACACCGATCGAGGGGACCAACGCCACGAGCGCGCCGCCGCTGGGCCTCATCTCGGCGCTGCGCGAAAAGATCTCACTCGGCATCGCGGGGATCTCTCCGCGCGAGAAGGCGATTCGTATTCCCATTCCGCGCGAGATCGCGCTGGAATCCGATGACCCGGAGAGCATGCTGAATAAACTCGGCCTGCGCACCCTCACCCTCACCGACGATGGCTTGGGTCTCTCCTTCGACGACGAACACAACGCCGTCCTCATCGGTCTGCGCGCGATCATCACGCAGGTGTTGCACCAGAACGGGAAGCCCATCGAATACACCCTTCCGAAATAAAAAAGCCCGACACCAGTTGGTGCCGGGCCGAGGGCTGCTGACAGAGTTATCTCATGCGATCATTTCTGTGAAACCAAGATTTGTCATTCCCGCGCAGGCGGGAATCTCGCTTTTAACGGCACACCGAGATCCCCGCGTTCGCGGGGATGACAAAAAAAACAAGGGTTTGGCATCAACCTCAGGCCCGACACCTTTTGGTGCCGGGCCTTTTCCTGCATTCCTACCGCAGCATCGCCATCGGGGCGTAGGCGAAGGCGCCGTATCCGTTGAAGATGTTTGCCGAGAGATCGTCCTGCAGACAGGGCGGGATCATCCCCGGGTCGACCGGATCAATCTCTTCTCCCAACAACATCTCATAGGTCGTGCGTTCTTCGACTTCATCCGTTACCAGCGCCGCTGCGGCCGCTCGTTCGGCACTGTGCGCAGCGTGTCCGTTAGCGGTGCGTTGAGCGGTCAGGGCCACCAGGGCAACGCCGAGATCGGAGCGCTCCTGCATCAGCCGTTTGGCCTCGGCGGCTTCAAGACGCAGGACGCGAACGTCGCCGCGAGCGCGGACGGTCGCTGATCGCGGTTCGTCCGCGACGAGTGCCTTTTCACCGACGACATCGCCCGCCCCGAGGATGACGGGCGTCTGGGCCAGCGGTCCCTCAGCGGCGCTGACGGCCACTTCACCGTCCAGGAGAAAGAAGATATCGCTTTCGCGCATGCCTTCGTGGATGAGCGTTTGGCCATCGCGCAGCGCTTCGACCCGACCCGAGATGTGCAGGAGGTCGCGAGTCGAGGCGCTCAGCCCCTTGAGCACCGGCGAACGCTCGGTCGCACCGGCCGCCAAGCGGCGCACTTGGGCCAGATCGACATAGGTGGCGGCCAGGCCCGTGCGCGTGAGGATCGGTGCGATGGCATTCGCCTCCCAGCGCACCGCATACAGATCGGTCATCGCCGTGACATTGGCGGTGCGAGGGGCATTGGTCGCCAGAGCGGTTTCGCCGACCACGCCCGCATGTCGAACGGCCAGCGGGCTGTGGGCATCGTCAGCACCGTTGTGGATCGCGGCCGTGCCGTCGACGATGAGGTACATCGCATCACCCGCTGCTCCCTTCTCGATGATGCGCTCCCCTTGGCGCCGAAAGATCAGTTTTCCGGCGGAGATGAGATCATCCATCAGGGCGGGATCGGTGAGGTGTCGGCCCAACACCGGATCGCGCGCGATCGCCCGTCGAACGATCTCGCGCGTGCGATAGGGGGAGGCATCGGGTTGCCACCCCATACGGTCGGCGAGTGCAATCGCATCGCCCAGGCCTTCGCCGAGGTAGCGGATGCCGGCATCGCGCACCTTCTGCGGTGCCTCGTGATAGCCGATGACGACACCGTTTGCCGGCGCGACCGCGGCCATGTTCGCCGAGAGCTCTGCGACCTTGGCCAGTCCCGGATGAAGCGGCAGCGCTCCATTGTCGATGATGCTCAAGCCTCCGGCGAGCATCCCCTGCCAGGGTTGCATCGTGATCGTCGCCATGCGCGCATCGCTGGCGATGACGGGGCGTCCCGTCTCTTTATCGACCGTATCGCGTAGCTTCGACACGATTGCCGGATCGATCTGCGTATCCCCCGAATAGCTTGCGAGGATGCGCGACGCAGCGTGCTTCGGGTCACCGCTCATGAGCGTGTAGCCGATGGCCGGGACCGAGTGGAAGCTGTGGTTGAAGGTGAACCAGAGTCCGGTGCGGCTCTTCCAGGGTTCGAGCATCCGTACGTCGGCCGAGCGCCAGAGCGAACGAATCTGATCCGGGCGCAACCGACCGAGTTGCATGTTCGAGAGCATGCGGACCATCTGCTCCTCGACGATCGGGTCCGTTGCCAGGACCGGACGCCGGGGGAGGTGAGCCAGCAGCCGCGGCAGCCCGCCGAAGTGATCGACGTGCGCGTGCGTGATGATCACCTCTTCGACGACGTCGAGCGGGATGCGGTTCATCTCCATCCATTCCAGGAAATTCACGGGCGGATCGACGATGGTCGCGCGTCCATCGTTGAAGATCATGTGGCCCGAGGTCTCCTGCGGCGTGAAGAGCGAGCCGGAGCTGATCGGGACGATCATCGGCTCGCCGTCGATGAGCGCGCGATGGCGGATCTGCTCGAACCCCTCCGCACTTCGGTCGACCTCGGGTGTGGGCAGGGCCGGCAGTGGATAATCGGCCAGGTCCACATCGCCCACAGCGGTGCCCGCTTCGAAGAGGCTGTAGATGCCATTGCCCCGATCGATGATGCGCAGATCGTCGAAATCGAGCACGCCGGCGTCATCGAAGGTGTGGATGGTGCGCATCTGCTCCAGCGGGAATCCCTTCCAGTGTTTGAGCTCCTCATGCAGGTTGGGGAATCCGGGTGTGGCTGCTCCCTTCGGATAGCTCCCCGCCACCTGTTCTTCGGTGATCTCCTGATAGGATCCTTCATAGGAATCATGCAGGACCGCATCGAAATAGGGGGCCACATCCGCACGGGCGGCGAAGTGCGTGGAATCCTTCATCCCCGCGACGACGAAGAAGTAATGGTAGAGCGGGCCTTCCCCTTCGGTGATGTGGCGACCGCTGGCCAGATCCAGAATCGGTTCGTCGGGCACGATGCCGAGGCGCGCACCCCCGAAGGCGAAGAGGTCCTTGACGGCGCTGGCCGGTAGGCGGAAGGCGACGTTGCCTTTGGTGCCCTTGAAGAGCACCGCTCCTCGCTGGGTGACCTCGATCCGGTCGGGGTCGATGGGCCTTCGCGCCGGGGGCGGGGCGGTGACTGATCCGGTCGAAGTCAGTCTGCCGCGCTCGCGCAGGAAGTCGGAGAAGGCCTGGTTGACGAGCACAGGGCTGCTTGCCGTCGAAACAGGGTTCTCGCCCTGTGCGATCCGATCGGCGAACCGATCGATGGCCGCGATGGCGTGATCGACGGCTTCAGGCGTTTGTGCCCCTCCCTCCTTCAATTGGACGAAGGTCTCGAGCAGCCCCGCGGATGCAAGCGCGGATGGCTCTGCCCCCTCCGTGATGGGGCCTCCCTCCAGGGCTTGCATCAGGGAAAGCGTGGCTCGGTTCAACTGCTCCTGCTGTTTGGGGGTGATTCTGGTGGTGTCCATAACCTCTCCTTTTCGTTGGGTTCACTGAATGGATAAAGCAAGAATGGGGCCAGAACCTTCAAAAGTAATCTTTACCTTGATATTGACAGAAGAATATCAAGTAAGTGCTTGGTATTTATTTGAAAAATAACATATCTGCAGTTTGTGGTTTTATGAGTCGGAGGTTTTGATTTTGAGGAAATTGTGAAAAAAGCTTAGTCCATAGTGAATAATGCATTATAAGGGTATGAATAAATCGCACTTAAATGAGGTGCAATATCATGTCATTAAAACTCTACCCCAAACTCCTTCTCATTATATTGGCGCTGGCCATCGTTCCGCTCGTCGGACTCACCATCTATACGACGACGATCGGCCGGCACGTCATCTCCGACGAGATTCGCCAGGGGCTCATCCGTCGTGGCGTCGAGATCGCCGAGCGTGTTTCGATGCGCCTGGAGCAGGCGGTCTCCGATACGCAGCTCCTGCGCAATCTCCCCCAAAAGCCGCAGGCGTATTTGGATTTTATGCGTGCGCGTATGGGCGAGGTCTGGACGCGCGTCGGGACGGCCCAGGATTATGTCGAACTCCAGAACTCCGTTCCCCTCTATCGAGAGATCGCGTTCATCGGGCCGGATGGGCGCGAGCGGATGCGGATCGAGAGCGTGCTCGATGAGGAGGGGCTCTCCCAGAAGCGCTATCATGTGGATACGCGCGTCGTGCCCCCCTCGCAGCTTCGCGACGTGAGCGATCCCGCCCAGACGCTTTTCCCCGGCGAGGAGTATTTCGCGCGCGCCAAGGCCCTTCCCAAGGGGGAGGTCTTCGTCGATCGCGTGGTCGGGTGGTATGTGACGGCGCAGGAGCAGCTGCTCGAGGCCAAGACCCCGGAGGAGGCCATCGGGGGAAAGCGCTACGATGGGATCATCCGCTTTGCCGCGCCCGTCTACGAGCGGGGGCGATTCGCGGGCGTGGTGACGCTGGCGCTGGATCATGTGCATCTGCAGGAGTTGACCATCCACATCGATCCGCTGGCATCGGAGCCGCTGGTCATTGCCCCGTATGCGAGCGGCAACTATGTCTTCCTCTTCGATGACGAGGGATGGATCGTCACCCATCAGAAGCTATGGGATATTCGTGGGCTTAACCCGGATGGTCGGCCGGTGGCGCCGTTTACGAATGTGGAGGGGACCAACCGAGGTCCGGTCAACCTCGTGCGCGGGCCGAAGAATGAGGCGCATGAGCGTCTTCGCGCGCTGCTTCAGGACGTGCACGCGGGGCGCGCCGGTGTCTCCGACGTGGTCAACATCGGTCTCAATTCGAAATCGCCCGTGATGCGGGCCCAGGCGTGGGCGCCCATTCCGTTTGGGCACGGCGTCTATCGTGAGCGGGGTGTCTTCGGCGGCGTTATGGTTGGGGCGCAGCTGGAAGCCGTGGGGCATGCCAGCGCCATGCTCATGCGCGGGTTTTGGATCTTCCTCGGCGCCGCCATCGTCGTGATCGCTCTCTGCGCGGCACTCGTGGCGCGCTCGATCACGCGTCCGATGCGCCAGCTCACGGGTGCAGCTCGTGCCATCGCTGACGGCGATCTCGATCGTCGCGTGCCGGAGGATCGTCGCGACGAAATGGGAGCGCTCGGTCGTGCCTTCAATCGGATGGCCCATGCCCTGCAGGAGAAGATGGCGCAGCTCGAGGAGAGTCATGGTCGACGGCTCTCGCTCAAGCAACGCTTGGCTGAGCAGGAGAAGCGCCAGCGCCTTCATCTGCAATCGCGCCTCGATCGCCTCGAACGCGAACTCAACGAGACGCCGATCGAGGGGTTCATCTCTGCGAGCGCGGCGATGCACGAGGTGCTCGCCAGTGTGCGCCGCTTTGCTCAGACCAGTGCCACGGTGCTGATCCTGGGTGAGCGCGGGACGGGAAAGGAACAGATCGCCTCGGCCATTCACACGTTGAGTCCGCGCCGACAGGAGACCTACCTCCGGGTCAACTGCTCCGCAATTCCGGAGACGCTCGTCGAGAGCGAACTCTTCGGTCATGTGCGCGGTGCGTTTACCGGCGCCGACCGAGATCGCCCGGGGCTCTTCGAGGCGGCCGGCGGCGGAACGCTTCTGCTCGATGAGATCGGCGAGGTGAACGCGTCGGTGCAATCAAAGCTCTTGCGCGTGCTCCAGGAGAAGACCGTGCGGCGCGTCGGTGACCGCGACGAGCGCAACGTCGACACGCGACTCATCGTTGCCACGAACCGGGACCTGTCGGGACTCGTGCGCTCCGGGCAGTTTCGCGCGGATCTCTTCGATCGGATCAACGTCGCGGCGATCACCATTCCGCCCCTGCGCGAGCGGCGTGAGGACATTCTTCCGCTGGCGCGCCATTTTCTTCAGCAGGCATCGGCGCGCTATAACAAGAATATCCTCGGTTTTTCTGAGACAGCGGTCGAGCGGATGGAGACCTATGGTTGGCCTGGAAATGTGCGCGAGTTGGAAAACGCCATCGAGCGCGCGGTGATCATGCTCAGCGGAGATCTGGTCGAGGATGAGTTGCTCATCCTTTCCGGTCAGACCGAAGAGGCCGATGGGTTTTTCACCGTTCCGGACATGACCATCGAGGAGATGAAGGTGCGCTATGCGCAGGCCGTGCGTGCGCGCTATCCGGGGAAACCGCTGGGGGCGATCAAGGAGATTTTGGGGGTGGATTGGAATACGCTGCGAAAATATCTGAAACAGGAATGCCCGCTCAGATGAGCATCGCCATCGGGGCGTAGACGAAGGCGCCCATTCCCGTAGAGAGTAAGGCCGAGGTTTCAAAGCCGTCCAGTGTGACTTCATGAAGGGGATCGTCGATGAAGTCCATTCCCCCCATCTCCGGCAAGAAGGCCTGCATCGAGGGGATTGTCTCTGTCGGCGTGCGATACACCGGAAGGATCGGGATCTGTCTCACGCGGTTCACGTCCCCCGGATTCCAGGTGAAGGGGGTGAGGAGGCCGGGTTTCATGTGGCCGCCGCATTCAGGGCGGCGTACGCCGATGAAGATCTCTCCGGTGTCGGGATTGGCGCCGAAGACGCGGATGTTCTGCGGTTCCTCCCGTAGGCTCGAAGGGACCAGGAGTCCCAACGGTTTACGAGGGGCAAGGGCGATGGTGGAGCCGGGATCGATGTAGATGCGGGAACCGATGCGAAAGCCGCCTTGGTCGGTATGGTTGAGCACCAGTGCTCGGCCCCTGCCATCGGCGACGAATTCACGGGTTTCCCAGCGTTTCCCCGCCGTATCGACCGATACGCGGTGTTCCAATTCCAGTCGAATGGATCGACCGTGTTCATTCATCTGTATGTCGACGTGGTGTTCGGGTTTGAGATGGTAGCCGATGATGTCATAGATTTCATCGATAGGATGAAGGCGACTGGGTTGGCTCAAATCCAGGGTGTGGCCCGGAATGATCGATTCCAGGCGGAAGACGGCAAGTCCTGCGTTGACGTTGAGATCCAGAATCATGATTCGAACTGTTGGTGCGGCATCGAGGGATACGGTCGGATAGAAGGCGAAGATCGAAGCCCTGTGCAACGTGGAGCGACCGCGCTGGTTCGGCCCTTCATAGCTGAAGCGCCACCCCTCGTTGAAGAGGGTTATGCCCAGATTCGAGGTCGAGGCATTTGCTCGTATCTGTACGGATGCTCCGGGCGCCAAGGAAAGCGAGCGGGGTTCATGCAGGGAATGGCCATTATAGCTGCTCCAATCAAATGTCCGTCCCGCGGTGGAGGGATGAATGGGAGGAGGGGAGCTGTTTAGTCGTAGTGTCATCGGGATCCATGTATCGGCATGTGGCAAAAAAGGTTGCGTCCTTTATGCGGAGAAATGAAAGAAGTCAAGCGGAGGGGGAACGGACAGATCAAAACCGCAAAACGGTTTCGACCACTTCGTTTTCACCGATCGTGATGTTGACCCATTTCTTGAGCAGGACCGACTGTGCTTCGTCGTGATAGCTCGCTTCCAAGTAATAGGGTCCCGGTTCGATTTCGAAGATCTCCCAATCCTGCCCGGTGACGCCGTTGATGAGCTCCCGGTCGGCGCCGTACTTATACATCTTGAAGTGGCAGAGGATGATCTGATTGTTGGGTCCGCGACCGATGATCTTGAGTTTTCCTGCGGTGAAGATCGCCTCATGGCTCACGGTCTTGCCGTCTTCCACCTTGATGTCGCGCAGCCAGACCATGGGTTTGGGATCGTCGGTGGAGGCGAAGTTGGTGGACAGGGCATCATAAACCCCCGGCGCCAGATCGAAGACCGTCCAATCGATGGAGGAGGGGGCCTTTGAGACCACCTCGTCGGAGGCGGCTTTATACACGGTGAACTGCGTCGGGATCGGGCGTTCCTTGGCATCGCTGCCGCGCAGACGCAGCGTTCCGAGGATGAAGGTGATGACCTGTTCGAGCGGTTTGTCCGCGGTTAGCACGACGCCGGAGACCGGGACCGAGGGCCTCGGTTCGAGTTTCGATTTGAGGCTCGCCGCGACGATGTCGTAGGTGCCCGGCGGAACCATCCCCTTGATCGGTTCGCCGTTTGCCGAGGAGAGGCGGCCGATTTCCAGTTGTGACTTCTGATCGCGCAACGTGAACTCGGCGGGGATCTTGTTCCCCTGTCCGTCCACCGCCGAGAGGGTGATCACTCCCATCTCGAAGGAGACGGTTACCTCGGTCGTTCCCGCGGCGGCGATTTCGATGCCGCTGACCTTCGTGCGCGGGCTGGCCGCAGATTTCGGGTCGTCGCCGATGGCGAGCAGGTCATATTTTCCCGGCGCCAGCGGAACCGAGCCCCCTTCGGGCGGAAGGGCGGAAGAGGCGACGAGCATGTCGGTGCGGTTGGCCAGGTAGATCTGAAAGACGAAGGGGAAGGCCTCCTGCTGTGTGGTCATGCCCTTGAGCGCAAGCGTTCCCTTCTGAAACCGGAAGGTTCGTTCGATGGTCTGATCGGCATTGATGGCGACATCTTTTTCCGTGAGCGAAAACTCGTCGGGCCCAGCGCCGATGCGCTCCGCTTGGATGTCATAGGTTCCGGGCGTGAACAGAAAGGTCTTGGCGTCCGCTCCGGTCTCCACCACGGCCACCGGTGCGGATTTGCCCGTGGCCGTTATGGTGTAGCGCGTTGGGGCAAGTTTGCCCGCGTTGTCCACCGCCGAGAGCGTGAGCGAGCCCAGCGAGAAGGCGATCTCCTGTTCGACCTTGGTCGTCTTGACGATCTCGACACCCTTGAGGATTTTCGAAGGGCGCTTGCTCTCCTCGGATTCGGCATATTCGATGAGGATGTCATAGGTCCCCGGCGGAAGCGAGATGAGCTTCGTTCCCGTGCTCGTGTCGCGGCGTTCCACGCGCTGTGAGCCGGCCTTGTAGACGACGAGGTTGAAGGGGATGGGTGAGGCACCTGCGCGCGCGACGAGCTTGAAGTTGTAGGGGAGCGTCGAGTTGATCGACTCCGCCAATGCTTGGCGCAGCTCTCCTTCGTTACGGGCGAGGAAGAACTTTCCGTCCCCCTCCTTGGCGATACATTCGAGCTTTTCGTGGTCGGCGGGATTGACGTCGAAGGCGATCACATGGACGATGGTCTTGATCGCCTGCGCCTCGAGCTTGCGCGTGGCTTCACACGGATCGCCTTCACAGTTGTCGGCGCCATCGGCCACGAGCACGATCACTCGGTCGGCCTCCGTTCCCGTGGGGAAGTCGGTCGCTGCTTCGGTCAGCGTCAGGGCGATGGGGCTCTTGCCCTGCGGGGCGATGGAGGAGAGCGTCTTCTGGATGCCGCCCAGATCGGGCTCTCCCATGCTGAGCAGGAGCTGCGTGTCGCGGCAGTTGTCGTCGGCGGCGGGCGTTTCGCTTCCGAAGAGGCGCACCGCGATGTTGCGCGGGAAATCTTTCTGCTGCGCGCTCATCTCAGCGACGACATCATAAAAGGATTCCAGGAGCAGGTCGAACTTCGACTGATTCGTGGTGGCGGAAAAGGGCGCGGCCATGGAGCCGGAGGCGTCGAGCAGGATGTCGACGTTGGTCTGTGCGGTCACGAGCTTGGGCTGATAGGCCACCGCCTGTGCCTCGGGTGGCGGCGGGGCCTCCGCGGGTGCCAGGCTGGGAACGGCCAGGGCCTGCATGCCTTGGCCTTCCTCTGTGGCGGCGGGTTCTGCTTTCTCCGGCGAGAGGGTCGCGAGGCCAGCGTCAAGCGCCTCGGGTTCAGACGGTTCTGCCTCGGCCGGTGGTGTCTCCGGTGTCGTGGCCTCGGTCGTCGTCTCCGCTTCGGGAGGTACTTTCGTTTCCGCCGCAGGTGGCAGCGTGATTGGACCCGAGGGTTCCGCACGGCCGGCCGCGGTGGTCTCCTCCGGCGGCGGCATGTCTGCAGCGGGTTCCTCCGGCGACAGAGGGGTCTCGGTCGGTTGCGGGGCGAGCGTCGGGGTGGCGATGCGCTGGCGGACCTCTGCGGCAGGCCCGGAGGCCTTTTGGGGTTCCGGTTTGTCGGTCTTTTGGCGACATCCCCCGATGCCGACGAGGAGCGCCGCGAGGAGGAATGCCGTGAGGATAGGCCGAGAGTGACGCATAAGTGCCACAACGCTACCATATTATTGGCCTTTTGCAAATATTGGATCGCGCCCGAAGCATTATTTGAGACAATTCTATCTTCGAGACAATTCTATCTGTCGGCAAGAATGCGGCAACTTTCATGTGCGCGCTGTCGATAATAAGAAGGGGCGGGGAGAAGGGCTCTCTCTATGATCGGTGCGGGGAAGGACAGCGCGCGCAATATCTGTCGGGGGGTTTCCTCCGAATGGAAGTCGAAGTGCGCCGATGCGATCAAGAAATGCAAAGAGCATGCCGATGAGCACGGCACGTCCTTTTCGGAGGAGCCGCTCACGGTGTACGGCTGCGCCAAAAAGAAGTTGACGGTCACTTCATGGGCGCAGTGTCGCCGCATCGTTCCGCAGTTCTTGGGAAAATGTTCGTCCGTGAAGCAATCGAAGCGTTCCGACGCGAAGGGAATGAAAAAAGAAAAGGTAATCACGGATCCGAAAAAGTTCGATCGGAGTTGCCGCAAAAACGATTTTGAAAAGCGAACGTTGAAGCTGCAGCTCTCGAGTGAACAAGCGATCCCGGTCACATCGAAGAAGGACTGTCTGGCCTGGAGCAAACGCATCAAGCGTTCGCTGAAGCAGCAGCCGGCAAAAGAGCCGAAGGTGATCGACGATCCGAAGCAGTTCGAGGCGAGTTGCCGCGCGAACGATTTTGAGAAGCAACCGCTGAAGCTGCAGATCTCGAGTGGAAATACGATTCCGGTTACGTCAGAGAAGAGCTGTTTGACCTGGAGCAAGCGCATCAAGCGAAGGTTGAAGCGGAAACCGGCGAAAAAGGAAACGGTCGTTGCACAACCGCAACAGGAGCGGGAGTTGGAGAAAAGGCCTGCGGCCGTCGTGCCGGAGCTGGGTGGGGGGAAGACGCTTGCGGATATGATGAAGGGCCTGACCCCGCCGAAGGCCGACGACGATCGATGGAGGGGGCCGCGCCGGGATACGATGGCTCCGAAATCGGTCGATATTCCGACACAGCATATCGAAATCTCTCAGCCGGATCGGATGGTCGCCCTCGCACCCACGATGGAGCAGGGGAGCGATGTGGGCGGTCCCGACTTCGGGGATCGTGCCGACGCGATGGTCCCGGCGGGGAAGGCGATCGAGACGGTCGTGACGAGCGCATTGCAGCGCTATCTGACGCCGAAACAGGTCGATCGCCTGGTGGCTATCGCCCGTAAACAGGGTCTCAAAAAGGGCTTTACGGTCGCCTTTCGCGTTCGCATCGAGCGCGCCACTACTAGTGAGTTCAAGCGCGCGACCGTCAAGGTTGAGCCGGGCGCGCGGGAAGGAAAGCCGGTCTTCGAGGGTCCGGGGATGACGTCGGCCATTGAAAAGAAGCTGCGTGCGGTGCTCACGCCCAAATCGCAGAAGATCAGTCTCAAGAAAAGCCAGGCCGAAAAGATCTTTGTCCTCTCCGGCGGCTCCGGCAACATGACCATGCGACAGAAACGTCTCCACCGCGACGTCTTCATCCCCCAAACCATCTCCTGGACCATGAAATAAGAGCGATCTTTCGTCCCTCGTCCCTCGTCCCTCGTCCCTCGTCCCTCGTTCTTCCATAGTCTGCCTTCGTGGGGTTGTTTTTACCCGGGTCAGAGGCGCTTGAACGATATATCCCCCGAATAATGAAGTCCTTTCTGCAGGTGTCAAAATATTGCTCGTCATTTTTGCCTTCATACGATACTCTCCGCAAACAACGATGTATGGGGGCCGCTTGTTTGACACCGTCAGAACCATGACAAAACCGACCACAGGCAAATCGATGGCATCCATGGACAAGAAGGCGCTCCTCGAGGAGGCCAAGCGTCTGGCTGAGCGTGCGGACAAGCTCGAGGAGCTCGTCGCCATCATCTCCCGCGGGAAATATATGTGGGAATCGACCTTCGATGCGATCACCACGCCCGTGCAGATCGTCTCTCCCGATTATAAAGTGGTGCGGGCCAACCTGGCGCTCGCCGGCGTGGCCGAAGATGAGATCTACCGCGTGATCGGCCGCACGTGTTTCGAGGTCTTCGCTGGCCGCACCGCTCCCTGTGTGGATTGTCCCGTCGCTGCAGCGCTCGAGCGCAACGCCCAGACGCATGCGAGTCTGGGCTGTGTCATCCACGGACTCGAGTTCGAGGCGAGCGCCTATCCCCTCATTCCCCGCGAGGGCGAGCGGGCCGTCGTGGTGCACTATCGCGACGTGACCGACCAGCGGCGACTGCAGCGCGAGGTGATCCAACAGGAGAAGATGGCCGCCATCGGCATCCTTGCCGGCGGCGTGGCACACGAGATCAACAATCCGCTGGGCGGCATCATCGCCTTCGCACAGCTCATGAAGCGCGACGTCAAGGATGACTCCCAGTTCCTGGGCGACATCGAAGAGATCGAGCGCGCGGCCCTGCGCTGCAAGAAGATCGTCGCCGATCTGCTCGATTTTTCACGTATCTCCAAAGATCGGGAGAAAAAGCTTATCGATGTGAACGTCCTGCTCGAAAAGGTCTTTCCCTTCCTGCAGCGGGAGATGCGTTCGATGGCCGTCGAACTCATCTTCGACGCCAGCCCGAACCTCCCGCTGGTCATGGGCATTCCCGATCGGCTGCAACAGGTCTTCATCAACCTGCTCACCAACGCCTGTCATGCCATGACCAAGGGCGGAACGCTCAACGTCAATACCACGGTCGACGAACAACGCGGGCAGGTCGTCATCGTCGTGCGTGATACGGGGCATGGCATTGCGAAGGACATCTGCGAACGCATCTTTGATCCGTTCTTTACGACCAAGGAACCCGGAAAGGGCACGGGGCTTGGGCTCTCCATCAGCTATCGCATCGTGCGCGACCACAACGGCGAGATCGAATGCTCGCCCCTCGATGAAGGAGGCGCCGAGTTTGTCGTGCGCTTGCCTTCAGCGGAGATGGTCGAAGATATGAGTGTTGAAATGCGGTAATTCCGGGATCCGGAACTCGGGAACCGGGATCCGAAGATCAATATCGGGTCCCGAATCCCGGGTCCCGAATCCCGAGATACGGGGGTAATATGGCTCGCATTTTGATCGTCGATGATGAGGTCGCTATTCGCAAGGCGCTCGAGCGGTTCTTGACCGGCCTCAAGTACGAGGTCTCCATCGCCGGGGACGGCGAGACGGCCATTGCGATCCTCGAGAAGGAGCAGTTCGATCTGGCGCTCGTTGATCTGGTCATGCCCAAACTCGACGGGATCGAGCTGATTCGCCGGATGAAGGCGATGCAGCCCGCCATAGTGCCGATCGTGCTCACCGGTTTTGGCACGATCACCTCCGCGGTCGAGGCGATGAAGGCAGGGGCCTATCATTATCTTACCAAACCGTTTGAACTCGACGACATCGCTTCGCTCATCGCGACGGCCCTCGAACATCGCCAGCTCAAGGAGGAAAACCGCCTGCTCAAGAGCGCGTTGCGTGAGAAGTATCGCTTTGAAAGCATCGTCGGCACGAGCGACGAGATGGCCGCCGTCTTCGACATGATCGAGAAGGTCGCCGCCACCGATTCCACCGTGCTCGTCACCGGCGAGAGCGGCACGGGAAAAGAGCTGGTCGCCAAGGCGATTCACTTCAACAGCGATCGGGCCTCCAATGCCCTGGTGGTGGTCAACTGTGCGGCGATTCCTGAGGAGCTCCTCGAGAGCGAACTCTTCGGGCACATGAAAGGCGCCTTTACGGGGGCCGTGGCGACGCACGCGGGGCGCTTCGATGCCGCCAACAATGGCACGATCTTCTTGGACGAGATCGGGGATATGAGCCTCAAACTTCAGGTGAAGGTCTTGCGCGTCTTGCAGGAGCAGCGCTTCGAGCCGGTCGGATCGACCCAGACGCATCAGGTCGATGTGCGCATCATCGCGGCCACGAACCAGGATCTGGAACTGGCCGTGCGCGAGAAGCGCTTTCGCGAGGATCTCTACTATCGCCTCAACGTCATTCCCATTCATATTCCGCCGCTGCGCGAACGAGCGGGCGATATCCCGATGCTCTTGCAGCATTTCATCCAGAAGTTCGGCGATGGCCGAGGCGACCGGGACATGTTGCCCGAGACCATGGAATACCTCATGCAATACCGGTGGCCGGGCAATGTGCGCGAGCTGGAAAACGTCGTGGAACGTCTGATGGTGCTCAAGCGCGAAGGCGTGATCGAGCCCTCCGATCTTCCGGAGAAGCTCGTCGGAGCGAAACCCGTTGCGGCCAGTGCGGCACTCGCCAACGGTCCCATCGATATTCCGGAGACGGGGCTCTCTTTCAAGAAGGCCGTGAACGATTTCGAAAAACGATTGATCATGGGTGCGCTCAGCAAGACCGGTGGCAACAAAAACAAAGCGGCCAACCTCTTGAAGCTCAACCGCACCACGCTCGTGGAGAAGATCAAGAAGAAGAAACTCGATCGGCTGATCACGGCGTGAACGGGGATGCCGCTATCTTTTTACGAGAAGAGGATGATTCATGTATAAGCCTTTGAACCTCCTTATTGTGGACGACGATGAATCCATCGTGAAGGTCTTTGAGCGTTTGGCCAAACGCAATGGCTGGATGACAGCTGTGGCGCGCAGTGCCGAGGAGGCCGTCGAGCAGTTTGGGCGCCGGATCTTCGAGGCGGCTGTCGTCGATATCAAACTCCCTGGCTTTACGGGGCTGCAGCTGCTCGAGCATGTCAAGCGCAACGACGTTCATGCCGAGGTGGTCATCATGACCGGCGTGGGCTCCGTCGAGACGGCGGTCATGGCGATGAAGAACGGCGCCTATGATTATGTGACCAAGCCCTTCGACGACATCGATCGCATCGCCATCGTCCTGGAAAAAGCGATGGAGCGCTACCGCTTGATGCAGAAGCTCAAGCAGCTCGAGCGCAGCCATGCCGGCGAGGGGTCCTATGAGGGGATCATCGGCAAGAGTCGGAAGATACAAGAGGTCTTCAACACCGTCGAGAGCATCGCTCCGACGACGTCGACCGTGCTCGTCACCGGCGAGAGTGGCACGGGCAAGGAGCTGATCGCGCGCGCCATTCACAACCGTTCGGAGCGTCGCACGAAGCCATTCGTCGTCATCAACTGTGCGGCGATCCCGGTGCATCTGCTCGAGAGCGAACTCTTCGGCCACAAGAAGGGATCGTTCACCGGTGCCGTGGCCGATAAGAAGGGGCTCTTCGAAGAGGCACACGGAGGGACGATCTTTCTCGACGAAATCGGGGAGGTTCCGCCGGCCATTCAGGTGAAGCTCTTGCGCGTCCTCCAAGAGGGCGAGGTGCGCGCTGTCGGTGGGATGAACTCGCACATCGTCGATGTGCGACTGGTGGCGGCGACCAACCAGGACCTGCAGGTTGCGGTGCACGAGGGGCGCTTCCGCGAGGATCTCTTCTACCGCTTGAACGTCATCGGCATTCATCTGCCGCCCCTGCGCGAGCGTGCCGATGATATTCCATTGCTGGCCTATTACTTCCTGCAGCAGTTTTCTGAACGCATGAAGAAGAAGATGGATCGGATCTCGGTCGATGCCCTGCAGGCGCTCCAGAATTATTCCTGGGTGGGAAATGTGCGTGAGCTCGAGAACGTCATCGAACGTGCCGTGGTGCTCGCTGCCGGCGAGACGGTCACGGCGCAGGATCTGCCGCCGCGCGTGCTCGGCGAGTCGTTCTATCTGGTCGGCGAGGAGCGCGAATCGGATCTGACCAAACTTCCGTATCAAGATGCGAAGACGCGCGCGCTCACGGCGTTTAACCGCGCCTACATCACGAGCCTGCTCAAGCAGGCGCAGGGAAATATCTCGTTTGCGGCCGAGCGCGCGGGCATGGATCGCTCGAACTTCAAGAAGTTGATCAAACGCTATGGAGTCGATCTGAACGAGTTTCGGAAGGAAGACCGCTAAACGAAAGGGACGGTGTGGTTTTGGAAAAGAACACCATTCTCGTCATTCATGATGCCCGTCATCTGGCGCCCGTCGTCGAGAAAGCTCTCAACGATGGCCCTTGGCGCGTTCGCGTGATGCCCTCACGTCGGCGCGAATGGCAGGATATGGTTGCCGGCGTCGCGGGCGTGGTGGTCGTTCTCGATGGGGAAGAGTCGGGCAGCGGTAGAAAATTGCTCGAACGCATCCGCGCGGTCGATGACAATATCGGCGTGATCGTGCTCTCCCGCTCGAAGGCATTGGAGGATGCGGTCGCCGCGATGAAAGCCGGGGCGCATGACTACCTGTCGCTTCCGGTCGATGCGGAGAAACTGCGTCACGCGGTGGCCAAGGCGGTTCAGCTCTATTCGCTCACCAAGCGGGTTTATCTGCTCGAGAGCCAGGTCGGGTGGCAGGGGAGCTTCGACGACATGATCGGTGCGAGCCCCGCCATGCGCGAGATCTTCACCATGGTGGCGATGGTCGCCAAGAGCAATGCCACGGTGCTCATCACCGGCGAGAGCGGCACCGGCAAGGAGTTGGTGGCCAAGGCGATCCATCGGCATAGCCCGCGGTCGCGCAAGACCTTCCTCGATATCAACTGTGGAGCCATTCCGCGCGAGCTGTTGGAGAATGAACTCTTCGGCCATGAGCGCGGGGCGTACACCGGAGCCGATCGCCGCTATCAGGGAAGCTGTGAGCGCGCCGACGGCGGTTCGCTCTTCCTCGACGAGATCAGCGAGATGGATCCGCTCCTGCAGGTGAAGCTTCTGCGCTTTTTGCAAGAGCGCAGCTTTGTGCGCATCGGTGGAAACGAGCCGATTTCCGTCGATGTGCGGATCATCACCGCGACCAACCGAACCCTCCAGGAGGAGATCGAGTCCGGGCGTTTTCGCGAAGACCTCTTCTATCGGCTCAACGTCGTGCCGATTCACATTCCCCCGCTGCGCGAGCGTCGCGAGGACATCCCCCTCTTGGCGAAGCATTTTTTGGATCAGTACAACGCCAAGAACGAGAAGATCTTCATCGACTTTGCACCGCAGGCGCTCGAGGCCCTGATGACCTATGCGTGGCCGGGCAACGTGCGCGAGCTGGAGAATATCATCGAGCGTGTGGTCGTGCTCGGAAACGATTCGCGCGTGAAACTCTCGCACCTTCCGCCGCAGATTCAGCAGAGTCGCGAGGAGGGCGCTCGTGTCTTCACCGAGCCATCGATGGCGCCGTTGGATGGACAGAAGATCGTTCCGCTGGAGCTCATGGAGAAATATGCCATTGAGGCGGCGCTCAAGCGTTGCCTGGGAAACGTGGGCGAAGCAGCGCGCAAGCTGGGAATCGGACAGGCCACGCTCTACCGCAAGATCAAACAGTTCGGCTTGCGCTAAAACAGCATACAGCGTATAGCGTGCAGCGTTTAGCGGAGAGAAGAACGTGATCGTGTATACGCTAAACGCTATCCGCTATCCGCGAGGAGGAATGATGCAGATCAATCTCGAACAACAGGGAACCGTTCAGGTGTTGCATTGTTCCGGCAGCCTCGATGCGGATACCGTTTCGGCATTCAAGAAGCTGGCCTACGATCTGGTCGGGAAGGGGACGAAGCGCTTCGTGATCGATTGCGCCGACCTTACCTTCATCGATTCGATGGGGCTGGGCGTGTTGATCTCGCTTCTGCGCCGTGTGCGTCAGCAAGAGGGCGACGTGAAGGTCGCTGGGCTCTCCGACGAGGTCAAGACCATCTTCGAGATCACCCGTTTGCATCGGCTTTTCGAGGTCTGTTCCGATTGGAACGCCGCGGTGAACGATTTTGATACGAAGTGACCGATGACTCGTTAGAGCCTGTCGGGAAAAGGGCTTATGCTGTCATTCCCGCGGAGGCGGGAATCTCGAAGTGCTTGCAAAACCGAGATTCCCGCCTTCGCGGGAATGACAAAAACCAGTGAAATCGTTATTTCCCAACAGACTCTAGTCACGAGTCACGAGTCACGAGTCACGAATATGTCCTTCCGCTGCGCCTTCACCATTCGAAGCGATACGCGCTATCTCTCCCTTCTTCGGAAGTGGATCGAAGCGGCGGCGACGCTCATGGGCGAGTCGGCATTCCCTCGACGCGCGGTCATTCCCTGTAGTTTGGCCTTGATCGAGGCGGTCGATAATGCCATCTTCCATGCCCATGCACGTCGGGCGCATCTGCCCATCGAGGTGGGGTTGGCTGTTTCTCGAGGCGTTATTGAAATCGATATCGTCGACCAGGGAACGGGGATCGATCATACGCCCGTCTGCCAGCCGGAAGCGATGGTGACGCATGGACGGGGCCTGTTTCTCATTCACGAACTGATGCACGATGTGCAAAGTCACAAGGATCGCGGGCGTCATCGCCTGCACATGACCTATCGCCTATGAAGCGTTCACCGAAGACCACACCGATCGATGCCATTTGCGCCCTGAGTCAGGCGATCACCCGGGCAGCCACGCCCGATCAGGTCTACGACCTCATCCTCGACGAGGTGGTGCGTCAGCTCGGCGTGGAAAAGGCGTCGATCATGACCTACGATGCGGCCATCGGCGGATTGCGCATTGCGGCCGCGAGAGGCATGGAGCCGGAGATCGTCCAGCGTGCAGTCGTGCGCGTGGGCGAGGGGATCTCGGGAAAGGTTTTTGCCAGTCACGAGCCGATGCTCATCACCGATATCACTGCCGAGGGGCTGGAGTCGAAGCGCGGGCGCTACCAGACGCGATCGCTCATCTCCGCACCGGTGACCTGCTTTCCGCTGAAGATGGGCGAGGAGTCGCTGGGCGTCATCAACGTGACCGATCGCAGCGATGGCAATGCCTTTACACATGACGATCTGCAGCTGCTCACCACGCTCGCCAATCAGGCGGCGGCGTTTCTGCACATCAGCCGTTTGAGCCAGGAGCGCGAGGCGAACGAACGTCTGCACCAGCAGCTCGAGATCGCTCGTCAGATTCAATATCGCCTGCTTCCCCTGGATGCGCCGGTCATCGATGGGCTCGATGTCGCCGGGCGGCTCATCACCGCCGAGCGCGTTGGTGGCGACTACTACGACATTTTTTCTGCGAACAAGAAGCGCCCGTCGTTTGTCGTGGCCGATGTCTCTGGTCACTCCATCGGAGCGGCGTTGACCATGGCGGCGTTTCGCAGTGCGATTCGCGCGCAGATGGACGCCGAGTATGCACCCGAGATGCTCGCCCAGCGGATCAACGGCATCCTCTACGAAGATCTCTATCAAGCCGAGCAGTTCATCTCGATGGTCTATCTGCAGTATGTCCATTCGCGGCAGCTCATTCAGTATACGACGGCGGGGCATCCCGCGCCCATCGTTTGGCGTGGGGCGGACGGACGTTTCGACGAGACGATGACCGACGATCCGCTCCTGGGCATTGAGCCGCGCGCCGTCTTTCATCAGCATCAGATGATGCTCTCGAAGGGGGATGTGATCTTTCTCTACACCGATGGCGTCATCGAATCGGCCAATGTCGATGGCGAGCGGTTTGGGCGAGAGCGGTTGCAGGCCTGCATCAAAGATGCTGTGGTGGGCTCGGCCCGTCAGATTACCGATGTGGTCGTGGAGACGGTGCAGGCCTTCATCGATCCCAAAACGCCCAAGGATGATATCACCGCATTGACGATTAAAGTTGTATAGCTGTCGAACCATCGAACCGACGAACCATCGAACCAAGGAGTGTTATGAATTACCAGCAGGTGCTCACCTATTTGGATTCCCTTCAGCCCAAGACGTTTCGCTTGGAGCTGGGTCCGCTCTCCGAGGCGTGCCACATTCTCAGGCGTCCCCAGGATGCCTTCCAGACGGTGCACATCAGCGGCACCAATGGAAAGGGATCGACGGCTGCTTTTTTGGAGCGCATTCTGCGCAGCAGCGGCTATCGCGTCGGTCTGCTCACCTCCCCGCATCTCATCGATGTGCGCGAACGCATTCGCATCAATGGTGAGATGCTCGATCGCGATCGGTTTGTGGAGGTTATCACGCAGCTGCGCGATGAGTTGCCCGACGAACGGATGCTCTCCTACTTTGAAATCATCACGCTGGCCTCGTTCATCGTCTTTCGCGATCAGGGGGTCGATGTGGCGGTTATCGAAACGGGATTGGGCGGTCGGCTCGATGCGACCAACGTCGTCTCCCCCAAGGTGGCGGTGATCACGCCGATTTCAGAGGATCATACCCATCATCTGGGGCGCACGCTGACCGAGATTGCGCGCGAGAAGAGTGGGATCATCAAACGCGGTGTGCCCACCGTGGTGGCCTATCAGCCTCCGGACGTGATGGAGGTGATTCGTCGCACCTGCAACGATGTCGGTTCTCCCTTGTGCCTGGCGACGCCGGATGAAATCGCCTCTCCCCTGGGGCTTGCCGGGGAACATCAGCGACAGAATGCAGCGTGTGCGGTGGAGGCGGCGCACCTGTTGGGACAGTCCGGCATGCACATCGAGGGCATCGAAGCAGCGCTGGCGGCGACGCAATGGCCCGGGCGCCTGGAAACGGTGCAGCTCAAGCCGCACGTCATCCTCGATGCGGCGCACAATGTCGCCGGCGCCGAATCGTTGGCGACCTACGTGCGCAAAGAGTTTCAGCGCGAAAAGGCGGTGCTGCTCTTGGGGGTGCTCGCCGACAAGGATGTCGCTGGCATCATTCGGCCGCTCGCTCCTCTCTTTCGCGAGGTGGTCTGTGTTGAGGCGCCTTCAAATCGCACGGCGAGTCCAAAGGATCTGGCGGCCGCCGCTCGTTCCTCCGGCACGAAGATCACCATCGCCAAGGATGTTCTCACCGCCCTTGCCGAAACCATCGCGACGCTCGCTGAAGACGATGCCTTGGTCGTCTCCGGTTCGCTCACCGTCGTCGGCGCGGCGAAGGAATACTTTGATGGGGTAAAGGAGACGGGGCCACATGATTGACATCAGGCAGCTCGATTTCGAGAACTTGGAGAATGCCGTCGCGACGCTCGACGACGCGTTGACGAAGGGTTCGCTCAACGAACTCGAACGAGACGGAGCCATCCAGCGCTTCGAATATACGTTTGAGCTGACGTGGAAGATGCTGCGAAAGGTCTTGCTTGCGCTCGGACGCAGCGATGTCAGTGCGAGTCCGAAACCGATCCTGCGCGATGCCGCTCAGGAGGGATTGATCGACGATGTCGCCCAGTGGTTTGTCTTTCTGGATGCACGGAATTTGAGTACGCATATCTATTGCGCGGATGAAGCGAAGAAGGTGCTTGAGGTGTCGAAGGTGTTTTTGCCGAAAGCGAAGGCATTGCTGGAGCGATTCAAAAATCTCAAATGACCATTATGGTTCTCACCCCGAATGAAAAAACGATCGTTCTGACGATCCTGCAACAACATCTTCCGCAGGGCGTGCACGCCTTTCTCTTCGGTTCCCGCGTCGATGGGTCAGCGAAGAAGACCTCCGATCTTGACATCCTCGTGAAGGGGGGCTCGGAGATTGATCTGCGCACGATGGCGCTTTTGCGCGATGCGTTCGAGGAGAGCGATCTGCCCTTCAATGTTGATCTGCTCGACTTTCATGCCCTCACCGAGAAGATGTATGCCAACATCAAAGATGGCTTGGTGAGGGTGGTCTGATGAACCTTGCCCACGTTGAAATCAACGAACAGTTTGCGCGTGCCCTTGAGCTGATGGGAGCGGGCGCGGGGCATGTCTTCGTGACGGGGCGGGCGGGAACCGGGAAATCGACGCTCCTCGAATATTTCCGTGAACAGTCCAAGAAAAAAATTGTCGTCCTCGCGCCCACGGGCGTGGCGGCGGTGAATATCGGCGGACAGACGGTCCACTCCTTCTTTCGGTTTAAGCCGGACATCACCATCGAGAAGGCCGAACGCGCGGCACGCAAGGTGGCGGGGAAAAAGGGCGGTGAGATCTACAAGAAACTCGACGCCATCGTCATCGACGAGATCTCGATGGTGCGCGCCGATCTCTTCGACTGCATCGATCGTTTTTTGCGGATCGCGCGAGAGAAACAGAAAATCCCCTTCGGCGGGGCGCGCCTCATCATGATCGGCGACCTCTACCAGCTCCCGCCGGTGGTGACTTCGGCCGAGCGTCATATCTTCTCCGAACACTATCCGAGCCCGTATTTTTTCGATGCGCATATCTTTTCCGAGATGGCGTTTGAACTGGTGGAACTGACGAAGGTCTATCGCCAGCGCGATGAACGCTTCATCGGGCTCCTCAATGCTATCCGCAATCGGACGGTGACAGAGGACGACCTCGACGCCCTCAATGCGCGCTACCAGCCCGACTTTATCCCGGGCGACGACTATTACATCCACCTCACCCCGTTCAACGCTTCTGCGGCCGATGTGAATCGTGAGCGTTTGGGTCAGCTCAAAGGGCGCGCGCGCATCTACCAGGCCGAGTCGATGGGGGACTTCAAGCGCGATTCCTATCCCGCCGAAGAGCGCCTCTCGCTCAAGAAGGGCGCGCAGGTGATGCTCGTCAACAATGACTCGCTCGGTCGGTGGGTGAACGGGACGATCGCCGAGGTGACGGCGATGGAGAGCGATGCTGTCGAGGTGCGGCTTCCCTCGGGCGAGCGCGAGTGGGTCGAGCCCAGTACGTGGGAACTCTTTCATTTCGAGATGGCGCCGAACGGCCGTTCGATCGTGTCCAATCCGGTGGGGGCGTTCACCCAGATTCCGCTCAAGCTCGCGTGGGCGGTGACCATCCACAAGGCGCAGGGAAAGACCTTCGATCGCGTCGTGGTCGATCTCGGGCGCGGGACCTTTGCGCCCGGCCAGCTCTACGTCGCGCTGAGTCGTTGTACCTCGCTCGAAGGCCTGGTGCTCAAGACGAAGCTCAAAAAGACGCACGCGATGGTCGACTACCGCGTGATGAAGTTCCTCACGCAGTATCACTATGATCGCTCCGAGGAGGCCTCGCCTCTCGAGGAGAAGCGGCGTCTCATCGAGGCGGCGATCGAGGCGGGGGACAAGCTCGCCATCACCTATCTCAAGGCGAGCGATGAGAAGAGCCATCGCGTGATCGAACCGAGCGAGGTGGGCGAGATGGAGTTCAAGGGCTTTCCCTTCATCGGGATGACGGGATACTGTCTCAAGCGGCGCGACAAACGCGTCTTTCGGGTGGATCGGATATTAAAAATGGAAGTGCTCAGGAGCGGGAAATAGATGAAGGCCTTCCGGTGGAACGTGAAACCATTTTTTCGATGATGATGAAGGAAGAGCGATGATATGACCAAAAAACGCAAAACACTCTATCTCGTCGACGGCGCGAACTATGTCTTTCGCGCCTATTACGCCATGCCGCATCTGTCGAATGCGAAGGGGCAGCCCACCGGTGCGCTCTACGGGTTTGCGCAGATGCTCCTCAAACTCGTGCGCGAGGAGAAGCCCGATTATCTCGCCGTCTGCTTCGACCTGCCCGGGCCCACCTTTCGCGACGAGATCTTTGAGGACTACAAGGCCAATCGCAAGGAGCCGCCCGAGGATCTGGCGCAGCAGTTTCCCTTCGTGCGTCCGCTCGTCGAGGCGATGGGGATCGTCGCTCTCGACAAGGTTGGGTTCGAGGCCGACGACCTCATCGGAACGCTCGCCAAGAAACATGAGGATGAGTGCGATGTTGTCATCGTCTCGGGGGATAAGGACCTGATGCAGCTCGTCGGGGAACATGTCACGATCCTGGACGAGATGAAGGGGCTGCGCGCCGGCATCCCGGAGGTGCGCGATCGGTTCGGCGTGAATCCCGAACAGGTGATCGACGTCCTGGGCCTGGCCGGAGATGCGTCCGATAATATCCCGGGGGTCAATGGCATCGGGATCAAGACGGCGATCAAGCTCATTCAGGAGTATGGATCGCTCGAATCGGTCATCGAAAACGCGGGCAAGATCAAGGGGGTGATGGGGCGCAAGGTGGCGGCGCAGGCCGAGCAGGCGCGGCTCTCTTTTCGTTTAGCGACGATCGATTCGAACGTCTCTTTTAACCTCCACTTGAAGGATCTTGAATGTCGCAATGTCGAAGCGGCCGGCGTGAAGGAACTCTTCAAAGAGTTTGAATTCTCGAAGCTTTTGGGTGACGTGGCGCCACAGAAGGCGATCTCCTATGATAACTATCGCCTCGTGACGGATGAAAAGGGTTTAAGGGGTGCATGTAAGGTCTTGAAAGATAAGAAGATATTGTCGCTCGACCTCGAGACGACCTCGCTCAATACGATGCAGGCCGAGATCGTCGGGATATCGCTCTGCTGGGCGCCGGGCGAGTCGGCCTATGTCCCGGTGGGGCATCGATCTGCCCTGAAGACGGGCCAGACCGGCGACCTCTTCGGCTCGGCGGAGCAGCTCATTCCGGAACAGCTCCCAGCCGATCTCGTCTGGAATCACCTTCGCCCGATCCTGGCCGATCCCGCGATCGCCAAGATCGGGCAGAATTTGAACTATGATCTGACGATCCTCAAGCGCTTGGGGATCGACGTAGAGGGGGTGGCCTTCGACACGATGCTGGCCTCCTATGTCCTCGATCCGGGTCAGGATCACTCGCTCGATGCCCAGGCTCAGCGTCATCTCGAACATCGAACGATTCGCTACGATGAGGTGACGGGCAAGGGGCGCGATAAGCGAAACTTCTCCGAGGTGACGCTGGAAGAGGCCTTTCACTATGCCGCCGAGGACGCCGATGTGGCGCTGCGCCTCAAGGAGCTACTCCTGCCCCGCATCGAGGCGGAGGGGATGCACGACCTCTATTATGATATGGAGATGCGCCTCCTGCCGGTGCTCATCGACATGCAATTGGTGGGCGTGAAGGTGCATGCGAAGCGGCTGGCCGAGCTCGAGAAGGATTTTTCCAAGCGTTTGGCCGGGCTCGAGGGCGAGATCTTTGCGGCAGCTGGCGCCGAGTTCAACATCAACTCGCCCAAGCAGTTGGGTGCGATCCTCTTCGAAAAGCTGGGGCTCACCGGAGGGAAGCGGACCAAGACCGGTTTTTCGACGAATCAGTCGGTGCTGGAAGATCTCGCAGACGTCCATCCGGTGCCGCGCATGGTGCTCGACTATCGCTCGCTTTCAAAGCTCAAGGGGACCTATATCGATGCCCTGCCACAACTCATCGATCCGGCCACCGGGCGCGTGCATACTTCCTTTAACCAGGCGCGCGCGGCGACCGGGCGGCTCTCCTCATCCGACCCGAATCTCCAGAATATCCCGGTGCGGGGTGAGGAGGGCAGAAAAATCCGCGAGGCCTTCGTGGCCGAGGAGGGGTTTTGCCTCATCTCGGCGGATTACTCGCAGATCGAGCTGCGCGTGCTCGCCCAGATTGCGCGCGATCCCGCACTCGTCGATGCCTTCGCGCACGGCCGCGATGTGCATGCGATCACGGCGGCCGGCATCTTCGGTGTCGATGTGGGAGAGGTCAGCCGCGAGCAGCGCGCGGTGGGCAAGACGGTCAACTTCGCGACGATCTACGGTCAGACGGCCTTCGGCTTGGCCAAGCAGCTCGGCATCGATCCCGGAGAGGCCGCGCACTATATCGAGAGCTACTTCAAACGCTATCCGGCGGTGGCGAGTTTGCGCGATCAGATCCTCGAAGACACGCGTCGCGATGGGTTTGTGACCACCCTCATGGGGCGGCGGCGCTTCTTCCCGGATATCGAGAGTTCGAACGGGGGCATTCGCCAGATCGCCGAACGCATGGCCTTCAATACGGTCTTCCAAGGGACGGCCGCCGACATCATCAAGATCGCCATGATCGACATTCACGCCAAGCTGCCGAAGGTTTCACCCGAATCCCGCATGATCCTGCAGGTGCACGATGAACTCCTCTTCGAGGCGCCGGATGCGGAGGCCGAAAAGGTCGCGGCCTTCGCCAAAGAACGCATGGAAGGCGCCCTCGACCTCGACGTCCCCCTCGTTGTCGACGTCGGCATTGCCAAGAACTGGGCCGAAGCGCACTGAGGCTTCAGGCCAGTCAGGCCAGTCAAGCGAGACAGGCAGTGCACACCGCGAGACTGCCGACTGCCTGCCGCGACCGCTTTCCCTTCGTCGCAGAAGTGAGACAAAAGCCCGGCAGTGTGTTTTACGGGGATCGCCGTCTCGGCTCAAACGCCGCCTCGACGGCTTTGCTTCTTCCGTCGCAGCATTAGAGGCTTAGATCGCGACGAAAGAAGATATCCCCTACAAACACACTGCCGGGCTTTTGTCTTCAAGAGATCTTTATACTCCTCCGGGAAGGGGCAAGGCTCGCGGCGAGTAGGGAGGCGAGCGCTTTCAGCGATGAAGGGACGGCGGTTGCAGCAGGCAGTCGTCCGGATTCCGGTTCGAAGAGGGCGGCGGGGTTGTCGGTGGATGTGCGATCAATGCGGGGTGACGAGGACGCTGATCGTTGCGGCGATGGCGGTGGCCAGCAGCCCAAGCCCTATTCCGAGCCCGACCGTTTTCCCGGTGGAAAATTCCTTGTGAGAGATCTCGCTGATCTGCGTGCGGTCATACCGAAGCCATTGCCCTCGTTCTGACGCATAGACCCACACCGAACTGTCATCGACGCGGAGATGATTGCCGCGGACGGTCGTCTTCGAGCCGTTTGAGAAGGCGACGACGTAGCGATCCTTTTCGATGGGCTGGATCGGTGCGGCGTTGATGCCGTGCAGGGAGAGGGGTTTTGTCGTCGTGCACGCGAAGAGGGTGGTAAAAAGGAGCAGGCACGCGAGTATTTGTACGAGAGGTTTCGCCTGACTCGCCTGACTCGCCATATTCTATGCCTCGAAATGCATCGTCGTGTCGCCGATGCCGATTTCGTCGCCGTTGGCGAGCACATATTCCTCGACGCGCTGGCCGTTGACGTAGGAGCCGTTGGAGCTGTTGAGGTCGACGAAGACGTATTCGTTCCCCTGTTTCTGCACCTGGGCGTGCTGGCGGCTGACCTTGGCGTCGTGCAGCGTGATCGTGCTCGATTCGGCGCGCCCGATGGAGAGCGTTCCCTTGAGCGGGTAGGCCGTGCCCGCGTTGGGACCGTTGACGATGACGAGCCGAGCGGCGTTCTCCTCGGCCTTCGGCATGCCGGGGCTGGGGATTTTGCGTTCGGTGGAACTCGTCTCGATCTCGGGGGAGGTCGTATCTCCCGCGCCCTTTGGCGCTGAAAAATAGTCCGGGCCCTCATCGTCGACGACAAAGCCGCCCGCATCGGTGACCGGTTCGCGCTCGTGCGGTGCGGGTTCGATGGCGCCCTCGTCGGTGAGGCCTGAGACCTCGGCTGCACCGGTGTCCGCTTCGGCGACATCGATCGGTACTTGGGTCTCCTGCGGCGCAAAGAGTTCGTCTTCGCCTTCGAAGATGGCTTCGTAGCGCGCGATGTTGCCTTCGACCGCGCCCAAAATCGTTTCGAATTTGGAGATCTTGTCCTGTTCCTCCTTGGCGGCCGACTGATATTCCTCTTCGGTGAATTCACCCAGCGAGTTGCGGAACTTGATCTCCTCGAGTTTGTGCTGGTGCTCTTCGAGTTGTCCCGAGAGCGTCTTGCGCGTCTCATAGAGCGCGGTCAGCTCTCCGTCGATCTCCTCTTTGCGCTCCAGGACCGAGGTGGTGGCCTCCGTCAGCCGCCCCTCATAATCGTCGCGAACGCGTTTATAGACGGCCTCGGTGACCTCTTCCTTCTGATCCTCGATCTTGGCCAGGCGATCCTTGATGACGCGCCACTCCTCCTTGGCCTGCGTGGCGTTCTCGAGAAGTTCCTGATTGATCGGGTATTCCAGTTCCGGGCTCGTGGATGTCTCGGTCATGATTATCCTCCAACATATTGAAAATTCTCGGGATCCTATAAAGGAGGCGGGCGGACCGGTCAATAGAAACTTCGGACCATAGACCATGGACCATTGACCATAGACCATTGACCCGGACTCTCGATTCAGAGATAACGGACACCCGAGGGAGGCATATGGACATCGCAAAAACCATCGATCACACCTTGCTCAAGCCGGAGGCGACGCCGGAGGCGATCGACCAAATCTGTGCAGAGGCGGCCCAGCATGGGTTTGCTGCCGTCTGTGTCAATCCGGTCTATGTCGCACGCGCGGCGGGAGCGCTGGCGGGCACAGGGGTTGAAGTGGCCACCGTCGTCGGCTTTCCGCTCGGGGCCAACACCACGAGCATCAAGGCGCGCGAGGCCTGGGAGGCTCTCCAGCAGGGCGCGACCGAGATCGACATGGTCATAAACGTCGGCCTCTTCAAGGGGGGGCAGCGCAAGGCCGTGGGCGACGAGATCGCCGAGATCGTGCGCGTGGCGGAGAAATTTCCGGTGAAGGTGATCCTCGAGACGTCACTCCTTTCAGATGAAGAGATCGCCGAAGCATCGACGCTCGCGATGGATGCGGGCGCGGCGTTCGTGAAGACCTCCACCGGGTTCGGTTCGCGCGGAGCCAGTGTGAATGATGTGCGCATCATGAAGCAGACGGTTGGGGATCGTTGTCAGATCAAGGCCAGCGGCGGCATTCGCACGCGCGCGGATGCGCTCGCCATGATCGAAGCAGGGGCCTCCCGCATCGGCACGAGCGCAGGTGTGGTGATCGTTGGTGAGTCAAGCGAGTAAGGCCAGTCAGGCCAGTCAAGCTAGTCAGGCCAGTCAAGCCAGTCAAGCCAGTCAAGCTAGTCAGGTTGACAGCATTGTTCAAAGTCGTTTGCCTGACTCGCCTGACTGGCGTTTCTTCCTGGAGGATCCATGGACTTCTCATCTTATTTTCCCCGCGTCGAGGAAGCCGTGAGCTGGCTTGAACAGCGCATCTCGATCAAACCCCGTGTCGTTGTCGTCCTCTCCGGTGGGCTGGGTGCGTTTGCCGATGGCATGACCGACGTCGTCGAGGTCTCCGCTGCTGATATTCCGCATTTTCCGACCGCTTCCGCCGAAGGCCACTCCGGCAAACTCCTCTTCGGTCGGAAGGAGGGTGTCCCCATCGTCGTCCTGCAGGGACGTTATCATTATTATGAAGGCCATGCGCCACAGATGGTTGTCTTTCCGTACTTTGTTTTGGCGGGGCTCGGTGCGCAGGAGCTCATCACCACCAATGCGGTCGGCGGTGTGAATAGCGATTTTGCGCCGGGCGATATCATGCTCGTCACCGATCATATCAATATGATGGGGATCAACCCCTTGATCGGGATCGCGATTCAACGCGCGACCGATCAGTTCACGAGCATGACCGATGCCTACAGTGCAGAGCTGAGCGAGATTGCGCGCGAGGCGGCGAAACGGTTGAAGATCGATCTCAAGGAGGGGGTTTATCTGGCGACCTCCGGTCCGAGCTATGAGACCAAGGCCGAGGTCGCGGCCTTTCGTCAGATGGGCGCGGACGCGGTGGGGATGTCCACCGTGCCGGCGGTGATCGCGGCAAATTTTCTGGGGCTGCGCGTCCTGACGTTCTCGTGCATCGCCAATCCAGCGGCTGATCTGCATGAGGGAAAGATGTCACACCAGGAGGTGCTCGATGCGATGAACGCCATGGCGCCGAAGATGGTGGCGCTGTTGCAAGGCGTGGTCGGCGAGATGGAGACAGCATGAGCGGTGAGGATACAAAAAAAATCGTTCTCGGTTGTCGGGCGAGCGCGGTCGGTATTGCGCAGGCCAAGGCTGTTTCTCCACTGTTGGAGGCGGCTGGTTTTGCCGTCGAGATTCGCGGCATCAAGACCGTGGGCGATATGCTCGACGTGACGCTCGCCGAGACCGGCGGGGCGGGTGTCTTTGTGCGTGAAATCGATGAGGCGATCGCCAGTGGCGGAGTCGACGTAGCGGTCTATGGCATGGAGGAGGTCCCCGTCCAGATGTCCACGGGGGTGGCACTCGCAGCCGTTGGCGCGCGGGTCGACGCGCGCGAGGCGTTCATCTCGACCGTCGCGACGCGGTTCATGGATCTGCCCAAGGGGGCGCGGGTCGGGGTGTCGGGGATGCGCCGGCAGATGCAGCTTCTGGCCCTGCGACCGGATATCGAGATCGTCGAACTCAAGGGAGATCTGCACGCACGACTCAAACAGCTGGAAGGGGGCGATGCCGATGCTCTCGTCCTCGATGCGGCGGGCCTCGTTCGGCTGAGCGTTGAGAAGGTGATCACCGAGGCGCTGGCTGTTGATCGTGTCGTTCCGGCGGCGGGTCAGGGGGCGCTGGCCATATTGGTCAAGAGCGGCGACAAGGATTTTGCGCGCGCGATCTTTTCGGCATGTCACCATCGTGCCACGGGCGTGGTCGTGCGCGCCGAGCGTGCTTTTTTGCGTGCCCTCGGTGATGCCACCGGTGCCCCCATGGGGGGGAATGCGGAGATCAAACCCTCTGGGATTGAACTCATCGGGATGCTGGGGACACCGGACGGCATGCGTTTTGAGCGCGAGCGCGAATCCGGCCCTGTTGAAGAGGCTGCCGAGATCGGAAAACGGCTGGCAAAGACACTCAAGGATAAACTCAGTTTGAACTGAGTGCGTATCGAGTGCACAAAAAAGCCCGCGACCATGCGCGGGCTTTTTTTCGTCTCGATGCGTACTATGGCAATGAATTCCTATACAGGGCTTTCGGAGCGCCGTCGCTATCGTAGCATTGGCATTCCAGTTCAGTGTTCTTCATGCAATCGCTGCGGCTCTCGATCGTCATGCCGGAACCCATGTCGCTGTTCTGGGGAATTTCGATCTTGAGATTCTGTACTCCGATCATGCCTTCTTCCGATACATCTGTTACGTCTGTGAGGACATATGTTCCGAACTTGCGGATGATCTGATAAACCGGGTTGAGATTCTGATACGCGGCGATGTCAGGAGTGGATTCATCATCATCGTTATAACGGCTCGGCGGGGCGGCGGCCAGATCCCGGATCTGGTTGAAGATGCGCTGTTCAGTGCCTACCTGAAAATCGCCATTTCCAAAGAGCGACACCATGTAGGGTCTGATATCCGTGGCGGGGTAACAGTATCCCGATCCGTGCTTCACGTTGATCACCGGATCGCCGATTTCAAGCGGCATGGTGGAGGTGGTCGGGCTGTCCTTGATACTCATATGGTGGGCAGAGATGACGTTGATGGCACTGATTCGATATTGGTAGTGGCAGGTTTCAGGGCCGCTCGGTGCGACCGCGACCTCCATCGGCCCACAGCAGTCGGGGCATTTTCCGTTTCGCGCTACGATGCCCGATGGCGGGCATTTGTTGGCGGGGCAGTTTTTATCATGTTCATAGGCGCACTTCTCATTCGTGAAATTTTCTTCGCCGCAATCACGGCAGTTGCCCATTTCGTCGATAAACTGTGTCTCCAGATTGCACTTGCTGCAGAGTGAGCGTCCATGGCTGATCGGCATCTCCGTTCGATCCTTCGGACAGACGCAGGGTCCGTCTGCACTCTCGCGTGTTGCCCCCTCGACGCACTGGCATTTTCCCTGTTTCAAGCGGGCCAGCGGATCGGGGGTGCTTGAATTGCTGCTCACCATGCAACTGCAGCGCATGCCTCCGGAATGCTGGAAAAATGCATCGCCTTCGCAGCGCGTGCACACACCGGTGTCCTGATCGTATGATGCCGCGTATGGGTCGAACAATCCCGGGCATTCACACAGTCCGTTCACATTCCGGTCCATGCCATAGGGACAGATGCAGTCATTGTTGATATTGGCAATCGTGTCGGCTCTGTCGTTTTCTCCCGTACATCTGCCGCCGACACAGCAGGCACAGAAGCCGGCTTCGTTCGGGAGGTGAAAACGTCTGCTCGAACCAGGGCAGTCACAGACGCCGTTTTCCTTTGTTGCCCCTCGTGCACAGACGCAGCCCCCTTCCGCTTCGTCCAAAATGCCGTCCTTACAGTCGAGTTGGAGTGGCGGGAGTTGCATCTTCTCCATCTTCGTTGGCATTTGTTTTTTGACCTCGACTTTTTTCTCCGGCGACTTGAAGAGGCCGAAGAAGTCGAAGGCCTGAGCGGGCGTGGCGAGTGTTGTCAGGAGTAAGAGCAGCAGCAGTGAAATGACGACCGAGGAAAAACGTTTCATGGAGACCTCCCTTGAGGGTGAATCAAGCAAGGCATTATACTAGCAAAATATATGCCATTGGGGGAGTATTTTCGCTGTCGGGAGGGTGAATAGTGGTCTATTTTTCGTCGATAGGAAGGCAATTGGCGAGCGAGAGGCGCCAGAGTGAATATTCACCCCGTTGCTCATCGACGGCGGAATCGGTGCGAAGGAAGAGCCAGTCGCCGCTGATCGTCATGCCTGTCATCGCCCCAGCAGAAAAGGGCTCTTGGGCATCGAGTGCGCACCATCGCTCATCGGAGATTTCGCGGAAATAGAGCGTCGAGGCTTCGGCATCGTGGAGCAAGACGCGCTCGCCATCATCGCTGATTGTGGCAATCGTGGCATCAGTTGGAAGGGCGTGCCCCGTTGTTTGTTCGGGCTCGTCTGCACTGGAATGGAAGAGCCATCGTGCATCCGCTGATTGCGCGAGAGAAACGATGCGCCCGGTGGGGGCGATGACGACCTCCATCGGCGTCATCCCGCTCGGCAGCGGAAGGTCGATAGGGGATCCGCCGGCCGGTAGGAATGAGGCGCTCGTCTGCCCCTGCGTATCCTCGAGCAATGCAACGCCGTTGCCCTCGTCGTCGAGACATTGTCGAGAGCCAGCGATTGCCGCGCGCGCGTCCGACAGGGTGTGGAGTGCAGGTACCGTTCCGTCAAAGGAGGAATTCAGGCGTTCGAATCGACCTCGATTGCTTCCCGGGTCTTGGGTGACGACGCCGCCCATCCATGTGAGATCGCGCGATGCACACAGGGATGTGACACCGATGAGTGCCGCGAGATCGATCGAACCGTACTCGACATGCAGGATGCGCAGCGCAGATTCGCTCCATGTAGGGAGCTGGTAGGCGATGCGTGCCATCTTGTCGTCCACCGCAGTCTGATGCCAGGGCGCTGCTTGAAAGGAACCCGCAATGAATGCCTCGTGTCCCGTTTGAAGGTCGAGGAAGAAGGCGCGCGTCTCAATTCCATTGAAAGGGATATATCGTTCCGTTGCAAAGAGGTGTGCTCCCCCCGCGAGTGCACGCAGATCGCTCGTTGCCTTCGGGTCATGATCAGCGATGCTATAATAGCGTCTGAGAAGCCGTGCCGGTTTTCGATCGAAGCGGCAGTCGTCGAGACAGCCCACATCCAACGACGCGTCTGTGCTGTAATCGCACTCCTCTTCCCCTTCAACGACGCCATCGCCACAGATCGGTTCAGGGCTCTCTCTCGATTCTACAGCACGATCGTCATCGCCGCCCGGAGTGATGATCGGAGGAGTATCGTCATCGCCGTCCGCATTCTCCGGATCGCGCTTCGGTTCTGAACCGCCGCAACCCTGGAGCGCGACCGTGCTTCCCGCGAGGACGGTGAAGAGGGCGATGGTGAGAGCGGTTGTGGTGGTGAAGACGAAACCCAGCATTGTTCTCATTCCTCCCTTATATTGTTATCGACCACGAGGGCGGAAAGTTGCGTAAATCATAGCGTCATATTCATATTGCTCTTTCCCTTGTGGTGATTGTTGTGCAGGTTCGAGCACCTCCCTTTCTTTCCCTTCGATGGACATTTCTACTATGCGACTGATCCCTATTGACAGTGCGCCATCTCTGCGACGTATAGTGCAGCTAGGGGAGAGGAGGCCGTTATGAGTTCCGATATCACGTCCATGGGTTCGATCTTCACCACGATCGCTGCGGGGAAATCCGGCGGTCGCGAGATTCGCTACGATTTCTATGTCGAATACGAAGACGGCGGGGTCGACACGGGTCGTTGGATCGACGTGAATGAAAATGGCAGAGCGGATGCGGGCGATCGCTTCGGCATCGGTTCGGATGCCAATCTCCCGCTCTTTGCGCGCGGGAACAAAAGCTGCGGTGGGAAGGTCATCGATCCAATATACGTGCGCGCGCTGGCGATGCGGGAATATCGCCCGTTTGAAATGCATCGGATGACCGAGGAAGATGTTTACAGCTATGGGTTCTTTCTGGATGAGGTCGCGCCGCGATGGAGTCGACGGTTGAATGAAGTGCGCCAAGAGGCCAAGCGCATCGGCCAGAAGGATTGTAAGATGTCGTGTGAGAAGGGGGACGCGCCCGGATCGGGGAGGATGAAGCTCAAAACGCGTCCCGGTTTCTGGGCGAAAGAGGCCGGAGCGAGTGAGCCCTTCAGCTATGTCGTCAGAAATCCGGGCGAAGAGGATGTGCGCATCGTGGGCGAAGTGAAGCGTTCCGCGCCCGATTACGCCATGCTCATGGGCGCGTTTCAGGCGTGCTTGAAGGTGATTGCACGTTCCAAGTGAGAAACGATTTCTGTTGAGGAGGTTATCATGGGATTCGAGTCCGAGATCACGGGGATGGGAACGCTCTTTCTCACCAGCAACGCGGGTGTGCGCGGCCAGCGCGAACTCGCCGTTGACTTCTATGTCGACTATGAAGATGGCACCGGCGTCGATGCGCGCTGGGTCGATACAAACGGAAACGGACGTGTCGATGCGAATGATGCGTTTGGCATGGGGGATCTCTTCGCCCTGAGCAGCTATCAGGAACGGGAAGAACTCTTGTCGTGTCAGGATGATTCAAAACGTCGCACCATCTGGTGGGCGGAGAAACTCCAACGGAAGACGTTCTCCGATGCGCCGCCTTTTCCGATGCGTCGCATCACCGCGGCCGAAGTGAAGCGCTTCGGTTCCTATCTCAATACGACGGCGGGCGCGTGGGCCGGCCGTATCGACCGTATCCATTCGGAAGAGAAGCGTCTCGGCACGCCGGCGGGAAAGCTCGCGTGCGAGCCGGGTGACGAGATCGGCGCCGGCCGGATGTGGATCAAGGGAACGCGCGTTTTCTGGGCCAAGGAGGAGGGGATGACCGATCCCTTCAGCCTCGTGCAACACTTCGATACCGATCCCTATTTCCTCGTCAAGGCAACCGTGTCCCCCAAGAGCCCGGACTACACCGTCCTCCGTTCCGCCTTCACCGCCTGCCTTGCGCGGTGATAATACGGTCATGTTGTACTCAGTGACAATCCTACATTGACTCGCAACTTTTTCCTCCATCGGCCGATAATTGAATGAGGGCCCCGCTACGGGTGTTTCTCTGAGAAAGGATTTCGCTATGGGAACGGTTTGCACGACAGTGGGCTGCGCCAGGCGGCAGTGTTTCAAGCTCGGAGCGAGAGGCGATGCCAAGCGTGAGACATGTCTCGATGCGCTCAAGGATTGTCGTGAGCAGAAGGGGATTCCTGAGGACTATGCGCAGTGTCTGCAGGATGTCCTTGCGGGACGCCGTTCTCCGTCGCGGAAGAAGGTGGATGAGACCAAGGATCATGAGCCGCAGACGGAAGAGAAAAAGAGACCGAAGAAGAAGAAAAAGAAGAAAGTTGAACCCACTGCTTCCAAGCCCATCGATGAGGTGCCGCAGAAAAAGAAATCGAAAAAGAAGAAGTCAGGAAAGATGAAGGTCGAGGAACTGCTCATGGCGCCGCTCTGGGCCCATGCAAAGGTGGTCATCGGTGGTCGCGTGCGGTATTGTTCTCGGAGTGTCACCTTCGACGCGAAACGCGTCGACGATCGGCATGGTCCGTACGAGGTGGATGACTTGGCTGAAAATGCCATCAAGCATCAGAAACTCATTCCGATCTGTCGAAAGCCAAAATCCTTGAAGCCGGCCATTTTGACGCGCTCCGAGGCCGATCGATTGGTTCGTCTCCTGCAGAAGACGCTCGATAAAAAATGCCGCTGGGTATCGGACATGGTTGATGATGCAACGCAGATGTCCCGGGAGGATTTCCAGATCCGGTTTTCGCCGAACAAACGATACAAACCCATCGAGATGGGGTTCTTCGGCGGCGACCTCAAGGACTTCGCGGATTGCTACAACGACGGCGATTGTCTGGATGCCTCAGTTCGCATCATGCTGGGCGATGATGCCCAGATCGTTCTCGGATACCACGCTGCCAACGGCGCGAGCGAATTGATGGAGCAGATGAGCGTGGAGCGCTTTAGGGAAAAGTTGGAGGACTCCTTTGGCGGAATTCACAGCGGGCATGAGTTGGATCTCGTCTTCTCGGATGGGGAACAAACATTTATCATCGTGGACCATCCCTTTCATCAGATGGATGACTGGCCCGGCAATCTCCTTCGCCCGAAGTAGCTTCCGTTCGGAAAATGAATCTTCCCCTTGTTATCGCATCGTCGTCGATTGCCTTGAAAAATGGGCTGGCACATCGAAGGATGTTTCTTTGTCTCTCGTCATCTGTCCCCTTGAGTTCCCCCTGTTGCGATTCATCGTGAAACGAGCCGTTTTGGCCTGCGAAGAATCGCTGCTTTAGGCCGGAGGCCTAAATTCCGAACGATGTCTGAGCCCGCCAAAAAATAGAATGAAGTTTTTTATCCTTCGGGCGAGTTCGTGAGGAAAAGCGGTTCGAGACAGATGCCAAAACGTGTGAGTGGAGCGCAGAACGCAACAGGGGGAACTCAAGGGGACAGATTCTCCTGGGGCTCTCTACTCCCCACCCGGCGTGATTGTCACCACACCCGTTCCCTCGATCTCGGCGGAGCCGACCGGCGGGTCGGGGATGGTCTGCACGCTGATCACGAAGGTGGTCGTCGTTTCATCATCGCCCACATCCACGATCAATGAGCGCAGCGGCGGGGTGGTCTTCTCCAGTGCTTTGGTGAGCCACTCTTCCGGCGGTCCGGTCGTTTCGAAACGGCGGCCGGGGGCATCGGTGAAAGAGCAGGTCGATTTCCAATCCTCGGTGATCTTGCGCTTGAAGATGGCCTTGATGCTGGCCTGCTCCTCATCCGTGCGGCGGAAGGTGATCTCGAACGGAACCTTGGGGACGGTGACATCGAGCGCGCATTCGCCGGTCGGCCAACGCGAGAGTGCGCCTTCGACCGTGGCGGTGATGTCGGCCTCGCCACGGATGATCGCGGTGGCGGCGTTGGCCTGTCCCTTCATCTCGACGGTATAGCGTATCACGAAGGAGTCGGGCGATCCGTCGAAGACGTAGTTCATGATGATGGCGGCGTTGAGCTGAATGCCCCAGCGGTTCTGACCCTCACCCGCTTCGCCCCCCTCGATTTCTTCCTCCTCGATGGGTTCCGGCAACAGCGTGTCCGCTTCCTCTTCGGCTTCCTCGGCCTCGATCTCCTCCTCTTCGGCCGCTACCGCGGCTTCCTCTTCATCCTCGAGGGCATCGGCAAAGAGCCCCTCGTCGAGGGCCTCGTCGAGGGTCTCATCGTCCGCATCTTCCAGGGGGAGGCTGTCCTGCGCATGGGCGGAAGTACTCGTTCCAGCGACGATTGCAGGAACGAGGAGAAAGAGCATCATCACGAGAAGTATTCGGGATCTGAATTTCATCTTCCTCATATTATTCAGGAATATCGCGTTCTCCTCAATAGATAAATGGGGAGAGAGGAGCTTTTCGCGTCTCCGTTTGTCTTCGGATTCCGGTTCCCGATTTCCCGATCGTGATCCGTTGTTTCGCACATGGTTCAGGATGAGGTAAAATATCTTGTAACACCTCGATATAATTAGAGAATAAATGAGCGGTTGCCGCAACATTGCCCCCCCATCCTGCCGATAATAAGGGGGAGGCAGTATATCCGTGAAAAGGGGTGGGGCTCGCCCGATGGACTCCCTTTCACATTCCGTATGGGGCATTGATGGGTCATGATGTCGACATCAAGCCGGGCATCCGTGCAGGCGTCACCGATGACGCCATCGCCTACGAGCGCGCTGACATCGCGGCCGGTCAAGAGCCTTGCCTCGCTGAACTTCTCGACGGAGATGGCGATGGTCTCCTCACGCGCGATGAATATGAGCATTCGCGAGAGAGACTGGCCGAATATGATGTGGTCGACGCAGGCTTCGGTTCCTTCCTCAGGTTTGCCGAGATCAGCCGGAGTGCGCCCGCTAAGGCGCGCGAAGCCGGCGTGGATCATATGGTCAAGCCGCGTGAGACCAATGCCACGACCTCAGATGCATTGCGCACGAAGGCCTATGAGCACGCTCGCACGCTCATCGGTATGGCGAAGGAGACCGATTCCTACGTGCAAGCGCAGAAAATTCTGGGCGATGCGGGGATGCTCTTGTCGCAGCTCGGGTTTGTGCGTGAGGTGAAACGCGTTCATAAGATGATCGTCGCGCGTGCACGTTCCGAAGGTCGAGAGCAGGATGTCGCCTACTTCGAAGCGCTCGATGCGATGGGCCGCAATGATGTGGCCTCAGTCGAGGCGCGTTTGTCGGATATTCCTCAAGGATATGCCGGTCGCGAAGTCCTGGACGAGTATACATCCACACATCGTCGCCTTGAGCGAATATCGCTCACATTCGATGCATCCGCAGCCTTGGCCAACGCGCATATCGCAAGGATGGAGGAGGTCGAAGAGTCATTTCTCGGAAGTACTTTCGGGGTGAATCGTGAGGAGTACAAGGATGCTCTTCGCGAGGTGCTCGATGCTTGGCGAGAACGTCTGATCTCCGGGCGCTTTGAGAGTACGCGAATGATTTTGGAGGATATCTGGGAGAATGAGCCCGATCTTCGTAGGGGAATATCCATCCTCGCCGGATTCGACGGAGCCGATGCAGTCGATAATTTTGATACGCTCGACGATGCGATCTCTCGGGGGCAGTGTTTCGAGTCATTAACGCTTTCCGATCTCCTGAACGCCGAAGAAAACCCGGATGCAAATCAACTCACAGATAATATCACGCTCGCCTGCACGAATGATGGCGCGAAAGGAAAGCGAGAGGCGGCCGCCGTGGCGGGCATCTACGAACAGCATGAAACCTTTCGAGATGCGATGAGTGATCTCATAGACCGCGAGTTCGAAAATCGCGGAATGTTCGTCACCCTGCGCGATTCGCTTCAGGGGTTCACGCAGCCAGTGAATGTCGCGATCATGATAGGCGGTTTTGGACTCGCGCGCATTACGACCGCAGCGCTCATGTCTCGTATTGCCCCCGTCGGCGTTGAGGGGTTGTCAATCGCCGCGCGCGTTGGGGTTCAAGGTGCAGAATCCGTGATCGAGGCGGGCGGCTTTACCGTCTATTCGCGCATGTTGACGTCGCTTCTCACCACGCAGCCGGTCGATTGGAGTGGGCAGGCCATCGCAAAGGAATGGGCGACGCTCGCACTCTCCTTTGGCTTCCTTCGTGCCACACACGCTCCACTCACCACGTTGCGTCAAACACTGGGGAAGACGAAGCGCTTTGGTCTGCCAACAAAGGCGCCCGTGCGTGCCGGGGGCGTGAACATGCCTGCGCTCACACGCGGCGGTGAGGCGATCTATAAGGTGATCGAGAATCTCACGCATACCACGGCATTCTATTCAGGCGGCGTTGTCGGTCATCGTGCAGGTTTTCGTGACGTTCCGCCGCACTATTTCGAAGAGTGGCTCACCCTCCTGCAGTTTCAGATGGCGGTGCGCGGTGCCAATATGGCGACGAAGGGCTGGGTGGATCGAAAGGCGTGGGAGATTCGTTCCAAGCCGGCGCTGGATGCATCGCGCACAATTGCCGAGGCGATCGTGCGAGGACAGCGCGGTGTTGAGGATCCGAACGCCCTCATCGATATGCTCACACAGGAGATCTACCTCTCGCACGTGCGCGGCGATCTCTCTGCGCGCGATCTCATCGATGGCGCTCGTGATGTTGCCCGTGACGCAGATGGGTTTCAGTCTCAGGTCCCTTCGCCGGTTATGGAAGGTGCTGGGGATGGACGTTCGGCTGTTTCGAACGAAGTTGTTTCGGAAAACATCCTGCACATGGACGGCCGGTCGCGAGAGGGGTCGCGTGATGGCGCATCGTTGAAAGATCGCGTGAAGGCGTTGGAGGGGGCGCGTGATGCACGCAGCCTGGATTCGGCGCGTATCACCAGCGAGCTCGTCGACGAAATCGTCGCTTCGCGCGATGTCGATCTCATACGGCGGTTTTACCATCTCTTGCTCGACATTCCGGGGTCGGAGTCGATCCCGCGTTGGAGACGGTTGTTCACGAAGCTCCTCGACGCGCGCCGTGCAGTGCACGCCGAGTACAAGGGAGCGGACGTGGATGCAGCTGTGTCCCTTCGCCGGATGGAATATGATCTCGGTCTGTTCAGCAATGCGGTTCGCACTGAGCACAACATTCGCGTGCTGAGAAGCGATGCCGTGAGCGATGCAAACAAGACGAACGCCATCTACCAGAACGAGATGTATACGAATGTTTGGATGGATCCGGCCACGGGGCTCGTGGAACCGCCGAGGCCTGATTCGAACCTCGCGTTCTATCTCGACATACAGAACGGTGCGGTAACCCGCGTCGCTTCCTCCTCGAGCCGAATTCCTTTGCGATGGATCACTGGATACGAAGGAATGGTACTCTTCAAGGGATTGGATAAGCGTGACGATGGTGCGTATCAGCCGAAGGCCAAGGCGGTTCGCACGCCACAGGCCAAGGGTGATGATGCTGGAAAAACAAGCAAATTGCCCGGTTGGGAAAAAAGGCCCAGCACTGTTTGTGAGCGGGCTTCGAAGATGGAGAAGGATGGAGATGTCGAAGGGGCGGTCGCGGTTTACACGGGGAGAATTGGGGAACTCCAGGCCAATGTGAATGCCGTCGTTGATTCGGGCGGCATCTTTATCGAGAAGTCGATGCGCGATCTGGCGTCCCTGGAATCGAGTTTTGCTGAGCTTCTTGAACGCCACGGCCGAACGGAGGAGGCGGCGAGTCACTATGAACAGGCATCCGAGGCATACAAGCACGCCAACCTCAAGCGGGGAGAGGCATATATTGGCCATGCGGTTGCGCGGAAGGCTCACGATCTCTATCGCAAGGCTGCCGAGGAGGCCGCAGAAACAGGTGCGTTGATGCGTGCGGCCTCTTGCTTCGAACGGGCGGGTGACAATGTGACCACCGAGAACCTCGGGCCGCTCGGTTCGGACTGGCGTCCGGAACGGGAGCGCATGCTCCTCTACGGCAAGGCGGCTCGTCTCTACATGCATGCCACATCTCAGAAGGACCCTCGCTATGTCGCGGTTGTTGGAAAGCTGCGCGAGGTTCCAAATCTCGTTGAACGGATGAGGCCGGACTATGCCGCTGAACTGCGTGTCTTTGCGGACGAGGTTGTCGCGCGGATTGAGGCGGAGGCCCCTGCAGAACCGAAGGCGATCGAAGGGCCAAATGCCAGTCGTGAGATGAGCCGTGAAGAACTCATCAAGTGTGTCGGGGAGATGGATCTCACGACCCTCCCCGGCGGGATCTACGAGCTGTTCCAGCAGAACAAGGTTGCGGGCGGTGCGATGATGGATGTGGCGATCCTCTTTGTCCAGGGGCGCATGCAGGAAGCGGAGGCGCGCGCTGCCGAGATCATCGGTCGCATCCGCGCCGACGAGTTGGAGTTGGCCAGCAAGGTGGAAGCTGGCGAGGAACGCGAAGGCTACTACACGGGGCGCGATGTTGAGAAATCCAGTGTCATCACGGGGTCGACGGCCTTTGGCCCGATCGACGTCAATGTGCGACAGGCCATCGCGGACAAGCGCGCGCGCGGGGATTCTGGTCCGGTGCGTATTCTCACTATCGGTGCGGGGCAGGGGATGATGGAAGCGGAGCTCAAAGCGGAGTTCGGCGATGCGATCACGATCGATACCGTCGGGTTGCATCCGGTGGCGGATGAAAATCGCGCAGCGTTCGCGTCGGAAACAATCGGTGGCATTGAGGATGTCCCTCTCTCCGGGACCTATGATCGCATCCTCTCCATCTACGGCAGCTATCATGCTCCGGATGAGAAGCAGATAGAGGTCATGCAGAAGATTGTCGACGCGCTCGATGTGAACGGCGAGGCATTTTTTATGACACACATTTTCATTCCTCAGCCGGCAAAGGGGATCAGCGATCTGTATTCCGCGGTGCGAAACGCGTTCGCCGATCGCGGGATCATTCTTTCCGGAAATGCAGACGTCGCAAAGCGGTTTATTTATATGCGACGCACGCGTGCAGAATCCTTCGATCTCGCCGAGGTGGCGGCGGAGGGGGTCGCTGTGATGAAAGCCCACTGGTATGGAAAGGATAAGCCTGATTCAGATGTCAGTCACGTGCCCAGCATTCGAATCGGCCGTGATGATGCGCCGAAAATATATACGGATGAATCGAAGCTCGTGGCCGATCTCCATGCGGATGGATCGGAATTCATGCGCGCCGTTGAAGCGCATCTCGATGTGCGCCTGCAAGAAGGGGGTGTCATCATTTACCATGAGTTGCGGCTGGCATTCCTGAGGAACGTGATGCACGACATGATCGACTATGGCATGAGCTTCGACGAAGCCTTCGACGTTGAGGTGCGTCAATATCATCGCAGTGGCAATGTCTCGTCTGTAAAGCCGTAGGCCGATTCCCCATCTTTCCTTTCCTTTTCAATAACTTTCGGTTGCATCCCCCCGTCCCCTTGGCTATAGTGCCCGCGCCTTGAACGGTTTCGCAATAAGCAAATAAATACAACTAGTTACGCTATTTTTCCTGGGTTCGCCCAGGGACGATCTCACGAGTCACGAGTCACGAGTTACGGGGTTTCCATGATTCCACGCTATACCCGAGAAGAGATGAGTACCCTCTGGACCGACGAGGCCCGGTTCGATCGTTGGCTCGCGGTGGAGGTCGCTGTCTGCGAAGCTTGGGCTCGCCGGGGTGCAATTCCGGAAGAGGCGCTGGCTACCATCAAATCGAAGGCCGATTTCGATATCGAGCGCATCCACACCATCGAGGCCGAGGTTCACCACGACGTCATCGCCTTTCTCACGGCGGTGGCCGAAAAGGTGGGGCCCGACTCGCGTTTCATCCACATGGGGATGACTTCATCCGATTTGCTCGACACCTCCTTTGCCCTGCAGTTGCGCGACGCGGGTGCCCTCATCGCCAAAGGCGTGGAAAAGCTTGCCGAGGCGATTCGCGTGCGTGCATTCGAGCACAAAAATACGGTGATGATCGGCCGCAGCCATGGCATCCATGCCGAGCCGATCACATTCGGGCTCAAGTGTGCCGTCTGGTATCAGGAGTTTGCACGCCATGCGGCACGTTTGGATGTCGCCATCGAAGATATTGCGGTCGGAAAGATCTCCGGTGCGGTCGGTACCTTTGCGCACATCGATCCGGCCATCGAAGACGAAGTCTGTCGGGAAATCGGGCTCACGCCTGCGTTGGTCTCGACGCAGATCGTCCAGCGCGATCGGCACGCGCATTTTTTCTGCGTGCTCGCCGGCATCGCGGCCTCGATGGAGAAGATCGCTGTTGAAATTCGTCACCTGCAGCGCACCGAGGTGGGCGAGGCGGCCGAGGCCTTCGGCAAGAAGCAGAAGGGCTCGAGCGCTATGCCGCACAAGCGCAACCCGATCCTCTGCGAGAACATCACGGGGTTGGCGAGGCTCGTGCGCACGAATGCGATGGCCGCACTCGAGAACGTGGCGCTCTGGCACGAGCGCGACATTTCGCACTCGTCGGTCGAACGCGTGATCGCACCGGATTCCACCTGTCTCGTCGACTTTATGCTCGCGCGTCTGGCTCGCGTCATCAAGGGGCTCGATGTTTTTCCCGAGCGGATGCAGAAAAACCTGGATGCGAGCTTTGGCATTTACAATTCGCAGGAAGTCATGCTCGCGCTCGTGCGCAGCGGCATGACGCGCGAAGAGGCCTATGCGCTCGTGCAGGCATCGGCGATGCGGGCGTGGAAGGAACAAACGCCCTTTTACGATCTCATCGCGAAGGAGTCGGCGATCACCGAGCGCATCTCGGATGAGGAACTCAAGGCCATCTTCGATGTCGGCGCGCACACGAAACACGTCGATGCGATTTTCGAACGGGTGTTTGGGGACTCGTGAGATGGTGAGATGGCAAATTGGTGAGATGGCTATAAATGGTAAGATGGCTAAATAGTGAGATGGCTAGATCGCTTTATGGCAAGAAGATAGCTTTAGCTGTCTAGTGATTTAGCTATCTCACCATCAAGCGATTTCACGATTAAGCTATCTCACCATTTAGCGATCTCACTATCTTACAAGAAACGAAAGGACTGAACCATGCAAGCAAAAGTCTATGTGACGTTGAAGAAGGGCGTGCACGATCCGCAGGGTGCCGCTGTCGCGCGCACGTTGGGCACGATGGGGCACAAGGAGGTGAAGGGCGTGCGCGTCGGAAAATACATCGAAGTGGAACTCATCGATATGGGTCAGGCTGAAGCGCAGGAGAAACTCACCACTGTCTGTGAGAAGCTCCTGGCCAACACCGTGATCGAGAGCTATCGCATCGAACTGCCCTGATTCGTTGTCTCGTGAATCGTGAGATCGTGGTCTCGTTTTGAGCGTTCTTACGAGCCCACGAGTTTACGAGACCACGAGACCACGAGACTACGAGACTACGAGGTTTGTGATGAAATTTGGAATTATCGTTTTTCCAGCGAGCAACTGCGACCACGATTGTCATCACGTCTGCACCGAGGTGATGGGGCATCAGGCGGAGTTTCTCTGGCACAAACAGACCGATCTGGGGAACGCCGACTGTCTCATCCTTCCCGGCGGGTTCTCCTATGGGGATTATCTGCGCTCGGGAGCGATGGCGGCCTGTTCGCCCATCATGGATTCTGTTCGGAAATTTGCTGACGACGGAGGTCTTGTTATCGGTATCTGCAACGGTTTTCAAATTCTGCAGGAGGCGGGGCTCTTGCCCGGCGGACTCATGCGGAACAACTCCCTCGAATTCATCTGCCGCGATGTCTTCGTGCGCGTCGAGCGAAACGACACGCCGTTCACGCGAACCTGTCGCGCGGGCGAGGTGCTGCGCATCCCGATCGCGCACATGGACGGCAACTTCTTCATCGACCGAAAGGCGTTGGATAAACTCGAGAGCCGCGGGCAGATCCTTTTCCGCTACTGCGATGCGAGCGGAGATGTGGGTGATGATTCCAACCCCAACGGTTCGGTCGGTGCGGTCGCCGGTGTGACCAATGAAAGGGGAAATGTCATGGGGCTCATGCCGCATCCTGAGCGCTGTAGCGAGTCGATCCTGGGAAATCGGGATGGGCGCAAGCTCTTCGAATCGATTGTGGGGACAGTGACACGTTAGTTGCTGTCCAAAGAATGATTTTTTCCGAATGTTGTCATTCCCGCGGAGGCGGGAATCTCGATGTTTCAAGTCAATCGGGATCCCCGTTTTCACGGGGATGACACACCATAGGCAAGGGAGCTTGTGATGGCAAAGGATACCTGTGGAGTCGAGCCGAGTGCGGAGGCAGCCGGGGCCCACTTTGACAACGATACGACCATGACCCCCGATCTCATCGGTGAACATGGGCTCACGACCGATGAGTATGCGCACATCGTGCGCGTGTTGGGTCGCGACCCGAACCTCACCGAGTTGGGAATCTTCTCCGTCATGTGGTCGGAGCATTGTTCCTATAAGAGTTCGAGGATCTACCTGAAGACCTTTCCGACCGAGGGGCCGCATGTGCTCCAGGGGCCGGGCGAGAACGCGGGCATCATCGACATCGGCGACGGCAAGGCCGTCTGTTTCAAGATGGAGAGTCACAACCATCCCTCCTTCATCGAACCCTACCAGGGTGCGGCCACGGGCGTGGGCGGCATCATGCGCGACATCTTCACCATGGGTGCGCGTCCCATCGCCAACATGAACAGCCTGCGCTTCGGCGAGGCCTCGCATGAGAAGACGCCGTATCTCATGCGCGGCGTGGTGGCCGGCATCGGTGGCTATGGCAACACCATGGGCATTCCGACCGTTGGCGGCGAGGTGGGCTTCGACGCCTGTTACAACGGAAATATCCTCGTGAATGCCTTCACGCTGGGACTGATGCGGACCGATCGCATCTTCCTGGGCAAGGCCGAAGGGGTGGGCAACCCCGTCATCTATGTCGGTTCCAAGACCGGGCGCGACGGTATTCATGGTGCCACGATGGCCTCCGACGTCTTCGGCGAGGGCGGCGAGGAGCGTCGTCCGACCGTGCAGGTGGGCGATCCGTTCATGGAGAAGCTCCTGCTCGAGGCCTGTCTCGAACTCATGAAGACCGATGCGATCGTGGGCATTCAGGATATGGGCGCGGCGGGACTGACCTGCTCGACCTTCGAGATGGCCGATCGCGCCGGTTCCGGCATCGAGATCGACCTCGATCGTGTGCCGCAGCGTGAGACGGAGATGACCTCATACGAGATCATGCTCAGCGAATCGCAGGAGCGCATGCTGCTCGTGGCCAAGCAGGGTCGCGAGGAAGAGGTGCGCCGCATCTTTGAAAAATGGGATCTGGACGTCGCCGTTATCGGCACGGTAACCGACAGCGGTCGGGTGCGCGTACTGCAAAATGGTGTGCCCGTCGCCGATATCCCCGTGGCCCCCATCGTCCATGAGGCGCCGGTCTATGAGCGCCCCTGGAAGGAGCCGGACTGGCAGCGCCAGGTGCAGCAGCTCGACGTCGATTCCGTTCCCGTTCCGAAGGAGATGAGCGACGTGTTGAGCACGCTCATGGCCTCGCCCAATCTCGCCAACAAGCGCTGGGTTTGGGAACAGTACGATCATATGGTCATGACGGGTACCGTCTGCCGTCCGGGTTCCGATGCGGCGGTGATCCGCCTGAAAGGGAGCGAGAAGGGGATCGCTATCTCCACCGACTGCAACAGCCGTTACTGCTATCTCGATCCGTATGCGGGCGCGGCGCTGGCGGTTGCGGAATCCGCGCGCAATCTCGCCTGTTCGGGGGCCAAGCCCCTGGCGATCACCGATTGCCTCAACTTCGGCAATCCCGAAAAGCCCGAGATTATGTGGCAGTTCCGTCAGGCCGTCGCGGGCATCTCCGATGCGTGCCGCGCCTTCGAAACGCCCGTCACCGGCGGGAACGTCAGCTTCTATAACGAGACCTCCGACGAGGGGATCTATCCCACCCCGACCATCGGCATGGTGGGGATCATCGAAAACGTCGATGGGCAATGCACGCAGTGGTTCAAGGACGAGGGCGATGTGATCATTCTCGTTGGCCGTTTCGAGCCGGATCTCGGGGGCAGCGAATACCTGAAGGTCATGCACAAGCGTGTCGCAGGGCGTCCGCCGCATGTCGATTTCGATCAGGAGAAGGCGGTGCAGAAGGCCACGCGCACCGGTATCGTGCGGGGTTTGGTGAAATCGGCGCATGACATCAGCGATGGAGGGTTGGCCATCGCCCTCGCTGAGTGTTGCCTGGCTGGTTCCGTTGGCATGATGGGCGCAAAGGTCGAACTCCCCGGCGAGGGTCGGGTGGATGTGCGTCTCTTCGGCGAGAGCGCGGCGAGCATCCTGGTGACGACATCGGCGGAAAATGCCGAGACCATGTGCGAGATCGCGCGCGAGATCGGCGCGACGGCGAAGGTCATCGGAACCGTGGGCGGACGGCGCCTCGAGATCGGCACCGCGCTCATGACCGACCTGGGGGAGCTTCGCGGCAAATGGATGAACACGATCCCCAAAATCGTCGGCGACGATACGAAATGAAGGGCGATTGATTCCTTCGGAATCGAAGGCGAAGGGTGAGGGGTGAAAGGGTTTTTGTTCTTTCGCCTCAGCGAGCATGAGCTCGCGGACGTCCATCGCCCAAGCGAATGAAATGAGCGGTCGTCTATCGAGGTTTTATGTGCGGCATTATCGGCATTCACCATCACCCTGAGGCGGCGAATTTCGCCTATCTGGGCCTGTATGCGCAGCAGCATCGCGGGCAGGAGAGCTGCGGCATCGTGACCTCGGACGAGGGTCGCTTTCATCTGCACAAATCGATGGGACTCGTCTCCGACGTCTTCAGTCGCGATGTGCTCGCGCGGCTGCCCGGCATGAGCGCCATCGGCCAGGTACGCTATTCCACCTCCGGCAGTTCCATCATCGAAAACGCGCAACCCTTCGTGGTGAATGCGAAACACGCATGGTCGGGTCTGGCGCACAACGGCAATCTGACCAACGCGGTCGTGCTGCGCCATCAGCTCGAGGACGAAGGCGCCATCTTTCAGTCGACGATGGACTCCGAAGTCATCATGCATCTGTTTGCCCGGGAGCGCGAAGGCACGCTCGTAGAACGCCTGGCGGCAGCTCTGCGCCAGGTGGAGGGGGCCTATTCGCTCGTCTTCCTGACCGAGGGGAAACTCATCGCTGCGCGCGATCCGCGCGGGTGGCGTCCGCTCGTCATCGGGGAACACGACGGCGGGTTTTTCGTCGCCAACGAGACCAGCGCGTTCGATCTGATCGGCGCGACGTTTCTGCGTTCCGTCGAGCCCGGCGAGATCCTGCTCTTCGAGGAAGGGCGTATGCAGTCGTATCCCGATCTGCTGGAAGCGAAGGCTGCCCCCAAGAAGGCGCACTGCATCTTCGAGTACATCTACTTCGCGCGCCCCGACAGCCATGTCTTCGATCGCGACGTCTACCCGATCCGCAAGGGGTTCGGCAGGCAGCTCGCCATCGAACACGCGGTTGCGGCCGATGTGGTCATCCCGGTTCCCGACTCGGGCGTGCCGGCGGCCATAGGCTTCTCGCAGGAGTCAGGCATCCCCTTCGAGATGGGGCTCATCCGCAACCACTATATCGGGCGCACCTTCATCGAGCCGTCGAACGAAATCCGTCACTTCGGCGTGAAGATCAAACTCAATCCCGTGCGCGAGGTGGTGCAAGGCAAGCGTGTGGTCGTCGTGGACGACTCGATCGTGCGCGGCACGACCTCGATGAAGATCGTCAAGATGCTGCGCCAGGCCGGCGCGGCCCAGGTGCACGTGCGCATCTCCAGCCCGCCCACCTGTTGGCCCTGCTTCTACGGCATCGACACGCCTACCCGCAAGGAGCTCATCGCCGCGCATCAATCGGTCGAAGAGATCCGCCAGTACATCACCGCCGATTCGCTCGGCTATCTCTCGCAGGACGGCCTCTACTGGTTCGAGAAGAAGGACCCGCGCGAGTGGTACTGCGACGCCTGCTTCACCGGCAACTACCCCATCGACGTCGCCGACGCCCCCGAAGTCATGAACGAATCCCACTGCTGTAAGTAACGCCCATTCGCATGCCGCATGAGGAATGAACCGGGCAGACGTTTTCTTGCATCGCGAGCCGGGCCCTTCCCTTCGTCGGAGGGCGTGACATCGTCCGACAATGTGTTTTTTGGGGACCGCCGTCTCGTCTTACACGCCGCCTCGACGGCTTTTTCTTCTTTCATCGCAGCATTGTAGGCTTCGATAGCGATGAAAGAAGAGATCCCCTACAAACACCTTCCCGGGCGAGAGCTTCAAGTATATGTGTTCGGATTTTATGCTTCGGGATACGCTCGTCTCGCAAACGCGCCTTGAGACTCTTCCGGGAAGGGCCCGGCTCGCGATGTCAGGAGATCTGCTGCAACCATCTTCACATTATTCAAGCCGGTGGGGATACCCTGTTGGAGCACCTCGCGGAAGGAGCCGTTTTGACCTGCGAAGAGCCGCCGGTTGAGATCGAAGATCTCAATTCCGAATGATGTCTGAGCCCGCCAGAATATGATGCGTTTTCCCACCTTCGGCGGGCGAGTTCACGAGGAAAGGCGGATCGAGTCAGATGTCAAAACGTGCGACTGGAGCGGAAGTGCTCCAACAGGGTATCCCCACCGGCTTGAACCTCTGTTGACGATGGGAACGGCGGTTGACACCGGGGGCGTTTTCCGCTCTTGTGTCGCCTTTCGAGAGGAAATCCACTATGACCACACGTGTCCTTATCACCGGTTCAACCGGTTATCTCGGCTCTCGCGTCGTGAAGGCGCTGACCAAACGCGAGGGGTGGGAAGTTTATGGCATCGATGTGCGCGAGCCGCGCAATGGGAATGGCTATGCGCGTTTCGTGAAGGGCTCGGTGACCGACGCGCGTCTCATGCGCGAGACCTTCGACGAGGTGAAACCCGATATCGTCGTGCACCTGGCCTTCGTGGTGACCTCCACACACGATCGGAAACATGAAGAAGCGGTGGCCATCGCGGGGGCGACGAACGTCCTGGCCGGATGCGATCGGGTGGGGGCGAAGAAGGTGGTCTTCCTCTCGAGCGTTGCCGCCTATGGGGCCTTTGACGACAACGACACGCCGCTCACGGAAACGTCACGGATTCAGGGCGTGCAAGGGTATGGGTATTCGCGTCTGAAGGCCATCACCGACGGCATGGCGACGCGCTTCATGGAAGGCCATCCGCAATGCGATTTCGTTCTCCTGCGTCCCTGCCTCTTCATCGGGCCGAACACCAAGAACAATTTCTTCGATGTCCTCAAGTATCCGGTCGTGCCACAGGTCTTTGACCGCAAAGGTGTGCGCGATCCAGAGTTTCAGTTTATTCACGAGGACGACATGGCCGATTGCGTCGTGGCGGCCATCGACAAGCCCGTTCGCGGCATCTTCAATATTGCCGGGGAGGGCAAGGCTCCCTTTTCCGCGCTCATCCGCCGATTGGGGAAACGTCGCATCGGTATCCCGAGCTGGATCCTCTATCCGGCGACCGCGCTGCTCTGGAAGCTGCATCTCGTGACATCCCCTCCCGCACAGCTCAACTTCATCCGCTACCCCTGGGTGATGGACGTGGGCCGCATGCGCCGCGAACTCTTCACCCCCACCAAATCCACGATCGAAGCGTTCGACGAATATGCCCGCACGCATCGGTGATGGTCGTGAACCGTAAACCGTGACCTGTGATCCGGAATGAGCATTTAACCTCCTGTAAAATAACAACAAAAAAGCACGCACCTTTTTGGGGCATCGGCCGATACAGCATCGACGGGCGACGCTGTGCGTCTTGACCCTGACGCGGGGGGTAGGGCAGGAACAGGACAACCCGTGTTGTTGTCATCCCCGCGAACGCGGGGATCTCGATGGACCGTGAAAAGCGAGATTCCCGTTTTCGCGAGAATGACAACCTTGAGATTAACTTCAGGTTCTTATGAAAAATGTTCATTTTCACATGCTGTTGTTCATCGCGCTGCTCCTCTCGGCCTGTTCCGAGGGGGGGTCGTTTGTCGGCTGGCAGACCGAGACGTTCGAGGAGACGCTCGTCACCGAGAGCACGACCAAGACCTTTTCGCTCGGCAACAACTCCTCCGATACCGAACAACGCATCAGCGCGATCGCTTTCGATCGCGGCTCCAACGCCGCCGGGCATTTTCGCATCGACGGCGTGCAGGTCGGCGATCAGAGCGTGGGGCTTACCGATATCGTCATTCCGCCCGGAAGCGGGCTCGATGTGACGGTGACCTATTCGCCGATGAATCTCGATATCACGCGTGCGGATTGGGGTGGATGGGTGACCGGCGAGGAGAAACGCTGGGAACCGATTCATCCGGATCTGGTCGGCAAGGAGACCGAGGAGGAGATCATTCAACGCGCCGTCATCGAGGCCGTCTATGATCATCCGAAGGACGGCATCTTCTACGTCCAGGTCGTGGGCATGGCCGCACCCGGACCCGAGGGCGAGGAAGAGGCCGGCGGCGCGTTTGCGAGCTGCACGCCCGGAAACGGCGTGGCCTGCTATGAAGGTGGTTTTGCGCTCGACATTCCGGAGCTCGCACCCGGCGGGCCGAAGGATCTGGAGATCACCGGGCCCATTCGCTTTGCGATCAATGGCGGAGAGGCCACGCTGCGCATGGACGACTTTCCGTATGCCATCTTCTATCTGCGCAGCGAGGAGATTCCACAGTTGCCCTCAGGGGTGACCGCCACGCTCGTCATCAGCGGTGCGCAGGGGGTGGAAGCCACCGGAACCTATGATGGCGCGCGACTGACGCTCGAGGGCGTGGCCTTTCGCATTCGCGTGAGTCTCGGCGAGCTCTCCTCCGATCAGCTGCGGGCGGGGATGTCGGCGATGGTCGACTTCGTGGTCGAGGATCTGACGATCACGACGATCAAGCCGCTCGGACAGGATGGCATTACCCTGCACATGGAGACCAAGCTCTCGCAGAACCCATCCGGAAACGAACTCTTCGATCAGTTCCTCTCGGGATCGTCCATCATCGCAATCATGGAAGGTGACTTACTGCTCTAGCGTAGAGCGATATTGTCATTCCCGCGGGGGTAAGCGGGAATCTCGCTTTGTGTTCTTTTCCGTCGAGATCCCCGCCTTCGCGAGGATGACAACCAGGCTGATTGAAGTGCGCAGGGTTGACAGCCGAGCTATCGCTGCAGGATCTCCCGCGTCAGTTTCTTTCCTAATTCCACGCCAGGCTGGTTGAAGGGGTCGATCTCGTAGAGCGCGCCGGCAAATGCGGTGGCGACCTCGTAGAGCATGAAGAATTCACCCAGATGATGCGCATCGATTTGCGGAAAGGTGACGGTCATGTTGGGCCGGCCCATCTCGGTGAGCGCCCGCGAGGTGGCCACCTGTTCTGCGCGCAGGATGCTGCCCAGGTCGTGTCCATTGAGGTAGGAGAAGGCCTTCGGCGCATCACTGATGCGCGTGGCCTCGGCCGGGGTGCGAAATTTCTCGACTCCGACGAAGGTGAAAACCTTGTCCGCTGGTCCCTCCATATAGAGCTGCACCTGTGAGTGCTGGTCGGTCGTGCCCACCGCACGCACCGGTGTCTGCCCGCGCCCGGATTTTCCGAGGCTCTCGGCCCAGAGTTGCGCATACCAGTCTGCGGTGAGCATCAGGGCGTCGGAGTAGCTGAACATGACGCTCATGTTTTTCCGCTTCGCGGTGTCGAACTGATAGAAGGCCGCGCCGATATGATAGCCGGGATTGGTTTCGAGCGAGGGCTCCGAACAGCGCGAGGCCATCGCCCGGGCGCCATTGACCAGCTCTTCGACATCGATACCGACGCAGGCGGCGGGGAAGAGCCCCACCGGCGAGAGCACGGAAAAGCGTCCGCCGAGTTTGGGCGGAATGGAAAAGGCGGTCAGCCCCAACTCGCGCACCATGGGGCGCAGCTCGCCCGCCTCGGGGTCGGTGATGATGACGACGTTCTCATGCCAGTTTTCACCCAGCAGGGCTTTGAGGTGATCGAGCACGACGAGCAATTGCGCTGCCGTCTCCGTGGTGCGCCCCGACTTACTGATGATCGTGAAACAGGTCTTTTCGATGTCGATGAGCCCCAGCAATCCCGAAAAACTCTCCGGATCGATGTTGTCGCAGACGAAAAGGCGCGGGCGTCCTTCGCGGCTCTCCTTCGTGCGCAGGTTCCAGTGAGACGGCAAGAGGGCCTGGGATGCGGCGCGAAGTCCCAACGCCGATCCACCGATGCCGAGTACGACGACGTTATCGAAGCGCTCGCTAACCTCTGCCGCCTTTTCTGGAATGCCGCTCAAGAGGCAGTCTTCGTCGACGATGTCATAGAAGAGGGCATCGCCGCTAGCGCGCCATTTCTCGAGTTGTTCGTGAGCGGCGGTTGTGCGCGAGATGAGTGTCGCCGCGTCTTCCTTGGTGATGCCGTTGTCCGCGCCCACTGCGTCGGCGAGCACATTCGTAAAATCGATTGAAAGCATGTTTTTCTCCTTCCGAACGGTGTCATTCCCGAATGATGGTATCGGGAATCTCGCTTGTTGCGATGTTACTCACGAGTGCAATCGGGATCCCCCGCCATCAAACCGGCGGGCAGGCCGATAGCACCACTCCCGCCGGAGGCGGGCAGGCGGGGATGACAATCTCACGTTTCGGTTTGGGTGATCATCGTGCGCATGACCTCGATGATGTCGAGCATCGCCATTTTGATGGTGGAGGGATCCTGCATCGGGTGTCCCTTGGCGGTGATCGCCTCTTCAATGCGATCGAGTTTCTCCTGCAGTTCTTTCGGGTTCATCGCACGTCCTTTCAGACCCAAATAGAGGGGCGTTCGCGCAGGCCCGCATCGAGCATGCACTGGATGGTGTTGCGGATGCGTTCGGCGTGTCGGTCGACGAGCGCGCGATCTTCGGCATCGGTTTCGGAGAAACCGGAAAAATCGACGGTCTCGCCGAAGGTGATCTGCCATTTGCTGGGCAACGGCACCATTCCCAACGGACCCAACCAGGGAAAGGTTGGGGTAAAGGGGATGAAGGGAAGCCCTAGCGGTTTGGCGAACGATTGCGATTTCCAGATGATGGGGTGAATCTCTTCGGCGCCGATGATGGAGACGGGGACGATGGGAACGCCCGTGCGCATGGCCAACCGCACAAACCCCCCGTGTCCAAAGCGTTTGAGGCGGTAGCGTTCATCATAGAGTTTGCCGATGCCGCTCACGCCTTCGGGGAAGACGACGATCGAATCGCCCGCTGCGAGCAGTCGGCGTGCATTCTCCTGGCTGGCCGGAACGCCGCCCGTGCGCTGTACGAAGGTGCCGACGAGCGGGAGCGTGAAGACAAAATCATCCACCAAGAAGCGCACGTCGCGATTCGAGGGGTGTTCGTTGTAGAGCGCCAGGTGCACCATCGTGCCGTCGTAGGGGAGCGCGCCCGAGTGATTGGCCACGAAGATCACAGGACCTTTTTTCGGGACGTGTCGCATGCCGCTCGTCTCGACACGGAAGTATTCGAAATAGAGGAACTGAAAGAAGGGGCGGATGAAATCGAGAAAAGCGGGGCTCATCCCAAACGGGTCGCTGTCGGTCGGCTCCGACCAGCAGCGCTGATGAAATTCGGAGAGGGGCTTTGAGGCCTTTGCGACCAATTGCTCCCAGCCGCCATCGCTGGCGCGGATGAAATGATGCATGAGCCGGGTGACGGTGGGCGAGTGCTCGATGGCGCCGATGATCTGTTCGAAGAGGGTTGCGTGTGCCGAGCGACGCGGTGCGGATTTCTTTCCCCCCGACTTCTTTGGATTTGGTTTCTTTGAAGATGGGGCGGCGGCGCGTCGAGGACGCGCGCGACTGTTCTTCGAAGGCGCTTTGCGATGCGTTGGTTTTTTGGGGGCGCTTGTGGCGCGTTTGGCCCTCGGACTCATGAACGGCTCCATCGGGCCTTGTGGTAGACATACCAGGTGATCAACAGGATCAGTCCATCGACGGTGACGCCCACGAGGGCGAAGAAATGACGTGCGCCGAAGATCAGGCAGAGCGCAAACCCGACGGTCGTGACGAACTTGGACAGGATCACGGGGCGGGCGTAGCCGATGTTGCGATCCGGCTGGTGCTGCGCAATGGCACAGAGATATCCGATGACGGCGAGCATCGACACGGCCAGCACCTGCCAGAAGTGTTCGGCCATCTCCGGAAGCGGAGGCGAATGCCAGCCGAAGATCCCGCGGCCGATGTCGTCCAGGTAGACCAAGAGCGTGTGGGGAAGCGCGGCGAAGAGGATTGCCGCTCCGAGAAAGAGGACGATCCAGACGCGCATGACGCCGATGAAGGTGCGCTCGTGTTTGGTGTAGGCGGAGAACTTCATGATCGCTGGATGCTCGCAAAAATGAGGGGCGGAGTCAATTCCCATCTGTGCGATATTGAAGGTGAAATTACTTCCGAATCTCCTTCGATATTCGCATGGCGCAGAATTTCGGGCCGCACATGGAACAGACCCGGGACTCGGGATTCGGGTTCTTGGCTTGGCAAGAAGTCGTTTCGCCCTTCACCCCTCGCCCTTCGCCCTTCGGAACGCGGGCTTCCTGCCAGTATTCCTGGGCGCGGTCGGGGTCGAGCACCAGCTCGAACTGGCGTTCCCAGTCGAAGGCAAAGCGGGCCCGGGAGAGTTCGTCGTCCCGGTCGCGTGCGCCCGGACGGCCTCGGGCGATGTCGGCCGCATGCGCGGCGATCTTGTGGGCGATGACCCCTGCACGCACATCCTCGGCATCCGGCAGGCTCAAGTGTTCCTTCGGCGTCACATAACAGAGCATGGCGGCCCCCGAGAAGGCGGCCATGGTGCCGCCGATGGCGCTCACGATGTGGTCGTAGCCGGCGCCGATGTCGGTGACCAGCGGCCCGAGCACGTAGAAGGGGGCGCCGTCGCAGAGCTCGATCTGTTTCTGCATGTTCATGGCGATCTGGTCGAACGGGATGTGCCCCGGGCCTTCGACCATCACCTGCACGTCGGCCGCGCGCGCGCGCTCGACGAGTTCTCCCAAAACGGCCAGTTCCGCAAACTGCGCTTCATCGGAGGCGTCGGCCAGGGAGCCGGGCCGCAGCCCGTCGCCCAGGCTGAGCGCCATGTCGTATTGCCGGCAGATCTCGAGCAGACGATCGAAGTGCTCGTAGAGCGGGTTTTCCTTATCGTTGACCTCCATCCATCGCGCGGTGAGCGCGCCGCCCCGGCTGACGATCCCCGTGGTGCGCGTGACGGCCATCGGCACATGCCGGCGCAGGAGGCCGCAGTGCACCGTGACGAAGTCGACCCCCTGCTGGGCGTGTCGCTCGATGACCTCGAAGAACGCATCCACGGTGAGTTCCTCGATCTGGTCGACTGTTTCGGCGGCTTCATACATCGGCACGGTGCCGACGGGTACCGGGCACTGATCGACGATCGCACGCCGAATGCCGTCGATGTCCGTTCCCGTGGAGAGATCCATGATCGCATCGGCGCCATACTTCACCGCAATATCGAGCTTGGTCAGCTCTCCAGGACGATCGGAAGTGATGGCGGAATTGCCGATGTTGGCATTGATCTTACAGGAGAGGTTCGCTCCGATGCCGACCGGTTTGAGATGAGGATGGTTGATGTTGGCCGGGATGATAACGCGACCCGCTGCAATCTCCGCGCAGATGTATTCGGGATCGAGCTTCTCGCACTCGGCCACGTATCGCATCTCTTCCGTGACGATGCCGCGCTTGGCATAGTGCAGCTGCGTCTTGATCGGGTCATCTTTTCTCGCTTCGATCCACTCATGTCTCATGTATGCGCCTCTCTGTGGTGTTACCGTTGCCGTTGTTGTTGTTATTGTTGTTGTCGTTGTTGTTGCCGTTTCGCCCCTCACCCTTCGCCCTTCACCCCTCGTCCTTCACCCCTCGCCCTTCGTCAAGCGAGGTGTCGATCCCAATCCTTCCAAACCGGATCGTATCCTTTTTCCCGTAACATGCGCGCCACCGCATCGGGCGATCGCTCGTCGGCGATATGAAACTGTTCCTGGTCCGCCGAAGGCGCGACCGACTGCGTATAGCCGCCGGGGGCCGTGGCCGATCCGGCGCTCATCTGCGTGACGCCCAGCGGGAGCAGCCGATCCCGAAGGGAGGCGGGTTCACGCGTGGAGAGAACGATGCCGCAGTCGGGAAGAGATAAACGCAGCGCGCAGATCATGTGCGCCAGATCCCGGTCGGAGGTGGGGCTGGGCATCTGAAAATCAGAGGCACAGTCTCGGATGCGCGGCACGCTCACGGTGATGTGCGCTTGCCAATAGCGTTTCATGAGGGCGCGCGCATGTGCGATGAGTTGGAGCGCCTCCGTGCGCCAGTCGGAGAGCCCGAGCAGCGCGCCCAGTCCGAGGAAGCGCATGCCCGCCGCACCCGCCGCATCGATGGCGTTCATGCGGGAGGCGAAGATGCTTTTGGGCCCCGTCGGATGCATCAGGGTATAGGTCTGCTCGTCGTAGGTCTCCTGATAGAGCGTGACGCCATCGACGCCGGCTTGGGCCAATCGCCGATATCCCGTCTCGTCGAAGGGCTGCACTTCGATCGCGAGTCCCGCCGCCTTCGGACGAATCGCGCGCGCGATCGCTTCGAGCAGGTCCAGGGGGACGGCCTTTGGATCCTCGCCCGCAACGAGCAGGAGGTGACGGTGGCCTTGTGCCAAGAGCGCTTCCGCCTCGGCGATGACCACATCCGTCGAGAGCGTCGTGCGAGGGGTTGCATTGCACCGGTTGAACCCACAGTAGCGGCAGCCGTTCACGCAGCTGTTCGAGATATAGATCGGGGCATAGAGTTTGATCGTCCGACCGAAACGCTTGCGCGTCAGCGCATGCGCGGCCTGCGCCATCGCTTCGAGGTGTGCGTCGGCGTCGTTCGAGAGCAGCGCAGCGACCTCTGCGAGCGAGAGGTTTTCATCGCCCAAACGCGAAGCGACGCGCGACCAGGGAAGGGGCTTGGTCGATTCAATTGTATCCAAGAATGTCATGGTGCATGCATTCATATTGTCTTCATATTTCGAGTTACGAGTCACGAGTCACGGCCGTCGTCTCTTCGTTCAAGAAGCCGGTGAGCGGGCTCGAGGCGCTGGCCCTGTCGTTCGCCGGGGCGAATCCCGCTTCAAACGCGATGCGCCCCGCAGAAACACCCTGTGCAAACGCCGCTGCCATCGCGATGGGATCCTCGGCGATGGCGATGGCGGTGTTGACCAGCACCGCGTCCGCGCCCATTTCCATGGCCTCGGCCGCATGCGAAGGGACGCCCAGCCCCGCGTCGACGACCACCGGGATGGAGGCGCCCTCTATGATGATACGGATCGCGTCGCGCGTGGTGACCCCCCGGTTGGTCCCGATGGGGCTGCCCATGGGCATCACCGTGGCGCAGCCGACGTCTTCGAGCCGTCGGGCCAGAACCGGATCGGCGCCCATGTAGGGCAGGACCGTGAACCCCTCTTTCACCAATGTCTCCGATGCAGCGAGTGTGCCGACCGGGTCGGGCAGGAGGTGGCGCGGCTCTGGCACGACTTCGATTTTGATCCAGTCACCCAGCCCCGCCTCCCGCGCGAGGCGTGCGAGCATCACGGCTTCATCGGCGCTGCGTGCGCCCGAGGTGTTCGGCAGGAGCTGATACTTTTCGCGATCGATGAAGGCGAGGATGTCCTCGGCAGGCTTGGTCAGATCCACGCGTCTGAGCGCCATCGTTACAATCTCGGTCTGCGACGCTGCGAGTGCATCGCGCATTGTATCGAGCGATGCAAACTTCCCCGTCCCAACCATGAGTCGCGACGAAAATGTTTTTCCAGCAATGGTCAGTTTCGACATATTTTGATTCCTTCGCTTTTTGAGCTGTTGCGCCCTTCGTATTGTCTTTCGATTTTGCGCCCTTCACCTCTCATCCTTCGCCCTTCGTCCTTACCCCCCTCCAATAGCCCTCATGACCTCCACGCGATCGCCATCGGTGATCGCGTGATCCGCATGCTGCTGGCGCGGCACGATCTTCTCGTTCACCGCCACCGCCGTCCCTTCATGCGGAACGTCGAGTTGGGTCAGGAGTGCAAGGACCGTGATCGCATCCTCGATTTCATACGATGTGCCGTTGAGGGTGATGTTCATAAGCCTCGTGGTTTCGTGAGATGGTGAGATCGTGAGATAGCTAAATCGCTAAATCGCTAGATAGCTAGATAGCTAAGAACAACAACCTGAGCTATCTTCTTGCTCTTTAGCGATCGAGCCATCAAACGATTCAGCCATCTCACGATCTCGCTATCTCACCATCCAGCCATCTCGCCATCTCACCAAATAAAAAACGCACCCTTCGGGGTGCGCCATGGGCCCGTCTTGTGCAGCGTCGTCTCCCTTCGCCGGCATTACCCGGATCAGGTTCAAGGGTTGCTCCGAAATGGTTTCAGAGCTCTCAGCGTGGCGCACCCCTGTCGACGAAGCTCTCCTACAGGGCAGGGGCAGTGCTGTCAAATGGATGTTGGGATCACACAAACAACAACAGGCTCACGGCCATGACGGCCATACCGGCGATGAGGCCGGCGATGGCGTGGTGGTGTTTGCCGTATTCGCGTGCGGCGGGCAGGAGTTCGTCGAACGAGATGTAGACCATGATGCCCGCGACACCGGCGAAGATGACGCCGAAGAACACCGGCGTGATGAAGGGGCGCAGGATCACATACCCCAGCAGCGCGCCAACCGGTTCGGCCAGCCCCGAGAGGAAGGAATAGGTGAAGGCCTTGGTGCGGCTGCCGGTGGCGTAGTAGATCGGCACCGAGACGGAGATGCCCTCGGGGATGTTGTGGATGGCAATCGCCACGGCGATCGCGAGCCCCAGCGCGGGGTCGGAGAGCGCCGCGATGAAGGTCGCTAGCCCCTCGGGAAAGTTATGGATGCCGATGGCCAGCGCGACGAACAGTCCCGTGCGATGGAGTTTGCGAAAATCATCTTTGGCCGAAACATCGGTCATCGCTTCCGGTGTGTGTACCTCGTGCGGGTTCTCCTCAGATGGAATGAGTTTGTCGATCAGCGCGATGAGTGCAATGCCCCCGAAGAAGGCGACGACCGTCCAGAGGTATCCCGCGCGAGGGCCGAGTTCGCCGACGAGGCTCGCCTTGGCCTTGAAGAATATCTCGATCATCGAGACGTAGATCATCACGCCCGCGGAGAATCCGAGTGCGACGGAGAGAAAGGTCTTGTTCGTGCCGCGTCCAAAGAAGGCGATGATGGAACCGATGCCGGTGGCCAGCCCGGCGAAGAGGGTAAGCCCGAAGGCGAACAGGACGCTGTGGGTGGAAAAATCCATAAAGGCCGTTACTCGTTACTCGTGTCACGTCAGATTTATGGATAGTGTTGTTTATGTCATCCCGACCAAGCGAGCAACACGAGCGCGTGGAGGGATCTCATGAGATTCCTCGACTTCCGAGCACTCAACGCCTTGAGTGCTCTATCGCTCGGAATGACATGCTACGACGATGTCCGCGGCATATGGTAACTCGCCTCTCGTATTACGAGTCACGAGTTACGAGTTACGTCGTAACTCTCCCCCGGCTTCAACAGATGAATGCGTGCGCCCAGTTCCGGGCGTTCTTCCACAATCTTTGCGATCCATTTCGCCGGTGCGTCGGGCGTCTCCAGCGAGAGACGGAAGGTGCCGTGATGAATGGGGACCATCTGTTGCGCTTTCAAATCTTCGAAGGCCTGCACGGCCTCGGCCGGCGTCATGTGGCTCGACTGCATCAGCCAGCGCGGTTCATATCCACCGATGGGTAGCAGCGCCAGATCGATCGCCTCGAGATTTCCCGCCTGACCGAATTCAGGGCCATAGGCGGAATCGCCGCAGAAGAAGACCGTGCCCGTTTTTCCCGGTTTTCGAATGAGGTAGGCGCTGGCATTGGTGGTAAACGGACGGATCGGAATGAGGGAGCGGTGCGCGACCGGCAGCGCCGTGATCTCGGTGCCGTCGGTGAGTTCGTGCACGGCAAAGGGCGCCAGTTCGATCACGGGGTTGGTGATGTTGCGTCCCACCTTGCGCCATTGCCCCTCGGGGACGATCAGCGGGACGTTACAGTCGATAAATTTATAGCTCGAGACGTGAAAGTGATCTCGGTGCGTGTGGCTGATGAGGATCGCCGACGGCTGCGGGAGTTCCTGCTGTTTGAGGGGCAGCTCCTGCAGGCGCGGCGAAAAAAGGACCCGTCCCCCGAAATGCGGGTCGGTCAGGATCGTCGTTTCGCCCATGCGCAGCAGGGTCGTGGAATGTCCGATGTAAGTGCAGGTAATTGTTTCATTCATAGGGTTTGCTCTCCTAACGGTCTTGGCCGAGAAGTGCAATACCTTTGACATCGATGGAGGGGCTTTGCTAAAAGCCCGCATCTCATAATGGCTTGAAACAATTGGGAAATTCTTCTGTGGGACCCATGATCGATCATGAATCCTATCGCCCCACGCGGGCGGGTGTTGACCTCGATGCCCTGGTGCACAACCTGCATGCGGTACGCGCGCAGCTTCCGAAAGAGGCCGGCGTTATGGCCATGGTCAAGGCCGATGCCTATGGCCATGGGGCGGTTCCGGTGGCACGCGTCCTGCGGGATGCGGACGTACAGGCCTTCGGCGTGGCCACCGTTGAAGAGGGCGTCGAGTTGCGCAAGGCCGATATTTCGCTGCCCATCGTCATCATGGGGGGGCTCATGGGTGCGGGCGCGCCTGCTGCCGAGCGGATGATCGAGGCGGATTTGACCCCGGTTCTGCACTCGGCTGGAGGCCTGGCCACCGTCGAGGCCGCGGCGAAAAAGGCGGATCGCACCGTTTCGGTTCACCTCAAGATCGACACCGGGATGAGCCGTCTCGGTCTTCGTCCCGAGGCGTTGCCGTCATTTCTGGACGCGCTTGCGCATGCATCGCACATCGAGATCGAAGGGGTGATGACGCACCTGGCCGATGCCGGCGAGGAAAAGGTCTGCGTCGAACAGCTCGAGTCGTTTGCCGCCGCGCGCGCCTTCATCGAAGAGGCGCTGGGCCCCGTGCGCATCTGGCATGCGGCCAACAGCACGGCCGTCTTTCACCAGAGTGCCGTCGCCTTCGCGGGCGCGGCGGAGATTTGGGTCCGACCGGGCCTGGCGCTCTATGGCGACAACACCGGTTTTCACGAATGTGCAGAGCTCAAGCCCGTGCTCTCGCTCGTGAGTACCGTGGCGCTGCTCAAACGCGTGCCCGAGGGGACGCATGTGAGCTATGCGGGCACCTTCACCACCGCGCGCGCCAGTCGTCTGGCGGTCGTGCCGATCGGTTATGCCGATGGCTATCCCTGGTCGGCATCGGGGCGCGCGCAGGTCCTCGTGCGGGGAAAACGCCTGCCGGTGGTCGGCCGCGTGACGATGGACATGATCGTCGTCGATGTGACCGACCTGCCCGAGGTGCATGTCGGCGATGAGGTGGTGCTCTTGGGTGAGCAGGGTGATGATGCGATCGTGCTTTCCGAGCTTGCCGATTGGGCCGGGACGATCACCTACGAGATCCTCACGCGCATCTCAAAACGAATGCCACGCGTATATGCTGGTGCTCTTGAATGATCTTACGATCTTGCGATGAAGCCATCTCACGATTAGGCCATCTCACGATCTCGCGATTTTAGGAATATGGAACAAATCCTCAACATCGTAACCCCAACGCTTGAGCGCTTCGGTGCGCGTGTCATCGGGTTGGGGGGAATTTTCGGGCGGTGGCTCGTCTTCATGCGCGAGACGCTGCTCTGGACGGCGCGCCCGCCGTTTCGCCTCGATCAGTTTATGCGCCAGATGGAGTTTGTCGGCGTCAAATCCACCGGGATCGTCGCGCTTACGGCCTTCTTCACGGGGGCCGTCTTCGCGCTGCAGTCGGGCAAGGTCTATGCGCTCTTCAACATGGAGAGCATGGTCGGCGCCACCGTCGGCATGTCGCTTACGCGCGAGATGGCCCCGGTCTTTGCCGCGCTCATGGTGACCGCGCGCGCCTGCTCGGCCATGGCCGCCGAGCTGGGAACGATGCGGGTGACCGAGCAGATCGATGCGCTCGAGACCATGGCGGTCAGTCCCATTCAATATCTCGTCGTGCCGCGCGTGGTCGCGTGCACCCTCATGGTGCCGCTGCTGACGATGCTTTACAATTTCATCGGCGTCATCGGCTCCTACATCGTCGGCATCTATCTGCTGGGCATCAAAGAGGGGCCGTTCATGAACCGGCTCTATCAGTATGTGGATGCCGACGATATCTGGGGCGGGCTGATCAAGGCGGGCATCTTCGGATTTCTGATCGCCGGGATCAGTTGCTATATGGGGTTTACCACGCGTGGCGGCGCACAGGGGGTTGGGCGTTCGACCACGCGCGCCGTGGTGATCTCAGCGGTGACGATCCTGGTCGTGGACTACTTCGCCACGACCTGGATCTTGGAGTTTTTGTCGCAATGAGCTCGTGAGATGGCTGGATGGTGAGATCGTGAGATAGCTCAATGGTGAGATGGTGAGATGGCTAAATGGTGAGATAGCTTAATCGCTTGTTGGCTCCGATCGTGCCTTTAGCGATCTCACCATCTCGCGATCTTACGATTGAGCTATTTCACTATTGAGCCATCTCACGATCTTACAAAAAATTATGATTCACATCCAAAACCTTCACAAGACGTTGGACGGACATGCGGTGCTCAAGGGGATCGATCTCGAGATCCCCAAGGGCAAGATCACCGTCATCATCGGGGCGTCCGGCTGCGGCAAGACGGTGCTCATGCGCCATATCATCGGCCTGATGCTTCCCGACCGCGGACGGGTGGTCGTGGATGGCACGAACATGTCGGCGCTTGCGGGGCGTGCCCAAACCGATTTTCGTCGGCGCTTCGGCATGCTCTTTCAGAACGCCGCGCTCTTCGATTCGCTCACGGTCTTCGAGAACGTCGCCTTTCCGCTGCGCGAGAGTCTGCGGCAACGGGTGGAGACGGTCGATGTCGCCCGCATCGTTCGCGAGAAGCTGAGCCTGGTCGGGCTGCAAGGGAGCGAACACAAGATGCCCGACGAGCTCTCCGGCGGCATGCGCAAGCGGGTAGGGCTTGCCCGCGCGATCGTCCTCGCGCCTTCCATCATTCTCTATGACGAGCCGACCACGGGGCTCGATCCGCTCATGACGCTGGCTATTGACAACCTGATTTTGTCCATGCAACAAGAACTCGCCGTCACCTCCGTGGTCATCAGTCATGACATCGACTCGGCCATGCGTTTGGCCGACCTGGTCGCGATGGTTCACGACGGTCGCATCATTGCCAGCGGGTCACCGGCACAGTTTCAGCGTTTGACCGATCCGATCGTGCGCGATTTTCTTGAAGCCGGCGGCCGACACCTCCGGGGGAGTGCTTCGTGAAACGCATGACCACCGAACTCAAGGTTGGCATCTTTGCCGCCATCATCATCGTCATCCTCGTCTGGGCGACCATTCGCGTCGGCGACAAGACCGCTGTCTCCGGCGGCGGATATCCGCTTGTGGCGGTCTTCGATAACGCCACGGGGCTCAAGCTCAAGGCCCCGATTGAGCTCGCCGGCGTTCAGGTCGGCATCATCAAGGATATCGAACTCATCGATTCCCGCCGCGCGCGAGTGCAGATGGCGATCAACAAACGCGTGAAACTTCCCGACGACAGCACGGCGGTGCTGCGCACGCGCGGATTTCTGGGCGAGACCTACATCGAGATCATTCCGGGCACGCCCGGGCTCCCCGATATGAGCCGTGGCGAGGAATTTTCGAATTCCATGCGCACGGGCGACATCAATTCGCTCGTTTCGCAGTTCAATCAGATCGCGGGCGACATCAAGAATATCACCGGAAACTTGAGCGAGATGATGGGACAGAATCAGAACGCGCCGATCAACCGCATCGTCGAGAACCTCGATGCGTTTGCCCAGAGCATTCGCGATATCACCCTTCGCAACGAAGCCAACGTCGCCCGCATCACCGACAATATGGCGGCCATGACCGAGCAGTTGCGGCAGGTCGTCGCTTCCGGCCGCGCCAATATCGAGGAGTCGATGGATCGCATCGCCTCCATCACGCGCAAGATCGACGAGGGCCAAGGCACGGTCGGCAGGCTTGTCAACGACGAGGAGACGGTCGACAAGCTCAACGAGGCGGTGGATAACTTGAACGATACGCTCGGCGGGTTCCGGCGACTCGAGACGCAGATCGGTTATCGCGCCGAGTACCTGACGCAGTCGGAAGATTTCAAACACTACATCTCGCTGTCGCTGGCACCATCGCCCGATAAAGCGCTCCTCCTCGACCTGGTGGCCGATCCCGATCCGCGTCCAACCTATACGGAAAAGATCTCGAATGTGACCGTCGGCGGCACGACCACGCAGGTCACCACCGAGACGGCCTCGATCGATCGCAACAAGCTGCGCATCTCGGCGCAGTTGGCGAAGAAGTTCTACGACTTCACGCTGCGCGGGGGACTGATCGAATCGACCGGCGGAGTGGGGTTCGACTGGGATCGCGGACCGCTCGGCGTTGGATTCTCCGCCTATGATTTTCAGACGCGTTTTGGTCAGCGTCCGCACCTGAAGGCCTGGGCGAATGTGAACGTGACCAGAAACTTCTTCGTGCGTGGCGGTGCCGACGATATCATCGCGCGTACCAACAATCCCGATTGGTTTGTCGGCGCCGGATTTCGGTTCGTCGATGAAGACGTCAAGAGTTTCGCCCGCTTCGGCGGGTCGAGTCTCATAAAATGATTCGGTTCGATGGTTCGATGGTTCACATGGAACAACCTCGTAATGCAGGGAGTGTCATTCCCGCGGGGGTAAGCGGGAATCTCGATTGATCCCTGTATTTTTCATTTTCAAAACGGGATCCCCGATGACCCCATTCGGGGATGACAGATGTGGAGAAACGAATGAAAAAGATTGCGCGTGCGCTCATCAGTGTATCCGACAAGGCCGGCATCGTGGAGTTGGCCAACGTGCTTCAGAAGAAGGGCGTCGAGATTCTCTCCACCGGAGGTACGGCCAAGGCACTGGCCGATGCGGATATCCCGGTCGTGGATGTCGCGGCCTACACCGGTTCGCCCGAGATCCTCGATGGGCGTCTCAAGACGCTGCATCCGAAGGTTCACGGGGGCCTGCTCGGACGGCGTGATTCGAAGAAGCATCAGCAGGAGATGGCCGACAATGACATCGGTCCGATCGATCTGGTGATCGTCAACCTCTATCCCTTTGAGGCGACCATTGCCAAGACAGGGTGTTCCTTTGAAGAGGCTATCGAGAATATCGATATCGGCGGTCCCACGATGCTGCGTTCCGCGGCGAAGAATCACGCCGATGTCGCCGTCGTCGTTGATCCCGCCGATTACGACGCTCTCGTCGAGGAATTCACACATAATGATGGCGCGCTCTCGGGCGCCACGCGTTTTCGGTTGGCCAAGAAGGTCTTCGCCGAGACCGCGCGCTATGATGCGGCGATTATCTCCTACCTGAGCCGATTCGACGACGAGAAGAATGAGGGCCAGACGCCCGCGGTCATTGGCGCGACCTATGCGTTGGTGCAGAAGCTGCGCTATGGCGAGAATCCGCACCAGAAGGCCGCTTTCTATCGGGAGGTCGTCGCGGTGGACGAACCCTGTCTGGTGAATGCGAAGCAGCTTCAGGGCAAGGAACTCTCCTACAACAACATCATGGATACGGATGCGGTCCTCGAGATGGTGGGGGCGTTTGACGACGCGCCCTTTGCGGCAGTCGTGGTCAAACATGCCAACCCCTGCGGCGCGGCGATATCGAATGAAACGCTTCTGGATGCCTTTGAAAAAGCGCGTGCGTGCGATCCGACCTCTGCATTTGGCGGCATCGTGGGGCTCAACCGACCGCTCGATGCGGATGCCGCTTCGATGATCGTCGAGACCTTCTTCGAGGTGATCGCGGCGCCGGGGTTTTCCCCGGAGGCGGTTGAAATCCTCAAACGAAAAAAGAACCTTCGCCTGCTCGAGGTCCCCGGTCTGGGCAATGCCTTTACGCCGGCCGGGATGAACCTGCGCAAGGTGGTGGGGGGGCTGCTCGTTCAGGATCGCGATTTCAGTCGCGAGCAGGTGCGCGAGGCGCATGTGGCGACCAAGCGTGCCCCGACCGATGCGGAATGGGCCGCACTCGATTTTTCCTGGCGCATCGGAAAATTTGTGAAATCAAACGCCATCATCTATGCCGCTCCTGGGCGCACGCTCGGCATCGGGGCTGGTCAGATGAGCCGGGTCGATGCTTCCAAGATCGCCGCGCGCAAGATGAACGAAGCCTTTCCCGATGGCGCGCCCGGTCCGATCGTCGTCGCCTCCGATGCCTTCTTTCCCTTTCGCGATGGCGTCGATGCTGCGGCACAAGCGGGGGCCACGGCCGTCGTCCAGCCCGGTGGTTCGATGCGCGACGAAGAGGTCATCGCCGCTGCCGACGAACAGGGCATGGCCATGGTGTTGACCAGCACCCGCCACTTCCGACATTGATCGTCGCTTTTTCCCGCTTCGATGGGCCCGTCAAATCTCCGTCGCCTCTCGATTGGTTCCTGGGGTAAATGCGCGCGTCGCATAAGAATTTCCATTCTATCTCCTTGTTTCTGAATGTTTTTTTCTGCATGTCCCCTGGCACATCGCTTGCAAATAAATGAGGCACGAACCATATAAGGGCATCTCTCAAAACTCATACGAGCCGCCGCGAGGGGAAATCATGTGCGTCTGGAACAAGCTTCATCGTCGTTGTGCCCGCCAGAGGCGGGTCCGCCTTTGGCGGAAAGATGCACATGATTTCCCCGGGAGGCGGTATCCAAACACTGGTTTTGAGAGGTGCCCATAAGGGGGATCCCATGGAGCTGGGCAATATGATCATCATGCTGAGTGCCGGTGTCGGAGCGGTCGTTGGACTCTCTGTCTGGATCGCCCACCGACGCCAAGCCGTGCGTGGCCGAGTCGAGTTGACCGAGCTGCGTCGTCGGCGCGAGCGACAGTACTGATGCAACACACGCCGTGAACCGAGCGAGGGGGAGGGTTCCATTTCGATTCGCGTGACCATCATCGCGATAGCGGTGCTGGCCGTATCCGTTTGTGCGATGGCACAGGCCGATCCGGCTTCATCACCGGACACGAGTGCTTCGCCGGAGCGTTGTGCGCCGGGGTATGCCTTCGACCCCTCGCAGCGCGAGTGCGTGGCGTGCAATCAACCGTGTTCGACGGGAAAACCCGGCGTTTGCGGACGCGGTATCGTTGACTGCAGCAAAGAGGTTCCGGTCTGCGCGGCGGCGATTGCGCCGGGCGAGCGCACGGAGGCGTGCAACGGCGAGGACGATAACTGCGACGGGCGCGTCGATGAGGGATACGACAAGGACGCGGATGGCTATACGACCTGCAGCGGCGACTGCGATGATCGCAATGCGTCCGTGCATCCGGATGCGGTCGAGCGCTGCAACAATACCGACAACAATTGCAACGGGCTCATCGATGATGGCTTCAATGTCGGAGGAATCTGCATATCCGGCGAAGGTGTTTGCGCGCGCGAAGGACGGCGGCGCTGCCGTGCCGATGGGCGCGGGGTGGACTGCGACGCGCAGGCCGGAGTTCCATCGCGTGAGATCTGCGATGGGCTCGACAACGATTGCAACGGGCGCGTCGATGATGGCTTGGGCGAGGTGCACTGCGGCGTGGGCGCATGTCGTCGCACGATTGCGTCCTGTCGCGAGGGGGCGCAGAAGATCTGTACCCCGGGCGAACCGGGCGTTGAACTCTGTGGCGACGCCATCGATAACGATTGCGATGGGCAGACCGACGAGGGATTTCCCAAACGTGGGCGCACATGTCACGATGGCGTGGGGGCGTGCCGCAATGCAGGCGTTTATATCTGTTCCGAGAATCGACTCGATCTGGTCTGCAATGCCCATCCCAGCCAACCTCGCGTCGAGATCTGCGGAAATGGCGTCGATGACGATTGCGACGGTGAGGTGGACAAGGATGCACCGGGTCTTGGTGAGCCCTGCAACAACGGTTTGCTGGGGCAGTGTCTGCGCGAAGGAAAGCGCGTCTGTCATGCCCGCGAGGGAACGCTTTCCTGTTCAGCGCCGAAGGTCAGGCCCCAGCCGGAGCGCTGTGATGGGCTCGACAACGATTGTGACGGCGTCATCGACAACGATGTGAACGAGACGGCCACATGCGGACAGGGGGCCTGTGGCGGGGGCACGCGCACGCGCACCTGTGTGCACGGCGTCTGGGGCGAGTGGTCGACCTGCTCGACGGCGGGCAAGGTGGCGACGGAAATCTGCGGCAACCGGATCGATGACGATTGCGACGGTGTCATCGATCGCGATGTTGAGGGGCTGGGGGATGCATGCGAAAACGGTATGGTCGGCATCTGCGCGCGAAAGGGACGGTTGATCTGCGATGCCACGACCAGTCGGCTCGTCTGTAGCGCCGGTCCCCGGGATCCGGGCCAAGAGATCTGCAATGGTTTGGATGATGACTGCGATGGCACCGTCGATGAGGGCGTTCAAAACGCCTGTGGCGGTTGCCAGACGCTTGCGGTCACACCCGGTCAGGCGTGCGATGTGCCCGGCGGGGATGAATGCGCCAAGGGTGTCTGGATGTGCGATGAAGCGCATGCGGGCGCGCTCATCTGCACAGCCAAGCCGGCACTCACCGATGGGCGTGCATGCACCTCGGACGGAAACGAATGCACGGCAGATCTCTGTCGCGAGGGGAGCTGTACGCATGCCGCGGTCGCCGATGGGATCGCTTGTGAAGATGACGATCCCTGCACCGCTGGCGATAGCTGTCATACGGGGATCTGCGCCGGGAGTTCGCAGGTCGCCTGTGACGATGGGAACGTGTGTACGGTCGATTCCTGCAGCGCTGCGCGCGGTTGTTTTCATACCGCCATCGACGGTGGCGTGGCCAATATCTGTGGGGGCTGCAAGGTGCTCGACCATGCGCCGGGTGAGGCATGCACGGTGGCCGAGGCCAAGGGGGTCTGCGCGGCGGGCAGTTTCCGGTGTACGCCGGAGGGGACGCTCGCCTGTGTGCAGACGGTCTTTGCCGGGCAGGAGATCTGCAACGGCGTCGATGACAACTGCGATGGTGAGATCGACGAAGGCCTCGGCGAGACGAGATGTGGCATCGGTTCCTGCACGGTGACGATCGCCAACTGCATTGAGGGAAAGGCGAGCACCTGCGTCCCGCGCGATCCGTTGGCAGAGACCTGTGCCAATATGGACATCGACGATGATTGTAATGGCGTTGTCGACGATGTTGCGGGTTTAGAGCAGGAATGCGCGGTGGCGTTTGGCACCTGTATCATTCCGGGGCAGAAGCGTTGCCTCGGCGATGCGGAACAACCCGTCTGTGTGCCGCTCGAATCGCAGCACGCCGAGGATAATGATGGCAATGGCATCGTCAACTACTGCGACCATGGCGAGACCCTCGCTGGTGGCGTTGAAGGACAGGTGGGGGAGACGCTCGCGGGTGATCTGCAGCGGCATACCACGGGAGCGCACTTCGATACGCGTCGCACGCGTGCGGCAATCTTGCCCTGGCATCGTTCCTTCGATGCGGCGATGATCGCTCCGCATTCGCTCGATCAGGCGATGTTGCTCGTGAGCGGAGAACGCGGCAATGAAGGGGGCATCGCTGCCTTGCGCGCCAAAGATGTGGCGGCATCCGGGCCGATCGCCTTCCGCAGCTGTGTGGTGGAATCGAGTCGTGCGCCGCGTCATCTCTTCGTCGTCGGCGACATCGCGGATGTCGTTGCATCGACCCCCACCGGATATGCGCGCTATCCCAAAATCGCTTCGCAGATTCCATCGCCGCTTGCCGGAAACTATGCCTGTCGTCTGCGCGCCGAGACGCTCTTGGGCGATGCACAACGGCCGTGGCCTGCTCGCAGAGGTCAGGCGCAGTGTCGCGTGCAGGAGATCGCGGGGTTGGCACGCCTGCACGATGTGCCGCTCACCTTTGCCGGTGCCGTCATCTGTGCGATCGAGCGCGAGGGGCAGCTCCCCTCGGGGCGGAAGGGATTGGGAATCGATCTCATCACGCAGCGAGCCGATGGGAGTTTCGCCCATCAGTTCTTGCCCCTGATCAAGGATGCCGTGCATCTGAGTGAGGTGCAGCTGATGCCGTTGCGAGATGCCGGGGCGGAGGGGTACTTCTTCTTCGCCCGTGCCGATGATGCGCCGATTGCGGGCGTCTGTCATCGGGAGCAGGAGTGGACGTGTTGGCATCAATCGCTCGCGTCCTTTCCCGCACCGATCGTCGGTGCGACGGCGGTCGCCGACGCAGCTGGAATGGAAGACCTCTTTCTCATCTCCCGAAATGGCGCCGCATTCCGGGTGCTCCTCGATCTTCCGAAGCAGGAGCTGACACTCGCCCAGGCGGGCGGGGTCTCGGTGAACGATGGCGGCCAGGTCCATGCTGCGGTCGCGGTGGATCCGCAGGCATCCGATATGCCGGCGTTGGTCCTCGGCCGGGATGATCAGCTCTCCTTCGCGCGTCCGATCGCCCTCGGCGACAGCAGCCCGGTCATTCGGCCGATGGCCATCGGAGCGCTCATGCCGGAATCGTCCTCCGACGACATTCGCTCGGGCGAGGGCGTGGAGTTTCGTCAACCGCACGCCATGATCGCGTTGCCGTTCAAGGCGTTTGGGGGTTCGGACCTCTTTTCGGCCTTCGAGATCCAAAACGGGTCACAGCGTCTGGGCGAGATGGGATTCTTCTACTGGAATGCCAACGAACCGCCGTCGGGAACGCTTTCCGATATCCGGTTCGACGGGCGGCACGGACGTGCACGCATCGATTTCACCGATCCGTCCGGGGATCGCCTGCGCTATCGGGCCCATATTCGGGCGCATCACGGGGGCGCGCTCGACGACTGGATCGACGGCATCCAGGGGGGCGAGCTTCGTTTCACCGTGCGCGGGGAGGCGGGGACCGTGGGCGTCTGGCCGATCACCATCACCGTGGAGGTCGCTGATGCCGGAGGGCTCTCCGCGACATCGCGCGCCGTCGTGCGCCGCGATGGCACGCTCGAGGCCGTCAGCGACTATTGAACGCCCCCTCCGTTCCGGGGTGGGTATGAAATTCCTTGATTTTCCGCACAGATCGACGCTATAGAGCCCCGTCCTCGGCATGTGGGCCGAGGTGGGAGGACAGGATGAAGGTGCTCATCATCGGAGGCGGAGGCCGCGAGCATGCGCTGGCCTGGAAGGTCACACAGTCACCGCAGGTGACCGAGGTCTTCTGTGCGCCGGGAAATCCCGGTATCGCCGAGATCGCGACCTGCGTGCCGATCAAGGCCGATGATGTGCAAGCGTTGGTCGATTTCGCCAAGCGCGAGCGCATCGATCTGACCATCGTGGGACCCGAGCTTCCCCTCACCCTGGGCATCGTCGATTCCTTCAAACGCGTCGGGCTTGCTGCCTTCGGTCCATCGCGCGAGGCGGCGGTACTCGAGGGGTCGAAGGTCTTCACGAAGGAATTCTGCAAACGCTATGGAATCCCCGCAGCGCAGTCCGAGACCTTTACGGATGCGCAGCAGGCGTTGGCCTTCATTCAGGATCAGACCTATCCGCTGGTGATCAAGGCCGATGGCCTGGCCGCGGGGAAGGGGGCGGTGATCTGTCATACCGCCGAGGAGGCGCAGGAGACCATCGATGCGATGCTCGTGCGCAATCTCTTCGGAACCGCGAGCGAGCGGATCATCATCGAGGAATTCCTTCAGGGGGAAGAGGCCAGCTTCATTGCGATCTGCGATGGCAACCACGTTCTGCCGCTGGCTAGTTCTCAGGATCATAAAGCGGCCTACGATGGCGACGCCGGTCCCAATACGGGCGGCATGGGGGCGATCTCGCCGGCACGTCTCATGACGCCGGAGCTCACCGAGCAGGTCATGGAACGCATCATGCTCCCCACCGCGCATGGGATGGTGACCGAGGGGATGCCGTTTGTCGGTGTGCTCTATGCAGGACTCATGATCAAGGATGGCCAGGTTCGCGTCCTCGAGTTCAATGTTCGCTTCGGCGATCCGGAGACGCAGCCGCTCCTCATGCGTTTGCAGACCGACCTCATCGAGATCGTGCAGGCCACGCTCTCCGGGACGCTCGATCGCGTGCGCCTGGCATGGGATCCTCGGCCGGCGATCTGCGTCGTGATGGCATCGGGCGGATACCCCGGGTCCTATGAGAAGGGCAAGGCGATCACGGGGCTTGCGGAAGCGGCGGGGCAGGAGGGGGTGCAGGTCTTTCATGCCGGCACCGCCAGTGAGAATGATCGCGTGGTGACGTCCGGCGGTCGCGTTCTGGGCGTCACCGCGATAGGCGATGACATGGCCGATGCGATCGAGCAGGCCTACAATGTGGTCGATATGATCCACTGGGATGGCGTGCATTTTCGGAAGGATATTGGGCATAAGGCCCTTGAAGGGTGTAATGCCAAAATCCAAAATCCAAATGTCTAAAAGGATCTTCGGCATTGGGATTTGGAATTTGTTTCGATATTTGGATTTTGAGGTTTGGATTTGAGGAGGGTTTTATGACGGATGCAAAGGTACTCATCGTGATGGGGAGTGCGAGTGACAAGGCGGTGATGGAGGATGCGGCCAAGGTGCTCGCTGAACTTGGTATTTCGGCACGCATGACGATCGCTTCAGCCCATCGCACGCCCGATCGGGCCACAGCGCTCGCGCGCGATGCCCGGGGCCAGGGCGTGAAGGTCATCATCGCCGGCGCCGGATATGCTGCACACTTGGGCGGCGTGCTGGCGGCGCACACGACGTTGCCGGTCATCGGCGTGCCCTTGGATGCTTCATCGCTGAAGGGATTGGATTCACTCCTGGCGACCGTGCAAATGCCCTCCGGCATTCCGGTCGCGACGGTCACAATCGGAAAATCGGGCGCGCGCAACGCAGGGATCCTTGCGGCGCAGATGCTGGCGATCTCGGATGACGCCCTGGCAAAAAAACTCGAGGCGTTTCGAGCGGCGATGACCGCAAAGGTCGATGCGGCGGATGCCGAATTGCAGTCGACGTAACTCGTTACTCGTCATTCGTGACTCGTCGGGTCACGATTCACCGGTTGAACGAGACTACGATCTCACGATTCACGAGACCACGAGCATGACCGACATCATTCACATCGATCCGAAGCATCCTGATCCCGCGGCGATTGAGCAGGCGGTGACCTATCTGCGCGATGGGCAGGTGATCGCCTATCCGACCGAGACGATCTATGGCTTAGGTGCCGATGTCTTCAATCGAAAAGCGGTCAAACGCATCTACGATCTCAAGGCACGCGATTACGGTCTCCCGATCGCGATTCTCATCGGCGACCTCTCCAACCTTCCCGACGTGACCTCTGAGGTGCCCGATCGCGCGTTGCCACTCATGCGCCATTTCTGGCCGGGGCCACTGACGATCCTCTTTCCCGCTGCAGCACATTTTCCAAAGGGGTTGGTCACCCATACGGGCAAAGTGGGCATTCGCATCTCGTCCAACCCGATTGCGTTGGCCATCTCCAAGGCGTTTGGAAAACCGCTCACGACCACCAGTGCCAATCTTTCCAACTTTCCGCCTTCGCTCAGCATCAAACACGTGCAGAAGTATTTCGGACCGAAGTTGCCCTGTATCGTCGATGGCGGTGAGTGCGAGCCCACACGGGGATCGACGGTCATCGATATCGGCGACGATACCATGCGCATCATTCGCGAAGGAGCTATTCCCGCAGATGAAGTAATCCGGGTTTTTCAGGAAAGTTGAAGCTATTGTCTGTAATGTGAGCCATCTTATTGTTATATTCATTGGCATGGAGTAATAGGAATTGAAACGGAAAATCGAAAACCGATCACGAAGACTGAATCGGATTTCTGACAGACCGAAAACGGAACCGGATCAGGGAAGTCTCCCGATCCGATTGTATGCCGCCCGTAGAATCGCCTTATTCTCCTCCTGTACCTTGGCCGGAATCAGGGAGAAGTCACTGGCCAGATCTAGCGCCGCTGCCACCTCCGCGATGGACCCCATCGAGATCTGAAAGCATTTCTGCTGTATTTTTTCACGATGTCATTCCCGAGTGACGTAATCGGGAATCTCGCTCCAATCGAGATCCCCGCTTTCGCGGGGATGACAAAGCTCGAAACAGAACCTTTCTGATGATGATTCTGATGCCGATGGTGATTGAATCCGATCATTCGTTTTCCGTTTCGGCTTATCGGTTATCCCAATCCGTTCTCCAAATCGATAAATCTCGATGATCTCTGAGCGATGATGTTGAAAAGCGGTCAAAGGCGACCACTACGAAGGCCGTTCGTAGTGGTCAGATTTTACCACTTTTGCGCATCAACTTGGCTGAGGGCAATGCACGGATGGGCGCGGGGGAACGCAAGCGCTTCTTTCAGATCTCAAGGGCATCGTTAGCGGAGGTATCGGCCTGCATTGATCTGGCCAGTGTCTTCTCCCTGATTCCGGCACGATGTGTCATGGAGAACAAGGAGCGAGCGGATAGGATCAGTCGAATGCTCTACCGACTCAGGTGAGTCGGTATCATGCTGTTGGAATCAGGAATCAATAATCGATGTTATCATCATCGATATCACCATTATAATCAGAGATCAGTGGTTATTTTTCAATGATGTTGAAAACCGAATATTTCATTGCAGAATCATATCGTAGCTATTTTATTTAATCGGTATTAGACCCCTTCCGGCGCGTTCCAAACCCCCGCTGCATGGCTCGGCGTGCGGCTTCTCGAATATCCTCATCTGAAATTTGCTCGCTTGCGCGATCGATGAACTCAATCTCCTCTTCGGTCAGCGGGCGCTGGGGAGCGCGAAGATTTCGGCTGACGATGGGAGGTGGCTCCGGTAGATCGCCGTATTCGAATCGCATATCCTTGAGTCGTGCCTCGGGGAAGGCTTCGCGCAGACGGCTCAACAACTGTGGTTTGAGCAGTCCGAGCTCCTGTTTCCAGGTGGGGTGGGAAACGCGAATGGTCAGCATGCCGCGCATGAGTTGGGCTGGGCGCGCGTGCTTGGCGATCGCATCGCCGGCGAGCTCCTCCCAGCGCATCCAGATGCGGGCCAGCTGCATACGCCAGGCCAGTTCTTTGGCCTGCGCGCCTTTCCCCAAAATCTGCTTGAGCGCCATGAGCGGTGTTCGGCGTTTGCGCATGCCGGGAGTGTTAGCAGAGCGGTGACACAGAAGCAACCAGGCAGAACGGTCCTTTCAGGGGTCTTTTGTGTGCACCCTTTGCGATTGACAAGAAGGCCTTTTTGAGAAATATTCCCCCGCCTTTCAGGAGGGGCTATTCATGAATAAGAAAGATATCGCGCACTTCAAGAAGATTCTGCTCGAGCGCAAACAGGCTGTTTTCAATACGGCCGAGGCCATTCGCGAAGAGGGGATTGGCGTCGAAAAAGACGATCTGGCCGATGAGGTCGATATGGCCTCATCTGAGACGGGCCAGGCCCTCAACCTTCGCTTGCGCGATCGGGAGCTCGTGCTCCTCAAGAAGATCGACAAGACGCTTGAGAAGATGGACGAGGGTGAGTTCGGTGTCTGTGAACGCTGTGGCGAAGAGATCGGTAAGAAACGCCTCGAAGCGCGCCCCGTTGCCGAGATGTGCATTCGGTGCAAGGAAGAACTCGAGAAGAAGGAGAAGGGATACGCTGGTTGAGTGTTAAACGAATCAAATTGATAGGGCCCGCAATCGATGCGGGTCCTTTTTTTTAGTCGGTTTTCGAGTTCGTGCCGCATTCATTGCGGAACAGGGCCCATTCTTCGCAGACCGTTCCGTCGGGCAGATGGCAGATGCCCGATTCATTTCCCTCCGCATCTTTTACGATTTTCAGTTGTCCACCGCGTTCAATACAGTGCACCGAAGCGGGATTGGGCATGCCGATCATCTTCTCGGAGCTGTTTTGTTTCTCCTCTTCGCCACTGCTGCAGGCGGCGATGAGGCACAATGTGCTGACGATGATGAAGGGACGCATGGCTTCCTCTCGTAAACTGATTATTCTAAGGGTGTCATCCTGAGTGAAGCGAAGGATCTCCATAGAATTCTGGGGGATTCTTCGCTGCGCCCCATACGACGGGGCTTCTCTCAGAATGACATCAATTGCACATTTCTGGCATTCAGACTCTTAGCTTTGCTTGATCTCTCGCGCATAGATGGTGCGCACAGTCTCTCGCACTCGATCGAGCTCCGAGATGAGCGATGCCGGGTTTTCATATCCCATGCCTTCGGCCAGCGCGGGGAGATAGGCGGCGTTTGCATCGATCCTATCCGCATCGTGTCCAAGCAGGAGGCGCAGGCGTGCCAAGAGTTGGCGCAGAAAGGCGAGCGCGTCCTGGAGCTTATCCTGTTGGTCCGCTTCGATGAGGTTTGTCCCTGCCAGGGCATCGAGGAGCTCGTCTGAATTCTGTCGGCGCAACTCCGGATATGCTGGTACGTGCAGCAGTTGGTGATGTCGGATGATCGATTCGATGTCGGCCAGTCCCCCGGGGCCGATCTTGAGGTTGCGCACGGTTTCCGTTTCACGTGCTCGTTCGTCGATAAAGCGCGAACGCAGATGATCGATCTCCTCGCGCAGCGCCTTCTCCTTCGGCGGCGTCAGTTCAAAGGCGAGGTGGTCGAGGGTGTGTTCCACCTTTTCTGTAAATGCCTCGTCCCCGGCAATGACGCGTGCCTTGAGCAGTGCCTGGCGTTCCCAGAGCGCCGCACCGCGCTCATGGTAGTCGCAGAAGGTGGCCAGACTCGCCACCAGCGTTCCCTGTCCGCCGGAGGGGCGCAGCTCCGCATCGACCAGATAGGTGCGTCCATATCGTGTCATGAGCGAAATGAGCGAGATCGTGCGCTGGGCGAGTTTGGTGAAGAATTCGACGTTCGCGATAGGACGTTCGCCGTCGGTCGTTCCCTTCTCTTCATAGAGAAAGATCAGGTCCAGATCGGAACCGTAGTCGATCTCCCGCGCACCCAGTCGACCCAGCGCGACGATGGCAAAGCCAGCGGGATCGCCCTGTTCGGTGCGGGGGTTTCCATAGCGCTCGGCGAGTCGCAAGCGGGCCATGCGCCACGCGCCTTCGATGGCAGCTTCCGCCACCAGCGAGAGTCGTCGCAGGACACGTCCGATGGGGAGGCGTCCCTCCAGATCGAGGCGCACGATGCGTTGGACTTCGCGTTTCTTGAACCACGCCAGCGAGTCGGCGGCTTCTTCCTCGTCCGCCGCACGCGCGACGTTCTCGCGCAGGACCTCGTCGAATTCCAGCCGTTCATAGTCGGCTTCGAACAGGGCGCGAAAGAGGCGCGCGATCGCCTGGCGATGTTGTGAAAGTTGGGCAGAAAATTCCTGTGTGCCATCTTCTGCAACGTAACCCATACGTCGGGCAAGCGCGGTGGTCGCATTCATATCATCGGGCAGCCGATGGGTCTGAACGTCGTCGACCGCCTGGAGCATATTCTCCGTTCGGCGCAGAAACGCCCAAGCATGGTGCAGACGCGCGGCGACATCCGGATGGATGATCTCCGCGTTCGACAGGAAGTCGATGGCGTCAAAGGTGTTGGAGGTACGCAGCTCTGGGCGTGCGCCGCCGAAGAGGAGCTGAAAGGCCTGCACGAGAAACTCCGCTTCGCGGATGGAACCCTTGCCATGTTTGATGTCATCGTTGCGACGACGCAAAACCTTGCGCTCCATGCGTTCCTTGAGCGTGCACATGTGCGTCAGGTCCGCCAACGAGATCGAGCGGCGATAGACGAAGGGGCGCATCGCCTCCAGAAAACGTTCGCCGAGCGCGATGTCACCCGCGACGGGGCGAGCACGGATGAGCGCCTGCCGCTCCCAGTCGCTCCCGAAGTATTCATAATAGCGTTCTGCCGCCGCAACCGAATTTGCCAGCGGCCCCTGAAGACCTTCCGGGCGCAGATCATGATCGACGCGAAAGACAAAGCCGTCCGGCGTGACCTGGGCCAGTAGGCGCGTGAACCTGCGCGTGTATGTGACGAAGCATTCATGCAGGCTCGTCGCGCTCTCGTCCTCGCGCGTGGCCTGGCCCTGGTCGGAGGTGTAGAGGACGAGGAGGTCGATATCCGAGCTGATGTTGAGTTCATTTCCGCCGAGTTTGCCCAGGCCGATGATGCAGACGCCGCAATCCGCAGGCGTTCCCTCGGCATGCGTGCAGCGAGGCGTGCCAAATCGATTCCGGGTCTCGTTGAGGGCGCGCATACTCGCTGCCTCGATCAATACATCAGCCAGTTCCGTCCACTCGGCGAGCATCGCATTCGTGTCGATGGAGCCCGTGAGATCGCGTGCGACCAGACGCGCGAGCTCACGGTATTTCATCTGGCGCAGGGCGCGCACAAAACCCTCGTCGTCCGGCTGGGCGGCGATGGCCTGCTCAAGTTCCTGTATCATCGTCGTCTTCGGCTTGCGTGCATTCCAGAACGGGGAATCGACGATCGCCTCCGCCCAGTCCGGATGTGCGATCAGTCGCTCGGCGAGGATATGGCTGTTGCCGAAGATGCGGGTGAGCGTGCGTGCGCCCTCGCGGTTCCAATTGAATGCGCCTACAGATGAAGCGTGACAGGTCGCCTCAAAACGCGCGAAGTCCTGCCGACCCCGCTCGGGCTCGGCCGCTTGTGCAATGATTTGTTCGATGGAACGAAGCATGAGAGAGCGCAATCCGTGTGCAGGATGTTGCTCCGGGGTGGTCGTAATGGTTCCCCGCGAGGTGCCTCTTATGTACGATGCTCTTCGTTCTTTGGCAAGGACGGTGTTGTTCGCGAACGCGTATGAGCGTTACTCGCCATGGTTGGGGTTGGAATAGCCGGTCCCATTGGAACAGTGAATTTCCTTCCAATCGGTGAGGGTTGTTTCACATCCCCAGTATTGACCTCCGCCCGAAGAATAGGAAGAGATGTGTGTTCCGTCAGGGGACGCGTATCGCTCGTGGCTGATCTCTCGCGTCGTATTGCTTTTGTTGTCTGAATACTCAGCTCCGATGATGGTGTGGTCGCCTTGTTCAGCATTGCAGACAGCCTGAGTGATCTTCTCTTTGAGTGTCGTTCGGTTTCTTTCACATCCTTCGCCATAGACGAGGCTCCATCCGTATCTCTCGAAGGGCTTGCCCCCGATTCGACTGTACTTCTTGATGGCCTGGAGTATGTGCGGTGGTGCAGGGGGGAGTGAGGGCGTTTTTCTCGATCGCTTTTTTTTCGGTTTCTTTTTTGCTGTTTTCTTCGGGATTGGTTTTTTTCTTCCGTTGACGCGTATCGCATCGATCGCCTTTTTCGTTTTTGCCGCCCGCAGTATGCGCACGACCCATTGGGCGCAGGACTTTTTCGTTTTTTTCGGTAGAGGGCTGGTGAGGGTTGAAGACGTTATGTTGAGGGGTCTCTTCTTGTCCGTGTTGCATACACCGACTCGTTCCACACAAGCATTGAAATGATCGGGTCCCTTCTTGTTCAGGGGAAGGCATATTTTTCTGGCATCTATTCTCATTGCCATCTTCTCCTCCTCGTCGCGCAGATAGGCCCATGTGTTTTGTTCCCCTTCGTCAGAAGGGTCTCTCTATGATTATCGGAAATGATTGCGAGAAGTTGTTTGATTAATGTTCAAGATCGCCGGATAGAATGATCATGATTTCTGTCCGCTCTTGAGTCGATCCTCCCAACATATCCCATTGTGATGATAGGCGCAGTTCTGGCACGGGGGCTGCGTTTCTTTTTTCTGCTCAAAGGCGTGCGCCTCGATGCACTGCATGGTCTCCCGGATGCGTGCGAGACCGTCGGTGCGGCGCGCGTCGGTCATCTCGATGCGGTGGACGATCTGGGGTTTGAGGAAGGTGAGCGTGGTTGCAGAAATCCTCTTCCCGGTCGCCGCTTCCGCGGCCAAGGCATAACAGATGAGCTGGAGATCATAGGTCTGCGCGCGCTCCTCCACCTGATCTGCATCGACGCGGTCGGTCTTGAAGTCGATCACCTCGAAGCCGTCTCCATCGGGTTTGAGCCAATCGATGCTGCCGATGATCGTCGCCGCATCGATGCGCCACTCGAAGGGGAGCTCATGCGCGCCCTCACGCAGTTCATGGAGGAGGGGGATCTTGAGGGCGTGTTCGATTTCACGCTGAACCGCCCGCAGCGTTTGTTGCGTCGGGTCGGCGCCGCTTCTCAAACACCCCGTGCGGATCTGGTCGGTGAGGCTCTGGAGGTCACTCGGATCGAGTCCATCGAGGACGCCGTGAACGATCGAGCCCAGGACGTTGGCCGGCAGCTCTCCGTCGCCCTCTCGGAAGATGCCGGTGGCGGGCAGTCCCAGCACATATTTCAGTTCATACTCACGCGGACAGCGCTCGAAACACTCGAGCTGGCTGACGGTGTACACGTGGCGAGAAACGAGAGGCGAAGGGCGAAGGGTGAAGGGCGACAAAGCGCCGAGGGGTGAAACATCGATTGTGTTTTGAGGGATGTTGCGCCCCTCGTCCTTCGCCCCAGCGAGTGGAGCGAGCGATCGCCCTTCGTGTGTCGGTATGTCCATCTGCACAACGACGGGTTCGAGCCACTTGTGCCACGGTCCCGAGCGCGAGATGCCCTCGTGAATTGGCAGGAGCAGGAGCTCCATCGCGCGGGTCATGGCGACATAGAGCAGGCGTTTCGATTCTGCTTCGTCCTCGGTCCGTTCATGATCGCGAAGGGCGCTGTAGCGATCCGTCTCCACGCGGGGTCCGAAGGGCTGATCCGGATCCTTTTGTTTGAAGGCGATGCCCTCCTGACGGACGAATTGCCAGCGCCCTCCCGTGTTATGTCCCCCCCGGAAGAGGTCGGGAAGGATCACGACCGGAAACTCGAGCCCCTTGGCGGCGTGTACGGTCATGAGCCGAACCGCGCCGCTGGCATCGCCCGCGGCGGGGGCATTTCCCAGACGCGCGCTGCGCTCCTTGAGTTCGCGCACGAATCCGGCAAAGGCGCCGAGCGGGGTCGGCGTCTCGCGTTCGATCGATTCGGCCAGCGCCAGAAAACGATCGATATTGGCCGTCATGCCGCCGGAGGTATCGAGGGCATGGCAGATCAGCTCGTATCCCGTTCGATCCAGGACCCTTCGGATGATCTCGGAGGGGCGCAGATGTCGACCCATCTCCTGCAGATCGTTCAGGAGGCCGCAGCGTTCATCGATGCGTGCTGCCTCGACGAGTGAGTCCCCCCGTGGCCCGGCAAAACGCACCAGGTCGTCGTCGGAAAGACCGATGAGGGGAGAGCGGACAAGGCCCAGCAGGGCGATCTCGTTTTCCGGGTCGGCGGCATATTCCAAGCAGAGCAGCAGGTCGACGATCTCCTGCCGGGCGAGCAGCCCGCGTCCGCCGAAGACGCGATAGGGGATTCCGGCTTGTTGCAGCGCGTTTTCATAGGCGACGATGTCGGTGAGCGCTTGAAAGAGACAGACGATATCGCCGAGCTCGAAACGATCGCTGCTCGTCAGCGCCGTGATCGTCTGTGCGATGGCCTCGGCCTCGGCTATGCGGCGCTCGGCGGCGCTGGTCTTGGCGTCGGTGCTGACGATGGGAATGCGCGCGACCGAGGGCAATGCGCCGTCGTCATCGCGAGCGGCGATCATGTTTTCACTCGCGGCGCTCACGCCGTCTTGGGCCAACTGTTCGAAGAGTCCGTCCGAGAGATTCTCCTGGCAGTGATTGACGAAGGTGATGATGCCCGGTCGCGAACGGAAGTTCTCCGCCAGGTGGATGGTCTCGCCCCCATGGGCGCGGATGCGTTCGAGTGTCTGGGCGAAGCAGCCGACGTTGGCGCCGCGGAAGCGATAGATCGACTGGCGCGGATCGCCTACGATGCAGAGGCGGTTTCGTTTGGGGTCGAAGAGTTTCAGGACGAGCAGCGTCTGTAAGTCGTTGGTGTCCTGAAATTCGTCGACGAGCAGGTGCGAAAACCGTCGCTGATAGAGCTCGCATATCGAAGGGTGTTCGGTCAGCAGTCGAAGGGCTTGGATTTCGAGGGCCTGAAAGTCGAGGGCATCCATGCGCGCGAATTGTGCTGAGAGGTGGGTGCAGGCAAGGGTGAAGGCGGCGCCCAGTGCGGAGAGGAGTGCGGCTTCTTCCGCTGCTGCGGGCTGCTCGAAGATGCGCTGTGCATGCCACCGAAACTGCATCAGCTCTTCGAGGGCTCCAGTCACCGTTCGGAAATCGAGGGCATCGACGAGCAGAGCGGTGGGGGCATCATCCTGTTCGAGAAGGGTCATCAGTGTGTGGTGCACCGCCTGGCGCGCGACGAGACCCGCCGCGTTTTCATCGAGGATGCCGAAGGAGGGGTCGAGCCCCAGTACGGGGGTATGGGCGCGGATGATGCGGGCACAGAAGGCGTGGAAGGTGCCGATCCAGGCCTCTTCGATGCGATGGTGTTGTTCGGCCGGAATGCGACGGCGCAGACGTGCCTTGAGCTCTCCGGCCGCTTTCTCCGTGAACGTGATGGCGAGGAGACGATCGAGTGCGCCCCAATCATCCTCGATGATGTGCAGGCATCGCTCGATGAGCACGGTGGTTTTGCCCGAACCGGCTCCGGCCACGACGGACATGGAGCGGTCGATGGCGAAGGCCACCGCATTCTGAGCTTCAGTGAACGACGTGTCCGGCATAGCGGCAGATGTCCTTATAGTCGCAGTGTCGTGGGCAGCCCTTTGCGGGGGCGGCCGAAAAGGCCCCTCCGCGAATGCCCGCGGCATAGGTTCCGACAAAGGCGAGCGTTGCATGCATCATCTCGTCCCAGGTCTCGTCATCGACGGCTGATGCATATCTTCCGATCGCATAGTGGATATTGTTGAACGATTTTCGCACGAAGCCATGGACTTTCGTCGCTTCCATGACGCCGATGAGCAGTCCGCCGAGCGGCAGCGCGCTGGGATAGAGAAACTGTCGAATCGCTTCGACATAGAGCGGCAGTTGAAGATGTCGCCCCTCGAGGATGTCCTTCTTCTTCGAGGTGATCGAGGCGCCGGTCTTGTAGTCGACGACGAGAAAGGCGCTCGTGTTGGCGTCGATGTCGATGCGATCCACCTGCCCGCGCACGAGGGCGGGGGCGTCATTCTCGACGGGAACAGCCAATGCCGTCTCCGGTGTCTTTCCAAACGTCCATTCAAATGCGGCGGGCTCGAGCGGTTGCGAGATTTCGCGCGCTTCGCCCAGTTCGGCTTGCACGACCTGCCAGGCCATGTTGAGGATCGCCTCGCGCGAGAAGGATTTCAGACCCGGCGCTTGGGCGTCGACGAGCGCGGCATGTTCGACCTCGACCTCGATGAGGATGGCGTTGAGTTTTTCCTTGAGTCCCTCTTCTTGAGCGCGATCGATGCGCGCGCGCGCGATCGCTTCGGTGCATTCCTGATAGAACCGTTCGAGCAGGCGATGGACGATCGTGCCGCGATCCTTCGGCTGCAATTCCGGCAACTCCTCTTCGAGGGGTTTCAGCCCCAGCACTTTTTCGACGAAGAATTGAAAGGGGCATCCCGCATAGCGCTCGAGGCTCGTGGGGCTGAAGCGGCTCTCGGTGAAACGCTGTCGCAAGAGCGCTTTGGCTTCATTCTCCTCGATCATGCCGCGAAAGGAGCTGTGCGCATCGCTCGTGCCGGCGCGTGCGCGTTCGATCGCGATCCGCTGCGCCATGATCGCGCCCCAATCCGGAGCCAGCGATGCCGATGGCTGCGGCGCGATCGGAGGTTCCGGAATGCCCTCCGGCATGCGATCGAGAAAGGAGGAGGGCGCAGTCTCCGCGCCGTTTTCATTCACGACCGCAGAGGTCAGGACGAGGCGTTTTTTGCATTTGGCGCAGAAGGTGGCAAACGCATGTGCCTCCATCGCGAGGAGTTCCTCGGTGTTCGGCAGCAGCGCATCGATGATCGGATCCGGATCCGGCGAGAGGCGATCCGCATCGGAGAAGAAGAGGCGTTCGGTCTGCACGCGCGGGATCGTCCCCTCGACGAGGTTGGGGATCATGACGACATCGGTGTCGCCAGCGAGGCCGGCTTCAAAGGAAGCGAGTTCGAAGGGGAGGTGCCGGGTGAGCGTTGCGGGCGAGGCGTGGTCGTGGGTGAAGGCCTTGAGCAGCAGTCCCACGAAGCATTCGCGCGAGACCGCCGGAAGATCGATCAGACGCTCGGTGAGCGTGCATTCGGCCAGCGTCTGTTCGATCGTCGATGCGGCCGCCAGCGTTCGCGCGATCGCCCGGCGCTCGTCGGCGTGTGTTGCGAGCTCCGCGTTCGAGGCTTCGAGGACATTGCTGTCGCGAACGAATGCGGCGCAGAGCTGCGCATATTCGATGAGTCGCGCCTGCGCGGGCCATTTCTCCAGCGTCTCCTCGGACAGGAGCCGATGCACGAGCGGGGACGCCAGCGCCGTGCTCCCGGTCGGCAGATCGGTGGCGAGGGAATGTTCATCGAGCTCGGGCAGCAGGAGCGATACGAATGGCGTGTCGCCTCGAACGGCCAGGACGATCGTCGACGCGGCGTCTTTGCATTCGCCTTCGAGCACATGGGCGATGAAGCGCGCCTCTTGGCGGGGCGAGCGGATGCTGTGCACCGAGATGTCGATCGCAGGCGCGGGTCGCGGCGGCAGCGACTCGCTCCGATCGGCGATCGGCTCGAGCGTCGCGCGGGTCTTTTCGTAGAGCTTTCCCTCGAGCGTCTTCTCCTCGGTGGACGTCGTGAGCGCGATGGCGATGTTCGCCTTCGGAACGGCTGTCTTGATCGCATCGATCAACTCGACGGCGCCCGGTTCAAAGCGGATGAACTCGTCGAAGAGGATCGTGTCGATCTGTTGGAGCAGCGATGCTTCCGCGCGTTGCACATGCTTCAGGGCGAGCGGCAACAGGCATCCCTCATCCAGGAGATGGCTGTGCGTCAGCGCTTCAGCATAGCGCTCATAGACCGTGAGCAGGTCGTTTTCCTTGAGCGATCCGCGCGTCTCCAGCAGCGTGCGCAGGCGTGCGGGCGTGATGCCGTTGCGATGGAGCAGCGCGATCGTCGAGGCGAATTGCGAGGCGATGCCCATCGAGGGGCGATCGCGGCGAAAATAGCGCAGCGGGTGGTCGCCGAGGATCGGAAAGAGGAAGAGCGCCTGTTGCAGGGGGGTGAGCAGGTAGTCCTGCGCATCCGCGAGCAGCTGCACGAATCGCCCCCAACCGATGATGCGATGCCCGAGCAGTGCCGATTCTCCACCCGAGATCGCCCAGCGCTGCCGCAGCGCCGCAGCCGCAGCCTCCGTGGGCGCGATGAGGAGCCCCGCATCGCGCGCCTGGGCCTCGGAAAACCGCGCCATGAGGGCCGAAGTCTTTCCGGATCCGATCGGTCCGGTGATGAGCGTGACAGGCATGCGGCATACATGACAGGCACGGGGAAGGGGGTCAAGACTTCACTCTGTGAGGGGGAGGTATCATTTTTTGTCAGAAGAAATCCAATTTTTGGTGGTTTTTCCTTCGGTGTGATGAGTTGTCGTATCGCATCGAAGACCATTTTAAACTTCGCGTCATATCGCTGTTCAACCTGATCGATGCGGAGGGTCAGCTCCTTATGGGAGAGGATCATCTCTCGCAGATGAATGAAGGCACGAACGATCTGGATGCTCGCTTCGACCGCTGTGGGGCTTCTCAAAATGTTGGCCAGCATGATGGTGCCGTGTTCGGTGAAGGCGTAGGGGGCATACTTTCGGTGGGCTCCGCGACCGCTCTTTATGGTCGCAAAATGCGACCTTAAAGAGCTAACCTCTTGAATAGTAAGTTGAAATGCAAAATCCACCGGGAACCGATTCGCGTTTCGACGAACCTGTTCATTCAATCTTTTCGTCGTTACGCCATACAGGGTCGCCAGATCCTCATCGAGCATGACGCGGTGGCCACGGATCGTGTGAATACAGCTTTCAATTGCAGTGACGTTGATAGGCTTCATCGGTGTCTTCCCCTTCATGGATCAAAGCGCATCGATCGTCGGCCGAAATTGAAGGGCTTCAGCCAGATGTTCGACGGCGATCTCGTCGGCTTGGGCCAGATCCGCGATCGTGCGCGCGACCTTGAGCACGCGGTGGAGGGCACGCCCGGAGAGGACATGCGCCTCGGCGGCCTTTCGCAAAAAACGATGTTCCTCCGTTCCGAGGCGGCAGTGGTGGCGCACGTTGCGTCCGGTGAGTCCGGCGTTGGTCGCTCCCTCCTGACGGTAGCGCTGCGCCTGGCGATCGCGCGCCATGAGCACGCGTTCGCGGACATCGCGCGAGCGCTCTTCGGTGCCGGTATCGAGCAACGCTTCATGCGGCGGAGGGCCGACCTCGATGTGCAGGTCGATGCGGTCCATGAGGGGTCCCGAGAGCTTGGTCTGATAGCGACGGATCTGCGGGACGGTGCAGCTGCACGCCCGTGCCGGATGCGTGAGAAACCCACAGGGGCAGTTGTTCCACGCTGCGGCCAGGAGAAACCGTGCGGGATAGTGGATCGAGACGCCCGCGCGCACGATGTGCACGCGACCCGATTCCATCGGCTGGCGCAGGACTTCGAGCACGTCCTTGCGGAACTCGGCCATCTCGTCGAGGAAGAGGACGCCTCGGTGCGCGAGCGAGATCTCTCCCAGACGCGCCGCGCCTCCCACGCCACCGCCGACCAGCCCCGCATAGGAGGCCGAATGATGTGGCGCCCGAAAGGGGCGGTGATGCGGCAGTTCCTGTCCGCGCAGCAGTCCGTGCCAGCTCTGGATCATGGCGACCTCGATCGCCTCGGCTTCCGTCAGTGGCGGCAGGATCGTCGAGAGTCGTTCGGCGAGCATCGTCTTCCCCGTCCCCGGCGGTCCGCGGAAGGCGACGTTGTGACCACCGGCCGCGGCGATGGTAAGCCCGCGTTTCGCAAACGGTTGCCCGCGCACATCGGCGAGATCGCCGACATCTCTCTGTGCATCGAGCGGCGGCGGCACGGGCGGCATCGGCGGGACGATGTCGTCGGCCAGAAACTGCACCGCGTCGGCAAGCGTGCGCACGGGCACGACCTGAATGTCGCCGGCCAGCTGCGCCTCCCAGGCGTTTTCCGCCGGGACGATGACGCCGGAGAGATTGCGATCGAGGGCCGACTTGGCCAGCATCAGCACGCCGCTCACCGGAAGCACGTCGCCGGTGAGCGAGAGCTCCCCGGCGATGAGGTGACATCGGCTGCGCGATGGTTTGCACGCGCCGACGGCCGTGAGCAGCGCCACCGCGATGGGGAGATCGTAGTGCGCGCCCGCCTTTTTCAGATCCGCCGGCGAGAGGTTGATGAGCGTCTTGCGGTTGGGCAGCCCGAAACCGGCGTTGCGGATGGCGCTCTCCACGCGTTCACGCGCCTCCTTCACGGCAGTCTCCAGAAGCCCCACCATGTTCCAGCCGGGCAGCCCCTGCATCTGGACGTCGACCTCGACGGTGACGGGGAGGGCCTCTATGCCAGCCAGCGCAGCTGCATGAACGTATGCGTGCATGCCGTCCCTCATTGCACCGGTTGTGCCAATGACGAGGGTCGATGATTCAAGGGGTTAGATGAAATCCACTGCCGCCATTTGCAGCAGCTGCATCAAATGGCGGCACCTGAACGGGCTCGGCGCCCATCCTTGACCTTTTGCGGGGAATCGGCCAAGTTGCCCGGACTCATTCTGTTTTTTGGAGGGGGCATGGCACATGATATCGTCATCATTGGGACGGGCGCGGCGGGACTCACGGCCGCCATCTATGCGGCGCGGGCCAACATGGAACCCCTGCTCATCGAGGGGATGCAGCCGGGCGGGCAGCTCACGATCACGACCGACATCGAGAACTTTCCCGGCTTTGCCGACCCGATCGGCGGACCGGATCTGATGCTGGCCATGCGTGCGCAGGCCGAGCGTGTCGGCGCGAAGGTGAAGAGCGGCGCGGTCACCAGTGTGGATCTCTCAAAACGGCCGTTCGTCATCGAGGTCGGAGATGAGAAAATAGAAGCGCGCGCGCTCATCGTTGCCACCGGTGCCGAGGCACGCTGGCTTGGAATCGAGTCGGAGCACACGCTCATGGGCAAGGGCGTTTCGGCCTGTGCGACCTGCGATGGGTTCTTCTTCCGCGGCAAAGAGATCGTCGTCGTCGGCGGGGGCGATACGGCGCTCGAAGAGGCGACCTACCTCACGCATTTTGCGACGAAGGTGACGATCATCCATCGGCGCGATGAACTGCGCGGATCGAAGGCGATGCAGGAGCGTGCCTTCAAAAACGACAAGATTGCATTCGCCTGGTCGAGCGTCATCGACGAGATCCTGGATGTGGAAAAGGGGGAGGTGACCGGCGTGCGCCTCAAGGACACCAAGACCGGCGCGCTTCGCGAGCTTCCCTGCCAGGGAGTCTTCATCGCCATCGGGCACAAGCCGAACACGGACGTCTTCAAAGGGCAGCTCGAGATGAACGCCGAGGGCTATATCGTCACGCCAAAGACGAGCATGCGCACCTCGGTCGAAGGCGTCTATGCCGCCGGCGATTGCCAGGACCACGTCTATCGGCAGGCGATCACCGCCGCCGGCACTGGCTGCATGGCGGCCATCGATGCCGAGCGGTGGTTGCAAGAGCAGACCATAGACCAGAGACCATAGACCATGGACCAGAGGGTGTCATTCCCGCGCAGGCGGGAATCTCGACTTTCACGATTCATCGAGATCCCCGCTGGAGTTTATCCTGAGCGGAGTCGAAGGGCGGGGATGACAAACTCAATCAGATTCGGGCATGACAGAGTATAAGACAGTTTTCTAGATGCGCCACATTGTTGAAAGGCTCTTCTTGAAAAGACTCCTCACGATCATCGTCATCTTCAGCACCTTCGCATCCGGTACGGTGTTCGCACGCGAGTATGATGCGTTTGGTCCCATCTCATTGCGGACACAGAATCCCGTCTACCTGCAGTCGTTGGGGCTCACCCCTACGCGCGCCGAGGTCGTTCCCGAGGGGACCTTTGAGCTGCGCCTCGATTCGGCCTATTCCAATATCTTCGAGCGGGAGCGGAACGCGAATGCCTTTCTCGACCTGGATATGGAACTGTTGCGCATGTCGCTGCACACCATGTATGGCCTGACCGATGATTTCGAGATCGGCATCGAGATTCCCTTGATGCATTTCAACGGTGGGTTTCTCGACAGCTTCATTCAATCCTATCACAAGTTTTTCGGGTTTCCCAACGGCGGGCGCGATCAGGTTCCCAACAATCAATTCGATTATTTTCTGAACCAGGGCGGCCGTCAGCGTTTTCGGTATCCGTCCGCGGATTTGGGGTTGGGCGATATCGTCTTGCATGTGAAACATCAGCTCACCGGGCAGGATAGCGATTGGCCCGCGCTCTCCATCTTTGCCGAGTTCAAATTTCCGACCGGGCGGCGTTGTCGGGGTTTTGGCAGCGGCGCGTTCGACTTTGGCTTCGGCACGGCGTTGGAGGCGAGCTACAAGCGCATTCACGGCCACTTCAACGCAGCCTATTATGTGTTGGGGGGGAACGCCTACTACGAAGACCTGATGCGCAGCGAGATGTTCTCCTACATGATCGCCGGCGAGGTGTCGCTTTTGCCCAACTGGTCGGTCATCGTTCAGCTCAACGGCTCGACGCCGCTCCTGCAGGGGACGGGACTCGATCAATGGGACGGCGTGCCGCTCGACCTCGTCATCGGCTTTCGCGGTGAAGAGCGCAATCTCATCAACAATACGGATCTCATCTGGCAGTTCGGCTTCTCCGAGGACGTGACCAGCCGCGGACCATCCGTGGACTTCACCGTCTTCTTCTCCATCGGCCTGCGCTTCGACGCCTTCGGCCGCACCCGCCCCGTCGGCGATTGGCTGGCCTTAAAACCGTGAACGGTGAACGGTGAACGGTGAACGGTGAACGGTGAACGGTGAACGAAAAAACCCCCAAGTATATCACCTTGGGGGTTTTCTGTTCACCGTTTACGGTTCACCGTTCACGGATTTTAGAAGGGTACATCGTCCGGGCCGGTGTCGCCGAAGTCCGGCGTGGTGTTGCTCGCTGGGGTCGGGGCGTTTGTGCCATAGCTTTCACCCGTGCTCTTGGCGCCGGTGGGGGAACCCAAAAATTGCACGCGCTGGGCGACGACTTCTGTCGTGTAGCGTTTGTTGCCGTCCTTATCGTCCCATTGCCGCGTCTGCAGGCGACCCTCGACATAGACCGGGCGACCCTTCGAGAGGTACTGCGCACAGCTCTCCGCTTGAGCGCCCCAGACGACGACGCGATGCCACTCCGTGCGTTCCTGCGGTTCGTTGGCACTGTTGCGCCAGCGCTCGCTCGTAGCGATGTTGAAGTTGGTGACCGTCTGTCCCGTTCCGGTGACACGCTTTTCCGGATCTTTGCCGAGGTTGCCGATGAGGATGACCTTGTTGACGCTTGCCATATATGCTCCTTTTCCGATGGGTGACGGGATCAATGCAGCCGACGTTTAGCGCATGGCCTTTGCCAGCTTCTTTTCCAACTTCGTGGTCTGTATCTTCCACTCGGGATAGGCGCTGTCGCTGCGCCAGTGCGATGAGAGCTCCTTGGCATCGGCCAGGTGCTCGATGGCCTGGGAGAACTTGCCCTCGGCGAAGAGCGTCTCTGCGAGCGCGAGCTGGTTTTCCGGGTAGTCGGGCGCGATGGTCACGGCCTTGTGCAGATAGGACTCCGCGAGCCCCAGATCGCGCGTGATGCTGTCGACATGCGAACCGGTCTGTGGGAGCTGCGTATAGATTTGGCCGAGGAGTCTGTAGGCGCCGCCATATTCATAGCTCGGATCGATGGCGATCACGCGCTTACAGTCGGCGATCATCTGTTTGACGCCGCGCTGATAGCCGATGATGCGGATGCGGTAGTAGAGTCCCGTGTTGGCGGCGCGCCAGAAATAGCAGCCGGCCGATTCCGGTTCGAGTTCCAGGCACTGCTCCGCAAATGCCACTCCCTTGAGCGCCATATCCTTGGCCTCGCCCCGGTTGGCCTCCTGGGCGGCAGTTGCGGCGGCATCGCGCGAGGCCTGGAGGAGCTCGTCGGCGTTCCAGCTTGAGCTGTCGCTGGTGAGCGACGTTCGTTTAGGAGCTTTGGCACAGCCGAGCGGGGCGACGCTCAGGGCAAGGATGATCAGGGACAATGCAAGGGCGTTTGGTATGCGCATAGCGAGCGCTCCTACCACGGGGGGTGGCTGCCTTCAAGGTTTTTTGCAGGATTCTTGACGCCTGAAACACCCTGTGCTAGCAGACGCGAACCCTTGGCGGCGTACCCAAATGGTTAAGGGGGCGGTTTGCAAAACCGTTATTTACCGGTTCGATTCCGGTCGCCGCCTCATCCCCGAAACTCCTGTTTGAAGCGGAGTTTCGGGTTCTTTTTTGTGCTGATGCCGCCGAAATCATTGCCAAAAATTCTGTGCTGTGTTCATTTCGGGACGCACGATTGCCCGGGTGGAGGAATTGGCAGACTCCAGGGACTTAAAATCCCTTGGGGAGGAATCCCCGTACCGGTTCGAATCCGGTCCCGGGCACCAAAGAACAGTTAAAAGTTCAAAGTTGAAGAGTGAAAGTTGAAGGGTGAAGGGCGAGGGGAGATATGGCATTTGATTCCAAGGCATTCGTGCAGTTTCTCATCGACAACGGGGTGGTCGGGTTCTTCGAAAAGCCCGTGACGCTCAAGTCGGGGCGGCAATCGCACTTCTATTGTAACTGGCGCAACGTTGCGGCCGATACCTTTCTCATCGACCGGTTGGCCGATTTTCTCATCGCCTTCGCGCAGGATGAGGGTTTTTCATTCGATGCCTTCTACGGCGTCCCCGAAGGGGCGACCAAGCTCGGTGTCATCGCCACCTACAAGTGGGCCCGGCAGCAGCCCGGGTTTGCGCCCGGCAGCCATCCGCTGCCGATGGGGCGGGCTTGCCCAAAGCAGCACGGTGCGCCGCAGGATCGCTTCTTCGTCGGCGCGCCGCGGGGGCGCATCCTCGTCGTGGAAGATGTCACCACGACCGGTGGGTCGCTTTTGAATGCGCTCGACGGGCTCGCCCAACTCGACGATGTTCAGATCGTCGCGGCGGTGGGGCTCACCAACCGGATGGAAAAGCGCGATGACGGACGCTCCGTTGCTGAAGCCATCGAGGCCAAGGGTGTTGCCTATGTCAGCTTGAGCGATGCGACCCAGTTTCTGCCGCAGGTCTTTGCGGCGCTCAAACCCGGCGAGGAGATCGCCCGTGCGATCGAGGCCGAATTTTCCGAATATGGCGTCAAACCATTGAAACTTCTTTAGAGACGAGGAGATATTATGATCATCGCCCAACCCCGAAGCATCATTCCCGCCTGTGATGTCGATGCCGAGCGCTATGAACAGATGGTGAAGGCCACCGCCGATGTCCCCGGCATCGGCGCCTATAAGTTGGGCTTTGTGCTCGCGCTCTCCATCGGCCTGCCGCGGGCGGTCGAGATCGCGCGCAAGTATACGGACAAACCGCTCATCTACGATCATCAGAAGGCGGGGACCGATATCCCCGAGACGGGCGAGGCGTTTGCGAACGTTTGCCGCAATGCAGGGATCGATGCGGTGATCTTCTTCCCGCAGGCGGGCCCCGAGACCGAGCGCGCCTGGATCGATTTCGCGCGCAACGAAAACCTCGGCGTCATCGTTGGGGGCCTCATGACGCACAAGAAATATGTGCGCAGCGAGTCCGGTTTTATCGCGGATGAGGCGATCGTCGAGATGTACGAGACGGCGGCCAACCTCGGCATCAACGACTACGTCGTCCCGGGCAACAACCCGGTCGCCATTCGAAAGATTCGCGCGATGCTCGAGCGCGAGCATGCGCATCCGGTCTTCTATTCGCCGGGGTTTGTCGCGCAGGGCGGCGCGATTTCAGAGGCAGCTCAAGCCGCGGGTGACCACTATCACGCCATCGTCGGACGCGGCATCTACAATGCGCCGGACATGCGGCTCGCCGCCGAGGAGCTGTGTGCACACCTGCTGGAGAGCTGAAGGGTGAAAGGCGAAGGGCGAAAGGTGAAGGGCGAAAGGTGAAGGGTGAAGGGCGAAGGAGCGATGGAGGGAGACATGATGAAGCCGGAGATCGACATTCTCTTCTCAAAAGATGAAATCGACGCACGCCTCGATGATCTGGCGGCCCAGATCGAGCGCGACATCCCCGACGGCGACCTGGTTGTCGTCGGCGTGCTCAAGGGATCGTTCATCTTCATGGCCGATCTCGTCCGCCGCATCACCCGTCCGCTTGCCTGTGACTTCATTCGTGTGGCCAGCTATGAGCACGACCAGAGCACCGGGGTCGTGCGCATGGAGTTCGACCTGACCCAACCGGTGGCGGGAAAGCAGGTCTTGCTCGTCGAGGATATCGTCGATTCCGGTCGTACGCTGCGGTATCTCATCGACCACATGAAGACCAAACACGTGGCCTCCCTCAAGGTTGCGAGCCTCCTCTTCAAGGAGATGGGAACGAATTCGCGCCCGCTGGTGGACTATATCGGCTTCGAATGTCCGGAGCGATTCGTCATCGGGTATGGTCTTGATTCCGAGGGGCTCTATCGGTCATTGCCCTATGTCGGAGCGTACAAATAGCAAGTCCTTTTTTTGCGAGTGTGACCGTCCCGGGGAATCTCTTCCCCGGGCTTTTTTTCCTTCTTCGTCCTCCTGAAGTGTGATATAAATTGCGTCAATGATGTAAGTCCAACACGTGCTTTCGAGAGCACCGACCAAGGAGGCAGGACATGAGAAAGACCACGAAGAGGACGACGAGAAAAGTGAGCCGCACGACGAAACGCAGCCCGGCCAAACGCAAACCGGCCAAGCGCACCACGTCCAAGAAGGGCGCTTTCGGTGGCTACAAGATCAACTTCAATGGCTGCAACCACAGCCTGGAGAAGGTCTTCGGTGCCCGCCCGCTCGCACCTTCAGCCATGACCAAGAAGCTCTGGATCTATGTGAAGCGCTACAAACTCGCGCATCAGTAATCGCGACAGATAGAATGTGAAAACGGGTCGTCCGGCACGCCGGGCGGCCCGTTTTTCGTTCGATGACAATCCCCAGTTGTTCATCGTGTCATTCCCGAGTGATTGAATCGGGAATCCAGCCTTGTCATCTTGCTGAACCACAGAATATTGCGACATTTCTACCCTGTTTCCCTCAAAAAAAGAGGGCAACTTTCCTTCCATTTTGCCGATAGTTTATGCCAGGAGACGTGTATCCAAAAGAAGAGGTCTGGGTATGGTCGATGAAATCAAAGGGGGCGGTTCGCCCAAGGCGCGTCCTTCGCTTCCGAATCAGACGGCGGATATGAATGCCGCTTCACCCGATGCGGCATCGAGTGCACCGGTCGACGCCTTCCAGGATCGGCGCGAATCAGGCGCTGTCCTCAATGCCACGCTTCCCGCCTTCGGCGGTCACTGGGCCTTTGCCGTCGATGCCGAGGAGCCCAAAGAGGCTGGGGAGTCCACGCGCAACGAAGCGATCATGCGCCTTTTCCCGCAGATCGATGAGCTCGCGGAGATCGATCGCCGCGGGATTCAGAGCCGTGACGATGTGGAGCACGCCATCGACCTGATCTTCGAGATCAGAGATGCGATCCGAGAGCAGTCGGCGAAGGATTTTGAAGCGATGATGAAACGGCGCGGTGCCTGGTCGGTGGCGATCGCGGTGCTGGCCGAGCTCTTCTCGGCCTATCGCAAACACGACATCCCGTTCCATGTCGTCGAGCCGACTGATGAAGGGGGCGTGGCCTTCGTGGCGCGGACCGCTCGCGAACAGCGCGGGCGCATGATGCTTCCGGCCACGACCTATGGGATTACGCTGTCCGAGGGGGAGAGCCTTTCCACCGCCTTTCACGAGATTACCCACGCCGTTCCCGGCAATGATGTCCTCGTGGCCCTCGATGGATGGATCGCATGGATGGGCGATGAGCGGTTGACTTCGCGGCTCGCCTTTCCGGCGTCTCCGGAGGAGGGGGACTCGTTCGGAGCGATCTTCGCCAAACTCGCCGGTCAGCGCTTTCGCGACGAGGCCTATTCGGGGATCACCGAAGCGCATCTCTCCGCCGTCCTACGGGTGGCCGGTGCCGGTGGGCAGCATCTTGCGCGCGGACATCTCGAGACATTGGAAGGAGAGGGAGGCCTCGTTCGATACCTGGGCGACGGAGGGTATCTGGGCGACAATCACCTGTTGCAATACACCACCGCCGAACTGCTCTCTCTGGCCGAGCGCGTGCAGGACGAACCGGAGCTGCTTGAAAAGGAGATCTCCAAGACGATGCCGCCGCGACTTGCGCGCCACGACCGGGATTTCGATCCGCGCATGTGGCAAAAACGTTTCGGTGTCGTCATGGGCGAGTTCTTCGATTTCCTGAAGCAGCTCGATGCGGATGAGCGATCTAGCCATCCGCTCAAACCGTTTGCGACGCGCGTGATGCCGTTCATGGGACTCGCTGCCGCCATCAACCCGCGCGAACTGGTGCGGGAAAAGATCGACCCGACGCACCCCTTCGCGGGGTTGGCCAAACAGATCCTTCCCCATCTGCCGACGCGTCTTCCGATCAATGCTCGCGGCGAGATTCAAGATGTGGCGCCGCTCGAAGTGGGCGATCGGCCTTTCGTCCGCCCGGGCGCGGACGGCGATCTTCTCACCCGCAATCCGGAGGCCGCGCGCGAGGCGTATGCTGTTCTCGATCACTTCGCCGAGTCGACGCTCCCGGTCCTTCCGCATGCGATCAGCCAGAAAGAGACCGAGGTGCTCGGGGCGGCGGCACTGCTCCTGCCGGATGAGGATGTGGTTCCGTTCTGGGGTCGCGTGCTCGCGCAGGAGGCGATCGAGCGCACGCGGGCGCAGGTCTCCGACAACGCCGATATGAATTCCTGGTTCGGTCCGATCCTGCTGTCGCTCGTGGCGCAGGGCTATCTGGATGAGGCGCGAGCGGTCCTGCCCAACGCGCGGGCCGACACGTTTGCAGCTGAACAGTGGGGACGAACGCTCTTTACAGGTTTGCACACGCTCTCCCGCCACGGCGATGCGCGCGCGATCGATTTCTGGATCGATATCATCCGTTCAGAGACTGACGAACGATGGATGCATCGAGCGAAAGCGGATCTCCTTCAGATTGTCCGATCGAACGGCCTGCTCGAGCCGGAGGGGTTGAGAATACTGAAGGCACATCTCGACGACTCCGAGACCATGCCGCGCACCGCACGCGATGGCTCTGACCTCGTCTTCGACCTGGTCGAAGAGGGACTCTATCTGCCGGAGTACTATCCGGCGAAGCTGGAGGAACTCGACGGCGAGGTGGAGGATAGCTACGACTTTGCCCATGCCTGGGAAGGGTCGTTCACCCTGTCGGGGGCACTGGAGTCGGGGCGAAAGGAATTGCCGGGCTCTGAACAACTCACGCTCATGGCGCGCTCAATGCAAGCACTTCGCGATCGAGGGTTTGCCGAGGCGGCCGAACGCGTCGAGGAGATCGGTCGTCGTATGCTCTCGGATTTTGTGCACGAGCGCATCGGTTCCATTCGCGAACGCATCGAACACGAGTATGAGAAACGCAACAAGCCGATGCGGCGCAGCGATTCCTTTCTGACCCACATGGAGAAACTCGACGTCAGCGAAACGCAAGTCCTGGGATACGGCAGCGCATTGGCAGCGGACCTGGCGGCGATCGTTGAGCTGCCGGAGGCGATGGACGGCGGGTGGACCGCCGCCCTCGATCTCCTCGAGAAGATCCCAGACGGTGCGGTCAAGGTCGCGGCGATGGAGCGGTGGGCCTCGGAATCGCATCATGTCAGCGCCCCCACCGATGCACAGCGCCTGCGCCTGATCGGGATCTGGCGGCAGACGCTCGAGGTGATTTCAGAGCGGATCATTCCGCGGCGTCTGATCCAGCCGGCCCCGGAAGGGGTCGCCATGGATACGGGCCTTGAATCCTGGATCAACGGCATGTCTGCCGGTCGTTCTCCCCTGGGGGGTGCGCGAAGCTATGGCGCGCGCATTGCCTTTGTGCAGCGCCAGTTCGGCGCGATGCTCGCCTTTCTCCCCGCGCGAGGGTCGAATGAAGTGCAACGCGTGCGCCGCGAGATCGTTGCGCAGTTGGAGGGCGAGACGGTTCGGAGTTCGTTTCTTGCGCCGCGCATCCTGCCGCCAAAATATGACTCCGGGCGCGATGTCGAGGATATCGTCCTCGCGCGACAGGGCGATGCGGAAGAAGTTGTGACCACACGACGCGTGCGGACCAAACAGGTCTATGAACTCTATCACGATCCGAACCGCATTCCGGTGCGCATTATGATCGAGGAGATCGAGCGCGAGCCGACAATAGAGGGGATCGATCGCGTTCGCGAGCGGATCGATGCGGTGCTGGATCGATTGGCGCCGGAGCTCGCCGTGCCCTATGTCGAATATCTGCTGCGCCTGTCGGTTGCGGCCCGCGCAAGTGATGCCGAACGCTCGGCATCGCTCTATGAACGGGCGCACGAGTTGGGCGAGGCCTTGCGCGAGATCCCCGAAGCCCGATGGTCGAAGCGCTATGCCTACAGCTATCTGGAAGAGCATCAGCGCGACTACGACCAGGAGGTGCGCGCGCGCATTCATCAGGCGGCCTGGGAGCGCGGGGCGCTCATGAGCCTGGCGCGCCTGGCCGTTTCAGGGAACGTGCAGGAGAGCGCGCACTATCAGGAGGAGATCGGCCGGATCGTTCAGAACGAGTCGATCTTCGACGTCATGGAGAGCGCAGACTATACGCAGGCCGCGCGCGTCCTGGACGAGGGGGGGCTGGCCGGTCCGCTCGTCTTCGACCTCTTCGACCAGGCCATCCAGACCCGCGCGCGCGAACAGTTCGAGGCGGCCTATGCGGTCGATCACGACCTGGCCACGATCATCGATGCCTCACACCTGGATACCGCTTCACGCGACCAGCTCCTTGAACGCTTGATCGACATGACCTTCGTGCGCGCCTTTCGTTCCTCCCTGCAGGGGATCGTGGCGTCGCAGAAGCGCGACGAATACCTGGAGCAGGCCGAGCGCCTCTTCGCCCCGATGGATGCCCTGCTCGATCTTGCCCAACAGCGCGGCTATCCGGGAATGGAGCGCGCGCTCTGGAGGGGATTGCGCCGCGTGACCGAAGGGCTGCTCGACCGCCTGCCGACAGCCCTGCACGCCTTTGCACTGGCGCGTCCCGCGCGCTTTGTGCTGGGTCGGCACCCGGAGCTGGTGCACCCGGCCAGTCGCGGTGCGGTGGCCGAGATGGAGCATCTCTTCGATGCGACGTTTTCCGACAGCGAACAGCGTGTCTATGAGAACCTCCCCAGCGCCTGGGAGATGCGCGAGGCCTTCTCGTCGTACGAGACGTCGGATGGTGACGAAGAAGCGCTGTTGCAGCGCATCGTTCACCATCTGGATCCGGATCCGGCTAACGTCGATCCGATGCTCATCGATCTCCTGCAGGTTGCCTTCATCTCCCATGCCCACCTCATCGATGCGGATGACCCGTTTGAAACGTTTTCCAATCTCGAGGGGCATTCGGTGATAACACCCCTTCTCGAACACTACGGATATGCAGACTCGGATCTGAAGCGCTTTGTGCGCGAGCAGCCGGAGATATTCAGCCGTCTGCTGCTCCAGAAACACACGCGCCACAGCGCCCAGCTCTATTTCGGCGCCATGCGCGATCTGTTGGCGATGCGCGGTGTTCCCCTCGAGGTGCGCGCCGATGCCTTCCGGGTGATCGTGCGTTCGGGTTTTGTCTCGACCTATGTCCAGCAGCAGTTTGCGCGGGCGCAGCGCTCCAAACAAAAGCTCGCCAGCTTCCTGTATCGCGTCCGGTCGATCTGGAGCGACAAGCCCACCAAGGAGGATCCCTTCCGGCGGCAGCCGCTTCCGGATTTCGTCATCGCGCCGCAGTTCGATGCGATGCTCGCGCCCGAACGCCCGTTGGCCGACGAGGCCAAGAAGAGCGGCATGGTCGTCGACGAGGAGTTCTCCGAGCTCCTCATCCGTGATCCCAGTCCGTATCAGGTCCTGGCCACCATCTGGAATGAGCCGGGCGAGATCCCGATACGGCGTTTCGCGTCCGATCCGGACCCGCGCTATTTCTATCAACGCATCGAAGATGGCGCGATGATGGTCTATGGGATGGTCGAGTCCGGGGTCATCGCGGATGAGGGAGAAGAAGAGGACGACTTTGATCTGTTTGACCCGGAACGGATGCAGCGCGAGACACAGCTCGAAGCGTGGCAGGAGCAGGAGCGTCTGACGAGGATCGATGATGAGGAGCTGGAGGAGGTCGAGCGTGCAGTCGATGCGGAGAATGCGATTCAGGAGATGACGGAACAGGAACGTGCGGTTCGGCTGCGCGTCAGTTCCGAAGTGGGCCATATCTTCCGGCGCAATTCGCTCCTGGTGCGCACGGGGTCGATCACAATGCCCGACGCCTTCGATCGGGTCGATCCGCGACTGCGCCTGGCCCTGGGCGGCTATATGACATTAGTTCCCGCCTCAACCCGCATGCTGCTCCTCGGCGCGCTCTCGCAGACGCAGGAGCGCATGGGCGAGCGCGAGGTGCTCCATCGCTTCTTCGAGATGACGGGGCTGGAGAAACTCGCACAGTTCTTGAGCGTGCAGAAGGACGTCGTGCCCGAGCGCTATCGCAAGACCCTGGCGCGCTTTCAGCAGGACCTCAAACCCAGCACGCAGCAGGAGATATTGGATACGCTGCGCATCAGCGGAATTGATCTGGAGACGAATTTTGCGTCCGAATCGACGCTTCAGTTCGAGCATGCGGGAACTGTGGGCGAGCTCTGGCAGGGCGTGCATCGCGACGGCCGCAAGGTTGCCGTGAAGATTCTGCCCTGGAAGAAGCGGCGCCGCAACGAGGAGTCGTTGCGTGCGCTGAAGCGACTCGCCGGTGAGCTGCACCTGTTCCGGCACGACCACTTCGGCGGCGTGGACTTCAACGATCTCTACGCGCGCTATCGCGATTCGCTGCTCGCCGAGATGGACTATCGCGGCGAGATGGAGAACCTCCATACGTTGCGCCCGGGGCTTATGCGCCACGGCATCGCCTTTCCGAACGTGCATGAGGACCTGCTGCGCCGCGACGCGATGGTGATGGATTATGAGGACGCCATCGATGTCGAGGCGATTCCCGATGTGGCCGATCGCGAGCGCCTCGTCCAGACGACCGCACGATGGTTGGCGCGTTCGATCTTTGAAGACGGTGTCTTCTACGAAGACTTCCATCCCGGCAACGTCAAGTGGCGTCCGGGAAAGGCAGGCGAGCCCGGCCGTCCGCTCGTGCTCGACTATGGACGCATCGGCCGACTGGAAGCGGGGGAGCGTGACGCGCTCGTGGATCTCATCGCCGCCTTCGGGCAGAACGATCGCCCTGCGGTCCTGCGATCGCTCGTACGGATGAGCACGGCGGATCAGAAACCGTCGCAGGTCAACGCCCTCTCCGACGAGATCGATCGGATCTTCGATGAAGCCGAGGGGGGTGCCTCCTCGAAGATGGTCCAACAGTTCTTCGGCGCGGCCGCCAAACATGGTCTTCCGCTGCGTCCGAACTATCTGCAGTTTCTGAAGGCCGTCGTCTCCTGGGAGGGGATGATGGACCGCGTGGACGGGACGGCCTCGACGCATCTGCAGTGGAATATCCTGGAAATCCTCGTGGAGAAGGCGAGCGGTTCCTCGAATGGCGGAGCGGCGCCGGCCAGCGACAGCGGCCCAGTTGCGCCTTCAGAGAATCCGCCGCCGACGGACACAGGACCGCAGACGGCACCGCTGGTGGTTGAGAATGACACGTCGATGCTCGGCGCCGACCTCATGCCCATCGATCCCCTCATGGCCCAACCGGGCATGGAGATGATGAACCTCGGCGCAGATGTCTTCATGGATCCAATGATGGCGATGCCGACGATGGCCATGGGCAGCGCCGCCATGGGCGCGGTGTTGTGAGAAGATTTGAACGCGCCCCTCCTTTGTAAGGAGGGGAAGGGGGAGGTAGACCCAGGATCTACCCCCTCTGACTCCCCCTTACAAAGGGGGAGAAAAGTCACTCTTCCCTGACCAACAACCGATTGACCAGATTCATCAAGTCGATCGTGGCGTCGATCGATTGGATCGGCGCTTCGCCGTCTTTCACCAGGGCATCCTCGTCGCCCGGGTTGGTGAACTTCACACCGTAGGTGTGATGGTCGCCTTCCGGGAGTTCGTAGACCACCTGTCCCATCTTGGCCAGCTCGTGCACCTCTTCGTCCAGTTCGATCTCGAAGGTGAAGACCAGCGGATGATCGGCGGTGATCTCTTCAGCCGATTCGATGCGCAAGCCTCCGGCACTCAGGTTGATCATGCGCCCGGAGGTGACCCTCCCGCTGCCGTCCTCGCAGATGGCGACATCGATCGGAGGGGTGAAGCTGTAGCGCGGGTACTGCCGGCGATTGACCTTGCGCACAGACATCGGGTCGATGCGCACGCGGACGGTGTTCGGCATCTGATCGGGCTTCTCCTCCATATTGACCATACCCTCGATCTCGTAGATGCCGTCGCCCCGAAGCGTGGGGATATAGCCGAGGATCGTCTTGCGCATCGGCGCGTTCTTCGGGCGGTCGATGACGATCTCTTCAGGCCCGATCTCCCAGAGCTTGAGCCGCATCGCTTCCTCTCCGGTCAGCAGAAAGAAGAAGGCGTGTGCGTCGGTAAAAATTTCTTCGAGTGTCGGTTTTGCGGTCATAACTCCTCCGGAAAAATGAAAAGTAAGAAATGAGAAATGAAAAACACAAATAAGTGCACTTCTAAAAACCCAGTTTTGACTGTCATCCCCGAGTGGTGTAATCGGGGATCCAGTCCCGGAAAGTCGTACACAAAGGCACTTGGCTGGATTCCCGCTTTAAGCATGCGGGAATGACATGCGTAAAAAACACGTTTTTAGAAGTGCCCATATTCTATTTCCCCACGCTGTGTTTATATTTGTCTATTTTTGATCTGTGTTTTTCATTTCCTGTTTTTAATTTTTCATTTCGAAGAACGGCTTCCACTTTTCCTCCGGCGGTTTCTTGCCCAACAACGATACCACAATGAGCAGGAGGGCGGCCAGCCCAAAGGCGGGGATGATGATGTATTCGGCCAGCTCCTCGTGCGGGATGCCGAAGCGGAGGTTGAAGAAGGCCTGCACCGAAGTCAGGCCGAAGACGATGTTCGTGCCGATCGTGCCGACGATGCCGCCCAGGATCGATGCCAGCCCCCCGGCGGTGGTGACGCGTTTCCAGAAGAAGGCGGCCAGGATCGCCGGGGTGAGCCCCGCGCCGATCATCGTGTAGGCGGCCAGCGCCATGGAGAGCACGTTGCGAAAGCGCGTGAGCAGGATGTAGGCCAGAAGCCCCAGGCAGACGATGGAGAGTCGGTTGACGATGACGATCGCGCGCTGCGAGAGCGTCTTGCCGAAGAAGCGCTGGATGATGTCGTGCGTGATATTGGTGGCCGGTGCGAGCAGGAAGGAGTTGGCCGTCGAGAAGACGATGGCCATGCCGGCGGTCAAGAGGATGAGCCCCGCCCAGGTGGGAAGCCCATGGCGCGCGATGTCGAGGATGACGCGTTCAGCGTGTCCTTCGGCACCGAGCTGTGGAAACTTCACGCGCCCGAGGATGGCCAGCGTGACGATCAAAAAATCGACCACGACGATGCCGATGATCCAGCCGATCACCGAGCGGCGCGCGGTCTTCTCATCCTTGGCCGAGAAGAACTTCTGGTACATCGAGGGTTCGCCCAGGAGCAGGAAGAAGACCGGAAAGAAGACGGCGATCGCCCAGATGAAATTGCGCCCGCCGAAGACAGAGAAATATCCGTCGGGGAGGGCAGCGACCACGGCCGTCGGTCCACCCAGGTCCATCAACAGGATCGGCACGGCGATCACGATGCCGACGAGGATGAGGATCCCGTTGAGCAGATCGAGCGAGACGATCGACTTCATGCCGGCAAGTGCGGTGACGAGCACCACCATGGCGGCCATGAGGATCACGCCGGTATCGCTGGGAATGCCGGCGGTCAGCTCCAGGACGTAGGCGCCGCCTTTGAACTGATAGCCGACGATCGTCGTGCATCCGATGATCAGCGCGATCGATCCGAACAGGCGCGCGGCGCTGTTGTAGCGTTTCTCCAGGATATCGGGCAGCGTGTATTCCCCGATGTGCCGCACGCGGCCAGCGAGCTTATAGATGAGGAGAATAGCGGCCCAGGCGCCGACGGCCATCCAGAGCTCCGAGTACCCCTGCCGATAGGCCAAAGAGGCCCCACCGATGAGGCTCCCCGCGCCCGTCCAGGTGGCCACGAGCGTGGTTATCATCATGAAGGTGGAGACGCTGCGTCCGCCCACCATGAAGTCCTTCTGGTCGCGCACGCGCAGCGAGCGATAGATGCCAATGCCGGCGATGACGACGAGATACAGGATGATGATGCCGAGATAGATGTTCATGAAACGCTCCTTGCGATAGTGTCATCCCTGAATTCTTTGCTGCCATCCCCGCGAAGGCGGGGATCTCGATGTGCCGTGAGAGTCGAGGGATCTCCTGTTTTTGTCATCCCCGCGCAGGCGGGGATCTCGATGTGCCGTGAGAGTCGAGGGATCTCCTGTTTTTGTCATCCCCGCGCAGGCGGGGATCTCGATGTGCCGTGAGAGTCGAGGGATCTCCTGTTTTTGTCATCCCCGCGAAGGCGGGGATCTCGGTGTGCCGTGAGAGTCGAGATTCCCGCCTTCGCGGGAATGACAGCTTTTAAGAAATGATCGCGGTCTCTCTATGCGATCTGCTCACGGCGTATCCGGTTGAGGTGTTTTCGTGAGTGGCAGGACGTTGTCCCGATCAGCGTGATCTTCCCCCACGACCGTGAAGAGCGGCTCCTCTTTCTGCGCCGCCAGATCCCCCTCATAGCAGGCACGGCAACGCGCCTCGTATTTCTCGGTGGCGCCCAGGGCCACGCGGGTTGTCTCCGGCGAGAGCCGCTGTGACTTGCTGGCCCAGCCGCCGCAGGTCGTGCAGACCGCCTTGAGCTTGAGGATCGACTCGGCCAGCGCCAGCAGCTGCGGCATCGGGCCGAAGGGTTCGCCGCGATAGTCCTGATCGAGCCCCGCCACGATGACGCGCAGCCCCCGGTTGGCGATCTTTTCGCAGACCTGTACGATCGCGTCGTCGAAGAACTGCGCCTCGTCGATGCCGACCACGCGGGTCGAGTCGTCCATCATCTCGAGGATCTGTTCCGCGCGGGTGATCGGCGTGCAGGTGAACTTCTGGTCGTTGTGTGAGACGATGTGGCGCTGGGCATAGCGCGTGTCGACGGCGGGCTTGAAGATCTCGACGCGCTGGCGGGCGATGCGCGCCAGGCGCAGACGCCGGATGAGTTCCTCGGTCTTGCCCGAAAACATCGGTCCGCAGACGACCTCGATCCAACCGGTGGGCTTGCCGTGATGGCCGTGATGAACATGCATGGCGTCATTCCCCCTCGAAGCAGTTGCCGCCCGTTGCATCACGAATGCTCCCGAAAATCAATTCCTCTTGTCATCCCCGCATGGTGTCAGCGGGCCTACGCCGCGCCGAAGCGGCTCCGGCCGCGCAGGCGGCTGTGCCCGCCGGTTTTGTGGCGGGGGATCCAGCCTTGGCAGTGTCATCCCCGCTTGCCCACCCGCCTGTCATCCCCGAGGGGGTCATCGGCCTGCCCGCCGATGCTTGGTGGCGGGGGATCCAGCCTCACTTGCTGTTATCCCCTGGTTTTGTCATCCCCGTGAAAACGGGGATCTCGCTTTACCGAAATGCGGCAGATTGCTGACAAAGTCTTCTCGTGCTGTCATTCTTGTCAAACTAAAGATTGTCATTCCCGCGCAGGCGGGAATCTCGCTTTTAACGGCACACCGAGATCCCCGCTTTCGCGAGGATGACAAGGCATGGGTTTGTCATCAATCTCGGCTGTTTTCATTTGTGAACGGTTTTTTACTCTCCAGAGCAACCTTGCACCCCTCCGGTGCCGATAAGAAAGGCGGGGGCAAGGAGTCTTTCATGAATCGAATCCCTCTCATTCTCATGTTGTTCGTCACGATTGCCATCGGCGTTGCTCTGGTCGGGTGCAGCGGAACCGGTGTTCCCGCAGAGAACCCGTTTGTGGCTGCGCCCGACCTGCCGGACGCAGATGTGCCGAAGCCTGATATCCCTCAAGCCGAAGATGGAGACGAGCAGCCAATGTGTGCCGAGGGAGAGCTCTTCCATCTCGGTGCATGTGTGGATGGAAATACGGTCATCTCCGTTCCGGATCCGGGCCTGCGTGCGTGCATGCACGTCGCCCTCGGAACCTCCGAAGAGGTCCCCATCACGATTGCAGAGGCCAGGAGCGTAACAGCGATTTCCACGAGTAGCTATTATAAACCCAGTAACGATTCTGAAGAGATTGCGGATCTCACCGGCATCGAGCACTTCACGAACCTCACGCAGCTTTGGATCAAGGACGGAACGATTGACGATATCAGTGCCCTCAGGGGGTTGGTGCATCTGGATGCGCTTGTTCTTTATCGCAACCAGATCACCGACATCAGCCCCCTCGAAAACCTGAGGGAGCTGCGGTTTCTTATTCTCAGTGAGAACCAGATCTCCGATATTCGCCCCCTCACAAATTTGAGCAATCTTGAGGCCCTTTCGCTCTCTTCAAATATGATCAGCGATGTCGGGGCGCTCTCGTCGATGACGAATCTATGCATACTCGATCTATCGGAGAACAGCTCTGATTTTGAATTGGAAACGCTTCAGACGCTCAGGGTGCTCTCTGATGCCGGCGCCTTTCGGCGGTCAGCTTTTCTTGATGGAGGATACATTGGGTACGGGATAGATCTCAGCGGTTCTGTGGATCTGGATGATCCGGATGTCATCGCCTTCGTCGAAGAACTGCGGAGCCAGGGTGTCGATGTGAAGATTGATGAGAGGCCTCAACCCTCCGATGGTACTGTCAATAAATATAAGGAGACAGTTGTGAACATCCCCGATCCCGTCTTAAGAATGCGAATCAAGGAGGCCCTCAGCATCAATCCCGACGATTCTATCCTATCGACACACGCAAAAACACTGACCAGCCTTGACGCCCGAGGTTGCGGGAGTGATGTGAGGTGCGACACCGATGATGATGAAGAGAAGATCCAGAGTATTGCAGGCCTGGCCTCCTTCACCAACCTCGAATCGCTCAATCTCGGATGCAACCAGATCAGTGATATCAGCGATCTCGAGGGGATGGAGAATCTGACGTGGATCAGCCTCTCTTACAACCAGATCAGCGATATCAGCGCACTCGAGGGAATGGGGGATCTGGAGGCTCTTTATCTTTCCGGTAATCAAATCCGCAACATATCGCCGTTGAAGCGGATGGGTCATGTCAACTACCTTACGTTGGTTTCAAATCCGCTGGGGGATATCATGGCGTTGCGTCGGATGTACGAGGCGGGGTCGTTTGCCGAGGATTCGCGTGTGAGCGATTATAATATCCAGATCTCGGTGTCGGACTTATGGCCTCGACAAAATTTCATCACTCTGAACTATCTGGAATCTAGGGATGTCGAGATTGAGAGATATTGAGAGAAGACGCTGACACATCATCCATCCCTCCCCATCCCCCCGCACACCCCGCCCGTCATCCCCGAGGGGGTAATCGGGCTTGCTGTCATCCCCCGGTTTTGTCATTCCCGCGAAGGCGGGAATCTCGATTTTCCCTGTCATCCCCACATTGACAAGTGAACGCCCCCGACCGTAGGGTTTGTTCATCAAACCCCTATGAAGGTGCCCCCTCATGAATAACGACAAATCCCGTTTCATGGTCGCATTCGAAGATTTCAAAATCCGTCGCGTTTATGATGAGCCGTCGGAGACCTGGTTCTTTTCGGTGGTCGACATCATCCAGGCGCTCATTCAACAACCGGACTACCAGGCAGCGCGAAATTACTGGAAAGTCCTTAAAAATCGACTCAAGACAGAGGGGAGTGAAGTGGTTACACATTGTAACCGGTTGAAAATGTTGGCTCAAGACGGCAAGTTACGCCAGACCGACGCCGCTGATCCTGAAACCCTCCTCCGGCTCATCCAATCCGTCCCCAGTCCCAAGGCTGAACCCATCAAGCTCTGGCTTGCCAAGGTGGGGTATGAACGCATGCAGGAGATGGCCGATCCCTCTCGTTCTCTCGATCGTGCTCGCGAGACCTGGAAGAAGTATGGTCGCAGTACAAAATGGATTCAGCAGCGCATGATGGGTCAGGAGACCCGCAATAAATTGACCGATTACTGGAGCGTGCACGACATCAAAGAGGGGGAGGAGTATGCCATTCTCACCAACATCATCCACCAGGAATGGGCCGGCGTTTCGGTGAAAGAGCAACAAAAGTGTAAAGGGCCTCAAGACGCAAAATCTTCGTGACCACATGTCTGCAAAAAAAGCGTCAGACGAAGCAGAATTGGAAGTGCGAGGGGGCGAGGGGCTCAATGTGTCTCATAATAAGCTCGGTGCGGAGATGGGGTGTTTGTTCTGCTCGATTGTGACTCGATTTGAGGCACGAATGCGCTGGTCGTTTGCGTGATATCGAAACGGGGGTGTGCTCCACGCACACCCCTGCCTTGGTTTGAAACAACTATGATGAGAAATGCGATTTTGTTTATTCTGAGGTGACAGCGAGCGGAGTGTCAGGCGGCGGTCCCGTGATGCGCGAGGCCATATGGTTGGTTACCCTGCGTCCCATACGCTGACAGAGCTCTCGATACTGGGCCAATACCCAATCCGGATCGCCGATGAAGGGCGTGTTCGAGATGTTCATCCGTTTGCGCTGAAACATCATCGCCTCGACGATGCCCCGATATTCGCATTGTCGTTCAATCGGTGTCCGGCCCAAGGCGAGATACGATGGTGACGGTGTGAGCAGCCGATCGGGCCTGCCGTATGCATAATACTGATATGATGACCACTCGTTCTTCTTTGGATGCGGGACTTTTCCCGCCCGATGGGGGTTGAGATCGACATAGGCCATGGCCTTGAGCATGTGCTCGTCTGACTCGATGCGAGGGGATTTGAAGCGATCCATGACCACCTGTCCGCGCCGACCCAGGCGCTTGTTGACCTTTCGGGCAAACTGGCTGTGGACGGTCTGAAAGAGGCGGGAGAACTGCTCTCGATCGCTCAGCGTTCCGATCAGATGCGGATGGTTGTCCATGAAGCTGTAGGCGTGGAAGATGACGCCATACTTGTCCTTATACTTCACCAAGAGGTCATAGTAGATCCGCTTGGCCCAATCCCACTTCAGGAGCCAGTCCTTGTTGTGACACTGCCACGTCACGTGGAAGGAAACACCGTCATACACGATTTCGCGTCGGGGGAGGTAGGCCATGCCCCTTCCCAAAGCAAGCGGCGTGCCAGGAACGGACCACGGAAAAACAGATACTTAGGTGAGGACTGCCGCCGCCATTTGCAGCAGCTGCAGCAAATGGCGGCACTGCTTCGTCTGACGTGTCCCAACTGATATTTCAAAAAAGCGGCCGGATATCGGTTTGATATTACAGGCCAATTTCTAAATGGCGAACTTGGGCACCGTGTTGCGCAACATGAAACTGTCACCTGCCGATAACAACAGAGAGAACACAGGACATCTCCGGAGGTTGGATATGAAGACAACGCGCACGAAGATAACGATTCTGGCAACGATTCTGCTGCTCGCTCTCACCGCCTGTTCCGGCATGGCCGGGAGTGGTGGCAACGATCCCGAGAACTGTGTGGGCGATGCGTGCGACATCAATCTGAATGAGGGTTGCACAATCGGTGAGATCGATCCGGACGACCCGCTCTGTTTCTGCCTCGAAGGGCGCGATGGCAACGGCGCCTGGGATTGTACCGATCCCGAATCCGTCGACGTTGACGGCGACGCCGACGGCGATGGAGTCGCCGACGATGAGGATAACTGTCTCGCTTTTGCCAACCCGGATCAGAAGGATATCGATTTAGACGGCGTGGGTGACCTCTGTGATGTCTGCCCCGCGGGCAGGTACGACAACGACGACTTTGAACCGATCATGAACGAAAGCGGATATCCGAACGTGAGTGCGGTTCAAGGCAGGTTCGCTGATGATGGATCGTTCACGACCAACCTGGCAGCTTATGTGAGCCCCAACGCCGTTGACTCCTCGATGGAGACCTCTATTGAACTGACACCGGTTTTAAGACGCGTCGATGGCCGTTTCACCCCCGTTGGAAATGATGTGAAATTATACTTCTCTGCACCGATCGGCCATACATTCCGCGACCGGTTGCGCGAAGTATTCGCCGCACAAGCTCTTTCAGTCGGCACAAACAAATCAACACCGGTCGAACCGAACGCACCCACAATGGCAACGCCGGTTCTCCTTCTCGTCGAAGATGTCTATGTCTATGCGAAGCGAAGCTCTGTTGATGGGCATTACACGTATAGTCTCCACATGACCGCCCCCAGCACCGACTCCGTCACCATCATCACCGACGGCTGTGCGGAACTCAAAAACCGCTGTGTCCCTGGTGCGCGGTTTTCGCTGAGTGATTCCAACAACTACGGCTCAGGACTTGCTTGCCACTGTGAGGCCGATGGAACGGGCGACGGTCAATGGGAGTGTAGCATGGCAATCCCTGAGTTCTAGTGCCCCGAAAGATACCCTCCCGGACGAGGGCTCACGATCACGCGACGAGTTCGACTCGTGGTGCATGTCATGATCCGACATCGACCCGATACCGTCCGTCCGGTTCCACCTCGATGATGATGTCTCCGTTGGCGATGATCGGTTCCTCGCGCGCCGTGAACCCGGCCTCGGTCTGATAGACCACGATCCCCGCCTCGACGAGTCGATCGACGACGTCCTCGTGCGGATGATTGAAGTCGTTGTCGTCGCCCACGGAGATGATGGCGACCTCCGGGGTGGTGGCATCGAGAAAGGCCGCGTTCGTGCTCGTGCGGCTGCCGTGATGGGCGACGCGCAGGATGTCGATGTCTCCGACAAGATTGCCGAGCGGTGTCTCGACATCCGGCGTTTCATGCGGCGGGTTCCCGCCGCCGCCGGTGATGTCGCCGCCGAGGAACATGCGGAAGGCGCCGTATTCGATTACGAGCGCGATGCTCGCGGCGTTCTCATCGATGGGATCGCCGAGGTCGATGACTTCTCCATCGCTGAGGATGCCACTCGATGCCACCACCGATAGGTGAGCACCCCCAAGACGCAGCTCGTCGCCGGCAGCAAGGGTTCGTCGCAGACCATCTGTTGCAGCTTCGTACGCCGGATAGAGCGCGCCTTCGCTTCCCTCTGGTTCACCTCGATCATAGATCCCTCCAACGGTGATGCGATCGTCGGCGACGATCTCGATGAGGCCGCCGATGTGGTCGCTGTGGTAGTGCGTGGCGATGATGCCGGTGAGCTGGGTGATGCCCTGTGTGGCGAGATACGGGGCGATGACGCCTGCGCCCATGCCCGGATCCCCGCCATCGATGAGGAGCACCTCGCCCGTCGGTGCGACGACGAGCGTGGCGTCCCCCTGACCGACGTCGAGGCAGGCGATGCGAAGAGGGCCTTCGTTGTTTGCGGTCTCATCGGCGACGGGCGTGCGGGAGGAAGCGAAGCGATCGAGTCCGGGGGGACTCCCGCAGCCGCAGAGCGCGCAACAGATGATGATAATGCCGAGGCGTCTCATGCGGTGAGAGAAAGCAATCGACGTGCCAGTTTGAGCCCTTCAGGAAACAGGGGGTTAGGCTATGCAGCTGCCGCCATTTGCAGCAGCTGCATCAAATGGCGGCAGTGCGGTTTGCGTAAGTGCTTGAATTGCAGGGGGCGCCTTTTGGCACGCGGCTTGCTCTCTGCAGAGCGCATGTATCCCGGTGCCATCATTCTGCTCATCGCAGCACTCTCCCTCGGAGGCGATGCCGATCTCCGCGACGGGGCGCCTCCGGTCGTGCTGGTGCAGCAACAGGCCATCGCGCACGCGCGTCTGGAGCCGCAGGAGATCTCCACCTGGCGGAAGCGCGCGCGCATGGCGGCCTATCTGCCCAAACTGCAGGTCGAGTATCAGCGCCGCGTTCGCGACTTCGTCAACGTCGACGTCAACTCGAACGTCTACGTCGGTTCCAACGGCGTGACGGTCGGTCCCGACGACAACGCCTATACCCAGGACTATCACTGCGACAACAACATCGGCGTGAAGGCGATCTGGTCGCTCGGCGATGTGGTCTTCAATCAGAACATGCTGCGCGTCTCAACGGAGGCGCGGCACCTGGCCCGCCAGCGCCAGTCGCTCTTGGCCGAGGTCAACGAGAACTACTACGGTCGAAAACGGTTGGTCGGCGAGATCGTTCTGTTGCGAGAAGAGCTGCAGCGCGCGCCGCGATCGAATGCGGTGCGCCGCGAGCTCTTCCTCAAACAGGTGGCCTGTCGCGAAGCGGGGGCGGCGCTCGATGCGCTGACCGGCGGGTGGTTCTCCACACAGATGAAGCCGTCCGAACGGGGCGCGTCGGTTGCATCAAACGGATGCGACTAAAAAGGAGGGTGTATGCGGTGGATGCTTGTGCTGGCCATGCTCATGGTATGTGGCTGCGGCGGTCTGCCGATGCCCGATCCGGGAGCATTTGAACGCGAGCAGCCGCGCGTGCTGACGATTGCGCCCTCCGATGGCGAGATCGCAGGCGCCGATGCGGCCATCGCCGTGGAGTTCTCTCGCCCGGTCGAACCGACGAGCATCACGACGCACACGCTCGCCGTCGTTGCGCAGGGGGAGTCGAGTGCGATCGATGAGATCATCGAGGATGTCGTCGACGGCGATGTGGGTGGCATCGCGGGCACCTATATGATCGAGGGCGAGGGGCAGATCGTTCAGTTTCGATCGGATGCGCCGCTCGTTGCGGGCACGACCTATCTGGTGATCGCCACCTCGGGCATTCTGAGCACGGAGCTGCTTCCATTGAGTCAGCGTCCGGACGGCGCGCCCGATCCCTTCGTGAGTGTCTTCACGGTCTCCGCGGTGGCCGGTGTTCCGGGCGGTGGTTCGCCTTCAGAATCGGACGGCGGCGGCGGATCGGACGGAGCCAGCGGGGGCGGTTCCGAAGGCGAGGGGTCGGCGCCCGTCGCGCGCAATCGTCCTTCGCAGCTTCTCCTCAACGAGCTGCTCTACGATGTGCCGGGTTCCGATACCGATGGCGAGGTCTTCGTCGAACTCGTGGGCGAGGCGGGTGGCGATATCACCGGTTTTCAGGTGCTGCTCATCAACGGTCCGGACGGCGCCATCAAGGACACGATCACGCTTCCCGACGATGCCATTATCCCGGCCGACGGCATCTATCTGATAGCCGATGCGCGCACGGGGAGCAAGGGGACGACGAATGTTCCCAACGCCGATTTCGTCGATACCTTCGATCCGCAGAACGGTCCCGACTGCGTGCAGCTGCTCGATCAGAACGGCGCGCTCCTCGATGCGCTCGGCTACGGCGAGCCGCTCATCGATGCCGCTGAGAACGGCCATCCCTGCCATGAGGGGACGCCCGCGATGAAGGCCGTCTCCGGCCAAAGCCTCTCGCGCATGGGCGGCACCGACACCGACGACAACTTCCTCGACTTCACCTTCCTGGATATCCCCACTCCGGGAGAGATCTGATGCGTGAGTCGCTTGTCCGTCTTTCCGAATCAGCCATTCGTGAGGTCGTGGATGCTATTCCCCTATCGATGCAGCATATTGTTCTTCCCTCCATTCAAGCGAATGATCGCTGTCGGTTTGATCCCGTACGAGGAGAGCGCGAACGGGCCAGATATTGCTCCGGAAACGGCATGATCATTGTTTATGGTTTTTCACGAGCGGAGATCGAATGTTTTGACTACGTTGATATCGTCCTTCATGAAATCGGCCACAAGATATTCGGGGAGATGTTGAATCAGGAACAACGCTCTGCTTGGATGAGCTGTTGTTCACATGAGGGCTTTGTCATTGAGTTGAGCGACATCTATATGCTAAGAGAAATACGGGAAGAGGAGTTCAGTATTGTCTTTTCGGTCGTGTATTTACAGCGTTTTCTGCGGAGGAAGAAGATGAAGAAATCAGCGGACAGAGTGCGCAATCGGCTGGAAGAAATATCAGAGCGTTCCACGTTGGTTGAACGCTTGGTTGAGGGTGCTGGATCGACACACCCGGAGAAGCGCGGGGGCGTCTGTTATCAGCGTATTCATGAGCGTGTTCGACGATTTCTCTTTGGTGACATGACGATTCGGGAATTCGAACAAGGCGCTGATAAAACCCAGGATTCGTCAAACTAATCATGTCTCAGACTGCTGACAAAGTCTTCTTGTGCTGTCATTCCCGTAAAACCAAAGGTTGTCATTCCCGCGCAGGCCGCCTGCCCGCCGGTTGTGTGGCGGGGGAATCTCGATTGTGACGGCACGTCGAGATCCCCGCTTTCGCGGGGATGACAACGGCCGGGTTTGTCATCACCCTCGTCTTCTCGTTTATTCCTTATCGATTTCTTCCGCCCGGGGGGCAGGGGTTAGCTATTAAGCCCTTGAAATATTTGGGCATTCTTTTTTTCGGAGGGGTTGGTCTGATCTTTTCGATCAGAGCCACCCTGTGCTGACGGTGCGAGTGCCTTCGGTGGAAAATGGCGAAAAACTCCTTGCACCTCAGGTACTTTTATATATAGTCCCGCGCGTTGCACGGTTGAGCGGTAGTTGGAGGAAGTGGGCCCGGCGGGACCACTTTTTTTTTCATCTTTTTTGACTTTTGGACGTTGGGACGATGGATACACAAGAGATACTGGAAAAGGTGGAAGTGCTGGTGGCGCCGGTCCTGGCCAACCTTGGGTATGATCTGATCGAGCGCGAGCTTATCAACGAATCAGGGCGATGGGTGCTGCGACTCTTTATCGACAAGAATGGCGGCGTGACCATCGACGATTGCAAGCAGACCAGCCGCAGCATCGAGGATCTCCTCGAGGTCGAAGATGTCGTTCCGGTGCGTTATAACCTTGAGGTCTCCTCGCCTGGTATCTTTCGTCCGTTGCGCCGACGCGAGGACTTTACGGAATTTTTCGGCGAGCGCGCTTCCATCCGGGCGAAAAAAGCGCTTGAGGATCGGCGCAATTTCGTCGGTCTTTTGGGCGGTCTCGAGGGGGACGATGTGATCATCGTCGTGGATGGCCAGCGCTATCGTGTGCCGTTTGCGATGATAGAACGGGCGCGCCTCGAGCCAGAAGATATTTTCAATAAAGGAAAGAAGGAGAAGGGCGGACGGCGGTAGATCCACAAATGACACATGACGAATGATGGAGGATTGAACCAATGGCAACACAGGACGGGATGTTTCAGAATCTGGGACGCGTGCTCGAGCAGGTGAGCAAGGACAAAGGCATTCCCATCGACATGCTCATCGAGGCGGTCGAGACGGCCTTTCTCTCGGCGGCTCGCAAAAAGTGGGGCCACCTGGGCGATCTGGAGGCTCAATATAATGAAGAGGGCGGCGAGATCGAACTCTTCCAGTTCAAGACGGCGGTCGAGCTTGTGGAGAACGAAAATCTCGAGCTGCCGCTGGATGAGGCGCGTCGCCTCGATCCCGAGGCCGAGCCCGGCGACAGCATCGGCGTGAAGATGGATCATTCCGTGTTCGGGCGCATTGCGGCGCAGACGGCCAAGCAGGTCATCATCCAAAAAATTCGCGAGGCCGAGCGCAATATCATCTTCGAGGAGTTCAAGGATCGCTTGGGCGAGTTGGTCACCGGTATCGTACGCCGCTTCGAAAAGGGCGACATGATCATCGATCTCGGTCGCACCGAGGCCATGGTGCCGCGTCGCGAGCAGATTCAGGGTGAGAATTACCGCACCGGCGAGCGCCTGCAGGGTTTTTTCCTCCGGATCGATCGCGAGGGGAAGGGCCCGCCGGTGGTCTTGTCGCGCAAGAACCTGGGACTCATGATCGGGCTCTTTGCGATGGAGGTTCCCGAAATCGCCGAGGGGATCGTCGAGATTCGCGCAGCCGCACGCGAAGCCGGAGTGCGCTCCAAGATTGCGGTGACCTCCCGCGATTCGGATGTCGATCCGGTCGGCGCTTGCGTCGGTATGAAGGGCTCGCGCGTGCAGAGCGTGGTGGGCGAGCTGCGCGGTGAGAAGATCGATATCGTCGCCTGGGATTCCGATCCGGCGCGTTTTGTCTGTAATGCGCTGGCGCCGGCCGAGGTCGTCAAGGTGATCATCCGCGAGAAGGAGCACGCCATGGAGGTGGTCGTCCCCGACGATCAGCTCTCGCTCGCGATCGGGCGCCGCGGGCAGAATGTGCGCCTCGCGGCCCAGCTCACCGGCTGGAACATCGATGTCTATAGCGAGACGAAGATCGAGCAGGTGGCCTTGCGCGCGCGTCGCGTGCTCACCGAGACGCTCGGCGTCGACGACAGTATGGCCATGGTTCTCTATACGCATTCCTTCCGTTGTTTCGAAGACATCGCGAACGCCGACATTGAAGCGTTCAGCCAGGTCCCCGGTCTTGGGGAGGCGACGATTGCCGAACTGCACGCCAAGGCCAAAGGTCTGATCGAAGAAGGGATCAACACCCAGATGCGCATCGCTGAGATCATCAAAGAGGAAGAGGAGATCGCAGCCAAGCGTCGTGAGGAAGAGGCCGTGCGTGCAGCGGAAGAAGCTGTTGTTGCGGCCGCGGAAGCCGAGGCGGAAGCAGAAGCCAAAGCCGCGGCCGACGAGGCAGGGGCTGAAATAGCGGAGGGCGACGCGGTCGAGGAAGCGGTGGAAAAGGTGGACGGATCCGAGGCTGAGGATGAAACCCTGGAGGATGTCGCCCCGCCAAAGGGCGATGAGGCTTCATAGCGGCGCGGTCTGGTTTTGGTCTGGTGGGAAATCACAGTAGGCGAGAGGATGTTAGCATGGATGAGAAGATGAGCAGCGAAATCATCGAACCGAAGGTCGAGGTCGTCGAGAAGCGTGTTCAGCCGACCGTCATTCGTCGTCGCAAGAAACGCGTCGCCCCTCCTCCTCCTCCTATTCTGGAGGTAAAGGCGGAGGCCGTTGTGGCGCCGGAGGAGGCGGCGGTTGCTGAAAGCGATGCGCCAGAGATAGCGGTGACGGCGGCCGTCCCCCAGGTGGAAGTGGGCGAACAGGTGGCGCAGGAGCCTTCCGTCGACGTTTCTGAACAGACCGCAGCCGCTGATGGCGAGGTGCAGGCTGCTCCTGAGCCGAAGGAAAAAGAGAAAGTCGAAGAGCGCACCGAGGCTTCGCTCGAGCAGGAGGATCTGTTGCGCACCGGGGTGAAACTCGCCAAGCCCTCTGAGGAAGATCGCAAAATCGGCGTGGTGGGGTATATCGATCTGAATGCGCAGCGGCCCTCAACGCCCGCTGCGCCCGGCGCGCCGCGCGAAGATTGGCGGGATAAGCAGCGTCGGAGTCGCCGACGGAAGAGTCGTGCAGAGCTCGAGATGGAAGCTATCCAGCGCACGGGTGGCCTGCGCCAGTTCGTGGGCGACTTCAAGGGTGGGCCCGCCGTGGAGGGTGCTCCTTCCGTCGATCGCATCTATCAGCCGGGGTCGACGGGACGGCGCCGCAAGACGCTGCGCAAGGATTTCAAGAGGACCTCCATTACGGAACCCAAGGCGATCAAGAAGGTCATTCGCATGGAAGAGGGCATCAGCGTGGCCTCACTCTCGCAGTCGCTTGGGGTCAAGGCGGGTGAACTCATTAAGAAGTTGATGGGCCTGGAGATCATGGCGACCGTCAATCAGATGGTCGATCGCGACACCGCCACGCTCATCTCTGAGGAATATGGCTACACGGTCGAACGGAGCGGATTCAATGAAGAGGATGTTCTCATCGAGCCCGAGGCGCATGTCTCCGTCGAAAACCTGACGCCGCGCGCACCGGTGGTGACGGTGATGGGGCACGTCGATCACGGCAAGACCTCCGTTCTGGATGTCATTCGCAAAAGCAACGTGGTCAGTGGCGAGGCTGGTGGAATTACCCAGCACATCGGTGCCTACGAGGTAGCGCATTCGAAGGGAACGATCACCTTTATCGATACCCCAGGGCACGCGGCTTTCACGACCATGCGTATGCGCGGCGCCCAGGTGACCGATATCGTCATTCTCGTCGTCGCGGCCGATGACGGCATCATGCCGCAGACGGTCGAGGCGATCGACCATGCCAAGGCCGCAGGCGTTCCGATCATCGTGGCAATCAACAAGATCGACATCGCCGATGCTCAGCCCGATCGAGTCAAGCAGGCCATGACCGAACACGGTCTCGTCCCCGAAGATTGGGGCGGCGATATCATCTGCGTGCCGACCTCCGCCAAGACCAAAGAGGGGATCGACACGCTCCTCGATATGGTGCTGCTGCAGGCCGAGGTGCTCGAACTCAAGGCGGATCCGACCATCCGCGCCAAGGGCGTGGTCATCGAGGCGATGCTCGACCGTGGGCGCGGACCGGTGGCGACCGTCCTGATTCAGGAGGGGACGCTTCGAACGGGTGACTATATTGTCTGCGGTACCTACGAGGGCAAAGTGCGCGCGATGCTCGATGCCACGGGGAATCAGATCAGCGAGGCGAGTTTGTCCAAGCCGGTCGAGATTTTGGGGTTGTCGGGCGTGCCCACAGCCGGTGACGATATGGTGGGCGTCGAAGACGATCGCGGGGCACGGCTCGTGGCCGAGCAGCGTCGCGTGAAGGCGCGCGAGAAGGATCTGATGCGGCCGGTGCATGCTTCTCTCGAAGATCTCACGCGCCAGCTCGAGGCGGGCGAATCGCACGAACTGGCGGTCATCATCAAGGCCGATGTGAACGGTTCGCTCGAAGCGGTGCGCGATTCGTTGGAGAAGCTCTCCACCGATCAGGTTCGGATCAAGGTGCTCCACGGCGGTGTGGGAACCATCAACGAAAGCGATGTGATGCTGGCCTCAGCCTCCAACGCGATCGTGGTCGGGTTCAACGTGACGGCCGATGCGAATGCGCGCAGGGCGTCCGAGAGCGAGGGGATCGATGTGCGTACCTATCGCATCATCTACGAGATGATCGACGAAGTGCGCAAGGCCATGGAAGGATTGCTCGCCCCCGAAGAGAAGGAAGTTTCGCTGGGCATCGCCGAAGTGCGCGAGGCGTTCAGTGTGTCCAAGATTGGAACCATCGCGGGCTGCATGGTGACCTCGGGCAAGATTCAGCGCAATGCGCGCGCACGGTTGGTGCGCGACCAGGCTATCATCTTCGACGGCAAGATCTCTTCGCTCAAGCGCTTCAAGGAGGATGCGAAAGAGGTGGCCGAAGGACACGAGTGCGGCATCGGCTTGGAGAACTTCAACGACATCAAGGCCGGCGACACGCTCGATATCTACCGCATCGATCAGATCGCGGCGAAACTCTAACGACCGTGACACGTGACACGTAACCCGTGATTCGTAATTGGTGATGAAGGATTTTACCAATCACAAATCACAGATCACCAATCACTGTTCTTCTATGAATCGGAATCTTCCCTATAATCGTGCCGAGCGTCTGGCGCACGAGATGTTGCAGGTGCTCGCGCAGGCGGTGGCAACCGAGGTTGCCGACCCGCGTGTGAAAGGGGCTCGGATCACGCGCGTGCGCATGACATCGGATCTGCGCCTGGCGCGCATCTCTTTTTATCTCCACGATTCGACCCCGGAGCAGCAGGAGGCAGCGCTGGCGGGACTCATGCGCGCGGCCGGTTTTCTCAAGCGCCGCATCGGGCGGGAGATCACACTCAAGTTTATGCCGGAGCTGACGTTTTTCTACGACGAAAAGATTGACGGTGTGGTACGCATCGAGGAGCTCATCGATTCCCTTCACGAACGGGAGCCGCACGATGATTGATTATGTCTCTTTCAGTGAACAGTTGAAACGGGCGAAACGCGTGTTGATCGTTTCGCACTACAGCCCCGACGGCGACGCCATCGGTTCGACCATCGCCCTGGGGTTGGCGATCGAGCGCAGGGGAAAAGAGGTCGTGCTCTACAACCGCGACGGTGTTCCCACACAGGTGGCGCATCTGCCGGAATGCGGGCGGATCGAGCAGAGTCTTGATCCGAAATCTTCCTTCGACATGACGATCATGGTCGACTGTGCGCAACCCAAGCGTGTCTCCGACGAGTTCGATGCCCTTGCGGGCAAAGGGGTGCTGGCCATCATCGATCACCACATCCTGGAACAGACGCCCGCCGAGGTGACGCTCATCGACGATGGGGCGGCCTCCACCGGCGAGGTGGTCCTGCGCTTCATGGACCACGAGGGGATGGAGCTCGATACTCCGATTGCCGAGTGCATCTACACCACGCTCGTGGTCGACACCGGTTTCTTCCGCTATTCGAACACGAACGAGCGCGTCCTGGCCCTGGCCAGCCGCCTCGTCGCCGCCGGTGCCAGTCCTTGGGCCACCGCCCGGCAGATGGAGGAGAGCTATACCCCGGCGCGGATGAAGCTCTTGGGTCTGGCGCTCGAGAGCATCGCGTTCGAGTATGATGGGCAGTACTCCCATATGACGGTGACCCAGCAGATGCTCACGCAGGCGGGGGCGAAAATGGATGAGACGGACGAGTTCGCCACCTATCCGCGCGCAGTCGCGGGTGTGGAAGTCTCCGCGCTCTTCCGCGAGATGGACGATGGCGGGGTGAAGGTGAGCCTGCGGTCGAAGGATCGCGTCGATGTGGCGATGATCGCCAAGCAGTTCGAAGGCGGTGGGCATGCCCGAGCCGCCGGCTGCCGGATGAAGGGGACTGTTGCCCAGATGCAGCAGGCCATACGAACCGCGGTTGAAAAAGCCCTCACGGGCAAATCCAAAATCCAAAGCTCAAATGTCGAAACACATTCCAAATCCAAATGACCAATGCTCAACGGTTTCGTTGTAGAAGTTATTCGACATTTTGTATTTGGATTTAGAGATTGGAATTTTATATGGACGGAATTCTCATTATCGATAAGCCCGCAGGCCCCACGTCGCACGACGTCGTTCAGATCGTCAAGCGATTGACTGGTGCCAATAAAGTGGGACACCTGGGCACCCTCGATCCGGCCGCGACCGGCGTGCTTCCGCTCGTCCTCAATGGGGCGACCAAGCGGGCCGCCGAACTCGCTGGAATCGAGAAGGTCTATGAGTTCGACCTCTGCCTTGGGGTCACCACCGACTCGGATGATGACACCGGAAAGGTGCTCGAAGAACAGTCTGTTTCCAATGACTTGCAATCTACTTTAAAGGTTGAACTTGAAGAGTTCATCGGCAATATCCTCCAGCGTCCGCCTCAATTTTCGGCCATCAAGGTGGGGGGGAAGCGTGCCTATAAGAGCGCTCGCAAGGGGTTCGATCCCCGGTTGGAGCCACGCCCTATCCACATCGATTCGATCGAGATCGTCGGGGGGAAGTGGCCTCGGCTCCGCCTTCGGGTCGAATGCCGCAGCGGCACCTACGTTCGCTCGCTCGCCCGTGACATCGGCGAAAAATTGGGCTGTGGTGGTCATGCCGCCGAAATCCGACGCTTTCGGAGCGGAAAATGGCGTATCGAAGATGCCGTTTCTCTCGATGCGCTCCAGGAAAAACCCGCGTGCTGGAAAGATGCCCTCATTTTGCTCGATGGGTGATTTTCGTCATAAACACCACTCCATGTCATTTTATTGACGACCCTTCTCATCCTGATTGGTGCGGATCTCCCCAAACATCCCCTATTCGGTATATTTCCGATCTCTTTGCTGCGTGGCTTATGGCACGTTGCATGCAGACAAATCTATATGGTGAGGGGTGAAATGCAGGAGGTCCTATGCGGTACCATCGCTGTCCTATGTCCGTCGTTTCTCTGGTCGTCTTGATCATTCTCTTCGTTTTGACCGCCCCGGCGCAGGCACAATTCTCACGTGCCGGTGGTCTGTCGATCAAGCGGGCACCCGCTGTCGCCCCGGCGGCGGGCGGGGCCGAAACCGAGAATGCGTCAGACGAAGCAAATCAGGGGATGGGCGAGTCGGCGCTCTATATGCTCTTGCAGGGGTATGCCTATAAAGACGATTCCTCGATCGTCGGCTGTCCCGCTGGGCTCCATCAGCCCGGGGGCGAGGATGTTCCGGCCTATGCGGTGGCCACGCGCATTGGCGAGCCGTTGCCGGACGGTTCCTCTCTCCTGCTCGTGGATGTGGATCTCATCGATGAAGAGAGCGGTGAGACGAGCCGATTGCCGCTCGTCTGCCCCGATCCAGACGATGGAGGCATTCCGGTGCTGGCCGATCAGCGCTATCAAGTCGTCGTGGCCGTGGCGCCGAAGAACATGACCTATGACGTGCGCTTGATCGTCGGATCGCAGGGCGATGAGAAGCCGGTGACCAAGCCGATCGATCTGAGCTATCTGTTGCATCACATGGAGGTGCCGGGCCTGCCGGAGGGCGAGGTCGAACCCGAGGGACCGGAAGTGCAGGAACCGGAGGTCGAGGCTCCGGAGATGGGGATGGAAGCGGATGTACAGAAGATTGAACTCGATGCGGAGGAGAAGAACGCGATCGACGTGGGTCGCGACACGCCCGGTATCGGTGAGGGACTGATTCCCGGCGATAAATTTCACATCGGAAATGACAGAAGGGTTGGCGTTGGCCTGGGCACGGGGTTTATGCCGGGCACGGTTCCGGGCGGGGGCCAGACGAGCGACAGCATAACAATTCCGGGACAGAATATTCCAGGCGGGGGGAATGAAATCGGCGGATCGCACAATGGAATCGTGGACAACGATGTGGAGATCCCTGGCCATGGCATCGATGATCATTTTTCCGGAGATGATACCAATGATACCGTTCCGGGCAACGTCAATAACGAAGGAAAGATGATCCCAGGAGATACCGATGCTCCATCCGGTCGTAACGATGGGACCGGCCCGGATGGAAAGACGGCTGCTGATTGGATGAACAACTATTCTCCGGGTGATGACATGGTCGATACGAGCGGCCAAGAGACGAACGTTTCAAATGGCATCGAACAAGGGCAGCGTGGCGCGGGTCAGGGATCCGATCTGGCCCAGGAGACGGAGAACAAAATCGATTCGACAAGGAGAGGGGCGTCCGAAGGAGTGGTGGAGACGGGGGAAGAATGGAACAACGAAGGGCAGACCACGACTGAGGTGATCATCGGAGATGAATCGGCTGCTTACGTCGACGGGGAACGCATGGATGCGGATGATGAACGAAATGCTATCGCCGATGCCTTTAGCGGGCCGGTGGCTTCTAACTTGGATGAGGGGCAGTCCAGCGACGATGATGACGCTACGACGGGCGATGATGATGACGCCACGACGGGCGACGATGACGATGATGATGACGATACCACCACCGCAACAGGCGACGACGATGACGACGACGATGATGACAGCGAGGCGCTCCCCAATCCCTATGCGGAGGATGAATCGGCCGATGGGAGTCTCACGCCCGCCGATATCATGTGGTGGCGGATGCAGGTCGGAAACGGCGTGGGGTGGTTTCTTCAGACGATCTCCGGCGGTCGCTTTGGCGATCCGATCGAGGACGTCGAGGAGACCTACGATACCCGCCCGGCGATGAACCGCATCGGCGGAACGCTCGGCGACAAGGGGGACATCGACACGGTTGACGAGGACGACGATGACGATACGGGCGTGGTGGCGCCGATGACGCCGGAGCAGCAGCGCGAGCTCATCGAATCGGGCGGCAAGGTGGGGCCGCGGGTCATCGAGGGACATCGCAGCAATATGCAGATTGAGCGGAAGTGAGGTTTGGAATGCGTTGTGCGAGATGCATGGTGGGAGTCATTCTGGTTTGCTCTGCGTGTGCGTATCACGCACACGCCGCGCAGGTGGTTCGGCGCTCGATTCCCACCGTACGCACGCAGCCGAACGTTTCGGTCGATGTTCCCGTCGGACTGACCAGCTCGCTCGCGGCGCTACGCGAAAAACTCTCCGGTACGGAGCTCTCTGATACGCGCCAGCGCGCGGCGATCGAGGCCTGGATCAATGCGCAGCCCGAGGTGCAGGCAGCACGGGCGGCAAGCGGCGATATCGCGGCAGCACTGGCGCAATCGGCCTTGCCGCCGGCGCTCGACGGGATGCCCGAGGCGCTCATCGCGCGGGTCAAAGCGGTGACCGGAAAATTCTCGACCGGGGCGCTGGCCCTCACGGTCGAGGATGCGCAGGCGCTTCCGGGGCTCGCCCTCGAGTCGGACGATCAGACGGGCGCCATCATACGCCAGCTCTATCGCCGCGAATACGGGAGCGGCGTGCTGCACGACGTGGGTGCGTATCTCGATGCGGAGACCGATGCGGTCTTTGCGATGACGGTCGCGGCGTTGGCACTCCCTGCGCGCAAGGGGGCGGCGCTCCTTCCCGCCCAGCAGCGCATGGCGGAGAAGCTGCGTGCAGACGACGAGACGACCGCACGCGTATCGGCCTATTTTCTCTGGAGCGGGCTCGGCATGCTCTTGCAGCGCGCGCCGGACGGTCCCTTTGCAGAGGATGGATCACTTTCGGAACTGTTTGCGAATCGTGTTCGCGAACGCGTTTTCGCCGCTTCGAAATCAATGCCCGAATCGGTTTTCCAGCAGCTCTCTTTTCTCGGCGATGAGGATTCTGTTGCGGCGTTGCGCAATATTGCACCAGCCTTTTTCGAACTGTTGCGGCGCAAGTCCCAGGAGATCGTCCTCTCCGATGGGCCGAGCGATCAGGAGGTCCTGGAGGAGTCGACCAGACCAGATCTGGGCCTCGTTGTGCCGACAGTGGCATCGGCAGCGAGCAAGGTGGACGACAAGTCAGAGGTAACCATACTCGTGAGCAGCGATTCTCGTCTTTGGAAGAACATGCAGCGGGCGGTGTCATGGATGACGCGCGTGGCCGCTTTGGCCTCAAGTGCTCTCCCGACGACATGGGGGACGCAGGACCAACAGGTTTTTTTGGACGACCTGTGCCTTTTCTTTCACGCTCTTGCACAGGTGACCGTCTTGGATGATGCCTTTGTCGTGCGGGAAGATAATGTATCGGAGGAAGTCGAACGGATGGCCAATGCCGTCGCTCGTCTGCTCAACGGGGCCCAACTCGTCGAATTCGGCAATTCCGCTACGCTTGCAGGATATAGAGGGTCAAGTGAGCCGGGAAGCCATTCGACGCTGTTGCTCTCACCGATTTTTTTCGCCTATGGTGGTCCGGAACAGTGGGCTGCGACGCTTGTCCATGAGTTTGCGCATGCTTTTCTTGATCGCATCGGACCAGTGTTAATGAGGCAGCCTTTCTTAGATGGACCCGCACTTATTCCCAGTCCGGATTATCCCTATCAGGCATTGGTGACGGTTTCCGGTATCGGACTCTTTGTGGAGGGCATGGCTGTTGCCACGGAGGAAACTTTCCTGGCCGTCAGCCAATCAGGTGCGCGTTCGTTGGATGGAGTGAGTCAACAAGTCGGGGATCGCTCGGGCCTCGTCGATGTTTTTCGCGAGGGGTCGATGATCGAGGATATTCTGTTGGCTGGCGTTGCCTCCTATGGGGGTTGTGGCGATTTTACAGATCAATTCCATCCCTACGGTTCATGTCGTCGTTACGTCGCTTATTTCGATGGGGGGGTGAGGCCCGAGCAGGCCTTCTATCCGCGGGCCATTCGAAACACGTTTGCCCATGTTCAGATTCTCCTTGAGGAGAATCTTGATCGTTATGGACGGCTTCATCATCCATTAAAAATTCCGAACATTACACATCGCTATCGCGGTCTTATGGTTGATTCTGGTTCCGATCTCGGAAATTGGGCGGCGCCACAGCAGCTGGAATCGTGGCGATATGCGTCCAAGCGTTCTTCCCTCCCCGCACTTGATCCCTGTACTCCTTTTGCGCTTTTCGGCCTTTATGAAGAGACAATCGGTGGAGTGAATATAGGATTCATCGATGTTCTTCCCTATTTCCCGATCGCGCATTACTATGGGTTTCGCTCGGATGAGCATGGAGAAGAACGCTTTGCGCCAAATGTTGTGGTCAGCGTTCCGCCCGAGGGGACTATGACACAGCCGTTTTCTGTGAATGTTGAGTACGACAGAGCTTTTGCTGAACATGAGCGAGAGCTCGCGGGGTGTCAGTCGTCCCCGCCCAAATGAGTGTGGAATAAGTCATTGTATTGCAAGTAGTTAGGATGAAATCGTTCTTGCGTTTTCGTTCGGGGTGGGAGTCGATTTTCCCAATTCCATTTGAAAAATAACCCTTTACAGTCCGAATGGGGGTGTGATAGTCACGGCCCCTCACTGCGGGGTGGATCTTTCGGAAAGCCCGGAAGGGGTCTGCGCCGACAGCACGTGGGCGGGGTAAACCGCTCGAAAGGATGGAACATCATGTCGTTGGCACTCGTGAAGAAGACCGAACTCATCAACAAATTTCAGACGCATGAGGGCGATACCGGCTCGGCCGAGGTCCAGATTGCGTTGCTGACCGAGCGTATCACCACGCTCACCGATCACTTCAAGACGCATAAGAAGGATCATCACAGCCGTCGCGGCCTGCTCAAGATGGTGAGCCGTCGGCGCAAGCTCCTCGACTATATGAAGAAGCACAACGTCGCGGGCTACAAGACGATCATCGGGGAACTGGGTATCCGGAAATAGTTCCCGGAAGGCGAGTTCGGAGGATGCGGAGCTGATAATTTATTCGTGCGCTCGTGTGTATCGAGCGTTCGGGTAAGTTATCAGTTCATCCCATCCGTGAGACGACCGCCGTACCCACCATTTCCCTTGTACAAGAGCGGAGCCATTCACCCGACAGCATGGAGCCCTTTGGGTCTCGCTGCGCGTGTGTATGCGCTGTGCACAGAGGAGGACGCATATGTCCCAAACAGTAGAAGTTCAAGTCGGCGGTCGCACGATGACCCTGGAAACGGGTCACATCGCCAAACAGGCCGGCGGGTCGGTCGTGGTGCGCTACGGCGATTCGGTCGTGCTCGTCACCGCAACGGCGCGCGCAGAGGTGTCGCTCAACCGCTCGTTTCTGCCGCTGACCTGCGATTACATCGAGAAGACCTACGCCGCGGGAAAGATCCCGGGCGGTTTTTTCAAGCGCGAAGGGCGCCAGACCGAGCGAGAAATTTTGGCCTCCCGCATGATCGATCGTCCGATCCGTCCGCTCTTTCCCGACGGCTATTTCAACGAGACGCAGCTCATCGCCACGGTCCTCTCGAGCGAAAACGATCACGATCCGGATACGCTCGGCATGATCGGCGCATCAGCGGCGCTGACCATTTCGCCCTATCCGTTCCAGGGCCCGATCGCCAGCGTGCGCGTCGGTCGTGTCGATGGGAAATTCCTCATCAACCCGACGGAAGAGCAGCGCGACGCGAGCGATATCGACATGATCGTCGCGGGTTCGCGCGATGCCATCGTCATGGTCGAGGGCGGTTCGCAGATGGTCTCGGAAGAGGATATGGTCGAGGCCCTCATGTTCGCCCACGAGGGGATGCAGCCGATCATCGATGCCCAGCTTGAGTTGCAGAAGAAGGCGGGAAAAGAGAAGTGGGCCGATCCGGTCCTGCCCGATTTCTCCGATCTGGAGAAGAAGGTTGAAGCCACGCTCGGCGATCGCCTGGCCAAGGCCGTTACGATTCCGACGAAGATGGAGCGCTATGCGGCCCTCGACGAGCTGAAGAGCGCGGTTGTGGCTGAGATCGTGCCCGAGGATGACCAGACCGATATGGCCACAGCCGTGAAGGCGATCTTCGGCGATTGCAAAAAACGCTATGTGCGCAACATGATCGTGAGCGATGGCAAGCGCATCGATGGTCGTGGACTGACCGATGTGCGCCCGATCGAGACCGAGGTGAAGATGCTTCCGCGTGCACACGGTTCAGCGGTCTTTACGCGCGGCGAGACGCAGGCGCTGGCCACCGTGACGCTGGGAACGAAGCGGGATCAGCAGCTCATCGAGAACAACACCGCCGACTACTACAAGAAGTTTATGCTGCATTACAATTTCCCGCCCTTCTGCGTGGGCGAGGTGAAGTTCCTGCGCGGTGCTTCCCGCCGCGAGATCGGGCACGGCGCATTGGCCGAACGCTCGATCCGGCGCGTTCTTCCGGACGAGGGTGACTTTCCGTATACCATCCGCGTCGTCTCCGAGGTGCTCGAATCAAACGGTTCCTCATCGATGGCCACCGTCTGCGGCGCGACGCTTGCGCTCATGGACAGCGGCGTTCCCATCACTGCTCCGGTGGCAGGGGTCGCCATGGGACTCATCAGTGAGAAGGGCAATATGGCGGTGCTGACCGATATCCTGGGCGATGAAGATCACCTGGGCGACATGGACTTCAAGGTGACCGGAACGCGCGAAGGCGTGACCGCGCTCCAGATGGACATCAAGATCAGCGGCATCGATCGCGACGTGCTCACCAAGGCGTTGGCCCAGGCACGTGACGCCCGTTTGCACATCCTGGACGAGATGGCCAAGACGATCAAAGAGCCCCGCGCGGAGATGTCGCCGTATGCGCCCAAGCTCACGGTCCTCAACATTCCGGTCGATCGGATCGGCGATCTCATCGGCCCGGGCGGAAAGAACGTGCGCAAGATCATCGAGGCCACCGGTGCCAGCGTCGATATCAACGACGATGGTTCGGTCGTCATCGGTGCCACCGATCAGGCCTCCGGCGACGAAGCGATTCGCATGGTCAAGCGCTGCACGGCAAGCCCTGAGGCGGGAAAATATTACATGGGGCGCGTGGTGCGCATCGCCGATTTCGGTGCCTTCGTGGAGATCTTCCCGAAGGTCGACGGTCTGCTGCATATCTCGCAGATCGCCGAGGAGCGCATCAAGCAGGTCTCCGACGTCCTCAAGATGGGCGACGAGTTGGTCGTGAAGGTCTTAGAGATCGATCCGGCGACCAAGAAGATCCGTCTCTCGCGCAAGGATGCCATCGGCCACGAGAACGAGGTGGAAGAGGGCTAACAACGACTGTCATCCCCGAGTGTTTGAATCGGGGATCCAGCTTCGTAGATGTTTCAACAACCCCCGCGGGCAACCGCGGGGGTTTTTTGTGCGTGGATGGCGGCGGAGAACGGGCGGTATCACCGGTTACCGGTTTTTCTCGAGGTCGTCCCGAGTGCCTTGACGATGGGGCTTGCCTCTCGATAGAAAGTGTTATACGACGACAAGTGGAGGGCGTTATGTCGATCTCCATCATGGAACCGATTGCTGCTGCCTTTGCTCCATCTCTTCTCTTGGCGACAGAATATGAGCTCATTCGCGAAGGGGCGCAGACAGCCCTCACGGAGGAGGGTGCCGTCTTTCTCGGCATCAATATGGCCTTAGAGAGTGAATTTCCTCCTGCAGATGTAGATTTTCCGTCAACCAAAAACCCGATACTCGTTCAAACAGCGATGCGAAGGATTTCCGAGGGGCCTCCCAAGGCATGGGGAGAGGATGTCGTTCGAAGGCTCGACAAGAGCTTCGAGCTTTTCGGGCGGCATGAACGGGAGAGCGGAAGAACGATCTATGACGACGCGCGGACGGGATTGTCTCGTCTGGGCGCCCCGCAGGGGCGGTGGGTCGGCGAGTCCGACGATATCGAAGGGATGATCCCGTGGATGAACCGGGGCATCACGGTCGCCCATCAGTCGGTGGGGGCGCGCAGCACGATTTCGCTGGGCGATCTCATCACGAGAGATGCGCCACGGACGATCGAGGAAGCGACCGCAGGCGTTTTTCTCGCCGGAGGACTTGCCTCCCGCATCTTCGTGACACGGGCAGACTGGAACAGCCTGCTGCGATGGCGGATGGGATTTATGAGCCTGCCGACGATGGGGCATCCTGAAGAGCTTTCGTTGATTGCGTTGGATGAGGAGGATGGTTCCCCCACGCCGTTTGCCGAGGCGGGTTCATGGACGGTCGATCCGACGATGCCCTTCTGGTTCGGTCTCAGACATCGGTATGAGCAGACGCCTGATTTTGAGATGAGGGCATCCGTTGGCGAGCCCTTTTCCGAACTCATCGCGCTGACGATGATGCCGCAGATCGGCGAGGGGAGAAACGAGGCCTTTCGGGCGATGCAGCGCGATCGCGCGGCCGCTTTCCTCCTCGGCGCGCGCGACTGGCTGAGGCAGGAGGGAGAAGCGGCGACGGCGACGACCGCACGCATCATCCGTTTGGCACAGATGACGCACGATCATGTCTATCGATCCCGTGCCTTGGGTATTCCTTTCGGTGGAGTGGAAAAGGTCTCTTCCCCCTCGTTCAGCGACAAGGACGGAGAGGGAGCATAGCGCTGCAATCGGGTGGAGCCGCGGCTCCTCACCATCGAGCCAAGCTCGGCTCCATGGCGTATTGGTTTCGCTCATCGGGAAACCATGTTGTGATCTCCAACGGCCCCGAGGGATGTCCCCCCCGGGGCCGTCGTGTAGAGCGGGCAGGGATGTGACATCTTTAAGCGGACGTCGAACAAGTCGTATTCGAGGGAAGGAAGAATTTCACGCAACAAATATCGTTCGGATGCGATAAGGGGGGGAACGCAACTAACGGCAGGAGATCCATCCGATGACGCTCACACCGATGACGACCAATCCCTCGTTGAATCTTGCCTGTGGCCTCTACGCGCAGTTTGTTGAGGATCCGCTGTCCACAAACGGCAATATCCTTTTTTCGCCGCAGGCCGCGGCGGAGACGCTCGCCCTGACCGAGGAACTCGCCGTCGGGGCGACGCAGGTGGAGGTCCAACAGGCGCTCGGGTGGAACGCGTCCGTGGAACAGGCGCGCGAGCATTTCGTCCGTCAGCGGCGGGCGCTCGAAAAAACGCGCGAAGGGATCACCGTTCGATCGGCCAACGGTCTGTGGCGGGATTTCCGCGTTTTGGTCGGGCAAGCGACATACGAGCGCCTCTTCGAACGCTTTGGCACATCGGTCAGGGGAGCTGCGTTTGAACCCTTCGAACAGGCCGTCCAATACATCGATCGATGGGTTCACGAGCGGACCGATGGTGCTATTTCCCATATCGTTTCTCCGCGGGATATCGTCGAGGTGGGGCAGCTCATCCTTATCAATGCCCTTTCGTTTCAGGGGGCGCTGGCAATGCCGTTTGCTCCCAGTCGAAATGCTCCACGCGGATTTCGACGCGCCGATGGGGTCTCGCCGTATGTGAGGTTCATGAATGCGACGGGGCGTTGTTCCTTCTTTCACGACATCGAATACGGAGTGTCCGTTCTCGGGTTGCCGTATCGCGACGATCGGACGCAGCTGATCGCGATGATCCCCGAAGGCCGAACGCCGATCAGTGCGCTCGAACAAAACCTCTCGCCCGACCTGATCGGCCGGTGGCTGGAGCGGATGGAATCGCGCGAGGTGGAAGTTTCCTTTCCGCATCTCGATCTTCAGGCGACCTGGAATCTTGAAGGGGCGCTCCGGGCGATGGGGATGGAGCAGGCCTTTGATGCGAGAGCCGAATTCAGCGGTTTCGATTCCGGTGGGATCCATCTCGGGCGGGCGATGCAGAAGGTCGCCCTGCGCGTTGATCGGGAAGAGGGAGTGTCGATTTCTGCGCCGAAGAAGAAGTTTCGCGTTTCGCGATCGGTGCAGCGCGTTTCAGCGGCGCGTCCCTTTCTCTTTATGATCTGGGATCGCTTTGTCGGGACGCCGCTACTCATGGGTCGCGTCATGGACCCGAGCAATGGGGCGGGGGACTTTCTGCTCCAGGGAGAGATGGCGTCGGATTCCCCCCTGTATCACTGAACGCGACGACGCTATCAGAACCGAACGGCCCCGAGGGATCGCTCCCCCGGGGCCGTTTTTTACGAGTCACGAGTCACGAATTACGGCTTCTTCGGAAACGTGCCTTTTTCCATCTCGCGGAAGAGTCGCTCGACCTGGACCTTCGTCTCGGAGAGCTCGCCGTCGTTGTCGATGACGGCGTCGGCGGATTCGACCTTGCGCTCCAGCGGCAGCTGGGCACCCAGACGCAGGAGCGTCTCCTCGCGATCGAAGCCGAACTTCTCTTTGCAGCGTCGAATCTCCTCCTCTTCATCGCAGCGCACGACGATGATCGCGTCGAACATCTCCTTCCAACCGGCCTCATAGAGCAGCGGGACTTCGACGATCACCAGCGGGAGCTCGGCCTTGGCGACCTTGGCCACGCGATGTTCGATCTCCTCGCGCACGTGCGGATGGATGACCGACTCGATGAAGCGGCGCTCATCCGGGTCCTGAAAGACGACCTGCGCCAGCGCCTTGCGGTCGATGATCTCATCCGCGAGCAGGACGGTCTTGCCGTAGCGCTCGAAGATCGCCTTCCACGCCCGTGTCTTTGGGGCAATGACGTCATGCGCGATTTCGTCGGCATCGAGGATGGGAATGCCTCGCTCTTGAAACATCCAGGCGACGGTCGATTTCCCCGTGCCGATATTTCCGGTCAGTCCGATGATCTTCGTTTTATCCTTCATCGTTTGGCTCCTGATCGATGTTCTCCGTCGATGCTTTCTTGAAGTCGAGCATCAAGCCGATCGCCGCGCGTGTGGCGATCTCGCCCATGGCGACGAGTTCTTCGATGAGCGCGCCGCGCGCCGCGTCGTCTTCGATGATCATGATGCGGGTGATCTGCTCTGCCGCTTGTTTCCACTCCGGGGAGAGGCGGGCGTGTATCTGACGGATGGGCGGGTGTTCGCGCTCCTGTTTGTCCATGACCCAGCTCATCGATTCGGCAAAGTCGGCCATCTCCCAATCGCCGGGGAGCTTGTCCTGCACGGCCAGCAACTTGTCGTAAATGTCCGGATGATCGGGATCGGCGGCCAGCGCCTTGCGATAGTGCTTGAGGGCTTTTTCCAGCTTTCCCTTTTCCAGGAGCGCATCAGCTTTGCGGACGTGGCGTTCGGCTTTCTTGGGATTCGGCGGTTTCGGCATGAGCGGGCGTCTCCCCCGTGGTCTTTCCCCGCGCTGGTCGTGAGGCGATGGCGCGGTGAACTTCGGGAGTTTCGCTCAATTGGCGGGCCAGTGCAAGGAGTTCATCCCGCGTGTTGCGCTCGGGCTCGTCCAGGACGCATTCGACGAGGGCATGGAGCACGATCCCGATGGCCGGACCCTCGGCGAGCCCCAGCTCCATCAAGTCGCTGCCGTTCACGGCCAGATCCTTCGGCCCGAACGGGGGTTTCTTCGCCATCTCCTCGCGAATGCGGCGGCGCAGGCGCAGCACGCCCTTGATGCCATTCGGGTGCTTTCCGCCGCGGTTGTCGGCGATCCGCAGGTCGATGAGTTTTTCGATGCGCTCCGGTCCGATCTTGGCGACGAAACGGCGGATGGCGCGGTCAGTGTAGTGGGCCTTGGTCTCGAACATGTGATGTTCGATGAGGGTCAGAATTTCTTTGGTGTCGATGCCGCTGCTGGTGAGTTTCATCCGCTCCATCCAGCGACGTGCCAGGCGTTGCGAAACGATTTGGTGCCCGAAGAAGACGACGCGTTTGGAGGGGGCGTGGTAGCGCGCGGTGCGCTTCTTGCCGATGTCGTGGAGGAGTGCGGCGAAGACCAGTTCCAGATTGCCGCGCCCCTCGATCGCCTCGTCGGATCGCGCGGCGTCCAGGACGCGCATGGTGTGGGCGAAGACGTCGTCGCCCGGCTGTTTGTCCTGCTCAATGCCGACGAGTGCGGAAAGCTCCGGGAGGATTCCTTCGAGCAAACCGCAGTCGCGCATGAGGGTAAAGCCGACCGAGGGTTTCGGTGCCTGCATGAGTTTGGTCAGTTCCATGCTGATGCGTTCGCTCGATACCGTGCCGATGAGCGGGGCATGTCGTTGCATGGCCTCCCACGTCGATGCTTCGATCGTGAGGCCAAAGCGTGCTGTAAACTGGATGGCGCGCACCAGCCGCAGGGGATCCTCTTCGAAGGCGCGGTCGAAGACCTGGCGGAGCACGCCGTCGGCGAGATCTTTGCGGCCACCGTGCGGATCGATGATCGTGCCGTCGGCGAGGCGTAGCGCCATCGCATTGATCGTGAAGTCGCGTCTGCCGAGATCCTCTTCGACACTGAGCTCGGGATCGAAGCACACATCGAAGTCGCGGTGGCCGACCCCCGTGGAATGCTCGCGGCGCGGGAGCGCGATGTCGATTTCAAACGCCGGTTCGTGGCGCGGCGTGAACTTGATGACGCCGAAGGATTTTCCGACGGTCGCCACCTTTCCGAATGGGCGCAGGGTCTTTACGATCGTTTCGGGGGAGAGCTTTCGACAGAGCAGGTCGCGATCCTTCGAGGTGCGGCCCATGAGTCGATCGCGCACCGGGCCGCCCACTTCATAGAGATCGGCGCCGGCCGCGATGAGGGCCTGGATGTACGGCGATCCTTCCGATGGGTTCGGTGTAGCGATCATGAAGAAACGGCCCTTAACCCCTCGAAGGACGATGGACGTCCGCGAATGTTGCTCGCTAGGACGAAGGACGTAAACGCTCTTTCGTCCGAGATGCCGGAGGTATCGATCCTCCCTCGTCCTTCGTATTTATTCTTTTTCTTCCAGGTAGCTCTTGATCTTCGCGTTCGCAGCAAGGCGTGACATCCAGGATTGGTAGAAGCTGCTCTCGGGCGGTGTGCTCGCAGCGGCGCCGTCGTCCGTGGCTTGTTCCACCAGACGTACGACGGTGAGAACGCCTCCGCGTTTGATCGGTTTCGCGACGACAGGTTTTTTATCGGAGAGGGTGAAGATCGCGGTCCAATCCTCGATGGTGCCGCCGTCCATAACGCGTTCGCGCTCGGCGATGCGGATCGGTCCCACCTTCTTTGCTTCCAGGCCGTGTTCCTTGAGCCAGCCCGCCCACTTCTTCGGCGGCAGGGCGGAAAGCCCCGCGGCGATCGCCTCGGCTTCTCCCTCCTGGGCGATGGTCTTCTTCTCCAGCAGGAGGGCCGGGTCGATCGTGACCACCTCGAAGGTCCAGCGCGCACGGTCGCCGGTTGCAGCGGGATCGGTTCCCAGCGGCGACGTGTTGTCCACCCCCGCGAAGATCATTTCATAGGCATCGAGCTGCAGGTCCTGACGGACGAGATCCTCATAGCTCAGGCCGAAGCGACCCTTGAAATAGGGGAGGAAGCGGGTGCGGTAGGCATGGTCGTCGAACGCCTCGCCCGACTGCGCCGTCATGGCACGTTTGATCGCCGCGGCGACCTCCTGGTCGGGGATGACGATGCCGAGCTGATCGGCTTGCTGCAGCCCGACTTCGCGGCCTATCATCTGCCGGGCGGTCGTTGTGCGCACCAGCTGCGGCAGAAACTCCTGGGCCTGCTGCCCCTGGAAAGCGGTGCGGTAGCGCTCATAGGTGTTCGTATAGAAGTAGTCGAACAGCGAGGCCGAGATCGGCTGTCCGTTGACCTCAAGGACGGGCTCCCCCTGTCCGCCACGGCTGCCTCGATCGAACCTGCTGTAGCCGAAGAAGAGGGCAAAGGTGACGATGATCGCCCCGAGCATGACTTTGATGCCCCAGGACTGTGCATGTTTTCGCATGATATCGAGCATGGCGCGGGAACCTAGCCGAGAAAGTGTTTGAAATCAACAATATTGTTGATCTTTGGGGGGTGCTTTGTTAGACGAGCGACACTTTAATGATGGCGAGACAGGCTAGTCAGGCCAGTCAAGCCAGTCAGGCGAGTCAGGCCAGTCAGGCCAGTCAGGGAAAGCAAAGGATGGCAAAACGTTTTTCCCTTCCACCTGACTGGCTTGTCTCGCTTGACTGGCGCTCTTTAAGAGGATCTGCATATGCTCTTGGACCCGATATTGGGATGGTTTTCAAACGATCTGGCCATTGATCTGGGAACTGCAAACACGCTCGTCTATGTGAAGGGGCGCGGGATCGTTGCCGCCGAGCCATCGGTGGTGGCCGTGCAGCGGGACAATCGTGGCGTGAAGCGTGTGTTGGCGGTGGGCAAAGAGGCCAAGGAGATGCTCGGCCGCACGGCGGGCACGATCGAAGCGATTCGCCCGATGAAGGACGGTGTCATCGCTGATTTCGAAGTGACCGAGGCGATGCTGCGCTACTTCATTCGCAAGGCGCACAATCGCAAGACGCTCATTCGTCCGCGCATCATCGTCTGCATTCCTTTCGGTGTCACCGAAGTCGAAAAACGCGCGGTGCGCGAGTCGGCCGAATCCGCCGGTGCACGCGAGGTCTATCTCATCGAAGAGCCGATGGCCGCAGCCATCGGCGCGGGCATGCCCATCACCGAGCCCTCGGGCAGCATGGTCGTCGACATCGGTGGCGGCACCACCGAGGTGGCGGTCATTTCGCTCGGCGGCATCGTCTTCTCCAAGTCGATTCGCATCGCGGGCGACAAGATGGACGAGGCGATCATCCATTACCTCAAGCGCAAGTACAACATGCTCATCGGCGAACGCACGGCCGAGGCGGTCAAGATTGCGATCGGCACGGCCTATCCCGACGGCGAGATCCGCTCCATGGAGATCAAGGGGCGCGATCTGGTGGCCGGCGTTCCGAAGACGTTGGAGATCAACTCCGAAGAGGTGCGCGAGGCGATCGTCGAGCCGGTCAACGCTATCGTCGAGGCGGTCAAGATCACGCTCGAGCGCACGCCGCCGGAACTCTCGGCCGACATCGTCGACCGCGGGATCATCCTCACCGGTGGCGGGGCGCTCTTGCGCAATCTCGATATTCTTCTGCAGGAAGAGACCGGACTTCCCGTTGCCGTCGCCGACGATCCCTTGAGCTGCGTCGTGCTCGGATCCGGTAAGGCGCTCGACCAGATCGAGGTCTTCAAAGGGGTGACGGTGAATTAGTGAGATCGCTGAATCGTGAGATGGCTCGATGGCGAGATCGCTTGATACGGATATAGTGACATTCGAATGGCCTTTCTCTCCCGAAAACGACATCTGCTTCCCTTCCTGATTCCGCTGCTCTTGGCGCTCGTGTTCTTTTCGCTCACCGCGGAGACGGCGCGCCGCGCGCCCTGGTATGTCGAGGTCTTCTGGAATCTGCTCACCCCACCGCAGCGAATTGTCACCGGCATGTCCGACACCGCCCATGGGGCATGGCGTCACTATGTGGCGCTGATGGGAGCGCAGCGTGAAAGCGAGCGTTTGGGGCGAACGGTTGCAGAGCTTCAGGGAGAGGTGGTGCGTTTGAACGAGGTGCGCCAGGAGAACGATCGCCTCCGCGCGCTGCTCGCCTTTCAAGAGACGATTCCCCAACGCACGATTGTCGCGCGCGTGATCGCCAACGATCCGCGTGCGGAGTTCAAGAGCATCATGATTTCTCGCGGTGCGCGCGACGGGATCGAGCCGCTCATGCCGGTGGTCGGTCCGCGCGGGTTGGTCGGACGCGTCGGCGAGGTTGCGGCACGCACGTCGCGGGTGTTGCTCATCGTCGATCCGAACAGCGCTGTCGATGCGATGGTGCAGCGTTCGCGTGCACGAGGTCTCATCGTTGGGGCGCTTTTGCGCACGGAATTCAAGCACGGGTTCTATCTCGCGCGCTTGGAATACCTGCGCCGGGTCAGCGATATTCGCGACGGGGATGTGGTGGTGACCTCCGGACTCGATCGCGTCTTTCCGCCGGGCATCCCGGTGGGGACCGTCAGCGAGGTGAGCACATCGCGCTATGGCGTTTTCACTGAGGCGACGGTCGTTCCCTTCGAGAATATGGCGGAGTTGCAGGAAGTGTTGGTGATCGCCAGCGATATGCCCCTTCCCGGGGAAGCGGATGCCGATCTGCCCGGCTCCGAGATGTCGACGGACACATCCACGTCGAGGGAATAGTTCCCTATGCGGTTTTTTCTACTCATGGCGGTCTATGGTCTTTTTGCGCTCGTCCTGGAGAGCACGGTGCTCTCGGGATGGCCGACGCAGATGCTGCGCTTCGATCTGCTCATCGTGGCGGTGGCGGCGCTGGCGTTCAATCAGGAATGGCGGCGAGCTGTTCCGGTGCTCGTCTTCTATGGGTTTCTCTTCGACGTGGCATCGGGGACGCCGTTCGGCATGACGGTGCTGGCCTATCTGCTTGTCTACGGCGGCATCCGCTTGGTCATCGCCAAGATCTCCTTTCAAGGTGGCGTGGGCTTGCTCTTCTGGGTGGCGATCATCAGCCTGGTGCAGCAGCTGATTGCATCGGTGTCGCTGGCGGCCACGACGGGTTCGATAGCCACGTCGCACATCATTCTTCGACATGCACCGGCACAGGCGCTCATCGATGCCGTCGTCGGCATGGGGATGGTGCCGTTCCTGAAATGGTATGGGGATCTCTCCTGGGAGCGACTGACGCGCCCGAAGGGGTTGGTGCTGAAATAACTCGTGAGATCGCGAGATGGCTGGATGGTGAGATGGCTAAAAAGCACGATCGGAAACCTAAATTATTGTTCAGAGCTATCACGCTATTGAGCGATCTCACCATCTCACGAGTTTACGAGGATTATGCGGCTTACACACGAATACACGCTCGATATCGAGCATCGGTTTAAGTATGCCTATGTGGCGGTGCTTGTGCTGCTGCTGGTGGTCATGGCGCGCCTCTATTATCTGCAGGTCATTCGCGGCGAGTTCTATCACTTCTTCTCCACCGAAAACAGCATCAAGGCGATGCGCATTCCCGCCGTGCGCGGCATGATCTTCGATCGGCGTGGCCAGGTGATGGTCGACAACCGGCCTGCCTTCAACATCACGATCATTCCGCAGTATGTCGTCGAGCCGAAAAAGACGCTCGAATCCCTGCACAAGCTCCTGCTCATTCCGCTCGAAGAGCTCGAAGCCATCTGGGCAAAGCGGCATACGCAGCCGCGCTATCGACCGCTGGTCGTGAAGGCGGATGTCTCGCTCGGGGACGTGGGGCTCATTCGATCCCGAAAGAATCCATGGCCGCAGCCGGACGATACCTTTGAACTGCGCGGCGTCGAGGTGGATGTCACCTATCAGCGCACCTATCCCGAGGCCAACATCGCTACGCACGTGTTGGGCTATACGCGCGAGATCGATCAGAAGCGGCTGAAGCAGTATCAGGAGACCTATCCGGGACGCTATCGTCTGGGCGATGTGGTCGGCGTGCGGGGGATCGAGGAGCGATGGGATCTGGTGCTGCGCGGAACCGACGGGTATGAGGAGCGCATCGTCAATGCCCGCGGTCGCGAGGTCGACTATGCCGGCATCTCCGACGAACTGGAACGCCGAGCGGCGGTTCCGGGGCAGAGCGTGAAGCTGACCCTCGATCGCGACATGCAGGAGCTGGCGCGCGATCTCTTCGGCGATCGCAAGGGGGCGGCCGTCGTCGTCGATGTGCGCACCGGCGGGATCGTGACGATGTACAGCTCGCCCTCCTATGATCTCAATCGGCTGGCCGGCCCTGAGGGCGGGCGTTATTTCAACCAATTGGCGGTGCATCCCTCCAAGGCGCTGCTCAACCGCGCGATCCAGGGAGGCTATCCGCCCGGCTCGACCTACAAAATCGTGACGGCCATCGGCGCTCTCTCGGAGGGAGTGGTCACGCCCGAAGAGAAGATCACCTGCCGCGGTGCCCTCGTTTTCGGAGGCCGACCGTTTCACTGTTGGCGCAAGGGCGGGCATGGTGCCATCAGCCTGCATCGGTCGATCGTCTCCTCCTGCGATGTCTACTATTACTTGATGGGGCTGCGCCTGGGCGTCGATCGTTTGGCGAAGTATGCGAACCTCTTCAATTTTGGAAGGCTCACCGGCGTGCCGCTGTCCGGCGAGCGTGCCGGACTCATCCCGACCTCCGCGTGGAAGGAAAAACGCTTCGGTGTACCGTGGCAGGAGGGGGAGACGCTCTCGATTTCGGTGGGACAGGGATACGACGTCGTGACCCCGATCCAGAACGCCTATTTTGCGGCGCAGGTCGCCAACGGTGGGCGCAAGCTGAAGCTCCACTTTGTGGAGTCGGCCTTCGATGTGCAGGGACAGGAGACGAGTCGCATGCAGGACCCCGTCGAGACCGATCGGGTTCCCGTCGATCCGAAGATCATCGCCATGGTGCGCGAGGCGATGGTGGGTGTGGTTGCAGAGCCGGGCGGGACGGGCCATCGCCAGTCGGTGCGCCCCGTGACCATGGGCGGAAAGACCGGCACCGCGCAGGTGGTGAGCTTGGACACCGCGTGTCATGGCGATGAATGTCGCGACCACGCCTGGTTCATCGGTTTTTCACCGGCGGATGAGCCGAAGGTGGCCGCGGCGGTGGTCGTGGAGCACGGCGGATTCGGTTCGGCGGCGGCGGCCCCCATCGTGGGGGCACTCTTCGAGAAGTATTACTTGATCGAGAAGGGGGAGGTAGCACCCGAGGGTGAAGAAGCCGATACAGGGAAACGGTGACGAAGGGGTTACAAGGGCGCCTCCCGGGGAAATCATGTGCATCTTCACAGATGATGCTTGTTCCAGACGCACATGATTTCCCCTCGCGGCGCGAATGCTGTGTCGCCTTCGGATGGTATGCTCTTCGGTTGTAACGAGACCACGAGACCACGATTTACGAGACCACGAATTTATGACCAAAAAATACACCGAAACATTTCACTGGCCGCTCTTTTGGGTGACGATGGCGCTCGTCGTCATCGGGCTGATCAATCTCTTCAGCGCGGTCTATTTTTGGGGTGCGGGCGGGGCGCTCTCGCTCTTCTGGTCGCAGCTGATCTGGACGGTCGTCGGCGTGGGGCTGATGCTCCTGGTCATGATGCTCGATTATCGGGTCTTCTCCCGGTTTGCGCTTCCCGCCTATGTCGTGGTTTGCCTCTTGCTGTTGCTGGCTTTTTTCATGGGCAAGGCGGTGCGGGGAACGCATGGATGGTTGCGCCTGGGTCCGGTGTCGTTGCAGCCGTCGGAGTTTGCCAAGATCGTCTACATCTTTGTCGCCGCGCGCTTTTTTGCCGACCGTCCGAATCTGGAGGGCTATTCGCTCTTCGGTCTCTGGCGCCCGATGCTGCTTATGCTCGTGCCGTTCGGACTGATCATCCTACAGGGCGATCTTGGGCAGTCGCTCTTCCTGCTCTTGATCTTCATCTCGATGGCGCTTTTTGCGAAGGTGCGTCGGCGTACGTTGATCATCTGCGCGCTCCTGGCGGTGGTGGGCGCGTCGACGGTCTACACCTATGGCCTCAAGGAATATCAGCGGCAGCGCATTCTCACGTTCATGCATCCCGAGCAGGATGTGCGCGGCAGCGGCTATCACTTGATGCAGTCCAAGATCGCCGTCGGGTCGGGCCGGCTCCTCGGCACGGGATACCTGCGGGGAAATACCAACAAACTCGAATATCTGCCCGAGCGCCACACGGATTTTATCTTTCCGGTCTTTGCCGAGGAGTGGGGATTTTTGGGATCGTTGGTGGTGATGGGACTCTATGCCGCATTATTGATGATGGGCGTCGAGGTGGGGGCGAAGGCGCGCGATCGATTCGGCGCGTTCGCGGCCATCGGCATCGTGACGCTGCTCTTCTGGCACCTGGCGATCAACCTGGGCGGCGTGTTGGGTCTCATGCCGCTCACCGGTGTGACGCTGCCGCTCATGAGCTATGGCGGATCGTCGATGATCGCGATCCTTGTCGCCATCGGTGTGCTCTTTTCCATTCATCGCCGACGGTTCATGTTTTGATGTTGCGGCGCAGAAGCCTGGGCGCCTCCCGGGGAAGATCGGAATCATCGGTTCAAGCGTGGAGTGGCTCAAAACCCTTGCCATTTCAGGGGGGCTTCGTTACTGAAGGAGACATTCGTACTCTACAGAGAGGGAGGGGTGATGGCCGCAAACGTCTTTGAAGTCAGCGATGCCAATTTTCAGCAGGAGGTTTTGGAATCGGCCGTTCCGGTGCTCGTCGATTTTTGGGCGTCCTGGTGCGGGCCGTGTCGGGCGCTTGCCCCCACGGTGGAAGCGGTTGCCTCCGAACATGGCGACACCCTCAAGGTGTGCAAGGTCGATGTCGATGGCAATCCGAACGTAGCGGGACAGTTTGGAATTCGCTCGATTCCGACGCTGTTGCTCTTCAGCGGGGGAGAGAATGTCGGTCAGCTCATCGGCAATGTTCCGAAGGGTGCCATCGAAGAACTCTTGAAAAAGGTGGGATAGGTGATGGGGGTCCACGTCCATCGATGCCCGCTGCAGCCAGCTGTGGCGGGTTTCGTCTCTGCGCGCACGGTCCATAGAGACGGGAATTCGAGAAATATCCTTTGAAATTGGTGTGATAGACTGCCTGCTTGAAGTGTTGCTTGCCCAAGTGGTTTGATTTGTCTGAAAAACCAATTTTCTTGACTTTTTTTGGCCGATTCCCTATCTGGTGTCGCCCCGGGAAGTGGGGTGTAACCAGCGAAGATTGCAGGGTTATCATCGGGCGTATGGCTCAGTTGGCTAGAGCACTACCTTGACATGGTAGGGGTCACAGGTTCGAGTCCTGTTACGCCCACAGAACGGCAGTTCAAAGTTCAACGTTGAAAGTTCAAAGTTTAACGTTCAAAGGGACGGTCGCTCGATGATGTGATCGAGGGACGGGTTTATCTGTATGTGGACTCAGAAGAAAGTTGGATGCTGCGATGACCGAGAAGGGTGATCAACAACTCATCGAGCTGGAGCGGCTTCGGCACTCGGCGGCGCATGTGATGGCCGACGCGGTCAAGCGTCTCTTTCCGTCCGTGCGCGTCGCGATCGGACCCGCCGTCGAAGATGGTTTCTACTACGACTTCGATTTCGAGCGTCCCTTCTCGACCGAGGATCTCGAAAAGATCGAAGCCGAGATGCGTTGCATCGTTGCGGCGAATCAACCTTTCGTGCGCGAGGAGATATCGCGTGCGGATGCCAAGAAACTCTTCGCGGATGAGCCGTACAAAATCGAACTCATCGACGAGCTGCCCGAGGATGAGGTGATCACCATCTATCGGCATGGCGAGTTTGTCGATCTCTGCCGCGGACCGCACATCGAGCAGACAGGGCAGATCGGGGCGTTCAAACTCTTGAAGGTTGCCGGGGCCTATTGGCGCGGCGATGAGACGAAGACGCAGTTGCAGCGCATCTATGGAACGGCGTTTGCGACCGCCGCCGAGCTTGAAACCTATCTCACCCTGCGCGAGGAAGCGATCAAGCGCGACCATCGCCGCATCGGCCGCGATCTCGACCTCTTTTCCACGCAGGAGGACGTCGGCCCCGGCCTCATTCTCTGGCATCCGAAGGGCGGGCGCATTCGTCATGCCCTCGAGGATTTTTGGCGCAGCGAGCATACGCGCAACGGGTATGAGCTGCTCTTCACGCCGCATATCGCGCGCCTCGATCTCTGGAAGAAATCAGGTCACTGGGATTTTTATCGCGAGAATATGTACGCCCCGATGACGATCGACGAAGTGGAATACGAGCTGAAACCGATGAACTGCCCGTTCCACATCGCGATCTACAAGTCGGGGTTGCACAGCTATCGCGAGTTCCCCCTGCGCTGGGCGGAGCTGGGAACGGTCTATCGCTATGAGCGCTCGGGCGTTCTCCATGGCATGATGCGCGCGCGCGGATTTACGCAGGATGACGCGCATATCTTTTGTCGCCCCGATCAGTTGGCCGACGAGGTGCGCACGACCTTTGATTTTTCGCTGCATATTCTGCGCGCGTTTGGATTCTCTGAATTTGAGATCTATCTTTCGACCAAGCCTGAAAAATATGTGGGCAGCGACCATGAATGGGATGAGGCGACCGCGGCTTTGCGCAGTGCATTGGATGCGTCGGGCCTGCCCTATGAGGTCGATCCCGGCGAGGGCGTCTTCTACGGTCCCAAGATCGATATCAAGATCAAAGATTCGCTGGGGCGTATGTGGCAGTGTTCGACCATCCAGGTCGATTTCAATCTTCCCGAACGCTATGACCTCACCTTCGTGGGCAGCGACGGCGCTCGGCATCGGCCCATCATGATCCATCGCGCGCTGATGGGATCGCTCGAGCGGTTTTTCGGCGTGCTCGTCGAGCACTACGGTGGAGCGTTTCCGGCGTGGCTCGCTCCCGTGCAAGCGGTCATCCTTCCTATTGCGAAGGATCATATCGCGTTTGCGGGCGAGGCAGCCGCAGCGCTGGCCGATCGCGGGGTGCGCGTGGAGTTAGACGATCGCAACGAGAAGTTGGGGCTCAAGATTCGCGAGGCCCAGCTGCAGAAAATACCCTATATGCTGGTTATCGGTGGCCGGGAAGTGGATGCCCGTGCCGTTGCGGTGCGTTCGCGTTCCGATGGGGATCTCGGATCGATGCCGATCGGCGCATTCGTCGATCGCATTACAGCTGAGATAGAGCAACGGCGCTAGAGAGCGCATCAGGGTGACGCGCACGGGGGGATCCCGTGCCCGAAAAAGGAGGTGGCCTTATTCGACGGAAAAAGCCCATGGATATGCGACGAAATCGCGGCAAGGATGATTTGCGCACCAACCGCCGCATTCGAATTCCCGAAGTTCGGTTGATCGATGAGAACAACGAGCAGCTCGGGGTCTTTATCACGCGTGAGGCGCTGCGCCGCGCCGAGGAGTCTGGTCTCGATCTCGTTGAGATCTCTCCGCAGGCACGGCCGCCGGTCTGTAAGATCATGGACTACGGGAAATACAAATACGAGCAGAGCAAGAAACAGCATGAGCAGCGCATGCGCCAGGCCATCGTGGCGACCAAAGAGATCAAGATGCGCCCCGCCACCGATGATCATGATTTTGAGGTGAAGGTGCGTCATGCGAAAGAGTTTCTCGACGATGGCTATAAGGTGAAATTTTCGATTCGTTTTCGTGGTCGCGAGATGGCGCACATCGATCTCGGACATGAGCGGATGAAGCGCGCTGCCGAAGAGATCAAGGCGTTGGGAGAGGTCGAGTATTATCCAAAAATGGAAGGGCGACAGATGTTCATGATCGTCGCTCCGTTCAAACGCAGGACGAAAGCGGATAAACAGCACGTAAAAGCGGATGAGAAGAAGGTTTCGAATAAGTCGAAAAAGGTCGAAAAGACTGATGATAAGGCGACTGACGATAAGGCGACCGACGTAAATCCGTCGGAATGAATTGCGCCGGTTGCCTCGAGAGAGGAAGGTGAATTGCGATGCCGAAGATGAAGACTAGCCGTGGAGCGGCAAAACGTTTCCGCGCGACAAAGAGTGGGAAGATCAAACGCAAGCGGTCGAAGCTGCGTCACATCCTGAGCAGCAAGACCACGAAGCAAAAGCGACGTCTGCGCTCGAAGGCCTATGTGTCCAAGGCTGATGAGAAGCAGGTGTGCCGGCTCCTCTGTATTGGATGAGGAACGGCGATCGTCGCCGTCGGCTTTAAGCCACATCGAGCGGAAATCAGACAGCTAAGCAGATGCTGTCGGGAGGGAAGTTATGCCAAGAGCAAAAAGAGGATTTAAAGCGCGTCGTCGGCGCAACCGGGTACTCAAGCAGGCCAAGGGATTTCATGCTGGTCGTGGAAATCTCATCCGGGGCGCGATGGAGGCGGTCGACAACGCCCTGTTGCAGGCCTACATCGGTCGCAAGCTGAAGAAGCGCGATTATCGTGCATTGTGGCAGACGCGTATCTCCGCTGCGGCAAAGCAGCACGGTACGAGTTACAGCCGTCTGATGGGTGCGCTGAAGGTGAAGGAGGCTGGCCTTGATCGCAAGGTGCTCTCCGAGATCGCCATCCATCATCCGGAAGACTTCAAGACGATCGTCGAGTGGGCAACCGCTTCCTGAACGCCTGCTCTCCTGTCGGCGACATCCGTCGTGATGGTGCCAGGGTCGTTCATGAAAGAGTCCGGAAGGGGGATGGACGGCGGTGAAAGATCGTCTGCTCAAACAGGTCGAAGAGCTGCAAGTGCAAGCCCGTCAGGAACTGAATTCCATCACCGATGCGGGCGGCGCGGAGAGTTGCCGCGTGCGCTATCTTGGCCGCAAGGGGCTGGTCACGGCGGTGCTCAAGTCCATGGGCCAGGTTGCGCCTGAAGATCGCCCTGCGGTCGGGCAGGCGGTCAATGAGCTCAAGGACTGGATCGAGGACGCGCTCAAAGGTCTCTCCGGCGGTCTCAAACAGAAACAGCTCGATGCGCGCATCGCCTCAGGTCGCGTCGATATCACCCTCGCCGGTCGGCATGTTCCACGCGGGCATGCCCATCCCCTCAAGCAGGTCATGCGTGAGATCGTCGCGATCTTCGCCGGAATGGGTTTTTCGGTTCACACCGGACCTGAGATCGAAACCGACTACTATAACTTCGAGGCCCTCAACGTTCCGGCCGATCATCCTGCCCGCGATATGCAGGATACCTTCTATATCGATGGCGGGTTTCTGCTGCGCACGCACACCTCTCCCGTTCAAATTCACGTCATGGAAAATCAGCGTCCGCCGATCTTCGGGATCTTCCCGGGCGCGGTCTACCGTCGCGACAACGACGTTTCGCATTCGCCGATGTTCCATCAGGTCGAGGGACTCATGGTCGATGAACAGATCACCATGGGCGATCTCAAGGGCGTGCTTTCCACCTTTTTGCATCAGGTTTTTGGGGGAAGTATCGGTGTTCGGTTTCGGCCGAGCTACTTTCCCTTTACCGAGCCCTCTGCCGAGGTGGATATCGCGTGCGTCATCTGCGGGGGCAAGGGGTGTCGGGTCTGCAAACAGAGTGGATGGCTCGAAATTCTCGGGTGTGGCATGGTGGACCCGGAGGTCTTCAAGGCGGTGCGCATCGATCCCAAGCGCTACAGCGGATTCGCTTTCGGGATGGGTGTGGAACGCATCGCGATGCTCAAGTATATGGTGAATGACATCCGGCTCTTTTTTGAAAACGATATGCGGTTTTTGGAACAATTTTAACGGTGAACGGTGAACGGTGAACGGTGAACGGTGAACGGTGAACGGTGAACGGTGAATTCTGTGGTGTAGCACGATTTTGCTCACGGTTCACGGTTCACAGTTTACCGTTCACGAATGATTCTATGCGCGTTTCCCTTGAATGGCTCAAAACATTTGTGACGCTGCGCGGAAAGCCAGAGCGTCTGGCCCATCGCCTCACCATGGGTGGGGTGGAGGTGGAGGAGATCGAGCGCGTGGGCACCGATGTGATCTTCGAGTTGGGGCTCACGCCCAACCGCGCCGATTGCCTCTCCGTGATGGGCGTTGCGCGCGAGATCGCCGCCGTCACGGGTGCGCCGATCAAGGTGCCTGCCGTGCGCGCGCCGCGCGGGATGGGCAAGATGTCCAAGCAGGTGCGCGTCTCCGTGCGCAGTCGGAAACGCTGTCCGCGGTATGCGGCGCGCATCATCGAGGGGGTTCAGATCGGACCATCCCCCTCCTGGATGGTGAAGCGCCTTGCGGCCGCGGGTATCCGTTCGATCAATAACGTCGTCGACGCCACCAACTATGTGATGCTCGAGTGCGGGCAACCGTTGCATGCCTTCGATCTGCGTTTTGTCCGGGACGAAAAACTCATCATCCGTGAGGCGGGCAAGGCGATGACCTTTACGACCCTCGACGGTCTGGAACGCAAGCTGCTTCCTGAGGATCTGCTCATCTGCGACGGGCAGGGGCCGGTCGCGCTCGCCGGCATCATGGGGGGCGAGAATTCAGAGGTGCGTCAGTCGACCACGACGCTTTTGCTCGAGAGCGCGTATTTCGAGCCCTCCGGCGTTCGCCGAACATCGCGTCGCTTGGGGCTGGCTACCGAATCTTCTCGCCGCTTCGAGCGTGGCGTCGATCCGAACGGTGTGCTCACCGCACTCCATCGCCTGACCGAAATCATCTGCGAGACGGCGGGCGGAAAACCCACGGCCGATCATATCGATCTCTATCCCAAGCGCATCGCGCCGAAGCGCGTCTCCGTGACCGTCGATGAGGTGAATCGCATTCTGGGGACGAAGCTTACGCGTGCCCAGATGGTGAAATGCCTCAAGGGGTTGGGATTTGCTGTCGGTGCCGGGGGAGGGAAGCGCTTGTCGGTATTGGTGCCGACCGTTCGTCCGGATATCACCCGCCCCATCGATCTGATCGAAGAGGTGGCGCGCATTCACGGATATGATCAGATCCCCGAAACGATGCCGATGGTGCGCGTGGCGCCGCTTTCCAAACCACATGGATGGAAGCAGGAGGAGGATGTTCGACAGGCGCTGATCGATACAGGGTTTACGGAAACGGTCCTCTACGGTTTTCGCAGCGAAGAGGCGGTTGCCCCTTTCGATGAGTTGGGGAGCAATCCGATCCTTTTGACCAATCCGCTTTCGCGTGAGCAGGGAGTGATGCAGCCCACCCTCGTTCCAGGAGTGCTCGATGTGCTGCGGTTCAATGCCACTCGGCAACGCGGCGACTGTCGTGCCTTTGCCTTGCAGCACGTCTTCCATCGTCCCTGTGGTGTCGGTCCGTGCGAAGAGCCGCGCATGGTCTCCGGCGCGATGACCGGCGTTCGTTTCCCCGGGGCTTGGGAGCGATCCAGCGAGATGCTCGACTTCTATGACGCCAAGGGCGTGGTCGATCTCATCCTGGAAACGCTCGGTCTCTCCGGCGAGGTCATCTTTCAGCGCGGCGAGGGATATCGGTTTCTCCATCCGGGACGGTTCGCGTATATTCTGCTGGGATCGAAGCGGGTTGGTTATGTCGGGCAGTTGCATCCGGATGTCGCGGCACAATGGGATCTGGAAAAGGATGTGTTTCTCTTCGAGTGTGACTTCGATCATTTGGCGGATCTGTCTCTGGCCGAGTCGAAGCGCTATCAGGAGTATTCGCGTTTTCCGCATGTCGATCGCGATCTGGCCATCGTCATCGATGCAGCCACGCCGGCCGTCGAGGTGGAGCGCACGATCCAGGATTCGGGCGCGGATTTCATCGAGCAGGTTCGGATCTTCGACGTCTATCGGGGCAAGGGGGTCGATGAGGCCTCCAAGAGCCTTGGGGTGAGCGTGCGGTTTTCTCGGAATGACGGGACGCTCACCGATGCCCAGGTCGATGCGGCCCAATCGCGTATCCTATTGCAATTACAGAAGAAATTGGGCGCGCAGCTCCGTTCCTGATCATCGGGCATGCTGGTGGCGTCCATCGATAGGTGTTATTTTTTCAACCGTTAGCTGGACATTGTGAGAAAATATTTGATATGATGTGAGAAATACGTTGTTGTATGAGTGAAATCCGTCAGATCGAACCCTGCATGCGGGGAAGGAGGACGACATGACGAAGGCCGAGATTATCGAGCAGATCTATGAAAAGGTTGGGTTTTCCAAGAAGGAATCGGCAGAGATCGTGGAGCTGGTCTTTGACACGATGAAGGAAACGCTTGAGAAGGGCGAGAAGATTAAGATTTCTGGATTTGGAAACTTCGTCGTGCGGCAGAAACGGCCGCGCATCGGGCGCAATCCGCAGACGGGAGAGGAGATCGAGATCTCCGCGCGCCGGGTGCTCACCTTCCGACCCAGCCAGGTGCTCAAGTCGGCGCTGAATCGCGGTGGTGGCGAAGAGATGTAACCGGGTGGTGTATCCCTGACGGCAGTCGGCATGATCGATGCAGAGCGGGAGGTTCAGCATGGAGAAGGCCCCGGCAAGCAAGGGCGCCATGCCCGCAATTCCGAAAAAACTCTACTTTCGCATCGGCGAGGTCAGCGACCTGGTCGGCGTGAAGCCATATGTTTTGCGCTACTGGGAGTCGGAATTTCCGGACATCAAGCCGTCCAAGTCCAAGTCCGGTCAGCGGCTCTATAAACGGCGCGATGTGGAACTGTTGCTGCGCATTCGCCAGCTGCTCTATGAAGAGCGCTTCACGATCAACGGGGCGCGCAAGCGGCTCAAGGAGATGGGCCGGGGCGAGGCTCCCGTTGTTTCCGCAGTTGCTCCCGCACCAATCGAGGAGGCTCCCCGGCAGCTCGAGGCCTTTCCGCCAGAGGAGGCCGAGGAGATGGACGAGGAGATAGCGTTGAGGTCGTCAGCATCGGTAGCGCCGCAGGTGGCGAAGACGTTGGCGAAGGTCAAACGCGATCTTCAGGAGCTGCTCGGAGTGCTGACGCTCGAGAATAGCTGAAGCGGTCATATGCGAAGGATTGACAAACACGGTTTGTGTCCCTCCCTCATACAATTCGGGGCGTAGCTCAGCCTGGACTAGAGTGCTTCCTTGGGGTGGAAGAGGTCGCTGGTTCGAATCCAGTCGCCCCGACATGGTGGTTTGGGGGAGGGGCACAAGCCGTGTTTTTCTTTTTTGCGCCGGGAAGGTCGAACGTGATTCATCTTCTTCGAACGATTCGTGATGATTTTCGCATGGTCTTTGACCGCGATCCCGCCGCGCGTTCCAAGCTCGAGATCGTGCTCTGTTATCCCGGCCTGCATGCGCTCATCCTCTATCGCATCGCGCATGTCCTCTGGACCCATCACCTCAAGCTCTTCGGACGCCTGCTCTCCCACTTCACCCGCTGGATCACCGGCATCGAGATTCATCCGGGGGCGACGATCGGCAATCGCTTCTTTATCGATCATGGCATGGGGGTGGTCATTGGCGAGACGACCGAGATCGGCGATGACGTCACCCTCTATCAGGGCGTGACCCTCGGCGGCACGAGCTGGCAGAAGGGCAAACGTCATCCCACGCTCGAAGACCGCGTCGTCGTTGGCGCCGGAGCGATCGTGCTGGGCCCGATCTGCATTGGGCACGACAGTCGCATCGGTTCTTCATCGGTGGTCATCCACGATGTCCCCTCGCTCTCAACCGTGGTCGGCATTCCGGGAAAGGTCGTCCATCGTCGCGAACCCATCGTTCATAAGGAGGGCGCGCACCACTACGATCTCGATCACGGAACCCTTCCCGATCCCTTTGGCGATACGGTCAGGGGTCTGCGCCGCTCGATCGACGAACTGCAGGAGCGCCTACAAGTGCTCGAACGCAAGGGTGAGTGATCCTTTTGTTGTCATCCCCGCCTGCCCGCCTCTGGCGGGAGTGCTGGAGTCGGGGATCCAGTCGGCTTACCCCGAATTGATTTTTCAGAAGCGGTTTCTATGACGCATCAATCACAGAAAGTCCTCGTCGCCATGAGCGGCGGGGTGGATTCCTCCGTCGCCGCGGCTCTCCTGTGTGAGGCGGGTTATGATGTCGTCGGTATCTCGATGAATCTGCTCACCTGTCATCGGCCGAAGGAGGATTCCTGTTGTTCGGCCCAGGATCGTCGCGATGCCGCGGCGGTGGCGAAATCCCTGGGCATTCCCCATGTCGTCGTCGATTATCGTGCGGATTTTCGAAAGCAGGTGATCGATCCCTTCGTTGAGGAATACCTCGCGGGCCGAACGCCTTCGCCGTGCATCCGTTGCAACGAATACCTCAAGTTTGGCGCGCTCTTTGCCGAGGCCGATCGCCTCGGGTGCGAGTTCCTCTCCACCGGGCACTATGCGCGCGTCGAACATATCGACGATCGGTTTCGCCTGCGCTGCGGCATCGATCCCTCCAAGGACCAATCCTATTTTCTCTTTATCCTGAAACAACCGCAGCTCAAGCGCCTCCTCCTGCCGTTGGGCGGGATGACCAAGTTCCAGGTGCGCGATCTTGCCCAGCGGCTTTCTCTCCCTGTCCACGAAAAACCCGAGAGCCAGGAGATCTGCTTCGTCCCCGATGACGACTATGTTGCCTTTGTCGAGGAACGCGCGGGCGCGCGCATGTCCGGCCCGGGCGATTTTGTCGATACCGAGGGGAACGTCCTCGGCCGCCATCGCGGTATCCACGCCTATACGATCGGCCAGCGCCGGGGGTTGGGCGTGAGCGCAGGCAAACGTCGGTACGTCGTGCGTATCGATAGCAAACGCAATCAGGTCGTCCTCGGCGACGATGCGGATCTTATGTGCACGTCGATGATCGTGCGCGACATCTCCTGGACGCAACCATCGAATGCCGATATCAAACGCGCGCGTGTGCGCGTCCGTTCCACAGACGCGGGCGAGATGGCGACCCTCGTGCCCCAGCCCGACGGCGCCATCGAGGTTCGTTTCGATGCGCCCGTCCGCGCCATCGCCCCCGGGCAGGCGGCGGTCTTCTCTCATGACGATGAAGTCATCGGCGGAGGGTGGATGTGGTGAGCTCGTTTGCATCCCACGGCAGACCTATATGGTTTTTTGATTTCATTTGAAAACACACAACATATTCTCGGTATAGCCGATACGAAGGAAGATAGAGGGAGGACTATGCTCTTTGGGTGCAGGAGGACATGATGGTGTTCACAATGAATGGGGGAGGGGGAAGTCTCATTTCGCCTGCGAAGTTTGCCGAAGCCGTTGGGATGTATGCCTTTCCCATCGACACCCTGCCGAGCGTTCCGAATTATAACGAGTTCGATGATCCCGAACCGGCTCCGTTCGATGCGGTGCACGCGAGTGATGTCGGCGCATTCGTCAATGTCATGATCGGCGCTGCTCGCGTAATGGGTCCGGGCGATGGCTATGTTCTTGCCGAGGATCTGGGGACATCACTGCTGACGCTTTCCGGATCGCAGCCGGGTCAGAAGGTCGTCTTTGCCCAATATCCGGAATTGAGCACCAGCATCGAATGGCATCTGGATGCACCGGAGTATGGTATGAGGATGATGTATGACGTGACGATTCCAATGGATATGGATCCGTCGCGCAGCGCTCTTGTAGAGCTCTCCGAAACGTCGATGGCGCGTTTTCTTTGTCAGGCAGCGAGCACATTGGTCACGGAGTATGAGCGCGGAAGGGTTATCGCCTCAGATCGCATCACGAGGGCGCAATACAATCAAAGCTTGTTGAAATGTCTTTTCAGTCCGGAGCTGGGCTGGGCCACGGTTGATTTGGGGGGTGCATGGATGATTCCGAATCCCCCGATCGCCCTTGAGACCGCGCTCGATCTTCTGCTCCCTATCCAGTCTCATGATCACTTCAAAAGGCGCGTTGCCTTGACTCGAGAAGTGCTGTTGGGAACTCCAGTTGGATTCTTCAATGGATCGGAAGGATGGAGTTCCGATGCGGTCATAGAAAAACAGCTCTTTACGGCTCCCGAATCTCCAAACGGTCTTCAGACTTATGCGCGATCTCTCTGGACCGATCGCATGCCCTATCTCGCCGTCGCTGCCGCCAGTGATGAGCGGTATTGCGTTGAATTCGCCGATCGGTTTCTGAGGGGCGACGGTGCTGCGAATGTTCCCACGATGTCGGCTCCCTTCAACGCCTTCTGGGCATCTGCGGCGCGGACAGCGCTCGGCATCGGCAATCGATAATTTCGAATAAACCTTGAAATGCTGAGGGATGGTGTGACAGGTTCTTCTCCTATGCATGCCCGTATCGCCATTGTGACCCTCGGCTGTAAGGCCAACTGGGTTGATTCCGAATCGATGGCCCAGGCGCTTGCCCGCGCGGGGTTTGAAATCGTCCCCGTGGAGGCCGAGGCAGAGGCCTATATCATCAACACGTGCACGGTGACGGCGGTGGCCGATCAGCAGTCGCGTCAGATGATTCGCCGGGTGCGGCGCGCACATCCGCAGGCACTGGTCGTGGCCACCGGTTGTTTGGGTGAGGTGGATATCGAACAGGTCGAGGCGATATCGGGCATCGATATCGTCTTTGGAACCTCCAATCGAGAGGCGATGTTGACGTATTTGGTCGAGGCGTTTGTGTTGGATGGTCATCATCTGCCGCAGCTAAAATCCCCCACCGAACCCCAGTCGCGCGCACGCGCGTTCCTCAAGATTCAAGATGGGTGTAATCGCGCTTGTGCCTACTGCATCATTCCACGGGCGCGGGGGAAGAGTCGTTCGTTTCCCATGAGCGAGATCGTCGCCGACTGTCGGGAAATCTCCCGGCATCACCATGAGATCGTCCTGACGGGAATCGATATCGGGCAGTATGGCGAGCGAATCGGGCCGGGGCTCGTCGATTTGCTCACAGCACTTGTGAATGAGCCAGGGTGCGCGCGCATTCGACTCAGTTCGCTTGGGCCCAAGCGCATCGATGAGGAACTCGTTGAGCTGATGGCCGCTTCTCAGGGTCGCATCTGTCGTCATGTGCATCTTTCGATTCAGAGTGGGTCGGATGCAGTTTTAACCGCGATGGCTCGTGGATATGCGACAGACGACATCGTGCGTGCGGTCGAGCGCCTGATGAAGGCGATTCCCCACATCGCCATCACGGGAGATGCGATCGCGGGCTTCCCCGGTGAAACGGAAGCGCATCATCACGAGACGATGGCCCTTATCGATCGTCTTCCCCTGTCCGGTCTGCACGTCTTTCCCTACTCGGAGCGTCCCGGTACGCGGGCGGCTCAGATGGAGGGTTTTGTTCCGGTGACGATGCGAAGAGCGCGTGCCAAGGACTTGCGCGGGCTGGCGCAGGCGAAACGCGAGGCTTTTCTCGCCACACTCGTTGGGGTTTCGCTCAAGGCGATTGTCGTCTCGCGTTCGGCCGATGAATCTGGTATGGTCGAAGCCATTACGGATAATGGCGTTTCGTTGCGCGTGCCCGAGGGGCGGGTTGCCTATGCCGACATCGGGCGCGTGACGGTGACGCACACGGAAGGGGAAATGGTATTCGGACAATGGGTATGACCAAAGACGACAAACAGCGCATCAAAGAATTCGAACGGAATCTCGGCTATCGCTTCAAACGGCGCGAATACCTCAAACGAGCGTTGACGCACCGATCCTTCGCCAATGAGCAGCGGCTTGCCGCCACCGACAACAACGAACGCTACGAATATCTGGGCGACGCGGTTCTCGAGCTGTCCGTGAGTCATCTGCTCATGGAACGTTTTCCGGAGCATCCGGAGGGCGAACTCTCCAAGTTGCGCGCGGCGATCGTCAATGAAGGGCAGTTGGCCGATATCGCGCGCAGCATCGATCTGGGGCAGTATCTCTATCTCGGCAAAGGAGAGGATCAGACTGGCGGGCGAGACAAACCGTCGCTTCTCTCCGATGCGTTTGAAGCGGTTTTGGGCGCGGTCTATCTCGATCGGGGTTTTTCAAAGGCCTTCGCGGTGATCGAGCAGCTCTACGACAAGATCCTTGAACGCGCGGGCGGCGTTGGATTCGTGCGCGACTACAAGACGCGTTTACAAGAGGTGAGTCAGTCGCGCTTCCGTGCCGTGCCGCGCTATCGCCTTGCGCGTACGACCGGTCCCGACCACTCCAAGATCTTCGAGATCAAGCTCTTCATCAACGATGAACTCTGGGGCGAAGGGGAAGGCACCAGCAAAAAGGCCGCGGAGCAGGAGGCCGCAAAGATCGCCCTCGAAAAACTCACCTCCGTCGTCGAAGACGATCCCTCCTAGTCGGCTTCTGTTATCTGTTCCATTTCCGCTTTCGGGTTGTCGCGCACCATCGTTTCCGCAGAGATCTTTGACGCCGTGATGGCGAATTCGTCATCCTTTTCCGAAATGGTGATGACGGCGGAAAATTGAACGCGATCGCAGCACCAGTCTGCCTCGGGGGCTTCCGGGGCGTCTTCTGGAGGTGTGCAGATTTCGGCATCCTGCGGGATGTGCATGTAGTGCAGGTGGTCGCGAAATGCGTGCAGCGATGGTCGCGTCAGTCCTGCCTGTGTGGTCAGGATGCCACGGCTATGTAGGTACTCCTGCGCCGTCATGAGTTCTTCGTTGCTGAATCCATCCTTTCCATCCGCTGCGGCAATGTCGTTCAACCGCTCATTGATCTGCTCGACATCCTCTTGATGCAGTTCGACCGTGTGTTGCTTCGGAAGGGATGCCTTGAGCTGTCGCAGTGAAAGATCATTACCCATATAATCGGATGCCATTTTTCCTCCTCTTTGGTGGTGACAATCCATTATCGGCCGGTGACGTGCTCGGGGTTGTCTGAAGGGAATGAATTTCGGTAGCTGCTGTTACCGCGACAAAATAATGCCGGAAATGGGCCTGTTGGGCCACGAGAGAGGGGGGCGCAGGGTTTGCAATCTCAGGCGAGCCTCACTATAGTGCCGCAACAAGGTGCAGGAAGGTGCGCGTGTTGTTTGAAATGAATGCATGGACGAAAGAGGGTGCTACATCGCCACTCATATAACTGAAGTCTCTCAACGGGAGGTTCACATGAGCAAGGTGCTGTATATCAAGGCAAGCCCGCGCAACGGTCGTTCCCATTCGATGGCAGTCGCCGATGCCTTTCTCACGGCCTATCGCAAGACACATCCGGACGATCAGGTGCAGACGATCGATCTCTTCGCACGCAAGATGCCGGCGTTCGATGGGCTGACGGTGCAGGCGAAGTATACGATCCTGCATGGTCAGCAGCACTCGCCGGAGGAACTCTCCGTCTGGCGCGACGTGGAACAGCTTATCACCGAGTTTAAAGCCGCCGACAAATACGTCCTGGCCGTTCCCATGTGGAACTTCGGTATTCCCTATCGCCTCAAACAGTATTTCGATAATCTGGTTCAACCGGGCTATACGTTTTCGTATACCCCTGAAACAGGATATACGGGGCTCGTCACGAAAAAGCCGGTCTTCGTCGCCATGGCCAGCGGTGGGGATTACCGGAAAGGGACGGGTGCCGAAGCGCTGGACTTCACCACACCCTATCTCAAGACTGTTTTGGGTTTTATCGGTTTTACGGATATCCATATGGCGACGGCATCGCCCATGCTCGCAGCCGGCCCGGAGGGGGCGGCCCATGCGCAGGAAAAGGCGATCGGCGAGGCCGTTCGCATCGCACAGACGTTCTGAGGGGATGTGGTGATGGGGGTGACGCCGGAACGATTGATTCTCTTCGCCAGCTATCCCACACCGGGAGCGGTGAAGACGCGTCTCATTCCTGCGCTGGGGGCAGAGGGGGCAGCCCAGCTTCACCGGCAACTCACCTCATCCTGTCTCGAAACCGTTCACACCGTCACCGATGAACACGATATCGATGTTGAAGTGTGCGCGGCAGGCGCGGATGCTCAGCAGATGGAGGATTGGCTCGGTCCCGATCACCGATACGGTGCGCAGGGGGAGGGTGATCTCGGGGCACGCATGGCGCGTGCGTTTACGAAAGGGTTTGAGGCGGGAGCTGAGCGCATCGTCATCATCGGATCTGATTGTCCGTTTCTTTCACCATCGCTCATCGCATTGGCATTCGAGGCCCTCACAGCGCGAGACCTTGTGATCGGACCGACGGTCGATGGCGGTTCCTATCTCATCGGTCTGAGTCGTTTCGTGCCACAGCTCTTTCTCGATATCCCCTGGGGAACGGAGAAGGTTCTCTCCCGTATGCTCGCCATCGCCCGCAAACGTGGGCTCGAGACCTACCAGCTCGAAGCACTCCCCACCGTCGATCGTTCCGAGGACCTTGCATTGCTGGCGCGAGCAGGGATGTCACTTCCTCGCTCTGCCGGCGGTCGTCGCCTCTCGATCATCGTGTCGACGTACAACGAGGCGTCGACCATCGGGGGAACGCTCGCGCGCCTGAGCGAGGCAACGGATGCTGAGATCATCGTCGTCGATGGCGGCAGTCGGGATGGGACGCCCGATATCGTGCAATCGGCGGGCGTGCGACTGATGCTCAGTGCGCCGGAGCCAACCGAGCAGTTGCGTGCAGGGGCGACCGTCGCCCAGGGAGATATTCTGCTCTTCATGCCCGCCGATACGATGATGCCCCGCGGATTCGATGCGATGGTGCGTCAGGCGTTGGGAAAAATGGATGTGGCTGGTGGAGCCTTTGCCTTTCGAACCGATCGAGACGGCATTGGCGTGCGCGTGATCGAGGCATTGGCCAACATGCGTTCGCGCATCCTGGGTATGCCCGACGGCGGTCAGGCGCTCTTCATTCGGCGCGAGGCCTATGAGGCGGCGGGCGGAATTCCCGATCTTCCGATCATGGAAGTGTATGAATTGGTGCGACGCCTGAAAAAGCAGGGGAGGGTCGTGACGCTTCCGGAACCGGCGATCACCTCTGGGCAGCGATGGGAAGGACAAGGATTCTTGCGCACAGCCGTACTCACGCCATTGATGATCCTCGGATATCATCTAGGGGTTTCGCCGGAGCGTTTGGCGCGTTTGGTTCAGTCGAAATAGACGGGGTAGGTCTGGGCATTGCTCTCTGCATCGGCTTCCGATTCCTCGTCGGTCAGATCCTCTTCATCCTCATCCTCATCCTCATCCGCGTCCGCCGGTTCGACATCGACCGTCTCGGTCTCTTCGCATTCCATCGCATAGGTTGCGACGAGTTCATCGACGGTGTCGATGAGATCCAAAACGGCATCGGAGAGCCCGCAATCGTTTGAGGTGCGGATGTTGTTTGCCACGTCGGTGGTGGCATAGGAGATGTCATACCAGCCAGCGTATTCCATCGTGCAGATCATGCTTTCATCGAGGGTGAAGTCGATGAGGTCGGAGGTGACGATCCCCTCGAGGACGGCGTCGAAATCTTCCGGTGCGAGCGGTAGCGTCGTGGTGCAGATCTCCTCGCGCGTCTCCTGATCGTCATCGCGATTGATTACCTGCTGGTGGATCGTGATATTCTGCTCGGCATCGATGGTCACGGTGGTGATGCCTTCGGCCGCGAGGTCGAAGGTGGGAACGCCGGTCGAGGCGTAGGCGCCGCCCATCTCGATGGTGAGTTCCTGAAAAACGTCTTTTTCCTGGGAGACGGCCAGACTCAGGTCGGTGCCGGAGTTATTATCACTGCACGCGCCGAGTATGAGACCGCAGAGCACGACGATCATGATGGACTTCACCTTCATACATCCTCCTCAGAGTGGTTACCTTCTGTATCGCGGAATCGGCGGGAAAGTTGCGTGGTTTTTTTTGGCCAGGGGGCCATATAAAAATGGCGCCCAAAGGGGCGCCATTCAGAGTGTTCGGAAGGTATCCTCAATCATCATCATCATCATCATCATCGCCATCCGGTGGATTCATCAGCGACGGATGGAGGAGTCGCGGCCGGATGATCGGAATAAGGGTGAGCTGCGGCGTGGCATCATCCGCGGAACAATCCGGAATCAGGTCATCGGCCATCGCGCCCAGCGCTTGGATGATGTCCTCCACGGGGGCCGCGAGTTCACAGCTGGTCGTAAACTCGTTGAACATGCCGTCCTGGCGACGATAGCTGATGCTCACTTCATCCGCATCCTCGCCTTCCTCGCAATCGGCATCCGGGCTGTAGCTAAAGAGTTCGGCGGCGTCGAGCAGGGCCACGATATCGGCGATATCCTCCTCGGTCAGATCAGCGCTGTCGGAGCAGACCGTCGTCAGACTCCCGTTTTTCTTCTGCTTGATCACGCGCTTGAGCCCACGGTTGACGTCCGCCGTGATCTCCTCGGTCACCGAGCCCGGAAGCTGCTGTGTGATCTCGAGGGTCTGGAAGACGCCTTCCTCGCTGCTCACCGAAAAATCAGGAAAGGTGATCTCGCCGTCGGCGCAGCCCGCGAAGAGCATGCAAAGAATAATGATGGGTAGTGTTCGTTTCATAGTCATTTCTCCCTCACTCCTATTTTCGGCAGATTTCGGTAGATGTTGCGTACCTTTTTCAACTAAATTGAATTGTCCCTTTTCGGGTGTACGGGGAGCTCTTCGTCCGATTCATAATAAGGAGCAACTCTTTTCGTGTTCTGCCGATAACAAGGAATAGAGAAAGGGGTTTCTATGATTCCGATTATCGTTCTGGGGCTGGCCTTCCTTGCTGGATGCGGATCTGCTGTGGTTGAATCCGAGAAAAAAAAGGACCAGAAACCGGAGGATAAGGGTGGCGAGCCTTCGGGCGAGCCTTCGATCGAAGCGCTCGCTCCGTTCGAGGCCCAGCGTGTCTGTCCTGAAGAGAGTGACGATTCCTCTGTCGTTGAGAACGGTGAGAGTTTCTCGGCGTTGAGCGACGACTCCGGCTATGCGTGCGTCGTCCATCGGTGGGATCGGGATGCCGATCAAACATCGGTTCGGGCACAGGTGCATCGTTTTGGTGAACGGGCGCCGATCTGGACGCAGGAACCGTTCGATCTCAATGTTTTGTTTCCAAAGGTCAATATTCACGGGGAAGAGGGAAGGATGATGCTGACCTATCACGATGGGACGAATCAGGTGATCCATCACATCGCGCCGGAGGAGGAACGCATCGTGATGGACGAGGTGTCCGGATGTGTGGTCAGTGCGGACGGAACGCTCGGGGTGATGGTTCGAGATGATAAACGGCAGGCCTTCGACCCGGCCGAACCGGATGTGGATAGCGTCTGTCGATTCGATGCCGAGGAGGTTGGACTCATCAAGGGCCTCGCCAATGACGGCACGTTGCTCTTGGGCGGGATCCGGCTGGTGACGGATGTGCCCAACGCGACGCTCGATGAGTTTTTGGACTCCTATTATGTCGTCGAGGATTCCTATCTCTCGAATTCCTGTTCGGGCGAGAACCGGATGATCGCCGATTCGCGTCGTTGGCCCTGTATGGAGATGCAGCGCATCTCCGACGACGGGAGCACGATCGCCATCACCAACGCCTGTGATCCGCACCTGCTCGTTGTCGATGGGGAGGCGTCAGTCCTGGCCGTTCCGCCGGAGGGAGCCGAGTATCTGCATCCCCTCGGGATGAGCGCAAACGGCCGGACGATCTGTTTTGCGACGGCGGGGGACTACCTGCTCTACGATGCGGTCGATGCGCGCTGGACGAACGTCCGCGGGCGTTTCCCGCTGGCGCTCGATTCCGACAGCATCCTCACGGTGGCGTGCGAGGTGGCCAGCCTCGATGGCGTCGAGGGGGCGCTCTATTTCGCGGACTCCGAAGCGGGGATGCATTTCATCTATCGCGCGGATCTTCGGGATGTTTGGGAGCGCTAGCGGTCCGTTCGGGGATTCCTACACTTCCATCACCTTCATCATATTGGCCGCACCCGGGGCGGTGTCCGAACCGCAGACGATGACGGCTTTCTGACCCCGCCGGATGCGCTTCGCGCACAGTGCCGCATCGACTCCCTTGGCGATCATCGTGTCGATCGACTTCCATGTGCGCAGGTGGAGTGGGGTGGTGCCCCAGAGCAGACAGGTGCGCCGGGCGGCGTCGGCGTCGTGCGTGAGCGCGATGATCTCGACCGACGGGCGTTGTTTGGCGAGCAATACCGCCGATCGGCCGGTGATCGTGAAGACGAGCAAGGCCTGGGCATTGGCGTCTTCGGCGGCAAAACAGGCCGCGCGCGCGGTGGCAATCGCGGGGCATTCGTAGGAGACATCCGGCTCGAAGGTGCCCAGGTGCAGGTAGGGGCTCTCTTCCGCGGCGGCGACGATTCGCGCGAGCGTGGCCACGGCCAGAACGGGATCGCGTCCGACCGAGGTCTCCGCGGAGAGCATCACGCAATCGGCGCCGTCGAAGACGGCATTGGCGGCATCCGATGCCTCCGCGCGCGTCGGGCGCGCCTCGTGTACCATGCTCTCGAGCATCTGGGTGGCGACGATCGAGGGTTTGCGCAGCCCTTCGGCCTCGGTCAGGATCTGTTTCTGGATGATCGGTACGCGTTCGAGCGGAATCTCCACGCCCAGGTCGCCGCGCGCGACCATCACCGCATCGGCTTCCCTCATGATCGCCTCGAAGTGGTCGATGGCGGTCTGGCGTTCGATCTTGGCGATGATCGGGACGATGCGCTTCTCGCGACGCATGATGCGGCGAACCTTTTGGATGTCCTCGGGACGCTGCGCAAAAGAGACGCCGACGAAATCGACGCCGTGGCGCAGCGCGAAGCGCAGGTCTTGCTCATCCTTCTTCGTGATGGCGGATGTTGCCAACGCCACACCGGGGAGATTGATTCCCTTGTGTTCGCGCAGAGGGCCGCCGTCGACGACGGTCGCCGCGATGCGTTTTTCGGAGATCTTCGTTACCCGCACGGAGAGCAGGCCATCGTCGATGAGCATCGTGTCGCCCGCCGTGAGATCGCCGGCGAGGTTCGGAAAGGTGACGGGAATTTCACCGGCCTTCGCGGTGGTTTCAGGCGCGAAGATGACCGTCGATTTTGGTTTGAGATCGATCGGTAGTCCCTGCGGCAATTTCCCGACGCGGATCTTGGGACCACCCAGATCGACGTGAATCGCCACCGGGCGAGAGGTGGTTTTTTCGGCCTGACGGATGCGGCGGATATTCTCCGCATGCTGCTCATGATCGCCGTGCGACATGTTGAGCCGGGCGATGTCCATGCCGGCTCGAATCATGCGCTGCAGCGTCTTGGGAGCGCGGCTCGCGGGGCCCACGGTGGCCATGATCTTGGTCTTGTTTCGATGGGTTGCTGTTTTCATGATTCGATTTCTATCAGATACGGTCGGTCGGTGCATCCCCCTTTTTCCGTGGTTGTTCAGCGGAGTCAAATACGGTATGCAGGCATACAGAAAGGGAGGAACTATGGACGTCTTGGAAGCCATTCGCACGCGTCACAGCATTCGGGCCTATACCGATCAAGAGGTTCCCGAGACAACGATTCAGGAACTCCTCGAAGCGGCCATGTGTGCGCCATCGGCGGGAAACGCCCGGCCGTGGCACTTCGTGGTCATGCGCGATCGAGCGGTCCTCGATGCCGTTCCGAGTTTTCATCCGTATGCGAAGATGATGCTCCAGAGCAACGCGGCCATCCTCGTCTGTGGAGATGCCGGCAACGAGCGCTTCGGTCCCTATTGGGTGCAGGATTGCGCAGCGGCGATAGAGAACATGCTGCTCGCGGCGCATGGGCGCGGCTTGGGCGCGGTCTGGCTGGGGCTGCATCCACGCAAGGAGCGCAAAGCGAAGATGCGCGAGCTGGTGGGAATGCCCGAGGAGATGCATTCGCTGGGGATTGTCTGTCTGGGGTATCCGAAAGAAACAAAGGATGCGGGCGATCGCTACGATTCGACGCGCGTGCATCTCAATCGGTGGTGATGAGGGAGAAGGAGAGAACCATGGCAGATCTCGTTGAACTCAAGACGTTCAACTCGCGGGCGGAAGCGGAGATGGCAAAGGCCTACCTCGAGGCTGAGGGGATTGAAACGATGGTGCAGGCCGACGATTGCGGTGGCATGCGTCCCTTCATGCTCACCGGCGCCGGGGGTGTGCGCCTGATGGTGCATGAGGAGGATGCCGGTCGTGCGCTGCTCATCCTCGAGGCCGTGGCCGCCGATCCCGGCGATGCATGGAAAGAGGGGGCAGAGTGACGCGCGCCAAGGGGACAAAGCGATCGCGCATGGGCCTGCGCCAGACCGAAGAGGCCATCAAGTTCATCAAGGATCGCTTCGAACACAAACTCGCTCGCACACTCCATCTCACGCGCGTCTCCGCGCCGCTGGCGGTTCTTGCGAACTCCGGCATCAACGATCACTTAAACGGCGTGGAGAAACCGGCATCCTTTCGCATCAAGGCGATGGGGGAGACCGCCGAGATCGTCCAGTCGTTGGCCAAGTGGAAGCGCCAGGCGCTGGGTGTATACGGATTTCGCGCGGGCGAAGGGCTCTATACGGATATGAATGCTGTTCGGCCCGATGAGGAGCTCGACGCCCTGCACTCGTTCTATGTCGACCAGTGGGATTGGGAAGTCGTCATCGGGAAACGCGAGCGTCATCTCAAGACGCTCACGGCAGCGGCCACCTCGATCTATCGCATCGTGCGCACGATGGAGCGCGAGACCTGTCGGCGCTATCCGAAGCTCGGTGTTCCCGCTCTCCCGTCGCGCATGCGTTTCATCCAGAGTGAGGAACTCCTGAAGCGCTATCCGCATCTCGATCCTCGGGCGCGGGAAGATGCCATCTGCCGCGAGTGGGGGGCGGTCTTCATCATCGGCATCGGGGCGAAGCTCTCCGATGGCCGCATGCACGATGGGCGTGCCGCGGATTACGACGACTGGTCGACGGAAACCGAAGCGGGTTATCGAGGGCTCAACGGCGATATCCTCGTTTGGAACCCGGTTCTCAAGCGCGCCTTCGAGCTCTCCTCCATGGGCATCCGTGTGGATGCGGCCGCGCTCAAAGAACAGCTGCGCATTCGGCGCGAGCAGAAAAACGCCGCGTTGCCATTTCACCGCGCGCTGCTGTCAGGAAAACTTCCGCTCACCATGGGCGGGGGCATCGGGCAGTCGCGCTTGTGTATGTTTTTCCTGCGCTGTCGCCATATCGGCGAGGTCCAGGCCGGCATCTGGCCGGCCGCGATGCGGCGCCGCTGTCACGCGCAAGGGATCGCGCTCCTGTGATAAAGGATAGTTACTCATGACCTTTCATTCCGGATATGCGGCGCTCGTGGGGCGCCCCAACGTCGGCAAGTCGACGCTCATCAACGCGATTCTCGGCGAGGCTCTGGCCATCGTCACGCCGAAGGCACAGACCACGCGTCATCGCATCGTGGGGATTCTCAACGTGCCCGAAGCGCAGGTCGTCTTCCTCGACACGCCCGGGTATCATCGCTCGGGAAAGCTCCTCAATCGTTCGATGAACGATATCGTCGATGCGGTCATCGACGACGCCGACGTGATCTGTCTGATGGTGGATGCGACCGACGACGATCCGAGCATGGAGCGCACGCTCTTCGATCGCATCGGCGCCGAGCGCTGTGTGATTGTCGTCAACAAGGCCGATCTGGTCAAACGCGAGCGCTTCGATGCTCTCGCGGCGCGTTTTCGCGACGAATGGAAGGCGAAAGAGATGATCATCCTCTCCGCGCTCAAGAACGAGGGCGTGATGACGCTCATCGACGCGATCGTCAAGCGCCTGCCGGAGGGAGAACCCTTCTATCCGACGGACATCTACGCCGACCACCCGGTGCGCTTTCTCGCGGCGGAACTCATTCGGGAACAGGTCTTTTTGCAGATGCAGCAGGAGATCCCCTACGCCGCCGCCGTCGAGATCGAGTCGTTCACGGATGCGACCGACGATGATCCCATCACGCGCATCCATGCGGCGATCATCGTCGAGCGCGATACGCAGAAGGGGATGGTCGTGGGCAAGGGCGGAACTCGCATCAAGGCGATTGGGCAGCGCTCGCGCCTCAAGATCGAAGCGCTCGTCGGCGGAAAGGTCTTTCTCGACCTTCGTGTGCGTGTGGAAAAGGATTGGACCAAGGATTCCGAGGCGATTCGAAAGTTCGGGTATGCGCGTCAGCTGGACTAACGTTCCTCTTCTGTTTTCTTCTCTCGATCCAATATCTCGAGTATCGCGACGCCGGCACGGTAGGGCGCTTGTGAAGAGAGGTAATCGGAAAGTTTCTCCTCATAGATCGTATCGCGTTTACTGCGAATCGTGCCGTGACGAATGACGGGTTCAAGGCAGGCCTTTTCCTGATCCCCATTCGGCGCGAGCAATAGCGCGACGTGTGAGATGATCACTCCTGCAGCATGGGCGCGCGATTCGGGAAGGGCGAATGCCAGGATCGATGCCTCGGGAAGGCGGGCGACCATTTCTTCATTCAGGATGCGGTGCTGGCCATCGACGAACCAGGCGGACATGGGGATGATCTCCACGGCGGTTGCTTCCGGTTCCATCAACTCGAGACGATCGAACTGCTTGAAGATTTCGGTTTTCTGATCGATGGTCAAGTCGGTGCGTTGGCCGATCCATTTCGCGCGATCGATCGTGCTACGGATCGTTTCGGTCTTGTCTTCACCGACCCAGCTGGTGACGTCCTGCACGAACCCGCGCATCTCGTTCGTTGCCATCCAGTCGGCGGAAAAAAAGTGGAGTCGCCCGCCATAGATGCCTCGTCCATCCTCATGATAGCGGATGGTGGTCAGCGCCTCCTGGAAATCGGAGAAAGTGGTGCTCAATGAAAGCGCCATGACGTGTTCGATAAAGGTGACGCAGTCATGCCCGTCGAAGCGAAACATCGGATCGGTATCGATGGAAGCGCCTTCGCCTTCACCCGTGGCATCGAGCAGAAAGGGGAGGTCGAGAAAACGGCGGCTGATGCAGTCGATGCGCGGTGTGGGCGCAAACGCATGGATGCGAGAGAGCGTTTCCTCGAAGGTATTCTGATCGTTCGGATCGAAGGCGCAGCCGGTCTGCTCGGGACGGCAGAGATCGACCGATGTCGCCATCGACATCATCGGAGACGCGTCGATGCATTCCGGGTGCGACATCACTCGGCATTCCCATCGATCGGGGGATGGGCTGATCGGGATATCCTTTGCCATGATACCCTCTTATCGGATTTTCTCCGAAAAAGGTGCGTAAAAAATGGGGGTGCTGTTTGTCGATTGCATCGACATCAATCCGTGTGATATCGGTGGGTTGGAGGATGATGAAACGCTATCTCAAAAAAAGTCTCCTATCGGGTTGTGCCATAGCCCTCATCATGAGCGGGGTTTCATCGGCCCGGGGTGCATCTGCCGAGAAGACGCCCGCTGCGCCTAAAGCGACAGGAGTTGCGATTGCAGCGCCTGCGCGCATCGCGGAAACCACCTATCAACGTGCGGGAAAACGATTCGACGTCGCCTTCTGGTCGATGGCCTCGGGCGATCTCGACGGCGATGGGGGCCGGGAGACGATCCTGCTCGAACGCGAGCGCGTGCGCATCGGTCGGCTCGCCGGTGTTGAGTTCACCGAAACGTCTCGCTGTGCGTGGAAGGGGCAGGCGCAAGGGGCGCGTGTCGATTGCTTCGATATCGATGGCGATGGCGACGACGAGATCCTCGTGACCGCCGTCGAAGAGGGGATGCCCGCATCGGCGGTGCTCGACTATCGCGACGGGAGCTGCACGCAGATGCTCGCCTATGTGCGGTACTCGATGCGCGTCGTGGCCGTTCCGGATGCAGCGCCTTCTTCCGCTGGAGAGAGCCCTCCATCGCCGGTGACGTGGAAGCGGGTCTTGTCGGGGCAGGGGTGGTCGGGCCAGCAGTTCTTCAGCGGTGCCGTCACCCGCCTTGAATATGATGGAAAGAAGCTCCGTCGTCGGGAAACATTATCGTTGCCGCGCTACACCGATATCTATCAGTTTGCCTACCTCCCCGCTGATGCGGGAGAGCCGAGTGTCCTGCGTCTGGCCGGACATGAGCGCCTCGAACTGCATGAGCGGCGTGGACGGAAATTCAAACGCGTCTGGCGTAGCGTGAAGCGCTATGGGGGAACCCTCAATCTCTTGCCGGCCCAGCAGCGTTCGGTTCTGGGCGAGGTGCAGCATCAGTTTGCCCTCTTCGGAATTCCTCCGGCGATCGTCGCCCAGCGGTCTCCGACGACGGCGTTCGTCGCGCAGCAGGATATGCCGGTGCAGGGGATGGTGGGACGCCTGCCCTTTGTTCGTGGCGGACGCATGGTGGGGCTCGTTTCCGACCCGGTCCTGGGGTTCTTGCCGCAGATGCAGACGGTTTTGCTTTCGGCGGGGATCGTCGATTTCGCTGCGGTCGTCGATCCGGAGGGGGGCGCGCTCCAACTCATCGTGCTTGCTCGAATGAACCCGACCTATTTCTCCCAGGATCCGCAGAGCCAGCTCCTGCTCTTTGCGTGGCCCCAGACAGGCTCCTAGTGTGGGGTGCAGCCCTGATAGCAGCCTTTGAGGGCATCCGTGCATTCGCAGGGTTTGGTGATGTCCGTCTCACACTTGAGCAGGCAGGTATCGTAGGCCAGGTCACAGTCCTGAACGCAGTTGGTGTCGGCGTCGTAGGGGGGCTCAGGCTCCGATGAGGTGGGCGCGATCGGGTTGGGATCGCAGGCGCTCAACAGTATCATGACGCTCAATACAAACACGATTCTCTTCATCTCGCATCCTTTATGAGGGCAAACGGGCTCCCGCTAAAAAATGAAATTACGGGAAATCCTATAAAAGGGCAACGGTTCTGTTCATTCTCAAAGGACTTGCACTCAAATACGGTTTGTGCAAAATCCGCTCGCTCCATGAACGAGGACGTTGTGGCGGGGTAGCTCAGCTGGTGAGAGCGGTGGATTCATAACCCACAGGTCGGCGGTTCAAGTCCGCCCCCCGCTACCAACACACAGCCCAGAGGGTCTTGAAAGACCATCTGGGCTGATGTGTTGGTAAGCCCGCCGAGCTCAGTGGAGGGCTACCAAAACACGGCTTTGCGGGCGATAGTGTCGCCTGCAAAGCCGTTGTTTTATGGTAACCGCAGTTCCTTCCCCGTCGTCGTCTGTCTTCTATCCCCTTGAAATAACAACTGAAAATGTAGATCCGACCTGTCTATCCCGCACGGCTGTGTCAAAATAACTTCGCAACTTTTCGTGGCGGCAGCCGAAAATACCGGTGGAAGTTCATTTTCGGGGGCAGGAGGCATTTCCATGGGAAGCACATCCGATGTGGCAGCGAAAAGGTGTAATGGTGTGAAAAACCAAAACCAGTGCGAGCAGTATGTGGGCGACTGTGTGCGGCAAAAGCGGCTCCAGAAGGGGAAATCGAAGAAGGAGAAGGTCTTCGTCCTCGATCCGCCGGGGCCGGACGCGCGCGCCTATCGAACCTATTCCGAGTGCGTCAATGATGCCGACAATGTTGCGGCGAGCTTTCCTCCCGATCCGGATTGGTGCGCCGATGCGGGCGATGCGGATTCCTGCGACGAACTGGTAGGATCCTGTGTCGAGCAGCGTAAAGCGGGGAAGAAGAAGTTCTTCCTCGATGCGGGCGAAGGGCTCACGATCAGCGCCCAATCCTTCGGTTCCTGTGTCAAGTGGGCCGGACGTCTTACGCGTCGCGCCCCGCAGGTGAAGAAGAAGGCGAAACAGGTCGTCGAGAAGAAGGACGAGACGGGGGTTCAAGAGAAGGGACAAAAAAAGGTCGAGGAGAAGCAAGTCGAGATTGGAACCCTCCCGAAGCCCGTCGCGAACTGGTCCAAGGTTCATTCCTCTCGGTATGATAGCGTTCCGGATCAGGAAGACGTCGATTACATCATGTCGTCGAGCTACAACGAAAAGAAAAAGAGCGGCGAGATCGTCGTCGTCATCGGCGGGAAGCCCAAGACATTCACGTCCAATCAAGCGGCCCAGAAGCTGGTGAAGCACTATGCGCGCAGAGAGCGCCTGGTGAAAAAGAATTTTTCTAGCCGGATCGATTCGCTCCTGCAGGAGCTGATGCGGATTGGTACGAAGGTGAAGAAAAAACCCACATCGATGGAGAAGGATTCCGTCTATTATGAACGCACGCGCACTTCCGACAATGAGACGATCGAGGAGGTGCGCATTCTGGCCACCGGCCCGCGCGCCGTTCTGATCATGAAGGAAATGGCTGAACTCAAGGCGAAGCGGAATGCCTTGATCGGTCGTTTGCGTCAGGAATGTCTGAAGAAGATCATGGCACTGAAACTCAAGAAGGCGACGGTTGGGCAGAAGAGCGACACGGCCTTCGATGAAATGGAGGAGGAGGAGAAGAAGGCGCCGTCGCAGGAGCTTGCGCCCCAGGGTAAGGAGAAGAAAGCCCAAAAGGGTGAGGGCGTACAGGCAGAGCCGAAGGCGGAACAGGAACCGGTGGTTCAGGTCATCAATAGGAGTATGCAGCATATTCCCCAGACGACGACGCTCCTCATCGCCAACGCGTTGGTGGAGGCAGGGTTCGAAGGCAAGGCGGAGCTGGTCGAGCATGTTCAGGATCAGGACAAGAAAAACGTTGATCGCTATTTCTCAATCGTCCTCACCGCAAAGGATGGGAGCCAGGGCGTATTGCTCCTTCCGGTCATCACGCATAAGCGTGGTTCAATATTCAGCGCGACCGATCTGGAGGGAGCGGTGGGCCAAGTGATCGGTACGTGGAAGGCGACGATGGGCCCGGCCTCCTGCGCCAAGGGAAAGGTGCAGAATGCAACCTATATGCATATCGCGTCCGATGTGATGGTGGCGGCGAAGATTCAATGCCACCGCATGGGCTATGCCGGTGCCGTCACCATTGAAACCCTGATTCGCATAGAAGATGAGAAGCGATTTTCCACGATTCGCATCGTCGTCGAAGTGGAGAAGGGACAGCAGAAGGTTTTCTCCCTCAAACAGCGAGAGGGTTCGATCGATGCCAAGGGCTGGCGCGAAATCATCGAGGAGATCGGTGCACTCAAGAAGAGCGATGCCAAAACGCTGAAGAAAAAATAAATATTGATGGGCACCTCTAAAAACTGCCATTTCTCGCATTGTCATCCTGAGCATAGCGAAGGATCTCCATGCAATTTCAGGGGATCCTTCGCTACGCTCAGGATGACAACAACAGGTTTGCCATCACTCTCACGCGGGGTCCAGTCGGGCCCCGCTTTTTTTGCCTTGCGCTCGAGTGGCGATCCTCGTTATCGACATGCGCAGGAGGCATCCATGCATTCCATGACCAATCGAATCGAACGAACGATCCTCGCACGCGCTGAGCGCGGCGAGGATCTCTTTTTCTGCCTCACGCGGCTGGTCGAAGAAAACGATGTTCGCTGCGGTGCTCTGCAGGTCATCGGCGCGGTTGCGAAGGCCAAGCTCGGCATCTTTGAAGACGGACGCTACGAGTGGGTCGAACACGACGGTGCGCTCGAGATCGCTTCCTGCACGGGCAACGTCGCGCTCAAAGAGGGTGTGCCCTTCGTGCATGCGCATGCGGTGCTCACCGATCATCGGGGGACCGTGCTGGGCGGGCATGTGGGCGAGGGCTGCATCATCGATCCGACCGCCGAGATCCACCTGCAGATCTGGGCCGATGAGGTCTCGCGCCGCCTGGATGAGGCGACGGGTTTGTGGCTGCTCGATATCTAATCAATAAACTGTAGCACCTTCGCCGAGAGGATGCGGCCGTTGGGGTTTCCGGCCTCGACGGCGATGGCGGTTTCATCCGTCTTGAAATACCAGGCGAGCATCGGCTTGGTGATGGCGCGGTCCTTCCTCCCTGCGTTGAGCATCTTGGGCGAGAGGACGACGAGTTTTGCGCCCTTCGCCCCCAATTTCATGAGCGATTTTTTACACGTGGCGACGAGGCTGTGAATGGTGTTCGCCTCCACCGGTGCATCCTCGCGCCGCTTGAGATCCTCTTCGATGTTCGAGGTGACGGCATGCATCGCCTTGGCGAACGCCTTCTCCTTCGTGAGCCGCACCGTCTCGTCGAACGACCCCTGGGCGATCGGCAGCACGCCTTCGGTGTGCACGACGCCCTTCCGGTCGATCAGCTTTCCGTGCCCGAGGACGGGCAGGGTGTAGGGCTTTCTCGTCTTTCGCGATTTCGTCTTCGTGACATAGAGCTGTTCTGCGACGCGCACCCGTCCCTCTCCCTTTACGACGCGCGGGTCCGCGCCGAGGATGACCGGCTTTGTAAACTGCATGCCGGCCAGCGTTGTGGGCTGCGCCTTGGGCGCGCCCATAAACTGTTCCATCCAGTCGAATTCGCGCACTTTCGCTTCAGCCTCGATCTCGCGCACAATGTCGTTCTGTCCGATGCCGAGTTGCGCGAGTTCGTCGAGCTCTCCAGCGGCGAAGAGCCCTTGGGTTCCCTTGACGACGGCGGGTTTGAAATCCGCAAAGGAAGGGGTGGGGACGATGTAGCTGTCGGCATGGGCGACGACCATCTTCAGGACCGCGATGCGCGCCATGACCCGGTTCTCGGGTGAACAGCGCCCCGTGCGTTTTTCGATGAGTCCTTCGATGCGCCCCATGAGCTTCCACCAGAAGCCGCTGTAGACCGTGCCGATGTGATGTGAATCGATATTCGGTTTCTTGACCGAAAAGATATCGCGGAACGTCGTCGTGTTGTTGCAGGTGCGCAGGCCCCTCGCTGTGCCGCGGTTGCGTCCCTTGAAGTAGCCGATATCCTCGGCGATCTGAGCGTCGCCGTGGATGAGCGCGGCGATGGCGTCGGCGCACCCCTCGTGGATGGCCAGCCCCGCCCCCAGAAAGGTGTCGGCCAGCTTCTTGTTGATCATGTCGATCACCCAATGGCCGGTCTCGTGCAAAACGATGTCGCCGTCGGAGGCAAAGGCGTTGCCGAACGAGAGATCCTCGTCGGAGGGCATATAGAAGGCGTTGTTGAAGTTCGGAATGTTGATCGCCGCCGGAAGGGGCCCGCTATGGCGATCGCGCATATACCGGAGGAAGTGCATGTCGAGCCCGACGCGATCGCTCATGAAGCGGATGAAGGTGTCGAGTTCGTGATAGACCTGGCGATGACTGAAACAGGGGTTGCGCGTGACGCCGTCGGCTTGGAAAGGAGGGCAGGTGAAGAGATTCGCCCAGGGCTGCACGTCGTTGACGCAGACGTTGTCGCCGCACATCGCCGTTGCCCCCTTGGGCAGCGTGATCTCGACCTCGCGCGTGATGCCGAGCGAGCGCCCCTCGCGCTTGGCGCGATCAACAGCCTGCTTGCTCGAATAGTAGTTTTCCTTCTGCCAGACGGTGACTCTGTGGTGGCAGACATTTCCTTCGCAGCGCATGGAACCCATGAGGTGTTCCCTCCTTTGCCCCCTTATCGCTTCTTCTCGCAAAATGTTGCGTGAAGAGTCAACCCTGGCCATTTTTTGTGGCGCCAGGGGAGGCGCCGGAAAAGCTTGATTTATCAGGTGGTTCTGCTAGGACGCTGCAGCGATGAATCATATTGCCCCCAATCCTGTGACCTCGTTTCGGCCCGAATCGATCTCGCCCTGCATCGATCCGAGCGCATTCGTCCATTCGCTGGCCGCCGTGATCGGCGATGTGACCGTTGGCGCCGAGGTCTTTGTCGCCCCCGGGGCATCCCTGCGCGCCGATGAAGGCTCGCCGTTTTTCTTCGGCGCGCGCTGCAACGTGCAGGACGGCGTCATCGCGCATGCGCTCGAGACGCATGGCGAACATTTCGAACAGAATACGTTTGAGGTGGAGGGGAAGCGCTACGCCATCTTCGTGGGCAAACAGGTTTCTCTTGCTCATCAGTGTCAGCTGCATGGGCCGGTCGTGGTCGAAGACGACGCCTTCATCGGCATGCAGGCTTTTCTCTTTCGTTCTCGCGTGGGCCGCGGTTGTGTGGTGGAGCCGGGTGCTCGGCTTATCGGTGTCACGGTCGCGCCGGGACGGTATGTATCGGCTGGAATGGTTGTCGCCACGCAGGAAGCGGCCGATGCCCTTGGCGTGATCGATGAGACCTATCCGCTGCGCGCGCTCAATGCGGGGGTGGTCGAAGTGAACACGGAACTGGCAAGAGCGTATAAGAACCGTGACTCGTAACTCGTCATGCTATGCGAGTCACGAGTCACGAGTCACGAGTTACGAGTCACGAGTTACGAGTCACGAGTCATGCATCCTATCGTCGCCATCGTCGGTCGCCCAAATGTGGGCAAATCCAGGCTCTTCAATCGCCTGATCGGGCAGTCGCGCGCGATTGTCGCCGATGTGGCGGGGGTCACCCGCGATCGGCACTATGCGCCCGCGGAGTGGGCCGGCCGCGAGTTCATCGTCGTCGACACGGGGGGGCTGGAGTTCGATCCCTCCTTTGATCTCGAGCACGCCGTCTCCCGACAGAGCCTGCGCGCGGTCGAAGAGGCCGATATCATCGTCTGTCTCTTCGACGGGCAGCAGGATGAACCGGCGGTGGCCGATCGTGAGGTGGTGCAGGAGCTGCGGCGCTGCGGCAAACCCGTGGTCTTTGTCGTCAACAAGATCGACGAGGTCGTGCACGAGGATCGGTTGCAGTCCTATTCGACGTTTGGTCTCGATTCGCTCATCGGTGTCTCGGCGGAACATGGCCGCAATATCGGCGATCTGCTCGATGCGATTACGGCGTTCTTTCCCGAACCATCTGGCGTGGTCGATGAAGAGGATGACGATCTGCGCGTGGCCGTGGTGGGGCGCCCGAACGTGGGCAAGTCGACCATCATCAATCGTTTGGCCGGCGATGAACGCGTGGTCGCTCACGAGATGTCCGGAACGACGCGCGACGCGATCGATGTCGAAATCGATTTCGAGGGAACGCAATACGTCTTCATCGACACGGCGGGCGTCAAACGTCGCCTGAAAAACGCGGAGAAGCTTGAGCGCTTCACGGCGATGCGCAGCCTTCGAGCGGTCGATCGGGCGAATGTGATTTGCCAGCTCATCGATGTGGGCGAAGGGCTCACAAAACAGGATTTGCATCTGGCGGGGTTCGTGCGCGAAGAGGGCAAGGGGCTCATCCTCCTCGCGAACAAGTGGGATCTCGTGGGGGGCGACTGGAAGGAATATGAGGCGGATCTGCGCTATCGCCTGGGCGAATTCAAGGACGTGCCGATCCTGCCCGTCTCGGCCAAGACCGGTTTTGGATGCCTCAAAATTTTCACCGCGATCGATCGCGTGGCCAAGGCGCTGGCTGCGACGATTTCAACCTCCGAGCTCAATCGCATCGTCGAGCATGCGCTCCAAGAACATCATCTGCCGGTCTTTCGGGGGAAACAGGTCAACATCAAGTACGCCACCCAGGTGGGCACCCATCCGCCGACCATCGCGCTCTTTGCGAACTATCCTGCAGCTGTCCCCTATACCTACCGACGCTACCTCATCAAACGCCTGCAGGAAGCCATGAACGCGCAGGAAGTCCCCGTCCGCGTGGTGTGTAAGCGGAAGTGACTTTGAGTGTCTAAATAGAGCCCATCAGAAAAAGGGTTGTTGCTGTCATTCCCGCGAAGGCGGGAATCTCGATGTACTTGAACACCGATACGCCATTCCTACATTGTTTCTGAATTCGATTGACAACCGCGCAACATATTTTCTATAGCGTCGATACAGAGAGCACACATCAGAGCGGCGAGGAAGATCTGCCAAGGAGGGGAAAATGGTCGGGACGCTTTCAGCAGCGAATTTTTTTCAGGCGGCGGCGATGTATGAATTCCCCATCGACACCCTGCCGCAAGTCCCGGCTTGTTCTGGAGACGAATTGCAACAGGTCCTCTTCGATCCGAGCGATGTGAGCGTTGTTGCGGATCTTGCGGATGGTATGGTTGGTGTCGCTCGCGAGATGGGGCCGGGGGATGGCTATTCCGTTGTGGAGGAGGGGGGCTCGCATGCATTGACAATCATGGGATCAACGCCGGGACAGCGCGTCGTCCTCTCGCAGGTTGATGGTCGTGGCACGGCGATCGATTGGCACCTTGAGGCGCCGAGCATCGGGGCGGCGCTGCTCTATCAGATCGTCATGCCGTATGGAATACTGTCCTATCGCCATGCACGCGTGCAGCTGCCGGAGTTGGCGATGCCGCGCTTTCTGCGCGGTGCGGTTGAGGCGATCCTTGCCGATCCGGCGCGTTATCCTCAGGAGCGCATCGCTCTGTTTCAGAATGAGGAGCCCTGGCTGCCGCTGATCTTCGGGCAGGAGGAGGGGCATATCTCCATCGATTGGAATTCCTCGCGTGTTATTCCGGACCGCGTGCGCGATCAGAATGTTTCATTCGAGCTCCTGCGACCGATGACCGTGCCGACGATCAGCCGGGAGAATGCGGTGGGGGTGATGACGAAAGCCCCGGCGACGATGCCGTCGCTGACGATCTTTGCCGGACGGGATGGCCGTTATACCGTCGAGATCGCTGATGCGTTTGAAGGGGGCGACGGTCCGGCAGATGCCCTCACGATGTCGGCCCCCTTCAACGCCTTCTGGGCAAGCGCCGCCCGCGCGGCCAACTTCGCCAACGCGCCCAAGGGGGGCGGTGGGCATACGCATATCGGTTGATTCGACCTGCGTACCTGCGTATCGCCTGACCTTTCAACCCATTGAAATTATTTCATATTTATGCCCTGCTGCTGCCAGTAGGACGGTTATTGTAATTCAATAACTGGACATATTCTGTCCACGTGCCGTATTATTAGAACCATGGCAGAGATACGGAACATCCAGTCGGTGACCGATTTTATCGAAGCCCTCCAGCGCAGAGGAAGCTATTCATTTACGCGGGCGCAGGTTCGGGATGCACTCTCGATGAGCGATGCGACGCTGACCAAAGCCCTCCAGCGTCTCCGTCGGGATCGGCGTGTCATGACCATCCGTCGGGGTGGATTCTATGTGATCGTTCCGCTGGAATATCAGGACAGCGGTTCCGTTCCGGTCGATTGGTATATCGACGCCTTCATGCGATCCATCGACATGCCCTATTATGTGGGCCTGCTTACCGCCGCGCAATATCACGGTGCGGCGCATCAGCGTCCACAGGCGTTTCAGGTGATCGTTCCCGCCCATGTGCGAGATGTGCAAACGCCGGGGGTGCGCATCCGTTTCTTTCAGAAAAAGCGGATGGATCTCGTTTGCACGCAGCCGATGCGAACGCATACCGGAGACATTCCGATTTCGACGCCTGCCTGGACGGCGATCGACCTCGTTCGTTTTTCGCGCAGGATCGGCGGCCTCGATGCCGTTGCGACGATCGTGCGCGAGCTCGCCGAACGAATCGAGCCTCATGCCCTGGTGGAAGCGGCGGGCATCGAGCCCGAACGGGCCCATCTTCAGCGGCTTGGTTGGATTCTGGATGCAGTCGGTTTTCATTCGACGGCTGATTCCCTCGCTGGCTGGCTTGCATCACACGAACCAGGCAAGGTGTTGCTCGACCGATATGCTCCCTGTCGCGGCGCACATCGGGATCATCGCTGGCAGGTGATGGTCAATACGGAACTGGAGGTCGACCGGTGATTCCAAGGGCTGACATCCTGGAGTGGCGTGCGCGCCATCCCTGGAGCAGTGACGATCAGGTGGAGCAGGATCTCGTTATCAGTCGGGCGATCGTGGAGATATTTCGCGATTCATTTCTGTGCGAGCATCTCGCTTTTCGCGGCGGAACGGCGATGCACAAACTCTTCATTTCGGAACCGCTGCGCTATTCGGAGGATATCGATCTCGTTCAGGTGTCCACCGGGCAGATCGGCCCCATCTTCGATGCGGTGCGTATGCGCCTCGATCCTCTCCTCGGTGAACCGAAACGAGAGCTGGGGAAGGGGATTGTCAATCTGATCTATCGGTTTTCCGCCGAGGGGCCGGCGCATGTGCCGCTTCGACTCAAGATAGAGATCAACTCGCGCGAGCACTTTACGGTGCTGGGGCATGAGGATCGGCGCTTTGATGTCGATTCCCGCTGGTTCCGCGGAGGATGCGAGGTGCGCACTTATCGCCTCGAAGAACTCCTGGGGACGAAGCTGCGCGCCCTTCATCAGCGCAAGAAGGGGCGCGATCTCTTCGATCTCTGGCTCTATTTGACGACGACAACCGTGGATGAGAGCGATATCGTTCGGTGTTTTCAGGAGTATCTCTCACGCCAACAGCTCCGTGTCAGCGCGAAGGCATTTCGGGAGAGCATGGCCGTCAAACTGAGCCGTCCCGACTTTCGAAACGACACGCGCGATCTGTTGCGAACCGGCGTCTCCTACGATCTTGACGAGGCATGGCGCCTCGTGGACGAACGGCTCGTCGCCCACATCGATTGAATATTTGACCAGGGGGCTTCCGATGCCGTCACCCAAAGATTCAGCTTGAATTTTAAGTAATTACGCCTATCTTAGGTCTGCGTCCATCGAACCGTCGAACCGTCGAACCGTCGAACCGTCGAACCGTCGAACCGTCGAACCGTCGAACCGTCGAACCGTCGAACCATCGAACCATCGAACCATCGGGCGGGCATGAATTTCATTCTCTCCATCATCAAGTCCTTCTTCAAGGACGATTGTGTCAACCTCGCGGCGAATATCTCCTTTTGCGCGTTGCTCTCCATCATTCCGGTGGCCATGATCATGGTCTCGATCGCCGGCTATTTTCTCGGCGGGTCGGCCGATGCCTACGACCAGATCGTCTCGGTGGCGACCGACTTCCTGCCGGTGGGGCGCGAGGTCTTCATTAAGAACCTGCAGTCGATCCTCGATCAGCGTTCCTCGCTCGGAATCGTCGGGATGGGGTTTCTGATCTTCATCGCCACGATTCTGCTCGCCTCCGTCGAGCGCGCGCTCGACCGGATCTTCAAATCGAGTGCGAGCCGAAACTTCTTCCACTCGCGTCTTTTGGGGATCGCGCTCATCTTCTGGGTGACGCTGCTCTTCGCGCTCCCCACGATGGCTTCCATCCTTGAGGGTTTGCTCCATCGCTATGGCTTCGGTTTTCCGCTCTCCTCGCTCATGTCGGGGAGGGCCTACATCTTTCTGGTCTCCTTCCTCGCCTTCATCATGACCGTGGTCATCATTCCGAATCTCAAGATCTACATTCGCTATGCCGCCGTGGGTGGCCTCTTTTTCGCCGTCGGCATCGGCGTGGTCAAATATATCTTCCGGTGGTATATGCTGTTGTCGCTGGAGCGGTACAACGTCATCTACGGGACGCTGGCGACGGTGGTTACCTTTCTCGCGTGGATCTTTTACCTGGCGGTGGTCTTGCTCCTCGCCGCTGAATTTACTTCTGAATTGCAAAAGCGTATGTGGTTTCATCCGAAGCAGATGCGGAGAGAATCGAAGACGCCTTAAGGGCATCCAAAGGGGGACACCATGATCGTGCGATTTGAACGGACTTCACCCGGCTATATGATGTTTGCGGCGGCGATCGCCATCGTCTTGGGGCTCATCATGCTCTGGTATCCCGGGGGGACGATGGAGCTGATGTCGGCCGCCTTCTGGGTGGTGCAGGTGATTTTGTCGATCTTCGTCCTGACCTATACGATTTCGGAATGCATCTATCAATACCGCGCGGGGCACAAGGGGGGCGGTCTGCTCTACCTGGCCATCGGCCTGCTCGTGACGGTGCTCATCTGGCTCTTCAGCGTGGGTTTTGTCTACATGCTCATCGCGATCTTCCTTATCATCATCGGTCTTGCCGAGATCATCGGTGGCTTCCAAATGAACGTGGGCAAATACTTCCTGATCTTCCTGGGGCTCGTCAACGTGATGATCGGCGCCATCATCCTGCGCTACCCGGTGGCCTTGCCGCTCCTGATCGCCTGGTATGTCCTCTTCTGGGGAGTCTCGCGTCTCTTCTTCGCCTTTGAGCTCAAGCGCATGATGAAAGGGTGATTCCCTCGATGACGCTCGTTATTTTCTGAGGGAAGCTTTTCGCTCGAATCCAATCTGCAATTCACGCCGGATGATGGCGTAGATGTCGGCGTCCATGACGTATTCGACATGGCCGTAGTCGCCGACGTCGATGTTGACGATGTGGTCGGCGCCGTTTGGCACGGGAAGCGATGCGCTCTCGGGTGGACAGTAGCGATCCCCTCGGGCGGTGAGCGCGGCGGCATACACATCGCTCGGAATCGGGTGCGCGTCGAGTTCGCTCATGAGTGCAGATCCGGGTTCGAGCTGATCGAGCGCGTGAGAGATCCAACGCAGCGGCGTGTGGCGTGCCGCCGTCGCCAGCGGGCTGCCATGGTGGGGGCTGCCCAGCGTGACGAGCGTGTGGACATAGCGGTGGCCATCGAGCAGCGAGACCATGTAGCGACCGATGAGGCCGCCCATCGAATGGCCGACGATCGCCACGCGGGGCAGCGAAAAGGTCATCGCCAGCGATTCCAGGTGCGTCTCCACGAGCGCGGCCAGTTCATCGACGCACCGGGTGTTGAAGCGGCCCATCCACCCGCCGAGCGGAAAGATGTAGGGGGCAAACCCATCCACCAGCAGGCGTTTCTCGAGCTGTGCCAGGGTCCCTCGCGTCCCCCCCCAACCGTGCAGCAGGATCACCGGTTTTCGGCCGCGAGCGAGGATCGCAGCGTCGTCATGGTGATGACTGGCCCAGAGGCGATAGAAGTGGGCGGTATTGCGCATCCATCGCCGAAATCCATGGGGATTCTTCGGATCGTCCATGCCCCCAGTTTCCTTGAAATCAACTGTAAAGTCAAAGCGTTGCATTGACATCCCCCAGGGGCTCTGTTACGCACCCCCGGCGAGATGGCTGAATGGTGAGATGGCTGAATGGTGAGATGGCTGAATGGTGAGATGGCCAAATAGTGAGATGGCTCAATCGCTAGATGGCTGAATGACGATCTTGTGATTGTGCCATCACGCGATTCAGCGATCTCGCTATCTCACCAGTTAAGGAGGTGTCCCATCGCTACCTATAAACGACTTCCGCGAGGCAAGAACCGACCGCATGGCGACGAATTCGTCGATTGGACGATGCAGGTCATCACCTGGGTGCGCGAGAACTGGAAGACCAGCATCGAGATCGTGGCGGTGGCCATCGTGGCCGTTGCGGTGATCCTGGGTGCACGCGCCTATTGGACGAGTCGCTCCACCAATGGGGCCGACGCGCTCTATGCGGCCGAGCAGCTCGAAGCGGGTTCCGAGGCGCAGTTGAAAGCGCTTGCCGAGGTGGCCGATGACTATGGCCGGACGGCGGCGGGCAAGCAGGCGTTCATGCGCCTGGGCGATCTGTATCTGAGCAATCAGGCCTACGACAAGGCCCAAGGCGCCTTTCGCGATTTAGCCGGTCATAGCCGCAATACACCGATGCTTAACATCGCGGCCCTGCATCGTCTGGCCGATGCGCAATTGGCCTCGGGCGATAGCGAAGCGGCCGTGGGGACCTTTCTGAAAGCTGCGGCCGATCCCCATAATCTTCTGAAGAATACCAGTCGCCTGCGGGCGGGAGAATGTCTGGAGCGCGAGGGCAAGTATGATGAAGCGGCTTCCCTCTATCGGCAGGTGATCGACGAATCCGGCGAGGATGATCTCGCCATTGCCCAGCGAAGCGAGGAACGACTCTTATGGCTGATCGCCAACAAACATATCGCCGTGTCAAACGGGTAGCGAGTGCCGGCGTTGCGCTCATCTCCCTGGTGCTCGTGCTCGCTTCGTCGGCAGGGGCGACGCAGTGGCAGCCGAAACGGCATTTTCTGAGCTGGGAATCGCTCAATCGCCCCGAGGAGTATCGTCGGTTGAAGCAGTATACGCAGCCGACGCGCCGCTTCGATCTCACGCGTGGGCGGGTGGTGAAGCTCAAGCCCAGCACGGTTTGGAACCGTCGTCCCTTTCAGTTTTCGACGCCGTTGGTGGATGGGCGAAACCTGTATGTGGGCGTCGACGCCGGTTTCTTCTATTGCATCGATACGCAGGTGGGCGCGAAGCGCTGGACAGCCAAGACCGAGGGAGGCGTGCAGGCAAAAGCGGCGCTCGCAGATGGCAGTATCTATGTCGGCGATGTGAAGGCGATCGTCTATGCCCTTGATGCGAGCACGGGGCAGGAGCGTTGGCGCACGCGCGTCGATACCGAGATGCTGGCGACGCCGCTCGTGCATGGGGATCGACTCTACATCTATACCATGTCCGGGCGCCTCTACGCCCTCGATCGAGCGAGCGGCATCGAGATCTGGCATACGCAGTCGCACGAGCGTAACATCGGGTTTTCGGTGCGCCATGCGGCGACCCCCTTTCTCTTGAACGGTTCGATCTATGTCGGCACGTCGTCGGGTATGCTCATCGCCTTCGACGAGGCCGATGGTTCCATTCGGTGGGTGCGACAGTTGGGCGGGCGACAGAGCGTGGTGGCCGATGTCGACAGCACCCCGATTCTGGTCAATGGACTCGTCACCGTGACCACGGTCGATGGCGAGCTCTTCAGCGTCGAACCTCAGAGCGGTGCGATCGTCTGGTCGATCGGGGTCGGCGGGCCGAACAATCTTCTCTCTCATGAGGGCCGTCTCTACGTGAGCAGCTCCGGCGTCGTCTCAGCCCTCGATCCGGTGACGGGCGGACTGCTCTGGCAGCAGGATCTCGAGGTGCCGGGCACATCAGCGGCCGCTGGTGGCGATCGCTTCATCGCCTTGGTCGATACCGAGAAAAAGCTCTATCTCATCGATTCGGACAATGGCGATATCCTTTTCGAGCGGTTCGTGCGCAAGGGGAGTTTCGGCGATCCGGTCGTCGTGGGGGATCAGCTCTATATCCTGTCGAACTCAGGGCGCCTGTTCAGCTTTACGGTGAAGGAGAAGCCGATGAAGCGCCGAAGTGCGAAGGCAAAGGAGATCGACGGATAGTGTTGTCATCGGCCTATCTCTGAGAAAAGCGTTGCCAGCACAGGGGGCCTCTGATAAATTCCCGATATATTTCCATATGTTCGCTTGGGGGGGGGATGCACATGAAGCGATGGGGGAGATGGGTTTTCGTCGTGGTGTGTATCATCTCGTTGTTCGGTGTTGTCCCCGAGGGGCGCGCGGACAGCCAGACCTTCAACGCCTTGTTCTTTCAGCCCGCTATCGGGCGCAACCCCTACCTCATGTTGCAGGGGACCGAGACGCTCAAACAGCTTCAGTTCGACGCCGGTGAAATCTTCTCCTACGGCTATCGTCCTCTCGAAATGCGCCAGGCCGGCACGCGCATCCAGGGCGTGATCGACCAGACGGTCGTGGCCGACTTCGTCGCGGCCTTCGGTGCCATGGATTGGCTGCAGCTCGGCATCGATTTTCCGCTGATTCTCATCAACAAGTTTCGCAATCCCTTGGTCACGCCCGCACCGGCGATGGCCAATCATTTCGATATCGGTGACATTCGCTTTGAGGTCAAGGCGCGCTTTCTCGATGCCTGTGAGAAATATGTCGGCGTGGCCATCGTTCCGTTCGTTACCATTCCCACGGGAAAGTCTTCGCACTATGTGGGCGACCCCGGTATCACCGGCGGCGCGCGCGTGGTGGTGGATGGTCGGCCGCATCCGCGCATCGGGCTGACGCTCAACGTCGGGTATAAGGGTGGCAAGAAGGTGAACGTCCGCAACATCGAATATCAGCACCTGCTCCTGCTGGGCCTTGGCGTCAACGGCCAGCTCGGCCACGGCGTTGACATCTTCGTCGAGGCCAATGCCGAAGCGGCGTTTAACAAACTCTTCGCCGACAAGGATATGAACCCCGCCGAGGTCATGGTGGGCGCGCGTTGGGATATCAAACAGACGGGAGTTTCGATTCATGGCGGCGGTGGCACGTGCTTGGTTTGCGGGGTGAAGGGCGCGCGCGTGCGCGCGGTGCTGGGCGCGAAGTATCGCTTTATGAACGAGAATCTGCGCATGCAGGAGATGGAATCGGCAAAGCTCTGCAAAGCGCGCTTCGCGGCATTCAATCAGTTCGAGATGGAGGAGCTGCGCCGAAAATGCCCGCCGGATCCATCGCTCTATCAGGCGGGCGTGAGTGATCCGGGGTGTCCGAAGTATTATGAGATGCGTGAGTTGGCTGACTTGGTCATTCGCTGTCCGTCGGATCCCGCGCAGTTCAACCCGCAGTTTCATGATGCCGGCTGTCCGAAGATCTTCAACCTGGCCGAGACCTACACGCGCGACGAGATCTGGAGCATCTACTCCATGTCCGCTGCGGAGATGGGCATTCGGTGCCCGGCGGATCCGGCGCAGTTCAATGCGTCGCTGCACGATTTTGGATGTCCCAAATACTATGACCTGAAAGAGGTCGTGACGTTGGCCGAGCGTTGTCCGGAGAATCCCGGGGCCTATCGTGCCGGCGTCGATGATGCGGCGTGTCCCAAGTACTATACGCTGCGCGATGAATATAATCCGGATCAGTGGGCGCTCATCGCCAAGCTTTCCAAAATCGATAGCGATAACGATGGGATCAACGACTATCTCGACCGATGCCCGAAGGAGCCGGAAGACTTCAACGGATTTGCCGATCATGATGGCTGTCCCGAGGGTGGCCAGGCCACGGTCGCTGGCGGTGAGATCGCCACGCTTCGGCCCGTCTACTTCCAGTTCGGCAGTGCCGTGCTCTCGAGTGAGGCCAAGGCGATTGTCGATCAGGTCATTCAGGTCATCAATGCCACGCCATGGGTACGGCGCGTGCGCGTGAGCGGGAACACCGATGACATTGGGAACTGGGAAAACAACGAGCGGCTTTCGCGAAAGCGTTCGGGCGTCGTGATCGACTATATGCGCCAGCAAGGCACGCGCTCCGACGTCGAACTCGTTCCGATCGCGTACGGATCGGCGCGTCCGGCAGCTTCGAATAAGACGGAGCAGGGGCGTGCGCTCAATCGGCGCGTGATCTTCAACGTGGCCAGCGTGCGCTATCCCACGTTTACGCCGCCGACGCCGACGTTGCCGGCAACGGCACCGGCGGCGGCGCCGCCCGATATGGCACCTCTTTCTGGGACGCCGGTCGGATATTCAGGGGGCAGTTCCACGCGGGATCTCCCCGTCGATTGGAGCAAGGCACCGCCCGAGTCGCGCACGCAGGGCGTGGCCCCTCCAGCGCCGGCATACACGCCGCCACCAGCTCCCGCACCGATGCCGCAAGTGGCACCACCTCCGCCGATCATGACGCCACCGCCGCCCATGGTTCCGGTCACCCCGGAGCAGGCGCCTCGTCTTCCGGGTGAAGAACCTGCGCCAAAGGAGACGCCGCAATCGCAGCAGGATCGCTGGTTGTAGTCCGTATGATGGAACCGCTCTCTGTTCATGGTGGCGCTCTGCGTGGTCGCTTCGGCGATGGCATGCGATGAAGGACAAGAATCTGCTTTCAACCCCTTGACATCACGCCCAAAATCTCTATAAGTCCGGCAATGTTGCGTGACCGACTTCAAGAAGGCCTCACCTTCGACGACGTTTTGCTCGTTCCTGGGGCATCGAGCGTTCTCCCCAAAGACGTCGACATTCACACCCAGCTCACTACCGACATCGCGCTCAATATTCCGCTGCTCTCCGCGGCTATGGATACCGTGACCGAGTCAGCTGCGGCTATCGCCATGGCGGAAGAGGGCGGAATCGGCATCATCCATAAGAATGGGGATCCGTTGGCCCAGGCCGCCGAGGTGCGTCGGGTCAAGATCTTCGAAAACGGTGTGGTGGCGGAACCGATTACGATTGCGGCTGAGGCGACGCTCGGAGCGGTGGTCGAACTTTCTCGCGAGCATGGCATCTCCGGCTTTCCCGTGACGGATGGCGGCCGGCTGGTCGGTATCATCACGCACCGGGATATGCAGTTCGAGGAAGATCTGAGCCGTCGCGTCTGTGATGTGATGACGCCGCGTGAGCGACTGGTGACGGCCCCCGAAGGGGTATCGCTTGCCGAAGCGCGCGAACTTCTGCACCACAACCGCATTGAGAAGCTGCCGCTCATCGATGATCATTTTACGCTCAAGGGGCTCATCACGGTTCGAGATTTAAAGACGGTCTCGCGCCATCCTCATGCGGCCAAAGATGAGATGGGTCGCCTGCGCGTCGGCGCAGCGATTGGTGTGGGCGATGCCGAGATGGAGCGCGCGCAGGTCCTGTTGGATGCGGGGGCCGATGTGCTGGTCGTCGATACGGCGCACGGACATTCGATCGGCGTCATCGACATGGTTCGACGCCTGCGCGCACAGTATCCGGATGCGCAGCTCATCGCGGGCAACATCGCTACCGAAGACGCGGCTAAAGCGCTCATCGAGGCGGGGGCGAACGCACTCAAGGTTGGCGTGGGTCCTGGTTCGATCTGCACCACCCGCATCGTCGCCGGCTGTGGCGTGCCGCAGGTCACCGCGGTGGCGAACGTTTCGGTCTATGCCCGCAAGAAGGGCGTGCCGGTCATCGCCGACGGGGGCATCAAGTTTTCAGGTGATGCGGTCAAGGCGTTAGCCGCCGGCGCGAGCACGGTCATGATCGGGTCGCTCTTTGCCGGCACCGATGAGACGCCGGGCGAGGTGGTGCTCTATCAGGGCCGCAGTTACAAGGTCTATCGCGGCATGGGCTCCATCGGGGCGATGCAGAAGGGGAGCCGCGATCGCTACTTTCAGCATGACGTCACCGATTCGAAGAAACTCGTCCCCGAAGGGATCGAGGGGCGTGTCCCTTATCGTGGCCTGTTGCGCGATGTCCTCTACCAACTCATCGGCGGCATTCGTTCCGGCATGGGGTATACCGGGTGTAGCACGATCGAAGAGTTGGGGACGAAATCAAAATTTGTGCGCATCACGTTTGCCGGGCTCAAGGAATCACACGTCCACGGCGTGATCATCACCAAAGAAGCACCGAATTATTCGGTCGAATGATTTCGTGTTCTCGTGAATCGTGATCTCGTGGTTTCGTTCAGGATCAATGACGCGATCTCACGAGTTCACGATCTCCGAGACCACGAAAGTGTATTCATGGATACCAACCGCATCCTCATCCTCGATTTTGGCTCACAATACACCCAGCTCATTGCGCGGCGTGTGCGCGAAGCGAAGGTCTACTGTGAGATTCAGCCCTGCACCTGGTCGGTGGACAAGGTGCGCGCTTTTCACCCCAAGGGGATCATCCTCTCGGGTTCGCCCGCATCGGTGACCGACGCCGAGAGTCCCAAACTCGATCCAGAGATCTTGAGCCTCGACGTTCCGGTGCTCGGCATCTGTTATGGCATGCAGTCGATCACCGTCGTGCGTGGCGGGCATGTTGAGCGTTCGGGCAAGCGCGAATACGGGCGTGCGCACCTGCAGGCGCAGGAGGGCCATCCGCTCTTCGCCGGCGTGCACGAATGGCCCATGCCGATCTGGATGAGCCACGGCGATCGCGTCGAGGCGCTGCCCGAGAACTTTCGTTCCATCGCCTTTACGCCCAATTCGCCGTATGCGGCCATGGCGTCGAAAGACGACCGCATCATCGGCGTGCAGTTTCATCCGGAGGTGACGCATACGCCGGAGGGGACCACCATTCTGCAAAACTTTGTCCTTCGCATCTGCGGATGTGAACCCACCTGGACGATGGAGTCGTTCATCGAAGAGCAGACACGGGCGATTCGCGAACGCGTTGGGGATGCGCGCGTGATTCTGGGACTCTCCGGCGGCGTCGATTCCTCTGTCGCGGCCGTTCTCATTCATCGCGCGATCGGGGAGAAGCTCACCTGTATCTTCGTCGATAACGGCGTGTTGCGCAAAGACGAGGTCGAAAAGGTGGAACGCGTCTTTCGCGAGCACTACCAGATCGATCTCGATGTCGTCGATGCCGCCGATCGTTTCCTGACGAAACTTGCTAGTGTCGAGGAACCCGAACGCAAACGCAAGATCATCGGAAATGAATTCATCGCCGTCTTCGAAGAGGAGTCAAAGCGCTTCGAGAACGTCCGTTTTCTCGCGCAGGGCACGCTCTACCCGGATGTGATCGAATCCGTTTCGTTCAAGGGTCCGAGTGCCGTCATCAAGAGCCATCACAACGTGGGGGGCCTGCCCGAGCGTATGGGTCTCGAACTGATCGAGCCCTTTCGCGAGCTCTTCAAGGATGAGGTGCGCGAGGTGGGGCGAAAGCTCGACATGCCCGACGAGATCATCAAGCGTCAGCCCTTTCCCGGCCCGGGGCTTGCGGTGCGCATCCTGGGCGAGGTAACGCGTGAGCGCTGTGATCTGCTGCGACTCGCCGACGAGATCGTCATGCAGGAGCTCAAAGATGCCGGCTGGTACGACAAGACCTGGCAGACCTTCTGCGTGCTCTTGCCCGTCAAATCCGTCGGCGTCATGGGCGATGAACGCACCTATGAAAATGCCGTTGCGATCCGCTCGGTCAATTCCACCGACGGCATGACCGCCGACTGGGCACAGCTCCCCTATGATCTGCTCGGCCGCATGTCGAACCGCGTGATCAACGAAGTCCCCGGCATCAACCGCGTGGTCTACGATATTTCGTCGAAGCCACCGGCCACAATCGAGTGGGAGTGATGGGACACATCGGGTGGGGAACTTCATGAGAAATTGGTATATCGAAATTTTCCGAGCATTGGTCGAAGAAGACATTCGCTTTGTCGTGGCAGGAGGAATTGCGGTCAACCTCCTGGGCGTGCCGCGTTTTACCGCGGATCTCGATCTCATCGTTGCATTGGATGAGCGAAATGTGAACAAATTCGTGAGATGCATGGCGGACATGGGGTATAAGCCTAAGGTGCCTGTCCCCGCGGAGGCATTCGCGGATCAGGGGAATCGGGAAAAGTGGGTGCGGGAAAAAAACATGCGGGTTTTCTCCTTCATCCAGCCGAATCGGCCTTACGAGCTGATCGATGTCTTTGTGAAGGAACCGATTCCTTTTTCGGAAATGTGGAGAGAGAAAGAAAATATCCGCATCGAGAATATTGAAGTTCCCGTGGTGTCAATCGAGCATCTGCTGCAGTTGAAGCAAGCTGCGGGAAGGGAACAGGATCTCTCCGACATCGATGCGTTGCAGAGGCTTCAAGAGGATTTCAAGAATGAAGCGAACAATGAGGAATAAACAGCGCGGTGGTGTTCGACATCACATCACCCTTGAGCAGATTCGTGCGTACCGGAAGCTCCCGCCAGAGATGCGCCTTGCCTGGCTCCAGGATGCGGTCATTCTCTCTTCAGAGGGATTGACTCCAAGGCGCCGCCGGGTCTGGGAGAAGTTTCGGAAGGGTGAAATATAAGCGATGCGTGATTGATCGCGTCGTCCGCTTTTTTGCATTGTCTCTTCCATCTCATCTCCAATTGTGTCAGGTAGTGGCCTTCGTCGCATAAGACAAGGAGGCCTCGATGAGTTCGGTGTATCTGAACGGCGTGGGCGGCGCCATTTTTCCCTCCGGCATGAATGTGGTTACGGACGACGGCCTGATGCCGTTGGAGCTGGATTTTGACGTGGCCGAAGGGGGCGGGATCGCGTTCGATGACGGTTCGGCATTCGCACAGGAGGACCACACATCGCCGCCAACGGTTGCCGACGAGCGCACGAGGGAGGCAATCGCCGGGTGGAAGCCCTCGAAGAGCTGGAAGGAGATGGATAAAGGCGAGAGGGACCTTGTGATCGAGATCTTTTCTCAGAGCGGCAAATCCGCCTGGGCATCCGCCGTTGCCAGGGCGACGCGTGCCCTGACTTTTGGGAGGGTTTATGTATACGCGCATCGCCTCAGGTCTGATCCCTCTTGGTGGGTAAGGCATGACAGCGACGATGAACGCTTGGCGATCGTCGACCTGGCCCTGCGCGTACATGAAGACGATGAGGATGCGGCCGGGGCCGATATGAAACTGACGGTGAAGACGATGCGCGCATATGCCGAGCGCGTCTTTGCCCGGCGCAATGGTGTCGGTGCCGGAATCGATCCGGAAGATCCGACCCGTTCGAGGCCGATGCTTTATTCGGACCACCTGATGATGTTGGAGGCGCAGTCGGTTATCGAGTCGAGCCTGCCGCGGTTGCCCCATAAGATGCAGCAAGTCCTTCGATATCGCTATTATGGTTATGGAAATAGGCCGAGTCCCTTTGATAGCGTGGGCGAGCAGATGGGCGGCATGCCGCCCGAGAATATACGCCAGATCGAGATGGGCGCTTTTCGGCTGTTGCAAAGGAGGATGAGGTTTCTCGCTCGATACGAAGGGGAGATCGAACGATAAGTCCGCTCGGCGATCGGAGACGATGCTTGTCGGAACATCCGCAGGAACAGCAACAAGCCGGATAAGGCCTTTTCACTGGTCTTTTGCCGTCTGCCGCGCTAGTGTCCAGCCCCCATGCCGCACGCTGATTTTGTCCATCTCCACGTTCATTCCTACTACAGCCTCCTGGATGGGGCGCTGCCCATCGGGGTCATGGCCGAGCGTGCCCGCCAGTATCAGATGCCCGCGCTGGCGCTCACGGATCACGGAAGTCTCTTCGGCGCCGTCGAATTCTATCAGACCGTCCAAAAGGCCGGAATCAAGCCGCTCATCGGGTGCGAGATGTACCTGCCGATTCGGGGCGATCGCCACACGCGCGATGCCAGTGGCTCGGGTCGGAACTTTCACCTGACGCTCCTGGTCAAAAATCGGGAGGGTTGGCGCAACCTCTGTCGGCTTGTGAGTTCAAGTTATCTCGAAGGGTTCTATTATAAGCCACGAATAGATAAGGGAATATTGCGCGAGAACAACAAGGGCCTCATCTGTCTCTCCGGTTGTCTCAAAGGCGAGATCTCGCAGGCACTCGTCCAGGAGAATATAGATGAGGCGCGGCGTTTGGCCGAGGAGATGGCCTCCATCTTCACGGAGAATCGCTTCTTTCTCGAGATCCAGGACCACGGGATTCCGGAGCAGCAGCAGGTGCTCTCGGGCATGAAGGAGCTCTCAAAAGAGCTCGGCCTGGGGCTGGTGGCGACCAATGACGTGCACTACCTGGAGCGGGCCGATGCCCCCGTGCACGACGCGCTCCTGTGTATCCAGACCGCCAAGATGATCAGCGACGAGCGGCGGATGCGGCTCTCCACGGAGGAGTTCTATTTCAAGAGCCCCGATGAGATGCGCGAGCTCTTTGCCGATTTTCCGGGTGCCATCGAGAACACCGTGGCGATTGCCGAGCGCTTGAACCTCGAGTTCGATTTCAACACCTATCACTTTCCGAAATATAAGCCGCCCGATGGGCGCGATCTGGCCAGCTACCTCGCGTCGCATACGCAGGAGGGGTTTGCCCGTCGGTGGAAGAAGGTCGTCGTGCATCATGGCGACGATGCGACGCTCCGTAAGGTTTACGAGGCGCGCCTCGAAGAGGAGTTGGGCATCATTCAGAATATGGGTTTTGCCGGCTATTTTCTGATCGTCGCCGATTTTATCGAGTACGCGCGCGCGCAAAATATCCCGGTCGGTCCCGGACGCGGATCGGCAGCCGGGTCGCTCGTGGCCTATTGTCTTGGCATCACCAACATCGATCCGATCGAGCACGACCTCCTCTTCGAGCGGTTTCTCAACCCCGAGCGCGTGAGCATGCCCGACGTCGACATCGATTTCTGCATGCGTCGGCGTGACGAGGTGATCGCCTATGTGAACGAGAAGTATGGCAACGTCAGCCAGATCATCACCTTCGGGAAGATGAAGGCGCGCGCGGTCGTGCGCGATGTGGGGCGTGTGATGGGGCTGGCCTATGGCGATGTCGATCGCATTGCCAAACTCATTCCCGCCACGCTGGGGATGACGCTCGATCAGGCGCTCAAGATCGAGCCGAAGCTCAGCGAGACGGCCAAGCGCGATCCGCAGGTGGCGCGTCTGCTCGAGGTTGCGCGTAAGCTCGAGGGGTTTCCGCGCCACGCCTCCACGCACGCCGCGGGCGTGGTGATCGCCGATCAGCCGCTCTCCGATCTCGTGCCGCTCTACAAGGGGAAGGACGACGAGGTCGTCACCCAGTTCGACATGAAGTCAGCTGAAAAGGTGGGGCTGATCAAGTTCGACTTCCTGGGCCTGCGCACGCTCACGGTTATCGACGACTGTCTCAAGATCATCGAGGCCACCGAAGGCAAGACGATCGATATCGACGACATTCCGCTCGATGATGAACTGGTCTACCAGAAGCTCTCCGAGGGGGATACCGCCGGTATCTTCCAGCTGGAAAGCTCGGGCATGACCGATCTCGTCATGAAGCTCAAACCAAACGCCTTCCCGGATATCGTGGCGTTGGTGGCGCTGTTTCGCCCGGGTCCACTCGGTTCCGGCATGGTCGATGATTTCATCAACCGCAAGCACGGGCGCATCCCCATTCGCTATGAGTTGCCCCAGCTCGAGGAGATGCTGCGCGAGACCTACGGCGTCATCGTCTATCAGGAACAGGTGATGCGGATCGCCAACGTTTTGGCGAACTACAGTTTGGGCGAAGCCGATCTGTTGCGGCGCGCCATGGGCAAGAAGAAGGCCGAAGAGATGGCCAAGCAGCGCGAGCGCTTCATCGAGGGTGCGGTCACAAACAAGGTGCCGATGCCGAAGGCGACGCGCATCTTCGAGCTGATGGAGAAGTTCGCTGAATACGGGTTCAACAAATCCCATTCGGCGGCCTACGCCATGGTCGCCTACCAGACGGCCTACCTCAAGTTTCACCATCGCACGGCGTTCATGGCCTCCATGCTCACCTCGGAGAAGGACAATACCGATAAGATCCTGACCTACATCAACGATTGCCGTACGCGTGAGATCAAGATCCTCCCGCCGGATGTGAACGAGAGCCGTCGCGATTTTTCGGTGGTGGGTGACGAAATCATTCGCTTTGGCCTGGCCGCGGTCAAGAACGTCGGCGAGGGGGCCATCGAGAGCATCATCGAGGCTCGCACGGAGGGGGGGCGGTTTCGCTCGCTCTTCGATTTCTGCGAACGCATCGATGCGCGGCGCGTAAACAAACGCGTGCTCGAGAGTCTCATCAAGTGCGGCGCCTTCGATTTCACCAACGCGCGACGCGCGCAGCTCATGCAGGTGCTCGATGTCGCCATGGAGATTGCCGCCTCCCGTCAGCGCGATCGGCTGAGCGGCCAGTCGCGTCTCTTTGATCTCTTGGGCGAGGCGGGTGCGGCGCTGCCCGATCCGCAGCTCCCAGATGTTCCCGAGTGGGAGGAGCGCGTGCGCTTGGCGTTCGAGAAGGAGTCGCTCGGCTTTTACATCACCGGGCATCCGCTGGCGCAATACGAGGCGTTGCTCAAGCAGTATGCCAGCGTCGATACAGACACGCTCGTTGATGTGAATGACAAACAGGAAGTAAAGATCGCGGGTGTGGTCTCCAAGATGCGTGAGATCACCACCAAGCGCGGCGATCGCATGGGGTTTGCCACCCTCGAGGACCTGCGCGGGTCGGTGGAGGTGGTCGTCTTCTCCGATGTCTATACGGAGACGCATTTTCTGCTGAAAGGGGAAAAGCCGATCTTCGTCATCGGCAATGCGGACACCGACGGCGAGACGATCAAGATCATCGCCACGCGCATCATGCCGATCGACGAGGTCAGCCGCCATCTCACCAAGAGCGTGCATTTCTTTCTGCATCAGCCCGAGATCAATGAGAACCACCTCAAACAGCTCAAGAATGTTCTGTCGCGCTATCCCGGCGAGTGCCCGGGCTACGTTCATCTGGTGATTCCCGACAAGACCGAGACGGTGCTCTCGCTGCCCGACGGCATGAGGCTTGCGCCCACGGCGCAACTGGTCATGGCGGTCGACAAGCTCTTCGGCCACAGCGTGACGCGCTTCATGTCGTGAGTGCGATGAACGATGTTCGGAAGAATGAGAGATTCGATGGTAATCGAGCGAGCCGGATTTCAGGATTCAACACAACCGCAACGGGTCGTCATCGTCGGCATTCGGCTCGGCCGGATGACGCGCTCTCAGATGGAGGCATCGCTTGCGGAACTCGCTCGCCTCATCGATACGGCGGGGGGGCAGGTGGTCGCCCGGGCTTCGCAGGAAATTCACCGGGTGGATGCCGCGACGTTCATCGGCAAGGGCAAGGTGGAGGAGATCGGGGCGCTGGCCGCTGAGCATGAAGCCGAGATTATCGTCGTCGATGGCGAACTCTCTCCGGTTCAGAATCGAAACCTCGAAACAAGCACGGGCCTGCTCGTCCTGGATCGCACCGCGGTTATCCTCGATATCTTTGCGCGACGCGCGCGCACGAGCGAGGGGAAGCTGCAGGTCGAGTTGGCGCAGTATGAGTATTTGTCGACGCGGCTGGTCGGTCGGGGCAAGACGTTTTCGCAGCAGGCGGGGCATATCGGTACGCGCGGTCCTGGTGAAACGGCCCTGGAATACGATCGACGGCGCATTCGTGAGCGGATCACGAAGCTCAAACGGAGCTTGAGTCACGTGCAGGCGCATCGCGAGATTCAACGCGCGAAGCGCGAAGCGGTGCCCCTACCGTTTGTCTCGCTCGTGGGCTATACGAACGCGGGTAAATCGACGTTGATGAATGCGCTGACCCGTGCCGGTGTCTTTGTCGAGGACAAGCTCTTCGCGACGCTCGATCCCACGGTGCGACGCCTGCGCCTGCCCTCCGGGCGCGAGGTTTTGCTCGCCGATACGGTGGGGTTCATCCGGCGCTTGCCCCACCAGCTCATCGAGTCGTTCAAGTCGACTTTCGAGGAGGCGGCACATGCGCATCTGCTCGTGCACCTCATCGACGGCGCCGACGAGGACGCCGCCCAGCATGTCGAGGTGGTGGAGAAGGTCCTGGCTGAGCTCGGGCTGCACCAGAAGCCACGCCTCGATGTGATCAATAAGGCCGATCTCCCCGGGGCGATCTATCGCGGAGAGGCCGGGGCGATCGCGGTTTCGGCCAAAGGGGGATCGGGATTGAACGAGCTGCTCGGGCGCGTGGACGAGATCCTCCGCCTCGATTTTCACCGCACGGTCCTCAAACTGCCGCACAGTCGTGGAGAAGTGCTCTCACAGCTCTATCGCGTGGGATTCGTCATCAATGTTGTCTATGAAGAGACGGGAACACTTGTCGACTGTGAGCTGCACCGGAAGTTCTGGAAGAAGTATCGGGAGTACGAGGTTTCTGCGGAGTAGGGTCCTGCCTTATGCATCCTTCGAACGGCGCCGACGGAGGATCGGCAGGAGTGTCAGGCCGAAGAGGATGAGCGCGATCGGGTTGGCCGTCGCTGTCGAGGAGAGGCTGCAACCGCCGCCGTCGGCCTGGGGTGTGGGGAGATCGTCATCATCGTCTCCAGCCGATGACACGATGGGGATCGCTCCGTCGTCATCATCATCATCGTCGCCTACGATCACATCGTCATCATCATCGTCGCCTACGATAACGTCATCGTCGTCATCATCATCGCCGGTAGTTGAGCTTAAGTCGGGATTGAAGAGATGCGGGTTGGTGTTCCCGCCGAATACGACGATTTCGTCGGAGCTGCACGTTTCGTCGACATCGGCCTGCCCGAGCGGAAGCCAGGGGGATTCAAATGTTTCATCGCTGGGTACGTATTTTACGAACAGCATGACGAAATCATGTTCGACGTCGATCTTGTCGCGCTTATCGGTCGATATGTTGCATGAGTAGTCGCGGCCTCCGGCCTTGGAACAGGAGATGCCGTCTTTGATCAGGAAGTGTCTCCCCGATTGTGTCAGAATATCGGCGTGCAGGCTGAAGTCCTCGGCGCCGAGGTCGGCTCCACAGTTATTGCCCTCGCACGAAAACTCGATTGCTATTTCGAGCGTGTCGCTAGCCGGACAGGTGATGCCGAGCTTGTAGTCCGCCGGATCCTCAGGAAGGCAGCCGGCGATCAGTGTCAGGGCGGCGACGATGCAGAAGATGTGCGCGAAACGATTGTTCATGGTATTCCTCCTCTATCCCTATTATCGGCAGACGAGACCTGCGGAGTTGATTCGATCGGGAAATAACTGTAGACTCCTGTCTTCAGCAAACAAACGATATGAGGAGGGGTTATGCGCAAAATCGGGTGGTTTGTGGGAGCGGTTCTGATCGTCAGCGTTTGCGGTGCGGCCGGGCTCTGTGCGGGTGAGAAGGGGGAGGTACCGGCTCCGAAAGCGGCGGCTGTACAGGCGGTTCCGTTCGAACCCGCCTGGGCCTGGAAGAAGCTGGGGGCGAACGCGCAGCAGGCGTGGCTGGCGGCGAAGCAGGCGGGCAATATGGAGCAGCAGATGAACTGCTTCGTGCGGGTCGAAGAGCCCTATGACGATGGCGATCGCTCCTTCCTGATCAGCAAGGAATTTGTCGTCCGTGCCAACGCGGGTTCGATCGTGCGCGGATATATGAAGGCCTCTGCGGCACCGGCGGTGGCACAGCTCCCCTTCGTGCAGTCGATCAAGCTCTCCACAAAGGAGTGAGAAGGCGCGGACGCCATTCTCGATAAGACTGTCTGTTGACGGAAGGGGTTACATCTGACAGGTCTGACCGCCGCAGCGATGTTCCTGCGCAGGGAGGGAGCACCTATGGCGGTCGACAAAATGGATGGATTGATGGGGCTCAAGGAGAGCCGTCCCACGTCATTCGAGGCGATTCAGGCACAGGATCGTTGTGGCCGGTACGATGAAGGCCAGCAGGTCTGCCGGATCGAAGATCACTTCACGGCTGAGGCGATCTGCAGCGAGGCGCTCGGCCGGATCATCTGCGGCGTCCGGGGCTCTTCGAGCGTCGTTCAAAAAAACGAAAACGAATCGTCGCTCTTGGAAAAGATCGGAATGGGGCTGATAACCATCGGCTTGTTTATTGTGATCGGGCGATTCTTCATGACGGCCTGCACAGAGGCAGGAACGAACGGCATCTTCCCCGGATATCTCGATCCCCTCGGCCGAATTCCGAAACGAACATAGAAAATGTTTATGGAATCTTTGCGGCCAGAACGACGCGCCATGTGGTTCCCTGCACATCGATGGTGTTCCATCGCGCGCGGTGTTCCGTGGAGAAGCCGTGTGTGGCTGCGGTGCCCAGAGTCTGGTAGGTCCCGGTTCCGGAGTGATTCTTGACGATCCGCTTGCTCAGGGCGAGAAGATCGGTCATTTTCTGAAAGTAGGGGTCGGTCAGGAGGTTGCGACCGATGAGTTTCTTGTCACGGCCGTAGATGAGTTTTCCATCTTCCTGAATAATCCAACAAATGTAGAGCGTTCCCGATAGCTGTGGTCTGACGATCTGCTTGATATAACGCTCGGGTTTGAGCAAGAGGCTGACAGCGCCGATCCAGTTCTGTTTTGCATCGAAGATGGGCCACTGGTAGGCGATGGCGGGCATGCCCTCCTTGGCGAAGAAGACATGGCTCATCACCGGTTTTTTTGTCGCTTGAAGCCGTTGGAAGTGTTTCTGTCCGCCGATGTTGTGTCCCACCTCGCGTTTCCAGCTGATCGGTTCGACCGAGACCATGATTCCGTCGGCATCGATGAAGGCGCAATCGATGGCGAACTCCTTGTGGTTCGAACAGAGCTGGCTCAGTAGCCCTTTGGCTTCTTTTCCGGTGAGTCCCGTCTCTGAGGCGGCCAAAGCCGTGCGCTCGAGGTCCTCGCCCGTGGCATCGAATCCTCCCTGGAGGGCGGCGATGAGGACGGCGAGTTTCGCGGTATCGCGTTCTGTTTGAGTCGGCTTTCTCTTCGCCTGTGCAAGCGAAGGCAGCATCAACAGCAGTGCCAATGTGACGATGAGGGAGATGGCGGTTCGATGCATATAAGACGTTCCTTTAGGAGCCCTTCGGGTTGTCATAGATCAACACGATACGCCAGTCGGTTCCGTGCAGGGTCGCTGTTGCCCAGAAACAGCGTTTGTTGACGACCTTTCCCGTGGTGGTGGAGGTAAAGGTGTAGGTTCCGTCACCAGCAGCATCTTTCGAAATCTGTTTTCCGATTGTCTGCAGATCCTTGAAGGGCTGATAGAGGGGATCGGTGAAAAGGTTGCGGCCGATCTCCTCGTCGTTGGGGTCGAAGAGGATGAGCCCGCCGGTCTCCATGACCCACGCGTCGAGGGTGGAGGGATCGGTGTCGCCATAGATGAACTTCTTGATCAGCGGTGCCGGCTGGAAAAGCGCCCCGACCGAACCGATGAAGACGCCCTTCTGATCGTAGACCGGCCAGGCCAGATCGACGATAGGATTGCCTTCCTCCGTGCGCAGGATGTCGTTGAGAAACGGCTTATGATCGCGCAGCATCTGCAACATCATCGGTTGGGCCGAGAGATCCGCGCCTTCCCGATCGGCATACTGTTCCGGCACGATCGTGACCAACGTACCATTCGCATCGATCGCTCCACAGGCGACGGCGACATCGGCATTCTTGCAGAGATCGGCAAGGATGGCGCGTGCCTCCGGACCGGAGAGTCCGGTGGTGGAGAGTTTTTCCGAAACCCCGGCGACAATTTGGTCGGCGGTGTTGAGCATGTTCTGTACCGATGCTCGCACGGCTTCGAGTTTTTGTTCAGCGGCTTTGACGTCGATGCCGGCGGGGACCTTCCGGGTGCAACCGAAGATTCCGGCGGCGAGGATGACGGCGGCAAACAGGGCCAGTGGGCGTGCGCTTCTCATGACAGCTCCTTTCCGAATTGAAGTGGGGAGAGAATAGACGATTTTCTGGAAAAGACAACCGTTCAGAGTGAGTTCATTGAAGTTGACGCACGAGATGGGGGAGACGGGCTGACATTATCCGTCGTCATGCGATGTGAGGCGCGGGATGCCGTATTCGATCTGAATGAGTTCGATGAGCGGCGGATGAAAGACCTGTGCCGCATCGAGCTGGGCGGCTTGGCACTTGCCATCGCGAAGCTCATAGGGGTCATAGATCATGGAGCTGGCGACCTGCAGCTCGAGGGCGTTTGATTCGCTCATGCGCACGGGTCCACGAAAGTGATTCGTCGTGCTGCTCTCCTGGCCGGCCTTGAGGACCAGGAATGAAGGGAGTTTCACGTCCATTTCATCCCCGCGGTATTGGATGAGGACCGCAACGGCCTTGGCCTCATACTCGTTCAGGCGTTCCGCATAGTGCGGATTGTGCGAGCGGTTGGCCCGGATACGCGTGACGACCGCGTTCTTGGGCAGATCGATGCGGCAGCGATGCCAGGCCTTGTAATCGCAGTCGAGCCCGCCCTCGATCGCCTCGAAGGTGGACGGACAGGTGCCGACCGGAATCGAGAGGGTGTGCATCTCCGGTGCATCCACTGGAAAGAGGTCACTCTTGGAGGCGGCCTTCATGCCCGATGTTTTAAGCTGGACGCTCGGGCCCTCAGAGAGGCGGACGGTGGCGTCTGAACGACCACGCGCAAACGCCGATGGCATGGCCAGGATGAGGATGGTGGCGATCATGAGCAGCTCTTTCATGGTATCCCCCTCGTTCGGTAAGGGTACGACACCATATTCTGTGCATAAGATATGCCAGGGGAGGGTGGGTTATCCGACGCGAGGAGGAGGTGTACAAGGGGGTGGAGAATGGATTACAATGCTTCTTATGACACCGATGCGTATGCTGTTTTTGGCCTGTTTCACCCTCTCCACGCTGATGGCCTGTTCCTCGCCCCCACCGCCCGTAGCGAGAGCGATCACGAAGAAGGGTGCGATCGAGCAGGTGATCGCCCTTCCCGAAGTGACCAATCTCGTGGCGCTGATGGAGCACCAAGCCAAGACATTTCCGGTTGAGCCCACCATCGGCGCACGGATGGTCGAAGAGGGTCCGATGCAAGGGACGTTCATGGTGAGCGTCGGGGAAAAACGCATCGGGCGGATCCTGATCCTGTATCGTTTCTTTGTGCGTCAATCTGACGGAGCGCTCTTCGTCGAGGATACGCGCGATGGTGGGACGTTGTCGCTGGCCGCGTGGCGGATGAAATACGAGCAACAGCTCAAAGAAGTAGAGGCCTCAGCACAGGCCCTGCAGCAGAAGAAATCGGAATAGAACCGTTCGTCGTTCGCTGTATTTCTTACTTCGTGGGTCTGACGATATCGCCGCGGGCAAAACCCTGACCGTCGAGGATGGAGGCTTTGCTGTATTTCGGATGCGCTTTCACGATGCGGATTTTACCCGCCGGGGTCTCCTCAACGCCCAGGAGCGCGCCGGTCACCGGATCGGTGAGTTCTTCCCCGAGCGTAAAGACGTCGAATTCCTCGCCGTCGTAGACGCCGGCGTCCGAGCCTGCGTTGATATAGATGAAGTCGTTCGCGGTCTTTATGATGCGTCCCTCCCAGGAGACCTTATCCATATTGCGCACGATCCAACGCACACAGCGATCCATGGCGCGCGAGACCGTTTTGTCGAGCGTCTGACGAAGCGTTCCACCGGTTCCGCCGATGATTGGCCCGTACATGCCGCCCCCCACGAAGCCGAAGCTGGAGCGGCTCTTCATGCACTGGTGCGAACCCTTGATGGCGAGCGTGGTCGTGTCGTACCAGCGCACGATCATGCTGACCTTGTCGGAGCTGACGCCGACACCGCCGGCACCAACGCCGCCGCCGATCGGTGCGCCCGCGCCTATGCCGATCGTGGAGCCCTTGCCCACGCCGGTGAGCACGCCGACGAAGAGCGCCTGGGCCGCGAGCGATTTTCCCGTTTCCGCTCCTTGGCCTGATGAACGCCCGGTCTGCTTGGCCGCCTGTTCGCGTTCCGCTGCGCGATCGAGCGTGAGGTCTTCGACCTTCCGGTCGCGCTCCACCACGATGAATTTTCCCGTGTTCACGAGTTTGTCGACGAGCAGATCGCCCATATTCATGGCGACATCCGGGCCTACCGTGACATCCTCGGTCTTAAACCCCGTGACGGCGACGACCTTCTTCAGGTGTGTGGGCGTGAGCTTGGCATGTTTGCCCGCACATCCATATCCAGCAGACGCGATGGCGATGACGAGGATGATGAGGGCAAGGGGGCGTATCGTTGAGGGCATAGATCCTCCGAAGCGTGTTCGCCAGCCCTATCATAGCCCAGGCGGGGTGACAAGCGCGTGATGATCCAACCTCTGATTTTCGCTGGATGTTTCTCAAGGGATGCGCTAACGCATCCCCTCGACGTATCGGGCTGGGGGGAGAAGGCGGATGAGACGATGCAAATGGATGGCTCTCGTGGCGATGATGGCGTTGATCTCGGTCGCCTGTGCGAAGGGTGCTTCGAAGTGGACGCGACGAACGCATTGGCAGGATGAGGACCATCATTATGTCGTCGGAAGCGCGCAGGGGGCAGCGACGGAAGCGGAGGGCTTGAGCGCCTCCTATGCGGATGCCATTGCCCGGAGTCGCTCGTTGCTCTTCGGGGTTCCGGTCCGCGATGTTGCTACAGTGGCAACGGGTTCCGAACGGTGTATCGAGATTGCCGATGGCCTCTTTGTCCCGATCGAAGAGATTCAGCTGCGCGCACTTCCTCAGGAGTCTTTCGTCGAGCGCGTTTCCCCGAAGGATGGGGGTGGATTCAACGTCTATCGCAGCGTTGTCGTACGCAAAATCGATGTGGCGCGTGAGATCGAGCGCTTGCAAGAGTTGATGCACGTGCGCAAGGGGCGGATCTGTCGAGACCACGGACCGGAGTGAGGAAGGGAGCTGGGCATGAAACGAATGTGTCTCATCGCGGTGCTGCTCTGTTGCTGTTGGGCCATGTCCGCTGCTGCCTCCGAGGTGATGGTCAGCGCTTCGAGCACCACCAGGACGGCGGCCGTCGAGGGTCTGTGTCGCCGTGCGGTGGAGCAGGCGGTGGAAAGCGTCATCGGCGACATGGCGACCCAGAAGAATCGAGACCGGCTCGATGCGTCGATGTATGGTTCCTGCAGCGAGTACATTACGGCCATGAAGATCTCCCAGGAGGAGAAGGACGAAGCCGGGACCTTCCAGTTGGCAGCGCGCGCGACCATCGATGATGTGCTCTTGCGCGACAAGCTCATCGCGCTGGGGTTGCTCGCGCCGGAGCGGGTGGCCACGGTAGCGGTTTTCGCCACGGAACGTTTTTTGGGCAACTGGGTCTACTCCTATTTCAACTCTATTTCTGATTCCGGCGGCGAGCCGAATGAATGTGAAGTGGCCCTGGGTTCGCAGCTGCGCGAGAGCGGTTTTTCTGAAGTCGATCTGGATTTTAGTGCCGACGAACGTCGCGCGGCTCGTTCCTTTCGGACGGTCTTCGGACGATATAAAGATCTGAGCGCATTGCCGAACGATACCGCCGTGCGCGCGGCGAAAATCGTCGATTCCGATGCCGTTGTGGTCGTGAGCTGCCGTGTGTTGGCCGATGTGGGCGATGGAAAGGACAGCGCCTTCATGTATAGCGCATGCGCAGAGGTTTCCTGCAAAGCGGTCGATACGGCGAGCAAGCGTCGTGTGAGCACCGCGTCCGCATCGAAGTGTGTTCCGCATGCCAACCGTACCACCGGCGGCATGGCGGCCATTCGAGCGGCCTGCAGTGAGATCGGAAAAAAGATGGGCAAGAAGCTGTCGGGGCGGTACATAAAACCATAAAACGTGTTGCGTTGGCCGTGGTTTCTCCTTTCGGGTCACGGGTTACGGGTCACGGGTCACGGATTGCGAATGGAACTGACACCCGCAAATCTATTAACGATGAGTCGATTGGTCCTCACACCGGTCTTTGCCATCCTGTTCCTGATGGGCATGAAGGGCTGGGCGCTGGGTACCTTCGCCGTGGCGGGGTTCACCGATCTCATCGACGGCACGGTGGCGCGGCTCACGGGGAAGCCCTCCAAGGGCGGTGCGTTGCTCGACCCGATCGCCGACAAACTGCTCGTCGAGACGAGCTTTGCGCTGCTCGTTTGGGCGGGGTTGTTGCCGCTCTGGTTTTTCCTCCTGGCGCTCGCGCGCGATCTGATGATCGTCGGCGGTATCATCTATCTTACCCGTGTGAAGGCGCCGCTTCCTTACGGCGCTTCGCTCGTCTCGAAGTGTGCCACGCTTATGCAGCTTGCGGTCACGATTCTGGGCCTCATTCTCTGGAAACGCGTTGAACTCTATGAGGTGGGCGACGCGCTTCAAACCTGGTTCGAGGTGGCGGTGGTCGTGGCGGCATTGCTCATTCTCATCAGCGGCGTCCATTACACGCTGATGGGCCTGCGCATTCTGCGAACGAATAAGCAGCGGAAGGACGAGCGGGCATGACGCGTGAACGGATACGGCTCGTCATCAGCGATTTTCACATGGGCGCCGGCGCAACGCTTCCCGATGGGCGTCCGAACTATCTCGAAGATTTCCAGCACGATTCCAAACTCGTCGAGTTCCTCGAATATTACCACCAGAAGCAGTATGCCAAGGCCCAGATCGAGCTCATCATCAACGGCGATTTTTTCAATCAGCTCCAGGTTTATCCGGACGAGCCCCATCCGACGCTCATGTCCGAGCAGGTAGCCCTGCGGCGCACGAAGGCGATCATAGATGGTCATCCGGAAGTCTTCTCCGCGATGCAGGCCTTCGCGGCGGCGCCGAACCATTCGATCACCTTTCTGATCGGCAATCACGACATCGGGCTCTTATGGCCGGCCGTGCAGCAACTCCTCCCCGAGCGTCTGGGTGAGAGCGTGCGCGTGCATCCCGACCCCGTCTATCACGACGATGGAATCTGGATCGAACACGGCAATCAGCGCGTGGCGGAAAACCGCATCGATTTTGAACACCCCTTTTTGGAAAACGGCGACGGCGACCCCATTATTAACATGCCGTGGGGAAATCTTTTCGTCGTGAGCTTTCTCAATAAGGTTAAACGCCAGCGTCCCTATATCGACAAGGTCTTTCCCTTTCGTATGTATCTGCGGTGGGCCTTCATCCATGACACCTGGTTTGCGCTGAAGGCATGCGCGGTAGGGCTGACGTATTTTTTGGGGGTGCTCCTCGGCATCGGCGAGAACCGACGTTTTTCTCGTCAGGAATTTTTCAAGATCGCCAAAGAATTCTCCTTTCCCGTCAAGATGGACCGTGCGGCCAAACGCCTCTTCGCCCTCCATCCGGAGCTCAGCGTTATCGTCTTCGGCCATGGGCACCGGGCGGTCTCCAAGCAGGTGCAGGAGGGCAAGGCCTATTTCAATACCGGCATCTGGAACGAGATGACCAGCCTCGATATCAGCACCATGGGACTCCAACTCTTTCTCACCTTCGTTGAGATTCACACCGACCGCAAAACAGGAGCGCCGAATGCGAAGTTGCGCATCTGGAAGGGGACCTACCGCGAAGTCGAGGATGCCTGAAACCGTGTCACCCATCCACTATCAAGATCTTGGTGTTGTTCCTTATCGCGAGGCGCTGGCGTTGCAGGAAAAGCTGCGTGAAGAGCGCATCGCCGAGGCGATTGGCGATCGGCTCCTGCTGCTCGAACACCCGAAGGTCTTTACCGAGGGGCGCCGTGACAGCAGTGGGGATTTTCTCTCCTCCGAAGCGGTCATTCGCGCCGAGGGGATCGATATCGTGAAGGTCAACCGGGGCGGGCGCATCACCTACCATGGTCCGGGACAGCTCGTGGCCTACTTCATCATGGGGCTCGATTCCGTCGGTCTGGGCGTGAAGGAGTTCGTTCGCGCCATCGAGGAGATCTGCTTGGGCGTCTTGGCCGACTGTGGTGTGGAGGGTCAGCGCGATGAAGCGCATCCTGGCATCTGGGTGGGGCGCGACAAGATCACGGCCATCGGTCTCAATATCGCGCATGGGGTGACGCAGCATGGTCTGGCGATGAACGTCGATCTGGATCTCGCACCCTATCAGCACATCCTCGCCTGCGGCATTCGCGATCGCGGCGTGACATCGATAGCGCGCGTTGCATCGGAGGTGGCGTCGATGGATCGGGCCAAAGGCCTGCTCATCGCGCACGTCGGCCGTATTCTTGGGCGGGAGATGGTGGAGGAAATCTAAGGCGTGTCCTCATTTCAGGGGGTGTCATTCCCGCGAAAGCGGGAATCTCGCTTATAATGGCAGATCGAGATCCCCGGTGGAGCCTGCCCTCGAGTGATTGAATCGGGGGCGGGAATGACAACTGACAGCGCGTTACGAAGAGAAGGTCAGCTCATCGATATGTGGTGTGGGCTCTTCTACGGGCGGTTCCTCATAGACCTCGACGTAGACGATCTTGCTCGCTTCATCCGGAAGATCCTTGAGATAGCTCTCGCGTTCCTTGCTGCTGAGGGCTCCCTCCGTCCGGGCGCGTTCGATGATGCGTTGGTCAAACTTCATTGCTTCGGGGAAGCTCAAGTCTTTCTTCGTCATACGGTGTTTCGCTCCTTCCTGCTGGTGCTATTTTTTGGCGGGGGCCTTTTCAATGTGCATGATAATTTTGCCGTCTTTGAAGATGCGTACATCGCCCGAGGATTCCGAGATAACAAAGGCGATGGCGCGGGTCAAGCTGGTGATCCCGGCGGCGGCGATGTGTCGGCTGCCCAACCCGCGGGGGAGGGTCGACTCGTCGAAGGCCGCGCCAAGATAACGACCGGCGGTGAGTACGGTGCCGTCCTCTGAAATGATGAAGGCGCCGTCCATCGCGGAGAACTCGCGCATCGTCTCCTTCAGGGCGTGTGAGAGGATGTTGCGCTCCTCTTCGTCGTATCCCTTGAAGGGGTTCATGATCATCTGCTTGGACAGCTGCAATACTTTTTCGTGATCGCCCACCACGAAGATGGTGCCGATCGGTTTTCCCTCACGCCCTTTGTCGGCCAGCTCGATGGCGAGGTTTAAGACTTCTTGGAAGAGCTCCGGCTGCACCGTTTCAGAGAGCTTGGTGATGCCGCGGCCGGCGATAATTTCAGATTCGCGCCCGGTGTCGACGGTCTGGATGAGATCGATGGGCGAGGAATCAGCACCCCCGACGGCGAAGACAATCTTGGATCCCGGTTCGATGATCTCCTGCGAGAGCGCCAGGGTTGTGGCCACCTTGATGAGCGTGACGCGCGTGAGCGCGATGCGGGGCAACGTGATGACGGCTTTTGCAATGGCTCCGAGCGATTTCCTTTCGCCCTTGTCGACATCGAACCGACGTTTGCGTGTGAGCAGGACCAGCTTGAACTTCTTGGCGACGCGCTCTTCAAAGATGAGATCGTCGAGCGGGTCGGCATGGACGAGCACCGCCTTGGCGCCAACCTTGTTGGCGATGCCGAAGGCCGCTTTCAACATGTGGGCGTTTTCTGCGTGCATACGGCTTGCAACATAACGGATTGAACGCACGACATCAAGGGGAAAGCAGCGAAATGCAGGCATTAGCGGAGGGTCGATCGGAATATTTTGCAGAATCCGTGCCGGTTCGCCTCGTCGATTGACCTGCCATGGGGCATCATGTACTTTCGGCATTATGAAACGGTTCAGTTCCTTGATCGCATGCCTGCTTCTCTTCATTGGATCGGTTTCCGCGTTTGCCGCGTTGACGCCATCATCCCCGTTTCGGGTCGAGTGGAATGGGGGCGAGCAGGAGATTCAAGCGGGGAAGCCTTTTACGCTCTCCCTCACCATTCGCGTTCCGGAGGGACACCATCTCTACGCGGATGAAACGGATGTCGATTTCGCCAGCCTTGAGGGCCTGCGCATCGACGACATTCGGTATCCGAAGGCCATCTCCTATCAGGATCCATTCCTCGGCCACACGGTCTCGATCTTTCGGGGGGATGTCTCGATTCACATCGAGGGGGCGGTGCCGGCGGGGCTCGATCCGGGCGAGCATGAGTTGATCGCGCAGCTGCGCTTCCGCGGCTGTTCGGAGACGCTCTGCTATCGCCCCGAGGAGCACGATGTTCCGTTTCTGCTCGAGGTGATGCCGCCAGCCGGGGCGCTCGAGGGCAATCCCAGGCCGCGGGCCCAGGCACCGATGGCGGATGGATCGGAGGAGATGGGCCTGCGTGGTCTTCTCCACCTGCGCGATTTTCGCGCCTTGCTCGATCGCGGGGTGATCTGGACGGTGCTCATCGTCTTCCTCGCCGGGTTTTTGACGTCGCTGACCCCCTGCGTCTGGCCGATCCTGCCGGCCGTGCTTCTCTTCGTGGGGGTGCATCCCCATAAACGGTTCTGGGAGAACGCGCTGCTCGCGCTTTCGCTCACCTCGGGGCTCATCCTGGTCTATACGCTCCTGGGGATGGCGGCGGTCATCTTCGGCAAGAATCTGGGGTTTCTCTTTCAAAACCGCGTCTTCCTCGCCCTGGTGGTCGTCTTCTTCATCTGCATGAGTCTGGCCATGTTCGGGGCCTTCGATCTGCGTATGCCGCGCCGGTGGCAGGAGCGGATGCATCGCCTCGGCGGCGAGGGATATCGCGGCGCCTTCCTGGCGGGACTCGGGATTGGGCTGGTCGCCTCGCCCTGTGCCGGGCCGGTGCTGGCGGCCCTGTTGGGATATGTCGCCATCGGGCGCAGCTACAGCATGGGCGTGGCGTTGCTCATCGTCTATGGCATGGGGATGGGCGTGACCTTCGTCATTCTCGGTGCGGGATATGGGGAGCTGGCGGGCAAACTCAAGGGTGGTCCCTGGATGGTCTGGATTCGCCGAGGCTTGGGCGTGCTCTTACTCTTTCCCGCGGCGTTCTACCTGGGCAGCTTCTTCGGCTGGGGGGGCGGCGATCTGCCGACGCGCGCGGGTGGCTCCCACATCGAATGGTTCCTCCAGGAGGAGGACGCGCTCGAGCAGGCGCGCAAGAGCGGCAAGCCGATCATGATCGACTTTCGCGCCGATTGGTGCCCGCCCTGTCGGGCGCTGGAACGCGATTTCTTCCGTCGTCCTGAGATCGTCGAACTGTCGAAGCAGCTCGTGCCGCTCAAGATCGATGGCACCGTTGAGACCGATGAGGTGAGCGAGATCCTCGATCGCTATAGGGTCATGGGGTGGCCGACCTTCATCTTTCTCGATCCCAAGGGCCGGCCGATGGAAGGGCTGTGCACGACCGACTACGATCCGGCCACGCTCACCGAGTGCATGCGCGGGGCGATCGAACGAACGAAATAGCGACGAAGGGCGACGGATGAAGGACGAAACAGCGTTTTCGTCTGAGATCGCACAGGGATCACCGATTTTAGTTTGTGTCATTCCCGCGAGGGGTAAGCGGGAATCTCGATTGATGTGATGTTACGGGGGAACATGCGGAAAAATCTCAGCACCTATGAGCGTCATATCCTTCGGGCCTTCGCCGAAGTGCTCATTCCGCTCGACGCTGCGGCGCCCGAGATGGATCCGCTCATCGTTCGCGTCGAGGATCAGCTGCGGTATTTTGCGCCGGAGACACGGATCGCCTGGCGCATCTGCCTCATCGCGTTCGACCTGCTCGCCTTTACCTACTACGGAAAATGCAAGCGACTGACGAAGATGGATCGGGAATTGCGCACCCGCTATGTAGCGGCGTGGCACCACACCTGGTGGTCGGTCAAGAGGCTGCTCAAGCGCTTCCTCGAGACGATCATCTTCATGAACTACTATGCGCTGCCCGAGGTGGAAAAACGCATCGGCTATACGCCGACGTTTCAGCCCGCAGGCAGCACGCGGGATTTTCCCTCCCGCAATCTCGTGCGCGAGAGCCCGGATAAGGATGTCGTCGATGAGGTCGACGTCTGTGTCATCGGCTCCGGCGCGGGCGGGAGTTTTGCCGCAATGGCTCTGGCCCAGCAGGGGCACTCCGTCGCCATCGTGGAGGAGGGTGACTTCTTCGACGATACTGCATTCGGCGAGGACGTCATATCGATGACGAAGAAGCTCTATCGCGATGGGGGGTTGGTCAATTCCTACGGATGGCCGGCCATTCTCCTCCCCGTGGGCAAATGCGTCGGGGGCACGACCGTCATCAATTCCGGCACCTGCTTTCGCACGCCGCCGACGGTCTTCGCTTGGTGGGTCAATCGTTTTGGGCTCTCTCCCTGGCAGGCCGACCGGATGGCCCCCTATTTCGATCGCGTGGAGGAGCTGTTGCAGGTCGCGCCGGCAGAATCGCGAGCCGAAGCGCCCTCCGGACGCATCTTCGCGGGCGGAGCGGACAAGCTCGGCATCGAGGTCAAGCCCCTCATGCGCAACGCCCCGGGCTGTTGTGGCAGCGGGGTCTGTTGTTGGGGCTGCCCGACGGGCGCGAAGAAATCGGTCCAGACAAACGCCATTCCGCTCGCACTGCAGGCCGGCGCTCGGCTCTATGCTCAATGTCGCGTGCGGCGCATCCTCTTTACGCGACGGCATGCGACCGAGGTGGTCGGCTACTTCGCCGACCCGGTCACCGGAAAGCGCGGGGCGCGCATTCGGATCAAAGCGCGCACGGTGATCGTCGCCGCGGGCACGCTCTTCACGCCGGGGTTGTTGGCCCGTTCGCGCATCCCCGATCCGAGCGGCCAGCGTGGGCGCAACCTCACGCTGCATCCGGCCACGAAATGCTTTGCCCTGATGGAGGATGAGGTCCGTGGCTGGAAGGGGATTCCGCAGGGACACTATGCCGACGCGTTGGCCGAAGAGGGGATCAAGCTCGAAGGGATCTTCCTCCCGCCGGCGTTTGCCGCCTCGACCATACTCGCCACGGGTACCGAGCATCGCGAGATCATGGACGCCTATAATCACCTCGCGATCTTCGGCATGATGGTCTCCGACACGAGCCGTGGGCGCGTGGTCTCCGGCCTCGGCGGGCGGCCGCTCATCTTCTACAACATCAACGGGGAGGACCTGCCGAAATATCAGCGGGGCCTGACCATCCTGGCCGAGGCCTTCTTCGAGGCCGGGGCAAAGAAGGTCTTTCCGAGCATCCACACGCTCCCGGTCGTGACGCGCGAGCAGGGGGCCGGCGCCATCGCCAAGCTCCATCTGCGCAACAAGGACCTCGATCTCCAGGCCTTCCATCCCCTGGGGACCTGCCGAATGGGGGCCGATCCGAGGGAAGCGGTGCTCGATCCGTACGCACGCGTCTATGGCATGGACAACCTCTTCGTCGCCGACGGCTCGATCTTCCCGACTTCCTTGGGCGTCAATCCGCAGGTCACCATCATGGCCGCGGCCCTTCGGATCGCTGATCATATCCATCGAGAATATCTGTAGTTACGAGCTTACCTGAGAGAAATCGATTTAAGTTAAGCATGATGACAACATGCGGTCCTGCGGCCCATCGGTTCCCTCCCCTTTGTAAGGGGAGGGTTAGGGTGGGGTAGAGGCCGTGATCTACCTCCCCCGCCCCCTCCTTACAAAGGAGGGGAGCTTTCTGCCTGCACAATTGACACCGCGGTGTGGGCATGCCTAAACCCTCCGCATGGAAACGCTTATCCGTCAGGTCATCGAGAAGTTGGGTGAGGATCCGAACCGCGAGGGACTCCTGCGCACGCCCGAGCGCGTCCGCGAGTCCTGGGGGTTCTTGACCGAGGGCTATGCCCAGGATCCCAAGGCGCTCATCGAAAACTCCGTCTATTCCGATAGCTGTGAGGAGATGGTGCTCGTCCGCGATATCCCGCTCTATAGCCTCTGCGAGCATCACCTGTTGCCCTTTTTCGGCTCCGCGCATGTGGGCTATATTCCGAACGGAAAGATCGTCGGGATCTCCAAGATCGCCCGGATGGTCGACCTCTTCGCGCGCCGGTTTCAGGTGCAGGAGCGGTTGACCCAGCAGATTGCCGAGACGCTCATGGAGGTCCTCAAACCCAAGGGGGTGGGGGTGGTGCTGCAGGCCCGTCATCTCTGCATGGAGATGCGCGGCGCGCAGAAGCGTGGCACCTCGATCATCACCTCCTCCATGCTCGGCGCCTTCCGCAAACGCCCGGAGACGCGCGCGGAGTTCATGCAGCTGATCGCGTGATGCACCCGCCTTGTCATCCCCGAATGGGGTCATCGGGGATCCAGTCTGGAAAATACGAAAATTGCTTTGTCTGGATTCCCGCTAGAATCACGCGGGAATGACATGCGGCATGTGTCAGTTCTGCAGCTGCATGACCAGCGTATGGACGTTCTGCTCGATCAGGTCGCAGATCTCCTGAAAGACCGCCAGGATATCCTCTTCGCTCCCCTGGGCATGCGCGGGGTCGGGCAGATGCCAGTGCAGCGTGAGCGTTGACGCGGGAAAGGCGGGGCATATTTCGCTGGCTTCATCGCAGAGGGTGACCACGACGTCCGGGATGATCTCGCCCAACTCGCCGATCGTCTTGGAGTGGTGCTGCGTGATGTCGATGCCATGGGCGGCCATGACCTCGATGGCGGTCTCGTTCAGGCCGTGCGCTTCGACGCCGGCGCTCATCACGCGCCACTCGGGCGGCAACGTCGCGCGCGCAAACCCCTCGGCCATCTGGGATCGACAGGCATTTCCGGTGCAGAGAAAGAGGATGGTTTTCATAGGAGCCCGTTCGGTGATGTGACCGGCGGCAGGAATCATTGCATCCGGCTGCTGATCAGATGACTTCCGCCGCGCAGTATAGCATCGTCTGCGGGAACTTCAACCGAATCTTCCTGCGGGATCGGGGCTTTTTGAGCCGGATCGTGGTAGTAGATGCCCAGGTCCAGGACCGGGACCTGGATGAATCCGTCCCGGCGCTCGTCATGTTGAAGCGGGGCGTAGAAATCGACGTTGAAGCTGCGATCGGAAAGACGCGTGATGACGATGCCGTCCAGGCGCAGCCCCGCTGCCGCCTCCAGGTCGCCGCCGCTGGGACCGGAGAAATAGGTGTTGTCGATCTTTTCCTCGGTGATGAGCTTCTCCTTCGGGACGCCGTGCATCATCTGGTCGATGCGGATTTGCTTCGCGATGTCGCTCATCTCCTTGCCCTTGGCCAAGGAGTGAAAGTGGAACCCGGCAAGGCCGTTGCGATAGTGCTTCGTCTCGTTGAGGATGTAGGCCCCGTCGCCCTTGCTCTCCTTCGGCGCGATCTCTTCAAATTGCATGCGCAGGACCCCGCCGTGTTCGGAGCGGGGGTCGCGCACGTCGGCCTCCAGCATGCGCCCGATCTGATGCCTCACCTGCGGACGGCGCATCATCGTGAGCGCCATGAAGATCTTCGCCAGATCGACCGATGAGAACTTTTCCAGGGCCGCCATCTGATTCGTCTCGTAGTGGTTCTTTCCGAGCAATCGTCCCTGCGGGGTTTGAGCGGTGATGAGCGAGCGCACCTTCTCCTCGAGTTCGTCCCGGCCGCCTTCGATCAATCGCCCGAGTTCCGGGTAGAGTTTGTGGGAGGCCAGTTTCCACTCGTGCCGGAGAAACCAGTGGTCGGAGAGTTCGTAGGTATAGCGCAGATCCTTGTCGTCGATCCATGGATTTCCCCGGTCGCGACGTTGTCCCCATACGACGACCTCCATGTCATCCGTCTCCACATCGGTGTTTCCCTTCCCCCAGATGAAATCCTCGTAGTGGTCCAGGAAAAGAAAAGGGTGCACGTGGGGCAGGCGCGAATCGGCTTTATAACGCTGAAACGTTCGGACGAGCGATTCCACCTCGCGCGGTTTGTCCGCGAGACGGCGGATCTGCGCGAATCGCTCGGCGTTCGGCTCCGAGATCGTCTTTCCGAGGAGGTTGTTGATGATGATGCCACTCCCGCGATAGCGTTTCAGAAAGGCGCGCTCTCGCTCGAAGGGCATCACGGTGCGAAGCGCGGTGAAAAGCGAGGAGTAGGACCATGGCCTCATGTATTCGGGGACGATCCCCTCCTCAAACGTCATGTCGTGGAAGGCCAGGCGCTCTTCGGCGGGGAGCTTCGTCCAAAGGGGGAGCAGGGTGTCGGCGATGCGGCCCGTCGTGCGTCCGCCGGACTGCCCGATATCGATGGGGAGCAGATCCCCGATGCGTTCCTGGATCTCCTTTGTGCCGAGAGCCACATTGTTCCAGAGGAAAAAACCCGCCATCTTCCAGAACTGTTTGCGTTCGTCGCCATCCGCGAGCTGCCGATAGAGCGGGGCGAAGCGTTCGTAATCGATGAGGATGGGTGTGGCGCCGAGCACCGCGCGTCCCTCGCGACAGATGGTTTCGAAGGCCGCCTTTTTCTCCGGCGTGGCGAATAGGGACAGGATCGAGGTGAACTCGTCGATGTTGATTTCGCGCCAGTCGATGCCGTTTGCGCTCAGTTCACGGCGAATGTCGTCCAGGCGTTCCTTCGAAATGGTGCGGAGCATCTTCTCATAGGCGGCCAGCCGCAGGGCGAGCGGGTGGGTCCGTTCGTCGTCAAGCTCGGCCAGTTTTTGTAGCATCCAGACCGGATCGTGCCGGAGTTCGGGATAGGCATGGAGCAGCTTGCCGAAGGTGGAGCCGGCGAGGACCCGGCGTCGCCGATCCGGCGGGATGGCGAGAAACCGGTGTTTTGAGTTCAGAGGGGAGGACAAGTGGTTGTTCCAATTCAATCCGCTCGTCTCTTCAAACCGGGCGATGTCTCCTCGCGTATGGCCTTCGTCCCAGGTGGCGAGGAGCCCGTCATCGACGAGCAGGCGGGCGAGGTGCCCGATGTCGTTGGGACCGCAGAGCGCGAGCTGTTTGACCTGTCGCTCCGGCGGGATGGATGCGTCGGCGGCATCGTCCATTCCTTCCTCCGTGAGGAGAAGAAGGACCGAGGCGATCGTCTTGGCGATGGCCCCCATATGCTCCAGGTCGAGCGCGTCTGTCGGTTTGCCCTCCTTCAGCCGTTCCTGAATGCGATCCTTCATCGCCTTGATCAGGCGGATGTTATATTTGGTGGGCACATGGCGTTCAAAGTCGGCGACCGTCTTCTCCAGGAGGAAGAAGGCCTTCGGGCTCGCCTCGTAGAGCTGCATCATGAATCGACGCGTGTCGCGGTCGGTGTAGAGCAGCGGTGGGATTCCCCGGGCCCTGGAGGGCTCGCTCATTCTGATCGTATGTTTGACGTGGAGCGCCGGTTCGGGGAAGGCGATCCCCACTCGCTCGCGGCTCTCCGTCTTCGGATTGTGCCACTGTTCATGGACGCTGTAATTGCACTGCGAGGATTTTGGGATGAGATAGTCCGGGTCGGAATCGAAGCGTCGAACCCACACGGCGAACGCCTCGAGCGGTTCGCCGTCTTTCTCCATCTTGCGCAGGAGGGCGACCGTCTCCAGGACGCTCGGCTTTTCGCTCAGACCAAAGAGCGGGATGATGCGCTCGGCCGATCGGAGGAAGTCGTTCATCTCATCCTGCAGGGGGATGAGCTTCGAGAGGGTGAGCGCCTCTCCGACGACATCCTCATACACATTCATCTGACGTTCATGGACTTCATGCTCCTCAAAACATAAGTTCTCAGCGACGCGCACGGAGAAGGATTTGCCCCAGCCACGCCCCTCCATCCATTGCAGGAGGCGATCGAAGGCGATGCGGCGCTTGTCCGGGCCGCGGGCGAGTTCGAGGATGTTCTCTATGCGGTAGTGCGGAAGACCCCATTTTTTATCGAGGTTCTCGACGAGCCCCTTGAAGCGTGCGCGTGTCTCCTCGGGTGCTCGTGCGATTTGAAAGAATGTTCCGAGATGATAATCGTTTTTGAGCCAGAGGTTGAGGTTATCGCTCCAGTGAAAGCCGTCGAGCCATGCGACGACATCGACGAAGGCGTCGATCTGCTCATCGGATTCCTTCGCAAAGGTGAGATAGGCGTTGCGCGTGTTGAGTGTGACTTCAAAATCGGGGACGATCTTACGCAGCGAACGGACCATTCGCGCGTACTTGCGAAACATCCCTGGGTTTTCCTCATTGAGATGATACGCGGCGATGTAGGCGCTGACGTTGTCGAGCTGGAATTCCTGCTCCATCCAACCGAGGTAGTCCGAGAGGAACGCGACCGCATCCTGGCCCAGGTCGTGGATCTCCATGAGGTTGAGGAGCGTGGCTTCATAATCTGGAATCGTCTCGCCCAAGACGCTTCGGGCGGTGCAGACGTCGTAGCGCTCGCTCCTCTCGATCGGCTTTTCGGTATAGCTCTCGGTCGTCTTCCCCATCATGCGCACGGCCGAGCCGCTCATCTCACGGCAGGAGCGCGGGGGACCCTCGAATGCCCGCACAAATCGCGACCATCCGTCCTTGGCGAACGCCTTGGGGAAGGTCTCGATCATGCGATCGATGAAGGCGATCACCTCGTCGGCGGAGTGTTTCTGGAGCAAGAGGGTGAGCGCGGTGTTCGTCGAAATCTCGAATCCCTGCGGTCTGCCGAACGTGTCGACGAGATGCTTCCACAGGCGGATGCGCTCCCCCATCGTGTTGAAACGATCGGCATTTGGTTGCTGCTCGGCGGGTTTGGCGATGAGTTTTTCGGCCTCAGGAGGAGGGGGGTTCAAAGCCGGCGCGGCGGCAGGCGTCTCTTGAGACGCGGGTGTAGTGGCCTCCGCGTGAGCGGGTGAACCTTCGCGTGTGGCGGTGATTTCGTTGTGATTGATTCCATTGATGGCCATCTTGACTCCCGAAGATGACCCTCCCCCTGATGCACATCATTATTATCGGCAACGATCGCTGAATGTTGCGCAGTAAAGATGGCTACATGACCACATAGGATCGTCTATTCGGATGGAAGTGTGGATGTTTTTATCTTCTCAGGTGCTTTCCGATACATCTGATACGTATTCACCCTGCCTTCCGCCTTCCACTTCATCGAAAAATAGGTCGGATAGGCGTCGGGCTTGTCGTGGACGATGACGTCGGGATAGGCGCTTGTCAGTTCCGCAATCGTCGCAGCGGATCGGCGTACATCCTCGGCATAGGCATGGTCGTCCGTGGCGATCGAGACCGTTCCGTCGGGTTTCAGGATGCGTTGACATTCATGCAGGAGGTCGATGGAGACCGCGCGGTTCTTCTCGTGGCGATTCTTCGGCCAGGGGTCGGGAAAGAGGATGTGAATCTCGTCCACGCTGGCGTCCGGAAAGAAGCGGGGGAGTGCTGCGCGCGCATCGTCCTGGATGATGCGGACGTTGGCGAGCGCTCGTTTCTCCGCGCGCACGATCAGTTTGTCCACGCGCTTGCGCTTGATCTCGATGCCCACCACCGCAGCGTTGGGGTTGTGCTCGGCCAGGTGAAAGAGAAAGTCGCCGCGACCAGGCCCGACCTCGATGATCGTGCGGCGACCGATGAGCGCGGCACCCGCCGGATAGACGATGGGCGTTTTCTGCGTGCGCTGCGGACAGGCCGCGATGTAGGGTTTGGGCGTCATGGCCGCGCACCATAGCCTCATCGACCCCATGGTTGTCAACCCTTCAGCCACATTCGAGCTAGAGCAGTGCACAAGCACGGCACAGGCCTGGCGTTCACCTCCCGCGTCCTCCCTCCCTCTGTCGCTCAAGCTCAAGCATCGTCCGGGAAGGTGTTCTTCGGGGAGCGCCGCCTCGGCTCACACGCCGCCTCGACGGCTTTTCTTTTTTCGTCGCAGCATAAGAGGCTTCGATGGCGACGAAAAAAGATATCCCCTACAAACACCTTCCCGGACGATGCTTTCGAAGGGCGGTTGAGGCTCCTCCGGGAGTGATGCCGCGGGAGGTGAACGCAAAAGGCAGTCAATAGCTTTGACTCAATTGTTATTTGTCTCTGCAGTTCGTTATTCATGAACGCATATTACTTGTCATGATCAATCCGTTTGGAACCTTTTGTCTTTGACGCCTCGCGGAGAGAGCCGTTTTGGCCTGCGAAGAGCTGCCGGTTGAGATCGAAGATCTCAATTCCGAATGATGTTTGAGCCCGCCAGAATATGATGTGCTTTTCACCTTCGGCGGGTGCGTTCATGAGGAAAGGCGGATCGAGTCAGATGCCAAAACGTGTGAGCGGAGCGAATGCGCAAAGACAAAAGGTTCCAAACGGTTTGATCATGCTCATTTCTTATGTTGTTCCGCGTCGGTCGATGGTGAGGAGTGTGCCGCCGACGACGAGGATGGGGGCGAAGAGGAGGCTGAAGAAGGGGATGGCAAACCCCGCGCCTAATCCTATGAGCGACCACTTGTGCTGCCAGCCGAAGCGGAAGCGATCGCCCGTCGGGACGATCCGCCGCCCGAGCGGCAGGTCGGCGAACGCGAATCCCAGGTCCCATGCGCCGAAGATGAGTGTCAGCACCACATAGATCACGCCGCCGATACCGGGGATGAGGTTGACCACGAGCAGGACGATCGGGATGGCGATGAGGATCGCCGCCTTGATCGACTCCACCTTGATGATGCGCAGCATGTCCCCCAGGAATTTCGTCCACACAAACGGCGGGCCTTCTTTGCCCGTGACGATTATCTCCACGCGCTCGGAGAGCGCATCGTTGAAGGGTGCGGCGATGATGAGGCCGGCGGCATAGCCGACGATGAGCAGCAGAATGAGCGCGACGAGCACGAGCAGGAGCTGAAACAGGACGTTGACGACCCAGAGCAGGGCATTCAGCGCCTGCCAGTACCAGGTGCTCGGGTTCTCGATCGTGAGATCCCCGACGTAAGAGACCAGCCACCCGTAGAGATCGCCATAATAATGAACGAAGCCCCAGATCATCACGAGGATGAGTGCCAGGTTGATGAGAAACGGAATGAGCGCCCACGGCCAGAGTCGCGGCTTGGAGAAGAGAAACGAAAATCCGCGAAAAAAATACCGCATGCCGTCGAAGAGGTCTTTGAAGGGAGTCATGGTGGTGTTGTAGCGGAAGACGAGCATCTGGGCAAGGGATTGCGTGTAAGGGGGGATTCGTCAAATGAATCAGGCCAGCGTGTTGATGGACTCGAAATAACAGGAACGAATGTGGTTCCGAGCGTTCTCTTTTGAAAACGGTTTTTTTCTTCAAGACGCAACTTTTTCCGAACATCCGCGATAAGAGATCGAACAGAAACAATAACCCTTTTTATGAGGAGGTCATCATGTCGATTTTTTTCACCGTTTCCCAGATGGGACAGACCGCATCACAGGTTGCATCACAAGCCATGAACACGACCGCGTTCGATACGCTTCAGCCGGCGTTCGAAGCCGGCGACGGGGCGATGTTTGCGGACACCTATGTCGCACCGGAAGTGGCCAACGATACGATCATGTATTCTCAGAGCGCTAGTGATGGTCAGGGTAAGGGAGGTATTGGAGCGTTTGGTCTGGGCAGGAAAAAGAATGCCGTTGTCGTGAAAGATAAAGGGACCTCGCTACAGGCGACGCAGGGATTTGATGTCGATTCCCTCAAGATCAGTGGTGAGCGAAGACTGGAGATTGAACAAAGCGCACGCGAGATCGTGGATATGATTCACGATAACCCGCAGTCTGTCCATATCCGAACAAATGTCGGAGCGATTGGATCGGATGCGATTGAGCAATCGAGAGCGGTGGCAAAACTGCTGCATCAAAGCGTGGGAAGCTTGATGAGCTCGCTTGGATCGGAGGGGAGGGTGCTCAAGACGCTGATGGAGGTGCGCAAGATGATGAAGACGGTTGAAGGTCCATGGTATGTGCGCGCGATGGATACGGTGTCGGAGCAGCTGCCCTTCGGCAGGGGGGCTGGAAAGCGGCTCGCCGTAAGATGGGAACAGTTGGGTGACACCCCGAATAACCTGGCAGAGGGATTGAAAGATCAACGCACGGAGATGCAGCAGGGCATCGTTGCGCTACAGGACCTTTCGCGTATGGCAAAAGAGTGTGGACAAAAGGTCGATGAGACCGTTCTCGTCCTGCATATGATCATCAGCGATCTGGAGAAGGGTAGCGAGAAGAGCGAACGATCACCCGATGAGAGTATGGCGCTTACGCATGTTCAGTCGCGACTGAAACGCCGGAAGACACAGATGATCCTCCAGCGTGAGCGGCTTGTCAAGTCTGTGATAACCAATCTTCTCCATATGGATGTCAATGATCGAACGATCGAGGAGATCGAATTGACGATTGATGATATAAATATCGGTTTGCCGCAGAATCTGGCGCAGTTGGCTCTTCGGGAAAAGCAGAAGAAGGCGCAACAACTCACCGGTGCCGTGCGAGAGTTTACACGCGAGTTAGAGATGGCGACCGCCGAAGGAGTCTCCAGTGCCGTCGATGGGCAGCTCGCGCTTGAGCGCGATAGCGTTAAGGATTTTGAAAGCTTTGTGGCTACGCTGAAGATCGTCGATGTGGCGATGAAACGCTTTGAGAAGGGGACGTTTGAGAATCAGAAGCTGATGGACGACATGTTGAAAGGCGCTGAAGAGGTCATGGGCAATGCGGATAAGATGATCGCTGAATATCAGGAGGCCAGAAAGGTCATGGGGTTGGTCAAACCGCGCGCAGCGCTCGAGAAGAAAGAAGAGGGTGAGGGATGAGTGGTATCGCGCACTACCTGACGAACGCCTATACCTGGGCGCCGACGGTGCCGGATCTGTTCAATATGGATGCGGTGCAGACCATGCCCATGGAGGCATTCGATCTGGGTGATGCGGGTGAGGTGCAGGTGGCTCCGTCCGTCGAGATGGCGGGCGATGCGTTTGTGGCGAAGCCGAAGCCCGTTGCGGTGGCGGTCAAGGAACGCCCGAACACGGCTTCGCTCGAGACGTTCTTCGCCTCGCGCGAACACCATGCGATGGTCGTGAGCACGGGCGACAGCCTTGCCCCGGCCGAAGATCCCGTGACGCTCAGCGTGACAAAAGCGGTCAAGGCGCCGAAGCCGTCGAAGGAGAAACCGCTCTGGACCTGGAATCCGGTGACGATTCTGACGAAGGGTGGGTTCGTCTCTTCGGTTGCTTCGAAGGCCTTCCTTGTTGGGCTCTGGATTGAGGGGTGTTCGACGCTCAACGTCATCGTGCAGGATGATAGCCGGAGGGTGGAAGAGTCGCTTGAAGGGATGGCGGTAGGCGCTCTTTTGTTGGGAACGACCTATTGCTTTGCGAATGCATGGGAGCATTGCCCTGATTGGATGGAGGCATTGGGTCGACAGATGACGAAGGACCTGCGTGCACAGGAGGCGCTGGATGGAAAGCTTCGGAACGATGGTGTTGCGCGCCTCATGCTCGACGAGGGTCTCTCCGATCGTGAATATCAACTCACGTTGAACGCGGTGGTCAAGCAGTGGAAGCAGCTCAATCCCGTCGAGCAGGCGGCATTTCTGCGCGCGGATGCGATCGCTGGTCATGGGGGCAGTGTAAAGCCTGTCGTGTTGCAGGGGAGCGAAACGCCCGTTTCGGTCGGTTTGGCGCTACAGCGTCTGGCCGATCGCTATAAGGGGATGGAACTCACGCATGCAGCGGAACAGGTGCAGACGTGGAACAAGGCGTATGAAGCGAAATGGCAGAATGCGACGCACGAACGGATCTCCGTCACGAGCGGAAGGAAACGGGACCGGGCGGTGACGATTGCGGCACGGCTTGCCAACATACCGGCGGCGCGCAGGACGTTGCGCGGTGTTGAGCCGAAGGTCTATCGAGGGCTCGTTCGGGATGCCGCCAAACAGTGGAAACGCCTCAACCCGATGCAGCAGGGAATAGCGCATATCGCCGATCGACTGATGGAAACTCCGAGTGCAAGCGGGTCCGGTATATCGCTGACGCCGAAATGGGAATCGATGGCTCCGGGGTTTGTCCTGGCGCATATGATCGAACGGTTGGGGATGACCGATCTCGTGATAGGGAGCGATGCACATGATCCGGTGGTTTGGTATGGCCGGTATCAGCAGGCGTTGCAACAAGCACAGACACATCCGGTGAAGACCAGCGTGCGATTTGATGCGAGGCGTTCGCGTGTAAATATCGATGCCTATCTCCTGCAGATGCCCGAAGTCAGGAGCGTTTTCGCAACGCTGACACCGGGGCAGTATCGTCGGGCGATCGGTGCGCTTGTAAAGGAATGGTACGCTATCAATGGCGTCAGGAAGGCGCACTATCGCACCCACGATATGCGTAAAGGTCTCGTGCCCGATGATGACGACGCCATCTCCCCCAGCTTCATCGCCCTGCGCTTCTGCGAACGCTATCTGGGCATGGGCGAGAAGGGCACGCGCGAGCGGTTCAAGCTCGATGCCAAGGTCCGCGAGGAGCTGGAGGCGTGGTATCGGTCGTATCGGGAGGCGTTGGAGGAGGCAGAGGGATGACCATACTGCTGAGCATTCCCACAAGCCTGATGGCTCCAGCCCCGACGAATCTGTCGGGAGTGGATGATGGTGCGTGGGTGACGGCGATCGATCTGGCAGGTAACGATGAGACGGCGCTTGCCATCGTCGATACGACGGCGGTCTCACCGATGACGGTCTCATATGAAGCTCCCTCTCAGAATTTCCTTTCGCGTGCATGGAATCGCCTGCGCCAGGGAACGACCGCTCGTCCGCGAACGACGCGCGATGGATGGATCACACCAGAGGGGACGACCTCACCGGCGCTTTCAGCCGCCTATACGCTGGCCGCGTATATCGATCCCGACAATCGCCCGCGCCAGAGCTCGATTGCGGCGACGATGCTGCGTAGTGCGCGGCGTGCGGCGAACATCCGTTTGCAGAAAAGCATCCGTCCGCTCGATGTCGCCGAGGTGGCGGCTGTTGGGTTTGAACTCGAAATGACCGATGCCTTGCTCGATGAGATCGGTGTGGCTCCCGAAGAAATCGCCGATTTTCGGGCCCTGGATCGAACGCGATCCCCTGGAACGAGCGGAACGCCGGTGGCCAAGGCGCGCTGGCTCGCCAAGCTCTCGCTCTATGCGCCGGAGCGCGAGGTGCACTTCTGGCGCTGGGCTGAGCAGGCATCTGCACAGCTCGTTGCGCGCACGATCCTGCGCGCTTCCCTCCCCGACGAACCGCTGCAAGGGGCACTTAGCCTGGAAGGCGCGCTCATGCTCGCGGGGCGCGAGCGGGCGATGGCGGGGCGCGACCACATCGTGCGCATCGATCATGTGCTCGGTGCCGTCGCCGCGGCGGGCGGTGTTGACCCGTTTTCGTGGAAGGACCTGGCGAAGGTATCGGAGCTGCCGACGTCACTCACGAACGCCGCGCGCGCATGGACACAGACCGACGCCGCTCGGATGAGGGATCAAGACAGCGCCTTTGCCTCCATCGAACTCGTCGAGCGCCTCTATGCGATGACCGAAGGCGTGCGTACGTTCGAGAAGCGCATGGGCCGCAGTCAGCGCGATAACCTGCGCGTGCACGCCTCGCGCGCACTCGACCGCGATACGATCAGCGATGCGGATCTCACGCTCCTGCTCTGGGAAATGCTCGGTCGCTCAAACGTTGATCCGAATGAAGCGGTGATCATGTACATCGAACGCATCGCCGATGGCATCTTCACCCTGCGCAACGATGCCAGCCGTCTCCACAACGAAGCGTTCAATCTCTACCGCCGATTCATTTTACCGCAGAAGACACTCCCCTAGGCACGGCACAAGCAGAGCACAAGCACGGCGTTCACCTCCCGCGCCCTCCCTCCCTCTGTCGCTCGAGCTCAAGCATCGTCCGGGAAGGTGTTCTTCGGGGAGCGCCGCCTCGGCCCCGCCTAGCCAACCGGCGGGCAGGTCAAACGCCGCCTCGACGGCTTTTCTTTTTTCGTCGCAGCATAAGAGGCTTCGATGGCGACGAAAAAAGATATCCCCTACAAACACCTTCCCGGACGATGCTTTCGAAAGGCGGTTGAGGCTCCTCCGGGAGTGATGCCGCGGGAGGTGAACGCAAAAGGCAGTCAATAGCTTTGACTCAATTGTTATTTGTCTCTGCAGTTCGTTATTCATGAACGCATATTACTTGTCATGATCAATCCGTTTGGAACCTTTTGTCTTTGACGCCTCGCGGAGAGAGCCGTTTTGGCCTGCGAAGAGCTGCCGGTTGAGATCGAAGATCTCAATTCCGAATGATATTTGAGCCCGCCAGAATATGATGTGCTTTTCACCTTCGGCGGGTGAGAATATATGGATGCCCAGCCCTTGATGTAACGAGCGCTGGTTAACTCATAAATAATTCACTATGGGTGAAATTATTTAACTCATCGAAGGGGGGCATCCAGATGAAAAACATAGTCTATGTTGGTATTGATGTCGATGATAATGCGTTCCATGGTCATGCGGTAGAGAACGATTCCGAAAAAACGTTTTCTTTTACGTGCAGGCCCAATGTAGCTCATTTGGTGAAGAAGTTAAATGCCCTCAGGGGGGAGAATGGAGAATTGAAAATATGCTACGAGAGCACTTATTTGGGATTTTCTCTTCAACGGGATCTCTCGGCCCATGGCTGGCATTGCGACGTCATAGCCTCTTCTCTCATTCCAAAGAAGCCCGGTAAATTTGTAAAAACAGACAAGATCGATTGTAGAAGCTTCGCGCGGAATTACAGAAACGGTGAACTGAGCATAGTGCATGTGCCTGATGCTGAGGAAGAATGTGTCCGAAGCATCGTTCGTTCCAGGAAGTTCCTCAAAGAACAATCAAAGGAGCTCAAGAGGCATATCCTCTCAGCCTGTCGTTGCGCTGGGATTCATTATCGAACCGAAGAGGGAAAAGGACGAGAATACTGGACAGCGGTGCACCGGGAGTGGCTATCAAGACAAACATCCAAGCATAAAAGCCAGGTTTTCCAATTTAACATTCACTCCTTATTGATGCATTTAAAGCAGGTAGAGCTAGAGATCGGTTGCTATGAAAAGGAGATCGCGCGGTTGGCTCAAAGCTCATTTTATAAAAAGAAAGTGGATTCCTTGCGGTGTTATCGAGGCTTAGACACGTTATCCTCCATGACCCTTATTACAGAGATAGGAGATATTTCCCGTTTTGCACATCCACGGAAGCTCTGTTCCTATGCGGGCATGGACTTGAGGGAATATAGTTCAGGAGGAAAAGAGCATCGATTCAGCATGAGCAAGATGGGAAATCGGCATATACGAACCGGTGTGATAGAAGCATGCCAGTCATCTGCTCGAATTCCAAGGGTAAGCAAACGACTCAAGGAAATGAGAAAAGGTACAGATGAACGATACATAGCCATTGCCGATCGATGTATGAAGCGGTTGCATCAAAAATCGAGTAGATTGCTGTGCCGGGGAAAAGAGAAAAACAAGGTGAAGGTTGCATGTGGACGAGAGTTGCTGTGTTTTATTTGGGAATCATTGAGGGGGGTTGATAGGGAGTTTAAAGCTGTGGAGGCTTGATTAAGCAGGGAATGAAGCAGCCCACGCCATGAACATGGATGTAGATATCCGAGGCGAGATTGTGGATAGGCTTCAATCGGATTCAACTTAATGCGTTAACCAGCACGCGGATATGAGGTTGAAAGCCCTTGAAGCTCATTGAAGACAACATCGCTTTAAGCACGATCACCCTATTGACACACTGGGCATCCATATGAGTTCATGAGGAAAGGCGGATCGAGTCAGATGCCAAAACGTGTGAGCGGAGCGAATGCGCAAAGACAAAAGGTTCCAAACGGTTTGATCATGCTCATTTCTTATGTTGATCCGCGGCGGTCGATGGTGAGGAGCGTGCCGCCGACGACGAGGATGGGGGCGAACAGCAGACTGAAGAAGGGGATCACGAAACCCGCACCCAAGCCCACGAGCGACCACTTGTGACGCCACCCGAAGCGGAAGCGATCGCCCGTCGGGACGATCCGCCGCCCGAGCGGCAGGTCGGCGAACGCGAACCCCAGGTCCCACGCGCCGAAGATGAGCGTGAGCACGACGTAGATCACGCCCCCCACGCCCGGGATGAGGTTGAGGACGAGCAGGGCGATCGGAATGACGATGAGAATCGCCGCCTTGACCGACTCCACCCTGATGATGCGCAGCATGTCCCCCAGAAATTTCTTCCACACAAACGGCGGGCCTTCTTTGCCCGTGACGATTATCTCCACGCGCTCGGAGAGCGCATCGTTGAAGGGCGCGGCGATGATGAGGCCGGCGGCATAGCCGACGATGAGCAGCAGGATGAGCGCGACGAGCACGAGCAGGAGCTGAAACAGGACGTTGACGACCCAGAGCAGGGCATTCAGCGCCTGCCAGTACCAGGTGCTCGGGTTGTCGATCGTGAGATCGCCGACATACGACACCAGCCACCCATAGAGATCGCCATAGTAATGAACGAACACCCAAATCATCACGAGGATGAGCGCCAAGTTGATGAGGAACGGGATGAGCGCCCACGGCCAGAGACGTGGCTTGGACAAGAGAAACGAAAACCCGCGAAAAAAATACCGCACGCCGTCGAAGAGGTCTTTGATAGGAGACATGGTTGGGACCTATCGAAGTGGCTGCCAAGAAACAAGCGGGAAATGGATGGAGGCGAATAGCGCGTATTTTCACTGCTGTATCTCCTGTGAGCCGACCGGATCGCCCAATGTCTCATGCGGATGATGTCAGTTCGAAATGGCTATCTTAAGTAGAATCTACGCAACATTTATCGCCCTATTGCGATAACCCCTTCGCATCACAAAACGAAAACATATTTTACGAGGAGGAAATCATGTCGATCTTTTTCACACCTTCAACCATGGGGCAGGCGGCGGCGGGGCTTGCCAACACACCAGTATTTGATGCCATGCAGCCCGCATACGCAACCGGCTTCGGCGACGGTGTTGGCGATGCATTTGAAGCACAGCAGGCCGTCACCGATTCGACCGTCTTCTATCAGAAGGAGGGTGATGGTGATTCGCTCGTCAAGCAATCGAAGGGCGCGGGGGGAAAGAGCATCGTGGCCTATGGAAACGAAGCGCCGGTTGTGACGCTTGCCAATGGGCGGGAGGCGGAGATCAAGGAAAAGGCGCGTGAGGTCGTCGCGACGATGAAGCAGGATCCTTCAAGCGTAAAGGTTCGATTAGCGATGAGCGAGGTGGGGATAGATGCGCTCACGAATACGGGAGAGGTGGCCGAACTCCTGCAGGAGAACGTCGGTTCGCTCATGCGCTCGCTTGGGAGCGAAGGAAAAGTCCTCAAACAGTTAGGCGAGGTGCAGTCGATGATGAAGGTCGTCGAGGGCCCCTGGTATGCGCGCGCGATGGATGCGGTCTCAGAGAAGCTTCCGTTCGGGATGGGCGCGGGCAAGCGCATGGCGATTCGCTGGGAACGATTGAAGGATGTACCGAAGAACGTGATGGCCGGGCTCAAAGAGCATCGCGCTGAGTTGGAAAACGGGATCGTGGCGTTCGATCATCTCACGACGGCGGCCAAGTCCTGCCAGGTTCGCGTGGAGGAGGCGATCTTCATGTTCGATGAAGTCATCGCGGCGCTCAAGGAGGAACGGGCGAACTACGGCGAAGGGACGCAGGAGCGTGCGGTCTGGGAGAACGTGATCAAGAACCTGGAGCGGCGCAAGACGCAGATGATCGTGCAGCGCGGACGCCTCACGCAGGGGATTTTGGTCAACTTGGTCCACATCGATATCAACGAGGCCGGGATCAACGAGATCGAGATGACGCTGGATGATGTCGCGATCGGCATGCCGATGGCGCTGGCGCAACTGGCGGGGCGCGCCCGGCAGAAGGCGGCGCAGCTGGTGACGGGGAAGACGCGGGCGTTCAACCGTCAGCTGAATACGGCGGTGATCGAGGGCGCGCGCAGCGGGGTCGAGGGCCAGCTTGAACTCGAGCGCGACGGAGCCAAGGATGTTGAGTCTGTTATCGCAAATATGAAACGCCTCGTGGAAACGCTCGAGCGCTATCGAACCGGGAGGCTAGAGAATCATCAGTTGATCGGCAAGACGCTCAGGGCCGCCAAAGGCCTAAGGGGTGGGGCCGAAAAGGCTATCGCGGAATTCCAGGAGACGCGCCGGGCGCTGGGGCTCGCCAATCCGCGCGCGGCGCTAGAAGAGAAGGACAAGAAGCTCAGCGATGGCATCACGGAGACGAACGGTTGAAGAGGTGCTGCGTTCGTAAACAGGAGGTATAGGGCATGGGCGGAATAGTGACGACAGTGGGAATGGGCTATACGTTGATGCCGATGTTGCCGTTATCATTCGATGCGGATGGTACAGATGCCGACGACGTGAATGCGACGCAGACGATGGCCTTTGCCGCAGCGGGAGATTCCTTTGAAGAGGAGGCGTCGCCCGCCGCGGTTGCCGTGATGGAGAGGCCCGTGAATACCCCGCTCGGATCGATCTTTCATGCGTTGCCGCCGGAGTTTCACGCGATGGTGGTGGGGAAAGGGGATCCACCTGCTTCGGCGTTGGAGCCTATAGCGATGACCGTCAACACGTCCTCGGTGCCAATAGATAAAAGGAAAAAACTAGCGCTGATCGTGAGGCCGTGGAATCACTTGAGTGTGGGTTTTATTGCTAATGTGTTTTCATTATGGGGATGTGCCATTTTTTCTAGTGTAATACCGAAGGTGCTCAATCTTCATTTATCTGCGGAAGATCAGGTTGCGCTATTAGGCGGAAGTTTTGCAGCAGCTCAGGGGTTGCTGATGATCACTGGAACAATCGTGTATCATGGCGGTGATTGGCTACAGCTTATCGAGAGAACCTGTTTTTCCAGTAGCAGGCAGCAAATGACTTCAATCAAAGACGTCCTTGCACAACCCATCGCCAAACAGGTCCTCGGCAGCGAGATCTCCCAGGAGGATTATCGAAGTGCGTTGTCCGCAAATGTGAGCGAGTGGAACAAACTGAACCCGGTCGAGCAGTCTGCCTATCTGCGCGCCGATCGGCGAAGTGGTCTCGATGATCAAGAGAAACCCATCGTTTTGCAATCACGCGCCACCCCGGTTTCAGTCGGCTTTACGTTGCAGCGACTCCTCGAACGCTTTCACGGCCTGGGTGGTGTGGGTGCGCAGCGGGAGATGGATGGGGCGAGTCCAGAGTTGAGCAAGTGGCATGGGGACTATCTCGCCAAATTGGAGAATGGGGGCGAAGATACCACGAAGTTTCGGACGGATAAAAGTCACATCCCCGCAATGGCGATCGGTGCAAAACTTGCCGCCATCCCCGCTGCGCGACGTGCGCTCAGAGGTGTTCCCAGAAAGCAATATGAGGGGATGGTCAAGGCGGTCATCAAGGAGTGGAAAACGCTCAATCCTGTCCAGCGCGGAACGCTGCACATCGCCGATCGTCTCATGGGGATTGCAACAGAGGAGCATGGCATCGACATTTCACCGAGCTGGTGGACGATCTCTACCGGGTTCGCGTTGATGCGTATGATTGGGCGATTGGGTCTGGCGGATGTTGTAGCCGAGGGAGCCTCAAAAGGGCCGGGGGTATGGTATCAGCGCTATAGTGCATATCTGGCCGAGGCGTCGACTCATCCCCTCGACCTATCGGTGAAGAAGGGTATGGATTCAAAGTCAGTCATTTCCGCCCACCTCTTGCAGATTCCGGAAGTGCGGAGCGCACTCTTGAATTTATCGATGAAGGAGTACCGAGCAGTCATAGACAGGATCACTTCCGAGTGGAGGAAGACAAACGAAGTATCACAAATAGATCATTTGGAGACCGACAAGAAAAACGGCCTTCTCTCCGACATCGACCAAGAGGGCCTCATCTCCCCCGGTTACATCGCCCGCCTTTTCTGCGAGCGATATCTCGGTATGGGTGAGAAGGCTGTGCGCGAGCGGTTCAAACTCGATGCCAAGGTGCGTGAGAAGCTGGAGGCGTGGTATCGGTCGTATCGGAAGGCGTTGGATGGCGTGAGCGTGTGATTGGTTCAAGGAGGATAAAGGATGAGTGGATTGGGAAATATTGTGGGATTGAACAACTTCGTGCCGAGCATGGCATTGGCGACGGCGGGCGGCGGTCTGGGGCTCGGTGACGGCGTTGCGTCCGCCGCGAGCGACGATCCGATCGACATGACCTCCCCGATGGCGTTTGCTGCGGATGGTGATGCGTTTGAGGCGGGAGATCCAGGCACGGTTGCAGTGGTGAATAGGCCCGCGAATAATACCTCCCTCGCATCCCTCTTCGCCCCGTGTGCACATCACGCGATGGTGCGGAATGATAGTGCTATTGAGATAAACGTTAGTAGGCTGCAAGAGCCTCAAAAACCAAAACGAAAAGGCAAAGATCGTTTGTGGCATTTCTATCCGGGTAAAGCTGTGGGAGAGTATGTTTACAGAAATGATGAGATTGGCCCCGTTGATTGGTTAGTTCCAGTAGATATGAATGGTACAGGATTAGCGCTCACTACTATGTGGGTTGTTGGAGCCGCTGGCATGGTCGCCATTGCGGCCTTCGCCACGAGTGGTATTGAATTGATCTTTTACGAGGCCGGTGCGTGGCTCTTCAATAAGACCTGTGGGAACGCAGTTGCTCATGGCAGAGAATGGATGAAAATTGCAAGACACACGTTAACACAGGGCACATTCGGACAAGAGAACTCCTCAATCAAAGACGTCCTTGCACAACCCATCGCCAAACAGGCCATCGGCAGCGAGATCTCCCAGACAGAGTATCGAAGTGCGCTCTTTGCGAATGTTCGCGAATGGAACAAACTGAACCCGGTCGAGCAGGCGGCCTTCCTGCGCGCCGATCGGCGGAGCGGTTTTGACTATCGAAAGGAACCCATCGTTCTGCAATCACGCGGCACCCCGGTTTCAGTCGGTTTCAATCTACAGCGACTCCTCGAGCGCTTTCACGGCCTGGGTGGCGTGGGTGCGCAGCAGGAGATGGAAGGGGCGAGTCAAGAGCTGAGCAAGTGGCATAGGGACTATCGCGCCAAATTGGAGAATGGGGGCGAAGATACCACGAAGTTTCGGACGGATAAAAGTCACATCCCCGCAATGGCGATCGGTGCAAAACTTGCCGCCATCCCCGCTGCGCGACGTGCGCTCAGAGGTGTTCCCAGAAAGCAATATGAGGGGATGGTCAAGGCGGTCATCAAGGAGTGGAAAACGCTCAATCCTGTCCAGCGCGGAACGCTGCACATCGCCGATCGTCTCATGGGGATTGCAACAGAGGAGCATGGCATCGACATTTCACCGAGCTGGTGGACGATCTCTACCGGGTTCGCGTTGATGCGTATGATTGGGCGATTGGGTCTGGCGGATGTTGTAGCCGAGGGAGCCTCAAAAGGGCCGGGGGTATGGTATCAGCGCTATAGTGCATATCTGGCCGAGGCGTCGACTCATCCCCTCGACCTATCGGTGAAGAAGGGTATGGATTCAAAGTCAGTCATTTCCGCCCACCTCTTGCAGATTCCGGAAGTGCGGAGCGCACTCTTGAATTTATCGATGAAGGAGTACCGAGCAGTCATAGACAGGATCACTTCCGAGTGGAGGAAGACAAACGAAGTATCACAAATAGATCATTTGGAGACCGACAAGAAAAACGGCCTTCTCTCCGACATTCAGGGTGCAGGCCTCATCTCCCCCGGCTTCATCGCCCGCCGCTTTTGTGAGCGCTATCTCGGCATGGGTGAGAAGGCTGTGCGCGAGCGGTTCAAACTCGATGCCAAGGTGCGTGAGAAGCTGGAGGCGTGGTATCGGTCGTATCTCGATGCGCTCGATGGCGTGAGCGTGTGATCGGATACAAGGAGAACGAAGGATGAGCGGACTGGGAAATATTGTGGGACTGAATAACTTTGTGCCGAGCATGGCATTGGCGACGGCGGGTGGTGGTGTGGATTTCGGCGAGGAGGTCGTCTCCGGCGCGAGCGACGGTCTGGGTGTCGACATGCAATCCTCGATGGCGTTCGCGGCTGAAGGCGATGCGTTTGAGAACGGAGAACAGCCCGACACGCTTACAGTAGCGGAGAGGCCTGCTGGTTCCTCACGCGAATCCCTCTTCGCGCCGTCGGAGTCTCACGAGATGGTGGCGAAGAAACAAGGTCAAAAGGTTTCGTTGCCGGATTCGTCCCGGGATGCTGATGAATCGGCACCAAGCGCGTTGCAGATCGATATTGCCGTTCCTCAGATTCTTCCATCGAAGAAACGGTTGTGGCATTTCTATCCGCTCGAAGGTGCAGGGCATCGTGTGTATTTGAAGGACAAGAAGGGAGCGTATCTCTATGATGATAATGGATGGGTAAAACATCGCACAACCGATACCGGTTATTGGCTCTTGACGATGTGGTGGGCGGGGTTGGGAGGCATGATTGCGGCTCCCATTATTTCGGTTGCAGTATTCAATACTGGTCTTGCCGGGACGGTTGCGGTCGAGTCGGGTATGTGGCTCTTCAATAAGTTCTGCGGAAATGCCGTGGTGCATGGCGGTGAATGGATGCGTGTCCTTTTTCCGAGGTCCTTCATTTCGAAACAGATGAAGGGGGCGACACAAGCGCTTCTGAAAGAGGAATTGATGGGGAGCGTCGTGGGAGATGACGTCGGTCAGCGAACGTATCATGACCTGCAGAAGCAATACATCCGTGAATGGAGCGAGAAAAATCCGGTCGAGCAGGCGGTCTTTCTCCGAGCCGATCGTATCAAGGCGAACGAAAAATCAGACACGCCGATCCTGTTGTGTCAGAGCCGATCGCCCGTCTCCGTTGGATTTCTGATGTGCCGATTCATCGAGCAGATGTATGGTATGGGCGGGATAGCGCAGGACGTCATCTCCCGGAAGCCGTCGTCGACGATCGATGACTGGCATGCTCAATATAAGAACATGCTCGACAACGAGAGCCAACGACAGGTGAAATTCTCCACGGAGGATACGCATGTTCCGGAGATGGTGATCGGCGCCAAGCTCGCGGCGATTCCTGCAGCACGTCGCGCTCTCATGGGGGTGTCGAAAAAACAGTATCGGAGGATGCTCGGGAGGATCATCGGGGAGTGGGCTAGGTTCAATCCGATATCCTGTGGCGTCTTTCATGCGGTGGATCACCAAATGAACGTTGTGCCGGAAACCGATCCGGTGATGGTGTCATCGCACTGGTTGGGCATGTCTCCCGGATTTGTCCTGATGCGTCTGATCGAACGTTTGGGGATAGAGGATGTGGTGACGACTGGCGATGCAAACGATCCGGCGGTCTGGCATGCGGCGTACACGAAGATGGGAATGGCCAAGTTGCAGAAGCGGGCGTTGACGATCAGCGTGAACAAAGATGCCGACGGAAACGATGCCATTGCGCTCGGATTGATGCGGGAACCTCGAATACGAGCGGCCTTGATGCATTTTTCCAAGGCCGAATATCGCGGTATGATAAAAAAAATTGTCGGTGAATGGAATGGTGTAAATCTCTTTTCACGGAGACGCCATGTGAAGACGGATATCGGTCAAGGGCTGTTGCCTCCGGATAGTGATGGCAATGCCATCTCCCCCGGCTTCATCGCCCGGCGTTTCTGCGAGCGCTATCTCGGCATGGGCGAGAAGGGCACGCGCGAGCAGTTCAAATTCGACGCCGAGGTGCGCAACAAGCTGGAGGCCTGGTATCGGTCGTATATGAGGGCGCTGGAGGGAGGGGCAGGATGATGAAGCCGCCGGGTATCTCCACAAGCCTCATGGCGCTCACCCCGACCGAGCTTCCGGGGATGGACGATGGCGCGTGGGTGACGGCGATTGAGCTCTCCTCCGGCGATGATGCGGGCATGACCGTCGTCGAAACGCCAGTTGCAACGCCGATGACCGCGATTTCGTATGAGGCGCCGTCGCAGAATATCTTTGCACGCGCCTGGAGCCGCCTGCGCCAGGGAACGACCGCTCGTCCGCGAACGACGCGCGATGGATGGATCACACCAGAGGGGACGACCTCACCGGCGCTTTCAGCCGCCTATACGCTGGCCGCGTATATCGATCCCGACAATCGCCCGCGCCAGAGCTCGATTGCGGCGACGATGCTGCGTAGTGCGCGGCGTGCGGCGAACATCCGTTTGCAGAAAAGCATCCGTCCGCTCGATGTCGCCGAGGTGGCGGCTGTTGGGTTTGAACTCGAAATGACCGATGCCTTGCTCGATGAGATCGGTGTGGCTCCCGAAGAAATCGCCGATTTTCGGGCCCTGGATCGAACGCGATCCCCTGGAACGAGCGGAACGCCGGTGGCCAAGGCGCGCTGGCTCGCCAAGCTCTCGCTCTATGCGCCGGAGCGCGAGGTGCACTTCTGGCGCTGGGCTGAGCAGGCATCTGCACAGCTCGTTGCGCGCACGATCCTGCGCGCTTCCCTCCCCGACGAACCGCTGCAAGGGGCACTTAGCCTGGAAGGCGCGCTCATGCTCGCGGGGCGCGAGCGGGCGATGGCGGGGCGCGACCACATCGTGCGCATCGATCATGTGTTGGGCGCGGTCGCGGCGGTTGGTGGTGCTGCATCCATTTCATGGCCGGAGTTGGCCAAAGTCTCGGAGCTGCCGACACCTCTCACCGATGCCACGCGCGCATGGACGGAAACGAGTGCGGCTCGTCTGCGCAATCAGGATGGGGCCTTCGCGCCGATCGATCTCGTCGAGCGCCTCTACGCCATGACCGACGGCGTGCGCGCGTTCGAGAAGCGGATGGGGCGGGTGCAGCGCAATAACCTGCGCGTGCACGCCTCGCGCGCTCTCGATCGCGAGACGATCAGCGACACCGACCTCACGCTCCTGCTCTGGGAGATGCTCGGGCGCTCGAACGTCGATCCGCACGAGGCCGTCCTGATGCACATCGACCGCATCCGCGATGGGGTCTTCGCCCTGCGGGATGAGGCTAGCCGCGCCCATAACGAGGCCTTTGCCCTGTACCGACGTATCCTCTCTCCACATTGATGCATTTCTGAATACAGAGAGTCTGTTAGGAAATGACGATTCTGTCGATTGTTTTCATCCCCGCGAATGCGGGGATCTCGATGTGGCGAGATAATCGAGATTCCCGCGTTCGCGGGAATGACATGCTTCAGTATGGGAATGACATGCTTCAGTATGGGAATGACATGCTTCAGTATTACGATAATGATTGCACGAAAGGACGTTCTCATTCCCCTCACTGTTCTCTTTTGAGAACGGTTTTTTTCTGAAAGACGCAACTTTTTTTGCAGCGCTGCGATAAAGAGAGGGTTGAAGAACATTGGTTCTCACTATTGGAGAAAAAGGAGGAATGGCATGAGTGGAATCGCGACAGCGCTGAGCAACGCCTATTTCGGAGCTCCCATGTTTTCCCTGCCGGATGCGGCGGATGCATTTGGGATGCGTCTGGATGCTTCGGCTTCAGATATATCGGTGGGGCACTCTTTTGATTCTCAGTTTCAGGGCGATGCGTTTGAGGGAGAATCTCAATCCGTTATGACAGCGGTCAAAGAAAGGCCCGATACTGCCTCGCTCAAATTCCTTTGTGCTCCGCGCGAACACCACGCGATGGTGGTGAAAAAACAAGGTCAGCCGGTTTCGTTGCCGGATCCAATGGCGGTGAGGGTTAATGACTTTCCTGAATCGAAAAAGGAGAGGCGCAATTACATCGCGTTTGATGGTAAGGGTCATATCATTGGTGGTGCTAACTTTGCTGTGCTCTGGTGCTTGGCTGGTTCTATGATGTTGTCAGTTGAAGTGGATGGCGATGATGCATTTCGGAATGCCTGGCCCTATGTTATGCTTGGTGGAAATGTTGCGGCCCACATGTTGTTTGCGTTAGTAAACAGTCTCCTAACACATCAGCGGAATTGGGTGCAGCTGTTGGGGAAGACGGTAACACGGTCTAGGCACACCGCGCTACATGAACAGCATGCGATGAACGATGTCTCCTCGCATCCGATTATGGAACAAGTCCTCGGCAGCGACATCTCCCAAAAGGAATATCTTAGTGCGCTATCCGTAAATCTGCACGAGTGGAACACACTCAATCCCGTCGAGCAGGGCACCTATCTGCGCGCCGATCGACGAAGCGGTCTCGATGTTCAAGAGGAACCCATCGTTCTGCAATCGCATGGCACTCCCGTCTCTGTCGGTTTTCATCTTCGGCGTTTGCTCGAACGCTTCCACGGACTGGGTGACGTGGGTGCGCAACAGGAGTTAAAAGAGGCGAGTTCAGAGTTGAAAAAGTGGCATGAAGACTATCGCGTCGGATTGGAAGCGAGGGGCAACGACGACACGGACTTTCGAACGAACGATACCCAAATCCCCGAAATGGCGATTGGCGTCAAACTCGCCGACATCCCCACTGCACAGCGTGCGCTGCGGGGCGTGTCTAGAAAGCAATATGAGAGGATGATCAAAGGTATCATTAAGCAATGGGAAACGCTCAATCCGATCCAGCGCGGAACGCTGCACATCGCCGATCGCCTCATGGGGATTGCAATGGAGGAGCATAGCATCGATCTCTCACCGAACTGGTGGACGATATCGCCCAGTTTTGTGGTGAAAGAGATGGTCGAGCGTCTCGGGATGAAAGATGTGTTCACAGATGGTGCGCCCTCCGATTCGGCTCTGTGGTATCGGCGCTATAGCGAGTGTTGGGCTCGGGCGGCAACGCATCCCATCGATGTGACGGTGAAGAAGGGCGTTGATTCGTTGTCCGCCATTTCTGTCCACCTTTTGCAGATTCCTGAAATCCGCCGCGCGCTTCTGAATGTTTCGATGAAGGAGTACCGAACGGTAGTTAGTACCATTGTAGGCGATTGGTCCGGAATGAACGTAATCGCCAGGAAATCTCATCTAAATGCGGACCGGAAAAGCGGTTTTCTCTCTGACATCGACCAAATGAATGTTGTTTCCCCCGGCTTCATCGCGCAGCGTTTCTGCGAGCGCTATCTTGGGATCGGTGAGAATGCTGTGCGCAAACAGTTCAAACTCGATGCCAAGGTCCGCAAGGATCTGGAGAGCTGGTACACCTCGTACCTGTCCAAACTGAATGGAGGGAACACGTGAGCGGAATCGCGATAGCGCTGAGTAACGCCTATTTCGGAGCTCCCATGTTTTCCCTGCCGGATGCGGCGGATGCATTAGCGATGGGTGTGAGCATTTCTGCTGGGGATAGAGGGACGGATCAGTCCTATGTTTCCGAGCCTCAGGCCGATGTGTTTGAGATGGAAGCGAGCCATGCTCCGGTGGTAGAAATATCGATGAAGCGTGCGGATGCGAGTGCCTCCGACGAAACGGCGCTTTCTTTGCCGTATGTACGGGTTGGAAATCTAACGCAACCGCAAAAGGTTTGGAAACCGCCGCGATGGACGTGGAATCCGCTTAGGTTGGAAGGGAGTGTAGAATCAACAAATGGGATTGCTATGCTCGGGAGTACGTTGACTGTAGCGTCTTGCTTCATTGCTGAAGAGATGTTGCCAGGGCATGGTCTCTACGTATTATTAGGGGGAATGCTTTGTACGCTGGGTATTATCAAGGCGGTAGATTACGGGGCACAGTGGAAGCATTCTGTTGACGAATGCCTTCATGAGGTGACGGCTCGCTTGGATCAGGATGATGTGGCCAGGATCGCGTTGGGCGACGATGCCATCTCTGATCGCGATTATCGTCGAGCGCTCGGGCAGATTGCTCGTGATTGGATGGCGCTCAACCCCGTGGATCAGGCCGCCTACCTGCGGGCCGATCGTTTGAGTGCGCGTGGCCAGGCGCAGGGTGCGATTATCGTGAACAGACAAAAGACGCCGATCTCGACAGGATTCGCCCTGTTGTACCTGCTCGAACGCTTCCATGGCATGGGCGAGATGGGCGCGCAGCAGGAGATGCATCATTCGTCTCCAATGCTGGAACAATGGAATAAGGACTACCGATCACAACTCGTGAAGGGAACGGGTGGGGAGACAAAGCTCATATTCAAGACGGAGGATTCCGCTGTTCCCGAAGTGCACATGGCGGTGAAGCTCGCTGCCATCCCCGCCGCGCGAAGGGCGCTGCGGGGTGTTCCGCGGAAACAGTATGAACGCATGGTGAAGGATGCCATGGCGGAATGGAAAGTGCTCAATCCGGTTCGACGTGGCATGGCACACATTGCCGATCGACTCATGGAAAATGTGGGGTCGGACGTTGCGATCGATCTCTCTGCGAATTGGTGGGCGATTGCTCCTGGATTTGTCCTGAAGGGAATGATTGAGCGCCTGGGAATGACGGATGTGTTCACGGATGGCACTTCACATGATCCCGCTGCATGGTATGCGCGCTATCGCAAGGAACGTGTTCGTGCGTCGAGTATGCCCCTGTCGATAAAGGGCACCCTGACGGGCGATGCCAAACAGGCGGTTTCGGTTGAACTGATGAAGATTCCGCAGGTTCGCAGAGCGGTAGCTGCGATTTCGGGAAAGGCATATGACAGGGCGCTGCAAACGCTCGCACAGGAATGGAAAAGGCACAACCCGATTGCAAAAGCTCGATATGTCGCTTTGGACCGATCGCAGGGGTTGCATGCAAGGGACGATGTTTCCCCCGGCTTCATCGCGCAGCGTTTCTGCGAGCGCTATCTGGGTATGGGTGAGAAAGCTGCGCGCGAGCGGTTCAAGCTCGATGCCAAGGTCCGCGACGAGCTGGAGATTTGGTATACATCATATCTGAATGCGCTGAATGGAGGTAAGGAATGAGCGGAATCGCGACAACGTTGAATAATGCTTATGTCGGAATGCCGATGTTTGCGCTGCCGGATGCGGCGGATGAATTTGCGATGGATGGGAGCATTTCTGCTGGGGATAGAGGGACGGATCAGTCCCATGTTTCCGAGCCTCAGGCCGATGTGTTTGAGATGGAAGCGAGCCTTGCTCCGGTGGTAGAAAGATCGATGACGCATGCGGATGCGAGTGCCTCCGACGAAATGGGGCTTTCTTTGCCGCAGGTGCGGGTTGGAAATCTGACACAGCCGCAAAAGGTCTGGAAACCGCCGCGATGGACGTGGAATCCGCTTAGGTTGCAAGGGAGTGTAGAATCAACAAATGGGATTGCTATGCTCGGGGGTACGTTGACTGTAGCGTCTTGTTTCATTGCTGAAGAGATGTTTCCAGGGCATGGTCTCTACGCATTATTAGGGGGAATGTTTTGTACGCTGGGTATTGTCAAGGCGGTAGATCACGGGGCACAGCGGAAGCATTCTGTTGACGAATGCCTTCATGAGGTGACGGCTCGCTTGGGCAAGGATGCCGTGGCCAGGCTTGCTTTGGGAAATGATGCCATCTCTGATCGCGATTATCGTCGAGCGCTCGGGCAGATTGCTCGTGATTGGATGGCGCTCAACCCCGTGGATCAGGCCGCCTACCTGCGGGCCGATCGTTTGAGCGCGCGATGCCAACTGGAGGGCCCGATTGTTGTGAACAAGCAAAAAACGCCGATCTCGACGGGATTCGCCCTGTTGTACCTGCTCGAACGCTTCCATGGCATGGGCGAGATGGGCGCGCAGCAGGAGATGCATCATTCGTCTCCAATGCTGGAACAATGGAATAAGGACTACCGAGCGACACTCAAGAATGGAACGGGTGGAAAGACGAAGCTCATATTCAAGACGGAGGATTCCGATGTTCCCGAAGTGCACATGGCGGTGAAGCTCGCCGCTATCCCCGCCGCGCGAAGGGCGCTGCTGGGCGTTTCGCGGAAACAGTATGAACGCATGGTGAAGGATGCCATGGCGGAATGGAAAGTGCTCAATCCGGTTCGACGTGGCATGGCACACATTGCCGATCGACTCATGGAAAATGTGGGGTCGGACGTTGCGATCGATCTCTCTGCGAATTGGTGGGCGATTGCTCCTGGATTTGTCCTGAAGGGAATGATTGAGCGCCTGGGAATGACGGATGTGTTCACGGATGGCACTGAGCACGATCCGGCTGTATGGTATCAACGATATCTCAATGCGGAATCGGCTCGACCACTGAAGGTTTCAATCGCAAAGACGATGGATGTCCAGCAAACCGTTGCGGGCCTGTTGTTGGGAATTCCGCAAGTGCGCCAGGCGCTTAAAACGCTTTCGGGTACGACCTATGATAAAGCTCTGCGTGAACTCGTACGGGAATGGAACGGACAGCACTCGCGCGCCAAGGCGCGATACCTCTCCCACGATCGCTTGCAGGGATTTATAGACAACAAGACGGGTACGATCTCCCCCGGCTTCATCGTCCATCGCTTCTGCGAGCGCTATATAGGGATCGGTGAGAATGCTGTGCGCAAACAGTTCAAACTCGATGCCAAGGTCCGCGACGAGCTGGAGACCTGGTATCGCTCCTATATCAACGCACTGAATGGAGGCACAAAATGAGTGAAGTGACGCAATCATGTGAGTGTTATGTGGATCTGACCAAGGCGTATCACACCGCTCAAATGGCGCCGGCGGCATCCATGAGGCGCAGCGAAGAAGAGGATATTCGTGAGCAATTCGAAGCGAATCCCCCTTCGGATGAATGTAAGGAACAGCTGCGAGCGCTCTTGCAGAATAGTTCCATCACATTTGATCCATCGGATGTGAGTGTATTCTATTCTCGATTTGGTGTGCGTGGTTGGTGTGAAAAAAGAGTCGAGAATCGGTATGGGAATTCAACGGCTCGCGAGGGAACCTATACCGTGTATAGAGGAACCGTCTGCGACGATCGCTATACCGACGATCTTTCGATCGTTCAAGATCTTCTGGTCGAGCGAGACCAGGCATTTGAAGAGAATATGCGAACATACCTTCAGACCAACGAGCTCCCCGTTGGCCATATGCTCTCACGAATGGTCGAGGATATGGGCGATTACCTTCGCTTCATGTTCTCGTTTTAATTTTGGGCACATCTAAAAGCTACAATTATTCGCATTGTCATTCTGAGTGAAGCGAAGAATCTCATGTAAACACGGGGATTCTTCGCTTCACTCAGAATGACAATTCCGAAACAATCGAGTTTATAGAGCTACCCTATATTCGAATGACTTGCTTTGAAGGGAAGATGCTAAAATCGAATTGTTCAAGGAAGTTCATTTCGATAAGGCCTTCAACGCCCTGTTCCAACAGGGAATGGCATGCCACTTCGAAATCGACGAGCCGTTTTCCGAGCGTTTCAAAAGACGCAACTCGAATGCGAAATCCCTCTTCCTTTCCTGCAGCAGATGTGACGCGAGAGGGCGATGTGGCGTTGGCGGATGAATACCCAATTGTTTCGGCGATACGATGATCGACGATGGTAAGGGAGGCGCCTGTGTCGAGTACAAACCGTGCCCGAACCACGCCTGATAAGCTGTGCAGCTTGACCGGTACGATAATGAGTCGTTTGTCTACGCTGTATGGGAGATCTGCCATAGGAGGGGGATGTCAGGATTTTTGATACGGGCACCGGTGAATTCCATCGCGACATCACCATGCTTCATGACCAGTTTTTTGAGTTCTTTATAGAAGAGGTCCTTGTCATTTGCGTGGTAGACGACATCCCCATCGACACCACCACTTTCATTGGAGGTGTATTGAACGACGGCTACCCATTCATCCGGATACGCCTGTTTCATCTCTTCCCACGTCATGTGCTGTCCCATGTGGATCTCCCTGTCGAGCTTCTTCGATAGTAGGCCATGGGTCGTTCACTATCCAAGAAATATTTTGGAGTTCCCAGTCGTTTACTGCCCTCCTGCCTGCCGCGACCGCTTTTCCCGAGGAGCCTAAAGATCTCTTGAAGACATCGTCTGGTAGTGTGTTTGTAGGGGATATCTTCTTTCGTTGCGATCGAAGCCCCTGATGCTGCGACGAAAGAAGCAAAGCCGTCGAGGCGGCGTTTGAGCCGAGACGGCGGTCCCCGTAAAACACACTGCCGGACGATGTCTCACTTTCACGACGAAGGGAAAGCGGTCGCGGCAGGCAGTCGTCCGGCCTGCAGTTGTTTGGTCTGCAGTCATCCTGCTTCCTTGTCTTTGCCCGCATTTCCCGGCATAATGCCGTCATCATGCCGCATGTGATCGATCAACACATCGATTCCTATCTCACCCACCTGCGTGTGGAGCGTCAGCTCTCGGCCAATACGCTGGAGGCCTATGCGCGCGACCTGCGGCGCTTTGCGGCGTATGCGGTCGGAAAGGGGAAGGGGGAAACGGGCGCGGTTCGCGAGGAGGACGTGCTCGCGTTTCTCGTGACGTTGCATGAGGCCCATCTCAGTTCCCGGTCGGTCACGCGCACGCTCGTGACGCTGCGCGGTTTTTTTTCGCACCTGACCCGGGAGAGGATTCTCAAGAAGGATCCGACCGCGCAGATCGAGTTCCCCGGGCGCTGGAAGAAGCTGCCGCATGTCCTCAATATCCAGCAGGTCGACGAGCTCTTGGCGGCGCCCGACCGGCGCACGGTTCTGGGGATGCGCGATCATGCCATTTTGCAGCTCTTCTATGCCTCCGGGCTTCGGATCTCCGAGATGAGCGGTCTCACCACCGACCGCATCAACCTCCAACAGGGCTTTTGCCGTCCGTTGGGGAAGGGGAACAAGGAGCGCGTCGTGCCGGTCGGACGCGTGGCGATCGAGGCGATAAACGAATATCTGGCGGAGTCGCGGCCGCAGCTCGCGTGCAAGCGTATCACCGACGATCTCTTCCTCTCCCAGCGCGGAACGGGTATCTCGCGCCAGCGGCTCTGGGACCTGATCAAGGGGTATGCGCGACGGGCCGGGATTGTCATCAATGTCACGCCGCACATGCTGCGGCACTCCTTTGCCACTCACCTCATCGAGGGCGGCGCCGATCTGCGCGTCGTTCAGGCCATGCTCGGGCATGCCGACGTCGCCACCACCCAGATCTACACGCACGTCTCCCAGGCGCACCTGCAGAAGCTCTACAAGCAGTTCCATCCGAGGGGGTAGGGCGTGATAAGGTGTCATTCCCGCGAAAGCGGGAATCTCGCTTGTCATGGCGAATCGAGATCCCCGCGTTCGCGGGGATGACACAAGCCAAGACTCATTTTTGTTTTAGAGGGTTATGGTCAAATATCGACACAGCCTAGATTCTCGATCAAAAGTTTGACTTTACTACCCTTTTTCAATAGTCCAGCCCGCTATGCAGAGCCGTATTATCGACCTCATCCTCTTTTATCCGCTCTTCCTCTTTTCGCTCTCCTTTCATGAGGCGGCGCATGGGCTGGTGGCGGAGAAGTTCGGCGACAACACCGCGCGCCTGATGGGGCGGGTGAGCTTGTCGCCCTTTCCCCATATCGACCCGATCGGAACGGTTCTGTTGCCGATTGTGGGGATCCTGACCGGCGCTCCGGTCATCGGATGGGGCAAACCCGTGCCCGTGAACCCCTATCGGCTCAAAGGGGACATCCGGCGTTCCTCCCTCTGGGTGGCCGCCTTCGGGCCGATGAGCAACATGCTGCTCGCCGTCGGTTTTGCGATCCTCACGCACATCCTGGTCTGGCTGCTGCCCAGCCTCCCGCAGGCGTGGTTTGTGCCGGGCAGCGCTGCCGTGAACGTGATCGGGGGGATCTTCAAGATCTGCCAGATGGGGGTCATCCTCAACCTCGTGCTGGCCTTCTTCAATCTGATTCCGCTGCCGCCCCTGGACGGCGGGACGGTTTTGAGAGGCCTGTTGCCCGAATCAAGCCTTCAAGCGTTTGATTCATTTTCACGCTATGGGTTCGTGATTCTGCTTGTTTTGTTCGTTACGGGATTGTTAAAGTATCTCCTCATCCCGGTCTTCATGATTGCCGGGATCCTGTTGCCCACATAGAGGTTGTCGGGAAAAGAGTTTTTGTTGTCATTCCCGAGGAATCGGGAATCTCGAAGTACTTGAAAAATCGAGATTCCCGATTCCTCGGGAATGACAACAACCGGTGAAATCGCCTTTTCCCGACAGGTTCTCCAGAAGAGGTTTATGGTTGCGAAAGGTGAGGATGTGCATGTCGGATAAGAAAATCGTCCTGAGCGGAAATCGCCCGACCGGAAAGCTGCACTGGGGAAACTACTTCGGCGCCCTGCGCAATTGGGTCGATATCCAGGACCAGTATGAATGCTATTACTTCGTCGCCGACTGGCATGCGCTGACTACGGGCTATGACCGCACCCAAGAGATCGCTCCGGCGGTCGTCGATGTCCTCAAGGATTGGTGCGCCGCCGGCCTCGATCCCGATCGCTGCACGATCTTCATCCAGTCCTGGGTCCCCGAACACGCCGAGCTGCATCTGCTGCTCTCCATGATCACGCCGCTGGGCTGGCTCGAGCGCGTGCCTTCATTCAAGGATATGCAGCAGCAGCTGACCGACCGCGACCTCAACATGTATGGATTCCTCGGCTATCCGCTCCTGCAGGCGGCCGACATCCTCCTCTACAAGGCCAACTTCGTCCCCGTCGGCGAGGATCAGGTGGCGCACCTGGAGTTCTGTCGCGAGCTCGCCCGGCGCTTTGCGCACATTACCGAAAAGGCAGCGCTCTTCGTCGAGCCACAGCCGCTGCTGACGAAATCGGCGCGCGTGCCGGGGCTCGATGGCCGGAAGATGAGCAAGAGCTTCGACAACGCCATCTATATGGCAGACGACGACGACACGATCGCCAAGAAGATGATGCAGGCCATCACCGATCCGCAGCGCAAGCGTCGCGACGATCCGGGTGATCCCGAGGTGTGCAATATCTTCGCGTATCACAAGCTCTTCACCGACGAGGCGCGCGTGGGCGAGATCGACGGGGCCTGTCGTCGTGGCGCAATCGGTTGTGTGGATTGCAAGAAGGAGTGCATTGCAAACGCCCAGCAGTTTTGGAAGCCGATCCGGGAACGGCGCGATGCGTGGGACGGTCGCGAAGAAGAGCTGCTCGCGATGGCGCGGAAGGGCTCCACGCACGCCCGTGCCAAGGCCGAGCAGACCATGGGTGAAGTGCGCACGGCATTGGGATTGAAATATACAGAGGGATGAAAGGGAGCAGGTGCCCCAGACTGCTGACAACGTTTTCTCGTGCTGTCATTCCCGCGGGGGTAAGCGGGAATCTCGATTGTCAGAGTACGTCGAGATCCCCGCGTTCGCGGGGATGACAACAACAGGGTTTGTCAACGATCTGGTGCCACGGGAGGCACCGCTTACTTCACTCATAATCTTATGGATATGAACACACCCCACATCGACTATCGCGTGAACCTCGAGGTCTTCGAAGGGCCGCTCGATCTCCTGATGCATCTCATCAAGAAGAACGACCTCGATGTCTATGACATCCCGGTGGCCTTCGTCCTCGAAGAGTACATGCGCTATCTGGACACGCTCAAGGAACTCGACATCGATCTCGCGGGCGATTTTCTCCTGATGGCCGCGGAGCTGGCGCACATCAAGTCGCGCCTGCTGCTGCCCGATGATATCTCCGAGAATGAAGCCGAGGAGGAGGGCGATCCGCGTGCCGAACTCGTGCGACGGCTGCTGGAATATCAGCAGTTCAAGGAGGCGGGCGAGAATCTCACCAACCGCTCCATGCTCGGTCGCGACGTCTTCGTGCCCAAGACGCGCGAACGAATCGAGACGGACGAACAGGGTCCGATCGAGGGCAGCGTCTATGAACTGGTCGAGGCCTTCTCCAAGATCCTCAAGAAGACGCCGGCCGAGGGCGTGCACGATGTCGCCGTCGATCGCATCTCGATCAACGATCGCATCTATCAGATCCTCGATCTGGTGAAGAAGGGGACGACGATCAATATCGGCGATCTGATTGCAGAACTCATCGATCGCTATCACATCGTCATCACCTTCATCGCGTTGCTCGAGATGTGTCGCCTCAAGATGATCCGCGTCTACCAGTCTGAACCCTGCGGTGCGATTCACATCCAGGGCCTGCTCGAAGAGGTGAGCGAGGACGAGGTGATGCACCTGGTCGAGGTCGAAGCGACGGGATTTGAAAAACCAGACGAGAGTAAGTAGTGCCTGTCGGGAAAAGGGTTTTTGCTGTCATTCCCGAGGAATCGGGAATCTCGAAGTACTTGAAAAATCGAGATTCCCGATTCCTCGGGAATGACAAAAACCGGCGAAATCGTCATTTCCCGACAGGTTCTAAGTAGTGTTTATCGAGAAACGTTACTTTTTGTCATTCTGAGGGAGGGACGACCGAAGAATCTCCAGATGAAACGCATTATGCAGGGGATCCTTCGCTTCACTCAGGATGACAATGCGAGTTAGAGGTAAATGACGAAGGAGTCATCATGGAACAGCACGAACTCAAGCCGATCGTCGAGGCGATGATCTTTGTCGCCGAAGAGCCGATCACACGCGCAAACCTTCAGAAGGCGCTCGAATCCGAGGGCGTTGAGCGCAAGGAGCTCGATGCCTGTATCGAGGCGATCGAGAAGGACTGGAACGAGGACGAAACGCGCGGAATGTTGCTCGCACAGGTGGCCGGCGGCTATCAGTTTCGCACGAAGGAGGTCTGTGCGCAGTGGCTCAAGCGCCTGATCGTGCCCAAACCGTTGCGCTTGTCCGGGCCGGCGCTCGAGACGTTGGCGATTGTCGCTTACCGCCAACCGATCGTGCGCAGCGAGGTCGAAAAGATTCGTGGCGTCGATAGCGGCGGTGTGCTCAAGACCTTGCTCGAGCGTCGCGTGTTGCGCATCGTTGGTCGTGGCGATGAGCCCGGGCAGCCGCTCCTCTACGGGACGACCAAGGAATTCCTCGAGATCTTCAACCTGAATACGTTGCGCGAACTGCCGACGCTTAAAGATATCGAGGAGCTCGCGCGCGAGCGCCGTGCCATGACCGAGAGCCCCGAGGGCGGGAACGGTTCGGAGCGCAAAGCGGGCGACGATGAGGAGCTCACCGAACGCCTCGAAGACTTCGACGATGAAGAGGAACAGACCGAAGTCATTCAGCGCAAGCCGCTCGACGAGGATGTTGAGGAGGAAGAGAAGGACATGAATGCGTTGGCGAGCCTCGAGAAGAGCATGAAGGATCTGCGTCGTCTCGAAAAGAAGGTGTTTCCGAAGCCGTTGCCACAGGTGAATGAGGTCGCCGCCGGAGGGGGGAACGATGGCGCAACAGAAACGCTTCCAGAGGGGGGCGAGGGGGTCGTCGAGACCGTCGTCGAATCGGACGGGGCCGCGGAGGCACCGGTCATCGGCTCCGCCGCCACCGATGGCGATCCCTTCCCAGATGCGTCTGCATCGGATGATCGCCCTGTCGAGTGAACTCTCGCGTCGGGCCGCCGAGGAAGCGATTCTCGCTTGGCGCGTGAGCGTGGGCGGTCAGATCATCACGACGCTGGGCACCTCGATCGATCCGCGTGCGGATGAGGTGACCCTCGATGGACGTCGGCTTCACCTCAAGGCACAGCGTACCTACCTGGCGTTCAATAAACCCCGCAGCGTGATGTGCACCAAGCGCGATCCGGAAGGGCGATGCACCATCTGGGAGCTCGATGCCCTCAAAGAATTGAAGCGTTCGCTCAATACCGTGGGGCGTCTCGACTACGATTCCGAAGGGCTCCTGCTGCTCAGCGACGACGGTGATTTTATCAATCGCCTCACCCATCCCCGCCACGAGGTCTGGAAGGTTTACAGCGCTCGAGTGAAGGGCCAGCCGACGCAGGACGACCTGATGAAACTCCGCAAGGGGGTGCGATTGGACGATGGCATGACGCTTCCCGCCAAAGTGCGTCGCCTCGATCCGGGCGGCGCCAACGCGCTTCTCGAGATCGGTATCCGTGAAGGACGCAATCGCCAAGTGCGCCGCATGTGCGATGCGATTGGATTTCCCGTCATTGCGCTGCGCCGCACGCAGGTTGGCCCTGTGAAGATCGGGCGATTGAAATCCGGCGTCGCCCGCCGGCTGCGCGCCGACGAGGTGCAAAAACTCTTGGCGGAGGAGGGGAGGGGAAAAAACCGAAGGGTGAAGGGTGAAGGGTGAAGGGCGAAGGATTTTGGCTTTAGCCTGTCATCCCCGACTCAAGCACTCGGGAATGACAAACAAAAAGATCTTATCCCCCAAGAATTATCGCTGATACGCTTCCCTTCGATGCGCTACCCGGATGATCTCGATCTGCACGAGTTTTCTTCTGATGAAATAGACCACTCGATAATCACCAACCCGGTAGGACCAGTATTCCTTGAGTTCTCCTTTGAGCCGCTTTCCCAGATGGGGATCCGTGGCGAGTTTGGCGATAGCCTGTGCGATGCGGAGGCGTACGATCTTGGTCAACCGGAGGAATTGTTTTTCGGCAATCGGGGCGAAGATGATTCGATACTTATGCATGGAGCTTCTCCAGGATCTTCTCGAATGGTGTCCCCTTTCCTGCATCGAGTTCCTTGCGTGCCTTGATGATTTCGTCCATGGCATCTTCGCTGGCGAGGAGTTCCATCGTTTCGATCCAGCCCTCATAATCGTCCACGGACATGAGCACGGCCTTCGGTTGGCCGTTGCGCGTGATGACATAGCGTTCAAAGGATTCGTCGGAATCGCGGATGAGTTCGAGAAGCCGTTTTTTCGCATCGGTTGCGGTGATAGTCTTCATAGGTCCTCCATTCAAGCCAGTGATGGTCATAATTATAACCATCGCCGTATGGAGTGTCAAGGTACAGCATGCGCCCCGTCAATCGACCCAGACGACTTCCCGTTCCAGATGAATATCGAAGCGGTCCGCTACACGTGCGGACATGAGTTCGGTTAAATCCAAGACATTGCGTGCGGTGGCGGTACCATCGGTGACGACGATGTTGGCGTGGTGTTTCCAGAGGTGCGCGCCGCCAACGGAAAGTTCCCGACAGCCGCAGGCCTCGATCAGTTTTCCCGCTGCTATGCGCTTGCCATTGGCATCGTTCGGGTTCTTGAAGAAAGAGCCAGCGGTGGGGATTTCGTTCGGGTTAGGATGCTTTTTTTTCCGGTCGGCCATGCGTTCCTGCGTCAGCGCGGCCATGGTCTTCGGTGATTGCGCATCGAGGGCCAATGTGGCTGAGAGGATGGCATCGCCTTTGCGTTTAATCGCGCTGCTGCGATAGATGAAATCGAGTTCGCTGCCGCCGATCGTATCGATCGATCCATCGCGCCGCAGGATCCGGACGGATTGAACACACTGACTGATGCTCGTGCCATAGGCACCGGCATTGCCGGAGATGGCGCCGCCCACCGTTCCCGGGATGCCCGCCAGATCTTCAAGGCCGCCCAGACCCCATTCGACGCAGCGGGTGATGAGATCCCAGAGCGGCGTTCCCCCGGATACCTCGAGCGAAGTGTTTTCGCGTTTCGGCGCGGTGTTGTCGACAAAGCGGATGATCGCCTTGCTCGTGCCGGTGTCGGCGGCGAGAATGTTCGAGCCCAGGCCGATAATACGCCAGGAGATGCCCGCATCGATGGCCTCACGCACGGCATCGACGAGCATTCCTTCGTTCTTCGCGTTGGCGAAGAAACGGGCCGGTCCCCCGATGCGCAGCGTGGTCATCGTCGAGAGCGGAACGGATTGTTGAAAGAGAGTAGTCATAGCTTCATTTTATTTCGTAATCGGAGTGTTGTCATTCCCGCGAACGCGGGAATCTCGATTGTGAGGAAACATCGAGATCCCCGCGTTCGCGGGGATGACAAAACCAAGGTTCCTCATCAATGTATCACTCATCCGGGATGTAGCTGTCCTCCATCGTCGGCATATCGACATAGACCGAAAATTCCATCTGGGTGCGATCGCTGCGTCGCAGGCGCCGGCTGATCTCGCGTGCGATATTGAGGATAAGCAGGCCAAAGATCTTCGGATTATCCTCACAGATTGTTTCGAGCGCCCCCTGGGGGAGCTTTGCGAGCTTCATGTCGGAGGTGGCGCAGACCGAAGCCGAGCGCGTCTGGCAGTCGACCAGGCTCATCTCGCCGAAGCAATCTCCCACGACGAGGTCCGCGAGTTTGAATCCGTTTTGCTGCCCTTGGCGCTCCATCCAGACCGCTGCCGTTCCGGCCCAGATGATGAACATCGCGTCGGCCTGATCGCCCTCGCGAACGACGCAGTCATCGCGTTTGATCGGAACGGCCTCGAGGAATTGTGAGAGGTAGCCGAGCTGCTCCTCGTCGAAACCGTGAAAGATATTGGCCATGCCCATCAAACGGATGATTTCCATGCAGTTCTCCTCAAGGTTTCCCCGTGCTTACGCGAAAACACGCGCAAAATCAATGATGGACGGGCGTTTCCCTCTCTCCTGCGAGTCAAGGCCTGGGGAGGGAGGAGGGTGAATAATTTAATCTTTTCAAGGCGTTTGAAACGATTTATAGAATTTGGAGATGGCCGTTCCCTTCCGAAACCGCTTCTCGACGAAGCTGATCCTGCTGATCGGACTCGTCTTCTTCATCCCCGTGGTCACCTCGCTGGCGACGGTGGTCTTTACCTCGAAGGCCAGCGTCGAACGTCTCGATGAGGTGCTGGCCCGTGCCCCGAGCGAGCAGAATGGGCTTATCCGCAGCCTCTTTCCAAAGGATACCTTCGAGGGGGTGGAAAATCCCGCGGCCGCCGTGCGCCTGCTGCGCGACTATGAAAAACGCCGCACTTTCGGGCTCTTCGTCTCGCTCATTATCATCGCTTGCGTGCTGGCCGCCATCATCGTCCTGCTTTCCATGCTCCTGCTCAAACGCGGCATGCTCTCGTTGCATCAGCTCTCGCTCGCGGCCGACGAGGTCGGCGAGGGGAACTATGACGTGACGCTCATTCGTCACAGTCGAGATGAGTTTGCTGAACTCATCGGTGCCTTCACCGCGATGAAGCTCAAACTCAAGGAGACGACGGTTTCGCGTGATTTTTACAATCATGTGCTCGAATCGGTGCCGGCGGCGGTCTTCACGCTCGATCAGGATGACATCGTCACGACCTGGAATCGACGCACGGAGGAACTCACGGGGCTTTCCGCTTCCGAGACGGTTGGGCGCAAGGTCGAGCTGTTCTCCGATGTCATCGGTCCGTCGGTAGCCGCCAGCGATATTCCGCATTTCGGACGCGAGTCGCACGTGCACACGAGGGATGGCATCGAGCGCACGGTAACCCGCGGCGTCGATTTTCTCTATGGTCGCAAAGGTGCGATCACTGGGCGCATCGAGACGTTCGTGGATATCAGCGCGCAGAAGCGGCTCGAGCGCGAGTTGATCGTCGCGCGCGACGAGGCCTTCGAGGCCAGCCGCCTGCGCAGCGAGTTTTTGGCCAACATGAGCCACGAGATTCGCACGCCCTTGAATGGCATCATGGGCTTGGCCGACACGCTGCAGGATGATGAACACGATGAGGATCGGCGCGCAAGCCTCGAGGCGATCATCCAGTGTGGCAAGAACCTCCTGCATATGATCAACGAGATTCTGGAGCTGGCCAAACTCGAGGCGGGAAAGATGATCGTCCAGACGGCGGTCGTTTCTCCCGAATCGATCGTGCGCGAGGCGATGGCGACCATCGAGGTGGCCGCCAGGCGCAAGGGACTTGAACTCACGGTCGACATTGATCCGGATGTGCCGCCGATGGTGGAGGTCGATCATCACAAGCTGTCGCGCATTCTGATAAACCTGTTTGGCAATGCGCTGAAATTTACCGAAGCCGGTTCGATCCATGTGCAGGTCCGTCAAACGCCGGATGAACGCGCGGGGAATCTGCTCTTTGCGGTCATCGATACCGGTGTGGGCATTCCGAAGGATCGGCAGTCGCGCATCTTCGAGAGCTTCGTGCAGGCCGATGAATACCTCACGCGGGGCGACGGAACGGGGCTGGGGTTGGCGATCGTCGTGAAGCTCGCCCATCTGATGGGGGGAGAGGTCTGGATGGAAAGCGAGCCGGAAAAGGGCAGCTCATTCTTCTTTACGATTGCGAGCGCCGAGGTGCCCCAGGATCTTGATCGGCGATAATGTGTCGCTCAAAAAATGTTCGTTTCCCGCCTCCCGGGGAAATTCGAAACCATTTTTCCGGCCCTCCGAAGGCGGGCAAGTGAGGCTGTAAAAATGGCTTCGCCTTTCCCCTCGCGGCGACAACGTTATTACGAGTCACGAGTTACGAGTCACGAGTCACGGTTCTTTTATGATTCATCAACCCTTCGCCTTCATCGACTGGATCGTCCTGATCGCCTACCTCGTGGTGGTGATCCTGATCGGCATCGTTGCCCGTTCGGGAAAAGAGGGGATCTCCGACTATTTTTTCGCGCGTGGGCGCATGCCCTGGTGGACGGTCGGCATCAGTCTCATTGCGACCTCCGTCTCTGCGTCCACCTTTCTGGGGAATCCCGCCGAGGCGTTTGGGCATGACCTGCGTCTGATGCAGCTCAACATCGGCGTTCCGGTTTCGATCCTGATCGTCTGTGCGGTCTTCATTCCCTTCTTTCGGCGCTCGGGTGCGGCCTCCGCCTACGAGGTGCTCGAGCAGCGCTTCGACCTCAAGACGCGCATGCTCGCCTCATCCTTCTATATCGTTCATGTCCTGTTGCGCACCGGCATATTGATCTTCGGTCCGGCGATTATCCTGGCACAGGTGACCGGGCTCGACGTGCGCATCGTGATCGTCGTTGTGGGGGTCGTGGCGGTCGCCTACACGGCTATCGGCGGCATTCGGGCCGTCATCTGGACGGATGTGCTTCAGTTTTTCATCCTTTTCGGCGGCGGCGTGCTCATCTGTCTCTTCATCGACCTGGATGTGCCCGGCGGGATGGGGGCCATCTTCGATCAAGCGGGGCACGCGGGGAAGCTCACCTGGTTCGATCCCTCGTGGGATCTGGCCGATGCGCGCACGTTTTGGGCGGCGGGCGTGGCTTACATCGTTTTGGATCTGGCTATCCGTGCGGCCGACCAGCAGTTCGTGCAGCGCTATCTCTCCTGTTCCTCGCTGCGCCGCACGCAGTATGCGGCGATTCTCTCGGCGGTGCTGGGGCTCTTCGTGGCCCTGCTTTTCTTCATCGTCGGCATCTTTCTCTGGGGCTATTTTCAAGCCTACCCGATGCAGCTGGCTGGCATAGCAGATCCGAATCGAGTCCTGCCGCAGTTCATCGCCACGAAGATGCCCTGGGGGGTTGCCGGCCTGATCGTAGCGGCGGTTTTGGCGGCAGCGATGAGTTCGGTCGACTCAGCCGTGAGCGCGTTGTCGAATACCGCGACGATCGATTTTTATCGGCGTTTTGGCGGGAGCGAGGGCAGTTCCATGCGCTTTGCGCGCGGCATCACCATCCTCTGGGGGATCCTGAGTATCATCATCGGGCTCGTCGTGGCGTCGATGGGGAAGAACCTCCTGGTGCTCGCGCTCTCCTTCACGTCCCTCTTCACCGGAGCACTCCTGGGGTTGTTTATCCTCGCCGTCGGCGTGAAGCGCGCGAGCGGTTGGGGCGCGTTTTTGGGGGCGATCTCCGGAATGCTCGTCTTAGCCCTGGTGACAAAGGGTCTTGATCTTCACATCTCTTGGCCCTGGTATCCGGTCATTTCGATGACGACGACGGTTTCTGTCGGCTGGATTGTCAGCGTGTTGTCTCCGCGGCGTGATCGCGGTATGATTAGCTCAATAGCTGAATCGTGAGATAGCTCAATAGTGTCTGTCGGAAAAAGGGTTTTTGCTGTCATTCCCGCGAAGGCGGGAATCTCGAAGTACTTGAAAAATCGAGATTCCCGCCTTCGCGGGAATGACACAGCCCAGTGAAATCGTCATTTCCCGACAGACTCTCAATAGCTAAAGGAGTGCATCGTCGATGAAACGTTTGGTGACCATATTGGTATTCATCATCGGGTTGGGAACTGCCGGATGTGCCAAGGATCTGGTGACGGGAAAGTCGACGCTGAACTACTTTAATGTGAAGAAAGAGGCCGGATTCGGACAGAAGGTGCTCCTGGCGCAATCCAATGCCTTGAAGAAAAAGAAGAAGAAGATGGATGCCGAGGCCGATCCGGTGGAATACAAACGGCTGCAAAAGATCGTTGCCAAGCTCGGGCCGCAGACCCACTTTCCGGACTTTCCCTATGAGGTCCACCTGGCCGATGTCGATGTGGTCAATGCCTGGTGTGCGCCGGGCGGAAAGATGATGGTCTATACGGGCCTGTGGAATTCCAAAAAGGGGTTGGTCGAGAAGGGGAACGAGGACCAACTCGCCGCCGTGATGGCGCACGAGATGGCGCACGCCAACGCGCGGCATGTCACGGAGACCCTCAGTCGCAATATGACGATCATGATCCTGGGCGCAGCGGCGTCGACCGCTATTCACTATGGCGGTGCACCGCAGGGGGCGAACGTCTTCGGTGAGATATTCAACCAGGGAATGAGTCTGTTTGTTCCCAGCTACTCGCGAAAGAATGAATATGAGGCCGATCGGCTGGGGCTGATGTACATGGCCAAGGCGGGCTACGACCCGCGCGAGGCCGTCAAGCTCTGGCGAAAGGCGGCCAAGCGCAAGAAGGATCGTACCAGCATCTATGCCTCGCATCCTTCAACGGGGTCTCGCGCCAAGACGCTCGAGCGCCTCCTGCCAGAAGCGATGGGGCATTACGAGGCAGCGCTGGAAAAGGATGGTCGAAAGGTGAAGCCGGATGCTGAATTCCCGCCGGAGAAACTCCAACAGATTTCCGCTGAAAAAGAAGTCCCCCCCGAGCCCACCGATCGCAAGCGTTCCGGAAAATATCGCCGGTGATCACGAACGGTTTTGTCATTCTGGGTGAAGCCCCGTTGTACGGGGCTCAGCGAAGAATCTCCCGCTTACCCCGTACGGGAATAGAATCACAGAAACGGTAAGGGCGGCCTATTACACATTATATGTCAAACGGAGACGGGTCAGCATCAGGCGCAGGGCTGCGATCGATTTCGGGTTGCGGGTCTTGAGGCAGTGTAGGATGAGCTGCGCAACCCACGGACAGCGGTTACAGAGTGCGACGACTCTCTTTTCTAGATCCTTGGCGGTCACAGGCTTCATGAGATCCCCCCATCGAGTCGGTTTGAATAATAGGTATTCTAATATATAAGATAATGTAAGTCAAATATTGCATTGCATTTGGATCAATGCTAGCATCTCCTGTTGGAGGGTGGGTTGATGCCGCTGATCGAGAAAAAACCGAAGTCGGATAGTCGTTCAAAGAAGAAGAGCTTTGCCTTCTACCTCTCCCAGGGGCTTGTCGACGATATCGCTCGTGTGGCCAAGGAGGCCGGGCGCTCCAAGAGTGAAGTCCTCGAGATTCTGGCTCGCGCCGGCCTTGAAATTCATCAAAAAGATCAATAACGTCCATTGTTTCGTCAATTCTCTGTCGCTGGTGGGTATTTCTGCACGATTCCGCATGCATGATGGAAATCATGACGTCCGAGTGCATTGAAATTGCACATCATAAGCTGACCCTCATTTTCTCCTCGATGGCATGCTCTTTGCTTACATATAAAGTGATGTCATTTTGTTCGTGAAGGGGGGAGTTCGTGGTGCGCTTAGCTCGAATCTTCAGCATACTTCTGATGGTGGTGTGCTTCTCCGCCTGCAGCGCTGGCCTCGACGGGGGATCGGTTGGGGCCGGTGGAGCCGGAAGTGGTGGCGAGCTCGAATCGGATGATGGCGATGGCGGTGCGGGTGGGGGCAGCACGACGGCCTTTACGATCGCTTCCGTCACTCCCGCCGATGGTGCGGTTGGCGTCTTCCTCAACACCGGGTATGTGGCGGCGATCTTCCCGAGCGATCAACCGATGGTTGCGTCCAGCATCGATTCCAATTCCTTTCAGGTGGTTCAGGTCGACGAAGCAGATCCTTCCGAGGGGGTTTCGCTCTCGACGGCGGTCTCGGGAACCGTGAGCTATGATGACGCCCTGACGCTCGAGGGGACGACCTACAACGTGGCGATCTTTCAGCCGGCGAGTGAGCTGACACCGGGAACGACCTATCAGGCGCGGTTGACGACGGAGGTGCGCTCCATGGATGGGGAGGCGCTCGCCGAGGATTATGTCTGGACGTTCGAAACGCCATGGCTCTATCGCCAGGAGTGGGCCGAGGATATCTTTCTTCTCGATATTGCCTCATTACCGAATGGCGGTGTGGTGGTCGTCGGGTATACGGACCCCCCCGATGCCGTCGATGAAGAGCCCTGGATGGCTGTCTATGACAACGATGGATCGCTGATTGCCCAGCACGTTGAGGATTTTTTCTCGGCCGAAGCGCGAGCGAGCGTCGTCGACGTGGTCGGCGACTACATCTTTGTTGCCGGAATGGCGGTGGCGGGGAGTAGTCAACTCTGGATCGCCGCCTACGATCTGGAGACCTTGGAGCTCCATCACTACACGCTTTTTGATGAAGAGCAGGTCATTATCACGGAGATGGCACACGACAGCGCGGGAAATCTCTACATCGTGGGCACGATCGACACGGGTGAAGAACCGGCATTTCTCTGGAAGCTCAATCCGCAGATGGACGAACGCGAGATTCTCACCTATGTGCGAGAAGAGGGGGATGGGTTCGGCGATTACTTCCTCGATATCTTTATAGAGGATGATGACACCATAACGCTCTTCGGCATGTCACAGCAGGCGGATAATGTTGCGCACCAGTTCATTCGGCGGGTCACGACGTCGCTCGTGCTGTCTGGTGAGATATACTCCAATGATGTCGATATGGGTTCATTCAATGGGTCGTTCTTTTGGAAGGGAATCGTGTCGGGGGATGTCGCTTACGTCGGGGGATATCAGATGCTCTACGATGGTGACCGGCATTATCCGTTCCTGGCGGCGATCGATCTTGCACGGGGGGAAAGGATCGATCATGTCAATCCGACGGTCTCCTATTCACCGGAATTCGATGCAGGTAATACAGCCAGCCAGGTGAGCGGTCTCGCCTTCGATGCGCAAGATCGCGTCGTCGCCCTCGGGTGGCGAGCCGCTGATGTTGGCGGGATGAACCGGGAACTCTTCGTGGCGCGCTATGCTACCGAGGATGATGGCGGTGGGCTCAACGAAGAGCTGATGGTCATCGACGATGGGGGGGAGAGCAAGGGGACGGCGCGCGGTTTGGGTTTTACCTTCGACTCCGAAGGCTCCATCGTGGTTATCGTCGACTTCAGTAGTGGTGGCGATGAGGCAGGATTGCTCAAGGTCGATGGGAATCTCTATCCGGATCCGACCAGCGGGATGACACTGGTCGGTTCAGACTGATGCCCATCCATCAAGGGAAGCGTGAGAAAGAGGGTTGTTCCTGTTCCTTCCTCCGATTCAATCTGCAACGATCCTTCAAAGCTGCGCAGGATGCTCGCGATGACGGTGAGGCCTAACCCCAATCCGCCGCCGCCGGTCGTGTAGCGGCCGGTCGAATGGAAGCTCGCGTCCTTCACCTCGAAGAAGGGTTCGACGACCTCGGTGATATACGTCTGGGGAATGCCCTCGCCCTGATCGCGAACGATGATCGTGGCGCTTGCCTCCTGGACGTCGACATCGATATCGATCGCCTTGCCATCAGGGGAATACTTGATGGCGTTGGACAGCGCCTCTTCCAAAAGAATACGCACGGCCTCCTGCTTGCATCGAACGGTGGCCCAGATGCGCTCTCCGGCGCGAAGCGTAATCGCACGTCGTTCAGCTGCGGGTGTGAGCACCTGCACCATATCGTGAATAATGGGCCCCAGATCAGCGCAATCGGCGTCTTCGTCGTCGCTTCGCAACTCTCCGGCGATGGCGCTCGAGGCACGGGTGAGACGTTCGACGAGATTCTTAACCTTTTCGATGCTCGTTCCGAGCGCATCGAAGCATTCGCGAAACTCCTCCGATGTTTTGGTTTCATCGATGGCCTCCGCCTGCATCAGGTCATAGAAGCCGACCACGCCGTTCATCGGCGTGCGCAGCTCATGGCTGATGATGCGCAGGAGTTGCCGTCGCACGAAGGCGATGCGCGAGAGTCGGTCGTGGGCCTCCTTCGTGGCTACGCTCATCTGGTTGAAGGAGTCGGTCAAACTCCCGATCTCATCGTCGGCGTGTTTGTCGATGGTGATGCCCAACTCACCCTGTGCAATGCGGTTCGATGCACGGGTCAGCGCCAGGATCGGTGCGATGAGTTTGTGAATGGTGAAGAAGATGCCGAGTGCCATGAGTCCCATCGACAGGGCGATGACGATCAGGATGTTGTTGCGCAGTTCATAGACGCTGCCATAGATGTGATCCCGATTGCCCATCATCAGCACGCGCCAGCCGGAGGCGGCGAGCACACGGTGCATGAGCAGATGACGGCCATGGTCAATGATGTCGTCACCGCTGCGTTCCAGCAGTTGTCGGATTTGAGGGAGGCCGAGGTCGGGTTGGATGGCGTCATCGCCGCTGCGTAGGATGATCTGATCGTTGCGATCGAGGATCTCGAGCAGCGCATGTGTTCCGGGATCGACGACGATATCGCTTAAGAAATCAGCAGACGTCGTTATGCGCAGGACGCCGCGGACGGTTTCTCCCACACGCAACGGCATGGCGATCGTGATCAGTTCCTTTTCGATCTGTTCTTCTCGCCCTTGAAAGGAGATCGGATCGTAGGTTCGAAGAAAAAGCGACGTGGGTCGTGGCGGGGTGACGACGGTCTTTCCTGCGAGCGCTGCCTGAAACCAGTCTTCGTCCTTGCGGGCGAGTTTTTCGGAGCCGGTGGCTTCAAAGTCGCGGTCGTTTGAACCGCCCAGATAGATGTGCTGACGCACATCCCCTTCAGGCGAGATGAATTCAATCGAGGGAAAGTCGCCGTCATCGACGATGGCTCGACCGCCTTCGTTGGCCAGCAGCCCGATCGGGAAGTTGACCAGTCCCCCGACCTCGGGTTCACCCAAAAGGAGGCCGTTTCCCTTTTGGAAATTGAAGACGGTCACATCGACATCGCTCTTATAATGCGGGGCGACGGAGAACTTGATGAAGATCGGGTCGCGCAAGAGGGTTTCGATCTCCCGGATGCGGCTGTCCAGCGTGCTCTCGATCTGGGTTGCGACCAGGTCGATGGTTCGCCTGAAGTCGCGTTCAGCCTGTTCGCTTAAAATATCGCTGCTGAAGTGATAGCCGACAAACCCTAGCGCCGCCAATGCGATGAGCTGGATCGATAAAATCGGAACGAGAAATTTCGTCTGCAATTTTTTCATGTCTGCTCACCGTTCACCGTTTACGGTTCACGGTAATATCCCGCCTGCGTCATCAGTTTTGTTACGGCAGCGTTGAGCTGTTTGAGCGCTACCGGGGGTGTTTTTTTGCCCGCGATGCATTCGGAGGTCGCCGTTCCCAGGAGACTTGCGATGACCGAATATTCGGGCAGGCGCGGCATATAGCGCCAGTCGATGAGCGCCACGTTTTCTTCTAATACATAGCCTTCGTCCGGTGCTCGATAGGGGTGGAGTTTCCGGTACTGTGCACTCTCGCGGAGCGACTGCATCGGGATGGAGGTGACGGCGTTTGTGACGACATCCTCCATGAACGCCTTTCCCGCGATGAATTTTAGGAACTCCCAGGCCGCGGCCTTGTTCTTCGAATGACGGTTGATACCATAGCCCATCGAGAAGGCCTCCTGCACACATCCCTTTGAACCGCGTGCAGGCAGGGCAGCGGCATAGCGATCGTGGAGCTTGAGATCCGGTCGATCCACGGCGCCGACGTTGAAACCGGAATAGAGCAGCATCGCCACGCGCCCCTCGCGGCCATCCTGCACGAGTTCATACCAGGTATAGTCCTGACTCGCCGGGGGGCCATACCGTTTGAGGAGATCGCAGTAAACGGTAAATCCCTTGCGGAATGCCGACGTGTCGAAGGCAGGACGCGCCTTCTTTGTGCGGATTTCTGCCGCGGTCGCCGCACCCCCTTCAAACCAGGTGCCGCCGAAGGCCCAGGCAAACCCCGAGACGAGGATCGCCGGTTCCTCGCCGGCCCGCCCGCGCCCGGCCACACCGTAGAGGTCGATCGTCCCATCGCCGTTCGTGTCGCGCGTGAGCGTGCGCGCGGCGGCGACGAGTTCGTCGATCGTGCGCGGGACCTTCACGCCGTACTGTGCGAAGAGGTCCTTGCGGTAGGTCAGTGCCGCGCCAAAGCTCTCGGTCGGCAAGGCGTAGAGCTTATCATTATATGAGAGCGCCTCCAAAAATGTCGGATAGAAAGCGGATCGATCGAAGGTGGCATCCTTGGCGATGAAGGGATCGAGCGGTTCCAGATATCCCGCGGCGATGTGCTCGGGCAAAATCCAAACATCGGTGAGCACCAGATCGTATTGCCCCGCAGCTGAGGCCAGGTCGATAAGGACCTTTTCGCGCACGACATCCTCGGAGAGGAGTTTCCACGAGACCTTGATTCCCGTTTCTTTCTCAAAGCGCGGGACCTCACGCTTGAGCGTGGGCAGATAGTCCTCGTTCCAGGTGATGAACGTGATGTGCGGGTTTTTGTTCGCACCATCGGTGGTCTGTGCCGTGACGGTTTCGAGGGGCTTGGGCTCCGGTGACGGCGCGAAGCGCGAACAGCCGGAGAGGGCAGAGAGAAACAGGATGGAGAACAGCACCGCCAGGAGCAGGGTCATGGGGGCGCAGCGCTGCCGGTGCGAGGAAACATTCATAACTGCCAGAATACAAAAGGGAAACGGCCGTGGCAAGGGGGATGGTGAATATGAGCGACATAGAAGTGTCGTATAAGAAATGCTTGAATTTTTCCAGGGGGGTGTCTAAAACCGCTGCACTTAATCTCTCATATACCAGAGGAGGCGATCATGATCGGAGCGTGTGTCAATTCAGGAGGGGCAAGCATGCTGTTCGGCGCAGGTGCGGGTTTCGGTGCGACGGATGCCGGAGGGAATGAGATGACTTCGCTGCAGGATCTGCCTCCTGCCGACGAGGGTTTCTTTTTCGCGGCGGCGCCCGGTGAAGCAGGCGCAGATGAAGGCGAGACCGTGCGCATGGGCGGTGGTTCCGGCGGCGGCAACGGGGGTGGGTCGTCAAGTGCGCGTTCCCTCAGCGACAGGATCTTCATCACGATTTCGGATCTCATCAAGCGGAATTCTTCTGAGGGCGACACGAAGGGGTTGACGGCGCTCCTCGACGATATCACCCCCCTGATCTCTCCCAGAGATGCAGGAGCAAAACCCAATTTTTGGGAAGCGGCGCTCCTGATGGGGCAACATTTCAATCGGAATCCGGTTGCACTCGATATCCGCAAGGCCCTCGTCGGCCTCATCGCCGATGTCCAGACCTATCAGGGCGATCGGGCTCGCACCTCCACTGCGCCGGTGGCGACCATTTTCGGAACATCGGGCTGGCGCGACCGGATCGGCGAAGCCTTCAGCGTGAGCAACGTGCAGAAGGTGACCCGCGGTATCATCGAGATGATGCAGACGCCGGATTTCTTGAATGGGAACGATTTTTTCACCTTCGAGGAGGTCAAGGAGAAGGGGGTCGTCGTCTTTCGCGATAACCGTTTCATGGGGCGTGCGTTCATGGATGCAGCCATCCGCGAGCTGACCTCCGCAGGGATCCGCGTCTACGATGCAGGGGAAACGCCCACCGGTGTTGGATCTGCGCTCGTGACGGAGCTGGATGCGGCCGGCTCCATCAACTTTACCCCCTCGCACAACCCGATGGATTATGCCGGAATCAAGTTCAACCCGCGCGACGGGGGCCCCGCAGGACCGGAGTTCACGAATCTCATCGAACAATATGCGAACGAGTATATGCAGCCGGATCGGATCTTTGCTCCGGCCGATCCCAGTCAGGATCGGCTGCAGGCGTTGGTCGAGACCATCGATGCGAAAGAGATCTATAACGCATTCCTCGCCAAGAGCGAGATCTTCGATGTGGGCGCCTTGCGGACATGGCTGACTGAGAACAAAGAAGACCTCTCGATCGTCGTCGACTATATGCATGGGTCGGCGCGTGGCTATGTGGAAGCGGTTTTGGGCAAGGACGTGGTCGAACAGCTCATGGCGAGCGGTTCGATCGTCTTTCTCAACACGGAGGATGACACGACCTTCCACGGCATCAAGCCGGAGCCGAGCCTGGCGAATCAGATGCCGCTCATCGAACGGCTTCAGGAGGCGAACCGGAAGTATTCGCTCGCGGTCTTCATGGATCCGGATGCCGATCGCATTCGGTTCGGAGACAAGGTGCAGGATCTGTCGATGAACCTCTTCGGCCCGATGGCGTATGCGAGTCTCCTCGACGACGGATTTTCGGGCGCGATCGCGAGCACTGTTGCCAGTTCTCCTTTCGGCTTTGCGATCGCTCGCGCAAATGACCAGCCTGTCATCGAGACCAAGGTGGGATTCAAATACCTGCGTGATGGTCTCATCAAGTTCGAGGAGTCGGACGGAATATCCGGCAAGGGACATACGCTCGAGAAGGATGCTCTCTTCGGATTCCTCATGGCCGTTCGCGTCATGATGTCGACGGGCAAGAGCCTGTCGGAATATTATGCCGAATTGCAGGAGCGTTATGGGTATTTCTACCCGACGCGCAGCGGTGTGGATGTGAAGGGCGTGGATCCCTCGGCATGGAAGGCGTACAAAGGCAAGGTCGTCCCCGTCCTCCAGAACGACGTGGTCAAGGTGGGCGACAAACTCATGGTCGGCGATCAGGAGCGGACGGTCACAGAGGTGGTGACCAAGGATGGCCTCAAGGTCGTCCTCGACGATCGCAGCGTCCTGGTCCTGCGCGGTTCCGGAACGGAGCCCAAATTTCGCAACTACGTCACCGTGGCCTCCGATGGCTCCATCGAGGATGTCGCGGCGGCACAGGCCGCGTATGCCAAGGCCAATGCTGAGCTCCTCGACCGTGCTCGCGAGCTGGTGGACGGAGTATAAGCTCAAAATCGTGAGCACTGCGATACAACGAAAAAACCGCCCCTTCGCAGGGCGGTTTTTTTATATCGTTGTCATCCCTTCGCGGCGACAGCATTACTTTCCTGTCTCTGCGGCTTCGGGGTGTTCGGCGATGAAGGCGACAAATTTCTTGATGAGCTCGGCATCCCAGAAGCCCTTCTCGGTCTCCTCCTCAAGCGTCTTGATCGTCTCCTCGATCGAGAAGGCGTGTTTGTAGGGGCGTTCGGTCGTCATCGCATCGAAGGCATCCAAAATTTGAAACACGCGCGCGAGATACGGAATGGAGTCGGCGAGCAGGCCATCGGGATAACCGAAGCCGCTCCATTTTTCGTGATGATGCCGGATGATCGGGCAGACATCATTGAGTGATTTCAGCGGATGACAGATCTCTTCGCCCAGGATCGGGTGCGTGCGCATGATCTCCCATTCCTCCTCATCGAGCTTTCCGGGCTTGAGGAGGACCGCATCCGGAATGCCGATCTTGCCGACATCGTGCAGGATGCTGGCGCGCTCGAGCGTACGGACCTGACGGTCTTCGAGGCCGAGGTATTTCCCAAATGCTTGAGAGAGGCGGATGAGTCGATCGCAGTGATCGCCGGTGGTCGAATCTTTCGCTTCCACCGCACGCGCGAGCGACAGCACCACCGCTTCGGCATGATCGAGTTCATCATTGAGGCGTTTGACCTGTGCGAGCGCATGCACGCGGGCCAGGAGTTCGAGTCGATCGATCGGTTTGGAGAGAAACTCGTCGCAGCCGGCCTGGATCCCCTTGATGCGATCCTCTTTCTCCTGCAGCGCGGTGACGATCACCACCGGGACGAGTCGCGTCGACTGGCTCCCCTTGAGACGACGGCAGACCTCGAAGCCATCCATCTCGGGCATCATGACATCCAGGAGGATGACGTCCGGCAGTTCCTTCCAGACCTCGTCGATGGCCTGCTGGCCTGAGGTGCAGGTGCGCACGATGCAGTCATGGGGTTTCAGCATCTTCTCGATGACCATGAGGTTGGTCGTGTCGTCGTCCACGGCCAGGATGGTGATGGGGGTGTCGAATTTCGGGAGATTGAGTTTTTCCATAGGCGTGAATGTACTGAAGTTTCCCAGGGGCGTCAACGGTTACGCCCTTCCGGGCGGCCTCGCTTCGGCTTGCTCCTGAGGCCCGCTTGATATATGGAAGAGGGCGATGACACCCAAAGACGAAATCAGCGCCCTCTCGCTCCTGTCGGGGGGGCTCGATAGCTTGCTCGCCGTCAAGATCCTGCAGGAGCAGGGCGTGCGCGTGGTGGGACTCACCTTCACCACGCCCTTTTTTGGTGCCGAGAACGCGCGACGGGGGGCCGAGCAGCTCGGCATCGAGCTCATCGTCCTGGATATCACTGATGAACACCTCAAAATGGTGAAGAATCCGCCGCATGGATACGGCAAGCAGATGAACCCGTGTATCGACTGCCATATGATGATGGTGCGCAAGGCGGGAGAGATCCTTATGCGCGACGGGTATGACTGCATCGCCACGGGTGAGGTGTTGGGGGAGCGGCCGATGTCGCAGAACCGCCAGTCGCTCGATACCGTGGCGCGACAGTCGGGATATCCAGATGTTGTCCTGCGTCCGCTCTCGGCCCTCTTGCTGGAACCCACGCTGCCCGAACGCGATGGTCGCATCGACCGCGAGCGCTTGCTGGCGATCGAGGGGCGCAGCCGAAAACCCCAGATGGAGTTGGCTCAAAAATACGGCATTCGCACCTATGTCCAGCCGGCCGGCGGGTGTCTGCTCACCGACCCGCGCTTCTCCGATCGTTTGCGCGAGCTCATTCAGAAGAAGCCGGATGCGACGCCGGACGACATGTGGCTTCTGCGATGTGGTCGGCATTTTCGGCTGTCCTCCGGGGCCAAGGCGGTGGTCGGGAGAAATGAGCAGGACAACGGGCGGATCGAGGCGTGTGCGAAAGAGGGCGACGCGCTCATCATCTCCGATGTGACGCCGGGACCGGTGGTCCTGCTGCGCGGTTTGATTCAGGATGCGGATATACAGATTGCAGTAGAGCTCTGCGCGAGTTTTTCCGATCGCGTCGAAGGGGATATCCACCTCGAACTGCGTCTCCCCGGCGGGGAGGTGCGGCATGTTTCGGTGCAACAGCGAGCGCGCGAATCGTTTGAACAGATGCGCATTTAGAACCTGTCGGAAAATGTCGATTTTACTGATTTTTGTCATTCCCGAGGAATCGGGAATCCCGATTTTTCAAGCACTTCGAGATTCCCGACTCCTCGGGAATGACAACAAAAGCTCTTTTCCCGACAGGTTCAATTTGAGATGGGAGTGTGATGCGATGAAGAGGGATGAGACATATTACGACATTTTGGGTATCACGCCGACGGTGCCACAGGAGATCATCACGGTCGTCTATCGAGCCTGGATGATGACGCTCAAGGTGCACCCCGATCTCGGCGGCGATGAGGATCTGGCCAAGAGGGTGAATGAGGCCTACGAGGTCCTCAAGGATCCGGAGCGTCGGTATGAGTACGATGTTCTGCTCAAGCGTCGGCTTGGGCCCCAGGGACTCTCCCCTGAAAAACGTCGCGCACCCCGCACGACCGTCGTGACGCCGATTGCCTACTGCGTCCTGCCCGAGAGCGAGTGGCAGAAGGCGGAGACGATCGACGCCTGCATCATGGGGTTGGGGCTGCACACCTCATCTGAGCTGGTGGTCGGGTCGCATGTGGCGATCGCCTTTCCGGGTCGCACGGAGAACGCGGTCGAAGCGATTGTGCGCTGGTCGAATGTGAAGGGCGAACGGTGGATCGGCGGGATCATGTTCACCGCGCCCGTTCCGGACATTCTCTTTCGTCTCGGCCTGCGGTAGTCATCGGGGAAAAAAGTGGACGTCGGACAGGAAATGCAGTAGGGATAGTAACTGGGGGAGGGAGGCTCTATGGCGATTGAGTCGATCCTACCGGTCATTCCATTTCTGACGGCTCTTCTTCCCTCTGTTCGTTCGAAGGGTCTCCCCGCATCGGAACCGATATCAGCCACAGCATCTGCTTTTTCCATGGCCCCGCGCACGCGTCTGCCCTGGTCGGGGTTTGGGTGGCAAGCGCAGCCGCTGCTCGCGTCGAGCCGTCCATCGATGGTGAAGACGCGCGTGCACGCGGTGGCGAAGGTCTCGAAGGAGCCGATTGCCAAAGAGGATCTGCTCGAGCACATCCGCTGGCTTTCGCACGACAAACTCAAAGGGCGCGACAGCCCGTCGCCCGGCCTCGATGAGGCCGCGGGAATCATCGCCGAGGTCTGCGCGGCCTCCGGCCTGCGCGGAGCCAATGGCGGCAACGCGGCCAACCCCTATTTTCAGCCCTTCGATCTGTACGGCTATACCTCCTATGCCCAGCATCGACAGAACTATGAAGCCAAACTCAAGAAGCGCGATGGACTTGCTGCCCAACGGACACCGATGAAATATGAACCGGTGCGTCGCTTTCAATATGCCCTGCACGAGGATGAGTATCGGCGTCGCGCGGGCGATGCGAATTTTATCGGCACGAACTACACGAAGTGGGGCGGCGTGAACAACGTCGCCGCGGTCTTCGAGGGCTCCGACCCGAAGCTCAAGGATGAATACATCCTCGTCTCCGCGCACTACGATCATATCGGTGAACGCCGCTGGGGCAGCGGCGATCGCATCTACAACGGCGCGGACGATAACGCCTCCGGGTCGGCAATCCTCTTGAGCGTGTTGCCGGCGCTCGCCGAACTCAAGCGCCAGGGCAAGGGGCCGAAGCGCTCCATCATCTTCGTCTGGACCGCAGCCGAGGAGAAGGGCCTGGTCGGGGCGGATTACTATTGGAAAAATCCGCTTGTTTCCATCAAGAGGACACGCGCAGCGATCAACGTCGACATGGTCGCGCGTCTCGGGGCAGAACATCTCTCCGTCATCGATATCGATAAAAAGAAGCGGCCGAACCTCTTTCGCCCGATCATCGCCGATGCGGGAAAACGTGCGGGATTCTCACGCATCGATCACAATATCGACGAATACCTCTTTCGCCAGGACGGCGGCATCTGGGTGAAGGCCGGGATCCCAACGATCTTCCTCTTCGAGGGCCTTCCGCTCAACCCCGACTACCACGGCGAGGACGACGAGATCGAGAAGATCATCGAAGACAACGGCGGCGAGAAGGTCCATCGCGTCGCCAACCTCACCCTCGACCTCATCCTCCAGACGGCAAATGGCGACATTTCGTAAAATGAATGCGATCGCTTGACATCTCCGACCCCCCGGGGTATCAGCCCTTTCCCCTTTGGAAGGGGAGAGAAGTCCTGATATCGACATATTGCGGGGTAGAGCAGCCCGGTAGCTCGTCAGGCTCATAACCTGAAGGTCGTCGGTTCGAATCCGGCCCCCGCTACACATAAAAAAGGGTCCCGTTGTTTGGGACCCTTTTTTATGTGTATTTGGGTCAGGTTTCGAGGCGACTGGTTCCGACCTTCTGAAAAGCGGCTCGCCGAATAGGCGAGCTCTATAATGCTGAAGTCCTGGAACGTGTGAAGCGCGTTCCAGGAGTGTCCGGCCCCCGCTACACATAAAAAAGGGTCCCGTTGTTTGGGACCCTTTTTTATGTGTATTTGGGTCAGGTTTCGAGGCGACTGGTTCCGACCTTCTGAAAAGCGGCTCGCCGAATAGGCGAGCTCTATAATGCTGAAGTCCTGGAACGTGTGAAGCGCGTTCCAGGAGTGTCCGGCCCCCGCTACACAAAGAAAAGGTCCCGTTGTTTGGGACCCTTTTTTATGTGTATTTGGGTCAGGTTTCGAGGCGACTGGTTCCGACCTTCTGAAAAGCGGCTCGCCGAATAGGCGAGCTCTATAATGCTGAAGTCCTGGAACGTGTGAAGCGCGTTCCAGGAGTGTCCGGCCCCCGCTACACAAAGAAAAGGTCCCGTTGTTTGGGGCCTTTTTTTATATGTTGGGGTCAGGGTTTGAACCGACCGGTTCCGACCTTCAGCGGTTTCGGCACTCCGAAGAGGAGTGCCTACAATAGTTGAAGTGCCGGGGAGTGTGAGCGCGAGCCGGCCGACCTTCAGCGGTTTCGGCACTCCGAAGAGGAGTGCCTACAATAGTTGAAGTGCCGGGGAGTGTGAGCGCGAGCCGGCCGACCTTCAGCGGTTTCGGCACTCCGAAGAGGAGTGCCTACAATAGTTGAAGTGCCGGGGAGTGTGAGCGCGAGCCGGCCGACCTTCAGCGGTTTCGGCACTCCGAAGAGGAGTGCCTACAATAGTTGAAGTGCCGGGGAGTGTGAGCGCGAGCCGGCCGACCTTCCGAAAAGGCGAGCCAGACTGCTGACAAAGTCACTTCATGTTATCATTATCCAAGATTGAAGGTTGTCATTCCCGCGCAGGCGGGAATCTCGCTTTTAACGGCACACCGAGATCCCCGCTTTCGCGAGGATGACAAAACATGGGTTTGTCATCAGTCTGGGGTCCCGCAGTTTGGGACCTTTTTCTTTGTGTGGGGTGTCGAGGTTAAACCGTGTCTTCGATGCGGATTTTCTTTTTTGGCTTTGATTTTTGCTCTCGATGATCCCCTTCGGGTTGCTTCGTCTCCTTCTGTTTCTCATGCGTTTTGATCACATCGAGAAATTCGGAGACGCGCTTGGCCGTGGCGGGGTGATAGGTGAGCAGGGCCTGGTCGAAACGAAGTCCCTCCATCGTTTCGAAGTCGAAGATGCAGTCGATCCGAGGGGCGAACAGTGAGCGTTCATCATCAAGCGGAATTTCCAGGAGCGAGAGATCGCATGACTTTGCGCACATCGCTCCCCTCAGGAGGAAGAGTTCATCCACTGTTGTCTTCCCATCGGCATCTCCAGCGATATCGGCAGCGATGACCTCCATGCAGCTGCGGTCATCCGTGATCAGGGTGCCGTCATCCTCGTAGAGCCCATTCCAGTAGGTGAGGTTGAAGTTGGAATCGGGATTTTCCCGCAGCATCCGTTTGACGACGACATATGCCGTCAGATAGCCGTCGGTGACATCACCTTCATCCTCGATGATCGTCTTTTCGACGAGCTGTTCGAAGGCTTCGAGTTCGGTGCGATCCAGTTTTCCATCGATCTTTTGGCCAATGAGTTGGTCGATCTGAAACTGGTCAGAGATGGAGAGCGTTCGCATGGTCTTATCCTTTATGCCATCGGGGCAGGGCCTTCGATGAGGGTTTATGCTGGCTGTGGTGAGCTTATCGCCGTTTGCGGCGAGAAGTTGCCTGTTTTTTGGGGAATTCTTGAAACAATATTGAAAGAGCGGGTTCGATGAGCGTTGCCTGCCAGTTGAGGAGTCCGGCCTGCGCGACGAATGCCTCAGCCGTTTGCAGCTTTTCGCGCGCAATGGCGCTCAGGGCGGTTTTTGGGGCGATGACGGCGGGGGGGATCTCAAGCTCCCGGGCGATTGTTGCCACGGCGTCGCGCAGGGCGCCGACGAGCTCACGGTTGTCCTCGCCGCGATGTTTGGCTCGCGTCGGCCGCGCGGGCCACGCATGCTGTGGCAGCGCACGGGCCTCGGCGATCGCCCCCTTCAGAGCGGACAGCCGAGATCCGGTGATGTGGCGCGGGAGCTTCGGTCCTTCGTCGAGCGATGCGCGCGGGTGGGCTGCGGCCCATCGGGAGAGTCGGACGAGGAGTTCATTGGTCGCGACCCAGAAGGGAGGGCGGTCGGCCTTTGAGGCCAGCCCATCGCGCCAGTGCCAGAGGGCACGGAGGAAACGGAGTTCGGCTGATTCCAATGGCCCCGCACCCTTGATGCGCCATCGGTTTTCCTCATCGCGTTCGCGTTCGATGCCGGTCGCCGTCACCAGCGCGGCGCAGTTCTCGCGATGCCAGGTGAGTCGATCGTGTTCGCGAAGATCCTCTTCGAGGCTGTCAGCGACGGAGAGCAGATAGCGCACATCGTCGGCGGCATAAGAGAGGAGATCGTCCGCCAGAGGGCGGCGTGACCAGTTCGACTTTTGCCCATGCTTCGAAAGTTTCACGCCATGAACGCGATCGACCAGGGCGGCGAGCCCCAACCCATCATATCCCAAGAGCTGCGCGGCGATCATCGTGTCGAAGATCGGTGCACGCGGTCGAAAGCCATACGCCTGGGCGAGCATGCGCAGGTCGAAATCGGCGCCGTGCAGGACGAGCGGTTTTTCGGCAAAGCATTCCAAGAGAGGATCGAGTGTGAGCCCCGCCAACGGATCGATGAGGGCGATCGTATCATCCGTGGCGATCTGGATGAGGCAAACCTTCTCATAATAATGATGGAGGCTGTCGGCCTCGGTGTCGATCGCGATGCGACTGGCGCGCTCGCAATCGCGGATGAGCTGCGCCAAACGGGCGTCGGTATCGATAAACGAGGATTGAAGAGGGGCAGAGGGTTTCAACGGATGTCCAGTTCCTTCTACCATCGGCTGGGGCGGCGCTTGCCACTGTTCTTTTTTGGGGCGACGTGTTCGATATAGGGTTCAACGCCCGGTGCCGTACACCGCGGCAGCTCTGCTTCGATCGCCTTTTCGATTTGCTCGATGATATTGGCATCCATCCAGGTAGCGATCAGGGAAACGAGACCGAGTGCATCGAGACGCGCGGTGCGTCCTGCGCGATGGATGTATTCCTCTACCGTCCCCGGAGGACCGAAGTTGATGATGTGTTCGATGCCGCGCACATCGATGCCGCGTGCGGCGATATCGGTGGCGACGAGGATGCGATGCTGCCCCTCCCGGAAGCCGCCGAGGGCGTCGGTGCGTTCGCGCTGCGTGCGATCGGAGTGGATCTTGGCCACCGGATGCCCTTGCTTGTCGAGCTGGCGCTCGAGCCAGTCGGCGTCGCGTTTGGTGCGCGTGAAGACGAGCGTCGATCCCAACTCCTGGTTGATCAGCGAGATGAGACAGCGCTTCATGTGTGGCTGCTCGACCAGATAGAGCCGATGGGTGATCCCTTCGGCCGCGCGCCCTGAGGGCAAAATGTCGATGTGCTGTGGGTCGGTGAGAAACTGTTGTGCGAGCCGCTCGATCGCCTGTGGCATCGTGGCCGAGAACATCATCGTGTGACGATTTTTCGGCACGGTCTTGAGGATCTTATTCACCTGCGGCAGAAATCCCAGATCGAGCATGTGATCCGCCTCGTCGAGCACCAATTCCGAGACCTCGTTGAGGCGAACGTTCTTGCGGTTCATATGGTCGAAGAGCCGGCCCGGCGTGGCTACCACGATATCGGGTTTCTTCTTGAGCGCGGAAATTTGCGGCCCCATCGCGACGCCGCCGATGAGGCAGGCGGTGGAGAGGTTATGGTGTTTGCCGAAGAGGTCCAAAAAGGCCTTCGTCTGGAGGGCGATCTCGCGCGTGGGGCAGAGGATCAGTCCGCGAAGGCCCTCACCGTGGCCCAAGCGCTCGGCCATCGGGATGACGAACGCCGCAGTCTTGCCGGATCCGGTCTGGGCCAGGCCGATGATATCATGCCCTTCAAGCGACGGCGGAATCACCTGTTGCTGAATTGGCGTGGGGTGCTCAAATCCAACTTGAGCGATCGCCTTGACGATGGAGGGGGACAGCCCCAGCTCATCGAAGGTCGCTGCTGTGGTTTCAACCGGATGCGCTCCAAGCGCGCTGGATGTTTCTGATAGGGTTGTCATAATGGGCGCGTTCATAGCGGAAGGCCGCAGAAAGTGCAATATTTACTCCATATCGTTGCTTTTGGGGAGGGTGGTGTGAAAAAGGGAGCCTTCGTGTGAAGGCTCCGGATTGATGCCAAACCCTCGTTGTGTCATCCCCGCGAAGGCGGGGATCTCGATTGGCCATTATAAGGCGAGATTCCCCCGCCACACAACCGGCGGGCAGGCTGTCTTCGCGGGAATGACGACACCCTTCAGTTTTCGGAAATGACGGCATGAGGAGACTTTGTCAGCAGTCTGGAGCCTTCACACGAAGGCGCCCTGTATGTTCTTCACCTGAGTAGGGATCTTGACGAGAATGGCTGATTCATGACAACCAAGGCGTAGTCGAGCATCGATTCAAATCGGGAGGGCGTGATGAGATACGGAATGTGGATATTGGCGTTGGTGTTCATCGTTGGCATCGGATGTGGGAGTTCGCAGACGGTCACTCCGCCGACGGCCGATGAGATCCAAGGCGCGATCGCGGCGGCCAATCCGGATGGCATCGTGGCCGGTCAGGCCATGAACGCGGCGACGCTTCCGCCCTGTTTGGATAGCGACGGCAACGCACTCGTCGGCGGCATCTACAGCTACGGCCTGGTCGAGGACGGAACGGATACCATTCCGGAGTGGCTCACCTTCGGCGCCCAGACGCGCGTGTTCGCAATGGCCGATGGATACGATGCCGTGCCGGCTTCCGCCGTCGGCGAGACCACGATGGGATATACCTGCCAGTGGGAAGCCACCGACCGCCGCGTGACGACCTTTACGCTTAGCGTGACCGAATAAACGACATCGGTTGCATGCTTTATTGAATTGTCCTTTTTTTTTAGCAACTTCTGTTACCATCTGTCGATAATGGATATGTTGGGGGAGAACAACATAATGAAGGAGGTCTCCTATGGGTGGATTAAACTTGAATCGTTTTTATGACGATATCCATTTCGACCGGGACTGGCGGTATATGAAGAATGGGGAGCATATCGCGGCGGCTGCGGAGATCGTGAAGGATGCGACGATCGCTTCTCTTTTCTACAATGATGCCGATGGCATCTGTGAGTCGGAGAGCATCGCGCAACAGAGCCGTGTTGATTCCGAAGATTGTTTTTCGATGGAACCGAATGCCTCGTTTGTCGATGGGACCGTCGGTCATGTCGAATCAGATGGGAGGATCGTTGGAGCAATGCGTTATCAGGAAATATCCACCGAGGCAATGGAGACTATTCATAACCGATTATTGAAAGCATTCGAGGTGCTTGATAAGCTTCGTCAGGATGAGCCATCTCTACTCAGATCTAAGCTCTTTCAGCCGAGACCGCCGGTTCTCGAATAATCGTCCATTCAGAATGCCTTCACCCGACCGGCCGGGCCACACGCCTCGCCGGTCGTTGTGCGAGGAGTGCCTATCGGAACTTGTCATAAGGGGTCTTTGTTTTTGTCATCCCCGCGAAAGCGGGGATCTCGATTGACCCCTCATAAGCGAGATTCCCGCTTTCGCGGGAATGACACCTTACCAAATGGGGACACGCCTTAGTTCAATATGGAAGCGCGCTATCCCGAGGATCTGAAGGCCTTCTATAAGAAAGCGACAAAGGTGTATACCAAGCAATACCTGGATATGACCAAGGAGATGTGGGCGTGGTTCCGAAAAAAATAAAAGCAGTGATCGAGCGATTCAAACGGGCCTTGAAAGAGGCTCATTTCCCTTCTGCGCGAATCATTCTCTTCGGCTCCTATGCACGAAACGAGGCGAGGACGGATAGCGACATCGATCTCTGTCTGATCTCTTCTGCGTTTTCGTCTGATCCGGAACGGTTTCGGAAGGAGGCGACGATCATCGCCTATCATGTCGATCCGCGCATTCAGGTGGTCGTGGTCGATCCGAAACGCCTCAAGTCCGATCAGCTCTCTCCCTTGTTCAGTTACATCCGCAAGGAAGGCATCGCGGCGTAATCCCTACAGATCATAATACCGCGCGATCTCCCAGGGGTGGGGGATGCGGCGCATCTCGTCGATGTCGCGCTGTTTGGCGGCGATCCAGGTGGCGATGAGCGCCTCGGGGAAGACGCCGCGGTATTGCAGATAGGCGTTGTCATTCTCCAGTCCGCGCAGGGCGTCTTCGAGCGTTGCGGGGAAGGAGCGGATCTTGCGAAGCTCCTCCGGAGGAAGCTTATAGAGGTTCGTTTCAAAGGGCCCAAATCCCTCGCGGGTCGGGTCGAGTTTTTTGCGCGCGCCGTCGAGCGAGGCCATGATCATTGCGGCGAAGGCCAGATACGGATTGCAGGTCGCGTCGATCGTGCGGAACTCGAAGCGGCGATGTTCGGGGTCGGTGATATATCCCGGGATGCGGATGGCCGCCGAGCGGTTGGCCTTGGCAAAGGCGGCCTTTACCGGCGCTTCAAGCCCCGGGATGAGCCGCCGATAGGAGTTGGTCGTGGGGTTGGTCAGCGCCAGGAGCGAGTCGGCGTGGGTCAGAATCCCGGCGATGGCCGCCAGTGCCGTATCGCTCAAGTCGTAGAGGCCTCCCTCGGCGTTGAAGACGTTCTTTCCCTCCCGAAACCAGCACTGATGGACGTGCATGCCGTTGCCGGCTTCATTCGGAATGAGCTTCGGGATGAAGGTGATGATCTTTCCATGTTTGCGCGCGATGCGATGGCAGATGTGTTTGGCCAGCGTCGTGGCATCGGCCATGAACTGCACGGGGGTGAGCTGGAATTCGATCTCGGCCTGGGAGCTTCCGACCTCGTGGTGGTGGTACTTGATCTGCATCCCCAGCGCTTTGAGGGCGGTGACGATCTCGTTGCGAATGCCCAGGAGATGATCGTTCGGCTCTGCGCGAAAATAACCGCGGTTGGAGGCGATGCGATAGTTCTCTTCACCCCCCGGGGGGCTGGGGATCTCGCTGCTCTCGATGCGAAAGGCGGTCTCCCGACGCGTCATCATGCTGTCGAGTTCGTCGAGGACGTTGAACTCCAACTCGACGCCCACGCGCATCTCATCGGCCAGCCCCTCTGCCGCCAATGTGGCGATCGCCTTGTCGACGATGTGGCGCAGGTCCTGCCCGAAGTTGCCTTCTTCGTTCGTCTGCATGATGTCGCACAGAAAGGAGAGGGTGCGCGCCTCCGGATCGACCGGGTCTTCGAAGCCGCAATGCAGGTCGGGAACGAGGAGCATGTCGGAGTCGTCGACCGTCGCGTAGCCTAAATTCGAGGCGTCAAAGCCGATGCCTTTGGCGACCGTTCGGTCCGAGAAGGTGTCGGCCGGGATGGTCACCGTTCGAAAACGCCCGTCGATGTCCGAGACCATCAGCGCGATGAAGGCGATGTTGTTCTTGTCGACGAATTTCCGAACATCTCGGGCATCGGCGAAGGCGCGCATAGGATTCTCCCTTATGTCTGTATTAGTCGGATGATTTTCGTCCCTTTGGTTCCTGGAAGGCGAGGCTCGAAAGGATCTCCTGGAATTCCGGGGTGTTCTTTTCAAATGCCTTTGGAGTCCCGAAGTAGTCGATCATATAGGCATAGCCGTAGGCGGGGGTGACGATCGTGATGGTCAGGAGCGGGCGGTTCAGATAGCGCGTGCGAATAGCGGCATAGCGGCCGACGGCAATCTCCTCATCGGTGAAGGGTCCCAGATGTGCGGTTGTGGTGGCATTTTGTTGTGAGCGTTGCCAGGCGAGCCAATCGGCAGCCGTGCGAACCTTCGAAAAGGAGGGGATCGTGTTCTCCAGCACACGCACATCCTCCACGCGCAGTTTCACGACGGCACCCTTCGGGTTTTCGTTGGGGGTGAAGACGACATCGTCGCGCGTGGTGGCAAACCGTACGGCTGGGGAGCCCGACTGTTTGTCCAGCTGGCCGATCCACCACTTTTTCGGATAACGCAGGCTGTAGCCGAAATGCTTGTTCTTGTATTGCTTCGTGCTGCCGGCGAAAACGGTGGGGGAAAATGCCATCGCGGTCAAGGCGAAGGCGACACAGAGGATGAGGATTCGTTTCATGGTTGGCGATTGTGCGTGGATGCGTCGTCGATGTCAACAGGCGCAAAAAAAGCCAGGCCGTTTGGCCTGGCTCTTTGGGAATGCAGAAAATGGCTATACGGAGATCGTTTCAACCGAGGCGACGAACTCCGGATCCTTGGCCAGGCTTTGCAAGAGGTTGTCCATTGCCTTGAGCATCGGAGAGGCGGCGGTGATCGGTGCACCGATCGCGATGAGCATATCGAGGGCCAGATCGGCCATGCCCTCAGCCTCGGCTTTGATATCAGCATGCACCGGCTGAGCCGTGAGAATCGATTTCGACGCGACCTTTGGTCCCGTCATCCGGGAGAGCGATGCCGCATCGCCAGCGGAACTTTCGCGCTTCGGGGTATCCTCTTTCGGGGCCTCTTCACGCGGTTGGGGAGCTTCCGGAACCTTTTTATGCTCCACCTCTTTGGGGAGAAAGGGCGTCGGAAGGCCGAGTGTCGGATCCATATCAAGACCGCCTGCGAACATAGTGCCTCCTTATTGATGATATCTCCTATCTCTATTATCGGCGGATTTCTGCGGAAGTTGCTAAAATAATATGCCTTGCATTACATGGAGTTATGCGATATCCATCATGTACTACGCGAAATATATTCACGTCGATGAGATCGTTCGAGGGGGTCCTATGCTGCGGAGCATCGAAAACTATATCGAGGTCGTCGGTCGCGAGGTTGTGGCGGATATTCACCGGAAGGCCAGCCGCATCTACGACAAGCATGTCTTCCACCTCAACTCCACCTTCGTGGGCGGTGGCGTGGCCGAGATCCTCTCGCGCCTGGTGCCCATGATGAACGATATCGGTGTCGACACCGGGTGGCGTATCCTGCATGGCAACCACGCCTTCTTCGAGGTGACCAAAAAGTTTCACAACGCCCTTCAGGGACAGAAGACGAAGATCACCGAGGAGGATCTGCGGCTCTACCTCGAGGTGAACGACGAGTTCTCGGGGTATACGCACATCGATCATGACTGTGTCATCGTGCACGATCCCCAGCCGATGCCGCTCATTCGCTTCTTCAAAAAGCGCCAGCCCTGGATCTGGCGCTGTCATATCGATATATCCGATCCCTCGCCGGAGCTGTGGGATTTCATGAAGGACTATCTGCTGCGGTATGACGTGGCGATCATTTCGACTGAGGAATATCGCAAGAAGGATCTTCCGATCGAACAGCGGGTCATTCCGCCGGCGATCGATCCGTTGTCGACGAAGAACCGCCATATCGACGAGAAGACGGTCGCGGAACATATCGCGCTGGCCAATATCCCGACCGACAAGCCGCTGATCACGCAGGTCTCGCGCATGGATCCCTGGAAGGATCCCGAGGGTGTGCTCGATGTCTATGAGCGCGTTCGCAAGCGCGTCGATTGTCGTTTGCTCTTCTGCTATGAATTGGCGGCGGATGATCCCGAGGGTGTGCGCATCTATCAGAAGGTGCACCGAAAGGCACATGAGCTCATCAAGCGGGGAGACGTGATCTTCGTCGTGGGCAACAACGACCTGTTGGTCAACTCGATCCAGCGTTTCTCGAATGTCATCCTACAAAAATCGACGCGCGAGGGGTTTGGACTCACCGTCGCGGAGTCGCTCTGGAAGGGGGCACCGGTGGTGGCTTCGGCGGTTGGCGGGATTCCATCGCAGATCACCGATGGGCACAACGGCTTCCTGGTCGATCCGACCGATTACGACGGCTGTGCCGACCGGGTGGTGGAGCTGCTGAAACATCCGAAACTCGGGAAAAAGCTGGGGTCAAATGGGCGCGAGTCCGTGCGGGAACGCTTCCTCGTCACTCGACTGCTCGGCGATTATCTCGACCTGCTGATTGATCTCCTGCGGTAAATATCATGAAGGGTGAGGGGTGAAAAAGCTCTTTCGCCCTTCACCCTTCGCCCCTCACCCTTCGTTATTAGAATCTTCCAATCAACGCCGGGCCGCCGGAGATGATGAAATAGAGGTCATCATAGGCGACCAGATGTGCCTTCACCTGAAACCCAACGCCGATATTCGGATGGACGTAGTAATCGAATCCGGTGCTCACGTTGCCGCCGATGTCGATCTTGGTGCGGTTTCCCGTGCCGGTGCCACGGGAACCGCCGTCGCGCGTGATGTAAGGGCCGACGCCTAAGCCGAACCAATAGCGGCATTTGTCGAGAAAAAGTTCCGGATCGTGGGTCTCATATTGGCTGGCAAAGAGGACATATTTCAACCCGGCGGTTATGCCGTAGATGTCGAAGTCGGCATTGATCGGACTCTTATAGGGGGTGGTGGTGAAGAGGAAGCCGGCCGTTCCGAAAAAGCGCCCCCAGATCTGGGCGTTGAACTCGGTGTCGACCAGGATGTAATCGAACTCGTCGAGGCGCAGGTTCTGCGGGACGATGTAGGCGATGCCGGGTGAGACACGAAGCCCCATCTCGTGTCCAAAACGCGTGCTCGCCGGTTTCATGGAGACGGCGACATCCCAGGCCTTGCGTTGCTGTGGATGCGTGTCGAAATAGGCGGGATTGAGCTCCGACGCATTGGTCAGCGAATTGGCGGCTTCGGCGTAGTATCCTCGGTCGAAGGCGATCACCCCGCGGTTGCCCCAGGCCTCGATGAACGATGGATCCAGCTCGGTCGCTTCGCGATACGCGGCAAGCGCCTTGCGTTTATTGTGGAGCGCCTCGAGGGCGACCCCGCGGTTGTAATGAGCCTTGGCGTTTGTCGGATCGAGTTCGATCGCCTTGTCGAACATGGCCAGCGCTTCCTGCGAGCGATTGAAACGCCCGAGCAGGATTCCGCGGCTGAGATAGATCTCTATTCGCGCCGAGTCGGAATCGCTGTCGGTCATCCATTGGAGGGCGCGGTTGCATGCCTGCAGGGATGGTTCGCCCAGCAGCTCGTTGCAGGCGCTGGCGTCCGCGCTCCAGGATGGCTGTTGCGCCCATGCCGGAGCGGCGACCAAGAGAGAGAAAAAGGCGACAACAATAATTCGGCGGAATGGTCGATTCATCGGTTTCATGTTCCCCCTCGGTTAAGCCTTGATGCAGCTGGTGTAATAGCGAACGCGCCCGCCCTCGTTTTTGAGCTCGATGCCGTGGGTCTCCGTTTCAAATCCCGGGAAGGCGTTGTCGAAGTCTTCATAGACACGCAGATAGTCCACGATGCCCTTCGCTTTCTCGTTGAACTGCTCTCCCGGCATGATGATCGGGATCCCCGGCGGATAGGGGACCAGCATCACGGCGGGGATGCGCCCCATGAGCTCGGAGAGAGGCACGAGCTCCGTGTTGCTGTGCACGATCTGCTCGTAGGCCTTGGCCGGAATCATCTTCTGATCGGGGAGCGTGGCATAGACGTTCTGGCTCACCTGCGTGATGTTCTCGCGCACGAGATGCTCGTGCATCTCATGGGCAAAATCGGCCAATCCCAATCCGGCGTAGCGTTCAGGGTGCATCTCCACGAGATCCGGAAAGACCTCTTCGAGCGGCGCGTTGCGATCATGCAGCGCCTTGAAGTCGGCCAGTTCCGCCAACAGCGTGCCGGATTTTCCCTTCGTGATGCCGATCGAGAAGAGGATGAGGAAGGAGTAAAAGCCCGTCTTCTCCACGACCACCCCGCGGCTCCAGAGAAAACGCGAGACGAGGCCGGCGGGGATGCCGAACTCGCTCATGGTGCCATCGCCGGTGATCCCCGGCGTGATGACGGTCACCTTGATCGGGTCGAGCATGATATAATTCGGTTCCATGTTCGCAAATCCGTGCCAGCTCTCCTTCGGACCCAATACCCAGTGTTCCTGGCGGTTCTCCAGCGAGCTGTCGTCGCTCTTGGCGATCACCTTGTCCGGTTGCCAGATGCCAAACCACCATTTCTTCGCCGGATCCTTCTCGATCTTGGCGGTGTCCTTTGCGGTCATCACCATCTTCTTGCGGAAGATGACCGCCTCGTCGATGGAGTCATCGACCAGCGCATGACCTGCCGTTCCCTCCATCATCTTCGTGGCCACATCGAGGGACGCGATGATGCCGTACTGCGGAGAGGTCGAGGTGTGCATCATGAAGGCTTCGTTGAAGCGATCGAATTCCACCTTGCGTCGGCCGCTTTTGACATGGACCATCGAACCCTGCGAGAGCGAAGCGAGGAGCTTGTGCGTCGATTGCGTGGCGAAGATGGCCGGGTGGTTCTCGGGATCGTGTTCGTCGCACATGCCGAAGTGGTTCTTATAGATCGGATGAAATCGCGCATAGCCGAACCAGGCCTCGTCGAAGTGGAGGTTCTCCACCAACCCCCCGAGGCGTTCCTTGATCGGCACGGTGTTGTAGCAGAGTCCGTCGTAGGTCGAGTTGGTGACGACCGCGAGGGTGACCGGCGTATTCTTGTCTTCGATGAACGGACACGCCTCGATCTTTTTGCGAATGGTCTCCGGCTCGAATTCGCTGATGTGGATCGGGCCGATGATGCCGTAGTCGTTTCGCGTGGGGATAAAGTAAACTGGCTTTGCCCCCGTCATGATGATGGCGTGCATGATCGACTTGTGGCAGTTGCGGTCGACGAGCACGACATCGCCGGGGACGACGGATCCGTTCCAGACCATCTTGTTCGAGGTCGAGGTGCCGTTGGTGACGAAATAGGTCTGTTCCGCACCGAAGGCCTTGGCCGCGGCGGCCTCGGCCGCGCCCACGGGTCCGGAGTGTTCCATCAAGGAACCCAGCTCCGGAACGGAGACCGACAGATCCGAGCGCAGCGTGTTCTCCCCCATGAAGTCGAAGAAGATATGCCCCGGTGGCGACTTCAAAAACGCCAGCCCGCCGCTGTGCCCGGGTGTATGCCAGGAATATTTGTATTCGTAGGTGTAGTGGACGAGCTCCTCGAAGAAGGGGGGGAGCAGATGATCGATATAGCGCGTCGCCGCCTGTTCCACGCGGCCGGCGATGAAGTGTGGCGTGTCCTCCAAGATCCAGACATAGCCGCTGACCTTCGACATGATCTCGGTCGGAATCTCCTGAACCGTGTGCTTGCTCGTCATGATGAAGATCGGAATCTTGTCGTTGCGCGCGCGAATGGCATCGATGACATTCGTGGCGTGATGACCTTTGGATTCGCCCGTCAGATCCCAGTCGAGCAGGATCGCGCAACACATCGTGTGCGAGAGAAAGATGGCGATGCCGTCGCGCGCGGTCGAAGCGGTGGAGATTGAAAACTCCTCTTCCTCGAGACGCTCCATGACCTCGGCGATGCCGTGACCCGGGGCATTGTTCTGTCCCATGTCGCTATCGATGATGACGATATGAAAATCGCGGTGATTGAGCATGTCTCTTCCTCCTGAGTGTTTATCCCTTTGGGACCCAACTCGGTTTGCGAAATGCGTGCACGATCAGCGGAACGATGCAGGTGAGGACGATTCCCACCACCAGAAAAGCGATATAGCGAAAAGGACTTTCCGAGCCGGTCGGCGGAATGAAGCCGACGATGATGGCGAGCGTTGCCCCCGCGATGCCGAGCCCCGCGACGATCCACATGCCGAAATTTCCCAGTGGAACGCGATAGGCGCGCGTGACGTCGGCGTGCGTGTAGCGCAAGCGAATCGCCGAGATGAACATGAGCACGTACATGATCAGGTAGAGCTGGATGGTCAGTGCCGTGAGGATCCAGAAGGAGGCGCTCACCGACGGCATGAAGAGAAAGACCATCGCGAGCACCGAGACGATGATCGCCTGCAGGATCAGAAGGGGGGCCGGCATGCCGTGGCGATTGGTGCGCTGAAAGAGCGGCGGCAGATCGCCGTGCTCGGCGGTGGCCAGAAGCCCCTTGCTCGGTCCCACGATCCAGGTCGAGACCATGCCGAGCGCGCCCGCGGCGGTGAGCAGGGCGATGATCGGCACGACCCAGGTGATGTGATAGGCGCGGAAGAACTGTTCGAAGGCCTCCATGACGCCGGCGGTCAGGCTGATCTGGTCCTTGGGCACGACAAACGAGATCGCCAACGATCCGAAGACGGTGATTACCAGGATGATGATTGCCGAGAGAAAGATCGCTCGCGGATAGTCGCGCTGCGGGTCTTTCACCTCCTGCGCGTGCACGGCCGACATCTCCATGCCGGCCAGTGCCAACAGCACCGCGACCAGATAGGTGAGATTCCCCATCTTGGTCAGATCCGGGATGAGGGCGCTCATCGAGAAGGGAATCTGCAGATCGTTGCCCTGTGCCAGCCAGACGATCCCCATGATGATGATGAGCGAACCGGGGATGATCGTTCCGGCGATGACGCCGACGGTGGAGATCAGCCCGCTGGCCTTCATGCCCAAGAGGTTGAGCAGCGTGAATCCCCAGAAGGCGACGAGGATGACGCCCAGGGCGAAGAATTTGTTGGAGGCCAGCTCCGGGTTGAAGACATAGGCGATGGTCGAGGCGGTAAACGACAGTATCGTTGGATACCAGATGACGTTTTCAAACCACTGCAGCCAGATGGCCAGAAATCCCCAACGGGGTCCGAGCCCCTCCTTCACCCAGATGTAGACGCCGCCGGTTTGCGGCCAGCCGGTGGCGAGCTCTGCGGAGACGAGTGAGGTCGGGATGAAGAAAACGATGCTGGCGACGGCGAAATAGAAGATGAGACTCCAGCCATATTCCGACATCGTGGCGAAGTTCTTGAGCGTGGCGATGGCCGCCACATTGATCATGGCGAGCGTGAAGACGGAGAGGACGCGACGATTCGAACCGTTTCCGCTGGCCATAGGCATTTCCCCCAGAGTGATTTCTCATTTCGTATCATACCTCTGTGGGAAATGCATCTCTATGTCTCCGGTGTGATTGGTTTTTTTGGATTTCGGGAAGGCGCGAGAAGCGGGGCGTTATGCGACGAGAGCCGATTTCTTGACGCCCATGGGTGGCCCCTCACACGTGCTTCCACAGATGGCGATATCGAAATGCCGTAGGGCTCGCAGATGGCGATATAGCGGATGATGCGACTCACATAAATCGTGCTCGGTGCCGTTATTTTGGCATGAGTATTGCTCATAGAGATCGTGGTGCAAAAGGGGGCAGCATGGACACCATTCATATGCGATTCATTCATCACATCCTTCGTTCCTTTCTCTCGATCATCATCGCAACGCTTATCACGCTCGGGGCCGCGATCACCGTGCGCGCCGCCGATGAAGTGCAGCCGCAGATCGATGTGCGGGCGATCTGTAAAACCGTCATGGACGAGGCCTCTTGTGCCAAGATCGAGAATATTCTGCGCAGCGGGTTTGTGCCGGTCTGGGCGATCAACGATGCGGGCGATGCGATTATGGTCGATGTGGTCTTTGACGGCAGCGTGAAGTTCCCCGAGGCGGCGGTGCTTCTGCGACAGGCCGGTGCTGTCGTCGAACAGGAGAAATTCTTCTATGGCCGACGCATTCGCGCGAAGGTTTCCATCCCTGAGGAATACACGGTCCTGCTGCGCCTCATGCGCGGCGATACGGTTTCGGCCTCCGACCTGACGGCACTGGTCGTGGCGATCACGCATCTGTCCCCCCTGAATCCGAAGGCCGGGGTGAAGCCATATCTGGAGAAAATCGTTCAGAAACTGATCGGTTCGGTGAAGGCGGTTGCGCGTCTGAGCAGCGTGGCCCATATCGATCCCAAACCGACGCCGCCGCAGAACGAGAATGCGACGGCAGCACAACTCTCCCATATCGACCTCATTCGCGATCCGGCCTCCTTCGATTTCGGCGATGGTTTCCCCTGGCCGAACGGCCTCACCGGCGGACTGCTCCTGTCCCCCGTGTCTATCGGCGTCTGGGACAGCGGGAAGGTCGACATCGATCACCGCGATTTCGGCGAACGCGTGACGGTCGTGGCGACGGATTATGCAGTGTCGGAACACTCCACCCACGTCTCCGGGACGATCGCCGGCGCGGGCGACGCGAACAGTGTGGGCGGCATGGCGCCCGAGGCGATCATCTATTCCTATTCGTATGGGGATCGCGATCTCTATGTGGGTGGAAATCCATATGTGCCCCCAGACGTCCCGCAGGAGATGAGCGACGCGGCGGTTGGAAAGCCCTCAAGCATTCTCGACGACCATCACGTGACGCTCTCGAACAACTCCTGGGGACGCGTCGTGGGGTTAAAGGGCGGTGACTGTGGTTATCCGAACTGGTCCGACTTCGGCGCCTATGATGGTCGGACACGTGCATACGATGAGTTGGCGCGCAGCCGGTATCAGCTGCTGATCGTCAAATCCTCGGGCAACGATGGCAACGATAAGTTGACGGTGGATGTTGATCCGGACGAGGATGACTATGATGAAAAAGTCAGGAAAGCGAAGAAGGAGAAGATCCGCTCCTGTTTCAGCGTGCCCGATACCGATCCGTTTGGCCTCATCGCCGCGGCGGCCTATCTCGTCTTCGAGAGCACCTACTGCGGTCCGGCGCGGATCTCCAATTCGCAGTGCGGTGATGCCTGGGACGGCGATCGGGATGTCTATGATGGCGTCCTCTGGAGCAGTCGTTATTACGATACGATCCCGCCCTGGGGCGTGGCCAAGAACGTCCTCACCGTCGGGGCGGTGCAGGATGACCTGGCGATCACCTCGTTCAGCTCTTCGGGTCCCACCAACGATGGGCGGATCAAACCGGATATCGTCGCCAACGGTCAGGGCCTTCGCTCGACGCTCCCCGGCGGTGGCTATGGATGGATGAGCGGGACGTCGATGTCCTCGCCGGTGGTCACCGGTGCGCTCGCGCTCCTGCAGGAGGCCTATCGGGGATACTTCAACGTGAGTCGTCCGCAGAGCTACATCATGAAGGCGCTCCTCATCCAGACGGCACAGGATCGCGGGCAGACCGGTCCCGACTTCTTCTATGGCCATGGCCTGCTCGATGCCGGAGCGGCCGTGCAGCTTTTGAAGGATCAGCGCGCCACGCTCGATGCGGGGGCGCTGGCCGGACTCGGCGATTCCTACACGCAGATCCTGCGCGCTTCGATCTCGAACGTCGGCGATCGCGTGGAGAAGGTGATCAACGTCGAGGCCTGGCCGACCGGTGGCCTCAAGGCCACGCTCGTCTGGCTCGATCCGGCCGGCAGCACGAGCGACTGGACGAAGGTCCTGGTCAACGACCTGGATGTCGTGCTCACCGGTCCGGATGGAGAGAAGTATTATCCCTACACGATGCCGTATGCGCGCAAGGCTCATGAGAAGAAGTACTATAACGATAACGCCGTCCGCGATGCGCCCAATCATACCGACAATGTCGAGGTGATCGAGGTACGCAATCGTCCAGCGAGCTGGCAGGGGAAGTGGACGATTGCGGTGACGGCAAAAAAGAAGGAGGCGGGGGCGCAGTACTTCGCGCTCATCGCCAACGCGCCGATGACCGATGCCGGCACATCGTTTTCGCTCTCGCCGATGATCTACACCATCTTTGAGGTGGGGGAACGGGTCAAGAATGATCTTGAAAATCGGCGTGTGCGCACGACCGGTGATCAGGTTCACGTCTGGGTCGAAGTGCCGGATGCGAATCCGGATGATCCGCCGATTGTCACCGGACGACTCGACGGTAGTGCGTCGTCGACCGCGAACGAAAACATGGTGATGGGACGGTACTTCGAAGTGCCGATCGCTTCGATCACGGAGGGGGAGCACGAATTCGTCATCGAAGCGGTGAGTGCGAGCGGCATCCGGCATGGGGCGACCGATCCCTATGCCGTTGTGCGCGACACCGCGCCGCCGCAGATCGAGGTGCTTTCCCATGCAGAGGGTTCGCATCGGGTGACCGAAACCCGGCAGACGATCGATTTTGGCGTGACCGATGCGGGGCCGATCGAGAACGTGCGCTGCATCATGATCGGTCAGACCATCACTGCGACGGTGATCGAAGAGGGTCGTTTCTCCTGCACGATCGCCCTCGATGCCACGCGCATCGATGAAGAACAGCCCGTTACTATCAGCGCGCGCGACGATCTGAGCAACAGCGCGACGAAGAGCGTTTCATTTATCCTCGTCGATGAAGAGGCGCCGGAGATCAGCGTGACTGCGCCGACCGATTCCGGTTCGTATATCTCGAACATCGGCGAAGAGCCGATGCTGACGATCAGCGGGAAGGCGCAGGACAACGTTGTGGTCGCGCACATCGAATATCTCGTCTTGAAGCGGAGTTGCCCGGAACGTTGCGAGGGGGAAGCCTGGATCGATGCTGGCGTGAGCCCTGGCGGGTCCTGGTCCTTTCCCGTCGATTTGGGTGATCGTGGGCCATATTGTGTTATCGTTCGTGCCGTCGATTCCAGCGGCAACAGCGATGAGGGTTCCTGCGCGATGCTCTCCATTCGTCGCTATACGCCCGATGCGCCAGTCGTCACGATCGATGCGCCAGCCTCACCTGACGAGGGTCGCGTAAGGCTCACCGGTCGCGCGGTCGATCCGGATGGAAATGAGCGCGGCATCGCCTCGATGCAATGGCGCGTTCGTGCGCCGAACGGAACGATTTCTTCGCTCGCCGATGTCGATGATCGGCGCGACGATGGCGAGCATGCGCAGCTCTTTTCGCTGCCGCTTCAACTGTCCGAGGGGATCAGTACCGTGACGATCATCGCCGTCGATGCCGATGGCCAGGAGGGTGCGGCCGATGTTGTCATCGATGTGCCGATCGTCGATCGCACGCCGCCGACGGTGACGATCACCGCACCGGAGGAGGGCTCTCATTCATCCGTCACGCGCGTGCGCGTGGAGGGGACGGCCACCGATGATGTCGCGATCGATCGGGTGGAAGTGCGCGTGAACGAGGGCGATCCGATTCTGGCGACCATCGATGGCGACCGGTTCTGGATCGAGGGCGTGTCGCTCATGACCGGTTCGAATACGATCACCGTCACCGCATTCGATACCGCTGACGAACCGCATTCGACCAGCGCGCAGGTCACGGTGACCTACGGCAAGTCGATCGTCGTCGGTGATGACGATGATGATGACACGGGCGATGATGACGACGATGATGTCATCGATGACCAGCCGCGCGATGAGAACCCGGAACCGATCGAGGAACCCTCTCCGGAAGATGAGACGGGCGAACAGCCGGATTGGTTCACCTCCGGCCAGGATGGCGACGACGACAGTGAACCGGAGCGAACCATGGCACCGCGCTCTCGCGCCAAGTCGGCATTCGGATGCAGTCTGATTATCCCCGAAGCCGATTGAACCTTGTCGTTTGACATCGACCGTGGGCTCGCTTACACACTCGATTATGGCACACGACAAAATCGAGAAGAGTTGTGAGGAGGCGGTGGCCGACATTGGCGACGGCGCCTCCGTCATGGTCGGCGGATTCTCCGGGCGCGGCACGCCCTCGAACCTCCTGCTCGCTCTTCGTGCGCGCGGCCTCAAAGACCTCATTATCATTCGAAACGACGCCAGCGGCGGGTGGAAGAACCCGATCGATATCGATATTCTGCTCGAGGCGGGTCAGGTGAAGAAGGTGGTCACCTGCTTCGCCGTCTTCGGCAGTCCCAAGAAGATCAGTGCCCTGGAGCAGGCCGTCCTCGATGGCAGGACCGAGCTCGAACTCGTGCCGCAGGGGACGCTCGCCGAGCGTATCCGTGCAGGCGGTGCCGGCATCGGTGCGTTCTACACGCCGGTCGGCGTGGGTACGCTCGCCGCCGAGGGAAAAGAGGTGCGTGACATCGGCGGTCGCGAGATGCTCTTGGAACACGCACTCACGGCCGATTTTTCCCTCATCAAGGCTCATCGCTCGGATCGCATCGGCAATCTCGTCTATCGGAGGAGCACGTGCAATTTCAATCCGCACATGGCGATGGCCGCGAAGACGACCATTTGTGAGGCGGAGAACATCGTCGAAACGGGCGAGATCGATCCCGATCTGGTCATGACGCCCAGCATCTTCGTCCACCGCGTCGTGCACGTGCCCAGGAGCGCATCATGAAGGAACCCCTTTCACGCGAAGCCATGGCCACCCGCGTCGGCATCGAACTCGAGGACGGTTTTTACGTCAATCTCGGCATCGGCATGCCCATGCTCGTGGCTGAGCACATCCTGCCGGGCCGTCGCGTCCTCTTTCAGGCCGAGAACGGTGTCTTGGGCGTGGGTCCCTATCCGTCCGAGGATGCCATCGATCCCGATCTGGGCAACGCGGGCGATCAGGACATCACGCTTGTTCCGGGTGCCTGCACCTTCGACAGCATCATCTCGTTCGGCATGATCGTGGGCGGGCATCTCGACGTGACGGTCTTGGGCGCGTTCCAGGTTTCGGCGAAGGGGGATCTGGCCAACTGGAAGCTGCCGCAGCGCACGGTGGGGAGCTACGGCGGCGCGATGGATCTCGCGGTGGGCGCCAAGCGCGTGATCGCGCTGATGCAGCATGTGACGCGCGATGGCGATCCGCGCGTGGTGACCTCCTGTAGTTATCCGCTCACCGCACCGCAGTGTGTCTCCATGATCGTCACCGACCTGGCTGTGATCGACGTTCTTCCAGAAGGACTCCTGCTGCGCGAGGTGGCTCCGGGCTGGACGGCCGCCGAGGTTCAGGAGCGAACGGAGGCGCCGCTCATCGTCGATCGCGTGAAGGAGTGGAAGACGATATGATCATCAATATCATTCTCTTCATCATCATTATATTGATCTCCTTCGTCGTCGTGCGCATCGGCGCGATCGCCTTCGAGATCACGGGCATGGACTGGGATCAGGCGAAATTTCAGGCACTCTCCTGTTTTACCGGCACCGGCTTTACCACGCGCGAGGCGGAGATGGTCACCGTCGTTCCGCAGCGACGGCGGATCGCGACGTTTCTGATGATCTTGGGAAACGCTGGGTTCGTCACGTTGATCGCCGCGTTGGTCAATACCATGCGTCCGTCGACGTTCGTCGATGCCATCGAGATCCCCTTCATCCATCGCCTCATTCCGGTGAGTTTGATGCCCTGGATCAAACTGGTTTTTTTGCTCCTGATGATCTTCGGCATCTACAAGCTCCTGACGAGCACGCGCCTGAGCCGTCGGATAACCATCATGTTGCGTGAGCGGATCATTCGTCGAAAAATCATCAAACCGACGACGCTTCAGGAGATGCTCGTCGGAACCGAGGGGTATGGGGTCTCAACCATCGAGGTGGACACGAGAAGTCACATGCTCAACCAAAGCATTAAGGAATCAGATCTAAAGGAGCATGATATAATCATTCTTGCCGTCGAGCGTAAGGGGGCTATCATTCCAAACCCTGCGGCCGAGACGCGTATCCTGCTGCGCGACAAGCTCATCTGTTTTGGGAAGCTCGACAATATACGGAAGGAGGTCTATCCGGATATCTTGGAGAATGTCTCCGGTGAGGGGCCATCCACGTCATCATAGAGCGGGGTGTTCGTGATCGAGGGTGAACGGATCCCCTGCTGATGCCGTCAAATGGGGGTTTGGTGTGAAAAGGCCGTGAGAAGGCAAATAAATGCCTCCTTTTGGTCTTTTTTGCTTGAATGTGGTCAAGGCGTTCGTATATACACCCCCTCCTATGAAAAATACATCTCACTTCATCTTCGATCTCGATGGAACCGTCGTCAACCCCGGCACCGCTATTCCTCGTTGTATCAACTATGCGTTGCAGAAGCAGGGGGTAAAATCTGTTCCCATCGAGCGGCTCAAGCGCTACATCGGCTTCAACCTCGAGGGGATCTTCTCCGAGATCACCAAGCGGCGCGACAAGCGTTTCCTCAAACAGTGCGTCGAGGCCTACCGCGAGCGCTTCCACAAAGAGGGGATCGCTGAGCATCGCCTCTATCCGGGTATCGTGGGTCTGCTCGAGGCCGCTGCCGATAAGGGGACGATGATCGTCGCCTCGATCAAGCCGAAGGTCTCCTGCGACATGGTTCTCGATCATCTCGGCATCAAGCCGATGTTCACGTCGGTTTATGGCAGCGAGCTCTCGGGAAAATTGGCGAATAAGAACGATCTGATCAAGCATATCATGAAGACCGAGCGCATCCGGGCCGCGACCGTCATCGGCGATCGGGGGCAGGATATCGAGGCCGCGAAGAAATGTTCCTGCACCACGATCGGTGTCTCCTATGGCTATGGCACGAAGGAAGAGCTCGTCAGTGCCGGTGCTGATTGTATCGCGGAGACGGTCGGCGAGCTGCGGCAGTATCTGATCACAACATGAACGCATGTGATTCTACAAAAGTGAATGCCCTCGAACGGCGCCTCCAGCAGATGGAGAGCGCCGTCGTTGCGTTTTCGGGCGGCGTCGATTCCTCCGTGCTGCTGGCGATGGCCGAAAGGGTTTTGCCCGGTCGTCTGCTCGCGGCGACGGCTTCGTCGGCGAGCTTTCCGATGGCCGATGGGGAGGCGGTGGTTCGTTTTTGCGTCGAGCGCGGCATTGAACATCGGTTTGTTCAGACGCATGAATTCGAGGATCCTTCATTTACGGCAAACCCGGCGGATCGTTGCTATCATTGTAAACGACACCTCTATGCGGCCTTTGTCGCCGAGGCCGATCGCAGGGGATATCGATATGTCATCGAGGGGACCAACGCCTCGGATTTGCTCGGCCATCGGCCGGGAAACCGGGCTTCGCGTGAAAATGAGCGAATCGCAACGCCGCTCATCGACGCGGGGCTCACCAAGGCCGATGTTCGTGTCCTTGCCCGCGAGCTGGGTTTGCCGACAGCGGATAAACCCGCGGCGGCCTGTTTGGCATCGCGCGTGCCGACCGGAGAGCCGATCACGGAAGCGCTGCTGCGTCGCATCGATTGCGCCGAAGATGTGGTTCGAAGCTGCGGCATACGCCAGGTGCGCGTGCGGCATCAGGGCGATACCGCTCGCATCGAGGTCGGTCGGGATGAGCTGGGCATCTGCATCGAGCGGTGCGCCGAGATCGTGGCGAAGGTGCGCGAAGAGGGGTGGCGGTATGTGACGTTGGATCTCGAGGGCTATCGTCCCTCGGAACCATACACGAGGAACGCATGAATCAGACGATGCTTCGACATCTGTTGGAAGCGGTGGCTCAGGGAGGCATTCGTCCCGATGAGGCGGTTGAGCGCCTGCGCGAGATGCCCTATGCGGATCTGGAGGTGGCGAAGTTCGACGGTCATCGGATGCTGCGCAATGGTTTTTCAGAGACGGTGCTCTGCGAGGGGAAGCGGCCCGAACATCTTGTGCAGATCATCGAAGGGGTCGTCGAGCGGGGCCACAACCTCCTCGGCACGCGATTGACCGAGCAGACCGTTCACCTGATCCGCGAAACATTTCCGCAGGCCGATGTCGATGAGGTCAGTCGCACCTTTTGTATCACCCCGCACACGATCGAACCGGTGCACAAGGAGTTGGCGATCGTCTGTGCCGGGACCGCGGATATTCCGATCGCCGAAGAGGCGCGGCGCTGTGCGGCTTTCTTCGGCATCGAAGGAACGCGCCACTACGATGTCGGCGTGGCGGGGTTGCATCGATTGCTCAATATTCTTCCCGATCTGCGCCGCGCCGATCTCCTCATCGTCGTTGCCGGCATGGAGGGGGCACTCCCCAGCGTCGTGGGCGGTCTCATCTCGGTGCCGATCATCGCCGTGCCGACGAGCATCGGATATGGGGCGGGGCAGGGCGGCATCGCCGCATTGCTCGGCATGCTCTCGAGCTGTTCCGAAGGGATCACGGTCGTCAACATCGATAACGGCTTCGGTGCCGCCTGTGCGGCACGGCGCATCCTCTGCAACTGTAACGATCAGCGCTGATCGGTACGTTCTCATTATTCCTTTTTCCCCTTCAGATATGCGGTGATTGGGAGCGAATGTGATCGCTCTCAATCGCATCGTTGCCGCCGAAGTTATGTATAAGTACATATAATTTTTAAAAAAAGTTTGACGCAAACCTGCTAATTCATTATAATTTATCATGAAATTCAGAACCGCTTGAAAACAAACATTTTTTTCAACAAGGGGGAAATCATGGTAAAGCGGAAAAAGAAAGTAGCGAAGAAGAAAAAGATCGTGAAGAAGAAAAAGATCGTGAAGAAGAAAAAGATCGTGAAGAAGAAAAAAGTAGCGAAGAAAAAAGTAGCGAAGAAAAAAGTAGCGAAGAAGAAAGTTGCAAAGAAAAAGGTAGCGAAGAAAAAAAAGAAAGTCGCCAAGAAGAAGGTCGTGCGTCGCAAGAAAAAGGCTCCGGCGAAGGCGAAGAAGAAATAAGAACGTGTCATATGCAGATGGAAGCGGGGGGCCACAAGCCCCCCGCTTTTTTTGGTGTTTGTAATGAACCAGGCGGCTGTAGAACCCTCAGTGCGAACCAATTTCCCTTGTTCCCCTTGGGCAAATATGGTACCCGCCACACACTTTTTCCGATCTCTTGAGGTCAGGATGGGAGGCGAGGCATGTCACAGTATGTTCCGAGCAAGCTTTTTTTGACGAAGGGGGTAGGGCGCCACCGGGAGAAATTGCAGAGCTTTGAGATGGCTCTGCGGCAAGCGCGCATCGCCCAGTTCAACTTGGTGCGCGTTTCGAGTATTCTGCCTCCACACTGCGAGATTCTCCAGCGCAGCGAAGGGGTGTCGCACCTTCGTCCCGGACAGGTCGTGCACTGTGTGATGTCCGATTGCGCGACCAACGAACCGAATCGGTTGATGGCCGCCTCCGTTGGCCTCTCGGTTCCCAAGAACACCGAAAATCACGGGTATCTCTCCGAGCATCACGCCTTCGGCCAGAACGAGAAACAGGCTGGCGATTATGCCGAGGACCTTGCGGCCGAGATGCTGGCGACGATTCTTGGCGTTTCTTTCGATCCGGACAAGTCCTGGAACGAGCGCAAGGGGACCTGGGCGATCTCCGGCGACATCGTGCGGACGCAGAACGTGACGCAGTCAGCTGTCGGCGAGAAGAAGGGGTTGTGGACGACCGTCCTCGCCGGCGCGATTTTCATCCCGTAGCACCCGAAAAGAGGGGGCTCGATGCTCTCGACGACGCCGTTTCTCGGAATTCCTCAACAACCCGAAGACTATGACGCTGCGCGGATCATCGTGCTGCCGATTCCGTATGAAGCGACGGTGAGCTATGGTCGTGGAACGGCGCGCGGTCCGCAGGCGGTCATCGATGCTTCTGCACAGGTGGAGCTCTTCGACCATGAGATCGATCGCGATGCGAGCGACATCGGCATCATCACCTTCGAAGCATTGCGCGTGGGTGGCCTCGTGCCGGATATGCTCTCGAAGCGCATCGGTTCGATCTTAGCCCCACTGCTCGACCAAGGAAAAGTGCCGCTGTCGATCGGGGGCGAACATTCCATCACCCCGGCGATCGTCGAACACGTACATGCGGCCATTCCCGACATCACGGTCGTGCAGCTCGATGCCCATGCGGATCTGCGCCAGGAATATGAGGGAGAACGCATGAGCCATGCCTGTGCGATGGCTCGCGTGCGCGACATCTGCCCCGCCGTGCAGGTGGGCATTCGCTCCCTTTCGGAGGAGGAGTATCGGTGGATCGAGCGGGATCGTCTGCCGGTCTTCTTTGCGGATCGGATGCAGGATGGTGATGGGTGGATGGATGAAGCCATCGCTGCCATTGGGACGGAGAAGATCTATCTCTCCATCGATGTCGATGCCTTCGATGCTTCGATTATGCCGGCGACAGGAACGCCCGAGCCGGGCGGGATGAACTGGTATCAGGTGACAACATTTTTGAAGAAACTTCTGGCCCGCAAACGCGCGGTCGGCATCGATCTGATGGAACTGGCTCCGGTGCCCGCACTGCATGCCTGCGATTTTCTCGTCGCAAAACTCGCCTACAAGTGCATCGGCTATTACGCTCAATCTCTTCGCGAATAATCCGTTCTTCTAATGCACGGATTGTCCGAGACGCTTGGAGAGCGAGCAGATCGCATCCTGCTGTTCGAGGAGGCGATTGGCCACATCGAACTCGAAACTCTCCAGGTTGATTCCGGTCTCGATGAGCAGATGGGCGAATTTCTCGCTATCCACGGTCTCATCGAGGACTTCCAGGCAAAGCGCCTTCAATGCGTGATCCATAAATCCCCCCCTGATGGATCCGTTTCTCCTCCCCCCCATACACCCGCTGCTTTGCCGAACCAGCGGAACGAAGGAGAAACCGGCATTTGGAATACTCAAAGAACAAACAATGCATCATTTACATATAATTAATTATAACTGAGGCATATTTTAGTGTCTTATATGTGCAAGTCAAGGATATATATGTCACTTTAACGAAAAACTCGCAAATCATGGCTATGAATTATGATGCGAAGAGCGTGGATTTGCCCCAGAAGCGCTGTGGAACCGGTATTTCGCTTGAGCCATGCCGATGTATCTGTTATCTCTTCGATATTATTGGTTTTTAGGGAGACCTTCGCGGAAGGAGTTCCACAGATGCGTAAGGCAGGACTCATGATGATCATCATTCTGGCAACGATCGCCGCCAGCGCGGGCCGGGCATCGGCCTACGATCTCAAGAAGCATGTCGTGAGCTATACGTTGCCCAACGGGATGCGGTGGCTCTTCGTTCGCCGCACGCAGGCGCCGGTCTTCTCCGGCGTGGTCATGGTGCGCGTCGGCGGTATCGACGAGCAGCCGGGCAAGACGGGGCTCGCGCACATGTTCGAGCATATGGCCTTCAAGGGATCGCAGCGGTTGGGGACGCGCGACTACGTTCAGGAGAAACCGATCCTCGATCGCATCGAGGTGGTGGGGCGTGAACTCACCGATGAGGAACAGAAGAAGCGTCCCGATCGCAATCGGGTCAAAAAACTCAGCCGCGAACTGGCCGCTCTTCAGAAGGAGGCCTCACAGTTTCAAATTCGCAATGAGATCTGGGAGGTAATGAATCGCAACGGGGCGGCGGATCTCAATGCCTATACGAGCAAGGATGTGACGGCGTATTTTGCCAGCATGCCGATCAACCGCCTAGAGCTCTGGGCGCGCGTGACGGCAGAGATGGCCTTCGATCCGGCGATGCGCGAGTTCTATACGGAGCGCAGCGTGGTTGCCGAAGAGCGACGCACCGCCGTCGAGAATGATCCGAACGGGGCCCTTCAGGAGGAACTGTTGGCACTTGCCTTCGACGGTGGCCCCTACAGCATTTCGACTATCGGATATGAACGCGATGTGAACGGGCTCACCATCGAAGATGCGCGTGATTTTCACCAGCGCTATTACGTTCCCTCGAACATGATCGGCGTGCTCGTCGGCGATTTTTCCATCGGCAAGGCCAAGCGCATCGTGCGTCGTGTCTTCGGTCGATATGCCGCCAGGTCTCCCGAGCCGCTTCCGCATCTGATCGGCACGACGCAAGGGGGGCTTTCGAAACGTTTTTCCTTCAACGCGCAGCCGGCGTTGGCACTGGCTTGGCACAAGCCGACGCTTCCGAACGCGACCGAGTATCCCTTCGACGTTATCACGGCACTGTTGTGCGACGGTCGCGCCAGCCGTTTGGAGCAGCGGCTCATCTATGACAAGCGCCTGGCCAAGGATATCTATTGCTCCGATGGCTATCCGGGCTCCAGGCTCGACAACCTCTTTGTCATCTGGATCGAGCCGCTGGGTGGAGTGACCCCCGCGCGCCTGTTTCGTGAGGTGAGCGCTGAGATCGCGCGGTTGCGGGACGAACCGGTGGGGGAGGCGGAGCTCAATCGCGTTCGCAAGCAGGTGACGGCGGGGCTCGTCTTCGCGCTCGATGAGAACATGCAGTTGGCACAAGCGCTGGCGCGCTTCGAGACGACCTTCGGAGATTGGCAGATCCTGGCCGACTATCCGCGACGGATTGCGGCGGTGACGCCAGAAGAGGTGCAACGCGTCGCCAAAACCTATCTCATCCCCTCCAACCGCATCGTGGTCGAACGGCTGAAAGGGAGGGCGCGATGAGACGTCTGGGATCGATCCTTGTTTTCGTACTCCTGCTCGTGGCGATGGCCTTCCGCGTCCATGCCGACGACTCCTTTCTCAAGGCCTATGAGCGACGTCCATTGCCATCGATCACGCCGCCGCATGTGCGTGTGGAAACGCTCGCAAACGGCATGCGTTTGTTTCTGCTCGAGGATAAAACCCTCCCGATCGTCAAGGTGCGCGTGATCACCCGCACCGGAAGGATCGCCGATCCTTCGCCGAAGGTGGGGCTGGCACAGCTCACCGGCATGGTGATGCGCAGCGGCGGGACGAAGTCGCTTTCGCCCGATGCCTTCGATACGGCGGTGGATGAGTTGGGGGCAAACCTCTCCTCTTCCATTGGGCTGGATATGGGACAGGCCTCGCTCGAGGTCCTCTCCGACGACATGGCCGCGGGGCTCGATCTTCTCTTCGAAATGATTTTCCAACCACGATTTGATCCGGGACGAATGCGCGGGGCGCGCCTCAAGATCGAGGAGGCCCAAAGGCGCATCGAGGACGATCCGGGACAACTGGCGGCCGTGCGCTTTCGCGAGTTAGTCTATGGCACGCAGAGCCCCTGGGCGCGACGTCCGAATAGCGCGACGCTCAAGCGTATTCGTCGCGAGGATCTGAGGGCTTTTCATGAGCGGTTCTATCGCACCGACAACATGATACTAGCGGCCGCTGGAAATTTCGATGCGGATGCCTTCATCGCGCTCATTCGCGAGCGCACGGCGGGGGCGCCAGGCGGAGCGGTGGTACAGCCCGAGATCACGCCGGTGGAACTCGTCTTCGAGGCCGAGACCGAGCGGATCGTGCGCTCGATCTCTCAGGGCTTCATTCGCATAGGCCATCTCGGGATCAAGCGGCATAATCCGGACAAGTTTGCACTCCTCATTGCGGTCGATATCCTCGGCGGTGGAGGATTCAAGAGTCGCCTCATGGAGGATATTCGCACGAAACGGGGGCTGGCCTACAGCATCTTCAGCGCGCTTCATCCGGGAACCGATTATGGACTTTTCACGGTCGGTGTCACCACCACCGCTGCTCAGATCGACAAGGTCGTGGGGCTGGTGCGTGAGCACATCGAGCGACTCACCGAGGAGAAGGTTTCCGACGAAGAACTCGCACTCGCCAAACAATCGCAGCTGGCCAGCATGGTCTTTGCCTTCGACAGTGCCTTCAAGGTTGCCAATCATCAGGCGACCTATTTCTACTATGGCTATCCTGAGGATTACTGGAAGGTCTATCGGGACGAAATCGCCCGGGTGACTCGCCAGGATGTGTACCGGGTGGCGCGGAAGTATCTCCATCCGGATGGGCTCAAGAGCGTTATCGTCGGCCCCCGAGGAAAGGGACGATAGGGGACGAGGAATGCTTGATTTTCCTCGAAAGGTCAGGCAGTTGGAGGGTGATCCTTGTATGTCATTCAAGGAATACATTAAAAGTGTTTGATGTGAGAGGGTGAAGGAGAACGATGATTAAACGGCATATTGAAGCGATGATTCGAGATGCTTTTGGGCGCGTTCTGACCGAGAGCGATCGATCCATCGAGGGTCATCCGGTGATCGAGTTGGCCAAACCCCGCATCGAGTCCCATGGCGATCTCTCCTGCAATGTGGCGATGATGTATGCCAAGCAGGCCGAAATGAAGCCGCGCGATCTGGCTGAGGCGATCGTCGCTCACTTCAAGGATGAGCAGCAGCTCGTGGCAAAGGCCGAGATCGCCGGGCCGGGATTCATCAACCTCACCATCAATCCGACCGCGTATTGGTCGGTCTTGGCGGAAATCGAGCGCCAGGGCGAGCATTTCGGCGAATCGGATACGGGAGGCGGGCGGCGCGTGCAGGTGGAATTCGTCAGCGCCAACCCGACCGGGCCGCTTCATATCGGTCATGGTCGTGGTGCGGTCTATGGCGATGCGCTGGCGTCGGTGTTGGCGGCAGCGGGTTTTCAGGTGACCCGCGAGTATTACGTCAACGATACGGGCAACCAGATCCAGACGTTGGGGCGCTCGGTCTGGCTGCGCCTGCAGGAGCTTGAGGGAAAATCGGTCGCCTTTCCGCAGGAGTGCTATCAGGGCGACTACATCATCGATGTGGCGCGCGATCTGAAGGAGCGGGACGGATGGCAGCTGGCGGAGATGGATGAGGCCGAGGCCATCACATTCTGTGGCGAGGTCGCCGGCACGCGCATCCTGGCGGAGATCAAGGAGGACTTGGCCGCCACAGGGGTCGTGCACGACACCTATTTTCACGAAGAGAACCTCCACACCGATACCGCGGTGGAGCGGACGATCCTCTGGCTGCGCGAGCTTGGCTTTATCTTCGAGCTCGACGGGGCCCTCTGGTTTCGCACGACCGACTTTGGCGATGACAAGGACCGGGTGCTGCGCAAGAGCGATGGGCTCCTCACCTACTTTGCGGCCGATATCGCTTATCACAAGAACAAATACGATCGCGGCTTCGAGCGCATCATCGATATTTGGGGGGCCGATCATGGCGGGTATGTCGCCCGCATGAAGGCGGCGGTGCAGGCGATGGGGCATGCGCCCGAGAGCTTCGATGCCGTGCTCATTCAGCTGGTGAACTTAAAGCGCGGCGGCGAGTCCGTCTCCATGTCGACGCGCGCGGCCACCTACGAGACGCTCGCCGATGTGCGTGAGCAGGTCGGGCGCGACGTCTGTCGCTATTTTTTCCTGATGCGTTCACACAATGCCCAGCTCGATTTTGACCTGGAGTTGGCCAAGCGTCAGACGCCGGATAATCCCGTCTTTTACATCCAATATGCCCATGCTCGCATCTGCAGCATCTTTCGCAAAGCGGCCCAGCGCGGTTTGCGGGCGGCCGACGTCCGCGCGGTGGATACGGCCCATCTCGACATGCCCGAGGAGGCCGCCCTGGCCCGGATGCTGGGCACCTATCCGGAGGTCATCGCCGAGTGCGCCGAGGCGCTCGAGCCACACAAACTGGCCTTCTATCTCCTGGAGCTCGCGCGGCAGTTTCAGTCCTACTACAGCCGAGGGCGCGACGACGATCGCTATCGGGTGGTCTCCGGCGACGTCGCTCGTTCAGAGGCCAAGCTCTATCTCTTGAAAAATGTACAGCGTGTGTTACAAAACGCATTGAGAATACTGGGCATTTCCGCACCCGAGGAGATGGCCCGGGAAGACGGTGAACAGTGAACGGTGAACAGTAAGCGGTAAAACAGCATTTGTTCACGGTTTACCGTTCACGAGAAAACATGGCTGACTACATGCGCAATTCGAGACGTCGCGAAGAGGGGGACGGGTTTTTCTGCCGTTTCACCTTCGGGCAATTCTTTGCGCTCTTGATCCTCGAGGTCTTCACCCTCTTTTTCGTCTTCTATCTGGGTGCTCGCTATGGACAGGAGTTTCTGGGCCTGAAGTCGGATGTCACGGTCGTCGAGGGGATGGAGATCGAAGGAGACGAGGGCGAGGCCGGGGTGATGACCACCTCCGATCCCGAAGTGCGCCGCATGGCTGGAGAACTCATCGCCAAGGCCAAGACTCCGGAGCTCAAGGAGCGCATTCGGTCGATGATCCACGATGCCCGCGGGGAGAAGCCGGAGCGCATGCCCGAGGTGGTGGGGCGAAACCGCGAAGCCGAGGCTCCTCCCGTCGTGCCGAAGGATCCGGGCACGCGTGCGGCATCCAGGGCCGATGACGGCTTCGAACCACAGGTGGTGGGAGAGCGCGCGCCCGTTCAGGAGACGCCGCCCCCGGCGCGTACGGCGCAACAGGATGCCGGCGTGGTGCGCGTCAAATCGGTCGAGAACGCGCGCTATTCGGTGCAGGTCGGTTCCTATCCGCAGATGGGGGAGGCGACCACCGTCGTGGAACGCTGGAAGGGGAAGGGCTTTCCCGCCTACATGATGATCGCCGATATCCCCGATCGCGGTCGTTGGTATCGCGTGCGCATCGGCGGGTTCGAGACGCGCAACGATGCGGCTCGTTATCTCAAGGAGTTGCAGACGCGTGAAAACGTCGAAGCGCTGGTGGTACTGAACGAACAATAACCTCTGATGCAGTGATTGGTGATTTGTGATTTGTGATGAGTAAGATCGAAGCCAATCACCAGTCACCGGTCACCAGTCACCGTTCCACCAGATGCAATCGCACATCCGAAATTTCTGTATCATCGCGCATATCGATCATGGCAAGTCGACGCTCGCCGATCGTCTGCTCGAGGTGACCGGTGCGCTGACTTCGCGCGAACATCGCGAGCAGTTTCTCGACACCATGGATCTCGAGCGCGAGCGCGGCATCACGATCAAGGCGCAGAGCGTGCGCCTGAACTATCGCGCCAAAGATGGAGTGACCTACGAACTCAATTTGATCGACACGCCGGGACACGTCGATTTTCACTACGAGGTGAGCCGGTCGTTGGCCGCCTGTGACGGCGCGCTGCTCGTCATCGATGCGACCCAGGGCGTGCAGGCACAGACGCTCGCCAATGCGTTGCTGGCGATGAACAACAACCTCGAGATCGTTCCCGTCATCAACAAGATCGATCTGCCCAGCGCCGATGTCGATGCGGTTCGCGCCCAGTGCGAGGATATCCTGGCGCTTCCCGGAGAGGTGGCCATCCCCATCTCGGCAAAGACGGGCGTAGGGATTGAAGATGTTCTCGAAGCGATCGTCGCACGGTTGCCGGCGCCAAGCGGAGATCCCACAGCAAGGCCGCGCGCCCTCATCTTCGACAGCTGGTTCGACAGCTATATGGGCGCGGTCGCCCTCGTTCGCGTCGTGGACGGCACGATCGAAACCGGGATGAAGATTCGGCTCATGCACGCCGACCGCCTCTTCGAGGTGCAGCGCCTCTCCGTCGCCGATCCCTTTCGCCGCGATGTCGCGCGCCTCGATGCAGGGGATGTGGGCACGGTCATTGCGAACATCAAGACGATCGCCGACGCCCGCGTGGGCGACACGATCACCTCGGAAGAGAATCCCGCCACCACGCCGCTGGCGGGTTTTAAGGACGTGAAGCCGATGGTCTTTGCCGGTCTCTATCCGACCGATCCCGGGCAGTACGACGAGTTGCGCGATGCCATGGAGAAACTACGGCTCAACGACGCGGCCTTTCGCTTCGAGCCCGAGAGTTCCACCGCGCTCGGGTTCGGCTTCCGCGCCGGGTTTTTGGGATCGCTGCATCTCGAGATCGTGCAAGAGCGCTTGGAGCGCGAATACGATCTGACCCTCGTCTCCACCGCGCCGACGGTGGTCTACGAGGTCCTTCAGACCGACGGCCAGGTTGTGCAGATCGACAACCCCGCGCGCCTGCCCGAGCCGCAGAAGATCGAAGAGGTGCGTGAACCGTATGCGCGCGCGAAGGTGCTCTGTCCGACCGACACGCTCGGGGGCATCATGCAGGTCTGTCAGGATCGGCGCGGCGAGCAGGTGCATATGGAATATTTTGGCACCGATCGTGTGCTCATTGAATATCACATGCCCTTTTCGGAGATGATGTTCGACTTCTTCGACAAGCTCAAATCCGTCTCGCGTGGATACGCCTCGCTCGACTACGAGATCATCGGCTATCGCAAGGCCAAGCTCCTCAAACTGACGGTGCTCATCAACGGCGATCCGGTCGACGCGCTCTCGACCATCGTGCATCGAGAGGATGCTCCGTACAAGGGGCGCGAGCTCGTGCAGAAGCTGCGCGGCCTCATTCCGCGGCAGATGTATGACGTCGCCATTCAGGCGGCAATCGGCGGGCGGATCGTCGCACGCGAGACGGTCAAGGCGATGCGCAAGGACGTGACGGCCAAATGTTATGGGGGCGATATCACGCGCAAACGCAAACTCCTGGAGAAGCAGAAAGAAGGAAAGAAGCGCATGAAGCGCGTCGGCTCCGTCGACATCCCCCAGGAAGCGTTCTTGAGTGTTCTCAAGGTCAGGTGAGTCCAAAGGTTGTCATCCCGACCGGAGCCCAGAATTGGGCGTAGTGGAGGGATCCCTTGTTATTTGTCATCCTGAGCGGAGGTCCGAAGGACCAGAGTCGAAGGATCTCGATCGGAATAGAGGAGCATCTTCATGGCTGATGTCACCGAGAAGACGGTCAAAAAGAAGAAAAAGAGCACCTTCCGCGAATATGTCGAGTCGTTGGGGCTGGCGATCATCGTGGCCCTCATCATTCGGGCGTTCGTGATCGAGGCGTTCAAAATTCCGTCCGGTTCGATGCTGCCCACGCTCTCGATCGGCGATCATATCTTCGTCAACAAGTTCGCCTACGGCCTGCGCGTTCCGCTGACGAAGAGACACATCATCGAATTCGACGGACCGGAGCGCGGGGATGTGATCGTCTTCATCTTTCCCGAGGACGAGTCCAAGGATTTCATCAAGCGCGTCATCGGAAAACCGGGCGATCAGATCCACATCGAGGGAGAAGGCGTCTGGGTCAATGGCGAGGAGTTGCCTAAACGACAGCTCTCGGTGAAGGCCTATCCGAACGATCGCAAACGCCTCGAAGTGCACAACGGCACGGTGAAGACCATTCCCTTCGAGCGCGGATGGCGCGACTTCGAATTCTCTGAAGAGAAGGTGGGGAAGATCGATCATCTCGTTCAGTATGAGAATTTCCTGGAACGCCCGACCTACGATATCGTCGTCCCGCCGGATCACTACTTCGTCATGGGGGACAACCGCGATAACTCCGCCGACAGCCGCGAGTGGGGGTTTGTGCCTGCGGAGAACGTCAAGGGGAAGGCGATGTTCGTCTGGCTGCCGCTCGACAAAGATCACGGCGGCATCCGCTGGCACGAATTCGGAAGATGGATTGAATGATGATCCTGTCATTTGGCGGAAAGAATCCCCTATCTGGTGGTCTTCTCTTGTTCACAATGGAATAGGATGGAAAAGAATCTCTTCAGGGTTATGCTCCGACTGGAAATCGTTGAGATAAATTCTGTAACACTGGTAGAGTGGATCCATCCCAAATCCTACACTATCCCATAGGCTTTCAACTTCATACATGTTGATGCGATCACACGTTCGGATCCGTTCTTCCCCCGAGTCTTCTTGAGTGCCCGGCAGACATTCTCCAGGGTCCGTTGATCGGTTGTAATAAAGCCCTGGCGTGGGGTCCACGAGGATCCATCTGCCTATGCCGTCAGGGTGCTCCTCGACGAATATCTCCAGGAAGGCATGTCCTGCATAGTCACCACCTTCAGTAAGGAAGCTCTTGTCTATGCCTTCCACGAATATGGAAGGAAATCCGCTCGCTCGTGCGAGTCCAGCAAAGGCTATGGCATTGTCATGACAACTTTTGTACCTTCCATCGGTGAGGATCTGGTCCAGGTCCCTCGTCATTCTTACGCTATCATTCGTGTTATCGAGTGTCGGAAGGCTCTGAACTATTTGATTGATGTCACTCAACGCGGCGAGGCTTTTTTCCGGGCGAACCTCTTCAAGCATTTCCCAGAGTATGGAATTGTTTTTTGCAGTCGTCTCAGCGGATAGGTTTGTAAAGCGATCCCTATCATCATCTGTATTTCTATTCCTTTGAAGCGGATCGCAGGAATCACTCTCTTTTTTCTGGGGTCTTGTTCCGGAAGTGCATGCATTCAACAATGCGATAGAGGCAAGGCCAAGCGCGTATGCGAGCAGCGGAACAGGCATATATGCTCCATCATTAAAACCGCCCCTTACTCTTATTATCGGCAGAACCTCTTAAATGTTTCGCGTTATTTGGGCACGTGTTTCTCTCACGGAAGGGTTGTCATTCCTTAGTGAGTTCGGGGGTTTATAATAGTGCCAGACGAATCAATCCCTGATGCCTGTCATCCTTTTTCCGCGATCCAGATCGTATGGCGGGCCGCGCTCTGGCGACCTTGTGATCGGACCCGAACTTCTTCCACTTCAAATCCGGATTGGCGCAGGGCTTTGGTGAAGGTCGCATCCGGTGTGGCCGACCAGACGGCCAACACGCCCGTCTCTTGAAGGGCGGCGTGCGATGCCCGGAGTCCATCGTCGGAGTAGAGCCAGTCGTTTCCCCTGTGCGTTAGCCCGTCAGGGCCGTTATCGACATCCAGTAGGATGGCGTCGAATGCGGCGCGCTCATTTCTGATGATTTCAGCGACGTCGGCCTCACGGATGCTGACCCGTTCATCCCGAATCGGATGTCCGGCCAGATGGCCAAGGTGTTCTCGATTCCACGCCACCACCGCCGGGACGAGCTCGGCAACCAGAACCTGCGCGGGGCAGGGGAGTTCGCACAGCGCTGCGGCCAGGGTGAACCCCAGCCCCAATCCTCCGATCAGCACGCAGGGCTCAGGACGCCCGGCGACTCGCTTGCATGCAAGCCTGCCGAGGGCATCCTCAGATTCATGGGAGGAGCTGTTCATGAGCTCGAGCCCATCCACACGGATCGAATAGGCATCGCCTCGCCGGTGGAGGCTGATCTCTCCTGCGTTATCCGGCATTTGTGCGCGATCGATCGTTTTCCAGGGGATCACAGGCGACTCCAAAAGTGATGATCTGTGACACTATATTCATTGAGATGGCATCGCAAGGGGAAGTGAGCCGGCGCGCGTGCTCAAGCGTTGATGTACGGTCATCTGCGAGTGGTGAAAATTGCCTATACGAAGGCCTCAAAATGATATAGGACGCTCGTTCACCCCACTTCAAAAAGGAGTTTTTCAATGGTCAGTGAATACGAACAGGATATTGCCATCTACATCAAGAAGTATAAGAAATTTCTTCCGCTTGTTTTGGTTGGGCTGATCGCGCTGTTCGTTCTCGCCGACGGCTTCTTTACGATTCAACCGGGTGAGGTGGGCATCAAAGTTCGATTGGGCAAGATCGTCGATTCCTATTCAGAGGGTCTCTACTTCAAAATTCCCTTTGTCGAGAAGATCGATCGCTTCAGCATTCGCATCCAACGCGCCGACATCGAGACATCGGCGTTCAGCAATGACATGCAGACGATCGTCGTCGATATGGTGGTCAACCATCGCATCGAAAAGGGGACGGTCGTCTCGATTTATCGAAACCTCGGTCCGGACTATGTGAAGACGGTCATCGATCCCATCACCCAGGAGGCGGTGAAGTCTATTACCGCCAAATATTCAGCGGAAAAAATCATTTCGAACCGAGCGGATGTCACGCGGGAAATGGATCAGGTCGTCAAATCGCGTTTGGAAGAGAAGCAGATTATCGTCACCGATCTGTCCATCACGAATTTCGAATTTACACCGGACTTCCTGAAGTCGGTCGAGGACAAACAGATTGCGGAACAGATGGCGAAGAAGGCCGAGAAGGACGTCGAACGCGTCAAGAAGGAGGCCATCCAGGTGATCGAGCGCGCGGGCGCCGAGGCGGAATCGCTGCGGCTTCAGCGCGAGGCGGTTTCGGATCAGTTGATCGAACTCAGAAAGGTCGAGGCGCAGATCAAGGCGATCGAGAAGTGGAATGGCGTTCTGCCCCAGTACACCGGCGGCGGCGCTGTGCCCTTTATCAACGTGAAATAGAACGGTTTCGCTTCAGTGCAAATGATCAGGGGCATGATCCCTTTGTGCGATGGGCACAAGGGTTCATGCCCCTGGTTTTTGTCCGCTCATTCTCATGTCGGAAGTGTTTGTGTCGCCTGTGGGTCGAGATGGACGTCCATCTGCGGGAAGGCGATGACCACGCCAGCTTGTCTCAGGGCTTCATTGACGCGGCATCTGACTTCGCTCTCGTGTTTCCATCGCTGCACCCTGGTCTTTGCCTGGTGGGCAAAATAAAGCTGAAATTCCAGTTTGCTCTCGCCATACTTCCAGAAGAGGGTGAAGGGGGTCGGTTTTTCCAGCGTATCTTCACAGGCCATCGCCGCATGTACCATGAGCGTTGAAGCCTTCTCGATATCGGACGCATAGGTGATTCCCACATCGATCTTGGTGAGGATGACATCGTCATTGAGCGTCCAATTGGTGATCTTGTTTTCGAGGAGTTCGCTGTTGGGAAAGAGGACGTGCATATTGTTTGCCGTCATGAGCCTGGTGCTGCGGATGCCGATATCCTCGACGATGCCAGTCGACCCCTTGACCTCTATGACGTCGTTCACGCGGATCGGTCTCTCCGCCATCAGGATGAAGCCGCCGATGATGTTACTGATGAGGTTCTTGCACCCAAAGCCAAGGCCCACTGCAAGTCCGCCGCCGAGGAATGCAAATGTGGTGAGCGGAAGTTCGATGGTCCTCATCGCGAGAAAAAATGCCGTGATGACGATGAAGAGGGAGACGATCCTCGCGATGACCCCGATGCCCTGCGGATTTATTCGCTGGCTTGAGGCGAGTTGCCTTTTGATGACTCGCCTGACGATGCTCGCGATAATAAAGCCGACGATGAGGATGATGAAGGCGGTTATGACCTTTCCCGCCGTTATCGGATCCGTGCGAACGGTCCAGAGCTTAAAGTCCCAGATCCTGTCCAGCCCTTGCCATATGGCCCTCATATCAATGGTTGATAACATGACATCCCCCTTTTGAACGAATCTACCAAATCATCGGGCCTCCGTACATGGCAAAGCGCATGACGGAAGTAGTGCAATATGAGGTGCAGACGTATAGCCTCGTTCCCCCCGCATCAGACGAAGTAAATTCCAGCACCAATATCGCCCCTGCCGTCAGACGAAGCAAATTTTGGGATGCGCGGCTGCGAGAGGTATGATTTCTTCGTGAATTCCATGTATTGATCTGAAATCAGCTAGATTCGAGCAAAAATGGGTGTTGGCGGGGGATCCTCACGCCGACAATGAACAGCGGTGCGTGCTTTGCGCACACCCCCGTCGTGCTTCACAGGAGAGGAAGCGGGTTCGTTCATCGGATGTGGGCGGCTACAGAAACGGGCGAGGCCTGTGGCGGTGGTCGCGTGATACGCGAGGCCATGAAGTCGGTCACCGTACGCCCCATGCGTTGACAGAGCTCTCGATACTGGGCCAGCACCCAGTCCGGATCGCCGATGAACGGCGTGTGCGAGATGTTCATGCGCCGACGCTGAAACATCATGGCCTCGACGATCCCTCGATATTCCTGCTGCCGCTGCGCTGCCGTGCGCCCCAGCGCCAGATACGATGGCGACGGCGTGATGAGCTTGTCGGGCTTTCCGTGGGCGTAATACGCATATGACGACCAGCGGTATTTTCTCGGATGCTTCACCTTCTTTGCCCGATGCGAGTTTAAGTCGACATAGGCCATGGCCGTAAGCATGTGCTCGTCCGATTTGATGCGAGGGGATTTGAACCGATCCATGACCACCTGCCCGCGCCGTCCGAGGCGCTTGTTGACCTGGCGTGCGAATTGGCTGTGAACGGTCTGAAAGAGGCGGGAGAACTGCTCCCGATCGGCTAGCGTGCCGATCAGATGCGGATGGTTGTCCATGAAGCTGTAGGCGTGAAACTGTACGCCATATCGGTCCTTATACTTCACCAGCAGGTCATAGTAGATCTGTTTGGCCCAGTCCCACTTGAGAAGCCAGTCCTGGTTGTGGCACTGCCAGGTGACATGAAAGGCAGCGCCGTCGAAGATGATTTCACATCGGGGGTGATAGGCCATGCCCTCAAGCGTAGCAATTCGCATGCCATGTTGAATCAACGGAAAAACAGGGGGTTAGCGGATCATCGCTGCCGCAAAATGCTACAGCTGCAGCAAATGGCGGCACCGTGAGCGAAATGGGCAGGCAGAACATCTGCTCTGTCTCAGGGAGAAAGTTTACTCCGTCTGAGGGGCGGGGCGGGGAAGGCGGTTTTGGTTGTTCTGTGTTCCGAATTGGTGTTCATGGGGCCGAACACGCCGTTCGAAAATCGGAACAATTTCCACGAAAAAATCACGCAACAAATCTCGAATTCTCGCGATAAATCAGGCAGTTTTCGGTTCTTCTCCCATTTGGAACATTTCTTGCTTAGATATGATCGATTGCGCGAAATAAAGGTCGGCCTCCTATGATGATCATGAAGCATATCCAAAATCGGAAACCCCTCTTTCTTTATGCGGGAAGTGTAATTGGCGCTACGGTCATTCTGCTGGCCCTCATCATCTGTGAAGAGTTCCTTTTTTTGGGTCGGTTTCAAGCGGGATCAATCCTCTGTGGAGCGGAGGTTGTATTCTCCCTCTTCACATCAGCCTTTCTCTTTTTCTCATTGCATCGAAAAGGCTTCACGAACAGCAAGCGAAATGCGATCGTTTCCCTTGCTCCTTTCTTTTGTTTCCTCGGCATGGCGGATGGTTTTTATTGTTATCGGTATTATCTGCACCACTATTCCAATAAGACGGTCGCTTCGTTTCTCCTTGTGACCGTTCCTTATACGCTGTCCTATTTGATGGGGGCGGTGGCCATTATTCTGCATGATCCACGCATCTTTAAAAAGTCGATCAAGACGCCATTTGTTTTTATCCCTGTTGCCCTGACCATTCCAGTGTTTCTTCATTGTGCCCATGCTACATTCCAGGCGAACAATTACAGTCTTCGCGACTTTGGGTTATTGCTCAACACGATAACGTCGTTCATCTTTATTGTTACCTGTATCATCAACCTTCTTGTCAACAGGGGAGTACGATGGGCGGTCTTCTGTATCGGCGGCATGACGCTGATTATCGTCAACTGGTCCTTGGGGACAGAATTGATGCAAGGGGCAGAATATCACTTTGGATATTACGAATATTTCTGGTCATTCGGTGTTTTTCTCTGTGTGATGTCCGCGATATGGTTTCAATCGGAATCGTTGGAAGCTGATGCTGATGATGACAGCATTATTCCACAAATGAGAGTAATCGTGTTTGCAGTTATTACCTTCTTTGTCCTCGGTATGGCCATTATTCACCGGTTCCATTTTTCTGCTGTCAAAATGATTTCGCTGGGAATAACAATTGGGAGCATCGCTGCGGTCTATGCGGGCGAGATACTGGCGGAGCGTATTGCACATTATTCGTCGCTTATGGGGAGGTTCGTCAGAGGGAATGCTCATGCGGAGCATTGCGACGATGAGATTAGGGCGATTCCGGTGGAATTGCGCGAGGTATATGAGACGACGTTTCGAGGACAGCTCGAAATGGAGCGTGTGAAGAGGCAGTCGGAGATGCATATGCAGCAACTTGGAGCGCATGTGGCTCATGATATCCGAAGTCCGATATCTGTTCTCAAGGCGTTTGTTCAATATGCGTCTGAAACGAATTCTCCCGTAGAGGAAGAGTTTGTCGCGTCGGCGAGAAGGAGTGTTGAAAGAATAGTGAGCATGGCAGGGCAGATTCTCGATTATTCAAAGGCTACACATATTTCTCATACAAGTGTCAGGATTGGATCGCTGATAGGCTGCGTGATATCCGATGTAAACGCCTCGAGGAAGAGTAATATCATCAATTGTGCGTATGATGATATGGAGGCATCTGTCCGTCTGGATCACGGTAAAATGGAAAGGGTGCTCGTAAATATCATTGATAATGCATTGTCCGCTGTCGATGCTGAAGGAGGGACTGTTCATATCGATACGCGCGTGCGTGATGATGGGCATCTCTCCCTTCGTATTATGGATAACGGACGAGGGATTGAAGCAAGTCACATGGATAAAGTATTTGATCAGTACTTTACGTATGGGAAAAAACACGGCACCGGGCTTGGGCTGGCGTATTGTAAGCAGGTGGTCGAGGCACATGGAGGGACGATTGCGGTGGCCAGCGAGGTAGGGAAGGGGACGACGTTCACGATTCATATCCCGAACTGTGTCGTATCGGGCCGGGAGCGGGACGATCGCGTCACGACGAGGGCCGATGTGGTGAGCATCAATGTGAGCCAGAAGAACATCCTCATCGCCGATGACGATGCGGATATCCGCCGACAGTGGAAGCGCATCGTCGACGCCCAAGGAGGCTCGATCATCTGTTCGGCCGGGAGCGCCGAAGAGGTGCAGGCGCGAAGCGATATCGATTATGCCGGGATCGACACCGCGATCGTCGATTACAACTACGAAGGGTATGCCCTCAACGGTGTGGACCTGGTGGCCTATCTCAAGGGCAAGGGCGTGCGAAATGTCCATCTCTGTACCGGTTTTCACGACGACGAAGAGATCCGTCGCCGCGCCAAGGAGGCGGGCGCCGATTCCGTTATCCCTAAGCCGATCGACGAGGGGACTGTATCTCGGATGATTTAGCGCGTGCACAACGATGAGGAGATATCTCGATGAATCTAGAATCGATACAATGTGATGCGCTGCCCGATGGATACGAAGACGCGTTTTTCGAATCTCTTTTGTCGCCGGCTCGGATCGAGCTAGAGCCGTGTGTATGGTATGAGGGGGATGAGGCGTTTCGGATATTTACGACGGTTCCCGATGATGTGATCACGGCGGAATCGGTTCGTTTCTTTCGAAATCTTCAGGAAGGGCGGGAAAAACAAAAGATCATCAGCTTCTTTGCAAATAGGCCCTTGTCTCTGAACGATGAACTCATGCGAAATGATGACCATGGGTATGTCAAGATAAGCATGATCAAGAACAGTCCATTTGTGTTTAATGAAAAATCGGTGCCTTGCACGGATTATGGTCTTGAAATGCGCGAGGGGTATCATGCTCCGTATCATGATCAGATTCTGAAATTATTTCCGGAGGACAGACGTTTTGTTGAACGCGATGCTCGGGTCAAGGCGCTCATGGGTCATGATGCTCGACTTTATCATTCGTTCGCTCAAGAGAGCGAGCATCTCTATTTTGCGAAAGACGAACGACTCATCTCATTGGTTTCAGTGATGCAGATGGATCAGTGTGCCTATCACTACGCCTACAAACTGATAAGTCTTATCTGGATAGCGGAGGGCCTCGATGATGGGGTCAAACGGGGAATCATGCGCTCAATCTTTGATTGGCTCAACCTGCGTAAGGCTCCATTTTCTGGTGGGATCCTTTACGAAAACAAGCGGTCGATAAAATCGGCTGCACGGAACGCATTTGAACCCTACTTCTGTCGCTTCATTCCGTGGGGATTGTTCTTCTAGTCCGGATACGGCGGAGTATTGTGTACGTTCTTTAGAGTCCTTTCCACAAAACCCTGAATTCTTTCATTGACTTGCGAGGGATGGGCGAGCTAGAAGGGGGCCGCTCGATGACGGGGCCTGACCCGGAAATGCGGTGTACGCGCGAGCCCAAGGCCTCCCGAATGCAAACGGGGGGCATTTTTCAAGGAGCCCATCATGTCCACAGCCAACCCCCCGGTTTTGCTCACCCAGGCCGACATGGATGCGGCGCTCATCGACGTGGCCAAGAAGGTCATCAGTGACGGCACGGAGAATGTGGCGCTCGTGGGCATTCGCACACGCGGCGTGCCGCTGGCCGACTGGCTGGCCAAGAAGATCGAGATCATCCAGCACAAGCCGATCGATGTCGGCTGCCTCGACATCAACCTCTATCGCGATGACCTTTCTGAAGTGAGCGACAAGCCCATCGTCAAGCCGCCGCAGCTGCCGTTTTCCATCGCGGGTAAGGGAATCATCCTCGTCGACGACGTGCTCTACACCGGTCGCACCATTCGTGCCGCCATGGACGCGCTCGTCGATCACGGCCGGCCGAAGTTCATCCGCCTCATGGTGATGGTCGATCGCGGCTGGCGCGAGCTGCCGATCCAGGCCGACTATGTCGCCAAGGCCGTCACCACGACGGCCACGCAGAACGTCAAGGTGCGCTTCCAAGAGACCGATGGTGTCAACGAAGTCCTGGTGAAGGGGTGACGATGTCCAGCGAACTCTATCATGTCCTGCGATCCGACCAGTTCGACCGCCCGATGCTCGACGAAATCTATGAGGTCACCAACCGCCTGCGGCAGGTCGCGCGCAGCAAACGCGGCCGCGATTATCTGCGCACGCTCATGTCCGACCGGCGCGCCATGCTCTACTTCACGCAACCGTCGACCCGCACCTTTCTCTCCTTCATCAACGCCTGTCAGATCTTGGGCATCGCCACCTCCGAGATTCGCGATTCCAACACCTCATCCGAGATGAAAGGGGAGACGCCCGAGGACGCCATCCGCACCTTTTCGAGCTATGTCGATCTGATCATCATGCGCTCGCAGACGGCAGGCTTGGCCGAACGCATCGCGGGGCTGCTCGACAGCACGCCGCGACGCGTGCCGGTGATCAGCGGCGGTTCCGGAAAGGACGAACATCCCACGCAGGCGCTGCTCGACGTCTACACGCTCCGGCGCTCCTTCAAGAAGGTGGGCGGTCTCGAGGGCAAACGCGTGGCGATGGTGGGCGATGTCCTGCGCGGTCGCACCGTGCGATCGCTCGCGCGCCTCATGCGACACTTTGAAGGCGTGGAGATCGTCTTCGTCTCGCCCGAGCAGCTCAAGATTGCCGATGACCTGCGCAGCTATCTCACCGAGCACAGCGTTCCCTTTCAGGAGACGGACGCGTTCGAGGATGTGCTGCCCGAGGCGGATGCCATCTATATGACGCGCATCCAGGACGAGCACGATGCGAAGGGGGAGTCCAAGGCAATCGACTACTCGCGCTTCAGCCTCACCTTCGATCACCTCGAACGATTGAAAAAAGATGCGGTCATCATGCATCCGTTGCCGCGGCGGCAGGAGATCGACGTGCGCGTCGATGCCGATCCGCGGGCGAAGTACTGGCGCCAGGAGCGCAACGGCATGTGGACGCGCGTGGCGCTCATCGCGCGCATCTTTGGCGTGCATCGCGACATCACCGAACCGTTCGGAGGGTAGGGCGTGCGCGCAATCTGCAACGGAAACCTCGTCGATCCGGCAGGCAAGCTGGATGACGTGCGCAATCTCTTCATCGAGGCGGGGCGCATTGCCGAGGTGAGCGAGCGCGAGCCGGATTCCGGCGATGAGATCATCGACGCGACCGGCTGTATCGTGACACCCGGGTTTATCGATCTGCATGTCCATCTGCGTGAGCCGGGATTTGAGTATAAGGAAGATATCGAGACGGGTTCGCGCGCGGCGGCGGCCGGTGGGTATACGACGATGTGTTGCATGCCCAACACCAAGCCCGCCTGTGACAGCGCCGAGATCGTGCGCAGCATCTGCAATCGCGCGCATGAGGTGAACCTGACGCGCGTGATCCCCGTGGGGGCGATCAGCCAGGGGCTTGCCGGAGGGGCGCTCTCCGAGATCGAGGCGATGGCGCGTGAAGGCGTGAGGGCGCTCTCCGATGACGGTATGGGCGTTCAGAGCGATCTGCTCATGTGCGAGGCCCTGATGTTGGCGAAGGTGCTCGGGCTGGTCGTCATGAGCCACTCCGAGGCCAAACCCGCTGGGGTCGATGGCATCGTGAACGATGGCGCGCATGCCGCCCGGCTGGGGTTTGCGGGCATTCCGCGGGCGTGGGAGAACGACATGATCGTGCGCGATATCGCCCTGGCGCAGGAGACCGGCGCGCGCATGCACCTGGCGCACGTGAGCACGGCCGAGGGGATCGCGGCGGTACGCGCGGCCAAGGCCGCCGGCGTTGCGGTCACCTGTGAGGTCACGCCGCACCATCTGTTGCTGACCGAGGATGATCTCGACCGCCTGGGCGCGATGGGAAAGATGAAGCCGCCGCTGCGCACGAGCGCCGATGTCGAGGCGCTCATTGCGGGTCTTATCGACGGCACGGTCGATGCGATCGCCACGGATCACGCCCCGCATGCGGCGGATGAGAAGAAGGATCTGGCCAGCGCGGCCTTTGGCGTCATCGGCATGGAGACCGCCTTTGCCGTCTGTCATGACCGACTGGTGGAAAGGGGAATCATCACGCTTGCGCGCCTGATCGAACTCTTCACCGCGGGCCCGGCGCGTGTCCTTCCGGGCACGGGCGGAACGCTCGACGTGGGCGCGAGCGCGGATGTGACGATCGTCGATCCGAAGCAGAGTTGGACCATCGACCCGGAGGCCTTTGCCTCGAAGGCGCGCAACACGCCCTTCGCGGGATGGACGGTGCAGGGCAGGGTGGTTCGCACGATTCGCGATGGACGGGATATGTATAATCTGACGTGTCCGAATGGGTAGGTCGAGATTCCCGCGTTCGCGGGAATGACACCCCTTGCATTGTCATCTCCGTGAAAACGGGGATCTCGATGTAGTTGCCCGGGAATGACGACGGAAAAAGTGAAACCAATGGTTGAAAAGAAACTTATCAAGAAAGGGTCGAAAAACGGTGCTATTGCCGTCACCGATCCGTTGCAGCGATACCTCCAGGAGGTGCATGCCTATCCGATGCTCACCCCTGAGGAAGAGGTGGAACTTGCGCGCCGCTATCATGAGGAAGGTGACATCGAGGCGGCCAAGAAACTCGTGACCACGCACCTGCGACTCGTGGCCAAGATCGCCATGGAGTATCGCAACGCCTACCACAACGTCTTGGACCTCATCCAGGAGGGGAACGTCGGCCTGATGCAGGCCGTGGCCCACTTCAGCACGGAGGGGGGCGCGCGCCTCGGCCATTACGCCTCCTGGTGGATTCGGTCCTTTATTCTCAAGTACATCCTCGAGAACTTTCGTCTCATCAAGCTGGGGACGACCAAGGAGCAGAAGAAGCTCTTCTACAATTTGATGCGCGAAAAAGAGCGGATCGAGAAGATGGGATATTATGCGACGTCGAGTGAGCTTTCTCGGCGGCTCGGCGTCGATGAAAAGAAGGTCATCGACATGGAGCATCGTCTGACCACGCCGGAATATTCGATGCACGCCCCGGTCGGCTCCGGCGATGGCGAAGCGCTACTAGAGGATTTCCTGCCGGTCGATGATGCCCAGCCGGATGAGCACGTCGCTCGGGAAGAGACGCGTGATCTGCTGGCACAGAAGTTTAAGGAGTTCGCCGGGGGCTTGAACGAGCGCGACCTGAAGATCTTCGAGGAGCGGCTCATGGCGGAACTTCCGCTCACGCTCAAGGAGATCGCCGAGGAATATGGCATCACAAAGGAGCGGGTACGCCAGCTCGAGGCGCGTCTCATCGGGGGGCTCAAGGCGTTCTTGCAGGAGAGCGGCATTGACGAAGGGACGCTGCAGTTCTAGAGAGGCCCTGGCTGCATTCGGGGTGGGGAGATCGAGATTCCCGCTTTCGTGGGAATGACATCGATTGTCAGTAATGCAGAAAAAGAGTTGCGTGAAAGATGTTACATAATATATCTTATACGACGTCCGCAGTACGAACAAAAATAATCACAACAACGCACAGACTTGCGACAGACACCCGCTAAGATGGTGTCGCGGCCCTTGCGGGCAATCCATGCGTTGTTGTGATTAGCGGGTGTCATATTTATTTTGTTACTCCCCTGAAAAACAAAACTCAAGAGCTATTTTCTCTCGGGCCACTTTTTTCCCTCACGCCGCATACGTTCCATGAGCGATTGGATGCAATAGTTGTTCGCCGATTGGAGGGCGGCCCTGGCCGCGCGATTGACCGACTCTAGCTCTGCCGGTGTAACTCTGACGTGAATTGTCTTCTTGTCTCGTTCCCGCATCTCGTCCCTCCGATGTACGAATACTTCCACAGTAGGCCCACAGCGTCAACAAAAAAGCGCATGAGCCCTCCGCTGACCATGGCATTACAATGGCATTTAATGGGGGTTACAGTGAAATCATATTTTTTCGGGAATTTAGCTGTTCTCCGCAACCGCGAGCTGCGCCCAATGCTCGGACTCCAGTCGGGCGTGATAATGCGCGATGAGAGCTCCCAGGGCGATCTCTGCGTCGATATTGCCATGCACGGCGTTCCGGGCCTGGTCGATGAGCCTCTGCTCCTCAATCTCTCTCCGGTTTCGGGGGGACGACTCCACCTGCCCGCCGTCGTGGTTGTTGTATTTACCGATGCTCATTCCAGACCGGCTCTTTCTCAACCTTGATGATATATGTTTTCACGTTCTCATCATTGATAAGCACGGGGACAATCGTCACCTCGCACCATTCCTCGCCGTCGATAACGTGACAATTCCGCACCTGCACAGGCAATAAATCCGGCCTACGGTGCATCGGGCGCTTCGTCAGGCCAGCTGGACAACATCCGAGCAGCATCATCAGCAGGCACAAAGCCAGACAGGATTTTATAAACACGTTTATCATGGGCCACCTCGATCTCTTCCTGGTCCTCAGTCGATTCGTTGATTTCCGTGATTTGTTTGGTGGCGGTCGTTTCTTGTCGCGCTACATTCCGGTTGTGTTCGTATTGACAACCCTTCAGAAAGCCCGCAAAGAAAATGCCCGCAGCAATAGCCATGCAGATCGTATATTTGTTGACGAGCAGTTCCTTCGCGGTTTTCCCTGCAAGAATTGAAAATATCATTTCGCCTGTTCCTTCTTCGCCAGCCCGCGACTGATCGTATATGCGGACGTTGTGATGCCCATAATCGTAGACGCGACGATCATTGCAGCGGCGGCATGACCGGAATAGATGCCCGCGAGAGCCGTAAACATCGCACCGAGATTGACAAAAACTGTAATCCAAAATTCAGAAGTCTTTGCGCCAGCTCGCATAGGTCCCCCTCAAGGCAACTGAAAATGACAGTCTTCCATGCGCAGATTTATCAACCCAAGACTGTTCCCAATCTCGACGGCCCTCTTCCATGCTGGGCCTTTCGTGTTCCAGTCGAGTTTGCCGCCGACCGAGATCGCAATGTCGAACGCCATTGCTGGCAATGAGTTGTGCCGACTCTTCCCAGGTTTGCAGCGCGTAAGTATCTTTCCCGATTTTGTTCTGCCCTGTGCGTATAGCTCCGCCTGCTCTTCGTTCGATCTGTGAGTGCACGTCAGGAATGCGTCATATCCGGCTTCGTCCATCATTGCGTCCATCTTCGCCCACGCCGCCTTCAGTTTCGGAGCCAAGAGATTTGGGTTTCGACTGGCCATATTCACGTTCCCCGCTTCATCCACTCCTTCAGCCACAACAACACAAACCCAACCATCGCTGCGACAAACGCAATCGCCCCTGTGATCCGGTGTCGCCACTGTGTGTTTTTCTTCACGGCATCACACACCCCGTCGATCTTTTCGCCCATCGCATCGACGGACGCCTTCATGCTTCCTATCTTTTCCGATATATCAATGAGGATAACGCGCTCGTCGGTCATAACACCGCCTTGTAGATTGAATGATTCCCGCTCACGTCTGAATAGGATATTTTTGTTCCGACGGTTAGGACTCTGAAGCTGATATATTTTATGGAGGTATATGAAGTATCTGTCGCGGATAACTGCTCTATATCATCAACATAGACCTTCATAACTCCCGCGGCTGATATTGTCCAAGTGTGTTTATGCCAAGCATCCATCGTAAAAACGCCACCTGTAACTAGATAGTTCATTTCTTTTCTCAAAGCTATTGAACCATTGCTGTATGTAACATTGTAATTTGTTCCGGTTGATATATCGTCAATCACTTCCTCGCTCAGTTGAAAATATACCTGAGCACCAAACGGAGTTGGCATTTTCATCCAGAATTCGAACCTTCCATGCAACGCCTCCGTTGGAGTTTGCCCGAATACAGAAATCGGCATGCTGAAATTACCAATAGATACATTTTCAATCGCTTTCACATCCGCGCCGTTAATTGAATCGGTTGAGATTCGCCATAAGCCAGAATCAATAGTAAATGGTGTGTTTTCTAAAAACCCTCCAGTTCTGGTTGATGCTGAAACATGAGCACCCCAATCGGTTTTCCACGATTCAGGGTAAATCTTTCCAACCTCGACCACGTTCACGTTATCGAACCACACGCTGTTAATGGTCGTTCCGTTATAATAAAATTGTACGCTCGCATTTGTCGCAACGAATGTTTCGTCAAACGATTGAAACGACGCATCGGTTGTGCCAACCCACAGGGTGGCGCCAGAATACACGCGAGGGGGCACCGTTCCGTTCCCACGAGCTTTGCCTGTCACTCGATACGTTTTGCCGACTTCAAGAAATGACTGATACGCCCCGGGGTTGTTCGCGCCGGTTCCAGTGATTTTCAACGACCGCGTCCCGCTATATTTTATAGTGGTGTCTTTTGTTAGGTCTCCGCTTCCGCAGGCCAGCCATGACGCAACACCAGCCGCTTCCATATCGCCGTCGGCAATTTCGTTTGGGTCGGATTGTTTTGCTTTCGCAGTCGCCTTCTGCGGCCACCGCATTCCCTCCATCTCATCTTGTACATCAGAGATTTCGGTGTCAGTTAAAATCCGATTTACAATGACGATCCATGCAATCAGACCGTCATACGTTCTCGTCCCGTCCGATCTATTCCCGACAATCACATTCGTGGTCCCCGCTGCTGGCGTTCCGCTCGCGGAATCGGAGACTGTTTCGATGGCGTCTTTGAAGATGTTTACGACGCCCGCGCTGGTTCTGGTAATCCCGATCACAACGGGTGTGCCATAGTCTATGGCGCAATTCGCCGTAACGGTTCCACCGCCATTCGACGACACATTGACGGCGCTCAAGTCCGGCGTCTGGACAATGAATTTGCCATTATCCAAAAATTTACCGTAACCATTTTGGCCTTTGGATCTGGCATTTATTTTAAAAACAACGGATATGTCCCCCGCTCCGATGAAATCAGCGCCAAGGTCGATGCCCCCAGCGACACCGTCGAAGTTCCACCCGAGTCTGGAAAACGATAGACTGTTGGGCGTTCCGTCTTTGGTGCTACCAAAATCAAGACAGCATCCAGATCGGCCGTCGTGATACGAAAGAAGTGCACCCTCGTTTTTAAGCTTCTGGATTGTGCTCATCGTTTACCTCGTGGACAATCGCCATGATTTCGCTGATTTTGTAATGCTCGTTGTTGGCTATCGGACCGAATATGTATTTCGTTTCGATTGACCTCCCCAACGCAACGAGATCACAACCAACCTCATAAGCGTCATCGATGTGACCTTTGATTTCTGCTCTCTTTGCTTCGTCCATAACTCCTCCTCACAGAGCCTTCTTGCGCTCATATAAAATTACAGTGTTCGTCGCTCCGCTCGCTACGACCACCCAACGATAGCGCCTGTAGTTTAGGTTTGCTTTCGATGCAGTGATGAGCAGTGTTCCATTCGTTACGGTAAGGCTAGCAACCTCAGCATCAACGAGCGAATCGTCATCATGGAACTTGATTGCGTTAAAGTCGGCAGTGGCGGCGTCTTCATCGTTCGACACTTCCAGCGTCAATGTCAGAGTTCCATCTGCATCGATGAATTTTCCAGTCGCGGAAATGTCTTTATACCCATCCATCGTGCCGCCAGTTGCGCTTGGGTAATAATGCGTTGCGGCGGATATGTTCGTCGTATCAACCAAACAGACCGGAGTGTGCTGCGCCGAAAGGGGATCTGTTTCGGTGTTACGATTTGAGGTTGTGACAGCAGTGTACGCCTTGTCCGGCCCAATGACCGTGACAACGTATTCGTCGGTTGCGGCAAAGGTCGCACCGGCGACGGTAAGAACACCTGCGGCGTAACTGAACGCACTTCCCGTAGGCGAGTACGTCACTGCTTTATCTGCGCTGACCTGCACTTTCACGCTCACAAACTGCACCGTCGTTGGGGTGTACGGCAACCCGGATAGCGTGATCGTCTCGGCGCTTGTATATGCAACCGTGAAATCCTCCGGGCTACGATACGTCGCATCGCCCCCGCCCCCACCACCGGTGGAAACGTCTGCGTTGCCCAGATCAACAGCAACTGCACATTGCCCGTCTTCCCGTTCCCTGAATTTACTAAATTCCCTTGAATCCATGTCACTCGGTAACGTCATTTCGTGCCTCCTTTACTTCGCCGCTAGTTATCTAATTGATATTATTACCCTATTAAATCCTTGAATGTAGGCCCCGTCTAGGGGTAGTGTCCTCGACAGGAGGCCTTCCAATGAAAAAGCTTATCTGCATTGCCCTTGTATCCATATTCGTTTCAGCGTGTGGCTCCGGTGGTTCAACGGCGCCGTCTTCATCGCCGTCAGGTGATGTGTCCGCATCCTTGCCCGATATTATCGATCAAATATCGGATGGTATTTTCAAGTATGCCGATCCATCACTCTACAGAGGCACATACTACAAGGCCAGCAACCCGACCGATACGTGCAGCAGCGACGGTGGAGTTATGCCAGCCACCATTGAAATCGCTGCCATGACAAACGGCTCAATGGTAATGATCTATGACGAATTTCAAGAAACGCTTGGTTCAATTCCTCAAACCGAATTTGATTTCTATGTCTTTGAAGGCCTTTACTCCGGGTATTCTTGCCTGTACGCCATGAGCAGCATGAACAGGTCGGGCACCATCGATAAGGCGGTTGCCTATTGCGAAGACGCTGATTCGACCTTGTCGTGCGCCGTTGGATACGAGCGCGCTTCCGCTTACGACTTTACAACCACGACAATTAAAGGCGATCCAACAAATGCCTTTAAGAGCCTTGAGGACTTTTGATTTTCAAAGAGCTATGGGCTATATAATCGCAATCATCGCCGGACTTCTCGTTGCCTGGTTTTTCGTCCAGGACTAGTATTGCCTCGACGCGCCATATTGCTTTACAAGCCCCATCTTCATTGAGCGCCCCAGAACATTGAACAACATCTTCCTGAATGTTGGGTGTGCCATCAAATCAGCGTAAATAGTTTCTCCGCCCTTCTTTGAAACTATCTTGTCTAGCTGTGTAGCAAGGTATGACTTCACGGGGAACGAACGCCCTGCCTTCTGCGCCATCGCTGCAGTTACTGCGCCGCCCATGTCACCCGTTGCGGCATAGCCCAACGCCCCAGCGCCACCAGTTGACATTGGGTGTGCAACCATCACGGCTCCGTTTTTCAAATCCTTTGCCATGGAGTTGGAAACGACATCCACAAGTTCATTGTAAATATGATATTCCTTGTTTAGAAACGATGCTTCAGGGACGATCTTGTTGATTTCCGCCCTAAGTCCATCCGCAACCCCTTTAGACCATTCACGCTCAACCGCGGCCACTGCGTCAACATTGCCCAACTGCTGCGCGTTATATATAGATTTCGCACGGTCTGCATGAAGTCGCTTAATGATGTTGGCCTCCATTGGATTCAATATCTTGCTATTTGGTTTTATCAGCTCCCGCGTTGGAACATATGAGAACTCATGGCGCGCGTGCTTACCAAGAAACTCCGCTTCTTTTCGTTCCAGTAGCTTCAACCCCTTCAAATCGTTGAGCCTCGTTAGCTTTTGGCGGACTGGCTGCAATGATTGCATGATTTTGTGTGGATCAATTGAAGCCTGCGACGCCTCATTCAGCACTGTGTCTAGCTGCTGGCCAACGAGCTTTTTGTCGCGAACAACCCTGTTTAAAACATTGCGTTTCATACCGTAAACGCCCCGCTTTGCGGCCTCCTGTCCCAATGTCAGCTCACCCTTCACGATGTTTCCAGCGATTTCCTTTGTGGGAGTAGGGAACGCAGACGTTGCCAATCTTTGCTGCAATGGCTTGACGTAGTTCTTCGCACCGAATCGGCCAGCAATTTTCATTGCTTGACCAACGGGGAGTGCTTCTGCTGCCATGCTTGCTGATCCTGTTTGGGCCGCCCTTCCGATCGTTTCGCGCATTCCTTTCGGCTTATGCCACCCAAGAGCTTGACGAATCGCATCTTCTGCGACTTGCCCCCCTGCACCACCAAGGCCAGCACCGGCGACACCAAAAAGTGGTGCGGTTACGGGCGACCCAAGACCTCCACCCGCAGGGAGCCCAGCCATTCCACCCAGAACAGCACCCCCAACATACCCCGCCATCGGCAGTTGCCCGCTCAAGAGATTTCTATCGGCCCAACCGCCTTTGTCGAAAGCGCCAGCGTCCTTATCGACCAATCCTCGACGCCGGGCCTCGGCAAGAAGTTGCTTTTTGCCTTCTGGCAATTTCCCACGCTTTTCAAGCTCGACCATTATTTGAATTTTATTGGCCATTATTCACCCAATTGTTTCATGAGTTCTTCATCTGACATAGCAGAAATGCCGTTGTCTTGAGAGCCAGACCCGCCAAGTTCAACGCGCTTTCCAATCAAGTCTGTAAAAAGACTGTTCAAAAGCGAAACGCTTTCTTGCCTAACTTCTGACTGTGGGTGCACTAACCCCTTCAACGCATCGAGCGCCATTTTCGTTTCCTTCTCTCCCGCGTTTCCAACGTCGCCCATTGCCCGCCTCAATAGTGGGCCGCTTATATTCAGCACGTTGTTATATGCTTCCCTCTGAGGCAACTGGCCAAATCCTTCCATCGCTGAATTCATCGGACCTTGTAACCGTTTGCCAACAAAACCGGACGAAGATGGGATTCTTTTGGCTGCCTTTACAAACGTATTCAACATGCCGACGACTGCCTTTTGCGTATTCTGCAAATCAGACTTCGTGCCCATGAAAGCGTTTCTTGTTTTAATGAACTGGTTCGCCATGTCCAAGTTGCCATTGACGGCTTTAAGCAATTCGCCATATTTTATGTCAGCAACTGGTTTACCGAGCATCGTGACTTCATTATAAAAATCGTTGTACGCTTTTTCCTTAAATTTCTTGCCCACCTCTGCCTTTGCAGATGCAGCAGCGGTTGCTTTTGCCGCAGCGACATCCGCTTCTGCTGAAGGGCTGACGAATGTCGGACCTGTCTTTGAAAAGCGTGTCATCACGGGGGCGGCGCCACGCTCACTGGGCATCTGAAAAGTAGACTTCGGCGCGGTTTGAGTAACGGTCCGCACACGTTTTTTTTCACTCGGCATCATAAAATCAGCCATAATTTACCCCCCTTGACGGGTGAACCCCTTTTCTTTCAGCCAATCGACATCCTCTTGAGTGCCCGGAACCTTTTTCATTCCATTTGAATGCACCCACACACCGAATGGCGCTTCTCTCCCGACTCCTTCATTCGCGATAATCGTTCCGACTCCTCTGTCAACTGGTGGAGCATCATTCGGACCTGCGAGTCCCGGCATTCGTGGAAAAGTTCCACCGCCTGACCCCATCGGGGAGCCACCCACCATGCCCATCATTTGAGACATAAATGGATTTTTCATTTCTTGATAAATTGCCCTGTCCTCTGGCGACAGATTCTTGAACATCTCAAGTTCACTCTTGAGCTTTGCAAGTGCGTTCTCGCGTTGCATTTTATTCCCCATTGCCTGGGAAACACCCTGCCCAAATCCGCCGCCGATCTGTGCGCCCATTTGGGCCCATCTGCTAGGCATGATAACCCTCCATTATTGACGGGATCGTTGAACCCAATTTCACCCCGTTGACGTAGTAAAAACCGCAGTCCGTCAGTATGTCGTGCGTGCAGGTTGAATCGCTGCTCACAACATCCGTTCCAACGAGATTGTCAAAGTACGGGTGGCCGTCACTCATCACAACATCGCCCGTGTCAAACTTATGGAGGTAGAACTTGTGATTTTCAGGCCGCAAGCAACAGCTTGTTGCGAGAACCTTCCCACCCTTCACGGAGTCGCCGGGCCTGACGTCCTCTACGTTTTTAGATCCGTCGTCCGTTTCAATCTTCGTTCCCTTTGGCAGGCAGAACATGCCCATACCTAGACCTGCTCCGATTCCACCCGCGATCCCACCCGCGGCGCTCCCAATGAGCCCTGGGCTTCCCTGACTTCCAGGTTGTCCGCCAGTGGAAAGTTGGTACAGCCGGAAGAGGTCGTTCATTGGCTGACGCTGCATTTCGTTTTGCAATCCATACTCCCCGAGGGCCAACTGACGGGCACCCGTCTGCTGATTAAACGCCTGATTCTGCTGCTGTAGTTGCTGCTGGCGCTTCTGTAAGGCCGTCTGCGCCAAGAACTGAGCTTGCTGATCCGATGCGCCCTGCTGACGGAAAAGTTCCTCCGCCTGGGCTTGCTGACGGGCGAAATCGGACTGCTGCTGCATCCCCTGCTGTTGCGTGTTTAGGTTTGCGCCGAACTGAAATGCCCCAAGCTGCTGCTGCCCCTGCTGCGCTGCCAACTGTGATGCGATGTCCGCAAGTCGGTTGCTCTGCCGATCACGTTGAGTCATTATCGCCTTGGTGGTTCCGCCAGTCGTCAACATCCCCCTTGCGTTCATGTCCTCAAGAATTCCAGCTCGCTCATCGGTGCCTTCGCGCTGAGTGAGACGCTTTGCAATATCGTATTGTGGCGTGAACGAATCGCCGACCGCTTTCATCGGGTCGAACCCCTGAAAGTCCCAGTTGTAGCCCTGGAATTGGAACGGGTTGCGAGATTGAAAGTTGACGTCGAAATCTGGGAGCTGCGACGCTTCCGCTATTGCATTCGCGTTCTGCTGATTTGCAATATCTTCGTTGAGTCCCTTTTCCCTTGCCGATTGAAACATCCGACCAAGGCCACTAAATGGCCCCTTGTATTTCGTGCTCGGGTCATTTGCCGTATTGATATTCGATAGCTGCGATTGAAGATCACCAAGACGCTGCTGGCCTTCTAGCAAGTGGCTTCCCGAAAAGGTGGTCGGTGTCAGTTGACCTGAAATGGCCTGTCCGGGTGTGAATCGATTTGCAGATGCAGGGGAAATAGTCCCGAGCTGTCCCGCATAGCTATTCATCTGCGGGTACAGATCGGGATACATCCCCATGAACTGCGAAAGCATGTAATCGTTCAGCATGCCGCCCTGGGTATCCCACCCTGGGCCTCTGAACGCTTGCGGATCACTTCCACCACTACCAAACAGCATGTCGGTTATGAAGCCTGCGCCTCCGAACATTTCGGCCCGTCTTCCTCCGACACAGGAGCCGACACTCCCCTTTTGTGCAATTTATTGAAAGCGCCCTTCGTGACAGAGTATCTTTTCACGTCGTGAAACTCGCCATCCGCATAAACCTCGTTTTCGAACGTCCCATCTTGCTTGAACCCCACCTTTTCAAGCAGTCCGATCGACGCTTCGTTGTCTGCGCGCGGCGTGCCGATGATCTTGTAGAAGTTCATCGAGTTCATGACATAATTGCACATGAGTACGAACGCGCCATAGAACAGCCCGTTACGCTGATGTGCCTTGTCGATCATTCCATGAATGTGCAAATTCCTGTGCCTCTCCTTGATCTCCGATAGCACAATGATTCCGTAAACCTCATCAGGAACCTCTGTATTTACGATCACGAAAGCATTTCTGACGTCCCTCGACATCGAAAGCGTGAACGGCTCGGAATTGCCGAAGAACATTTCGTAATCACCTGAATGATTCCACCGATACACGTGCCCCGCATGAAACTGCGGCTCATATGGAATCAGCATCACTTTGTTATTTGAAAGTCGCATTAATATCCCTCACAGGTCTAGCCAGCTCCCGAATGCTGCCCTAACGAGACTTCCACTGCCACCGGCATTTGCTGCGTGCGATGCGTCCCCACCGTATCCGCCGCATCCGAACGATCCGCCGCCGCCACCACCAGCATTCGAGCCCGCCCCATCAACGCCTGCACTTCCGCCCTGAGTTGTAAAGGAAAGGCTCCCTGTATAAGCTCCGTTCGTTCCGGTGTCTATTGTCGGGGCGATTAGGATGATAGTTCCACCACCGCCGCCACCACCGCCCTTGTGACTGGAACCAGCACCACCACTTCCGCCACTGCACTTTATGCCGTAGTAATCCAACGATATTGATGATTTGCTGACAACCACAACAAGGCCACCAGCACCACCGCCGCACCCCGCAGCAGAAGCACCACCGCCTCTTCCTGTATCTCCGCTTGCGTCTATGTAGTTCAACACGACATCGCCACCGGCGATGATGACAAATGTTCCGGAACCGTGGGAATATGCGTTTGACGAAGCCCACGCGTTCCCTTGCCCAAGGCCACCAGCGCCAGCATGTTCAAACCCAGAATATAAAGATGTCGCCATAAGGTGATTTGTGCCTGACTGATACGCGCTCGGAATCGATATTGCATCGCCGCCAGCCCCGCGAGTTCCAGCGGCACCGGCAGCGCCATCGGTAGCATCGCCCCACCCGTCAACGCCGTAGACATTGCTGTTCACCGTGTTTGAAGATAACGAAATAAAACCATTTGAAGCACCAGCAAGTGCGCCAACGGTAACATCACCCTGTACCCTCCACACTACCCGTTGCGCTTTCCATGGGTTAACGGCGGCAGTCGTTCTCAAATAAATGCCAGATCCAGTTGCGACGTTCACGCTCGTGTAATCTCTCGATGTTGCTGTGTCGGTAACTCCTGGCGCACCGCTGGACTCATTTAATGCACCATCGGACCCATCACCGCAATACCACTCGTTCATGTCACCAACTCTCAGCCTCACCATATCAACTCCATCGATATAATCCGAAATACTTGTGCGCCCGAGGTCTTTTCGATCTTCCCGACTATAACATCTCCGACAGCAACCGCGGTTGAGTTGATTTCCCCACTTGTATCAGTGACAGCAATTGCCTCACTGTAATCAAACTCGTCTGCGGCAGCAATTGACACAATGCTTGTTCCGCTTGCAGTTTCAGTGTTTATGCTCGTGTCGATAACGTCGCCTTCATCGATGAGGCCGACCCAACTATCAAACTCGTGCGTTATCGCCGCAGCATTTGCATCGGTGAATCCGATCCGCAACTTCAACTGCGTACCGACCTTGTACTCGTAAGGAACAACGGTCTTAAAGGTAATCTGATCGTCGTTGGACATATCCACCGTGGTTACATAGTAATCCTCACCACCGATAGTAAGGGTGTATGCACTAGATGAAGGCTCCGTTCCGCCGTCGCCATAACCAATCGTTTCGATCCTCTTGCGCCCGTGCGCCGTCGTTATCGTCGCATTGGACAGTGTAGAGGCCCCAGAGAACACATGCGCGCCGATCCAATCGTAATCGTCCGTCAGGTCCATGTTGTCGGCGTCAATGGTGCCGTTCTGAAGATTATAAAGCTCATCGAACCGTGCATTGACTTCCAGCGCGTCGGCGACGGTGCCGTTCGTAAATGTATATGGATCTGATTTAATCGCCATCGCAAAACCCCTTACTGATATTTTATGCGAACACCGTGCATATCAGAATTCATGTCAGTTGATGTCATGCTCAAATAATAACCGTAATTCATGTAATCCAATTCAACGTTAAGAGACATTGTTTTCACAACGTCTGCATTGGCAGCGGAATGCGTATAGTTAATATGATCTATCTCTGTTTGCGTTCCGTCGATGTAAGCCAGTTTATAAAAATACACATTGTACGTTTCGAGATTCAGAGCCTGAAACGACCAGTCGATTGATAGTATCGACGCGCCGTCACTCAACACAACCTCCTGGTCCGTGTCGCCAGATATAAACCTAAATGTCCCACCTCCCGGATATGTTGCATATTTTCCCTTAATCATCTGTGCATATAAAACGACGTACCACTTGCGCATCCTAACAAAGAAATCTGGATATTCTCCTGCGTCACGAGGTTCATTCGGTGGCGTTCCTATCTCGAATATCATTCCACATACTCCGGCTGTGACCCAAGATCGGTGACTCCGATTATCATTTCGTCCACCTTCATAGCTTCGCTTGCCGACGAATGACTCATCTGCGTCAGCACCCAACGCCCAGAGATGGCCCTTTCTCCATCTGAAGGAGTCAATCTGCATCTGGTGTACTTCGTCGCGGGTGATGACCAATTATCAGTACCCCAAACAAGCGTGCCCCACATTCCGCCGGATGCTGCAATTGAGATTGCCGCCGCGCCGGACATTCGTTGTGTCGCAGCCGTAACCGTCATGTTCGTTGCGGATGACTGCGTGGTCTGCACGTTCAGGTCGGTCAATAACTTGACGTGGCTCGGGGAACCGAAATCAATCTTGCCTGTCTGCCATTTGCTGACGATCGTTTTTGAGTCTTCATCAAGTAATCCATAATCCTGCCGAAGCGCAAAACCGTTATAGTCACCAGTGACTGGCATCTTCAAACCAGAGGCGCTTTCAAATATCGCCATAGCGTTTGCATTTATGCCGACATGATAAAGGTTAGAACTCAATGTGCGGCCAGTCTTCTCGTCCGAGAAGTTATCGTTGAAATAATCGTAAACCATGATCTGGCTGTGCGTGGAATCAGACCCAAGTGACATCGAAAGCCAATACTGATTCAACCCTGTGTAATTCATACTTGAACACACGTTGTGTCGCGATCGGCTCATCGTGTCATAGAGCGGCTTTGCCGGGTCGCCCAACTGAATCAGGTTCTTTGTCCCGTTGAATCCCTTGATCGTCCCTTCGGTGGAGAGAAAGACAAGAATGTTCCCGTACCGTCTGGACTCAACCTCACGAATCGAGTATCCGGATGCGCAGCCCTCACCCGAAACGATTGTCTCGGTGTACATGTCGCGCGCAGGACTCGACCCGGAAATGGCATATATTCCGCTTGGCTTGAATACGATTACACGGTCGGCATAAATCGCATGCCCCGTTATGTTCTCACCACCGCCGGAAAACCTCACCACGTCATTGAGAAGATCCCAACTTTCACCATCTCGAAGACCGGACAGGTAAACAAAGTCATCCACCACGACCCACAGCTTATTCTTGTGAACAAGTGGCCACTTGAAATATTCTGGAGGAGAGCCACCAAGGTCTGCGGCATCTCCCGTGCCTGTCCATTTGATCGCCGCTGCATCGCCTTCCTTGCATCCGATGATAATTTCATTCGCCGCCCCAGAATCGTAGAACGTGGCGAATGAGGCCAGCTTGTCTGCGTCGTCCGTGAGCGTAACCGACCCCGTCTTGTCCACCCAAGCCCCAGCGGTCAAATGCTTGAAAGCGTCGCCGCCCATGCCGACCTGATACAGCGTCCCGCCCAGCTTCGTGCTGTACAGCCCGACAAGAGGCTTTGCAGTCGTGTCCGTCTTCTCCTTGAACGCAACAGCGTTGAGCTTTGTGGAGCCTTTGCGCTGCGAGACAGCTTCCTCGCCGATATTCACATTCTGAAGGCCGGAAGACTCCCAAAGATGAATTGCCGTGTCTGAAATCTTGGTATTCAGCCCAAGAAATCGTTCAATCCGAACCGGAGTTGTGGTTTTCTCCTGGCCCATTACGTCCTCGGAAAGTTTGACGGAAACTGCGCAACCGGCAAGGAACTGCTGAGGCTGAACGAGTTCAACGACCAGACACCGGAAGGCTGTTTGTCGTCTGCAATCATGTCCTTTATTCGCAGCTTAAACTCCTCATACGTCGTCCGAAACATTGAATCGTTGTTCAAATGCTTGAAGCAGCGCGCAATCGCATAAAGCTCCGGCACGTCATGATACTTTTCGGGGATTAGCGAGATGTCATCGTTCGCCGACAACGTTTGCAACGCCATCGTGAAGTCATAGTAAATCGTGTCCACGGAGTCGGGAACGCTGTAGAGCGACACCATCGGGTGCGAAACCGACCTATCCTTCGGGGCAATGGCAACATTCGTCACCGCAGCCGCGTTCGATGTGACCGTCACCGTTCCCACTGACCCGGCGCTCTTGGATAGGCTCATCACCTTTGTGTAGGAATGCGTTGAGCTGACAGGCGTTGTGCCGTTCAGCGTAACCGTCTCTGGCACGAACACCCCGGACCCGTTTAGCCCCTGGATGTTCACAACGACAGCGGTATCAGAATCGCTCGTGGACACGAACGACAACACAGAAGCCGCAGACGGCTGATTCTGCACCGGTGAGTACCCAACCAGGCGGTACAGATACGCATCCCCTGTGGACTCTGCACCTGGATCAAACCGCCTGAATTCTGCTTCGGTCTGATTGTCGAGGTGTCGCGGGGTGTCCGTACTGTACATCGTGATAATCTTTGACGTGTCCACAAGCGGGCTCAAGGCATACGTCTGAGTATCTGCCGCCGTGGTGAGCGTATAGCCGTATTGGCGAAGCCACGACCACCCCTGCCGCTTCCCAGACGAAGACCCAACGATCTTCTGTCCACGGTCAAGCCAACGGATAATGATCGAGTCAATATCCGTGATCGGATGACACTCGGCGTTCACGTTTTTGACCTGCTCCGCTACGTTCATTTTCCATGTTCCTTCGTGATGTGCATCTTCATGCCTTTTTCAGTTGCGCAGACATATCCGCACAGCTTGCACTTGAATTTTTCGACACCAGAGCCAGCAACAGGCGATTCCGGCATCTTCTCCGGCTCCTTGACCTCCGGAGTCTTCTCCGGATCGAGCGGCTCTCCTGGGGCTGCCTGTGCAGTCACCGGTGCCCCGTCCTCAGCGGGCGGACGCCAGAAATCATATCCATGGGGCGGCATGGCTTTCTCAACCTTCGGGTCTCTGAAAAAATCCGGTGTATCGTATCCCATTGTTCCTCCTTTAATCGGTTTGCGAGACGGAGCCCCGGGGGAGGGCTGGGGGCTCCGCCCTAAAACCGCTCGACTATGCAGCCGAGGTGCCCAGCTTGAAAGCCTGGCCACAGAACAGATCAACAACGGCTTTGCGAGCCACAGTATCCGAAGTCAGCGCGCATTTTAGCGCACCGATTCTCAGCTCCGCAGCGTCCGCAGCGCCATCATTCACGACAGCCGCATCAGCAACCACGGATTCGTTGATAACGAGAGCCGTGCCGGCAGCAACAGCATCAACGCCGGGGTGAACACCGAAGAACTGCACCCAACCGTAGTCATACTGATCGGGAGCACCCATCACGACACCAGCGACCATATGGGCCGCATCACCGTCGGCTGAATCGTCCACTGCCCACGGCAGATAAATGACGAAATCGTCATTCACCGCAGGAGCGACCGAAAAAGCATCTGCCGTGGCAATCGTCACCAGGGTTGCTGTGTTGGCAACAACGATGCCTGACTCCCCTTCAGGAGCCGCACCGGCACCGCCGGCGTCATCAAGACAAACGAGCAGACCATCAACGTAAATGTCAGCGGTAAGCCCGGACGTGGTGATTGACGTTGTGGTGCCAGCGGTGATGTTGTTAATCGCCTTCACGGCAATGTATGACTGCAACTGCCCTGCCGTTGCACCGCCGCTCTGGTCGAAACGCACATACTGGAACCCGCGCAATCCAAACTGCGGGTGCTGATCCCATCTGACACAGCCCTTGACCTCCTTGGGCGTAGAACCAACCTCATCCAACAATGTTGCCCAGCCCATACGCTTGTTCGCGTACTGCTGTGAAATTGTACTCGCTGCGATGGTCATTTCTGACCTCCTTTCATGGTTTCAGGTTATGCCGTCACTCCGCACATCACGCCGCACGCCGCAGCCCGGTCAGTCGTAAACTGGGCGTATAGAAGATACTTCGCGGCGCTGTAATCACCGTCTGCGGGCTCGATGAATTTCCCGATCGTGAAATTGTAATCTTCGTGGATGTACAGTTTCAGGTGGCGGGTGTTGAGGAGGTAAATCTTTCCGGACGGGCAGTTGTCGTCAAAAATGACGTCAATCCCCTGGAACTTCAGCGCCTGAAAACCAAGATCGGCAAGCTTCGGGTTCTGGTACTGAGCCTTGCCCTGGGCAATGTTCTCAAGATACCCAAAGTTCGTGTCGTCCATGACGATGATGTCCGGCTTGTTCGTGCCTCGCGTGAGGCTGCGAATCATCGTGGACATCTTCGGAACGAGATAAGTTCCGTATGAACCGACCGAGTCATCAACCTTGTTGCGCCAGAAAGCGTTTGTAGCGCGGTTGATTCCACCGAGTGTTCCGGTGGTCGGGTCGACGTCAACGAGAGCCTGCAAACCGAGAATGTCCTTGCCACCGTTCCCGGTTCCATCACCGAACATCATGACAGACACCTTATCTGCCATAGAAAGCTCGGCTTGCTCCTTCAACGTCTCAAGGATGCTGATCTGCTTTTCACGACCGGCGTTTCTCGCCCGGGTAATTCCGTCGATTGAAATCGGGCAGACGGTCTGCTTCCAGTTGAACTCCGCCGCCGTGATTCCACCGGGATCGGAGATGTCAATCGTGTCGCGACCGGCATAGCTCTGTGCGTTGGCCTTCTTGTAGAGTAGATCGCGCTGGATCTTGTCACCGCCATCGAGCTTGATCGCCTTCTTTAAAACCAAATACTTATACAGAGGAATATTGTTGCTGATATTATCAGCCATAGTCTTCTGCAAATTGTTGAATGTCGTCGATGCAACCGCATCAAAATTTGGGTTTCCTGGCATTGCTTCCTGCCGTGTCCCGATACACTTTCTTTCCCCCGACAGTTAGGGTTATCCGCCGGCAAGTTCTGCTTCAGCTTGCGCGAATGCCTCAGCTACGCTCATCGCATGACCGTTTCCAGAAGTTGAAGGGGCAGAATTCGGAGCCGAAGCCGGGGTATTCTTGTCCTTGTTCCCGATCTCCGCGTAAATCTTGTCCTTCATCTCCTGTTCGATCTTCGCACGATCTACAGGGTTCGTCGCATTCCACGCGCTCTCTAAATCGAGAGCCGGAGACTGCGCCATCAGGTCAAGAACCTTGTTGCCCTGCACCTGACCCGTAATCGGGTCCTTGTAATCGTACTTGCTCCAATCATCGCCGAACTTCGCCTTGCCAACCTCGTATTGCTGCTTGTAGGCTGCCGCAAACTGCTGCTGTACCAGCGGTTGAAGAACCTTCTTTTCAATGTCCGAACGAATTGCTTGCGCGCCCTCGTAACCGAACTGCTCAACCATCGCATCGTGCTCCTGCTGCGTCATCGGCTGCGGTGCGTGCGAGGTTTGAGGAATCGATTGTACGCGCTGCAAAAGCCCTTCGTTTCGTGTGCGGAGTTCTTCGGCCTCAGACTCTAACGAGTTCTTTTGATCGTTGATCTCCTTGAACCGTTCGTATGGAACCGGACCAGGCGTTTCAGTGTTTTGCGTCCCTGCGGACGGCGCTGGATCGGTCACTGGTTCGACTACTACTGGTTCGGGCGCTGACGGGGCTCCCTCTGTGTTTACGTCTGTCATACTGCACCTCCTGGACCCATCGGTCCCTGAACTGGTGATGGAGCCACAGGACTACCCTGCGGCCCCGCCCCTGGCGCTGGTAATGGCGCAGGGGTAGGCTGTTCAGCCCCTTTAAAAGACTGACCAGTCATGGGCATCGGCGGCGCACTCGCTGCCTCTGCCATTTGGTTTGCTTGCATCTGGGCCTCGAACATCTTGTGACCCAAAATGTGGATGATGTTCTCGTTGTTCCCGTTCGATTCCTGCTCGTGAATCATCCGGTGCTTCTTGTGATTCTCGTTGATCTTCGGCGCAATGTACGAGCCCGCGTTCAATAGCCGCGATTCTTCCATCGGATTATCTTTCTTCATCGTGAGGTTGTCGTTTCGCACGTCAAACACCTCGACCGCTTCGTTAAGGACTTCTTCAATATCCAGTCCAGGCATGAGGTTCCCGGTAGCCACAAACTTCATGAACCCCTGGAATTTCGCCATGCGGGTCTGGTCATTGTCCGGCATGGTTGACCCGGCCTTGATCCTGACCTTGAGCTTCTTTGAAATATCCTTCTTGGTAATCTTGAGGAATGGATGCTTCGCGGTCCCCTCGATCGTTTCGCCGAGACGGTCCTGATAATCCATGAACTTGTTGTCGGTCATGCCTGTCAGGGCGACAGTCTTCGTTGCGCTGTAGTTTTTCTGCATCAACTGAATCCACTTTCCGGCAATGGATGCAATCACCTCTTCAAGCCGCTCAAGGTTCTCGCTCGAAATCTCCTGCGCGGCCATCTCGACGGCCTTAACTTCCGTTGCTGTTTTTTCACCGGAGGTCTGACGCGGTGCTTGCTTGCTTATTGTCTGGATGTCCTGACGAACTGCTTGCTCTGCGGCAAAAAGCTGCGGGTCAAGGGCTGCGTGCGTGAGTGGTTCTACATCCTGACTCGCACCAAGTTCAACAACGACCGAATCATCACTCGACTTCAACTGCGCCTTCTGCGTCTCGTCCAGATCGCCACGGGCCTTATATTTCGAATTCCCCTTCTTCGCATGGTTCAAAAGCATCGTCCGGAACGTCGCGAGCTCAATTAGTTGGTCACGCCAGAAGAAATAATCTGATTTTGTATCAGGGCGGTCCGGGATGTCGTTGTATTCGAGGAAATCATACATCGTATCGAACGGATAAGTCTTGCTCTCCGGTTTCTTCACGAACTTATCGATCCCCTCGACGATTACGCAAACCTTTCCATTCTTCCGGTCTTCAATCTCGTAATAGGTACCATACTGAAAATCGCTTTTAACTTCGTTCCCGTAGTCATCCAGGTCCTTTGATCCCTTGTCCGACTTCGTAACCGTGATGTCGCTCCGCTTCTTAATCCAGAACTTCTCGGCGATGTCGGATACCTTCGACTCGATCTCATGTGCAATCCACGGGGACGTTTTCCAGCTCGTGGCACTCGGGTCTTTGAGCAATTGCTTCAACGGCACCCGATCGGTTCGCACGTCGTCATTCTTGACGCGATCGTCCCACTCGTCCTTTACGAAGTTCTTCTTGAAGTTGAAGTACGTCTTGAACCCGCAAACACCGTAGAACTTCGTGCTCTTGATCCCATCCCGCATCAGCGATTTCATCTTCAACTCGGGCCATTTGATATTGACCGCAAGCTCGGCGCGCTCCGCGTCCTGCTCGGCGCCGGGCTCGTCGGGATCGATAAATATCTTGGGATTTCGGGAATAGTATTCAGGGACGGACTGCTTCATGTCGACGTAGACGAGATTTACCGCCACGCCGTCAACAAAGCCCGCTTTTGATGGAATCTTGCCTTCGTAGTGCTCGACGGACTTATCACCGTCTTTGAGCACTGGCTTTCGCGCTTCCTTCGCAAGCGAAATGCGGGCCTTCCAAACGTCGTATTGTTCTTTTAGCGTTGCTATGACTCAACTGCTGCCACCCGACCGACTTGCTTTCCCCCGACCTACGGTTTCTGCGCACCAATAAACACCAGAGCCTTGATCCCCTCGACAAGTGGCAGGCGCCGCGTGTACTCTTCCGGACTCTTCACGCGCGCTTTCAAGCACTCCAACTCCGAAGCGTAGAGGTTCGCCTTGATCTTATCAAGATCGTAACTATCGCAGTTCATTGCGAAGCAATCCTTGCACATTCCGACGATCGTTCTTTGCCCGCCGTCACGGATGATGTGCACGTTTCTCCCGGCGAGGTCGATTCCCTGTGAAAGTTCCTCAACCGTCCACCGTGGTTCGCCGCAATTTACGCATCCGCCTTGCCATTGTTTCGGCATGTGACACCGTCTTTCAAGTAGAACAAAACATGCTGACAAACCGGACACACCACCTTTGAACCAAGTTCCGGCAATAAATATCCGCTCAATGAGACAAGACTCCTCTCGTCCAATATAGATTCACGTCCGATTTCACGCCACCCTCTGACATAAAATAGGTCGAGTTCGCAATTCGGGCAGTCAATGACTCCATGTGTGGAATGGATATAAACATCAGCTCTCATGTATTGCCTCGCTCTGATCGGGGGGGCTGGGGTGTCGGGTTCCCCTGCCCGCCTAGGATGTCCCCGATCACAACGCCCCAATTCTCCGGGGTTTCAATTTCTCCTCACGTTCCGCCTGTCGTTCCGCCGCTTCCATCATCGTCATTTTCTTGTCCTGGTTCTTCCACAACGGCGGCCGACTCATCAGTCCAAGCCTACAGCTTTCAAGCGCGTGATCGACACAGTCATCAGCAATATCCTCGACGTTTCTTTTGCTGTGATATGCTGACGTTAATTCCTCAATCAAATTCACGCATTGATTCGATATGTGCCACCACGAAGACTTCCCCCCCTGATAGTCTCGAAGTCTCAAGTAATCCCTCATCCGCGACCAGCCATCAATGCGCGACGAATCGCCCATCACCATCGGCACGCCGTTTTCGGCCCAAATGTCAGACCGTTTGACACTGGCCAACTTTCCATGTTTCCAATGCTCCACCTTGACCGGAAAGCTCTGTGGATCGCCGACAGTGTATTTGACGTCTTCGCTTTCCGCTGTGTAGCTGGCGACCTCTTGAGCGGCGACGATGTCGTGCTTTTCGGTTTCATAATATTCCCGATACGTGTAAATGTGCTGATCCGGTCCTATCGCGTGCCAATAAACAGCCATCGGACTCGTGTATCCCCAATCTACTGTCCTGAACCGTGGCCAACTTTCAAGGATGCGAATATCAGCAGGGCTGTAAACGTGATGAACCCGATCAAACTCTGTGAAGTACGCCCCTTCGAATACATCCCAATTTCCATCTCTCCACGCTGATCGAAGAGGCTCCGGCAGACCGTTTAAAAAGTTCAGGTAATCCGGATCCTTTTTCATCAGCGTGGGGTTGTCTGTCACCTTCCCCGGAATGAATATTCTCGTCCTGCCAGTCACGGGATCAACGTATTTCGTCCCAGGTGGCGCGATCGATACGAACCGACCCTTGACCCATCCGTGCCCAGGACCGCCAGGGTTCGACGTGTTGAACACCCTTGCGTCAATGCCATCAACCGTGGAGCGACAGGAGCTTATCAGCTTCAGGTAGCGTTTCTCGCTCGGTATCTGCGTCAACTCCTCGATCAACATCCGCTGATATTCATGCCCCTGGTACTTCTCGTAGGCGTTCTCGTCCTTGAGGTGGCCCGTCCTGATCTTCGCTCCGGAAGGAAACCTGATTTCCGCCGGTTGACCGATCACTTCGCCACCGCTTGACGCGTACATGAACCGTGCGCGGTCCAGCCAATCCCTCAAATCGTCCGCGTTCTTGCGGATCACCAACCCCCTGTATCGAGGGAACCGAATCGGCTTGGTCATCCACACGATTCCCCCATCCGTCTTCCCTGGCCCCCTTGCCCCCCCATAGAGGAGTTCAAACGCCACGGTCCGTAACGCCATCTCTTGCGGTCCGGGGTGAGGCTTCCATGTCAAAGAGCTACTCATCTTCCTTCGGCACGTAGAGTACTATCCCAACAGGTCTATCGGGATCGCCGGACAATTCGCTTTTGTCCGTCCACTTGTGCATATTCTTCAATGCAAAAATCGTTGCGGAAGGAACGAGCGAACCGGACATCATCCCACAGACCATCTTGTTCAATTGAATATCCTTGGCCATTTTATATGCCATGGAAAATTCGTCATGTTTTCCGCACCATTCAATCAACGTCCCGGTGTGAACGCCTATTTTGTCAGCGAAACCCTCGAAGAAGTTTGGAAGCTCACCGAGCTTGTGTTCGGTGACGTTGCCCTCATACGAAAACAGCTTGTAGACATCTTCCCCACCATCGCGCATGTGGTCGATAAGCTGCTGGCAATACTCTGGCTTGTATTTAGTGGGGCGACCAACCGGACGTTTGCTCTTTTTCGGTTTATTGCTCAAAGTACCTCTCCCGCGTTTCGCAGGAAAGGGCGGGCATCTCACCGTGGGGGTAAATTGAAATGCTGACGAGCGTGCCCGGTTCCCTTCCCACACATCAGAGATTAGCACGCCGTCAAGAATAACGCCTATGGGATTGAATGGTAGAGTGTGGTTTTGTTCGGTAGGTTTTTTGATTTCACGATGTTTTTGTCCATCCACTTCACAAGATCGCATTCCTCAACGACGATCCTTCCGTTGATTCGCTTGATTGGGAGCGGGCTGCTTTCATGCCACCGCCTCACGGTTTCCCAGCTTCGCCCGACTCTCTTTCCTATACCCTTCCATCCCCACAGTAAGCTCATATCAACCCCCCAGGTCCTATAGCAATCGTCACTTTCTCCAAACCAACCTCCATTCGGATTCTACGAATCATGGCTTCGATGTTTTCGGAAACTGACAGTCTGCCATCCCAACGTCCTCCGATGCGTATCTCGTCGATACACCGCTCGCGCTCTATTGCAACGGCTTTGGCAATAGCCTCATCCCAACATTCCTGGCATGGCATATGGATCGGAGCGTTTGCAATACTGCCTCCACAATGTCTTGTGCATCTTGTCTCACTCATCACTCCCCCTTGCGGCATCAACTCGTTTTCGTATGCTCTCCACCTGTTCTTCTTTCTGTGTCATTGCCCCCCCCCTCATTCCTCACGGCCACTTTGTCCAGTGAGAAGCTCAATTTGCTGGGCAACTCTCTGAAATCCAGTCTGCTTATTCTTGACAGACTGCTCATTCAGCGTCGAAAGGTGCTGCAACAATTGCCCCTGAATCTTTCCGAGTTCCGCATATAGGTTCGTCATGAAAGCAATGAGGCCCGCAAGCTGTTTGTCGGCTTTAAGAACCGCGTTGTCCTCGGACTCTTGTATTTCAAGTCGAAGTCCTCCGTTTATCCGTCTTTGCTGTTCCAAGCACTGTTCCAACCAGCAGATCTTTTTTTCATAGACTTTATTTTCCATGGTTCCTCCCTTTTTTCTTTGGATCATTAAAGTATCATCACCTCTGCCGGATAAAGTATTGGTACACCGATCAAACTTATATCAAGCAACGTACCCTCATAACCTACCGGACACCTAGCAACGTCTCTCAACCACCTCGCAACATCTTCGCGGTTTCCTTTCGAGGTCAGTATTGCTTTCGGCCTAAGCCCTCTTTCCAGTTCAAAATGCCTGCACGACTTAATTAAATCCTCGAGATTGTTTATTTCGAGAGACATTCACTCCCCCTTTCGGATCGCTTCCAGTACGGCAGAGCAACATCCGCACAGCGCATTGTACTCATCGATTGTGAGTACAACGACGTTTCCTGCGCTGTTGTGTCCTGGATTTACGTCATTGATAATAAGTCTGGTTTCTTCAGCCCACAACACTTCCACTTTCCTCATACACCGCTCCCTCTCTGCCGCTACACCACGACTCCACGCAAGCGAGCAATTCAACTCATAATCAGCAGCCCATCGTTTGAGATTTTTTGCCATTTCTTTATCCATCACTTCCATTTTCTGTACTTCTTTCATCAGCCGATCGATCTCCTCACGCATCCGCTCCTCTGTCCTGCACATCTCGGCCAGGTATGGGCATGTTGATATGCAGTTGTTCGTTGGTTTATCCGTCGCTCCCTTACTCGTATTGCGGCGGCTATACTCAAACCCAGCCTGTGCTATCGTTTCGGCTAACGGCTTGTCACTATCCATCGCTCCCCCCTTCTAATTCGATCCACGATCAGCTGCGCTTCGTTATCGGACGAACACAGCCCGAAGATGATCGAGCAGCACCGCTCACGCTCTTTGGCAGCTGCCTCTTTCGTTATCTTCTCTTCGTGTTCGCAGATACATAGCATCTGTTCATAATTCTCGTCGTTCATATAATCGGAACCGCATTTTGGGCATCTTCCATACATAACTACCTCCTATCGCTCGCGCTCGGCCTCCTTCTCTTTCAGCAGCCGATCGATCTCATCACGCAGCCGCTCCTCTGTCCTACACATCTCGGCCAGGTATGGGCATGTCGATATGCAGTTGTTCGTTGGTTTATCCGTCGCTCTCTGATTGTTTTCGATTGCTTCCGATGCGATGGCGCATAGTTTTTCTATAAGCCTTTCTGGATTTACCACAACATCCGTCAGAGGATTCCATGTATCGTCCGTTCCCCTATCTCCTATTGCCGCCATAATAGCTTCTCTGATTTCCTTATCCATCACTCCCCCTTTCTGATTCTATCTACGATCCGTTGCGCCTCGTTGTCCGACGAACACAGCCCAAAGATGATCGAGCAGCACCGCTCACGCTCTGTTGCGACGGCATCACATATTGCCTCCAAGCAAAATGACGAAGACAGCATTTGTCCAGGCTGCACTTTATCCCCGTCGAGATAGTTATTCTCGAACCACTTTTTAAGCTCATCGTGTGTCATTTCTTCATCTCCCTCTCCAGATCCTCCAACGCCCTTTACTTCTGCTCCGTTGGAAGACTGTGCTTCCACGGCATGAAGTCGGTAACGGTTTCGAGATTGACAAAAACATCACCAACTGGCTCAACTTCAGATAGGGTTCCATCCTTGATGGCGTTCATAAACCTACCACTATCAGCTACCCACGATGCAGAGACGAGATGAAGAAAACTTCCGACCCTCGCCTTCACTTTACCAACAAAGTGATATGTAACCGTTCGGATGAAGAAAGAATTTCCAATCATTTCATCAAAGCATGAAAGTTCAAAGTCTGTGTCTTTCAATTGAGCCTTGATTGTTTCATACGTCTCGTCACTGATTACAATTGTCCTTGTCATTGTGTTCTCCTTTTTAGGTTTGTTTTACACCACCAATTAACTCGACCTAGACCTAGACCTAGACCTCGACCACGACCTCGACCACGACCTCGACCACGACCTCGACCTCGACCACGACCCCGACCACGACCCCGACCTCGACCACGACCCCGACCACGACCCCGACCTCGACCTCGACCCCGACCTCGACCTCGACCACGACCCCGGCCACGACCTCGACCCCAACCCTGTATAACTTATCACTATCATGTCATCCTCACTCTCTCCTATACCTCATATCCTGCGCTGCGAAGTTCTTCGTCAAGTATTTGAACGACAGCACTGGTAGCTGGCCTGGCAAACCACTCCCGTCTTACTGCCAGAGCTGCCTCTGCAACCTTCTCCAGTTGCTCGATGCGCTTCGTCAGCTCCTGACCACTCCGCACCAGTACTTTTGTTTTCATACAATCCTCCCTTACAACGACACTATCGGTGGCCGGTCATGAGTTTATATGGCTTCCGGTGGAGCATCTGGTTCGTCCCGGGCCTACTCCAGATTTTTCCTGCCCGCTCTTTGGATGTTTCACCCGCACCAACAGCGTCGATGAAAGAGGGCGGTGGCTCATCGGGCAAGACGAAAGCCTATGTGGGGTCCGTCAGTGAGCATCCCGACCCCTGCACCGCACCGCCAACTTTCGGTTACTTTGAAAGAGCAAAGTACAACACATAAAACCAGCCGAGAAACCCATGCAGTATAGCCCATCCGATTGAGTGGTTGACGCTATAACTGAGTATCATCCCCAACGCGCTACCCATTCCAATCCCAGTTGATATAGCCTGCGAGTTTGCTGACATATGCTCTCCTTTCCATTAAAATTATGGCGGTGTCTGGTTCCAAGGCCAGATTTGTGTCCGCAGGGTTGCGATCCCTGTAACGGCACCGCCAACTTTCGGTTTCAAAGAACGTCACTCGTCCTCCCTGCCTCCATCTTGTATTTCAATATATCCCAGGCTATTCACTGAAAAGTAAGCGCCGGTCGTTTCCTCTGGGAAAGTTTTCCGTATGTCACAAAAAAGTCTGTCTGCTGCACGTGCGGAAGAATCTACGGCGCAGGTGCAATCTTTAAACGACGGACGACGGCGATAAATACAAGTCCAGAATGGAGCTGCGTAATCTGATAACAGCTTTTCCTCAAAACGTGTCCGCGCTTTAAATATTAAAAAAAGCGACATTTGATGATCTGTCATTGAAAGTTGAATCATCGCGCCCTCCCAATTTCGGTTTCAAAGATCATTCCTTGAGCTTCTTCGCTCGGGCTTCGTGCCGCTCCATCTCTTTCCTTGCCTTATTTGCTTCACGGATATGATAGCCGACTGTCCAGGTGGCGTTTCTCATGGCACGTTTCCTTGAACCATACGCTCGGTCTTCTTCGTCCTTCACATGCGCCTCAATCAATTCCCTGCACTTTTTCGCCGCCTCTTCCTCTGTATCAAATATGCGGTCTGTAATGCCCCGATAGCCGCTTGAGTACTCGAACGTCTCTCCTTCAACAGTTTGGTGCAGCTTGACCTCCGTGATCGTTACCTGCTCTGGCTTGCACTCCCATTCGCGTTCAACCACAACCCCGCGTGGGCCTTCGTATCCACAGGCACAATATTCACAGGTCACGGCATAGCGATCTCCGTTGCCAAGTATGACGACCACAGCCTTCGCGCCGGAACATACTGGACACTCACGCGTTTTCTCCGTGTATTTGTTTTCCGCGATCCATACTTTATCACCTACTATGTAGCTCATGTTCCCTCCTTCACGATTCCAAACCGAACTGCATCCTCGACGGACATAGGTTCCTCGATCTCTTTTCCGTCTATTTTGATTGACACTTCTGTCTTCCTAATGGGGCGGTGTTGATCCCATCTACAAAGAAGATTCGAACGGAAAAGTTCGGCAACTACCTTGCCATCAGACGCAACACCAACAAAATATCGTTTGTACCATATATCATCACCATCATAAGCTACTTCAATCAGCTCTCCAGGCTTATATGGTGGAGCGAGACATTCGATGGCGGCTTCTTCTGCCCATGTCGGCTCGCAGCCCTCATCGCCGGTGCTTATCGGGACGATACAGTAAACAAAACCATCCTCTCCTTGTTCGTCTGCCTCGACGACTGTTGCTTTTACTAATACCTTATCACCGGCTTTATATTTCATCTTACACCTCCCTTGATTAACAACTATCCCTTAATGACCGCCAGCGGTGACAACTCAGCTACAATATCAACAAGGTCTTCTTGGTTCTTCATCACGGTGCCAACGTCTTTGTATGCTCCTGCGGCTTCATCCAAATCCTTCTTGCTTCTCATCCCATGAATGATTCCCTGTTCGTCCATGCGTGCAAGTTCATCTTTCAAGCTCAAAGTCCTCCGTGCTGCCTTGCGACCCATCGCCCTACCAGCCCCGTGAGAACACGACGTAAACGATTCACGGTTCCCCTTGCCACGGACGATATAGCTCTTGCTCCCCTGGCTGCCTGGAATGATCCCGATGGTATCCTCACGGGCAAGCGTAGCACCCTTGCGATGCACGACCACGTTCTTCCCGAAGTGGTTTTCAATGGCGGCATAGTTGTGGGCAATGTTGATTGGGTTTCCAATATCACTACAGCCTGTGACGCCTTTGAATATCTCGACGACCCTATCCATCATCAACGAACGATTCGCCAACGCGAAGTCTACACAGTATTGCATTTCTTCCATGTAATTTTCGCCCTGTAAGTGATCCAGAGGAAGAAAAGCAAGGTCCCATTCGCGTGGCACACAAGAAAGGTATTGTTCGTTTAATTTCTTAGCTATGGAATTATAATGGTCAGCCACCTTCTTTCCCAAGTTCCTGCTTCCAGAGTGAATCATGACCCAAACGTAACCACAATCATCACGCTGAATTTCAATAAAATGGTTTCCACCTCCAAGAGTCCCAAGCTGCCGAAGCGCAGATTCAAATTCATTGGAAGCTACCGTCCACCCCCAATATTCACCGTTGGATCGCTTAGGCATAAGGCTCTCGTCTTGCCTCTCACTATGCCGAGAGAACCCAACGGGAATGGCCCTTCGAACCCGCCCCATGATTTCCTTGAGCTGGTCGGTGGTGATGTCGTTCGCTTTCATCCCTGTCTGTACTGCTATCATACCACAACCAATATCCACCCCAACTGCGTTCGGCACTACGACGTTATGAGTCGCGAGCACTCCACCAATCGGCATTCCGTACCCCTGATGACAGTCTGGCAGTAATGCGATATGCTTGAACGCGAACGGAAGGTTAGCCAAATGCGTTGCCTGTTCAAGCGCGCCCTCCTCTATATCGTCAAGCCACGCCTTTATTGGAATGCGATTCCCGCTGATAACCTGTTTCATTGTCTTCCCCTTATCGTAATACGTTTGAACGTAACCCTGTCGAAGTAACCGAACACCATCTTCCCGCCGTATGGCATGTAGACAACAACTTCCCACCTATTCTTGCGAACAATCTCAGCACGGATATTCCTGCTTGCGATTCTGAGGTGCACGACCATATCACCCACACCCATTCTTCCGAAACAGCTCCGAAACCGTCTTATCCATGCTCGCCAAGCTCATCGAATAATCGTTCATGTCGCCTTCAACACGTTTCCGAAACGCCGTCCGTTCAAACGCCATGGCCGTATGCACCGCGTCATGCACCGCCTTCCATTTCAAAAACGCTTTCCAACCCTCGACAGCTTCAACAAGCTCTTCGTCTGTTGGTCTCATCTCTCCCCCTTATATCCGTTCCCAAGTCTTCCCACGTTTCCTGACCACGGTGAGCGGCGATAACGGATGGTGCGAGTCAAACAACTTTCGTTTCATCCTAAACGCCTCCGTTACAACCCCCTTGACCTCTATCACTTCAACGCTTCCATCCGGGCGGTACACCGTAAAATCCGGCGTGTACGTCACGTTCCCTGGCAAGCGGTAGGCTGGTTTCACTTCCAAATACGCAATGCGCTCCATGCCGAGATCCCTTTTCAAGAGCTGATAATATTCCGCTTCTGCCTTGCTATCGAACCGCAGCCCGTCGATCTCCGTGGGCTTGGCGTTGTATTTGTGGCGGTTCCAATGCACGCTCATAATTTCACGCTCGTTGCTTTCTTCGTTTTTGCAGGAGTGTAGATTACCCATTCACCATTTTCATATTTTCGACAGCATGAACAATCTTTCAGCACGCCGACCTGGGAGTTTCCCCACAGCTCGCCGACCCGGGAGTTTCCCCGCAGCTCGCCGACCCGGGAGTTTTCCCGCAGCTCGCCGACCCGGGAGTTTTCCCACAGCACGCCGACCCGGGAGTTTCCCCGCAGCTCGCCGACCTGGGAGTTTTCCCGCAGCACGCCGACCCGGGAGTTTCCCCACAGCACGCCGACCTGGGAGTTTTCCCGCAGCTCGCCGACCCGGGAGTTTCCCCACAGCTCGCCGACCCGGGAGTTTTCCCACAGCACGCCGACCCGGGAGTTTTCCCACAGCACGCCGACCCGGGAGTTTTCCCACAGCACGCCGACCCGGGAGTTTCCCCGCAGCTCGCCGACCTGGGAGTTTTCCCGCAGCACGCCGACCCGGGAGTTTCCCCACAGCACGCCGACCTGGGAGTTTTCCCGCAGCTCGCCGACCCGGGAGTTTCCCCACAGCTCGCCGACCCGGGAGTTTTCCCACAGCACGCCGACCCGGGAGTTTTCCCACAGCACGCCGACCCGGGAGTTTCCCCGCAGCTCGCCGACCTGGGAGTTTCCCCGCAGCTCGCCGACCTGGGAGTTTTCCCACAGCTCGCCGACCTGGGAGTTTTCCCACAGCTCGCCGACCCGGGAGTTTTGCATCGATCCAATTTTAGTATTGATTGCCACCCTGTAGCTTGCGTTTCTCACCGCTTCGATTTTTTGATCGACCAAAAATTTTTTCGAAATAAACTCCTTCAATGCAGCTTCCGTTATGCGCCTCGCCTTCGTTGGATCATACCAAACAGGGACTTCATCGAGATCCGTGCGGAACTCCCATTTCGACAAATCCATTTCAGACAAATTGCCATCTGGCGGTGTTAGCTCTACGGGGACAAAATCAGGCGGCAGCTTGTTGTCCCTGAGTTTATTCTCTCGCTTAATATCTTCGTGTGAATCTGAATCCCACGAAAACAAGCATTTTCTGTTTTTGTACGTTACAATTCCGCTAAAGAAATTACACATAGTTCACGCTCCCTGTTTGTTATTGTCTCGCATGAACGCGCCCGAGAATGTCGAAGACTGGCTGCTCAACATGATTGATTCTCGCACGCCGCTCCTTCTCTTTTTCGGGATCGCTTTTGCTTGTGAGGGCCTCACTCACTGATCCGGGCACGACCACACCGACAAGCCTATCCGCGGCTTCCCGGCAGTCTTGCGGCGCACACTTCCAAGCGCGGCTTTTCACTCCCATGAGCGCCAGGCCCTTGACCTGATGTTTGTCGTGTGGGTTCCACTCGCTGCGGTTTTTGAACGTCGGTGTGTAGCCGACTTTTGAAAAATCGTCCTGCCATGCGGGGTAATCGTGAACGCAATTACTGCACGAGCACTTAAAAAGCGTGGTGTAACTGTGCCCGCTGTATTTCCGCACCGCTGACAGTGTTCCAGAGCCCTCACACAACGCGCATACCTCCGACTCCCTCGCGACCGTTGGGTCTGGATACGTTCGGGCGATTTCGAGCAAAGCCTTGATTGTCGGGAACCTGTCCGAGTTCGTCAGGACGTACTCGATCGTCCGTGTGAATTGGCTATCTGAGATACGAGGGTCAAGGGCGCGGTAGTAAACCGGCTCCATCTTCTCCACGCGGCTTTCGGCCAACCCAAACGCTGCCGCAACTACCTTGATTTGCTCTTTAAAATACCCGTATGACAGCATCTACGCCTCCAATGGGATAACCTTGCCGTGCTCGTCGAAAATGGGATTCCCCTTCTCGTCGGTCTTCCACTTTGGCTTTGGCACCTTGCTGCGATGCTTTTGCAAAAAAGCATTCACCTCTCCGGGGACAAACGCCACTGGGAAGCCCTCCTCCTTTGCCTTGCCGCCCTTCGAAAAGAAAAACGCGCATAACTCAGGCCACTGCTCTTTCGGCACCGCCGCCGCTATTTGCTGGCCGATCTTTCCAGCCATCCCCCACCACTGCTTCGGAGTGTGGTAGTCCTCGCCAAAAGCCCGCTTGTACTCGTGGCAAAAAACAGATCCGAAATTATTTGGGGACGGGGGGGGATCTTTGACCTTCTCCTTCCTTCCTTCCTTCCTTCCTTTCCTTTCCTTCCTTCCTTCCTTCCCCCCGGAGTGTTCCGGGAGTGTTCCCGGAATGTTCCCGGAATGTTCCGACATAACTGGAATCATTGATTTTTTCGGATGGCTGATCGATTGGTGGTCGTCGAAGTCGTGACATTGGATATATTTCTTTCCGTCGACCTCGTACCTGTGGATAAGTTGCGTTTTTTCGAGTTCGTCGAGGAGTTTTTCAACCACCTCGCCGGTCGCCGAGTAGTACCTCGGACATCGTGCCCCGATCTCCATCACATCATCGACAAGACGCCCCTCATCGTCTGCGTGGTTCCACAGCGAAATATTGAGGAATGCCGCGTCAACAGAGCACCTAAGCTGTTTTCCGCTTGAGAAATAATCAGGTTTCACGGTTCGTATCCTCGCCATTAGAAAAGCTCCCCCTGAGAATCACGCTCTTTTGTGCACCACTCGATCGACATCCTACCGCTCACCCTGCACATGCGTTTGTGGCATCGATCTCCGCTCGGAACCGATCCCTCTTTCCTCAAATCGTCGATCCTCGCGCTGATCGTTCCCGGAAACCATCCGAACACCTCCGACAATTCCCTGATTGTGCTCGGGCGTCTTACCAGATGCCAATAGATCGCTTCTCTCTGGTTCCTCGCCGTTCCGTCGTTCAATATTTCATGCCGTGCCATCAGGCTTGTTGGTTGCACTCGCATATTCCCTCCAATACTTTGCAGCGAGCTCCTTTAATTCGTCTCGATAAGCCCCAATGAAACGATGGACACGTTCATGACACCGACGGCAGAGAGGAACGCAGCTCTCATCGTCTCCTCGTTTAGAAAGCCCTCGATCATTGTAAACGTGATGGGGATCATTGCCGTGCCATGATGATTGCGCCCCGCATCGACAACAGGGTTGCTCTCTGATCCAACGCAAATAAGGTTCATTTTTCACCTTCATCAAGTTTGTCCTTTACCCAACCGATCATCGACTCGACTTTGTCTCGATAAAAACGCTCGAAATCTCCCTCGCCACCAAGCTGTTTCCACCAGACAAACAAAACACCTCGCAACCGCTGCGCCGGCGTTTTCTCGCTGCGAAAGTCTTTCGGTGGCTCGCTTGGGATTTCAATCTGCGTTGACGATTCCGGGCAAAACAGCATCCACCCGAAAGACTGGTTCATGCGCATGAGCGTTGCGCCCATTTCTGGTGAGATTTCTTGCGTATGGAACGTGACCTTCAGCGAGCGGTCCTTTAGCGTCTTGTGACCTTCGAGAAGGGCCCCAACCTTTAGAACGTCTTCCATGACTCCCCCAAGAGAGAGGAGGCGGGGTGGCGAACCACCCCGGCCCTTTCGGGCGACCTCCTGAACCCTAAAAGATTAGATCGGCACATCCGCTTCATTTTCTTCCTTCGGCGGCTTGCTTCCATTTCCACCACCGGGCAACCCGAGGTGTTCAATTTTAACGCGCTCAATTGCCGCCTCAATATCCTCCGGTCGCTTCCTCTCGATTGCAGTTTTTGAGCTTGTACCGAAAAGCTGCTCCAAAACTTCAATCCGTCGTTTTTTGGTATCGCCGGAAGTGCCCGTCAGGCCCGCCTTTGTGAGTACAGCATCGAACTCTTCAAGTGCTATGTCGCGCCGCCGAAACATTCGCTGCAATGATCCATCACCATTATCATCGAACATATCTTCGGACGTGCTCGTGGTGTTCAGCCCGTAATGCTCACCTCCAAGGTTAAGGCATTCGATGTGTGGCAGATAGTCATCGAACTTCGGGTTGTCGAATGACTTTGAGTCGAGTATTCCGAACCGCTCTTTGACCACGTTGCAGCGACGAACGTAGGTCCCATCACCCTCTGAATAGACCTTCTCCATCTCGCAGAGGATTGACGGCTCATACCCGGTGTCACCCTCTGCACGCATCTTCGTTCCGCTCTTCACGCTCGTCTTTTTTGTCCTGCCGTTTCGCTCTTGTTCTTCTGTGGTGTAGATCGCGCCTTCCCTGCCGCACATTATGATGTGGAGCTTGGAATTGACGAAACGATCGCGGTATTGCGTGCGCCACTCCTTCTTGATTGGCTTCCAGTCCCACAACTCGATGTAGTTCTGTTTCCGCTTCTTCATGTAGGCATCGGTGAACTCGTCCCATACGTTCGTGATCGAATCGATAATCAGAATGGAGCATTCCTTTTCCGCTTCATCCATGACCGCGACCAAGTCCTTGAGCGCCGATCCGTTGAACGTCACAAGCTCGATTCCCGCCGTCTTGAACTTCGGCAGAATAAAACTCGACCCCGTTTCTGTGTCGAAGAACGCAACGGGCTTGTCGCTCTTGATGAACTTATGCAGTCCGAGAGCCACCCCTGATGCCGTCCATGTTTTTCCGGACCCCGTATCTCCGTAGAGCCCCATTTTTAGATATGCCATTGTGTTTTGTGCTGGTTTTAAAAGTCCCACAACTGCCTCCTCTCCCGTTCTTGACACTCCCAATCAATGAGAGTATCCAGAACGTGCTTGCGTGATCTTGTGCAATAGAGTCCGCACTCTGAACTGTTCTTCGAGATACGATATTTCGTCCTCGAAAAACGCTTGCTCAAGATCCGGGTCCGGGTCGACCATACGGTCGGCCCGTTCTGCATCTACGAACGTCTTCCACTCTCCGTGCTGCCTGGTCCCCCACGCCATGAGCTTCATGATTCACCTCCTTTCTCTAAAATATTTTTCGCCTTGTTTATTACAAGCAGTGCAAGAAAGATTGCGTTGGTAACGATCTTCGGATCTCCCCTCAACGACGGCCGTAGCAGGACTTTTGTTAGCGACTCACATTCCACGACCAACTCGCGGATAATCGCGTCCCTCTCCGCATCGACATCGGCGATCATTTTTAGTGCGTGCTCGGTCATGGGTTCACCCCGCCTTTCTTTGCCACCGTTTATCGTTGCAGGTCGTGCAGATGAGGACGTAAACGAGGCATCCCGTTTCGGGATCGTACTGACGTTCCATGTCTTCTTTGAGAAGCCGCAGCCCGCAAGCTGCACACTCCGCGGTGTACTCTTCGCAGTCAGGGCAGAGAGGCTTTCCCTTGGAATCCACGGCCTCTTCCCCTGGGCGGCAGTCGATTCCACCCCCACAATGAGAGCAGCGCATATCCTCGTCCCGATCTTCCGGTGAGGCCAATTTGTATGCGTCGTATCCTGGCAGGCGTTCCATCGTTCACCCCTTTCCGCCGGCAATGGCGATCAACGTAGGTCGTTGAGGTTCAACGCGACGTTTCTTTGCGTCGTGAAAAATGCGCTGCTTGATGAGAGTGTTTTGCTTCGATTGATACCCGCTCGCGCGCGGCCCCTTGACAATCGGGGCAAACGGATTGCGCGAGCGAAACACGCACCCCGAATGCTGTGCTCGACGCCACGCCACGGTTGCCGATAGCTCGTAGGCGACATGCCAACACCGGGAGTGCTGCCAGTTGATGTCGATAACTTGGTACAGTGCGGATTGTGCGCGCCTGACTCGGCGCTCGATCGGGCCACTGCGATAAATCGTGACTTCCTGGCGCACTTTGAGCGCCTTGACCACAGAGAGCATAGATCCTCCTCATGCTCTCCCCCATGCGAGCATCCGGGTTGCGCCGACGGGCGGCGTGTGCTAACCCCGATTGCATTGATCGTGCCAATTTTTGGGCCTTATTTATCAGGTACTTGCGTGACTGGTGGCGCTGCGGATTGGAGCGGTTTTTGTCCAACTTCAAACTCAAGATATGGACGGGCAAACTCAAGACGGATTTTGTACACGCTTGATTATCAAGAGGTTTTGATGTAAGTAGAGCGGTGTTTTTATATCTTATACGACCCTGTGTCGATATCACGAGAGGGCGCGCTTTCAGCCCACATCCACGGAGTGACCGCACATGTATCGCAGAGCCAACATCGCGCCGGTTTCCGCCCAACAGCAATGCCCTGTATCGATCGAGACGAGCCCTGCCGTCGATTACAAGGTCTCGATCCTGCAGCAGAGCGTCACCGCTCTCAAGACGATGCAGCGAACGGATGGCTACTGGTGGTTTGCGCTCGAGGCCAATGAATCGATCGGCTCGGAGTTCATCTTTCTGATGCACTATCTGGATGAGGTTGACGAATCGATCATGGCTGGCATCGCGCAGCGCATTCGGGATATGCAGCGCAGCGATGGCAGCTGGACCCTCTATTATGACGGCCCCGGGCATCTCTCCGCATCGATCGAGTGCTATTTCGCCTTAAAACTCGCGGGATTCACCGAATCCGACCCGATGATGGCCAAGGCGCGTGACTTCATCAGGGCCAGTGGCGGCATTGAGCGAGCCACAGTCTTCACAAAGATCCACTTGGCCATGTTTGGGCTGGTGCCCTGGAGTGCCGCGCCCGCCATGCCGGTCGAGTTCATGCTCCTGCCCAGCTGGTTTCCGGTGAACATCTATAGCTTCTCGAGCTGGGCGCGCGCGACCATCGTGCCGCTGTTGGTCTTCATGTCGGAGCAAAAGACAAAAAAACTGAACAAGAACATTACGTTGGATGAAATCTTTCTGAACCGGCCTGATGAGCGCGATTATGCCTTTCACACGGGAAAATCCTTTTTTTCCTGGGAGTCTTGGTTCATTCGGATCGATAAATACTTGAAATGGTACGAGAAACTCCCTTGGAAGCCGTTGCGTAACTATGCGAAAAAGAAGTGTTTATCCTGGACCTGGGAGCATGTCTCCAAGACGGAGGATATCTATCCGGCCATGGCCTATGCGGCGTTTGCAGCAAAGGCGGCGGGGTTTGAAAACAGCGATCCGCGCATTCGGCAGCCCTTTGAGGGGCTCAAGATGTTCCAGCAGTATTATGCGACGGAAGAGCTCGTGCCGATGCCGGACGAGATCCGCGATGACGGGCAGACGCGCCCTTCCGAGCTACGCGCGATGGGCATCGACCCCCGGGTCTCTGATGGCGGGTCACGGGTTACGGGTCACGGGTTACGGATCCACCAACAGTGCTGCATCTCGCCGCTCTGGGATACGCCCTGGACGCTCACCGCACTCCTCGATGCGGGCACTCCGGCGGATGATCCGGATCTGTTGCGCTCCGGGCGGTGGTTGCTGGCCAAGCAGATTACGGACGTCCGTGGCGATTGGGCGGTGAAAAATCCGAACGGAGTTCCCGGCGGATGGCCGTTCGAGTTCGAGAACGACTATTTTCCCGACATAGACGATTCGATCCAGATATTATCCGTCCTTCATCGGTTGGCGCTTTCCGAGGCGGAGACCGAGGGACCCTGCAAGCTGGGGCTCGACTGGGTGCTGTCGATGCAGAACGACGATGGCGGTTGGGGGGCGTTCGACAAGAATCAGACGCAGGAGCTGGTCAACCGGATCCCCTTCTCCGACCATAAGGCCTGCCTCGATCCCTCATCCCCCGATATCGCCGGGCGCGTTCTGGAGCTGCTGGCGGCCTACGGTTTCGCGCAGGATCATCCTGCCGTGGCCCAGGCCCTGAGCTATATCTGGCGGCATCAGGAGTCATTCGGTGGCTGGTTTGCGCGTTGGGGCATCAACTATATCTATGGAACCTGGTGCGTGCTGACCGGTCTTTCCGCCATCGGGTGGGATATGGACGATCCGCGTGTGCTCAAGGCGATCGGCTGGCTGCGTTCGGTCCAGAATGCAGATGGCGGGTTTGGCGAGTCGGCCGAGTCGTATGATCGCGGAACCTATGTCCCGCTGGGCGTGAGTACGGCGTCACAGACCGCCTGGGGGCTGATGGGGCTCGTGGCTGCCGGGCGTGCCGATGCCGGCTGTGCGCGGCGTGCCGCTGAATATCTGCTGAACACGCGCAATCGCGCCGGCGCCTGGGATGAACAGCACTACACCGGGACGGGATTTCCCGGCCACTTCTACATCCGCTATCACGGTTACCGCCACTTCTTCCCGGTGATCGCCCTGGCCCGCTATCAACGCGCCGTCGGTGTGCTCTAGCATTTCAAGGGTGTCATTCATAAGGTGTCATTCCCGCCCCCGATTCAATCATTCGAGGGCAGGCTCCAGCGGGAATCTCGCTTTGTACGGCACATCGAGATCCCCGCCTGCGCGGGGATGACAAAAACAAGGGTTTGTCATCAACCGGAGAACTCTGTCGATTATTCTCTTTATGCCTTTTCCGCCTTCTTCTTAAAATGCTCGAGCATCGCTGGCACACTCTTCTGCATCAGGCCATCGATGATAGACGATGGAATCCAGCCCGAGAGTTCCACCTCGGTTGAAAAGGTCGCCTCCGTCTTTTTCGCCCCCTTCTTTTCGAGTTTCCAGGAACCGATGTTCGATTCCATCATCTCCCCTTCGACGAGCGTCCAGGTGACGGCCGATGGTTTTTTCATCTTGAAGTCGAGCGTGTAGTTGATCTTCGTCATCATGTTCATGACGAAGGCGACGCGCGCGCCGGTCTTGGTGCTCTTGAGCACCTCGGCTTCTTCGATCTCGGGGAGAAATTTCGGGTACATGGCAAAATCGCTCACGACGGAGAAGACGTGGTCGATCGGGGCATCGATGATGGTGGTGGCGCTGACGTTCGGCATGGTGTTCCTTTCGATAACGAAGTCTTGGTTTTTGTCATCCCCGCGTTCGCGGGGATGACACCCTATAAATATAATAATGAGGGCATACCCTAGGACGTTTGTTCACTCCCCATGTGGAGGTAAATCTTTCCTTCCGGTGTTGTATAGTATGGTTTTCGCTTAAAGTCATGCGTGGCTTCGATGAACCGAACGGTTCCCGTTTCGGAGCGCATGACGACCGAGTGCGTCGAAGCGCCGCCGCCGTAAAATCGCACGCCTTTGAGAAACGCTCCGTCTGTGACGCCGGTGGCGGCGAACATCACGTTTCCGGCGGCGAGATCCTCCAGACCGTAGATGCGTTCCAGGTCTTCAATGCCCATGTGGCGGGCGCGTTCTTTTTCCTGTTCGTTGCGCCACGCGAGCATCCCCTGCATGTCGCCGCCCAGGCAGCGCAGCGCGGCAGCTGCGAGCACGCCCTCGGGCGCGCCTCCGCTGCCCAGCAGGATGTCGACGCCGGAGTCGGGCTGGCAGGCGGCGATCGCGGCGGAGACATCGCCGTCGTCGATGAGGCGTATGCGTGCGCCGGCCTGGCGCACCTCCTTGATAAGATTCTCATGCCGCGGCCGGTTGAGGATGATGGCGGTGAGTTCGCGTACTTCGCATCGCTTGGCCTCCGCGACCGCGACGAGGTTCTGTGTCGGCGTTCGCTTCAGGTCGATCACGCCGCGGCAGTCGGGGCCGACGGCGATCTTCCACATATAGGTATCGGGTGCATGCAGGAAGTTCCCCCGGTCGGCCATGGCGATCACCGCCAGCGAATTCTCCTTGCCGGTCGCACAGACGTTTGTCCCCTCGAGCGGGTCGAGCGCGATATCAATCTCGGGGCCTGTGCCATCGCCGACCTCCTCGCCGATATAGAGCATGGGCGCTTCGTCGCGTTCCCCCTCACCGATGACCACGCGCCCCTGAATGGACATCGAGCCCAGCGAGGTGCGCATGGCATCCACGGCGGCCTGATCGGCGGCATCGGAGAGGCCCCGACCCATCAGGCGTGCTGCGGCAAGGGCAGCGGCCTCCGTGACTCGAACCATCTCCAGCGCCATATTCTTTTCCATGGTGCCCTCCCTATCTTCCGTGTGCTTCAAGCATCACTTCATCCGCGAGGTATGAACTGCGTACAAAGGGGCCAGCAAAAACGAATTTGAGCCCGTGCTTTAAACCCATCTGTTCATATTCACGAAAGTGATCCGGCTCGATGTAGCGCGCAACGGCAAGTGCTTTGCGCGATGGCTGCAGGTATTGGCCGATGGTGACACAGCTGCATCCAGCGCAGGCAAGATCGCGCAATGCTTCATCGATCTCTTCGTCGGTCTCGCCAAGGCCGACCATGAGCCCCGACTTGATGACGGCGTTCGGGAGCTGCTCGCGTGCGCGAGAAAGGACGGCGAGCGAGCAGTCGTAGTCGGCCCGGTTGCGCACCGTCGGGGTGAGGCGTCGTACGGTCTCGAGGTTGTGGTTGAAGACATCCGGCTGCGCGGCACAGAGGGCGTCGATATCCCCTCCCCTCCCCTGGAAGTCGGGAGTGAGGATCTCAATCGTTGTCTTTGGGCAGGCGGCGCGGACGGCGCTGATGGTCTGTGCCAGGTGTGCGGCTCCTCCGTCTGACAGATCGTCGCGCGTCACCGAGGTGATCACGGCGTGTTTGAGCCCCATCTCTTGGACCTGTTCGGCTACGTGCCGGGGCTCATTCGCGTCGAGCGGGGCCGGATCGCCGTGGGCGACATCGCAGAAGCCGCAGTGGCGTGTGCAGTTCGGGCCCATGAGGAGGAAGGTGGCGGTGCCGCGTTCGAAACATTCCTGCAGATTGGGGCAGCGGGCCTGCTCGCAGACGGTGTGCAGCGCCTTTCCCCGCAGGGCAGCCCGCACGCGATGGGCGCTCGATCCGCTACAGCGGCGTTTGCGGAGCCAGGGGGGCAGACGGCCCGATTCAGGATGGAGCGGCTTTCCAGGCATGGAAAGCCCCATAGCATAGATTGGAGATGCGTCAAAGTGGTCAATATACGACCAGTACGAACGGCCTTCGTAGTGGTGGTGAAATAACAAATCCACAAATAGTGTCATTCCCGCCCCCGATTCAATCATTCGAGGGCAGGCTCCAGCGGGAATCTCGCTTGAAACAATCAATCGAGATCCCCGCGTTCGCGGGGATGACAAAAACCGGGGTGCGTCTATCGTCCTCTCCGCTTCCTCCGTCTGACGCGGACCAGGACCATGGTGCCGCTGGGGAGCAGGAAGGCCAGGAGCATGAAGCCGAGGGCCGTCCAGGGCACGGGGTTTGGCTCGGTCGCGGCCAGGGCGCAGCCGCCGCCGCCCGCGGGCGACATCGGTTTGCCGCTCAGGAAGGTCACGCCAGTCGTAACCGGTGCGGGCGCCTCCTGTCCGGCGACGCCATAGACATCCTGGACGATCATGAAGCGATAGCTGTCCTTCTCCTCCCAGGATGTGGTCGACAGGTTGAGGAAGATGTTGGGGTTGCCCCGGCCGAAGCGCTCGGTGAGCATCTCGAGTTCCTCGAAGACGATCTCCTTATCATGCTGCTGGTTCTCGATGTACATATCCTCTTCGCTGGCATACCCCAGATCGCGATAGTCGGTCGCACCCTCGGTCCCCTGCGAAGATCCCACGCGGGGCAGTTCTGGGATGTTCAGCATCCACATCACCGATCCGGCGCCTGCTGGTCCTTCGCTCGTTGCATCGTCTGGAGCACTAGTCATGTCGATGCTCGGGAGTTCGCGGAAGGTCGGGCGTTCGACCGCCGAACCCATCACCACCTGGATGTCGGGCGGCACGGCGATGATCTTTACGGAGGCACGGTCGTTCACGATCATCTCGTTCGGATTGATGCGTGTGAGTTTTTCCACCGGCATCTGTTCGACGCCGCCGAAGGAACTCAAATCCGGCATGATGGTGAGCGCCTTGATCAGATCGCCCTTGGCCGTATCCGGCGCAGGGGCCTCGGTGGGCACGATGATCTCCGGCTGACGGACGATGGCAATCCGATTGGACTCCGGCGTGGTCAGCTGCAGGCCTGTCATCTGGACGAGCGCTCCGGGTCGGATGTTGCCATTGCGATCCGGGTCGGCCGATCCGGAGAGCGACAGCGAGAGTTCCTGACGCGGAACGGTTGGTGCGGAGGCGTCTTTGATGACGCAGGCACAGGCTATCGTGTCGCCTTCGCCGATGAAGAGGTCATAGCCGACAACGCCCGTGATCTCCTGGACGCGTCGGTTGAGCTCCTTGAGCTCCTCGTCCGTGCTGTTCGACGAGCAGACGCAGCGGCCCGGATCGGCCTCGGCACGGCCAGCGTTCTGGCAGCGGCAGTTGGAGCAGAACTCGTTATCCTCGCAGTCATTGTCTTGTTCGCACTGCTCGCCTTCCTCCAGCACGGCGTTGCCGCAGACGATGTTCGAAGGTTCACAGGCACAGGCGTCGGTGCAGATCTCGCCTTCGCGGCAGCCCTCGCCCGCGTCGCAGATCTCACCCACATCCCAGGTGCCATTTCCGCAGACCGGTTCTGGTGTGACACAATGGCAGCTCTCGTCGCAGTTTTGGAGGTCGGAACAAGTGTTGAATCCGGGCTCACCGCACTGTTCGCCCTCTTCGATGAAGCCGTTGCCGCAGCCCGGCGTGATACAGCGGCAATCTCGGCAGTCCTGCCCGGAAGCGCATTCGAGGCCCAGTTCGCCGCACTGTTCGCCTTCATCGGCCGAGCCATCGCCGCAGCTCGGCGTGTGGCACTGGCAGGTGTCTTCATTACAGATCTGTCCATCGCCGCAGGTGAGAGCGCCATCGCGGCACTGCTCGCCGGGATCGGCGACGTCGTTTCCGCAAACAGGCGTCAGACACTGGCATCCACTACAGTAGTCGCCATCCGGACAGTCGGCGTTGGATTCGCACACTTCATCCCCTTCGACGACTCCGTCTCCACATGCGGCCAATCGGCAATGACACCCGTCGCAGACCTGATTGAGGGCAAAGGTGCAATCGGTGTCCTGTTCGCACTCCTCGTGGGATTCTTCAATCTTTCCGTTTCCACAAGCGGCATCGGTGTATTCGCATGCACACGATGCATTGCAGGCAAAGCCCGTGGCGCAGTTGCCGAACTCGGTGCCGTCGCATTCTTCACCCTTTTCAACAACATTGTTTCCGCAGACGACATCGCAGTCGTTGTCGTTTGTGGAATCGCAGCCCTCTGCGCAACAGCCGTCGTCATTCGCGCAGGCGGTGATCAATTCATTCAGGCACTCGCCGTTTGCGGTACGACAGGTATCGATTGTGCAGGCATTATCATCAGTGCAGTCCTTCTCGACTTCATTGTCACAGGTTCCCCCAGCGGTGCACGTGCCGTTGACGAGACAGAGGTTTGTGCTGTTGTTGGTGCATTCAACGCCCTCGTTCGCAAGTGCAAATCCACAGCCATTTTCCAGCGTGCAGATGGAGACATGGCAGACTTCAGCGGCATCCGGGCAGACGTTTCCGGTTCCGCCCACACACTCGCCGGCATCATTACAGGTGGTGCCATCGGTGCAGGGGTTGCTGTCATCGCAGCTCTGGCCGATGCTTGCGGGATCCGGTTGTGGTTTGCAGATTCCGTCGGCTTCGTCACAGAGTGAAACAGTGCACTCACCGGTATCAGCGCAGCTCTTCGATTTGCCTGCGCATTCACCGTTGCTGCAGATATCATTTTCGGTGCAGTGATTTCCATCGTTGCAGAAAGCGGTGTTATTCGTATAGTAGCAACCGTTGTGTGCGAGATCGCAGGCATCAGCTGTGCAGACGTTTCCGTCGTCACAATTGTGAGCGGTTGAGATGCATTGGCCAGATGCATTGCATGCTCCGTCCATGCACGGATCGTCGAGCGCACAGTCAGTGCCTTGCTCCTTGGGCTCCGCCGCCGGACAGCTTCCATCGGTGGAACAGGTGACCGCCAGGGTGCACTCTGTCTCACCTGCACATACCTCTCCGGGCACACACTCGCACCGGTTCTCATTGAGCCGGCAGGATCCCTCGCTACACTGATCGACCGTGCAGGCCAGTTCATCGAGATCGCACGGGAGCGTATTGTTGGTGACGGTGCAACCCGATGCGGGATTGCAGGAATCGGTCGTGCAGATATTGCCGTCATCGCATTCAACAGGCGAACCGCTCGCACAGACGCCCGATTGGCAGGAATCAGTTTCCGTGCAGGCGTTTCCGTCATCGCAGGGCGTATCGTTCGGCTTCGGTTGTGCATCGGGACAACTGCCATCGACCGCACAGATGACGTGTTCCGTGCAGGCCGTTTCGGGTGCGCACTCTTCCCCGGGAACGCATTCGCAATTGTTGGCCTCTTGCTGACAGCTGCCTCCTTGGCAGCGATCGATCGTGCAGGCCAGTGCATCAAGTTCGCCCTCGCACGGATTGGCGTTGTTCGTAGCGATGCAGCCTGTTGTCGGATCGCAGGAATCATCGGTGCAGATATTGCTGTCGTCGCACGTGAGCGGCTCGCCGCTGACGCAAACGCCTTCGCTGCAAATATCTCCCGTCGTGCACGCGTTTTCGTCATCGCATGCGTTGCTGTTCGAGGTGTTGACGCAGCCTGACGCCGGAACACAGGAATCGTCGGTGCAGACGTTGTCGTCATTGCAGTTTGGTGCGGCGCCGCCGATACAGGAACCGGCGCTACAGATATCCTCCGTCGTGCAGGCGTTTCCATCATCGCACGTTTCCGTGTTTGGTGCATGTACGCATCCCGTTGCTGCTTCGCAGGAATCACTCGTACAGACGTTGTCATCATTGCATTCGGGCGGAGCGCCGCCAACACAGGCTCCGGCACTGCAGGTATCCGCGGTCGTGCAGGCATTGCCGTCGTCGCAGGATGTGGTGTTATTCGTATGGACGCAACCGCCGGCGGGATCACAGGAATCGTCAGTACAGGGGTTGCCATCATCGCAGTTGAGTGCTGTCGTGCCGGAAATACAGCCACCGTCGGTGCACATGTCGCCAACGGTGCAGGCGTTCTGATCATCGCAATCGGTGCCATTCTTTGCAGTGGCATCGAAGATGCACCCTATTGTGGGATTACAGCTATCGGCCGTGCAGTTGTTTCCGTCGACACATGCCACGGGATTGCCCTGACATACTCCACTTCCGTCACAAGCATCGCCAGCAGTGCAGGCATCGCTGTCATCACAGTCCGTCCCAGGATCAGATGGCTGCGATTCACATCCTATGCCACCTGACCCAGGGGCGCAGACATCGATCGTACAGGGGTTGCCGTTATCGCAGACGGTATCATCCGGGGCAAATTCACATTCGCCCGTATCGGGGTTGCACGTGTCGGTCGAGCACTCGGTGTTGTCTTCACATTCCACCTCGCTCCCGCTCTGGCAACTTCCTTGCGCATCACAGGTGTCATTGCGCGTGCAGGGATTCCCATCTTCACAAGTGACTCCAACATCCGGTGTGTGCTGGCATTCTGTCGTGTATTGACCTGTCTGTACGCACTCATCCTTCGTGCAGGGGTCTTCATCGGCGCATTCTTCATGCGAGGTGCAATCCGGTGGAGGCAGACATTGACAGTCGGGCGTGCAGATGAATCCGTCCTGATCGCCGGAACAGGCCGTGCCTACCATGTTGGCAGACCTTGGGTTATCGCACTGCTCGACATCGGTATTGACCTGTCCATCACCGCAGTAGGCGTTACGACAATTTTCATCGCAATAGAGGTCAACGCCCGAGGTGGAGTGTGTTTCCCAAGGTACGGCAGTATTTGGCGGATCGCACTGCTCATAATCAGGGCCCCAAGTCTCTGTAATATTGTTTCCACATTCCGTTTCATTGTATTCATATCCATCACAGGTCGCATTGCAGTGCTGGTTTGCGGGCCAACCGATGGGAGCGGGATCGAGCGGATCACAGGTCTCTCCCGCCCACTCCTGCCAAATCCCATCGCCGCAGTAGGCGCAGGTACAGGCGTCGGCGCCGGTCTGCCCATGTTCTCCACCGCAGATGCCGTCCACCACGATTCCGCCATAGGTTGCAGCATTGCAGGCAACTCCCTCTTCACACGTCTCCTCCCCTTCCAACACGCCATCCCCACAGGTGACGTTACGCGCGGGCAGCATGACGAGCGTGGCCATCTCACGATAGCCCGGCATTGAGCGCCCGCGGGGGAGTGGAACGGATTGTGTCTTCATCCCGGGAAAGGGATCGGTGGGTTGAAATTCACGAAGGCCAAACGGAATAATCTCGAAGGCTTGTGATCCCTGAAAGGGAGGAAGCGCTGGTGCCAACTCAAGGCCCTCGTTGAGGATGATGGGCTGTGGATTGAAGAACTGTGCTTCTTCCAGATCGCTCCGATCGGCGATGGCATCCCCGCAGGAGTCGTTTCGGATGACGTCGGGCTGAAAGCCCTCGGCAAAGCGGATGACGTCGTCGTTCGCTTCCTGATCGTTCATCGATTGAGGAAAGCAGAGTGGAGAAGCGTACCCCATATAGTAGGTAGCAAAAGCAGGCATAAAGGTGCTGAGGATGCTGAACTCGGTCGAGACCTGATCGGCGGGGATCTGGGAGAAATAATTGACGATGGGGCAACTTCCGTTGCAGAGATCAGTCGGATTGTCCACACAACAGGGATGATCGTCATAGAGCTCAACAGGGACTTCGGTGCCCTCCAGATAGGGCAGTGTGCAGACCTTCTTTTCGCTGCAGCTCTGTGTCTTCGGCAGATTTCCATCGATAAACGGTGGCGCGAGGTAGTTGTCTTCGCTCGATGCCATCATCTTCATACGCGCGGTTACGTAGTTTGAGCTATACCCCACGGCCATCGAAGAATAGAGCTCGTAGGGGCTCATGACGGCATTATCCGCGCATCCGAATTCCGGTAGCATCAGCGGCAGACCGTTGATCACGGCCAAGGCATCGGAACCATTCGTTTGGGTGGTATCGGCCGCCATTTCCCCCGGTCCGAAGAGGCGCTTGCCCTCGATCGATCCATCCTGTGCGGACACGCTGGCCGAGCCAACGCGGATGCGTTTATAGCCACCTGCGCTTTTGTTGCTCATGTCATATTCGGAGAGTGTTGGAAAAGAAAGCTTGGTCTCCGTATCTACGCCATGGAGAATGTAGGCGTGTCCGGCATAGCTACTTGACATCATTGATTCTACCCGTTCGATGATCAGATTTCCGGCGGCGATATCCACGACACCGTTTCCATCAAAATCCGCGATCGCAACGGAGGCGACCTCAACGGTGACGTCCCCACCAGGGATAGGCCCTAAGTTGATAAGCTCTTCCGCCATACCATCGCATGCGGAACCCGTGCGACGAACGATTGTGATCGTGTTCGCGAACATGTGACCGCTGCCATCATCGAATTTGAAGCTAGGATTGCCATCGGCATCATTCATGTCGCCATCGACGACGTTCATGCCACGCCAGGTGATGACGAGGTCTTCGCAGGTATCGTTGGAAAGATGCGCGGCCTTCACTTCATAGGGGACATAGGAGCCACCTTCGGGAGGTGTGATCTTTACGGCCTTCGGCAGGATGATCGGATAGGAGTTGCTGCCGATGGTCACCTCGTCGTTGCAGATAATCTTTCCAGCCGCTGCATTGAGGCTGGAGGTGTCCTGCCGATGCCGAATGTGCTGGCCGTTCATTGGATCGATGAAATAGAGGATAGCTTTGTTCTCACCGGTCAGCGTACTGGAGGGGACGACGAGTTTTTGCGTATCCGTGCCAACGATCGTGTCGGTGATGCGAGCTGCGTCGTAGGCGTTCGGCCCGACGATCGATAGCGCCATGATCTCAAAGTTGTTGGAAGGGTTGTGGTTGACGAAGGCATCGGGGTCATCCTGATCGGGGCGCGTCTGTCTATAGAAGGCCACCGGGGCGATGACCGAATCGTGCAGATTGATTGGCGCCGAGTTATGGCATTCGGTATCGTCTGCAGTGACGAGTGCTTCTCCCCAGGTCATGGTCGTAAAATACGGGGCTGCAGAAGTGTTAAACAAGTATGGACGCCCCAGGGCACCGATGATGAGTTCATCGAGATTGAGGATGGTCCCCTGATAGAGGACCGCGAAGTCGGTGTGGGCCTGTGGATATTCCGAACTGGCCATGCCGCTCAGACGCATCGACTCGACGGCGATCGGGTTCGTAAAGATCGGTGTGATCGGCACGTTCTTGATGCGCATGTCCTTGGTAGGGTTTGTTCCTGGCGCTTCATCCGGATCGGGAACATAGTAGGCGTAAAAGAGCTCTGTGGCATTCAGTTGTGGATTATAGTCGTTTGCCAATGAGGCAAGCGGTGGATACTCCCAGCTGGTGTAGCCCGCGAAGCGATAGATTCCCGCATCCTTTTTCTCAAAAAATGCCAGGGGCGAAATGTAGGAGGCTGTCTTTCCGGTTTCGGAATATTCAGCGCCTTGGGTCCATAAGGGAAACGCAGCGCCTTTCCAGGCAACCTTGTGGTTCACATCGACGAGAAGGTTCAATGAATCATAGCTGGGCGCGACGATGCCGGTGCCAATATCGGCGGCGTCGTAGAGGTAGACGCGATTCTGCGTTCCATTGAAATAGCCATAGCCGGTTTCTTCGTTGACTTCACATTCCCCCAGCGGTGTGCGGGGGAGGAAGGGTCGGCACCAGCGGAAGGGGTTTTCCTTTGAACGAATTGCAGCCAGCGGTGCGTTTTCAGGATAGGGTTCGTTTTTATGGGCATCGCCGGAGAGCTGTTCTTGAAAGAAAACAGTTTCAACGATGTCTTCACCCAACAGATCGGTCAGGCCTCCGACATGAATATCCGCGAGATCCAGCCGTTGTGAGGTGACATTTGCGTCCCCCGCCAGCGAAAGATCCATCGAAAAGACATAGATCGAACCGTCCTCAAGGTCCTCTCGATACTGATTCCACGCGATCGGGTTGCGCACCCCACCTGAAGGAAGCGTTGACGGGAACGACTCGATGCAACTGCCCTCTTTGAGACAGGTGTGGTCTTGCTGAAACCCCGGTGTGGCCATGATGTCGCCGATGAAGACTTTTTCCGTAAATCCGAATGCACTGAGGTTGAGGATTCCGTTGTCATAAAAACGGGATGAAGAGTCGGTCTGCTTCGGATGTTTGAAGAAGTGCAGGCGCAGCGCGTTGGATTGCATGGTGGGTGCATTATCGTTCGAGTGGGTAACGACCACGATCGGCTTGGAATAACCGGCCGAATCACCAGCGGCGTGGGCGGTTGCCAGCGGAATGAGCAGCAGGCATGCCGCCAGGATTGCCGAACATCGAATGGATGGGTAATGCATAGAGACCTCCAGATGTCCCTAATGGTTGCAAGGAGGGTGCCAAAAAATGCATGAGAAACGTTTTTTAACGCTATGATATATATGGTGATATTAATCGCGGCGCAGGGTGTGTCGTTTCAAAATGAGAGGATCAACACGGAATCGTCAAAGGATTGACAAGGGCACATGCGGTAGATCGGGATCCCCGTTTTCACGGGGATGACAAGCAAGGGGGCTTCGAGGATGACAATGTAAGGGGTGTCATTCCCGCGAACGCGGGAATCTCGATTGAGGTCTTTCCATCGGGATCCCCGTTTTCACGGGGATGACAGGCCATGATGGCTCAGCTGATATCGGCGAGCGTGAGTTTCCCTTCCCAGCGAGTGAGGAGCACCTCTTTGATGCGGGTGTTGTCCGTGCTTGAAAGCTGCGGGTCGGCCTCGATCAGTTCGAAGGCGGCCTTGCGCGCCTCTCCCAAAATGCCGACATCGCGCGCGAGGTTGGCGATGCGAAACGGTGGCAGGCCGGACTGACGCGTGCCCAAAAATTCGCCAGGGCCGCGGATGGCCAGATCTTCCTCGGCGATGCGAAATCCATCGGTGGTGGCCACCATCACCTCGAGCCGACGCATGGCGTCCTCGCTGCGGCGATATTCGGCCATGAGAATGCAATAGGACTGAAACGTGCTGCGCCCCACCCTGCCTCGCAGCTGGTGCAGTTGCGAGAGCCCGAAGCGCTCGGCGTGTTCGATGACCATGACCGTGGCGTTGGGGACATCCACGCCCACCTCCACCACCGAAGTGGCCGCCAGCACATGCACCGTGCCCGCCTTGAACGCGTTCATGATGCGTTCCTTCTCATCCCCCGACATGCGGCCGTGCAGGAGCGCGACGTGAAAATCGGGCTCGAAGACGCGCCTGAGTTCCTCGCACATGTCGGTGGCGTTTTTGAGGTCGAGCTTTTCGCTCTCTTCGATGAGCGGATAGACGATGTAGGCCTGGTGCCCATTGGTGATCTCGTGGCGAATACCTTCATAGAGTTTCTGACGCTGATGCTCCTCATAGAGGCGCGTCATAATCGGCTTGCGCCCTTTCGGCAGCTCGTCGATGACCGAGACGTCCAGGTCGCCATAGAGGGTCATGGCCAGCGTGCGCGGGATGGGCGTGGCGGTCATGATCAGGACATCGGGCCAGGTCTGCGCGGCTTTGCCATCATGGCCCTTCTCGCGAATGGCGGCGCGCTGCAGGACGCCGAAGCGATGCTGCTCATCGACGACGATGAACCCGAGGCGTTTGAACGCGACCCCCTCCTGGATGAGCGCGTGCGTGCCGACCGCCAGCGGGATGCTCCCGTCGGCGAGTCCCGCGAGGATCTCCTTGCGATCGGCGCCCTTCACCGAACTCGTGAGCAGGCGCACCGGCAGTCCCAACGACCCGCAGATGTCGCGGATGGTCGTCATGTGTTGCTCGGCCAGGATCTCGGTCGGCGCCATGATGGCGGCTTGATACCCGCCTGCAATTGCTTGCAAGGCAGCCGCGAGCGCGACGACCGTCTTGCCGCTGCCCACATCGCCCTGCAGCAGGCGATTCATCGGCGCAGCGCGGTGCATGTCGGCAAAGATCTCATCGATGACGCGTTTCTGAGCGCCGGTGAGCCGGAACGGGAGTGTCTTGAGAAAGTGGTTGTGTGCAGCCTCATCGACGGCAAAGGCGATCCCCGGTTTGACGGCGACGTTGCGTCGGCGCAGCGCCATCCCCAGTTCGAGAAAAAAGAACTCGTCGAAGATCAGTGTGCGGTGCGCTGCCGATCGGCCGATGGTGAGCAGCTCCGGTTCGATGTCGTTCGAGGGAAAGTGAATTTGTTGCAGGCAGGTCCACGGGTCGAGCAGTGTATGCGCCTCGGAAAACGCCTCGGAAAAGATCGGTTTGATGTTTTCGTGATAGGCATCCCAGGCGTTGCGCACGATCTTGCGCATCGTCTTCTGATAGAGCCCCTCGGTGAGCGGATAGACCGGCAAAATGCGCCCGACGTCCGGCGGGGCATCGCCGCCCGTTGCGAGGATATCGATCTCGGGGTGAATGAACTGCATCGTGTTGCGGTAGGCGCTCGCTTCACCCGCGAGCAGGACGCGCGTGCCGGGGGCAAATTTCTGTTCCATGTAGCGCTGATTGAAGTGGAAGAACTTTGCGGAGACGCGGCCGGTGCCATCTTCGACGATGATCTCGTAGATGCGACGACGCCTGCCGCCCATGAAACTGACACCAGCGCGTTCGACCGCGCCCACGACGGTGCGATCTTTTCCCGGCGAGAGCTCCGAGATGCCCAGGATTTGCCGGCGGTCGAGGTAGCGCAGCGGCGTGAGCGCCAGCAGATCGGCGACGTTGAGGATGCCCATGCGCCCGAGTTTGGCCGCAAGCGCCGGCCCCACCCCCTTCACATACTGCACGGGCGTGGCCAGCTTCGGTCGGACATCGGTTCGATGGTTCGATGGTTCGACGGTTCGATGGTTCATAGCTCAGAACGAAAAAGGGGGAGCTTTTCCGCTCCCCCGAGGGTAATGACTACGTCTACTTGTGCTGTCATTCCCGCGGGGGTAAGCGGGGATCTCGATTGTAATGCCACGTCGAGATCCCCGCTTTCGCGGGGATGACAAAACTCTGGTTTGTCATCAACGTCAGTACGTCACCTGCGTCACGGTGAATTCCACGCGGCGGTTGCGGGCGCGGCCCTTCACGGTGTTGTTGTCGGCGATCGGGCGGCTCTCGCCGTAGCCCACGGCCGTGAGACGATCGGGCTCGATCCCCTTCTTGACGAGGTATTCACGCACGGCCTTGGCACGACGTTCCGAGAGGATCTGGTTGAAGGAATCCGGACCGATCCAGTCGGTGTGTCCTTCCACGTTCACGCGCAGGATCTGCGGGTTGCGCTGGAGCAGATAGGCCACGTCGTCCAAAATGGGGTACGAGATCGGACGAATGACGGCACGCGCGAACTCAAAGTGGATCTTCTGCGTGATGATGATCTTCTCTTCGACGATGGCATCCACTTCCATCGGCGGAGGCGGAGGCGGCTCGTGGATGCGGCGATAGTTTACACCGAGCAGGATGCGAAAGTCGGGCGAGCCGACGCCGGTCGTGATGCCGCGGCCACCACCGAGGGTGACGCCCAGGCCCTTGGCCATGCTCTGCGGCGTGAAACGACCGGCCACGACGAACTCGGCCGGATTCTGCAGCTGGTTTTTGAAGAAGCTCTTGATGATCGACTCGGAATAGACTTCGCCGATCACCGCCCACGAATCGTTGATGCGTACGTTGATACCGCCGCCGAGGGTGATGGCGTTATCGAGAAAGGCGTTCGGATTGTTGAAATCGTAACGGAAGTTCTGATAGTAGCGATAGCCGGCGTTGAGCGTGAGGAAGACGCGGTTCTTGATGTCGGCGTCGAAGACGAGCTTACCGCCCGGCGACCACATGCCAGTGCCGAGCCAGTAGTTGCTGCGGCCGGTCGGAAAATTCATGTAGGGCACGAGCGCGAGGCCGACGTGATAGCGCTCGATGTCGAGCAGGCGGAATTTCATCTCTACGCGCAGATCACCCATTTTGCCAAAGAGGGTCTGTTTCTGCACCGCAGCCGCGGCGCGGTTTTCATTGTAGTAGATCTCATACAGCGCGATCGGGAAATCGAAGCCCATCGTCCACCAGTCGGTAAAGCCGATGGCGGCCTGGACGTTGGCCATGACCAGGTCGTCCACGATGCCACGGCGACGCGTGCCGGTGGGGTCGGCATATTCGAGGGGTTCGAAGGCATAGTCGAAATAGGCGCCGGCGTTGAAGCTCCATTGCGGTAGCGTGAACGACTGATGCTGGGTGATGAATCGGCCGCCGTCGGAAGCAGGAACGAACCGGACGACCTGGTTGTTCTTGGCCTGCGCGGGAAGCGCCATGGCGGCAATTGCGACGAATACGGCAAAAAAGACCAACGATTTAAAGCGCTTCATCCCTCCCCCTCTCGCTCGGAAACAATTGCGAAGGATTGTAGGGACTTGCGCACAAAAGTCAATAAAGTCGTGGGGTTTTAAGGTGGGCTCGGGGAGTGTCTGAAGGGTGTCATTCCCGCGAAGGCGGGAATCTCGACTATCCCCGGACGTGTCATTCCCGCCCCCGATTCAATCGTTCGAGGGCAGGCTCCGGCGGGAATCTCGATTTTCAAGATCCATCGAGATCCCCGTTTTCACGGGGATGACAAACCAAGGCAGGGATGACAATCGCACGGGGTGTCATACCCGCCCCACGTTCACCTCTTCCTCCGTCTCCTCACCCTTCCGATGGCGATGCCGCCGACGGAGAGGAAGACCACGAGCAGCGTCGGCAGGACGTTGGCCGCGGTGGCCGGTGCGCCGGCAACATAGCAGCCCTTGCAGCCGCCGGTGCCGGCAGCGCTTCCCATCAGGCCGGGTTCGCCCACGAGGGCGGCAAACCGAACATCGAGCGGAACGGGCTGACCCGCGGCGTCCTGCACCAACGTGATCTGGACGTTCTGGAAGCCATCCCAGGGGAGCTCCGGCGTGAAGATGCGCGAGTCAGACTGTGCCCCGGCGTTCTTCTTCGCCGCCAGAAAGCTGATCACCGCTTCCGGATCCATCATCCGGTTCTCGATGTAGAGGTCCTCCATATGCTCGACGCCCAGGTTTTCGAGCGTCTGGGCATCCGGCGCTCCGGCCATGCCGCCGAACGATCCGAACGTGGTCGGCATGCGCAGGCGGATGATGTGGACGTAACTGGGCGGACCGGACTGGCTCTGTTGTGCCGCGAAGTCGATCATCGGTCCCTCAAGGGGCCCCTGCTGCGCGGCCGCAAAATCGCCAGAAACCCCTGGTGCGGCGATGACCGCCCGGTGATCGATCATGTTGTTCACGATCGTGCGGTTCTGGGGAAAGCTCGTCAGCGACGTCGCTGTGAGCGAGAGGCTCGGCGCAATCGCCTGAATCGCTGGGTTCCCTGAACTCGACAGGTTCGGTAGCGAGAAGGCCTTGGCCATCTGCGCGGCGGCCGGTTCAGCCGGCACCACGGGCAGGATGCGCATCGGCTGTTGCACCGCGCGGATCTCGTTGCGGAAGGTCATCTGTGAGGCATCGTCGAATGCGGTGCCCGAGGTCTGCACAAACATCCAAGGTGGCACCTCGGTGGTCGACGCACTCGCCGAGAGCTGTGCTTGCGAACCGGAGAAGGCCGGACGCACCCGGATGAAACAGGTCATCGTCTGCATCGGCTCGACGAAGAGGTCGTAATCCTCCACGCCCGTGGCGTCTTGCACACGCGCGTTGAGCGCCTTGATCATCGTGGCGGCCGCTTCGCTCGAGTAGGTGTCGACATGACAACGCGCATCGGCGATCTGCGAGGCGACGATGCTGTCATCATCATCACCCGGGATGGGTAGGTCGCGCTGGTCGCTGCAGAAACAGTCGTAGGTGCAGACCTGGCCGTCGGCGCATTCATAGTCGGATTGGCATTCAAACTCCGGACCGCAATGATTGACCTGGTACATACAGCTGCAGTCCATTTCGCACCCGAGCGGTGTGAGCTGCTCGGGATTTTCGTCGCAGTACTGCGACAGGTGTGCTGCCTGTTCGTCGGGCGACAGATCCGCCGTGTCGCACTGCTCCCCGTCCAGATCGACCGCACCGTTGCGATTGCAGGTGATGCGTTCGAGCGGCACCACCACCGACATCTCACGGGCGCCCGGCATATCCTGTCCGCGCGGCATGGGGATGTGGGCCTTCAGGGAGAGCGGCGCCCCGAGAACCGGCACGAGCGGTCGCAGCGGGATGTCGATGATCCGGAGGAGTTCCAGAGGGAGGAGACTGCTGAACGCAGGATCCAGCGTTCCGATGCCCCCGGTAGGGATGGCCTGACAGCCGAGTGAGAGTTGCTGCTTACTGCGGACGCCCGACTTTGAGCGTGTCTTTGGCATCATCAGCTGACGGGCCACCATGAATCGCTTGAGCTCGTATCCTTCATACGTTCCTTCGACGAGCGCGAGCGTCTCGAGGAAGGTATTCTGGAGTGCCGCCATGGCCTCTTTGTTTTCGAAGAGATCCGTCATGCTCTCCAGCGGTTGTACCGTTGCCACCGGCACGAGGTTGCCGACCAGTGCGATGGCATCGCCGTTCGATGCCGACACGACCACATCCGGTCGCCAGGCGGCATAGTCGGTCTCACCGCTGTCAGCAGAGTCGGAGTCGTTCTCACCATCCGCGGCGAAGCGCATGTTGTTTTCAACCTCGAGCGCGGCGCCGGACGTGACGCACTGGCAGTCATCGCAGGTTTCGTCGGTATTGCAGTCAGTGTCGGATTCACACTGTTCATCTGTGCCGATGGTGCCATCTCCGCAAACAGCATTGCATCGATCACATTTCGGAGCACAGGTTGGATTTGGATCAAAACATCCAACATGATCATCGCTGGAGTCTGGTGTGTTCGACCCCGTATCACAAGCTTCACCAAGGTTGAAGTCTATGATACCATTTCCGCATGTGGGAACAATGCACTGACAATCGATGCAGGTTGCATTCGAAGACCCACAATCGGAATCGGTTTCACACTGTTCACTGGTTTCGATGGTGCCGTTGCCGCACTCGGGTTGGTTCGGACAGAGACTCGTATCCGTCCGGTAGTCGCAGAACGCCTTTAGCGAAGGAATGAGATCGCTGTACGTGTCATAGGGATGATAGCAATAGATCTCAAGCGGACAGGTGCACGGATCTGTGCAACAGGGCTCGGTTTCATCGATATCCGTCGTCGCTGGATCGTCGCCGAAGAAAGGCAGGTACAGATCGTTTCCACCTTCCATGCCCTTATTGCAGCCGGGTATCGTGCGGCAATGCGGTGCGATCGGATACTGCGCCCCCGCGGGTCCCTCGATATACGGAATGGGGATGCCGTTTCCATATTGTGTGCTGGTCATATTGTAGACCATGCCTTCGTAAATCCCTGGGGGTGTGGCAACGACTGTTGCGGTTGCCTCGGTCGGAACCGCGCAGCCGATTTCGGGGAGCATGAGCGGAAGGCCGCTGATCTGCGCGAGGGCATCGGCGCCATCTTTCCTCTCGGCCGTGATGCGTCCGACGCCGAAGGGACGATCTTCGCTCACGGTCGTAACGGCCTCACTCGTTGCCGACAGGCTTCCGACGCGAACGCGTTTCACGCCGCCCACACCGGGGCTGTAGTCCATCGACGAGAAGACGAGGGCGTTTTGCGCATCGAGCGCGCCGTAGAAGACATGGGCGTAGGAAGCGAAGGCGTTCGCCATGCCCTCCCCCACTGCTTCCGGCGTCAGGTTTCCGGCGGCGATGTCGGTGATGTTGTCACCGTTGAAATCGCCAATCGTCGCGGAGGCGATCTGAACGCTCGCATCGAGGGTGAGATTATTGAACGGTTCCTGCGGTTCGCAGCCATCGTTCCCAGGGATACGGCGGATCACCGTCACGGCATTCGAAAACATCTTCTGCGATAAACCATCCGCAGCGGCATCGAAACGCACGTTTTCAGAGTCAGCAGCGACGAGGTCGTTGACCACCGTGTGTGCCCCACGCCAGGTGACGATGAGGTCCTCACACGCGGTGTCGCTCTCCCCATTGAGGTGTCCCGTTGTCACTCCATACGGGACAAAGTCGCCGCCGGAGGGCGGATCGAGCAGGAGGAATTCCGGCTTCACCAACGGTGTGGCCACGCATCTCCGCTTGTCGGCCTTGTTGAGATACATATAGATTCGACGCTCCTCATCGAGCGGGTCGATGAGGGAGATCACACCCTTGCAGACATTCACTCCATCGACCTCCTGACAGAACGGAATGCCGGAGGGAACCACGACCGTCTGGTGACGCTTGCTCGGCAGATCGTCTTCATCGGTGAGGACGGCCATGTCGTACATGCCGGGACCCACGAGCGCCATACTGGCAATAAATTTACCCGACGCCTCGGTTCCGGCCATATCCATGAAGCTGGTCGGGTTCATCGCCTCGAAGTCGGTGGATGCGTTCCAGGCGTGATCCTCATTCTGCCGATAGAAGGCGACCGGCGCGACGACCGTGTGCGGATAGTCGGCAGTTCCGGCGCCCAGCGGTGTACTCTGATCGACATAGCATGTACCCATGACGTCAGCGGGCGGCTGTGTCATCGTGACAAGCATCTCCGACCAGGTGCCTGGAGCGTAATGACTGTATGTGCCGGAACTGCTGCTACCGCTACCAACCTCAAACATCGCCGGGCGTCCGAAGATGCCGAGGATATATTGCGTCAGGTCGCGCATGCTCGCTTGATAGGCCACCGCTACATCGCCGTCGCGATAGGCCAGCGCCAATGGGCCGTCGGTGATCTTGCGTCCGCCGTGCAGGTCCATGGTCTCGACGGCCACGGGGTTCGTGAGCCGCGGGACGATCGTGTTCGACTCGGCCAGCGAGAAGAGCTCGTGGAGGATCTTCTCCATCTCGAACGGTGGGTTGTTGCCCGTATTGATTTCAATCTGTGGCAGATCCCAGCTGCGATAACCGGTGAAACGATAGCGCATCTGATCGCCGTCCTTCCGGAAGAAGGCCAGCGGGGACATGTAGGAGAAGTTGAAGGATTTGTTCGGGATTTGAACTGGTTGATGGAGGTGATAGGATAATGTCGTACCGGTACGCAAAACCGTCAGCTCTACATCTGCACTCAAATTGAATTCATTTTTGACATGGAGATTGAACGGATCGTAGGAGGGAGCAACGATGCCCGTTCCGATATCCGCCGTGTCGAAGAGGAAAACGTCGGTATATGGACCCGCATCGGTGATGTCAGCAAACCCAGGGAGGTTGCTGCAGTCATCCGAATACAACGGGGCGCTGAAGGGTCTACACCAGTGAAAGCCCTCGGTGCTGCTGATGGCAGCGGGATAGTGGCGTAGGGTTTCCGCGTTGTCGTAAGGGGCAAGCGCTTGCGCTTCGCCCATGACGCCGGGTTCGAAGAAGAACTGATCGGTCGGATCGCCGAGAAGCCTTATGAGCTGACCATCCGGATCGCCCTGGATGTTGGCGAACATGATTTGGCGAACGGCATGGTTTGTTCTGCTCAGGGTGAAAACCGGTTGTAACGAGATGTCGACGCTACCGTCGAGAGCACTAGTATTGAATTCCAGATTCAGATTGAGCCCGCTTGGGGCAATTCCCCCGAAGATCATTGTCCCACTTTCAGGATGGGGGATTCTCTCCATCATGTCGTTGATGACTTCCGCACCCTCGTCGGCCACGCGCGCTCCCGGCGTGGCGATGAGGTCCTCCACGCGGAAGGGATGTGCGCTGGGCAGGTCGATCTCCAGGTTGCCGAAACGGCCCGCATTCTCCGGGTGATCGAAGAAGCGCAGGCTTATGGCCCCGGTCTGCAGCGCCGCGGCACCGGCTTCATCCCGTTGAACCACCGGGATCGGCTTGGACAGTTCCAGCTCCGGTGTGTGTCCCTGTGCCATCGCCATCGATGGCAGCATGAGACCCAGCGCGCAGAGCAGACAGAGAAAAGTGGTGTTCTTCATATAGTCCTCTCTTTCCAGCATCCATAATATGCAAGGAAAGTGCCAAGGAATTCGCTTGCGATATTTCTAGTTAGCATGTTGAAAAATAAGGAATTGTTGCACATTCTGTCTCTCGCGCATGTCATTTTGAGAGCAATAAACCGACGGTGTCAAGATTATGACGGGTGCATGGTTTCAGTCGAGATCCCCGCGTTCGCGGGGATGACAAAACTTCGGGGGATGACAAAGCCAAGGGGGGTGTCATTCCCGCGCACGCGGGAATCTCGATTGTATCGGTTCCCCTATCCCCGCAACCCAAACTCTTCATGCAACACGCGGACGGCACGGTCGGCGTGTCGGCTGTCGATGACGATCGAGACCTTGATCTCACTGGTACCGATCATCTGCACGGCGATCCCCTCGCGCGCCAGCGCGGCAAACATACGGTGGGCAACGCCTGCGTGCGAGCGCATGCCGAGCCCCACGACCGAAATCTTGGCGATATCCCCCGCCGTCTCCACCTTCCCCGCTTCTACCTGGCGCGCGGCCCCTTCGGCAAGCGTCATGGCGCGTTTCAAGTCCGCTTTAGGCACCGTGAAGGTGAGATCGGTGATGCCATCGGCCGAGACGTTCTGGATGATGAGGTCCACGTCGATCCCCTCGCGTGCGATCGGCGCAAAGATCTGCGCGGTGACTCCCACACGATCGGGGACGCGTCGGATCGAGACCTTGGCCTCGTTGGTGTTGCAGGTGATGCCGGAGACGACGGTCCCCTCCAGACAGCTCTCCTCCGGCAGGACCGCGGTGCCCGGCTGATCGGAGAAGGAGGAACGCACCACGAGCGGCACGCCGCACTTGGCGGCCAGTGCCACCGACCGACCGTGCAGGACCTTCGCGCCGGCGTCGGCCAGCTCCATCATCTCTTCGTAGCTGATGCGATCGATAATGCGCGCGTCGGGACAGAGGCGCGGGTCAGCGGAGAAGACGCCGTCGACATCGGTGTAGATCTCGCAGCGATCCGCCTCGATGGCTGCGGCCAGTGCGACCGCCGAGGTGTCCGAGCCGCCGCGACCGATCGTGGTGATCGCGCCCGTTTCGTTCACCCCCTGAAACCCGGCGACGATTGCCACCGCCCCTGCATCGAGGACGGTGCGAACATAACGGGGATCGATGGCGCGAATGCGCGCGCGGCCATGCGCCCCTTCGGTTTCGATGCCCGCCTGTGCCCCCGTCAGTGGTGTGCCGGTGATGCCGCGCTGGCTCAGCGCGAGGGAGAGCAGTGCGATGGAATGCTGTTCCCCGGTGGCCAGCAGCAGATCGACCGCGCAGGGGTCGGGCTCGGCACAGATGTCATGCGCCGTCTTGAGGAGCCGATCCGTCTGTCCCGCCATGGCCGAGAGCACCACCGCCACGCGCATGCCCTCGCGATGGGCGTCCGCCACACGATCGGCCACACGATTGATGCACTCGACGTCAGCAACCGATGTGCCACCGAATTTCATGACAAGCACCGAAGGTGCTTGTCGGTTCGATGGTTCGATGGTTCGACGGTTCGATGGTGAGTTTGGAGATGATGTCATTATTTGATTCCTTGGCGAAACTTGGTCATACGTTTGCCGAGCGTGTGCATTTTTGTCTGAATATCCTGCAAATGGCTGATATCGACGTACTGTAATCGCGAAGAGAGCAGAAACTGTGTTTCTAGTTCGGCAAGCTCTCCCAGTGCTATCGAAATGCTCCTCTCCAATTCCTGAAATGAATGTGCAGTCGTCATATGCGCCTTTTGGTTTTACCATCGAACCATCGAACTAACGTGGCCTTCCCAACTTGTGCACTGCCCGTCCTTCGGCGTCGGCGGCGGCTTCGGCAAGTACCTCGGGGAGCGTGGGGTGCGAGTGGATCGTCTCCTCGATGTCGCGCACGCGCATGCCCTTGGAAACGGCGAGCGCGGCTTCGGCGATCATGGTCGTGGCCTCACGGCCGATGAGATGCACGCCCAGAAGTTTCCCATCGGCGGCGATGTGGACGATCGCCTGTCCATCCGGGTCGCCGTCGCAGAGCGCCTTGCCGCTGGCGGCATACGGAAAACGGCCGGTGCGAAAATCGACGCCATCGGATTTGAGTTGTTCGGCGGTCTTGCCTACGCCAGCGATTTCCGGGTCGGTGAAGATGGGTGACGGGACGACGTTCGTCGTGCAGGCCTCTTCATGCCCGAAGAGCGTCTGCATCGCCGCGATCCCCTGATGGCTGGCCGCATGCGCGAGCATCCATCCGCCGATGACATCGCCGATGGCAAGGATCTGCTCGTTCGATGTCTGAAACCGTTCGTTCACGGCGATGGCGCCGCGCTCGGTCACTTCCACCCCGGCCGCGCTGACGTTCAGCGCAGAGACATCCGGCCGACGCCCGACGGCGACGAGCACGTGACTGGCAGTGATCGTCTCATCTCCCGAGAGCGTCACCGACACGCCTCCCTCGGAGGCGACGGCTGCGTCCACCGTGGTCTTCGTGCGGATGTCGATTCCGCGCCCCTTCATCGCGCGCGCGAGCAGTCGTGAGATCGCGCCTTCCACCGGCGGCAGGATCGAATCCATCGCTTCGATGATCGTCACCTTCGCGCCGAAGGTCTGCATCATGCAGGCGAACTCACAGCCGATCACGCCGCCGCCGACGATGACGAGGTGTTCTGGGATGAAGGTCCAATCGAGCGCTGCATCGCTCGTGACGATGCGTTCATGGTCGATCGGAATGCCGGGCAGCTCAATCCACTTCGACCCCGTGGCGATGAGCACGTGCTTGGCCTCGATCGCGTTGCCATCGATGGCGAGCGCGCCGCCCTCCTGAAAGGCGGCCTGCCCGTGCAGGAGTTCCACGCCCCTTCCCTTGAGTAATTTCTCAATGCCGCCGCGCAGGTTTTCAACGATGGTCGTTTTGCGTGCCTGCACCGCACGCATGTCGATGGATGGCTCGCCCTCCGGCAGACGCACGCCTAATTCAGCGGCATGGAGTACGCCCTTGAGCGCATGTGCTGAGGCGATGAATGATTTGGTCGGAATGCAACCGCGGTTCAAACAGACGCCACCGAGTTGATCCTTTTCGATCAAGGCGACTTTGGCACCGAGTGAGGCGGCACGAAGGGCGGCGACGTATCCGCCCGGCCCTGCCCCGATGATGGCGATATCGTAGGTCATGTGAACTCCTTTGCTGTGTCATCCCCGCGAATCAAAGGCTGTCATTCCCGCGAAAGCGGGAATCTCGCCTTATTGTATTACAATCGAGATCCCCGTTTTCACGGGGATGACAATCTAAACTCCTTCGGGAATGACAGCTTTCTAAAAAACAATCGTTCTCGTGCATTCATCCTTCACGGTAAACGCGATCCACTGCGTGCGTTCGGGGAGTGCATCGGGAAAGCGGTCGGCCCATTCGATGACCGTGATTCCTTCGCCGTCGAGATACTCTTCGAGTCCGAGGTCGGCGAGCTCCGAGGCCTCGTCGAGTCGGTAGAAGTCGAAGTGAAAGAGCGGCAGGCGTCCCCCGCGATATTCGTTGATGATCGTGAACGACGGCGACCGCACATAGATGGTCGACGGAACGCCGAGTCCAGCCGCGAGCCCTTGCACGAAGCGCGTCTTGCCCGCGCCCAGTTCCCCGTTGAGGGCCAGCACTGCGCCGGGCGTGAGCTCTTGTGCAAAGCTGCGTGCCAACTCGAACGTTTCATCGGGTGATCTGGTCGTGTGGTTCATCGTATCCTTAAAAATATCATTCCCGAAAGGTGTCATTCCCGCGAAAGCGGGAATCTCGCTTTATTATTTATAATTGAGATCCCCGTTTTCACGGGGATGACAACCCAAACACCTCCGGCAGTGCTTCGATGACGTCCGATGCGATGAGCGTGCGCTGGCTCGTGTGATCGGCGGCGATGTCACCGGCGAGTCCATGGCACCAGACCCCGGCCATCGCGGCGGTCATGGCATCGACCCCTTGCGCCAAGAAGGCGGCGATGATGCCGGTGAGGGCATCGCCCATTCCGGCGGTCGCCATGCCGGGATTGCCCGTCGGATTGATCGCGGCCATTCCGTCGGGTGCAGCAACGATCGTGCCGTGCCCTTTCAGAACGACGATCGCCCCGGTTTCGGCGGAAAGTGTTTTTGCCATGACCAGTCGATTGTCCTGAACATCGCTCGTGCTGGTGTGCATGAGCCGCGCCATCTCGCCCGGGTGCGGTGTGAGAATCGTTGCGGCGCGACGCCCTTCGAGCGAGCGACGATCGAGGAGGTTGAGTCCGTCCGCATCGATGACCAGCGGTCGATCGCATCCCTTCACGAATACATTGAGAAACGATGCTGTCTCGGGATCCGTACCGATCGCGGGGCCGATGGCGGCGACCGTCTTGGCATCGACGAGCGCGAGCGCCTTTTCGAGACCATCGGGATGAAAGTGCGCGCTCCCCCCATCCGGGATGAGGTCGCACATCAGCTCCGGCGCGTTTGCATCGAATTGCACAAAGGCCGATTCGGGGAGCGCATAGTGCACGAGCCCCGCACCGGTGCGAAGCGCCGCGCGTCCTGCCAAGATTCCCGCGCCGAGATGACCGCGCGAACCGGCAAAGAGGGCGACCGTTCCGAAGGTCCCCTTGTGGCTCTGCGCCTCACGCGGGGCGAAGGCTTCGGCGAACATCGCGGGTTCGATCAGAAAGAGATCGGTCGCGGCGTGTTCGACCGCTTGCGAGGGAAGACCAATATCGATCGTCTCGACAATCCCCGAGAGCGAGAGGCCCTCGCGCAGGAACAGCCCGCGTTTGGGGCAGCCAAAGGTTACGGTGAGATCCGCGTTGATCGCATGCCCCAGGATGTCGCCGGTGTCGGCTGAGAGTCCCGAAGGGATATCGATCGCCACGATGGGGGCGCCGGCCGCGTTCATCGCGTCGATGGCGGCTTTTGCGATGCCATCTACATCGCGTTCGAGCCCGGTCCCCAGAATGCCGTCGACGATGCAGGCGGCATCGGCCAGCATCGGGCGGTGCGCGACGAGCGCGTTCTCATCCGGGATGACGATCGGTGTGACGTGAAGACGTTCGGCGTTTGCGCGTGCATCGGGCGATAGCGCATCGATGTCGTTCAACACGAGGATTGTGACGCGATATCCGGCATCGATGAGGAGTCGGGCGGCCACGAATCCATCGCCGCCGTTGTTGCCTTTTCCCGTGACGATGACGATCGCTCCGTCGTCGGGAGAAAATCGCATGCGGACGGCATCGGCTACACCCTCTCCCGCGCGTTCCATAAGATCGAGCGATGCGATGCCATATTCGGTGATGGCGGCGCGATCGATTTCACGCATCTGTTGAGCGGTGAGGAGCTTCATCGGTTCGATGGTCCGATGGTCCGATGGTCCGTCGGTTTGGTGTTGAACCATCGAACCGACGAACTGACGAACCATCGAACGGGTTCATCCTTCAAGCACTACATTCGCGATGCCGTAGTCGCCGTCATGGGAGATCATCAGGTGGACGTTCGATATGTCCTGCGCATCAGCCAATTCCTTGACGCGGCCGGTGAGTGTGACGAAGGGACGCGAATCCTTCTGGCCAATTTCGATATCCTTGAGCGAAATCCCCTCGACGCTGCGCGGAAAGAGCGCTTTGATGAAGGCTTCCTTCGCCGCGAATCGGGTGGCGAAACGCTGGGCAGGATTCTTCTTCGTGTTGCAATAGTGAATTTCGGTGTCGGTGAAGACGCGTTTGATGAAGTGCGTCTTCCACCGATAGATGATCGATTCGAACCGACGTACATCCACGAGATCTACTCCAATGCCGATGATCATGTGTAACCCCTGTTCGATGGTTCGATGGTTCGTCGGTTCGTCTCTGTTGTCATTCCCGCGGAGGCGGGAATCTCGATTGTGCAAGTACGTCGAGATTCCCGCCTCCGCGGGAATGACAACAAAAGTCCGTCGAACTATCGAACCAAAAGTCGTTTCATCTCCCCCACCGCCTGCTCCATGCCGACGATGACGGCGCGGGCGATGATGGCGTGCCCGATGTTGTATTCCACCACTTCCGGCAGCGCCTCGATGACGGTTGCCGTATTGTCGAGATTGAGTCCATGTCCGGCGCAGATCTCGAGGGTGCCCTTGGCCGCGTGCTGCGTGGCGATGCGAAGGCGTTCGAGTTCGGCGGCGGCCGCGCGCGCGTCGGGGGCATCGCAGTAGGCGCCGGTGTGCAACTCGATCGCATCGGCGCCGGCCTCGACCGATGCATCCACCTGCGCGCATTCCGGGTCGATGAAGAGGCTCACGCGAATGCCGGCCTCTTTGAGGCGCCCCACCGCATCGCCGATCGCCTTCTGGTTTCCGGCGACATCGAGGCCCCCCTCGGTGGTGAGTTCTTCGCGGCGTTCCGGAACGAGCGTGGCTGAGGCGGGCTTCACCCGGCAGGCGATGGCGATGATCTCCTCAGCTGCGGCCATCTCGAGATTGAGCGGGACATCGATCGTATCGATCAATCGCGTGATATCCGCATCCTGGATGTGCCGGCGATCCTCGCGCAGGTGGACGGTGATCTGATCGGCCCCGGCGCGGATCGCATCGAGGGCGGCCGCGACGGGATCGGGATAGGTCGTGCCGCGTGCTTGGCGAAGGGTTGCCACATGGTCGACGTTCACACCGAGACGAATCATCGCTTTTCCTCGAATGGTGTCATTCCCGCGAAAGCGGGAATCCCGATTGTGACGAAACATCGAGATCCCCGTTTTCACGGGGATGACAACAGCCTTATGACAGATGCGTGTTGAGAATGCCGACCAGATCCTGCGCCATGGCCTGGATGCGGCTGGCGTCTTTGCCTTCCACCATGACCCGCGCGATGTTCTCGGTGCCGGAATAGCGCAGCACCAGTCGCCCGGAATTGCCCAGCTCTCGTTCAAACCCCGCGACCGTTCGGCTGATCTCCGGGATGGTCGTGAACTGCGGCTTCTGCGAAACGGCGACGTTCAAGCAGATCTGCGGAAAGGGTTCGAAGATGTTGGTGAGCTGCGAGAGCGCCTTCTCCTCGCGCTGCATGATGGCCAGCACGCGCAGCGCGCCCACAATGCCGTCGCCGGTCGAGTTGTAGTCGAGAAAAACGAGGTGCCCGGACTGCTCGCCGCCGAGCGTGAAGCCGCCCTCACGCATCCTGGTGACGACGTGGCGATCGCCCACCGGGGTGCGCTCAACCGTGATGCCCTCGCGGGCCATCGCCTGGTCGAGCGCGAGGTTCGACATCACCGTGGCCACGAGCGTGTCGTGTGCCAGGCGCCCGCGCCGTTTGAGATCGATGGCCGCCAGGCCCATGATAACGTCGCCGTCGATGACGGTGCCGTTTTCATCGCACATGATGATGCGGTCGGCGTCGCCGTCGAGCGCGATGCCGGCATTGGCCTTCACCTTCTTTACGAGCGCACACATCCGTTCCGGGTGCAGCGCGCCGCAGCCTTCGTTGATGTTGAGGCCATCCGGGTCGGTGCCGACGGGAATGACCTCTGCGCCGAGCTCTTCAAAGACGGACGGTGCGACTTTGTAGGCGGCGCCGTTGGCGCAATCGACGACGAGGCGCAGGCCCGAGAGCGAAAACCGATGGGGGAAGACCTCTTTGAGGAACTGAATATAGCGGCCGTCGGCGTCGTCGATGCGGTGTGCGCGGCCGACGCCATCGCCCGTGGGGCGGGTGACGCCGGCAAAGTTGGTCGCGACCATCCGTTCGATGCGATGTTCCTGTTCGTCCGAGAGTTTGAAGCCGTCGCGGTCGAAGAACTTGATGCCGTTGTCGTGATACGGGTTATGCGACGCCGAGATGACCACGCCTGCATCGGCGCGCATGCTCTTGGCGATAAAGGCGATGCCCGGCGTGGGCATGGGACCGACCAGCCACACATCTGCGCCCATCGAGCAGACGCCGGAGGCCAGTGCGGTTTCGATCATGTAACCGGACAGACGTGTGTCCTTGCCGATGACGATCCGGTGACGGGCATGCCCATTTCGAAAAAGCGCGCCGACCGCCCGCCCGAGGGCGAGCGCCGTCTCGGAATCCATCGGGGCACTGTTGGCGCGACCGCGAACACCATCCGTTCCGAAGAGCTTTTTCACCTTGTGCATTGGGTCTTCCCCCCGCTTGAAAGATGGCGTTGCTTATAGGAAAACGATAGAAATATCAAGGCTGAAGGGGGCTTTTCAGGCATTCGAACATGTCGAGAAAACGACGCGCTGCTCCGGCGTCGTGGACCCGAAAGATCTGGGCTCCACCCTGTCGGGCGACGCCGATGGAGGCGAGCGTTGCTTCAAGTCGATTCTCGACATCAAGGCCTAACAGTTTACCGATAAAGGATTTTCTCGACGGGCCAATCAGGATCGGATATCCACGATCGGCGATCGATTGCAGTTGGCGCAGGAGCATCACGTTGTCCTGCACGCCCTTGCCGAACCCGATGCCGGGGTCGATGAGGATTCGGGCGCGATCGACCCCCTCATCCTGGGCGCATCCTGCCCGCTCCTCCAAAAAGGCGCCGACCTCCTCGAGCAGATCGTCGTAGTGGGGGTCGAGCTGCATCGTTGCCGGAGTGCCCTGCATGTGCATCAGGCAGATGGGGCAGCCGCGTTCTGCCGCCAGCGCGAACATATCGGGATCGTCGCGGCCCGCGGAGATGTCGTTGATCATGTTCGCACCCGCATCGAGGGCAGCACAGGCCACTTCCGCACTCGTCGTATCGATGGAGATGGGAATGGAATCGACTTCACGAATGCCGACGATGACCGGGGCGATGCGTTGAATCTGCATCTGCGGCGGAACATGGTCTGCACCCGGTCGCGTCGATTCGCCGCCGATATCGATGAGGTCGGCCCCTTCTTGGGCAAGCCGGAGCGCACCCTCGATCGCCGCTTGGGGCCCGAAATGGAGCCCGCCGTCGGAAAAGGAGTCGGGCGTGGCGTTGATGATGCCCATCACCGCCGGACGTTTCGATGTAAGGGTATAGGTACCGATGTTCATAAGCTGACCGATTAATGAAAGGCTTTCGTCCGAGATCGCGAAGGGATCGATCATCCATCGTCCAAACGAACAACGTGAGTGATCGTCCCTCGTTTATGCGGTTGTTTCCGGTGACAACTTCGGCGATGGCGTCTCTTCCGGTTTGGCATCCTCCGTCTCGGATGCGGTCGAAGCCGCTGCCGTGACTACCTCATCGACTTTCACCGGCTCGATCGTCTCCCCCTTCATGATGCGGTCGATCTGATCGCCGGAGAGCGATTCGTGTTCGAGCAGCGCCTCCGCCAAACGGATGAGTTGCTCCCGATGTTCGAGCAGGATCGCCTTGGCGCGCTCATAGTTTTCCGTGATGATGCGCTTGACCTCTTCATCGATTTGACGTGCGGTCTGCTCGCTGTAGTTGGAATGCTGCGCGATCTCGCGCCCGAGGAAGATCTGCTCCTCCTTCTTTCCGAAAGAGAGCGGGCCGAGCTTCTCGCTCATCCCCCACTCACAGGCCATCTTGCGTGCCAGATCCGTGGCCCGTTCGATATCGTTTCCCGCGCCGGTGGTCGGCTGATTGAAGATCAGCTCCTCAGCGGCGCGTCCGCCCAACAGGATGGAGAGGCTGTTTTCGCAGAACTCGCGGTTCTGCGTGTAGCGATCGTCGGTGGGGAGTTGCTGGGTGAGCCCCAAGGCGGCACCGCGCGGAATGATCGTGACCTTGTGGATCGGGTCGGTGCCGGGGATGAGCTTGGCCACCAGCGTATGCCCCGCCTCATGGTAGGCGGTGTTCCGTTTCTCATCGTCGCTGATGATCATGCTCTTGCGCTCTGCGCCCATGAGCACCTTGTCCTTGGCCACCTCGAAATCGCTCATGTCGATCAACTTCTTCCCGCATCGAGCGGCGATGAGCGCCGCCTCGTTGACGACGTTCTCCAGATCGGCGCCGGAAAAACCGGGGGTGCCGCGGGCGATCGTGCCGAGTTTCACATCTTCGGCCAGCGGCTTGCCCTTGCAGTGCACGTCGAGGATCGCCTCGCGCCCGCCCACATCCGGCCGTGGCACGACGACGCGCCGGTCGAAGCGCCCGGGGCGCAACAGCGCCGGATCGAGCACATCCGGGCGGTTGGTCGCGGCCATGATGATGACGCCCTCGTTCGATTCAAACCCATCCATCTCGACGAGCAATTGGTTCAACGTCTGTTCGCGCTCGTCGTGTCCGCCGCCGAGGCCTGCGCCACGATGGCGGCCGACCGCGTCGATCTCATCGATGAAGACGATGCACGGGGCGTTCTTCTTGCCCTGTTCGAACATGTCGCGCACGCGCGAAGCCCCGACGCCGACGAACATCTCGACGAACTCGGAACCCGAGATCGAGAAGAACGGCACGCTCGCCTCGCCTGCAACGGCACGCGCCAGCAGCGTCTTGCCCGACCCCGGCGGTCCCATGAGCAGCACGCCTTTCGGAATGCGACCGCCGAGCGCGGTGAAGGTTTTGGGCTCACGAAGGAAGGCGATGATCTCGCGCAGCTCCTCCTTGGCCTCCTCCACGCCCGCGACATCGGCGAAGGTGATCTTCTTCAGGTTGTCCGCCATAAGCTTGGCCTTGCTGCGCCCGAAGCTCATGGCCTTGCCGCCGCCTGCTTGGATTTGGCGCATGGAAAAGAAGAAAAATCCGAAGAGCAGCAGCATGGGGAGCCAGGAGATGAGCATGGTCTGCCAGAACGGCGTCTCCCGCTTCTTCACGAACTCGACCTTCGTCTTACTCTTGGAGAGCAGATCCAGCGCGCGTTCGCTATCGATGGGGCCGATGGTTTCAAAATGAGCGCCGTTGCTATGGCTGGCGTTGAACTGGCCGCGGTATTCATCCTCCTGGATGGTGACCTCTTCCACCTGGCCCGCCTCGACGGCGGTGAGAAACTCGGAGAAGCTGATCTTCTCGGCCGAGCTGATGGGTTGGTTCATGATGTGCAAGACGCCCAAGACCATGAGGACGATGATCAGCCAGAGCGCGATCGTCTTGTGCGTCTGCTTGATGCCGCTTGGGGGCTGTTTCTTGATGGGCATGGTTCCTCCGTCAAAACCTTCGAAAACAACGTCGTTTCAGCTTGCTAGTGGGAAATATCGACAGATGCAACCAAATTGCGAATCAGCGGTCACACTTCGAGCGCATACGTCTGATGACAAGCGCATCGCCCTTTCGGACGAACTGCCATCGTCGAGGGAGACGATAGGTGCCGGATGCTTTTTGGCGCGTGCAGGCGATGGCGTCCATGCGCTCGAGATGATCAGCGGCGAGATCGGCGGTGGAGCCGGCCAGCTGTTCGAAGAGCAGCCGCAACATGGCCTGTCGAAGGCCTCCGGGTGCAGCGCAGAAGCCGATGCGATCGATCGTGTTGGCGTCCTGTCGGATGCACTCAAGCGCTTCGGCGGCGATGGTCTCTATCGTTTTTCGTACATCGAAGAGGCGCCGACCGGTGTCGGCGATATGCTCGCCCGCCTTCGGATTGATGGCCTGCAGCAGCGGGATGAGATCGTGACGCACCCGGTTGCGCGCATATTTCTTCGCGGCGTTGGTGGAATCATCGCGGAAGGCAATGCTTCGTTCGTGGGCATAGCGCTCGATTTCAGAACGCGAGGCAAAGAGCAACGGTCGGATGAGGCGCATGCCGTCCTGCATCGCCAGCGGGTGCATGCCTGACAGGCCCGCCACCCCCGCGCCGCGGATGAGATGCATGAGGATCGTTTCGACCTGATCGTCGCGATGATGTGCGGTGGCGATAGCGGCATGGTGTCTTTGCGCAACGCGTTCGAGGAACCGTCGCCGAATCGTTCGGGCCGCGTTCTGGAGGTTCTGTGATGCAGCGGGCTTTTTTTGCAGCACCTCGATGGGACAGCCGAGCGCTTCAGCGCGTTCGCGAACGAGCCGTTCATCGGCGTTCGATGCCCTCCCCCGCAGGCCATGATTGATGTGGGCGATGACCAGGGTGAGGCCGAGCGGTTTTCGCAGGCGCGCACAGAGATCCATGAGGACCATCGAGTCGATGCCGCCCGAGATGGAGAGCAGGAGCGTATCGTTTTTCTCGATGAGCTTCTCTTTGGCGATGAACTGTTTGAAGTGTGGATAGAGCATGCTCATGAAAAGTTTTACGATTGTCACCCCCGAGTGCCCCTGCCTTTGTCATCCCCGTGAAAACGGGGATCTCGATCGAAAGATCAAAATCGAGATTCCCGCTTCCGCGGGAATGACAACGACTCGTGTACGTTTCTATGATTCCATTATTCCCGCATCGATGTAGGTCTGGGCGAACTGGGCGTAGCGCTGTGCGGACTCCGCGAGCTTTGCCGTTGTCGATGGTTCGAGTTCGCCCTTGATCTTGGCGGGCACTCCCAAGACCAGCGAGCGCGGCGGGACGTTCATCCCCTCGGTAACCACCGCTCCGGCGCCGATCACCGACTGCGCCCCGATGATCGCCCCGTTCATGATGGTGGCGCCCATGCCGATGAGTGCGCCATCGCCGATGGTGCAGCCGTGGAGGATGGCGCGATGGCCGACGGTCACCTCATCGCCGATGGTGAGCGCATGTTCGCGCTCGACATGCAGGACGCAGAGGTCTTGGACGTTGGTGTGATGACCGATCTGAATAGAGCCGATGTCGCCGCGGATGACGGCGCCGAACCAGACGCTGGCATGCGCGCCGATGTGGACATCGCCGATGATGGTGGCGTTGGGTGCGACGAACGCCGTTGCCTCGATCGTGGGCGTCTTTTCGTTGAGCGCGATGATCATATCACTCCTCGAACGGTGGATGATCGGCGGCGGTTGGAGGAACGCATAAAGAGTGCTGCGAGCGAAAGAAAAAACGCGGCGCCGATGGCATCGGCGATCACGTCGCCGAACTCAGCGCTGCGATGGGCAAGCCGCATCTGCACGAGCTCCATGCCGGAGCCATACGCGACGGCGATGATTCCGGCGATGAAGGGCAGACCAGATCGATCGCGCCAGTGGCTCGCGCGCAATGACCAGAGGCAGAGCAGTGCCAAGAGACCATAAAAGAGCGCGTGAAAGACCTTGTCGGCGTGCGGGAACATCGGCTCGCCAGAGAAGCTTGCCGTAGAGAGATAGAGGATGAACCCCGCCTGTGCGAGGGTGAGGATGTAGCGAAGATATTTCATGAATGTATCTTTCAAATCTGGGTACTGTGACCATCGAGATTCCCGCTTTCGCGGGAATGACAGCGGCTTGGTTTGTCATCCCCGCGAAAGCGGGGATCTCGATGTGTCGCAAAAAGCGAGATTCCCGCTTACACCTGCGGGAATGGCACCCATCGACTACATCTTATACTTTCCAAAATCCTCCGGGGAGAGGTTCTCCAGGATCTCGGCCCACTTTTGTTTCTTCATGTCGTCGAGCGAACCCTCTTGGCTCAGGTCGATCTTGCGTGATTTGTCGATCACATGGCGAGCGACGAAGATGGGCGACTTCGTGCGCAGCGCGATGGCGATGGCGTCAGACGGACGCGAGTCGAGCGTGTAGACGCGTTCATCCTGCGAGAGGGTCACGCGGGCATAGAAGGTGTTGTCGGATAGGTCGCTCACCTCGACGCGCTCGACATCGATGCCCGTTTCATCGAGGATGTTCTTGAGCAGGTCGTGCGTCATGGGTCTCGCGAGCTGAATGTCTTCAAGCTCGGTGGCAATCGCACTGGCCTCGATCAGCCCGATCCAGATCGGCAGCGCGCATTTCTCCGCCATATCCTTGAGGATGATGATGGGCATACTGGTGAAGGGGTCGATGGTGAGCCCGGTGACCTTCATCTCTACGTATTCAGGCGTATTGGCGTCGCTCATGAAGCCCTCTCCCCGGCCAGCGAGTTGTCGTATGCTGCGGTGATGCGCAAGCGGACTATAGCGCCAAGGTCGTCCGCTTTTCCAGCAAAATGTATGATGCGGTTATCGGGGAGGCGGCCGGTCATCATGCCCCGTCCCATGCGATCGGTTCCGGTGACGAGTGCGTCGGAAACGGTTCCGATGCGTGTCTCATTGGCGGCGCGAGAAAGCGTGCGCACCCGTGTGAGAAGATCATCGAGGCGGCGCTCCTTGTCCACGGTCGGGATATCGTCGGCAAACTGCTCGGCCGCGCGTGTTCCTGCGCGGGGGGAATATTTAAAGGCGAAGGCGGAATCGAAACCGACCTGTTCAATGAGATCCAGAGTCTGTCGAAAATCGGCGTCGCTCTCTCCGCAAAAACCCACGATGATGTCGGTGGTGATGCTCATGTCGGGGCGCGCTGCGCGCAATCGCTCGATGATGTTCAGATAGTCTTCGCGCGTATAGCCGCGGTTCATGCGTTTGAGAACGGCATTCGCCCCCGCCTGCACCGGCAGATGGATGTGCGGCATGAGTTTTTCATTCTCCGCATATTCGCGGATGAGATCGTCACCCACGTCCTTCGGATGGGGGGACATGAAGCGGATTCTCGTGATAGGCGTCTCGTGGGCGATGCGGCGCAATAGATCAGGAAACGAGAGGCCATTGAACTTTTCGTGACCCGTGACCCCCGCCACTAATGCTTCGGCGGGCAGGCGTGACCCGTGACCCGGAAAGGCGTAGGCGTTCACGTTCTGGCCGAGGAGCGTGACCTCTTTGGTGCCAGCGTCGGCCAGACGCCCCACTTCTGCGACGATCGCATCCGGATCGCGGCAGACCTCGCGGCCGCGCACATAGGGGACGATGCAGTAGGTGCAGAAGCAGTTGCAGCCTTTCATTATTGAAACAAAATTCGTAACTCGTAACTCGTGACTCGTAACTCCCGTGTCCAGGTCGAGAAAACGATACTGCTCGGAATCGTTGATGAGATCGAGGGCGGCGGGACGTTTTCCCTGCTGGGCCTCACCGATCAGGCGCGGGAGTTCGTGGATCTGGTCGGGGCCGAAGGCAAAGTCGAGGCCATCGAAGCGTTCCAGGAGTTTTGCGCCCTCTTCCTGCGCCACACAGCCGCAGATGCCGACGAGCGCGCCGGGTCGGGCGGCCTTGAAATCGGGGATGCGACCGAGTTGGCTGACGGCCTTGTGGTGCGCCTTTTCCCGAATCGTACAGGTGTTGAAGAGGATGAGGTCAGCGTTATCCGTCGTATCCGTGGAGGCATACCCTTCCTGCGCGAGCAACGCCCGGATCCGATCCGAGTCATGCTCGTTCATCTGACAGCCGAAGGTCTTAATATAGACGAGTTTTTGAGGGGTTGGGCTCATTTGCTCAAGCGGAGTATCAGAAGCGGATGCCACCTGTCAACCGGGCATTATGTGCAAACATTGTCATTCCGGAATGACAATGCAAGGGGGGTGTCATTCCCGCCCCCGATTCAATCATTCGAGGGCAGGCTCCGGCGGGAATCTCGCTTTTTACGGCACATCGAGATCCCCGTTTTCACGGGGATGACAACAGCAGGGTCTGTCAGCAATTTGAGGGGCGGTTACTCCCCTGCCGGTTTGAAGAGTTCGACGAACTTGTCTTTGACGAGGATGGTGAGGAACTTCTGGAGGCGTTCATCGGCGGGTTCGATCTTCTCGCCGAAATGCGTGCGCATGGCCTCGACGACCTGTTGGAACGGGGTGCCGCCGTCGAGCGTGCGCCAGACGAAGCTGCCGAACTCGTCGAGGCGCACACGGATGTGCGGGCGACGCAGCTTCGGCTGTAGCCAACGAGCGAGCGGCCCCTTGCGGAAACGAGGGACCAAAAGGACGGCCCCTCCGTCGGGGCCGTCCTCCCAGTCGATCGCATGTTTCGCTATGACATCAGTCCATGACGCTTGGTGGTGCTGGCTCATCCGGACTCCCTGCTTTGGAAAGTGGCAATTTGATCAGGTAGAAACCGAGCAGCGCCAGGACGATGTAGCCGACCCAGGCCGTCGGGTTGGAGAGCAGATGCGGCAGCTTGATGCTCGCAAATGCCAGCCCTGCGATAAAGAGACCCATGAGCGCCTCACCCGCGATGAGACCGGAGGCGAGCAGAATGCCCATGTTGTCGACCCGAATTTGTTGTCCTTCGTTGAACTGCTTGCGCTTGGCGATGCTGTCGCAGATGTAACGGACCACGCCGCCGGCGAAGATCGCAAACGTCGTCTCCAGCGGAAGATACATGCCCACCGCGATCAGCATGGGGCTGGGTGCTTTGACAAGAATGAGCCCCAACGACATGAACATACCGGCGATGACCAGCGGCCAGGCCATCTGCCCGTTGATGATCCCCTCGGAGAGCATGGCCATCAAACCCGCCTGCGGTGCCGGAAGCATTTTGCCGCCGAAGCCGATGCCGCCCATCTGGATGTCGCCCTGGTGCAGGATCATCAGCGGGATGAAGAGCATGGCGCCGGCAACGACCACGCCGATGAGTTCGCCCAACTCCATCTTCCAGGGCGTACCGCCCAGGATATGTCCGATCTTCATGTCCTGCATCATGTCGCCCGCAATACCGCAGGAGCAACAGACCACCGCGGCCACACCGATGGCAGCAGCAACGCCGAAGGCACCCGAGACGCCGATGGCGACCATAAGGAGCGCGGCGATGATGAGGGTCGAGAGCGTGAGCCCCGAGATCGGGTTATTCGACGAGCCGATGACGCCGACGAGGTATCCGGCGACGGCGGCGAAGAAGAAACCGGCCACGGCCAGGACGATGGCCGAAACGATGGCACCGGAGACGTGTCCGCAGAAATGATAGTAGAGGAAGGCCATCAGGATGAGCGCGATGCCCACCAGCGGCAGGATGACCTTGAAGTTGATGTCCTTCTCGAGGCGGTTCGGCGTCACGCCGCTCTCGGCGGCCTTCCTCACATCGCTGAAGGAACGCTTGATGCCGCCGATGAGCTGGTTGCGCATGTTGTAGAGCGTGTAGATCGCGCCCACGATCATGCCGCCCACCGCGATGGGCCGTACCATATAGAGCCAGCTGTAGGTGGCCAGGTTGCTCCATTCGATCGGGTTCGTCCCGGCGCCGTCGGGCATGCTGCCCAAAACGGTCTCGAGCGTCGGTGCCGTGAAATAGAGCAGCAGCGGGATGAAGAGCCCCCAGGCCAGCACGCCGCCAGCAAAGCAGATCGAGGCGAGCCGCGGCCCGATGATGTAGCCTACGCCCAAGAAAGCCGGGCTGACATACGGGGTGGAGACGATCATTCCTCCGCCACCAGCCAGCTCGATGACGGTCTTGCGCATGCCGGTCACAAAGGCGACCGAAGACTTTGCAAACGGAATGAATTTTTCCCAGACCGGCAGGAACAGCGCCATGCCGGAGGCGAGCTTGATGAATCCACCGACGAGCATGGAGATGAGCAGATAGAGGGCACCCGTTCCGCCGGTGCGCCCCGCCTTGTGAATTTCAGCCGCCGCGACCGATTCCGGAAACGGCAGTTTGGCCTCTTCGCACATCGTGCGACGCAGCAGCGTGACGAAGAGCACACCCAGCGTACCGCCGACGATCATGATGGCAGATGATTCCAGATAGTGGGTCCAGGTGTCGAACTTGATCCAGACCTTGGCGATGACGAACGCCGGGATCGTGAAGATGGCACCGGCCACGAGCGCCTCGCCGACGCTGGCCACGGTACGAGCGATGTTCTCCTCGAGGATCGACCCCTTGAAGATACGCAGCACCGCCATGGCGATCACGGCTGCCGGGAAGGCGGCGGCCACGGTCATGCCGGCCTTGAGCCCGAGATAGGCGTTGGCCCCGCCCAGGATCACCGACATGATCAGACCCAACAGCATGGCCCTGAAGGTGAACTCCGGCAGGTTCGTCTTCTCGGGTACAAATGATACGTGTTTGTGCTGCGTCATTGCCCCCCCCCTTCGATTCGATGTGAAAGTTGCCGATCCATAGCATGGGCCTAAAAAAACGCAAGTGTTACCAGAGGGTTTGACAGGAACCGCCGAGTTCACATAAAGAGGATTATCAGTATGAACGATGTCATTCCCGCGGAGGCGGGGATCTCGATTGTTGGGGAACATCGAGATCCCCGCCTCCGCGGGGATGACAAAGAGCCTTGGGGATGACAAAGAGCCTTGGGGATGACAAAGAGCCTTGGGGATGACAAAGAACTCGCCAGGATGACAAACGAAAAGGAGACCACATGGCCACATCATTTCAACCGTATGTTCCCGAAAAGACGAGTTTGCCGGAGCTGACCGTCAAAGCGGTCGTGCTCGGCGTGCTCATGGCGGTGGTTCTCGGCGCGGCCAACGCCTATCTCGGGCTCAAGGCCGGCATGACCATTTCGGCAGCCTTTCCCGCGGCGGTGATCGCCATGGCCGCCTTTCGCCTCCCCTTCCTGCGCGGCAACGTGCTCGAGCAGAACATCGCGCGTACGACCGCCTCGGTGGGCGAAGCGCTGGTGGCCGGTGCCATCTTCACGATTCCGGCGTTCGTCATGGTCAATGTCGCCGGCCAGCGCCTCTGGACCGAGTTTCATTATTGGGAAGTGGCGATGATCACGCTCATCGGCGGTGTGATGGGCATCCTCTTCGTCATTCTGCTCCGTCGCACGCTGGTGGTCGACGCCGACCTCCCCTTTCCCGAGGGGTTTGCCTGTTTTGAGATCGTCAAGACCGGCCAGGGTGGCGATACGGGCGCAAAGTATGTCTTCGGCGCCATGGGGCTGGGCATCCTGATCGAGATATTCAAGAATCCAAACGGTGTGCCTATCATTCAGGAGACGAAGGAGTTCTTCTTCCGCTTTCCGCGCTCGATCGTGGGGCATTTCACCAGTGCCAAAGAGACGCTGGGCAGTGTGACGCACGAGGGAGGCATGCCCTTTCTGACACCGCTGGCCTCCCCCGCGCTGATGAGCGTTGGCTACATCATCGGGCCGAAATATGCGGCGATCAACTTCTCGGGCGGCGTCCTGGCCTGGCTGGTCTTCATTCCGCTCATCCTCTTCGTCAATCCGGGTCTGGCGCAGGACGTGGCGGCAAACGGCATCACGCCCAATCACGGCGATATGGTCTTCTCGGTCTGGTTCAACCTCGTTCGTCCCTTCGCCGTCGGCGCCATGCTCGTCGGTTCGCTCTACACGCTCTGGGGGTTGCGCACTTCTCTCGGCAGCGCGCTCAAGGGGATCTTTTCAAAGCATCGGCACGAAGAGGCCAAGACGCATAATCGTATCGAGAAGGATCTCAACCTGCGCTGGGTCTTCATCGCGGCCATGGCGCTCGTGATCCCGATGATCTTCCTCTATCAGTATTTCACGCAGGATTGGGTCGGCGCGATCGTCGCCGCGTTGGTGATGACGCTCACGGCCTTTCTCTTTGCGGCGGTCGGTGGATGGCTGGTCGGTATCGTCGGCAACTCGAACCAGCCCGTCTCGGGGCTCACCCTCTCCGCGCTCATCATTGCGGCGGTTGTGCTCGTTGGCTTCGGCGTGAAGGGGATGCCGGGCATCGCGGCGGTGCTCGCGGTGGCGGCGGTGGTCTGCTGCGTGGCCTGCATGTCGGGCGACATGATCCAGGATCTGAAAGTCGGCCAGCTCCTCGGCGGTACGCCCTGGAAGATGGAGGTCGGCGAGATCATCGGTACGGTGGTCGTGGCGTTCGTGCTCGTCTTTCCGATCATCATGCTCCACGAGGGGACGCCCGGCGGAATCGGTGGCGCGCGTCTGCCGGCGCCGCAGGCCGGACTCATGGCGCAGCTCGCCGTCGGTATCGTGGGCGGTCAGATGCCGTGGGGGCTCCTCATCACCGGCATGTTCTTCGCCGTGGCGCTCATCCTCGTGAAGGCGCCGGCGCCCATGCTCATCGCCGTCGGTATGTACCTTCCCTTCGAGACGACCTTTGCCATCTTCGTCGGCGGCGTCATCGCCTGGATCGCGGGAATCATTGCGCGACGTCGCGGGATCGAGCGAACCTCGCTCGAAGGTCCGGGCATTCTCGTCGCCTCCGGGTTCATCGCGGGCGAAGCGCTCACCGGGGTTTTTCTCGCCGGGCTCGTGCTCGTGGGCATTCCGTCGATCTCGGGTTCGCTCTTCGGCGTCGAGGTGCCCTCGCTGCTGGGCAGCGCCGGCGGATGGATCTCGCTCGCGGTCTTCGCCATCGTCGCCTACTGCCTCATCTGGATGCCGGTACGGAAGAAGGGGTAGATGAAAAACGGATGATGTGAATCTATAACCCCCCGAGCGTTTTTCGCTCGGGGGGTTTTGTTTGTGATGTAGGTGCGGCACGCTTCCCTACTCCGCCAATTGTGAGCAGATGAGTCCCGCCTTCTGAATGCTGTCGCATTCGCCGGGCAAGCAGTCGCGTCCCATCTCGGCCGGGGAGATCTCCGGATCCCAGAGACCGATCATGCCCACCGCGACGGCCAGCGAGTCATCCGCGGGATTGTCATCGCCACGGCAGAGCATCGTGCGTCGGCTGCCCTTGTCGAAGCCATCGCCGAACATGCCGGTCCAGACGTGGTGTTCGGTGTCGATCGTCCACGTCCAGCTCTCCGGAGCATCGTTCGGGTTCGCGATGATGAGCGGGCTGCACTCCACATCGTAGATGCGCATGAGATATTCGTAGTCCCGTTCCTGCTCCTTGCCCAGGATCAGTGGCGCAACCGCGGGGATAACGACCGCGACCATCGTGTTGAGGTCGTTTGGGGTACTATTGATATATGTCTTCTTCGTCGCACGGTAGGATCCTGTCACGACATGCCCCGGCGGACAGAGGTAACGACTCGGGGCGCCACCGAGTTTATCGAAATCGGCGTCGTTGAGGGCATCCTGGTGTGTGCCGTAGCCGTAGGCGCGTTCGGGCTGCTGGACGCCGTCCGGATCTTCGTCGAAGCGATAGAGATCGTCGAAGACGTCGGTGAACGGCTTGTAGATGGGGCGCAAGTATTGGATGGGGAGCGACAGATCCCAATCGGCAGGGAGTATGTCGATGTAATCGATTTCGCTTTCACCGTGATTGTGGGATACGGATGGTTCTGCGATGTTGTCGAGGATCTCATCGAGGCTGAGCGTATAGGCGTCGACGTCATAATATGATTCCACGATCGACTGATTGAGCTCCTGCAGCGCCCTCTTCTTTCCCTCATCACCGCTGAAGTCGACGAAGTTGAACCACCCTTTCACCGTGCCCGCGCGCGCCTTCATCGTGTCCCATTCGTCGAAGTCCTCGGCCCGCTTCCAGGAGGCGTTGATATCGATCAGGCCGTCCTGGTCGGTGTCGGAGAGCTTGAGGGATTCGAGATAGTAATACCCAGACGAAGCGGGGTGAGCGGCATTCTGCAGGACGGCCGCATACGAAGAGAAGTGATCGCGCGACATATCGATGCCTTCATCGAAGGCCTCGATCATCCAAGACTTATATTCATCTCCTCGAATAGAGAGCATCACTTCGCCATGCAGAAGCGATTGGATCGACTCAGCGCAACCGGGCTCACCCGCGCACAGGGGATGATCTTCAGGATTACGCGCGAGGGCCTCGTCGTCGAACATGTTCCCGAGGATGCCGGAGAGGACCTCGCGGGGAAGATCGTTCATAAACAGGCTGTCATAGGGGGTATAGAAATGCGCCGGCAGATTCCAGACGGTTCCAGATGCGCGAGCTCCACGCTCTGGCAGGACCGCAAACCCGGTCATGACGAGTCCCTCGTCGGCGATGTCGGCTTCACCCGCGGCATAGTCCGGCTTGTGGAGGCCATTGGTCGTGAGAAACTTGAGGCCATCCTTGCGTTTGAGCCCGTCCATGCGCATCGTCTGCGCATTGTCGAACTGATCGACGAGCTGGATGTTGGGGACGTATTGCTGAGCCAGTGAATCTCGAGATCCCCTGCTGCGAACGCCGATGACATCGCGTTCAGAACCGATCGTGATCTTCGAGCAGCCCATCTTCCACCGGGTGCCCGTTTCTGTGTCGACATGCGTGCACTCGGAGGCAAGAAGGTGTTTCACCTTGTCATAGGTCCAATGGGCACAGATGGTGCCGTGACAGTCTTTCTTGCGCTCGTACATGATCGGTCCAGTCCTATCCTTGGGCATGAAGCCGCTCATCCACTCGCTTCCCGAGGCATCGCCCCAGGGGCCGATGAAGACGGAGACGGTCGCGATGGCCTCGGCTTCGCGTTTGGCGTTGGTCATATAGATCGGCCCATATCGGTTCACCTGAATGCACTCGGCAAACATCGCCTTGACCGAACGCTCTTTGCAGGACGCTTTGATGAGATAGTTTCCGCTGTCATCGTATTGAACCGTTCCTTCATCGTCGAGTTCCATGCAATCCCCGCACTCGTCATCAATCCGATTTTGTGCATACTCCGACCGGGTGAACGCCGTATTGATGCGGTGCAGGATAAAGTCTTCGGGGCAAAGACGATCGACGGTTGCCTCATCGGCATAGGATGTCACCGTTCGAGACATCTTGGTGAAGGTCTCGCCGACGAACCCCTGCCCGCCCTTGAATTCATGGCAGATGACGCCATGGATGCGGGGCGCGCTCGTGCCGGTGATGAGCCCCACGACATAGGCGTCGTCGTCGCCGCAGTCGAATTCCTCTTCTTCCTCTTCGTCGTCATCTGTAGTGGCGATGAGCTTGCCACGCAGCATGCGGTCGATGCTTCGCTCGAGCGTGATGTCGGCGCTATTGAAGGGACTATCGAAGATCTGGTACTCCGTGTGCGCATCGCTGCAAGCCACGTTCGTGCGGGCGATTCCAAGACGCGAATCCATCGCGTGGGCTCTCGTCCGTCGGTCGGTGACCGTCTTGAGGGCGGTGCTCAGATCCGTGCGCAGCGCCACGCATGTTGCCGCAGCTTCTTGTGTCTCGATTCGCTTTGTGGCGATGGCGAGCGTGAGTCCAGCGATCTCTTCACTCGTCTCCTTCGAGACCGGCAGCTGCATATAATTGATCATCGCGGCACGGGTGAGCGCATCCATGTCGTGATCGACGGATGGATCGACCTGCGCGACGTTGAGGGCAAAATTGATCTCGCCCTCAAGTCTGAGGCCTTCGATCGTGCCGGGAATGGGATCAAGACAGATCGCAACCTCCTGGCTGAATTCGCGTTGGAACGCATCAAAGGCGCGTTTGTCTTTGAGTGTGCGCCGTGACGTCCTCAGCTCGTCGTAGCTGGCGGCTGTGGCCAGATCACGAAGCTCGACGAGCAGCGCCTGGCTGGCGGGGAAACGCTTTTCATTGAGTTTTCCGAGCGACATCTTGCCCTGCGCGCTTTTGGCATGCGGATTGCCGGCGATGCAGAGATCGAGGATCGCCTTCTGGCAGCCATCGGCCATGTTCGCGAGCGTGGCATGCGTATCGGCATTGGCATAGGTCAGGATGCGGCGCTGCAACGCTTCGAGGGATGACGTGATGTGCTGGCGCAGTCCTTGACAGGTCACGGCCGCTTCATGCGCTCCCATTCGTTTGGTGGCGACAGCCAGCGTGAGGCCTGCGACCTCTTCGCTGACCTCCCGTGCGATGGGGAGCTGCATAAAGTTGATCATCGCCGCGCGCGTGAGCTCATCCATCGTGTCATTCTGCGTGGGGTCGGCCTGCACGACATTGAGGGCGAAGCGAATCTCGCCTTCGAGCGTGGCATTGGGGATCGTTCCGGGAATGCCGTTGAGACAGGAGGCGACGACGTTATCGCTGTCGTTCAGAAATGATTCGATGCCACTCATGACGCGAATGTCGTGTTGCGCAGCACGCAGTTCGTCGAAGTGGATCTGCTCGGCGAGACGTCGCAGAGAGACGAGGAGATCCTGGCTCGAGGCGAAGCGCTGTTCATTGAGTGTACCCAGCGACATCCTGTCGAGGACGCCCGGAGCGCTCGGATCGCCGGCCATGCAACGGTTGCGCATCCCTTCCGCATCGACCTGGATGACATCGCTGTCACCGCGACGCAGCGGGTCGTCCGCAACGGCGGTGTCATTTCCGCCGACGATGATGCGCGTCTCTTTCGGGGGCGTGAACCCGGTAATGAGGGTCCCTCCTGCGGCGAGGCTTATGTTCGCACAGAGGGTGGTGGTGAAGATGGTGACGGCAGTGATAATGAGTGATCGACGCATGGTGAACCTCCTGTGTAGGTGTTATCGGCAAGGGGGTATTGTGATGTTGTGTGTGATTTGAAGCTAAATACGGTCAATTCTAATATGGTGTGTGGATGCGGTAGGTTGCGAGGATTGCGGCCGAAAGAAACCGTGGACAGCTGTGTACAAATATGCGCGCCATATAGCAGTGTCGGGCGGGAGGGTACGTCTCAATCGTCCAGATCGTCCGTCTGGCCAGGGCTCTCGAACTCATTCCATTCCGCATAGGCAGTGATGGCACGCGTACAGGCTGTTTTTGCCTGCTTGATGTCATTGGTGAGCGTGCTGGACGTGTATGTTCTCGTTACGGTCTCGATTTCACGAATCCTCTGGAGAAGGTCTGAACGATACGTGGTGCAGCCCTCGGCTGCCGACTTGAAATAGACGTAGGCCTCGGTTGCATCGGTTTGAACATCCGTTCTCGTATTGGTACAGAATGTTTCTGCGTTTGCCGCACAGGTGGTCTTCTGGCCCTTCACATCTCTTTCCAGTGCCTTGAGGGCGTCGTATTCCTGATCGAGCGCATCCAGATAGGAACCCATCTCGTCACAGGAAGCGTTGCGCGATGGTTCGGGTGTCTGATCCACGTCCAGATCCATGGTGATGGGGGTTCCAGAAAAGACCGGCACCTTCTCTTCATCGGGGATGGCGACTGTCGAGAGATCGGTCCAGGGAGCCGGGGTGGGAGCGGAGGAGCACAGGACATTGATCCCGATCTTCATAAATGGACTCAGAAGTGCATCCGTTCCGTAGATAAATGAAGGCGTCAGACAGGCATCGACGTGTTCTTTGTCAATTCCGCTTTCACGAAAATCGCCAAAAGCTGGTGCGCCCGTGAGTTGATCCTTCGCTTCAACATAGGCGGCCAGTTCAGTGCTTCTGAACGCAGCGCTCACAGCGGACTGTAGGTCAGTACAGGCCGATCTGAACGTCCTGGTGCGGAGTGTCTCGAGGGATTCATCCCGATCGTTCCCCTCTTCACATCGCGTGAGCTTCTCCCGCTCATCGATCGCCTCGTCGATATTGCTGCTGCCGATCGAACAGGCCCTGCTTCCGCACGCTGATGCGACCGGTTCAATGAGCCCGCCCTCCTCGATCTTCGTGCGCTGGCGTTCGATGTCAGCGAGCGCATCCTCGATATCGTCGGTAATCCGTTCGCAGCTCAGCGTTTCACAGTCTGGGCCAACGCAGGCCCTATCATCGTCGTCGTCATCATCGCCGGAATTATGGCAAAGCGGGCCCGTGCAGACAAAATCATCGTCATCGCCTCTGTTGATATCGATTTGGGTGTTATCGTCATCGGGTACTGCGGCGGCAGAACCACTGCTCAGGTTGCAGGAAATCATTCCGGCCACCAAGACGCAGGCGACGAGGATCCCAAAGAGGCGAATGCCGTTCGAATCGTTTTTCATGGGCAACCCTTTCCGATACCATTCATGCCGCGTGTCGATGACACGCACGGCGAGACAGATCATTTCCATCGGTATTATCGGGTGACGCTGCTGCTCATGTTGTGTGGGAAAACGGAGAAAAAGCGGACGCTTTTAAATACGACTTCAATTGCGAGGAGATGGCATGATGGTGCGAAGACAGAAACCGTTGACTGCGTGTGTACACGACTCCCTCAAAACCCCTTTTCGATCTTCAGACCGCGGATGAGCTCGTCGACCTCTTCATCATAGGTGGCGTCGTCGAAGAGGAGTTCCTCGCTGCGTTCAGCGCCGGCGGCCTCGTCGACCGAGCGGACAAAATCGGGGGAACGCAGTTCCTTCTTGATGATCTCGACATAGCGATCGGGGTGCTCGCGCATGACGCCTTCGATATAGCGGTTGAGCCGCTTGGCCTGGCGCTTGCGCTTCTCGTCGCGAAGGCGTTTCCAGTTTCGCAGATAGTGCAGCCGACAATATCCCTCGGTCGTGGCGGAATTGTGGCACCCTTCTTCTTTGCAAATTCTGATGCGGGCCATAAAAAATCCATGTCTGGATCCCCGATTACCCCCTCCCGCCGGAGGCGGGCAAGCGGGGATGACAATCGAGGAGAACTCGGGGATGACAATTCACGATCACTGTTGAGCGTCTCCGTAACAGCCGGATGGGCTTGCGTCAAGGGAGTGCATCCGGGCGCTGCTCTGCCGCCCTCTTTTCCTGCTCCTTGGCTTGCTCCAGCGCCTGGCGAAAATGCGCCTGGCGCGTTTCGATTGCCTCTCGTTCCTCTTCGATCTCTTCCCAGATCTCTGCGCGCATCGCCTCCGAGGTGCGCATGCGCTCATAGCGCCGATCACGGATGCGGGTGACCACGAGCAGGCCGATAGCGATCAAAAAGAGAATGGCGGATATGATGTACCAGGCCATAAACAATCCTCTGGATCCCCGATTCAATCCCTCCCGCCGGAGGCGGGCGAGCGGGGATGACAAACAAAACGTCCTACGTCTCCACCGCTTCGAGGAGGTTGCGGCGCAGACCCTCGATGGCGTCTGCCGATTCCACCTTCGCCCCGTTGGCATCTCGAATATAGAAGACGTCGATCACGCGGTCAATATGTGTGGTGATGCGTGCACGGTCGATGGAAAAACCGCCCGCGTGGATGGCTTGGGCCATAGCATAGAGCAGCCCCAGACGATCGTCGGTTGAGATTTCCACGACGGTCTCCGTTGCGGAGACGTCGTTGTCGATGGCCACCTTCGAGGGGCGATTGGTATTCGCCCAGGACAACAGACGCCGCTTGAAGCGCGTACCCACGATGCGCTCGATATCCATTTCACCGCCGATGACCGCCTGCAGTTCGGTGCGGATGCGTTGCCACCGTTCGGGGTCGACCAGCGGTTTGTGCAGCGGATCGGTGGCACGGAAGACGTCGACGGCCAGGCCATCCTCATTGGTGAACAGCTGTGCCTCGATGATATTCGCCCCATTGACGGTGAGCACGCCCGCGAGCATGGCAAAGAGTCCCGGTGCGTCGGCGGTGACGACCGTGAGTTCCGTGCAGCTGGCCTCGGGGAGATGCTCCCAGGTCGTGGCCACCTCACCGGGCGACTGGATCTGCTGCGCGAGCACCATATGTGCGGCAATGGTCTCCGGGCGTGTGGCGGCCAGATAGCGTTCCGGCAGCTTCGCGATGAAGGCGGTAACGTCCCGAGCATCGACATCGCGTCCAAGCCGTCGCTTCACCAGACGCAAACGCTTGTCGCGGTCACGGGCAGTTCGCTCAGATCGGCTGCCAACGCCGGTCATGACCGCGTGGGTTGACTGGTAGAGGTCGGCCAAGAGCCCCCCCTTCCAGCTGCTCCAGATGTTTGGGCCCACCGCTCGAATATCGGCGACCGTGAGCAAGTAGAGCATGGCGAGGAGTTCCGGCGTTCGCATCGATTGCGAGAAACGGGCGATCAGCTCCGGGTCGCGGATGTCGCGACGAAAGGCGAGTTTGGCCATGAGCAGGTGCGAGCGGACAAGAAAGACGACATCGCGTGTGTCTCGCTCGGAGAACCCAATTCGTGTGCAGATGTCCGCCGCAAGCTTTGCCCCCACGAGATGGTGTTTACCCTCGCGTCCTTTTCCCACATCGTGCAGGAGCGTGGCCAGCGCCAGGACGTGCTGCCGTTTGATGCGCCGGAGGGCGCAAAAAGGCACGGGCAGCTCTTTGCGTCCGATGGCGGCAAGTCGCGTGATCTCGCCGATCGCCTTGATCGAATGCACGCCTGCGGTGAAGAAGTGATAGCCGTCGTGCTGCACGCGGTAGAGCATGGGGGCCATCTCGGGAAACCAGCGCACAAGCGTTCCGCATTCGATCATGTCGGCGAGTGTCCGGTCGAGATGTTTGAGGTTTCCGAGAATGTCCTGCCAGATGGCGTGTGCCTCGGGCCGCTCGTCGTCGATCGACCCGGTTCGCGCGGCTTCATGCACCAGTCGATCCTTCATGGCGGGGTCGAGCGCGAGCTCCGCACGTTTGGCGACCGCGAAGAGCCGAAGCTCGGTGAGCGGATCGTCGAGGGGTGTCCCTTCGTCGACCGCCAGGGTGCCATACTCGGTCTGCACCAGATGGCTTCCCATGCGGCGGCGTCCCCGAAGCCGTTTCCAGCGTGAAGAGGGGATGATCTCCCGTCGCAGTCGTTCGATGCCCCAGGCACAGATGCGGTGGACGGTCAGCGCATGTCGGTAATAGTCCGACATCAAGGCCTCGGTTGGACTGGCGGGCTCCACACCGCTGTAGCCCAGGCGCTGGGCGAGCTCTGCTTGGACGCCTTCCTCCAAACGATCGGCGCGCGTTCCCCGAATGAGATGCAGCCCATGTCGAACGCGCCAGAGAAAACGCAGCGATGTGCTCAGTTCATCGCGTCCGCGCGCAGAGCGCAGCGCATGCGCGAGCACCTCGGATATCGTCGCGGGGTACTGCGTTGCGCCACCGATCCAGAGCAGGTCGTGATAATCGCGCAGCCCCCCCTCCCCCTCCTTGAGGTGCGGCTGCAGCAGGTAGATGGAATCACCGAAGCGGGAGAAGCGTTGCTGCCGTTCATCGAGTTTGAGGGTGACATAGCGGCGGCGGTTTTTTTGATCGGAGAGATGGAGGTGCAAGAGCTTTTTCAAGCGCGAAAAGAGGGATTCATCGCCGAAGATCAGACGGGCCTCCATCATGGCGGTGAGCGCACGGACGTCCTCGCCGATGACCCGGCGACAGTCGGCGAGCGATCGGGTCGCTCCTCCCACCTCGATGCCGTTGTTCCAGAAGGGATAGAGCACGCCATCGGTGAACGCTTTGACCGCAGCATCGTCGGCTCCGTCATGCAGGAAGAGCAGGTCGATATCGCAGTGCAGTCCCATCTCCTGCCGACCATAGCCGCCGAGTGCCAGGACGCAGAAACGCGGTTTCGTCTCGGACGATGCACAGAGGCCACGCACGATTTCATCGATGCGATCGCTACGCGCATGACAGAGTTCGATCGGATCGCCTTTTTGGGCAAACCCTTCCTCGAACGCGCTACGGTCGTGTTGCAATTGTTGGCGGACTGAGTCGGTCCGATCGCTGCTCGTCATTAGAGGGAGGTGACGCGCGTGTCACGCGTTTTGAGGTATCGCCCCACGCCGTCGGCGACGGAGATCGCGACCGCTTCCTGGTAGGGCGTCGACTTGAGGCGCTTCTCTTCGCGCGGATTCGAGATGAATGCGGTCTCGACAAGGATGGCCGGACACTTGGCGCCGACGAGGACATAGAAGAGTGCTGAGCGAACGCCCCGGTCGCGCACCTTGGAATACCGTTTACCGACGCGTTTGACCATGCTGCGCTGCACATCGGTGGCCAGCGCGTTGGATTCGCCCGCGTCATGATTGAGCAACATCGTGGAGAGGATGTGCTCGACGGTGGAGAGGTTCTGTCCGGCGTTTCGATTTTCGCGTGCGGCGAGTTTGGCCGCGGCCTTATCGGTGGCGTTGTTGAGGTAATAGGTTTCGATGCCGACCTGATCGCGTTTGCGCGAGGCGTTGGCGTGTACCGAGATGAAGAGATTGGCTTTCTTCGACACGGCATAGGCGTTGCGTTGTTCCAGCGTGAGCGTTTTGTCGCGGCTGCGCGTGAGATAGACCTTGGCGCCGGTCTCTTTCTTGAGGCGTGTGGCGATCCGTTTGGAGATATCGAGGACGACGTCTTTCTCCTTCGTTCCGCTCGGACCGATCGCGCCCGGATCGTCTCCGCCGTGTCCCGGATCGATCACGATGCGCAGACGGTTCGGATCATTGCCAAAGAGCTTGCTCCAAAATGGCGTCTTCGCCGGCGGTGCCCTGGCTGCTTTTGGCTCGGTGCCGCGCGTGAAGCGCATGATGATCTGTTTCCCCTTCGGAACGATTTCATACGTCGTGCTCGGCTGCAGCATGATGAGCAGGCTTACGCCTGAACCGAGCAGCTGCTTCTTCATCTTGATGCGGTCGACGAACGTGGTGCCGACGGCAAGCTGTTTGCCCAGTGCTGATGAGGGCTTGGTATAGGCCAATCGGAGATCGAGCTTCGGCTGCGATTGGGTGCGGGGCCCGACGCCGGTGAATTCGTAGGTATAGGTTGCCGGACGTGTGAGCGTGAGCGTGATGGTCGTGCCCGTATCGGACTCAGCGATGTCGATGGCGCTCAGCGTTGCCTCGCTGCCGCGGCCGGCCACCTGAATGTCGAAGGGGTTCTGTGTTGCGGCTTCGGCATCCTCTGCAGTTGCTGCGGCAGGTTTTTCATCCACCTCGATGATGTCGCCGGCCGGCGGCGTCGTCGCCGTTGTTGCGGCAGCGTTCGTTGCTGCCGCCGTTGCGATGGCTGCCTTTTCGGCTTGGGGAACATCTCCCATCGTTTCGAGTGCAGCGCGCGCCTTGGGCGCCATGTCGCCCTGCGGATAGTGTTGGATCAGATAGGTATAGGCCTTGCGCGCGCGGTCGTCTTCCTTCAGCGGGTCTTGGCGGAGCCGGGCGACGCGATAGAGGGAGTCATCGGCGAGCGAGTTCTTCGGATAGCCGCGGATGACACCATTATACAGTTTGACCGCCGCCACGATGTCGCCGCGATCTTTGGTATGGGCATACAGCTCGCAGCGCAGACGCGCGGCGCTGTAGAGGGCCGACGGCGCCTTGGCGCTTTTCGGAAATTCGGTCGCGACCCCCTCGAATTTCGAGATGCACTCCTCCCAGGCTGCACGCTGAATGGAGGGCGCACCCTTCACGCTCTGGTAGCAAGCGCGCGCTTCGTTGTAGGCGCTGCCCGCATCGGCCCGCGCTGCTGGGGCGAAGACGATGCTGGTGAGAAGGATGACCAGAAGAGCGAATGTTGTTTTCATGGTTCGGGATAATACCATTGAAAATCGGGGGGTTCAAATAAAAAGCCCATCGTGCGCTTTGCGGGGGTAATGAACCCTGGGTTTGTCATCCTCGCGAATGCGGGGATCTCGACGGAAAGACCTCAATCGAGATTCCCGTTTTCACGGGAATGACAAACCCGGCTGTTGTCATCCTCGCGAATGCGGGGATCTCGCTTCAAGGACTACAGGCGAGATTCCCGTTTTCACGGGAATGACAATCGCTTGTACGAGTCACGAGTTACGAGTCACGGTTTTCTTCAACTCCTGCAAGATGGTAAGGGCTTCCAGCGGTGTGGTGGTGTTGGGATCGATGTCGTGGAGGCGGGTGACGACCTCATGCGAGGGCGATTGCGTGAAGAGTTGAAATTGTGCGGGTTGCGCGGGCGCGGCGTGATCCGTCGCACGATGTCCGCCGATGCGTGGACTGCCGACCTCGTCGAACTCCCCCGCCTCGAGATTGGTGAGCACCTCGGTGGCGCGACCGATGACGCCCTCGGGGAGCCCCGCGAGTTTGGCGACCTGGATGCCATAGCTGTGCGAGGTGGCTCCAGGGACGAGCCGGCGCAGGAAGACGACCTCGCCGTTCCACTCCTTCACCGCGATGTGCATGTTGCGCAGCCCGGTCTTTTGCAGGGCGAGCTCGGTGAGTTCGTGATAGTGCGTGGCAAAGAGCGTGCGCGCCCGGACGCGGTCGTGCAGATCCTCGGCTACGGCCCAGGCGATGGCCAATCCGTCGAAGGTGGAGGTGCCTCGCCCGATCTCGTCGATGATGACGAGGCTTTTGGGCCCCGCTTCGCGCAGAATCGTGGCGGCCTCCGACATCTCCACCATAAAGGTCGACTGACCCTGGGCCAGCGCATCGGAAGCGCCCACGCGCGTGAAGATGCGGTCAGCCACGCCGATGCGCGCACTCGTTGCGGGGACGAATGAACCGATCTGCGCCATCAGGACGATGAGCGCGCTCTGTCGCATGACGGTCGATTTCCCCGCCATATTGGGGCCGGTGATGAGCAGCAGCCGGTTGTCGGTATCGTCGAGCAGCACATCGTTTGGCACGAAGCGCACGCTGGGATCCATGCGTTCGACGATCGGGTGACGCCCTCCCTGGATATCGATCGCCGAACCGTCATCGACGGTCGGGCGACAATAGTCGTATTCGGCGGCGATGCGCGCGAGCCCCGTCAGCGCATCGATGGCGGCGATCGCCTCAGCCGTGGCCTGGAGGCGCGGCGTCGCCTCAGCGATGCGCTCGCGCAGCGTGACGAAGAGGTCGTATTCGAGCGCGCGCGCCTTTTCCTGTGCGCCCAGGATCGTCTCTTCGCGTTCCTTGAGCTGCGGGGTGATATAGCGTTCCGCGTTCGCGAGCGTCTGTTTGCGGATGTAGTCGGCGGGGACCTTGTCGCGATGGGCGTTGGTCACCTCGAGGTAGTAGCCGAAGACCTTGTTATAGCGAATTTTCAGCGAGCTGATCCCGGTCCGTTTGCGCTCTGCCGCCTCGATCGAGGCGATGTAATCCTTTCCGTGATCGATGATGTGGCGCAGCTCATCGAGCCCTTCATCGATGCCGTTGCGGATGATTCCCCCTTCGCGGATGGTCAGCGGCGGCTCGTCGGCGATGGTCTGCGCGATGGCCTCGATCAGATCATCGGCGGGGTCGATGCATCCGGCATGCTGGGCGATGAGGCCGGCGCTATCGGCGAGCTGCTCGCGCACGAGGCGCGCGGCGGCGAGCGATTCCCGCAGGGCGAGCAGATCGCGCGCATTCGCGCTGCCCAGCGCCACGCGCGTGGTGATGCGCTCGAGGTCGTAGATCTCGCGCAGCGTCTCGGGCAGCGCGCGCAGCAGCCCCGGTTCGGAGAGGATCGAGGCAACCGCCTCCAGGCGTTCCTCGATCGCATCGACGTCGATGAGCGGATAGAGGATCCAGCGCTTGAGCAGACGCGATCCGAGCGCCGTGGTGGTTCGATCCAACGCGTGCAGGAGCGACCCCTCGCGCTCCCCCGCGGGCATGGTGCGGGTGAGTTCCAGGTTGCGCTTGGTCGCCTCGTCCAGGCGCATGGCGTACGCGGCCCTGCCGCTCGAGATGGCGGTGATGTGCCGCAGGTTCCCCCGCTGCGTCTGCTGCAGATAGGAGAGCGTTCGCGCAGCGGCTTGTGCGGCGACGGGCATGCGTTCGATGAGTGCCGCCCCGCCGGTGAGCGCTTCGAGGGCATCGACGGCGGGTTCGCCATCATCGGTGCTGATGAGAACGTTCGGGAGTAGCCGCTGGATGCGCGCCATGAGCGATGGATGCTGCGCGCAGGCTTCGTTGACGAGGAGCTCACGCGGTTCGGCGCGGGCGAGCTCTTCGAGAAATGCCTCGGGAGTATCGAAGGTATCGGCCTGAAAAAGCCCCGTGGAGATATCGGCGAGCGCCAGACCGAATTGCCCCTTCTCATCCAGGGCAATTCCCGCCAGGAAATTGTCGGCCGTGGCATCGAGACCAAGGCCATCGGCGACCACCCCCGGGGTGACCACCCGCGTGACCTCGCGTTTGACGACTCCTTTTGCCTGCCGCGGGTCCTCGACCTGATCGCAGATGGCGACCTTCTCCCCCTTTTCCAGCAGCTTGGCGATATAGGGTTCGATCGAATGATACGGAACGCCGCAGAGCGGGATCGGGTTGGGGTCATTCTTGTTTCGAGAGGTTAAAGTGATTTCGAGATGTTTGGATGCAACTACAGCATCATCATAGAACATTTCATAGAAGTCACCGAGGCGAAAAAGGAGGATCGCATCCGGGTGCTGCGCCTTGATGCTCTGATACTGGCGCAACATCGGTGTGGGCGCATCATTATATGGTGGCTTCTTGGACATGGAGCCCTTCCATACAAGGGCCGCACCGCAGAATCAAGCGTAGAGCGCATGGTGATCGTTGTCATCCCCGTGAAAACGGGGATCTCGATGTTCCGTATAGAACGAGATTCCCGCGTTCGCGGGAATGACAAAACAAGTCCTCCCCGGTAACAGGCGTTACCGAATATGTTGATATTGAAGGGGAAATCGGACAGCCGCCGGCAACTTTGACCTGTCGCCGAACCGATAATGTCTACGAGGGGCACGTTTTGGAGGCAACTATGCTGGGACTTCTCGGATGTGGATTTTTGATTGCGGGAATCATTTGTGGGGCCGTCGTTGGCGCGACCTCGATGGGCGTTCAGATCCAGGGAGCCATAGATCAAAAGAAAGCGGCTCAGGATAATCTGGAACTTCAGCAGCAACAGGCGCAGAAGGCGGAGAACAAAGAGGACAAGTTCAACGAATATCAAGAACGCGTGGCCTCGAAGGAGACGCTCACAGCGACGATGAAGGCCAACGCGATGATCGGGCGCATCGAGAAACAGACCGACGATGCGCGCAACGGCACGCTGAGCAATCGGCGCAAGGCGAGGAAAGAGGGGCATGGACTCGGCCACCGGCGCGTGCACACCCCTCGCCCAAGTTATGCCAATCATGGCAAACCGGCACAGGCATGATGAAGCGGAAGGAGATCCGATGATCAGCGCGGGATTCATCAATCAAAATACGGGACAGCGAACGAATCAGCAGCAGAGCAATCCCTACATGCAGGGCGGCGGCATGGCTCCCCCGCAGGCGGTCGGGCCGAGCTTTCAGCCGACCTTCGGGCCACAGTGGACCGCCCCCTCCTCTGCGCCGGGGATCAATTTCAAGGCGGAGCTGAGTGAAGCGGATGCCGCCGAGGCGATGCGCTGGGGATTCGGGACGCAGATGGCGGGCATGGCGGTGAACACCATCATGCAGGGGTTCAACTACGGTCTCGCCGCCAAGTCGATGGAGTATCAGGCCTCGATCGCAAACAAATACTACGACACACAGGAGACGATCGCCGGGTATCAGAAGGAGGTGGCGATCGAGCAGCTCAGCGTCCAGAAGGAAGGCATGGGGATCCAGCAGGAGATGCATGCCGCACAGATCGAACACGAGAAGGGAATGGCGCGGCTCGAAGGCAACACGCAGGCGCGGCTGAAGATGATCGAAGACCGCGGCAAGACGAACCGGGCGAAGATCCTCACGGTGTCGAACGCCTTCGATCGCCGTGGCTGGAGCAACTACGGCATGCCGCACGCGGCATGAAGGAGCGGAACCTATGAATGAGATGATAGCGAATGATCCTCATGCAGAAATTATGTGGCAAGAGTTTGATATCATCGAACAAAATAGTGCCTCCGGAATGGGCGGCGCTTCAGCCGGGATGTTTGCCTTCGGCGCTACGGTGGCGGCCTTCCAGACCATCGGCGCGGGCGTGGCGTATCACTTTCAGAGCGAGACGCTCGACATCCAGCGCGATACCAAGATCGCGGCATACGATCATCAGGAGCGGATGGGCGAGAAGCAGAAGAATATGCAGCTGACCACGCTCAAGGAACAGAAGAAACAGCAACAGAATGCCAAGGTGGCCAATCAGAAGTATCTGGACGCGCAGCAGAAGCTGGCGCGGGCCAAGGGCGAAAAGACGATCTCCGAGGCCGACCTCAAGGAGGCCAGGCTGACGATGAAGGCGGGCAAGACCGATGGTCGCGCCCTGGACAAACTCTTCGATCGACGTGGAAACTACCGGTATGGCAACCCCATTGCGCACGGAACCGGTTGAAATGTAATGTGATTTACTTCAGGCCTCCTCTTTGTGGTGACAGTCCTTTCTTGCAATAAAATGGACTTTAAGCACCATTTCACGCAAATCCACGCAACTTCCGACTCTCATCCAACCGATAATGTCAACGAGGGGTAGAACCACGGAGGCGTTATGCTCGGACTGTTGGGATGCGGATTTTTGATTGCGGGGGTTGTCTGCGGTGTCGTCTTGGGCGGTGTCAATGCGGCCATGCAGGCCAATGCCGCTGCCGATGCCAAGGATATGGCCAAAAAAGAACAGGCGCTCACCAAAGAGCGCATGACCAACGCCGAGAATAAAGAGGACAAGTTCAACGAATACAAGGAACGCATGGCCTCGAAGGAGACGCTCCAGACGACGATGAAGGCGAATGCCCTGATCGGACGCGTGGAGAAACAGGCCGAGGATGCGCGCAACGATACGCTGAGCAATCGGCGCAAGGCCTTGAAAGAGGGACATGGGCTGGGCCAGCGGCGCGTACAGACCTCACGTCCGAGCTATGCCAACAACGGTCGGCCGGCACAGGCATAATTTCCGAAGGGAGCTTTTATGATCGGAGCGGGAAACAACTATCAGTCGACGCAGACCGCCCAACAAGGCCAGCAGACCAATCCCTATATGCAGGGCGGCGGCATGGCTCCTCCCAGTGCGATGGGGCCGAGCTTTCAGCCGACCTTCGGGCCGCAGTGGACGGCCCCCACCTCTGCCCCGGGGATCAATTTCAAGGCGGAGTTGGGTACAAAGGAATCGGCCGAGGCGATGCGCTGGGGGTTCGGGACGCAGATCGCCGGCATGGCGGTGAACACGATTCTGCAGGGCCTGAACTACGATCTCGCCGCCAAGTCGATGAAGTATCAGGCCTCGATCGCGAACAAATACTATGAAACGCAGGGGACAATCGCCGGGTATCAGAAGGAAGTGGCGATCGCACAGCTCGGCGTCCAGAAGGAAGGCATGGGGATCCAGCAGGAGATGCATGCCGCGCAGCTCGATCACGAAAAGTCGATGGCGCGACTCGCAGGAAACACGCAGGCGCGTCTGAAGATGATCGAAGATCGCGGCAAGACGAACCGGGCCAAGATCCTCACGGTGTCAAATGCGTTCGACCGCCGGGGCTGGAGCAACTACGGAACGCCGCGCGCGGCCTAAATGAGAAGAGGTGTTTATGATTTCGGGTGGAGTAATAAATTTTGAGGGTACGACCATTGCGGTCGATCCGACGGGCAACAGCGCAAGTATTGTCACCTGCAACGATACGGGAACGGCATCCATGTTTCAGGGAAGCAATCAAACGGAAGCCGCATTTGCCTCAGAAAAAGCGTCCTGGAATGCTGCAGGAGGTGGATCTGGCGCTGAAGGCGCCTCCTCCGCCGGCGGCGCCTCTGCCGGGATGTTTGCCTTTGGTGTCACGGTGGCGGGCTTTCAGACCCTCGGCGCAGCTATCGCCTATGGCCATCAAAAGTCGATGATGAAGACGCAGCACGAGACGAAGATCATGGGATTCGACCACCAGGAGACGATGGCTGGGAAACAGAGGGATTCACAGCTCAACGACTTCAAGGAGCAGAAGGCCCGACAGACGAACGTCAAGGAGGCCAATACAAAGTATCTCGCCGCACAGCAGGAGCTGAAAAAAGCCCAGGGCAACAAGCAGATCTCGGCCGCCGAACTCAAAGAAGCGCGGATGACGAAGGCGACGGGGTCGACCGATAAGCGCGCGCTGGACAAGCTCTTCGATACGCGTGGAAAATACCGGTATGGCAACGCCGTCGTGCAAGGTCAGGCGTGAACGGATGCTGATAATCGAGATCAAATGCCGCCTCTGGGCGGCATTTGCATATGTGGGCAAAGACTCATGATGTCATCCTGAGCGAGTCCGGGACGGGCGAGTCGAAGGATCTCATGAGATCCCTCCACTCCCTCGTTTCACTCGATCGGTCGGGATGACAACCAATATGCGATTGAATTATCTTTCAATTTGACACCACACAGGAAGATTCGTAAAATCAATATGTTACGAGCTAGGGGGATGCATGGCCTTTGAACTGAACGACTTTAACGTCATGGAATACCTCTGGGAGACACTGGCCAAGACCTCCGACGGCAAGCGCATTCGCTATTCCGCGGTCGATGTCGAGGAACTCTGGCGGATGGGGTTCGTCGATACGCAGCTGGTGAGTCTTGCCGAATGGAAGGCCGTCTTCGAACCACATCGAAAGGCGGACGGCTCCTATGAAGTGGGCAAGGGGGATTTCCTCGCCCTGGACCGCTATCGCTATAAGGGCGAGATTCGCATCCCCTTCGATGCGATGCAGATCAACGAGGGGAAATATACCGACGAGGGACTCGACGACCTCATCGCCGCTTCCATCGCCCCCTCCTGCGGGATGGGCTCCGACAAACTCAAATCCTTTTTCGACGATCTCAAGAATGAATTCCGCGACGCGGGCGGGCTCATCGAAATTCGCGGGACCGCCAAGGAGCGGATCAGGGCCCTGCTCGATGCGCACCCTTCTCCTCTGCGCAACCTCGAACTCCTGCTCGATCGCATGATCGAATCGGGAGAGGACGCCCTCTTCGCCGAGGGGATGGAGGTCGATGCGGTCACCATGCAGGCCGCCCGCGAGGTGCAGCATCAGGCCTCGTCGTTCAGCACCACGCCCACCACGCGCGCCGAAACCAAGGCGTCCGGGCTCAGGGCCTTGGAGAAAAGTCGCAAGAAGAAAGCAGCTGAAGTGCCCTCCCCCGGCGATGAGAAGGAGAAGGTCGACCTCGGAAAGCTCAAGCGTTCGAAACGTCGTATGCGGGGATGATACAGCAGACCATAGACCATGGACCATACGTTGTCATCCCCGCGAACGCGGGAATGACAAAGCCGAGTCCATCGAGATTCCCGCGTTCGCGGGAATGACAAAGCCAAGTCCATCGAGATTCCCGCGTTCGCGGGAATGACAAAGCCAAGTCCATCGAGATTCCCGCGTTCACGGGAATGACACAACTCTTTCCTACATCGATTTTGATTCCGGCTCTGACTTGGTCTCTGAAATCTGTCTCACAACGGAGAGTTCGCGTTCGAGCTGGCGGATCTTCTTGTTCTTGGAGCGCAGCTCGAGCGTCTTATAGAGCGAGGGCAAGGCTTCGATGATGGCGATAGCCACCATGCCGCTGCAAAAGCTGATGAGCAGCACAAACCCCATCGGGATCGGAACCGAACGCAGGGAGAAGATATAGGGAATGGAAAAGCTGAAGACGACCTTGTAGCCCAGCGCTGCATCGCCCAGGTTGCAGTAGATGAAGTTGAGCAGCATGAAGAAGAGCAGCGCCATGATGAGCGCAAAGACCAATCGTTTCATCGGGAGCCTCCTGATTCCTGCATTGACTTCGCCATGTCGTTGAATCCCTCTACCAAACGATCATAAGTGTTGGCAAGGTACTCCGGCATCGAGCGCGTATCGCCGAGGATCGGTAGAAAATTGGTGTCGCCGCACCAGCGCGGAACGACGTGCAGATGCACATGATCGGCGATCCCTGCGCCGGCGACTTTGCCGATGTTGAAGCCGCAATTGAATCCCTCGGCTTCAATCCTCTCTTCCATGATGGCGACGGACTTCGCCGCAAGCGCCATCATCTCGGCGTTTTCTTCCCCAGAGAGATCGGAGAGCTTTCCCGTGTGCTGATACGGGATGATCATCAGGTGGCCGTTGTTGTAGGGAAAGCGGTTCATCAGGACATAACAGGTTGTGCCGCGATGCAGGATGAGACGATCACGATCTTGGTCAGTTTGTTGCACCAGCTCACAGAAGATACAGCCACTGCTCTTGTCGCGCAGCTCCTCGATGAACTGCATGCGCCATGGTGCCCACAACTGGTTCATGCGGTATCTCCGTTGACGCGTTCGCGTAGTTCCTTGCCGACTTTGAAGAACGGCACGCGCCGCTGGCCGACTTCGACCGCCATGCCGGTCTTGGGGTTGCGACCGATACGCGGTTTGCGCGTGCGCACTTCAAAGCTTCCAAACCCGCGAATTTCAATTCGGTCATCTCGGCAGAGAGCGTCCGTCATGCTCTCAAAGATCGTGTTGACGATGACTTCAACATCGCGCGCCGCCAGATTGGGGAGTCTCTTCGCCAACAATTCGATCAGGTCGCTCTTGTTCAAGGCCTTCCTCCTTTCGTTACCGCAACGCGCTCGTCGTGGGTTGCGGAACCGATGATGCCTGCACACCGGCCATCTCGCGAACGAGCACCTTCGCTTCGGTGAAGAGGTGCTCGATCCACGGATGCCGTTTTTTCGGATAGATGAGATGAGGCATCCCCTCGATGTGGGCAAGTTCGCCCGCTCGATTGATCGCCTCGGAAAGTCCGCCGAGGGTGTCGACCAATTTGAGATGCTGTGCTTCTTCACCGGTGACGATACGGCCATCGGCGATCGTTTCCAGATCTTCCATCGGAATATTGCGCGCGGTCGAAACGGCTTGCTTGAACTGCACATGGATCTGCTCGAGCATCGCTTCGAGAATGACACGCGCCTCTGGAGAGATGGGCGCATCGATCGGCATCATGTCTTTGAATTGCCCACTCTTGAGCGTCTCGTGCTGAACCTTCGCCCACTTGAGCAGATCGCCGATCATAATATGTTCGAGGCGCACGCCGATCGAACCCGTGATCGTTCCCGCATTGGCGAAGATCTCGGTGGCACCGAGCGCGACATAATAGCCGCCGCTGGCGGCGACCGATCCCATCGACGCGATCACCGGTTTTTTCTTGGCGAGGATGCGAATGGCCTCGAGGATCTCCTGCGAAGCAGCGACCGAGCCACCAGGAGACTGGATGCGCAGGATGACGGCACTGACATTGTCGTCTTCGAGGAAGTCGTTCGCCTGGCGGACGGTCTCGTCGGAGGTGAGAATCGTTCCGGCGACGGTGATAACGCCAACGCCGCTCCTGTCGAAGAAGGACGTCTGCGTCTGACCCGACCGGGAGAGAAAATAGACCATCATCCCGAAGAGAAATGATCCTCCCAACAGGACGACGGCAATCAGAGTAATGATGAGCCCCTTGTGTCGCATGGGCTAAGTCCCCCGGGACGGATCGTCAAGCGTGACGCTGAAGCACCCTACTCAACCGTCGTTTCGTCTGCTTCTTCAGCTTTTGCTTCTTCCACGACGGGTTCCTTCGGCTCGTCCGTTTCTTCAGCCTTCACTTCTTCCACGACGGGTTCCTTCGCAACGACGGCCTTGGTCACCGCGACGATTCCCAATGTGAAATGACGATCGCGGGGGTTGGTTTCGGCGACAGCGATATCGAGCTCAGCGCCAACGCCCACACCTTCCGGGCAATCCTTCTTCGGGACGAGTCCCTCGACACCCTCTTCGAGTTTGACGATGGCGCCCACTTCGTTCATCCGGACGACCTCTCCCTTGGCCTTGGTGCCTTCGGTGTAGGATTCATGGATGCGATCCCAGGGATCATCCTGAAGCTGCTTCAGGCCAAGCGAGAAACGCTCGTTGTCGGGATCGACGTGCAGCACGACCGCTTCGACTTCGTCGCCCTTGTTGAAGAGCTCCGAGGGATGCGCGAAGTTCTGCACCCACGTGATGTCGGAGATGTGGATCATACCGTCGATTTCGCCACCCACTTCGGCGAAGACGCCGAAATCGGCGATGTTGCGCACGGTTCCGGTCACCTTGCTCCCGATCGGGAATTTCTCTTCGAGATGCTCCCACGGATTGGGCTCGGTCTGCTTGAGTCCCAGCGAAATGCGCTTCTGATCGATATCGACGTCCAGGACGATCGCGTCGACGGCATCGCTCGCCTTGAGGACCTTCGAGGGATGCTTGACCTTCTTCGTCCAGCTCATCTCAGAGACGTGGATGAGCCCCTCGATGCCCTCATCGAGCTCGACGAAGGCGCCGTAGTCGGTGAGGTTGACCACCTTGCCCGACACGCGCGAGCCGACCGGATAGCGCGATTCGACATCGGTCCAGGGATCTTCTTTGAGCTGCTTGAGCCCCAGGCTCACCTTCTCGCTCTCGGAATCGAACTTGAGGACCACGACGCGGATGTCGTCGCCCACCGAGAACATCTCGGAGGGATGGTTGATGCGACCCCAGCTCATGTCGGTGACATGCAGCAGGCCGTCGATGCCACCCAGATCGACGAAGACGCCGTATTCGGTGACGTTCTTGACCACGCCGTCGAAGACCTGACCCTCGGCCAGATTCGCCAGCGTTGCCTCGCGCATCTTGGAGCGCTCTTTCTCCAGGATGACTTTACGGGAGAGCACCACATTTCCACGGCGCTTGTTGAGTTTGATAATTTTGAAGGGATAGGTGTTGCCCACATATTTGTCGAGATTGCGTGCCGGGCGAAGATCGACCTGCGAGGCCGGAAGAAAGGCCCGCACGCCGATGTCGACGGAGAGCCCGCCCTTCACCTTGGAGACGATCATGCCGTCGATGACGCCATCGTTTTCGCTGACATCCGCGAGGCGATCCCAGGTGCGCATGGCATCCGCGCGTTCCTTGGAGAGCACCATATTTCCCTGATCGTTCTCGATCGACTCGAGCAGGACGTCGATCTCCGTGCCTGCCTCGGCATTCACTTCACCGCGCGGGCTTTTGAACTCTTCGATCGGGATCTGACCTTCGGACTTAAACCCGATGTCGATGATGACGAAATCGCGGGTGACGCCGACGATCTTACCCTTGATGATCTGCCCCTCTTTGAGCTGGACCTTCTGCGACCGCTCTTCGAAGAGCTGGCCAAACTCGCTCTGCCTCTGCTTTTCGGTTGGTTCGATATGAAGTGCACACATAGACGTAAATCTCCTTTTTCCCTTTAGATTTTAGGAGGTTGAAAGGAACCCTCCCAGAAGGGCTCGCGGAACATAGAGATCCGGCCCCTTTTTGTCAAAGGATTTCTGTTGAATCTCGGGTGGTTATTGGCGTCCGGCCGAGATAGCGGTCATCTGGCGAGTTAGGTCATGCCCAATGGAAAAAGGCTCGCACAAGGGGGCAAAATTGGATACCGTGACGGGCCTCACCGGGAGGCTATCGCCCCCTGACGGGATATGAGATAAAGCATGAAGGGAGAGGTGTATATGACCGATAATAAAGAGGTATCCATACTCGATGTGACCATTCGTGATGGAAGCTATGCCATCGATTATCAATACCGTCCCGAGCAGGTCGCGGGAATCGCCGCTGCCCTCGACGCCGCCGGCATCGATTATATAGAGGTCAGCCATGGATGTGGGCTGGGCGCGGGCAGATTTCCGGGGCTGGCTGCCGCGGCGACCGATCTCGACTATGTGCGTGCGGCAAAGACCGCCGTGAAAAGCGCCGGCATCGGGGTGATCGCCACCCCGCCGATCGTCACGCGTCCCGAGGATGTCGAGGCGATCATCGATGAGGTGGACTTCATCCGATTTGCGGCAAACGCCAACACCCCGGAGACGGCCGAGGCGAGTATCGCGGCGGTGAAACAGCGGCGCAGCAAGCTTCCCGTCTTCTTTCAAATGATGCGTTCGACGCGTCTTCGGCCCGAGGCGATGGTCACCGCAGCAAAACGGGTCGAGGAGATGGGCGCGGATCTGCTCTATATCGTCGATACGGCCGGACACTTTCTGCCTGAGGAGGTCGCCGACCTCGTGGCGCAGATCACCGATGCGGTCGATATCGGCGTCGGATTTCACGGCCACAATAATCTCGGGATGGCCATCGCCAATACGGTGGCAGCGGTCGAGGCCGGTGCGACCTCCATCGATGCCAGCCTTCGGGGCATGGGTCGCGCGGCGGGCAACGCGCAGCTCGAAGCGGTCGTCTCGCTCCTGCAACGACGGGGTTTTGCTCAACAGGTCGACCTGGATCGCCTGGTTCGAGCAGGCGAGGAGCTCGTGGCGCCGGTCATGCCGCCTGCGCAGGGCATTGCATCCATGGATCTTTTGCTCGCCGATGCCAATATCGACCTCTACCCGCTCGCGCCCATCCAGCGCATCGCCGAGATCGCGGGGGTCGATTTCATGGCCTTCGTCCGCACGTTGGCGCAGGATGAGGAGCTCGTCGAGACCACGCCCGAGTGCATCCTTCGTGCCCTCACCGCGATGGGGGCAGACGCGACGGCCGTTCTTAAACAGGTTGGATGGATTACGTAGAGCCTGTCGGGAAAAGAGTTTTTGCTGTCATTCCCGAGGAGTCGGGAATCTCGAAGTACTTGAAAAATCGAGATTCCCGCTTTCGCGGGAATGACAAAAATCGGTATAATCGTCATTTCCCGACAGGCTCTACGTAAGGGCGGTGCAGACCGTATCGACATCGGCTTCCGAGAGGCGCGTATGAAACGGCAGCATGGCGAAGCGGTCGGCCACGGCGTCGGTCTTCGGCAAGGTTTCTGTTGAGGCGTCATGATGGGTGAACCACATCCCCATCTCGATGCCCTGCTGCTGATGCAGTCGCTCGGCGAGCGCGGTGCGATGGCGCACCAACACCATATAATGTGTCAGGACGGTCTCGTCATCGACGGCCTGCACGACGATATCGCCGGATTGCACCAAACCTTCCAGCCGTTGATCATACCACTGCTTGAGTTGCCGTCTCTTGGCGAAGAGTTCCTCGCGCCGCTCGAGCTGCGCCAGGGCGATGGCGGCACTCAAATCGTTCATCTTGAAGTTTCCCCCGCGACTGACGATCTCGCGGCCGGTCTTGAGGTTCACGCCCTGATAAGCCGCCGTGAGGATGTTCCCGGCAATCTCCGGATCGTTGGCCGTCACGATTCCCCCGCCGAGCCCGGAGATGATCTTGGAGGTGGCCAGCGAAAAGACGGTGGCGCCCATCGGGCCCCTGTTGACCATGCCGGGTCGGACGCCGTCGTGCGTCGAGGCGATGGCCAGCGAGGCATCCTGGATGAGCGAGAGCCCCTTCTTTGCGCCGGCGATGATCGAGGCATAGGGCGAAGGATCCACATAGCGATTCACATGCGTGAGCAGGATGGCGCGCGTCTTTTTCGAGACGGCCTCCCCCGCCGCCTGCGGATCCATGCACCAGGAGTCCTCGTCGATATCGACGAATCGGGGGATGGCCCCCGCAAGGAGGATAGCGTTGATGACCCCGGTATAGTTGAGCGAGGTCGTGATGACCTCGCCGCCGGCGCATCCGGCCGCGATGAGCGCCGAGGCAAGCCCGCCGGTGGCCGAGGCCACGCCGCCGCTGTAGGCCCCCCAGTTCGCCGGGGTCGGTTTGGGCAAGTGGTCGATGACGAACGCGGGCAGCGGATCGGGCATCTCCGAGAGGAACTGCGAAAACGCTGTGGCGAGATTCGTCACCGATGAGTTGGGCATGATACGAAAGGCGACGTTGGCCTGTGCGTCGGGATCGGAGAGGATTTTTTCAACCGCGGCGATAGCCGGCGAGTGTTTCGGATCAGGGTCGATATCGGGATGGATGAGCGTAATCGGTTTGGTCATGGTGACCTCAGTTTCGGGAAGCGTCGACGAGGCGCCTTCCGGGAATGACAACATGCGGCGCAAATGCTTCGCAGTGCTTGTCCTATCATATTCACCCGATAATATCGAGGGTCTCGCGTTCGTTCGTCTGGCCTTTTCCCTCATGTTTGAGTAGAGTGGCGTTCATTATAGGGGCAACGAAAGGAGATCGGCATGAAGGAAACATCCTCCGCATTTCCCTCGCGCATGGGAGGCCTCATTATCATGGCCGCTTGTTTCATCATCATCCTTGCGGGGATGCGCGCGGCAAGTTCCATCATCCTTCCCTTTCTGCTCTCGCTCTTCATCGCGGTGATCTGCATGCCGCCGTTGAGCTGGCTGCGAGGGCGCGGCGTGCCCAATGGGCTTTCATTGCTCATCGTCCTGATCGGCATCGTGTTGATCGGCTTGGCGCTCACGGTCTTCGTGGGAAGTCAGGCAAACGCCTTCTCGAACAACATCGCAACCTATCAGGCGCACCTGATGGAGAAACTCAACGGTCTCTTCACCTGGCTGTCGGGGCATGGCATCACGGTCTCCACGGATCTGATCGCCAAGCAGCTCGATCCCGGCATGGCCATGCGCATCGTCGCCGAGATGATCTCAGGGCTCAGCGGTATGCTGACCTACGGATTCATGATTCTGATCACGGTGGTCATCCTGCTCTTCGAGGCGATCGACTTTCCCGCGAAGTTCAAGGCGGCGTCGCACGATTCGAAACATTCGTCGGCGCAGCTCGGCCAGATCTATGGGAGCGTGAACCGCTATCTCGCGCTCAAGACGCTCATGAGCCTGGCCACGGGCATCCCCATCGCTCTTTTCCTCTGGATCGTGGGCGTGGACTTTGCCTTTCTCTGGGGACTGTTGGCCTTTCTCTTCAACTTCATCCCGAACATCGGCTCCATCATCGCGGCCATTCCGGCGGTGCTCTTGACCTTCATTCAATACGGACCTGGAACAGCGCTCGTCGTGGCGGCGGGCTACGTGGTGGTCAACATCCTCATCGGCGTCGTCTTCGAGCCACGCGTCATGGGGCGCGGTTTGGGACTTTCCACCCTCGTCGTCTTTCTCTCGTTGGTCTTCTGGGGCTGGGTGCTCGGGCCCGTGGGGATGGTGCTCTCGGTTCCGCTGACGATGATCGTCAAGATCGTTCTTGAAGGATACGACTCGACCCGCGGCGCCGCCATCATGATGGGCCCCGCGATTGATGAGGGTTAGAACGTGCGATAGACGATGGCGTTTTTTTCCTCGAGTGATGCAAGCGCGTCGCGAACCGCATTCGGTGAAGCGCCGATGCGCGCGGCGATCTCCAAGCTCGTGATCTTTCCCGCGGCAACATCGAAGACATCCCCCTCGATCGTTGAGAGGGGCTGACTCAAGCCCTCCGGATGCAGGAGATCACCCTCTCGGATAAAGGGCATGAGCGTGCGAACGGGAATGCATTCGCGCCACGCATCTCCCGCGACGCGTCGATAGGCGGGCCGCGCCTCGGCATCATCGAGATACGCTTGTTGCACCAGTGGGGCAATCGACTCCATATCGGGAAAACACTGCGCCAAAAGCGCGAAGTGAAATGCGCCCATCTGAGCGAGCGCGCTGCGGCAGAGTTCTTGAAAGGCGTCGTCCTGCGCGCGCACGACCTGCATCTGGATGCGGCGCATCTCGAGCACGAAGTGCGATCGATGCCGGATGATCTCGCGGCGGGACAGATGCGTGCTCTCCGTGACGGCGTTTTCGAAGTTGGCCGTTCGGGTCAGCTCCGGATCGATGATGCGCAGGTCGAAGCGCTCCGGATGCAGGCCAATCTCCGTTCCCGGGAAGGGGCTCAGGAAGACGGAGTTGACGTGCAAAAAACCTCGCCCCTTCTCGACCGCTTGCTCCGCAAAGGCGAGATTGGCGGCGATGGTCTCTTCCGATTCAAAGGGACCGCCGAAGATGATATTGGTGTGCGTAAAGATACCGAGACGTGCACATCGTTCGATCACATCGAGGGTCTCCTGCAGATCGATGTCTTTATGATAGGCGGTAAGGACGCGCGCATCGCCCGATTCGATTCCGATCTGGAGGCTGCGCAGTCCGGCGTCGCGCATCGCGGGGAGCATCTCCGGATGGCGGGCCAGGCGGTCGATGCGCCCTTCTGCAAACCAGGAAAAATCGCGCCCTCCTCCGATGGCCGTGATGCGCTTGCAGAAATCGAGGAGGCGCACGCGATCGAGGGTGAAGGTGTCGTCCACCATCTTGACGGTGCTGCCGCCAAGGGTCGAGCGCGCGAGCTCGATGTCGCGGATGACGCCGTCGACCCGGCGATAGCGCACGCGCGGGGAGAGCAGCGGTGCCGCACAAAAAGCGCACCGATACGGACAACCCCGCCCCATGACCGCAAGCGGAACGTAGCCCAATTCGTTCATCCCCTCGATGAGGGTGAAATCGGGCGAGGGAAGATCGTCGAGCGAGATGAGGTCGGCCGGTTCGGTGAACGAAAGCCCCCGCCCCTGGCGATGCACGATGCCGTGGACCTCGGCCAGGTTCTTGGCGCCCATCAGCTCCCGCAGCGGAATCTCTCCGTCTCCGCGAACGATTGCGTCCGGATCGATTGCGGCGAAGACACCCTCTCCGTCGATGGTCGCATGCGGGCCGCCGCAGACGATGCGGCTTTGAGGCGAGTGGCTTCGAACGAACTGCGCCAGCCGCGCAACGGTGAAGAGGCTATCGGTCATGACATTGAATCCGACCCATCGGGGTCTCATCTCGGCCAGATAATCCGCAAACCACGGGAGCGAGAACATGGGATGCCGGGTGTCGAGGACGCGCACGCGAACGCCTTCACGCTGTAGGAACGACGCCATCGTGACCAGGCCCAGCGGCGGAAGGAGCATGCTCTGCCCCAGTGGCGAGATGCCCGCCTCGGCATAGACGAGCAACAGATCGAGTGTCGTGGAAGGCATGGCCGGCATCCTATCATCGCGATGCCCAAATGACCAGAGGGTGCGTCGGAACTGATAGCATCAAAAAACGGCACCCGATGGGTGCCGTCAGACTGCTGACAAAGTCACTTCATGTTATCATTGTCCATAATCGAAGTTTGTCATTCCCGCGAAGGCGGGAATCTCGCTATTAACGGCACGTCGAGATCCCCGCTTTCGCGGGGATGACAACAGCAGGGTTTGTCATAAAACACAAACGGCACCCGATGGGTGCCGTTTTCGTTTGGAGCGGGAGAAGGGATTCGAACCCTCGACAACCACGTTGGCAACGTGGAGCTCTACCACTGAGCTACTCCCGCGATTTTTGCGGGGGGCGAAGTAGCATCGCCTTCCCCCCTTGTCAAGTGCTTGCATCCTCGCGCACGACGGCCCGGAAAAAACCGATGGTATAGTGCAACCCCGAGGCCATGGAGAAGAAAAATCCCGGGATCATGAGCGCCCACCCGATCATTCGCCAGTTGATGCCGAAGAAGGGGTAATGCAGGAGAAGCCCTACTAACGCGCTCGAGACGAAGGCGGATTTATATTTTCCCCAGGTGGAGGCAGCGATCACGACCCCTTCATCCACGGCGACTCCGCGCAGGGCCGTCACGATCACCTCGCGAACGAAGAAGATCGAGACCAACCAGGCCGGAATGCGGCCCAGGGGGATCATCATGATCATGGCGACGAGAAAGAGCGTCTTGTCGGCCAGCGGGTCGATGAATTTGCCGAAGGTGCTGGTGAGCCCCTTCTTTCGGGCCAGATAGCCGTCCACCAGATCCGAGAGCATGGCCGTGAGAAAGATGAGCATGCTGATGAAAGAGAGCGTTTGGTTCTCTCGCACATTCGGATTGTCATCGTCGAGAAATAGCATGACGATGATGATGATCGGCACCGCTGCCAGGCGGCCGATCGTGATCCAGTTGGGCAGATTAAGAAAGGCCTTGCGTGGCACATGAACCCCCGTTCGCGTATCGTTGGCCCGTTTTGCCGTCCCTGCCCCCCTTTGTCAAAGAGATTGTCCTTCCGAGGGTTCTTTGTTAACGCTCTGAGCGATGGAATACACCTCCGATTATCTCGTGATCGGCAGCGGCATCGCCGGCCTCACCTTCGCCCTCACGGCAGCCGAGCACGGCTCCGTGGCGTTGGTGACCAAACGCGAGCTCGAGGAGTCGGCCACGCGGTATGCGCAGGGCGGCATCGCTGCTGTGGTGAGCGAGGCCGATACGTTCGAGAGCCATATCGAGGATACGCTTCGCGCGGGAGCGGGCCTTTGCCACGAGGGCATCGTGCGAACGATCGTCAGCGAAGGACCCGCGCATGTGCGCCATCTCATCGAATGGGGGGTCAGCTTCACCGGCGGCGAAAAATGGCCGTTCGATCTGACAAAGGAAGGTGGGCATAGCCATCGGCGTGTCTTGCACGCCGGTGATTGCACCGGTCATGAGATCGAACGCGCGCTCGTGAAAGCACTCGTCGATCACCCGAATGTGGAGATCTTCGAGGACCACATCGCCATCAACCTGATCACGGCAGCGGATGTGAATCCCTCCGGGACGGAACGCAATCGCTGCATCGGTGCCTATGTCCTCGACATCAATGGGTGCCAGGTGCAGACGTTTCGTGCGGCGAACGTGGTGCTGGCTACCGGCGGAGCCGGAAAGGTCTATCTCTATACCTCCAATCCCGACATCGCCTCCGGCGACGGCATCGCCATGGCCTACCGCGCCGGCGCGCGCGTGGGAAATCTGGAGTTCGTGCAGTTCCATCCGACCTGTCTCTTTCACCCGAAGGCGAAGTCCTTTCTCCTCTCCGAGGCGATGCGCGGCGAGGGCGGAAAACTCCTGCTCCGCGACGGCACGCCCTTCATGCATCGGTATGACGCGCGAGGAGAGCTGGCTACGCGCGACATCGTCGCCCGCGCCATCGATGCCGAGCTCAAACGTACGGGCGACGAATACGTCCTGCTCGACGTGCGACACCTGGGCAAAGACTATCTCCAGAAACGTTTCCCGACGCTCCTGGAACGCTGCCTCGAATTCGGCATCGACATCGTGCACGAACCGATTCCGGTCGTCCCGGCGGCCCACTATTTCTGCGGGGGGGTCTGCTGCGATATCGACGGACGCACGGATCTTGCCGGGCTCTTCGTCTGCGGAGAGACGGCCTTCACCGGCCTGCATGGGGCCAATCGCCTCGCCTCAAATTCTCTGCTCGAAGCGGTGGTCCTGGCCACGCGCGCAGCGAAGGCAGCGCGTTCGAATCCCCCGCCGGCACCGGAGACGATCGCCATCCCCGACTGGGATCCGGGGCGCGCAACCGATTCGGATGAAGAGGTCGTGATCACGCAAAACTGGGACGAGATCCGCCGCACCATGTGGAACTATGTCGGCATCGTCCGTTCCGACAAGCGCTTGAGCCGCGCCCTGCGCCGTATCCAGCTTTTGCAGGAGGAGATCCGCGAATACTACTGGAACGTCACCATCACCTCGAACCTCGTCGAACTGCGCAACATCGCGCTCGTCGCCGAACTCACCATCCGCAGCGCACTCGCCCGCAAAGAAAGCCGAGGCCTGCACTACACCATCGATTATCCTGATGCCGATGAGAACTACCTCAAAGATACGTTGTTGAAGAAATCATGAGATGTATCTGAGGGCTCAGAATTGTCATTCCAACGTAACTATTCAGGTGCTTCACCTATCAAGTGGATAACGACCTGTTTAAGCTGTCATCCTGAGCGAGTCCGGGACGGACGAGTCGAAGGATCTCATGAGATCCCTCGACTGCGCCCTCCGGGCTTCGCTCGGGATGACAAATACAGTGGTCGGGTACCTGAATAGTAACATTCCGACCAAACGAATCCTTCGACTCGCCAATGCTCGCTCAGGACAGCTTCCAATGAGTACGTAGAGGACTCTCTCGATGCGCCGCGAGCGAAGCGCGCCCAACAACATGTGACATCGTCCGGCAGAGTGTTATTCGGGGATCTCTTCTTTCATCACGATCCAAGCCTCTGATGATGTGATGAAAGAAGAAAAAGCCGTCGAGGCGGCGTTTGAGCCGAGACGGCGGTCCCTGAATAACACTCTGCCGGACGATGTCACGAACACTACCGGTATCCGCTCTTCACTTTTTTCCAGTGTACGGTTGAATCGCCGACGATGCTGTGGGCGGTGAGCCAGAACTGGTCGCCGAGATCGATACGGGGAAAAGTGACGCGGTAGGCTTTCGACCATCGGTCGAGGTGTGGGTAGAGGACATTCTCGAGGGGGCCGGGCGGAATCTTTTCGATTTCGATTGGGCGAACCTCTCGCCCGCTTGCGGTGGTGAGATAGACCTTCCAGAATGACTCGGGGTCGATCGAAAAGTCGCGGTAATTCTTTTTCGTGTAGATCGAGATGAAGAATTCAATCCCCTTGCTGCGTTCGAATTCCTGTTCGTCATGAAACCGCTGTTCCTCCTCAGGCGTCAGTCGATACATCTTCACATAGCGTTTTTCGAGCGCCTCGCGAAAGCGGTCGCTGTAATAGGTGGCATGCCAGATGATGTCGGCATCCATGTAATCGGTGTTATAGAGCTGGCCCTTCTTGGTCGCGCGACGAAGTTCGCCCCGATATCCCGCCCAGGCCGGCATGCTGGCGACGAGAACAGCGAGCGTCAGGAACAGGAGGGTGAAACGTTTTCCCATAGCGGATTCCTTCTTTCCAAATCGAGTTGCCGGCGCTCCAGCGGAGCGTCCGCATGTTCGACCACCCAGTGCAGGATTTCAGCGATGACCTCCTGCCGACCCGATTCATGCAATAGATCGTGTCGCATGTTGGGGTAGATGCGTTCATGGCCATCGATGGTGGACAGCCGCGTGACGAATTGCCTGGTCCCTTGCGGTGCGCAGATCGAATCGCGTCCACCGGCGAGCATGAGGGTCGGAAGATGAAGGCGATGCGGCATGCCCATCACCAACTCGAGCATGCGCTCGATCTCATTCCAGGTGCCGAGCGAAACGCGACGATGAGCGAAGGCATCGCTTTCAAGTGCGCGTTGTTCATCGAGATCAGCCGTCATATCGGTGGGCCGCACACGGGTGTCGACCGAGAGCTTCGGCAAGAGGCTTGCCAGTTTTGTCCCAAAGCGCCGCCGCCACGCGGGAAGGCGTATGCCCGACTCGACGAGCATGTTCAGGCCGACAAATCCGCCGACGGTCTTCTCATGCGTGAGCAGAAAGTTGATGCCGATGAGCGCGCCCAGCCCTACGCCAACGAGAAAGAGCGGCACATCGCGATTTAGCGCTGTCTGTGAAAAATGAACGAATCCCGCGACGTCCTCGACCCAATCGGAGAATCGATTCACATGCCCACGTCGCCCCGCGCTTCGCCCATGACCGCGCTGATCGAACAGCGCGACGGCAAACCGCTCATTGACGAGTGCATTCGTGAACGCGCTGTAGCGTCCGATGTGATCGCCCAGATCATGGACGAGAACCACGAGCGCCCGCGCATCCTTGGGCATCCAGTGCTGGTAGAAATGAACGCGCCCGCCCGGCAACTGCGCGTATTTGATGGTGACATCGACATTCGACATGATTGATCTTGGATAGGCGATTTGCGACGGAAATGCAATACCCGCAAGAAGGACGATGGGGGTTGATGACAAACCCTAGTTTTGTCATCCCCGCGAAAGCGGGGATCTCGATGGACCGTGATAATCGAGATTCCCGCTTACCCCATGCGGGAATGACGGCGTGAGAAGACCCAAAGGGATCGGTCGTCCCTCGGACGATTCAGCTCTTTTCAAACTCTTCGAGCAGTTTTCGCTGTTTTTTGGAGAGCTTCTTCGGTGTCGTGATACGAATGCGCACGAGCTGATCGCCGGTGCGCCAATGGCGGTGGACGTTGGCCAGGCCCTTCCCCTTCAGGCGCAGCACCTCGCCGTGATCGGTTCCGGCGGGGATGGTGAGTTCGGCCTCTCCGTCGAGCGTGGGGACCGTGATCGTTGTGCCGAGTATCGCCTGGGGAAAGGTGATCGGAATCTCACAGGTGAGGTCATCGCCTTCGCGCCCGAAGAAGTCATGCGGTTCGACCGAGATGAAGACGTAGAGGTCGCCTGGAGGGCCACCGTTTTCGCCCCCCTCCCCTTCGCCGCGCAACACCAATCGCATGCCGTTCTCGACGCCCGCCGGCACCTTGACCGTGAGTTTGCGCGTGCTGCGGACACGGCCCTGACCGCGACAGTCTTCGCACGGTGTTTCGATGAAGGATCCTTGGCCGCGACAGCGCGGACAGGCGGTCTGCATGACGAAGAAGCCCTGTTGTTGCGTGATGCTGCCGCTGCCCCCGCAGGCCTGGCAGACGCGGCGCTCGGTCCCGGGCTGTTGCCCCAAACCGCTGCAGGTGTCGCAGCGAACCTGTCGGGTGAGGCTGATTTCGCGTTCGATCCCTTTGGCCGCTTCGACGAACGAAACCGTCAGATCGAAGCGCAGATCGGCGCCGGCGCGGACACGTTGCCCGCCGGAACGACCCGTGCGCGCTCCAAATCCGCCCATGCCGCCGAAGAACTCCTCGAAGATCGAACCCATCGAGCCGAAGATGTCCTCGACGTTGTTGATGCCATGAAAACCCGCCCCTTCGAGGCCGGCATGGCCATAGGAGTCGTAGAGTTGGCGGCGCTGTGGATCCGAGAGCACCTCATAGGCCTCCGAGGCCTCTTTAAACTTCTCCTCGGATTCGCTGCAATTGTTGGTCCGGTCGGGGTGATACTGCAGGGCCAGGCGCCGATAGGCCTTCTTGATCGCCTGGGTATCCGCGCTTCGCTCGAGCTCGAGAACCTCGTAATAGTCCCGCTTGATCATCGTCCATGACTCCGCTTCATAATAGGGGCACCTCTAAAAACTGCAGTCTGTTTGTCGCCTTCCGGGGAAATCAGGTGCATCTTCACAGATGAAGCTTGTTCCAGACGCACCTGATTTCCCCTCGCGGCGACGCGTAGAGGTTTTGAGAGATGCCCATAAACCTCTGCGCCCCATGATATGGGGGCATCCCCCCCTCAAAGCAAGGGGGTCGCTCGTTTTGCAGAAACCACGTGGAATTGCAAGCATTGGCGGGAGAGACCGTTCAGAAAAAAGACCAAAGCCCGCGCTGTGGCGCGAGCTTTGGTCTCCTTGTAGTGCCACCCTTTTAGGCCCTATTTGTTGTTCCGTTTTCTTCGTATCGTCAGCAGACCGACGCTTGCCATGAGCATCCAGAGAATTGCGGGGTTGGCCGCGGCGTTGGGGCTCAGGGCACAGCCGCCGGGATCTTCGCTCATCGGGTTGCCGCCACCGGGGATTCCGCCCGGAGGAAGGTCGTTTTCGTCTGCGTCACCGCCGCCGATCTCTGCGAGATCCTCTTCGGTCGCGAAGCGCATGCCGAGACAGGCGGCGCCGCCGTCCAATTCGCCCATCGCATCCTCATCGTCGTTCATCGGCGTGGACAGCGAGATCACGACATCCGCGTCAATATCCTCGCGGCTGGTCTCGAGAACTGTGGTCTCTTCCGTATAGGGGGCCTGATTCGGATTCGGGATATAGACACAGTTGTCGCAGGCATCGTCGATGCCATCCGCGTCCGTATCCTGCCCGATCGGCTCACAGGCGTCGGAGGCGCTGTCGTCATCGTCGTCTTCGTCCTCGAGTTCCGCTTCCCAATCCTCTTCAGTCGATTCGCCGTCGCGATTGGCATCCGGAAGAAGAAGTTCGACTCCGCCATCGACCGGTCGCTGGATGACGTACCCGTCGACATCGGTATCATCGCTCCCACCGCCCCATCCAAATGTTGAGATCGGACCCATGGCAACGACCGCAATAAAACAGGTGATGCAGATCAGTGTTTTCATATCTTCCTCCAACGCTCAAAAAGAGTGTTTATTTGCAAGCGTTCCAATCGATCGTCATGGAAATGATTTCTGCTCCGGATCGAACAAAGACTTGCCCTACTGTATCAGCGCTGATTCCCTCAAGGGTTTCATCTTCATTCGAACAGGTCACGGTGATACCTTGGCTGAGATCCACACGGGAAATACTTCCTCCAGAGTGGAGTACGTAGACGAAGGCACCCGCATCGGCGGCCACATGCACAGCCTGCGTGACATTGCTGAGCGGAATAGCATTCGTAATGCTCGGCGGACTCAGCTCGACCTGATCGATGCCTTGCGCGTAACCGACAGCAATGCTGCTGGAATCGATGGGCATGAGGTTGGCGTCGAGTGGACTGCCGCTCAATGCAACGGTGGGATGGTCCGTGCCTTCACAGGCGAGCATGCTTTCGGTCTGTGCATCGAGCGAGACGATCGAAGTGCCGGTCAGCACTGCCAGGTGTGAACCGGCCAGCGCCATGGCGCTGGCTCGCGAGGCGATGTCACATCCGACAAAGTCATCCTCGGGAGAGATGTTCGGCCATTGCTTATAATTGATGCCTACGACTGCGCTGCGCGATCCCGTCAGTTCTGCCGTAAAATAGAGCGTCTTCTTGTACAGAGCACCGGCTCCAACACTGAGCACTTTTACGGAGTCATCGAAAAAAGTTCTGTCATCTTCCGCCAGGACGGTCTCCATGGATCCACCGTTCAAAACGTGATAGCCGACCTGATTCTCCTTTTGGACCGAAACGAAGATGTGTCCATCGCTGAGTTCCTGGATACTCTTCCCCGAAAATGCACCCGCGAGGGTCTTCTGTGAACAGCTGCCATCCGATGTGCAGGAGAAAAGGCGGGTACCACTCAGCCCCCAATGCTTGCCCTTCGAGGAGAGCAGATACTGCTTCGGCGCAAACGGTGCATTGAAGGAGGTGCCGTAGCTGATGGCCGGGGTCAGGTCATCCCCGGTCTCCTCTTCACCGGTGGATTCTCCTGTTTCCTCGTCGCCGTCTTCGCCTTCGACCCCTTCGGCATCCTGGTCGCCGTCAGCGGATTTGGCCTCATATGGCCCGCCGGTTTCGCAGCCCGACATCACGGCGGCAATTGCCGCAGCGGCGGCAAGATAGCCCAGATAGGCGAGAACAGGTGCGATTCCGAGAATGGTGAGCGTTGCTGGTAGCATGGTGCATCCTCCGACCATGCCCCCCCTTGATGAATCCCCCTTGCGTCCTTCACTCTCATTATCGGCCGATTTTGGGGAATGTTGCGTCCCAATTCTATATAGCGGTCTTTTTTTTGGGCGACGCATAACTATATGAAATAATTGTATATAATTGATCTCCTTGATATCGGTATCGTGAGATAGCGAGATAGCTTCATGGTGAGATGGCTGAATCGTGAGATAGCTAAATGGTGAGATGGCAAAAACGGAAAAGAGATCGCACAGTTGTTGTTTTTAGCCATCTCACCATCTTACCATCTCACAATCTCACCATCTTGGACATGAAATGGCATAGAGATTGCTATAGAATGAAGGTGGTAGGACAAAGGAGTTTTGGGTCTATGGAAAAACAAGGACTTAGACGATATTTGGGCTTTGGCCTGGGGGTTGTGCTCCTCTCCCTGTGGGTCGGTGTCTCCGGTTGTTCCGGAACGATCTCCGGGCAGATCTACTTCGACGCCAACAAGAACAGCACGCTCGACAGCAATGAAATCGGCGTTCCCTTCGCGAAACTGACCGTCATCAAGGACGGAAAGACCATGAAAGAGGGTTTTACGGACGCTGAGGGCAATTTCCGTTTTAAACACGGCGGAGAGGGAACCTATTATCTCAAAATCGACACCTCGCTCCTCGAAGAGATGGGGGCCGCTGACTATTCCGCCCCGATAGAGCAGGAGGAAGAGGACGGGCCCAGCGCACAGGTCTTCAAGGCGATCGACATGGACGATGGTGAGGATACCTCTGGTGCAGCCGGTGGAACCGGCCTGGAGGGCGATGACGATGACGACAGCAGCACGTCGAACACGGGCAGCAAGCCCGCAGCGCTTCCCTCCGAGCATACATCCAGCGGCTATCGCGTGAGCGTGGAGAACATCGTGGAGAAGAAGCACGAGATGATCCCGGTCTGGTACGATCGGCTCGCGGCGCTGAGCCGCTTGCCCGAACGCGTGGAACAGAAGTGTATCTGCGGCGCGCCCTGCACGCTCAAGATCCCCTATCCGGCACAGTGCTCGCTCGAGCCGCTCTATGTCGGCCAGGGCATCAGCCTCGATGGCGGTGCGAACGCCGCCTGGGACTCGACCTTCAACGTCGTGACCTTCCTCGAGGGATCGAATGTCTCGGCCCAACGCATCGGCGCCAAGGCCCAGTCGACCGATTCCAGTGGTTCAACGGTGCCGACCGTCGCCTCCAACGAGCTGGCCATGGCCGAGATCGACATCGTCAGTGAGTGTACCGAGGAGGAGGAGCGTACCTTCGAACCCAAGATCAAGTGCGGCGATGAGATCATCGACGGTGGCAGCATCCCGGTGAAGTTCGAGTATGAGGTGAAGGCGGAGCTGGGATTTTCGATATTGGGTGACGCGTCTGTCGGTAGAGGAAACATTGAATTCAAACTCATCGTCTATAATACGGGTTTGAACACGATCAAACGAGGCAAGGTGAAACTGGAACTCCCCGCCCTGTGCACGATGAACATCATCAGTTCCGATTCCAGTGCAGCGTGTCAGGATCGACGTGGGTCGATGGTCTGTATCGTCGAGAATCTCGCGGGCGAGAGCGATGTTACCTTCCGAGGTTCATTCGATATGCCGACACAACTCAGCAGCAGCACCGAATTCGAGATGAAGGCGACGTTTGAGGCAGAAGGCCTCGAGGATGATATCGAGGAGGAGAGCAGCTGGTATATCGAGGCGGTGCCGGAGGAAGGGACGTAGAATATGAAGTGTCATTCCCGCGAAAGCGGGAATCTCGCTTGATACGGCACATCGAGATCCCCGCGTTCGCGGGGATGACACAACCACAGACTTGTCATCAAAGCCATGCGGCCCCACGAGGCCGCTTTTTTTACGCAAAAATCGGGCCAACCCCTTGACTCCCCTGCTGATTCACTCCATATGAGCCCTGCGGCCATTCTGGCCGTCAACAAATCCTTTAAAACAGTTGGAGGAAACATGGGTAAAATCATTGGAATCGACTTGGGAACGACCAACTCCTGCGTGGCCGTGATGGAGGGCGGAGAGCCCAAGATCATCCCGAACGAAGAGGGAAATCGCACGACCCCGTCGGTGGTCGCCTACACCAAGGACGGCGAGATCCTGGTCGGTCAGATCGCCAAGCGCCAGGCCATCACGAACCCTGAGAACACCATCTACTCGATCAAGCGCTTCATGGGGCGCAAATACGATGAAGTCCCGGAGGAGATCCGGATCGTGCCGTATAAGGTGGAGAAGGCCTCCAATGGCGATGTCGAAGTCCTCATCGATGGCAAGGAGCTGGCTCCCCCCGAGATCTCGGCGCATATCCTGCGCAAGCTCAAGCGCGCCGCCGAGAACTATCTGGGCGAGACCGTGAACGATGCCGTCATCACGGTTCCGGCCTATTTCAACGACAGCCAGCGCCAGGCCACCAAAGATGCCGGCAAGATCGCCGGGTTCGATGTGAAGCGCATCATCAACGAGCCGACGGCGGCGGCACTGGCCTATGGTCTGGACAAGAAGAAGGACGAGACGGTCGCCGTCTTCGATTTCGGCGGCGGAACCTTTGACATCTCGATCCTGGAAGTCGGCGAAAACGTCGTGGAGGTCGCCTCGACCAACGGTGACACGCACCTGGGCGGCGACAACATCGATCAGCGGCTCATGGAGTATCTCATCGAGGAGTTCAAGAAGGATCAGGGCATCGATGTCTCGAACGACAAGATGGTTCTGCAGCGCCTGAAAGAGGCGGCCGAGAAGGCGAAGATCGAACTCTCCCAGACCATGGAGACCGAGATCAACCTCCCCTTCCTCACCGCCGACGCCTCGGGCCCGAAACACATGAACATCAAGATGACGCGCGCGAAGTTTGAGTCGCTCGTGGGCGATCTGCTGGAGAAGACGATCGAGCCCTGCAAGAAGGCGCTGAGTGACGCCGACAAGAAGCCCTCGGATATCCATGAGGTGATCCTGGTCGGTGGCTCCACACGCATTCCGAAGGTACAGGAGATCGTGAAGGAGTTCTTCGGGCGCGAACCGCACAAGGGCGTGAACCCGGACGAGGTCGTCGCGGCCGGCGCATCGGTCCAGGGCGGCGTGCTCGCGGGCGATGTGAAGGACATGCTCTTGCTCGACGTCACCCCGCTCTCGCTCGGCATCGAGACGCTCGGCGGCGTGATGACCAAACTGATCGAGCGCAACACCACGATCCCCACGCGCAAGAGCCAGGTCTTCTCGACCGCGGCCGACAGCCAGACCTCCGTCGAGGTCCATGTGCTGCAGGGCGAGCGCGAGATGGCCAGCGATGATCGCACGCTCGGGCGCTTTCACTTGGATGGCATTCCGCCGGCTCCGCGCGGCGTGCCGCAGGTGGAGGTCACCTTTGACATCGACGCCAACGGCATCGTGCATGTCATGGCAAAGGACAAGGCGACGAACAAGGAACAGAAGATCACGATCACCTCGAGTTCGGGGCTGGAAAAGAACGACATCGATCGGCTCGTCAAAGAGGCCAAGGAACACGAGGGCGACGACAAAAAGCGCCGCGAAGATATCGACCTGCGCAACCAGGCCGATTCCATGGTCTACAACACCGAGAAGATGCTGAACGAAAACCGTGAGAAGATCCCGGTGGGCGATGCACAGAAGGTCGACGAGGCGCTCGCCGCATGCAAGAAGGCGCTCGAAGACAAGGATGGGGCTGCCATCAAGTCGACCATGGAGGCGCTCACGCAGGCTTCGCACAAGATGGCCGAGGCGATGTACAAGGCCAGCAGCGCTGAGGCCGGAACCCAGCCAGGCGCCGAAGACGCGCAGCCCGGTGCGGAAGAGCCGAAGAAAGAAGAGAAAAAGGACGAGAACGTCGTCGACGCTGAGTTCGAGGAGTCGAAAGACAGCTAAGGCGAGGCACGCTTGTCACGCGAGACAGGAAATCAAACGGCGCCCACGCGGGCGCCGTTTTGTATTGGTGGTTGGGAATACAGCCTACTGTATTTCGCCTGATTTGATTTCGATGATAAGACTTCCACCGCTGCCATCGTTCTCCTTGAAGTTGACACGGATATGCGCCTTATCCTCCATGGTAATCGTAATGCTCTCTTTTGGGCTGTTAGGGTCGAAGTAGGACATGCCCTTGCGCTTTCCGCTCTCCTGTTTCGGAAATCGAATCCGCATCCTCGCTTCATCAAAGCTGCAGCCCGCATCTTCGAGTTTTTTGCGATCTGCCTTTGAGATGATGAGCTTTGTCACAACCGGGTGCGCGCCACTCTTGACTGCATCGCGCGTTGGCGCGAGCCCCTTTTCATGAAACCGCGCTGCCATCAGCCGAGAACTGATCGTGTTCTTCCCCTTGTCGCTGTGGACATCGAAGAGGTGGTGATCATCCTTATCGAAGACCCCATATTGATCGCAACTACAACGAGCCTGATTTAAAGGTGCCCCTAAACGCACGCCAAAGGCATCAGCCACCATTTTGTGCTTCGGCTTGATCTCCCAGGATTCATGGGCCAGCTCGTCCTTCATCTTTTGGACTCGCGCTTCTTCCTCCTGCTTCTCTGCGCGTTCGGCACAGACAAATTTATAGATGCCCTGAATGCTTGGATTGTTCATCTTGAGAACGTGGCTTCCACCATCCCGATTCTTCTGGATAAACAGATCCCTTTCACCAACGATGCCATCGCCGTCCTGATCGAGAACGGTCACTCCTTCGCGATTAGCTTTCGCCGATTGATTGAATTCCTTGATCGATATATTCGAACAACGCATTTCACCCATAGATGCTCCCTGATGTAGGCTCCTCTTAAGAGAATTATCGGCAATGAGATACCTGGAGTTGCTTCAGATTCAGGCAAAAATAAATCTGAGATACACATGCGGTTTAAAGGTGCGGCGGGCAATTCAGAATAGCAACAGGACACCTCTAAAAACTGCGTTTTTTGCCTGTCATCCCCGAGTGATTCTATCGGGGATCCAGCCCGGAAAACTATAGAGGAGAAAGCTTTGGCTGGATTCCCGCTTACCCCCGCGGGAATGACACCATTCGGAATTTGAGGTTTTTAGAGGTGCCCAACATTCACTCACGCTTTCCCGCTACGATCAGCGTGATCTCGCCCTTTGGCGGTTTCTCCTCCACCTGACGATGGAGTTCTGAAAGATTTCCACGCGCGAATTCTTCATGAAGCTTGGTCAATTCGCGGCAGATGCAGGCCTGGCGATCGCCCAGGATATCGAGGCAATCCTTGAGCGTCGCGGCGATCTTCCACTTCGAGACATAGAGGACGAGCGTATGCGGAATGTCGCGTATCTCCTCCAGGACGCGACGGCGTTTTCCAGGCTTGTCCGGCAGAAATCCGACATACGTGAACCGGTCGGTGGGAAGCCCCGCAGCCGAGAGCGCCGTGATAACCGCGGAGACGCCGGGGATCGGAACGACCTCGATGCCGGCCTTGAGCGCGGCGGTAACGAGCGGATAGCCCGGATCGGAGATGCAGGGCGTTCCTGCCTCCGATACGAGCGCGATATTCTCGCCCCCAAGGAGTTGGGCGACGATCCGTTCCGCTTTTACGCACTCGCGTCCCTGATAGTAGCTCATCAGCTTCGTATGCAGATCGAAGTGCGTCAGGAGCTTGCGCGTCGTGCGCGTGTCCTCCGCGGCGATGAGATCGACCTCCTTGAGGATACGCAACGCGCGCAGCGTCATATCCTCGAGATTCCCGATCGGTGTGGCGACGATGTAGAGGGTTCCGGCCATGCTTTGTTAGATGGTGAGATAGTGAGATAGTGAGATAGTGAGATAGCTAAAAGCCACTTCCTAGACTATCGTTTTTTCCGTTTTGCCATCTCACTATTAGGCTATCTCACGATTGAGCCATCTCACTATTAGGCTATCTCACGATCTCACGATTGAGCCATCTCACTATTAGGCTATCTCACGATCTCACGATTGAGCCATCTCACTATTTGGCTATCTCACGATCTCACTAGTAGTAATGTGCAATCGGACATCGGCGTCCGGGGCCGAAGGCCTTCGAAGTGATCTTGAGGCCGGGGGCAGACTGCCGGCGTTTGTATTCATTGCGATCGATCATACCGGTGATGCGCTCGACGAGCGCTGCTTCGAACCCCATCGCGATGATCGCGGCCACGCTCTGGCGCTCTTCGACATAGGCGCGGATGATCGGATCGAGGATCTCATAGGGCGGCAGCGAATCCGTATCCTGCTGGTCGGGCCTGAGCTCCGCCGAAGGGGGTTTGGTCAAGATCGCCTGTGGAATCACTTCATGTTTCCGATTCAGATGGCGCGCGAGCGCGAAGACCATCGTCTTCGGGATGTCGGAGATGAGCGCCAGCCCCCCCGCCATGTCGCCATAGAGCGTGCAGTAGCCGACCGAGATCTCCGATTTATTTCCGGTCGAGAGCACCAGCGCCCCCTCGCGGTTGGAGATCGCCATCAGAATATTGCCGCGGATGCGCGCCTGAATGTTCTCTTCCGCGAGCGTCACCGTGTTCGGATCGAAGGCGAGCTGTTGCCGATAGGTCTCGTAGATATCACCGATCGGTTCCGTGCAGGTGATGATGCCGAGGTTCTTCGCCAGCGCCTGTGCGTCGGTCACACTCGATTCGGAGCTGTACGGAGAGGGCATCAGCACGCCCAAGACCTTGTCGGGGCCGATCGCCTCGGTCGCAATGGCGGCCACGACGGCCGAATCGATGCCACCGGAGAGGCCGATGACGACGCGATCGAACCCGCACTTGCGCATGTAGTCGCGCAGCCCCAACACGAGCGCCTGCCGGATCTCCTCCTCCTCGGGGAGGTCCAAGAGATTCGCTGCCGGATTCAACTGATCTGTATCGACGATGAAGCTCTCCTCGGCGAATGCCGCTCCCTCGCGAACGATCTGCCCCTTGGCATCCACCACGATCGAGCGTCCATCGAAGACCAGTTCGTCGTTTCCGCCGACCTGGTTGCAGTAGAGGATCGGACGGGAGAGATTTTTCGCCTCACCCGTAATCAACTCGCGCCGGATGGCCTGCTTGCCGATGGTAAAGGGCGATGCAGAAAGGTTGAGGACGATATCCGCCCCCGCCTCGACGACGAGGGACACGGGATCGATGCGATAGAGGCGACGACCCGCGAACTCATGACGGCTCCAGATGTCCTCGCACATCGTGAGCCCAATTGTGACACCGTCGAAGTCATAGACGCCATGTTCCTTCGCGGGCTCAAAATAGCGCGCTTCATCGAAGACGTCATATTCCGGGAGCAAGGTCTTGTGTTGAACGAACTGGACGCGACCATCGCGGAGGATGGCCGCGCTGTTGAACAGCCCCTGTCCCTCGGCCGATTCGTTCAGTGAAACGAAGCCGACCACGACCGCTGTATGGCGCGTCTTTGCCGCGATGGCCTCGACTGCCTCGAGGTTGCGTTGAACGAAGGAGGGTTTTTCGAGGAGATCGCGCGGAGGATAGCCGCAGACGGTGAGTTCTGGGAAGAGGACGAGATCGACCCCCTCCCCCTCGGCCCAGCGCAGACGCTCCTCGATCCGCGCCGCATTTCCGCGGAAATCGCCGATGGTGGTGTTGATCTGGGCCAGCGCAATCTTCATGGATGCATCTCTATGGGGTGATCTGCCGAAAGTCAACGATCCCCCCTCACTTCCAGGGGACGTTCACCTCGCCGAATTTTTTCCAGCGCATCTTTTTCTGATGGGGGTCCCAACAGCGCTGACCGTCCTTGGCCATCGAACAGGGACAAGCGTTGTTCTTGATGCCATAGTGACAAGCCTTGGGTTTGGCCGGCGATTGCCAATTATCGCGCGTGTGCGTGCTGGCCTCGGTTCGCTCCTGGACGGTCGGGGGCGAAACGGCGCCGGCATCCCCCACGGCAACCGTCGCCACGATCGGCAGCATGAGCGTTGTCATCAGGATCAGGCAGACGAGATTTCGTATCATCACATCCTCCTTAGCGTACGAATTGAATGACGAGGTGCACCGCCCACTGCAGGATGAGTGCCCCCAAGAAAACGGCAATCAGGAAATCGCGCTGGCCCTGTGTCAGCAATGTCCGTGGCCAACGCCCGACGATCACGGCAAAGAGCGCGCGTCCGAAGAGAGAGACGAGCCAAAGGGCGATGATGATTCCCAATGGATGCGCATCGATGCTCGTTCGGATCTCTCCCCGCATGAGGGCGATGAATGCGGTGGTCAGGCCGCAGCCCGGACAGGGTACGCCCAGGAAATGACGAACGGCGCAGGTCGGAATGGCTTCGATCCGGGGAAAGCGCGGCAAGAACCACGCAACACAAAAAAGGGCCGGGACGCCCATCAGGACACCCCAGCCCTCTATTACCATTTGTCTGCGCGAAAGCGCCCTCTCCATGATCAGCCCAGTCCGACCTTTTTGGCGGCAAAATCACCGATGACCGGAATTCTCCAGCGCTCGCCCTGGTAGGCCTTCACCAGACAGACGACCCAGAGGACGAAGGCGGCGAGCATGACCAGCGGAATGAAAAATCCGATGATGATGCCCAGCACGCTGGCGATGAGCCCCATGATGCCCGCGAGGATCTCGAGTGCGATGACGATGGCGATATAGGCCACGCCAAAGATGAGCGACTGCCAGGCGTGAAACTTGACGTCCTGGTTCTCCTTCTCGATAAGGAGAAAGATGATGCTCGTGATCGGCGCGCAGATATAACAAAGAAGGCTGGCGATATTCGGTGCAAGCCCCGTTCCCTGGCTCCCTGCCGGCGGTGGCGGGGACGATGGCGGTGGCATGTTTCCGGTGGGCGGTGTTGGTGTCTGTCCGGCACTTCTCATAAATTCCCCCTTTTGTTCATCGAATTGGCGGTATTGTGCCGAATATCAATGCGTTATGCAATACTAATTCAGAAGGCTGCAAGACATTCTCGCATCCGATCGTACTCAGCAGAGTCATTCCCGCGAAGGCGGGAATCTCGATGTACCGTAAAGAGCGAGATTCCCGCCTTCGCGGGAATGACAAACTTCTTGTCATCTCTCCTGATAAAGCCCCTCCAGTGCCTCGCTGTATTTTTCGCAGATCGCCTTGCGCCTGACCTTCATGCTGGGGGTCAGCTCTCCCCCTTCGATCGTGAAGGGTTCATCGAGGATGATGAAGCGCTTGACCGTCTCGTAGGCGGAGAGCCCCTCATTACCGCGCTGCACGACTTCCTCGACGAGCCTTTGAACCTCCGGATGTTGCGAGAGCGGTTCTTTATCGCGAAGGGGGATCCCCCTCTCCCTCAGGATTGAGCGCACGCCCTCCTCGTTGAGGGTGATGAGCGCGGAGATGAACCGGCGCCCTTCTCCACAGAGGAGAAAATGGTCGATCAGCGGCGAGGCACTCATGACCCGCTCGATCGGCTGTGGAGCGACGTTCTTGCCGCCAGCGGTGATGATGATGTCCTTGCATCGGCCGGTGATACGGATGAAGCCGTCGCGCGAATACTCCCCGAGATCGCCGGTGCGAAACCAGCCATCCTCGGTGAAGGCCGTGCGCGTCTCCTCCGGAAGCCCGAGATATTCGCGAAAGACCGTGGGGCCGCGGATGAGCAACTCACCCTCTTTGGAGATGGTCAGCTCCACCCCCGGCAGGGGTTTGCCCACCGTTCCGAAATGGTAATCGTCCGGACTGTTGACCGTTGCCGCGGCAAAGGTCTCGGTGAGACCATATCCTTCCTGCACGAGGATGCCGACGGCATGGAAGAACTCCGCGATCTCCTGCGGGAGGTAGGCGCCACCACAGATAAAGGTGTGCAATCGGCCCCCGAGTCGTCTCCGAAGGCGGCGAAAGAAGAGCAGGTCGGCCAGGCGCCAGCGAAGCGCAAGCCAGGTCCCGACGGGCCGGTGCTTTTGGAGCAACTGGCTGCGCTTTCGGCCGATGGCGAGTGACCATGTCACGAGTTGCCGAAACGGCGTGGCCAGCCCCTGCCGGTAGATACCGACGTTCTCGTAGATCTTCTCGAGCATGCGGGGAACGGCACAGACAAAATGCGGGCGTGTCTCGACATAATTCTCGGCGAGCTTGGCGATGCTCTCGGCAAAGACCGCTTCGCACCCCTGGATCAGCTGATAGAACTGCATCATGCGCCCCAGGACGTGTGCCAGCGGGAGGCAGAGAAGGCCCACATCCGTGGTGGCGAAGCGAAAGACCTCCTGGTCGGCACGAATCTCCGCCTGCAGGTTTCCATGCGACAGGACGACCCCCTTGAGCCGTCCGGTCGTGCCGCTGGTATAGACGATCGTGGCGATCTCCTCGCTGGAGATCCCATGGAGAAACGACTCGATCTGGCAGCGGTCGTCATCGGTCGCCTCTTGTTCCAGATCGAGCATCGTCCGATATTCCGCTATCGGTTTGAGGGTGAACAGGGGAATGGACGACAATGCGGGATCCGATGCGACGGCCCCCTGATACGTGCGCAAAAGGCCTTCATCCTCGACGATCGCCATCGAGGGCTCTGAATCCTTCAGGATATGGGCCACCCCCTCGGCATTCAACGAGGGGTAGATCGGTACGGTGACACCGCCCGCAGCGAGAATGGCGCAGTCGGCCTGGGTCCACCCGAGGCAGGTCTGGGCGAAGAGGACGACCCGCTCTCCGCGTTTGAGCCCTATTTTTTTGAGACTCGCGGCCTGACCCAGGATGGACTGGGCCATCTGCGTCCAGTTCAGGGTCTGCCACGCCCCTGCCTCCTTGAAGCGGACGCAGGGATTTGAGCCTCTTCTCCCAGCGGTCTCCAGAAAGGCGGCGATGACGTTTTCGCTCCTGCTCATATCTCTTTCCCCCCGTAGATCTCCTCGAAAATCAGCGAAAGGCATCGAGGAGGCACTCGATCTGCACTTCATCAGCCGCAAATACGATCCCAATTACATCGTAATAACAAGGCGGTAGATCGTTACCGTTAAAGCTCTTTCTGTGCTGTGTGAGGTAGCACTGCGCCGCGATTCGGATCCGTTTTCGCTTTCGTTCGGTGACGGTCTCGAAGGGGGTAATCGGACTCCTGGCCCCACGGGAACGAACCTCGACGAAATGGAGCTCATCGTCCCGGCGAGCGACGATATCGATTTCTCCGCGTCGATACCTCACATTTCGTTCCACAATGCGAAATCCGCGCTCCATAAGGTAGTCTGCGGCGATCTGCTCAGCCCGCGCACCTGAGGCGGCACGGCCACCGAGCCCGCCACAGGCCGAATTCACTTGTGTTTCCTGGCGCTTCCTGATAATCCCCGCGCACTTTTTCGATTGTTTCAGGAGGAATCTCATGCCGCGTCAATGTGCTCTCTGTAAAAAAGGACCGCTCTTCGGTCACAATGTTTCGCATGCGAACAACAAGACCCCAAAGGTATCGCGACCGAATCTTCAGCGTCGCCGTGTCGATATCAATGGAACCGTCAAACGTGTGGCGATCTGCACGCGCTGCCTGCGTACGGGTGCGGCCAAGATCGTGTAATCGTTCAAGAGTTCCTGTCCGAAACAAAGCGTTTTTGCCGATCGGTGTCATTCCCGCGGAGGCGGGAATCTCGAAGTGCTTGAAAAATCGAGATTCCCGCCTCCGCGGGAATGACACCCAAACTCTAGGAACTCAAGAACACAATCTTGGCTCTTACCCTCTCACGCGATCCACGGATATAATTCCCTTCACACGCTCCATCGCCTTGATGATTTGGCGCAATTGCGTCAAATCGCGGATTTCTACGTCAAAATCGTTTGTGGCGGTCTTGTCATCGTTGATGTGAATGGAGGCACCGGCGATATTGCTTCCCTGTTCGGTGATCGCCTCCGTCATCTTAGTCAGCATGCCCTGCTGATCGACGCAGACGACACGAATGCGCGCCACGCGTGTGGCGGCATTTGATTTCTCCCACTCGACATTGATCAGGCGTTCGGGATCCTGGCCGAGCACCTTGGGACAGTCGCTCACATGGATGGAGACCCCGCGCCCACGGGTGACATAGCCGATGATCGGGTCGCCCGGAACGGGATTGCAGCACTTGCCAAAACTGACCAGCATATCCCCCATGCCGCCGACCTTCACCAACCCCCGCGGGCGCTTGAGACGCCGCACGAGCTTGCCGATGACCGATTCTTTCTCCTTCTTCTGATCATCCGTTCGCAGCGCTTCCGGTGGCACAAACAGAGCCACAATCTGGAGCGGCGAAAACTTTCCATAGCCGACGGCGGCGAGAATGGCCTCGGCATCATTATAAGAGGAACGATCAGCGAACTCCTTGAGTTCCCGACTCTTGAGCACCTGAGCGATGTTGAGCTTGTATTTGCGACAGGCTTTTTCGAGCAGCTCGCGCCCGACGGCGGCGCTCTTGTCGCGGTCCTCCATGCGCAGGAAGGAACGAATCTTGGTCTTTGCGCGCGAGGTCTTGACGAACTGCAGCCAATCCTTGTGGGGATGCTTGCGCTTTCCGCGCAGAATCTCCACCGAATCGCCACTGCGCAGTTCATAGCGCAGGGGGACGATCTTTCCATTCACCTTGGCCCCGGTGGTGGAATGCCCCACATCGGTGTGGATGGAATAGGAGAAATCGAGCGGTGTCGATCCGCGCGGAAATTCGAGGAGTTCCCCCTTTGGGGTGAAGACATAGACGTCATCGGCAAAGAGGTCGAGTTTGACGGTATCGAGAAACTCAGCCGGATCGGAGAGCTCATTCTGCCATTCGAGCAGGCGCCGGATCCATTTAAATTTCATCTCATCCTTATCATCGATGAGGCGTCCTTCCTTATACTTCCAGTGAGCGGCGATGCCGTGCTCGGCGATATCGTGCATCTCTTCCGTACGAATTTGAAACTCAACGCGTTCTCCTTGCGGCCCGATGACGGTCGTGTGCAGCGAGCGATAGTTGTTCGCCTTGGGCATGGCGATGTAGTCCTTGAACCGCCCCGGCACCGGTTTCCACTGTGCATGAATACAGCCAAGCGCTTCATAGCAGCGCTGAATCGATTCGGTTACGATGCGGAACGCAACGATGTCATGGATCTGGTCGAACGGGATGTGCTGCGCCTCCATCTTGCGCCAAATGCTGTAATAATGCTTGAGCCGGCCGTACATCTCAAAGGGAATGCCGTTTTCCTGCATCTTCTCCCTGATGATCCGATGCACCTCGGCAATGTATTTATCGCGTTGTCCCCTTCGCTTGCGCACCTGTTCGTCGATCATCTGAAAGATGTCGGGCTTGAGATACCGGAGGCAGAGATCCTCCAACTCGATCTTCATCTCCTGCATGCCGAGCCGGTTGGCGATCGGGGCGTAGATGTCGAGTGTCTCCTGAGCGATGGCCACCTGGCGCATCTCGGGCATGTGGATAAGCGTGCGCATATTGTGCACGCGGTCGGCGAGTTTGACGAGAATGACCCGGATGTCCTTGGCCATGGCCATGATCATCTTGCGAAAGTTCTCGGCCTGGCGCTGTTCGGAGGTGGTGAAATGGATCTTGGAGAGCTTGGTAACGCCATCGACCAATTGTCGCACATCCGTACCGAAGAGCTGCTCGATCTCCTCGACGGTGGCCACAGTGTCCTCGACCGTGTCGTGCAGGAGCGCGGTGGCGATCGACGGAACATCGAGCTTCATCTTCGCCAGGATCCCCGCCACCGACATGGGATGGATCAGATACGGTTCGCCGGAGCGCCGCGTCTGCCCCTGATGGGCCTTGGCCGCGAAGACATAGGCCTTTTTGATGAGATCGACGTCGGCGTCGGGATTATAGGTTGTGACGATATCGAGGATATCGTTCAGGCGAATCATGGATGTGCTGTCGTCTGATGCCATTGCGAGCGTTTATCCTCCCCAGCGATCAGCCTAAGCTATCGGAAGGATTGCGCCTTTTCAAGCGCCTTTTGCCATTCCTCACGCTTTTCGGGTGGCTTCATCGACCAGGGCGATGAGTTCGTCGGCGGCCTGCTCGATGCGATCGTTGACGATCGTGCGATCATAGCGGTCTTTGAAGGCGAGCTCACGCTGGGCATTGGAGAGGCGCAGCGCGATCTGTTCGGGGCTATCCGTTGCCCGGCCGGAGAGCCGCCGCTCGAGTTCCGCCATGTTGGGAGGGAGCAGGAAGACGGTGATGGCATCTGGAAAGGCGCCTTTGATCGCCATCCCCCCCTGCACGTCGATGTCGAGCAAGACGTCATCACCCGCTGCGAGCATCGATTCGAGCTTGGCACGGGGGGTTCCATAGCGCTCGCCATGCACCTCGGCCCACTCGACGAACGCCCCGTCGTCGATCATCTGCTGGAATGTCGACCGATCGACGAAGAGATACTCGCGGCCATCGACCTCCCCCTTCCGTTGGGGGCGTGTCGTGGCGGAAACAGAAAACCACATGTCCGGCCGAAGCTCCTTGAGGCGAGCCAAGACCGTGGATTTTCCCGTTCCCGATGGGGCAGAGATGATAAACAATCGCCCTTTATTCATCTGCACCTACTCAGTTGCTGGGACGATGGACGAAAAAGCCCTTTCGTCCTAGATCCCGGAGGGATCGATCGTCCCTCGTCCTAGCGAACAACATTCGCGATCGTCCATCGCATCATTGACCTATTCGACATTCTGGATCTGCTCGCGCAAGCGCTCCAGCTCGCTTTTGGCATCGACGACGAGCTGAGAGATCTTGGCGTCGGAACCCTTTGAGCCGATGGTGTTGATCTCGCGGTTCATCTCCTGCAACAGAAAGTCGAGCTTGCGCCCAACCGGCTCTTTCTGGTCGATGAGCTTGGCATACTGCTTGGCGTGGCTCTCCAAGCGGACAAGTTCCTCGGCGATATCTTGACGGCCGGAAAGATAGGAGACTTCCATCTGGAGACGCTGTTCACCCGCTTCTTTTGCTCCTCCCATCCCCGAGGCCTTCTTCCGCAGGCGCTTGAGATGGGCATCGAGCGCATGATCCGACTGCTTTCGAATCGCACGCGTCACCCGGCGAATGTGATCGAGCCGCTGTTTCTGGTCACGTTTGATATGCGCCCCTTCCTGCACGCGCATCTTGTTGGCACTGGTCGCGGCTCGCTTGAGGAGGGTTGCAATCTGCCCCCAGAGACGTTCATAGGAGCCTTCACGTTCCTCCACGCGCAGGATGCGATCCAACCCCACGGTTCCCAGAAAGGATGGCTCCTCTTTGAGTTTGAGCTCCCGCTTGAGCGAGCGCAGCATCGTCCGATAGCGCTGGGCCAGTTCTTTATCGATCGAGATCGTGGTGCCGCCGAAGAGCGATTCCTTTTCCCGGAAAAAGACATCTACCTTGCCTCGCCGATAGAGCGGAGTGAGCACCTTGCGAATGCGCGCTTCAAGCACGCCCATTCGTGATGGAATCTTGATGCTGAATTCACTGAAGCGATGGTTCACACTCTTGATCTCGACGAAGAGTCGCCCCTTGCCGACCTTCCCCTCCGCCGTTCCAAAACCCGTCATCGATTTCATATTTTCCGCCTTTTGTTGTTTTCACGTAACTATTCAGGTGCTTCTTTGAGCTGTCATCCTGAGCGAGTCCGGGACGGACGAGTCGAAGGATCTCATGAGATCCCTCGATTACGCCCTCCGGGCTTCACTCGGGATGACACATTTTTCAACTGCTCTCACCCTTCATACGTTACCGTCGTTTCGCCAAATTCGATCGCGTCCCCGCGACTGAGCAGCGTTGATTCAATTTCGTTCCCATTGACGAACGTGCCATTCTTGCTGACCAGATCAAGGATGCCAACTGCACCCTCCTCGGCAAAGACCATCGCATGCAGTCGTGAGAGGCTCGAATCCGTGAAGACGATATCCGCCGCGCGCCGAAAAATGCCGAGTTCCGAGCCGCCTGCTGGCGTAGTCCCCGTCGCCTTCTGAAACTGTCGGCCGATGTACTGCAGGATGAGGCTTTTGGTGCTCTCGTCGAGCTCCAAGCTGATGTCGACATTGAAGACGGAGGTCTTATTCGGATCGACCTGTGCACGACCGATAGCCCGGCACGTGCCCTGCTCGACCTGAAAGCTCATATTGATGTCGGGTCCCTTGATCACCCGAAAGCTGACGCGAGGCAGTCGCACCGACCCGCTCCCCCCGCGTGTTCCCGGGCGCAGCGCTTCTTCGACCGTCATGATGGGGATACCGTCTCGAATGGGATACTTGATCTTGCAGCGCTCGCAGGAAAGTGATTGACCGCCGTCGATATTTTTCACCTTTCCCTTGCATTGAGGACACGCCAGGATGTCGATCAACTTCGCGTCGAGCGCCATAATCACCTCTTTTTTCCGCGGTGTCGGGCATTGTACTGTGCGATGACCCCATCCGTCAAATCCCGGCTGTTCGGAGCATAGAGGACAATATCCTGCGATTTCTCGAGGATGAGGGTATATCCTTGCTTCTCCCCCAACTCGCGGACGATCGTGCGCAGTCGGCTCAGGATATCATCCGTGAGCTGTTCCTCTTTGAGCGACATCTCCCGCTGAAAGGATGCCAGCCGCTGTTGGAGCTCGAGATACTTCTGGCTATAGCGCTCCTCACGACTTCTGATGACTTCCACCGGAGCCGAAGCCCGATCGTCGTCGATCGCCTCCTGTTGTGTGCGGAGTTCCTTCTGCAACCGGGTGAGGACGGCCTGCTTCTCCTTGAATTCATCTTTCAGGCGCTGTTTCGCAGCACGGCCATCGGTCACCTCGTTGAGTGCCCGCTTGAAATCAACATATCCGATCGTCGCTCCAGCGTCGCCCGTGGGTGCCTTCGCTTCCACCGCATGCGCGGCAACCGGAACCAATAGGGCTATGGCGCAGAGAAAACCGAGTGATGCGCGGAAGAGACCTCGATACATGCGTACCTCCATTGCCGACAGGTAGACAAACGCGGAACGCATCTGATGAGAGCCTCATGCGTTCCGCGCTTGTCCTCGTCTGCTTCCCCGCTTACTTCTTGTTATATTTTGTGATCACCTGGCTGGTCAGATCCGTTCCTGGAGGGGCATATAACGCCATCTCACGTGGGACGATGATCGCATAGCCATCCTTCTGGCCGATATCCTGGATGATCTTCTGAATCTTTTCGCTGATCGGCTTGATGAGGCTGGCTTCCTTCTCAGAAAAGGATTTTTCAAAATCGACGCTCATGCGCTGCAGCTCCATGAACTTCTGCTGAAACTGCATCTCCTTCTCCTTGAGCGCTTCCGCCGAATAGGTCAGGCGCTGCTTCTCAAGGTTCTCCTTCATCTTCTTCAATTCGTTCTGCAGGATCTCGAGCTTCTGGCGCTTGGCCTTTCCGTCCGCTTCGAGTTTGGAGCGAGCCTGCTTGCCTTCGTTGACCTCATTCAGACAGCGATTGAGATCGACATAACCGACTTTCGATGCCGTACCCGCTGCCGCAGAGGCCTGCGCCTTCGCGATCTGGACCGTCGTCACCGCAAGCACCAGTAGAACCACCGCCATCACTGAAATTGCTTTTTTCATCTTTTCACCTCCTGATGTGTGTTTTGAGCCTCAAGGAATTTGGAGCCTATAGAATAAAGAGCCTTGGAAGACAAGGGTATTCTTGTCAGAAGAAGTTTCCGATCGTGAAGTTGAAGACCACCGAATCCTCTCCTGGACGACGCTCGATCGGGATGCCCCATTCGAACCGAAGCGGGCCCATCGGCGAGTTCCAGCGCACGCCAAAACCGTAGTCGAGCCGGAGGTTGAGGAGGTTGTAATTCTGGTTCTCCGAAAAGGAATTTCCGGCGTCGAAGAAGACTACGCCGCGAACGCCCGCCTTGTCATAGATCGGAAACTCCACCTCGGTGACAAACAGCATCAGCTTGTCGCCGCCGTAGACGAAGTCCTCGTCGCGGCCGGAGGGGGTGCGCGGAATACGCAGCTTCGGTCCCACGGAGTTCGGATAGTACCCGCGAAGGCTGTTCACACCACCGGTGAAGAATCGCTCGTAGAGCGGCACCGGTTTATTGTTGAGGCTCTTGATGTAGCCGATGCGGAAGAACTGCCGGAACGTGATCGTCTTCCAGATCGGCTGATAGACCATCGAACGAAAGTTGACGCGGTAGAAATCGTTGTCGCCACCGAGCTTGCTGCCGCTGATCTCCTGCCCCAGGAGATGATAGAGACCTTTGCTCGTCGTGATCCGGTTGTCACGCGTATCGCGCGCGAGGGTGAGGCTGATCGCCGACGTGATGCCGCTGGCATCCTGCCGGAAGAGCTGCGGGACGATGTAGCTGAAATCGCCCACCTTCACCTGCTCAAACTGATAGCCGATGTTGGCTGTGCAGTATTCGAAGAAGCGGTGACCGATATTGAGTTCGCCACCGGTCGCTTCACGCCGGAAGTCGGTATAGCGATAAGCCGATCGATATCCAGAGACGCCGACGATCCACTTCGTATCGAGAAAGTAGGGGTCGGTCAGCGACAGCATGAAGAGCTGGCGTTTCTTCGACAGCTCCGTTGAAATCGATCCACTGATGCCATAGCCGAAGAAGTTCTCCTTCTGCACGGAGGCGTTGAAGATGAAGTGTTCTGCCGAGGAGAAACCGGCGCCGATATTGAAGCTGCCGGTTGACTTCTCCTTCACCTCGACCTTCAGGATCATCGTATCATCGCGACTTCCGCGCGGAGTGGCAAAGTTCACATCCTCGAAGTACCCCAGCCGCATCAGGTTCTCTTTGCTTTTGCGCAGTAATCGCTCGCTGTAACGATCGTCTTCCATCAACTCCATCTCACGCCGAATGACCTTGTCGCGCGTGGTCGTATTGCCCGTGATGATGATCTTCTCGATGTTGACGCGTTTGCCCTTCGTCACATTGAAGTCGATGTCCACGGTCAGGTCTTCATCGTTCGGGACGCTCCGCGGAACGATGCTGGCGAAGGCATACCCTTCATCTCCATAGGTATCGGTCAGACGCATCACATCCTGATCGAGGGTTCGCTGCACATAGATGTCGCCCGGCTTCGTCCCGAGCTCACTCATCAGTTCTTCGCGTGTGGTGAGGATGTCGCCGCTGATATCGACTTTGCCGATGCGGTACTGTTTGCCCTCGTGGACCTGGAACGTGACAAAGATATAGCGTCGGTCCTTGGAGATCGTCGTGCGCGGCGGTGCCACCTTTACCTTCAGGTATCCGTGATTGAGATAGAAATACGTGAGCATGAGCACATCGTTGCGCAACATCTCCTCATCGTATTTCCCGGTGTTGGTGATGAACGAGAAGACACCCTTTCGCCTCGTCCGAATGTTTTCGCGCAGCTCGTCATCGTCGAAGACTTCATTTCCAATGAACTGAACACGGCGAACCATCACGCGCTGATTCTCGCGAACATCGAAGATCAGCTTGGCCTCGCCCTCCTCCTGTGTCTCGAGATGATAGTCGACGCCGGCCAGATAATAGCCCTTCTTCGCATACGCCTCGCGAATCTTCTGCATCGATTCAGCCACATCTTCCTCATCGAGCACCGAAAAAGCGCGCTGCACGACCTCGGCGCGCAGATCATCCGCCTTGATCTTGCGGTTTCCGGAAAACTCGATCTCGGAGATGAGCGGTTTTTCGATGAAGATATAGGTGATGCGCGTGCCACCGGGAACGGCGGTGCTGTCGACCTGCACGTCCTGAAACTGCCCGAGCTTGTAGAGCGCCCTGATGTCGTTGTCGATTTGTTCGAGATTCAGCGGTGCCCCGACGCGCGTAGTGATGTTGTTCGTGACCGCCCCTTCCGGCGTGCGCACGAGGCCCTTAAAGGCGACCTCCGTGACGATGGACGAAGCCGCCAGCGCGGTCGCATACCAGAGCACCACCGCGACGATGAGCGCTGTTCCTGTGAGATATCTCCGCATGTTCCCCCGAAATGACATGAAAGTGCTCTTTCTGAATGCGCTCTGCATCACGCTTCACGTGTGTTGAGTGACCACAGTTTTCCATCCCGAAGTTCAAGGCTTCGCTCCACACTGTCGGCCAAGGCGCGGTTGTGCGTAGCGATCACCAAGGCGATTCCCATCGATTGCTTCAACTCGATGAGATAGCGCCAGACCATATCCCCGGTCACCCGGTCGAGATTGCCGGTCGGTTCATCGGCCAGGATGAGCTTCGGCCGCATGACCACCGCGCGAGCCAGGGCGACGCGCTGCTGTTCGCCGCCGGAGAGCATTCCCGGCCGATGGGTGACGCGGTGTTTGAGCCCCACCGCCTCGAGTGCCCCGCGCGCTTTCTGTTCTGCCTCCGCCCGCGGACCCCCTGAAATGAGCACCGGCAGCATCGTGTTTTCCAGCGCGGTGAACTCCGGCAAAAGATGATAGAACTGAAAGACAAATCCGACCTGCCGATTGCGATAGCGCGCAAGCGCCTCCGAATTCAAATCGGCGATATTCGTTCCGTCGACGTTCACCTGTCCCGCGGTCGGCCGATCCAACCCTCCGAGCAGATGCAGCAGCGTCGATTTCCCACTCCCGGATGCGCCAAAGATGACCAGGCCCTCTGCGGCCTCGACGCTGAGGTCGAGCCCCTCGAGAACGGTTACGGGGCGCGCCGTGTCGTGGTAGGACTTGCCCAACTGCTTCGCTTCGATGATCGACACGAAATCCCTTTCTCCAACCCGCGCTTGCCGGGCCTTATCGATGCAACCCCTCGATGATCGGTGCACGAACGAGCTTGCGCGCAGCCACCTGTGAGGAAAGCCAAACGACCCCCAGACAAAAGAGCGCCAAAGTGCCGCATATCATTGGGGAAATGTCAATAGGCAGCCGATCGACGAGATAGATCTCCGGCGCCAGCGGCACGACATCGACATACTTTATGATCAAGGAGATGGCTACCCCAATCGCCATGCCCACGGCAATTCCCCACAGGCCGATGCGTAGGCCCGCACGGACGAGCAGCCCTCCGATGACGCGATCGGGAATGCCGAGCGATTTGAAGATGCTCACCTCCCGATAGCGACGGATGGTCATCAGCGTGAGACAGGCGATGATGTTGAGCGCCGCGACCACGACCATGAGGCTCATGACGATGAGCAGTAATAACCGTTCGAGTCGCACGGCCGAGAGCAGCTCGCTGTTGAGCTGATCCCAGGTGATGAGCTGATACGGAGGCCCCATCGCCCCCTCGATGGCACGAGCCATCGCTCCCGCGTCCATCGGGTCGTCCAGATCGATCTCCACTCCGGTGATGGCATCGGCATCGGTTCCAAAGAGCTGACGAACCGCCTGCATCGGCATCATGAGAAATTGGGTATCAAAATCGTGCATCCCGGAGGCAAAGGTTCCCACGACGACCGCTTCGACCAGACGATGACGAGACGCCCCCTCCGCTTCCGATCCGGGGATCATCAGGCGAAACGAAGCCGGCCCACCGAGTTTCTCCGCGAGCGATCGACCCACGATGACCGGATAGGCATCGCGCCCCTTGCGCTGAAACGGTTCGGCGAGCGTCGGAACGTCCGCCGTCAGGCGCAGGCGCGCGCCGCTGACCGCGCCAAATCCCTTCGGATCGATCCCCTTGATGACCACGCCAAAGATGCGCCCCTTGCCGAGGGCCAGTCCCTCGCGATAGAGAAACGGCGAAAGACCGGTGACGCGCCCCTGTAGCGGCCTGCCCTTCTCGGCACCCAGCTCTTCGAGCACGCGTTTGAGTTCATCCACATCATCCATGCTGCTCGTCCCCATGAGGACGACATGGGCATTAAAACCCGTGAGCGCCTTGGTATAGCTCTGTTCGAAACCGCGGCCGATCGCGCTGGCGACGGTGAGCGCGGCCACCGCGACGGCGAGTCCCGCGATGGAGACGATGCGCATGGCGCGCACCGAACGCGGAAGCGCCGCATGCGACTGAAACCGCTCGCTGATAAAGGTGATAAGAGGTGTGCAGGAGCTACTCATACCGCAGCACCTCCGCAGGATCGAGACGCGTCGTCTGCCGCGCGGGAACGATCGAGGCGACGAGCGCGATGGCTATTCCCGCAAGCGCGAAGAGGAGCGCGGCCACGGGGTTCACCTCGACGGGCAAAAAATCCAGATAGTAGGAATCGGGCAACCGAACCGGCCAGAGGATCAGCGCGCCGATGATCCCCATCCCCGCGGCGAGACCGATGAAGGAGCCGACCGCGCCGATGAGGGCCGCTTGCACGAGGAAGATGCGCTGTATGCCACGCCTGGTCATGCCGATCGCCTCGAGCAGGGCGATGTCCTTTCGTTTGGCCGCTCCCACCAGGAGGATGACGCCGATGATCGCACAGGAGGCGATGAGCACGACCAGGAAGAGGATCGCCCCCATCGCGGTGCGTTCCAGCGCCAGCGCGGCAAAGAGTTTTCGATTCTGTTGATGGATGCCCTCAGCCTCCCATCCTGCCGGAAGCTTTGGCGTGACCGCGGCGACCATTTCCGGCGCTGCGGTCGTGGTGTTCAGCCAGACATGCCAGCCCTCACGGGCCTGCTGGCCGAGCAATCGTCGGGCATCTTCGAGGGTGGTGAGGATCATCTTGCCGTCATACTCATAGAGCCCGGTGCGAAAGAGACCGTTGAGAACGAATGGCCGACTCGAAGGAAGCAGCTCTCCGGTCGGTCCCACCTCGGCCAGCGGTGCGGTGAGCATGAGCCTATCTTCGAAATCGGGGTGAACGGCAAGCTCTCCGGCCATCTCTCTGCCGATGATCGCCCCGGGGATCTCCTCGCCCGCGCGCGGCGCAAGCGGGTCTGACGCATCGACCGATTCCGGCAGGACGAGCCCGAGGCCGGCGATGCGCTCGAGGGAAGAACGGTCGATCCCGCGCACGCGGCCGCCCATGGCGATGGGATCGCGAGCCACATTGGACTGGACGATGACCTCCCCCTCGACGAAGGGACTCACATCCCGCAGCGCGCCGTTGGGAAAAAGCGCGCGCACCTGATCGGCATCGAGCAACGCCCCTTCATCCGTACGCGTCAGGGTGACGGGGGCGTTGAGCGCGGTCAGTCGCGTTGAGAGCTCTTCGCGAAAGCCACGCATCACACCCATGACCACGGTGAGCGCACAGATCCCCATGGCGACACTCAGAAGAGCGGTCACCTTGAGCAACGGCGCAAAACGTCCCGTGTGAGGAGAACGCAGAAAACGTCCGGCGATCCAGGAAGAAAGGTTCATCATCAATCGTGAACCGTGAACCGTAAACGGTGAACGGTAAACGGCAAACAGAAACTGCCAGAACTGCCTTCTGTTTACCCCTCACTGTTCACAGCTTACCGTTCACAGTTCACGCGTTTTGAGTTGTGGAAACAAAATGACATCCCGGATCGAGGGCGAATCGGTGAGCAGCATGACCAAACGATCGATGCCGATCCCCTCTCCCGCCGTTGGCGGCATGCCATATTCCAACGCATTGACGTAGTCGGCATCGTAGTGCATCGCCTCCTCGTCACCGCGCGTAAGCGCTGCAACTTGCTGTTGGAACCGCCCGGCCTGATCGGCCGGATCGTTGAGCTCCGAGAAGGCGTTGGCAATTTCGCGCCCATAGATGAAGAGCTCAAACCGATCGACGACATCCGGATTCGCATCGTTCCGCCGCGACAAGGGCGAGACCTCGGTCGGATAGTCCGTGATGAAGGTCGGCTGAATCAATTTCTTCTCGACCTTCAGGTCGAAGATCTCGGTGAGGATCGCGCCGAGCCCCTCATCCTTGGTCTTGAGCGTATCCCCGAGTCCTTCGGCATATTTCAGCGCCTTCTCCCGCGAGGTGAGTACGTCCGGATCGACGCCGCCGATCTCCACGAGTGAATCCTTGAGCGATAAGCGACGAAACGGAGGCGTGAAATCGATCTCGGTATCCTGATAGGTGAATGTGGTCTTGCCCAGGACCGTCTTGGCGACATGGGCGAAGAGTTCCTCGGTCAGGCGAATCATATCCTCGAACGTGGCATAGCTCATGTAGAACTCGAGCATCGTGAACTCGGGGTTGTGCTGAATCGATATCCCCTCGTTGCGAAAGTTTCGGTTGATCTCGAAGACGCGCTCGATCCCTCCGACCACGAGCCGTTTGAGGTAGAGCTCAGGGGCGATGCGCAGATAGAGGTCGCAGCCGAGCGCATTGTGGTGCGTGACAAACGGCTTTGCCGCGGCGCCACCCGGAATCGGATGCATCATCGGCGTTTCCACCTCGAGGAACTCGCGCGACGTGAAAAAGGCGCGCATCTCATGCATGATGCGCGAACGCGCGATGAAGGCATCTTTGACGTCGCGATTGACGATCAAGTCGACATAGCGTTGGCGATAGCGCGTCTCGACGTCGGAGAGACCGTGCCACTTCTCCGGCAGCGGGCGCACCGACTTGGTGACCATGCGAAGCGAGGCGGAATCGAGCGTGAGTTCATTCGTCTTGGTCCGGAAGAGTTTCCCCTCAAACCAGGCAAAATCGCCCACGTCGAAGAGCTTGAAGATCTCGAACTGTTCCTCGGAAATCTTCTTCTTCTGGACGAAGACCTGGAGTTCCCCGGTCCGATCACGGATCTGCAGAAACCCCGCCTTGCCGAAAGTGCGGATGGCCATGATACGCCCCGCGATGGAGAAGGTCTCGGAGACCGTTTCCAAAGCCGCGCCGTCCTTCTCATCATAGGCGGAATGGATTGCGGCGGTCGTATTTTTGGGGGCGATTCCGTTCGGATAGGGGTTTGCGCCCATCTCGCGCAGCCGCTCGACCTTCTCCCGCCGAATCTGGACATATTGGTTGTCATCCATAGGAAATATCCTCGATTCTGTCGAAATTTCGCCGAGTTATAGTGAAGATCGAGGGGAAGTCAAGTGCTAGGGTCTTCGGAAAATCCTCTAGCCCGCAATCGGCGCGAATGAGGTGACGAGCATGCCGGAGAGGTAGGAGAGGTTGAAATCGACGTAGGTTTGATCCAGCCCATGATCGTCCGGCAGCATGCTCAGCTCGAAGTATCCCCCAGCGGAGATCTCTGCCCTGCCCTCCACGAGCACCCCTTCGTTCCTGTGCAACGGTTCGAGCAGGGTCTGGCGCAGCTGATCTTGGTGGAGAAAGAGCGATTGGGCCCCCTTGATCAGGATGCCATCGATCGATTCCAGCGGAGCGGGAACAGCATCGTTCCACCGAGTAGACGGAATGCGAATATGTGGCGTCTCCATCGGCGTGAAAAATGTATTGAGATAAAGGGCACGTTGCGTGCGAGCATCGGGCGATAGGGAGAAGGTGAGCAGACCGTGATTTGGCTGCACGCGATAGCGCCCTGTCTGATAGAGCTGGAGCGCGCCAGGATGTCCCCAGAAGACGCGCGCACTGTGAAAGACCGCGTCTGGATAGACCGCGCGCATACGTCCCAACAGCAGCGGAAGCATGCCACCCTCCATACCGCATCGGTTCAGGATATGCTGCGCGTGTTCAACATTCCCGAGTACCGGATCGAGCCCCCGCCGAGCTTCATAGAAAATCGGATGCTCTCGATCTGACTCCGGATGGTTGAGAAAGGGGTGTTTATCGATCAGCAGATAGGTATCGGCATTTGGAAAAACGGCGAGCGCGTCTGTCAATCCGTATGCGGACAGGGGATAAAGGACATGATTCGGTCCGCTGCTCGACGGATACAATGCATCGATGTGCTCGGCACAGTGCGAACGCAGAGCGTGAAGCCACTGACAATAGCCATCGGTGCCGGAATACGGCATGGAACGATCAACGAACGCTTCGGCGGGGAGATCAATGCGGGTCGTGCTGAAGGCGTCGATCAGGTGAAGGATTCGTTCCATTCCCCCTTTTCGCCTCCGGCCCGAAAAAGTTGCGTCATTTTTAACGGGCAAGAAAGCTCTTTAGAGCCCCTGAATCGTATAGACCAGCGCCACATCGCGGGGCATGCGAGCTGCTTCGATGCGCTCGGCGACGATGCCCAAACCCTCGGGGGCTCGCCCGGGATAGGTGACCGTCAGCTCCACCGCAGCATCCGCGTTTCCGGTCGCGATGGCGCGGACGATCCCCGCGAGCAAGCGCTCCAGGACCGGCTGCATGCGCTCGCTGTTGATAGCGAAGCGATTGCCGCGCTCCTTGAGCGCCCCATGCCAGGCCAGCGCGGCCAATTCCAGGCGCGCGGCGCGCGCCACCGGATGATCCGGGCCAAAGCGCAGGTTTCGGAAGAGATTGGCGATCCAGGTGGCATAGAACCGCTCACGACCGGAACGCGTGAGGATCCCCTTCTGCTCCAAGTGAAAGGCGGTCCAGGCCGCCATGACATCGCGCTGCGCGGCGGCGAGCGTGCGGGTACGGGTGGCATCCACCTTGTCGTCGGCAGGCATGGTTGCCTGCGGCCCCACGCCGAAGAGCAGCGCCTTGAGCGTGGACAAGAGCACGAAGGCCCGCTCATCGATGCGCGCCAGCTCCTTCGGGTCGAGGGCGATCTCGGCGATCTGCTTGAGCAGCGGCAGCTTCGCCCGATGATGGTTGGCCATGATCACGCGCTTCTGTCGCCCCTCTTTGGCAGCCTTGCCCACGTTCGGAAGCATCGTTGCCAGATGCGGCCCTTCGTCGCCCGCCGAAAAACCGGTGGCGAGGACCACATCGATGATCGCCATCGGCGGATCAGCGACGATCGGACGAGCGGCATAGGCCCCGCCGGAGAGATTATTGGAAAGCGTCGTCTCGACCTCGAGACGCAATCCTTTGAGACCGTCGGCGAGTGCCTGCAGCTTGTCGTTTCGCACGCCGAGAATGAATTCATAGAAGGCTTTCGTCGCATAGGGATCGCGATCGGTCTCATACGGGCCAATGATCACCTCGAGCGGAGCGCGCGCATCGATCCAGGCCTGGTCGCTGTCGATGAAGGGATCGTCCGAACCGGGCGCGGCAAGCGCCTTGGCCTGAAGCGCAAGCTGATGGGCAAGCGAGGGATCCATTCCCGGGATCAGCGCGATCTCCTCGAGCCGGCGCACGATCGGACGCAGAATGCGGGCAAACGGCGGATAGCCCCCGTAAGGAATCGCCATCAACGCTCCGGCCTCGCTTCGCTTGACGACGGTGAAGGGACTCATGAGCCCATTCATCGGATCGGAGGCGAGCTGGGCGAAGAGCGATGCGTCCATTCCTTCGGGCCACATGATCATGCCGATCATCGGATCCGGGAAGAACGGCATCGCATTGGCGAAGGGAAACGCTCCCGTTCGGAACGAGGTTGGACCACCCACTCGCTTGAAGAAACGAATGGAGGGCAGATCTCCCTCTTCGATGAGCGTGCGTTCGAATTCGAGCGAGAGCGGATGATTTTGCAATTTGTAGAGATCGTCGATGAGAAATCCCACTTCGACGAGCGCACGAACGGCCTTCTGATTCGGCTCGTCGAGTTGCGACAGATCAAACCGCGTAAAGGCCTCGAGTTCCTCAGCCAGCGCCGCATCGATGGCCGCGCGCCGCTTCTGCTCAAGGCGTTCGCGAACGAGTTCGATGGCCCGATCGAGCGTCGCCGAACGACGCAGCGCCCCATGCTCCGGTTGATCGAACCGCTCGCGCTGCGCACTCGGAATGACGATCTCATTCGCCTCCAGATCGATGTCGCCCAGTTCGCCCCCATCGCGCACCCAGCGCAGATCGAAGAGCGTCCCCGCCGTCTCGTTGAAAGCGCGGCGATAGTTCTCCGTGGTGATCGCGGGTTCGGTCCAGGCAATCGCGCTCACGCCGGCCTTGGGTGACGTGGCCGTCGTCCCCGACGTCGCATTCGAGACATCGCCCTGTGGAACAGGCGACGTGACACGCTTTCGGCATCCAACGGCGAATAGAAGGATAACGATGGATAAAAATGCGATCAGAGGGCGCTTCATATCGGGGACTCCTTAGGAGGTCGCACTCATCAACAGGAGGTACGAACGAATAAAATCGTCGAGGTCGCCGTCGAGGACGGCGTCGACATTTCCCTTTTCGACATCGGTGCGATGATCCTTGATCATGCGGTAGGGTTGCAGGACATACGAGCGAATCTGCGAACCCCATTCGATCTTCTTCTTGTCCTTCGTGAGTTTGTCCTGTTCGGCCTGCTTCTTCTCCAGCTCCAGCTCATAGAGCTTCGCGCGCAACAGGCGCATGGCCGTCTCTTTGTTCTGATGTTGGCTGCGCTCGCTCTGGCAAGCAACGACCGAATTGGTCGGAAGGTGGGTGAGCCGCACGGCGGAATCAGTCTTGTTGACGTGCTGTCCGCCCGCACCGCCCGCGCGATAGGTATCGACGCGAAGATCTTCGGGGCGAATCTCGATCTCGATGTCATCCTCGATCTCCGGCAGGACGAAGACCGAGGTAAAGGAGGTATGCCGACGCTTGGCGGCATCGAACGGCGAAATCCGCACGAGCCGATGCACGCCGTTTTCCGCTTTGAGATACCCGTAGGCATAGGGTCCGCTGACCGTAAGGGTCACGCTGCGAAACCCCGCGCCGTCGCCCGCGGTGAAATCGACGACCTCGTTCTTATACCCTTTGGCATCGGCCCATCGGCGATACATGCGCAGCAGGATCTCGGCCCAATCGCAGGCCTCGGTACCGCCGGCACCGGCGTTGATGAAGAGAATGGCGTTGGACTCATCCTGTTCGCCCGAGAGCATGCGCTTGAATTCCATGTCGTCGAGGACGCGCTCGACTCCGGCCAGCGCCTCCACCGCCTCGACCATGAACTCCTGAGCATCATCTTCCTCAGCCAGATCGAGCGTCGCTTCAACATCGCTGAGCGCACGCTGCTGCACGTCGACGGACTCGAGCAACTGCTTGAGCTCCTCGCGTTCACGGGTGAGCTTCGTGGCGGCCTGGGAGTCGTTCCAGAATTCGGGTTGGCCGGAGATGGCGTCTATTTCAGCGATGCGTTTCCGCTTTTCATCACAGTCAAAGATGCCCCCGGATGTCGTGGAGCTTTTGCTGTAGCGCTTCAAACTTCTCCTTCAATTCTTTGCTCATGTTGGGTCTCCGTGTTTCGACAATTCCCTCCCCTTTGTAAGGGGAGGGTTAGGGTGGGGTAGATCGCGGAAGTTCCATGATCTACCTCCCCTAGCCCCTCCTTACAAAGGAGGGGAATATTTGAAGCGCCGCCATAACACAACGATCAGGCCCAGCGCAACATAGGCGGCGCAGGCGATGGCGAACCAATCGCCCGTTTGGGCATAGACCGACAACCCCTCCATGAGTGGAACGGCTGCGACGATGACCGATGGCTCGAAGATGCCGGATTCGACGACCATCGCGCCCGTCGGCGTGATCACCGCGGAAACGCCCGTGTTGGTCGCGCGGACGAGAGAGCGCCTGCTCTCCACCGCGCGGAAGGCCGATATCGCCAGGTGTTGAAACGGCGCGGAACTGTGGCCATACCAGGCATCGTTCGTGAGATTCACCAGGAGATTGGCGCCGCGCCGGGTCTGCTCGGCGGCGATCTCCGGGAAGACATCCTCATAGCAGATGAGAATCCCCAACTTTGCCGCGCCGGCAATGATCGGATCGAAACTCTGGCCGGGCAGAAAGTTCCCGATGGGTTCTGTGAGCTTCGAGGCGAAGAAGAGCAGTTTCTTGTAGGGCACATACTCGCCGAACGGAACGAGGTGCGCCTTATGGTAGAGCCCCATGCGCATGCCCTGAGCATCGTAGAGCAGAGCGCTGTTGTGAAAGTTCCCATCCGCGCGTTCGATGATTCCGCCCAAGAGCGTGTAGGGCGCCGGGCCGAAGTGTTCGTCGAAGAGGCCGATCACTTTGGCGTCGACCTGAAGCTCCCGCTCGGAGATCGTCCAGGGGATCGCTGATTCCGGCCAAATGATGAGATCGATCGGCGTGCGCTCGAGCTTGTGTGCCATCATCCGATGCGCGTCGAGATTTGCCACGGCCCGATCCTGCGCCCACTTCTCATCCTGCGGGATGTTGGCCTGGATCATGCCGATTTGAATCGTCGGGGCTGCGTCCACGATCTTGGGCACCGTGTGCAGACACACGATTCCATAGATGAGTGTGGAGCCGATGAGGAGAATCGTGACGACGATCTTTGCCGGAAGGAAGGTGACGCGCTCGCCGGAGAGCCGTGCGATGATATCAGCAATGAAGGCGTTCATCCAGACGACGAGAAAGGTCACCCCATAGATGCCGACCAGATCTGCAATCTGAATGGCCGGCAAAAAACGCCACTGCGACATGGCGATATTGCCCCAAGGAAATCCATTTGCAGGACCAAGGTTTCGCATCAGCTCAAGTGCAGTCCACGAGACCGCGATCCAGACGATGAACTCCCCGCGCCAACGCAGCTGGATGAGGCGTGCCAGCAGAGGTGCGAGCGCCATGATGGCCGCTTGGATGACGATAAGCAGGACGAGCACGGCGACGCTGATGCCGGGCGAGAGATGGCCGAAGTGATGGATGGCCCCATAGAGCCAGAAGAGCGAGACGCTGAAGCAGACAAGCCCCCAGAGAAACGCGAGCAAAAATGCACGCCGCGGTCCGACGGATCGAATGACAAAAAAGAGCGGCACCAGCGCCACCCACCCGAGCCACCCCAGCGCTGGAAAAGCCACGCCCGCGATCATCGTCGGAAACGAGAACGCGACGAGAACGCCGGAGAGGACGGCGAGTGCGATTTGGATAATGGGTTTCATGGTCATAACGTGCCCCTCTTGATTGTCATTCCCGCGCAGGCGGGAATCTCGCTTGAAGGCACAAATCGAGATCCCCGCTTTCGCGGGGATGACACCCCTTGGATTGTCATTCCCGCGTGCTTGAGGCGGGAATCCAGCCAAATGCTTTTGTTGTACGACTTTCCAAGACTGGATCCCCGACTACACCACTCGGGGATGACAATCATCACAACACCCGCATCATGCCTTCGAACTCCAGTCGCCGCATGTCGCACCAGTCGCGCCAGGTTTCATCCCCCTGCCCTCCCACGTGCAACAGGCCGTGGAGCATGAGGAGAAGGAGTTCCTGATCGAGCGGAACCCGACGCTGGCGTGCCTGACGCCGTGCCGTCTGCACCGAGATGACGATATCTGCAATTGGATTGCAATCGGCGCCATAGACGAATGCCAATACATCGGTGGCGTGCGCTCGCCCTCGATAGCGACCGGAAAGCTCCGCAATGGTCCGGTCGTCGGTGAAGAGGATGTCGACGTGACGTCTTCGCGGACGAGGAACGATGCGCTCGATCACACGCCGCAGACGAGCCAGGTCATCGCTCTTTGACAGTCGGCTCGTCGTCAACCGAATCTTCGCGGACGGAATTTTCGTCGATGACGCTGATCTCCGGCTCTTTGTCATGTTCACTGTCCTTCGGATATTCGATGCGCTGGTGATAGATGCCGAGCAGAATGCGCGTAAAGGATCGCGCGATATCGTTCAAATCGCGCAGCGTCAGATCGCATTGGTCGAGCTGCGATTCGGCAAAGATGTCGTTGATCCCCCGCTGAACCGTCTGTTGAATACGCGTGCTCGATTTTTCCTTGAGCGCGCGCACCGAGGCTTCCACCGTGTCGGCCAGCATAAGGATGGCCGCTTCGCGCGTCTGCGGCTTGGGGCCCGGATAGCAAAACTCCTTTTCGTCTATCTTTTGGAGGTCCGGATCCTCATTCCCCTTCGCTTTCTCATAAAAGAACTTCATCATGCGTGTACCGTGATGCTGCGGAATCATGTCGGTGATCACCTTAGGCAAACCCGCCGACTGCGCCATCTCGATCCCATCCTTGACGTGCGCGGCGATAATGAGTGCCGACATATGTGCGGAGAGTCGCTCGTGCCGGTTATCGCCCCCCTTGATGTTCTCGACGAAGTACTGCGGCTTCTTCATCTTGCCGATGTCATGGTAATAGGCGCCCACACGGACCAACAGCGGATTGGCGCCGATGGATTCAGCGGCAGCCTCACCGAGAACGCCCACGAGATGGGAATGATGATAGGAGCCCGGAGCCCGCACGATCAACTCGCGCAGCAGCGGATGGTTCAAGTTGGCCAGCTCCAGGAGTTTGATATCAGACGTGTAGCCGGAGACCGACTCGACGATCGGTGCAGCGATCATCGTGAAGATAGCCGCTCCAATTCCCGCCAAGAGCGCGCAGAACATCGCGACGATGGTATTCTGCACCGTCACATCGGAAGCGACGGTGGCGACCGCGAAGAGTTGAACGGCCAACACCGTCAACGCCGCGATGCACCCCGTGATGACGCCGGCTCGAATGATCGCCGTGCGCCGATCGGCATTGGAGATCGAGACGATCGCCGCGAAATTGACGATGAGCGCATACGCCACAAACGAGACGTTCGACTCGACGAGCATGCCGGAGAGCGCGCTGATGGAAACCGCAAAGACCAGCGTAATTTCAGCGCCGAGGAAAAGGCGCAGCAGCATCGTGCCGCCCGCAACCGGAAGGAGATAGGCTAAAAGACTCGTGGGCATGTCGAGCATGAAGGCTTCCTGGACCCCCGGCAGGAGGATCAGAGAAAGGCGCATGATCAGCAGCAACGCCAGGCCCACCAGTGACATCAGGTAATGATCATTGCGATTCGGACGCACACGGTGAAAGAAACGTTCTCCCACATAAAATGGCACGACGAGCACGAGCAGCACGAGCATGAACGTGCCGGAAAACTGAACGGCATAGCTGGTGCGTCGCCGCTCCTTTCGGATGCCGGACAGAATCTTGATGTGACGCGGCTGATAGCGATCGCCGTCGCGGATGATCATCTCTCCGGCCTTGATCTTGATGATGACATCCTTGAGATTGCTCGATGCCGCCTCCTGGCGTTTTTCAAATTCGGTTCGGTTGAGCGTGCAGTTAGGCTCGACCAGCTGCGCGGCGATGTTCTTGATCACCTTGGCCGTCTCCGGCGCGCGCAAGCCCGTCGTCGAAATCGCCTCATCCTGGATCTTTTTGCGCAGTTGTTCGGTGGAGAGAATCAGATTCACATCGGCGAGGTGCTCTTCAACCGGTTGGACCTCCGTGCTTTCCTGTCCCGTGATGCGCCGAACGACGATACCGCGCTCCTTCTCGGCATCGAGTGCGGCGCGCTCGGCCACAACCGGACGCTTCATCGCCCTGGTGAGCGTCTCGATCAGCCGATCCTGAACCACGCGCCCAAAGCGCTCTTTGACGAGCAGGTTCCACTGCGTGGGCGTCGGCGTGATGCCCAGTTTCTCGCTGAAGATCTGCTTGATCTCGGCGGATTCATCCTTCGAGAGGGGGTCGCGACGTCCGAGTCTTCCCTTTCCCCTCGCGCGCTCCGCATAAATGTCACTATACCGATCGCGTGCGGCTGAGAACGCATCATGCACGCGCGCCGCAATGCCGTCCACGACGCGAACGTCGAAATCGTAGACCGGCAGCACCTCCATGCGCGCTTCATCTCGAAACTTCTGCGTCGACCCCTCATCGATGATCTCGTAGTTTCGATTCGATTTCACATCGCGCGAGGCAATCATGCCTTCTTGCAGCACGGTCGGGATCTGGTCGATGGAGACGGTGAGGATGAGCGTCACCGTCACGGACAACGCGACGAGCATGATCCAGGAGAATGCGGCCGAATGAAAGAAACGCGGAAAGCTCTCGAAGTCGCTGCGTTTGATTCGTCCGAAGAAATCGCGAAAGCGTTTGATGGCTCGATCAGGCATGATGCTCCTCTTCGCGCTCAAAGGCGCGTACGATATCCCCCACCAGCGGGTGGCGCACAACATCGCCGTCGTCAAAACGGTGAAAGGCAATCCCCTTTGTTCCTTCGAGAATACGCCAGGATTCCAGCAATCCTGAGCGCTGTTCGGCGGGAAGATCGATCTGCGTAACATCCCCCGTGATGACCATGCGCGAATTCACCCCGAGACGCGTGAGACACATCTTCATCTGTTGATAGCTACAATTCTGGGCCTCGTCGACGATGACGAACGAACGATGCAACGTGCGACCCCGCATGAAGGCCAGCGGCGCAATTTCGATGATATCGTCAGCGATGAGTTCTTCGACGCGCTCGACCTCGAGCATGTCGTAGAGGGCGTCATAGAGCGGGCGCAGGTAGGGGTTCACCTTGGCCTGCATATCGCCCGGAAGAAAGCCGAGTTTCTCGCCCGCCTCGACCGCAGGGCGCGCCAAGACGATGCGCTCGTACTCGCGTTTCATGAGCGCGGCCACTGCCATGGCGACGGCCAGATAACTCTTTCCCGTTCCGGCCGGACCGATGGAGAAGACAATATCATGGTTGCGCATCCCCTCGATGTAGCGGCGCTGATTGGGCGAACGCGGAACGATGACGCGACGCCTGGCCGGCACGACGATGGCGTCGGAAAAGAGCGATTCCAGATCGGCGTCGCCATCGCGCGAAAGCAAGCGGATGGCCTGTTCGATATCGCTGCCGAGGATCGGATACCCCTTCTTGAGGAGTTTATAGAGCTGATTCAGAATGCGCTCGCCGACGCCAACTTCATGTTCAGACCCGGAGAGTTTCAGATCCGCACCACGGACATGGATCTCGATGCCCAAACTCGCTTCGATCGAGTGGAGATGAATATCCTCAGCGCCGAAGAGATCGCGCGCGAGCGCGTTGTCCTCGAACCGCAAACTGACGACCTTTGGCGATGTCTTCTTTTTTCGTGTCATCGTGAGTATCGCTGTTTCGCCCCTCGGCCCTTTACCGTCCCCTCGGTTGCTGGGCGCGCCCGGCTTGTTGCTTCGCCTTCTCGCCGCCCTCGCCCATCACCTGCACGGCAAACTCCCGGCGTCGGCCACCCTTTTCCAGATCGATGAGGATGATCTCTTCGCGGGGTCCCAGGGCGAGCTTCCCGGCGGAGAAGGGAACCGTCAGCGTCTTGCCGATCATGGCCCCCACGACGCGAGGTCCGACCGCAATCTCCTCCTTGCGCCGATTTTTGATCTGTTCATCCTGCCCCGGAAAGACGGCAAGGGCAGCCTTGAGGTGCTCCACCACATCCGGCAAAGGCTCGATGATCGTGATCGCTCCGCCCGGCGCGGGAACCGAGACGGTCACGAGTCCTTCGCTTGCACCCGCCTCACGGAGCGCGCGGTTCACCTCGTGGATGATGGAGCGCACGTCCACTTCCGATGTCGTCGGGATAAAGTAATTCCTGAAGAAAATCATAGTGCTCGGACTCTACGGTTGGACTGGGAGGATTGCAACGGCAAAAAAAGACCGGAATTGGACTGCGGATACCTCTAAAAACTGCGTTTTTTGGTTTTGTCATTTCCACGAAACCAAAGTTTGTCATTCCCGCGTAGGCAGCCTGCCCGCCGGTTGTGTGGCGGGGGAATCTCGCTTGTAATGGCCAATCGAGATCCCCGCTTTCGCGGGGATAACAACGGCAGGGTTTGTCAGCAGTCTGAAGGCCCCCATCGCGGGGGTCTTTTTGTTTAGGGAATGGATGTCGGCACAAACCCGCGGGCGGGGCCTTTGGAGATGCCGACCTGAACGGTGGTCTTGGCCTTGAGGCCGATGCTCGGAAACTGGGCGACGAGCGTCTTGAAGTTTTCATAGTGTTTCCGCTTCTTCTCGAGATCGATCTTCCCCTCCGTCATCACCGCGCGATAGATGTCGATGACGAGGCCGCCGTCGATCATCGGCAGTGCGCGCAGCATGCCCTGGTCGTTGCCGACTTCGCGCGGATTCGCCCGAGGCAGATCCGCGAACGGTCCGAAGTTGTCGCCGATGACGCCGGCCAGGCGCATCGCGCCGATCGAGAGTTTCTGCTGCTTCGTCGTATCCGCGTTCCAGCGCACGACCCGGCGTGCGGCGATCGAGGCGCCGCCAGTAGCCTTGCCCTCGCGGGCGTTGGCAATCTCGACCGGGCGCGGCTGAATGACGGCGTGTCCATATCGCTTGAGCACCTCCTTCCAGCTTTCGATGCCGTTCGACTGGATGAGGTTTGAGAGCAGCACGGGCTTATCCGGATGCTTTGGATCGGCGACATAGGCGTCGATCCCCTCCACGGCCCAGAGCGGAGCACCATATCCGACCTGTTCGAGCATGGGGGCCACGAGAAAGAAGGGGCTGGCCGAGACAAACCCCGTCACAATTCCGCGCGTACGCAGGAATTGGGTGAGCGCACGTATTTCGGCATAGACCTGAGGAAAATCCTCGCGCTTGGACGACTGCCGAAAGAGCCGATCGACCTCCTTGAGCGTGAGGCCGGAAAACGCAAGGCTCGCATAGGTATACGCGACGATCGGGTCGATGCCATAGAGGTGTTCATAATAATCGAACGGCGTCTTCCCCTCGCGAACGAAGGGGAAGCCCTCCAGGAGCGGCGCCGTCTTCCAGGTGATGGCCCCTTTCTTCACGCCTTCATCGAAGACGACATCGGCGATATCCCCCGCCCAAGCGGTGTTGTCGCAGTCGATCAGCAGCAGGAGCGTCTCCGGTTCATGGCGCGCCAGTCGCGACAGCCAATCGGAGAGCTCTTTATAGGCGGCATCGTTCCACGCACCGCGCGCCGGCAGGGCGTCGGCATTGCGCGGGTGGAAGGACTGCGCAGATGCCGACGATACGAACAGCATCAGACAGGACAGCACTATCAGGACATATCGTCTTGCAGACATAGCAAATCTCCATTGCACTTCTTTTGTCATTCCCGCGAACGCGGGAATCTCGCTTTTAATAGCAGATCGAGATCCCCGCGTTCGCGAGGATGACAAAAACACAGGTTTGTCATTCCGCCTGCCCGCCGGTTGTGTGGCGGGGGAATCTCGATTTTTCAAGTACTTCGAGATTCCCGATTCCTCGGGAATGACAACAAAAGCTCTTTTCCCGACAACCTCTATTTATCATTCACCACCGCATCGATGGCGCGGCGTTGATCGATGATGCGACCGTAGAACGGCGCCGGGATCGGATCGCCCGTCTTCCAGAGGATCTGCTTCACCTCAACGGGGGTGAGTTTCGGATCGAGGGCGAAGAGCTTGGCGGCGGTGTTCGTCGCATTGGGTGACGCCATCGATGTGCCGGACAGCGGCACCGTCTTCCCGCCCGGAATGATGCTCGGCACGGTCACGCCCCAATCGAAGAGCTTCACGAGTTTGCGATTGGAACTGGTGAATCGCGCCCACCTTCCGAAGGGATCGACCGCACCGATCGCCGCGACGTTAGGCCGCTCGATGCCGGAGGAGACGGTTTCGAACTCCACGACGTCCTTGTTGTCGTTGCCCGCGGAGACGAGAAAGAGCGTGTCGGGACAGTGGTCGAAGACATAGCTCCAGACCTTGCGGCGCCAGGCCTGGACCTTGTCGGCACGGCGCTCGGCCTTCTTCGGATCGGTGTAGGTCCCTTCCTTCAGGATCGCTTCGAGCACATAATCGCGATCGAAACCCAAGCTCGCATTGACCACGCGGATTCCGTGCCGGTTGATGAACGCGGCGATCGCCTTGGCGTTTTGCATCTCGGCCTTGAGCTCCGCATCGGTCGGGCCCCGCTCGTGATAGATGCGGCCCTCGCCCGCCCAGGCCGAACGAAACGGCGCGATGCGGATGAAGGGATTGCCCTTGGCGGCGATGCCGGCCACGTGCGTGCCGTGGGCCCACTCGCCGATCATATCGAGGTTGAGCAGGAACGCGCGACGCGCATCGACGGTTTTGACCGCTTTATAGGTGGTGATCAGGTGACGTGCCTCGGGCGTGTTGCTCATGCCGGCGCGGATATCCATGATCCCCTTCAGAAACTGGCCGTACTGGGCGATGACCGCTTCGCCCGGATCATAGAGGAGGCGATCGTTGATCGAGGCCTGATCGGGATCGGCGGTGTCGTGCGCAAGCCCATAGATATCGTCGATCTGGCCGTTGCCGTCGTCGTCGCGACCGTTCTTGATCTCGCCGGTGTTGACGAGCAGGCGGTCCTCGAACTGTGTCGTATCCACGCCGCAGTCCCAGATGCCCACGCCCACGGGCCAAGCCTTCTTTCCCGCGATATCGACGTTCTGAAAGGCATATTTCTTTGGATCGCGCTGACGTGCGTAATAGGGCTTGAGCTGCGCAAACGCACGCTCATAGGTCTTCATGTTGTCGGCCACAGCGCCGCGAAAGCGCGTGTCCTTGAGGTATTCAAACGCCGTCATCGGCGTGAGCAGCGACTCGCGGTCCATCTTTCCCGCGAGCTCTACGAGCCGCTTGGTCGTCGTGAGGTAATAGGCCATCTGCCCGTTGAAACGCCCCTTGGGAAGCTCCTTGAAGGCCGCCACCAGCGCTGCGACCTGCTTGGGCTTGCTGTCTCCCGCCAAGACGCGGCGAGCTTCAGCGCGCAGCTTCGGGGCGAAGAGAAATTTGTTCGGATTATTCGCCCGCGCGCGCATGATCGTCACCATCTGATCGGCGCGCTCGGCCTTTCCTTCGATCTGGAAGAGATAGCCGAGCGTTTCGAGCTGCTCCATCGCGCGATCGGGGATGAGCGGAAGCAGGTTCGGATCGGCCGCATAGGCCTCGAATTGGTCGCACTTGAATGCCGGATAATATTTTTTGAGCTTCGCCTTCACGTCGGCTTTCACCAATGCGATCAGGTCCGCATCGCTCTTGCCCTTCCAGGAGGGATTCATCTTTGACGTCCCTTCGACACCATCCGCGGCGAAAGTCGGCGGCATCAAAGCGATGGAGAAGAAAAAGACGATGATGGTGATGAGATGTTTGCGCGGCATGATACCCCCCTTTGCCCTGGACATATCGGCTTCAAGGATACCCCGCAAGGGGAAAGCGAACGAAATAATCCTGGATGGTTGACGAATCCGTGGCGCTCCCCTATTTCACCCTCATGCCAAAGACCGGAGCAAAGTTCGAGAAGCTGGTGGCAATCATGTCGCGTCTGCGCGCACCCGATGGCTGCCCGTGGGACCGGAAGCAGACCTATCGCGACATCGCGGCGCACACGCTCGAAGAGACGCATGAGGTGATGGAGGCGATCGATCGGGAGAACTTCACCGATCTCTGCGAGGAATGCGGCGACTTAGTCCTGCAGGTCATCTTCTATGCCCAGATGGCGCGAGAGGACGGACACTTCACGATCGACGACGTCATCGATGCGATCACGAAGAAACTCATCCATCGCCATCCGCACGTCTTCGGCGAATCGAAGGTCGCCGATTCGAACGAGGTGGAGGAGCGCTGGGAAGAACTGAAGATGGCCGAGGGAAAAAAGTCGGTCGTGGGCGGCGTGCCCAAGAACCTTCCCGCGCTGCTCAAGGCGTTTCGCCTGGGCGAGAAGACCTCGCGCGTCGGCTTCGACTGGGGCGATGCCGAGGGGATCCTGGCCAAGGTCGAGGAGGAGACGCGCGAGTTGCACGAGGCGAGCCAGTCCCAGGATCGCGAGGCGATCGATCACGAATACGGCGACCTGCTCTTCACGCTCGCCAACCTCGGCCGATTTCTCGGCCTCGACCCCGAGGGCAGCCTGCGCCGCGCCACCGAACGCTTCAGCGCGCGATTTCAACACATGGAGCACCAGTGCGAAAGCGACAACAAGAAACTCCAAAAACTCACGCCGGAGGAATGGGATACGCTGTGGGAACAGGCAAAGAAACAGGTATGAATTATGAATCGACTGCTGCAATAGTCACAATATGATCGCACAGAAGAAATGAGTGGTTGCGATATCATCACACAATTGTCTTCCGATTTCTGATGATGATCTTGATCTTGATGTTGATTTCTGATTACCGGCTCACCTGAGCCGGTAGAGCATCCGGCTGATTCGATCTGCCCTTTCCTTGTTCTCCATTTCACATCGTGCCGGAATCAAGGAGAATGCGGCGGCCAGATCGATGCAGGCCGACACCTCCGCGAGCGAAGCCCTGGAGATCTGAAAGAAGCGCTTTCGTTCCCCCTTGCCCATCCGAGCATTGCCCTCCGCCAAGTTGAGCACGACGGAAGCCATGGCCCTTCTGAGCTGATCGACCAGATAGCCGTACCCACGTGGCCATCCACCGGAGAGCCCCCCGAGCTCCTTCGCCAGAGTGATCGATTCCCGGTAACAGTCCAGTTTTTCATGTAGCATTTGAGCCTCCCTGTGGTGGTTAATTTTTTTTGCCCCCCGACCGGGCGAGGGGCAAAAAAAATTAACCACCACAGGGAGGCGTCATGAATCATGAAAAACTGGACTGTTACCGGGAACTCATCATGGTCTCGAAGGAGCTCGGGGGGCTCATGAAAGGATGGCCGAGAGGCTCTGGCTATCTGGTCGATCAGCTCAGAAGGGCCATATCGTCTGCTGTGCTCAACTTGGCGGAGGGCAACGGCAAGCGGGGGCAACCACGTGAACGAAAGCGCTTCTTTCAGATCTCGATGGGATCCATCGCGGAGGTGGCAGCGGGCCTGGATCTGGCCGCCGCATTCTCCTTGATTCCGGCACGAGTACAGGAGGAGAATAAGGCGATTCTGCGAGCAGCATACAACCGGATCAGGAGACTCTCCTGATCCGGCTCCGTTATCGATATCTCGAAGAATCGGTTTCTCCCAATCGGTTCTCGGTTTTCCGTTTCGGTTTGAAATGTCAGGCGGGGTGATAACGGCACATTGTTGTTGTCAGATCCAATAGTGATCACTACAATTCACTTCATTCACCACTTATGACCTACAATCGTTGGACAACCGCCATCATGCTCAACGCCTTCGTCTTTCCCGGTGCCGGGCATTGGCTCATCGGTCGTCGCCTTTCCGGCGTGATCATCGGCGTGCTCGCCGTTATCTTTTTGATGACACCGCTAGCGGCCTACACGCGGACCACACTGCACCTCTTTTCACTCCTGAAGTACAAGGGCACCGGTCTTTCGATGATGGGCCAGGCGTGGACCATGAACCAAGACCTCATCCTCTGGTGCCTGGCCGGCCTCGTGATCACCTGGGGATTTGGAATTCTGGATCTGGTGGTGAGGCGGCGACGCCGTGAACAGTGAACCGTAAACGGTGAACAGCAATCCATTCGATATCACACCACCTCACCAACTCAAAACCGCCTTAGATGAGATATATTGACAGTATCGGTGTAATGTCCTACACTCATCGGTGTAAGCACATACACCGCCCATTATGCTCAACTTACGTTCCAAAGTCGCGCGCGAACTCTTGAGTTTCTTCTTTCTCCACGAGGAGGAGGGATACTATGTCAATGAACTCGCGCGCCGTCTCAAACTCGACAAACGCAACATGGCCAAGAAGCTCGCCGAGTTCGAAGCGGATGGGCTCTTTCAGTCCACCCTGTCCGGACATCAGAAGTACTATTCGCTGAACCGCTCCTTCCCCCTCTATCAGGAATACCGTCAGTTCGTCCTCAAGACAGCCGGTCTGGAGGCACAGCTTCGCGAGGCACTTCGAGAGATCCCAGGCATCTCGCACGCCTACCTGTATGGTTCCTACGCCTCAAACCGCATGGACGCATCGAGTGACATCGACCTCATCATCATCGGCGACCACAAGGTCATCGAAGTTCAGCAGGCCATAGCCGCATTGCAGAAGAAGCTCGATCGCGAGATCAACCTGGTCAACCTGAGCGAAGACGAGTTCCGTGCGAAGGCCGACGATCCCTTCCTCGTCGACATCATGAAGAACGATCGACTGCAGCTCATATGACAACATTCGAGACAAAATATTTTCGGAATATCTCGAGTATATCGACGCCATCATCACACAGATTGAAGCTCGCATTGACCGGGATTGATCGATGCTTGAGCCATCTCACCATCCAGCCATCTCACGATCTCACCAAAGGAGCTCATTATGCCCGAATGCAACAAAGCCAAGAACATGAACCATTGCACCTGCACGTATGACCCCTGCTCCCACAAGGGCGTCTGCTGCGAGTGTCTGCAATTTCACTGGAAGAACAAGGAACTCCCCGGCTGCCTCTTTCCCGAAGACTCCGAACGCAGCTACGATCGCTCGCTGAGAAACTTCATTGAGGTGTGGCAGAAAAGGCTGTAAACTGTTGTTCGTGAACGAGAAAGACCGGACAACGCTGCATGACGCCGTACAGTCGCTGGTCTTGCGCGAACAGTGACCGACGCAGCGGGAGGCTTCCATGAAAATCGAGCAAAAACAATGGACGACGGTCGATGGCTGGACGGCGTGCTGCGGCGGGTTGGAAGGAGGAACAGCCGAGCTCGTCCTCGTATTCGGAGCGACGGCGCTGCTCAAGGAGAAAAGTCTGCTGGAGGAAATCTCCGGGATGTATCCTGAGGCCCATGTCTGCGGCTGTTCGACGGCCGGCGAGATCTGCTGCACGGACGTTCGCGACGATTCCCTCGTGGTGACGGCTATCCATTTTGAGCGGACACAGGTGCAACCGGCTTCGATATCCATGAAGGAGGTCCAAGACAGCCGCGAAGCGGGAGAGCGACTCGCGCGACTGCTCCCGAAGGAGCAGCTGGTTCACGTCTTTGTCCTTTCCGACGGCCTGGCCGTCAACGGGAGTGACCTGGTCAGGGGAATGACGGAGCATCTGCCGCCGTCGGTGACGATCACAGGTGGTTTGGCTGGAGACGGAGCACGTTTTCAGGAGACACTCGTGCTGAGCGACGGAGCGTCGGTTTCCGATGTCATCACCGCCGTCGGTTTCTACGGGGATGGCCTCAAGGTCGGTCACGGATCTTTCGGAGGATGGGATCCCTTCGGCCCCGATCGCCTGATCACGCGATCCAAGGGAAACGTGCTCTTTGAAATGGATGGCACATCGGCGCTCGTGCTCTACAAGGAGTACCTCGGCGAATACGCCGATGATCTTCCGGCAGCGGGATTACTCTTCCCCTTGAGCGTCCGAGAACAGGGAAGCGAAATCAGCTATGTCCGCACCCTCCTTGCGGTGGATGAGGATGCGGGGAGTCTGACATTTGCGGGCGACGTGCCCCAAGGCGCTACGGCTCGCCTTATGAAGGCGAACTTCGATCGTTTGATCGACGGGGCCGTCCAAGCGTCACATGCCGGTTTGGAGATGGTCGGTTCAGTGCCGCCCGACCTGGCGATACTCATCAGCTGCATCGGTCGGAAACTCGTTCTCAAACAGCGGGTTGAGGAGGAAGTCGAGGGTGTTCGCGACGTACTGGGAGGGCAGTGCTTTCTGACGGGTTTTTACTCCTATGGGGAGATCGCCCCTGCCTTGTCCGGAATCCCCGCAGGGCTTCATAACCAGACCATGACGATCACGACGTTATCGGAGAAATGATGCCAGTCACTCATACCCTTCTCAAACGGCAATTGCGGAAGATCTTCGGCGAGGGATATGAGATCCCCGAGCCAATGCGGCCATTGATCGATGCGGTGGACGAGGCCTACCAGAGCTTCGACGCCGATCGCCTCCTCCTCGAGCGCTCGCTCGACCTGACCTCACGCGAAATGTCCGAACAGAAGGAATCGCTCAGGCGACTCGCTGATGAATGGCAGACGACCTTCGACTCGGACAACGACCTCATCCTGGTCATCAGCCATGACCAGCGCGTCATCAGGATCAACCGCGCCACCTGTGCGTTTCTGGAAAAACCGGCCGAGGAGATCATCGGCAAGCATTGCTGGGAACTCTTTCACGGCACGAAGGCCCCGCCGGACTTTTGTCCCTATCGGCGCGTACTCGAGAGCAAGCAGCGCGAGTCGGCTGAGCTCCATCTGAAGGAGAAGAATATCTGGATCTCCGTCGTCGTCGATCCCATCCTCGACGAGCAGGACGACGTAGTCGGCGCGGTCCAGATTTCCAGAGACGTCACCGAACGCAAGCGCACAGAGCAAGATCTCGAAGCGAAGATGAAGCAACTTGCGAAGCTCAACGAGATCATGTTGACGCGAGAAATTCGTGTCGTCGAGATGAAGGAAGAGGTCAACACCCTCCTCAAAGAACTTGGACGAAAACCGAAGTACGCGGGGTAACGGGATAAGCACTTCAACAGTGAACAGCAAAAGGCCGGGGTTGCCCCCGGCCTTGTTTTTCATCTCATCCACCATTTCTACCTACTCCGGAACGGTGATTTCGATCATCTCTGAATCTTCACCCTCAACTCCAACACTATTTTTCGTTCCGATGACGAAGATGTGCTCCGATCCTGGAGTCCAATCGGTCGGACAGTAATTGTCGTAGGAAAAGGACGTGGTTGTCACAAGTGTCGTCGTCACATAATTCCCATTCCCATCGATATATGGTTCTCCATCGATACCAAGGCCAACGCTCTTGATCAGATATCGATCTGCCAACGCAACGGGTCGCCAAGAAAATGCAATGCACCCATTCGCATACACGACCGACACCTCCGTCGGTGCAGGCGGGACGTCAGTGGACGTGGAGGTTCGAGGTGTTGCTTCGACCTCATCTTGCGTGAGACTTCGCTCACCGAACTGATTGACGGCAAAGACCCGATACCGCCAAGGCACATCATTGATGAGATTGCGGTGCATGTAATACGTGTCCTCGAGAAATTTCGTGGTTACCAGCGGCGAGAGAACGTCAATCTCGTACCATCTGGCTTCATTCACCGAATCCCACTCGATGAGGATCTGTTCATCTCCTGCAGTCGCGCGCACGTTTTGGGGCACCGCCGGAATTGTACCGATGACATCGACAAAGAAAGGAACAACAGCCGACGGCGTCTCGCCGATCGTGTTTACAGCGGAAATGATGAAATAGTAGGTCGTCCCTGTCGTCGTATAGTTAAAATACGTCGGTGAAGAGACGCCAGTACTCTTCTCTGCATGCTGCCCATCCTCGATGGAGAGCGATGGATCATCGGACCAGTAGAAATTGTACGAACTTGCTGCTGCAACCGGATTCCAGGTCAAGTACAGCGCCTTATTCGTCGGCACGCCGGATTGCTGAACCGTCACCACAGGGGCCATGGGGGCTTGCGTCGCCGCCGTCGGCGTCGCCTCTACTATATCCGACGGCGCACTTTCATCGGTGATGGTTGCTCCATCGGTGATGAGCGCCATCACCTGAATGTAATAGAGCTGATCCTCCTGCAAACCCCACAGGCTCGCTGGGGAACCGCTAACGAGACTTCCCGTATAGGCCGTCCGCATCAGGGGAAGTTTCGTATCGAAGTAGATCTTGTATCGCGTCGCATTGGGGACAGGATCCCAAAAGACATTCAGTTCATCGGATCGAGAGCCCTGCTGCACACGGACATTCCCCGGGGTCAAGAGCGTTGAGGATGTTCTTTCGGGCGTTGCCTGAAGTCTCTGTTGACTGCAGTACGGCCAGCTCTCCCGAGTATCCTGCTCGGCGGTGATGCAATAGTAGTAGGTCGTTCCGTTCGTGAGTTCTTCGTGAATATAGTGGAAATTCGAGATACCCTCGATCTTCGTAGAACCTGGAACCGTACCGTGGCCAGTTGCCGAAAGGGGGCTTGTAGCCCAGAAGATGTTGAACGTCGCGGCGCCATTCGCATCATCCCATTCCCAACCGATCGTCGCCTTCCCGTCATCGGCCTGTACTTGAGCAGAGCTGACACCCGGAATGGCGTCCAACGGCGTTGCATGAACCTCATCCGAAGGTCCGCTCTCACCCTGCGCGTTTTCGGCCGTGACGACATAGTAATACGTCGTGCCATTGATCAGGCTGAAGTGTTGAAAGGGCGAAGCCGTACGCGTCACCGGCGTTCCCGCTGTTCCTCGCCCTGCCTCCGTCGACCAATAGATATTGTATTCGGTGGCTTCAGCAGATCCCGTCCAGGATACGGTCGCACTCCGATCTCCCGCCTCGGCGCTGACATTTGTGGGTACAGGCGGAATCTCCGCGGCCGCCTGAGGCGTAGCGGTGACCTCATTCGATGGCGCGCTTTCATTATCCTGCGCATCGAGGGCGGTGACGACGAAGTAAATGGGGAAAGCATTTCCGAGACCGTTCACTTGACACTGCGAGATGATGCCCGAACAGGTCGTGTCGTAGGTGCCTTGTGCTCCGATCACTACGGGGCTCGTCGACGACCGGTATATCTTATGCTTCGTCAATCCATCCTGATCCCAAGCGATCACCACATGCGCATCACCAGCGGTGACAACCTGTACGTTTTGCGGTGTCGGAGTTGTCGCTATCGGCGTGCCGCTCACTTCATTCGAGGCCACACTCTCGCCGTTTCCGTTCTTTGCCGTAACGATGAAATAATACGGCGTACTGTTGACGAGCGAAGTCACCGTTCCGGTGTGAGCACCCGTCACCTCCTGATGATCGGGCGAACTCACCGTCACGCCCGCAGTCGTAGACCAATAGATCGTATAGGCATTGGCATTCGTTACTTCCTCCCATGCCAATGAGATCAATCCATCACCTTCCGCTGTTTTTCGAAGATTCAGCGGAGCCGGAAGCGGCATAACCGCATCAACCATCGTCGTGAGGAGATACCCCAATTCCCCATCTGAATCGACGGCGCCAACTTGATAGAAACAACGCATCCCCTGCCCGCATGCATGCGACACCTGCGTTCCCGAAGGCACATCGATGAACTGATTCAGATCGATCGTTCCCGTCATCGACCAAAAGAGTCGATAACTCATAGCATTGACAACAGCATCCCAGCTCACATCGACGTTGTTCCCATTCACAATAGCAGCGACATTCAGCGGAGACGCGAGCCGGAGTTTTGCCTCCGCTTCATCCGACGGCACACTCGATCCGGCGCCATTGTGAGCAACGAGACGATAGTAGTAACGCTTTCCCCCCTCAAGATTCATATGTTCAAAGGAATTGCCCGTTACGTCGACAATTTGTGAACCGTTCGGGTGAACGTTCGGCGTATTGCCCCAATAGATCGTGTAGTTATTGGCTGCGGTATCAGAACTCCAACTGAGTTTGATCTGCCCTGGAAATGCGGTCGCGACCAATCCCGTCGGTTTCTGCGGGGGCTGTGTCGCAGCGACAGGCGTTGCATTCACCTCCACTGACGGCAGGCCTTCACCGACTGCATTCATTGCCGTTACGACATAGTAATAGGTGGTTCCGTTTGTAAGCGATGTATGGATGTATGGATTCGAAACATTGACGATCGGTGAACCGTTCTGCGGCGTCACCCCACTCATCTCTGAAAAATAGAGATTGGAGGACGTCGCCCCATCGACCGCATCCCAGCTCAATTCGAGCTGTGCATCGCCCGCTTCAATTATTACTCCATGAGGCGCATCAGGAGGAGCTAGCGGCGCCATGGGCATTGCACTCACCTCATCCGAGCGCTCGCTCTCACCGGCCGCATTGACCGCAATGACCGAATAGAAATAGGTCACGTCGTTGGTCAGATTCGAATGCACGAACGGCACCGGCCGATCCGTTAACCGTATCTCAGCTGGCAATTCACTCGTGTGATAGATGATGTCATAGGAATCTGCCGTAGTCGCCGGGGACCAATTGACGGTCACCATTGCATCGCCTGGGGTAGCGGTGACATCCTCCGGTTTTTCCGGAACGGCATCAGGCTCTTCCTGTTCCTTCGTCTTAAAATTCCAGATCTCCTCCTGGCCAAGCCGGTTTCCGGATCGATCTTTCACCGATGTGCGAACGATTGCCGTGTAGCGTGTGTCGTGATCGAGCCTCTCCATGGGGCGCAGCGAGGCACTGCGATCGGTCGCCGTGACGGTCGAGCGCAATTTTCCGGAGGGCCCAATGAGAAAAAAGGAGTTTTCGTTAACACTCGAATCCCTGAGGGTGCTGCTGAAACGCGCGGTCACATAGGTGTCGATGTTCACCTCATCCGCGCCATCGCTCGGCGTGACCTCCACGACGGACAAAGATGCCGTCTGATTATCGTCATCTCCCCCACCACCGCCGCGGACTTCGACGCCGTCGTCTTCGCTCCACCAGGTGGACCAGCTCTCGGAGAGGTCGTCGAAGACGGTGCCGGAATCATCCATACGCTTATGGCATCCGGTTGAACCGATGAGCGCGATGCAAGCGATTGCAACGATGGTCACCAGACGTGTGCGTGTCATATCGGGCTCCTTTGGGCGATTCCCCACCAAGTCTCTATTTGTGCAAGGGTTATACCAGAAATCGCTTTGAAATCAAAACTATAGCGACGTTTTTTCATCCTCCGGCTTGACCGGAGGATCCCGTGAAACCAATCGAGATTGCCCGATCAAGTCGGGCAATGACAAATATTATCAACAACCTGGATCCCCGATTACACCCTCGGGGATGACACTCACTCTAGGCGGCAATTCTTTTCTGCCGACGGACCATCCCCATGACCGCGCTGAACTCCTCGCGATTGATGAGCTTTGTCACGATGAGGAATGTGGCCATCCCCACACCGATGAGGCCGAAGAGCCAGACGGCGCGTTGCCAAAACACAAGTTCTTCCACCGGACCCATGAGCCACCGCCCGATCAGGAGCAGCCCCGCCATGAGGACCGTCGCGATACAGGTCTTTCCGATCGATGCGCCCAAACGCCGGATACCGATCGGGCCGACCTTGTGGCGAAACCAGATGAGCAGGATGAAGAAATTGGCGATCGAAGAGATGACCAGAGCGATCGCCAACCCGACGTGTTTGAGTGGCCCCATGAGCAGGAGTGCGGCGACGGCGTTGACGGCCACCGCAATGGCGGAGACGATCACGGGGCGACGGGCATCCTTGAGGGCGAAGAACGCCGGCACGAGATTGCGCACGCCAGAGACGAACGGAATTTTGATCGCAAAGGCCGCCAGCGCGCCTGCCGTTGCCAGCGCAGTCGCCTCATCGAACGCCCCGCGCTGGAAGAGGACCGAAACGGTGGGCAGTGCCAGGAGATAGAGCCCGACCGCCGAGGGGATCGTGATGAGGAAGGCCAGCCGCAGGCCGTAGTTCATCGTCTCCTTGAGGGCCTCGATATCCTTGGCGGCGGCATGATCCGACATGGTCGGCAATATCGCCGTAGCGATGGCGATGGCGAAGATCCCCAGCGGAAACTCGGAGATCCGATCGGCATACCAGAGGTAGGAGACGCTCCCGTCGGGCAGAAACGATGCCAAAAGCGTCACGATCAGGACGTTGAGCTGATAGACCGCCGCGCCGAAGGCCGACGGGATCATCAGGAGCAAAAGCCCCTTGAGCGCGGGATGACGCCAGTTGAAGTTCAGTCGCGGCAGCATCCCCTCACGGACCAGCGACGGGATCTGCAGCGCCAGCTGCAAGATACCGCCGATGAGGACACCGATGGCCAGGCCGATCACGGGCGGATCGACGAACCGGGAGAAGACAGCCGCTCCCGTGATGATGCCCACATTGAGCAGTATCGGGGCGGCAGCCGGGGCGGCAAAGCGCTTGAGCGAGTTGAGAATGCCCATGGACAGCGCCACGAGACTGATCAGGAAGATGTAGGGGAACATCAGCCGTGTCAGAAAGACCGTCAGCTCGAATTTGCCGGCTTCCTTCGCAAACCCCCAGGCGATCAGCTTCACGAGAAAGGGGGCGAACAGGACCCCCAAGACGACCATGGCCACCAGGACGAGCGAGAGATAGGTGAAGACGATCGAGGCGACGCGCCGCCCCTCTTCCCGGGATTTCTTGAGATATTCCGTATAGATCGGAACAAAGGCGACCGTGAGCGCCCCCTCGGCCACGAGACGACGCAGGAGGTTCGGAATGCGGAAGGCTACATAGAAGGCATCGGCCATGCGGCTGGCCCCGAAGGCCCAGGCCAGCACCGCATCGCGGACGAGACCCAAAATACGGGAGAGAAAGGTATAGAAGCTGACGGTTCCGATGCGGCGGCTGATCTGGTGCGTCTCTTCGCTCATATCTCCCTTTCTGCGCTATTAGTGGAGCGATTTCCTTGACATGCCGCCGAACCTTATGCTAGCCACGGTCTCCCCTCGAGGCACCCGGTGAGGGAAGGAGAATCATAATGGCTACAGATCGTTTACGCAAGAAGATCGGCGTCGGCAGACACGCCTCATCCATCAAGCGCGACCGCCAGAACGAAAAGCACAACGCGCGCAATCGTCATGCGCGTTCCACCATGCGCACCATCATTAAGAAGGTCCGCCAGGAGCTCACGCTCGACACGCTCAAGGCCAGTACGCCGGTCATCGCCAAGGCGGCCAAAAAGGGTCTGATCCACCGGCGCAAGGCCTCGCGCATGATCTCGCGCCTGACCAAAGCGGTGAACAAGGAAAATGCGTCGTAAACGGCACCCATCCACAGATCGCAATACCAACAGCCGCTTCTCTCCGAAGCGGCTGTTTTTTTTGAGATATGGGTGTCATTCCCGCGAACGCGGGAATCTCGCCGTTTTTTCAATCGAGATCCCCGTTTTCACGGGGATGACAAACAAGAGTACCGGGGTGAGCTTCTCTGAAGCGTTCACTTCTTCACGATTTCGATGAAGGCGCGTTCGAGGATACGCAGGGAGGAGACGCGACTCGACTTGAGCTCGCGGTCGCATCGGTGCAGAACGCGGAACGCGCGCTTGAGCTCGCTCATGGAGAAGTTGCGCGACTGTCCCATGTAATTCTTTGCATAGAAGGGATGCACGCCGAGATACTTGGCGATCTGGGCGTTGTCGTTCATGCGCCCACCGACCTCGCGCGCCTTGATGAGAATTCGGAAGTGGCGCGCCAGCATGCGCAGGATCATGAGGGGATGTTCCCCGCCGCTCAGGATGTTTTCCAGATATCCCATCGCCTTGGTGAGCTTGCGCTGTCCCACCGCATCGGTCAGCTCGAAGATCGTGTGCTGATGCGTCTCCGCGACCGATTCTTCGATATCCTTGAGATCGATCACCTTCCGATCACCGATGTAGATGGCCACGCGTTCGATCGCTTGAATGAGCTGCCCCAGATCGTTTCCCACCAGGTCGGACAAAAAACGCGCCGCTTCCTGTGAGATCTGCAGGTTGCGGCGACGCACCTCCATGTTGATCCAGCCGGGGATCTGGTTGTCATAGAGCGGCTTGCACTCGACGATGGCGCCCTTCTTCCGCATGGTCTGCATGAAGCGCGTGCGGCCATCGAGTTTCTCCGCCTGAACGACGACCGTCGATCCCTCGGCAGGACTGGCGAGATAATCGGTGAGCGCTTCAACGGTATCTTTCGGGAGTTTCTCCGCATCGCGCAGTACGACCAGCGTACCTCCGCCCCCGAAGAGCGAGACGTTGCGCAGGGCACTCATGACCGCCTCCGCCTTCGCCTCGCGCCCGTCGTAGACATGACGCATCGATTCCCCACTGGAAGCCGTTTCTCCCTTGGTGACGGTCTCCTGAATGCGCCGCATCGCCCCCTGGGCGAGATACGCCTCGGCGCCGACGACCGCATAGGCGGGTCGAATCGTTCCTGCGCGCAGTTCCTTGTCGAGTGCCGTGATATCCATATGGGTACCTCTAGTTTTTTGGGTTTGTCATTCCCGCAGAAGCGGCCTGCCCGCCGGTTGTGTGGCGGGGGAATCTCGCTTTTTACGAAACATCGAGATCCCCGCATTCGCGGGGATGACACAGCCAAGTCCACCGAGATTCCCGCTGGAGCCTGTCCCCGAATGATTGAATCGGGGGCGGGAATGACAAAAATCGGCACAATCGCCTTTTCCTGACAGGGACTACTACGCCACGATATTGACGAGTTTGCCCGGCACCACGATCACCTTTCGCGGTTCGCCGTTCAGATGCGCTTGCACCTTCTCGCACGCGAGCGCCTGCGCCTTCAACTCCTCCTCGGAGATATCCGACGGGACTTCGATTCGATCGCGCAATTTCCCCGAGACCTGCACGATGATCGTCATCGTATCGCTCACGAGCCACTTCTCCTCGAAGACGGGCCACGCTTCCTCGAGCGTGGAGCGCGTGTGCCCGAGCGCACGCCAAAGCTCTTCCGCCGCATGCGGTGCAAACGGCGAGATGAGGATCACGAGCATCTCGATTGCCCCACGTGAAATATCCGTGCGTTCGAGCGTGTACAGAAAGTTCACATACTCCATGATCGCCGCGATCGCCGTGTTGAAATGATAGCGCTCGATATCCTCGGTGACCTTCTTGATCGTGCGGTGACGCATGCGCAGCTCGTCCTCGCATTCGCCCGCATCACCAGGCAACTCCATCCACCCGGCCACTATGCGCCAGACGCGCTGCAGAAACCGATAGGCCCCCTCGATTCCCTTGTCGTTCCACTCCAGGTCCTTCTCGGGGGGAGCGGCGAAGAGCGAGAAGAGGCGCACCGTGTCGGCACCGTTCTTCTCGATCATCTCGTCCGGATCGACGACGTTCCCCTTCGACTTGCTCATCTTGGCGCCGTCTTTGTAGACCATGCCCTGGGTCATGAGGTTCTTCACCGGTTCATCGATATCGATGAACCCCAGGTCGCGCAGGATCTTCGTAAAATAGCGACAGTAGATGAGGTGCCCCACGGCGTGCTCGATGCCGCCGATGTATTGATCGACCGGCATCCAATAGCGCACCGCCTTCGAATCGACCGGACCGGTGTCACACTTCGGAGAGGTATAGCGCAACATATACCAGGAGGACTCGACGAAGGTGTCCATGGTGTCGGTCTCGCGCCGCGCCTCTTTGCCGCACTTCGGACAGGCGGTGTTCACAAATGACGCCACCTGTGCGAGCGGCGATCCCCCCTCGCCCGTGAGCGGCACGTCCATGGGGAGCACGACCGGGAGGTCGGCCTCAGGTACGGCAACCGCGCCGCACGCATCGCAATGGATGATCGGAATCGGTGCGCCCCAATAGCGCTGCCGCGAAATACACCAATCCTTCAGCCGAAAGGTCGTGGTCGCCCCGCCGATGCCCTGTTTTTCGAGATCGGCCGCGATGGCGTCGATCGCCTTTCGGTTCGGCATGCCGGTAAAATCGCCCGACTCGACGAGGACGCCCTCGCCCTCCCAGGCCGCCGTCATCGTCTTCGCATCGAGCGCCTCGCCATCCGGCTGGATGACCACCTTGATGTCGAGGCCGTACTTTTTCGCAAACTCGAAGTCGCGCTGGTCATGTGCCGGAACCGCCATGACCGCACCCGTGCCGTATTCCATCAGGACGAAGTTGGCGGCATAGACCGGCATCTTCCATCCGGTGACGGGGTTGATACAGTACGCGCCGGTGAAGACGCCGTCTTTTTCGTAGCTCCCCTCGAGCCATGCCTGGTGATCGATCTTCGCGGTCCGCGCGATGAACGCCTCGATCGCCTCCTCCTGCCCGTTGGCCTTGGCCAGCGCGCGCACCATCGGATGCGTGCAGGCCAGGCTCATGAACGTGGCGCCGAAGAGCGTGTCGGGGCGCGTGGTGAAGACGCGGATCTTCTCCTCGCTTCCGTCGATCGCAAAATCGATGTTGGCGCCATGGCTCTTGCCGATCCACTCGCGCTGCATCGTGCGCACGCGCTCGGGCCAGCCCTCGAGTTTGTCATCGATGTCGGCGAGCAGCTCCTCGGCATAGTCGGTGATGCGCAGATACCACTGCGACATCGAGCGCATCTCCACCTGCGAATCGCAGCGCCAACACTGCCCGCCCTCGACCTGCTCGTTGGCCAGGACCGTATTGCAGGTCGGGCACCAGTTGATCGGCGACTCCTTCTTATAGGCTGCTCCCCGCTCGAAGAGTTTGGTGAAGACGAGCTGTTCCCATCGATAATAGTCGGGATCGCACGTGGCGAACTCGCGGCTCCAATCGTAGGAGAGCCCCAGGCGTTTGAGCTGCGCGCGCATCGTGTCGATATTCTCATGTGTCCACTGCGCCGGATGTACGTTGTGCTTGATGGCGGCGTTCTCCGCGGGCATGCCAAAGGCGTCCCAGCCCATCGGATGGAGCACCTTCACGCCCTCCATCATGCGAAAGCGCGCGGCGACATCGCCGATGGTATAGTTGCGCACATGCCCCATGTGGATGCGCCCGGACGGATATGGCAGCATCTCGAGGAGGTAGTACTTCTCCTTCCCCGGCTCCTCGTCGACGGCAAACGCGCCCGACTCCTCCCAATGCTTCTGCCACTTGGGTTCGATGGTCTTTGGATCGTAGGTCATTTCGGTCATGATGGTCCTCGTATAGTGTGTCGAACCTGTCCGGAAACTGGTTTTTGCTGTCATTCCCGAGGAATCGGGAATCTCGACGTGACTCGAAAATCGAGATTCCCGCCTTCGCGGGAATGACAAAAAACAGTTCCATCACCCCCGATTAACCCTCGGGAATGACAAACGCATGTTCTCCCTTTTCATCCCCACCGCTCGAGCCACTGTTCGAAGATCAGCAGCGTCCAGATCTTCTTGCGATTGTCCACGCGACCCGCAAAGTGATCGTCGAGCAGACTCGCGATCGCTTCGGGGCGGAAAAAGCCTTCGCGGCGAATCTTGTCCGGTGCAAAGAGATCGCAGACCATCGATTTCAGCGGCCCCTTGACCCACTTCGCAACCGGAATGCCAAACCCCTTCTTGGAGCGATGCGCGATCCCCTTCGGCAGCAGCGGATCCATGGCCTTCTTCAATAGATATTTCATCGTCGTGCCGTGCAGTTTAAAGGCATAGGGGAGTCGCGCCACGAATTCAACCACCTCATGATCGAGGAACGGCGCGCGCGCCTCGAGCGAACACCCCATGGAGGCGCGATCGACCTTGGTGAGGATATCCTCGGCGAGATAGAGCTTCATATAGGCATAGAGCAGCCGATTTCCCGGCGATGCGGTCAGCGCACGACGTTCGATGTTACCCAAATCGTCGAAGATATCCGCATGCGGATCGAAGGCGAGCAATGTGGCCTGTTCGGCCGGCGCGAACGATCCCATCCAGAAAAAGTGTCGCGCCATTGCTTCGATGTTCGCCCCTTTGAGAAACTGCTTCACCTTGAAGTCGAAGCTGATGTTCTCGTCGGAGACGGGAAGTCGACGCGCGATCGGCTCGATGCATCCGCGACGCAGAAATGCAGGCAACCTTCGATACGTCGCCGCATACTTTTCCGCCTGAAACGTGGGATAGCCTGCGAAGAGTTCATCGCCCCCATCGCCGCCGAGCGCCACGGTCACATGCTCGCGGGTGAAGCGCGCCAACGCAAACGTCGGGATGATCGAGGCATCGCCGAGCGGTTCGTCGAGGAATGCCATCACCTCGGGGAGCAACCCCTGCAACTCGGCGGGCGTCACCGTGCGCTCGCGATGATCGGTGCCGAAGTGTTCGGCGACCTGGCGCGCGAAGCTCGATTCATCGAAGGATTTTTCCGAGAAGGCGATCGAAAAGGACTTGATGTCCTGAGGGGGCATGAAGCGCGCCATCATCGCGCAGATGCTCGATGAATCCAGCCCGCCGGAGAGAAAGAGACCCAACGGCACGTCCGAGAGGAGCCGACGCTGAACCGAGAGCGCCATGAGGCGTGTGAGCTCCTCGGCTGCCTCGTCCACCGTGATGCCATGCGCTTCGTATCCGGTGGGCACGTCCCAATAGAAACGCGTGCTGATCACCCCGTCGCGCAGGACGAGCAGCTGCCCGGGTTCGAGCTTGAAGATCCCCTCGCAGATCGTGTGCGGCGCGGGAACGTATTCATACGCCAGATATTTTGCGAGATTTGCGCGATCGACCGATCGATCGACGCTCGGATGCGCGAGTATTGCTTTCAGTTCCGACCCAAAGAGGAAGCGCCCCTCCTGCTGCGTCCAGTAGAGCGGCTTCTGGCCCATGCGGTCGCGCGCGATGAGCAGCGTGCGCGTGCGCTTATCCCAGAGGGCGAGCCCAAACATGCCGTTCAAACGCGCGACGAAATCGGCGCCCTCCTCCTCATAGAGGTGCGGCAGGATCTCCGCGTCCGAGCGCGTCGTGAAGACGTGCCCCTTCGCTTCAAGTTCTTCGCGAATGGATTGAAAGTTGTAGAGTTCTCCGTTGCAGACGGCGACGATGCTGCCGTCTTCGGAGATCATCGGCTGCTGACCGCCGCTCACATCGATGATGGACAGGCGCCGCATGGCAAGCCCCGCGCCCTGATCGAGAAAAAAACCTTCGTCATCGGGACCACGGCGCACGAGCGTCCGGTTCATCGCCGCGAGGACCTCGCGATCGACGGGGCGCGATAAATCATGATGGATGATACCGCAGATTCCACACATAGTTCGTGAGATGGCAAGATTGCGAGATGGTGAGATCGCTCAATCGATTCAACGATCTCACAAAACCACAATGCTACACCCTTTCAATGTTGATCGTCTTCTTCACCAGATACGTCGCCTTGCCCTGGGACTCGTGGTAGGTGCGCACCAGAAGTTCGGCGATGAGCCCCATGAGGACGAGCTGCACGCCCAGAAAGAAGAGAAAGACGGCCAGGAGCAGGAACGGGTTTTTGTGGGCGTAGGTGCCGGCCACCAGCTTCTCGACGATCACCTCGATGGCAGAGAGTACCCCTGCTATACAGAGCACGGAACCCACGCCGCCGAAGAGATAACTCGGCTTCTTGGCAAAACTGAAGAGGAACTTCACCGTCATCAGGTCCATGAGGACCTTGAAGACGCGCGTCAGCCCATACTTCGACGTGCCGCGCGTTCGGGCGCGATGGTTCACCGGCAGCTCCACGACGCGCGCGCCAGCCATGTGCGCATAGGCCGGGATGAAACGGTGCATCTCGCCATAGAGATCGATGGAATCGATGTATTCGGCGCGATAGGCCTTGAGCGAACAGCCATAGTCGTTCAGGTGCACGCCCGTCACCCAGGAGAGGAGCCGGTTGGCGATCTGCGACGGGATGCGGCGCGTGACGAGCTTGTCCTTGCGATCCTTGCGCCAGCCGCTGGCGACATCGAACCCCTCGTCGAGCCTGGCCAGCAAGCGTGGAATATCGGCCGGGTCGTTCTGGTTGTCGGCATCCATGGCGATATAGATGCGCCCCTGCGCGTGCTTGAAGCCCGCGGCCATGGCGGCTGTCTGGCCGAAGTTGCGCGTGAACTGCACGAGCTTCACCCGCTCGTCCTTCTCGGCCAGCTCCCGGATGAGGGCAGAGCTGCCGTCGGTGGAGCCATCGTCGACGAAGACGATCTCGAAGGATTTTCCGGTGGGGTCGAGCGCAGCGCAGACCTCTTCATGGACCTGGCGCAGATTCTCCCGTTCGTTGAGAAACGGAACGACGACGGAGATGTCGAAGGGCCGCGTGCTGGTATCGACGATATTGTCTCGTGACATGATAAACGTCCCTTCTCGGTGTTTCGTAACCATCGAGATTCCCGCCTCCGCGGGAATGACACCCCTTGGATTGTCATCCCCGTGAAAACGGGGATCTCGCTCGTGAAGATCTCAATCGAGATTCCCGCGTTCACGGGAATGACACCCCTTGGATTGTCATCCCCGTGAAAACGGGGACCTCGGTGTTTCGTGATCATCGAGATTCCCGCCTCCGCGGGAATGACACCAACCCGACACTGCACTGGGCGGCTATCACAGGCCCGGATGCGTGTCAAAAGCAAAGCATTTTCAGCGAGTTCGCTGCACTTCGATCCGCGAACGCTGCTTGACAAATTCCCCCGATTTCCGCGATATGCTTCACCAAGATGACCCAACACCTCAACCGATATCTCATGGCGGCAATCCTGCTCCTGGTCGTCATGCTCCTGCGCCTTCCCGCCTTTTGGACGCCGATCATCGATGTGGATGAATCCCAGTTCGCAGGGTTTGCGGGCACCCTGCTCGACGGGGGGCTCCCCTATCTGGCCTCGGTGGACACCAAACCCTTGGGGATCTACGCCTTCTTCGCGGCGATCTTCGCCCTCTTCGGTCGCAACAACATGATCGCCGTGCATCTGGTCACCGCACTCGTCGTCTGGCTGACCGCGATCTATATCTTCCGCATCGGACGACGGACCGGAACGATTCGCGCAGGCTGGATCGCTGCCTTTCTCTACGCGATTTTCTCGACCTGTTACATTCCAAAATTCATCTCGACCTCGATCACCATCATCATGATGCTGCCGCTAGCGATGAGCATCTTTCACGTCGTCATCTGGGAGGATCGACGCCATGATCGCTCGCTCGTGGCCGCGGGGTTGCTCTTCGGCGTGGCGTGCCTCTTCAAATATCAGGCGGGGATCAATCTCTTCATCATCGCCTTCTATTTTCTCATCTTCTCCCCTATCTATTTCCGCCACGAGAAAGAACGTCTGCGCTTCTACCCGTTTCTCGTTTTCACACTCGCCGGGGTCGTCGTGGGGCTCGCCTTCATGGTCTACCTGAGCAGCGTCGGCGTCTGGGACGAGTTTCTCTTCTGGTCGCTGGGGGGATCGGCCGCCTATATCGACGCGGGATCTACGACCACCGACTTCGGGCATCGCCTGCTCGTGCGCGGCGGCGCATTCGTCGCATCGACCGCGCTCATCTGGGTCTTCGGCGTGCGCGAGATCATCTCACTGGCCTCGCACCTCCATCATCCGAAGCATCACAGCAAGCGCCGCCTGGAGGAGTTTCTCATTCTCTTCTGGTTCCTCATCTCGATCATCCCGGTCCTCATCGGCGGTCGGTTCTTCGGGCACTATTTCATCCAACTGCTGCCGCCACTGTGCATCCTGGCCTCGCGTCCGCTCGATCGGCTCATCACCAGACGCTCGAAGACTCTCTGGCGTCGTCGCGTGTTGGCCGGAATCATCACGCTGGCGATCGTCGTCCCCGCCACGGGCTTCTTTCTCGCACGGCTTCATGCCGATGCCATCTACACGAACCTCAAGGAAGATAATGCGGAACTCTATCGCCCGCTTGCAGGATATGTGCACGCCAACACAAAACCGGATGAGACGATCTTTGTCTGGGGATTTGCCACACCGATCTACTTCTTCGCCGAGCGACGTCCCGCCTCGCGCTTTCTCTGGAGCGACTGGCTCACGGGTCGCATCCCGGGCTCACCCACCGCGCAGGATCCCCTCTTCGACACCAAGCCCTATGCCACCAAGGGGGCGTGGGACATGCTCTTCGACGACTTGCAGAAGAATAAACCGCGCTACATCATCGACACGTCACCGGGCAACTATCACGACTACGGCAAATATCCGATCGCGCAATACCCGCAACTGGCCCACTATCTCGAACAACACTACACCCTCGAAGGCCGCTTCCACGACGCGGATTTTTACCGGCGGAAGGAGTGAGCTGTCATCGGAACAAGCCGCGCATGCGCTTATAGACCCTGTCCACGATTCCGGGTTTTACTGCCCCCTGACTCCCACAACAGTATCCGCGCTTCACATTGAAGGCCGCCATGCCATTCCGGACGCCCTCGAATGTCACGCAGAGCTTATGGCGAGCAATTGCCGTCGTTGTCTGACCCTTTTGCAGAACGATAACAGCCCTGTCACCACCCTCAAGAGCCCTCACCTCAACTCTTGCTGAGGAAGATCCCCGAGCCCCCTCTGCATACTTGAGCAATCGAATACGATACCGTTCATCGATCAGCGAGACAGTGGTTGCAGACTGATAATTATTGATGCTCAACAGTGCCTTCTGCTGTGCGCATCGCACGAACTCAGCGCTGCCGCCTCGACACGCCGGATCGCTTTCCGCCTGCGCTTCGTTGCACGCGATGCAACTCATCGTCCCACCGGTCCAATACGAGCGAGGTTGACACTGCGGCCTCGTGAAATAGGGGCAATCGTAATCCAGGATGTGCACTTCCCTTCCATCGACGCACCTCACTTCACCATCAATCTTGCACTGATTGCGATAGGACCTCGGCCATCCATCATCAATTCCACCCATGCAATCATTGTCGATGCCATCGCAAATCTCTGGCCCCGTCGGCGTGCATTCATCAACATCCGGCTTGCCGGTACCACACACCAGTTCTCCATCGACACACTGATACACCGTTCGTGCGGCAAGATTCCCGCAGGTCTTTCCCGCTTCGGGATCGGTAACATCGTTATCGATTACGCCGTCGCAGTCGTCGTCCAGTCCGTTACAGACCTCTGCACTGCTATAGACGAGACACTCCCCATAGGTGCCATTCGAGCAGTACCGCGTTCCCCCGCGCGAAGCATCACCGCAGGCTTTGGAACACGCTTGCTGCAATGGATTCCCCTCGGCATCGAGGTCAACCGTCCCATCACAGTCGTTGTCCACGCCATCACAGGTTTCAGCAGTTCCATCGGCGGGCTGTGCATTACAGATAGGCGTTCCGGCCGCACTACAGATACGTTTCCCGGCCACCTGACATGCCCCCTCTCCCGCAGAACAGTCGCCTGCAGGGCGGCCTTCGCTGTTACAGCTACTCCACTCGCTCCACGTGCCAGCGGAACCACAACGTTGTCGTCTCTTTTGCCCAACGCACGGACCACTTCCGCAACTCATATCATCGACTAGTAGTTCCAGCGCTTGAGCGTCACAGATGACGCCGTTCCCTTCTGTGTTGCAAACATAGCGTCCTGTAACGGCACACACATCCTCCCCAACGGTACATGATTCACCAACACTGAAATCTTCATCGACCTCGCCATCACAATCATTATCGATTCCATCGCACGTTTCCTCTGATGAAATACATTCTTCTTCTTCACACGTTATACCATCGAGGTCATGAACAGGAACTGGTCTATTACTGTCACTTGTAGAATCATTCCCAAGCTCACCAGAATCATTATTCCCCCAGGCATCGATTCTGCCATTATCTGTAAGCGCTAAGACGTACAAATTCCCTGCAAATACCGCTTTAATGTCATCCACATCTTGCGACCGAATAGGTACAGTGCTGCTGGTATACGAACCATTTCCAAACTGACCCGCCTGGTTATCCCCCCACGCATAGAGGTCGCCATCTCCTGTAAGCGCTAAACTATACACACTTCCAGCAGATACAGCTTTAATATTCCTTAATCCTTGCACCTGAACGGGTACATGACGATCACTTGTCGTACCATCACCAATCTGACCGTTTTCATTCTCTCCCCACGCATAAACTTCACCCGTATCTGTAAGTGCGAGACTGTGATGAGATGCAGTAGATATAGCTTTAATATTACTCAATCCTTGCACCCGAACAGGTTCACTACTATCACTTGACGAATTGTTACCAAGCTGACCGGAGCGATTCATCCCCCACGCATAAATCTCACCCGTATCTGCAAGTGCGAGGCTATACCGATATCCAGCAGATATAGCTTTAATACGAGGCAAGCTCTCCACTTGCACAGGAACATTGCCATCATTTTCAGTGTTGCGCCCAAGCTGACCATTGCCATTACTTCCCCATGCATAGACCTTGCCATCTTTTGTGAGAGCTAAACTGTGAGAACCACCAGCAGATATAGACATAATATTGTTTAAGCCTTGCACCTGAACTGGAATATGACTATCACTTCCCGAATTGATACCAAGTTGACCACTATCATTCCTTCCCCATGCATAAACCTTCTCATCCCGACCAAGCGCTAGACTGTGCTCATATCCAGCTGACACAGCGCTCATGTTTGTCAGCGAACCAGCTCCATTAAGCCCAATCACTGAAACTGGAATATAACTATCCGATGTCGAGTTGATACCGAGTTGACCAAACTCATTCTTGCCCCACGCATAAACGCTACTCTCCTTAAGCACCAAGCTATGATTATCTCCAGCACTGACCACGCCTTCGCAATCCGATTCTTCCACTACGTCACACACACCATCTTCATCTATGGACCCGTCACAATCATTGTCGATTTCATCACAAATCTCTTCACTCGAAACGCACTCCTCTTGAGCGCAAGCAACTTCGGCTAAACCATCAACTTGTACTGGAGTCATCCTGTTGTAATTTGTTCCATCACCGAGCTGACCAAAATAATTAAATCCCCACGCATAGACGCTACCATCATGCTTAAGAGCAAGACCATGACCTCCTCCAGCCGACAGAGCTCTAATACTATCTAAATCCACTACCTGAATAGGCACAAGACCATTAGAACTCCCTCCAACACCAAGCTGGCCATATTCATTATCTCCCCACGCATAGACACTACCATCATTGCTCATCGCCAGGCTATGGTGCTTCTTAGTAGATATCACTTTAATACCTGTTAAACCTGGCACCCGAACAGGAAGATAACTATCAGTTATTGAATTATTCCCAAGTTGACCATACTCATTATATCCCCACGCATAAACATCACCATTTTCTGCAAGCGCTAAACTATGCTGCCTACCAACAGATATAGCTACTATGCCGCTTAATGCGCCATCTCCATCTGAACCCTGCACCTGAACTGGCACATGACTCGTACTGCTCAACCCATTCCCAAGCTGACCATATTCGTTAAATCCCCACGCATAGACAAGCCCACCTTCTGTGAGAACTAGACTATGATTTCCTCCAGTCGATATAGCTGTAATATTACTTAAACCTTGCACCTGAACTGGTACATTACTACTGCCTCCAACCTGACCACGAGGAACATTATTCCCCCACACATACACCGTACCATCTTCTGTAAGAGCTAAACTATCATAACCACCCGCAGATATAGCTATAACATTATTTAAATCTGCCACCTGAAAAGGCACACGACTATTAACCCTCCCACCGTTACCAAGCTGGCCATGATCATTCCTTCCCCACGCATAGACAATCCCCCCCTCCGTGAGAGCCAGGCTATGGCCACTTCCAGCAGATATAGCTATGACATTATGTAAATTTGCCACCTGAACAGGCACACGACTACTAGATCTTCCTCCGTCACCAAGCTGACCATAATCATTTTTTCCCCAAGCATAAACTGTTCCATTTTTAAGTGCTAAGCTATGATCGTATCCAGCACTGATCACATCGGCACAAGCTGGCTCTTCTTGCGTTTGCGCCCGCAGACCCGGCGACCAGCAGAGCACCGCCATGAATGTGATGAGAACGATCATTGAGAGATGGATGCGATTGGTCTTCATAACGACCCCCATGTGGTAGACAGTCCTTTTCTGTACGACAGCCTATTTATTGCACACACTGTGCCAATGAGCGTCAAAATAATGTCGCGTAATACCCACTTCACCCTGGTCGGCACTTGCGCTTTCTCCCTGAAATCGCTATGGAATTGGAATCATCTGGGGGAAACGCCATGAAACGAATCACATCACTTCTCATCACCATCTTCGTTCTCATCAGCGCCGCAACGACCTTTGCCGCTGACCGGATCGTCTTCTGGTATCCGGGCGAGGCGGGCTCGACCTCCGAGGCACAGCCGGTGCTCGATCTTTTTTTGGATTACATCGATACGAAGGTCGACCCGATCACACTCGAAGGCCGCTACTTCAACACGGTGCAGGATGGGTTGGGATACATCCAGCGCATGAGCCCCGTCGTGGGAATCGTGAGCTTCCCGGCGTGGGCGCAGCATAAAGGGGAACTGGCAAAGGCATCCGTCTGGATGGCCACGCTTCCGCTTCCGGGAGGAAAGACGACACAGCAGTATGCACTCGTGACGAAGGGAAAGACGCTGCCGACCGGAGCGCCGATCCTCTCGAGCGAACCGCTTTCCAACATCTTTGTGCGCACACACCTCTTTCCGAAGATCGCTGCTGATGCGAAGATCGAGCAGACACCGCAGATGATCTTCCTCCTCAAGAAGATCGCCGACGGATCGAAAACCGCCGCGGCGATTCTCACGCCCGCCGAGGCCGCAACGCTTGCCCGCATCAGCGCGGACTGGGCTAAATCGCTCACGGTGATCGAGCAATCGAAACCCGTCCCGAGTCCGCGCGTGATCCTCTTTCAGCCGACGTGGAAAGGCGCGGAGTCGCTCAAGGCCGCACTCTTGAGCGCCGGTTCTGACCCACTGGCTGTCGATATTTTGACGGAGTTGCGATTGAAGGGATTTACCACCCCGTAGAAACTCAGCTGATGACAGACAAGGCTTCCAGGGCGGCGCCGACGATGCCGGCGCTGCCGCCGAGCTGGGCGGGCACAATGGTGAGGCGTTCCACATTCTGCGGATAGGTGTGCCAGGCGACCTCCTCGCGCGTGGCATCGATGAAGAGATCGTAGGAGATCGCGATTCCCCCGCCGATGACGAAGGTCGTGACCCCGAGCACATTGACGAGATTGGCGATACCGATACCGAGATAGCGTCCGAAGGCGTTCCAGAGCTGCAGCGCGATCTCATCCCCCAATCGGGCCCGATCGGCCGCCACCTTCGGCGTGAGACCGTCGAGCGTAACCCCAGCACGCGTGAGAAACGCCTCGCGCTCCTTTTCCGGAAGCGCCTCGGCATGCACGCGAAAGGCCCGAGAGGCGGCATAGTTCTCCCAGCCCCCCTTCCACGGAAGCCCGCAGGAGACGCCCTCCGGCTCGACGACCATATGCCCAACCTCTCCGGCAAAACCCGCCTCGCCGTGAAATACATTTCCATTCAAAACGAGACCGCCTCCAATACCGGTCCCGAGGGTGAGCAGAACCATGTTGTGACAGCCGCGCCCCGCTCCACAGCGTTGCTCACCCAGGGCGTGCATGTTGGCATCGTTGTCGAGGATGACGGGGAGTTCTGTGGCCTGCGCAATGCGTTCCCGGATGCATTCATTCTCCCAGTCCGGAAAATTGGGGGAGAGCAGAAGCATCCCCGCATCGATATTGACGATCCCCGGGACACCGCACCCGACGGCGATGGGCGCCGGATCCGATCCATCGGCCAGCGCGCGCACCTCGCGCGCCATGAGCGCGATGACGCCATCGGCGGAACGGTCGGTGATCGCAACCGCACGTTGCGTCAAAACGTTCCCGCTGCCATCGACGAGCCCCGCCTTGAAATTGGTCGCACCGAGATCGATGCCGATCGCCCGTTTGTCCGCTGTCGACATGAATACCCCTCGTCAATGCGCGCCGGTGACAGCCGCAGCAAATATCCCCCCCGCAATCATCATCCCAAAGAGAAAGATCGCGCCACAACAGATCATCGTGGGGAGAAAGACGGCCAGGATCGCCCGCCCATACGTCGTCTCGTGTGTCACCTTGATGCCGATGATGATCAGGACCACCTGCCAGACCCAGGCGGCGAGCGCGCCGAGGATCGGAATGATTTGGAGCAACTGCGGGCCGGTGGCGTAGCACGACACGCGAAACGTCGAGACGAAGGGCCGTCTGGCCGCGCCCAGGAGCATGAGGCAGAGGTGATAGATGCCCGCCTGCGCCAAGAGCGCGAGCGTGGCGAAGATGGGGACGAAGACCAGGGAGAAGGCCAGGATGAGAATCAGCGCCAGCGGAAAGGAGAAGGCAAAGATCGGCGACATGCTCTTGCGAACGGCATTGCCCATCTCCACGCTCATGGCCAGCGATTGAAATCCAACCTGATACGCGGCCGCTGCCAGAAAGACGATGAAGGCCACGATCAGCGCATAGATGAGGGGGCGCTTCCAATCGGAGCGTCCCGCGACCTCACGAAAGAAGAGCTCTGGCTGCATGAAGGAACGCTTGGCCGTCTCGATGAAGGCGCCCACCCAGTTGGCACGCTCTTCCCGATCCCACGCACACCCCTCCTCCACCGGAATCTCCACGCGCACCTGACCGTTGCAGGAGGGACACGTGACGATCCCGGCGGAATCGGATTGAAACTGCTTTTGGCAATGCGGACAGGTGAAGATCATGTTTGCCTCTGGTGAGATGGCGAGATAGCTCAATAGTGAGATGGCTTAATGGCTTAATGGCTTAATGGCTTAATGGCTAAAACCAAAAGCCATCAAGCGATTCAGCCATCTCACGATCTCACTATCTCACGAATGAGCTATCTCGCTATTCAGCCATCTCACTATCTCACGAGTGATTACCACACGCTGGACGCGCGGGTCAATTTATGATGAAGAGGAACCATGTCAAAGATATGGAATATTCTCGCGTTGACCGTGGCCCCCTCCGATGCCGAATCGGCCAGTGCCCTCATCGCCGAACTCGACTGCAACGGCATCGAGGTCGATGAGAGTGCGAAGGATGAACGCATTCGCCTGTTGGCCTACTTCGATCCGGCCGTCGAGGAGATCGGCACCATCGAGGGGCGCATCCGAGAGATGCTCTCTGCCTGGAAGATCCGGCCGCTGGCGCTGAGCCTCGACACCGCCGACCTCGACGACTGGCGTGAAAAGTGGCGGCAGTGGTTCCATCCCTTCGAGATCGCGCCGGGGATCATCATCGCCCCGAGTTGGGAAGCGCCGGACAATCCGAGAGAGGCCCACGTCATCACGCTCGACCCCGGCATGGCCTTCGGAACGGGCATCCATCCGACCACGCGCCTCTGTGCTGAGGCGATCGCGACGAAGCGAGAGGAGGGCGGGATCGATTCGCTCCTCGACGTCGGCACCGGCAGCGGCATCCTCTCCCTGGTCGGTCGGGCGCTCGGCATCAGCCGCATCGCCGGCGTGGAGAACGACCCCGATGCGCTGACCGTCGCCCGCGAGAACTTTGCCATCAATGGCTGCGCCGACATCGAGACCGGATTGGATTTCACCTCGATCGATGGCACCTTCGACCTCGTCGTCGCCAATATCCTTTTGAGACCGCTCCTGGGCCTGCGCGATGCCCTGCTCGAACGGGTGGCACCCGGCGGCACCCTCATCCTCTCCGGCATCACCAACGACCAGGAGGAGGACCTCGCCGAAGCATTCGCCCCACCGTTGACGCTTGCAACGAAGACACAGCGCGAGGAGTGGAGTTGTTTGGTGTTTCATCGGTGACATCCGGGAATCACCTCGAGCGGCGCCATCGAGCGCTGACGTTGTCATCCCCGCGAACGCGGGGATCTCGATCTATTATGAAAAGCGAGATTCCCGTTTTCACGGGAATGACACCTTATACATGAATGAAATCTCAGGAGAGTTCATGCCGCAATTTTTTGTTGATGAAGAACTGACCGTCGGCACGGAGGTGACGCTTCGGGGAGCCGACGCGCGTCATGTGGCGAGCTCGCTGCGACTCGTCGCCGGCGATTGGATCGTCCTGGCCGATGCCACGGGGCGACAGTTTCGCACGACGATTATCGCCGCCACCCCCTCGAGCGTCTGCGTGCAGGTCGATCATCTGCTCCCCGCACGCAAGGGCCCGTCGCCCCCGATCCTCGCCCTGGCGATTATCAAGGCCGACCGATTCGAGTGGGCGCTCCAGAAAGTCGTCGAACTCGGCTGCCGGCGCATCCTCCCCTTCACGTCACAGCGGACTTCCGCGGTCGTCCCCGATACGCGCAAGCTGGCGCGCTGGCAGCGCATCGCCGTCGAAGCGGCCAAGCAGTCGGGGCTCCCCGTGCCGCCGACCATCGAGGCGACGATCGATTTCGACACCCTCTGCGAACGAGGAGGAGCACGCGACCGAGCCATCCTCTTCTATGAAGGCGAGCAGACGCGCGGACTCAAGGAGATCCTCACCGATGCGTGCGATGAACCAGCGGGCGAGGCCCTCATCATCGTCGGACCGGAGGGCGGCTTCACGCCCGAAGAGGTCGATCGGGCGCATGAGGCGGAGATCATCACCGTAGGACTCGGCCCCCAGATCCTGCGCGTGGAGACGGCCGCCATCGCCGCCATGGCGATCTGGCAGTATGCGACGGGGAATATGAATCCGTAATCATCGCCTCCTGCAAAATCGACATCCCCCTCTATGCGTGCTATACGACCATGCGTATGGATAAACTCAATTTTACCTCCCTCACCGATGTCTCGCTTCCCCGGCGGGTTCCGCTGATCATCGCCCACCGCGGCGCCTGTCGCGAAGCGCCGGAAAATACGCTGCCGGCCCTCGAGCGCGCGCTCGCCATCGGAGCCGACGGCGTCGAGATCGACGTCATGCTGACGGGCGATCGCGTTCCCGTGCTCAGCCACAACGACGACCTCTCACGCCTCACCCACTATCGCGGCTATCTTCATCAAACGCCATTCGCCACGGTTCATGCACTCGACGTCGGCAGCCACTTCAGCACGGCGACCGCCGGGATCACCATGCCGACGCTCACCGAGGCGCTCGAACTCCTCTGTCGCCACGAGATCCTCACCATCATCGAGATCAAGGCGCAGCCCGGCCTCATCGCCAGCGCCGCCGAACTCATCGGCGGCATCCTCGCCGACTTTCGCTTTCGCGGAGGGGTGATGCTCTCCTCCTCGAACGTACGCTTGCTCATGCAGCTCAAAAAACGCCATCCACAACTGGCGCGCGCCCTCATCTTCAAGCGCCGGGCTTTTTCCTTTTGCCGTACGCGCCTTTTTGCTAAATTGACCGGGTTTACAGCCCTGCATCCATCGGTGCGCACGCTGACGCCGGGGCTGGTGTCGCATATGCGTCGACGGGAATGCGCCGTGCACGCCTGGACCGCCAACACACCGGCCGAGCTGGACCGATGCATGGCCATGGACGTCGATGGCATCATCACCGACGACGTCCCCTTCGCCCGGCGCTATTGCCGGGGAAACCCTGACTAACGCGAGGTCACGATCATGGCAGATGAACGCAGACCCATCGATTCCACCGATCTGATCGACGTCGGAGACATCGACCAGATCTTCGACGAAGACATTTCCGCCACGCAGATGGATGACTCGCCTCCCCGACTCGGCGGGGGCATGCAGGAGGCGGAACGATCCGGCCCCATGATCGCGAGCCTGCGCGATCGTTTCGTAGCGCTGCTCATCGATGCGACCTTTCTCTATGTCCTCTACTGGGGACTCATGCTCGTCTATCGCGTGATCGCCTTCGGCGTCGCCGCCGGTCCCATTCCCGCTGCCGGCATGAGCGGCCTGATCTTCAACGGCATCTTCCTGCTCCTGGCCCTGCTCTGGTTCGTACTGCCGGAATTCATCTTTTCGGCGAGCATCGGCAAACTCTTCTGTCGACTCTCGATCCGCAGCGTGGACGGCTCGCCCCCTTCGTTTCTCTCCGCACTCATCCGCAACCTCCTGCGCCCGATCGATCTGCTCCTCTTTCCGATCCTGATCGTTGCGGCGATGATGGAATGGTCTTCATGGCACCGACGCATTGGCGATCTGCTCGGTGGCACGATCGTGTTGCGCACGCTCACGCGAGCGCCGCGCCAATATGCCCTCTCGCTCGACATCATCGCCAGCACCTGTCGGCGCACGCTCGCCTTTCTCGTCGATCTCGCGCTCTTCGCTGCCTTTGCCGGCGGCCTGGCGCTGCTGCTCAACCCGGAGGAGCCGCTGGTCAGCATGCTGCTCCTGGTGCTCGCGCCGATCGCCCTGGGCCTCTTTTTCATCATGCCGGAGTGGTTCACCAAGACCAGCCCCGGAAAATGGCTCTTCGGGCTGGCCGTCTGCCATGAGGACGGCACCGCCGTCGATCTGCCCGGCGCGACGGTTCGAACCATCTGGCGCATCATCGACACCAACCCCTTCGGATTCCTCACGAGCCTGTTCGGCCAGCGCAAACAACGACCGGGCGATTCCGCCGCGGGAACCGTGGTCGTACGCGTCCCGCGGGAATGGCGCGGGCTCGTCGGCCTGGCCGGCATCATCCTCATCTCCTTGGCCATCGCCTCAGCGGGCCTGCAGAACCGAGACAGCCTCCTCTCCTCCGATTTCGAGGTCAACTTCCTCCCCTCGATCGACATCCGTGGCATGCAGGCACGGAAGGCCCCCAGCGGCCCGGCGCACCTGGTGATCAAGAACTTCAGCTTTGCCGTCGGCAATCCCGATTCCCCCCGGCGCCCCTCCATCTTTCAACCGGGCGAGATGCTCTATCTGGTCTTTGATGTGAACGGCTTCTCCCGTGAACAGACCCAGGTCTGGCTGCAGGAGGATCTCTCGATCCGCTATCCGGACAATTCGGTCGGCCTCAAGCTGGAAAATGTGAATGATTTCAGGAAGGATCTGGATCAACCTGGCATGATTCGCTTTGAAAACAACATCTCGCTCCCGAAAAACGCGCAGACCGGGCGATATACCGTAACGATCACGATCCGGGATAAGCTCTCTCGGCGCGAGCTGAAGGAACAGCGCTTCTTCTATATCACGCCCCAGACAGCAACTGGCGCTAAAGCTGATACTTTACAGGGCGATAGCAAGGACACCTCAACCACAACAGAAGGGGATGATCGAGAAGGTTCTGATATTGAAGAGGAAGATGTTGAGGATAGCGGTCCTGTAAGCCCCTTTGCCACCCCAGAAGAATTAGACGAATAATATCGTCGCTCCGCGCAACTTCACCCCCCCTGCCTGCCGATAGTATCTATGTAAGGGGGCGTGTATTATGAAGACGTCAAAACCAGACAGAGCAGCCGATCCGGCTCAGGCCGAGGCGATCGTATCGCGGTATAACCGCTACGTCGAGTACCGCAAAACGGCCAAAAAGACGAATGAGACCTTCTCTTCAGAGCTCAATCGTGTTGCCGAAAAACCAAAGCGTGGGCGCAGAGAGACCCTCCGCCAAGCCGATGAGTCCTCCAACCGCAGCGTCGAACCCGCTCAACTCCGCCCAGCGCCGCGCCTGGCTCGCGGACGCAAGATCACGAACACGCAGGCCAAGCGGCTCGCCCATCTCGCGCCGACAATCGAACAAGCGGCTCGCCGTCACAACGTGCCGGTCGAGCTGATCTGTGGCGTCATCCTACAGGAATCAGGTGGAAATAGCCGCGCTGTCTCCCATTGCGGAGCACGGGGCCTGATGCAACTCATGCCGGGAACGGCAAAGCGCTTCGGCGTCAAAAACTCCTTCGATCCCGCCCAGAACGTCGAGGGCGGCACGAAATATCTCCGCTGGCTCCTGGACCGCTTCGACGGCGATATCGAGCTGGCGCTGGCGGGCTACAATTCCGGCGAACATAATGTGGAAAAGTACGGCAACAAGATCCCGCCGTTCAAGGAGACGCAGAACTACGTCCCGAGCGTCCTCTCCTATACCCAATCGATGATCGACATCTTCACCGTGAAACTCCAGCACGCCTCCCTGCCCGGATATGCCCGCAAGGCCTGAGTGGCATTATTTGCACAATAAAATCACATATCTTATCCGCCTACGGCTTGACCGGAGTATCCCTTAAATCAACCGAGATTGCCCGATCAAGTCGGGCAATGACAGGAAAACACCTTTTCCCCCTTGACCCTCACGTTAGCGTTAGGTATAAAGGTGGTATGGATAGTAAGTTAAACACTTACCGTATCGGCGACATCGCTCAGACGCTGGGGATCTCGCAGCGCACGCTGCGCTATTATGAGGAGCTCGGCTTTCTCACGCCCTCGCGCAGCGGTGGCGGCTTTCGGCTCTACTCTCAGCGCGATGTCAATCTGCTGCGCATGATCCTGCGCTTCAAGGACCTGGGACTCTCCCTCGATCAGATCCGCACGCTGACCAAGCCTGAAACGCTCACTTCGGGAAGCGAGGCGGTGGACCATCTGCGCACCGCCCTTCAGGAGCGCCGCGCTGAGTTTCGGGAAAAGCTGCAAAAATATCGCGAAGGCATCGAACAGATCGAACAGGTCCTGCACATCCTCTCCGACTGCGCCACCTGCGGTTCCCCGATGCGCCGCGGTCGCTGTGAGGATTGTCTGCATCACCATGGGGCGGAGATCTCACCGCTGCTGGCGCCGCTGCTCAATGATGAGGAAAACACCGCGCCGGAAACACCCTGATGCGATCCCGGCGCATGCGAGGTCATTATGTGGAACTATTCTGATAACGTGGTCGATCACTTCCTCCATCCCCGCAACGTGGGGGAAATCGAAAACCCCGATGGCGTGGGTGAAGTCGGTTCGATGGCTTGCGGCGACATGCTGCACCTCTCCTTCAAACTGGACGACGAGGGCCGCATCAGTGATGCAAAGTTCAAGACCTTCGGCTGCGCCTCGGCCATCGCCTCGAGCTCAGCGCTCACCGAGATGATCAAGGGTAAGACGATTGAAGAGGCGCTGACCATCACCAATCGAGACATCGCCGATTACCTGGGCGGACTGCCCGATCAGAAGATGCACTGCTCGGTCCTCGGGCGTGAAGCGCTCGAAGCGGCGGTGCGCAACTATCGGGGTGAAGAGGAAGACGTAAAGCAACTCGAGGGCGAGGTGGTCTGCACCTGCTTCGGCGTCACCGATACCGAAATCCGAGACGTCGTCCGCGAAAACAACCTCACGACTATCGAAGAGGTGACGAACTTCACCAAGGCCGGCGGCGGATGCGGCCTCTGTCACGAAAAGATCCAGGAGATCCTGGACGAAGCCGGCGCTTCGAATGCGTTGCCGGCGAAGCATTCAACGGGCGCATCCAAAGCGAGCTCCGCCCATGAATTGACCAATCTCCAGAAGATCCACCTGATCGAAGAGGTCATCAACGAGCGCATCCGTCCCGCGCTCCAGCACGATGGCGGCGACATCGAGCTGGTCGACGTCAACCAGAACATCGTGACGGTCCGACTCAAAGGCGCCTGCGCGACCTGCCCCTCTTCATCGGTGACCATGCGGCAGTTCGTGGAGAAGGAGATCGACAAACTCGTCGCGCCGGACATCCGGGTCGAGGAGGCGCACGCGTGAGAGCCGTCTATGTCGACAACAACGCCACCACCCGCGTGGCACCCGAAGTGATCGAGGCGATGCTCCCGTATCTGGCCGAACAGTGGGGAAACCCCTCGAGCATGCACACCTTCGGCGGGCAGGTCATGCACGCGGTGGATGCCGCGCGCGAAGCCACGGCTGCGCTCATCGGAGCCGAACCGCGCGAAATCATCTTCATGAGCTGCGGCACCGAGGCCGACAACACGGTGATCCATTCCGCACTCGCCGCCGCACCGAACAAGAGCCGCATCATCACCACAGCGGTGGAACACCCGGCCGTGCTCAATCCGATGAAGGAGCTTCAGAAAAAGGGATATGATGTCGTCTTCCTCCCCGTCGATACTGAGGGGCGACTGAACCTGCACGAACTGGAAGACGCGCTCGACGCGAATACGGCACTCGTCTCGGTGATGTGGGGGAACAACGAAACCGGCGTGCTCTTCCCGATCGAGCGCATCGCCGAGCTCTGTGCCATGCGGCACATCCCGCTACACGTCGATGCCGTCCAAGCGGTCGGCAAGATTCCGATCGACCTCGCCCGCGTCCCCATCACGTACCTGGCGCTGTCCGGGCACAAGCTGCACGCCCCCAAGGGGGTGGGCGCCCTCTTCGTCCGCAAGGGCACGCCCTTCACACCGCTCATCAGCGGCGGCCATCAGGAACGCGGCCGACGCGGCGGAACGGAGAACGTCGCCTCCATCGTCGGACTGGGTCGTGCCTGCACGCTGGCGGGCGAACATCTGGATGAAGAACAGACCCGTGTGGCCGCCCTGCGCGACCGGCTCGAGCACGAGATCCTGACGACCATCCCCCGTGCCTTTCGGCAGGGCGATCCCGCCATGCGCCTGCCCAACACGACCAACATCGGCTTCGAGGCGATCGAGGGCGAGGCAATCCTGCTCCTCCTGAACGAATACGGCATCTGTGCCTCGTCGGGGAGTGCGTGCACCTCCGGCTCGCTCGATCCATCGCATGTCCTCGTGGCCATGGGCATCCCCTTCACCCGCGCCCACGGCTCGATCCGGTTTTCCTTGTCGCGCTACAATACGGACGCGGATGTCGACTTCATCCTCGAGAAGCTCCCCGGCATCATCGCTCGCCTGCGCGAACTCTCCCCGGTGCCTTGAGTGACGACCGTTCACTTCGTTCCCTTGGGCGATAGACGACCGCGAGCGCTGCTCGCTGGGACGAGGGACGCAAAAACACCTTCGTCCGAGATCCCGGAGGGATCGATCGTCCTTCGTCTCAGCGAACGGTGTTCGCGATCGTCCTTCGTAAACGGCGGTCTTTTCCCTTGACGCGATACCCTCGGATCATATAGAGTGCCGCGGCTTTACAGACAAAACAAATTATCATTTTAAATCAACCAGTTGCGAGTACTCCATGGACCACAAACAGACCACTTGGATTAATGCCGAAAACGCCGATCGCAGTTGGGTGCTCTTCGATGCAACCGACCGCATCGTTGGACGCGCCGCGACCCAAATCGCCGAGATCCTGCGCGGAAAGCACCGGCCGACCTACACGCCCAACGTCGACAATGGCGACTTTGTCATCGTCATCAATGCGGCCAAGGTGCGGTTTACGGGAAAGAAGCTCAAGGGGAAGCACTACTATCATCATACGGGCTTCCCGGGCGGCATCAAGGACATCACGGCTGAGAAGCAGCTCGAAAAGCATCCCGATCGCATCCTGCGCGATGCCGTCTGGGGCATGCTTCCGAAGAACCGTCTTTCGCGTCAATTGTTGACCAAACTCAAAATCTACCCCGGTGCTGAGCATCCGCATGCTGCTCAGAAGCCGGTGGCCCTGAACGTTGGATAATCCTATGACCGAGACCACAACCACAACTGAAACCACGGCACCGGCACGCGAAAAGAAGCGGACCGAGTTCAACTCGACGGGCAAGCGCAAGACCTCCATCGCCCGCATTCGGTTGCGCCCCGGTGAAGGCGCGATCACGGTGAACGGCAAGGTGGCAAAGGAATATTTTGCGCGCCCCACGCTCGACATGCGCGTGAATCAGCCCTTCTCCGTTACGGGAACGGCCGGAAAATTCGACGTCTTCGCGAATGTCATCGGCGGTGGATGCTCCAGCCAGGCCGGCGCTGTTCGTCACGGCATTGCCCGCGCACTCATCCGGATGAATCCTGATCTGCGCAAGCCGCTCAAGACCGAGGGGCTCCTCACGCGTGACGCCCGCGAGAAGGAACGCCGCAAGGTCGGTTGCCGAAAAGCGCGTCGTCGTCCGCAGTACTCGAAGCGCTGATTTGGCGATGGGATAAAAGATATCAAAAACGGGAAGCCGTCAGGTTTCCCGTTTTTCTTTTTCGACGCCTCTCATTTCCGATCGAGTTTTCCACAGGCAGCCAATGGGCATGTGCACTCCATTTGCATAAAAAATACCTCGGCTCCTTGACAGCCGAAAGTGCGCTCCCCTATACTGCGCCAAACCAAAGGATCTCCCATGGCCCCCAAAACTAAATTCATCTTCATCACCGGCGGCGTCGTCTCCGGCCTCGGCAAGGGAATCGCCTCGTCCTCCATCGGCGCTCTTCTGGAGAGCCGCGGACTGACGATCACGATGCAAAAGTTGGATCCTTACATCAACGTCGACCCGGGAACGATGAGTCCCTTCCAGCACGGCGAGGTCTTCGTCACCGACGACGGCGCCGAGACCGACCTCGACCTCGGACACTATGAGCGCTTCACGCATGCGCGCATGGGCAAGCAGAACAACTTCACGACCGGAAAAATTTACGACGCCGTCATTCAGAAGGAACGCCGTGGCGATTACCTCGGGCGCACGGTGCAGGTCATCCCGCACATCACCGACGAGATCAAAGCCTCCATCATGAAGGGGGCATCGAATGTCGACATGGTGCTGGTGGAGATTGGCGGAACGGTCGGCGACATCGAGAGTCTTCCCTTCCTCGAAGCTATTCGCCAGTTCAAGGCGGACATCGGTCGTGAAAACGTCCTCTATGCGCACCTCACCCTCATTCCTTATCTCGGCGCCTCCGGCGAGCTCAAGACCAAGCCCACACAGCACAGCGTGCAGAAACTGCGTGAAATCGGCATCCAGCCGGACATCCTGCTCTGCCGTTCGGAACAACCGCTCTCCAAGGAGATCAAAGCCAAAATTTCGCTCTTCTGCAATCTACCGCAAGACTGTGTCATTACGGCGCTCACCGTCGATCACATCTATGACGTCCCGCTCATGCTCCACCGGGAGGGCGTCGATGAGAAGATCGCCGAGATCCTCGGCATCTGGACCAAAACACCGGACCTGGCTGAATGGGAACAGCTCGCCGAACGCATCAGGGCGCCGGAGAAGGAAGTCACGATCGGCATCGTCGGCAAGTACGTCCACCTGACCGACTCCTACAAGAGTCTGAACGAAGCCCTCTATCACGGAGGCCTGGCCAACAGCGCCAAGGTCAACCTTGAATTCATCGATGCCGAAGCCCTCGAACAGGAGGAGGAACTCGCGGTCCTCAAGCAGGTCGACGGCATCCTCGTGCCGGGCGGTTTCGGAGAACGCGGCGTCGAAGGCAAGATCGAAGCGATTCGTTATGCACGCGAAAACCGCATCCCCTTCTATGGCATCTGCTTAGGGATGCAGATGGCCGTCGTCGAATTCGCACGCAACGTCTGTGGTCTCAACGCCGCCAATAGCCTCGAGTTCGACGAGAAGACGGCCGATCCGGTCATCAGCCTCATGGAGGAGCAGAAGGCGGTGCACAACAAGGGCGCCACGATGCGCCTGGGCGCCTACCCCTGCACGCTGGAAAAGAACTCGCGCTCATTTACCGCCTACGGCGAACGTGAAATCAGCGAACGCCATCGGCATCGCTATGAATTCAACAACCAGTATATGGACCTGTTCAAGCGAAACGGCCTCAAGATCGTCGGAATCTCACCCAAGACGGATCTCGTCGAGATCGTCGAACTCGATGATCACCCCTGGTTCGTGGGTTGCCAGTTCCACCCCGAGTTCAAATCTCGCCCGATGTCCCCCCACCCCCTCTTTGTCGATTTTATCGAAGCGGCCGTGGCCCAATCGATGCGGCGCTCCTGGTCGAATCAAAAGGACCAGCCCGCAACGGAGGCAAACGAAGTGGCGGTCGACCAAAAGAAATCTGCCAGCAGCTAATCCCCTTTTCCGGTGGGCATCTCCCCGCTTCCCGGCAATTGACTTTTGCCCATTCGAGCCGTATCATGAATGCACATAAGGAAGCGATGTTGGCGCTCGAAACACGTTGAAATTCTATAACTGACTTTCACTCCGTTTCGCGGACATCGACAGAATTTATGGCGCTTGAACTGAAGCAGAGTCTCAGACTCTCCCAACAGCTGGTCGTAACTCCTCAGCTCCAACAGGCCATCAAGTTGCTGCAGCTCTCTCAATTGGAGCTGGCCACCCTCATCCAAAAAGAGCTCACAGAAAACCCGGTGCTCGAGGACGGTGAAAACCAGGGCGATGAAGGCGGCGCTGATGAGCGCGAGGGTTCCAGCGCGGAAAAGAGCGAAAAACAGAAGGAGGATGAGCGCAGCAGCGAACCGGTCATCAGCGAAGTAGGCAACTCCGACGGCGAGCTCAAAGAGCCGGAGAATTTTGACTGGGAAAACTACATGGGCATCTATAACGCGCCCGGCTATTCCTCCGAGCGCGACACGGCCCTCGATGAGAACCCCACCTACGATAACGTCATGCGCCAGGGGGAATCGCTGCACGATCACCTGCTCTGGCAGCTCCATCTGGCGAACCTCTCGCTGCAGGAACTCCGCATCGGAACCGAGATCATCGGCAACATCAACGACGACGGATATTTGCAGTCCAGCGTCGAGGAGATAGCGCAGAAGACCGATTCCACTCCGGAACAGGCCGAGGCGGTGCTCGCCCTCATGCAGGAATATGACCCGATCGGTGTGGCCTCTCGCGATATGCAGGAATGTCTCCTTCTGCAGGCCAAGCGCATCGGACACGACGTCGATCTGCTCTCCGTCATCATTCGAGAACACCTCTCCGACCTCGAGCGTCACAACTACGCTCCTATCGGCAAGAAGCTCGGGATCGAAATGGAAAAGGTCCGCGCGCTTGCGGACACCATCCGCGAGATGGAACCGAAGCCGGGTCGCCCGTTCAACCAGGACACGCCCCACTACATCACCCCGGATGTCTTCGTGCAGAAGGTCGGCCAGGAGTATGTCGTCACGATCAATGAAGACGGCATGCCGAAGTTGCGCATCAGCAACTTCTATCGGCGCGCGCTCATGCGTGGTTCACACGTGGCCGATCAGACGAAGGAATATATCCAGGAGCGATTGCGCGCGGCGATGTGGCTGATCAAAAGCATCCACCAACGTCAGCGCACCCTCTACCGCGTTTCGCAGAGCATCGTAAAATTTCAGGGTGATTTTTTCGACAAGGGCATCGCCCACCTCAAGCCCCTCGTGCTCAAGGATGTTGCCGAAGATATCGAAATGCATGAATCGACTATCAGCCGCGTGACAACCAACAAATTTATGCACACGCCGCGCGGAATCTTTGAGTTGAAATTTTTCTTCAACAGCGGCGTCCATCGTCTCGAAGGAGGCGGCGTTGCCTCCGAAGCGGTCAAGTTGATCGTCAAAAAACTCATCGAGTCGGAGGATACGCACAAGCCGCTCTCGGATCAGGAAATCGCCAACCAGCTTCGCGACCACAATGTGGACATCGCGCGCAGAACGGTGGCCAAATACCGTGAAGCGCTCGGCATCCTTCCCTCTTCGCGGCGCCGGCGCATGGACTAGACCTCTTTTAACAGGAAGGATATATACCCAATGACAAGCCCACTCGAAACCACATTTACGTTTCGCAACATCGAGTCGACGGATGCCCTTCGAATGCATGCGCTCGAAAAACTCGAACGCCTGCACAAGTATCTCGTCAAGCCCGCCTCCGCGCACATCATCTTCAAGGTGGAGGGGCCTCGCCACGAAGCCGAGATCACCCTCCAGCATAGCGGCGCCAGGCTCGTGGGTCACGACACGAGCACGGACATGTATGCCTCCTTCGACGGCGCTATCGACAAGCTGAAAAAGCAGCTCTCCCGCGAAAAAGAGCGCATGAAGGGCCATAAAGGGGAATAGTTTCACGCCTTTTCCCCCTTGCCTTCTGCACCCTTCTGCGATAAATGCGCGCATCAGCCCGCATGGGCGCACGCGCGTATCGATGGTGCTTTACGCCCCGCGCGCACTTCAAAAGGAATACTATTATGCATCTGACCGATGTTCTCCGGTCGGACATGGTCTGGCCCACACTCGAAGCCCAGAGCAAACCCGATGTCATTCGGGAGCTGGCGCAACACATCGCCGCGATGGAACCGCTCGACGCCGCGCGCGTCGCAGAGATTCTGATGGAACGCGAGCGCCTGGGGAGCACCGGCATCCAGGACGGCATCGCCATTCCGCACGGAAAGGTTCCCGGTCTGGATCACATCGTGATCGCCTGCGGGCGATCGCCCTCCGGAATCAACTTTGATGCCCACGATGGCAAGCCGACCCATCTCTTCTTCGTCCTGCTCGCTCCGGAAAATGCGACCGGTCAGCACCTCAAGGTTCTGGCGCGACTCTCCCGCCTGCTCAAGGATGCACATGTGCGTGAGGGCCTGCTCGAAGCACCATCCGGCGGAGCGATGTTTGAGACGCTTGCAACGGAGGACCAGAAGATCTGATGCTCAACATCCCCGTCATTAAATTGCTCAAGGATACGAAGCATCGCCTTCACCTCGAACTGGCTTCCGGCGAGGCCGGTTTGGGAAAGAAGATCACGATCCCCCGCATTCAGAAACCGGGGCTCGCCCTCACAGGAGATATTTCGAATCTCCATCCGGGCCGCATCCAGATCCTCGGCCGCGCCGAAACCCGTTTCATCACCTCACTTGATCCAAAGCAACGTCGCATCATCATCGAAAAGCTCGCCACCGTCGACATCGCCTGTTTTATCCTGACACGCGGAGCACCGTCTCCGGAACCGCTCGAAGAGGTCTGTGAGGAAACGGGCATCCCGTTGATGCGCACGAAACTCCTCACCTCGACGTTCGTCAATCGCGCAACGCGATTTCTCGAGGAATCGCTTTCCGCATCGACCTGCATGCACGGCGTGCTGCTCGACATCTTCGGCATCGGGTTTCTTATCATCGGCAAGAGCGGCATCGGCAAGAGCGAATGCGCCCTCGATCTTGTTCTGCGCGGCCACCGCTTGGTCGCTGACGACATCGTCAACATCCGAAAAGCTCCGCCCTCCACCCTCTACGGCACGGGCTCGGAGATCATCAAACACCATATGGAAATTCGTGGTCTCGGCATCATCAACATCCGAGACCTCTTCGGTATCTCTGCGGTACGCGATCGAAAGGTGACCGAAATTGTCGTGGAACTGCTGGACTGGGATCCCGAAGCCGAATACGACCGGCTCGGCATCGACGAGCAATACTACGAGATTCTGGATGTGAAGGTCCCGTTCATCCAGATCCCCGTCCGACCTGGGCGAAACATCTCCGCCATCATCGAAGTTGCGGCGCGAAACCATCTGATCAAGCTCGGCGGCCATCATTCGGCACGCGAATTTCAGGAAAAACTCAACGAAGCCATCATCTCCCACGAATTTCAGAAGGATATGTGGGGACGGCTCGAATAATGGTGAATACTCCTATGATCGGCATCATCGTCGTGACACATGGTAATATCGGCTGCGATATGGTCAGCGCAGTCAAAAACATCATTCCCGAGGCCACGCACCTGACAGGCGTTGCGGTGGAATCGAACGATCCTCCAGAATCGATTCGCAGTGAAATCGCAAATGCCATTCGTCGCGTCGATGCAGACGGCGGCATTCTGATCCTGACCGACATGTTTGGCGGAACGCCATCCAACATCTGCCTCTCCTTCTTACAGCCTTCGCGCATCGAGGTCGTCTCCGGCATCAACCTACCGATGCTGGTGAAGCTGGCGAACCTCAAGGAGGATGCTGATTTTGACAACACCGTCCGGTTCATTCAACAGTACGGGCAACGCAATATCGTCATCGCCAGCCATATTCTATCAGGGCAAGCGCGATGATGATTCGTTCACCAAAAACGATGGAGCCGATCAGATGACACAATCCTTCACGATCCAGAATAAACTTGGACTTCATGCCCGCGCAGCGGCAGCGTTTGTAAAAATCGCCAACCGCTATCAGTCTGAAATAACCGTCCAGAAGGACGATGTGTCCGTGAATGGAAAGAGCATCATGGGGGTGCTCATGCTTGCCGCAGCTATGGGTAGCAATATTGAGGTCTCCGCCGATGGCGAAGACGCGGGTGATGCTCTGACCGCCCTGGGCAAGCTGATCGATGAAAAATTCGGAGAAGAGTAAGAAAACGTATCGGGGCATATGTTTCCGATTGCCCTGATGTTGTCATTCCGAGCGAAGTCGAGGAATCTCTCGTATGAGGAAGATTCCTCCACGCGCTCATGCTTATTCGCTTGGTCGGAATGACAACACCACGGGACCACGACTTTATGAAGACACGCCGCTTCCGATCAACCGCCACCTCGCCGGGCATCGCCATTGGCAAGATCTATCGCCTGCACAATCGGGGTGCGGCCTTCATGCGCACCTGGATCCGCGAGCAGGACGTCGACGGGGAGATCCTGCGTTTCCGCACCGCCATTCAGAAATCCAAGGAACAGCTCAGCCATATCCAAGCAAAGATGTGCCGTTTTCAGGGGGATGACCAGATCAAGATCCTGGAATCGCACCGCATGTTCCTCCAGGACGATATGTTCGTGGCCGCCACCATCACGCACGTCAGCGAATCCATGATCAACGCAGAATGGGCGTTGGACAAAACACTGGCGCACTTGAAGCTCTCGTTCCTCAATGTCGACGAGGAATATTTTCGCGAACGGCTTCAGGATATCGATTACGTGGGCCGTCGCGTCATGAATAACCTCATGGGAAGTCCCGAAATGCCGCTCTCCGAACTTCCCGCTGGTGAAATCATCCTCGTGGCTCATGACATTTCGCCCTGTGAGGTCGCGGGTATTCCTCGCGACCGCGTGCGTGGATTTGTGATGGAAGGTGGAGGCGAAACATCTCATAGCGCCATCATCTCACGTGCGCTCGAGATCCCTGCCCTCTTCGGTCTCAAGGGAATCGTCGAGCAAGTGTCCGATGATGAGATCGCCGTCGTCGATGGCATGAAGGGACTGCTCATCGCATCGCCACACAAGCGGGAACTGGAGCAATACCGAACGGTGCAGGAGAAATACGTCGCCCTCGAACGAATCCTCCTCCAGGACATCGACCTTCCGGCCGAAACCAAGGACGGCCACCGCATTCGCATCGATGCCAACATGGAGCTGGTCGAAGAACTCCCCAGTATCGACGAACACGGCGCGGAAGGAGTTGGTCTCTATCGCACCGAATACCTCTTCCTCAATCGCCTCGACGAACCCTCCGAGGAAGAACAACTCGCCAACTATATCGAGGTCCTCACCGCACTCGACCCACGACCGGTAACGATTCGCACCATCGATCTGGGCGGCGACAAGATCTCTCCCTCGCACAGCTACGAATCGCAGACCAACCCAGCATTAGGACTGCGCGCGATCCGCCTCTGTCTGCGCGAACTGCCGATGTTCAAGGTGCAACTGCGCGCGCTGCTGCGCGCATCGATGCACGGAAATTTGCGCATCCTCCTGCCCATGATCTCCAGCATGGAGGAACTCACCCGCGTCAAGCGCGTGATCAGCGACGTCAAACGCGAGCTCACCACGAAGAAGATCGCGTATAACCCCGACGTCCCCGTCGGCATCATGATCGAAGTTCCTGCCGCTGCGATCATGTCGCCGGAGCTCGCGCTGGAATGCGATTTTTTCTCCATCGGCACGAACGACCTGATCCAATACAGCTTGGCCATCGACCGTGGCAACGAACTGGTCAGCGACCTGTACAATCCCTTTCACCCTGCCGTGCTGCGCATGATCCGCATGACCGTCGATGCGGCCAAGAAGGCCAAGATCCCTGTAGCCGTCTGTGGCGAGCTGGCCGGAGAGCCGCTGGCGGTGACGCTCATGGTCGCCATGGGACTCGATTCGATCTCGATGAACCCGATCTCCATCCCACGCATCAAGAAGCTGCTGCGCGCGATCACTCAGAGGCAGTCCAAAACACTGCTCCGGGACGTCCTCAAGCTCAAGACCGCGGGCGAGGTCGAAAATCTGCTGCGCAAGCGCACCAGCCATCTCCTCCCCGGAGAGGTGCGCCAGCTCGATATCCTGGGCGGTCAGGAGGAGAAAGTGAATGTCTAGCGGCATTTTGGCGTTTTTGTAAAACCGAAATATGTCATTCCCGCGAAAGCGGGAATCTCGCTTTTTACGGTACATCGAGATCCCCGCGTTCGCGGGGATGACAAAAACAGGGGTTTGCCAGCAATCTGGACGTCTAGCGGCATTTTGACGGTTCTAAACACTCAAAACCACTGAAATGAAAGACTATTTCCACAACTCTGGCTTGACAGGCCGCATCTCGCGAGCATATAGTGCCGCGCTCAATCGCATTTTCAACCGAAAGGAAACAATCATGTCCCCAAAAAACTATCTCTTCACCTCTGAATCGGTCACCGAGGGCCATCCCGACAAGGTCGCCGATCAGATCTCCGACGCCGTTCTCGACGCCATCATGGCACAGGACACGAGCTGCCGCGTCGCTTGCGAAACCCTGGTCACCACCGGACTCGTGCTCGTTGCGGGCGAGGTCACGACCGACGCCTACGTCCCCATCGCCGACATCGCACGCGAGACCGTCCGTAACATCGGCTACTGCCATCATTCCATGGGCTTCGACTGGGAGACCTGCAGCGTGCTCGTCTCGCTGGGCACCCAGTCACCTGACATCTCGCAGGGCGTGACCGAAGGTGAGGGCCTCTACAAGGAACAGGGCGCGGGCGACCAAGGCATCATGTTCGGTTTTGCCTGCAACGATACGGAAGAGATGATGCCGATGCCGATCGTGCTCGCCCACCGGTTGACAAAGGGCTTGGCTGATTTCCGTAAATCCAATCAGGTGGACTACCTTCGCCCGGACGGAAAATCGCAGGTCACGGTTCGTTATGAAGACAATAAGCCCGTGCACATCGATACGGTCGTACTCTCCACCCAGCACGCACCTGAGGTCACACACGAAGAACTCGAGAAGACGCTCATCGAGCGGCTCATCAAACCAGCGCTTCCGGGAAATCTTTTGACCAATGAGACCCGTTTCCTGGTCAACCCGACCGGTCGTTTCGTCATGGGGGGCCCGCACGCTGACTGCGGACTCACCGGCCGGAAGATCATTGTCGATACCTACGGCGGCCAGGGCAGCCACGGCGGCGGCGCCTTCTCGGGCAAGGATCCGTCGAAGGTCGATCGCAGCGCCTCCTACATGGCGCGCTACATCGCCAAGAACATCGTCGCAGCGGGTCTGGTCGATCGCTGTGAAGTCCAGCTGGCCTACGCCATCGGTTTTGCGGAGCCGGTCTCGATTCTCGTCAACGGCTTCGGCACCGCCAAGGTCGAACACGACAAGCTCCTGACGGCCGTCCGCGAGATCTTCCCGCTCAAGCCCGCCGCGATCATCAAGCACCTCGACCTGAAGCGCCCCATCTATCAGAAGACGGCCGCCTACGGCCACTTCGGCCGAAACGACCCGGACTTCACCTGGGAGCGCGCCGACAAGGTCGACGACCTGCGCCGGATGCTGAACCTGTAGAGAGTTTGCCATCAATCTCGGCCCACCCGTCAAAAGCGGGTGGGCCTTTTTTTTCGTCGAACTGGACTTTTCCGTCCCGAATGATAGAAAATAGTCACGATGGCCACGAAGATTACCCAGCGCAAAAAACCCCACTATGTCCTCATCATCGAGGACAACACCCATCACGCGGAACTCATCACCGAGGTGCTCGATCGCCATTTTGCCCCGGTCATCATCCACACCGTGGATACCACCGAAGACGGCATCGATTTCCTTCAGCAATCCGCCTACGATCTCGTCGTCGCCGGCGGCATCGTGGGCGGAAATCCGATTACTTCATTCATAAAGGACCTGGTGCGCCTGGCAGGAAAAGCCCCTTTTATCGTCATCTCCGGACGTGGGGATGAACGTTTGGCCGCTGATATCATCAAGCGGGGAGCCACGGAATACCTGACCAAGACCCAGGAGACGCTTGAACACCTGGCGTCGATCTTTGAACGCCATATGCGCACCACCCGTGGGGGACGACGACACAAGGCGGGCACTCCAAAGGGGACGCAAACCGCCAAAGCCCCCTCTCCGAGCGAGTTGATCCAGGAGGTCGATCGCCTCACCCAGCAAGCGTTGGCGATTGCCGGTCCCCGGCGTCGCAAGGGCGGAGGAGCCCCCTCCGACATCGATCAACTCGACCGCCTTCTCAGCCAGATTCAGCGTTTGCGCGATCTGGCCGCCAAGATGAAGATCAAGGAGTAGTATCGGGGCGTCAAACCCCCATAAGCGCCCGACGACCCCCCAAACTCGTGTCCTCACCTCATCATCCCCTACCCGTCGGTTTCCTCGAATAGTCCGTTTTTTCAGCACAATAGCATTTCTACCCTGCCCCTCTCTTCTGGCAAAGATCTTGCATTACTTCTCAGCGGAGCCCCCCTATGAGGGCCAAACCGAAGGAGGATGTTCATGGCCGGCCAGCGCATTGAACGCACCGAAGGCGATATTTTCAGCGTCATCCAGGAACTGGAACGACGCCGAGCCGATGAACAACAGCCCGCTCCAGAGGCATCTGAGGCACCGCAGGTCGAACCCGAGGTGCTGCTCAGCGAGCTGCGGGAGAAGAAGGCCCTACTGGATCACCTGGGGGGATATACCTCGGTCGAGGATATGCAGCAGAAGCTCACCGATGCCATCGTCGATCTGGAGGAAATCATCGGCCTGACATCGGGTTAGGGGAAACCGGTTCCCTGGAACCATAAAGGAATGGTTGATGTTATGAGCAAAACAGAGCTAAATACAAAGGTATCTACAATTCGCCCACGCGATGAGGCCACGGAGCCGAAAACGCCGGGCACGCAAGAAGAACCCATTTCGATCCTGGGGGACAGCTACCAGGACGGCACGGGAAATGCCTTCAAGGGGCTCGTCGATGGACAACCCTCATTCAAGGCTGAGGCGATCGAGCCGGCGCTCATCGGCGAGCTGATCGAATATGCCGATAATGCGAGTGCCTCCGACGGAAAAGATCCGATGCAAGCCCTCTTGGGTTCGATGATGTTCGACGGCCTGGGCGGGATCCGCAGCGGACAGAGCCTGCACTCAACGGGAGAAATACCCTATGTCCCTGATCTTGTTCAGGATATCTTTCGCACCGATCCGGGACAGCAGCTCGAGATGCTGCCCGTCGTGGAGCGCTATGTCGGCCTGGAGCAGATGATCACCGCGCTGATCAAGGAGACCGAGCTCTCGCTCCACCCGCGAAACGCCAGCAACATGACCACGCTCGAGATCCGCGATCGGGGCCAACACCTGCGCGAACTCAATGAGGCGCTCTGCACCTGCCGCGAGCAGCTCCAGAAAGCCCGCTATTACAACAGCTGGGACAAGGCCGACCGGGCCGCGGCCTATCGCGAAGACTATCCGGAACTCTTCGATTGAAGAGACCGCTAAAGAGTCCTATGCGCCGCCGCGAGGGGAAATCAGAACAAGCTTCATCTGTGAAGCCCGGGAGGCGGCAGAAAAGCTCCCGATTTGAGATATGCCGTACGTTACGAGAACCTGATCTCCCCACCCTCTTCCGATCAATGCTGGTGACTTCTTCCCCCAACAGGCGACTCATCCCCACAGTTTATATGCCCCCACCCGCACGACAACGGAACATTGCCATATTTTATCAATAAATACAGACACTTAAAAAAGCTCTCTACAGCCCCCCGTTGGCAACGTTCTTGCAATACCTCATGCTGGGGAAACACTCACGAGGGAATAATGCAGATCAAGGCTTCGACATTCAAGACCAACACCGTCGATTCCACCGGGAGCACCGGTGCGGCGGATGCGGCGCAGCAGGAAGAGGCCCTCAACGGCTCGATCGAGGACTTCTTCACCAGCGACGTCGATGGAACCGATTCCAGCTCGATGACCGGAAACGCCGATCCGCTCGATGACTATACGCTGGGCGATCTCGGCGGCGGCACGACCGGCGCCGGCAGCAGCACCACCGGGCTCGAGGGAATCGTCCCCGATATCAACACCCTGATCGAAAACGTCCCACACGCGCGCGACTATCTGGATATCGTCAAAGTGCGCTACGAACAGCTTCACGAGGATCTCAGCACGCTCAAAATCCAGTACGAACAGGCGATCAAGTCGGGAACGCTGAGCACCGATCAAATCGCCGAGCTGCAGGGAAAGCTCGCCACGCTCGCAATCGAGATCTCCTTCTGCAGCAATCAGCTCCAGAAGATCCCCGATCTCATGTCAACGGACGCGGCCATCTATGAGAAGGAACTCAAGACCGCCACCGACTGGAACAACGACAACTGGATCGGACGACCGGCGTTTCGCGGTTCACTGCGCATCGTGGAGTGCGCCGATGGAAGCCTGACCCATCTCGACGCCATGACCGGAAAACCCGTGCCCACGCCAACGACCTGCCCCGACTATCAGGCGCAGATCACCTCGGGCGATGGACTCAATCTCGCTACAGAGCCTGATGCCGAGCACATGAATGACATCAGCTTCGACTCCGACACCGGGCGCATCACCACGATGGACGGAAATCTGCTGGTTGACCTGAACCTCAGCATCGATGCGTATGCCACCAATCGCAACGGACTCGGCAACGACGATAATTTCAATCGCATCGACCTGGGCGTGCCGGAATACTTCTGGGTGGAACGGGACCTGGATGTGGATGGCTTCTATGCCTTTGAAGATCCGAACGAGGTCGAGGAGTATCGCCTCAAACTCTACAATAAGTGGGACGATTCCGATGGCATTCGCCAGAAGGTCCCGGAGAATCGCTCCGACTACCTCCAGGTGCAGGTCACCAAGGTCGTCATGCGGTCGGTGGAAATCGACGATGACTCTGGCGTCGCCCATCACTACGTCGAATACTTCGGCAACGTCGATGGCGCCGAGACGCTCATCTGCCGCATGCGCATCGAGGGGCAGGAAGAGAGCGCCGAACACCCCGCCGCGCACAACGGCTACATCGCCGCCTCGACAGTCGGCTTTCACCTGCATGGCAAGGAACGGGCGACCCCTGTCGAGGTCAACGCGACGGGCATGATTTCCACCGGGCGAAGCATTTTCAAGAAAGACATTCCTGACGAGGGCGTGACAATCGGTGACTTTAGCGCCCCCAGCGATGCAGGAGGAGAGAGAGCCTGGAAGGAAAATGTCGAATCATTCTATGGCAACACGCCGACGAGTTGTATCCGGAAGGATGGCAACAGCACTGAAGTCGCATGGACGAACGATAGCGATGCTGCTTGGGGATGGAATGGTATCGACTATGGCAATTACAACGATTGCTATGTCACGACAGGCATGGAAAATGTCATCGACACTCAAGGTGCCACGCTCTCGACGGTGAAGACGGGGTTGGTCGTCACGGGGCTTCGCGGCGACTTCAAGCTCACCAACTATAACGACTGGGTCGAGATCCCGGACGTGAACGAGCCCAACGCGTGGACCGAAGAGCACATGCCGAGAAACGTCGATCGCATCATGAAGGGAGACCCCTTCGACCACACGTTCGTCGATTCGCAGAACGGCAACGACGTGGTCATCTCCGGCACCGGCACGAACTACATCTTCGGCGCCACCTGCGTTCTGGGAAAAGGCGACCACAACACCACGACCTATATCGCGCCACCCAACGGTGTCGGCGGCAAGGAAGGCCATCAGCGCATCACTGAGAATGCCCGTGTCTTCATAGATGTACGTGGAAACGGCACGACACAGGTCGACAACGTCCTGGAATGGGATGATAAAGCATACGCCGAAGCGGCCTATGCCGACGATGGCACCGAAGGCAGTTCAAACTACGATGCCTCAAATGGCTATGACAAGATTGAAGACCTTTATGACGATGACGACTATTTCTATGTCGAGGGAACAGCACAGTTCACCAATGATAGTGATCAGGATATTGCCGAGGGCAGTCACACCGGCTCCGGCGCGATGGATGAAGCCACGATGCGCATGGAATACGCTGACGCCATGCAGGCCTGGCTCGACGAGCTCTACAAAATACCCGAGGTCGACCAGGCCGCGATCGAGTCGGACTGGAGCGACGTGACGCAGCAGACTGCGGCCCTCAACGAGGAACTGGACAGCTTTTTCGACTGCTGGGGGGACATCCTCGGCGAGTTTGACGATGCAGCATTTATCATGGGCGACGACCTCTGAGGGGGATGAGAGGAACGAATTATGGTGCGGATCAATAGCGCGCAATTCAAAGCAAACGACATCGGTGGCAACGAGGCAACTCGTTCGCAGCTCCTGGCCGATCTTCAGGCGGCCATCGCCGAGATCGAGGATTATCTCGACCATTACGAGGAGATCCTCTCCGAGGAGCAGCTCTTCGAGGCCCAGCGCATCAGCATGATGCTCAAAGCCGAGTCGTCCGCGATCGCTGCCTACGGCATGGGCGGAAGCGGTGGTGGAGCGGGTTCGGTCGACGGCGATGCATCCAGCTGGGTGGATCTGCCGCAGAATCTCAACGACGGATGGGAAGACAACGGCGTTCCGGCAGACAATATCAACCAGTATGCGGATGAACCGCAGCTCGACAACTGGGATGACGACCGCTATGGCGAATACGCAGGCACGGTCGAGATCAGCAACAGCGGCAATCCGAACGATCCGACCTCGATCGGGTTTCAGATGTACGACTCCGAGGAACACGGCGAGATGCAGTCGCTCACGGGTGAATCACGCGGCCGCGACATCATCATCACCGTCACCTTCGAGGATGGACACCGGGAATCCTGGGTCGTGCGCGAAGCCACGGTGCGCCCGGAACCGATCATCATCTCCGCACTCGGCCTGAACCACAAAGTCAGCATCGATATGAGTCACTGCCTGCGCGTGAGCGACGGGTCCTACACCGGCTACGATTATGGTACTCGCAGCGGATTCTACATCTACGGCACCGAATATGACGACATCCTCCGCGGCTCCATGGCCGACGACGGCATCGTGGGTCTAGCGGGTAACGACGAGATCTACGGCATGGCGGGCAACGACACGCTCTACGGCGATGAGGCTTATGCGTATGCCGGCCAGCAGAACGAGGAGTACGGCGGCCGCGATCGCGTGATCGGCGGCGCCGGAAGCGACACCATCTTTGGCGGTGGCAAGATCGACGAATACTCCGCCGCCGACCTGAATGATGCATCCGGCGTCATCAACGAATGCGAAACGAAGATCAACGACGAAACGAGCACCCAGGATCTCGAAGAAATCCGCAATATTCTCAACGGTGGCTCTTCCGAGACGGATACGATGGGCAACGGCTGGCGGGCCTCCGTCGAGGGGGGCGAAGTCGTCATCAAGAACATCGGCGACGGCAGCGGCGGCGAGATCGAGATCAACATGAATTATCTCCCCGACGGCTACAACATGTGCTACGGCGAGCGCAATGCCGACGGCTCGCTCTCCCTCACCTTTGTGGGCTTCGATGAGGAAGGCAACTCCATCTCCTTTACGATGCGGATCGAGAACTTCTTCGGCAGCTTCGGCGACAACGATGACCCCGACTCAGCGCTCGTGCATCTGCACATCGTCGGCACGGATGAAGACGACATCATCGACATGAGCCAGGTGCAGGTCGATGCCAGCCAGACGATCTCGTTCGATCTGGGCGAAGGCGTGGACATCGGCCTGGGCGCGCGCAACAAACTCATGGCCGAGGGGATCGACATCGATGACCTGGTCAACGGTCGCAGCCAGGGCAATTCATCCGGAACGGCCAACCACTACATCAGCGACGGCGTCTTCGCCTATGACGACGAAGAAACGATGAATGGGGTCATGGGCTATGAAGACGAGAATGGCGACGACCATGCCGGTTCGCTCACGACCACGGCGAACGCCGACGGATCGATTACGATCGATGGTAATGGCACTGCAGACAACCCCCTCCCCGAGACGCTCAACATCCGCGTCCCCGAGGAGTACACGCACGGCTACATGGCCAATGGCGGTGACGGTTATTACTATCTGATCCTCGTCGCCCCCGGCAATCCGGCCAAGACCATGGTCATCAAGATCGATAAGGGCCTTTACGATGACGCCGGATGGTCGCTCGGCGATGTGATGCTCTTCCGGGAGATGGCGGCGGAGGAAGGCGACGGCTTCGACTTCATCCAGGAGAAAGTCGATATCGAATACATCAGCATCGACTTCGACGATTACGAGCTCAGCGGTGGAGAAAACGATGGCGAATACGATCTGATCTTCACGCAGAGCAGCAAGCGCGTCGCGGAAGAAGCCGAGGATGATGTCATCGAAGGCGATTACAACGGAAACGGCGGGAGTCAGACCGGGCGCACCGAGCGCGTTGAAACGCCGGAGAGCGAGAATGAGGAAGAAGTCGAAGACGAAGATAGTGAAGATGGCGAAGGCGAGTGACCCATAGCAACAGCGTCAATACACAAGGCCGGGCATATGCCCGGCCTTTTTTTGGTAACAAACCCTGCCGTTGTCATCCCCGTCCCCGATTGAATCACTCGAGGACAGGCTCCAGCGGGGATCTCGATGAACTTAGCTTTGTCATCCCCGTGGAAACGGGGATCTCGATTGATCATTACAATCGAGATTCCCGCTTTCGCGGGAATGACAACCTCAGGGGATGACAGCATCCTTGTACAACACCTCCATCAAGTACAACCCACAGGCCGGGGCGCAGGGCATGTCCATGGGGCGCGCGCGCGCATCGCGGATGCACGCGACATCAGCAGGTGAACGCTTGCCCTGCCCCACCTCGACGAGACATCCGACGATATTGCGGATCATGTGGCGCACAAAGCCGTTCCCCTCGACCGTGATGACCAGCTCGTCCCGCTCTGGCTCGATAGCCATTCGCGTGATCGTGCGCACCGCATCCCTGGCCCCGCAGCCGGCCGCACGAAAGCTCTCATAGTCATGCGTCCCAACGAGGGCATCCGCCGCCGCCTGCATCGCCTCCGCATCGAGCGCACGCTCCAAGCGCCAGACGCGCCCCTCCCGCAGCGGCCTCCGAACGCGATCGATGAGCAAACGATATTGATAGCGCTTGCCCCGCGCATCGCGCCGCGCGTTAAAACCTGCCGCTGCCGCACAAGCCCCACGCACCGCAATATCGGGGGGGAGGATTCCGTTGAGACCGCCGACGAACCCCTCGGGCGGGATGGAGCTCTGCGTCTCGAAATGCGCCACCTGCGCAACGGCATGCACGCCGGCGTCGGTCCGCCCTGCGCCCTGGAGATTATTCCCCTCCCCCGTCATCTGGCGGACCGCTTCCTGCACGCACCCCTGAATCGAAACACCGTTAGGCTGAATCTGCCAACCGACGTAATTCGCTCCGTCGTAGCTGAGTGTGAGTTTAATGGTGTGCATGGTTGATAGGCACTTCTCAAAACGTGGCATATTGTTTGTCATCCCCGTGGAAACGGGGATCTCGATGTTTCGTACCAATCGAGATTCCCGCTTTCGCGGGAATGACAAAACCACATCAAAATTCAAACAGGATGCCGACCGAGTAGAGCTGGCCGGAGAGGTCTAGGCCGCCGCCGCCGAAGTTGTTGATCCAGCGATATTCCGCCTCGAAGGTGACGAAGAGGTCGTTCACGCCCCAGTCGTTATCCAACTCGACACTCACCCCGGCGATCTCGCCGACATTGAGCATGACGCCGCCCGTGCCGTGCAGGCCGTACTTCATGCCCTGCACCGAACCGCCGGAGAGGCCCTGGCGAAAGTAGACATAATCGATTCCCGTCTTGAGATACGGGATGAGATAGCGCCAGGTGAAATAGTCGGCGCGCCAGACAAAGCTCGTTTCGATCGGAATGAGGATCAGATTGAACTTTTGCTGGGCCGTTCGCCCCGAGGTCATACCGACGGCCGTTGCGGACTTATAAAAAAAACCGACCCCCAACTCGACACCATAGCGCTTCTGAAAGAGCAACCCTCCCTGCAGGCGTGTAATCAGGTTACAGCAATTTCCGAAGAAGCCCTTCACCACATTGTTCTGCGGCAGCCAAAAACCGGTCTTCATCTCGAAAGACCCGAGCTGTCGGGACTCGGTATACCCCCGATCGATGGCGGCGATATCGCGCTCCTGAACGCCCTGGGCCTGCGCCAAGAGGGGAACGAGAATAATACAAACAAGGATGAATACCCCTAAAAAGCCTCTTTTTCGCCTGTCACTCCCGGCCGTTTTCAATCGAGATCCCCGATTCAAGCACTCGGGGATGACACCAAAAAGAAAACCATTCCCTCTTCGACGCGCCAAACGTGCCATCAGGAGAAAAGCAAATGCCATCAGCGGCCAGAGTGGCAGCGGATATCGCGAGCCCTTCGGCAGAAGGCCACACCCCTTCTCGCCGAGCAACTGCGCCGGGCCGACCGTCTGTTCGGGCACCCCCGTCGCCACGCTTCCATCGGCGAACGTGTTCGTGCGCGCCTCGCTCTTATTGCCGTTCAGATCCACCGCCTCCATAGCGATGTAATAGGTCGCCCCATTGGTGAGCCCCGTGGCCTCGCCCGTGAGCGTCGATGCTGTTCCCTGGGCAGTGGTACCCGAGACATCCGACTTCGTCATCACCGCCGCCGCATCGGTATCAGCATAGATGTTATAATGCGACATGTCGGCCACATCGATCCGGTCGAAGTTGACATAGACCCGATTGGTACCGAACCCCGTGGAACGCATCGTCACGTTCGGCGGCGGCGTATCGACCGTGAGCGTCGTGGCGCGACGCCCGCGATTATCGCCCACCGTCACGAAGACAAAGATATCGTTGGTGCCCTCCTCGAAGGCTGCCGAATTACCATCGTAGTTGAAGGTGACCGTCGTATCGGTTTCAGCCGGCGTCGTACCGGAGCTGGCACCGCTGTCATCGACGAGCAGAGTGCCGCTGGCATCGACCGAACCGTTCGCGCGCACCTCATAGGTATACGACGTTCCGTCGACGGCATCCGGCGAGCTGAAGGAAAAGACAATCGTAAAGCTCTCGTGCTGCCCGAGCGTGGTCCCCCCGCTCGAATAGGTGAGCGACGAGATCACCACCAACGGGGAGGCCGAGATGAGACCGACGTCCTGGTTCGAATCCGAGACATAGACGTTGCCGTCGGTGGAACTCGAGGCCTGCAGCAGGAGCGGTTCGGTGGTCATCTCGATCGGTTCACCATCCTGATCGGGATCGACCCCCATATCGAGCAATTCATCGTCGTTTGTATTGATGACGGAGACGCCGCCGTTGGTCCCGGCGATCCCCGCACCCGACACATAGGCATACGTCGCCGTGGGATTGACCACCGAGGTGATCACGACATCGGTCGGATCGGAGTTGGTCACGACGCTGTCCACCAGAAAGCTGATCGTGGCGGTGACCGCATGCGTCGAGGTGGAGATCCGGACGACCTCATCGGTGTCAGTCCCGCTCGTGTCATTGGTCACATAGAGAAAGGTGCCGTTTGGACCGACGTCGATCGCGGTGAGCGTCTCACCCGTGGTGATGTCGATGATCGTCGCCGACGTACCGTCCTTGGCGATATAAAAGACGACCCCCGCGTCGGTCGTGAAATAGGCCTCCGTCATGTCGACCACCCAGACGGCATCCGTAATCGTATAATTGCTCACGGCCGGAATCGTCACCGTGACCGTGCGCGTGATCTCCTGCGTGAGGAGGTTGACCACATGCACGGAGCCATCGCCGTTGTTGGCCACATAGGCCTCGCCGTTGGCCGCATCGATCACGACGGGACCGAGCTTCTTGTCTTCGGCGAGCGTGACGCTCACGGGAGTCGCGGTGATATCGGAGAGCAGGAAGAAGAGGATATCCCCGTCCTCCTGGCTGGCCACGAGTTGATTGCGCCCTGAATCGTAGCCCAGGCCCGCGAGCACGCCGTCGGTTTCATCATCGGCACTCAGCGCCGGCGGCTGATCCGTCTCCAGGGCATACAACCCCGTATCGATGAGTTTGAGCGTCTCGCCGTAGCTCACCGCCAGGCGCTGATCGGTAAAGAGGAGAAAGTTCTGCACCGTCGCGCCGAGACCAAAATCAAAGGGAGGATTGGCATCGCTCGCACCCAGGACCTCGTCGTCGGGGAAGGCGACACCCGTTCGAGGGAGGATAACAAGACACAGCAGCACGGCCAGCACCGCCAGGAACCGCACCCATCTCTGTTGTATCGATACCGTCCGCATACGCCTCATTTTCCGAAGGGTGTCATTCCCGCGTAAGCGGGAATCTCGATTTTTCCAGCTCCACCGAGATCCCCGCTTTCGCGGGGATGACAATGCCAAGGGGTGTCATTCCCGCCCAAGCGGGGAGAAACCAAGTCCCCAGAACCACACTACACATATTCCCGCACCAAGACCTCTGCGATTTGGACGGCATTGAGCGCCGCCCCTTTGCGCAGATTGTCGGAGACGATCCAGAGCGACAGGCCGTTCGCAACGGTGGCATCGCGCCGAATGCGCCCCACAAAGACAGGATCCTTGCCAACCGCGTCGATCGCCATGGGAAAGCGCGACTGTTCCACATCGTCGACCACCTCTATGCCGGAACTTGTGTTCAGGATTTCGCGGGCCTGTTCGGGCGAGAGCGGCTCAGCCAGCTCGAGGTGAATCGCCTCGGAATGCGCACAGAAGACCGGCACGCGCACAGCGGTGGCCGCCACGCGGAGATCCGGGGCATGCATGATCTTGGGCGTTTCAAGCACGAGCTTGCGCTCCTCCTCGCTGATGCCGTCAGACCCCACGGGACCGATCTGCGGAATACAGTTGAACGCGATGCGATGCGAAAAGACCTTCGGCTCCGGCATCTCCGCACTCGAAAACATGCCGACCGACTGCTGCGAGAGCTCCTCCATCGCTTCGAGTCCCGCACCCGATACGGACTGATAGGTGTCGACCACCACGCGCTTGATGTGCGCGCGGGCATGGAGCGGAGCGAGCACCAGGACCATCTGGATGGTCGAACAATTCGGATTAGCGATGATGCGACGCTGCGTGAACAGGGCGATGTCCTCCGGATTCACCTCGGGGATGACGAGCGGCACATCCTCGTCCATGCGAAAGGCGCTCGTGTTATCGATGACCACGGCGCCTGCCCGCGCCGCGATCGGGGCAAACTCACGGCTGATCTCACCGCCGGCGGAGAAGAGCGCGATATCCACACCGTCAAAGGAATCCGGACCCAGCACCTCGACCGGAAGACGCTGCTGGCCAAAACAGATCTCTTTGCCCAGCGAGTTCGCCGATGCCAGCGGCACCAAGCGCCCCACCGGAAAGGCACGTTCGGAAAGAATGCTCGCCATCTCGCCGCCGACAGCTCCTGTGGCCCCAACGATGGCAACGGTGTATTGTTTTTCGCTCATAGTTCCCTTCTCTCTGCTGTCATCTCGCTTGCCCGCCGGCTTTGTGGCGGGACCGGATGACACAAAGATTGTCATCCCGACCGAGTGAAACGAGTGGAGGGATCTCATGAGATCCTTCGACTCGTCCGTCCCGGTCTCGCTCAGGATGACATCAATTGCACATCGCGCCCGAAATCGACTGTCATCTCGACCGACCGGAGGGAGTGGAGAGATCTCATGAGATCCTTCGACTCGTCCGTCCCGGTCTCGCTCAGGATGACATCGTCCTCACCCCTTCCGAAAGAGGTCGTCGAGTTTTCCCTTCGCCTCATCGGCGCGTTTGTGTTCGTCTTCGGCATCGCGACCAAACTGGAAGAACTCACAAAAATTCGAGGTCTCCTTGTCGGAGACGATCTGCGACTGATTCTCTCGGCATTGATTGTGATAGGTGCGATCGTAGAGTGCGCACTGCAGACAGCAGTGCAGGTCGCGCTTGCAGGAGGGGCATTCTTCCAAGCGCCCCACCCGGTCGATGATCTCCACTTCCGCTCCGCAGAAGGTACATCGGCCGGTCTTGGTCATCTCCCCTTCTCCTCCGGCGGCATCGCCTCATCATCGTGCGAAGATTCCTCGTCGTCGATATAGAGGTCTTTCCCGCCGATGACGGCCAACCGTTTTCGTTCGGCCCGCTCCTCGCGCGAACGACGCACACGGCGCACGAAGCGGCGGCTCTGCCGCAGCGTAATCAGCTCTTCAACCACGCCGGAGGCGACATATCCGAGCACCAGAACGAACATGGTGATCTCAGGCTTGATGGCCACAACGAAGACGCCGATCACAAAGAGCACGAGGGCAAAGAAGGAATACCGCCCGCGCAGATCGACCACCTTCATGCTGCGATAGCGGATCGTCGAAACCATGAGCAGTGCCAGCGTCATGGCAAGCCCTGCGACCAGCCAGCTTCCCTCGGGCGGAAACGTGAACAGGTGCTGATAGAAGATGACGAACGTCGCGATCACATAGGCCGCGATCGGAATAGGCAAGCCTTGAAAATATTCCACCTCGACATCGTCGTGCTGAACGTTGAAGCGCGCCAGGCGTAACGCGCCGCAGGCAAAGTAGAGGAAGGCCGCCAGCCACCCGAATTTCTTGAGGCCATAGAGCGACCAGGTATAGACGAGGATTCCGGGAGCAAGCCCAAAGGAAGACAGATCGACGAGCGAGTCGTATTCGATGCCAAACTGACTCTCGGCCTTGGCCAGGCGTGCAAGACGCCCATCGAGCAGGTCGAAGATGCCCGCGAGCAAAATCGCCCAGGCCGCATAAGCGAACTCTCCCGAGAGCGATTTGACGACGGAGAAAAAACCACAGAAGAGACTGGCGGTGGTGCAGATGTTCGGCAGGAGGTAGACTCCCCGCTTCATCCCCTCGCGCCGCTTGTTCATTTTCATATTCATTTCACATTTCCTTCACAGCGGGAACGCCTCTCGGGGAATCAGGTTATCGGGAAGGGTCACACCATGGTTCCGAGAATGGTCGCCCCCCCACGGACACGATCGCCGGAGTTCACACTCACGGCCGTTTCGGGGGGAAGATAGAGATCGACACGCGAACCGAAGCGGATGAGACCGTAGCGGTCGCCCCGCAAACGCCGATCGCCCTCCTGGCAATAGCAGACGATACGCCGCGCGACGAGCCCTGCGATCTGCACCATGACCATTTCGCGACCCGCATCGTCCTCGAGAATCAGGACATTGCGCTCGTTGTGCTCGCAGGCCTTGTCGAGGCTGGCCACGAAAAAACGCCCGGCATGATAGATGATGCGTTTCACCTTCGCGGAGACCGGAAAGCGATTCATGTGGACGTTGAAGACGGACATAAAGATGGAGATCTTCGTGGAGGAAACATCGGTGTGCGGCGCGCGCACATTGCGTTCGACTGAGAGTACGCGCCCGTCGGCAGGAGCGATGATCGCTCCCGACTCCTGCGGCACCGCTCGTTCCGGATTGCGGAAGAAGAAGACCACGAAGGCCGTCAGCCCGAGCATGAGCACCGAACCGATGCCCCAGCCAACCGACCAGAGCAAAAGCGTGGCGACAATCCCGATGCCGATAAACGGAAACCCTTCGCGCGCAACGATGAGTTGCTTCGGCTCCTGCCGATAGATGGGAAGTGTCATGTCCATCCTCTGCTCCTTCAGAACGATATTGATGATGACCTCGGGCGCCCTACTCGCCCTTTCGATAGTTGACGAGGATCTTCTCGATCTCATCGCGACCCATGAGCTTGAGCTTCTGCAGATTCTTGCGCTCGATCTCATCTTCAGGCGTGAGATACGACTTGTTGTTGTACTCCTCCAACTTCACCTCAAAGTCCTTATGTTCCTTGTAGAGCTTGGCCAGGCGGGAGTCATCGACCAGGTGCTTTTCGATCAGTTCAATCTCATACGCTTCCATGAAAACCTCCTCTGAAAAAGGGCCTGGTGCTCGTTTTCAGCGCCAGACCCCATTCGCCTCTGTTCGAGGGCAGGCGCAGTAAAAGGGCCTGCCCCGTTAGTGATCATTCATGGTTCTATCCTATCCAAACCAAACCGGGCCTGTCAAGGAATGGCTTGATATTTCAAGAGTTTTTGGCTATTTCCCTACTGAAATCAACGCAAAAAACCGGTGATTGACTCTCTCCCCCTCAAATGGCATAATATTACTCGATAATAACTATGGATAGTTATTTACTGGTATCCTTATGAAATTTGAAGCCTTTCAATACTGCGTCAAGGACATGGTCATTCTCACCAATGACGTCCTGCGCCACATCCTTGGAGACACGCCCTCTGCGCGCAACCTCCTTCATCGCTGGGCAAAGGAAGGACGCCTCATCCGCCTCAAACGTGGATTCTATGTCCTGGCCGAGCGTTACCGTCGACCACAATCGTTTCTTTCATTCGTCATCGCCAACCGCTTGAGCTCCCCCTCCACCATCTCCCTCGACTCGGCCCTGGCCTACCACGGAATGATTCCGGAACGCGTCGTCGAAATCACCTCCGTCAGCCTCAAACGCACAAAGGACTTTGTAAACCCCTTCGGCCGATTCACCTACCGAAAGCTTTCGCGTGGAGCCTATTCGCAGGGCATCATCATCGAAGGCTCTGAAACAGAGCGCTTTCTCATCGCTGATCGCGAAAAGGCGCTGCTCGATAAAATCTATTTCTCCCATGCTCAGCGGCACTTCCATATCTCCTATCTCATCGATTCCCTGCGCATTGAGGAGGAGGATATCCTTCGACTGAATTTCGATCGGCTCACCGAATATGCCGCACACTATCCAACGAAGAAGATGAAGCAGGTCGTCACAACCATGAGGAGACACTATGGGACTTGAAATCATCCGGGAACGCTTGCGAACACATTTCGCGTTGAACCCTGAATCTGCTGAAATCATGGCGCTTGAAAACGCCCTCAAAGAAACCATGCAGGAGATTGCCTTGAGAGGACTGGCGCTCAACGGTTTTTTTCAGGATGCGATCTTCCAGGGAGGCACCTGCCTGCGCATTCTGCACCGCATGCCGAGATTTTCAGAGGATCTGGATTTTACGCTGGGCGAAAAGAAACACGGATACGAAATGGCGCCACATCTCAAAGCCGTACAAGAGGAGCTCTTTGCCTTCGGCATCGACACACAGGTTCAGCATGATCCGGACAAGACCTCCGCCGTCATGAAGGCCGTCATCAAGGCCCCCTCAATCGAAGCCATTCTCGGCCGAAGATCTGCCGCGGGGCGTCTCAGAAATATTCGAATCAAGGTGGAGATCGACGTAAATCCACCGGCGGGTCACACCACGGAGATCAAACCGCTCCTGTGGCCCTCACCCGTCTCCATCGTTGCGCATGACATCCCTTCCCTCTTTGCAGGGAAATTACATGCCGTGCTGACCCGACCGTATGACAAGGGGAGAGATTGGTATGATCTGGCCTGGTACGTGCAACGACGCGCCGAAATCAATTTTACCGCTCTCAAGAATGCGCTCGTTCAAACATCATCATGCGATGCGTGTACCAGCATCAACGCCGAAACGGTTAAAGAGATGCTCATCGCTCGACTCGAGCAGATGAATCTCGAGCAGGTCAAGGCCGATGTCAGGCCGCTCGTCCCTGATGGGCGTGAGGTCAACATGTGGGATAAGAATCTCTTCCGAGGAATCATTGAACAGATCTGATCAGCGCTGGCGGTCGGCTCTGCGCTGCAGCCGTTCCAAGCGTTCCAGCGGATTGTAGTCGCGCACCTCGGTCAGCTCGATCTCAAAGGTCTTTTCATCTCTGCGCGGGTGAACCTGCACCTGGCTGACCTTGGCATAGGAGGTCGACTTCTCCGCACGGCGATAGGCCTCGCCCAGGTAATGCTCGATCGGCCTCTCTACCGGACGGCGAAAACGCACGACCACCAGCCCCGGCGCTGTAACCTCGACGGTGAAGGCGTTCCCCTTCGGGAGAGCTCCATGATCCTGCATACTTGTGATCTGCTTCTGCATCTGATCCTGCAGCTTCACCTTATAGTCGATCAACTCCGATCGCTGAAAGATGCTCGGCTGTTTATACTCGCTGGCCAGCCCCATATCGCCGGGAATTGCTTTATAGATCTTCTCAAAAGAGGCCTGCGGGTCCTTGAGGTCGATCGGAATATGCTGCTGATCCGAAAACAACGCCGGCTTCGTGGGGTGAGAGAGCTGCAGATCCAGGTGATCACCGTTCATCTTGCAGACGTGCACCTCGAACCCGGCGTCTACGAGCGCACGCTGCACATTCGCAAGCCCCGTCTTGACGACGTCATGCTTGGCACGCACCCCAACCTTCTTTGCAATCGCCTCATCGAGCGATGTATCCCCATAGCAGTTCATGCCCCCTGCGATGGTCACATCGAAGGTCTCTTTCGATCCCAGAAATGGATCCCCGATGGTGACCTTGAGTTCCCCATCCTGGCCGGCCATCTCGATGCCGGCCACGACAAATCCGCCCTTATGGGCCTTGGTGTAGACCGAATTGATCGAGCACCGAACCCCCTCATAGAACCGGATCAGCGGCTTGAGGGCATCGGGCGCTTCCTGCATGAGCTTCTGTGTGTCCCACTTCTCATAACAGGCATTGCTGTAATCCTCGCATTTGCGCCCGAAGTCCGTGGAAGCGTCCCGAAAGCTCCCCATCACCTTCGTCCCGCTCTCCATCGCGACATCCGCGATTTCGCTTGAATCGACGACGAGCTCGTCCTCTTCGCCATAGAGATCGAAGCGCTCGCAGAACTCGCGCAGCTCGCTCCCCTCGGGGAGCTTGGAATAATCAAATTTGATGTCGGTCATGGCAAAACCTCCGAATAGTTGTTTGATGGTGAACTCCCCTCCTTTGTAAGGAGGGGTCGGGGGAGGTAGATCCCGAACTACCCCACCCTCACCCTCCCCTTACAAAGGGGAGGGAACACAGATCTTCACCCTTGTTATCGGCTCGCCGACCCCCTGAAGTTGCGTCGGGTGTGAACCAATATCGCCATCATTTCCGCCGGGGGCTCCAGTTCCTCCGACGAGGAGAACATTCGCCGGACACTTCTAAGGAACCGGCGTATCTCGTTGATTTATATGGGCTCTATTGTGGCACAGCGCTTGCAATTACTCATTCCATCGAGGGGACCATCTGGAGACTCACTATGCCACGAACCAAGATCGCCATCCTCTTCATCATCCTCGCCTTCTCACTCCAGGGCTGTATGGGCTGCGGGGCCACGGGCGGAGATGACCCGAATCCAAATCCAGCCCCCCCTTCCAATGATGATGTGACCATAACAAGCACCGCGGTCATCTATACGGCCAGCGATGGCAATGATCTCGAGATCTTCATGGCCGATGCCGCCACGGGCGAGACCAAGCAGCTCACGAACAATGAAACGAACGACCAAAACGCCATATCCCTGCCGGATGCCTCACTTGTGGCCTACAACTGTGATGACGGCGCCGATCGGGAGATCTGTCTCGTCGACACCAAGAGCGGGCAGACCCATCAGCTCACAAACGATTCTGCCTCGAACCGCATCTTCGCCTGGATGGGCGACGGCCGTTATCTGCTCACCTTTCGCGGACGCGTGAACGACACGCTCGCGCGCTATGAACGCTTCGATCTGCGCGAGGGCGGACGCAAGACGTTCGATCTGCAGGCGATCGTCGGAACGGATGCGTTGATCACGATCGTCGGAAGATCCTTCGGTAGTAATCGCATGCTCACGATTGGCCCCACAATCTCCTCCGGAACGCACCTGCTCGTTCGACGCTTCGACGAAGACCCCATGAGGGCGGTCTCGACCTATGGACTGGTGGACGTCGCCGACGCCTCCTATCGGGAACTCATCGCCGCCCCGCGAAGCAGACCAGAGTGGATCGACGATGAACGCATCGTTGTCGCGACCGGGCCGTTCAGTGCGGAGAAATCTGACGTCACCCTCTTCGACACCGCGGGCAATCAGGAGACAATCGCCGAATCGGTGGAGGACTGGTCGGCCTGCGCGCGCTATCCCCGTTTGCGCGCACTCGGCTCTGAACGCGAGCACCTTATCACCGACAAGATCGTCGCACTCATCGACGGCGGAGCCACACTTCGCATCTATGACACCCTCAATGAGGCTTCAACCGACGTCCCCTTTGAGGGAACGAGCCAACGCAACGAGGTCCACTGCAACGGTGGCGATCGGGTGGTCATCGTGCGCGACGCGGAGATCCTGATGATCGACACCGCCGATGCCACGCAGACGAGCTGGACGCCGCCTGCGGATTTTGCGCGTACAGCGGAACTCTCGCCGGACGGCCATTATCTGGCCTATCACACCGATGTCGAGGAGCTCGAACCCCTGCGCATCTTAAACCTCACGGACGGATCCTTCAGCCCGACGATCGGAGTAGCAGGACGCTTCTCCGGGTCGGTCCATCCGAATTCCGCCTATAGCTTCACGACGGATGAACGATTTTATCAGTACGACAGTGTGCGCGATGTCGCCACCGCAGCTGAAGTGGAACCGGGGTGGGATTATGTCATCACCCTGTCTCGCGGGCCGGGTGCGATCGTGGCCACCGGCGATACAACCGATGAACATCTCGAGATCCGTCCCTTCGACGGCGGAGATCCAATAACACTCGTTGGAGCAATCCCACATGCAATGGATAGATATTTCACGACCACCATCGCTCAGTGGGTCCAGGCAAGCGGGGAGCTCATCGAGCCCGAGGGATTGACGCCGAGCACTCAGACACCGAAACCGACGATCAGCGATCCTATGGTGAGCTGCTCACAACAGACCGGCATGATGTCTTCATGGGGTTCGATGAACGGCATGGAGATGGAAGTCTATCTGGCCGAGGTCGGTCAGGAGTGCACGGGATCGTTCTACGTCTCCTCGCGCAACGCATCGGCGAACATCGCCGTCGCCATGGGATCCGCGGGCACCGAATCCATCCCTGCGGGACTCACGTCAATCCCGGAATGCGAGGTCATGGATTTCTCCACCACGGAGACGACCCCCGCACCCTGGTATACGGGCGGAACAACGCTCGCCTGCAGCATCGCCATCACCCCCAACAGCGCGCACACGGGCGAACACAACATTCGCCTCACCGCCCGCGACCTCGACAATAATACGAGCGCGTATCATTCCTTCTGGCTGGTGGTGGAAGAAGCGGAGTGAGATCGAGCGCATTATTCCGAAGGGTGTCATTCCTGCATACCGAAGCTTGTCATTCCCGCGAAGGCGGGAATCTCGATTGTCACAAAACGTCGAGATCCCCGCTTTCGCGAGGATGACAAAACCAAGTCCGTCGGGATCCTTCGCTTCGCTCGAGGATGACACAGCGATGGTCAGACCTTCAAAGGGCCGGCGGATTTTTCGGCGGCGTGGACCAGTTCACCCGAGCGCACGAGCTGCGTGCAGGCCTCGATATCGAAGCGAAATTCACGGTCGTTGACCACCGGGGGAACCTCTTTCCGAACGAGCGCATAAGCAGCCCCCGTCCCCTTCCCCGGACGCCCATGCCGACACTGCAGGTCGATGGCCTGGCAGGCGGCGAAGACCTCGATGGCGATGACATGCTCGACATTGCCGATGATCTCGAGCGCCTTGCGCGCTGAGATCGTTCCCATGCTGACGTGATCCTCCTGCCCACCGCTGGTCGGGATAGAGTCGACCGAGGCCGGGTGTGCCAGCACCTTATTCTCAGAGACGAGCGAACTCATCGTCACATGCGCAATCATGAGACCGGAGTTGAGCCCGGGTTTAGGCGTCAGGAATTTGGTGACGAGCTCGCCTGAGAGCGGCGAGGTGAGAATGGCCACGCGGCGCTCGGCAATCGAACCGAGCTCGGCCACCGCCATCCCCATCGTATCCATCGCGAGTGCGAGCGGCTCGCCATGAAAGTTCCCCCCGGAGAGAATGTCGCCGTCCTCCGGAAAGAGAAGCGGATTGTCGGTACAGGAGCCCACCTCGCGCATAATCACGCCCCTGGCATAGTCCACCGCATCTTTGACCGCACCGCTCACCTGCGGAATGCAGCGGAAGGAATACGGGTCCTGCACACGCCGGCATTTGGCGTGCCCCGCTATGATGCGACTGCCCACGATGAGTTTTCGGATGTTCGCGGCCGTTGCGATCTGCCCCGGATGCGGACGAATGCGATGAATGCGCGCGTCGAACGGACGACGGCTGGCGCGATCTCCCTCGATGGAGAGCGCACCGGCGACATCAGCCGCGCGCAGGAGATTCTCCAACCGCACGAGTGCGGCAACCCCCATCGCCGCCATCGCCTGCGTGCCATTGATGAGGGCGATCCCCTCCTTGGCATGCAGCTCGGCCGGCTTGAGTCCCGCCTTGGCCAGCGCACGCTTTGCCGTCATCTCATGACCGGCATACCAGACCTTCCCACGCCCGAGCATCGCCAGGGCCAGGTGCGAGAGCGGCGCGAGATCGCCGCTGGCACCGACCGAGCCCTTCTGCGGAATAATCGGCACGATGTCGACATTGATCATGTCGACGAGCAATCGCAGCGTCTCCGGACGAATACCGGAATAGCCGGTCGCGAGCACGTTCGCGCGCAGGAGCATGATGAGCCGTGCGATCGAGGGCGGAAACGGCTCGCCCACGCCGACGGCGTGCGAGAGGATGAGATTCTGCTGCAAGAGATCGAGGTCGCGCTTCGGGATGCGCTTGTTCGCGAGCATACCGAAGCCCGTGTTGATGCCATAGAACGGTTCGTTCGATTCGAGCTTCTCCTCGACAAAGAGTCTGGCGCGTTTGAGCCGTGGCAATACGGATTTTGCTATGGCGACCTTCTGTTTTCCATCGAGAAACCGCGCAAATACGTCCAGTGCAATGGAGCCACCATCGAGTGCAATCGTCATGTGGAACCCCTTTCAATAGCACATCGAGATCCCCGCTTTCGCGGGGATGACAAAACCATGATATATGCACTCTGTGGTCGCTTCCCGACAACACGATCTTCGATGTCACGAGTTACGAGTCACGGCCTTTAAACCCGATTTCCGCATCGGAGTGGCGAATATAGTTGGGAATGAGCCCAGCCAGATCATCGCCCTGCCCGCGCGAGAGGCGCTCGTGTGCGAGAATGGCAAGGTTCACCGCCTGCGGAAGGAGCGCACTGCCCGAAAGGATATGGGCGCGCGTGCCCAGCCCCTTCGTCAACTGATCGCCGTAAGCGATTGTCCCATCGCCGACGAGGAAGAGATCTCCTTCGACCGTCGCAAGTTTTTCGATGAGGACATCGGGTGGCAGCACGCATTCGCCGAGTCGCTCGACGAGCCCCCCCGACAGGAGCGGCGTAAAGGCCGCGGCATAGAGTTCACCACGGCGCGCGTCGATGAGCGGAACGACGCTGCCGGAAACAGCGGGCGCATTGAGCGCGAGGCTCGCCAACGACGAGACGCCCGCAATCGGAATGCGAAGCGCCAGCGCCATGCCCTTGGCCGCGCCCAGACCGATGCGCAGACCCGTGAACGACCCCGGGCCGATGGCGACGGCAATCCCTTCGATATCGGTGCGATTCCAGCCGGCCACGCCCAGCAGATGTTCGATCGTCCCCATCAACCGTTCGGCCTGTGTACCGGGAACGCCCTGCTGCTCCTGCGCAACGAGATCAGCACCCTCGGAGAGGGCGACCGAGCCGCGCATGGATGTGGTGTCGATGGAGAGAAGTTTCATAATTCGTTAGATGGTGAGATAGTGAGATAGCGAGATGGCTTAATGGCTTAATCGTTAGATCGTGAGATGGCTAAATGGCGTGATGGCTCAAACGAAAAACCATCTCACGATTTTGCTATCTCACCATCTCACTACCTCACGATCTCACTAAAATAATCCTTTAATCCATGTCCCCACGCCCCAGACTTTTTCCATGTCACTCATGGTGACGAGGATCATGATGCCCATCAGAAGAAAGAAACCGACCTGCGTGGCGATTCCACGCACGCGCACCGAAACGGGCTTGCGCCGGACGGCCTCGATCGCGAGGAAGAAGAGGTGCCCGCCGTCGAGCACCGGGATCGGCAACAGGTTGAGGATCGAGAGCTGCAGGCTCAAGAATGCCAGAAAATAGAGGAAGTCGGCCAGGCCTGAAGCCGCTGCCGCCGCGGTCGTCTTGGCGATGATGATCGGGCCGCCGATCACCTTAAAGGAGAGGTTGAAAGTGACGAGTCGCTTGAGGACATCGAAGGTCAGTCCTAGGAGTTTGATATTTTCACGCTCGCCGGCGACGATCGATTCGACAAAACCATAGCGACGGACCGTCATCGGCATATTCTGATTGCGATCCTTCGTAATGCCGATGAGATAACGCTTCATCGCCTCGTCGTATTGCGGCGTCACCCGAAGGTCGAGGCGCTTCCCGTCACGCTCGACGGTGATCGTCGCCTCTTTCCCCTCGCCCTGGGTCACCTTCTGCGACATGTCGAGCCAATCGGTGACGGGATGGCCCGCATAGGCCAGAATGCGATCGCCGGACTCGATGCCGGCCGCTGCCGCAGCCCCCCCACCCTGCACGCTGCCCACGATCGCTTCGTTGCCGATGAAGAGCATCGGCTCGATGCCGACATATCCGCCCGGAAGCTCCGCAAGATTGCCCACGACCGTCTTGATCTGCACCGTTTGTCCGTGGCGATCGACGCCGACGTCGATGGTGCGCCCGGGATTGAGCAGAATACGATTGAGCACTGCCTCCCAGTCATCAACCTTCTCGCCATCGACGTTTACGATCAGGTCGCCCTTTTCCAGCCCCGCATCCATCGCCGGCGATTCGGCGCGAACACCGATGAGGCGTGCCGGCTCCTGCAGGAATGTGGGCTCGCTGCGACCGATCATGAAGACCATCGGCATGAGCACGACGGCCAGGATGAGATTCATGAGCGGTCCGAAGATGACGACTTTGAAGCGTGCCCAGACGCTCTGCATCGCAAAGGATCGCGGATCATTCGCTTCCTCGTCCTCCGGATCCTCCCCGAGCATCTTCACATAGCCGCCCAGAGGAAGGAGCGAGATGCGATAGTCGGTATCGCCGCGCTTGATGCCGAAGAGCCTCGGCCCGAAACCGAGCGAAAAAGCCTCGACCTTAATCCCCGCGCGCTTGGCCAAAATGAAATGGCCCAACTCATGGATGAAGATGAGAAATCCGAGGGCGATAAAGAAATAGATAATGGTCATGAAATGAATGTCATTCTGAGCGAAGCGAAGAATCCCATGAGCATTTCTGGAGATCCTTCGCTGCGCTCAGGATGACAACCCCCCTAGAGTTATGAAATACTTCTACTGTTTCTTCTCCAATTTATCGCGCACACATCCCCGCGCCCAGCGATCGACATCGAGAATCTCGGCGACATCGGTCAATTCACGCGGGTCGTGCTGTTGCATCGTCTCCTCGACCAGACGCGCAATGTCGAGAAAACCGCAGCGCTCTTCGAGGAATGCCGCGACGGCCACTTCGTTGGCGGCATTGAGCACGGCCGGCATGGAACGCCCAATCTCGAGTGCTGTGTACGCGAGACTGAGCGCCGGAAAGCGCTCCCGGTCCGGTTCTTCAAAGGTGAGCTGCCCGATCTCGGCCAGATTCAAGCGTTCGACTCCGCTGGCCACGCGCTCGGGCCAGGCGATGGCATAGGCGATCGGGGCACGCATATCCGGCACGCCCATCTGCGCCAACACACAACCATCCCGATATTCCACCATGGAATGCACGATGCTCTGCGGATGCACGACGACGTCGATATGCGCAGGTGCCATATCGAAGAGCCAGCGCGCTTCGATCACCTCGAGCCCCTTGTTCATGAGCGTGGCCGAATCAATCGTAATCTTGGCGCCCATGTCCCACTTCGGATGTTTGAGCGCCGCAGCGGGAGTCGTGGCCGCCATCTCTTCGACGCTCGCGCGCAGGTAGGGACCGCCCGATGCGGTGAGCAACAGACGCACGACATCATCCTTGCCATGACCTGCCAACGACTGATGAATGGCCGAGTGTTCGCTGTCGATCGGCAGAATGGTCACGCCCTTCTCTTTCGCGCGTTTGGAAACCAGGGCCCCTGCAACGACCATGGTCTCTTTATTCGCCAGCGCAATATCTCGACCGGCATCGATGGCGGCGATGGTGGGCTCAAGACCCGCGGCACCGACGATGGCGGAAACCACCGTATCGGCATCGGCCTCGGTCGCCACACGCGTGGCCCCTTCGATGCCACAGCAGATCTCGGGGCGATGCTCTCCCAGCATCCCGGAAAGCTGCACCTTCGCCTCTTCATTCCGCACCGAGACGATCGCGGGTCGGAACTGCTCGATCTGCTGGGCAAGCCCCTTTACGTCGTGGCCCTCGGCGAGACCGGTCACACAAAAGCGATCCGGATGACGGGCCACGACATCGAGCGTACTCTGCCCGATGGAACCCGTGCTGCCGAGGATGGCGAGTTTTTTCATGTATAACCCCGTTCGATGGTTCGATAGTCCGACAGTTCGATGGTTCAAAATCCAAACACATACACCGCATACGCAAAGGCGGCGGGACCGGTGAAGATCAGGGCGTCGAGCCGATCGAGCACGCCGCCGTGTCCGGGGATGATCGTTCCCGAGTCCTTCACCCCCGCGCTGCGCTTGAGCATGGATTCAACCAGATCCCCGAAGGGCGAAACGATCCAGATCATCAGCGCAAACCCAACCGTCACCATGATACCGAGATCGGGCAACAAAATCGTGCGAACCAAGAAGGTCCCAACCAGCGCGCCGACGAGCGCGCCCAGGAACCCCTCGAACGTCTTGTTCGGGCTCACCATCGGCGCAAAGCGATGGCGCCCACATGTTTTTCCCGCCAGATACGCAAAGGTGTCGCAGAGACAGGCCGGGGCCAACGTCATCAGGACCAGCTCACGCCCATGGGCCAGTTCGCGCAACCACCCCCAACAGGGAAAGGCCACGCCCAACATCATGACCCCCAAAACCGCCAAGCCCAGCCGATCGGCTGAACGGTCAAGCGTTTTGGAGCGCGCCATGATGACGAGCGAGAGCGCAAACGTCGCGCCCACCACCGCGAGAAGGATGATCTCATTCGAAACCGGAACCAGGAGCATGAGAAGAGCGATGATCGCCCCGATGATGAGGAGGGCGAACCGTTCCACACGGTCGTGCAGAAACATCCGCGCAAATTCCATGAGGCCCATCACGGCAACGATCAGAATGAAGAGCTGCAGCGAAATGAGCGGGAGCCACCAAACACCAGCGACGACCCCAACCCCGAGCAGGATGGCGGTGATCACGCGTTTCATCATTTTCCCTTCATCTGAGCGCTGGTTCGGCCGAAGCGGCGTTCGCGTTCGATGTAGGAGGCGATCGCCTCTTCCAGCTTTTCTTCATCGAAATCCGGCCAAGGAACGGGCGAGAAATAGAGCTCGGCATAGGCCAACTGCCAGAGCAGGAAGTTGCTGACGCGAAACTCACCGCTGGTCCGAATGAGCAGGTCCGGATCGGGAATGCCGACCGTATCGAGCTCCTGCGAAAATTGCTCCGGCGTGACCTCGATCATCCCCTTTTCGATCACGCGGCCAACCGCACGACAGATCTCCTGCCGACCACCGTAGGAGAGCGCGACGATGAGCGTCATGTGATCGCCGTTCCGGGTGGCCTCTTCCGTGGCCATAAGCTCTGAGCGCACCTCCGGCGGAAGGCGATCGAGATCGCCGATGGCCCGAAAGCTCGTGCGCTTTTCGATGAGACGCTTGCGCTTGCTGGCGAGGAAATGACGCAGCAGCTGCATGAGCGCAACGACCTCGTCGGAGGGGCGATTCCAGTTCTCTTCGGAGAAGGCATAGAGCGTGAGATAGCGGATACCACGATCGTGGCAGGCATCGACGATGCGCTCGATCATCTCGGCACCGCGCCGATGTCCTTCGGCACGCGCAAGCCCCTGCTCCTGGGCCCAGCGTCCGTTGCCGTCCATGATGATGGCGATATGTTTGGGAACACGTTTCATAGTATGAGGTCTGTCATTCCCCGAAACGTCGGGCATGTCATTCCCGCGAAAGCGGGAATCTCGCCATTTACAGCATATCGAGATCCCCGCTTTCGCGGGGATGACAACCATTCAGACTTCCATGATGTCTTTCTCTTTATGCTCGAGGGCCGTGTCGATCTCTTTGATGAAATTATCGGTCATCTTCTGAATCTGTTCGTGCCCCTTGCGCTCTTCGTCTTCGGTGATCGTACTGTCCTTCTTGAGCGTCTTGAGCTCGTCGTTCACATCGCGCCGCACGTTGCGCACGGCAATCTTGCAGTCCTCGCCGTGCTTGCGCATCACCCGCACCAGTTCTCTGCGCCGCTCTTCGTTGAGCGGCGGAATGGGCAGACGGACGACGCGACCGTCGCTGGTGGGATTGAGCCCCAGATCAGCCTTGAGGATTGCCTTTTCGATTCCGGCAATCGCACTCCCATCCCAGGGCTGAATCGCGATGGTGCGCGGATCGGGCACAGAGAGTGTGGCCATCTGCGCCAGCGGCGTCATCGTGCCATAATAGTCGACGCGCACGTCATCCAGGATAGAAAGCGATGCCCGGCCCGTGCGCATCTTCGACAACTCGCGGCGCAGCGCCTCCATCGCCTTCTCCATCTTCTCTTTCGTCGCCTCATAGATCAGATTATCCATTGACCACCGTCCCGAGGTTAGCTCCCATCACCACCTTCTCGAGGTTTCCCTCTTTGAAGACGTCGAAGACAACGATGGGGAGGTTATGTCCCATGCACATAGAGATCGCCGTCGCATCCATGACTTTGAGATCTTTTCCCAAGACATCGAGGTAGGTGAGCGTATCATAACGCTTTGCGTTCTTATCTTTCACCGGATCGGCCGAATAGATGCCATCGACCTTCGTGGCTTTCAGCAGCACGTCGGCGCCAATTTCAAGCGCGCGCAACGACGCCGCGGTATCGGTGGAAAAGAAGGGATTTCCGGTGCCACCGCCGAAGACAACCACACGCCCCTTGCTCAAGTGATTGAGCGCTCGACGGCGATCGAATCGCTCGGCCACACCCTCGAGATTGCGCGAGGTCATGACCGAGGCCGGCATGCCGGCGCTGTCGAAAGCTGACTGAAGCCCCAGGCTATTCATGACGGTGGCGAGCATTCCCATCGTATCGGCCTGAACCTGATCGATGGCACCCGCAGCGGAAGCCGTCGCCCCACGGTAGATATTACCCGCGCCGATGACCAGCCCCACCTGCACGCCCGCATCGACGATCGGCTTGATTTCGGCGACGATATGGCTCGCCGATTTCATGCAGATGCCCGACGCAGCCCCTTCCGGCAAAAGCGCTTCACCGGAGAGTTTGAGCAGAATGCGGTGATATTTTGGTGGCATGCATCCCCCTTCCACCGACAAAGACATTACTGGAGCTTGTCATTCCCGCGAAAGCGGGAATCTCGATTGAAGCCTTTACATCGGGATCCCCGTTTCCACGGGGATGACACTCCTCTATTTGCCCTGAACCTGATTATTCCACGCCTTCGCCGACCTGCAAGCGATGAAATGCACCGATGCGGATGGAATCATCGATCTTCTTGAGCCAAGCGCCGACGCTCGCCTTTCCATCAGGATCGCGAACATAGAGCTGGTCTTCCAAGCAGACCTCGGTGAAGAACTTGCTGAGCTTGCCCGTGACGATCTTTTCGAGAATTTCCGGTGGTTTCTTCGTATCGGCCATCTGGGCCTTGATGATCTCTCGCTCTTTGGCGAGCACCGTCTCGGAGATCTCGTCGCGCCGCACGAACTGCGGTTGCATGGCCGCCACGTGCATGGCGATCTCGCGCGCGGTGTTCTCATCGAGCTTTCCGTTCGGGTCGTCGTAGCAAACCACGACGCCGATTTTCGAACCTGCGTGAATATACTGCGCGAGTTTTTGTCCGTCATTTGCCGCAACGCGCACGAAGCGCCGAACGCCGAGGTTCTCACCGATCTTGGCGACCACAGCAATCTGCTCCTCCTGCACGGTATGATCACCGAGAGGAGCCGCCATCATAGCATCGAGATCCGCAGGGGAGCTCTCGCGCACGACGTTCGTCATATTCTGCACGAACTGCTGAAAGTCCTCGGTCTTCGTCACGAAGTCGGTCTCGCAGTTCACCTCGACGAGCACCGCGAGCTTGCCGTCGTCGCTGAGTTCATAGCCAATCAGACCGTCGGCGGCCTTGCGCCCCGACTTCTTGGCGGCCGTGGCCACGCCCTTCTTGCGCAGAAACTCGAGGGCCTCTTCCATGTCGCCACTCGTCTCCTTTAACGCTGTTTTACAATCCATCATACCCGCGCCCGTCTTCTCGCGCAGCTCTTTGACCATTGAAGATGTGATACTCATGGAACCTTCCTCCTTCGAAGTGATGAGGTTAAAAAAGTTTATTCGCCAACTTACGATGTCATTCCCGCGTAGGCGGGAATCTCGCTTTTAATGACACACCGAGATCCCCGCTTCCGCGGGGATGACAAAGCCAAGGTTTATAATGCCATTCTCAAACGCCCGTGCTCGCTACGGAAGACCTATTCCGCCTTTGCCTCTTCGGCTTCATTCTCTTCCGGAACCTCGGCCTTGGCGCTGGCAAACTGCTCGGCCTCGGTGTCGGAGACAGCTGCGGCTTCCTGCTCGCCACGACGTCCACCGATCCAGGCACGGCCCTTCCCTCCGATTTTCTGTTCGCGCACGGCCGGGCCCTTCGAAACGCCCTCGCCTTCCTTGGCCCGCATGGCATCCGACTCGCGCAGCGACGCTTCGCGACGCTTGGAGCCCTCTTCGCACGCATCAGCCATGAGCCCCACGAAATACTGGATGGAGCGAATCGCGTCGTCATTTCCGGCGATCGGGTAATCGATGCCGTCCGGATCGCAGTTGGTGTCGATGAGGGCGACGATCGGAATACCGAGCTTCCTCGCCTCGAGCTTGGCAATGCCTTCGGAACCCGGATCGACGATGAAGAGCGCGCCAGGGGTCTTCGTCATTTCCTTGATGCCGCCGAGTGAATGCTCGAGCTTATTGATCTGACGTTCAACCTTCAGCCCTTCCTTCTTGGTGAGCTTCTCGATCTCGCCGCTCTCCTTCTTGGCATAGAGGTTCATCAAGCGATCGATCGACTGCTTGATCGTCTTAAAGTTGGTGAGCATCCCGCCCAGCCAACGGTTGGTGACATAGTACTGCTTGCAGCGCTGTGCCTCTTCCTCGATGATGTCGTGCGCTTGCTTCTTCGTGCCGACAAAGAGGACCGAGTTGCCCAACGCAACCGTGTCGGCGATGAAGGTGTAGGCACGTTCGGCTTGCTTGCTCGTCTGGTCCAGATCGATGATATGGATACCATCACGGGAGGTGAAGATGAACGGACGCATCTTCGGATTCCAACGACGGGTCTGATGCCCAAAATGGACGCCCGCTTCCAGCAGTTCCTTCACATTGACTTGCGGTGACATAAACTTCTCCTTTGGTTTGAACCGATAGATCTCCCACAACCGACGCGTCATCCCAGGGCTCATTCCGAAGGTTGGCGATGCCGGAACCAAATGAGGGAGCTTTTCGGAATTTCCAGGCAAAGCGTGTGCAACCAACTGCCCGGATTAGTTACGAAAATCGCGTGCGGCAGTACCATGCACCCGAGGCGGATGCAATAGAAAAGGCTAGTTTTCTCTGGTGAGCATCTCTACAAAAGTTGCTCATTGATTGTCATCCCCGAGTGGGGTAATCGGGGATCTCGATGGCCCGTAACAATCGAGATTCCCGTTTTCACGGGAATGACACCATTACGGAAGGGATCAGCATGGGGGCAACTATGCAACTCATTGTTATTACATCCTTTTTCATCATCACCACCCTCCTCCCGCTCCACGGGGCCCTTGCCCAGGGAAAGGCGCCGCAGATCGAAATGCTCCCCGCAGTTCCGGCGACGAAGGCCCCGGAAAAACCGCCGATCGTGGCGGAGCCCAAGACCGCGGCGAAAGCGGCTCCGCGCGCTCCGGAGAAGAAGGCCGCACCTGCGCTCGATGCCAAGCGCGACCTGCGCCTCTATCGGAAATCGGGCCACCGCTCGAAGGAGTGGAATGACCTGATCGCACCGGCCTTTGATTCCTTCGACAGTGAGAATTATGCGACGGCTTACGTCTTTCTCAAGCGGGCCTACGATCGTGGCTGCCGCGACGCACTCGTCCTCTTCCGCTACGGGCTCTACCTGGAGTCAAAGGGAAACATGAAGGAAGCGGCGCAACTCCTCTTGGAATCAGCGGAAAAGATGAAGGAGCAATATCCAGGCCATCCGCTCGTCACACAGATCCACCAACATGCCGGCCGCGCGGCTTTTCAGGTCGACGATCTCGAGGGAGCGCTCCCCCACCTGCAAAAGGCACTCGAAGTCGAGCCGGACGACTTCATGCTCCTGTTCATGGCCGGCCAGATCCTGCGCAAAGCCAAGCGCCCACAGGAGGCCTATGCCCTCTTCCTCAAGGCCAAGGACCTCGCCCCGCCGGAGAGCGATGACACCAATCCGAAGCTCGCCCTCCTGGGAGAACTGATGGCGACCGCTTTCGAGCTGGAGGATTTCAAGACCGTCGATGCCTACGCCGATGAGATCCTGCTCATGGACCCCCTGAATGCCGCCGCCCGCGCCTATAAGAACATCCTCCTGAAGCAGCGCTACAAACAGCGCGAGCACGACATCATTGAAAAGATAGTGAGATAGTGAGATGGTGAGATGGCTGAATCGTGAGATGGTGAGATGGCGAAAGAGCCTGTCATTCCCGCGAAAGCGGGAATCTCGATGAGGACGGAACATCGAGATCCCCTTTTTCACGGGGATGACAATGCCTGGGCCATCACGCCATTCAGCTATCTCACGATCTAACGATCCAGCCATCTCACCATCCCACGATTTTGCCATCTCACGATTTCGCCATCTCACGATCTTGCCATCTCACCATCTCGCCATTCAGCCATCCCACCAGAGACAAAAAACGGCCCCGGAGGCGATATGCCAACCGGGGCCAATGGGGGAGTCTTCTTCTTTACGTCCCTATACCCTCACATCTCTCAAGCAGAGGTTTTCTCTCGCTTGCGTCGTGACACGAGCTTGGTGAGTCCGAGCAGCAGACCCATCAGGTAGAACATGCTGGTCGGTGCACCGGAGGCGGAACCCACGAGCGAACAGCCTTCCTGTCCTGACGTGGCGCGACCGATGTTGGCCAGGTTGAAGTATCCACCGCTCATCATCTCATCCATATCCGGGATACCATCCATATCGGAATCGGGGTTGCGTCCATCGGTCTCGCTGTACTGCCCACCCTCCCGGACATTGCGAACGCCGTCACAGTTGAGATCCTCACCGGTTCCGCTGGAGGCGACCCAACCGTCGGGCAGGCCGTCGCCGTCGGTGTCGCTCGACAGGGCGTTGGTCTCCACTCCCATATCGAAGATACCGTTCTGGTTCGCATCTTCACCCGTGCTCTGGATGAGCTGACCGTCGGGGCCCGGGACCATCATCGGACCGTCGGGGATACAGTCGCCGTCGCTGTCGATGTTGGTCGGATCCGTGCCGTAGCGAAGCTCATAGCCGTCGGTGATGGAGTCGCCATCGGTGTCGGCGTTCAGCGGATCGCTCTCGCCCAGGTGCGGCTCATAGATCCCGTTGAGGTTGACGTCTTCACCGGTGTCGTCGGCCGGGTTCTTACCGTCCCACACGCCGTCGCCATCGGTATCCTCGTTCATCGGATCGGTCTCGCCCGCATCGACGATACCGTTGCCATTGATATCTTCGAGCGAGTTGGGCAGACCATCCTCATCGGAATCGATGCCGCCACTGGTGCTGCCGTCGGCCGAACCGATACAGGTCGGGTCTTCGTTCAGGCGGCAGCCCGGGTTTTCTTCATCATCTTCCTCTGAATCGTTGTCAGAGTCGCGCATACAGGGGTTGGAGTTGAAGTACTTGATCAATCCACCCTCATACTCCTTGTCATCGTCCAGACCGTCCTTATCCGAGTCCTTGATCGTCGGATCGGAGATCATGGGGATACCGCTGGAGAGCGCACCCTCTTCCAAGATCCGAGCGAGGAATTCGGTGCCAATGATCAGGTCGATCGTGCCATCCGCATCGATCTCGACGCCATCGTAGAGGGAGTCGCCATCGGAGTCCCGCAGCAGCGGATGCGTGTCGTGCGTGCCGATCTGCGGACAGCCCTCGGCACCCTGGTGGATCTGGAAGTTGATCTCGTCGATTCCGTCGAAGTTCTCTTCGAGGTCGAGCAGATCATCGTCATCGGTGTCTTCATCGGCCGGGTTGGTCGGGTACGGCCATCCGGTCACCTCGACGAAGTCGGTGATGCCATCGCCATCGGAGTCGGGGTCAAGCGCATCCGACTCGGTCGGCGTTACTTCGCTGACACCCGCGGCCGCCAGCACCTCGGCATCGAGCACTTCCGCTACACCCTCCACCCCTTTGAGCCCTAAGACCTTATTATTGAACTTGCCATCCTGGTTCCGATCTTCAAGACCATCGCGCAGTCCGTCGCCATCACGATCGAGGAAGAAGGCCAGGATCTTACGACCCACATAGAGTTCACGCGGGTTCGGACAGCTGTAGTTCGAGGCCGTCGCATCGAAACCGTCGCGGCCAGGGCCAGCGGTGATCGGACAGACATCCGAACCGCTGGTGGCTTCCGTCGACTTCCAACCGTCGCTGTAGCCGTCGCCATCGGAGTCTTCACAGTAGTGGCGCAGTGACACATCGGAACCGCTCTGACCGATGGCCGAACCGCAGTCACCCGTGCAGGCACCGCTGGGGTTCTCGACCACATCGGGAATGCCGTCCTGATCGGTGTCGCCCGCGAGCGATGCGATCCCCAGATAGCCGCCCGTGACCTGGAAGATATCCGGAACACCATCCGCACCCATCGGCGAACCATCGCCGGCCTCAGCTTCGATCACCGCACCGGTCTCGTCGTAGCCCGTGACCACCTTGCCCGAGTCGCGCAGCGATACAGGGATGCCCTCGTCGAAGACCACATAACGCGGATCGATCGTGTAGAACATCAGCTTCGGTGTACAGGGGTACTGACCACCACAGGTGTTGCCCACGGTATTCGCGATCAGCGGACAGGCATCGTTGCTCTGGCTTGCGTTCGCACAGCCCGAGCCGTTGCCGTCACACCAGCCGTCGCCATCGGAATCCGCATCGGTCATATCGAGCTCAGCGTTATCCTCATCGCGATCGCCATCGAAGTTGGCCGGGTTGGCCAGCATCTGGTTCTTACAGGCGAAGATCTCGATATCATAACTGTTCTGCGCACTCGAAGCGAAGGCGCGCCGATCCTCGTCCACGGGGTTGCCGCCGGCATCGAGTTTGAACCAGACGTAGCGCACACCGATGTCGTCCATGGAACCGAGCTGACATTCGATCGGGTTGCCGTTGGCATCGGGCACCGGATACATGCTGTCGTAGCTCTCGAAGGTGTAGAGGTAGTTCTTCGCCGCACGCGTACCACTCGGGTTCGTCGCGTAGACGAGCTGGTTGCGATCCTCGGCACCGTCCTTCAGATTGTCGTTGTCCTGATCGTCATTGTCCGGAACCGGATCGACGCCGTCGTGCAGACCGTCGCCATCGGTATCGGCCATGTACCAGCAGGTCGTGTCATCGGTGCAATCGCAGTTCCGGTTCGTGTCTTCGCGATCATCCGGAATGTTGTCGCCGTCGGTGTCATAGCCAGGCGCCTGGATGCCGGTCGCACTCGTCCCGATGAGCAGATTGCGTTTCTTCAGGCACTCATACTTGCTCATGAAGCGTTTGCGGTTCAGACGGTTTCCAGGATTGCCGTTCGTACCACCGGTCGGCGCGCCGAAGCCGCCGCCCTCACACTGCACCTGGCTCATGTCGTCGGCCACGTTGATCACCTGGCTGGAGCGCGCGATGCTGTTACCGGTCAGCTCCGGCACGATGAGGATCTGCTGACCGTCCTTGGGGACGTTGATCATGAACTCACCGTTCATGTCGCCCAGGTCGATGAGGCCCATGCCGGACGCTTCACTCATACCCGCGACATAGCCCAGAAACCCCGGCACATGATTGTTGATGTTGTAGACCTGCAGTTTGGCGACATTCTTCACCATATCGGCCGTACAGAATTCAGAATCAAGCCCCTGCGGACCGGAGGGAACCTCCTGGTCTGACGGCCACTTGATGACCGCACCATGGATGAAGACCACTTCCTTGGTCTCGGTAATCTGATTGCCGTCGGCGTCCACCTGCACCGTGCCATCCTCGTTGCGCACCGGATAGTCGGCGGTGGAAGCCTGCACGCTGTAGAGGCGCACGGACGTGTTGAACTTGGTCGCGATGAAGTTATTCGTATCGTTCGTCTTCATCTTCATGTTCACCGCACCGGCCGCACTCGTTGCCGTCGAGGCCAGAAGCAGCTCATCCATCGTCTGCATATTCTCGAGCGAGGCGAATCCGTCGACATCCGTTCCACCCGTGATATATCGGTTGGTCGGGATGAAACGGTTGCCATGCGCTTCAGAGGCATTGTTGATACGAATCACCTTGCCGCCAATCGAACCACTCGCACCGCAGTTGGGCATGATGAAGTTGTCGGTCGCATTGTCACCGAAGACGAAGGCATCGCCGCCCACGCCCACGACCCAGACGTGATCGAGGACGTTGTTGGAACCGTTGACACAAATAGCGTTCTTGCCCGCCGGCACGCCCTTGATCTTGATGTTGGAGAGTTTGACCGCATCGGAATCGATCTGAATGGCGCAATCGACCTCATTGCCATCGCCGTCGGTCCAGGCCTTCATCGCACTGGCGTCGAGCGTGATGACGCGACGCTGATAGTCTTTTTCGCCCGCTTCGAATCCACATTCCCCTGCATCTTCGCCATCATAGATCAGGGTGCCATCGCCGTCTGTCGCGGGTGCTGCAGCACAGGCCGCCACACCAGAGATCTGATAGTAGCTCCCTTCCTGTCCCACGATCTCAACTCCGCGCCGCTCGGTCTTATTGATCAACACATGATCACCCATGGCGCGCGAGCCGATGATGAGCGGATACGTCATATTGATCGTCCCCGAAGAGGGTTGGACCAAGATGCGTTTCTTACACGCCTGTTTGGTGGAATTGGCGTAGGCCATGGCGACCCCGAGGGTCGTGACCGAGTGATCCTGCATCGTGCCCCAATACGGGCTCTTCACGACGCACTCGTTCGTGCCCATGCCGCCATACGGAAATTCCCAGGCCGAGGCTGGCTGTGACATCGCCAACATCGTCCCGAAAACTGCCAGGATGGCCACCACTATTTTCACTGTCCGTTTGACCTTCATGAGGTCCTCCTCATGTACCGCGTTGGTTCACACCCCCACCTACTGTATTCGCCCCAAAGGCTCATCACTTGCTGCTCTTCTTCGCAAAATCGACGGTCTCGCCGACAACCCACTTCAGTCCGCCCATGATGGTCGCGTTGACCGGCGAATTGAGATTGTCGAAGCCGTAGTAATGCTTCCCCTCGCCCGCCTCCATCTGGCCAACCTCTTCGCGCATGCGTGTCGTACCTTCAGCGCGCAGGAACCCATAAAAACCGGCAGCTCCCAATCCCGCTTCAGCACCGAAGAGAAAGGCATCCATGCTGAGGCTCGTTTTATTTTCCAGTCCGAGCAGGATGTCATCCGACCAGACCCGCTTCCACCCGAGAAATCCGCGTGCATACGCGTTAAATCCGTTATCGGCGTGATATTTCGCTCCGACACCCGCATCGACACCGAAGTGAGAGACCGTCCCCCTCTTGGTGCCATTGGCCTGATCTCCGGGAGCAGTAATGTTGCCCCAGCCACCGAAGACATCGAGACCGGCCTGTCCGGTCCAGAATCCCTCGCCGCTATGCGCACGGGCCTTGCCCCATCCCTTAAAGGAAGGCCAGATGCCAAGCGTCAGGCGATTCTGAAAGATGTCGCTGGTTGAGGCAAAATGCCCTTGGTCCCCGGGCAGATCGAGACTCGCATCGGCGCCCGGACCCTGCGGCGCGGTGACCTGCTGGCCCAGGAAGATGCCGGCCCAGCTCACCTCGAACATCTGCCCCCAGCTATAATAATAGTGTTTCTTTGTGTTCTTTGATTTTTTCTTCTTCTTGCTCTTTTTCTTCTTACCCATGTCGATCGGGTCCTTTTTCTTGCCCTTCCTTGTCTTTTTGCTCTTGCGGCGACGTCGGCGAGAGGTACGCGTCTCCTCTTCCTCCTCCGCTTCATCGGCCTCCTCCGCTTCATCGGCCTCTTCCGCTTCGTCGGCTTCATCAACAGCCTCGTCATCATCGACAGCCTCTTCCTCGTCGACGGCCTCTTCCTCGTCGGCCTCTTCGGCGCCATATGCAGCAGCGCACTTCGAGGCACTGCGCGAGCATTCATAGAGGCGTTCTCCCGCCTCCGAATCAGAGTCAGCTCTCACGAATTCATCGAGCTGCTCGCGCTCGCAGCTACTGACATCCTCGGCGTCCTCGCATGCATCACCGATTTCATCCATAACTTCGCCGATGTCCTCCTGACAGGCCGGAGCAGCTTCACCCGCAGCGTTTGTGCACTTTGTCAGCAGAGTATTGAGAATTTCGCCGGCTCCGATCATAACGTCCTCCTTGATAATAGACCCTAGAGACTCTTCCCCTTATTCCTCCATCCTCATTATCGGAGCGAAACGCCAAAAGTTGCGTCGTTTTTCAGCATTGCGAAAAAAGAAGATATCTTTATGAAATATATGTGGATTTTAGAACTGCCAAACGGCGTTCACGCCCGTCATTTCAAAAGAGTTTCCCGCAGATTTCCATTTCACGCACACCCGCGGCCACGACGGTTTGTCACTTCCCCACCCGAACGAGACCAAAATGACCGGTGTATCATCATAATAGGGGGACAGCATCGGTATGCGCCAAAGACCGAACCGATTGGGCGGAGGGATGAATATCATGCCGAAAAGTGGTCAAAGGCGACCACTACGAAGGCCGTTTGTGGTGGTAACATTTTGCCACTTCGGTGCAGTTGGAACGATATCTTGAAGCCATCGTCCGGGAGGATAAAGGATCCGTCGAGATTCCCCCGCCACACAACCGGCGGGCAGGCTGCCTTCACGGGAATGACACCCTTCTGTAATGCGAGGCTTCGGAGGTGAGATCAGATCATTTCGACGATGACGGCGGTTGCCTCGCCCCCACCGTTGCAAAGCGTGGCCAGCCCGCGCTTGAGCCCCCGGTTTTTGAGGGCGTAGAGCAGTGTGGTCAGGATGCGCGCGCCGGAGGCGCCGATCGGATGGCCGAGCGCCACCGCACCGCCGTGGATGTTCACGCGCTCGGCATCGAGATGTAATTCCTGGATGGCGGCCATGGTGACCGCCGAGAAGGCCTCGTTGACCTCGAAGAGGTCGATATCCTTGAGCGCAAGCCCCGCGCGCTCGAGGACGAGCTTGATCGCTCCGATCGGTGCGGTCGTGAACCACTGCGGATCGTGGGAAAACGTCGCGTGCGAGATGACGCGGGCCAGGGGCGTACACCCCTCTTTCTTCGCGCGCTCGGCGGTCATGACCACGAAAGCAGCCGCACCGTCGGAGATGGAGCTCGCATTGGCCGCCGTGACGGTGCCCTCCTTTTGAAACGAAGGTTTGAGCGTTCGCATGCGTTCGAAGTTCACGCGGCCGGGTTCCTCATCGACATCGAACGCCATCGGCTCGCCCTTGCGCTGCGGCACGGGGACCGGGACAATCTCATCGGCGAAGGCCCCGTCATCGATGGCAGCCAGCGCCTTGCGATAGCTCCCCTCGGCAAAATCATCCTGCATCTCGCGCGTGAACCCATATTTCTCGGCGCACATCTCGGCCAATATCCCCATGTGCCGATTCGAAAAGATATCCCACAGCCCGTCGAAGATCATGCCGTCGACGAGCGCGGCATCGCCCAGGCGCAGACCCGCGCGCGCCTTGGGCAACAGGTACGGAGCATTGGTCATCGACTCCATGCCACCGCAGACGGCGATGTCGTACGCGCCCGCCTTCAATGCGCGATCAGCGAGCATCAGCGAGAGAAGTCCCGAGCTACAGACCTTGTTGATGGTGAAGGCACCGATGGAATCGGGGATCCCCGCGCCAATCGAGGCCTGGCGCGCAGGGTTCTGCCCCTGACCCGCCGGCAACACGCACCCCATGATCACTTCACCCACCGCAGCCCCATCGACCCCGGCGCGCTTGAGGGCCTCGGCGATGGTAACGGATCCTAGCTGATGTCCGGCCAGCGGCGACAACCCGCCCTGAAAACTGGCCAGAGGCGTTCGCGCGGCAGAGACGATGACCGTGTCAGACATGAAACCTCCGTGATTCGTTACTCGTTACTCGTGACTGCTGAAAAAGTCATTTCGTGTTGTCATGTTCGTAAAAACGGAGTTTGTCATTCCCGTGGAAACGGGAATCTCGCTTTTTACGGTACATCGAGATCCCCCCGCCACACAACCGGCGGGCAGGCTGCGTTCACGGGGATGACAACAGCAGGGTTTGTCAGCAACCTGGCAACTCGTAACCGACGAGTCATGGCTCATACGGAAACTTCTCGGCCAGTTCCTCGACGAGTTTTTTTGCCTCGGCAGAGAGTTTTTTTGGCGGCACGATGTTGACGACCACGAACTGATCGCCCGTCTTGCCCTTCTTGCCGATGATCGGCGCGCCTTTTCCCGCGATGCGAAACTTCTGCCCCCCCTCGGTACCGGCCGGGATCTTCATGCGCTGCACTCCGGTAATCGTGGGCACATGCACCGAACCGCCGAGCATCGCGTTATAGACGGTGATGGGCACCTCGGTATAGATGTCGGCCCCCTCACGCCAGAAATTCTTGTGCGGTTCGACATGGACGCGCAGGAAGAGGTCGCCCGAGGCGCCGCCGCCGAATCCCGGCTGTCCCTTCCCCGCAACGCGCACCTTGGAACCGTTATCGATGCCAGCCGGGATCTTGACCGTGAGTTTTTCGACCTTGTCACCTCGACGGATGGAGATCTTGCTCTGCGTCCCACCCACGGCATCTTCAAAACCGATTTCGATGTCGGCATAGGTGTCGTGCCCGTTGACCGGCTGCGCCCCCTCGGTGCGCTTGCCCCACTCCTGCCGATATTCGCCCCGCCGCACGCCCCCCATATCGAAGAGGTCGCGGAAGAGATCGCCCATATCGCCCTGAAAGTTGACCTCGCGCCAATCGCCACCGGAGCCGCCCTGCTCCCAGGCATGACCGCCAAAACCGCCCGCCCCCGGCGCCCCGGCACCCGGCCCGGCCCCACCGCTGAACTGGCCGTATTGACGATACATATCATACTGTTTGCGCTGCTTGGCATCGGACAGGACGTTATAGGCCTCGGAGATATCCTTGAATTTTTCCTCGGCGGCCTTATCCCCCTTATTCACATCGGGATGATGTTGTTTTGCCAGCCGCCGATAGGCTTTTTTGATCTCATCGTCGGAAGCGCCGGGCGGAACGCCCAAGATTTGATAGTAGTCACTCATGGCCGAGCATCATGATGGGCCAAGCCTGCCTTGTCAATATGCCAGACAACATTGATCGTGCAGAGCGTGAGGCAAAAGCCCGGCAGCGTGTTTTTCGGGGACCGCCGTCTCGATGGCTTCGAGAAAAAAACAGCCGCACTCCGTCCAGCTGGAATGCCTCATATGTACGCTTCCGCTCCGCTCACACGTTTTGGCATCTGACTCAAGCCGATTTTCCTCATGAACTCACCCGCAACCACATTCTATTCTGGCGGGCTCAAACATCATGATGACAAACGCTGCTGTTGTCATCCCCGCGAAAGCGGGGATCTCGGTGTGCCTTGACAATCGAGATCCCCGCTGGAGCCTGTCCTGAGCGTAGCCGAAGGGCGGGGATGACACATCTGCAGGCAAGGCACGTATGCAATGTTATCGCAACGCCTCACATCTATTTGCATGAACACATCGTGACCAGTGCAAGTTAATGCAGGAAAGAATCTTCTGGGCCGAGGGCTTCTTCGACGAGGGGGCGGCGGTGTTCGGCATCTTCGCCAACCGCGTGCCAGTGGCGCACTTCGTTTTCGCCATACTGCCAGGAGAGCAGGATCTCGTCGCGGCCGAGCCAGGAATAGATGCTCACGATGCCGTGATCGAGATCCTCGATGACCACGCCGAGCGCGTGAATTTCATCGAGCAAACCGGCATATTCCTCGGAGAGACGGCGAAACTGGCGATGGAGGAGATAGGCGACGGGATGTCCCGTCGTCTCCGTCTCGCCGGCGGCCTCATCGGGACCGAGCTCAATGCCCAGCTCGCGGGCACGACGTGAAAGCTCATTGACCTTATTCTGAATGCGGCCGAGTTCGGCGAAGAGCAGTTCCAGCCGCGGGATCAGCGAATTGGCCTCATCGATGGTGTAGTAACTGCGGCGCTCGTGCATGCGCGTGCCTCCGTTTCGCTCACCCATTCCCCTTGGCGTGGGTGATCTCTTTCTGTGCTTGATACTTCCCCTTCTTGTCCGCGTAGGAGACCGCACAGGTCTCGCTGGCCTCGAGGAAGAGAATCTGTCCGATGCCCTCGCCCGCGTAGATCCGTGCTGGTCGGGATGTCGTATTCGCGATGGCGATCGTAGCGTGCCCCTCCCACTCGGGTTCGAAGGGAGTCACATTGATGGTGACACCACACCGAGCGTAGGTCGACTTGCCATAACAGATCGTGAGCACATCCCGCGGAATGCGAAAATATTCCACCGTCTGCGCCAACACATAGCTATTGCCGGGGATCTCGCAGACATCCCCTTCGAAATCGCGGAAATGAATCTGATCGAAAGCCTTCGGGTCCATGACGGCCGTATCGCCCGGCACATAGATCTTGAATCGCCGATCGATACGAAAATCGTAGCCATAAGAGGAGAGCCCGTAGGAGATCCCGGATCGAACCTGCTTCTCCTCAAACGGCTCGATCATACCGTGCTCGAGTGCCTGATTTCGAATCCAACGGTCGGAATGAACGCCCACGATTCCTCCTCTGCCGCGATGAATGGTCGCGCACTATACCGATGCAGACAGCGATTTCAAGCGGTGCCATCATTTTTCGAAAAAACGCTTGATTTTCGACTGCCTCCGGCCGCATCCTCCCCGTTCAAAACGAGGATTATCCGTGTCCCGAAAACAAACGATCATCATCGCCGCCGCTACCTTCGTGGGAATCGGATGGTTTTATCTGCTCAGCGCGACCTTCGGCGCCCCCATGACGCTCCATCTCAATCTGTTCACCCCCGGGAAGACGGCCTATATGAAGGCATGCCCCGAGGATATCCACCAACGGTGGGTGCCGCTGGATACGATTGCACCCTTTCTGCAGCAGGCGGTGGTCATCGCCGAAGACGACCGATTTTTCGATCACCCAGGATTTGACTGGGAGGCCATCAAGACCGCGGCACGGACCAACTGGAAACGCGGGGAGATGGCGCACGGCGCTTCGACCATCAGCCAACAGTTGGCGCGCAACCTCTTCCTCTCGCCGAACAAATCCCTCTGGCGCAAAGCGCGCGAACTCATCATCGCCCTCAAACTGGAGCGGGATCTGCCGAAGAAGCGCATCCTCGAACTCTATTTGAACGTCGTCGAATGGGGAGATTGCATCTATGGGGCCGAGGCCGCCGCGCGTCACTACTTCGGCAAACCCGCAGCCGCCCTCACCAAGCACGAGGCCGCCTGGCTCGCGGCCATCCTTCCCCAACCGCGATTCTATGATACGCACCGCAATGGGGCTTATCTGACTTCGCGAACCACATCGATTGAAAGTCGATTGTAGGGCACCTCTAAAAAAAATGGGCCTGAACTCCCTTGCGGGGATCCAGGCCCAATATCCACCTTCTTGAACACTTCTCAGATATCACGATCCTTCACCGTCTGGCGGCCGTTGTCCTTCGCCCGCGCAACGGCTTTGTCGAGCAGATCACGCACCGCATCTGAAAGGGCATCCACCGCCGTCTCAGAGGTCTGCATGCCCTTCGCCTTCACATATTCCTTCACCTTCGATACCACGACCAATGTTTCCTTTGCCATGACTCCCCTCCTTGCAAATGGCTATCTGTTTTCGAGTGACGGCAGTTTCGGAAATCGACCCCCTCTTGTCAAATCAAAAAGGGCATTCACCATCGTTGACAACGAAAAGATGCTCTGATAATTTCCGCCGACTTTTTCGATGACGTGGGCCGCTAGCTCAGTTGGCAGAGCAGCGCCCTTTTAAGGCGCGGGTCGAAGGTTCGAATCCTTCGCGGCTCACCATGAAAGCAGTGGGAAGTGGGAAGTGGGAAGTGGGAAGTGAACATCGAATACCGATGGTTTCCATCGCTTTTCACTTCACACTTCTCACTTTACACTGCTTTTCAGACCCCATCGTCTAGCGGTTAGGACACCGCCCTTTCACGGCGGCGGCACGGGTTCGAGTCCCGTTGGGGTCGCAAAAAATCCGGAGAGGCTTTATGCCTCTCCGGATTTTTTTGCGTCCCTGGGACTCGAACGCCCGCCGAAGGCGGGCTGTTCGACGACCTTCCGACAGCCAGTCACCGAAGGTGACCCAATAATGCTGAAGTGCCGGCGCGTGGGTACCGCGCGCCGGCGCACCGTTGGGGTCGCAAAACGATTATGGCCGAGAAGGTATCGGAACCACGGTTCCGACCGACCTCCCGACAGGCTCGCCGCGTGCTTGATAAAAATGACGCAACCTTTTTGAACTCCCGCCGATAGAGGGAGAAAGGAACTCATCTCCATGAACATAGCTCTCCCCTGCCTACTGACCTCGCCCGAACTCCTACTCCTGTCGGGCGCGCACACGACCTCCCTTGGTTCAGGGGAGGCATTCGATCTCCTTCATCAGTTCAGCACCGAGCTGAACACCGAGGTCGACTCCGTCGCTCATCCCACGTCCGAAACACCGATCGTGCATATGGCCGAACAGCTGGCGATCATCAAGGCCGACGAACCGGATCATTACGCCGCTGCCCTGCAGGGTCTGCAATACGTTATTGGCTTGGAGCCATCGACGCGGCTCTTCCGTCAAACCTGGTTTTCAGGGGAGAGCACCATCATTCGTCCGCTGACCTTTCAGGTGAGCAACCGGGAGACCGATGATCATCCCCTGGACCTGAGCGAGAAAGAGACCTCCATGAATCTCACCCTCTCAGAGATGCCGCTCGAAATACATCGGTATATTGGAGTAGAAATCCAACGCCTGCGCCGGGCCCGAAGCTTGAACTCGAAGCAACTCGTCGAGCTGCTCGGCATGGAGGATAATAGCTCCGCCTCAGCAATGCATTTCATCGAAACGGGACAGCAGCACACAAACTGGCCGCTCCTCTTCGCCCTTCAGCGTATCTTCGGCCTCGAATCGCTCTATTTCTTCAAGCTGTGCTCCATGCTTCTCGATAAGGGCGATGTTCCCCCATTCATCAGCGAAAAGGTGCGTTTAAAAAAGGCCCATTTCTACTATCACCGTGCAGCACGCCTCAAGATGGCAGGCGAACTGACCTCGGAGCACATCCGCGAGATCATCGACGAGGCGAGCGTCTATCAGATTCATAACCAGTCGTTTGCCCTGGCCGATGCGCCGCCACAGACGATCCTGGGACCATTTTCGCTCCTCCTCAGCCTCCTGCTCAAACGATAAAAAAGCCCGCATCGCTTGCGATGCGGGCTTTTTTCACGTTTTCCAACGAGTCAGTCCTGCGGCTTGATCGCACTGACCGGACATTCATCGACGCAGGCACCACAATCGACGCAGGTCTCGGCATCGATCACCCGTTTTCCATCCTTCTCTTTGATCGCCTCGACCGGGCAGGTCGGATCACAAGCGCCGCAGTTGGTACATTCATCGGTAATAATGTGTGCCATGGGTCTTCCTCCTTGAGTTCGAAAACAGCGAATGGTTCGGCATGTATATCGGTTCCTTCCTGCCAGATCAATCCAAAATAATCAGGTCTCCTCCTAGCTTCCAAATTGGATCGCCAACGACAGGTCGGTCAACGTATCGAGCTTCTTTTTTCCCGCCGCAGGCTGATTATCGAACCGCAGCGTAAAACCGATGTCGACCGCGAGATGTTTGATGATCGTGAAGGTGACCGCGGTCCGGCTGTTCACGCGCGTCTCATAGCCGTTTTGCACATCCTCGAGACACTGCAATCGCTGGCTGAGCGCCACATGCCCGCCGAACTGCTGCTCATAGGAAACTTCCTGCAGCGCAGAATTGATCTTTTTATCCGGATTCGGGGGAAAGCGATCCTCATAGGTGAAGTCATATCCAAACGAGAGCGACAGATGCACCTTCGGACGCCGAACCACAAAAAACCGGATGCCGCCGAACCCGCGTGCGCCCAGGTCGATCCCCTTGATGTAGTCGCTAAAGCCTCCGCCACCGACGAAGAGCGAGGTCCATTCCGAATTATAGTAGTCCAAGCGATAGGTACCGAAGATGAATCGTTTCTGCGTTCCCGTTCCCCCTGAACCCGTGGTCGAAAAGACCCGCTCGTAATTCCCGCCGAGGCGCCATTCATTCTCAAAACGATGATAGCGGAGTGTGGTAGAGTTTCCGCCTGTAATGTTGAGCGAACTGGTATTTCCAGTGGAATTGGCCAATCCCAACCGCGTCTTGGTCGAGTAACTCGACGTCGAAAAATCAATCTTCTCGATGCGCGGCGTTTTTCGATCGAGCGATTTCTCCACCTCGTCGGCCGCCTGCGCCCAAGCTGTGACAGGCACTGCGATGAGGCCTGCGATGACCGCTGCCACCAGGGCTCCATCGATAATCCATTTCTCCATTCGTCGCATGGCTGAGGGCCATAAAAAAAATGGAACCGCAATGCAAGCCGTGATCCAAGAAACGAAGCGCCTTGCCGAAGCCGCAGATGAGGCATCCACCCGCCGTATGGGCATTTGCGAACGAGATGCTCGCGCGCATTGACTTCACGCGCACATTGCTGTTTTTTACAGTGCTATCGATACGAGGAGGCTCACATGTCTTGGCTCAATCCGACAATGATCTGGAATGAAGCGGTTATGATCGCACAGAAGATCCCTCTGCCTCAGGTGATCATCACCATCGCCATGTTCATCGGCGCATGGCTCATCAGCGGCCTGTTTAAACGCATGACCAAGCGTTATTTCTCGAAAAGACTCGGAGAATCAAACTCCTTCTGGGCCCGTTTCTGGAAGAAAGAGCGCCGCTTCATCCTGCGCTCGATCGGTTGGGTCATCTGGATCGCCTTCTTCGGCGCTGCCCTCTTCGTGTGGGCCGGTCACCTCTCGCGCATGGCGGGACGACTCGAAGCGATCTATGTGCCGCTCGGCCGCGCTGCGGTCATCATCATCATCGCCCTGCTCACGCTCAAAGCAACGCGCGTGGTCATGACCATCGTGCTCGATCAACTCACCCCCATCGCCGGGCGCGGTATGAAACGCGCCCAAAGGCGCATGGAAACGCTCAACCACGTCTTCAACTACGGCATCACCTTTGCCATCCTCGGCATTACAGTGATGATGCTCCTCGACACCTTCGGCATCGACTTGAAGGCCGTGCTCGCCACCGTCGGTGTTGCCTCCGTCGCCATCGGTTTCGGCGCCCAGAGCCTGGTCAAGGACTTCATCAGCGGCATCTTCATCCTCACCGAAGACCAGTATGGCGTGGGCGATGTAGTCAACATCAACGGTGAGAGCGGATTCGTCGAGCGCATGACACTGCGGATGACACAATTGCGCAACATGGAGGGCATCCTCATCACGGTGCCGCACGGATCGATCACGAACGTGAAGAACATGACCAGCACCTGGTCGCGCGTCGATTATACGATCGGCGTCGGCTATGCCACCGACCTCGATCATGCGCTCGATGTCCTGATGGAGGAGGCCGAAAAACTCCGGGCCGACTATCCAAACGAGATCATCGAAGCACCGGAGCGCATCGGTGTGGACGAATTCGGCGACTCCTCGATCACGATCCGCATCCTCATCAAGACCGCGCCCCTCAAGCAATGGATGATGAAGCGCGAGCTCAACCGCCGCATCCACAAGCGCTTCGAGGCCGAAAAGATCGAGATCCCCTTTCCGCAACGCACGCTCTGGATCCGTGAGCCGAAGGAGGAGATCCTGGCGAAGCTGGCCGAGAAGCACGCATAGGATGACCTTGTCTTCCCGCCCAGACTTCGATATAAGAGGCGAAACAACCAAGGGGGATATATGCGAAAAGGCGTCATCATAGCAGCCACACTGATCGTCGCACTCGGTGCGGTCACCACGGCATCAGCGCGGGAGGAGACGCTCCAGGGCAAGGGGGCCGTCCTTCACACCATGCAGGGCGACATTCCCGGCTCGACCGAAGTATCAAAGGCCTACAGCAACACCATTCGGCTCTACAAACTCAAACCGAAGGACGTCGCCTACTGGAATCCGCACGGCGGCAAGTACATCACCGCGGGCCCCTATGCCTACCTCTGGTGCTCGATCTTCAAGAAGGGAAAGGGCAACCCCAAGCACGACTGGATCGCCGTCACTGCAAAGTCGCTGCAGGAATCGCTCAATCTCAACTACAAGCTCGACGGCGTCGCGTTCTATCAGCTCACCAGCGACGGACAAAAGTTGCACTTCACGGCCTATCCGTACACCACCGTCCACGGCATGGCGACCGGACAGAAGGTCGACCGCATTCGGGAGGACTGACGAAGTTTGTCATTCCCGCGGAAGCGAAAAGATTGTCATTCCCGCGAAGGCGGGAATCTCGCCTGTACTGCCCAATCGAGATCCCCGCCTTCGCGGGGATGACAACAACAGAGTTCGTCAATACGCAAAAGCCTCGCGGGAAACCGCGGGGCTTTTTTCCGACCACACACATCCCTCGTCCGGCTGGGTATTTTCGGGGATCTCTTCTTTCATCGCGATCAAAGCCTTTCATGCTGCGATGAAAGAAGAAAAAGCCGTCGAGGCGGCGTCTGACCTGCCCGCCGGTTGGTTAGGCGGGGCCGAAACGGCGGTCCCCGAAAATACCCAGCCGGACGATGGACTCATAGCAACGAATACAACGTTTAAGGGGAATGCTTCCTCAGGAATCTCGATCGATCAAATCGAGGACGGCGGCGTCGACCGTATCGCGGAAGGTGCTGTAGTGCTCGAGATAATCCTCGAGCCCGAAGTCATACGGAATATCGGGAGTCACGCCGATATTTTCGATGTAGTTGGTCTTCCCCCCCTGCCCGTCGGAGACGGCCTTCGATCTCCACATCAGCGATTCAGTGAGACGCACGCTGATATCGGAATGGCCAAAGGGCCCGACCCCCACGACGTTGCCACCAGCCCCCATCGTGCGCGACCCCATGAGCACCGCTCGTCCTGCATCCTGCATGACCGCGGGAAAGACGTCTGCCGCAGAGGCATCGAGTTCGTTGATGAGCAGCAGGATCGGCTTCGTGTAGAGATACGTCTCCCCCTTCTCATCGCGCGCAGCATCGACGGTCAGTCCACCGCTGCAGAGGGGGAACGGATCGGTGAGAGGCTTTCCGGTCATCATCGCGCGGCGAATCCCTGACACGATATCGTTGACCAGGCGTTCGTCCTCGCTCCCCGGTTCGACATGCGGCAGATACGATTCAAAGATGACGAGCCAGTTCCGGTTGGCGCGAATGCGAAAGAGCATCTTCTCGATCGGTTCGCGCGCAAAGAAAGCCGTCACCGCTTCGAGATAGCAGAGGTTCCCCCCGCCGTTGCCCGTCTGATCGATGATCAGGGCATCGGTCTCGGCCTCGAATGCGGGAATCGTCTTCGCCAGAAACTCGACATTCGCCATCGGATTCATAGGCATCCAGGTGTGAATCCGCAGAAATCCGATCTTCCGTCCCCCGATCGTCGCGATGCCGGAAAAGAACGGCTGCGAGGAGCGCACCTCAAACCCCTCCCAGAGCGGAAAGAACGGCCTGAAATCGCCTATCATCGCCCCCATGAGATCGCCGTCGATGGTGAGCCGACGCATACGATCGAGCGGGTTTTCCATCACCTCGCCCTCGGGGGAGAGGATCTCACCCGCCACCGCGCGGGAGAGCCCGGCATCGGTCTGCACCGGCGCAAGCGCCCGCCCCTGCTCGATCCAGGGCATGGCCACCTTTCGCTGTGACCCGCTCTTGCGCGACTGGATCACGACCCAGGCGGTATCATGTTCCGGCATATGGGGAATCTGTGCCTGTCGACGGGAGACAATCCAGCTGGCAAACAGGCGCTCCTCGGTCGAGGCGTTCCCAAACCGCCGATACTGCGCCATCGCATCCCGAATCTCTTCTGCCGCAATGCCATCGATCGAGACGAGTCGATCGCCCACGTCGAACGGAAAATCGCTCCGGGAGAGCTCCCGGCGACTAATCCCTGAAATGACCACCTCTCCATCGAAACTATCGGTTTCAAAACCCAGCCACTTCGACTGCGACGACGGGATCGTCATACTCATATGCACATCGGAAAACCCTGCAATGAAACCGATCATCGCCGCATAGAAATCCTCATCCGACCCCTGCGACTCGGCCGCGACGAGCAGCTCTTCCGAGAGCGCCTCAAAGGAGATGCCGAGGTGCTCCTCCTTCCAGGTGAGCGGCGCATAGCGATGCGCAATCAAACTGATGAGCGTCTGCGCATCAGCAACGCGCTCATCAACGCTCATGCGCGCGTGGGCCGCACAGACGAAGGTTACCGATACGACAACAGCCATCATCAACGTCAGTATTCGTCGCATGGCCCCTTATCGGCCCCCCGCCCAAGAAGTTGCGCGATTTTTGACCATTTTCACCCCCAGCAAGTCCCTTCCTGGAGCTTCCTGACAGCTTCCCGCCTCACACCTATCTCTTCGTCGCGGGAGTGGACATCATCCGGCAGTGTGTTTTACGGGGACCGCCGTCTCGGCTCAAACGCCGCCTCGACGGCTTTTTCTTCTTCCATCGCAGCATTATAGGCTTGGATCGCGATGAAAGAAGAGATCCCCTACAAACACACTGCCAGACGATGTCTTCAAGAGATCCACTTCACACCGGCGGGAAGAGCTTGGCTCTCGGTGCAGAAAGCTGTTCATGGTCAGACCGGTTGGAAGACCTCATTTCTGAGTCCTTCTTCCGCATTGCAGGCCGGACCCTTCCCGGAGGAGTATAAAGGCGCGCCTGCGAGACGAGCGTATCCCGAAGCAATAAAATCCGATTGGCCTCACGACATTGAGAGCCGACGAAGGAGGATCCTCAATGTTGATGAGGACAACGGATTTTTTGCGAGGGGTAGCGAGCGAAGCGCGCCCTCACGACGAAGGGAAGGGTTTGGCCTGCAATGCGGAAAAAGCGGAGCGGATGCGCAAAAATGAGGTATTCCAACCGGCCTTGGCTTTCCCCCGCTTACCGGCGGAGGCGGGCAAGGGATTCGCGCCAGGGATTGACGATGCCTTCGCGGATGTGATGAGCGGCGGTTTCGCCCGCGCGGCCGAGGATGAACTTGAAGGCGACCGGTCCGATGATCTGACCGATCGCGATGGACGCGAGCATGACCGTTCGAAAGGAGACGCCCCACGTCGGAAAGGCGATTGCGACCGCGCCGGCGATACCGACGCTGACGCCCGCCTGTCCGATGAACCCCATAAAACCCCACCGGCGAATGAGCGGCCCCTCCCCCCCGATGCGCGCGCCCGCCCATGTGCCGAGCGCCGTTCCCGAAAGGCGCAGCACCACGAAGAGCACCGCCACCGGCCACATGCGTTCGAGCGCGGCGATGTTGAGAGCGGCACCGGCCAGGGCGAAGAAGACGATATAGACGGTCGTCGAGGTACGCTCGATGGCCGCCACCATACGCGGACCTAAGCGCGTGAAGTTTTCGACGAGAAAACCCGCCGTCAGACAGACGAGCAGGAAGTGCAGGTGCAACTGTTCCGATGCCGTCACGATGACCAGCGAGAGCACGACCGTGAAGAGGACAAACTCTCGCCGCACAAAACGGAGATAGACCGCCACGAGTGCTGCGACCACCGCTCCGACGAGAAATGAGGCCCCCACCGAGATGAGCACCTCTACAGCGATACCCTCCTCGACCTGTGCGCCGGAAAACCAGGCGGTGCCCAGACCGATGGCCAGCGCAAACCCCAGGAGCACCAGAACATCTTTGATCACCGTCACCCCGATGGTGATATCGGAGAGCCTCCCGTGCGCGCGCGTCTCGACGATGACGGCGATGACGGTTGCCGGCGAGTTCGCCACGGCCATCACCCCGAAGAAGATTGCGGCGATCAGGAGTCCCTTCCCCCCGAACAGGTCGATCTGCATCCATCGCAGGGCCAGGAACATCCCCGCCGCACCGACGACGAACGCGCCGATCGTCTGCAGGAGCGTGATCCAGACGATTGTCTTTCCACACGCGCGCAGCCGCGCGAGTCGCAACTCGCCACCGGCGGTGAAGGCGATGAGTGCCAGCGCAAGATGGTCCAGCGGCGCGAGCATCAGCACCGTCTCGTGCGTGACCAGCCCCAGCACATAGGGACCACAGATAATGCCCGCCAACAGATAGCCGGTGATGTGCGGAAGCCCAAAGCGCGCGGCAAAAGAACCGGCGACAAAACCAGCGAGCAACAGAAACCCGAAGACAAGCATCGCGCGCGGCAGCGGATCGATCGCAGCGCTCACACCGCCCGATTGCAGGGCGATCATGAGGACAAAGAGCAGGAAGAGGCCGAGGAATCTCATGCCACCTCCCCTTCGAACGCGAGCAAACGTCGAACACAGATGGGGTTGGCGATTCCGTTGATGACGAATGCGATCAACACGATCGCCAGAACAAGATGTGCGCCGGCGTGGCCAAACCGGGTGGCAAAATCCAACGCCAGCGCCAAACCGATTCCCCCCTGCCCCGTCAAGGCCAGACCAAATGAGCAGGGATGCTGCGCCCGATGTCGGATGGAACGAAAGGCGAGCCGCGCGCCGACCATTTTGGCCAGCGTTCGCAGCAAGACGAACAGGATGGCCGCACCGATGACGACCGGCCCTTCGATGATCCACATCGATCCGGACAGCATCAGCATGAACACATAGAGGGGTTTCTTCGCCGTCACCAGAAGACGATAGAGCTTGTCCTGCTGCGGCGAGGCGTTCGTGAGCGTAACCCCAACGATGAGCCCGAGAAAGAGCGGGGAGACATCGAGCATCGCCGCGACGCCGGAGATGAAGACCAACACCCCCACCGCGATGGCGAGCCGTTCATCCCCTGTGAGTTTGAGCGAGAGAAAGAAATGGCTGAGCAGGCCCAGCGCAACCCCCAAGCCGATAACGATGACGATCCACATGATGCCGGGGACAAATCCCCCTTCGCGCACGCCCTCGAGGCCGAAAAAAGGAAGGGTCACGCCGTAGAGACAGATACCGACCAACGCGTCGAGGGACGTGACCGTGCGCAACAGATGTGACGTTCGGCCATGCGCCTTCAAACGCCGAATGACCGCCGTGACCGCCGTGGGTGCGGAAACACACGCCACCGATGCCAGCGCAAAGACCGCCGGCAGCGTCTTTCCCGCTGCCGCGAAGAGATCCGGAAAGAGGAGGCGCACCGCAAGCGCCGCGGGCACCATCAGGACAAAGGTGATGATCGCCTGCGAAGCCGCAATGCGATAGGTCGCCTTCGACAGGATTTTGAGCGTGCGCAGACGAAACTGCAGGCCAAAGACCATCCCCACAAAGGCCAGGACGATGGCGATCGGTTCCCCAAACTGCCGGAGCAGCTCCAGGTCAATCCAGCCCAGGGCCTGAGGCCCAAGCAACACGCCCAGCAAGAGAAACTCGATGCCATAGGGAAGACAACAGGAGAGCAGAAACGGAAGTTGGCGAACGCGAAATGCACGGTCGGCGCCGATGTAAGCGATAGCGACCAACAGCAGGATGAAGAGAATGGAGTGCATCAGGAATCGCCGGGAGGATTCTTTCCTTTATCCCGCTTGCGCGTGGAAAACCCATGGAAGCGGGAAACCGGAAGCGTGAAGAAGACGCCTGTCCCCTCCTCTTCAAAGTTACCGCAGATTTCCTCGACAAGCGTGATCGCCATATCGACGATGTCGTCGTCGACCACCGACATGATCATGTGGTTGCCAATATTTCCTCCAGGCATGAGATCGCGCAAGCCGGTGAAGATCGGCACCTCTGCCGTGAGAATCTGCCCCATGCCGCGACTGTCGACGACGGAGGCGCCGCGAATACCGATATCGACAAAGCCGGTGAGAATATCATCCAAGAGCCGTGTCTGTTTTATGATGAGCACCATCAACTGCATATCGCCTCCTTGCCGAGCACGCCTCCATCACCCCACGTGTCGGCCATCTTCTTCGCAGAGCATCCGATATAATTCATCTGCCACCGCCACCTGCCACAGTCGATCGATGAATTGTTCATCGGCACAGATGCGCGCGATGCGCGCCAGCAGTCGCAGGTGTTCGGACGCACGCTCCGGCGGAGAGAGTAAAAGAAACGCGAGCTTGATCGGCTGTCCATCGATCGCGTTGAACGCGAGTGGCTCTTCGATCGTCGCCACGCTCATGACCGTTTCAGAAAGGCCGTCGATCGTGGCATGCGGAATGCCCAACCAATGTCCAACGCCGGTCGAACAGGTATACTCCCGCTCGAGCAGCACATCGACGACGGATCCCACATCGAGCGCAACGCCATCAATGACAAGCGCCTCGACCATCGCCGAGAGCAGCGCTTCGCCCGTGGTCGCGTTCAGAGCAACCCGCAATCGTTCCAGCTTGAGGTACGCGGTGAGTTTCATGAGAGATTGGAACCAACGACGACCACTTCCGTAAATGGTGGCTCTGTAGAGTCAGTCGGGAAAAGAGGTTAATCGTATAAGTCATCCTGAGTGCAACGAAGGATCCCCTGTAGAACGCGTTTAAACGGGAGATTCTTCGGTTGTTCCTCCCTCAGAATGACAAAAACTGCTATTTCCCGACAGGCTCTATGTACTGTGCGCTGCACGACGACGCCGACTGCCGCGCACCCCGGCCCGAGGCTTCATGACATCGGTGATGCTCTCAAAGAGAACGGTGCGGTCGATCGGCTTTGCCAGGCAGAGATCGGCTCCGAGTTCGGAGGCGCGGTCGAGGTTCCGTTCAGAGGGAAAACCGGTCAGGACGATGATCTTGACGTGTTTGAGCGCCGGCGATCGTCGAATGCTCTGACAGACCTTAAAGCCATCCATGCCCGGCATCACCAAGTCGAGAATGACCAGGTCTGGGCGCTCCGCTTCCATGAGCGTTCCCGCTTCAAAACCGTCCGATGCCGTGAAGATATCGAATTTTTCGGGAAAGTTTCCGAGCGCTTCCTGCAAGGCCACGCGAATGGACTCTTCGTCGTCGACGATGAGCACTTTGCGGTGCATCGGCTCCAACTGCGCGCCCATCGGGATGCCCTGCTCGGCACAGAAGTTTTTGAGTTCTTCGTTCCGAATGCGCAGATGCCCACCTGCGGTGCGATAGGCGTCTAAAAGCCCCCGTTTGATCCAATTCTTGATCGTGTTATAGCTGACCTGACAGAGGCGCGCGGCTTCAAATGTGGTCAAAACATCCTTTTTACTCATGCCATCCCTCCGAAAGATGGACCCTTTTATACAATCCCATCGGCGACGTCAATATGATAGAAATATTACTATTGTTACTTTGAAAAGGCAAGTCCCTATTTCTCATCCCCAAACGAGGTCCCGAGCGACCGTGCTGCGCGAACCAGAGGGTGATTGCGCGGGACCTTCTTGAGCCGCCGCACGGCGCGATCGATCGGAACGCCGCGCACGCTCGCGCCCCTCAGCGCCGCCATCTCGCCAAAACGCCCCTCGGCCAAGAGATCCACCGCAGTCACCCCGAAGCGCGTGGCCAGATCGCGATCGAAGGCCGTAGGCGTGCCACCCCGCTGGAGATGCCCGAGAACCACCGGCCGACTCGATATACCGGTCTTGGTCTCGATCGCATCAGCAACCTGATGGGCGATACCACCGAGGCGAATCGGATCGGGGCTCTCCTCGAGATGTTTGGAGATGACATACCCCTTTCCCCGCTCCGTGGCCCCCTCGGCGACCACCACGATGCTGAAGCGCTTGCCCTCGCGACGACGACGATGAATCTCGGCAATGACCGCCTCCATATGAAAGGGAATCTCCGGGATCAGGATGATGTCGCCACCGCCGGCCAGTCCCCCCCGAAGGGCCAACCACCCTGCATATCGCCCCATGACCTCGACGACCATCACGCGGTGATGCGACTGCGCCGTGGTATGCAGACGATCGATCGCATCGCTGATGATCTGCACGGCTGTATCGTGGCCGAAGGTCATGTCGGTCTCTTCCAGGTCGTTATCGATGGTCTTCGGAATTCCCACCACGGGCAGACCCAGTTTGCGCAGACCGTTGGCGATACTCAGCGTCCCGTCGCCACCGATGGCCACCAGGGCATCGAGCTTCCACTTCCGAACGTTGGCCATCGCCTCCTTCGAGCGATCCTCCTTGATGAGTTTTCCCCGCACACGCCGCGCATAGTCGAACGGATTGGCGGTGTTCGATGTGCCTAGAATCGTTCCGCCGATCGAAAGGATGTTGGATACAGCACTCGCACTGAGTTTTTTGGCACGCCGATGCATGAGCCCGTCATAGCCATCGTGGATTCCCAAGACCTCCCATTGATGATCGTGGAGCGCCTTCTTCACGACCGCTCGAATGACGGCATTGAGTCCCGGGCAATCTCCCCCTCCGGTGAGCACTCCGATACGCTTGATGGCCATGCATTCCCCCCTGGTTGAAGCCGCGTTCGATGATCCTTCCCTCGACTCAGCGCTTTTTCCCGCCCTTCCGCACCATGACCGCCGCAAAGAAACCATCCCAGTCGCCGTCACGCGGGTCCGTCTGAAAGTACCCTTCTGGACGAACGAGGCCCGCCGGATCGACGCCGGCCTTCTTCAGCGTCTCGCCGGCATCGGCGATCGTAAACGGAGATCCTTTGAGGAATGCCTCGACCACAGCCTCGTTCTCTTCTCGAAGAAGGCTGCAGGTCATATAGACCAAGCGCCCCCCGGGAGCGACCGACTCGGAATATCGACTCAGCAATTCAAGCTGCACACGCGCATGCCCTTGGACCACCTCCGGCGTAATCCGCCATCGCAGATCGGGATTGCGTCGCAGCGTCCCGGTGCTCGTACAAGGCGCATCGACCAGGACCAGATCACACCGCTGCGGAAGTTTTCCCCCGCTGGAATCCTTGGCAATATCCGCATCGATCTCAATCATTTCCGTCGCCGCTCGCCGCCTGCGGCGCTTGAGTTCATTCAATTTTTTCGAATCGCGATCGGTGGCAATGATCTTCCCTCGGCCCTTCAAGAGCATCGCCATCATGAGGCTCTTTCCCCCAGCGCCAGCGCAGGCATCGAGGATCGTCTGTCCCGGCCGCACGCCAGCCGTCAGCGTTGCCAATTGACTGGCCTCATCCTGCACCTCGATCACGCCCTGCCGATAGAGCGCCATCGTCTTGAGCGCCAAACGCCTCTCGAGGCGAATGCCGTAGGGGGAACGAGCCGTCGGCTCGGCCTCGACGCTCTCGGCCTGCAGAGCGCGCAGCGCTTTATCACGCGACTGGCGCTCGATGTTGACGCGCAAGCAGGGCCGCGCCTCCTCGTTGAGACAGTCGGCGAGGGCATCGGCCCCCTCAGGCCCATATCGATCGACAAAAATAGCGAAGAGCTCATCGGGAAAACTGTGCCACGCTGCCGCCCCCCCCGGAAAATGGTCCGGCATCTCCTCCAAAGCATATTCCGGCACGCCACCACACCACCCCCGATAGGCAAGAATGCGCGCACGATGGTTGATGCGCCGCTTGCCCTTCAGTTCGAGGCAGCCATCGAGACGCCGACGCCAGCGGATGACGCCAAAGACGATATCGGAGACGATGCGCCTCTCGCGAGCACCGAGCTCGCGATGCCGGCGCAGATAACCTGCCAACAACCGGTCCAGCGCCTTGGGCTCTATATCCAAAGCCCGCAAAATTGATTCGGCATGTGTGATCACATCCATCCAGGACATCCTTTCGCCTTGTGCCAACGGGGGCAGCATGATAGCAGAGCGCACGCTGATGTCGAGTGCGCACACAGCGCATCGCATCAAAAATATGTTTTTTTTGCGGTATCGGCGTTCAACCCGAGACCTGCGACCTGTGACCCGTCATGCACCATGCCTTTTTCGACCGCTATAGCGATGGATTAAGTCCCCTCCACCGATTCGATGTGCGACTCAAGCTCATCGTCGCCTTTGTCCTGGTTTTGGCCATCGCTTCGATGCCGCCAGAGGAAACGGGGCGCATCATCATCTGCCTCCCCGTACTGCTCATCCTCTGGATTGCCGCCCAATTGCCGCTCACCTACCTCCTCAAACGACTGGCGCTCCTACTGCCCTTCGTCCTGATCATGTCCGCGGCACTGATCTGGGCCCGCCGTTCGGTCGACCCGGTCGGCGCCTATCACTTTGCGCTGCACGTGCTGCTCAAGGCGGGGACCGCCATCATCGCACTAACGCTGGTCACCTCCACCACACCCTTTCCACGCCTGCTTTCTGGCCTGCGCTGGTTTCGCGTGCCGGGCATCCTCACCGCTCTGCTCGCCTTTCTCTATCGCTTTCTCTATATCCTCATCGACGAATTCGAACGCCTCTCCATTGGCCGCCGAAGCCGCGCCTTCGGACATGGCCTGGCGCTGGCCTGGCGCTCGCGTGCCTGGATGCTGGGCACCTTCCTCATCCGATCGATCGAACGCTCGGAGCGCATCTATCAAGCCATGTGTGCGCGTGGATGGATCGGACAACTCGAGACACCGGACCACTTCACGAGGCCGTGCGTGCCTCAGATCGTGGCGGCGGTTCTGGCCGTTGCTGCGGCCATCGCCCTGCGATGGGGAGTTTACCCATGAATACGGCCATCATTCTCACCGACATCCGCTTCGCCTACGGCGATGGAAGTCATGCCCTCGAAAGCATCACGCTCGGTATCGAGCGCGGAGAACGCGTCGCCCTGATCGGCCCCAATGGCGCCGGCAAATCGACGCTTCTGCTCCATCTCAACGGAATCCTGCGAGGCCAGGGCCGCATCACGATCGAAGATCTCCCCCTGTGCGATGAACACCTGTATGAAATTCGCCGACGCGTTGGGCTGATCTTTCAGGAACCGAACGATCAGCTCTTCTGCCCGACCGTCCGCGAGGATATCGCCTTCGGACCCATGCACTTCCACCTCGACCGCGATGCCCTCGACGAAACGGTCGAGAAGGTCCTGCGCGACATGGATCTGCTCGACGTCGCCGATCGTGCCGCCCATCACCTGAGCGTAGGCGAGCGCCGACGCGTGAGCATTGCAGCGGTACTCGCCTGCAAACCACACATCCTGGCGCTGGACGAACCGGCCGCAGCACTCGATCCGAAACGACGCCGTTGGCTCGTCGACTTCCTGCTCGCCGACACGCGCACGATCATCCTGGCCACGCACGACCTCGCCTTTGCCCGCTCGGTTTGCCAGCGCGCCATTCTCATGAATGCCGGCCGCATCGTCGCCGATGGCCCGATCGACACGATCCTCGAAGATCGCGCGCTGCTCGAAAAAAACGACTTGTAGCTAAGGAAAGAAGAAGAACCCGAAAGAGGCAACGCCCCCATCAACGCGTGAACAGCTCCCGCATCATCATGATATAGGCATTGCGTTCATATCCGACCGAGAGGACGGCGATGGGAACCCCGATGAGCGTTTCGATGCGCCGCACATATTCCTGTGCGGTCTGCGGAAGGCCGGAGAATTCGCGAACGTGGGTGATGTCTTCGCTCCAGCCGGGCATCTCCTCATAGACCGGCTCGAGTCGATCGAAGGCCTCGATCTCGGCCGGAAAGGTGTCGACGACCTTCCCATCGAGACGATAGCCGGTGCAGATTTTGAGGGTATCGAGGCCCGTCAGGACATCGAGCTTGGTGAGCGTCAGCATGGAGATGCTCGAGAGTCGCGCCGAGTTGCGCACGAGCACCGCATCGAACCAACCGCAACGACGGCGACGTCCGGTGGTGGCGCCGAACTCATGCCCCTGTTCCTGCAGATGCGTTCCCGCCGCGTCATCGAGCTCAGTCGGAAAAGGACCATGGCCGACACGCGTGGTATAGGCCTTGACGATGCCGAGCACCTCTTCGATGTCGCGCGGACCGATGCCGGCGCCGCAACAGGCCGAACCCGCCACCGTATTCGAGGAGGTCACATACGGATAGGTGCCATGATCGATATCGAGCGCGGTGCCCTGCGCTCCTTCGAACAGCACCCGATCACCCGCGCGCATGCGCTCATGCACGAGCGTCTCCGCATCGACGATGTGCCGACTCAGGCGGGAGGACCACGCACGGGCCTCTTCCAGAATTGATTCGATCGCGATCGGCTGCCCGCCGAGTGCCTCGATCTGACGATTCTTGATCGGAAGCGCCGCTTCGAGCCGCCGGGCGAAGACATCGATATCGATCAGATCTCCGGCGCGGATGCCCAAGCGTGCGGCCTTGTCGCCGTAGGCTGGACCGATCCCGCGACCGGTCGTTCCGAGACGCCGCTCCCCTTTGAGTTCCTCGGTGAGCTGATCGAGGACGCGATGATAGGGTAACACCAAATGCGCTCGATGGCTGATCGCCAAACGCTGCGGATCCTTGAGATAGCCCTGCTGAAGCAGGCCCTCGATCTCATCGATGAGGACCTTCGGATCGAGCACGACACCGTTGCCAATGATACAGAGACACTGCTCATGCAAGATGCCCGAGGGGACCAGATGCAGGATGGTCTTCTGGTCGCCGATGACAACGGTGTGCCCCGCATTGGCTCCACCCTGATAGCGCACCACCACATCGATCGAAGGGGTGAGCAAATCGATGATCTTGCCCTTCCCCTCATCCCCCCACTGTGTTCCGACAACAACGATGTTGGACATGATGTTCCTTTCGTCAGGACATGAGTTTTTCCATGATGGCTTTCTGCACGTGCAAACGATTTTCGGCCTCATCGAAGACGCGCGACTGCGGACCGTCCATCACCTCGTCGGTGATCTCCTGACCGCGATGCGCCGGGAGGCAATGCAACACGATGGCATCCGGTGCCGCCGCTGCCATGAGCGCCGCGTTGACCTGATAGGGTTCGAAGATCCGACACTTCTCCTTCTCCTTCGGCCCTTCCTGCCCCATGCTGATCCACGTGTCGGTGGTGACCACATCGGCCCCCTCGACCGCCTCGCTCGGGTTGAGCGTCAGCCGGATGTTGGCATGCCCCCCGCTCTTGATCTTGTCGAGGATCATGGCCGGAGGCTCATACCCCTTAGGGCAGCCGAGCCTCAGCTCGAAGCCCAGGATAATCGCCGCGTTGATCCAGCTATTGGCCATGTTGTTGCCATCGCCCACATAGGCGACTTTGGCTCCCTCGATCGTGCCGCGATTCTCGACGGTGGTGAAGAGATCCGTGAGCACCTGACAGGGATGCACGAGGTCGGAGAGGCCGTTGATCACCGGAACCTGCGAACCGGCGGCCATGCGTTCGATGCGCTCCTGCTCGAAGGTCCGCATCATGATGCCGTCGACATAACGCGACAGCACCCGCGCGGTGTCCTCATAGGTCTCCCCGCGACCGAGCTGACTGGCCTGCGTGGTGATGTTGAGCGCATGCCCGCCGAGCTGAAACATGCCCACCTCGAAGGAGACGCGCGTGCGAGTCGATGATTTTTCGAAGACCATCGCCAGCGTCTTCCCCTCGAGCACTCGATGCGGTTGTTGCGACTTCTGCCATTCCTTGATCAGCGCCGCACGCTCGAAGAGCTCGAGAGTTTCCTCTTTGGTGAAATCAAACAACGTCAACAGATGCTGTGGCATAACGGTTCTCCTTTGTGTTTCTCACCTGACTGGCCTGACTGGCCTGACTGGCCTGACTGGCCTGACTGGCTAGAGTATATACTTCCGCAAATCCCGATCGCGCACAATCTCGGAGAGATGTTTGACGACATAGTCACGATCGACCTTGAGTTTTTCCCCCACACGCTCGGGCGCATGAAACGAAATCTCTTCGAGGAGTTTTTCCATGACCGTATGCAAGCGTCGCGCACCGATGTCTTCGGTCTGCCCGTTAACCTCGGCGGCCACCGCACAGATCTCCTCGATGGCGTCCTCTCCAAAATCAAGATGAACCCCTTCCGTCTTCATGAGGGCGCGATACTGTTTGATGAGCGAATTCTCCGGTTCCGTCAGAATGCGGATAAAATCCTCGCGCGTGAGCGAATCGAGTTCGACGCGGATAGGAAAACGCCCCTGCAGTTCGGGGATGAGGTCGCTGGGTTTGGCGATGTGAAACGCCCCCGCAGCGATGAAGAGCACATGGTCGGTCCGAACCAAACCGTATTTGGTCATCACCGAGGACCCCTCGATGATCGGAAGGATGTCGCGCTGCACGCCCTCGCGGGAGACATCCGGCCCGTGACCGCGGCCCTCGCCACGCGGGGCAGCGACCTTGTCGATCTCGTCGAGAAAGACAATGCCGTTCTGTTCGACACGCTCGATCGCCTGAGCGGTGACCGACTCCATGTCGACCAGACGCGCGGACTCCTCGGCGATGAGATATTCACGCGCTTCCGAAACCTTCATCTTCCGATCCTTCTTGCCACCCGGCTGCATAAAACCACCGAGCATATCGCGCAGGTTCGAGCTCATCTCCTCGAGGCTCGTCGCCGCAACCACTTCAATGGAGGGCATGGCCGGCGGACGCGACTGCGCTTCGATCTCGATCATGCGATCTTCGAGTTTCCCATCGCGCAAGAGTTTGCGCAGCCGTTTGCGCGTATCGGGCTTACTGGTCTCGACCGGAGCTTCAGACGCATCGGCCTGCTCCGGAGAAACCGTCGGCGTTTCATCCGAACCGGGTAAGAGCAGATCCAGCAGGCGCTCTTCGGCTAACTCCTGCGCCTTGACCTTCACACGCGCCGTCTCCTCCTCGCGCACGAGCTTAATGGCCACCTCGGCCAGCTCGCGAATCATCGATTCGACATCCTTGCCGATATAGCCGACCTCGGTGAATTTCGAGGCCTCCACCTTGATGAACGGCGCCTGAGCTAACCGTGCGAGCCGACGGGCGATCTCGGTCTTGCCCACACCAGTCGGCCCGATCATAATGATGTTCTTGGGAACGATTTCGTCGCGCAGATGATCGTCCACCTTGCGACGCCGCCAACGATTGCGCAGCGCGATGGCGACGCTTTTCTTGGCTTTGTCCTGGCCGATGATAAATCGATCGAGTTCGGAGACGATCTCGCGGGGAGTAAAATTCGTTTCGTTCATCGTTGCAGAGCACTCCTCTCAAAAATACCGTTCATCGCTTCAATATTTCGACGCTCAACGAGTCGTTCGTATAGATACAGATGTCGGCTGCGATCGCCATCGACGCGCGGGCGATCTCCTCGGCCTCGAGCTTCGAGTGCCGCACGAGCGCACGCGCTGCCGCCGCCGCATACGGTCCGCCCGAACCGATAGCGGCCACGTCGTCGTCGGGTTCGAGCACATCGCCACTGCCGCTGATCGTGAAGGTCTTCTCCCCATCGGCGACGATCATCATCGCCTCAAGCTTGCGCAGGATGCGATCGGTGCGCCATTCCTTAGCCAACTCCACCGCCGCACGCGTGAGATTTCCCCGGAACTCGCCGAGCTTTGCCTCGAAGCGCTCAAAGAGCGTGAAGGCATCGGCGCTCGATCCGGCAAAACCCGCCAGGATCTTTCCGTCGAGCATCGTTCGAATCTTTCGCGCGCCGCGCTTCATGATGGTATTGCCGAAGCTCACCTGCCCATCTCCGGCGATGGCCACGCTGCCTTTACGCCGCACACACAGAATCGTCGTTGCATGAAACATATGAGCCCTCGTTTTTTGCTGGCATTTGTCATTCCCGCGAAGGCGGGAATCTCGGTTTTTTCACGTACTTCGAGATTCCCGCCTTCGCGGGAATGACGACAAAAAACCTTTCCCCGATAGGCGCGACCTCAGCCGCACGTTTATACAGAGCTGTTTTTGGATAGCAAGTTTTTTGACACAGGACGTTCGATAAACAACGCGCATTTTAGGCCTTGGGGTGGGCCTCATCATACGCTTCCATCAATTTTTCGATGCCGACGTGGGTGTATTTCTGCGTGGTGGAGAGGCTGGCATGCCCGAGCAGCTCCTGGATGCCACGCATATCGGCGCCCGCGCCCAAGAGGTGCGTGGCGAAGGTATGGCGCAGAACGTGCGGGGTGACCGTCTTCTGCATGCCGCACTGCTTGATATATTTGGCCAGCATCCGCTCGACCGAACGCGCGGTGAGGCGCCCTCCCTGCCGGTTGACGAACATGGCTCGCTGCGCCACCTCATCGGAGACAAGCGTAGGACGAAACTCGAGATAGCCGGCCAGCGACGCGACGGCCTTCTCGCCCATGGGCACGATGCGCTCCTTGCGCCCTTTTCCCATGACCCGTACCGACGGCGCGGTCAGATCGACATCTTCAACGTTCAGCGCCACCAGCTCGCCCACGCGCAGACCGGAGGCATAGAGCAACTCCATGATCGCCCGATCGCGGGACCCGAGCGGATCAGCCGTGGTCGGTGAACCCAGGAGCGTGAAAACCTCATCGACCGTCAGGAACTTCGGCACGCGCTTCGGAATTTTCGGCGTGGCCACTTCTTTGGCCGGATTGTTGAGGATGAGCCCCTGTCGCAAGCAGTAGCTAAAAAACGTTCGCAGTGAGGCCAGTTTTCGCGCCATCGAGGAGGGACTCATGCGATCGAACATCTGTCCGAGATATTCGCGCACCACATTGGCATCGACTTCGCCGATGCGTTCGATGCCGCTGGCACCGATGCCCGGATTACGTTTTTCCAAAAAATTGAAGAATTGGGTAATATCGACGAGATAATTCTTGTGCGTATGCAGCGATGCACCCTTTTCAAATCGCAGGTATGTCGAAAATCGCTCGATCAGTCGTCTCATGGATCCCTCCCCCCGGAAGAATGAAGTTTCTAAAGTATAAAAAGTATCGGGAGTGTACAGACGACGACGGATAAACGCAACCACTTTTTCGTCGTATAAGGGGGGATATTTCGAAGAGTCAGAAACCCTCTCTCTACCGATATCGAGCGGACGCCCGCAGAATTCCCAAAAACCCAATGGTTATCAACAGAATACCACCAATCGCCATTCCGCCACCGGGGATCTCAGATGCATGCAACGAGCAGGCACCGCCATCGCTGCCGTCGGCCCCATAGAGCGAGGGAAGCGCCTGGGCCTCTTCCTCCGGATCGACCGAGCCGCCGGGACTGCCCCCGCCACCCCCGGAGACGACCTCCTCCGGGCAAAGGCGCGCTTCACCGTCATAGACGTCGGGCACCTCGTCGGCATTCATGTCGAGCCATCCGCCCTCCTGGGCGTCCGGACATCCATCCTCATCGGAATCATCATCGCGAAAATTCGGAACACCGTCGCAATCGATGTCGGCGATCTCAGCCGGCGGATTACATCCCTTCCCGCCATGGACCAATCGCAGATCGAAGTCGGCGATGCCATCGCCGTCGAAATCTCCGAGCGCCTCACAGCCGTCGCTCAATCCATCGCCATCGGTATCGGAGATCGAGGGGTCGGCATCCTCCGGATCGACCCAGCCATTGCCGTTGATATCCTCCTCGCCGTCGGTGAGGCCGTCGCCATCCGAATCGGGATTGAGCGGATCCATCGCGTTCGGCTTGCGGTAGTTCGTCCCCGCCGCCTGCAGGCCATGGCATCCGTTGCGTTCCTCCGGCTGAATGCGTCCCATTTCGACGCCGTCACTCAACCCATCGCCATCGGTATCGCAGACGTTGCGATTCGTTCCCGCGCGGTCTTCATCGCCGTCGCTCACGCCGTCACCATCGGTATCGCCGAGCAGCGGATCGGATTCATCCGCGCCCAGTTCGTCGTCATCATTGCGATCACCCTCCTCCCCATCGATGAGGCCATCGCCATCGGAGTCGGGAAGGTTCGGGTCGGTCTCCACCCAGACGACGAGTTCGTCATCGAAGGTCTCGTCATCGCCCTCGTCGGCACGCCCGCGCTGACCGTCGAAATCGACATCCTCGAGGCCATCGATCAAGCCATCGCCGTCGCTGTCGTCATTGGTCGGATCGGTACGCGTGGTCGGATCGCTGTCGAAGAGCATCGCCATGTTCGTGAGCCGCTCGCGCTCATCGGCATCGTAAGGAATGGCATTGTCCATACGGGCGACGCTGTTCTCCGCCAGGATCGCCTCACACCGCGCCGTCAGTTTAACGCGCGGACGGCGACGGATGCGCTTGAGCAGGCGCGTCGTTTCCGCCTTGGTGATCCCCACCTCGACGCCATCGGGAATGCAATCGCCGTCGGAATCCGGATTCATCGGATCGAGCATCCCCAACGCCTTGAAGGAAAACTCCCCTGCTTCGAGGATCTCATCGATGCGACCGATATGCAGGCGCTCCTCTCCATCGGTGAGCCCATCCGCATCGCTGTCGGGATTTTTGGAATCGGTCTCCCCCGCTTCGACGTCCACATGACCATCGCCATCGAAGTCCTCACGGTCATCGGTGAGGCCATCGCAATCGAAGTCGTTTTCGCAGCCGGTCGTCTGCGCCGCATAGAGCTGCACGCCGACACCCGCACTCCAGAGCAGAGATACGAATCCCATCACCACCAACATGCCGATCATAATGCGCGACTGTCTCATCGTCCCTCATGCCAAAATCGTCCCTGGCTTCCCCTTTTCGGCCAACGCCGCCGGAAGTTGTGTGCTTTTTAGGGGGAAACGGCTTTTTTTCACCAGGCGCGATGCGTCAGAAATCTGACGCGCTGTGCGTTGAAAGGACGCAACTTTTCAGGACATCCTCCGATAACGTCTCGAAGGCCCCGCACGGGCAGGAGTTTGCGTATGTCGGAAAGCCAAAACACGATCGCCATCCGCTGCGACCAGATCCGGCAATCGGATCAACGCGAGAGCTGTGCCTATTATGTGGAGAGCTGTTTCGAACAGCGCGAACAGATCGCATCGGGCGGCGAGGAGGCACCGGACGGGTATCAACTGCTGCAACCGGACGGACGATCGACCTCGCTGAGCAGCTTCAATCGGTGTCTCGATGCCGCGTCATTCATGCCGACCTATTACGGTCCGCTCCCGGAATCTGTGCTCGCCACCAGAGAGATAGCGAAAGAAACACCGAAGGCGGATGATGACGTCGTCGAGGAGGAAGTCGTCGAGGAACCTGATGATGTCGAAGAAGAGGTCATCGATGAGACGGATGATACGATCGAAGAAGCGGATGATGCGATTGATGAGGATGAGGATGCAATCGACGATGACGAAGAGGATGAAGAGGAGACCGAGTATCCCCACTGCGCCTCCTTCGATGCCGGCAGCGCGGCGTTTACCCGTTGCACGGAAGTCAGCGACATCTGCATGGACGAAGAACCGCCCTATTCCCTCCCCGTCGGAGAACAGACCTTAACGGTCCACTCCGAAGAGAACTGTCTGAAGTGGGCCCAGCGTATCGCCCGAAGCACGCCGAGCAAGAAGGGCAGGACGCGGAAGAAAAAAACGCGGAAGAGACCGGCGCACCACAAATCGACCGAGTTCGCCCTCTGGCGTTCCGACGGCAAGACGCGATTCCATGTTCCGCTCGACGAGGTCTCCGGTACGGATGGCACACGACTGGCCCTACGGGTGGGGAAACATCAGCGCGAAACATTTCGCCTGCGCTTCTATAAGGACGGGCAGATCTATGGCCCTGAGGTCAACTTCAACTACTCGCTCGAATCGACCGGCGGCGGGCGCTACCGCCTGACCTATACGATCTCCAACCGCAACGGCGGCGGCTCGGGCAAAAAACGCAGCATCACCATATCCGCCGACAAACGCGGCATCCGCGATACGCTGGTCTTTGGCATCAAAACACAGGAAAAGAACGCAACGGTCACATCGATCCAACTCGTAAAGATGTAGAGAGAACCTGCAGGAAAATAACGATTTCGCCGATTGGTGTCATTCCCGCGAAAGCGGGAATCTCGACTTTTCACGTACTTCGAGATTCCCGCTTTCGCGGGAATGACACCAAAAGTCCTTTCCCCGCCAGACTCTTCGTGCCCCCCCGACCGATCACTATCCCTTCGTCTTTTTGTAGGAACAGCCCTTCTGCGGGCAGGCGACGCTCGTCTCGCCTGTGCGTTTGGAATACTTCTCCACGAGAATGGCAAAACCACAATCGGGACAGGGACCGGCGACGGGCTTGTCCCAGCTGGCATACTTGCAATTCGGATAGCGGCTGCAACCGTAGAAGATACGGCCGCGGCGACTGCTCTTCTGGACGAGTTCGCCCTCTTTGCATTCCGGACAGGCAACGCCGGTTCCGATAGAACGCGTCGTCTTGCATTCGGGATAGCGCGAGCAAGCGAGGAACTCCCCATAGCGACCGCGCCGCTTGATCATGGGCGCACCGCAGGTCTCACAGACCTCATCCGTGCCCTCGACCTCCTGCACGACGATCTTCCCCTCGGCATCGTGCGTGAATTCCTTCGTATTGCGACACTCCGGATATTGCGAACAGGCCAGGAATTCGCCGTGACGCCCCCAACGGATGACCATTTTATTTTTGCACTTCTCACAGACGATGTCGGTCTCAACGACCTCTTGCTTCACGTTGCGCATGCGATCGCGCGCCTCGGCCAAACGCTTCTCGAACGGCTTATAGAAATCGCTCAGGGCCTTGACCCACGCCACCTTTCCCTCCCCGACATCATCGAGCTCGCGCTCCATCTGCGCGGTGAAACCAATATCGAAGGTATCGGGAAAACTATCGATGAGCAGCTCGTTGACGAGCCTTCCCAAATGCGTGGGGAAAAAGCGTTTCTCGATCTTATTCACATAATCCTTGTCCTGAATCGTGCTCATGATCGTGGCATAGGTGGAGGGACGTCCGATCCCCTTTTCTTCGAGCTCCTTGACCAAGGATGCCTCGGTGAAACGCGGGGGCGGCTGCGTGAAGTGCTGATGCGGATCGATCGCGTGCACGGTGAGCGTCTCCCCCTCGCTCAAATCCGGGAGCGTGGGATTTTCTTCCTCATCGCGCTCGGCCACCTCATCCACGCCCTCGAGATAGACGGAGATAAAACCCGGAAAACGCATCACCTGGCCCGTCGCACGCAACAGAAACCGGCCCGCCTCGACGGTGAACTGCGTCTGATCGAAGACGGCGGGATTCATCTGGGATGCGACGAAGCGCTTCCAGATCAGGTCGTAGAGCTTAAAAGCCGCCGGCTCCAAGAATTCCTTCACCCGCTCGGGGGGATGGTCCATGGACGTCGGGCGAATCGCCTCGTGCGCCTCCTGTGCCCCCTTCTTGCTGCGATATTGAACGGGTTTGCTGGGAAGATACTCCTTGCCATAACGCTCGCCGATGAAGGTGCGAACGGCTTCGATCGCGACGTCGGCGACGCGTGTGGAATCGGTGCGCATATAGGTGATGAGACCGATAGAACCTTCATCGCCGATCTCGATGCCCTCGTAGAGCATCTGTGCCAGCGCCATGGTGCGCTTGGCGGTAAACCCCAATTTTCGCGCCGCCTCCTGCTGCAACTTCGACGTGATGAACGGGGGCGCCGGGCGCCGTTTGCGCTCGGAGCGTTTGATCGTCGATAGCGTAAAGGTGGAGCGCTTCAGTTCATCGACGACATCGGTCGCGGCACCCTCTTGCCCCAGCTCAAAGTTCTCGTTATCGATTTTGACGAGCTTGGCCTCAAACGGCGGTGCCTTGCTCCCCTCGAGATTGGCGACGATGGACCAATATTCCTTTGAGTCGAAGGCCTCGATCTCATCCTCGCGCTCGCAGACGATGCGCACCGCAACCGTCTGCACGCGCCCGGCGGAGAGCCCCCGCCGCACCTTCTCCCACAGGATGGGACTCACCTTATAACCGACGAGTCGATCGAGGACGCGCCGAGCCTGCTGCGCTTCGAACAGATGCGTATCGATCTCGGTGGGGGATGCGATGGCTTCCTGGATCGCCCCTTTGGTGATCTCATTGAAACGCGCGCGACAGATCCTCGGGCCGGAGTCCCCCTTCTTCGACTTCGTCGCTTTGCGAATGCGATCGGCGATGTGCCAGGCGATGGCCTCCCCCTCACGATCGGGATCGGGGGCCAGATAGACCACGTCTGACTTCTTCGCGGCATCGGTGATCTGCTTGAGGACCTTCGTCTTTCCGCGGATGACGACATACTTCGGCGCAAACCCATCCTCGACATCGACCCCCAGTTCGCGCGGGGGGAGATCGACCACATGGCCGACGCTGGCCATGACGGAATAGCCCTTGCCCAGATATTTTTTGATCGTTTTGGCCTTGGCCGGAGATTCGACGATGACGAGTGCTTTTTCCATGGATCTCCTAAGGACGGTGACTCGTGACTCGTAACTCGTGACTGGTAGAGGCACAATCGAATCACTAATCACCGTTCAATCGATACCGCCGACCGGACAGTTCCTCCACATCCCCTTCAATGACCAGGCGCGAGAGTGTTGCCATCACTTCCGACGCCTCGAGATCCGTTCGAACGATGATCTCATCGATCGTACGTCCCTTCCGCTTTCCGAGCGCATTCAAAATCGGGCAGTGCTTACCCACATCAACCTGACATTGTCCAGGGCTTTTGGAAAAACGGTAACGAAGAAGAGGACTTGCGATCAATTCGCGAACATCGCGACCGCATTCGACCAATGCCGCTCCATCGCGCAGAAGGCTGTTGACCCCCCGTGCCGCAGCGGTGCCCCCCTGGCCGGGGACGGCACCGACTTCACGCCCCTGCTCGAGAGCCAGCCGCGCCGTGATGAGACTGCCGCTGCGCTCGGCCGCCTCGATGACGATCGTCGCTATGGCAAGCCCGCTGATGATGCGATTACGTTGCGGAAAGAAGGATCGTTCCGGCTCGCGCCCCAGCGGAAACTCGGAGAGGAGCAATCCCGCCTGCAGGATCTCGTGCGCCAGATCCCTGTTGCTCGCGGGATAGAGGATGTCGGGACCGCACCCAAAGACGGCGACCGTCTGACCCATGCCCGCCAGCGCCCCCCTATGAGCGGCTGCATCGATGCCATAGGCCATGCCGCTGACGACGATGACCCCCGCCTCGGCCAACTCACCGGCGATCTGAGCGGTAACGTTGCATCCATGCCTCGTCGCTCGACGCGACCCGACGATGGCCACACAGGGGCCAGACAAGGCATCGCGTAACGCTCCGCGCACCACCAGCACCGGCGGCGGATCGACGATCTCAGCCAGGAGCGGTGGATAAGCCTCATCGCCGAGGGCAATGATCTGGGCCCCCATCGCATCGACCGCGCGGCAGCGTCGCTGCATCTCGTCCCAGCGATCGAAGTGGGAAAAGCGATCGAAGAGGGCACGGCGATTGCCAAACCGTTCCCGAAGACGGCGACGGGGCTCTTGAAAGATGCAACGCGCCGATCCCGCCTCAGCGAGCAGGCCTCGTGCAATCGTGGGTGCCTGAAAAAAGAGTTCCTGCAGGGCGAGCAAAAAAATCCGCTCGTCTCGGTCGGACATGGGAACCTCCCTAGATCCCCCGCTTGACCTGGCACGAGCGGAAAAACATTCAAGAACAGTACCTTACTTCATATGTCTAAACTAAGAGTTGAAGCCCTCTTCCCCCGAAGGCGCCGTCTGCGGTGGAACCGGCGGTGCCCCGGTTGGGGATGCCGCTACGGCCTGCCCCTCATCCACCCGCTCCTTGAGCTCCTTGCCCACCTTGAAAAAGGGAAGCCGCTTCGGCTTGACCTGGATAGACTGCCCGGTGCGCGGATTTCGGCCGGTATAGGCGCCGTATTCCTTGACGACGAAGCTCCCTAACCCCCTGATTTCGATGCGATCGCCACGTTTCATGGCCTCGATCATCGAATCGAAGATGAGGTTGACCACGTCCTCCGCACGTTTCTTCGTGATTTTCGACTTCTCGGAGACTACCTCGATGAGTTCTGACTTGTTCATCACTCACCTCATTTCGTGTAATTCGTGGATATCACTGACAAAATTAGCAGTATGCCCCGCGACTGTCAAGGGTCAATTTTGAGAATTTACCGGGAATTCTAAGGGGTTACCTGATCCGCTCGAAACCGCGCCCTGCGGGCATTTCTCGGTGGTAGCTGTGGATAAGTATCGCGTGCGGCGGCGACATCAGGATGATCGGCGAACCGCCAGGAGGTTGCGCTCACGTTCGGTCGGATAGGCCCAGGCCTTCTCGAAGCGCTCGATCGAGACGCAGAGATCGGGCTTTGGCGGCAGACCCGGATCGTGCAGCCGGACGGTATCATCATTCACATCGACGACGACGACGAAGTGCCCGGAGTATCCCTCTCGCCCGTGCAGGAGAGCCGCGTTCAGATTGACGATGACCACCGCCCCCGCATCGATCTGTTCGCGCAGATCCACGAGCGTCGGCAGGCGATACGTGAGCGGCGCATGCGCCATGAAACGTCGCGCAATCTCGACCTCCTGCACCAGGTCGCTCTGCGCGATCTGTGCCTGCCCCACTTCTTCGCCAAAGCGTTCGATCAGATAGTCGCCGCCCCGATCGACGAAGGCAGCGTAGTCGAACTCCTCGATGAGCAGGAGGTCGAGCCCCTCATCGAGCATCCAGAGCATCGCCGCTGTGGGCCAGGTCCATTTTCCTGGGAGCTTGCGCGAAATAGAGTCGAGTTCGTCGTAGGTGAAGGAGCGCTCCGGCATCAGCTCGCCCAGGGCCATCATGAGTGCGGCCTGCCAGCAGTGCGTTCCGTCACCCGTATTGGAATGAAAGGGAATGGTTCTGTCCGCTGTCACGACCCTACTCCCCCGTCCAGCAGTAGAGGCAAAGACGGTCGCGCGGCAGGCCAATCGCCTCGACCATGTCGTCGATGGTCTGATACATGAGGGTGGTCACGCCGATATCGGAGGTGATCCAGTCGATCATCTTTCCGTACTTCTCGGTCGTATGATCGAGGTAGGCCTCGACCCCCTCGATGTCGCGTCCCTCGATCGCACGAATGGCGCGACGAGCGACCAGCTCTTTGCGCGTGCGCGTGGAGATGTTGAACTTGCACGGAAACATGAGCGGCGGACAAGCCGGTCGCACATGGATCTCTTTGGCGCCACACTGATTGAGTTTTTCCACCGTAAAGCTCTTCAGCTGCGTGCCGCGCACGATCGAGTCCTCGCAGATGAGCACGCTCTTGCCCTCGATGAGCTCCCGCACGGGGATAAGCTTCATCTTCGCCACGCGATCACGCTCGGCCTGCGTGGGCGGCGTGTAGCTGCGACCATACCCCGGCGTATACTTCACCAACGGTCGACGGTAGGGCACGCCCGATTCCATGGCATAGCCGATGGCATGCGCCACACCCGACTCCGGCACGCCGCCGACGATGTCCGGCTTGACCGTGTCTCGGCGTGCCAGACATGCCCCGCAGCGCTCGCGCACGAGCTCGGCGTTGATTCCCTCGTAGTCGGAAGCGGGAAACCCCGTGTAGATCCAGAGGAAGGAGCAAATCTTGCAATCTTTTTCCGCATCGCGCACGGTTCGTGGCCCCTCCTCATCGATGAAGACGATCTCCCCCGGGCCCAGATATTTCTGAATGTCATACCCCAAATTCACCAGCGCCCCGGATTCGGTCGTCACCGTCCAACCCTTTTCCCCCTTGCCCAGAATCAGCGGCGAACATCCGCGCCGATCGCGCGCGGCGAACATCCCCTTCTCGGTGAGAATAAGCATCGAGCAGGAACCCTCGATTCGGTCGAAGACCTTCTCGATGCCCGACTCCACGCTGTCGCCCTCGTTGATGAGCTTGGCCACCAACTCCACCTGGTTGATCTTGCCACGCCGCACCTCGGTAAAGGAATGCCCACGGTCGAAGAGCTCTTTGGCAATATCCTCGGCGTTGTCGATCCAGCCGTTCATGACGAGGGCGAAGCGGCCGAATCGCGTATTCATCGTGATGGGCTGCTCCTGCTTGGCGCTCACCGCACCGATGCCGCGCTGTCCCTTGAGAAATGCACGTTCGTCGTGAAATTTCCCTTTGAACTGCGTGGAGCGCAGCGAATGGATCTTGCGCACGAGTTCGTCGCCCCAGACCGCCACGCCGCCATAGGCCGTACCCAAATGGGAATGATAGTCGGTTCCGTAATACAGGGTTTCCGTGCAGTCATTTTTTTCCACCACGCCGAAGATGCCGCTCATGTTCGTCCTCCTGAAAAAGTTGAGGTGGTGGCGTAACAATGATCTGCGGTGAAGACAAGCCCATAAAAAAACGGCATCGCTTGTGCGATGCCGACATGACGCCCACAAATAATTTCCCCGCGGCTTATTCATACGGATCGGTCAGCAGGAGTCCGTCGGCAATCTGGGTGATCGTCGTGCTCGCCTCCCAATCGTTGAGCGGCGTAAAATCCATGTTCATCCCCCAGAGAAAATAGGAATCCGGAAACGCATTGATCCGCGCGCGCGCGATCGCATAGGCATCCGGGTCGCCCTCCCATCGATATTCCATGAGGATGCCCGCGATGACGTTATCATAATAGGGGTTCCCATCCTGACCCGTCGTCTCCTCGGCCGGGAGCAGATAGCCCGCCCAGGAGATGCTCGTGTTATAGGTGGGCGCCTGCACCCCGCCGGTGAAGGCGTTATAGAAATCGTAGACCTCATTCACCAGGGCGGTGGCCCCCTCATATTTATAGAGTCCATTGAGCGCATAGGCGACCGAATCGCCATAGACATGTTTATCCCCGATGCGACTCCAATCGTTTTCGCCATCGCCGTAACAGCCGTACGGCGTGAAGGTCTCATAGCCATCGCGCAGTCCGTCGATCAGGACGGAATCGCGTAGCTCCTGCGCCCATTGCGCATAGTCCGCGTTCCCCGTCACCTGGCCCAGCATCTTGAGCGGATGCAACGCCATGAGCATCTTCATCTTGAGCGAATTATCGAATGCCGTCGATGCCGGATAGATGATGTAGCGCTCCGAGATCCCGCCCTGATAAAGGGGAGTCACCAGGTTGAGATTCGGGCAGCCATCCTTCGATTCCAACTGAAACGCCTTCCAGAGGGAATCGTTCGGCGTCTGCATTCCTCGGATAAACGCCGCGGCCTCCTCGGCTGAGGTCAGATAGCGAGCATCGCCCGTGATCGCATAGATATCGAGGAGCGCCTCAATGCAGAAGCCCGCGCCGATCGGATAGAAGTACTGCGTCTGCCCTTCGGCCATCGATGCCTGCGAGGAGTAAAAAGCACCGTCGAGGAGCTGTTGGCGTTTCTCCACATAGAAGTTCCCGCCGTATTCGCCATCGTCATGATACTGCTGCGTCAGGATAAACTCGGCCAGCGTTATCATCTTATCGTAGACCTGCGCATCCTCCTCAATGATCTCATAATAATGCGAGAGAAACGTCAGCGGAATGCAGGCCGACTGAACGCGAATCGGGCCCTCCTCCGGACCGTACTCTCCGGTCACGACATTGCGTTTGAGGTTCGGCGCGTGATCTAGAATCCAATCCTTGGCATCGGTGATGAAGGGCAAAACAACCGGTCCATCGACCTCCTCGCCATCATCATCATCGCCTGCAACAACATCGTCATCGTCGCCTGTAACAACATCATCAGCATCATCGTCATCCCCGGCAAGCTCCTCGACCGATGCCGGGCCTTCACCCTGTTCATCCGCGGCATTGATCCCTTCACCCAAACTGCCCTCGCCAACGTTCACCCGTGCCGTGCACCCAAACGCGATGAAGAGAAAGAGAGACGCAATGAGCACTCCCAGCCTGATGATCTGTTTTCGGTTCCACGCGAGCATAGATCTCCTCACCACACACAGGGACACACATCCGCCCAAGCGCACGTCGTATAATGATAGCATGCCAATGGACGGATAGTCCAGGGGCAGTTCGCGTAACTTCTTGTTTTTATAACTTTTTATTTTGTCGCGGAGGTGATTGCAGGACAATTTTGCTTCATCTCATGGTGCCCTTCGTCTGAAGCTTCACGAAACAAAAAAAACGGCATCGCTTGTGCGATGCCGATGGGTGGGCCTGGCAGGATTCGAACCTGCGACCCTCTGCTTAGGAGGCAGATGCTCTATCCCCTGAGCTACAAGCCCTGGTGATTATGTGTAGCTGATCAATGAATGGACGGGGGTGTTGGGCATCTTGTCGCGTCCACTCAGGAAGGCGAGTTCCACGACGAACGCGCACTCGACGACCTGGCCCCCCTGCTGCTCGATGAGCGTACAGGCGGCACCGGCCGTACCGCCGGTGGCGAGCAAGTCATCCACGATGACCACGCGCTGACCCTTGGCGATGGCGTCGGTGTGCACCTCGATCGTCGCCGAACCGTATTCGAGATCGTAGGAGACATCGACGGTTTCATACGGCAACTTCCCCTTCTTGCGCACCGGCACGAAAGCCGCACCCAGCTGATGGGCGATCGGCGTTCCAAAGAGAAACCCGCGCGACTCGATGCCGACGATCACATCGATCTTCTGAGCGGCATAGCGATCGGTGAAGGTCTTAATCGTGCGCGTGAATGCCTCGGAATTCTGCAAGAGCGGCGTGATGTCTTTGAAGATGATGCCGGGTTTCGGAAAATCCGGAATATCGCGAATGTGCTCTTTCAGGTAATTCTGCATGATTCCTCCTCATATGCGTTGATGATGTTCAACCCTTCTTTCGGCGCTCGGGCAGGAAAAATAGGGGATTGCGGGCGGTTTGTCCATGCCGAATTTCAAAATGCAGGTGCGAGCCCGTCGCCCGCCCCGTACGCCCAACATCGCCGATGACCTGTCCCTGCTTGACCTCTTGCCCCTTCTTGACGCGATTTCGGTTATTATGCGCATAGGCGCTAAAAAAATCGTCACTATGACGCACGAGAATAATATTCCCATATCCGCGCATCTTCCCCGAAAAGACCACCTTGCCTTTGGCCGCCGCCTTGATCGGCGTGCCGGTCCTACCGCGAATATCGATGCCGTCGTGCCGCCGCCCATTGCGCATGCCGAATGGGGATGAGAGCTGACCATCGACCGGCCAGATGAAGCGACCGCGGTAGGTCTTGATCGGCTTGGAATATTTATTTCCGCGACGTCCTGCATACCGCCCTCGCTTCCCCGGGGGCGCGGCGACATCCTGCCCAAAGGGGAGCTTCTTGTAGCCCCCCTTCTTGCCTTTGTCGGGCATGTAGATGCGCATCCCCGGCTGGACATCGGCCGGATGCAGGATGTTGTTGAACTCAGCGAGCTCCTGCACATCGACGCGATAGGACTTGGCGATGCGCCAGATCGAATCGCCGTGACGCACGCGATGATAGCGCCCGCGTTTGTCAAACGAGGTCGCACAACCATTCAACAGCAACGACGCACCCACCAAGACGATCAGCACGAGCACTGACAGCCCCATGCGCCTGCGCAGCAAATATCTCATTATTTTCGATCGATGCATAAACATCGTTTTCCCTGTTCACGATTTACGGTTCACCGTTCACGGTTTACCGTTCACCGCCTCACCCATCGTCGCGCCACCCCTTCGCACCGATGAGCTGTACAAACCGACAGGCCGTGAGCGAGCGCTGCGTCGTCTGGATCCCATGGCCGGTTCGTTGAATCACTTCCAGGTATTGCACATCCTTGTTGCCCACGGGAATGACCAACCGCCCCTTCGGCGCGAGCTGTTCAATGAGATCTTCCGGAACCACCGGCGCACCGGCCGTAACAACGATCCCGTCGAACGGCGCATCCTCCGGCCAGCCGAGCGTCCCATCGCCGATACGAAGGTTGATGTTGGTATATCCGAGTCGATTGAGCACCTTGCGCGCCCGATCGGAGAGGTCGGCCAGGCGCTCGATGGAGAAGACCTCTGTGACCAATCGAGACAAGACCGCCGCCTGATATCCGGAACCGGTCCCGATCTCCAGGATACGCTCGCTCCCCGTCAGCTCGAGCGCCTCGGTCTGCAGCGCCACCATCAACGGCTGTGAGATCGTCTGCCCCATACCGATGGGAAGCGGACGATCTTCATAGGCCTGGCTCTCCATCCCCTGCCCCACGAACGCGTGGCGCGGAACATCGCGCATGACCTGCAAAACGCGTTCATCCCGAACGCCACCCCGCTCGATCTGGTCTGAGACCATGCGTCGCCGCGCCACTTCATAGCGACAGCGCAGCCGTCCCTGTTTGTTCAAATCCACCGCCGCTCGCTGCTGACGCGGAGTTTTCTGTGTGTATCCGTGCATGGTACCTCGTGACTCGTGACTCGTGACTCGTAACTCGTGACTCGTAACTCGTGACTCGTGACTCGTGACTCGTGACTCGTGACTCGTGACTCGTGACTCGTGACTCGTAACACGTGACTCGTGACTCGTAACTCGTGACTCGTAACTCGTAACTCGTGACTCGTAACTCGTGACTCGTGACTCGTGACTCGTAACTCGTGACTCGTGACTCGTGACTCGATACGAGTAACGAGTTACGAGTGACGCCCTTGAAACATCTTCCACGTCTTGAGTTCTTCGAGCATCTTCGCGTCGGTCATGTTCACGCGCAGGGGAGTCACCGAGATGTGGTCGGAGAAGGCAGCGTTGCAATCGGAATGGGGACGATCCTCGAACCCCGCTTCGTCCCCCCCGATCCAGTAGTAGATGCGACCCTTCGGATCGACCTTCTCGACGATGATGTCGCCGTAATCGCGTTTGCCCTGATGGGTGACCACGGCGCCCTTGATCTGCGAAGCGGACGTGTCGGGGACATTGACGTTGAGGAGTACGCCGCGGGGAAGGCCGCTGGCCAAAATCTGCCGTGCAAGCTTTGCCGCAAAGCGCGCCGCAACGGGAAAACCAACGCCTCCGCCACCGTTACTCACCAACGAGACCGCCACAGCCGGAATGCCGATGATCGCCCCCTCCATCGCTACGGAGACCGTGCCCGAATAGTGGACGTCGTCGCCCAGGTTCGGCCCATGGTTGATGCCCGAAACAACGAGGTCCGGATGGCGATCCAGCAGCTCATGGACGGCCAGCATCACGCAGTCGGTCGGCGTTCCATCGACGGCATAGACGTCCGTATCCATTTTTTTGACCCGCAGCGGCCGATGCAAGGTGATCGAATGACTCGCCGCCGAACGCTGCCCGTCGGGGGCCACCACGACCACATGCCCGACACGGCGCAACGCTCGCTGCAGATGGATGATCCCGTCCGCGCGAACACCATCATCATTGGAAACGAGGATCAGCGGACGCGGAGACTTCTTCATCCGAGCTGAATGCGATTTCGTTTTGGGGGACACCGATGCTCCGGAATCTGAATTCGTGTGTATTTATAGGTACTTATCTCACACCCCTTTGGGGAGTGTCAAGGAAAAGATCCGGCTCGTGAACCGTAAACCGTAAACGGTGAACAGCAATCCTCGTCACAGAACAGAATTCTGTTCACCGCTCACGGTTCACCGTTCACGCCCCTTGCATTTCCCCCCATCACTTGTTATCCGCCCGCCACCATGAGCGACGCATACAAGAAAGCCGGTGTCGATATCGATGCGGGCAACGCCTTTGTCGACCGCATCAAAGGGCATATCCGTTCGACCCACCGTCGAGGGGTGGTCTCGGAGCTCGGCGGCTATGGGGGTATGTTTGCCCCCGATCTGCACGAGATGCGCGAGCCCATCCTCGTGTCCGGCACCGATGGCGTGGGCACCAAACTCAAGCTCGCCATCGAGATGGGCAAACTCGACACGGTCGGCATCGACCTGGTCGCCATGTGCGTAAACGACATCATCTGTAGCGGTGCCGAACCCCTCTTCTTTCTCGATTATTTTGCGACGCCGAAACTCGATCTGGAAAAACACGAGGCGATCGTGGCCGGCATCGCTGACGGATGTCGGCAGGCGCGCTGTGCGCTCCTCGGCGGAGAGACGGCGGAGATGCCGGATCTCTATGCAGCGGGTGACTTCGACCTAGCCGGATTCGCCGTGGGTGTGGTCGATCGCGAGAAGATCATCGACGGCAGCGACATCGGCACCGGGTGGGCGATCGTGGGGCTGGCCTCCTCCGGCTTTCACAGCAACGGCTATTCGCTGGTTCGCCACATCGTCCGCGAAAAGAAGCTCGACCTGAACATCGTCCATGACGGCCTTGAAAAACCGCTCGGGGAGATGCTGCTCGCACCGACCACCATCTATACGCCGCTCGTGGCCAACCTCTCGCGCACGTTCCGCATCCGCGGCATCGCCCATATCACCGGCGGAGGCTTCTGGGACAATATCCCGCGCATCCTGCCCGCCGGCGTCACCGCCGTCATCGACCGACAGAGCTGGATCATTCCGCCGCTCATCCGATTCATCCAGCATCAGGGCAACGTCACCGAGGACGAGCTGCTGCGCGTCTTCAACTGCGGCATCGGCATGGTGCTCGTCGTACCCAGCGACGAAGCCGACGACCTGGCCCAAACCGCCACCACCCACGGGGTGCACGCCTACCGCATCGGCCAAACCCGTCGACGCAAAAAAGATGAACCCTCTGTGGTCATCGCGTAGATCGCCCCTTGCGTTGTCGAACATTTTCGGTAAGATCGCGCGCACTTATGCCTCGAACAACTCCCCTCAGCATCGGCGTCCTGGCCTCCGGCAGCGGGACAAACCTTCAGTCGATCATCGATGCCTGCAAGCAGGGCCAGATCCCCGCACGCGTTGCCGTGGTCATCAGCGACAACCGCAACGCCTATGCGCTGGAGCGCGCGCGCAAAGCGAATATTCCGGCACTCGTCTTCGAGCGAGGAGCGTTCGCCGACCGTCATGCCTTCGAGGGGGCCATCGTCGAAGCGCTGCAGAGCGCCGATGTCGAGCTCGTCTGTCTTGCGGGCTTTATGCGCATCATCGGAAAGACGATCCTCAATGCCTTTGTGGAGCGCATCCTCAACATCCATCCTGCGCTGCTCCCCGCTTTTCCGGGGTTGGAGGGGCAACGACAAGCCTTTGAATACGGCACCAAGATCGCCGGATGTACGGTGCACTTCGTCGATGCCAAGACCGACCATGGGCCGATCGTGCTCCAGGCCGCCGTTCCGGTGCTCGACAGCGATACGGTCGACAAACTCGCGGCGCGTATCCTGAGGGAGGAGCACGCGCTCTTTCCGGAGGCCATCCGGCTCTTCGCCGAGGGGGCGCTTCATATCGAGGGAAGACGAGTCGTTATCGACCCGCAACCACAACCCATTCAAGATCAATCATTATGAGGGGGGACTGACGATGAAAAAGGGATTGCTTATATTGTGTGCTGTCATCAGCATCGCGACATTCAGTCACACCGCCATGGCCGAATCGGCGGCGGGCAATTTCACCGTGGGACTCGGCCCGGTCGGCAACATCTACGTGGTCGACTCGCGTCCACAACTCGACCCGGGCGTGGGCGGCTATGTCTTCTTCGACTACCGATGGTCGCCGCAGTTCTCCACCCAGTTCAGCGTCATCGTCACCACGCAGGATGGCACCGGCATTTCGAACGGGGATAACGGCATCGAATTCCTGGGCATCCCCACCTTCGACCTCAAGTTCTACCTCCTCTCAACCCCGTCACGATGGGATCCCTACGGCCTCATCGGTATGGGTGTCTATGCCGTGACAGAGGGAACCGCCAAGAACGGGACGACGGCCGTCGGCATCGGTGCCAACTTAGGGCTGGGCACTGACTTCTATATCACCGAGCGTTTCTCTGTGGGACTCTCAGCCATCTTCCGTTCCATCGGTCTCATCGACTCGGTCAGTGGGAACAATAACGGTACCGCGCTCTTCCCCTTCTCACTCATGGGGAATGTCGCCTACCACTTCTAGTGAAGGCACATGAACCATCGCCCCATCGCCATCATCCTGTTCTTTTTTTTCGCCCTCACACAGGGCTGTTCCGGACGCGCGCCTGATTCAGCCGAGCAACGCGCACAGATGGTTCGCACGCAGATCACAGCTCGCGGCATCACCGACCAAAAGGTGATCGCTGCATTTCGCATGATGCCGCGCGAAGAATTCGTGCTGCCGCAATATCGCACGCATGCCTATGATGATAACGAGGTCCCGATCGGCTTCGGACAGACGCTCGACCGCCCCATTGAAAATGCCACGATGATGCAGGCGCTCGATATCGATGCGAACGAACGCGTGCTGGAGGTGGGCACGGGCGTGGGACTTTTGGCCTCGCTTCTCGGACAGGTGGCCAAAGAGGTCTATACGATTGAAATCGATCCCAAGACCGCCGCGAAGGCACGGGAGAACATCACCCGGCTGGGGTTTTCCAATATCCGCGTCAAGACCGGCGACGGCTTTGTGGGCTGGGCTGAGCATGCGCCCTTCGACGCGATCGTCATGACCTGCAGCCCCAACCGCATTCCCGATCCGATCGCGGCGCAACTCGCCGAAGGCGGGCGTTTGATCATCCCCCTAGGAAGCGACGAACGTTTTCAGGATTTGATTCTCTTTGAAAAACAGAATGGAAAACTCATCGAACTCTCAAAACTCATTCCCGCCCAATTCGTACCGATGAAGGGAAAGATCCGTGACTCGTAACTCGTGACTCGTGACTCGTGACACCGAATATCGTGTCGCCGCGAACCTCCATCGACTGTCATTCCCGCGAAGGCGGGAATCTCGAAGTACTCGAAAAATCGAGATTCCCGCCTTCGCGGGAATGACAAAAAACGGAATAATCAGCATTCCCCGATAGGCACTCGTTAGTTCTCCTGACCTTCCCGCTCTTGCTTCAACTTGTAAACAAAGACCAAAATCTCGGCCACCGCCTGATAGAGCTCCTCCGGAATCTCATCGCCGACATCCAGTTCGATGAGCGTCCAGGCCAGCGGCGGGTTCTGCACGATGGGGATGCGCATCTCCTCGGCCAGCTCGCGAATGGTATTCGCGAAGAGACGCTGCCCCTTCGCTACCACATGGGGTGCGGCCATATCGGAGTCTTCGTACTTGATCGCCACCGCCAGCTCCACGGGGTTGGTCACCACCGCATCCGCCGTCGACACCGCCTGCCGCACGTCGCCCATTGCCAGCTCCTGGTGCAACTGTCGACGAGCGCTCTTGATGAGGGGGTCCCCCTCGTCCTGCTTGTACTCGCGCTTGACCTCATCCTTGCTCATGCGCATCTGCTTCTTATATTGCCAGCGCTGCACGAAGACATCGATGATGGCGATGATGATAAAGATAATGAAGACACGGATGAGAAACATCACCATAAGTCTGGCCGCCAGACCAGTGGATTGATCGGGCGTGGCCTGCACCGTGAGGACGATCTCTCGAATGCTGTCGCTGATGACGAAATAGGCCATCAGAAAGATGAGAAAGAGCTTGGCGATATTCTTCAGGAGTTCGACGAACGTCGTCATCTTGAACATGTTTTTGATATTCTGAATCGCATTGAGCCGCTTCATCTGTGGCTTCATCGGCTCACCGGTAAAGATCGGACCGATCTGGATAAACCCCACGCCGATCGCGATGGCGACGATGACCAGCGCAAAGGGACCGACGATGCGCACCCAGGTCATGAAGTTCGAGCGAGCCATGAGGGCAAGCTCCTCAAAGGAAAGGTTCCCGCGAGCGACCATATCGAAGTTGGAAACGAGCAGGCTGCGCAACTGGTCGCCAATGTAGCCGCGCATGAAGACGATGAGACCGAAGGCGGCGATGAGAATAACGATGGTGTTCATGTCGCGAGACTTCGCGATCTGACCCTTTTTGCGTGCATCCCGCAGCCGTTTTGGCGTTGCTTCTTCAGTCTTTTCCTGGCTGGATGATTCGAACATCGCTCATTCCCCCTTAAGGGGCGACCCTAACAGAATCACGGCTCCCCCACAACCGCTTCTCGCTCGCTCCGAGCCTCCTCCGTGATTGATTCTCTCACACAATTGGGCTATCGTGGTCGTCTATGGCGGACACCCCCTCCCAGCAACAGACCATCGGCCAATACTACCTCATGGAGAAGATCGCCCAGGGGGGAATGGCCGAAATCTTCAAGGGGCTCTCCTACGATGTCCATGGGTTGAAGAAGACCGTCTGCATCAAGCGCATCCTCCCGCGGCTGGCCGAAGACAAGGAATTCATCGACTCGCTCATCGACGAGGCCAAGATCGCCGTTCGCCTCGTGCACGGCAACATCGCCCAGACCTTCGACCTGGGAAAGGTGGGCGACGACTACTTCATGGTCATGGAATTCGTCGACGGCAAAAGCCTGTCGCAGATCCATAAGAAGTGTCTGGCCAAGGGCACGATGATCCCGATCCCCTTCCTGCTCTATTTCATCACGGAGTCCCTCGGCGGCCTGGACTATATCCACCGGCGCACCGATCAGGAGGGCACGCCGCTGAACATCGTCCACCGCGACATCAGTCCACAGAACATCATGGTCTCCTTTTCGGGGACCGTGAAGATCATCGATTTCGGCATTGCCAAGTCGCGCTTCAAGGCCGGCTCCACCGACTCGGGGCTGCTCAAGGGCAAGTTCGCCTACATGTCGCCCGAACAGGCCTACGGTGAACAGCTCGACCACCGCTCCGACCTCTTCTCGCTGGCCGTCATCCTGCACGAAATGCTCACGGGCAAACGCCTGTTCAAGGCCGAGGACAACCGACAGACCATCCGCAACGTCCGGCGCACCAAGGTCGACCCGCCGTCGAGCTTTCGCGGCGACATCCCCGAAGAACTCGACCGCATCGTGCTGCACGGGCTGGCCAAGGACCGTCGGCATCGCTATGGCTTCGCTTCAGAGATGCGCGATGACCTGACGAAGTTTTTTCACCGCACCTATCCGGAGTTCCAGTCCTCCGATGCCGCAGCGTTCGTGCGAGAACTCTTTGCCGACGACATCGCCACCCAGTCCGAAGAGGATGCCGACGGAAAGACGCCCCACCTCATCATCGATCACACCAACTCGGCACTGGCCGACGATAGCCAGTTCGAGGCGACCGGCGTGGCCCGCGCGCCGGTCGACATGCGCGAATACATGCTCGACGAGCATACCGGCCCGCGTCGTCCGGAGCCGAGAGCGGAGCAGGCCGATGAGGAGGAGAGCCAATCGACCGCTCGCCGCCAACTCGAAGATTTCGCCCCATCGGACGAGGAAGACGAACATTATGACGAAGCGGAAGAAGCGCTTGAGGCGGGTGATGAGGGCGAAGCGGAGGAGCAGGAACGGACGCGTCGCCGCTGGGTCCCCTGGGTCGCGGGCATCCTCGGATTTGGCATCGCCGCCACCATCGGGGCCGTGCTGCTCACCCGCGCAAAGACTGCCCCTCCTCATCCGGGACTGATATCCACCTTCGGCGAGATCATGGTCGTGACCGACCCCTCCGATGCGCGCGTCCTGCTCGACGGCGAACTCATGGGGAGCGGCTCGCCCGTCACGCTGCGCGACGTGAGGCCTGAAACCGATCACGTGCTGGCCGTCCAGAAGGAGGGCTTCACGCCGCACGAACGCAAACTCCGCCTGCGTGCCGGTGATTTCCTGAGCTTTCAGGTAACGCTCACGCCGGCCATGCTGCCGACGGGGACCATCCTTCTCGAGACCACGCCCAAGGGGGCGACCGTCTTTCTCGACGACCGCGAGACCAGCCACCGCACCCCGGCCACGCTCGATGAGCTGAAGGCGGGAAAACGCTACCGGCTGGGCCTCTACCTGGATGGCCATCGTTTCTGGTCGAAACAGATCGAGCTCAAGGGGGGCGAAACCAAGACCTTCGACGTCCAGATGACGCCCGACTACGGTTCGGTGCGCGTCGAATCCGAGCCCACCGGGGCGCTCGTCGTGATGGGCGGCGTGCCCGTGGGACAGACGCCGCTCAAACGCGACAACCTCGAACCGGGGCGCATCTACCAGATCGAAGTCTGGCATGAGGGTTTCGAACACGCCAAGCGCGAGTTCAAGACGATCGCCGGCCGCGAGGAGACCATCCGTATCCTTCTGGAACGCGAGGATACCCCCGCTCAGCGAGAGTTCCTCAAACGCACGAAGAAAAGACCTTGAACAATCGAGGCAAGCCGGTACACTCCGCGAACTCTTATGACCGCCAAACGCAAAAAACCCGACAACACCGAGGACGCTTTCGAGCGGACCGTCGTGACCTCGATCGAAAAGGTCGCCTGTCCGAAGGATGAACGCGCTTATATCCTCTTCATCGCCGGACCGCTCATCGGAAAGATGTACCTGCTCGAACGCGCGGAGACGACCATCGGGCGTGCGGACGATGCCGATATCACCATCCGCGACCCGCGCATCTCTCGCGAACACGTCTGCATCAACGTCACGCCGGGACGAATCAGCATCATCGATCTCGACTCGACCAACGGCACGTTCGTCAACGGGGAACGGGTCACTAAGGTAATCCTCGAAAACGGCGACAAGATCCATCTCTCGAGCGACACCCTCTTCAAGTTTGCCGTGGGCGATGAAGCCGAAGGCCTCTTCTATAAAGAGATGGAGCAGATGGCCAACTACGACGCCGTCACGGGCATTGCCAACAAGCACGTCTTCAGCCGTCGTATGAAGGAGGAGTTCAGCTTCGCCAAGCGCACGAAGTGGCCGCTTTCCTTCCTCATGATCGACATCGACTTCTTCAAGAAGGTCAACGACACCTACGGCCACATGGCTGGCGATTACGTCCTCACCGGCGTGGCCCAGCGCATTCAAGAAGCGGTTCGCGACGAAGACATTCTGGCGCGCCTCGGCGGCGAGGAGTTCGGCGTGATCCTGCGCGGCATCGACAAACCCGGTGCGGTCACGCTTGCCGAGCGCATCTGCCAATCGATCGAGGCCAAACCCTTTCGTTTCGAAAACCAGAAAATCTCCGTCACCATCTCCATCGGCGTGGCCACCCTCGCCGGAGACAATTTCGCCAAAGCCAAGGAACTGCTCGCGCACGCCGATGAATGCCTCTATGTCTCGAAGGAGAACGGCCGCAACCGCGTCACCGCCTGACCCTGGTCAATTCTAGTCTGTGCGCAACTTTTTCATCATCGTGTCGATAATTGAACCATGAGTGACCCCATTACGGCATTCACAAAACAAGCGGCGATTGATGATGAAGGAGCGATTGCTCGCGCCGAGAGACATCTCAATATGCTCGACGGTTCGGACGAGATTCATGTTGGCTCCAGCATCAACATCTCCTGCAACCCCGCCCGCGACATATACAAACGCTGCTCTATCAACACCCATCAAAGTTACAACGCCATTGATTCTACGCTGGAGAGCACACCCGAGCACCTCCACAAACGGTTTTTCGATCTCCTGCAACCGCTCTCCTCCGACTCGTATGGAACCAATCCGGCCAAGACCCGTGACGCCTTGTTCGGGCGCCTGCTTTTCTTCAATGAATTTAAAAAACGCAGATACCACGCAGCCGACATGGCCCACGAACCCTATCCGAAATTCATGACCGGAAGCTTCGCTGAACTCGCGGAGTACCAAGCTCGACTCGAACAGAGCATCCGCATCTATATCGCCGGCAGCGACCTCGACAAGACTGCTGTGCGCGCGGAATACGACCGCCTCTGGGCACCCATCCGGGAGATGAATCAGCAAATCGAAGAACGCACGCGCATGAGCGTTCCCACCGATCTGCGCGATGAGATGGGTCTGCTTCTCAAAGAGATCGCGCGGATCGATTTCGCGGATCAGTCGCCGGAGGGGATCGAGCGCCTGCGCAGCCTCTCGATGGCGATCGAGCAGTGGGACGACCTGCGCCAGGCGCGAGCGATCGTTCTCCTCGAAGCATTCGCCCCGAATGCCGCCGTGCACGTGTACAGCCAGATCCGCGCGTCGAGTTGGGAGATCGTCGATGAACTGGGCGCCGCGCGTTTCTCGTGGACGGACCACGTCCCCAATAACGCACGCACGCTGGCACTTGCGAAGTTCTTCCTCCTCGGTTCGCCGATGAACAGCGACGGTGAACTTCGTATCGTCGGCGAACACGAAAACGGCTGGCTGCGCATCGAGGGAGCCTTCAAGAACGCCTCCGACCGATTCCCCCCCGTCATCGACGCCCGCCTCGATGTCCTCAAGACGCAGTCGTTCCTGCAGAGCCTCTCGAAGGAGCTCGGCGTAACCGACCTCCTCAGACAACGATTCTGACGCCCGAGCGACCCGACTTCACAAAAGTGGTCAAAACCCTACCACTACGAATGGCCTTCGGAGTGGTCAATTTGCTACCAGTACGAACGGCTTCTGTAGTGGTAGGGTTTTGACCACTTTTGCCCCTTCACCCCGCGCCCAACCGTTGACATTTCGTCCCGCGAGGAATAGGTCGTAGTCCTTCTTTTCCCCCTATTATCGGGAGGTTCGATGGCTCAGATCCTGGACGGCAAGGCACTGGCGGCGGAGATCCGTGAGGGGCTGGGGCGCGAAGCCAGCGCACTGGCGCAAAACGGTATCACGCCTGGGCTTGCGGTCGTCCTCGTCGGCCAAAATCCGGCCAGCCAGGTCTATGTGCGGATGAAGCGCAAGGCCTGCGCCAAGGCGGGAATTGCCGCCATCGACCATGACCTCCCCGCCGAGACGAGCGAGGACACGCTCCTCCAACTCATCGACCAGCTCAACGCCGACCCGAAGATCCACGGCATCCTGGTACAGCTGCCGCTGCCGAAGCAGATCGACGAGGCGCGCGTGATCGAGCGGATCGATCCAGCCAAGGATGTCGACGGTTTTCATCCGGTCAACGTCGGACTCCTCGCGACGGGAAAGCCCTGTTTCGTCTCCTGCACGCCGGCGGGCATCATGGAACTGATCGACCTGGCAGGGATCGACATCGTGGGCAAGCGCGCCGTCGTGCTCGGGCGCAGCAACATCGTGGGCAAACCGGTCGCGGCACTCCTGCTCGCGCGCCATGCGACGGTCACGATCTGTCATTCGCGCACCGAAGACCTCGCGGGAGAGATCGCCCGCGCCGACATCGTTGTGGCCGCCATCGGCCAACCGGAGTTCGTCAAGGGTTCCTGGATCAAACCGGGCGCCACTGTCATCGATGTCGGCATCAACCGCTTGGACGATGGCCGTCTCGTCGGCGATGTCGAATTCGACGCGGCAGCCGAACGCGCCGACGCCATCACCCCGGTTCCCGGCGGCGTCGGACCGATGACGATTGCAATGCTGTTGAAAAATACGGTTGAGGCGGCAAAGCGTACAACAGTTCGATAGTTCGTCAGTCGAACCATCGAACCAAAGGAGACAATCGTGTCCAGAAAAACACCCCTCTACGACGAACATGTACGACTCGGCGGAAAAATCGTCGACTTCGCGGGATGGGAGATGCCCGTGCAATACTCGGGCGTCATCGATGAGCACAAGGCCGTGCGTGAGGCCGCGGGGCTCTTCGACGTCTCCCACATGGGCGAGCTGGAGTTCAAGGGCCCGGACGCCGAGGCCGCCCTCCAGTATCTCACCACCAACGATGTAACGAAGATGACCGACGGGCGCGCGCAGTATTCGATCCTCTGCAACGAGCGCGGAACGGTGGTCGATGACATCATCGTCTATCGCTTCAACCCGCATCATTATATGCTCGTCGTCAACGCCTCGAACGCCGAGAAGGATTTCCAGTGGTGCAAAGCCCATCTCAAAGGGGACGTCACGCTGACCGACCGCAGCGACGCATTCGCGTTGATTGCCTTTCAGGGACCGAAAGCGCCGGAAATTTTGGCCACGCTCACCGATCTCCCGGTCGCTGACATGCCCCCCTATCACTTCCTCCTGGGAGAAGTCGCCGGCCATCCCGATGGCATCGTCGCCAGCACCGGCTATACGGGCGAGAGCGGCTTCGAGATCTTTTCCAAACCCGCGGACGCACCCGCCATCTGGCAGGCGCTCATCGAACGCGGAAACGCCGTCGGCGTCAAACCCGCGGGACTCGGTGCACGCGACACGCTGCGCCTGGAGATGAAGTATTCGCTCTACGGCCATGAGATTACCGATGAGACCACGCCACTGGAAGCCGGCCTAGCCTGGGTCGTGAAGCTGGACACGCCCGATGACTTCATCGGAAAAGCGGCGCTCGTGAAGGCAAAGGAGAACGGGTTGCCGCGCAAGCTCGTCGGGTTTCGAATGCTCGAACCAGGCATCCCGCGTCAAGGCTATCCGATCCTCGTCGATGGCAGCCCCTCCGGCATCGTCACCAGCGGTACGATGTCGCCGTCGCTGGGCGAAGCGATCGGCATCGGCTTCGTGCCGAAAGAATCGGCAACGCTCGGCACCGAAATTTCAATTGACATCCGGGGCCGCGCGCGCAAAGCAGAGGTCGTCAAAACGCCGTTTTACAAACGATAACAGAGGGTTGCCGAGACATCGCCGCAACACATGGAGGAGTCAATGAACATACCGGATGATGTGATGTACACCAGGGAACACGAATGGGTCCGCATCGAAGGAGATGAGGTCACGGTGGGAATCACCGACTACGCCCAGGAACAGCTCGGCGATATCGTCTATGTGGAACTGCCGACCGTCGGCGATAGCGTTGCCCGCGAAAGCACCTTCGGCGTCCTCGAGTCGGTCAAGGCCGTGAGCGACTGCTTCGCCCCCATCTCCGGCGAAGTCACCGAAGCCAATGGCATGTTGGACGACCACCCGGAGACCGTCAACACGGATCCCTACGGCGAGGGATGGATCATCAAAGTCAATTTGAGCGAGAAGACCGAGCTGGAAGACCTCTTGACGCCGGAGCAATATGAGGCGTTTGTGAATGAAGTGACAGCCTGATCTCCGTTTTTTTCTTCGTTATTCGTCATCCGCCATGCGTGCCGTGGAAACCCCTCCGTGTCACGCGTCACGAGTCACGAGTCACGGGTTTGTCATGCGCTACCTCCCCCACACCAATGACGATATCAACCAGATGCTCTCCACCATCGGCACTGCCGACGTCGAGGAGCTCTTTGCGAGCATCCCCAAGGCGATGCGCTGCAATCCGGAACTGGATCTTCCCAGCGGCATGAGCGAGATGGAACTGGGTCGCCACTTGTCGCGTCTGGCGCAGCGCAACACGACGCTGGATGAAGCGGCCTCCTTTCTCGGCGCGGGCACCTACCGCCATTATGTCCCCGCAGCGGTTTCCGAACTCGCCTCCCGATCGGAGTTCGTCACGCCCTACACCCCCTATCAGCCGGAGGTCAGCCAGGGCACGCTGCAAGCGATGTTCGAGTACCAATCGCAAATCTGCCGCCTCTTCGGCATGGATGTCTCCAACGCCTCCCACTACAGCGGCCCGACCGCACTCGCCGATGCCGCGCTCTTGGCCCGACGCGTGGGACGCAAGCGGACGAAGATCGTCATCCCCGAGAACATCCATCCCGACTACCGTCACGTCGTGCAGACCGTCCTCGCGGGCGATGATGACATCCGTACCGTACGCCAAGCCGAGGGGCGCATCGATCGCGCACACCTTGAGGAGGCCCTCGACGAAGAGACGGCAGCGGTCTGTGTCGCCTTCCCGAACTTCTTCGGCGTCGTAGAGGATCTGCGGGACATCGCCACCCTCGCCCATGACGCGGGAGCCCTGCTCATCGCCGTGGTGCCCGAACCCCTCGCGCTAGGCATTCTCTCTCCCCCTGGGGACTGGGGTGCGGACATCGCCGTCGGCGAAGGCATCGGGCTGGGGCTTCCGACGAGCTTCGGCGGCCCAACGTTAGGGATCTTCACGGTGACCAAGGCCCTCATGCGACAGATGCCCGGACGTGTCAGCGGACGAACGATCGACGCCGAGGGTCGACGCTCCTACACGCTCACGCTGGCAACCCGCGAGCAACATATTCGCCGCGAGAAGGCGACCTCCAACATCTGTTCGAACCAGGCACTCTGTGCGACGACCGCGGCGATCAACCTCTCGCTCTTGGGCAAAGAAGGCATACGCGAGCTGGCCATCATCAATGCCTCGAAGGCCGCTGCGCTCTGCCGCATGCTCACCGCCATTCCGAATGTCGAACAGGCCTTTTTCACCCCCTTCTTCAACGAGTTCGTCCTCGAGACGCCGAAGCCGGCCGCCGAGGTCCTCAAGGCCCTCGCCGACGACGGCATTTTTGGCGGCGTCGATCTGGGTCGATTCATCCCCGGGCGCGAAAACGCCCTCCTCGTCTGCGCGACGGAGATGAACACGAAAGAAGAGATGGAGCGGTATGCCGAAAAGCTCGGCGAGATAGTGAGATCGTAAGATAGTGAGATGGCTTAATCGTGATATGGCGTGACGGCCAGGAAGACGTTTGCTTGAGGCTATCTCACCATCACGCCATTGAGCTATCTCACCATCTCACAAAACAGGGAGTCACGATGAACAGTCATTCCGAAACGACCGATCGCACGGGCATTGGCACCACAGGGCTTGTCTTTGAAGAACCGACCGCGATCGAACAGAGCGTTCCTGGACGCCGCGGCCTCTCCTTCAGCAAACTCGATGTCGACCGAACCGATATCGGTGAAGCGTTCGGCGCGATCGTACGCGACGCCGCCCCGGAACTTCCCGAGCTTTCCGAAGGAGATGTGAGCCGGCACTACACACGACTCGGGCTGATGAACTTCAGCAAGGACCTGGGCTTTTATCCGCTCGGATCCTGCACGATGAAGTACAATCCCAAGATCGCCAACCGTACCGCGGCGCTCCCCGGATTTGCCGACACCCATCCGCTGCAGCCGATTGAGACCGTGCAGGGCAATCTCGAGCTCTGTTTTGAGCTGGAAGAGATGCTGGCCCAGATCAGCGGCATGCGAGCGGTCACACTCTGGCCCGCTGCCGGCAGCCATGGCGAACTCACCGGCATGCTCATGATCCGCGCCTATCATACCGAACACGGAAATCCGCGCACGAAGGTGCTCATCCCGGACTCGGCCCACGGCACGAACCCCGCTTCTGCGGCCACCTGTCACTACTCCGTGGTCACACTCAAGTCGGGCCCCGATGGCTTGCTCGACCCCGCGACGGTCGAAGCCGCCATGGACGAGGATGTCGCGGCGATCATGATCACCAACCCGAATACGCTGGGACTCTTCGAACCCCACTTCCGTGAGATCGCCGACATCGTGCACGCCAAGGGGGGGCTGGTCTATCTCGACGGCGCGAACCTCAATGCCCTGATGGGATATGTGAAACCGGGAGCAATCGGCGCCGATGTCATGCACTTCAACCTGCACAAGACGTTTGCCACGCCACACGGCGGCGGCGGCCCGGGTGCGGGGCCGGTCGGGGTGGGAAAAGCACTCGAACCCTTTCTTCCCACACCGCGCATTCGAAAGACCGACACGGGCTATACGCTCGATCACCACACGCCGCTGTCGATAGGGCGCATCAACGCCGCCTTCGGAAACTTCGGTGTGCTCGTGCGCGCCTATACCTATCTGCGCGAACTGGGCGCGGAGGGCGTCATCGGCGTCACGCGCATGGCCGTGCTGAGTGCGAACTATGTCTGTGCACGATTGAAGGGCGCCTTTGAGCTCCCCTATGACCGACCCGGACTGCATGAATGCGTCTTCTCCGACGCCCTTCAGAACGCCCATGGGGTGAAGACGATGGATATCGCCAAGAGGCTTATGGACTATGGCTTCCATCCGCCGACCGTCTACTTTCCGCTGATCGTCTCAGGCGCGATGATGATCGAGCCGACCGAGACCGAACCCAAGGCGCTGCTCGATGGCTTCTGCGACGCGATGCTCGCCATCGCCAAGGAGTGCGAGACCGATCCGGAACTCGTCAAGCACGCGCCCTACCTCCCCTTCCGCCGCCGCCTCGACGAAGTCCGCGCCGCGAAGGAAGCGATCCTGAAAGAATAGCTCCGCACGAGGGACGACTGCTCACTTCGTTCGCGTGGACGTGGGACGAAGGACGAATAAGCTCTTGCGTCCATCGTCCCAGCGAGCACAAGCTCGCGATCGTCCATCGTCCTTCGTAAGACTTTGTTCAGAGGTAGACCGAGAACGTCCAGGACATGCGCAACACCCCATCATCATCGAGAAACTTCTCAGGCGGTTTGGCAAAGGGGGCGGAGACGCGCACCGTGCGCAGCGCCTCCTCATCATAGGCCGCAATCCCCGAGCTGCGAAAGATGAAGAGTTCGGCCAACTCCCCCGTCGAACCCACCGTTACCCCCATCACCACATCGACCGATCCGCGTGTCACCCGATTGAAGGCAAAGTGTGAACGCAGCGCCGGCTCCGGATTGAACGCGATCTTGAAGGCGCGCTTCATCCGCACAAAATACGTGACCCCGGGATAACGCAGGACGTTCAAGTACGTGTTTGGACCACGGCGAAAGTCGGGATAGAAATCATCGAGCGCTCCACCCGACTCACTCTTGGGGGTGACCTCTTTCTGATCGAAGATACTCTTGTCGAACGCCATCAGCCGATCCTTGCCCTTCTTCTTTACGACGCGCCCGCGTGGCTGAGGCTTTGGCTTCGATTTCTTCGCGACCTTCGACTTCGTCTTTTTCCCCTGTACCTGTTTATCGCCCCGCGTCGGACCGCCGGCAGTCCCGGTTCGCCCGGTGCCGACCATCTCCTGTTTGACCGCACTATCGTACATGCCCAGGAACTTCGGGTTGTCCGGCTTCCGCTCCTGGGCGGGTTTGGCGATATCGGCAATGCGATAGGGATGTTTGGTCTCCGGCTCGATCACCTGAAAGACCTCGACGAGATCGTCTTCTTGAAAGCGCGGCGCCTTCATCAGGAGCATCAGGGCAACCGCAAGCCCCGCATGGAGGATGAGCGAGATGAGGATAAACGGCCAGACCTCTTGTTTTTCACGAATGATGCGCATCACAAATCTTCCACGAAAGATAACTGTTCAGGTATCACTTATGTCATTCCCGAGTGATTCTCCGCCAAAGGCGGATCAGCCTCTGGCTGATATCGGGAATCCATCACTGCATTGCCCAGACTGGATCCCCGATTTAAACACTCGGGGATGACAAACAAGAAAGGGTTTCTATAGTTGCCCACATGTCATATTGAGACTTTTCACGCTTCAAAAACAACTCTCATACGAAAGGGTCGTGCGCAGGGGTTTTCCCAGGACATGACCGATATACTGTTCCAGCACCTGCTCGGCCTCGCTGGCATGCATCACATCGGCATTGAAAACATTGCGCGCATGCGCCTCAAAGCCCTTTTGGGCGCGTTTGCTCAGGGGCAGGCGCCCCGAACCACCCATGGCACAGCTTCCACAGATCACCCCGCCCTGCTCATAGTCGAAAAACCAACGGGAATGTTCTCCCAACTCCCGGCTGCAACTGACACAACAATGCAACTGCGGTGCATATCCGGAGTGCGAAAGCCACGAAAACTCGAACTGCAACACCTGCACCGGTGTTGGATCCCACTCGCCCAACTGCGCAATCCATGTATCGAGCAGGTCAAACTTCTCCGGCGCGGGTTGGCGCTCCTGGAGAAATAGATTGGCCAGTTCGAGCGAACGAGCCAGGCCATGAATACGATCGAGCGACTTCATGATGCCGAAACGGCTTCGCAGTTCACGCGTGGCATCGATGCGCACGAGGTTTGAGCCCCGCCGGTCGGTATAACGTATTTCTACGAGCGAGCCGGGCTCGAGCGCTCCGCCGAAGCGCCGTTTCGAAGCGCGAGCTGAGCGGGCCAAGCCGGAAATCCGCCCCAGATCGCGGGTCAAAAAGGAGACGATCCAGTCGGCATCGCCGTAGGCTACGCGTTTGAGAATGATCGCTAACGCCTTCTGCTGCATCGCGCCCCCCTTGTGATGACGCATTATACGGCATTTCATGTCCCCCCGGCAAGGGGCGTCCCAAAGAAAAAGGGAGCGGATATCACATCCGCCCCCATCGGATCTTACTCTCGCTCGCAACACCAGCGCATCCTCATCCCTTAGCCTTCTTCTTCCACTTCACTTTCTCTGATTCCGGCGCGGCCTCACGCACAGGGGGTCGCAACGAATTCCCCTCCGCATCGAAGACATGTACGCGTCCGACGCGGATAACGATATCGATTTTATCCCCTCGGGCGACCTCGGTGTCGGCCGGACACCGCACGATCAGCCGGCCACCAGCGGATGAGACGATCATATTGACGAAGCTCCCCATCTGCTCGGTCATCTCGACCCGCACACCGATGGGCACGCTCACGCGATGCCGCATCTCCTGCGAGGCGAGCTGAACGCGATGCGGACGCACCCCCAGGGTCACTTGCATGCCGTCATGCGCCCGGGCATAATCCAGACGATCCTTCGGAATTCGGAAACGAATGCCGTCCATCTGGAACTGATACTCCTTCTCCTGCTTAACGATCCTTCCTTTCAAAAAGTTCATCGAGGGCGTTCCGATAAAACCCGCCACGAAGAGATTTGCCGGACGATGGTAAACATCCAGCGGCGTTCCGATCTGCTGGATGGCTCCCTTGTCCATGACCGCGATCCGATCGGCGAGCGTCATCGCTTCGACCTGGTCATGCGTCACATAGACGATCGTATTCCTGATGTCCTGATGCAGACGACCGATCTCCAAACGCATCTCCTCGCGCAGCTTCGCATCGAGGTTGGACAGCGGCTCATCGAAGAGAAAGACGCCCGGCTTGCGCACGATGGCACGCCCAATCGCCACACGCTGACGCTGGCCGCCGGAGAGCTGGCGAGGACGTCGCTCCATCAGCTCCCCAATCCCGAGAAGTTCAGCCGCTTTGTTCACCCGCTGATCCCAGTCCTCCTTGGGCACCTTGCGCAGCTTGAGACCGAAGAGCATATTCTCGCGCACATTCATATGCGGATAGAGCGCATAATCCTGGAAGACCATGGCGATATTGCGATGCTTCGGGGCGAGGTGATTCACCAACCGACCGTCGATGAAGATCTCACCGCTCGTGATCGTCTCCAAACCGGAGATGAGACGCAGCGCGGTCGACTTGCCACAGCCCGACGGACCGACGAGAACGAGGAATTCACGATCCCGAACCTCAAGGTCGATCGATTTGAGCACGGTATTATCATCAAAATCTTTTCGCAGCGCTTTGAGCGTTACATTTGCCATACGCCTACCCTTTCACACCACCGAGCGTTAAGCCGGACAGGAGCCATTTGGACGAGTACAGAAACAGCGCCATCACCGGCAACGTCACCATGATCGATGCCGCGCAGAACATGCCCCACTGCGTTGTATACTGCCCCTGCAGCTCAAAGACACCCAACGTCCAGGTGTAGAGTTCCGGACGCTGCAAGACAACGCGGGCAACGATATACTCGTTCCAGGCCATCGTAAAATTAAAGAGAAACGCGATTGCGAGCGACGGCGTCGACAGCGGCAAAATGATGCGCCAGAAGGCGCCGATCTGCGATGTGCCATCGACCATCGCCGCCTCTTCGAGCGAGCGCGGGACCGTATCGTAATAGCCCTTCAGAATCCAGATGGAGAACGCCACCGACGAGACCGAGTAGGCGATCACCAGACCCAGATAGCTGTTGGTGAGTTTGAGTTTGACCAGCATGATGAAGAGCGGCAGAAGCAACATGCCCGCGGGAATCATCTGCGTCCCCAAAAGGGCCATCATGCCGAGCCGCGACCCCGGAAAGCGAAAGCGCGAAAAAGCATAGCCCGCGGCTGATGCAATGGTCAGCCCAATGAGCGATGTCACGATCGTGATCAGCAAGCTGTTGTAGAGCCACATAAAGAAATTCGTATCGGTGAGCACATTCCAGTAGGCGGCAAAGGTGGCATCCGCCGGGATAAGCGACAGATCCGTGGACATCAGCCGATCGCCCGGCCGCAAGGAAACGCTGAAGATGCGCAACAGCGGATAGACCGCAACGACGCACCAGGCGATGAGGCCCAGGTGAATCGCGATCGTTCGAATCCAGAATTTCCTTGGCTCCATAGTGCCGCCACCCTTCCCTGCGCATCGTCCGAATCAGTAGACCTCTTCGTATGCCTTCGAAAGCTTCATCCAGACCAAAGAAAAGGCCATCAGCAGGATGAAGATGACGAAGGCAAAGGCCGCTGCATATCCATACCGGAAGAAATTAAATGCCGCCTTGTAGAGCGCGGAGACCAGAATGTCCGCCCGTTCCGTACCGCCGCCCTGCCCGGTGAGCAAGTAGATCACCGTAATATTATTGAAGGTCCAGATCGTTCCCATGGTGATCGCTGGCGCCACCACCGGCTTGAGGAGCGGAATCGTGATATACCGAAAACGCTGCCAGGCACCGGCGCCATCGATCTTGGCCGCTGCATAGAATGAGGGGGAGATACTCTGCAAACCTCCCAGAATGATGACCGCCATAAAGGGAATACCCAGCCAGATATTGACGATACAGCACATGGCGAAGGCATGCTCGCTCATCCAGTTGAGCGGACCCACCCCGAGGGATGCCAGAAACGGAAAGACGTCGGCGACGTGACCGAGCATGATATTGATGAAGCCGAACTGGCTGTGGAACTCACCGCGCCAGGCCAGCACCGCCACCACCTGCGGCATCGCCCAGGGGATGATGATCAGCATGCGGTAGAATCCGCGCATACGGATCTTATTGTTGAGCAGGAGCGCGATGATCAGGCCGCCGATGAGGTGGAAGAAGACGTTGACGAAGGTCCATAAGAGCGTGCGGCCAAGCAGGCCGAAAAACCCCGTCTCCTGCATGGGGGGCTCGGTAAAGACATCGATGAAGTTCTTCAGCCCCACAAACTGGAGCGATCCGCCCCGCGCCCATTCGCCGATCGTAGCGAGGTTCAAATTTGTGAAGGCGATATAGGCCTCGAAAATGATCGGATATCCGATAAGCAGCAGCAGACCGACAAACGCCGGCGTCACCATCATGATCGGCAAGCGATTCCTACTGCGAGGGGCAAAGAGCTGAAACGACCCAAAGATCGCCAACTCGATCACCGCCACGCCTGCGAGAACGAGCACGACAAAGGATAACACTTCGATCAATGAGTTGATGATCTGCATCATCGTAATCGCATCTCCTTTGCCTTGCGCAACGCATCCGATTCCATGAGTGTCACCGCCTGGTCGAGCGTCTTACGCCCACCGAAATATGCCCCCATCTGCGACCGCATGGCATCCCAGACCGCGCGCATCTCGACCTGCATCGGCATCGGTTTTCCCAGCGTCAGCTCATCGAACGACCCCTTGATAAAATCAGGCGCCTTTTTCTTGGCTGCCACAAAGGCCTTTTTCAGGCCCGGAAGGCGCCCGAGGCGATCGAACTGCTTGAGCTGATTTTCATAGCTCGTCATAAACCGAACGAAGGCGAGCGCCCGTTCGAGCTGCTCGCCTTTGAGACGTGAATTGAGCATGAGGTATTTTCCGCCCACCATCGGGCGCATCGGGATGCCGGTCGCACTAATTTTTGGCAAGACCGCCGTCTGAAAAGCCTCGCCGAGGCGTTCCCGGTAGGCTTCGATCGCCCAATCGCCGTTGATAGCGAACGCCAGACGGCCCTCTTTAAAAAGCCCATCCATGCAATTGTAATCGCATTCCGGAGGCATGACCCGACCGTCATTGAGCATCTCTTCGAAGAACATGAGTGCTGCGCGCATCGGCGGCGTATCCAGCGACGGCGTCGTTCCCACGATCGGCCAGCCGTCGAACCCGGTCAGCCACGGCATGAAGAAGAAGGGCTCGCCGTTGTTGCTGGCCAAACAATACGCCTTTTCATCCTTGTCCAGGATGCCCTTGCAGATCTTCAGGAGATCATCCGTATTTTCCGGAATGGCCTTGGCAAGATTGCGGTTGACGAAGAGCATGAGGTGATTTCCGGCACTGACCGGAATGCCCCATATATGCCCGCCATCGGTCACCGCCTCGATGGCCACCGGGAGATACTCTTTGGTGTCGATATATTGCTCGACCGGATGAATGAATTTACCGATGGAAAAGATGCCCGCCTTGTCACTGGCCCCGAGAACGACGTCCGGGCCCGCACCGGCGATCGCTGCGGTGAGATACTGCTGATGAAGATCCTCCGGATCGTAGTGGACCTGCTCGACCTCGATACTGCCACCCTGCTCGCGAACGAACTGGGCGATCAACTCCTCCATGAAGGGCATGATGCGTGCATCCTCCATGTGCCAGAGGACAAGCTTCGGTCCCGAACCGGAATACCGCCGTTTACAACCGGCCGTCACCAGCAGACACGCGATCAGTGCCATCAAACCGATGGCCTGCATCCATCGCCGCCCATTGAAACTATGAGGTAAGAGCTTTTTCATAATAGCGTTCAAAATATTCCTTGAGCATACGACGTGTCGTGAACTCGGGCGAGAGCGAAACGATGGCCTGTTTCATCTGCTGGGTCCATCCCCGCGGCACATCATCAGCATCGCGTTCGGAATAGAGCGGCGCCACCTCTTTTTCCAGAAGCGTATAGATGCGCTCAGCCACATCCTTCTCCGAATCCTTGGCCCGCTCCTCGATCCCCCAGCCATGCGACGGCTCGCAGCCTTCGTCCCACCATCCATCGAGGACGCTCAGGTTGAGCACACCGTTGATGGCGGCCTTCTGCCCTGATGTTCCCGATGCCTCGAGCGGCTTGATCGGGTTATTGAGCCAGACATCGACCCCCTGCACCAGATACGACGCGAGATCCATATCGTATCCTTCGACGAGATAAACCCGCCCCGCGAATGCCTTCTTCTGCGCAATCTCGTTGACGCGCGCGATAAACTTCTGCCCCTCGCGATCGGCCGGATGGCTCTTCCCCGCCATGATGATCTGGACGGGACAACGGGCATTCCCCAGGATACGCGCCAGGCGCTTCAGATCACGGAAGACGAGCGTCGCGCGCTTATATCCGGTGAAGCGTCGCGCAAAGCCGATGGTCAGCGCATTTGGATCGAGAAACCCATCCACCTGCTCGATCACCGCGCGCGGCGCGCCTTCGCGCATGAGCCATTGGCGCCGACGACGCCGCAGCTCATCGATGAGACGCTTTTTCAGCTGCGTATGAATCGACCAGAGCTTGGCATCGTCGATGCGGCTGGCATCCCAGCGAGCGCCATCGTCGAGATGCTCTTCGATGTCCGCGCCAAACGCCTCGCGATTGGCGGCACGAAGTTCACGGGCCACCCAGGTGGGATAGTGCACGCCGTTGGTCACGTATCCGATCGGCACGTCGTTCTGTTTTAATTTTGGATAGAGCTTCTTCCACATCTTCCGGGAGACCTCCCCATGCAGGCGGGAGACGCCATTGGCAGCGCCCGAAAGGGCCAGTGCCACGATGGAGAGACAAAATCCCGAGACCTCTTTCGGTCCGCCCGCGCCCAACTTCAAAAACGCCTCCGGCGTCATGCCGAGTGCATCGATGAGTTCGCGCAGATGCGTCGCGACGAGCTTGGGATCGAACGCCTCGTTCCCGGCCGGGACCGGCGTATGGGTCGTAAAGAGGATGTGGGGCTTGAGCGCAGCCATCGCCTTGGCGCAATCGATGCCTTCTGCCGCCATGGTCTGGCGCGCCCATTCGAGGGCGGCGAAGACGCAGTGCCCTTCATTGAGATGCAGGGCCCGCACATCATGCCCCAACTCCTGCAACAAGCGCCATCCGCCGACGCCGAGGAGCATCTCCTGTTCCAGGCGCATCGTCCGATCGGCACAATAGAGGCGCGCGGTGAGTCGCCGGTCGATTTCGTCATTTTCGGGAATGTCCGCATCGAGCAGATACATCTGCACATTGCCGACGAGCGCCTTCCACGCACAGGCCGAAATGGTGCGCCCTCCGACATCGACGGAGACGATCAGCGGCGATCCATCCGGACGCGCCACCCGCTCCAGCGGACGCTTGCTCGCGTTCATGTGGGGAAAATCGGCGACCTGCTCGCCGAAGGCATTGATGCGCTGCTGAAAATATCCTTCAGGATAATAGAGGCCGACCGCGACGAACGGCAGCCCCATGTCGGAGGCTTCTTTGACATGATCGCCGGCGAGCACGCCCAGCCCCCCGGAATAGATCGGAAGGCTCGTATCGACCCCAAACTCAGCGCAGAAATAGGCGATCTCGCCGGGGGCCTTGGAGGCGCGTTTGCCAAACCAGCGCGGGGCGCTCTTGTAGGACTCGAGCAGCCCAAAGGCCTTCTCGAGGCGGGCAGCCAGGGCAGGATCTGCCTGAACCCGCTTGGCCTCCTGCTCGGTCAAACCCTCGCGAAGGGCAACGCCGCCGGATCCATCGCCCTTGTCCAGCAGGGCATCGATATCCGCGAAGAGCGTGCGTCCATCCATCGGGAGCCAACACCAGACAAAATTTGATCGGAGCTCATCGAATTGATCTCGAAATTCCACCGCGAATTCCCCTTATCCCCTTGAAATTAAAGGATTTTTTTAGTTCTTTCGGCAAAGTAGGCGATGTATATCGGAAAGCGCGTGTGATATCAAGCACCTTGTCAGAATATCGCCGCAGGCTCAGTCGACGCGTCCGGTAGCCGCGCTCAACCGGCGCAAACGTCGTGCCAGTGAGGCTGTCATCAATCCTGATCGTACGCGCCAGGCCCAGTTCCCCTTCGCACTCCCGGGAAGATTCATGCGATCGGAGGCACCGAGCGAGAGGACATCCTGCATGGGGACGATCACCCGCTCGGCAACGGACTGCATGCCGAGATGGATGAGCGTCCAACTCACATCGCGTGACGTGACGGCGCGTCCACAATAGCGGTCGAGTCGGCCACGTTCAGCGGCCTTGGCCTCTCGATCGAACCATCCGCGAACGGTGTTGGTATCGTGTGTCCCGGCATAGGCGACCGTCCGCGGAGAAAAAGCGTGCGGCGCATAGGGGTTGGTACGCGCATCCCCACCGAAGCCGAAGAGGATCGGCCGCATGCCGGGAAGATGAAGTCGTTCCATCGCATCGCGCACATCGTCGGTGATCACACCCAGATCTTCAGCGATGAGATTGAGCTTCGGAAAACGTTTCTGCACGCGCGTGAAGAAATCGAGCGCAGGTGCCTTTACCCATCTTCCACGCAGGGCCGTCTTGTGCGTGGCGGGCACCGACCAGTAGCCGACAAACCCTCGAAAGTGATCGATGCGCAACACGTCGCAACAGGCCGCATTGCGCTCGATGCGCTGCATCCACCAACGGTAGTTGCGCGCGCGCATCACGTCCCACCGGTAGAGCGGATTGCCCCAGAGCTGACCGGTCTTGCTGAAATAATCCGGAGGCACGCCGGACACCGCACGCGGCCAGCCATCCTTTCGCAGTTGAAAGAGATCGCGATGACACCAGACATCGCTGCTATCGTGATTCACATAGATGGGCAGATCGCCAACGATCTGGATGCCACGCTTGGCACAGGCACGCCGCAGGTCCGTCCACTGGCGCTCGACCAGAAACTGGCAGAAGGCGTGAAAGTCGATCACATCCCGAAACTCCCGGCGCGCCTCGGTGAGCGCCTTCGGCTCACGATCGCGCAGGGGCTTGGGCCAATCCACCCAGGAACGCCCCTGATGGAATTCACGCAGCGCCATAAAGAGGGCATAATCCTCCAACCACGCACGCTGTTTCCGACGATAGCGATCGAAGGAGACGCTGCGCGAACGGTTCTGAAAGGCCCGCTCGAGCAATGCGCGTTTCACCTTCACCGCACGCGCAAAATCGATGCGACTCTTCTCCGGAAGGCGACAGGCCGCCAGATCACGCCGGGTCAAGAGGCCTTCATCGACAAGACGCTCCGGACTGATGATGAGCGGATTGATGGCAAAGGCCGACGGCGAGCTATACGGAGAATTCCCCCAGGCCATCTCGGTGGGGGTGAGCGGCAGGATCTGCCAAAGATGCTGGCCGGCTTTTTGCATCCAATCGATAAAACGATAGGCCCCCGGCCCCAGGTCGCCGATGCCGAACGGCGAAGGGAGCGAGGTGACGTGCATAAGGATTCCGCTGGTGCGTTTGTTGTTCATCATGAGCTGCCTCTTTCTTGTCTCATCGTCCGGTAGGGTGTCTTGAGGGGATCTCTTCTTTCATCGCGATCGAAGCCTCAAGACACCCTACCGGACGATGAGATCATGGGTCTTTGTTGCACACTCCGACACGACAAACACGCCCGTGGCATATGGGGCGATCTGCCATTTTGTCTTCGCCGATGTCCCCTGCTCGCCCGCGATGATCCGGCCATCGCGCACGGTAATCGCCTCGATACCTGCACCTCCGGGGATGTCGTTCAATATATTCTGATACGTCCCATCCGGAAGCGAGGTCGCGATCGCGTTGCGGATCGTGGCCTCGCGGCCCGAGGCATTTACAACAATGAGCACGCGCGCGTCATCGAAGGCGCGCTCGGCGATCACAACGCCCCAGTCGCGGCGGCGCCCATCTTTGCCGACGACGAGCGGCGCGTAGCTCCCTTTCCAGATCGCTGGGTTTGCACGACGCAGGCGCGCGAGTTTCGCAATCGTCGCGTACTCGGGGGTCGTGCGGGCCGCCTGCATGCGCTCCGCTCCCATGAAGGCGCGCGTCTTGTCGAGCCAGCCCGCATCGTGCATGTTCTCGAGGCGTCCGCCCTCGTCACCATAGAAGACGAGCGGCACGCGAGGACCGGTCATGAGCAGCGTGAGCAGCACACGTTTAAGCGGCGGGTTGCCGTCGGCCAAACGATCGAAATCGTGGCTGCCGATGAATCCGATCAGGATGGAGCGATCCTCATTCGGAGGCGCCCTCCACCAATCGGCGAGATCCCCGAACCCCTTGCGCTTCTTCACGCCATTAGCGACGGAAGCAAAGTGGCGATAGGTATTGTAGTCATAGTTCGTGAGCCGCCGTGCGTGAAAGGCCTTCGAAAAACCAACGGTTCGCTTCTCCTTCCAGCCGCGCATGCTCGGGTCATCGGCCTGCTCCGGATCGAAGACGTGGGGTGCAGTCGTGATGATCTCGGGGAGAAATCCCGTGTGATAGAGCCCATGTCCCGCCTCGAGCGCGTCCATCACCTGCAACGTGAACTGCGGCGGCACCATGGTCGTCGCGTCGAAGCGAATCATGCGGATGGCACCGCCGGAGGCGCGCATCCAGTATTGGGCCGCGCGAATGATATAGGCGCCAATCGATCGCTGATCGCGGTTCCAGTTCGTGTCGGCCAGGTTGAAGTCGGCCAGACCGCTGGGCTGAGAGATCCCATCCACCACACAGGGCGGCGGCGGCCAGCTCTTGCCGTCGTTAGCGGGAAAGACCACGCGATGTCCATCGATGCCCTCCACCGTCTCACCTGTACTCGTATACCCCACGCCCCAGAGGGCATCGGGCTGGTCGTTTTCAAAGCTATAGAACCCCTTTGTCGGTGCCGTGAAGTTCCTGCCCCCACGCGGTTCGTCGAGCATCGCAAAGCGCATGCGCCCGCGCTCGAGCACGCGACCCAGCCCCGCTGGATTACAGCGCGCGCTCGAATGATTGTAGACCAGGTCCATGATCAGGCCGATGTTCTGGCGTTTGAGCAAGCGACTGGCGCGCCAGAAATCGGCCATCGTTCCGAAGCGCGGATCGAGGCGAAACCAGTCTTCGGGATGATAGCCGTGATAGGCCGATGCCGGAAAGATGTCCGGATCGTAATAGGTGTTCTGTTGGAAGGGGGTCAGGTGCAGCGCCCCGATGCCGAGATCGCGTAGAAAGTCCTCGTCGAGCGCGTCGGCGATCCCTTTGAAATCACCGCCCCAGAAGCGATAGGGATCGGTGTGTGCGGGATCGTGCTCACTCTTCGACGATGAAGAGGATACGTACCGTCGTCGCGTCTCATCATAGATGCGATCATAGGGGGTGGTGCGACCATCGCGAAAGCGATCGACCATGACCGAATAGATCGTGCGACGACGAATGTCGTCCGGCGCGCGCGTGGCGGCAACACTTGCGCCTGAAACAGAGAGAACCACCAGCAAAGTGATCAGCGCCGCCCCCCTCTTCCTCCAACCCATCGTTCCTCCTCTGTTGCATCACGCGGGAATGACACGCGCATAAAAAAACCGCTGATCCGATAGGCATCGAATCAGCGGCTCTCTTCTCTATTTTTTGCTCTGCCGTCAACGAGGAATCTCTATCGCCGAACTGGCCAACAGGCGTTCGTAGTTCTTCAAATAGTCCCGCGCGCTGCGATCCCAGCTCATGTCCTTGGTCATCATATTGTGCATGATCCGCGCCCGGTGCTGGGGATCCTTCCAGACCCTGAGGCCCGAAGCGATGGCCGCCAGCAAACCCGCCGGCTTCATCTCCGGCATCAGGAACCCACGCCCTTTTCCCGTGCGGCGACTGAAGGGACTGACGGTATCGACATGCCCCCCGCGTGCAGAGACGATCGGGATCGCCCCGTACTTCAGCGCATAGAGCACGGTGATCTCGCAGGGCGCCCACCGGGCGGGATTGGCAAAGAGATCCGCACCAGCGAAGAGCTCGTGCCGCCGCGTCGTATCGAAGGTGATTGCCGGATTCGTTTCGACACCCACCATACCGCGGCCTTTCTTCACCCACTTGGCCACCATGTCTTTATGGTCCTCATCCGGCGCACCCAGGGTGATGACGGCGATATTGCGTCGAACGATCTCGGGCAGCGCCGCGTCGATCAGGTCGATCCCCTTCTGTTCGGTCAGCCTCGCATGGACGGCGAGGATCGGCGTGTCCGCCCCGATCTTCAATCCGTACCGCTCGATGAGCATCCGGCGACACTCGGATTTTCCCGCCATATCCGCTGCCGAATAGTTCCGGGCGATGAAGGGATCAGTCGAGGGATCCCACTCGGCACCCAATCCGTTGACGACACCGGAGAGACGTCCCTTATTGTTGAGTCGCTCATACTCCGCTTCGAGTCCATTACCAAACTGAGCGGTCAGCAACTCCTTGGCATAATGAAGGCTCACGGCCGAGGCATAGTCCGTATGATGCACGCCCGCCCGCAGATAGTTCGCATTGCCGTGATTATCGAGAAAGCTGGTGACATCGATACGGTCTCCATCCAGATGGAGCTGTTTGATGATGTGCGCCGGGTGGATACCCTGGTAGGCCGCGTTGTGAACGGAGAGATACGTCCGCGCGCCCTCGAAGACCCCCCACCCCTTCTTGACGACCGGAACGAGCCCGCCGGTCCAGTCGTGGGCATGGATGATGTGTGGGTTCATGCCCAAGGCCCCCATCGTGGTGAGCGCAGCGGCCGCCAGGAAGGCGAACCGCTCGCCGGCGGCATAGTGGTTGTCCCATCCCGTGTCTTGCGGTTTCGGCTTCACCATTCTCCGGAACATCGCACGAATGCCCTTTGCCGAAGGCGGCGTCATGGGCGTGTCATAAACGCTGTAGATATCCTTGCCCTTGAAATAGCGATCCGCCTCGATGAAGATCGTCCGAACATCGGGGCCGTTTTCAACAGGAAGGATCTTTTCCCAAAGCTGGGCCTCGACCGTTCCCCCATCGAAACCAAAGGGAACTGTAACGGTCTCGTCCATCTGCCGAAGACCATGTTTTTCAACGTCGATCTCGCCGCTTTCCGCTTTATAGAGCGGCATGATCACCGTATTCTTCACACCGCCGACACGAGCCAGCGCCGGAGGAAGATTGCACGCCACATCTCCAAGTCCGCCGCGAAAGACGAAGGGATCCATCTCCGGAACAACATGCACGACCTCGAGCGGATCGGCGCCGTACTCGACGCCCCCACCATCCAGGGCCCCCATGCCACCGCCGCCATCGAGACCGCCTGGGGTTCCACCAGGACTCAAAAACATCCCTGGACCTGCACCTGTTCCGAGGATTCCACTCATAATGCGTCTCCCTTCGTGTCGTTTGAGATCCCGGTATTCCAGGATCTCCCGTCGCCGTCAATAGATTCGCCCGACCATCGTGCTCAATGCAGCAACAGATGTTTTCACTGCTCGCCCCCTGTTTCGGCGATCTGCAAAATTAGTTGCGTGAAAAATTATGCAGATAGACTTGTCTCTTGAATAATCGAGATTCCCGCCTTCGCGGGAATGACAAAAACCAGCAAAGCCAGCATTTCACGACAGGTTCTCTGTATCGAGCAAAGACGCCATCCTATTGATAGTATTGCACTATTTTACCCCCCCTTGAACAGCTTATGCCTTGAAAATACCGCGAAACATTTTCCCCATCCTGCCGATAGTCTTAATAGGAGGCCTCCATCTCCATGGGCGAGAGTGCGCAGACATGCCGTTGGGCGGATTCGAATCGCGTCGTTTCGATGGTTGAATCGCTGCACGCGGAGCTCGTCTGCGTCAACCGTCTCATCCGCGATCCAAGCGGGATCGAAGCCGACTCGCGCGCGGAGGAACTCGAAGGCTTGCGTCAGCGTTCCGAAGAATTGCGCGATGCTTTAGACGACCTCGACTTTCACTCCCTCACGACCGCCGACCTTCCCACATCGAGTTCCGTCTGGTCCGATTCGCTGGGCAGTTACATTCGCCTCATTCAACAGTTCACGACCGATGAACAATCACCGAACGCAATCGATTCCGAGGAGATGCAGATCCTCTCGAATGCCGCCGCACGCTCATCGGATTTTGGCGTCCGCTTCCTCTTCTTCTCGATGATCGTGGAGGATCGAGACCAGAACCCAGGCACATTCGTCACGCGTTACGGTGGCAACACAAGTTTCATTGACGACTACGAAGCCAGCGCCATCGGCGGCGTGAACCTCTGCCTCAACCTTCAGGACAAACCGCTCATGCTCCCCTGCATCGAACGAGGGATATGGGATCACAACTATGCGATCGATGAAAACGCGCTCGTCTCCGTTGCGCCCTCAGTCTTCCCGACGATCGCGCCAGAGCTCAAAAAAGCATTTTCAACAAAAGCGATCGAACAGCTTCGAGCCCCCTCCGACCCGGTCGCCATCATAAAAACGATGCGCGAGCAGATCACCAATACGACGATCTTCTCCCTGCTCACCTACACGCTCTTCGAGAAGCTTCGTACGCCCGCGGCGGCCACCGTCTTTCAAACCACGCTCGCAAACATCGTCTCGCTCGAACCGGCCTTGGATCGCAAGACCAAGCAGATCTACGGCACGATCATCGACAAGGCAGCGCGTTCCTGGTTTCCGAAACAGGCCGAGGACTTCGCCGCGAAGACGCTCGCGCATCTGACCCATCGCCAGCATATCCCTGCTGGCTCCGTCGTCGGAGCAGATGGAAACACCAACCGCGCCGCATCGACGATGACGAGCTTTCACCCGGAGATCGCCGCGGATCTGCTCAAGGGGATGCAAAAAGAGATTCGCGCCACACTTCAAGTGATCGAATCGGTGGGCGACTTCATGGCCGCGCACGTCGCACAACCACAGCAGTGCATCGAAGGACCACGCTCACCCTGGGAGAAAACGCCGGCCAATCTCGTACTGATCGATGCCTGGCGCACAAGTTTTTCCGACGACCTGAGCGAGTTGACCGGGCTGTCCGATGCCGACGGATCGATCGAACACTTCCTCGATATGCCAATCGATTTGACTGACGCCGAGGGCTACACTTTTCTCTCAAAAGTACTCACCAAGACCGAAATCTCCTGGAATGACGCGATGATCACCTACAGCGAGCGCCGCGATACGCTCTCGCGCCTCTTCTTCGACCGCAACCGCGATGTGGATGAGGCCTTCGCTGCCGCGCGGGCGGATCAGGATGTGCAGTACCTCTCCGGTGGCGCGGGAGCATTGGCGGGACTGCGTGCACAGACGATGCTCGGCCAGATGGGTTCGGCGATCGTTCCCTTCTTCATCGCCTCGATGGCCGGCGGCTATTGGAACAAGACCTCGCAGGCGATCGAGAGTCAGGAACAGGATCTGCCCATTCCGGTTCCACGCCCTCGCTCGGGGTTTCCGAAATCAGCCGAGGGCATGGGTGAGACGGGGGCGCTCGAACGCTATCAGATCGAAGCCCAGGAATGGAACCGGTTCATCCAGGCACTTCCGAATGAGGAGCAATTCGCCTTCCAGGTCGATGAACCGGTCCGAATCGATTGCACGTCGGATGCCGATCTCTGTTCGTTGGAGACGGGTTTCGCCGGAATGCCGATCGCCGCAGCGGTCGATCGGAAGGCGATCGGGGATGCGCTGCGCGGCATCAAGGATCGCATCGGAACGCATCTGCCCAAGGCCCGCCGACTCATCCCGGGACAATGCGAAGTCTTCGGACTCTCGGCTGCCGTCTTCGATCTGGCAGCATGGCGACGATTTCAGTTCAGCGCCGAAACCAGCGTGCGCCCGTTCGTGACGGGCATCGATGCGGATGGGGAATTCATTCGACAGACACCCGTTCAGATCGGCGGACATCTCTGGCCCGCACTCGGCGCACTGGCCGTCGCCGCGGGTTACGGTGTCTGCCGCACCTACGCCATCCGTCATGGAGGAAAGAAGGATCCGCCCAAGGAACCGAAGACCGCTGATCGCGCTCCCAAACCAGTCGTCGATGCAAAGAAGCTCGTCGAACCGGCTGCCTACACGATAGCGACGCTCTTTGCCGCCTACATGGCCAAACGCGCCGCCGCCGCTGCGGCGATTGCCATGGCCGACGGGCCGGAACCGTTCGTCGCCGATGCACTGGCCGGCGGATTCCTCATCGGCTCCGTCCTCACCTTTCCGTTCTATTATAATGAAGGGATTGAATAGGTTTCTGCACGCTGTCATTCCCGCGAAGGCGGGAATCTCGAAGTACGTGAACAATCGAGATTCCCGCCTTCGCGGGAATGACCCCTTTAAGAATACGACCTTTTGTATTGTACTCCGACTACTCCTCTTTCGCTTCCGGCAGATCGACCTCGTAGAGACTGGTATCGATGTCGTTGCGATAGACGGCGGGAATGGCATCCTCGTAGAAGAACTTCTCGAGCATGTAGTTGGTGAGAAAGATGGCAGCGACGTTTCCCGCGATGTCGAAGGCATAGCGCGCGACGTTCTTGCCCTGAAGACCCTTGGCGACCCAGCGACAGCCCTTGTTGACCCAGCTCTTGATGCGACTCGTGCTCTTGTACCCCTCATGCCAGATGCGTTTGGGACCTGTGGGGACAACGGAAACCTTCGGTTTGAGCACGACGCCGATTTCCTCGGCCTGCGCGCGCAGATCACGCGACATCGCCTTGAAGCGCTCGCCGAATTTCGACGCATCCGCCGCATTCTCCGGACGGTATTTGATGAAATCCTCTTCGGCGGCCGCCATCATCTCGCCGGCGAGCTGTCCCAACTCCTGCTGGGCCTGGCGCGCAGATGCCGCGAGCCCCTTCACCTGGGCGCGAGATCCGCCGGCCTCTGCAATCCCTTTCATCTCACGCAGGGTATCGCCCGCCTTCTTCGCGGTTGCGGCGACCTCATCCACGCGCGCCACGCCCTGCTCCATCGTCCGGGCCCATTTCAGCGCGCCCTCGCCTCCATCCTGAAGCATCCGCGGGCGTTCGACCGCATAGAGCCCTTTGAGCTGTCGACCGATGTCGTCGATGCTCGCTTCGAAGGAGAGCCCCAGACCGGCCTTTGATGCCTTCGTCCCCGAGGCAAAGAAGGTCTCGGGCGGCTGTCGCAAGAGGCGCAGCGCATCGGTCCGCTCGCGCATCCGGTTTGCCATCCAGTCAAACGGCTTGCGCCCGCGCCCCTCGACGAGAAAGTCGAAGGCGAGTTCGCCCGCATTGCCGCCGATGTGACCGGCGTTGGTAAACATCGCCAGCGTCGGACCCATGTCGCCCGTGGGACCGTAGAGCCACATCGTGTGACCCAGGCGTTCGAAGAAACTCCCTTCAAGATCATCCCACTTGTCCTGATTGACGAGCATCAGCCCCATGTCGAACGCGGTCCACCCGAGAAAGGTCCCCGCATTGATCGCGAAGAACTTGCCCGCGATCTGCGCGCGCGTGGCGGGCATGACGTTGGGCCCCACCCAGTTCTTGCCGTAGAGCAGACGTCCCCCCATCGATGACGCGCGCTCCTGCAGAAAGGCCGATCGCTCGAGCATCGGCACGAGGCGGTTTTGGAGATTATACTGCACGCCCGTCTGCGCCAAGGCATAGGCGCCGGTCGTGGCAAAAGCACCGAGATAGAGGTTCTCTTCCGACGCGCCAACTTTTTCCGAAAGCCAGGTATTCCAGGACGTCGGATAGCCGTCATTGGGTACACCGAGAGAATCCGACTGGAGCTGTTTGGACAACCCCCACCCGCCATCGAGCGCCAGGCGAAAAGCGAAATGCGCTCCGACCTCGCCGAAGAATTTGCGCATGCCCAACCGCTGACCAACAGCAAAGCCACGCGGCGGCAGAAAGCGCTGAAAAAAGCGGGACGCCTCAAAATCACCGGTGTTGCCGAACTTGCCACTGTCGGCGAAGAAAAGCGGTTTCAAGAAAAAGGAATTGCGCGGCCAGATATGATCGCCCCAATCGAAGGAGGGTTCCTGCCCGTCGACCGCATCGACTTCGAGCACAGAGCCGTCGGCTCCCATCGTCACCGCGGCCGTCTCGCCATCATCGATCTGTTGCTTCAGTTCACGCGTCTTGGCGCCGTCGAGCAGGAGCGTTCCGTTCGCTCCGACCGAAAGCGTCGGAACCCCCTCCCAAGGATCGGAGGAGACGCGCCCATCCGAAAAATCGCGCTGAGGAATTCGCGTTTCGCTCATAAACTCCTCCTTTTCTGCGAAACGCCGAGATAGTCGGCGGGGATGCCGGCTTCATCGCTTCCGCGCCGCTCCAAAATCACGGTGCGCCACTCGGGCTTGATGAGAACACGTCCGTCGCGAATATCGATGATCTCTTCCTCTTTCCCCGCGTTGCGAAGCCGATACCGTCCGTCGGCCGGGTAGAGGGCGCCCTTGACCTTCTTGACGCGCTCCGACGTCATGCGCTTGGGATCGGGCGCATGCGGCAGCAGTTCACCCTGTGGAATGGCGGCCGTTCCGTTTTCAATCTGATAGGTGATCCCCGTGGCGCTGTTCGTCCAGACCTGATCGGGAAACGTGATGCGCCCATTGGCACCGACTTCCATGTAGCGCTCCCAGACCGGGTCGAAGTAGGTGCCGGGAACGGGCTTGATGTGCCCCTCATCCGTTACCTGGTAATTGATCGTGGTGATCGGATCCTCATAGAACCCCGCCGGGAACTTGACCTTGAGTTCTGAGAGCACCGAATCGGCATCCTCGTCGATCGCATCCCCTTCAGGGCGGACATGCACATAGAGCATTTCATCGATATCCCGGAAGGAGCGGTGGATGACGAGCCGATTTTCATCCCCCTCCGTCTCCATCGTGCCGTAGCGCAGCGCAAGCATATTGTTGCGCGTCATCGCATTGAGCCGAACGCCCAGGCGCTCCATTGGATAGCGTTGAGTCCCATCGGTCGGAATGTCGAGCATCGGACGGTTATAGGGATCTCCGCCGCGACCGAACAGACCGCTGTGCCATCCGGCGTCGATCTTGCGCTGCAGGTCCGGTGCATAGACGTAGGGCATTCCGGGCAAGATGTACGAGGAGATCACCGCCTGCTCGTGTTCGACGTCGGAGGGCCATCCCCCGCCGTTCAAGAAGAGCGGCACGTCGTGGTTGCTCGTGATCGGGCAGAGCTGCTGCTGCCAGGAAAGCGGATAGTGTGACAAACGATCGAGATGTTTGTGCATTGCCTCGAGCGACCGATCACGACCACCGAAGGACGTGCGCACACTGTGCATAAAGCCGAAATCGAAGAGGTCGACCATCTTCTCGACATCGGTCTGTCCGCCCAGATAGGCGTGCATCCCCGCGTCGAACATATCCATCGGATGGAGCAGGTCGAACCATTCACCGACGATCGGAGAATATCCGTCCTTGGCCGCGCGCATACGACCGGCGGAATTGAAGATGACGTTCTCCCAATACTGCGGATAGCGATTGCACTCCTCGGGATTGAGGACATAGAGCAGCGTGTCGAAGCGCGCACCGCCGGCATGCTCGGCCCAACGATCGGCCGTACGCAGGATGAGATCGTAGGCCTTGGAATTGCCGTAGACATTGAGATCGACAAGCCCCATAAGCGATTGTGTTTCGAGCTTTCGCCAGTGGGCGCAGCGGTCGAGCGGAAAAAAGCCCCAGTGTTTGATATAGCGCGTATGATGGAACGCGGCGCGATCAAAGCCGGAGGCGAACGGGTCGCCGTTGACTTCCGTCTTTTCGAGCCCCAATTTCTCATGCTCTTTCCAATAGTCGAAGACCAGCTGATCCCGAAAAAACACCTTTCCGCCATCCATCACATCGCCACACTCTTTGCGATAGGCTTCATACACCTCAGGACAGTCGCGAAAGTTTTCGTCGCCCACCGGTCCACAGCGCTCGAGCACTTCCGGCGTTGCCGCCTTCTCGATGATATTGAGCGTCTGTTCGAGCCCACAGTTCGTCCCCAATCGTCCCGCATGGTTCATGATGAGATCGACCTGAACCGTCATCCCCGCCGCACGCAGGGCCGACATCGTCTGTATGAAAAGCTCCTCATCCTTCGCGCGTGAAACACCGGAGCCGTAGTGCGGATCCAGCCAACCGAAGTTTCGCCCCCAGTATCCGTGCGGACCCGAGGCCCGCACCTGTTCGCCAGCATCGTTATAATAGGTCACATATCCGACCGTATTCTCCCAGAGGGGACTCATCCAGAGAACGTCGAAGCCCAACCCCTGCAAATAGGGAATGCCCTGCTCGACGCCTTCGAGGTCACCGCCGAAGAAGAGCCCGGGGCTCTCCTTTGTTTCATCATAGGTCGCCTCCATGATGAACCGGCAGCGCTCGCGTTCTGTTTCGGTCGTGCCGACATCATCACAGGCATAGGTGGGAACATTGTTATCGGGGTTGCCATCGCGAAAGCGGTCGATGTTCCCCATCTGCAGGCCATGCGCGGGAAGCCCCATGGCGGCGATGCGATAGAACTCGATGGCAAATTGGTCGGTGAAGTTTCCAGCGTTATCGATATAACGAGAAGTCTCGGTTCCCTCTGCGAAGTCGATCTCATGGGGTTCCGGAACACCGGGGTGCGTGCCGTCGCGCATCCACTTCCAGGGGACGCTCTGTCCGAACTTTTCCTCGACCAGGCGTTGGTAGTACGCGAACATCCTCGGCGTCATCTTGGTAAATGGTGTCATAAGTCCCCTTATCCCTATTGACGCATGCTATTCGCCGCTTCGGCCTCTCGGCGTACCACGGCATCGGAATCCTTGCGCAACTGCTCGATCACGGGATCGGCACGCTCGGCAAAGAGCTTGATCAACATCCAGGCAAACGTCTTTTCCTGGCTATCGCTGCTTGTCACCATTCCGTTGCGTATCAGATACGCGATCGCCTTTGGACCGATCTTGATCAGCGCCTCGACGATGGCGGTCTTCAACATGCGCGAACGCGGGAAACGATCGACGTACGCCTCCCCCTCCTCACTCAGGGCCAGTTTGATCAGCTGCGGCACCAGCGCTGAGGCCTTTTGACCGTATTCGCCCGCGGCCCAGACGGTGGTAAAGAGCACCCGCGAGCTCTTGAGAAAGAGATGTTGGTGCAGCACCGGCAGCACCTCTTCGGGAAGCGCGCGATGCGCGCCAAGTGTGGAGAGCGCGGCAACCTGAAGAGGAAAATCCTCCGGGTGTTTATCCTTCTGCCACATCAGGATCGGTTCATCCTCGAGGACCTCGAGCATCCCCTCGGCGATCTCATCGCGCAGTTCCACGTTGGCCACCGGCGTATAGCGCAGTTCCCAGATCGCCGCCTCGCGCCGTGCGTCATTCTTGAACCAGCCGCTCTGCGCGGCATCGATGAGCCAGCGCACGCGATCGTGCTGAACCAGCTCGCCATTTTTGCCCGCCACAAGGCACAAAAAAGACCGGGGGATACCGGCCGTGCTCGCATCATCAAATTCCTCGGGGGTCACCTGCGCCGTTCGCGTAAGGCTCGGATCATCGCTCAAGGTAAAATTGAGCGCATTCTGGAGCGGGGCACAGAATTCGGAGAGCCCCAGTTTCGCGCACTCGGTCTGGCCGAAGCCTTCCGGGCCTTCCGCCGCCGCCTGCCGTACCGCTTGAGCCAACGGTGCATTCCACGCGATGGACATCATCGCCTCCTTTGTCATTCCAGCGTCCATCTCCTCCCGCAAGATGCGCTCATCGTTCAAGCTTCTTGCGACACATGAACGTGCAATTCAAATCGTCGTTGAACCAGATCTCGATATCGATCCCGGTCATCGCCTTGATCGCTGAGGCCACAACCACCAGATCCTTGCGCAGCTCCGGACGGTCGGTGATATCAGCACTAAAAGATCCGCAGCCGTTGTCCAGCTCGCGGATCACATTCCCCTTCGCATCGTTGAGTTCGATCCAATAGAAGGTCTTGCTCTGACCTAACCGGCGAAAATGGTAGGAGAAGTGCACCGTGTGATCGCCATCGCGCACGTCAAACGCATACGACTCCTGTGCCGAATTTCCCGTTTGATAGGCGGACTTGCGCATGGAGGGCTCTGCACAGCTCTTGACCATCTCCACAGAGTAGGCATCCATGTCGAATGCCGTTTCGGGTTGGGCGCAGGTCTTCTTAAAATAGGACCGCAGCTGACTGAGTATTTTTTCTTCGGTGCGATAGGACGCGCAGTAGCGTTCACTTGCATTGAAATCCGGCATGACCCCCTCCTTCCATCCCCTTATCGCGGTTTCAGCGAAAAAGTTGCGCCCTTTTTCCTCCTCCACCAGGCCCGGCACGACAAACCAAAATTGCACCAAAATCAGGCCGTTAGGGCATTTGCGCCCAGAGGTGTGGCATGCACCCGTTTGTATTGTCAAGGGGGCAAACGAGGGACTGTCTCTTGCATGAACAGATCTTCAGTTCCGATCAATGCCAGCACGATCAAACCACGCCCAAGCAAACCGCTCGCACCACACGACCATTGTAAAAAACGCGTGACATTTCAGCGCTCTTTGAGTACTTCGCGTGCAACATCGAACAACACACTCGCTGCCGAGGAGAACCATCCCGACCATGACGCTTTTTTCGCGAATCCTCTGCACCCTCCTCGTCCTCCTTGCATCGTGCCTCATCACGACCCGAGCAGCTCATGCCTCGCACGTCGGCTACGACTGGGGCTTGTATCTGGCCAGCGACGACTGGAACTACAAGCTCACCTTCAGCGGCGGCGTGTTGCCCCGCTTTCAATACCGCAAACAGAACGACGCGCTCTGGCAACCGACGCTCGTCACCTTCATGGAATCGGCCTATATCGTCGTGAAGTTCGATTCGGCCAAGGGGTTCAAGTCGGAGTTCACCTTCGGACACGGAACGGGTGCACCGGAATATGCAACCGTCAACATCGGTAATGCCTGGGTTCAATACTGGGTCAACAAATACCTCGAAATTCGAATGGGCACACTCTCGCTGCCGCTCAGCTTCGGGGTCGACGGTGGATGGATGCTGCTCAACGATCCGCCCATCACCTTCACCCAATGGGACGGCATCAACAACTACGTCCCCTATCAGATCGTAACTCCGCTGCGTTCGAGCTTCGGTTCCCCCTGGGCCTTGGGGCTGCGCCTCACCGGAAAAGTCTGGAAGATGCTCTACCAGTTTGCCGTCATCAACGGAAACGAGAGCAACTTCATCGACAACCCGAACAAGCGCATGAACTTCGGCGGACGGGTGCGCTTCGATATCCTGGGCGACACCGACATGGAGAAGGAGACCGACTACAGCTACAGCGAAACGCCGCAGCTCTCGGTCAACCTCGGCTCCATCTATGAAGGGAAACGCACCGATCCCTACACCGGAGCCGATGTCAGATACTGGTGGACCTCGACGCTGGGCGTTGGCCTTCGCTGGAAGGGATTTGCGCTCACCAGCGAGGGCTACTATCGGAGAACGCGCTTCAATACGCTCGGCACCGCCACCTGGGCGCGCTACAAGCTGACCGATATCGGGTACTATGTGGGGTTGGGATACTATATCATCCCGAAGAAACTGGAGCTGGCCGCCCTCGGCGCACAGATCATCCGGCAGGGACCCGACAACGACTCCCACCAGCTCGGCGGAAGCGTCAACTGGTACATCCACGGCTACAACCTCAAAATCCAGACCTCCTACAACTGGAAAGAAGACTTCGACGACGTCGCCGGCACGGAGAACAACCACATCCATACCGTCGACATCTGCCTGCAAGCGCGATTCTGAATTCTACTGCTCACCATTTGATCTGATCACATCATAATAACGTTATTATTCCCTCTGGCATCTAAGACCGAAACGGAAAACCGATAACCGATTGGGAGAATCCGATATACCGATAACGGAACCGGATCAGGAGAGTCTCCTGATCCGGTTGTATGCTGCTCGCAGAATCGCTTTATTCTCCTCCTGTACTCTTGCCGGAATCAAGGAGAATGCGGCGGCCAGATCCAGGCCCGCTGCCACCTCCGCGATAGACCCCATCGAGATCTGAAAGAAGCGCTTTCGTTCACGTGGTTGCCCCCGCTTGCCGTTGCCCTCCGCCAAGTTGAGCACAGCAGACGATATGGCCCTTCTGAGACGACGGTGTTTTCACCTACAGCCCATTCAGAATATCTCTCACGCCGATCTATCGGACAGGGCCCACCTGATGATGATGTTGATGCCGATGCTGATCGGATTCGATCATCCGTTTTTCCGTTTCGGTGTCTCTGTTATCCCAATCGGTTCTCCAAATCGGTAAATCTCGATGATCCATGAGCAATGATGTCGAAAAGTGGTCATAGGCGACCACCACAAAGGCCGTTCGTGGTGGTCAGATTTTACCACTTTGGCGCACCACTTCAGTCGATGGCTATCTCGTCGATCAGCTCAGAAGGGCCATGGCTTCCGTCGTGCTCAACTTGGCGGAGGGCAATGCTCGGATGGGCAAAGGGGAACGAAAGCGCTTCTTTCAGATATCCAGGGCATCGTTGGCGGAGGTGTCGGCCTGTATCGATCTGGCCGCCGCATTCTCCTTGATTCCGGCACGATGTGAAATGGAGAACAAGGAGAGAGCCGATCGGATCAGCCGAATGCTCTACCGGCTCAGGTGAGCCGGTAATCAGAAATCAACAATCAACATCAGGATCAACATCATCATCACGATCAGAAGACAATCATGCGATACTATCGTAACATCTCATGAATCCTGCACGGTCTCATCCCGACTACACCTGAATAAGATCAACGATAACCTCATCCCCCTCCTTCTTGCATGCCCCCTTACAACTGGCGGAGTTGAATGACGGGCATCATCTGAGGCAATCCCAGCAGATCGAGCGACCCCTGGTGGTCGACCTGAAATTCCAGCCCGGTAAAGACATCTTCATAGACATCGTTCGGTTCCAATCCTTCGACCACCATTGGACGCGACTCGATGTTCGGATGGAGAAAAACGACAGAGATATGCCGTTTTTTTCCGACACGCTGATAGGCGATCGCCTCCTCAGCCTTGACCCCATCGAGTGTGAGCGGCACGTAGGGTCCTTCCACAAACGCCTCCGGATCGCCATTTCGCTCCTGCAACAATGTCGACATGATCGCCATCTTGATGCGCCCATCGGTCCAGTGCGTCATCATTTCCTGATAGAGCGCCGCGCGTTTAGCGGAATCATTCGCCTTCTCGAGGGACACCTGCGTCGATTCCCACAACGCTTCGATATCCGCATAATCGACCGGCCGACGGTTGTCGGGATCGACGAGCGACGTATTCCACGCAAACCCGCCCTGGTAGACATCCGGCACACCGGGGGCGGTCAGCTGAAGCGCGACCTGCCCCAAACTCAGCGGCATAGCGACTTCGGCCACAGACGCAGAGAACGCATGCAGCTCCTTGAGAAATGCCGGGTCCTGAAAGATCGCCTCGATATATCGGGAGACGCCCTGTTCATATGCTTCACACTCCTTGCCCAGACGCGCCAGACGCGCCTGCTCCTCGGGCGTTTTCCCGTCGGCCGCATCGGGCTTGACCCAGAAGGTACGCTCCTTGGCCTCGCGCAGCGCCTTCATCATGTACGCCTCGATGCGCTTCCGATAGGCCTGCACCTGATCAACTGATGGCGCTTTCCCCCCGAGAAACTCCGATGGATAGGCCGCCACCATCGTCTGAAACAGAAGCCAGGCATCGCTCTTCTGAAGCGGAGAGACCGCATCCAGATGCCGCTCGTTTTGCGACCACATCTTCCCCATCCACGCTGACCAGTCCTGTGACATATGGGTGAGCGCGGAAATACGCATGCGCGCATCGATGCCGCGCTTGGTATCATGTGTACTCTGCGTCGCGATCGAATACGGCAGAATGCGTGAACGACGCTCCATCGCTTCATGGTAACCATGCACGGAACCAAGCGTCATCGGTTCACCGCCCACCTCGTTGAGCGTACCGATCACGACATTGCGATAGAGGGCGGTATCCTCGAACCCCTTGGCTTTCAGCGGCCCGGTCAGGCGCTGAAAGAGCATGACGAATTCAATGCCCCCCGCGACTGCCCGCGGATCCAAAAGAAGCGCACGAAGGCGCTCGATCTCCGGCTTCAGCTCCTTGCAATGCGCAATGGCGGCATCGCACGCTGTATCGATGTGACGACGATCGATTGCAGAAACCTTCCCACTGCGAGGGGTATAGGTCCGATAGACGGGAAAGTGCGCCATCACCTCCGTGAGCGCCTCGGCGAGTTGCATACACGTCTGCGTCTCACTTGCTTTAAACACCTCGAGAAGCTTCCGACGACAACGATCGAATTCCGGATGGAGTTCAAACGGTGAATGCATCACGGTGAGATTGGATTCATACAACAGCTCGGAAAATGACTTCGGCGTTTCGCCGAGAAATCGCTCGAAATCGGAATGAATCGCCTCCATGCCACCGCGATCAATGCTCAGATCATTCATCTGTTTGATAAAATCATATCCGGTCGTTCCCATGACGCCAGAACGCACCCAGGATGCGGGAAGCTGCTCATCCACCCCCAAAATCTTCTCCGCCAGTATAACCGTCCCGGCGCCGCGTTCCAATTCCAGCGCCTGCGAAATCCATTGAAAATACTGTGTGGGATTGTCCAGGCCATCGGGATGATCGATGCGCCAGGCCACCGGAACCCCACGGTCACTCAGCATCTTGGTCCACCGCAACACGCCCGCGTGAACCGCATTGAAAACCGGCTTGGATTCGACGCGCACACGAGCGAGCTCCTTGATCGCAAAAAACCGCGCGTAGTTGAGCCCGTCGATCCGCCTCCAATAATCGAGACGATAATGCTGCTTCTCATGCAGACGCTTCAAAAATGTAGGATCCGCATTGAGTTTCTCGAGCACTCGGTCCATGCCGATCTTGCCGAGGAAATGCATGCACTCGCGCTCGAGAGCCGCCGCACTCCCCTTCAAACCCGCATTCACATCCACCGCATCCAGGCGACTGCGCAACGAGCGCGCCTGCTCGATGACCGCGCGCTTTGACGAACCCAGGAGACCTCGCTTGATGATCGCATCGAGAACAACGACAAGGCTCTCGGGCGCGACCGGATAGGGATTGACGCCATAGCAGACGAGCGAGAGCCCCTCCCCCTCGCGATCGACAAGCTGAGCCTGCCCGGCAGCCGCCAGCTCTTCGAACGGGGCCCCCAGAAAATAGAGATTGATGCGACCGGCGCCCTCATCCCATTGGATATCAAAGTGATTTGCATAGGCGGATCGCTCCCCCCACCTCAGGACATCCTGCCACCAGGCATTCTCACCGCGCTCGATCCCCATATGATTGGGAACGAAGTCGATGATCAGACCCATGCGACGCTGAGCGAGGTGCTCGACGAGTTTCTGAAAACCGGCCTCGCCACCGACCTCGGGGTTGATGCGATCGTAATCGACCACGTTATAGCCGTGTGTGCTTCCCTTTTGCGGAGTCGTGATCGGAGAGAGATAGATCGTGTGAATGCCGCGCGACTGAAGGCGATCGAGCTGCTCGATAACATCGTCGAAGGTGAATGAAGGGGTGAGCTGCATCCGATAGATCGAAACCGGTGCGGGCAGAAAGGGATCGGCCGATTGAAAAATAGGTCGAAATGACCCGAAGGCCTTGATTCGCTGTGTCAACATGCGGCACGCATCCATTCCGATAGCCCCTTGAGCATGCATACCTGCGGGGATGAAGCGATCGCCATAATAGGAACGCAGGGCGGGACAGTTCGTATCATCCGAGGCCTTCGTGGGTTGAACCAGCTCTCCCCTGCTGGCATCGACAGAGCTCTTCCGATCGTGAGGCGTGATCTTGGCCATAGCCCATTCCTCCCTGATGTCGGCATGGCCCCCTCCATGCATTTGTATAATCCGCCCTCCGCCTTACGCTTTTGCGAACAGCGGCGACGTATCAGCGGTGAGCATCTTTCCCAACTGCGAAAAACGCCCTTCGATCTCATCGCGCGTGAGCGTGCGCAGGCGATCCAGACCGAAGCCCTGCACCTGAAAAGAAGCCATCACCGTGCCGAAGAGCACGCCGCGGCGCAGCGTTTCATCCTCAAGATTTCCCGCCCGCGCGACCGAACCGAGAAAGCCGCCAGCGAAGGTATCGCCTGCACCGGTTGGATCCGCGATGCTATCGAGCAAAAACGCCGGCGCGGAAAAGATGCCCGCATCGGTAAAGAGGAGCGAACCATATTCGCCGCGTTTGATGACGACGATGCGCGGGCCCCATGCACGAAGCGTCTTTGCCGCCGCGAGCATGCCCGACTCTCCGGTGAGCAACTTCGCTTCACCATCGTTGACGAAGAGACAGTCGACGCGTTCGATCACCTTCTGCAGGGCATCGCGCTCGGTATTGATCCAGAGGTTCATCGTGTCCATCGCCACGAGCTGCGGCGTTTCCATCTGATCGAGGACCTTGAGCTGCAACTGCGGATGGATATTGGCGAGAAAGAGATAGGGTTTTGTCTTCTGTTCTTCATCGAGCGTCGGATCGAATTCCGCGAAGACCCCCAGCTGCGTGTCATGCGTCTCCGCGGAGTTGAGATCGTTCAAGTAGCTTCCCGTCCAGCGAAAGGTCTTGCCCGTCGTGACGACCTCGAGCCCGTTGAGATTGATCCCGCGGCCGCGCAGAAATTCGATATGCGCATCCTCAAAATCGTGCCCCACGATCCCCACCAGATGGACATCGGTGAAGAAACTCGCCGCGACCGAAAAGTGCGTGGCCGCCCCGCCCAACACATCGTCGCGCTTACCCGCGGGCGTCTCGAGATTATCGTATGCAACCGAACCGACGACAAGAATGCTCATGATACCTCCATGATTCGTAACTCGTAACTCGTAACTTGTAACTCGTAACTTGTGACTTGTGACTTGTGACTTGTGACTTGTGACTTGTGACTTGTGACTTGTGACTTGTGACTTGCTTTCTCGTTTTACGAGTAACGAGTGACGAGTAACGAGTCACGCAAGATATTTTCCAACAATCGGTTTCAGGCGATTTTTCACGTCGTCTGCAATCTGATTGCGCGGGGTGAGAATTGCATGTTCAAGCGACGACCGACAGGAGCACCCGTCACCATCATCGAGTTTTGGAAGCACCTCGCGAATGGTCATCTGCGCCTTGGAGACATTCTCCTGAAGGATCTTGATGACCCCCGCAACATCGACGTGCTCCTCGGTCTCGTGCCAGCAATCGTAGTCGGTGGCCAGCGCGATCGTGGCGTAACAGATCTCCGCCTCGCGCGCGAGTTTGGCCTCGGTATAGTTGGTCATGCCGATGACGTCCACGCCCCACTGCCGATAGATGTTCGATTCGGCCTTCGAGGAGAACATCGGCCCTTCGATGCAGACATAGGTGCCGCCATCGTGCACCGTGGCACCGATCTGGCGCGCAGCGCTTGCAAGCCCCTGACGCAGGCGATCGCAGACCGGGTGCGCAAAACCGACATGCACCGCAATGCCGTCCTCGAAGAAGGTCTGATGCCGCACCTTGGTGCGATCGACGAACTGATCGACGATGACCAGATCGCCGGGATGGATGTCCTCGCGCATCGAGCCGACCGCCGAAATCGAGATAATCGTCTCAACGCCGAGTGTTTTGAGCGCATAGATATTGGCGCGATAGTTGATCTGATGGGGAGGCGTGGTATGCCCGCGCCCGTGCCGCGGCAGGAAGGCGACGTCGCGGCCGGCCAGGCGCCCCAGATGAACCCGGTCGGAGGGCTCGCCGAACGGCGTTGCGACCTCTTTTTCTTCCGTAATTTCAACGCCTTCCATCTGATAGAGCCCGCTGCCCCCGATGATGCCGATTCTCGCCTGTGTCATGAAAAACACCCCTTTCCGGTGAAGAAAGCGCTGAGCTTAAAGCACACCCCAGCGCCCAAAATCAAGCGTTTCCGGGGCGGCACAAGGAGCGAACCTGACGGCATTCGTTTGGCGGCATGAGGAATTTCAGGTGGAGGTGAGGGATGGAGCCATGAATACCGTCGGCATGAGCGCATCATCAGCCATACCCACGCTCACCTCCATGGCATCGAGATCGGCGGCATCCCCCTCATATTCATCCGAACCGGCGGTCGCAAACAGGATGCGCGCTCCGTCCCCCGGGTCATGCAACACCAAGGGGGCATCGAGCGAAGGCTGTCCCGTCCATACGCTTGGGCTCACAGGTGAAGATGGTGCATTGCCGTTTCGGCGCCGCCTCATCGCCATCGCCTCCGAGTCCGCGATGCGCTCGAGCATCTCCAAACGCTCATCAAAAATGCGCATCCGCGCGACAATCGCACCGAGACCCCCTGCACCCCGCTCGCGTGCCGCGTTTATCTCACGCGCGACCTCCCGATGCATCGCATCGGCGGCGGCGTTTTGAATCGTTTGGGGAAGCTTCTCATAGCGCCCTGACTGTCGTGCGAAGTCATGGATGAATTGACCGAAACGACGGAACCATTCCGTTCGCGGCGGGAGAAAGCGATTGATCTCATCGAACACCTCGGCGCTCAACCTCCGCGCCAACACGGTGCGAACCGCTTTCAGATTGTAATACACCTGGGGCACGTCCGCCCCCGGCAGGACAACACGAAATCGCAGACGTGACTGGCCTTCCAGGGAGGATTGCAAGAACTCGTCGAGTTCCTGGAGACGGTCGCGATCGAAGCCCGCATCGATGGCCTCGGCGACCGAAATGAATCGCTGAACATCCTCTGCGGCATTCGCACGGATATAATCCATATCGCCCAGGGTCACCTCGCGCAACATGCGCCCCACAACCGCCAGTCGCCATGTGAGGTCTTCGACCTCGAAGGAACCGTTGTGTTCGCGAATATGTGCAATATTTTTGCTCACGATGTGCGTCGCATCGATCTCTGAAAAGAGAGGGAGATAGCATCGATGCCCCGCGACGACCTCCATCATGCCATCCAATATCTCATCGAGATGGTCGCGCAGGATGTATTTGAAATAGCGCCGCTTGCGACCCGCCTTCGTTCGCACCCCGTCATCGCGGATCCACTGGGCGAGAAAGAGATAGTCATCCGCCTCGACCGCAAGCGCATCATGCCGACGCGGCGGCGGCAAGAGAGCGGGAACGTCCGGCACGAAAGGCTCACCCTGCTCGCCCCTTTCGAGGAACGAGTCATGAATGACGCGCCCGTTGTAATCGCCATGCACATTGAGATGAATCTTCAAGCCGACGCGCATACGCTCGGCAACATAGATCGTATGCTCAACCCACCCCGGATATATCTTGTCTCCATAGAGGGCAAATTCCACGCCGCGCAGGTCGAGGTCCTTGGCCACCGCCAGGAGCTTGAGCACCTGGGCCTCATGAAGGAAACATTCCCTCTCCGACTGGATGCTCGGTATCGGACCAAAAACCGCACCAGACCGCTGCATCTTGACCTCTACGAGTCGATCGCCGCTGACGACAGCATCTATCTCGGTCACGCTGGTCAGGAATTCGTACATCTGGGTTACCATAGAGTTGAACTGTTGGCGAAGCTCTCTGCGCAGGTCTGACGGAATCAGGTGCCACGGAACATCGACGCCCTGGCGCGCCAGCACCCGATTGCCCAGGGGAGCTTCCCGCTCCGCCAGGTCGGCGGTATGGCGCATCTCCTGGAGCGTCCCGGCAATAACCGATTCCTTTAGAGAGAGCAGGCCGAAGTGACCAAGGAACTTAGCGACCCCCTCCACGTCGGCGTCGATGAGACGTCCAAAGAGATCCAGCGCAAACCCCAACCAGTCCGTTTGCGTGATCCAGGGCAAGCCCAACATACCCTGTAACGCAGCATTCTCGACGAGTGCCTTTGCATTCCCCTTATTGAATGAGGCAAGGCGCGCGAGCGTCTCCCGCTGAGAAAACTCAAGAGGGGCAATGCGCCGATCGCCGCTCAGGCCCAGCTCGCGCATCCAAGCCGAAACGACCTGTTCACGCTCGGGTGTGGGGTGAAGATCAGAACCGTCACCCACATCCGAAGATGGCTGAGCCCCTCCCGACACAGACATCCTCCCGGCTGCCCCTCCGCTCTCATCTGTGCGATCGATGCTCATACCACCCCTTATCGTCGAACACCCTCAAAGGTTGCGTCATTTGTAAAAAACCCTTTTCGCCATATCAACACGTCCATGACGTGACCACACTGTTCTCTTTTGAAAACGGTTTTTTCCAAATCAACGCAACTTTTACGGTGAGCATGCGATATACACATGCAACCAAACGCGAGGAGTCCCATGTTTAAACTCAATATCATCGGCAACCCTCCCCCCACACAAGTGCCCACCGGTCTCCCTTTGGGACTCGAAAACATCGAAGCGAGCGACTCCGATGGCGCATTCGATAACACAGATTACATCGATATCGCAGCAGGAGGGGCAAGCTCATTTGAGTTTCAGGCCGAAACACAATCGCCACAGGCTATCATCGCGTCTCAAGTGCTCAAGAGCATCCGCAATGGCAGCGAAGCCCATGAAGCCCTTGCACTGATGCCGAAATCAGGAGCAACGCCCGACGAAAACGTTACCGCCACGATAGAACGATTCATCCGTGATACCGAAGTGGAGGACGCAAAGACCCACGCGCGCGCAGAAGAGATTATCGAGTGGATGAAAGCGTTTTCCCAATCGATCGATCCCATCGCCGTTGGCTACAAGGGGACAACGTGGTGGAGCCGGTTCATTGGACGAAAGATCGATCCCGGCGACGTCCTTCGCGAAATCCTCCGGACCATCGACATCGAGGGACAAAACGGTGACGACGCCAAGACGTTCATCAGGCGATACACCGACAGCCTCATCGCCAGAAGGGAAACCCTCCGGGAGCTCAAAGGGTCAATTGAAGAACGCGCCTTTCAGAACGCTGCCGTCACAGAACTTTTGAGTCGCATCAATAGGGGAATACGTGAGATGCAAGATGACCCTCTCAATGCCGACGATAATCGCCGACTCCAAGATGCACATGAGGAGGTCATCGCATGCCAGCTCGATCACGGTGAATCGGCCACTCGCATCACGCAAAGCGCTTCCCGTACACAGCAGCTAATGCGCAAAATCAGCCAAGTCATCGACTCCAATAATCGAACCATAGCGACATTCGAGGCGATCATGCCCATCTTCCAGCAGTTGGTCGCACGCCTTCATAACCTCAACGAGAATGACAAACTGCTCCCGGCAACGAGTGCATTCCTGACCATCGCTGTTCGTTCGAAGGGGAACCTGAAGGAGGAAGAAGCACTTCGGAGCATGTCGCCCGCCCACCCAATCATACACTACATTCAAAATCTCATCGGTGCAGCACAGCGTCTACAAGACGCCACCAACATCTTCGCCCAGTCCCATGAAGCGATGTCCAGGGCCTCACAAGAGAACCTCCCGAAACTCTCTCGCATGATGACGATGCCGCACAAAACAAGCATACGCCTTGCCGACACGCACCCCACGAATGCAATCGGCACATCGAATCGAGCCACGCTTCCTGCGCCGAAGAAGAGAACGTAAACGCACCAGATGAGGGGAGAATAACAAAGAGGAGACCCATGTCATCGGTCATTCACCACATGACATCGCTGCCATTTGCATTGGCACCGGACGCATCCGAGACGGATGTTGCCTTCGCGTATGCGGATGAAGCGATGGAGACAGAGGACTTCGACGCAAGCGCCTTTGTCGCGGAAGGTTCCGATGAAACCGGCATGGCGGCCTCGTCCTGGGGGTCCGAGTGGCATACGGCCACGCTTCTCAAAGAGAGTCCCGCATGGGTGAAAACGATCCCCCTCTCACGCAGAGACATGACACCCGATGAGGGGGGACACCGGACAACAGCCGCATTCGCGCCGCCGCCGCCGAACACCGCGGTAAGACGAGCAAGCGAACAGGACGACAGAACCCTTCGGATGGTAATCAGAAATCTGATGGACGACTTCAATGTGCATACATCATCATCGATTGATATCAGGGGAAGAATCATTCACGCCCTCCCCTGGACTGACGTTCGACCATTCTACATGGCCCTTCTTGTGCGAATCGCACAAGACCGTTACGATGGTTCGGCAGCTCAGTTCAAACAAGTCCTGCAATATGCCGGCTCTCATTGGAAGCAGGAACGCCGCACCATCCTCGGTGCAGATACATTCGATTACAACGACGGTCACCCCCTCCCCTCCTCCGTCTTAGCAGATACAGACATCCACCTCAACGTCAGGGATACGACCCAGCCATTCCTCGACGCCATCCTCCCACGTATTACGGACGATGATGCCATCGAACGGAAGCAAGCCATCACTGCCCTCACGCTCATACTGGAATCTGCAGATGCGCACGGGGATAAATGCTGGCAAAGAACCATCATCAGCAGCATACGCGATTTCCGCCACAGCCAGGGTTTCCCCGCATCGCTCTTGGCGGATATTGCCATCCATGTGAGCCACCGTGATGCCATCGCACTCTTCACCGACATCATTTCCCCGCGCATGCATAGCAATGACCGCGCGTTACGAGAGGAAGCCTGCGCTGCCTTCACACGCGTGAAGAGACACGCCGACAAACACTGGCACCGGAATGACATCAAGCGCCTTGAGGGCGGCAACTCCATTTCCAACAAACAGATCATTTCACCATCAGGAGATGCCACCTCCTCAAACGTCTCTATCAACATCGCCACCGTATTGAACGAGGCGGCCCCCATTGTAGAGGGAATGCTAAAAGAGAGCATGAGCATCACATCGGAGATCCACACATCCTTCACAAACGGCACTTCCGCCCACACCACACATATCACTCTCCATCCTCGACACCCATCCCAAAAAGTGGATGCGCGGATTTCCGGGCCCGTCCGCACCCTCACAGATGCATCGCAGACCTCACGCCTCAACAACATCATTCCGCGCATCAACTGCGGCAATGCCAAGATTCAGCGTATAGCACGAGATGAGTTCCTAGGCGTATTGCAAGAGATGCATACGGAGGACAATCGAACGCACTCATGCGCCGCACTCACCCGTCTCCTCAATGAATCAAGCGATCTCCCCCGCGATTTTCTCATCCAGATCGCTGCGCTCGCACCAGAGGGAACGTTTGACAGCATCCTCTTTGGTTTCCTGAAGAAGAACATCGCTGCGCAATGGGACAAGAACGCACCCAGCCCCTTCCCCGACCAGATACCGGAAGGGAAGACGATCACCGCGATGATCGATATCGCCTTCGAACCGATCGAGGTGTATCGCTCATCGCTCAAGCAGCTCACCGATATTGTTTCGCGCGGACCGAAGGCAGCCGCAGAATTCGATTCAGTCCTCGATGAACACAACTTTTCACACCCACTCGACGGAATATATCTCGCAGAAAACCATACCCTCAAAAGGGCCTTCGCTGGATACCTCTCTCAAACAAGAGACACCTCATACGATGCATGGCACCCCCTTATGCAGATCAGCACGGAGGCTCGCCACAGCGTCCTCAAACCCCCTTTCCAACAAGCCCTGTCAACATTCGCCAAAAACAATACATCCCCTCACCTCATCCCCTTAAGTGTGCGACTCGCCCTTGAGCTCACCCCACGCACGCCGCATCTGACTCAATTGGCACATCACCTCTCTCACCAGCAGTGGGATGAGCTGGCCGGGCTTCTCCGGAACAGCATCCGTACGTTTGATGACACCGCACGCGATACCATCGCGGCCGAGTTTCTCCATGCACACAATGATAGACACTTCAGCATGCCAAACCCATGCTATGCTGGCGCCCTCATCGCTGCGACACAAGCCGAGACACGCGCGAAGCTCTTGCGCATCCTCATCGAACGCCGGGCCTGGACAGAGATTCAGGAGCCCCTGAATCAGCTACGTGCAGCGGACACTCCGGATATTGACGACCTGAACGCGATCGTCCTGCAGGCCGCCAAGACGCAGACCGTTCCATTCGAACTCCTCGAGACCATTCCCGCTGCACACGAAGAATCCAAAAAGTGGCTCGACGCTGTCGGCTTTGGTCAGCAGGGCTCCGTCCACGAAGACCCCGTGCGATGGTATGAGATCAATACCGCGCAGGCCCTCATCGGATTCCTCGTCAAATGGACCTTCGCGCCCTCGATCGAATCGTCACCCCTGAGCCGTTTTCAGGCGCAGCGTGAGATGCGACGCGCCAAAACCACGCTCACAGAACTCGCGCTCGCCCATGCGCGCGGGGAAGGCCACGGCGTCCTCACCATCCGCAATGTCGTGAATGCCCTGGCCAAATCGCTGGACCGTGATCCCGTCGGCGACCAGATCGAGGAGATCCTGGAGGGGGAGTCGAGCGAAGAGGCGCTTAAAACCCTGTTACGATCATCGCTGCCCACGCTCCTCATCGTCTGGCGCAAGCGCATGCAGGCGATGGCCTTCGACCCGCCGCTTCTTCACGAGGCTCCTCCTTCACCTCTGCGCCTCTTTACGGATGCGGCCAGCATTCGAAACAGAATGGACACGCTCGCAGCGGAGCAGGAAGAACCACTCGCACCGAACATCCTCTTTACAGAGGCCTGGATACGCATGCGCCATCCCGAGCGGACCGAGGGCTTCGAGGAGAGGGCAGCTCAACGCTTTACCACCGCACATCAACTCCTCCAACGCCCCCTCGAACCGATCGGGGACGCGCAGAAAAACGCCGCCGCGCTCGCGATCATCGAGGGATTCAAGACCTTCCTCGATGCCGCACAGGATGAGAAGGCCCTCGAAACCCTCGGCGATTTCCTCGGCCCAGAGGAAGCGGCACAGATATTGGCCGTCGCGAAGAAGTTTCAGCGATAGATCACAGCACACCCCCCAAAACGAGGATGTCTCTTCCTGCCTGTGGATACATGAAATGAAACAATTATGAGAACCTGTCGGGGAAAGGGCTATAGCTGTCATTCCCGCGAAGGCGGGAATCTCGAAGCACTTGATAAATCGAGATTCCCGCCTTCGCGGGAATGACAAAAATCGGCGAAAGCGTCATTTCCCGGCAGACTCTCATGACGGAGGATTCAATAGGGAAAGAGACGTCCCGCGGTCAGATTGTCGACTCGCCCGCGGCCAGCTGTCCGCAGGCGGCCAGTATCTCGGCACCGCGACTGACACGCACGTTGGTCTGAATGCCGCGATCGAAGAGGACCTGTGAGAAGCGCTCGATCGCCGCAGGCAGCGGAGCGTTGAGGTCGGACCCCGGGAAGGGATTGAAGGGAATGAGGTTCACCTTGGCCGGCACGCCATGGAGCAGCGCAACGAGTCGATTCGCATCGGCGACCGTGTCGTTGACACCGCCAATGAGGACATACTCGAATGTCACGCGATGCCGGGAATGTTCGGCGTAATCGCGGCAGAAGGCCATGATTTGAGCGATCGGATACTTCCGATTGATCGGCATGATCCGATCGCGCACCGCATCGGTCGTCGCATTCAGCGAAATAGCAATCTTAATCTCGTAGCGCAGGGGAAATGCCTCGAGCTCCGGGATGAGCCCCGCGGTCGAAAGCGTGATGCGGCGTTTGGCGAGATTGAAGGCGCGATCGTCAATAAAGACTTCGATGGCATTGGTCACGGCCTCAGCGTTGGCCAACGGCTCCCCCATTCCCATGAGGACCACGTTGGTCACCCGCGCCGAGGAGCTGCGCATGATCGCGAGGAGCTGACCGAGAATCTCCCCTTGAGTCAGGTTGCGTTTAAACCCCATACGCGCCGTTCGACAGAAGGCACAATCCATCGCACAGCCCACCTGCGTGGAGAGGCATACGGTGATGCGATCCCCGTCGGCGGGGATGAGGACGCACTCGATGGCCTGGCCATCGCGCGTTCGACAGAGATACTTTTGCGTTCCATCAGCGGCCGAGAGCGTCTCCTCGAGCGCGATCGCATCGATCACGAAACGCTCCTCAAGCAGAGCGCGCGCATCCTTCGAGAGATTGGTCATCTCCGCAAAACTCGTCACGCGTCGCTCATAGAGCCACGCGATGATCTGACCCGCCGCAAAACGCTTGAGGCCAAGGTCTGCAACGACCAGGTCCGGCAATTCATTCAAGGGAATGTCAGTGATGGCTGGTTTCATGGATGCTCGATTGAGAGTGATCGTTATAAAAAGCCGACCTGGATCCCCGATTCAATCACTCCCGCCAAAGGCGGGCAAGCGGGGATGACAACACAAAAAGTACCTTGAACATTTCCCCAGGAGACGCCATGGCCCCTGCGCCGCGAGGGGAAATCAGATGCGTCTGGAACAAGCTTCACCTGTGAAGATGTATCTGATTTCCCCGGGAGGCGCCCTGGCATTTGCGCCTCAGTGACCCGGCTCTATTCCTCGGCAAAGATCGGCAACGTTGGGAGTTCGGTCACGCGTTTGACGCAGAGGCAATCGACTTGCGCGTGCGTCCCATCGGGGTCGACGAGCACCGGCGTCATGCCGACTTTTCGCGCGCCGACGACATCGATCCGATAGAGGTCGCCCACATAGACGGAGCGCTCGGCTTGCACGCCCATCTGCTCCATCGCATGCCGAAAGATCCGCTCGTCCGGTTTGTCGAAGCCGACCTCGCCGGAATCGATGATGACGTCGAAGCGGTCGGTGATGCCGGCGTGTTCGATGAGCTGCTTGATCTGCCCCTCGGCATTGGAGATGACTCCGAGACGATAGTTTCGCCCACGCAACCAGTCGAGCATCTCGATGGTCCCTTCATCGCGACGCGACCAGAAGAGGTGCGGCTCGGGATGCGTGCGCACGACTTCCGCAATGCGCAGGAAATACTCCTCCGCGATGCCAACGAACCGCATCCACCTACGATAGGCCTCGATCCAGAGCTCATGATGGTCGAGCTTCCCCACCGTGCCATCGCGCACGAGCGAACGCTTGGTCATATCATGGGCGCTGGCCAACCGCTCGACCGGGATCGTCAGATCGAAGCGCTCGCGCAGAAGCCTCTGAAAAAAATCATAGTTGAAGAAGAAGAGCGTGTTGCCGATGTCGAAAAAGACCGCGTCGTACTGCATGGAACCTCCGTAACTCGTAACTCGTAACTCGTAACTCGTAGAACCCATGATGGTGTCGCCGCGAGGGGAAAACCGAAACCATTTTTACAGGTTCATCGGAAAAATGGTTTCGGTTTTCCCCGGGAGGCAACCCGATATTCGCGCCGATTCACGAGCAATAATCGGCCACCTCATCGACGAGTTCGTCGAGCAGGCCGAAGGTGTGGGCGACGTCGAGAATGGTGTACCTCCCTCGGATCGCCATTCCAAGGTGCAACGCGTCGCAAAATTCCTGACGAGAAATGCCCAGCTCGGAAAAACGCGTCTTGGCCCCCGCCTGCATCAGGGCATCGCGCACCGCTGCCGCCGGCATGAGCATGGGCGAGAGCGTCGCGCGGATCGCGTCCCAGGAAGAGACGAGCCGATCACACCCGGCCTCGTAGCTCACCCGATCGGGACGCTTCTTTGCAAATTGCGCCAGGATCTCATCCGACTTTTCTCCGAAGAGAGCACGCACATCCTGACGAAGTTTCTCACCCCGCTCCCAGGCCGTGGCGAGCTGCTGCCGATCCACATCGGCAGCAGCCGTTTGCATCATCCGCTCATAGATAAAGGCCGAGGCGATGGAACCGATGCCCACCTGCGCCCCGTGAAAGTCGTGTGCGGTCCCGGCATGCACCCAGCGCATGTCGAGGAAGTGCGAGACGAGGTGTTCCGCACCCGAGGCCGGCGACGAACTACCCGCGATGATCATCGACACACCCGAGAAGACGAGCGCTTCTGTCATCGCCCCGATCGCTCGTCGGTCGCGTCGTGCAAGCCCCGCCGAATCTCGAATGTAGAGCGGCTCCAGGTCGCGAATGAGGGCAAACGGCCGCGGGCAGAAGTGCTCGCCGGTGTGAATCGAGGAGAGCTTCCAATCGGAATTGCAAAAGGGTTTGGAGAGCAGATCGCCGAGCCCTGCGCGGATCATCTCCATCGGCGCCGCACACAGGATGTCGGTGTCGGCGACGACCGCGACAGCTGGTTGGATGGGGATGGAGGTCTTGAGCCCCTTGCTGATGATGGCGACGATAGAAGAGGCATAGCCGTTCATCGAGGGCGCGGTGGCGACGGCAATCTGTGGCAGACCGTGGCGCGTCGCGGCGAACTTGCCCAAGTCGGTGATGCTGCCCGAGCCACAGGAGATGAGCACAGCATCGTCGGCGCGCACGCGCGCGGCGACCGCTTCGGCCGTCTCATCGTCGACGCGCGGACATCCCGACACGATCTCGACGCGAACGGCATGCCCCGCATCGCGAAGGATCGCTTCGAGGCGCTGGCCGGCGATACCGAAGGTGATCTCGTCGGCGAGCAACAAGATCGGCCCGCCCAGATGCAGTTGTTTCAGGAGATCGGGCGTGCGTGCGAGCGCACCCGGTTCGATGATCGCTTCGCGCACGGGAACGGTGTGTTCTCGACCACATTCGCACGTCCACGTCGAACCCAAAAGCGCATGTCTCTCATCTGTGGCCATCACCCTTCCCTTCAGATCTTTCCGGAACGAAGCGCTGCGAGCAGGCGCTCCAGGTGCACGTGATATTTTTGGGGCAACTTGACGAAGAGCTTGTCGGTCGAGTCCGCCTCGACATGTCGACGCGCAGCCGCGATGTAGTCATCGACCTTGAGCCCCAAACGTCGAATCGATGCGCTGTCGGCGCCCTCGCCGGAGAGCCGTGCAACGGCCGCCTCACGATTCCAGTCCACCTGCGACAGAGAACGATAGACCATGCCGCGCACGTGGTGGGTGAGCGTCTTGGAACCGACCGCATACCCCAGGCGCCCCTCGGCGCGGGTGAGGTTGAAACGCGTTTCGCGCAAAACCGCAAGCTCCTTGAGCTCCTCCTGATCCTCGTCCCCCTCGTTCGAAGCCAAGCCCTGCCCGCCCACCGCCGCTCGAATCTCCGCGGGCAGATGGCGTCCCTCGATGCGATCGTTCCCCTCGAAGAGGGCGGCATCGAAGGCCTGATCGATGCTGCCGGAAAGTTCGCTCACGTTGTAGCGATCGAACCCGTATCGACTCAACGTACCGATCACCTCCGGCGCCATGGCGACCGTTCGATGATCCTGCCGATTGCGTCGCGCCAGGAAAAAGGCGGCCAGCCCCTCGATATCCTCCGGGCGCTGCGCGAGCGCCGGAACCCGCACCATGCCGCGCGACTGAATGCGACGCAGAAAATCCGCGCGCATGCGACCGGCATGCACGAGTTCCTCGAGCGGTTCGTTGGTGGCGAAGAGAAAGCGTGCGCTGGTTGTGCGCGGCGCCCCCCGCCCCGCCGCGGGATTGAACGGACGTCCCTCCAGCGGCAACAGGAGCAGCTGCTGCGCCTGCAGCGGGATGAGTTCGACCTCATCGAAGAAGAGCGTGCCCTGCGTATACTCCTCGAGAATGCCGCGCTGCCCCTTGGCATCGATCCCGTGCAGACCGCTGCCGGCGCCATAGCCGAAGAGTTTTCCCAAGACCACGAGCGGATCGCCGGAGGCAAACTCGGCACAGTTGAACTCGCCAAAGGGTTTGTCCTGGCGGGAACTCAGCGCATGGATGCTGCGCGCGATCCCGGTCTTTCCCGAACCGGTGGGACCCAAAACGACCACCGGCTCGCGATCGCTGGCGCGAATAGCGGCATCGCGCAGACAACGGAGCCAGGCCGGCGAAGAACCGATGGCGATCGTGTGGCGCAGATGCCCAAATGCGGGATGATCCGCTTCCATGCCGGTCAGGCGCCCGGCCAGCTCTTCCGTCACGGCAGGGTCATACGATTCTCGGCTCGGCAACGGCACCCGGTCCTTGAGCTCGACCAGGCGCTCCTTCTGCGCCATCTCGCGCCCGAGGCGTTCGATCGATTCGGCCACCGGCCGAATCTCACCGTCGGCGCCTTCGACCGTGACCGCATCCCCTTCGCGCAGACTCTCGACGGCATGCGAGAGCACATCGAGCGGACGCGCAAAGCGACGGCGCACGAACCAGGCGGCAAAGCCGGCGATGGCCAGCGCACAGACCAGGGCGATCATCTGCATCAGCACCGCACGGCCAACGGCGTTTGAAACCGGCGCAAAGGAGATGCCCACCTCGAGCGTGGCCCGTCGACGCCCGCCGACGACGATCGGATCGAGAACGGTGACGACATCGGGCATGAAGCGTTCATAGGCATGGGCCCGCACCGCATCGAGCACCGTTGCCCCTACCTCGCCCGCGCGATCGGAGGCGACGATGCGCCCATCCTGCACGACGCGCGCCCAGGCGACCGCATCGTCCTGCACCGCCTGCACAATGATCGGATCGACCCCCTCGGAAGAGGCGCCCGCCATGGCGGCGACCAGGCGCAGGTTGAGGTTTTCCAGATCGCCCACCTTGCCCGCGGCATAGGTGTCGATCGAGCCGGAAAGCAGCGCCAGCCCATAGGCCGTCATCACCACGATCAGGAGCAGCACCCCCGCGCCCACGGCCACGCCAACAGCACCGGCCAGCCGGCGACGGATGAACAACCCCACGGCCACGAGCAGGATGACGACCACCAGCACCGATCCCACCATCCAGACCCGAGCGCGACGCTTGGCCAGATCGACGCGTTCGTCGAAGATGGCCGGAATGCGCCGGTAGGGGATGGCCGTGTGCAGGATCGGCAGCGTTTTGGATGCGTCGGCATAACGCCGAATGGCATCGAAGGCCGATTCGGGCTGTACCACAAAACGTCCCACCTCGGTGATGCGCCGCAGATCGGCGGGCACCTCCGCTTCATAGGAGAGAAAGGCCTGCCGCAGGCGCGCCTTCATCTCGGGGGAGAGCGAGGTGCGCACCGTGATCGGGCCCATCGGAATGGGATCGGACTGCGCCACGACCCGGAGGGATGTGCGCTGCGCCTCATCGAGCAGAGCGACGAAGAAGTCGCCAACCGCCGCGGCATCGACCGCCCCCTCCATCACCGCGTCCAAGGAGCGATCGTGGGAACCGGTCAGGACGATGCGACGGAAGAAGGCACCGGGATCGGTCACTCCGGCCTGCGCGATCATCGTCCGGGGCAGGAGGTATCCCGAGGTGGAGAGCGCATCGGTCAGGGCCAGCGAGCGCGACTGCAGGTCTTCGATGCCCTGGGCATCGTCGTCGGCGCGAACGACGATGACGCTCCGATAGGTCGGACTGCCCCGGCGTTCCTCGCCGACGAGGATCTCGGCCCCGCCCGCGGCGATGGCCTCCACGTGCGTGAGTGCGCCGCCCTCGAAGAGATCGATCTCTCCGCTTCGAAGGGCACCGATGAGGTCCTGATAATTTTCGCGCAGGACCATCTCGACCGGGCGACCGATCGCACGCGAGAGATAGTCCACCAGCGGAATCCACTGGCGAACCACCGCTGCCGGACTGCGGCCGCCGACAAACCCCATGCGCACGGCATCGTCGGCACAGATGCCTGCTCGCGCACTGAAAAATGCGCTTGTGATGAGAGCCCCTACGAGAATTTTCTTCAAGCATCGCATGAGAGCGCCTTCGTAACCGTCACCAGGGGCATTGTCAACGACAGCGCGTCGCAGAACGCAATCCCACAGCCGATGCCACGGTTTTGCCATCCCTTCCCACACCGCCCCTTCGAAGGAATTTGGAAATGCCATTATAATTCAAGCGATTAGAAACGACTCCCTTGGCCCGCCCCTTGCAATAGTGCCGGGCAACAAAACCCTTAACCGCAGACGACAGGAGCCTTCATGTCCCCCACTCGATCCTATCGCTATTGGCGCTGGCGCATGTTCCTCGGCATGTATGCGGGGTATGTGATCTATTACTTCACGCGCAAGAATCTCGCGCCGGTCCTGCCGCTCTTCAGCAAAGAGCTCGGCATCTCCCTCATGGATCTGGGGATCCTGGGCAGCATCTTCTATGTGACCTACGGCGTGGGAAAATTCATCAGCGGCTTGCTCGCCGATCGCTCCTCGATTCGCCTCTTCATGCCGGCGGGGCTCGCACTCGCCTCGATCACAAACATCCTCTTCTCCACGACCGAAACGCTCTGGCTGCTGGCCCTCCTCTGGGGACTCAACGGCGCCTTTCAGTCGATGGGGTTTCCGCCCGTGGCCAAGGGGCTGACCTCCTGGTTCAGCGCCAGCGAACGCGCGACCAAGTGGACGCTCTGGTCGAGCTCGCACACCGCCGGGACCTTTCTCATCGGAATCCTCGCGGCCGCCCTGATGCAGCACTATGGCTGGCGCAGCGCCTTTCTCGTCCCGGGCGTGCTGGGGCTCATCACCGCCGTACTGCTCTTCTTCACGCTGCGCGATCGGCCGCAATCGATCGGCATGCCCTCCATTGAAACCTATCGCAACGACCCGGCCCCGGTGCAGGTTCCTGCGCACCTGACCCATTGGCAGATCCTGCGACGCTACGTCTTCGGGAACAGCTCGATCTGGTTGCTCTGTCTGGCCTACATCTTCGTCTATCTCATCCGTTTCGGCACGCTGGATTGGTCGACCAAGTTTCTCTACGACGTCCGCGGTATCGAACCCGTGCGCGTCGCCCTCATCTGGTCGCTCATGCCGCTGTTTGGCATGCCCGGCGGCATCGTCGCGGGCTGGATCGCCGACCGTTTCTTCCATGGCCGCTGCGTCCCGATCACGATCATCTATCTGGTCCTGTTGGCGGCGAGCATCCTCGGCTTCTATCGTTTCGCCGGGCCCCAGAACATCGCCCTCACCTGCGTCTTTCTCGCCGCCATCGGTTTCTTCGTCGACGGCCCGCAGAACCTCGTGGGGGGCGTGCAGGTCTCGCGCATCACCGCCCCGCAGGCCGTCTCGGCCGCCTGCGGACTGACGGGACTCTTCGGCTATATCGGCGCCATGCTCTCGGGCGTGGGCCTGGCCGCCATCACCGATGCCGCCGGATGGGCCGCGATGTTCGGGACCTGTATCATCAGCTGCGGCATCGCCGCCCTCCTGGTCAGCCTCACCTGGCGAGCGGAGCGCACACAGCAGCGAGAGCAATCGGCAGAACCAACCCGCCTCGAACCCGCAATTGCGGAGAGCGGTATCTGACAGCCACTATCAGAAAGGAACCCTCATCATGGAAATAACCCCCTATCGCATTCCGTATGACATCGACTATTTTCTCGATGGCTTCTGCAATGGGAGCGATCTGTTCAGCGACGTCTACGGCACGTCGGTGACGATGCTGCTCTCGGATCGCCGCTCCGCCTATTTTTGTCCTGAAAAGCTCAAGGGCAGCTGGCGCATCTATGTCGATGCCAGCGGCACCGAACACCTGATCATACCGCCTGGAAAGCGCGACTCCCGGCCAAATCACATCCTCGCATGGCCGCGTGCGCAGGACGTGCTCGCCTGTGGCGCCACAGCGCTGCCGCAGATATCGGTCGAACTCCGGAGTCGCAGCGCATATAAACGACACCCAACGACGTCCTCGCCGGCCGTCCCACCCTTCGTCATCGAGCAAAAGCGGGAGAAGGGATGGTCCTTCCGCATCGACGCCCAAGGCGTTCAATTCACTTCCGGATCGACGCGCTATATGTTTTCCACCGAGGACATCGCGCTGCAGGAACGTATCTGGGAGGATTGCACCTATGACTATGAACTTGGCCACGAATTCTGCACGACGCACCTCGGCGTCTTCACCCCGTACGCATCCGACCTGAGTCCCTTCATCGCCATCCTCGAAGAGGCCCGAGCGCAGGGCGATCCGGCCCAGGCCTCGAGCTTCGACTTCGCCATCGCGACGATCATGCAGTCGATGGAGAAACTCGCGGAGATCGACACCTTCGAACGGGCGTGTGGGGAGATCAAAGAATAGGGCTGGATCCCCGATTACCCCCTCGGGGATGACAGACTCTCGTGCCCTCGGGGATGACAGCTCAGGACAGTTCGCGGGCGATCTCGACGATGCGCACGAGTTTGGCGTTGATCGTGCGAAACTGGCTCATGAGATCGAGGTGAATGGAGCTGGTATCGAAGCTCTCGCGCATCTTGTCGTGCAAGCGCATCAGGTGCGACTGCCGAAGCTCCAGTTCCACCTCATTGAGGTGATGGTCATGACGGATGACCTTGAGCGCAATATCCTCGTGAGGATGCGTGAGCATCGAGATGGTCAAATCGAAGTTCTGCAAGACCAGTTCGTGCAGATGTTTGATCTCCACCCAGCCTTCGTCGGAAAAACGCGTCCATTTCTTCCGCTTCTTGTGCGCCAGGAGAATGACTTCCTTGGAGATGACGTCGCCGATATCCTCGAGCTCTCCGGCGATCATGAGGAGCGAGACCTGCTGGATGGACTGCGATTCATTGAGCATCTTCTGTGAAATCTTCGCGAGATAGAAACGCACCGCTTTTTCGAGCAGATCGATCTTGTCGTCGGCGCTGGCCGTCTTCTCGGCGAGTCGGTCGATCTCCTCCTCATCCTTAAAGAGATCGAGCACGTGGGCAAACATCTCGTGCGCAATCTGCGCGATGCGCATCACCTCGCGCCGCACCTGGGCGAAGGCGAGCGCCGGCGTTGGCAGCGCCGCATCCTCCAGATACTTCGGCCGAAACGCCTCTTTCCGATGCGCCTGTTGCGGAACGATCTTTTTCACCATCCAGACAACGACGTTGGTGAACGGGAGGAAGAGCACCACCAGAAAGAGGTTGAACAGCAGATGGGAGAGCGCGATCTCGCCGCTGGTGCTCAGGTGCATCCACGTCATATCCGTCGAGAGATGCGCGTTGAACTGCATGATGAACTGCGCGATCTCACCGAGGAAGGGAAAGACGATCATCGCGCCGACGATCTTCATGAGCACGTGCGCCACCGCCACGCGCCGCCCCTCGACCCCCACCCCGAAACAGGCCAGCCCCGCGGTGATGCACGTACCGATGTTCGCGCCAAGGACGATGGGGAGTGCGGCCTCGAACGTGATGGTACCCGAGAAGGAGAGCGCGATGGCCAGACCGATGGTGGCGGCCGAGGCCTGCACGATGCCAGTGAAAACCGTGGCGAAGATGAGATTGGCCAGGGGATTTTTCGCGAGGAATGTAAACGCCTGCATCGCCGCAGGGCTCTCGCGCAGGGGCACCGCCGCGGCCGACATCAGGTACATGCCGAAGAAGATCATGCCAAAGCCGAGCACGATCGAACCGATGTAGCGCATCTTCTGGCTGCGCCCCAGGTGCGAGAGCAGCATTCCACCCGCGACGAGATAGAGCGCATAGCTCGTGATCTTTTGGAAGGAGAGCAGGACCACCACCAGCGTCGTGCCCACGCCGGCGCCCAGGATGACGCCGATGGCCTGCACGAGCGTGAGCAGCTGCGTCTCGACAAAACTCACGAGTAAGACGGTCGTCGCGCTCGAACTCTGCAGCATGACGGTGATGGACGCGCCGAGCCCCAGCGCGAAGAGGCGATTCTGCGTGAGCCTTCCCATCAAGGCGCGCAACCGCTCGCCGGCGGCCAGCTGCAGCCCCTGGCGCGCTGAGGTCAGTCCGAAGAAGAAAAAAGCCAATCCGCCGATCATCGATGCCCAGCCAAAACTCACATCCATCGGGAAACTCCTGCGTTATAAGCGGTGAGGGCGAAGAATAGCACTGCCCCTCTCCGATGAAAAGGATGAGGTCGCAAATGCCCTCAATACCTCGCCCACACCCCCTTTTTAACCGTTTCTGAACAGATTTAACCTAATCCAAACTGGTTCAAACCCCCAATCATTTTGTACACATAGCTCATCACGGCTGACAATGATTCAGCACTTTTCGCTCAAGAGATGCAACCGATGACGAACTCCTTATCCGACTTTTCCGCCGATCCCCTCCACCGGGTCTATCAGCAGGCGCTCGATCTGCACCAGGAAGAACTCGAACTCGCTCGCGCCATTCCACCGCTCGCGCAAAAAAAGCGCGAGACCGATGCGTTCATATCATTACAGAGCCAACAATCGATGGGGGGCAGATCACTCTTCGCCCCCATCGCGGGACCTCGTCTCTCCGCCATCGGTCGCGCACATGAATACGAGCTGCTTCTCTCCGAAAAGAAGGCGCGCCTTGAACTCCTGCGCGAACAGCGCCAGCAGACCGTCCTCGAACTGCTGACAATCGCCGAAGCCGAATGGATACCGGGCGATCGAACATCCTCCGAGAGTCATCGGTTCAATGAACGAACGCGTCTGGCCCGTCTCGCCCTTCAATTCGGTTCGGAAGCGTTGGCCGCAGAGCAGCTCGAGCTCGCGGCCGACATCGCGCCTGATGCGGCCAGCGCCCTCTTTCTCAAACTGCGCGCCCATGCCCTGTCGACCGCGCCCTGGGACGGTCCGGATATCCTGTCCACCATCGCTGCTCTGCGTGATCGGGGCGATGAGCGCTGGCGTCTCCTGCTGCCGACCTATGCGCTCTCGATCCATCGACATCAGCAACGGGAGCAGACAGATCCCAAGCGCATGGACGTCACTGAGGCCCACTTCCTCTCGCTTCTGCACAACCGACTCGACGCAAATAACGTCTTTGTGCCCCCGTTGTCGAGTACCGAAACGCTGATGTGGCTCGACGTGCTCACCCAGATCGTTCGTCGAAAGGCCTCGAGCATTCCCGAAACCCCCCGTGATGAACGCGACGCCATCACCGATGCAATCAGATCCATTACTGCCGACGCGTATCATCTGGCCTCACCCTTCTTCCAGTACTCCGACAACGCGGCCGCACCATTTCGGACTGAACTCGGTGCGGCAACCGTTCCGATCGATGTGACCGAACAGCTCTTCGCCCGCGATGATGTGTCCGGCGCAACTGACGTGCGCGAAGGGCTGGTTGCCTTTCTCGCGGAGGCGCACGTCTTCGCCGATATTGTGAGCGAACACCCGGCACGGGCGATCGAACAGTTCGACGAAATCAAAAGCAGATTTCCCGATACAAAAGCCATCGAAACCTTCGAACGTGGCATCTGCACACAGTTTGACCGGCTCTGCACCGATGGCAAACTCATCACCCGCCAGGACAAGGCATTCGAAGCGATGCTCACGACATCGTTCGGTCACATCGACGATCTGGACGCCACCTCCGAGCTGGGCCTCACCGCCGGAGGCGGTGCGGCCGGACTGCTGGCCTGCTACGGCCTGGGACTGTCCGGCGGCTTTGTCGGAGAAGGCATTGCCATTCCGACCTGCAGTCTGCTCTTCACCGGCGGCATGCTGACCGCCTGGGGAGGCGTACGCGGGTACAATATCTATGCCGCACGCGAAGAGATCGCTGAATCCTCTCTCTCGGGATTGAGCCTGATCGATCCGAGCGCAGCGGCCCTGCGCGCGCAATCCCTTCCCATGGATGCCGGACTGATGGCGATGCTGGGGCTCATCGGCGGCGGTTTCAGCGGATCGGTGAAGTCAGCCGGACAGGCCGTCTATACGGGCACCATACAGCGCGGACTTGCTAAGGGCCTCGACGCCTATGCGCGTTTCATCAACCGTCCTTCGGTCCTGGTCGGCTCCGGGGTGCTCGCCGTAGCGGATGTTGGACTCGTCGACGCCGACTATGATTTCGCGTGGGAGCAGGACTACGCCTTCGACGGCTTCTCCCATTGGTGGGGATTCATTCCGGCGACGATGGTCCTCGGCAATGCCGCGGCACAGAAGATTCCCTTCATCGCCCTAGATGCAAAGGGAAGCGCGGTGGCCACAATGGTGACCACCGGCATGCAGTTCTTCATCCAGTCCGACGGAGGCAGCGACCCGGACTATTTCGACTACAACCGGGCCTTGAGCCGTTACGCCTACTCCATGGTCGGCACCGCCGTCGGCAAGAAATCGCTGGGATACGTCGCCTCAAATCCAAAGAATGTCCTTCGTTGGGTCGGCACAAACGGCTCGAGCAATCCGGTGCTCACCCTCCGCGGAAAATTTCTCTTCGGCACCAGCAACATCCTGGCGATGGGCGCGATCAACTATGTCACCGCCGACGCGCAGGGTGTGGATGCCGACAACTCGACGATCGCGCGTTCGATCGACAAGGTGATCACCGAATTCGCTATCTCGCCGCTCCAGGCTCGACTCGGTTTCGACGGGCCGCTGGGGCTCCTCACGCGAAAGACACTCGGCTCATTGGTCGAGGGCGCCATCAATACGCTCTGTAATATGTACGAGGATCAGAGTCTCTATCAGAAACCCTTGCGCATCTATCTTGATACCGATCGCGCCGAACACGATCAGCTCATAAACGATCCCGACATGCGCCAGAAGCTCCTGTCCATGATGCGGCGTGGCACCATGGTGCGCGGTGCGAGCCATCCCCTCTCGCGCCGATTCTCCGAGGTGACCACCGAAAATCTCTTCCGCATCTATGCGAATCTCCCCTCCACGGAAAAAACTCAATACCACCAATTGCTCCGCCTGTATGTCGAAGACTGCGCACAAGGACAGCTGACCAAGGATGAAGAGCGAACGCTTCAGCTGATGATCGCCGCGGTCCTCTCGGACATCGGGCTCACGGTGCAGGACCACCGCAACATGCGCATCGACCTAATCAACCCCGACCTTGCCGCGACGGTAACGATCCCCTATAGAGATGCGCCGTCCACATCGATTCCGCTCACCGTCGATCACAAGCGTTTCTCGACGATGCTCAACAACGGCGACTACGACAATCTGATCCCGGCGGTTCGAATCACCGTGCCATCGGCAGAAGAAAAACAATAAGGAGCATCCTTCATGACCAGACGAGTACTGCATAGCATCATTGGTCTTGCGATTGCCATCGCGTTTGCATCCCCTGCATGGGGAGTGCCTCCGGAAAAGATTGCGGCGAAAAACGCCGATGGCACCGTGAACGCCTTCATCGAAATCCCGGCCGGGACGAACGAGAAATGGGAGGTACAACAATCCTCCGGAAAGCTCGAGATCGAGCGCAAGGACGGCAAGCCGCGCGTCGTCGCCTATCTCGGCTATCCGGGAAACTACGGCTTCATCCCACAGACCGTGCAGTCAGCGGAGACCGGAGGCGACGGTGATCCGCTCGATGTGCTCGTCATCGGCGGACCTGCCGAACGCGGCAGCGTCGTGCGGGCAAAACTCATCGGCGTGCTCACCCTCACCGACACCGGTGAACGCGACGACAAACTCATCGCCGTCATGCCCGGCACCGCATTCGCGTCCCTCGATTCCATTGCGGCACTGAATGCGAAATACCCGGGAGTCACGACGATCATCGAGACGTGGTTCATGCATTACAAGGGCCCTGGCCGCATCGTCTCGAAGGGGTTCGCCCCAGCCACGAAAGCAAACGCCGCCCTTGCAGAGGCCATCGCCGCCCATTCCGCCACACAGGCGAAGTGAGTATTTCCGTTGGACAATGACATTCTTGCACTCCCCTTTTTGTTCGGTGTAGGCTCTCCACCACCAAACAGGGAGATATCTGGTGACCAAACGACGCATCCTCGTCGTGGATGACGAGGAGGACATTCAGGAGTTGGTGCGCTATAACCTCGAACGCGATGGCTTCGACGTCACCTGCGTCGATTCCGGGCCGACCGCGCTCGAAGCAGTGGCGGTGGCTCCGCCGGATCTGATCGTGCTGGACCTCATGCTCCCGGTCATCGACGGCCTGGAGGTCTGCCGTCGCCTCAAACAGAACGACAAGACCGCCGGCATTCCGATCGTGATGGTCACCGCCAAGGTCGAGGACGCGGATATCGTCTCGGGCCTGGAACTGGGGGCGGACGACTACATCACCAAACCCTTCAGCCCGCGCGTGCTCATCGCCCGCATCCGGGCGGTCTTCCGGCGCCAGCAGGAATCGACCACGAACATCGAGAAACCGATCGTCATCAATTCGCTCACCATCGACCCGGCCCGACGCTCGGTCACGGTGGAAGAGCACTCAATCGAACTGACGGCAACGGAGTTCAGCATCCTCTCCTTTCTCGCCCAGCACCCCGGCTATGTCTTCACGCGCAATCGCATCATCCTGGCGGTCAAAGGCGAAGGCTATCCGGTGACCGACCGTTCGGTCGACGTCCAGATCGTGAGCCTGCGCCGCAAGCTGGGAGCAACGGGACAACTCATCGAAACCGTACGCGGCGTCGGCTATCGATTTCAGGAGCGTTGATGCGAACCAGCAAGCGCCTGCTCTGGCAACTCTATCCGATCAGCCTCATCTTCGTCCTCATCGCCGTCATCGCCTTCGGCGTGCTCGCCTATGGTGCGTTCACCTCATTCGCCAAGAGCACCACCGCCCGAAACCTCGAAACTCAGACGCTTCTCGTACGCGACCTACTGCGGCCTGCAATCCTGACCGATGATGACACACGGCTCCAGGCACGCTGTCGCTCGATCGGAGCAAAGATCGACACGCGCATCACCGTCATCGGTGAATCCGGGACCGTACGATGCGACTCACTTCACGATCCAGCGCACATGGACAATCATGCTGACCGACCGGAAGTGACCGCCGCGCTTGAGGGGCAAGACGGACAATCGATGCGCTACAGCGCTACCGCGCAGATGGAGATGCTCTACAACGCCCTGCCGCTTCGCCTCGACGACACACACATCGCCATCGTGCGCACATCGATGCCGATGGTGACCCTGCTGCACTCGCCGCGTCTGTTCGCCCTGACCCTTGCTGTGGCAGGCGTGCTCATCCTCGCATTGACAGCGATCTTCGCCTGGATCGCGACACGCCGCATCGCCCAACCACTGGGCGTCATTCAGGACGGAGCGCAGCGTTTTTCGCGTGGAGACTTGAGCTATCGTCTTCCGCGCATCGGCTCACGTGAATGCCAGACCATCGTCCATTCGCTGAACCAGATGGCTACAGAGATCGAATCGCGCCTCCAGACCATCCGAAAACTCGAGCAGATGCGGCGTGAATTTGTCGGCAATGTCTCGCACGAACTCATGACGCCGATCACCGCCATCATCGGATTCGTCGAAACGCTACGCGACGGCGCCCTGGATGACCCCGACCGGGCACAGGATTTTCTTCGGATCATCGGACGTCACGCCAAACGGCTGCGCGCGATCGTGGGCGATCTGCTCAGCCTCTCGCGCATTGAGCAGGATGAGGAATCGAACGACATTCGATTAGAGTCGATCGTACTGGGCGATATCATCACCTCGGCCATCGAAATCTGCCGACCCAAAGCGGACGATCAACAGATGACCCTCCTCACCGAAATCGATCCGAGCATCGAGATCATGGCCAACGCCATTTTGACCGAGCAGGCCATCGTCAACCTCGTCGACAACGCCATCAAGTACAGCGATGCAAACGACCGCGTCTGGATCCGAGCTCGACGAGAAGATAACGAGGTTCTCATCGAGATCGAGGACGAAGGCATCGGCATCCCCTCCGACCAGATTCCCCGCCTCTTCGAGCGATTCTACCGTGTTGAAAAGGCGCGCAGCCGTCGCCAGGGAGGTACCGGCCTCGGATTGGCCATCGTCAAACACATCATCCATTCCATGGGCGGCTCTATCGCGGTGGCGAGCACCCCGGGCGTCGGCAGCACCTTCACCCTCCATCTGAAGCCCTCACCTTGACAAAAGCGGCGTATAACTGTTAGGACTCCCCGGATCAGACGTGCGTCGGATAATTTCCAGCGTTTCGCGACAGAACAAAAAAGAGGAGAAATTCCGCATGAGTGACTTCGATCCTACCCGTCTCACCCCCCCCTTCATCACCTACATCAAGGACAACCGGAAGGCGATCGGACCGGATCGGGCCGATGCGCTGGCGAGCACCATCGGCCACCCTGAGGCCGCCTCGGAGCGAGCCCTTCTCGGGGCGATGGCCTTTCTGCAAGAAGGCGAGGCCTCAGACCATTTCACCCTCCAAGATCCCGTGAGCTATCACCTGCTCGTCGGGACGCTCAACGGAACCCTGGCGCTCCAGCGTCGCGCCCAGCGCTTTGCGACGAGCGCCGCCGCTGAACGCCGCGTCATGGACACGCTCATGAGCATCATGCGTCGGCACCTGGATCAGTATCCGCAGATCTCCTACCCAGAACACGAGGCCGCCTATTTCCTCGACCATTTCCGCCGATTTTTGCGGAACCTCGGACAGGCCGCCAACACGATCGACCTCAATGATCCGCAGATCGGTTACCTGACGCAGATGAGTCCCGATCTATACGCGAAGCACGTCCTCGACATCGGGCAGCTTCGACAGGATGCGGAACTCATCGAACAGGCCAAGGATCTCTCGGTCGCCATGCTCGAACTCAACGGGGGGTTGGGCTCGAGCATGGGGTTGGATCCGACGCAACACCACTCGAAGGCGACGGGCATCCTCATCCCGGTGACCGTCTCCACGGAGCGGGGCGAAATCAAGGCCAGCATGTCGATCATGGAGGCGAAGATGCGCACGCTGGCCGCGCTGGGCCAAAAGTTCAAATCCGTCCGCGTCTTCCCCCTCAACAGCACGATCACGCGCGATGGCTTCCAGGCCTTCCTCGACGCCCCCACGGTGGAGCAGCGCGCCCTCAGTCGCACAGGGCTGACTAACCGCGCCAACCTCGAGTCCCGGGGACTGATCATCGACGACGAGATCATCCAACACGGCTTCCCGAAGATAGATACGCGCACCCTCCTGCCGGTGAAGACCGGAAACATGGATACGGAATTGGGACCAGGCGGACACGGGCAGATCCTCTACGAACTCTTTTCTTCGGGGCGTTTGGAGGAGCTGGCAAAAGCCGGAACCGACATCCTCGTCATCGGCAACGGCGACGGCAAACAGGCCAAACCCGACCCCGCCATCGCCGCGAAGATCGCCCGGGATGGCATCCCTGCCGCGATGATCTCGACCGATCGCACAGCGCTCGATGCCAAGGGCGGCATCTTCGTCATCATCGACGGAAAGATTCAGATCATCGAACGCAACCAGGCCAAAGACACCGATGCCTTTGAAGCGATCGGCTTGAAACCCGACGAAGGATCGCAGCCGTTCAACACGAATACCGTCTATCTCAATATTCCGAAGATCATTGAGCTGCTCACGGCGTACAAGGAGGAACAGGGCGAAGAGGCCCTGCGCGAACTGCTGCTCCCGACGACGATTGCAAACCACAAGGTCGTTACGGTTCATGGCCAGGCGATTCCGGTGCGCCATCTCGAAGGCGCCATCGGTTCCGTGATCCTCAAACTCCCCGGCGTAAAAATCTTCAACGCCAGCGCAGACGATCGCTGGACTGAATTCACAGCGGCAAAGACGCCGGGCGATGTGGTCTATCTTTTCGACAGCGATGTCTTTCGCATCGATGCCGAGACCGGCGAGATGATCCCGCTCATCGACAATCCGATCCCGCCGAAGATCAAACTGACCGGGTGGAGTGGATGGACGATGCTCCCGAAGACGCGTGAAGCCTTCGGTCGCCCCTCGATGAAGGATCTGCGATCACTCTCTATTTCGGGCAAGGTCCATCTCCGCAATGCGATCCTGCGCGGCCATGTGGAGATCATCAATGAATATGGACATGGCGTACGCCTCAATGAAGGCCCCTATTGCTCCAACCTTTCCTATGACGAACAGAGCAACGGCAAAAAACGCCTATTGCTCGAAAACGTTCGCCTTTACATCGATGCCGATGGAATATTGACCGTAACACCGCTCGAGGATCCGACGGGCGGAAGCACGCCGCCGGTTGCAAACGGTACGGGCGGTGAGGGCGAGAAGGCACCGGGAAACACGACCGGACAAGGTGCCGCATCGGCCATGGGCGCACCGCTCGTCGTCGAAGCGGCACATGACGTTGAAGCCGAATTCGTCGATGATACCGGCATGCCGGACAACCTGTTTCCACAGATGGATACGGGAGTTCCACTCGGACAAAGCTTCGACACGTCGTGGGAGAACTCTGCCGGGCTCTATGGCGCGGGCGCGGCGACGGTCCTGCCCACGGCCGGAATGTACATCTAGGGTGTCATTCCCGCGAAGGCGGGAATCTCGCTTCTTACGGCACATCGAGATCCCCGCTTTCGCGGGGATGACAAAGGCAACGTTCGTCATATTTCTACGGCCTCCCGCTCTTCGGGGGGCCGTTTTCGTTTCTGCCCCCCCTTGCGTTTCGGGATGCGTTTCAATAGGGTTGCAGCCGAAACTCAGGACAAGGAGCCCTCATGAAGATCGTCGAATGCGTTCCCAATTTTAGCGAAGGATGCGACCCCGCCATCATCGAAGCGATCGCGGATGCCGTGCGCGTCATTTCCGGCGTGGAGTTGCTCGACGTCGATCCGGGGGCGGCGACCAACCGCACCGTCTTCACCTTCGCCGGCCAGCCCGAAGCGGTACTGGAAGCAGCCTTCCAGGCGATCAAGACGGGCTCCGCGCTCATCGACATGCGTCACCATAAGGGAGAACACGCGCGCCAGGGGGCCTGCGATGTCTGCCCCTTCGTGCCCATCTCCGACATGACGATGAAAGAATGCGTGGAGCTGGCCAAGAAGCTCGGCGCGCGCGTCGGCGAAGAGCTGGGCATTCCGGTCTATCTCTATGCCGAGGCGGCACAGCGGCCGGAGCGCGTGCGGCTGCCCGACATCCGCGTCGGCGAATACGAAGCCCTTGAGGAGAAGCTGAAAAAACCGGAGTTCAAGCCCGATTTCGGCCCGACCGCCTTCAACGCCAAGGCAGGCGCCACCGCCATCGGCGCACGCAACTTCCTCATCGCCTACAACATCAATTTGAACTCGACGAGCGTGAAGGTCGCCAAGGAGATCGCCTTCACCATTCGCGAGACCGGACGCCTCAAGCGCGACGCGGAGGGCAATCCCATCGTGAAATCGGACGGCACGAAGGAACGCGAGCCGGGGATGTTCACCGGCGTGCAAGGAACCGGCTGGCTCATCCCCGAGTACAACTGCGCGCAGATCACCGTGAATATCCTCGATCTGGATGCCGCACCCGTCCACCGTGTCTTCGACGCCTGTTGCGAACTGGCCACAAAACTCGGCGCGCGCGTGACCGGCAGCGAGGTCGTCGGGATGCTCCCCAAGCGCGTCCTCGTGGAGGCCGGCCTCTACTTCCTCACGAAACAGAACGCCTCGACGGGGGCATCGGAAGCGGAGATCATCCGCACCGGTATCCGCTCGCTGGGGCTCAGCGATGTCGCCCCCTTCGATCCGCAGCAGAAGATCATCGAGGAGCGGTTCAAAAAGGCGGCACCGCTGGCGAACATGACGCTCATCGGCTTCACGCATGAACTCGCATCGAACTCCCCTGCCCCCGGCGGCGGATCGGTGGCAGCCCTTGCCGGTGCCCTCTCCGGCGCCCTCTCCTCGATGGTCGCCGCACTCACCTTCGAGAAAAAGGGATTCGAGGAGCATCGCGAGGAGATGGAGCGCGTGGGCGTCGAAGCACATGCACTCGTGGCCCAACAGCTCGCCGCGATCGATGACGACACCGACGCCTTCAACGCCGTGATGGACTGCTTTTCGATGCCGAAGCAGACCGACGAGCAGAAGGCCGCACGCACAGCCGCCATCGAAGAGGCCAACAAGAAGGCCACGCTCGAACCGCTGGGCACGCTCGAACGTGCGCCGGCGATGCTGGATCTGGCCAAGGCCGTCGCCGAACGCGGCAACCCGAACTCCCTCTCCGATGCCGGGGTGGCCGGCCTCATGGCCCGAGCTGCCGCCTGGGGCGCCTATTATAATGTTCTCATCAACCTGCAGGGGATTGCGGATGCGGCGTGGACGAAGGAGACCCGAAACCGTGCTGAACAAGCCCTCGCACAGGTCACCGAGAAGGCCGTCGCGGTGGAAGCGTCTCTCACCACCGCGTTGCAGGGCTGAGGAATGCCGTTGAAATATCGCGCAACTTTTTTGGCCTGTCGCCGATATCTGCGGTACGATGAATCGATCGATCGACAACGATACCAGCCTGGTCCTCAGCATCTTGAGCCTCGGCATCCGCTCGCAGGCCTTCCCTCCGCATCTGCGTCACCATATCGACGCCGCTCGAAATGAACTCGACCAGGGAAGACCACAGGGCGAACAATGCCGCGCCCTGCTCAAGATCTGGCAGGAATTCAAACGTCTTACGTCAGGGAACGAACACCGCGATCCCGCGACATGCGCGCGCCAGGCATATGAGCGTTTCCGTCCGCCGCCCGCACCCGCCCTCATCGATGCGCACGTCCCGACCGCCGATACTTCGACGACCGAGTGGCTGCGCTGGGCGAAGGACGTCGCCTTCTCTCCGCTCTTTGTCGATGCACAGGCACAGCGCCTGTTCCATCGCGATCACGGCCAGCGTTCAAAGGAAGCCGAACGCGTCGCCTCCCAGCGCGTGCGACGCATCATCGGACAGCGCGTGACCACAGCCCTCATGGGACAGAACACGAGATCCGCCTCGACCCTCCCTCCCCCGAACAGTGACGCCTTTCTTCAATTGGCCGCCGAGCGTTTGGAGACGGATCCGCTGGCCCTGCTCATACGCGAAAAAACCGATCTCTGGAGGGTCGTCCTCGCACGGGTCTTCGCCCACGTGATTCGCACCACGCCATCTGCCGAGACCAACGATGGGGAAGAAGCACAGCGCATACATCTGAAAAACTGGTTTGACGCACTTGTGAAGATGCAATGGGACGCGAACGAAATCACCCGCATCGTGATGCATGAATGGAAAGACGAGAAGCGCGTACCGTTGGATGCGCTTGCACGACTTCGGCGTCTATCGCCGAGCGCGGTATCGCTCAGCCCGTTCAAGGGCCCACTCTCGGGACGCCTGCTCGCGCTCGAAATCCTGCGCGTGCATGGTTTCGATCATCACGCGTCAAAATCCGTTTTCCAGAAGAACCTCCCGCCGATCGTGCCGCAACGAACGCTCAAACAGCTCTTAGGCCATCTCAACCAAATTGAACGAAAGGAATCACCCTTCCGTTTCCGCGCGGCGAACGTCCTGTATTGGCACATGAAGCCGGACTGGGAGTTTATCACCTCGTTCGCACGGCAGGTGCAGCGCAGCAAGACCGCTCCCACGCTGAACGCATTTCTCGATCGCTTCTATGCCGTGACTCCCGACGATCTCATCGAACGCCTGCAGGCGTATCGAAAAAAGGGCATTCATATCGACGTTGCCGTCGATACCATCGCCGAGCGTTTTCCCGATGCCCGCCAAGCCCTGATGAAATCGGGACTCCTTGCAACCGCCGCCGCTCCGACCACAGCAGACCCCGAAGAGAACCCGGCGGAGATCGCCCAAACAACCGTCCTCCAACAAGCCGCCCCCGCCATCATGGACTGGGCCAACGACGCGGCGTCTTCCGGGGAAGATCTTCTTCTCGCCACCGACCTCGCACCGTCGGCGTGGATGGGATGCGCACAGCCTGCGTTTGCCCTCTCAAGCGCCCTCATCCTGCCGTAGAAGAAATCACACCGATACCCCGTTCAATAAAAAGTCCTCCCGAAGGAGGTTTGTTGTGGAGCCGAAGGGAGTCGATCGCCATCCGTGTCTCCCGCGAAGCGGAAGGCGCGGAACCCAATGAACAGCGCGGCCGGGGACCCGCCGTCAGGCGGGTGGACGCGCTGTATCCTTGGGCGACGCGAGCCGCGAGGCGAGCAACCCTCGACCTCGTGGCTCGATCTGCACACAAAAAAGCCCCCCGAGATAACTCTCGAAGGACCTTTGGTGGAGCTGAGGGGGCTCGAACCCCTGACCCCGACACTGCCAGTGTCGTGCTCTCCCAGCTGAGCTACAGCCCCAAATGACCCGGATTTTGAGCGCGCACTATGCTCAAAAAGCCCCCGGGGTGTCAACCCTTTCCCCATCGCCGAAAAAGCCCGATATGCGGCCCTACCACTGCACGAAGAGCCCCGCGCGCGGACCGTGGAGCGTCTGGCCCTCGGTGTTGATCGCCCGATAGGCAGCGCGCACGCCGAACCACTTATACTTATAGGACACGCCCCCCTGAACATCGTACACATTTTTGCCCCGTATAATGGCGTAATAGGGCTGGGCATCGACGATGAAGTGTTTGCCAAAGAAGAGGTATATGGGCAGGCCGAATTCGAAGCCGGTGTGGCGCCGCTGACCCCAGATCTGTTTGGCGCCCAGCGCCAGATTGATGCCGATGAAGTCTGCAAAGAGCGTGCGCAGGAGAAAATGCCCGCCCAGGATTTTGAGATCGTGTTTCGGATCGTTCTCAAAATACTGCGTGTAGTTCACATCGGCCCCGAGCATCAGATAGCCCGCCTCCACCCGACCGGAAACCCCGTTGAGTTTATCGGTCAGGTACTGATAAGCCCCCTCGAGGCGAAAGGTCGGCAATGCCGGAGACTCATTCGCCTTGAGCTCGAAGTAGAGATCCTCCCAGTTGTCCGAACCCGTCTGGAGCAAGCCCGCCAGGAAGAGATTGGCAAAGACCTGGATGAGACCGATGGTGGCCACCTCGCCGCCCGACAGGTCGCTCTTGCTCTCGGTGGTGATGCTCTTCTTCTCCTCCGACTTCGGCGCCTCGAGTGCCTCTTCAAACGACTCGAGTTTTCCCTTCTTCTCGCTGGCGAAAAGTGGAGGAGCCATGACCGTCGAGAGGACGAAGAGACAGAGGATGAAAAGGGAGAGGAGAGACCTCATCTATCGCACCTTCCTTCCGCCGATAACAACACCCGAGCAGGTGTTCATGCCGTAACGATAGAGCGGGTAGTATTCATCCGGCGCATCGAAGCAGGCGAAATCTGCGCGCAAGCCCACATCGATCGCGCCACGATCCGAGAGCCCCAATGCTTGGGCCGCATGACAGGTGATGGCGCGCAGGGCTTCGTCGCAGGTCATCTTCATCTGCGTGACCGCGATCGAGGCATTGAGCATGAGATCGAGCGATGGCGTCGTGCCCGGGTTGTAGTCGGTCGCAATGGCGATGGGCAGCGGCATCTCACACATGCGTCGCGCGTCCGGATAATGCCCCCCACCGGTGAAGAAACTCGCCCCGGGAAGCAGGACCGGAACGACCCCCGACTCCTGCATCGCCCGCATGCCCGCCTCACCCGTATAGTCGAGGTGGCTGGCGTTCGCGGCACCGAGTTCGGCGGCCAAACGCGCGCCCCCGCCATCGCCAAACTGATCGACGTGCAGGTGAAGAGCAAGGTTCTCTCGATGAGCGGCCTCGGCAATCTGACGCGCTTCGTCGACGGTGAAAGCCCCTTCCTCAACAAAGATATCGCAGCCCGCCATCACATCGGTGATCGTCGCGGCGGGAATCATCTGTTCGATGAGCATGCGGATATATCCGGCTCGATTTTCCTGATATTCGACGGGGACCACATGCGCCCCGAGAAAGGTGCCGAGAACGGAGATCGCGTGTGCCTCGGAGAGACGCACGATAACATCGATCATCTTGGCTTCGGTTTCAGCATCGAGGCCATATCCGGTCTTGATCTCGAGCGTCGTCACCCCGCGCGCAAGGACCTCGTCCAGGCGCGCAAATGCCGACCGCTCCAGCTCCTCGCGAGGGGCACTGCGCGTCGCCCTGACGGTGGAGAGAATTCCCCCGCCGTCGGCGGCGATCTGCTGATAGCTCATCCCTTCCGAACGCTGCTTGAATTCCTTCTGACGCGAACCGCCATGGACGAGATGCGTATGGCAATCGATGAGGCCGGGCAGGACGATAGCCCTACCCGTATCGAACCGACGATGATCGCCCTCGGGCACTTCGGATTGCGGACCCACCCAGGCGATGCGGTCCCCCTCACAGAGCACAGCGGCATCGGCGATGACCCCCAGGGGACCTTCGCGATCCTTTCCCGGAACCATCGTCACGAGGCGAGCGATATTGGTGATCAGGAGGTTCTTCGTCATAATGTGGTGAATTTACATGCTTTTCTGCCAGTGTCACGGGTTTTCTCGACCCGCATGATCACGCGCCGCGCCGCCAGGGCAAGCGCCCATCGACCTCGATCTGGAGGGAGAAGCTCAGGAGCGTTCGGATGAGGACGACGATGCCGAGCGTGGCGACCTGCGAAAAGTTGAGGTCGGTGATGACGGTACTGATGATATCGGCGGCGATGAGGACCTCGAGGCCCAAGAGGATGGTCTTTCCCAGCCCAACTTTGAAGACCTGATAGCAGTCCGCATCCTTGGCCACGAGATTCTTGATATATCGAATGAGAGAATAGAAGACGCCGACGATGATGATCGCGACCCCGGTCGCTTCCAATCCGCGTGCCAAATATCCGATGACGACCGACAGCGTTTCGATGTTCATACCGGCTCCTCATCCGCGTGATGGTTCACAACTCTTCCTGTTCCACAACGATCAGCTGTGGGCTTCCAGCAACTCAATTCGTCCCTCATGAGCATCGTAGCGTTTGGCTAATCGATCAAGCTTCACCTCCACGATGCCCATGCAACCCCTGAGCCGTTCAATCTCATCCTTATTACATCGGATAGCCTTTTCGACCAGCATAAAGCGCTGATCCATATGGCACCGTAGAGAGTCGATCTTCTGACTGAGTCCTCGCGTCGCATCCTCTGCATTTTCGAGAACAAGGTCCATCTTGGATCGCAAGTCCTCCATCAGCACCGCATTGTAATGCATCATCGTCTCCCTCGCATCGAGCTCATCGATCGGCGTATCAATTCGTGACCTCTTCGTTCCACTCCCCTTTTTCCGCACCATATTCCCTCCCCTCCTCTAGGCAACCCGGCATGGGCTGTCAACGGAAAGGGATTGCACGGAGCGTGCCAATGAAATTTCAGGGAGTTACGTCGATATCGGTGCCGAAATACGCAGCAGCGGTGCTGCAAATGGAGGCAGCATCAACCTGCGGTGGATTCCTCTCCCATCTCCTTGCTCCGCACGCGCATTTCAAAGGTCAGCCCCATAACGCCCAGTATCTTCTCCATCATTATGGGACTGGGAACGGCTTCGCCATGTTCATAGCGGGCATAGGTATTCTTTGATTTCGCATCGAGCAGCCGCATCATATCCGTAAGACTCAGCCCGGCCCGTGCACGCTGCCGTTTCAACAGGAGCGCGATCAAATCCTTTTCGCTCTGTTCGTCCCGCCCCCGAAGGAGAAATGTATTGTTTCGAAACCGAGCAATATCCGGCCTAAACCCATCTCCATTCGTCGCCGTCTGAAGGAGATCTACCAACATCTCATAGGCATCCTCTTTTGTGCGCCCCTGTGTCATCAGATCAAGATCCGGAACCTCAATGATCCACCATCGCCCTTCTTTGTTCAACCGTCCTCGAAACATGGCATCCTCCCGACGCATCACTTCCCTCTATTTTCCTTCACCGTCTTGAGAATTTTTTTCGCAAGCCGTTCATTGATTTCATTATGTCGCGGAACAAACTCATCACATTCGCCATTTGTCCACACATCGTGCTTTCCGCCCGACCGCAGAAACCACCAGCCGAGTCTTCTCAATTGTCGCTCAAGCTCTCGTCGTTTCATGGCAAGTGTACACCTTTCTGTGTACCTGGTCAATCATGGTGATCATTCCGGACACCAAGCAGACCCGCCATCAACAGAATGCACGGAGCGTGCCAATGAAATTTCAGGGAGTTACGCTGTTTGTGGTGCCGAAAAACGCAGCAGCGGTGCTGCAAATAGAGGCAGGGGGAAAGGATGGAGAAACGGAAAACGGAGAGCAGATTCGGAGAACGGAGAACCGACAACAGAGACGAGAACTCAGAACTCGGTTTTCGGTTTCGGTTTCGGTTCTCTGAATCAGCGCTCTGAACTCGGGGAGATCGATTTCACAACATCGAGGGCGATGCAGGGCTCGTCGCCGATCACCCAGGCATCGCAATCCGGTTTCAGCTCGAAGGCGTCGCCTGGACCGACCGTGACTTCCTGGCCATCCGGACTTTTGAGCCCCATCCGGCCCGAGAGGATAGAGCCGATATGGGCTTCAGCCGGCTTGCCCGAAAGCGGCCCCACGTGCTCGGACCATCGCCATCCGGGACGGTATTCGCCCCGCCCGATCGCGACGGAATCGAGGATCACAACAGATCGCGTGCTTCCGTCGAGGAAGGTCCAGGTGCGATCGGGGGTGGAGATGTTCTTTGCGATGATATCCGGCATTTGGACAGGCCCTCCTCTCACTCCTCACCCTGCCCCGTTTGACGGGGCTCCAGAAGAACCGCCGTCCCTGAGACCTTGGGGCGATAGATCGTATTCGACCCGACGTGATAACATTCGTGCTGTCCCTTTTGGCACGATAACCTTCCCGCAGCGGCACTGGCCATCTCGTTCGAGTACCGCACGTCGATCACCGCATCGGCCCCGAGGGCCGCGGCCTTCTGTCGCAATCGCCCATTGAGCTCGGCGCGCGAAGCCCCCGTCGGCGCGACCGCCTTGATCGAACCGATCGTACGATGGGATGGTACCGACTCGCCGGTGTGATAGATTCTCACCGTCCGGACGTCCGTCGCCGGTCCGACCGGCCGAACCGGCGACGACACTTCCTTCGCCTTCTTCGTCGCGCACCCCACGATCCCGACAGCAGCGATGACGATGAGGAAAAAAAGAACGAGACGTCGATGCATCGATATTCCTCCCGGGGTCTTATTGTTTTTTCCCATCACTCCTCATCCTGCTCCGTCTTCCGATACGAAGACCAGACCACAGTCGGGGCATTCTTTGAGATCGGTGGAAAAGCGGGTTCCACAGGCGGGACAGACGGCGGTCTCCTTGTTGGCGTCGAAGACTTCGGCGCTCTGCTCGGGATCGAAGTCGAGATCCTCGAGGAGTTTTGCCTGCTCCTCGCGCAGCAGCTCCTGAATCTTCGGCAAATCCTCTAACTCACCCCAAACCTCGACCGTCACCCGACACCCCCGCGTGCAGGTCTGCTTGTTATGCCCGAGCTCAATGGCAACCCCGCGTTCAGCCAATATCTCTTTGATCCGCTTGGCCTCGTTGAGGTCCATGATGCCGAGGAGTTGTTTGGTGGTGATGGGCATATTATCTCACTCTTCCGTCTGATGGGGTTCTCTCACATCGCTCACTTGACTCATGCTCAATAGATTATTAGTTGCCCACCCCAAGCTTCTCTTCAATAGCGCTTAGATAATTCCGAAACACTGGAACACCATATTTATTCAAAGCCCCCTCTGGGTTTGAAGCCACTATCTCTGCAATTTCACGTTTAACCTTCTTTGCATCCCTAGTCCAATTCTTCCCATGATCATCAAAAGCCCTCTTCATCCATTCAGACCACTTTTGTTTCCTCGTTCTAGAACTAGCAGATCCAATAGAAACGCCATATTTTTCACTGATCATCACTTTGTAAATATTTACATCATACCAATCCTCGAGTTCAGAAAAGGTCATACCTCTACATTTCGTATAAGTGACTTCAGCCGGCGTTATCAAACCATCCCCCTCTGCTGTACAATAAGCGTTTTGCGCCTCCTGATCGTTATCCAGTAGACAATGGTAACTACATAACGTTGTTCTAAGCAAATTCAGATTATACGGCAATTTTGCTACTCCATGGACCGGCTCAATTACCAATGTCCCATTGTGAAATGCATTACGCACTCGACTTGAGTAATGTTTTAACAAAGCCCCTATCGATTTCTCATCATCTCTTCCCTCAACAACCAATATCAACTCTGCATGCATTAGATTGTCAGCCGCGCGAACACCTAAGACATTTCGAATACTCTCAATATCCTTCGCTGGCACTGGTTTCCTTCCCGACACAACAATATTAGAAGCCAGGTTTTCCCTATCAACAAACAGAGGACAATGCGTTGAGATAATCACCTGTCGTTTACCAGAAAACTCCATTATAACCCGCCTTAACCTGTGAATCGCCGTTGGATGTAGATGCGACTCGGGCTCCTCAATAGCAAGAATCAAGTTTTTCTTCACAGCGCTTTGCTCAGAAGCGTGCCTCATGAGCCCCATTACGACAAGACTCTTCACCCCATCGCCTTTATTTTCCAACAATGTTGGCACACCATCATTAATTATTACATCACATGATTCTCTCAACGCTCTAGAGCGTCGTTCCCTTGAGATTTTTACATCAACATCACTTATGTTAGGCAAGAAATCATTTAGTGTACACTTAATTGTATTGGATATTCGCTTTAGAACAGGCATCTGCTTAGATTCAATAGCTTTAACTGCCTTCCGATATTGCGGATCCTCTTCAAGTACGGACAGTTCACGCGAAACCATACCCTCAACAATTTCTAAAGCAGATCTCTCAGTTCTAATTGCAGGGATATGAACACATATTAATCGATCACTTATAAATTTTGCGATGTCCTGAGACTTCTCTGCATAACGTTTTCCCCCACCAGGCCCTCTCCTTACAACACTTAGCTGTGGAGACGATTCCCTTCCGATCTTAACCTTGATTTTTAGTAGGGGATCTGTTGGGCGCCCAATCATCTTTTTAAATTCTATCCTTTCATCATCGTCTATTTCCAGTTCCAGTGTAAATGCCGTACATTGCGACCCCTTCTCTCTTTCTCTTAATGAAATGGGGAAATCGGTTTCCCAATCATAATACCTCCTCGCATTCATTCCCAGGCGAAGTCTGTTCCTCATTCCTCCGTGCATTCCTCTCAAAATATAGAGCAGCGTCACAAACGCTCTCAATATATTTGTCTTTCCTTGATTGTTTGGACCGATTAGAATTGTTGAATCATTTATTGGCAACCTATTCGCCTCAGTAATGCTACGGTATTTACTAATTGAAAAAGACTTAACCCTCATAACAGATCTCCTTTTTCCATTTGATCAACAATCAATAAACTATATCGATCAGATCAATCTTCGCCAACCACGATCAAGACAGATTAATGGCAGCATTTATTTTCGAACAACATCGCCACATAACTGATCCCTTCGTGTTCTTGCACATCACCCTCGCGCTTGAAGCCCAGCTTCTCGTAATACGAGATCGCATTGAGCGAGGATTTAACCGTAATCTTCTCGACGCCTTCTCCGAAGGCGTTATTCTCACACAGCATCAGACAATGGGTTAGGCTGGAATACAATTAGCGCTTCGCTGCGGTGGGCTCAACGTAAAACGCCGTAGCCGGCGAATATCGCGAAGCACTTGTGTTTTTTTGGAGCAAAATCACTCCAACAAAGATCAAAATGCGTTGGTTATGCGACCGCAAAGTGATGGCACGGCGATAATAAGGCGATCGCTTAACGATCACCGCATGAGCCCCCAGAGCATTTTCGAAACTGCTTCGATGCACGATTTGAAGCGCTATCACTCCAAACTGAGTGACATCGGGATGAATCGAAACAGCACCGGCGTCGCTGGAACGCATGTGTCTGTATGTCATATCGCCTTTCATCGCTATTCGATAACGATATCTTCAGGTGCACGTCAAATGGTGGATCGTAGCCGGATGTGGTTTTCGGGCTCATTGCCGGGAGGCGGCGGGGACCCTTCTCGGCGCGCGGGAGGTGGAGACCTCAGCCGGCCCTGCAACAAGAATACAATAGAGGTGGGCCGGAATGAGGTGGGTTCGCCGCCCGCGCGTCCGTGAAAGGGGTCGCCGCCGGAGGCACCGAGCCCGACAACCAGATCCGGCGAAGATCCCTCGACTTCGCTTCGCTCGCTCGGGATGACAGCGGAATGTGCAGGAGATCCTTCGCGGAGTTTACCCTGAGCGAGCAACGCGAGTCGAAGGGCTCAGGATGACAACACCAGAGATCCCTCGACTCGGCCTTTCAGGCCTCACTCGGGATGACAGTGAACGGATCACACCGACTGGATCCCCGATTACACCATTCGGGGATGACAAACGAGCGGAGATCCCTCGACTTCGCTCGGGATGACAACAGCGGTTACATCGTGATGCCGGGGATCTTCACGCCTTTGGTTTTGGCGACTTCGATGGCTTCCTCGTATCCCGCATCGGCGTGGCGCAGGATTCCCATCGCGGGATCCGAGGTCAAGACGCGCTCCAGGCGCTTGGCCGCGGCGTCGGTTCCATCGGCGACGATCACCTGGCCGGCGTGGAGCGAGTAGCCGATGCCGACCCCTCCCCCATGATGGAAGCTGACCCAGCTCGCGCCGTTGACCGCGTTGATCAGGGCATTGAGGATCGGCCAGTCGGCGACGGCATCCGTTCCATCCTTCATCGCCTCGGTCTCGCGATTGGGGCTGGCCACCGAACCGCAGTCGAGGTGATCGCGGCCGATGACGATGGGGGCGCTCACCTTGCCCGTCTTCACCAGTTCGTTGAAGGCCAGTCCTGCCTTGGCGCGCGCGCCAAGCCCAAGCCAACAGATCCGCGAGGGGAGTCCCTGCCAGGCCACCCGTTTCTGTGCCATCTCGATCCAGCGCGCGAGCGCCTTGTCCTCCGGAAAGAGTTCCAGGATCACGCGATCGGTCTCGTAGATATCGTTCGGATCGCCGGAGAGGGCCACCCAGCGGAAGGGGCCCTTGCCCTCGCAGAAGAGCGGGCGGATGTAGGCCGGGACGAATCCCGGAAAGTCGAAGGCATTTTCCACCCCCGCGTGCTCTTTGGCCTGCGCGCGGATGTTGTTGCCGTAGTCGAAGACCGGGATGCCCAACCCCTTGAAGGCCAGCATCGCCCGGACCTGCTCGCCCATCGCCCGCCAGGACTCCTGACGATAGCGCTCGGGATTCTCGGCCCGCAGCGCGAGCGCTTCATTATACGTCATCCCGTTCGGGACATAGCCGCCCAGTTCATCGTGCGCGGAGGTCTGATCGGTGACGAGATCGGGTTTGACTCCACGGCGCAAAAGCTCCGGATAGACGTCTGCGGCGTTGCCCAAGAGGCCGATCGAGATAGATTCTTTGTTTTTCAAGGCCTTATCGAGACGACTTAAAGCTTCATCTAAATCTTCATACATCTCATCCAAGTACTTATCTTTGATGCGTTTTTGCATTCGATCGCGATCGACCTCGATCCCGAGAAAACAGGCGCCCGCCATCGTGGCCGCCAATGGCTGTGCCCCTCCCATTCCGCCCAATCCCCCGGAAAGGATCCAACGACCGGTGAGATCGCCGCCGAAGTGCTGTCGCCCTGCCTCGACGAAGGTCTCATAGGTCCCCTGGAGGATCCCCTGCGTGCCGATATAGATCCAGGAGCCGGCGGTCATCTGACCGTACATCATGAGACCACGCTGCTCGAGGTCGCGAAAGTGCTCCCAGGTGGCCCATTTGCCGACAAGATTGGAGTTGGCGATCAGCACGCGCGGGGCGTCCACGTGGCTCTTGAGGATCCCGACGGGCTTGCCTGATTGGACCAGCAGCGTCTCGTCCTCTTCGAGCTCGGTCAGCGCCTTCACGATCCGGTGATAGGCCTCCCAATCGCGCGCGGCCTTGCCCGTGCCGCCGTAGACGACCAGATCCTGGGGGCGTTCGGCCACCTCCGGATCGAGGTTGTTCATGAGCATGCGCAGCGCCGCTTCCTGCACCCAACCCTTGCAGGTGAGCTGCGAACCACGCGGAGCGCGAATGGATTCCACCATATCCCCTCCTCGAAAATGAATTTATTTCATCGATGGCGTAGCAGAGACAGGCGCCTGGATCAAGGCATCGATGTGCTGCAGGGCTTCCGGGGACTGCCAATCGACCGCCCCGCTCCCGCGCCAGGCGATGCGACCCTGCCGATCGATGAGAATGCTCTCGGGAACGCCATAGCTCTGGTAGAGATCGGCCACAGCCTGATCGCGATCGATGAGGAGGGGAAACGGCGGTCGGAGACGCTGCGCAAAACGGGCCACGCCGGATGAATCGCTGCCATCCTCGGCAATGGCCAAGACCGCCAGATCTCCATAGTCGCGCTGCAGACGGATCAGGGAGGGAAATTCATGCACACAGGGGCCGCACCAGCTCGCCCAGAAATGGAGGAGGACCGGGCGACCCGCATAGGCGGCCAGGGCGACCGTCTCTCCCTCGAGCGTGGGGAGGGAAAAGCCAGGAGCGACATCCCCGGAACCGGGGCGCGTCCAATACTGATACGCCGACATCGCTGCGAGAGCGATGCCGGCGATCAGGAAAAAGAGAAAAAATCGTTTCATGCGCATCAGGCGAATGAAGCGTCCCCCTACTTCTCAGACTTCTTGGCGGAAGCCTTCTTCGCAGTTTTTTTCGGCGCGGCCTTCTTCGAAGCGGCTTTCTTCGGCGCGGCCTTCTTCGCCGGCTTCTTTGCCGCCGGCTTTTTCGCCGTCTTCTTGGACTCGGTCTTCTTCGGCGCCGCCTTCTTCTTCGGCTCGGCCTTCTTCTTGCCCGGCTTGGTCACCTTTGCCGCCTGCTTCGCCTCGGTATCCACATATTCGATCATGGCCATCTCAGCGCAATCGCCATGACGGTTGCCGAGCTTGTAGATGCGAGTATATCCACCGTTGCGGCCGGCATAGCGCGGGGCCAGCTCGTCGAAGATCTTTTTCACGGCCTTCTTGTCCCGAATAATCGCGATGGCACGACGGCGCGCAGCAACGGTGCCTCGTTTTCCCAACGTCACCATGCGATCGGCCATGCGCTTGAGTTCCTTGGCCTTGGGCAACGTCGTCTCGATGCGATCATGGATGACGAGCGAGCTGGTCATATTCGCCAACATCGACATGCGATGCGCGGTGGTACGACCCAATTTGCGATTAGCGACACGATGTCTCATATCCGTTCCTTCCCAGCGATCAGTACGATCGGTTTATCGTTATTCCACGTCCTTCGGGCGATACCGCTCTGCATCCTCAACGGTGAAATTGTCGAGCTTCATGCCGAGGGAGAGCCCCATGCTCGTCAGGATCTCCTTGATCTCGTTGAGCGACTTACGGCCGAAATTCTTGGTCTTGAGCATCTCGGCTTCACTCTTCTGACAGAGTTCGCCGATAAATTTGATATCGGCGTTCTGGAGACAGTTGGCCGAACGCACCGAAAGTTCCAGTTCATCGACACGGCGATACAGGTTTTCATTGAGCCGCGGGCCGTCCTCGCGATTGTCCATCTCGATCGGCTCGGGAAGCTCGTCAAAATTGATGAAGATCTGCAGCTGTTCCTTGAGGATCTTCGCCGCAAAGGCAACCGCATCATCCGGACGAACCGAACCATCGGTCCAGACCTCGATCGCCAGTTTGTCATAATCGGTGCGCTGACCGACGCGAGCGTTGGTCACATTATAATTACAACGCACGACCGGCGAATGGATCGAATCGATCGGAATCATGCCGATCGGATCATCTTCGCGCTTATTCTGCTCGGCCGGCACATACCCCTTGCCCATGGCCACCTTGAGCTCAACCTTGAATTTCCCTTCTGGACCGAGTGTGGCGATATGCAGGTCGGGATTGAGGATCTCGAGCTTCTCGGAGGTCACCAAATCCTTCGCCTGAATAACACGCTCACCAGAAGCGTCGATGCGAATCACATCGGTATCGCCTTCGTGCAACTTCAAGCGAAGCTGCTTGAGATTGAGCACGATATCGGTCACATCTTCCTTCACACCGGGGATGCTCGTAAACTCATGCAGAACGCCATCGAGCTTCATGGATGTCACCGCAGCACCCTGCAACGACGACAACAGCGCGCGCCGTAGCGAATTACCCATGGTGATTCCATAGCCGCGCTCCAGCGGACTCGCGACAAACTTCCCGTAGGTCTGCGTTACCTTCTCCGCATCGAATTCCAGGCCACGGGGCCGAATCAACCGCCTCCAATTCCGATACATAGTGCCTCCTTGGGCGCCACCACTCCCCGCTCATCGGCGAGGCTCCACGGCATCCCTCAATGTCGTTCACTTCAAACGATACATTTACTTCGAGTAGAGTTCGACGATCAGGTGCTCCTGGATCGGCACGTCGAGCTGTTCGCGCGTCGGGTACGCCATCACCTTGGCCTGCCATTTGTCGCGCTCAAGCATGAGCCACTCCGGAACTCCGCGACGTTCGACGGCTTCCATCGACTCGGCGATGGTGGCAACCTTTTGGCTCTTCGCGCTGACCGTAACCGAATCACCCTGACGCACGAGGTAGGACGGAATATTCACGCGACGCCCATTGATCGAAAAATGACCGTGCCGCACCATCTGCCGCGCCTGCGTACGCGAACGCGCAAATCCCATGCGATAGACCATATTGTCGAGGCGACGCTCCAACAGCAGCAAGAGATTGTCACCCGTGACGCCCTTCATGCTATCGGCCATGTGGAAATAGCGACGGAACTGCTTCTCGAGAACACCGTAGATCTGCTTGGCGCGCTGTTTTTCCCGCAGCTGGATGCCGTAGTCGGACGCCTTGCGCCGCCGGCTCTGGCCATGCACTCCAGGCGGATAGGCACGTCGCTCATAGGCACACTTTTCGGTATAACACCGGTCTCCTTTGAGAAAGAGCTTCATGCCCTCCCGGCGACAACGGCGACATACGGATTCACGATATCGAGCCATACTTCCTCCAAAAACCGTGACTCGTAACTCGTGACTCGCACATCGTAAAAAGTCACAAGTTCCGAATCGTTCAATAGCAATTATACCCTGCGACGTTTTGGCGGCCGGCAACCATTATGCGGAATTGGCGTGATATCGCGAATTCCGGTCACGCGCACGCCGGTTTTGGACAGTGCGCGCAGCGCCGATTCACGACCACCGCCGGGCCCACTGACCACCACATTGGCTGCACGCAAACCATGGTCATAGGCTTTGCGCACCGCATCCTCAGCAGCCAGCTGAGCCGCAAAGGGCGTACTCTTGCGCGACCCTTTAAAACCACGCACACCGGCGGATGACCATGCAATGACATTGCCCGTCACATCGGTTACGGTGATAATGGTGTTGTTAAACGTCGAGCGAATATGAACCGTCCCCACAGGGATGTTCTTCTTGACGCGCTTTTTCCCTTTTTTCGCAACCCGCTTTGCTTCCGCCATGAATAGCCTCCTGATACAGCAGCCGCTCCTCGGCTGCCCATGAAACAACCATCAATCTCTATGCCACCTTCTTCTTTCCGGTGATGGCCATGCGCTTCTTTCCCTTGGTCGTACGGGCATTGGTATGCGTCCGCTGACCTCTGCATGGCAGCTTGCGAATGTGACGCTGGCCCCGATAGGAACCCAGGTCCTTGAGGCGTTTGATGTTCGACTGAATCTCACGGCGCAGGTCACCCTCGACCTTAAACCCGGAGTCGATCACCTCGCGGATCTTCGCAATCTGAGCCTCTGTAAGATCATCAGCTCGAATGCTCTCATCGATCCCGGCGATATCGAGAATTTTTTTCGATGTCGTCGGTCCGATGCCATAGACGTAGGTGAGCGCAATTACGCTTCTCTTTTTCCCTGGAACGTCGACACCCGAAATACGTGGCATAATCTTTCTCCTTTAAGGCCGTTTCATCTCGCGCGAACCACCATGCATCTTGATTCGAACAACGACAAACGAACAACAGATTAACCTTGTCTCTGTTTATGCTTCGGATTCACGCAGATCACACGCACAACACCCTTTCGCTTGATGATCTTGCACTTGTCACAAATTTTCTTCACCGATGAACGCACCTTCATAACTTCCTCCACTTTTCTTCCTCACGAGTGAACGTTCTAGCCCTCTCGCTCAGGATAACCGTGCTCCGAGCACAATCATTTCGTCCGATAGGTGATGCGACCTCGCGTTAAATCATAGGGTGAAAGCTCAACGGTCACCTTATCGCCGGGCAGGATTTTAATAAAATGCATCCGCATCTTGCCCGATACATGCGCCAAAACCCGATGGCCATTTTCCAACTCCACCCGGAACATCGCATTTGGCAATGTCTCCAAAACCTTTCCTTCAACGACGATCGCATCGTCCTTTGCCATATCCACTCCTACAAACGTTACAGCACGCTCAGAATTTCAGGGCCGTCGTCCATGATGGCGATCGAATGCTCAAAATGCGCCGAGAGCTTTCGATCTTTCGTTACCACCGTCCAGCCATCATCAAGCACTTCGACCTCATGCGTACCCAGATTGAACATCGGTTCAAGCGCCACAACCAGACCACGGCGCAACTTCAATCCTGTTCCCGCTTCACCGAAGTTCGGAACCTGAGGTTCCTCATGAAGACCTCGGCCGATCCCATGACCGACATAATCCCGTACAATCCCGTATCCCGATTCCACCGCACAGCGTTCGATGGCAGCAGAGATGTCATGCAATCGATTTCCCACTCGAGCTGCAGCCACACCGCACATGAGCGCCTCTTCAGTCACTCGCATCAGCTGGCTTGCCTCGCGGGACACCTTTCCCACCGGAAAGGTCCAGGCATGATCGCCAAAAAAACCGTCCAGCAGAACCCCACAATCGACGCTGACGATATCACCCTCAATGAGCTCACGCGGCCCGGGAATACCATGAACAATCTGTTCATTCACCGAAACGCAGAGCGTGTGATGATATCCTGGAACCGTCGAAAACGCTGGCTTGGCTCCACGGCTCCGGATGTGTTCCGTGGCGATCCATTCCAGATCACCCGTCGTCACCCCCGGCGCGATATTCTCCGCCAAACGCTCCATGACCTCCGCCACGATGCGGTTGGATTCGCGGAGCTTATCCACCTCTTCTCGTGATTTGAGAATGATCATGGCTTCGCTGCCAAGGCCCATTACGACTCAACGGCCTGAATCACGCGTTCAAAGATCGAATCGATCGAGCCTGTTCCTGAAATATTTCGCAACAGGCCTTTGTTCTCATAATAGGCTAAAAGGGGCTCGGTCTGCGTCTTGTATACCCGCAAGCGATCCCGAACCGTTTGCTCATTATCATCATCACGCTGGTAGAGCTCGCCCCCACAGGAATCGCACACACCATCCTGCTTCGCCGGTTTGAAGGAAACGTGATACCCCGTTCCACAGGAACGGCACTGACGCCTTCCGGAGAGACGCGCAACAACATCCTCGTCAGTCACATCGAGGTTCACCGCAGCGGTGAGCTCCTGCTGCATCTGGGCCAGCATCTGATCGAGGGCCTCTGCCTGCCCCTGCGTCCGGGGAAACCCATCCAGGATATAGCCCCCCTGGCAATCGGATTTCGCTAAACGCTCCCGCATGATGCCGACGATGACATCATCGGTAACGAGTTCGCCGCGATCCATGAAGGCCTTCGCTTGAAGCCCCACTTCGGTGCCTTCGCGAACAGCGGCACGCAGCATATCGCCCGTCGACAACTGTGGGATGCCCCACTTCGCTTCGAGCATCTTTCCCTGCGTTCCCTTCCCGCACCCGGGAGGTCCCATCAATACGATTCGCATAACCTTCGGCATAATCACCCTTTTCACATCACCTTCAAAGAAAACCGCTCACATGATTTTTTCGATCAACTCTTCCGTCCGCGAAAACGTCCGCCAGCCTTTGCGCCGAGGAACCCTTCATAGTGACGCGTAAGCAGATGCGATTCGATTTGCGACAACGTATCCATCGCCACGCCGACGACGATCAGCAACGAGGTACCACCGAAGGTGTAGGCAAGCGATGACGGAATACCAAAATGCCTGATCAGAAACTGCGGCAGGATACAAACCGCCGCCACATAGAGGGCACCACCAAGCGTAATCCGCGTAAGCACTCGATCGATATAATCCGCCGTATTCTTCCCTGGACGTATGCCAGGGATAAATCCGCCGTATTTCTTCATATTATCCGCAACATCGATCGGATTGAAGGTGACCGCCGTATAGAAGAACGCAAAGAAGATAATCAAACCGGCATAGAGAGACGTGTAGATCCAGCCGGAAGAGAGCGTGCCGGCGATCTTCTGCATCACCCCACCCTCTGAGAACTGCGCGATCGTTGCCGGAAACATAATGATAGAAGAGGCAAAGATGGCCGGAATCACGCCCGCCGTATTGACCTTGAGGGGGAGATGCGAGCTCTGCCCCCCATACATCTTATTTCCTACCACGCGCTTCGCATACTGAACCGGAATACGGCGCTGGGCGCGCTCGACATAGATGATAACGCCGATGATGAGCGCAATAAATGCACAGAGCACCACGAATCCAAAGAAGCCAGCAAACTGTTCCTTGGTCATCCAGGCATCACGGAAGCCGATCGGAATACGCGTCACGATACCGGCGAAGATGATAAGCGAAATACCGTTTCCAATGCCACGTTCGGTGATCATCTCGCCCAGCCACATGAGAAAGGCCGTACCAGCCGCAAGCGTCACCATGGTGGTAAAATAAAACTGCCACGGTTCGACGCCGGGGAGCACCGCCCCCTGCTGTTTGAGGCCGTAACTGATACCGAACCCCTGAATGAGCGAAAGCACCACCGTCCCATACCGGGTGTACTGTGTAATTTTCTTGCGACCAGCGTCCCCCTCTTTCGAGAGACGCTCGATCGAAGGAACCGCCACCGTCAGCAGCTGAAAGATGATCGACGCGCTGATGTAGGGCATGATACCAAGCGCAAAGACCGAAAACTGCGACAGCGCGCCACCGGAGAAGAGATTGAAGATTTCAAAGATCGTTCCCTGCGAGACAATTTTACGCACCGCTTCGGCACTGATCCCTGGAGTAGGAACGTAGATGCCGATTCGATAGATCCCAAGCATCAAAATCGTGAAGAGAATACGTTTACGAAGCTCCGGAATCTTGGCGATGTTCGCAAAATTCTCAGCCACGTATCACCTCGACGGTTCCGCCAGCCGCTTCGATCTTGCTGCGCGCCGTCGCAGAAATGGCACGCACCTTGAGCGTAATGGGATTCGCAATTTCACCGCGACCCAACACCTTGATGCCATCGAAGAGACGACCCGTCATACCGCGTTCGAGAATAAGCTCTTCCGTGACGACCGTCCCCGCCTCGAGTACGGCGAGCTGCTCGACATTGATGATGCCGTAACGCGTCGCAAAAATATTCGTAAAGCCGCGCTTCGGAAGGCGCCGACGCAGTGGCATCTGACCGCCTTCGAAGCCCACCTTATGGTAGCCACCGGCGCGCGCCTTCTGTCCCTTGTGGCCACGGCCAGCCGTTCCACCCTGTCCGGAGGCGTCGCCACGCCCAAGGCGCTTTGTCTTTTTCTTCTTCCGCCCCTGTGGGCGCGGGATCTCATTCAATTTCATATCATCGCTCCTTCGCGCAGAAAACCGGTCACGCCGACACCTGGGCGCCATCCTCAACGATCTGCACCAGATGCGCCACGCTCTTCACCATGCCGCGCGTCTCTGCCGTATCGATTATCGTCCGAACATGCTGCATCCGCCGCAGTCCTAAACCGACGACGGTCGCACGATGTTTGGGCTTTGCTCCGTTAGGACTCCGAACGAGTTTTACTTTCATCATCGCTGCCATGTTTGGACCTCATGCGTGCTTTGGCCTCCGGCGTGATAAGCCGGGTCAGGCCGTTCAATGTTGCCTTGATCACATTATGCGGGTTGTTCGTGCCAATGCACTTGGTCAGGATATTGTGAATCCCAGCCGCCTCGACCACCGCACGAACGGGGCCACCAGCGATCACGCCCGTACCTTTCGATGCGGGCTTGAGGACGACCCGACCGGCACCATAGCGCCCGATAATCTCATGGGGAATGGTTTCATCCAGGATCGGAATCTGCTTGAGATTTCGCTTTGCCCGCTCGGTCGCTTTTTGAATGGCCGGCGGCACTTCCTTTGCCTTACCCAGGCCGCAACCAACGCTCCCGCTGCCATCGCCCACGACGACCAACGCCGAAAAACTAAAGCGTTTTCCGCCCTTGACGACCTTCGCAACACGGCCGATATGCACCACCCGCTCGATCAGTTCTGATTTTGGCTTTCTGAAGGATTCCATCAGAATTTCAATCCTTTCTGCCGTGCGGCTTCCGCGAGCGCCTTGACACGCCCGTGATAGAGGCATCCGTTGCGATCGAACACAACCTGGTCTATGCCGTTTTGCTTCGCCCGCTCGGCGATCCATTCGCCGACCGTCTTCGCCCCATCGCAGTTTCCACCCTTCTTCCCGCTCTCTTGGAACGGCTTCTCGTAGGTGGATGCTGCCACAAGCGTCTTGCCACTCAGGTCATCCGTTAGCTGGACGCTGATATGATTGAGACTCCGAAAGACACTCATTCGAGGACGCTCAGGCGTACCCGAAATTTTTTTCCGAATGCGGCGCTTGCGACGCATGCGACTAACCCGACGTGTTTCCATCTGTTATCCTCCCGTTCCCGCGGCTGCCTTACCGACCTTGCGCCGCACGACTTCATCCGAATATCGAACACCCTTACCCTTATACGGCTCAGGTGGACGCAGACGTCGAATGCGTGCAGCGGTCTCACCCACCAACTGCCGATCGGAGCCGCTGATCGTTACGCGCGTCTGTTTCTCCACCGCCACATCGATGCCCTTCGGCAACGCGAACTCAACCGGATGGGAGAACCCCAAGCTGAGGTTGAGCGTACTGCCTTTTGCTTCGGCGCGATACCCCACGCCGACAATCTCGAGCGTTCGAGTGAACCCCTCTGAAACGCCCGTAGCCATATTTTGGATGAGCGCGCGCAACAATCCCTGCTGGGTGCTACCGGCACGGTTATCCTGGCGTCGCGTCACCGTGATCGACTCACCGTCGATGGCGAGCTGCACAACGGGGTAGCGTGCCTCTGACACGTCCAACGTGAGCAGCCCCTTCGGCCCCTTTACGGTCAGCACACCGTTCGCAATTGATGCCGTCACTCCTTTTGCAAGATTGACCGGCCGTTTCCCTATTCGAGACATATCGATTCTCCCATCGTTCTCATCATCACCAAATACTGCAGAGCACTTCACCACCGACACCATGACGTTTCGCATCGACATCTTTGAGCACACCCTTCGACGTTGAGAGCACCGCGACGCCAATACCCTGCCGGTTCGGCCGGATCTCGTGTGCCTGAATATACTTACGGCGACCGAGCTTGCTCTCACGCTGCAAATTATGAAACACCGGCTTGCCCTCATCGGTGTAGCGGATTTCGATGAGAATCTGACGGCGCCATCCTTCGCCGACCGTCTCGATATTCCCAACAAAGCCCTCTTTACTCATAACGTTCGCAACCGCCTCGCAGATACGCGAATACGGCACCACAGCGCGCTCGTGTTTGGCATGCGCTGCATTGCGAACACGTGTCAGTAAATCGGCAATAGGATCATTGACTGGCATAGCTTCCTCATCTCATTCTGCCATCGACGGCGTCAACGCGCCGCCCTTCGGCGATGAATTCACCAACTCGATTTAACCACCCCCGGGAGATCACCCGAGAGCGCCATATTCCGAAAACAAATGCGACACATATCGAAACGTCGCATATAGGCCCTTGGACGCCCGCAGATCGGACAGCGGTTATAGCCGCGCACCCGATACTTCGGTTTGCTCTTTGCCTTGTTCATCAAACAGGTCTTAGCCATTGTATCCTCGTCGTTCGTTGTTCGTCATTCGTTGCGCATTCGCACGAATCGCGAACCATGAATTACGCTGTCCTAAAAGGCATCCCCATAAGCTTGAGAAGCGCCCGACCCTCATCATCCGTATTCGCTGTCGTGACAAAGGTGATGTTCATCCCATTCGTACGCTGAACCTTGTCGTAGTCCACCTCAGGAAAAACCGTCTGCTCCGTGATGCCGAGGGTGTAATTGCCACGACCATCAAAAGCCTTATTCGAAATACCCTTGAAATCGCGAACCCGAGGAAGCGCCACGTTGACCAGTCGATTCATGAATTCGAACATGCTCTTCCCACGCAGCGTCACGCTTGCACCGACCGCTTGCCCTTTGCGCAATTTGAAGTTCGCAATCGAATTCTTCGCCTTGGTGATGACCGGACGCTGGCCTGTAATCGCTGCGATCTCAGCGGCCGCCGTCTGGAGGATCTTGATATCCTGAAGCGCCTCTTTGATAGAGGTGTTGACCACAATCTTCGTCAGCTTCGGCACCTGCATCCGGTTGACATAGCCAAACTGTTTGGTGAGCGCCTCTACGCATTCTTCAACATACTTCCGCTCGAGGCTCGAAGGCACCTTCGGCTTGAGTTCCTTGCGCGGCTTTGCCTTCTTCTCGCCGCCTTCAGCCTGAGCGTTGGCTTTGCCCTTGGCCTTTGCCTTCTCTGGCGCCTTCTCTTTGGCTTTTTTCTGTTCCTTCTTCTCTGTCACAGCTTCCTCCTTTAACCCGTCACGCGGGGAGGCATCACTTGGCCGACTCGATAATCTCGTTTGAACGCTTCGATATGCGAACCTTCCGCTCATCGACCACTTTGAAACCGATGCGCGTCGGCTTGCCCAGTTTTTCATCATAGTACATCACATTGGAGACATTGATCGCTGCCTCTTTCTCGATGATGCCACCCTGGCGGTGCTGCGCAGAGGGCTTCTGGTGTCGCTTCACCAGATTGAGACGCTCCACCCAGACCCGGTTCGTCTTGCGATCGACGCGAAAGATCTTTCCCGTCTTTCCCTTGTCTTTCCCGGTAATTATCTGAACCATATCACCATTACGAATCTTCATCACAACCTCGTTGTTCGTTAAATGAAAAATTAAATATCAGAGCACTTCCGGTGCCAGTGAAATAATCTTCACATATTTCTTCGCGCGCAACTCCCTCGCTACCGGCCCAAAAATACGCGTCCCGATCGGCTCGCCATTGTCTCCGATGAGAACTGCCGAATTGCCATCAAACCGGATCGTCGAACCATCGCTCCGGCGCAGCTCCTTCTTCGTGCGCACGATAACCGCTTTCTTGACATCGCCCTTCTTCACCTTCGAGCGAGGAATCGCCTCCTTCACAGAGACAACGATGATATCGCCCACCGTCGCATACCGGCGCTTCGACCCACCCAAGACCTTAATACAGCTCAGGCGCTTGGCACCCGAGTTGTCGGCAACATCCAATTCGCTCATATGCTGAATCATATCGTACTCCTACCCTCCATCGTTCGAGGGTCCAGGGCGGACAGCGTCAATCGACGATCTCCGCCTTCCGTAAAATGGATTCTACGCGCCAGCGTTTCCGCTTTGACAACGGACGACACTCGCGGATCGCAACCTGATCTCCACAACGACATTCGTTTGCCTCATCGTGCGCCATAAAACGGCTCTTCCGACGAATGTATTTCTTGAAACGCTCATCGAGCACCGTGCGAGAGACCTCAACGACGACACTCTTGTCCATCGCATCACTCTTCACGACGCCGATCTTATGTTTTTTGTTCACTGTATCAGACATATTATTTCGCCTCCTTCGCAGCGCTCCGCTCACGCTCGACTAATATCGTCTTCACTCGCGCCAGGTCCCGCTGTGTCTTGCGAATATTCGCTGTCTGCTTGAGCTGGCCCGCACCCTTACGAAAACGAAGGCGAAAGACCTCCTCCTGCAAATCCTGCGAAAACTTTGAAAGCTCTTCTGTCGACTTCACCCTCATCTCACTTGGCTTCACGATAGCCCTCCCGCGCGACGATCTTCGTCTTCACCGGCAACTTGTGCGAGGCGAGGCGAAGTGCCTCGACTGCAACACTGTGTTCAACGCCGGCCATCTCATAGAGCATGCGGCCGCGCTTGACCGGGGCAACCCAATCCTCAGGACTTCCTTTTCCTTTTCCCATGCGAACTTCAGCCGGTTTCTTTGAAATCGGCTTATCCGGGAAAATCCGAACCCAGAGCTTGCCCCCACGCTTGGTGGCACGGCTCATCGCCATGCGCGCAGCTTCGATCTGACGCGCCGTAACACGACCATGCGTGATCGCCTGCAACCCATAGTCGCCGAATGAAAGATTACAACCACGGCGTGCAACACCGCGAATGCGACCCTTCTGGTGTTTTCGAAATTTTGTCTTTGACGGTTGTAACATGTCAGCTCCGTATTCGCTTCAATCCTATCGGCTTGCGGCAAGTCGTGGCGCTCCCAACGGCTGCTGCGCACGATCTCCAAGGATTTCACCTTTGTAGACCCACGTCTTCACTCCGATGATGCCGTAGGTGGTTTTCGCCTCAGCAAATCCATAATCGACGTCCGCACGTAACGTGTGCAGCGGAACGCGACCTTCACGATACCATTCACGGCGCGCAATTTCAGCCCCACCCAGACGGCCTGAACACTGAATTCGAATGCCTTCCGCGCCGAGCTTCAGTGCCGACTGCACCGCCTTTTTCATCGCGCGGCGGAAAGCGACACGGCGGATCAACTGCCCTGCAACATTCTCCGCCACTAGCTGCGCATCGATCTCCGCCTTGCGCACTTCGCGAATATTAACCGTCACATCTTCATTCATCCGCTGCTGCAGATCGATGCGCAATGAATCGATTCCAGCGCCCTTCTTCCCGATGACGAGTCCAGGACGGGCGGTAAAAATATTGATGATCACCTTGCCCGCGGCTCGCTCGATATCGACATGAGAAACGCCCGTATGATAGAGCCGCTTTTTGATCTCAAGTCGAATATAGCGATCGTCGTGTACCTGTTTCTGATAGGCCCCTTTCGGAGCATACCAGCGCGAACCCCAGGTCTTGGTCACGCCGAGCCGAAAACCGATTGGATGCGTCTTCTGTCCCATAACATCTCCGTAATCCGTTAACCGTTATCTGTGATCCGATCATCTCATGACCCCCACCGGATCACGGATACCGGATCACGAGTCACGTCTATCTTTCATCCAACGTAATTGAAAGCCGGCTCGTGCGCTTGAGAACGGGCGTCGCCATTCCACGTGCGCGCGGCATCCAGCGACGCATCGTCGGCCCTTTGTCGACGAGCAATTCTTTCACATAGAGATTATCCAGATCGACCCCGCCCTGCTGGTCGGCATTGGCAACCGCTGATTTGATCAGCTTGAGCAACGGCTGTGCTGCACGCCGTGGGCAAAACGTCAAATAATCGATCGCCTTCTGGACATCCTCACCACGAACCTGATCCGCAACGACGCGAACCTTCCGCGGCGAAATTCGCAACAATTTCACGCGTGCATTCGAAGCCATCACTTCCCTCCTTTGACCGACGTCTTCCGATCTCCTGAATGCCCACGAAAGAGTCGGGTATGGGAGAACTCGCCCAACTTATGTCCCACCATATTCTCCGTCACATAGACCGGAATAAACTTCCGCCCATTATGAACGGCAACGGTCAATCCCACCATATCCGGGAACACGGTGGAGCGACGCGACCAGGTGCGAATCAACTGACGATCGCCTCCGCCCTGCGCCAGCTGCACCTTCCGGAGCAGATGGGTATCGATGAATGGTCCCTTTTTAAGTGAACGTGCCATATCGCTTCCTCAATCATCGGGCGACACGTTATACGTGCCGCACTGGACGTTAGCGCTTCTTTTTGCGCGACGAGACGATAAACCGCTGCGTGCGCTGATTGCTTCTCGTTTTCTTCCCCTTCGTACACCAACCCCAAGGGGAGACCGGATTACGACCACCGGTCGTACGGCCCTCGCCACCACCATGCGGATGGTCAACCGGATTCATCGCTGAACCACGAACGTGCGGCCTCCGACCCATGTGGCGGGTCCTTCCGGCCTTGCCGATGACCTGATTCTCATGCTCGACATTGCCGACCTGACCAACCGTGGCCCAGCAATTGACGTGAATCATACGCACTTCGCCGGACGGGAGTTTGACCTGCGCGTAGGTCCCTTCGCGCGCCATCAACTGCGCAACCGCGCCTGCACTCCGTACAATTTTTCCGCCCGCGCCGGGCCTGAGCTCAATATTGTGAATCGTCGTTCCCAGCGGAATATTCTGCAACGGCATGGAGTTTCCGGGAGCAATCTCCGCGCGCTCTGATGCCACAATACGATCACCGACGTTGAGGCCAACCGGCGCAAGGATATAGCGCTTCTCGCCATCGACGTAGTTGAGCAATGCGATGCGGGCCGAACGATTCGGATCATACTCGATCGCACTGACCTTCGCCGGAATATCCCGTTTGTTCCGGCGAAAATCGATAATACGATATTTCCGTTTCGCGCCACCGCCACGATGCCGAAGCGTAATCCGGCCGTTATTATTTCTTCCGGCGCTCTTCGTACACGCCTCGGTCAACGCGCGCTCAGGACGCTTCTTCGTCAAGTCGGAGAAATCACACCCGCTCATTCCTCTTCGTCCTGGTGTGGTCGGCTGATAGTTCTTGATAGCCATGGTGCTCCTCACGAATCTGCCACCGTCGGCAGCATGGTGCGTGTCACAGTTCCTTCACATCCAAACCTATACTCCGTCGAGAAAATCGATCCGCTCGCCCTCTTTCAAAGAGACGATCGCCTTCTTCCACGAATGCGTTCGCCCGACACTTCTTCCAACTCTTTTATACTTACCGGGCACCTTCATCGTGCGCACTTCCGTAACCGAAACTTTGAAGACGCGCTCGATCGCATCGCGAATATCATACTTCGTCGCCCGACGATCCACCTCGAAGCTGTATTTGTTGCATTCCTGCTGCGCAACCGACCCCTTCTCAGTCACCAGCGGCTTTTTGATCACGTCGTAGGTATTCACGGCTTCAGTACCTCCTGCACCCGCTCGAGCGCCGCAACCGTCATCACCGTATGTTCGTAGCGCATCATGTCATAAACATTGAGACCTTCGCTGCGAACCAGTTTTACGTTCGAAAGATTACGCACCGACTTCATCAACTTCTCATCCTGTCCATCCACAACGATCAAGACGCTGCGAACCCCAAGATTCTTGAGCGTTTCTGCGACCACCTTCGTCTTGATCTCCTGAGGTGATATCGAATCGACGATCAGCAGCTGTCCTTCCTGCTGCTTCAGCGCCAGCGCTGCTCGCAGACCGCCCTTCCGCGCTTTCCGCGGAATGCGATACTCATAGCTGCGGGGATGCGGACCGAATGCTTTTCCACCACCCACGAATATGTTTGCCCGTTCATCGCCATGGCGCGCACGACCGGTACCCTTCTGCCGATACATCTTCGCCGTCGTTCCGCTCACATCCGTGCGGGTACGCGTCGCTGCCGTCCCCTTCCTGCGGTTGGCGAGCTGCATCGTCACCACCTCATGGATGAGAGCGATGTTTGGTTTCTGGCCGAAGATCTCATCAGCAAGTTCCACCTCACTGATCGGCTTCTTTGATGTATCGATGACCGTTCCCTTCACAGGTCACTCCTTGTCCGTCGTCTTGGCGGGTGCCTCCGCAGTGGCGGCATCCTCCTCAACATTCTGTGTCTCATCCACCTTCTTCGACTCAACCTGCTCATCGGCAGCTTTGTTTTCCGCGATGCGCTTCAGTTCCGGACGCGCCTCGAATTCCACATCGACCGGCGTGACCACAACCAGACCTTCACGCGCGCCGGGAATGCCGCCCCTGACGAGCAGAATATTATCTTCGGGCCGGATAGCGACGACTTCCAGATTGCGGATGGTCACATTATCACAACCCATATGCCCCGGGAGCCTCGTATTCTTGAAGACGCGCGACGGCCAGGTACGCATGCCAATCGATCCGGGACGACGATGAAAGTTCGAGCCATGGGATGCGGGGCCACCGTGTTTTCCATGTCGCTTCATCACGCCCTGAAACCCGCGACCCTTCGTCACACCGGTGACATGTACGATATCGCCCGCCTTGAATCCCGTGACCAAAAGTTCTTCGCCAACGGAATAGTCAGCCGCGCGATCCGTTCGAAACTCACGCAGATGCGTATAAAGCGGAAGGGAATTCTTCTCCAGATGCCCACGCTGCGCCTTGGTGAGTTTCTTCGGCGTTGTCACGCCAAATCCGAGCTGAACGGCGTTATAACCGTCGCTCTTGCCCGTTTTGCACTGCGTAACCGTGCAAGGACCAAGTTCGACAACGGTGACCGGGATCCGCTCGCCGCCATCGACGAAGATCTGAGTCATCCCTTTCTTTTTACCCAGCAAACCTAGCATGAATCACCTCTACGTCTTCTTTCAGTGAAAGATATCCATCACCCACCGAATGACGATGCATCAGATCATTTTGATCTCGACATCCACGCCGGCAGAGAGCTCAAGTTTCATGAGCGCATCGACCGTCTGCTGCGTTGGCTCGAGAATGTCGATGAGGCGCTTGTGCGTCCGAATCTCAAACTGCTCCTGCGAGCGTTTATCGACATGCGGACTGCGCAATACGCAGTATTTCTCAATCTTCGTCGGCAACGGAATCGGACCCGCTAGATGCGCTCCGGTGCGCTGCACCGTTCCCGTGATCTCTGCCGCCGACTGATCGAGCAGCTTGTGATCATAGGCCTTGAGCCGAATCCGAATTTTTTGTCCCTTGTCATATTGCGTCGCCATAGCACCCTCGTATTGAGACGGCCAACTCCGTTGTATATCTTTACTCGACGACTTCGGTCACAACGCCGGCACCCACCGTGCGGCCACCTTCACGAACCGCGAACCGAAGTTCCTTCTCCATCGCGATCGGCGTGATCAGCTCGATCTCCGCCGTCACGTTGTCGCCCGGCATCACCATCTCGACGTTCTCAGGCAACTTCAGAATGCCCGTCACGTCCGTCGTCCGGAAATAAAACTGCGGACGATATCCCTTGAAAAATGGCGTGTGTCGTCCACCCTCTTCCTTCGTCAACACGTAGACCTCAGCCTTGAACTTCTTGTGCGGAAGAATCGAACCCGGAACTGCGACCACCTGCCCGCGCTCCACATCCTCACGCTTCGTGCCACGAAGCAAGAGCCCCACGTTGTCGCCCGCGCGACCTTCATCCAGAATCTTCCGGAACATCTCCACGCCCGTCACGACCGTCTTCTGCGTATCCTTCAGACCGATGATCTCCATTTCCTGGCCCGTCTTGATGATGCCGCGCTCCACACGACCGGTCACCACCGTGCCGCGACCGGAGATGCTGAAGACGTCTTCGATCGGCATCAGGAACGGCTTGTCGATCGGACGCTCCGGCTCCGGAATGTATTCGTCGACTGCATCCAGCAACTTCTGGATCGACTCAAATCCCTGCTCGCCGGCATCGCCGTTCATCGCCTTGAGCGCCGAACCGCGAATGATGGGAATATCGTCACCCGGATACTCGTACCGGGAGAGCAGCTCGCGAACTTCCAACTCCACCAGGTCAAGCAGTTCCGGATCGTCGACCTGATCCACCTTGTTCATATAGACCACGATCCGAGGAACGCCGACCTGGCGCGCCAACAGGATGTGCTCGCGCGTCTGCGGCATCGGACCATCCGCTGCGGAAACCACCAGGATCGCGCCGTCCATCTGCGCGGCTCCCGTGATCATATTCTTCACGTAGTCAGCATGGCCCGGACAATCCACGTGTGCATAGTGACGCTTGTCCGTCTCATACTCGACGTGCGCCGTCGCAATCGTGATGCCGCGCTCCTTCTCTTCAGGCGCCTTGTCGATCTGGTCGAAATCCATCTTCTCGGCCTGACCCTTGCTCGCCTGATACATGGTCATCGCACTGGTCAACGTCGTCTTGCCGTGATCCACGTGACCGATGGTTCCCACGTTTACGTGCGGCTTTGTCCGTTCAAATTTCGCTTTCGCCATGGCCTGCCTCCCCTGAGTACAGTTGAAAGTTTTGAATACAGTTGAACGTTTAATGTTGAAAGTTGAAAGGAAAACCAAGACCCTTCAACCGCTCTTCTTTCAACTTTGAACTGAGAACTTTTAACTGTCGTTACCTTCCTTGCGCCTTTCCGATAATCTCTTCGGCAAGATTCTTCGGAACAGGATCGTAGTGCGAAAACTGCATGGTATAGGTAGCGCGCCCTTGGGTCGCGCTGCGCAAATCGGTGGAGTATCCAAACATCTTTGCCAGCGGGACCGTCGCGCCGAGAACCTGCGTTCCAGAGCGAATCTCACTGCTGAGGATGCGACCCCGTCGTGAAGTCAGATCGCCCGTCACCGCACCGATATATTCTTCGGGGACAACGACCTCGACACCCATAACCGGCTCGAGCAAAACGGGGTTCGCCTTGCGTGCCCCATCCTTGACGCCCATTGAAGCACAGATCTTGAACGCCATATCTGACGAATCGACCTCGTGATAGGACCCATCGAAAACGGTCACCTGCACATCCACGAGGGGAAACCCTGCCAACACACCCGAATCCATCGCCTCTTTGGCACCCTTTTCGATTGCTCCGATATACTCACGCGGGATACGTCCGCCAGTAACTTCGTCTTTAAATTCAAATCCAGTTCCACGCTCGACCGGCTGAATGCGCAACCAACAATGAGCATACTGCCCATGACCGCCCGTCTGCTTGACGTATTTTGATTCCACTTCCACCATCTTGGTCACGGACTCGCGGTAGGCCACCTGAGGTTTTCCGACGTTAGCGGAGACACCAAACTCGCGCATCATGCGATCGACGATGATCTCGAGATGAAGCTCGCCCATTCCGGAGATGACCGTCTGACCTGTTTCATGATCGACCCGCACCTTAAACGAGGGGTCCTCGCGCATCAGCTTCTGCAGCGACATGCCGAGCTTTTCCTCATCGCCCCGCGACTTCGGCTCGATGGCAATGGAAATCACCGGCTCCGGAAACTCCATCGTCTCGAGCAGGATGGGGTGTTTCTGATCGCAGAGCGTCTCGCCGGTTCGCGAATTATTCAGCCCCACGGCGGCAATGATATCACCAGCCACCGCCTTGTTCACTTCTTCACGCTTGCTCGAATGCATGCGCAACAACCGTCCAATGCGCTCGCGCTTTCCCGTTGCAGAGTTGTAGACCGTCTTGCCGCACTCGAGCGTACCGGAATAGACTCGAAAATAGGTGAGCTGCCCCACATACGGGTCACTCATGATCTTGAACGCGAGTGCTGCAAACGGCTCATCCGGATCGGGTCGACGCGTCAGTTCTTTCTCAAGATCGTCCGGATCCACGCCCTTGACCGGCGGCACATCCATCGGAGAAGGCAGAAAATCGATCACCGCATCCAGCACCTGCTGCACACCCTTATTCTTGAACGCGGAGCCGGCAAAGACCGGAACAATTTTCATCTGCAGCGTCGACATGCGCGCCGCACGAATAATTTCCTCTTCAGAAAGATCGTGGCTCTCCAGGTATCGATGAAGCAGGTCATCGTCGACCTCTACGACCGCTTCAATGAGCTGTTCCCGAAGTGCCTCCACCTCCGCCTGCATATCCTCAGGAACGGCTTCCTCGGTGACGACAGCCCCCTTGCTCTCTTCGTCATAGCGATACGCTTTCCGACGGATGATATCGACCACACCATCGAAGTGATCCTCAGCCCCGATAGGAAGCTGGAACGGAATGGCGTTCGCCTTCAGCCGATCCCGCATCATGGCAACGCACCGACGAAAATCAGCGCCGACGCGATCCATCTTATTCACGAATGCAAGTTTGGGCACACCGTAGTGATTTGCTTGGCGCCACACCGTCTCCGACTGCGGCTCCACCCCAGCGACGGCATCGAAGACGCCGACCGCTCCATCGAGGACGCGGAGACTGCGCTCCACCTCGACGGTGAAATCCACATGCCCCGGCGTATCGATGATATTGATATCGTAGTCACGCCAGCTGCACGTCGTCGCTGCAGACGTGATGGTGATGCCGCGTTCCTGCTCCTGCTCCATCCAGTCCATCACCGCGGTGCCATCATGCACTTCACCGATCTTATAGGTCATCCCCGTGTAAAACAGAATGCGCTCGCTCACCGTCGTCTTGCCTGCATCGATGTGGGCAATGATTCCGATATTACGGAGCCGATCGAGTTGTTTTGTCTTCTGTGCCATTATCTTCTCACGCTTTGGAGGTCGTTTTCGACCTCCCCTTTCACCTCATACCATGCTGTCAAAGAACAGCTTGGCCGGTGTGGGACAAAGTGCCATCACCGAGACCTACCACTTATAATGAGCAAAGGCCTTGTTCGCCTCCGCCATACGATGCGTATCTTCGCGTTTCTTGATCGCCGATCCACGGTCCTCGAAGGCATCGAGCACCTCAGCCGCAAGGCGTTCGCGCATCGTGCGCTCACCGCGGGCACGAGAGGCAGCGATCAACCAGCGGAAACCCAACGCCACACGGCGATCATGGCGCACTTCGACCGGAACCTGATAGGTCGCACCACCGACGCGACGACTGCGTACCTCGATCATCGGCTTAATCTTCTCCAGCGCACCACGGAAGATCTTGACGGGCTCATCATTCTTCTTTTCCTTGAGCACGTCGAGCGCACCGTAAACAATGCGCTCGGCCGTCGACTTCTTGCCGCCCATCATAATGCTGTTGATGAACTTCGAAATAAGCTCATCCCCATAGATGGGATCCGGCAGAACTTTCCGCTTCAGGCTTCCTCTTTTTTTGCGTGGCATCGATAACTCCGTAACTCGTGACCTGTGACTCGCAGCACCCTATCGAGCAACACATCGGTTTACTTGGGCTTCTTCGTTCCATACTTCGAGCGACTCTGACGGCGATTTTCCACGCCGGTCGAATCGAGCGTACCGCGCACGATGTGATAGCGCACACCCGGCAAATCCTTCACACGACCGCCACGTACCATCACCACCGAGTGCTCCTGCAAATTATGGCCCTCGCCCGGGATGTAGGAAGTCACTTCGATCCCGTTGGTGAGACGAACGCGTGCCACCTTGCGCAAGGCCGAGTTCGGTTTCTTCGGCGTCGTCGTATAGACGCGCACACAGACGCCGCGCCGCTGCGGACAACGCATCAGCGCCGGAGACGCCGTACGCGACTTGATCTGTTTGCGACCCATGCGAACCAGCTGGTTGATCGTCGGCATAATCTCCCACCTTACGTCTTTTTCAGGCGACGCGAGCCTATCAAAAAGTCCTACAATTACAGGATGTTGTACGTCTTTTCTGCGGTTCCCTGTCTCAGGGCGGCGAAACCTAACAAAGCACCCCATCGAAGTCAAGGCGTTTCAAGCGTTTTTTGAGAGAGAAACACCTCTGAGCGCCATATGAAGCGGATGAGAGAAAAAACCCCAATAACCATTTAAGATTATTGGGGTTTTTGAGATATCTCCAGGGCTTATCCCGCAATCTCATGGCTGACCAGGATCTCGGTCTCCATCGGAATCTCCTCGATCTCCTCCTCCAGAGGCGCTTCGACCATGATCGGGAAGTCCTTGTACCGCTTCAGGCCCGTTCCTGCCGGGATGAGCCGTCCCATGATGACGTTCTCTTTGAGTCCCCGCAGGCCGTCGATTCGACCGGAAACCGACGCTTCGGTCAGCACCTTGGTCGTCTCCTGGAAGGAGGCCGCCGAAATAAAACTCTCCGTCGCCAGCGATGCCTTCGTAATGCCGAGCAGAAGCGGCTCGGCCACTGCAGGCTGTTTCCCCTTCGCCCGAAGCGTTTCGTTTGTCATTTCAAAAGCGAGCTTGTCCACATGCTCGTCGGCAAGCCATGTCGAATCGCCCGGTTCGACGATACGCACGCGCCTGAGCATCTGGCGCACGATCACCTCGATGTGCTTATCATTGATGCGCACACCCTGCAGGCGATAAACCTCCTGCGTCTCGTCGACGAGGTATTTGGCCAGTTCTTTTTCACCGAGCACAGCAAGAATATCGTGCGGGTTGGAACTTCCATCCATGAGCGCCTCGCCCGCGCGAATATAATCGCCCTCATGCACCGAGATATGTTTACCGAGCGGCATGAGATATTCCTTCGGATCTCCAACTTCCGGCGTCACGACGACCGTACGCTTTCCCTTCGCATCGTCGCCAAATGAAACCACACCGTCGATCTCGGAGATAACCGCGCAATCCTTCGGCTTGCGCGCCTCGAAGAGTTCCGCCACGCGTGGCAGACCACCGGTGATATCCTTGGTCTTGGTGGTTTCACGCGGAATCTTGGCGATGGCATCACCCGCTTTCACCTCATCCCCTTCGGCGCCAACGATATTGGCCCCCACCGGCATGAGATAGCGAGCATCACCACGTCCAGACGGTAGGACGAAGGTATTGCCCTGCGCATCCTTGACGGAAACACGCGGGCGCATATTCGGATCCTTCGACGAAACGATCACCTTGCGCGACAGGCCGGTCACCTCATCGACCTGCTCATTCATCGTCAGTCCTTCGATGATATCGCCGAACTTCACGATACCGGAGACCTCGGTGAGGATCGGAACGGTGTAGGGATCCCACTCGGCGAGCATCTGCCCGGGTTTGACCTTGTCGCGTTCCTTCACGAGGAGGTAGGCACCGTAGGTCAGCTTGTAGCGCTCGCGCTCACGGCCCGATTCATCGGAGATGATGATCGTACCGTTACGGTTCATGACGGTCGTACGACCATCCTTGTTGACCAGGTGTTGGACGTTCTCGAATTTCACCACACCCTCATGCCGCGTTTCGATCGATGACTGCTCGACGCGCCGGGATGCGGTTCCACCGATGTGGAACGTACGCATCGTCAGCTGGGTTCCTGGCTCACCGATCGACTGTGCAGCGATAACGCCGATGGCTTCGCCTTGGTTCACCAGATGTCCACGCGCAAGATCGCGACCATAGCACTTCGCACAGAGCCCATAGCGGCTCTTGCAGGTGAGCACCGAGCGGATGAGTACCTTCTCGAGACCGGAATCTTCGATGCGCGTCACGAGTTCTTCGTCGATTTCTCCACCTGCCGGAACGATCACCTCATCGGTGTAGGGATCGCGAATATCTTCGAGCGCCACACGGCCGAGGATACGATCGGCCAGCGGCTCGATCACCTCTCCCCCTTCGACCAGCGCAGAAACGATCAGGCCGTCGAGTGTACCGCAGTCGACCTCGATGATCGTCGTATCCTGCGCCACGTCGACCAGACGACGCGTGAGGTAACCGGAGTTTGCCGTCTTGAGCGCTGTATCCGCCAAACCCTTACGCGCACCGTGTGTGGAGATGAAGTACTGCAACACGTTGAGACCCTCGCGGAAGTTCGCCGTAATCGGCGTCTCGATGATCTCGCCGGAGGGCTTGGCCATGAGTCCGCGCATACCGGCCAGCTGACGCATCTGCTGGGCAGAACCACGCGCACCGGAATCGGCCATGATAAAAATCGGGTTGAAACTGACCTGTTCGCGACGCTTGCCGTCGGAACAGTCCACCATCTGCGTGGACAACCCCTTGACCATCTCGCCGGCGACAGCCTCGGTGCAGGCGGCCCAGATATCGACCACCTTGTTGTATTTCTCACCGGAAGTAATCAGACCCTCGGTATATTGATCCTCGACCTCGCGTACCTCTGCAAAAGCCTTCTCGAGCAGCTCGCCTTTTTTCTGCGGCACGACCATGTCGTCGATGCCGATGGAGATGCCGGCCTTGGTCGAATACTCAAATCCGAGCGTCCGCAGATGATCGGCCAGCAGCACCGTCTCTTTATCCTTGCAGAGGCGATAGCACTGATCGATCAGATCAGCGATCGCCTTCTTGTCCATGACTTTATTGATGCTCTCATAATCGACCTGCTTCGGCATCACTTCATAGAGCAATACACGCCCAACCGTCGTATCTCGAATCGCGCCGTCCAAGCGAACCTTGATGTGGGCCTGCAGGTGGACCTGTTCCGCATCGTAGGCGATGCGCACTTCCTCGGGGCAAGAGAAGATCATGCCCTCACCCTTAGAAAAACTGCGTTCACGCGTCATGTAATAGAGTCCCAGCACCATGTCCTGTGTCGGAACAATGATCGGCTTCCCGTTGGCTGGGGACAGGATGTTATTGGTTGAGAGCAACAGGACGCGTGCTTCCATCTGGGCTTCAACGGACAGCGGGACATGCACCGCCATCTGATCACCATCGAAGTCGGCATTGAATGCAGCGCAGACCAGAGGATGCAACTGGATGGCTTTTCCCTCGGTCAACACCGGCTCAAACGCCTGGATGCCAAGGCGATGCAACGTCGGCGCACGGTTGAGCATGACCGGATGTTCCTTGATCACCTCATCGAGCGCATCCCATACATCGGGCTCTTCGCGTTCGACCAGCCGCTTTGCACTCTTGATCGTTGCCGCCAACCCTCGTTCTTCCAGCTTATTATAGATGAAGGGCTTGAAGAGCTCCAAGGCCATGGTCTTGGGCAAACCGCACTGGTGGAGTTTGAGCTCCGGACCGACCACGATCACCGAACGACCGGAATAGTCGACGCGTTTTCCCAATAGGTTTTGGCGAAAACGCCCCTGCTTCCCCTTGAGCATATCGGAAAGCGAGCGCAACGGCCGACGGTTCGGACCCACAAACGGACGTCCACGACGGCCGTTATCGAAGAGGGCATCGACCGCCTCCTGCAGCATACGCTTCTCGTTGCGAATGATGATATCCGGCGCATTGAGTTCGATGAGTCGTTTGAGACGGTTGTTGCGATTGATGACGCGCCGATAGAGATCGTTGAGATCGGACGTCGCGAAGCGCCCGCCATCGAGCGGCACGAGCGGGCGCAGATCAGGTGGCAGAACCGGAATCACCTCGAGCATCATCCATTCGGGGTGATTGCCCGCATCGAGAAACTGTTCAACGAGCTTGAGCCGTTTAACAAGCTTGGTCATCCCCGCAACGGACTTCGTCGTTTTCATATCCTTACGAAGACGTTTGGAAACTTCCTGCAGATCGATCTTCTTGAGCATCTCACGAACGACCTGGCCACCCATGCCAACCGTGAAGGCCGGCCCAAACTCCTCGAGCGCCGCCTGATACTCTTCCTCGGAGATAATCTCTCCTTCAGCCAGCGTCGTGTTCCCAGGATCGCTCACCATGTGCGCTTCGCAGTAGAGCACCCGCTCGATATTCTTGAGCGAAACATTGAGCATAGTCGCAATCCGCGAAGGCAAGCTTTTGAGAAACCAGATATGCCCCACGGGTGTGGCGAGCTTGATGTGGCCCATGCGCTCGCGCCGCACCTTGCTCTGGATGACCTCAACGCCGCACTTTTCGCAGACGATACCCCGGTGCTTCATGCGCTTGTACTTGCCGCAATTACACTCATAATCCTTCACGGGGCCGAAGATCTTGGCGCAAAAGAGACCGTCGCGCTCCGGCTTGAAGGTGCGGTAGTTGATGGTCTCAGGCTTTTTCACTTCACCGTGCGACCACTGCATGACCTTTTCTGGGGAGGCGATTCTGATCTGCACCCCGTCGAAGCTCAGCGGATCCTTCGGCTTTTCGAAGAAATGATAGATATCCATGACACCCTTTCTTCATGCGATCGGCATATGCGCGATCGAAGCAAAGCGTTTATATCCGACCTTCTGCGCTATGATGCTCCCGGCTCCATCAGCGTGACATCGAGACAGAGCGCCTGCAGCTCCTTGATGAGCACGTTGAACGACTCCGGCAAGCCCGTCTCGAGCACTTTCTCGCCTTTGACGATCGCCTCGTACATGCGTGTACGTCCAACGACATCATCGGACTTCACGGTCAGGAATTCCTGCAACGCATAGGCCGCACCATACGCTTCCAAGGCCCAGACTTCCATCTCACCGAGACGCTGACCGCCGAACTGTGCTTTTCCTCCGAGCGGCTGCTGGGTGACCAGCGAATACGGCCCGATCGAACGAGCATGAATCTTCTCATCCACCAGATGGTGAAGCTTGAGCACGTACATCACCCCCACCGTCACCGGCGAATCGAACGCTTCGCCCGTGTGGCCATTGAAGAGCACCGTCTGGCCGCCACGCGATGCATGCGCCTGCTCGAGCATATCGCGAATCTCTTCCTCCGATGCGCCATCGAAGACCGGCGTCGTCATCGGCACGCCACCACGCAGCTTGCCGACCATCTCACAGATCTGCTTCTCCGTTGCCTTCTCCAAGAAAGCATCGACCGCTGGAGAATGGTATACCGCCTGAAGTGATTTTTTGAGTTCTTCCTTGGAATAATTCTTTTCGATGTACGCCTGAAGCTGTTCGCCGAGCGACTTCGCGGCCCACCCGAGATGGGTCTCGAGAATCTGTCCGACGTTCATGCGCGACGGCACGCCGAGCGGATTGAGCACGACATCGACCGGGCGACCATCAGCCATGTAGGGCATGTCCGCTTCCGGAAGAATCCGGGAGATGACGCCCTTGTTCCCATGCCGACCGGCCATCTTATCGCCGACAGAGAGTTTGCGCTTAATCGCGATAAAAACCTTCACCATCTTGATGACGCCCGGAGGGAGTTCATCCCCCTTCGTCAACCGATGGACCTTCTGGTCATAGACCATACGGACGAGGTCTTCCTGCTCCTCGACGCTCTCGAAAACCTCGGCAAGCTGCGTCTCGATCTCATCGCCACCCTCGACCGAAATCTCGGACCACTTCGGAAAGGGCATCTTGGCCAGCGCCTCTTCGGTGAGCGTCTTGCCCTTGGGCAACAACACCGTCTCCTCGGAAGCATCCATCACCTTTGAAGTCGTCGTGCGCCCAACCAGGAGCGTTTTCAACCGTTTGGCCGCTGTCTCGCGAATACCGCGAATCTCAGCCTCGAGATCCTTGCCGATTTTTTGTTTTTCATCGTCCTGGATCTCTTTGGCACGCTCATCGAGCTCCACGCCTTCACGCGAGAAGACCTGCGCACCGATGATCACCCCACTGACTCCCGGGGGAACGCGCAGGCTCGTGTCCTTCACATCGCCCGCCTTCTCACCGAAGATAGCCCGCAACAGGCGTTCTTCCGGAGAAAGCTGCGTCTCGCCCTTCGGCGTCACCTTACCCACCAGGATATCGCCGGATTTCACCTCGGCGCCGATGCGAATAATGCCCGCTTCATCCAGATCACGCAGCGCTTCCTCGCCGACGTTCGGAATGTCGCGCGTGATGTCCTCTTTTCCCAACTTCGTGTCGCGAGCGGCACACTCGAAGTCTTCGATATGAACGGAGGTGAAGGAATCGTCCTTGAGCACGCGTTCGCTGATAAGGATGGAATCCTCATAGTTGTAACCACCCCACGGCATGAATGCGACCACCACGTTCTGCCCGAGGGCAAGCTCACCCTCCTCCGTCGCCGGACCGTCGGCGATGACATCGCCGGCCCTCACTCGATCGCCCTTGTCGACGATGGGCTTCTGATTGATGCAGGTACTTTGGTTCGACCGACGATACTTCGTCAGGTTGTAGATATCGACATCCGAGCTGAACTTCTTGCGCTCGCTCTTATCGGCACGCACCACGATTCGATTGGCATCCACTTCCGTCACCATGCCGTCGCGTTTGGCCACGACCGTCACGCCCGAATCGCGTGCCACCAGGGCTTCGACCCCTGTACCGACGATCGGAGCAGACGTCCGTAACAACGGAACGGCCTGGCGTTGCATGTTCGATCCCATCAGCGCGCGGTTGGCATCATCGTGTTCGAGAAAGGGGATGAGCGCCGCGGAGACCGAGACGAGCTGCTGAGGAGAAACGTCCATCAGCTGAACATCGTCAGCCGCTGCCAGCGTAAACTCGCCATGCAAGCGACTCTGTACCGTATCGTTCGCCAACGACCCCTTGCGATCGATCTGGGCGTTCGCCTGCGCAATCACGGTATCGGCTTCCTGCAGCGCCGAACAGTAGCGCACGTCATCGGTCACCTTGAGCTTATTGACCGAGCGATAGGGCGTTTCGATAAATCCATAATCGTTGACGCGTGCAAACATCGACAGCGATGCGATGAGACCGATGTTCGGACCTTCCGGCGTTTCAATCGGGCAGATGCGACCGTAGTGCGTCGGGTGCACATCGCGCACCTCAAAACCAGCACGCTCACGTGTCAGCCCCCCTGGCCCCAATGCCGACAGACGACGTTTATGCGTCACCTCAGAGAGCGGATTGGTCTGGTCCATAAACTGCGAGAGCTGGCTGGAACCAAAGAACTCCTTGATCACCGCCTGCACCGGCTTCGGATTGATGAGATCGTGCGGCATGAGGGTTTCCACATCCTGAAGGCTCATGCGCTCGCGGATAGCCCGCTCCATACGTACCAGACCAACGCGATACTGATTCTCGAGCAACTCGCCCACGGAACGGACACGCCGGTTTCCAAGGTGATCGATGTCGTCGATCTCTCCCTCGCCGTCCTTGAGTCCGATCAGGTAGCGCGCCGCCTCGAGGATATCTTCTTTACGCAGCGTTCCCACTTCGAGGGGGACATCAAACCCAAACTTAAAGTTGAGCTTCAGCCGGCCAACCTTCGACAGATCATAGCGCTCAGGATTGAAGAAGAGATTTTCGAAGAGCGCCATCGCCGCCTCAGGCGTCGAGGGATCGCCGGGGCGAAGCCTCCGGTAGATCTCGAGTTTGGCTTCCTCAGACGTGGAGACCTTGTCGACCAGGAGCGTATTGCGCAGATAGGGGCCGATATTGAGGTCATCGATATAGAGGAGCGGAAAGGATTTGAGTTTGCGATCCTGAATCTCCTGCAACTCTTTTTCCGTGAGCACCTCATTGACCCCGAGGACCACTTCGCCCGTACTGGGATCGATGACATCGCGCGCGGCGATACGACCGAGCATATCCTCGGCATCAAGCGGAATACGCATGCCCTTGATCGCCGCCAATTTTTCGAGCACGGAGCGCGTGTAACGCTTCCCTTTCTTGACGATCGTCTCCCCCGTCTTGGGATGCTTCACATCCTTCGAGGCACGCTGATGGCGGAGCAGATCCGGCACCAACTCTTTCTCGAAGCGACCACGGCCCAGATAGTGCACCGTCTCGCTCTGGTAATACATATTGAGCAGCTCTTCGGCCGAATACCCCAACGCCCGCAACAGGATCGTCGCCGGCATTTTGCGCCGCCGATCGATGCGCACATGCATAATATCCTTCGCATCGAACTCGAAGTCGAGCCAAGCGCCACGATAGGGGATCATGCGTGCTGAGAAGAGAAGTTTTCCCGATGAGTGCGTCTTGCCCTTGTCGTGCTCAAAGAAGACGCCGGGGCTGCGATGCAGCTGTGAAACGATGACGCGCTCGGTTCCATTGATGATGAAGGTTCCGAAGTCGGTCATGAGCGGCACTTCGCCGAAATAGACCTCCTGCTCCTTCACGTCGCGAATCGACTGAGCTCCGGTCGCTTCGTCGACATCCCAAACGACCAGACGAACCAGCACCCGCATCGGGGCCGAATACGTCATGCCACGATTGCGACATTCCTCTTGATCATAGCGCGGCTTGTCGAGCGCGTACTGCACAAACTCCAAGGAGGCCGTCTGGTTGAAACCCTTGATCGGGAAGACGCTCTTGAAGACACCCTGCAGTCCGATATCCTGCCGCTGTTCCGGCGGCACATCCGACTGCAAGAACTGCAGAAAGGACTTCTGCTGAATCTCGATCAACGACGGAATAGGGATAACGTGATGAACCTTTGAAAAATCCTTACGGATGCGACGTACAGGGCTGGTGGCCATAGTAACTCCTTGGCAAAGAGAAATAGACATACAGATACACGAAGCAGGATGCAGGAGGCACGACGGTAAAGCCGTACCTCCTGCCATACTTCATGCATCACACATCACCTGTCGGCCCGACGACAATAGGGGCCTCGATTACTTGATCTCGACTTTGGCGCCCGCAGCCTCGAGTTTTTTCTTCACCTCGTCGGCCTCTTCCTTCGTCACGGCTTCCTTCACGGCCTTCGGCGCGGCCTCGACCAGATCCTTGGCTTCTTTCAGCCCCAGGCTCGTAATCGCGCGGACTTCCTTGATCACATTGATTTTGTTTGCACCGATATCGGCGAGGATGACGTCGAATTCCGTCTTTTCTTCGGCCGCCTCAGCACCTGGGCCTGCCGCTGCGATCGCAACCGGCGCAGCCGCGGAGACACCAAAGGTGTCCTCGAGCTCCTTGACGAGCTCGGAGACCTCGATGAGCGTCATACCCTTGAGGGCTTCTACGATTTCCTGCTTGCCAACTGTAGCCATGTTCTGCCTCCTGTTTTGCGCCCCACAGGCACCTCGTATCGAACCCGGTACGCGTGCGTGGACCCCGCCGATTCCGACGGGAATTAAGCGCCCTTCCCTGTTTCAGGGTTGATTATTGTTTGGTGTCCTTGATCGCGTTGAGTGCATACACGAGCTTCCGTGGAATCGCCGCCAGTACCGCCGCCATGTTCGTCGCCGGAGCATTCATGGATGCCAGCGCACGCGACAAAAGTTCCTCACGCGACGGCATCATGGAAAGTTGCTCCACGTCCTTGGCCATCAGGACGGCGCCATCCATAAACCCGCCCTTGATCTCGAGTTTGTCATGGTCTTTGGCAAAACTGACGAGCACCTTTGCTGGAACGATCGGGTCGACATCGGATGAAGCCAACGCCGTCGGCCCCGTAAAATACTCCGAAAGGTTCTCAAGCCCCAGATCCTTGAGCGCACGTTTCATGAGGCGGTTTTTGACCACCTTCATCCGCCCATCGTCCTGACGAAGCTTCGAACGAAGCTCGTTCATCTCTGAAACTTTGAGCCCGCGATAATCCGCAAAGATAAATGCCTTGGCGCTTTCCAGGCGTTCCTTCAACGACTTGACCTCTTCGACCTTATCCGTACGCTTCACAATATCCTCCTTAAGCGTTCACTTGCTATTCGATCATGAGAGAAACGCATCGCCACCGTCAGAGCGCCGATACATCCACACGAATGCCCGGCGTCATCGTTGCCGAGATCGCCATCGCACGAAGATAAACGCCCTTCGACGCGGACGGTTTGGCTTTTTTCAGCGCATCCAGAAGCGCCCTGATATTATCTCTGAGCTTTTCCGCACCGAACGACCGTTTTCCCACCGGGGCATGCACGATGGCAGCCTTGTCGATGCGAAACTCGACCTTTCCCGCCTTCTGCTCAGAAACCGCCTTCGCAACATCCATAGTCACCGTTCCGAGCTTCGGATTCGGCATGAGACCGCGGGGGCCAAGCACCTTTCCCAGCCGCCCCACCACACCCATCATGTCCGGCGTCGCGATGGCCTTGTCAAAATCATACCAGCCGCCCTGGATCTTCTCCGCCAGGTCATCCGCGCCGACCACATCAGCTCCTGCATCCTCAGCCTCTTTCGCCTTGTCCCCTTTGGCGAAGACCGCCACGCGCACCTTTTTGCCGATGCCGTGCGGAAGCGAAACCGCACCGCGAACCATCTGGTCGGTTTGGCGCGCATCGATGCCGAGCCGAACGGCGACATCGACCGTCTCATCGAACTTGGCTTTCCCAAATCCTTCGAGAATCGACAGCGCCTCATCGAGGCTACAGCGTTTTTCCGAATCGACCTTCTTCCGATCCACCTTGTAGCGTTTTCCATTCCTGGACATAGTGTACCTCCTGTTGTCCGAGCGCCTCGATGAGATCGAAGCTCCAACAGTTTGTATCGCCCGAATGACGAGCGTTCGTTATCCTACGACTTCCAGACCCATGTTCCGCGCCGTGCCCTCAACCGTGCGCATCGCTGATTCGATATTGTCGGTGTTGAGATCCGGGAGCTTGATCTTGGCGATCTCCTCGACCTGTGCGCGCGTCACCTTGCCCACCTTCTGCTTATTCGGAACGCCGGAACCCTTCTCGACGTTGGCCGCCTTCTTGAGCAGCACTGCTGCCGGAGGCGTCTTCAGGATAAAGGAGAAAGAACGATCCTGATAGACGGTGATGATCACCGGAATGATCATGCCGGGCTGTTTCTGCGTCTTGGCGTTGAACTGTTTGCAGAAGTCCATAATATTGACGCCATGCTGACCGAGCGCCGGTCCCACGGGCGGAGCGGGATTGGCCTGTCCCGCCGGGCACTGCAACTTGATTTGGGCCATCACTTTCTTTGCCATAACATCCTTCTTTCATCAGGAACGTGCAGAAGCGCGATCGCAAAAATGCACAATCGCGCCACCGCACGAAGAGTTCAAGTCGCCTTCTCCACCTGGGTAAAATCCAATTCAATCGGCGTCGATCGACCGAAAATGCTTACCATAACGCGAAGTTTTCCTTTTCCCTCAAAGACCTCATCAACAATTCCGGCAAAGGTATTGAACGGCCCGCTGATCACGCGCACATTCTCACCCTTATCAAACTCGACCTTCGGCTTCGGCTGAAGCGTACCCTCTTCGATCTGGCTGGTGATCCGATTCACCTCTTCGTCCGGAACGACCGGAGGGGTCTGGGAACCACCGACAAAACCCGTCACCTTCGGCGTTCCTTTGACAATATGCCAGGTCGCTTCGTTGAGTTCCATGCGCACCAACATATAACCGGGAAAAAACTGTCGCTTCGAGGTCTTCTTCACGCCCTTCTTCACCTCGACGACGTTCTCCTGCGGCACCAGAACATCTTCGAAGAGATGCTCCATCTGATGCTGCTTGATGCGCTCTTCGAGAGCCTTCTTCGCTTTTTGCTCATACCCTGAATAGGTATGGACGACGTACCAATGCTGTGCCATATCGTCCCGTCCTTCGCGCCCAGTTCGCTGCCCTTCCACTCATCATGAGTAGAAGATCTTAATGATAGAACCCCAGAGCGTATCGAAGAGAAAAAGGATAACCGCGCAAATACCGACGAGGATAGACACCACGCCCGTTGAAAGCACCGTTTCCTTTCGGTTCGGCCAAACCACCTTCGACAATTCACCGATCACTTCACTGATAAAGAGGTTCACCCGCTGATTCTTCACCAGCACGATGAATGCCGCCAATCCCGCGAGGACAGCGATGACATCCGGCGGCGACACGATCCATCCCGTCGGCAGGGGAAGGTGGGCGACAACCCAAACCGTCGCCAGGACCTCGCGCATCAGCAGCCAGACCAAAAAACCACATGCGAGAAAAATAAGGCTAATCGCTTTTTTATTCCGCTGCATCCTGCCACCCTTCGCCCGGAGATTCGCCGGGATCCACTCGTGTCCATTCACCCATCATCGGCAATACCTGCACGCGCCGTTCCTGCATTGCAGGGGAGACAGGAATCGAACCTGCAACCCCCGGTTTTGGAGACCGGTGCTCTGCCAATTGAGCTACTCCCCTTAAGTGATGCGACGTGAGGGAACATACACCCTGCACACGTGCATCGTTTCGTAATCCAAAGAGCCGAAAGCCGTTCTCCTGCAAGCGCGACCACCCACCACACACATCGTCATCGGGCGGACACGAGCCCCAAACACACGACGATAGCACCGCGCTACTTCGTCTCGCGATGCGCCGTGTGTTTACGGCAAAACGGACAGTATTTTTTGAACTCGAGGCGATCAGGTGTCTTCTGCTTATTCTTCGTCGTCGAATAGTTCCGACGTTTGCAGTCCTGACAAGCCAGATGAATGATAACTCTCATGTTGAACCCTTTTCTTTCCTCTTCGAAACACGACTCAAGAAGCACGTTCAGCGACAGCTTCCCGTTTCCCGTCTCACGTTACTCGACGACTTCGGTCACAACGCCGGCACCCACCGTGCGGCCACCTTCACGAACCGCGAACCGAAGTTCCTTCTCCATCGCGATCGGCGTGATCAGCTCGATCTCCGCCGTCACGTTGTCGCCCGGCATCACCATCTCGACGTTCTCAGGCAACTTCAGAATGCCCGTCACGTCCGTCGTCCGGAAATAAAACTGCGGACGATATCCCTTGAAAAATGGCGTGTGTCGTCCACCCTCTTCCTTCGTCAACACGTAGACCTCAGCCTTGAACTTCTTGTGCGGAAGAATCGAACCCGGAACTGCGACCACCTGCCCGCGCTCCACATCCTCACGCTTCGTGCCACGAAGCAAGAGCCCCACGTTGTCGCCCGCGCGACCTTCATCCAGAATCTTCCGGAACATCTCCACGCCCGTCACGACCGTCTTCTGCGTATCCTTCAGACCGATGATCTCCATTTCCTGGCCCGTCTTGATGATGCCGCGCTCCACACGACCGGTCACCACCGTGCCGCGACCGGAGATGCTGAAGACGTCTTCGATCGGCATCAGGAACGGCTTGTCGATCGGACGCTCCGGCTCCGGAATGTATTCGTCGACTGCATCCAGCAACTTCTGGATCGACTCAAATCCCTGCTCGCCGGCATCGCCGTTCATCGCCTTGAGCGCCGAACCGCGAATGATGGGAATATCGTCACCCGGATACTCGTACCGGGAGAGCAGCTCGCGAACTTCCAACTCCACCAGGTCAAGCAGTTCCGGATCGTCGACCTGATCCACCTTGTTCATATAGACCACGATCCGAGGAACGCCGACCTGGCGCGCCAACAGGATGTGCTCGCGCGTCTGCGGCATCGGACCATCCGCTGCGGAAACCACCAGGATCGCGCCGTCCATCTGCGCGGCTCCCGTGATCATATTCTTCACGTAGTCAGCATGGCCCGGACAATCCACGTGTGCATAGTGACGCTTGTCCGTCTCATACTCGACGTGCGCCGTCGCAATCGTGATGCCACGCTCCTTCTCTTCAGGCGCCTTGTCGATCTGGTCGAAATCCATCTTCTCGGCCTGACCCTTGCTCGCCTGATACATGGTCATCGCACTGGTCAACGTCGTCTTGCCGTGATCCACGTGACCGATGGTTCCCACGTTTACGTGCGGCTTTGTCCGTTCAAATTTCGCTTTCGCCATGGCCTGCCTCCCCTGAGTACAGTTGAAAGTGTAAAGTTTACAGTTGAAAGGAAAAACAAAGCCCTTTCAGTTCTTCTCATCTCCACCCAACGTCCTCTTGCTCTTCCTTTCAACTTCGAACTTCAAACTGTTCTTCTGAGCCGAGGATGGGAATCGAACCCACGACCTCATGCTTACCATGCATGTGCTCTACCGACTGAGCTACCTCGGCGTAACTTCAGTTGAAAGTTTAACGTTCAAAGTTGAAAGGTTTTATTCGGCTCATCCTTTTCACTTTCAACTTTGAACTTTCAACTGTCTTCCGGAGCGGGAGACGGGTTTCGAACCCGCGACCCTCAGCTTGGAAGGCTGATGCTCTACCGCTGAGCTACTCCCGCTTAAGGGCAGTGAGAAGTGGGAAGTGCAAAGCGGGAAGAAAAAACTGCTAACTTCATTCACTTCGCTTTTTTTCACTTCCCGCTTTTCACTTCCCACTTCCCACTGCCGTTCACTGCTTTCAATGTGGAGAGGGGAGGATTCGAACCTCCGAAGCCTAATGACGGCAGATTTACAGTCTGCTCCCTTTGACCGCTCGGGAACCTCTCCCCGACTTCAGTTAAAAGTGAAAAGTGAGAAGTGAGAAGTGAAAACAGAGAAAACTCATTGCATCTTCACTTTCCACTTTCTACTTTTCACTGTCTTTCATGAGCCGACGGCCGGACTCGAACCGGCGACCTGCTGATTACAAATCAGCAGCTCTACCAACTGAGCTACGTCGGCATGGTGTGAGTGTCGTTCACCATTCACTCGTCACACCGATTCGTTTCCGAACCTGAACCGCAGCGTATCCGGCCACCCTCCACACAGGGCGAAATGTCAGAGAACACGACACCACGCCGCTGCAGGACACACGTGACTTCTCCCCTGAAAAACGAACAATGTCCGTTCTCCTTGATATCACTCAAAAATGTGTCGTGTGGTCCTCGCGTCGCCGAGCCCATTCAAAAGTCGGGGTTATCTAGGTGAGGGGCGAATTTTTGTCAAGAATTTTGACAGATTTCGGTATGACTCTTGCTAGGGGATTCATATCTCCGCTGGCGAACGACCTCCCCCAGGATCAATGCCCCCGCAACGGACACATTATACGACGATATATTTCCCGTCATCGGGATGGAGAGCAGAAAATCACACTTCTTTTGAACGAGCCTTCTGAGCCCTTTACCCTCAGACCCCAAGACCAGAACTATAGAATACCCTTTAAAATCATGCTGATATATGTTTTTTTCCCCAGAACCTGAGGCACCCGCAATCCAATACTCCTTTTTCTTCAAATCTTCAATAACATGAACGATATTGGTTACTTGCGCAATTTTCATATGTTCGGTCGCCCCGGCACTGGCCTTGACCACCGTCGGCGTGATGGAGGCCGCATTATCCCGAGGGAGCACGACGCCTTCCACGCCCATCAGGCTTGCCGTTCGGATGAGGGCGCCCACATTCTGGGGATCGGTGATGCCATCGAGCACCAAGACGAGCCCCGTGCCGCGCCCCCCCTCCTGCTGAGCCTGCATCGCCTCGACCGAAACATAGGGATACGGTGCCACACGTGCGAGCACCCCCTGGTGGGTCTTGGCCTCCGTCAAACGGCCGATCTCATCGCGCGGCACCTGCCGCACCGCGAGGCCTCGCGCGGCAGCCTCATCCGCGATGGCCTGCACCTCCGGCGTCCCCCGGCCCGCGGCGAGAATGATTTCCATGAGGGCCCTCCGGCCGGAGCGCAACGCCTCGGCCACCGGTCGGACCCCATAGATGATCTCCGTCTTTGCCATGAACCACTCCGAAATATGAAGCGTCTCGAAATAACATCAGGGATCCCACCGAAACGAGATCCCCGATGCAAGGCAACTGTTCATCACGTCACGATCAATCCTTTTTCTCCTCACGCTCTTTCTTGGTCTCATCGATGATCTTCTGGCCGATATGCGCCGGCACCATATCGTAATGCGAAAAGTGCATCGAATAGGTGCCCGCACCGCTGGTAATCGACTTGAGACTCGCAGAGTATTGATAGAGTTCCGCCATGGGCACCTTCGCCCGAATAACGCCGGCCTCCATCCCCGCCACGCGACCCCGGCGCTGGCTGATGTCGCTGGAGAGATCACCCATATAATCCTGCGGGGCATAGACCTCGAGGTCGACGATCGGCTCGAGCAGCTGCGGCCCCGCCTCGAGCATCGCCGCCTTAAACGCCAGCGATCCCGCCACCTGAAAGGAGAGATCGGAGGAATCGACATCATGATAGGAGCCGTCGAAGACCGTCACCTTGAGATCGACGACCGGGTATCCGGCCAACGCACCCTTCTGCATCACTTCGCGAACACCTTTCTCTACCGCGGGAATATATTTACTCGGAATCGAACCCCCGACGACCTCATTTGCAAATTCGAATCCACCACCCGCCGGCAACGGCTCAAGACGCAGCCAACAATCACCGTACTGTCCGTGACCACCGGTCTGTTTTTTGTGTTTCCCCTGTTTCTCCGACGTCTTCGTAATGCGCTCGCGATAGGGAATGTGGGGTTTTCCCAGATCCACTTCCACGCCATAGCGATCTTTGAGGCGTTTGACCATCACATCGATCTGCACCTCGCCCATAGCGGTGACGATCGTCTCGGCAAACTCCTTGTCAATGTGATAGGTGAAGGTCGGATCGATATCGGTGAGCTTGGACAGCCCGATGCCCAGCTTGTCCTGATCCTTCTTGGTCTTCGGTAACACCGCCAACGGAACGACGGGCGTGGGAAACTCGATCGGCTCGAACTGCATCCCAGCACCTTTGGTCCCGATGGTATCATTGATATAGGTATTCTTGAGCTTGGCCACCGCCGCGATGTCACCGGCAGCTGCGGCTTCGATGTCGAGGCGTTCCTTGCTGCGCATGAGCATCAGGTGGCCCATGCGTTCGGAGGCATTCTGCGTAACGTTGTGAACATCGTCGCCGGAGGTGATGGTTCCGGAATAAACGCGGAAGAAACAGACATCGCCGATGCCCGGATCGGATGTGGTCTTAAATATCTGTGCCAACAGCGGACCGTTCGCATCCGCGATGACCTCGACCTCGGTTCCATCGTCGCGCTTGATCTTCTTCGGCGGCATATCCGCGGGGCTCGGAAAACTCGTCGTCGCGGCCGTGAGAAAGGCATCGATCGCTGTCCCGGTATACGCGCTGCCCGTATAGACCGGATTGAGATTGCCCGATGCGATCCCCTTGACCACCCCCCGTTTAATCTCCTCTTCGGAGAGCTCTCCCGCCTCGAGGTATTTCTCGAGCAGGGCTTCATCGCTCTCAGCCACGGCTTCCATCAGTTCCATGCGCTTGGCGTTTGCCGCCTCGGCCATCTCGGACGGCACATCCCCCTCTTTGGAAGCGCCCCCCTCACCGACGAAGGCGCGCATGTCGATCAGGTCGACCACACCGGTAAAGTCAGCCCCACTCCCGATGGGCATCTGAAAGAGCGCCGCCCCACTGCAGAGTTCGGATTTGATCGATGCCAACGTGGCATCGACATCAGCGCGCTCCGCATCCATCTTGTTCATGAAATAGACGCACGGCTTTCCCATCTTCTTGGCATAATCGTCGAGTCGACGCGTGGGGATTTCAACGCCTCCGACCGCATCGACCATGACCACCACGAGATCTGCCGCCGCGATAGCGCCAACTGCATCGCCGATAAAGTCAGAATACCCCGGCGTATCGATGATATTGACCTTGAACCCCTTCCACTCGATCGGAATCACCTTGGACAAGACACTCTGCTTGCGGTCGACCTCGATCGAATCCGAATCGACCACAGAGTTGCCATCGTCAACTCGACCCATACGCCCAGTAGCATTGCTGACAAAAAGCGCCGCCTCGAGAAACGTCGTCTTGCCTACGCCCTTTGAACCAACGATTGCGATATTACGGATATTGGCGGTATCGACTTTTTTCACGGACCCTCCTTGTGTAGCGGAAATTCCCGTATGGGATCGACTCCGTATGAGGGCAAACATCTAGCGCGATCCCTTTTTGGAAATCAACAGGAAATACGGTAGGCGCGGATAGGCCGCTATGGAGCAAGTTCGCGCATGACGCTGAGAAGTTCGACCATATCGAAGGGTTTGCGGAGAAAGGGCGCGTCCCCCACGATGCGCTGCTGCTCCTCGCTGAGCAAGCGCCCGTAGGCGGTCACGAAGATGATGGGAATACGGGAGAGCGCATCGTCATTGCGGATGCGCTCCATCACCTCGAAGCCATCGAGTTGGGGCATCATAATATCGAGCAGAACGATATCGGGCTTATTCTCCACCATCATCTGCAAACCGACAGCGCCATCGACCGCTTCGAACGTTTCAAACCCCTCAAAATCAAAGCGATCCTTAATCAACGCCCGGTAATCCTCTTCATCGTCGATGATCAGCACACGTTTCTTCGTCATCACCCCTCCCTTTCCCTGGCCGCATACTAATGATGATATCAACTCAACCTATACGAATCGATACCGATGGACAAGAGATTCAATCGGGGAATGAAAACTCGTGTGGAGAAAGGGAGATCCCATACAGGAACAGGGGACCCGTCTCACGACGGTTCCCCTGCTTGAGAAAGGAGGGTTAGGGTTTTAAACGCGTTTTACGCGTTATATTCGGTCATGGTCATGAGCTTCTGACGAATCAGATCCGCCTCAAAATCCATCAGGGCATACGGATCGTAGGTCGACAGCTCGGAGCGGGCCTCGAAATACTGGCAGCGGCAGTCGTGCATATACTGCAGCAACTCCTCGCGATGCTCGTAATCCCGCGCCCGATCGTATTCCGCGCGCGCATATTCGTGGTTGATCGAAGAGGTCGCCATCTTGAGCTGGACCTCCAGAATCTGCTTGCGGGCATCGTCGGTCGCCCCCTCGCGCACCAGCGGCAGGATCTGGATCATCGTTCCATCATCTTCATGGGTCAGCGTCTCGGTTCTCATTGCGCCCTCCTTCGATTGCCTGCACCTTATGAGTATGCATGGAGGATGCCAAAAGGGCGCCGAGGAAGCACCACCGCAAGTCAATGATATCATTGATTTATTTTGGACGACTTCGAAGGGATATCGGATCGAGGAGGCGAAATTGGGGGAGAACTCCCCCTTTTCTGGAGACTGGCGACACCATTTTTTCCGGAGGGATAAAGACGAATGCGGCTATTCCTCGATCTCTTTGAGGATCTGCCGAACCACGGCCCGAGGATCCTTGGCCTGGGAGATGGGGCGGCCGACGACGAGATAATCCGCCCCGGCCGCAATCGCCATGACGGGGGACGCGATACGGCGCTGATCCTGGGCATCGGAACCGATATGGCGCACACCCGGGGTGACGATGATGCACTTGTCGCCACAGACCTTCCGAATGGGGGCAATTTCGAGCGGAGAAGCAACCACCCCATCGAGACCGCATTCGCGGCTGAGCTTGGCCAACCGCACGACCTGCTCGCGCACCTCGAACTGCACGCCGATATCGCCGAGCGATTCCATGCTCGTGAGCACGGTCACCGCGAAGAGCTTGGGCATCTTGGCGCGACTTCCCGCCGCGTGACGAGCCGCTTCCACCGACCGCGTCAGCATATCGGCGCCACCGGCCGCGTGCACATTGAGCATCGCCACACCCAGCTTGGTCGCGATGGAAACGGCCTTGGCCACCGTCGAGGGGATGTCATGATACTTGAGGTCGAGAAAGACACGACCACCGTTTTCATGGATCATCTTCAGCACGTCGGGCCCGAGTGCGGTATAGGTCGGCAGACCGACCTCGAAGGTACGGACATCGTCCTTGAGCAGACGCACGAACTTCTCCGCCGCCTTCATCTCGTCGGCCAGCAGTGCGACGATCAGCCGATCCTTGTCTTTGATCATTTTTCCGGACATCGTTTCCTCCTCAGGTACATTTAGCGACCAGCGTCACCATGCGTTCGACCGCCTCCTCGGGCGTACACTTGACCGCATCGCCACCACAGCGTTCCTTGATCTCGACCACACCGTCGGCAAGACCGCGTTTGCCCACAACGATGCGATAGGGAATGCCGATCAGATCGGCATCGGCAAACTTCACTCCCGCACGCTCATCCCGGTCGTCGATGAGCACCTCGACGCCGCGTTCGGAAAGCTCGTCGTGCAACCGCTTGGCCATCTCCATCACATCGCCATCGGCCGCGAGCGGAATCACCTCGACATGAAACGGCGCGATCGGCAGCGGCCAGATGATGCCGTTTGCATCATGGTTCTGTTCGATCGCCGCAGCCGCCGTGCGCCCGATGCCGATGCCATAGCATCCCATCTCCATCGGATGACTCTCCCCCTGCTCGTCGACAAAGGCCGCCTGCATCGCCGTCGAATACTTCGTGCCGAGATAGAAGACCTGTCCCACCTCGATGCCACGATGTTCCTCATAAATGCCGTCGTTGCAACGCGGGCAGGCATCCCCCGCATGCGCGCGGCGAATGTCATGGAAGGCCTCGATCGAGAAATCGCCCAGCTGTACCTGCGTAAAATGCGCATCGCCTTGATTGGCGCCGACGACAAAATCGGACATCTCCGCCACCGCGTAATCGGCATAGATGGGAATGGAGAGACCGATGGGCCCGGCATACCCTGAAGGGGCTCCGGTCACTTCCACGACGGTCTTCTCCTCGGCCAGGTGACACCACTCGACACCGATCGCTTCCTTGAGTTTGGCCTCTTTGAGCGCGTGATCGCCGCGCGTCAGCCCCGCGATCGGACCGCGGTCGGTCTCGAAGATGATCGTCTTGACGATCTGCTCCGGCTCGATCTTCAGAAAGGCACACACCTCTTCAACCGATTTCGCATTCGGCGTATCGACTTTTTTGTATGCGCCCTTTCGCCCCTCACCCTTCGCCCCTCGCCCTTCGGGCTTCTTCACTTCCGCCTTCTCCACATTGGCCGCATATTCGCACTTCGTGCAGGAGACGATCTCGTCCTCGCCGGAGACGGCCAAGACCTGAAACTCATGCGAGCGACTGCCACCGATATTTCCGGTCATGGCCTCGACCGGACGATAGGTCAGCCCGCAGCGCGTGAAGATTCGATTGTAGGCATCGTACATCACATCATAGGTGCGATACGCCCCTTCCTGGTCGCGGTCGAAGGAGTAGCCATCCTTCATGATGAATTCGCGCCCGCGCATCAGGCCAAAGCGCGGACGAATCTCATCGCGAAACTTCGTCTGGATCTGAAAACAGTTCTTCGGCAGGTCGCGCCAGGAACGAATTTCGTGGCGCATGAGATCGGTGATCGCCTCCTCGTGCGTCGGCCCCACACAGAATTCGCGATCGTGGCGATCCTTAAAGCGCAACAGCTCCTTGCCATAGACGTCCCAGCGCCCAGATTCGATCCAGAGCTCGGCCGGCATGACGATCGGCAGCAGGAGTTCCTGCGCATCGGATGCGATCATCTCCTCGCGCACGATCGTCTCGATCTTGCGCACTACGCGTAGCCCCAACGGCAGGTAGCTATAGACGCCCGAGGCCACCTTGCGGATGAACCCACCCCGCATCATCAGCTTATGACTTTCCACCTCGGCGTCATTGGGCGCCTCGCGCAGCGTCGGAATGAGCATCTTCGAGTAAAACATCGAACCCCCCTGAATACACCATTACGCCATTGAGGAACCTGCCCGGGAATGCTGGTTTTGCTGGCTTTTGTCATTCCCGCGAAGGCGGGAATCTCGGTTATTCAAGTACTTCGAGATTCCCGCCGGAGCCTGTCCTGAGCGTAGTCGAAGGGCGGGAATGACAACAAAACCCTTTTTCCGACAGGCGCTATTGAGCGAGCAGCAATTCAATTTCCTTCATCAGTTCGTCTTCGATATCCGCTTCGGGAACCGTTCGCAAAACCTTTCCCCCGCGGATGATCGCCCCCTTGCCCTTGCCACCGGCAACGCCGACGTCGGCCTCTTTGGCCTCTCCCGGTCCGTTGACGATACATCCCATGACCGCGACCCGGATCGGGGCACGCACGCCGTCGAGACGGTGTTCGATGCGATCGACGAGCGCCTCGAGATCGATCTGCGCACGACCGCAGGTCGGACAGGAGATCACCTCGGGATAGGGGCGCCGGCGAAGATTCAGGTTCGCCAAAATTTCATATCCGGCGCGCACCTCTTTGACCGGATCGGCGGTGAGCGAGACGCGAATGGTGTCGCCGATGCCGCGCGCCAAAAGCGTGCCGATCCCCATGGCCGACTTGATCGCGCCAGAGAGCAACGTGCCCGCCTCGGTCACACCGAGATGAAGCGGATAATCGACCTTCTCCGAGAGCAGCGTGTAGGCCGCAATCGTGTCGGCGACGTTGGAGGCCTTCACCGAGATCTTGATGTCGTGAAAGTCGGCCTCTTCGAGCTGACTGACGTGGCGCAGCGCCGAGGCCACGAGCGCCTCAGGCGTGGGATGGCCGTACTGTTCGCGCAGATCCGCTTCGAGCGAACCGGCGTTGACGCCGACGCGAATCGGCACGCCCTTTTCCTTCGCCACACGGGCGACTTCACGCACCCGCTCCACGGAACCGATATTGCCGGGATTGATGCGCAGGCCCGCGATGCCGGCTGCGATGGCGGCGAGTGCGAATTCATATCGGAAATGAATATCGGCGATCAGCGGAACCGGCGAGAGTCGCACCAGTTCCGCCAGCGCGGCACAGGCCTGCTCGTCGGGAACGGCCACGCGCACGATCTCACATCCGGCACGGGCCAGCCGCTCGATCTGCGCGGAGGTCGCCGCCACATCGGAGGTGTCGGTATTGGTCATCGACTGCACGGAGATGGGCGCGCCCCCGCCCACGGCGACCGTCCCGATCTGGATCTGTCTGGTCTTTCGGCGCACATCCACTCCTGTTCAAAAAAGCATGCCCATCTACCATGGAGGGAAAAAAAAGAAAAGGGGCCAAACGGGCCTCAGATTGATGAAAAACCCATACTTTGTCATCCTCGCGAAAGCGGGGATCTCGGTGTGCCGTTATAAGCGAGATTCCCGCCTGCGCGGGAATGACAATCTTTGGCTTTACAAGAATGACAGCATGAGAAGACTTTGTCAGCAGTCTGAAAGCCCCAAAAAGGCCTGTGGAGGCATTCCGATAGATTGGTCTACCGACGCCGTCTGACCCGGACGCGCTTGGGTTGCGGCCGGGTGATATGGAGCAACGCCTTGAGCAGCACTGCCACCAGGAGCATCCAGGCGATGCTGGGAATGCCGCCGGGGGCCATACCGCAGAGCTTCTTGCTGTCAGCGCCGTCGTCATCATCATCGTCGTCATCATCACCGGCATTGCGGCTCTCGTTCAAGCAGGGGTTGGAATCCTGGTCGAACGCCTCGATCGTGAGCACCGGCATCGTGATCGTCTCGCCGCCCTGCGCACAGCTGACCACCTCGCCGATCACGCCATCATCAAACCCACGCGGCGGATTCTCCAACGGCTCGAAATCGGAGGCACCGGTAAAACTCGAGCCGATCGCATCGTAGCGCACTACGTACTCCTCGCCCGGCTTGATCCCGTGCAGGAAGTAGCTCCCGTCGCCGGCGCACTCCGGATAGAGGACGCCGGAGACCATGGAACGAACATCGACCCTCGTCCAATCCGTTATACTGGAGGCCTTCATCTGCGCGCTCAGACCATAGTAGTCGGTGCCCCCACCCTCATCGGCCACATACCGACGGGCATAGACGTTCACGCCCTTGAGCGGATTGCCGTCGGCATCGACGACGGTCCCGGTGATCGTGCAGAAGTTCTCCTCAAAATCCGCGGTCGGATAAATCCAGGAGATCGCCACGATATCGTCCCGATGCGGCGATGCTTGATGCGTGGTGAGCAGTTCCGGATACATCGTGGGGATGTATTGCGCATAGTCGCACAACTCGCCCAATTCACACAGCCCCGCGACATCATGATTGACCTGCGAGTGATCCAGGTTGAGCAGGTGCCCCAGCTCATGCTGGATTGTCCCCTTGTACTCCTCGACCGAGACCGTGCCCTGATCGAGCGGATAGCCGTTGAAGATCGCCACGCCCTTGAGGATGCGCAGGCCGTCGGCGCTGGAGAGCAGCGGCGTGGACAGCCCCACCACCGTCTCCTTCCCGCCCGGCACCAGGTCATCGGTGATCTCACCGGTCTGGTCGAAGATGACGACCGTGTTCGGATAGCTGTTGTCGAAGACATAGTCGGCGTAGTTCGCGATGGTGATGTCCTTGTCGATCTCACCGCCGACCTCGGTGGTAATAGCGGTCGTATCCACAAACTGACGATCAGCCTTCTGCATCGTAACCGTAGTCCATTCCTCCAGCGCTGCAGCGATCCACTCGCGCGCCTTCTGATTATTCACATCATCGGAGAGATCGCCGGTCTCGACATACCACACCATCTTCTTGTCATCCCACTGCTGGACCACGCCAGTCTTGTTGATCATATCGACGACAAACGGCCCGCCGGCGATAGCGCGCGTGCAGAAGAGCACCGCGATCATCATCGCCACAGACCCGAGAAGCGTTGTCGTCACCAGACGCCGCACGTCATTCTCCCTTCATCAGATCCTGCACGATCCCCTTGACCGCACCATAATCGGCCGGCCCACCACCCTGTACCGACGGCCCACTCATCCCCGACGCCTTGACCGCCTTGAGCAGCCCCGGCGCCGCACGCCGTCCGGTGAAGAGGTGGCGATTCTTGGAACCGTTGATCACCGTCGCCTTGCCCGTGCCGTCTTTGAGGATCTGAAACTTTCCCTGGTTGAGGCCGATCGGCGCACGCAGGCCCCGGGCGTTCGTCTTCGAGAGGAAGAGCATGTCCTCTTCACCGACGCGATACTCCGGAGCGCCGATAAAATAGGGGACGTTATTCCGAAAGGATTCCGATCGAGTCATGCCGAACTGGAGAAAGCTGAAGGGCCGTCCGACCGGGAGTTCCCCCTTGATCGAATCGGTCACATCGATGGTCACCTTCGTCGCCGGCACGCGGCCCAGCATGAGCGGCTCGGTCGAAACGATCGTACCGGAGATGACGATCTCGGCCTGATCGACGAGCGCCTGCATATCGACCGGCAGGACCTGATGCGCACGCGCCAAACCGCTGACACCCAGGATCAGCAGCGCACAGGCCACAATCGTTTTAAAGAGAAGTTTCTTCACGAAATCATTATACATGCAAAGAGTATACCGAAATCAGGGGGTTATTGACAGGACCGAGACCGGCCTCAGGTCAAATCAAGGGCGCGAATGCGTTCACTCCCGGAGGGAAACGCTAGGCGGAAAACGAAAAACAGTCAATCAATTTCAAGCGTTACAAAAAAGGCCCCGCTCGCGCGGGGCCTGGAAGTGCAGTCACCGGAGAGGGATACTCACTCCTCACCCTCTGCATCCTCTTCTTCACCATCCTCTTCCGCCAATGCTTCTGGTTTTTCACCCTTGGTCAGCGTCAATGAATATTCGCCACAGGGCTCGCTCTCGTATCCTTCGCCCTCGGCAGCCGGTTCAAAGATCTCGCCGGTGCCTTCGATGGTCTGATCACCACCCGTGAAGTCAGCGCTGAAGGCGGAGAAGCTCAGATAATAGATGCGGCGTTCACCGGACGCATCGGCAAGAAAAGTCGCGGTATCGCCCTCGAGCGTTCCCGAAACCGTCTCCCCATCGTCGAAGGTGACGTTGACCGTATCGGCACTGCGAAGGACGAGCATGCCGAAATCGACGCTGGAACCCTCTTCCGCCTCGATCGTCTCACAGGCGTTGGATTCGAGCGTCAAGGTCCCTTTAAAATAGGCCTCATAATTGACCGTACCCACACCCGGGTTCAGCAAAAACCCATCGCCATCACCATCGGGGGCGGACCCCTGTGAGCTGTCAAATGCAGCACACCCACTGATGCAGAGAATCGACAGGACAACGACCAGAATACGGCTTCCCATAACCCCTCCTTTTGGGCGCTTCATCGCATGAAACACCAGACGAATAGGATACTGTTCCCTCCATAAAGGGTATCGTCAACTCGCCGTAAAAGTTGCGTACATTCGACAATATATTTAGTCAATATATATCAGGTGGTTACGACATTCCTTGATGGTGAGCAGGGGTGGGAATTATGAAAGGTGGTGAATCAAAAATCGCCCACAGCGCTCACAGACATAGATCTGATGGGGATTGCGCAACAGCTCCGAAGCAAACTTCGTGGAAAGCTGCATATTGCACCCACAACAGGACCCGCCCGTCGCCTCGACGAGGGCCTCGCCATAGAGATTGATCAGGCGATCGACGCGCGAGAGCATGCTCTGCGGCAGCTCTGCGCGAGCCAGTTCAATCTGACGCGCGAGGTTCTTCGCCCCGGCGCAGCGCTTCGACTCGAGCAGCTGCAGCGTGATGAGCATGTCGGCCTCGCACCGGCTGGGCTGCCCGGCGATCATGTCGATGCGCACATCGGCGAGAATATCCGCGATTCCCTTGGCCCCATCGGCCTCGATGAGCTGCGCCCGAAAGGCCGGGTCGGCCAGCTTTTTCACGAGCCCCGCGAAGAGGCGGTTGAAGAGCCCGGGCTGCTCTGGCTGCCAGAGGACGAGCACGATCAGATGGACGGGATTCCCGTCCGGCGCATCGAAATCCAAACCCGCCGGGTGACGCCCAACGGCGATGGCCGGACCGTCACCCACCTCGATGCGAGCATGGGGAATGGCCACGCCGTCGCCCAGCGCCGTGGAGAGCAATTCCTCCCGCTCCATGACGCGCGCACCCGCCTCGGATTTATTGGCGACGCGCTTCTGCTGATAGAGGCAATCCACGAGGTCGTCGATCGCGGCCTTCTTGGAACGGTTGCTCATCTCGGGCAACACCTGTTTGGAGGAGAAAAACTCGGAGAGGGAGACTTCCTTCTGAAATGCCGACGACATGACATCGCTCCTTTTTGGTGATCGTGACGATCTGTAATGGATATGAGAGCGCGTTCATACGGATGCCCCCCTGCCCCGTCAAGGGGAGAAGCAGCAAATGCACAAAAAAACCGACTTTTCCGGGGAAAGAACGTGCTATTTCTATCACCGCGAAGAGAACACCCCACCGATCCGATAATTTAAAATTGCACGCAACTTTTTTCGACAACCCGCGATAAGGGGAGGTTCACGATCACTCTTGAAAGGAGTCTTCACATGAAGCATCGCATTTCGCTCGTCGTCGCCATCGTCATCATGGCGGCACATCTCGTCTCTTGCAGCAAGGGCAGCACGGCAACCGAACTCAATACGAGTGTCGACACCACCGGAACCATGGTACCGCGCGCCGCACTCATCGATGTCCTGTGGAACAAGACCGACGATCCGGATACGAGCGCGCTCTGTCTGGCGGAATCGAGCTTCACCCTCGACGCCAACAACAGCACCTCCATCATGAAAAATCCCGGCACGCTCGAGGCAAACTTCGCACAGGCCATCGCGGTATCGACCCTCACCCTCATCTTCAACGATGCCGAAACCGATGGCCGCGGTGTCGATTGCCCTGATGGCGAGCTGCAATTCTTTGTGACCGCCAGCGAGGAATCGCCGATCGACATTGAATCATCGCCCGAGATCGCCTCGCGCCATTCACTGGCCAACATGGCCGGCGACTCCCCCACGACCTATCCGGAAACGTGTGCCGTCACCGCACACTTCGAGATTCAGAGTTCGGAGGAGTGCCTCCCCGAAGAGGTGGAACCCGTCGGCCCACCCGCCGTCGACGAAGAGATCTCCGACGAAACGATCGTCGCCATGGACATGAGCGCTGATGCGGATGAAGAGGTGACCGAGACGGAGGAAGAGGAAGTCGACGCAGACACAGAGGAAGAGGTATCTGAGGAGACCGCAGAAGAGGATCCCGTCGAAGAAGAGGTGGCTGAAGAAGAGGTGGTTGAAGAAGAGGAATCGGACGTGCAGGACATGCCGGAAACCAATCCCGGCTGCATCGAAACGATCAAGATCGTCGTCGATGAATTCAACTGTGTGCAGTGACGACGAGAACACATCCAGAAACCAAAAGGCCCGGAGCAATCCGGGCCTTTTCAGTCTGAAGTTTGTCATTCCCGCGAAAGCGGGAATCTCGCTTTTTACGGCACATCGAGATCCCCGCTGGAGCCTGCCCTCGAATGATTGAATCGGGGGCGGGGATGACAAAAACACACGTTTGCCATCACCATCAAGGCCCGGGATCATCCGGGCCTTTTATTTATTCGCCGTCCCGCGGGTGACGCGGCGTGCAGCGGGCTTCCAACCCCATGCGCGGAGGGGCCCGGTATCGACATGCACGAAGCGGCGAGAGCCGTAGTAGCCCACCCCGCCCCCCTGAAGCGTATAGGCAAAATCTCGAATCCGTCTCGGCGAGACGCCATCGATCTCGATGTCAGCCGCACGTCCCTCCATGTGCAAACTCTTCTTGGCCACGCGCCGCCCGCGCCCACGCATGACGTGATTGCGCAGCGGACTGCGATAGGCGGAGACGAGTTTGAGTTCACGGGCACCGAAATGGTCCTCAATGGCGTCGAGCATCTCGATGAGCCCCTCGTCGATCGGATGCACCTCGTCGGTCAGACGGCAGCGAAAGAAATGGGCGATCTCCTCAAAGACCGCAGGGTCATAGCGCCCATCCTCGGTGCGATAGCGAAACGTCTGGCGCTCCTGCTTGACCGGCCGAAAGAGGGTCACCACCCCATCACCGCGCTCGGACGCAACGCTCCCCATCGGCGCAGCCTGTGCTGCTGTCGCCGTCAAAAGCCCCACCCCTGCCAGGAAGACCAGTCGTCGAATGATGCGCAGATGAACCATACGGCCCCAGAATAGGGGTTTAGCACCCAATGTCAAGACATGGCTCGCCTCCACCATCTCCCCGCCAATGAATGATCGGTTCACCTTTTTTGCGACATTTCTAAACACCAGGAAACATCCTCCCCTTTTCTGCCGATAATAGCAGTGCACGCCAAAAGGACACGGGAGGGTTCCCCATGTTTCATAATGCGATCACTCTATGACCGATGCGATTTTCCTATCGCGCATCCCCGCATGCGCACGGCTTCTGGACGAGGCCACCCCCGTGGCGGAGTGGCTTGCGAACCTCAATCGCGAAGCCGATGGCGGCGTCTCCGACGATCGCTTCACGGAAGACAACTTCAACGATGCCCGAAGAAACAACCCGCTCGCAAAGGATTTGAAACGCTTTCGACACTTCCGCGACTTTCGTGCTTTTCTGGAACAATTCGTGGAAAGCCAGCGCTGCACCCCTGCCTGTCGCAAAGAGCACGAACGCGATCGCCCAGAGCTGACCGACCGACCGCCTCCAATCTGTATCGCACCGCCAACACCTGAGCTTCCACAGATACCAAGGCGACCCCGGCCAAAACCAAAACCGGATATCTCGATGTTTCACACCAATACGCCTAAGTGGTACGATGAACCATCGCCGGAACGCGCGAAGACTGTGCGCCCGCCCGCGGCAATTATTCCGGACATGGAGGAGCTGTTCGTGCAGGCCCATCCCCTGCCCGGATCGGATGCCCTGGATCATTCGACGCTCGCGGGCGCCACGAGTCCGGTGATGAATATCAGCTATGACGGACGGGACGTCGTCCTGCGCGCACACGGATGCTATATAAACAATGAAGACAGCGATCGATGTGTAGCACCGTGGTCCTTCTTCTCTCTCGAACTGCAGAATGAAACTCGCAACAACCGGCAGCGCCGCCGGGCCGACGCCAACGGAGACGCCGTCATCCACGTCCCCGCCGAACCCGGAGATCGCATCAGCGTGCACGGCACGGATGCAACCACCGGACGCCCATCGCTCAATCGGATGTTCTTTCGGATCACCCAACAGAAGACCATGGAGATGACGGGTGAAGTCCGCTCGCATCTCGACGATCCCAGCCCTCTCGATGAGATGAATGCCCTGATGGGAGAAGCGATCTGCATCGACAGAAATTGCGTGCCCGCCTTCGATCTGTTGGCGCTCTTCGACTTCATCCGAAAACGGATAAAAGGAGATTAAGGATGAGTGATAAGATAAAAATGGCGGATATCAATGCCGACGGATATATCGATCGCATCGGGTATGACTGCGAAGTTTCCGAGCGGGAGCTCAACTCATGCTTCGCCACGCAGGTTGAATTCGGCCTCGAAGGCGGAGAGTTCCTTCCCCTCTTCGACGCGGAAAGCATCGAGGAGAATGCGCCGATCGAAGCGGGAGATGAAATCATCAGCTCGCCGACATCGATTCTGCGCTCGGTGCTAAACGGCTACAGCGACATGGAGCCAGGGCTCGAAGAGATCGATGCATTTGCAGGCGATGAAACCGATGGGCGCAAACCGCTCTCGACCGACGAGATCATCGATCTCTGCCGCGAGAGGGCACCCGGCGATTACGACTGCGAGGCGATGGCCATCTCCGGCCCCGAGGATCATATCTATCAGCCGCGCGACATCCGCCGCTATTTCTCCGACGAAATCGTCGAGCTCTGTCGTGAACGGATCGAAGATGGCGCGAAGCAGGACTCCTGCATCGAAGAGGCCAAGCACGCCCCTGATCGACACGTCTTTCAACCGATGAGCTTGCGCCATCGATCGATGGATGAACTCATCGCCATCTGCAGGGAGGTAGAACCGACGCGGGGGATGGTCTCGGCCTGCATCAAGGCGGCGAAGGAAGATCCGACCGGTCATCGCCATCAGCGCGACGTCATTCCGGCCGGCATGCTGCGATGCAAATCGGGGGTTGTTCGCGCCCGCGATGTGATCACGCACCCCGACGCCCTGCTCCACCGGCCGCACGAACTCTATGCGCCGATTCACCTCGATCGCGACACGGAACAGGGCCACCACCTGCGCGCAAACGTCATCGCGCGCGCGCAGGCGGGAACGTCGAACGATGTGCGCGAATACGTCTACGCCTATTTCGAGAGAGCGATCGACGATGCGGCGCTGGCCTCAAGGCTGGCCGAGCGCTGGATGTCGATCACCCCGGCGGATCTGGCCTTCGACCGTAAGACGGTCAAAAAACTCGCCCAGCACCCGGATCCGAAGGAAAGAGCGCGCTTCGTCGCCACCTATACCAAGTTCGATCCGTCAACACTCATCCTCGCCCTCTCGAAAAAACACGAAACGCTTGCCCAGGCCATCATGGGCACCGAAGCATTCCCCTCAGAGGAGAACGGCTATCCACTGCTCATCACCACGCAAGCGCGCGCGGACGCGCTCATCCTCTCCGGCATTGCCGAACTCGACACCTTTCGTCGACGCTCCGCATTTCGGCAACTGGCGCGCAACGAGATCAAGCGCCGCCTGATCATCGACCGCTACGCCGAGAAGCATCCCATCGACTTCGCGGTGTGGGCGACAAACTTCCTGGGCGAACCGGAATCAAACGCCGTGGCTATAACCGACAACCAGACGGTCCGGAGGCATACCCATCTGCGCCTGGCAGCCATCGTCCAAGACCCGAAGTTCACCGACGCGCTGTTCGCGGCGTTTCACGAACGCTTCATCGGCGACATCGACGCATTTCGGATGAAGGGCACGGGGCAGCGCAAGCGCCTGTCGACGGCTGAGCTCAATCTCTACGCCAATCTCATCACCATGGCCCAAAAGGCACCACAGATTCCGAATGCCGAAACGCTGATGACCATCGGCGACAACGACGTTCGAACGATCCCCATCGTCCTGTTCGCCTTGGCCAAGAAAGGCGAGCGAACGAAGGCAATCCAGGCCTTCGTGTGCCGTCACCTGCGCCCCCCGATCGGCACGATCGAAAATGTGCCCATGCTCGCAAGCGCACAGCTCCTCGAACCCAGCGATGCCGTCGACCGGTTACAGCCATTCCTCGACTCCCCCGAACCGCTCGTGCGTCTGAACACGTACGGAATGCTCATCGCCATACCCAAACAGGATGAGGCGCTCTCTGCCCTCATCGCCAACGGCGTCTCCGATTCCGATCTGCGCATTCAGGCGATGACGGCCAACGCCCTGTTCGAACGAGGCGATGCTCGCGTGGCGAAACGACTGTTCAATGAGGTGCTCGCCCCTTACGCCGCTCGCACGCCATCGCACGCCCCATTTCGAAGCAGCATCTTCGACCCCGTCCTGAGACAGCGCGACCTCATCCACGCGCAGAAGATCAACACCCCCATCATAAAGGATCCGAACGCGTCCGAGGAGACGGCACCGACGCTCAAGCAGTTCGCCCTCTTCGCCATCGCTCGTTTCGGGCAACCCCAGGAAGCCATTGACGCCGTCATCGAGCTGCTCGAAACGGAAACAGATGATATCGATCTCACCTTGAGCGCACAGGCACTGATCGCACTCGAGGGAATCACCGGGCTTGAACGCGTCCTGGACCAAATCGATGCGCGCGCCGCTCCGGGAGATCTCATCCGGATGGCCAGCGGCGCAGCCGTCCAGCTCAATGCCACGCACCTGGCTCCGCGTCTCTTCCCGCATCTGCAGCACAAAGAGAGCGATGTGCGCAACACGGTCGCACAGAATTTACACGCCCTCGACGGAGAGCGCATCCTGGCCGCACTGCTCGAACACAGCACGAACAAGAACGCGCGCAAGCGCCGTCATTACGCGGAGGCCCTGGGCGCCTTCGATGGCCCCGAGTCGACCGCGCGGCTCATCGAGATGCTCGACGACCGCTCTCGGCGCGTGCGCTACGCAGCCGGCGGCGCGCTCAAGCGGATCTCCGATCCGAAGGCGATCGAAATGATCAATGCGTATGTCGAGGCAAACCCGAAAAAAGCACGCTACCTCCGCGCCCACTCGCGCCGGACGGCAAAACGATAGGACGCACACTATGACGAGGGATGGCGAGCCTTGGACTCGTTCAGGTGCATGCCGACCAGGCGCGCGACCATGACGGCGAGATAGAGCGGACCGATGAGCGCCTCAAAGATGGCCAACAGGCGCGTGAAGGGATGGGTGGCAACCATGTCACCAAAACCGGTGGTCGTGAGCGTGGTGTAGCTGAAGTAGAGATAGTCGCGAAAGTCCTCGAGCGAGTGGAGCGTGCCACCCCGCAGATCGAATGCACCCGGGAGAAAGAGCGCCACCCCGCCATAGATGAAGGCGAAGAACATCCCGATGAGCAGATAGGCACAGATACTCCCAACGATGCGATCGGCGACGGCACGGTCGGAGATGAGCACATCACGCATGATCGAGTGAATGGCGATGAACACGAACGCGGCGTAGGCAAAGGCCGTGACGATGAGGCTCCCCTCGATGGTCTCGATCGGAATGCCGGGTATGGCCCAGAGAAAGCCGCCGATCACCGCCGCCGCCCCACAGATGATCGCGAATACCTTCGGCCGCCGCCGTTTGCGAATGGCGTGGATGACCGAACCGAAGACGGCAAACATACAGATGACAAAGAGGATATAGAGAACCGGATTCTGCTCCATGAACGTGGCCAGAACGAGCAAGACCACCTGCGCGGCGAGGATACTCCAATACCGATAGCGATGGGAACTCCGTTCGGACATATCAGGCATCATCCCGAAACTTGAGGTAATCGCCGCGCATGACCTTTTCGACCCCCTCGATGAGCTCGTCCTTGCCGAAGGGCTTGTAGAGGTAGATCTCAATCCCGCCGGCGCTCAGAAAACGATTGAGCCGCTGCGCGGAGGGAGAGGCCGAGATCGCCACGATGCGCGCATGCGGCTTTGCCTCCTTGATCTTCTCGCACGCCTCAGCGCCGTCCATCTGCGGCATGATCAGGTCCATGAGAATGACATCGTAGTCCTTTTCCGCAACGCGCGTGACGGCTTCCTCGCCGGAAGAGGCCGCCTCGACCTCATACCCCGCATCGGTGAGGACAAGCTTGACCCCATCACAGACGCTCGGCTCGTCATCGACAACTAAAATGGTCTTTTTCTCCGCCATCTGGCCTCCTGTTGAGAATCATACCACAAATACTGTCATCTCGATATCCCGTTTGCGCCCCTTTTGCAATCCCCATTATGCATGTGGATACATTTCTATCCCGCATACCGGGGCGACCGACCCTGCTCCTCCAAAAGCGCATTGATTTCTCGCTTGAGCTCGATGATGCGCATCTCTCGACCGATCGCCATATGGTTGACCATTTCGATATCCTTGGTCTTTTGTTCAAACGCCTCCTGCGCCTCATGTTCCCGGGTGATATCGATCACAATCCCCTGATAATGCGTCACCACCCCGGACGGATCGCGCCGAATCCAGGTGCGATCATCGATCCAACGCAGCTGTCCGTCTTGTGTCAGAATCCGATAGACCTGGGAGAAGTCTCGATCACCGGAATCCGTATGTTTTCGCACATCATCGCCCACGTGTTCCCGATCATCCGGATGAATCACATCGACGTAGGAGATGCGTCCCGACAGAAAATCATCGGGTTCATACCCAAACTGCCGCACGTTCTCGGTGACATATTCAACAGGCCATCCCTCGGCCGCGCGCCAGAGAAATGCCACCGCGGGACTGTTCACGACAATGAACTCCAACTTCTCTCGCCGCTCGCTCTCGCGCTGTAATCGATCCTGGATCTGCTTGATCTCCGTCAGATCCACGATGATCCCCCGCAGACCGATGATCTTTCCATTGCGCTCAATCGGATTGGACGAGATCATGACGGGAAACGTTTCCCCGTCCTTGCGCTGGGCGAGATAGGAATCGGGTTTTCGCAGCTCTCCCGAGAAGACGCGTTTGATGTTTTCCTCCCCGCGCGCCCGCTCTGCGGGAGCGAGCATCTGAACGGCGTTCACCCCGCGAGCAAAATCGTCTTCACTATACCCAAAAACCGTGTAGGCGTTTCTGTTGACGAACGTCAGTCGCCCCGTCGCATCCATCTCGAAGACGACTTGCGGCAGAAGGTCGGCAAGATCGTGAAAACGACGCTCGCTCTCGGCATGGACGCGACCTGCCTGCACCTCGTTCGACGACGCCCGTGATTTCGCTGAATGATCTTCACCCCTCATCGCTCACCTCCACGTCACGGCCGCCGACAAGCGGCAGGATGACCGTAAACGTGCTCCCTTGGCCTTGCTCGCTCTTCACCTCGATGCGTCCGCCGTAGCGCTCGGTGATATCGCGCGCGATGGGCAGGCCCAGCCCCACGCCGCGACGATCCAGGCGCGTGCTGTAGAACGGCTCGAAGAGGCGATCCATCACGTCAGGGGCGATACCCTCGCCCGTGTCGGTGATGGCCACTGCAATCTCCTCTCCGTTCATTCGTGCGACGATGGTCAGATCTCCCCCCTGCGGCATGGCATCGACGGCATTGTTGACGATGTTCAAAAAGATCTGGTCCAGCTCGCCGACAATAGCCTCCTTGACGATGGGCTCATTCGGCCGTTCAAAGAGAACCTTCACCTGCTGCTGATCGCACTGAAAGACGATCGCCTTGGCGATCCGATCGAGCATACTGCCGAAATCGATCGATACCTGATGGAATTCGCCCCAACGGGAGATCCCGGCCAGCGAGAGCATCCCGTCGATGATGTCGCGCGTCGAAATGAGCGAGGCCTTGGCCCGTTGCAGCAGCGCGGTCGCCTTGGCGTCGGAGGTAATGCGCGCGTTGGCCGCCTCCACATGCAGGAGCGCGCCGCAGATGGGGCTGGAGAGCTGATGGGCCACGCCCGCGCCCAGACGCCCCATCGCCGCAAGTTTGGAGGAGGCGAAGAGATCGGCGCGCGCCTCATCGAGTTCCTTCGTGCGCGCCTCGACGAGTCCGGCCATCTCGTTTGCATAGCGTTGGAGCTGCTCCGCCCCCAGGACCTCCTCGGTCACATCGACCCACTGGCAGACGACGTTGGTGAGCACCCCCTCGGCGTTCACGATCGGAAACATCGACACATCGATATGCATATCACGTGCACCGGAAAAATCGGCATGCGCGATGCGAGTTCCCGCCCAGAACATCCGAAACCGAACCGGCTCATGTTTCTCCATCACGCGCTGCACGAGCGGCATCAGCCCCTGCTGAATCAGGTTCTCGTCCTTACAGACGTTGTACCGTCCGATGAGCTGCGCATCAGTCAGGCCCGCGCTCTCGCGCAGGGCGCGATTGGAACGGGTCATCGTCCCCTTCTCATCCGAGACCCACATGGCAAATGGACTCTCATCCATGATCCGTTTGAGAAAGGACTCCGATGCCTTCAGCATCTCCTCTGCCCGTTTGCGGTCGGTGATGTCACGTGCCACCGCCAACATATGCGGCTGACCCCGATATTCATACGCGGAGCCATACACCTCAATCGGAAAGTATTCGCCTCCCTTTCTCACATCGATCGACTCCGACTTAAAGCTCTCGCCCTTCAGAATCGCCTCACGGAAACGCGCAAATACGCCCCGACAATCCGGATGAACGATATTCGTTCCGGAGAGACCGATCAATGCATCATAAGAATAGCCATACATGACACAAGCAGCCGGATTGGCCTCGCAAATCACCCCATCCATATCGAAGATCAAAACCGCATCGCGAGCGGATTCAAAGATGCCTCGATATTGTTTTTCGCTCTCGCGCAGGGACTGCTCTACCCGTTTGCGCCTGGTGATGTCTTCGACCACAGCAACAAAGTAGTCCGGTTCTCCCCGCCCATCGCGAATGAGAGAGACGGTCAGGTTGATCCAGACGATCGAGCCGTCTTTGCGGAAATAGCGTTTCTCCATCGCGTAGGTCTCGATCGTGCCGGCGATCATCTGCCGCACATACGCCAGATCGGTTTCCAAATCATCGGGATGGGTGATATCCTGAAACGTCTTCCCGATCAGCTCGTCCTGTGCATATCCGACAATATCGCAGATTTTCTGATTGACCTTCATCCAGCGACCGTCGAGCGCCACATGCGCAACCCCGACCGCCGCCTGCTCGAACGTCCCGCGGAAACGCGCCTCACTCTCGCGCACGCTTGACAAAAGGCGATCGCGCTCATCGATCATGCGCGCCTGGGAGATGTTGGCGAAGCTCAGCGAAGAGAGCATATGGGAGAGCTTCGCATAGAGGGCCATGATCCGTTCGACGCGTTCATGGCTCCATCGCGGCACGCGGTGAAGCGCCTCAAGATAGGCCTTCTCATCAAAGCCGTATTGCTGCGCCTGCCGGCGAAAGAGCGCCTCATCGAGCACTTCGTCATCGAAGAAGAATTGTCCCAGAAAGAGGTTTCCGAGATGTTTTCCACCGACGACGATGGGAGTGACCATGTCCCACATGTTGTTCTTGCAGTGGTAGAGCTTGAACGTCCCCGGCTCGACCCCGTGGGAGAGCTCGGTGTCGCTCTCCAGGCAATGCCTTCTCGTCTCGGGATGAACCCGGTGAAACTGCGCACAGATATCCTGCCACCCGACGGAGACCAGGACCCTTCCCTCCATATCCAGGAGCGCCATGCCGGCACCCGTCACCCGATAGAAATCCTCCATCAGCTTCTGCACAACCACGACATCCATCACATCGCGGAGCGAGAGTTCCCCGATATCCCCCTCCGGGGCGAGGAGGGCGTCGAGTTTCCGCTGCACTCGCCCCTCGCTCTCGCGCAGGGACTGCTCCGCACGCTTGCGCTCAGTCACATCATCGTAGATGGCGACGATCTCGCCGGTAGGGAGTTTGTAGACAAAGTTCTCGCGCCAACCGATTTCGCGCGCGTCCTGATAGAGGTGCACCGGGAACTCTTCCGACACGCCCGTTCGCCAGACACGCTCGAAGACCTCGATGAGACCGAATGGAACCACTCCGGGGAAGACCTCGCGCACTTCACGCCCGATGACCTCCTTGCGCGCGATGCCGTCCACACGCTCGGCGGCCTCGTTGAACTCCCGGAAGACGAATCGCCTGCCCTCATCCTGCACCTCATAGACGGCCACGCACCCGCTCATGTGACGCACCAACTCCCGATAGCGCTCCTCACTCTCGGTAAGGACGGCCTTGACACGACTGCGCTGTTCTATCGCCAGGACGATCAGGATGCTCGGCACCACATAGAGGACGATCGCCAGGAGCCGAACGACCGCGCACGGAGCTGCTATCTGCAAGAAGAGGTAGTCGCTGAATTGACCGCTGAAGAAATGGGAACCGATAAACGCCTGAAGGAGCCAGAAGGCCGCCACCGGCGCGATCAGGATCAGGATGATTCTTTTGGTATCACGATGCATAATAAGATGCCCCCTGTCCTCACTTCACCGTCGGTTCCTCCAGTGGAAGACGAACGGTAAAAACGGTCCCCTTGCCCAGCTCGCTGGCCACCTCGATCGTACCCTGATAGCGATCGATGATCTGCCTGACGAGCGGCAAACCGATACCGACGCCATGTTCCTCCAAGCGTGTCGTGAAGAACGGTTCATAGAGCCGAGGCATATGCTCGGGCGCAATACCACAGCCGGTATCGGCGATGCGGATCAGAATGTGCTCGCCCTCGAGACGGCTCTCAACGAGCAGCAGGCCGCCGTCCTTCATCGCATCGATGGCGTTGTTGATGAGGTTCAAAAAGACCTGACCCAGCTCGCCGATGTTCGTCTCGATCAAGGGCAGCTCCGGGTCCAGATCGGTGCGAATCTCGATGCTGCGCTTGGTGCAATCGAGCTTGTTGAGGTCAAGGATGTGCTGCAGCCGTGCGTTGAGATCGGCGCGTCTTCTCCCCGGTTTTTCATGCCGATCGACCACCGCGAGTGAAAGCATGCAATCGAGGACTTCGCGCATATCGCTGAGCGATTTCCGTACGCGCACGAGCATCCCATGCGCCTCGCCCCTGTCCTGGCAGTGATCGAGCAGGGTATCCATGTGCAGCATCGCGCTCGTGAGCGGCGAACCCAGTTGATGGGCGATACCCGCGCCCATGCGCCCCATCGCCGCGAGTTTCGACTGCTGAAAGAGGTCAGCACGGGCACTATCGCGTTCATTGGTGCGTTCGACCACCTCTGTCTCGAGGTTTTCAGCATATCCCCGGAGCTGTGCCTGCGCCTTTCTGCGTTCCGTCACGTCCACGGCGATCTCGAAGCGCACATCGCGCCCGTCCGGCCATGTGATGATGCGATCGAAGATGTCGAAGTCGCGCTGCAGGTTCTCGTTGTGAAACTCCCAGCGATAAGGTTTGCCCTTCTCCTTGAGGATGATGTGGTTGGTGCAAAAGGAACAGGGAGCATCGAGATTCTGGAACTCGCGAAAACACTTCTTCCCGACCGGATCATGCCCCAAGAGCTCGCGGAAATATCGATTCACGAAGAGGACCTCGTTGTTCACCGGATCGGTCACATAGACGATCTCTTCAAACCCGTCGAAGATCGAGAGCAACTGCGCGCGCTCAAACGCCAACGCCTCCTGCGTCCGCATCGTTTCCGTGATATCGAGGGTCGTCTCAACGACATTCTGCACGCGTCCCTGCGCATCCTGAATCGGATACCCGCAGACGCGCCAGATGCGACCGTCGGGCGTGCGCATCTCCGCCTCATGAAACTGCCCGTCCGCGAAGGCTTTGACGACCGGGCACCCCTCGCAGGGCGTCTCCCGTCCATGCCACACGTCGAAGCAATGTCGCCCCTTCATCACCTCGGGGGAGAAACCCACCGATTCTGCTGCCGCCCGATTCGTCCAGATGATGTGCAAGCCGGGTTCGTGCAGGATGACCAGTTCATGGACGCTATCGAGGACCGTCCCCATGCGCCGTTCGCTCTCGGAGAGCCGTTCCTCGGCTTTTTGGCGGGAACCCATCAACGAAACCGTCATCATCCCGAAGAGCGTGAGGATCACCATCCCCATTGCCCGGTGATAAAGGACATGTGCCGGCGCATCGAGGATGAGGAGATCGAGAAAGGAGAACCGTTCAAAGAAAACCCCCTCAAAGAGGGCGTCGAAGACCCAATAGAGCAGCACCGCAACGAACGTGAGCAACATGATCCGCTTGCGATCCCATTTCATGAAGGGTCTCCCTTCGCATCGAGGGGCAATGCGACCTCGAAGAGAGTGCCTCGTCCCACGTCGCTGTCGACCTGCATCTTTCCGTGATAACGCTCAACGATCTGCTGTGCGATATAGAGGCCCAAACCCAAACCCCGCCCATCCGAACGCGTCGTGAAGAAGGGCTCGAAGATCTTGTCCAGATCCTCCGGCAGAATGCCGCCGCCGGTATCCTGCACGCGCACCAGGATAGTGCCCCCCTTCAGACGCGACTCGACCCCCAGCGCACCCCCAGCGTCCATGACATCGATCGCATTATTGATGAGATTTAAGAAAACCTGATCCAGCTCCCCGCGCACCGCGGAAAGGGGCGGAAGGTTCTCATCCAACAGGATGCGCACGGTAATATCGCGATTGTGGCACTCGAGGTTCGCCAAATCGACGATATGCGCCAACACATCGTTGATCTGCACGGGCTCGCGCTTGCGCTCATCGCGCGTCCCCGACATGGCCAACGACAGCATGCTCTGGATCACGTCGCGCATGTCGATGAACGTGCGCTGAATATCCATAAGCTGTTTGAGCGTCTTCGGCTGCTGCTGGAGCGCATCGGCCATGGTGTCGACGAGCAGGAGCCCGCCGCTGATGGGGCTAATGAGCTGATGCGCAATGCCGACGCTCATGCGCCCCATCGCCGCAATCTTTGAGGCGGAGAAGAGTTCCGCACGAATGCGGTCGAGCTCCTTCGTACGACTCTCGACCATGCGTTCGAGATCCTTCGAATAGGCTTCGAGCTGTCGCCTCGCTTCCATGCGCTCGGTGATATCGCGCACATAGACGAGCACTATCTTCTCATCGTCGATAGAGAGCAAACGCGTATTGACCTCAGTGGGAAAGACCGTTCCGTCCCGGCGCACCCCCTTGGCCTCGAGGAAGACGCGCCCCTGCCTGTTGTGCTCCTCGATGATTTCACTCAGATGCTCGGCGATCTCAGCCGGCACGAGATCGCCGACCGTCATCCGCTGGAGTTCCTCCTTGGAATATCCATAAAGATGCGTTGCGGCTCCGTTACAATCGAGCACCCTTCCGTCGAGCGTCTCGAGAAAGATGGCATCGCTCGAGGCTTCAAACAATGTGCGATAGCGCAGCTCGCTCTCACGCAGCGTCGCCTCCCCCTCTTTGCGACTGGTGATATCGCGTGAGATTCCCATGACGGCGATAACGGCACCCCCATGCCGCAGCGGCACCAAACGGGTATCGAGGCAGATGGCCTTTCCCGGCATGTCGATCCAACCCTCATGCGAAACCGACAGACCACGCTCGAAAACCTCGCGGATATGGCGAGATTGTCGCTCGGCTGTTTTCTCGGAAAAGAGATTCGTCAATCCGTTCCCGACTATGCCGGAGGAAGAAAGATGCATCGCCTCCATCCCCCGGTGGTTCACGTATTGAACACGCATATCACGGCCGATGATGAAGATAAAATCGGGAGAGGACTCCGCCAACGTTCGATAGCGTTCCTCGCTCTCATGTTCGAGCGCACGCGCGTGCCCAATGTCATGAAAATAACGCCCGGCAAACAACACGCCCGCGAAGAGGATGAACGCGATCATGAGGGCAAGCGGCTCGGAGACCACAGGCGCCTGAAGAGAGACCGTCGCCACCGAAGCGATGAGACCAGCGAGCTCACGAACGGGAAGAAAGAGGATGACGAGCGCCACCAGCAACCACCAGATGCGCCGCTGGTCAAGACGCACCTGAACGACGGCAAACGCGGTAGCGATGGCCTGAAGCGCAACACTCAAATACATCATAGCAGGGGCATGCACGTTCCTTGCTCCATCTCTCCGCGCTCCCGCGAACCGTCCGTGCGCGGCATCAAGCCGTGTTCTGCCGTCCATCGTCGGTGTGCGTCTTCATCATCGACATATTCGCCTCATTCCAAATCCACTAGGTCATCGAGAGCTCATCCGGATCACGGGCGAGATCCCCCTCATCGGAGGACTCTTCAGGCCCTTCTCGGGAGAGCGTAAAGGCAAAGATCGAACCCTTTCCCGGATCGCTCTCCACCCGAACCGTCCCGCCATGGCGCTCGACAATCTCTTTGACGATCGCCAGCCCCAGACCAAGCCCCTGGGTCCCCGGAGCATATTTGCGTTCGACCTGCCGAAAGCGCTCGAAGATCACGCTCTGATACTCACGCGGAATACCGATGCCGGTATCGGAAACCCGAACCTCGATCGTCTGCACCGTATCGGAGAGTTCAAGAACAATACGCCCCCCCTCGCTCGAATATTTGATGGCGTTGTCCAGAAGATTTCCGATTGCCTGATGGATCTTACGGGGGTCACAGCGAAGTTCCGGGTTCTTGAGCTCTCCGATCACTTCGAAGTGCCGATTGTATTCGGCCATCATCGGTTCGTAGAGCGTGCGCACACCATCGACGATATCCAGGATCGAACACGCCTCTGCCTCCAGGATAAAACGCGCCTTCCGCAAGCGCGAATACTCGAGCAATCCGTCGATGAGCGCTGCCAAACGATTGGACGCTGCATCTGCCCGCTGCAGACCACGAGTCATCCGCTCGCCGAATTCACCCATACTGCCGATGATGGCATTCGAGAGAAAGAGCTTGATGAGCGCCAAGGGTGTTCGCAACTCATGGGAGACCGTCGTGATCAACTCATCCTTGGCGCGATCGAGTTCACGTTGACGAGTAACATCCGTCACGGTCATCAAGGCGATGGCCGCATGCCGTTCTCCGTCGAGCAAGGATGCCGACACCTGCAGAATGCGCAGCGGCGCCTTACGGGCAACGAACTCCGCCGTATAGGAATCGCCCGACTCAAACACAACACGCATAAACTCTTCCTGCGGAAACCAACTGCTGGCGCACACATGCTCCCATCTCAGCGCCTCCCCTTCCGGTCCATCGAACATCATCTGCGCGGCCTCGTTGGAAAGCAGCACATCTCCCGTCTCATCGATAAGCACCAACCCCTCCGACATGGCGGCAATGGAGCTGGCGAGCTTTGCACGTTCTTCGTCGACGGCAATGCGAGACTGTTCCACATCGTCGAGCATGGAGAGCACAGCGCGGTTGCGATCATGGAGCGCACCGATCGCCACTTCGAGTTTTTCATTCGCCTCGCGATAGCCCTGTTCGGCCTGCAGGCGTGCGTTGACCTCCTCCTGCAAATGATGAATCGCCTCAGAGAGCTCGGTCGTGCGCCCTGCTATCTCCTGTTCCAATTCCATCTGCTGTCGTTCGATCTCCTGTTGTGCCAATCGACGCTCGGTCACATTCCAGAAGACACCCAGCACTCCGACAGCGGCACCCGTCTCGTCCTTCACCGGAAACTTCATCGTCTGCACCCAGGCTTCTTTACCGTCGATGACATATTCCTCTTCGATCATCTTGATCATCCCCGAAGCCATCACCGCGCGGTCATCGGCGCGATATTTTTCGACCAGCTCGGGAGCAAATAAATCGGCATCGGTCTTTCCAACGACCTCATCGGGACGCCGCTTGAGATCGCGCGCGAATGCATCATTGCAGCGCCGATAGACCAATTTGGCGTCCTTGAAAAACACCCGCTGCGGCAAAAAATTGTTCAACGCCGAACGCCAGACCTGCTCGACCTGTTCTTCCTTCATCATCCCTCCACCTGCTTCTTCAATTCCTCGATCACACGCCTCTGCTCGTCCAATTCCTTTGAGAGCTGACCCACCCGCTCCTCGCTCTCGGCAAGGACGTGACGAAGGCGAACGCCTTCCGTCACGTCCGTATCCACCCCGCGATAGCCGAGCAACGTATCCGACCTCCCCAGGATCGGCACCCCATTCGTCTCGAGATAGACGATCGAGCCATCCCGATGAACGTTCCGGTTGAGATACCGATGAATCGGCTCGCGGCGCTCAAATGCCTCAAACGCCCCTCCCCGAAGGGAATCACGCGCATCCGCATCGAAGAATTCATAGAACGCGCGTTTGCCGACAAGTTCTTCCGGACGATATCCAAGGATGCGCTCGACGACCGCGTTGGAATAGGTATAGACCCCACGCGCATCGACCTCCCAGATCCACTCTTCGGCACATTCAGCAACCTCTTCGAAACGCCGCTTACTCTCCCGCAGCGCTTCATCGATGCGGCGTTGATCGGTGATATCGCGCGCTATCGAGAGAACCGCAGGAACCCCTTCATATTCGATGAGACTCACCGAGAGCTCAATTGGAATAACCTCGCCCCCCTTGGTGCGATGCTCCGCCTCAAAAACCGCCCATCCTTTTTTTCGCAGTTCCTCCACGCGGGCATCGTATAGCGCAGCGTCGGTCGATGTATCGAGCTGCGCCGAAGTCATATTCATCAACTCTTCATGAGAGTAACCCAACTGTTCACACGCTACGCGATTCACCTCGAGCATACGACCGTTCAACTCATTGATGAAAAAGGCATCGCTGGCATGATCGAATACTGCTCGGAATGTGCGCTCCGCCCCTTTGAGCTGGAGATCAGCGCGTTTACGGGAAAAGAGATCCGGAATCTCATACGCCTTCACGCGCGCAGCCAGCTCCGGCGCCCCATGCACATAGTCACGAATGCGCGCTTCGATCCTATCGGACGACGCCATAATGAACCGACAACACTCATCTCCGCGGGCCCGGCACAGGATCTCGCTGGCCACAAGCGACATTCCAAAACTCTCTGAGGACCAACCGGAGGAGTAGCCCGCATTCATGATACAGATGGGATATTCCGCATGGCGACTCTGGCGCACCCACGCATCCGCCTCGAACGAATAGGGATGATCGTAAATGATACAGAACTCTTCACCCGGCGTGAGGTTCGATTCGGGATGGATGTCGACCAGGGCCCAGCCGCAATAGGCGAAATGCACCGGCCCCGCCGAAAGACGCGAGACAGGATCGCGAAGATTCATCCGGTCGTGAAAGCGGCGGGCATCGGCCCGGCCGATCGCATGCGCCAGGTCAAAGAGCATGTTGCGCGCAAAGGCATCGGCCTGCGATTTCTGCGCCGTATCGAAGAGCGACTCGATCAGATCAAAGAACTCGACCGCAAGGGACGCCGCTCGCACCAGAACGTAGCGCTCGCCAGCGATCTCGATCATTCCTTTTTCGGGATGTCGGGAAAAACCCTCAAAATAGGATGAGACGACTTCTTTGGCCTTGGCCGATGCCGCCTCCATCCCAACGGGCACAAACACGGTCTTTGGCTGCATCCGCATCCCCCTGTCACCTCATGCAATAGAAAATTCATCCGGAGAATCTTCCGACGACTCAGTCGGCCCTTCACGCGGAAGCGTCACGACAAAGGCACTGCCCTGACCCGGCTCGCTCTCAAGACGGATCGTTCCATCGTGGCGATGGGCAATCTCTTTGCAGATGGCCAGGCCCAGACCCAACCCCTTTGCCCCCGGACCGTACTCGCGTCCAACCTGTTGAAACCGTTCAAAGACCGTCTCCTGATATTCGGCGGGAACGCCGATACCGTTATCGGCGACACGCAGTTCGACCCAATCCGGGCTATCGCTGACGGAGAGAATAACACTCCCCCCTTCCGCCGTAAATTTTATCGCGTTATCCAGGAGATTGACCAGCAGCTGATGCAGACGACGCGGATCGGCGCGGAAATGAGCATCGCTGATCTCTTGACGCACCTGAAACGACCTATTGTTCTGTCGCATGATGGGACGATAGACCTCGCTGATCGCCGACACCAGGTCCATGAGCGAGGTCTGTTCGAGACGGAGCTGAAAACCACCGCGGCTCAACCGGGAATATTCCAGGAGTTCTTCGATCAAGATCTCCAATCGTTTCACGCTCTTGTTAGCACGAATCATGCCATGCTGCAGACGATCGCCCAATTTCCCCATCACCCCCGCATCGGCATTGGAGAAAAAAAGTTTGATCAGCGCCAACGGCGTGCGCAGCTCGTGCGAAACCGTCGAGATGAGGTCGTCCTTGGCGCGATCGAGCTCGCGCACATGCGTCACATCGATGAGCGTGATCAGGGCACCACCGATGCGCTCGTCATTGACGATCGGAATGACGCTCAGGCGCAGGATCATGAGCGGCGCGCGCTCGATGACCAGATCGGTTGCCAGTGGCTCGACACGCTCAAACGCTGATTCGAGAACCACTTCGTTTGGAAACCAGTCGCAGTCATCCAAAACGGCTCGTGTAATCGCCACCTCACCCTTGAGCCCCAACATGCGCACCGCCGCCGGGTTTGACAACACCACCTCGCCGTGCCTGTCGAGCAGGACGATCCCCTCCATCATCACGGAGGCGGCCGTCTGAAACCGCTGCCGTTCCGCCTCGATCTCACGACGGGTTTCCTCCACATCCTCGAGCATGGACAGCACCGCCCGACTGCGCTCGTCGAGTGCACTCACCGACTTTTCGATCTCCTGCGCTGCGTGTTTGGCCGCGTACTCCGCCTGCTTCCGCGCGGTGACATCCACTCCCATTCCAATGAGATAGGGCGCGCCATCCATCATCGTTCGCTTTCCGGTAAGGAGATAGGTCCGTCGTTCACCGGAGAATAGACGCACATCGGCCTCGACGGAGGCTTCCCCCTTTTCAAACACTTCTCCTATTCGTTCGCGAATGAGTTCGCGATCTTCCTCAACAACGATGGAGAGCGGCCCAACGGAAAAAAGCTCCTCTCGGGACAAGCCCGTCACCGATTCCATGGTGTGATTGAAACGAACAAAGGCACCCTGCTCATCGATGACGTAGGTCATGCCCGGCATATGCTCGAAGATCGATTGCGCAAATGATTGTTCGCGCAGCATCGCCCGTTGCACCTCGCACTGCCGAATAAAGCGCGCCAGGTGCAAAGCGACGGCATCGATCAGGTGGCGCTCTTCCTCTAAGAAGGGACCTTCGAAAAACTGCGGGCGCGCTTCGGTATAGAAGACCTCGACGCGACCGACCTCCTCGCCGGAAACGCGCACAGGTGCTCCCATGCTCCAGGACCCCTCACAAAACCCCGGCGACTCATAAACGGCGTCTCCAATCCGGATGCGCGCCGTCGCCACCTCCGGATACTGCCACGCCGGGGGAAGAAGCTCGACGACGCGCTGACATATCGACGAGGCATCGCCCTCAGCCACATTGATGATTGTGGAGATCTCATACAGACATTGCAGCCCCTTGAGACGCTCCTCGGTCGGGTCGCGCGGAACTCCAACCCCCTTCTGTCTGTGCCCCTTATCGTTCGACATCATCACCCCCGAGCAGAACGGATCATCTCCAACAGCTCATCCATCTCGAAGGGTTTGCGAATGAAAGGCGCATCGCCGATAAAATCGCGTTCCTCCTTGGAGAGCAGCCTACCGAAGGCGGTCACGATGATGACGGGGAGTTTTTTCAGCGCCTCGTCCGCCTGCATCTCTTCATAGACGCGAAAGCCGTCCTTGCCCGGCATCATGATATCGAGCAGAACGCCGTCGAGCTGCTGTTCGCGCATGATGGCCAACCCGGCATCCCCATCGTTGGCCTCGATCACCTCGTACCCCTCGAACTCGAGGCGGGTGCGCAGACTGTCGACAAAATCGCGTTCATCATCGATGACCAGCAGCTTCTTCATATCCGGCATGGGATCCTCCTGCGAAAAAGGGTTATGGCAATAGGCATCACACGGTAAAACGCCTGGGTTTGCCCTGGTCTTCCAACAGCCGATTGATCTCGTCCTTGAGCTGGATGATGCGCTGCTCGCGGCCGACCATGAACTGGTTGAGGCGCTCGATGTAGGTCATCTTGTTCTTGAGCTCCTCTTCGGCGCGATGCTCTTTGGTCACGTCGCGCCCGATCGCCGAAACGCCGACGATGGCGCCGCGTTCGTCCCGGATGGCCGAGAAGGTCAGCGATACGGTGATGACCACCCCATCCTTGCGCCGACGCTCGGTGATGAAGTGATCGATCGCACGCCCCTGACGCAGCTTTCCCAACAGCCCCTGGAGTTCGTCTTCGCGCCCCTCCGGAAGGAGGATCGAGATGGAACGGCCGAGGACCTCCTCGGCGCTGTAGCCGTAGATGCGCTCGGCTCCCTTGTTCCAACTGGTGATCGTGCCGTCGAGCGTCTTGCCGATGATGGCGTCGCTGGAGCTGGCGACGATCGCGGAGAGCCGTCGCATCTCCAGCTCCCACCGCTTGCGTTCGGTGATGTCGGTGATCGCGCCGATGATCCCGGCGATGTGCCCCTGGGCATCGGCGAAGGTCGATTTGTGAAAGAGGACATCGCGGACCGATCCGCCGTCGCCGACGACCCGGAACTCGTACTCCTGCACGCCGGGGTCGGCGAAGAGCGCCTCGTCCATGACGTGGTAACGGTCGGCCTCCTCTTTGGGGGCAATATCATAGACCGTCTTGCCGACGATCTCGTCGCGTGAACGACCGAAGAACTCCTCGAACTTTCGGTTGCACCCGACATAGCGATACTCGGTATCCTTGTAGAAGACCGGCAGGGGAACGGCATCGAGCATCGTCCGTATGAACAGGAGCTGATCGGCCAGGAAATCCTCGATCTGTTTCTGATCGGTGATATCCTGAATCGCCCCCCACACGCGCACGGTGCGACCGTCGCGGCGGTCGGCCTGGCCCATCGCGCGCACCCAGCGATGGTTTCCCGCCGCAGTCACGAAGGGCAGCTTCAGATCGTAGGGCAACCCCTCGTCGATGGCCGCGGTCAGGGCCGCCTCGATCAACGGACGCGCCTCCTCGGGAAAGAAAGAGAGCCCGTCGTCGACGGTGGGATTGAAATCAGGACCCACCTCGTGAAGGCGATAGGTCTCATCGGTCCAGACCTGCTCTCGGGTATCCACGTCGAAGGCCCAACCGCCGATATGCGCCATCCGCCCGGTCTGGGCCAGAAGCGCCTGGCTCTGCGCCAGCTCCGCACGGGCCGATTCCTGCACGCTGACGTCGCGCACCGAGGCGATGATGAGCGCTCCCGCTGCGGTCTGAAAGGAAGAGAGAATGATCTCGACGGGAAAGATCGTGCCATCCTTGCGCCGATGTACGGTCTCGATCATATGGCGTTGTCCATCCTCGCGCGACGACGATGTGATGACGCGATCGAACTCCGCTTCGAGCTCTTCGCGTGTCAGGAGCGGCTTGATGTCCTGCGGTCCCATCCGCAGCAGCTCATCGTGGCTGTAGCCCGTGCTCACGCAAGCCGTTGCGTTCATATCGACAAACCGCATCGTCTTGCGGTCGATAAGGAAGAGGCTGTCGGCCGATCCATCGAGGGCGGCGCGAAAACGCTTCAGATCATCCTCTAACCTCCGCGCCTCGGTGCTGTCCTCCTTGATGGCGATGAAGTGCTCGATGCGCCCGGATTGACCCTTGACCGGCGAGATAAGCGCACTCTCCCAGTAGAGCGTGCCGTCCTTGCGCTTATTATGAAATTCGCCCCGCCACTCGCGCCCCGCGTTGATCGTCTCCCAGAGGAGATGGTATTCCTCGGGCGGAAGCTCACCAGATTTGAGGATCCGCGGATTCTGTCCGACGGCCTCCTCTGCCGTATACCCTGTGACTTCAACAAATTTGCGATTGACGTATTCGATGGTGCCGGTGGGATCGGTGACGACGACGATGGCCGGCCCCTGCTCGATGGCGTGCGCCAACAGCTGCAGGCGCCCCTCGACCACACGGCGCGTACCGCGCTCGCCCTGATATTTCTCGACGAGCGACCAGAGCACGCGCGCCATATTACCGGCGATGAGGTCGCACGCCTCGGGTTTTTCGCGCTGCAACTGCGCATGCACCCCCTCAACGCCCGTCACGTCGATGATGATATCGATGGGAATGGTGCCAAAGAAGGGAGCCCAACTCGCCTCGGTGCGAATGCCCTTGTCGCGGGCAAATGCGAGCGCCGGCGCATCCGGGCGGGTGTCAACGATGCCGGCGATGTGCACATCGGCGGTGCGGGAAAAGATGTCGAGCATGGCTCGGCCGCCCTGGCCGCCGCCGACGATGAGAAGATGGATGCGATCCCCCATGGTCCCCCCTTGTCGCATCAAAGACAGAATTGAAATTTACCATGAAGTGGGCGGCGAGTCACGCACGAGACACAAAAAAACGGGGGAAAACAGCGGGTTTCACACCAAAGAGACGCGCCTTTGTAATATATTTCTATTAGAACTAATATATCATTATCTACTGTCTATTAGAACAGTATTCGAGCGCCAAATAGTTTCTCGGCGCGTCGGAATCTTGTCCCCTCCCGGCATTTATGCCAGTATGCGCCACAGGAGGAACACCATGCAGCCAGCAACGGACGGTCATCACCTTCCCATCGGATACCTCTACTGGATCTTCGGGTTCATGGGGGCACACCGCTTCTACTATGGGCGCCCCGTCACCGGGACGATCTGGTTCTTCACGCTCGGGCTCTTCTTCATCGGATGGATCGTCGATCTCTTCCTCATCCCCTCCATGGACCGCGAGGCCGAGCAGCGCTTCACGCCGGGCCCGATCGACTATACGATCGCCTGGGTGCTGCTCACCTTTCTGGGAGTCTTGGGGATTCACCGCTTCTACATGGGCAAGTGGGTGACCGGGCTCATCTGGCTCTGCACCGGCGGGGGTTTTCTCATCGGCGTCCTCTACGACTATTGGACGCTCAACGACCAGATCGATGAACTCAACGCCGGGAAGGCGTGAGGGTGATGACACCCCCTGTTGCTGTCATCCCCGCCCCCGATTCAATCATTCGGGGGCAGGCTCCAGCGGGGATCTCGATGTACACTGACAATCGAGATTCCCGCCTTCGCGGGAATGACACCCCCTGTTGATGACAAAACCGATAGGCTGTCATCACGCTCACTACTTCCGTTTCTTTTTTCTCTTCTTTGCGCGCTTGGACTTGCGGGGTTTCTTCGGCTCCGGTTTTTGCTCTGGAATCTTCTCGAGTGCCTTGAGTGCCGCCTCGCTATAATCGAGGCGTTCAGAATGCGCGAGTTTTTCCAGCGCCGGACGCGCGCGAACGGCCTCTGGCCCAAAAGCGCCGAGCGTACGAATGGCCTGGACGACCTCGACCTGGTCCTGTGCTTTGAGCATCTTCATGAGGGCGGATACCGAAAGGGCTATGTGTCCCTGTGGGAGCTCCCCCCGCTGGGCCAGCGTCATCAGGATATTGGCCGTTGAAATTCGCAGATCAAGCGTCTCTCCCCGACGAAGCTCGCGAACCGCCGTCCCCATCAAGGCATCGCGATCGGGATGATTCAGCAAAAGACCCATCGCTTCGCGCCGCTCGAGGATCGAACCGCTTCGAATTTTTTTAAAAAGCGCGCGCGGCGTTGGAAAATCGTTTTTCGTCCGCTGGGCATCGCCCCCCCTTTCCGATGGACTCGAAACCGAACGTGGATTCCTCTGTCGAAAAGCAGCGGCGTATCTGTCGCTCGAGGCATAATCAAACGTCTTGTTCACACAGAGCGAAAACTGCACATAGCGCGTATCCTTTCCATCGGGCGATGTGACCTGGTAGACGGGTTTGTCCTCACCTTCGGCCTTGTCCCGTTTCTCATAACACGTGGTAAGACTCTGTTCACAGTACGCCTGCCGCCCGAGGCCATCGGTCATCGTGGCATAGAGTTGGCAGCGCGCCTTGATCTCGGTTGCATAATCGCTCATGAATTCCCTCCCGAAATGGATGTACCGGTTCCTTATCGCTCGCCGGAGGAAATTGTTTCGCGTTATTTTACAAGAGGTTGCAACAATATTGATTTGTCCGGCGATCGTAGAATGACGCTTCCAATAGCCCTCCAGAAGAACGCATGCCAACTTGCATCCTCACCGCATGCCATCTATGAACGGGGCATGTCTCCATCTGCCGCAATCGAACGCCATGTCGTTCTCGTGCATCCTGAGGTGCACTGGAACACCGGCAACGCCGGACGCACCTGCCTCGGCTTCGGCGCACACCTGCACCTGATCGAACCGCTCGGATTTTCCCTGGAGGAGAAACAGGTGCGGCGCGCGGGGCTCGACTATTGGGAACTCGTTTCGCTCTCGGTCTGGAAGGATGTTGATGCTTTTTGTTCAGCACTCTCGCCGCAGAAGGACGAGGTGGCCCTGATCACAAAATATGGAAGCCAGTCGCTGTGGGAAATGCCGCGATCGCCCCGGCAGTTCTTTCTCTTCGGCTCCGAAACGAAAGGCCTACCCGATTCGATTCGTACCGCGTATCCGGACAACACCTATCGCATCCCGATCACGGATGAAATTCGCTCGCTCAACCTCTCGACCACCGTGGGGATCGTGTTGTATGAGCACCTTCGGATGGAGCGGAAACAACTGAAATGAGCACAACACTTCAAGGAAACCGATATGCATAACACGTCCACAAACATTCGAACCTGCCCCATTTCCGAACGAACTCGGGCAGAAGAGATCGTGCTTCAGTCCTATGAAGAATATCGCGAGCTGTGCACAAAACCGCTCTGGAAAGATTTCGTGGAAAGCATACACGAAGCCCTCTTCTCAGAACAGACCGTGATCTTTCTTGCGCAATACGGCGATACAATTGCGGGGGTCGTCACCCTCGTCATCGGTGACACACCGGGAACGCTTGGCGCCCCTCATGAGAGCACCGCTGAAATGCGAATGCTGACCGTTTTACCTCAGTACAGAAAACAGGGGATCGGAAGATCACTCGTGCACAGATGCCTCGACCATGCACGACAATCTCACATGAAGACGCTTCATCTCTACACAACATCGTACATGAAAGCGGCGATCCGCATGTACGAGGATATGGGCTTTTATCGCGACCCCGCTGCCGACTTCACTCCCTTTCCCAACGGCGGCGAAGCGCTCGCATATCGAATGGATGTGGCGTAAATACAAAAAAGCCCCGCGGGCGAACCCATGGGGCTTTCTCTCACTAGGGATCAAATCGAATCAGCACGAACAGTTGCCCGGAACGCAATCATCACCACTCTCGATGATGGAACAATTGAGGCTCTGGCTCGCACAGGTGCCCGTGATGGTGCCGCTACAACTGCCCGGGGTCAACACCACGTTCGTCGCCGTGACATTCGTGCAGCCGTCAAACTCCGTCATATTCGCCGAAACGAGGGTGCTGAAATCCGCAGAAGAGGTCATCGTGCCGCTGTAGACTTCGTTCGTGGCGGAGGTGCAATCGACAAAGGTCAGCGTTGTAGTCGCGGCATCCGCTGTCACAGAACCCCCGTTTGGGCAGTCGCAGCGGGCAACGGAAAATTCCAAACAATCCTGCATATCGTCGTTTTCCAAAATGGTGGCGAAATCCGCGAACGCAGCTTCGGCCGCGCTCTCACCCGCCGTACAGTCCGTGCTGCTTCCGCTTCCGCTGCTGCCACAGCCTGCAAGGACCACCACGGAAATCATGCACACAACGATCGCAAATTTCTTCATCTCTCCCCTCCTTTTTTTGTGAGCTTTACTTATGGTGAATCAAGGCGAAGAAGTCAAATCGCCCTCCCCCCCCCTCACTTGACAATAATGTAAAGAAGGAAAGGAGCCGGAAAGGTCATTATTTTGGCTTTAAAGACAATTTCTGGCGATGCCATCGCCTCGTCCGGCAGAGAACGGAGAGAGGATTCTGAGAACGGTGAACGGAAAACGGAGAGCGGAGATGAGGATAAAACGATGGGACGGCGACGATACGGCGCTGCCTGCCTGCCGGCAGGATGAGGCGCCGGTAAGGCGATTGGCCTAGACGAAGCGTTGGAAGACGGGATGGTGGCGGGCCAGGCCCTTCTTGTCGGCGAGCCAGCCGGGTTCGAGTTCCAGGGCCATGAAGGCGTCGCCGGCCTCGGGATACTCGCAGGTGAGGCCAAACTCCCTGGCGGGGAGGAAGCCGAAAGCGGGATAGTACTCGGGATGGCCGAACACGATCACCGCGGGGATGCCAATCTCCTTGAGTTGCTTGAGCCCCTCCTCGGTGAGCCTCTTTCCGATCCCCTTCTTCTGGTGCGAGGGCAACACGGCCAGGGGGGCCAGGGCCACCACCTCGTGTTTCTCGCCCTCCCCCTCGATCGTCACGGGCGAGAAGAGGAGATGACCCACGATCTCCTCACCCTCCACCGCCACGAGCGAGAGGATCACGGCCCCCTCCTCCCGCAGGGCGTCGACCAGTTGCCCTTCGACCTCACGCCCGAAGGCCAGGTCGTTGACCTTGCGGATTGCGGGACAATCGGATGCCTTTTCTTTTCGTATTATCATCGCAGTATCATCGCTTGATCATCGCAGTATCGTCGCTGGATCGTCGCCGTGATCCGTAATGAAGTGTCGTGTCCCCCGAATTATTCCGTCACCTTTTTGCAGCTGTCGAAGATATTGTGATGCGTGGTTGTCTCGGCGGCATGGGTGAAGGTGGTGGAGAGCAGGAGGATGGTGAGAAGGACAGCTGCTCCGGAGAGGTGCTTGAGAATATTTTTCATAGCTCAGCATCCTTTCTTTGTTTGCTTATGATCGCCCATTTTATCGCCTTATCGTCGCAGCCTTCATCGTAGGATCATCGCGGGATCATTGCCTTACCATCACGTGTGTCTCATTATTGTGATTCAACATACTTGAACGCAGCTTGTATATCATCTGTCTCGTGGCAACGTTGATATTGGCCAGCTTGATCCTTCGCCTTTTTCACAATATGTTTTAAGCCTGATTTCGACTTCTTTTGATATATCCTCCAATGCCGGCCTTTCCATTCTGCTGCTTCATAGTATTCGCCCAAATCTTTCCAATCAGGCGTTGATGTACTTGTTAGCTTCATGAGAAATTGAAATGCCGTACTATATCTTTTGCTCGGATCTGCCTTTGTTACTTTTCCGATCATTCGTCGTATTGATGGAGAATAATACGGTTTCGGAGATACACCGTGCTTAAGAAGCTTCTCCTTTAACGTAAGTTCGGCGAGGCTTTCGCGAATAGCTACTGTCTGTTCATATTGACTCAGAGTTCGATATTCCCTTCCATTATTTCGAAGTTTTCTTAGGACTGATTTAGTTAAGTAATGTTCATCACTAGTAGGCATCGGACCATTTACAAGCTGATATAATATGAGACCTACCTGATAAAGGTCAGAGGAAATAGTGTAATGTTGAGAGTGCCACGCTTCAGAAGGGACATAGAGGTCAGAGTGCTTGGATGCATGAACATATTCAGCATCATCAGGCATCCTACAAATGGAACCAAAGTCGGCAATTTTTGGTACGTCTCCATCCAGAAGGATATTATCTGGTTTTAGATCTCGATGAAGAAGCTTTTCTCGATGTAAATGTTCGACTCCATGTAATATATTTATCGCAATCCGAACGGCCTCCTGCTGGCCAACCATATCTTTTTCGATAACTTCCTGTAAGCTATCACCAGCTATCAATTCCATCTGCAACAACACGTAGTCATCACCGTTTACCTTTATAGTCTCCACGTCATAAAGCTTAACAATATTTTGTGATACGGGCTCAGCTTCTATAGCTTGTCTCAACGCCCTTGGTTCTCTAAATATCAACTCATCATCTTCCTTAGGCAGATAAATAGCCTTTAAAAATCTAGGCTGCTGCAGATGAATATGCTGGGCTTTGTAAGAATATGAATTAGATCCACATGGCACATCATCAAGAGAGTCATACTTCCCAAGACGTTCAACTGCATCTTTTATTGCTTTTTTCGTCTCAACACTCATGACAGAGTGCACCATGCGCAAATTGCCGCTTTATACAAATATGCCGGCTCGATAGCTACATCATTGTTAAATGCCTTCTCAAAAGAACTGCCAGTCTCAGCGCTGATTTTTCGTTTTATAGCTGCAGCAATTGTTTGCGGCGATATGAGTTTGCATGCTATATTCAGTTCATGACAAGCCAACTCAGTGACTAATTCACACTTTACCCTGAGTGGCTTACAAGCCTGAGTTGATTTAATGATGCCGACAACGTCGATCTGTTGAGAAGATAGTATTTCCTTAATTAGTTTTTGTAATTGTATCAAATTACCAACATCAGATTGTTCGGACTTGGGGAAGGTTATCTTTTTATCTGATAAGAAAAAAGTTCGCCCTTTTGATCTCTCCCCTTCAAGGCCGATCAATTGAAGATTATTTGAAACAATTTCTATGCCGAGTGTTCTCATGATCTCCTCCCATAGATGAAGCTCACCCTACCCCCTCCCCCCTCACTTGACAATAATATAAATAGGGGAAAGGGCCGGAAAGGGCGTTATATTCGATTTGAGGGCCATTTTGGCCCTCATTTCATGAGGGCCCATAGCATTTTGCTGATGGCTTCGAGCTGCGATTTGCGCGCCTGCGTCTGCGCATGCCCCGGCAAACCGAAGGCCTTCCAGAGATCAAGACAGGCTGCGACTTCAGCCGCGGATGCTCTCGCGATTCGGAAGAACCGGCGACGTTCTGCAGGAGAAGCCTTTGCATTCCCCTCGGCGATATTCAGAACAATGGATGCCATCGCCCGTTTGAGCTGATCGGTGAGATAGCCGTAGCCCCTCGGCCACTTGGCAACTTCTTTGCTGAGGTCCTCTGCCATCTTTACCGACCGCCCGTAACATTCCAGCTTTTCGTGAAGCATTTGAAACCTCCTCTGAATTGGTTTTTGTGTCGTCCTCCTACCCGGGCGAGAGGACGACACAAAAACCAATTCAAAGGAGGAGATATGAATCACGAAAAGCTGGAATGTTGCAAGCAGTTGATGAGCGTCGCAGAGGACCTTGCAAAGAAGGTCGCCAAGTGGCCGAAGGGCAATGGTTTCCTGGCAGACCAACTCAAACGGGCGATGACCTCATCCATTCTCAACCTCGCCGAGGGCAATGGCAAGCGCGCCTCCAGCGCCGAGCGCCGGCGGTTCTTCGAAATCGCGCGGGGCTCTATCGCTGAGGTCATGGCCTGTCTGGATCTGGGGAAAGCTTTCGGGCTGCTCGAACAGAGCGAGCAGGAGCGATTCAAATCACTGCTCAAGGCGGCTTATGTCAAAATCGGGGCTCTGCCGTAGAGTCCCGCTCTCTTCGTTCCCAGCTCCGTTCACCGTTTACTGTTCACCGTTCTCGGGCTCTGTGCTCTGTTCTCCCTTCTCTCGGGAACTGCGATGGTAAGGCGATGGTGAAGCGATGACAGAGCGATGATACATCGATGATACAGCGATTCAAAACAAGGAAACCCCCATGGATTTCTCCATGGGGGTTTCAAATTAAATCCGGCGACGTCCTACTCTCCCACCGACAAAGAGCGGCAGTACCATCGGCGCTGAGGGGCTTAACTTCCGAGTTCGGGATGGGATCGGGTGCTTCCCCCTCGCTATAGCCACCGGAAAATCGTAATCTCCGTTGAACGAAGATAATAATAACAAAGAGTTTTCAAGTATTCATTTCGCGATTCGACATCGAATGAGGCCTCCCTACATGCCTGCTCTCCGCCTTGCATATGACGGATCCTTCCACTGCCCGCCCCCGAAGGGACGGACAGAAAAATTATTGATCAAGCCGAACGGTCGATTAGTACGGGTAAGCTTCACACATTGCTGTGCTTCCACACCCCGCCTATCAATCTCGTAGTCTTCGAGTGACCTTCAGGGAGATCTTATCTTAGGGGCGGCTTCCCGCTTAGATGCTTTCAGCGGTTATCCGTTCCACACATAGCTATCCGGCTGTGCCACTGGCGTGACAACCGGTGCACTAGAGGTGCGTCCACCCCGGTCCTCTCGTACTAGGGGCAGCTCCCTTCAAATCTCCTACGCCCACGGCGGATAGGGACCGAACTGTCTCACGACGTTCTGAACCCAGCTCACGTACCACTTTAATCGGCGAACAGCCGAACCCTTGGGACCGAATACAGCCCCAGGATGTGATGAGCCGACATCGAGGTGCCAAACCGCATCGTCGATGTGAACTCTTGGATGCGATAAGCCTGTTATCCCCGGCGTACCTTTTATCCGATGAGCGACGGCCCGTCCACGTGGAACCGCCGGATCACTATGACCTGCTTTCGCACCTGCTCGACTTGTAAGTCTCGCAGTCAAGCTCCCTTTTGCCATTACACTCGACGGCTGGTTTCCAATCAGCCTGAGGGAACCTTCGCGCGCCTCCGGTACTTTTTGGGAGGCAACCGCCCCAGTCAAACTACCCACCAGACAGTGTCCTTCTCCCGGATTACGGGAGGAAGTTAGAATTCCAGAATGATCAGGGTGGTATTTCAAGGATGGCTCCACCGAAGCTAGCGCCCCAGTTTCAAAGCCTCCCACCTATCCTACACAAACCAACCCGAAATCCACTGCCAAGCTATAGTAAAGGTGCACAGGGTCTTTCCGTCCTGCCGCGGGTAGACAGTATCTGCACTGTCAATACAATTTCGCTGAGTCTCTTGTTGAGACAGTGTGGCAATCGTTACGCCATTCGTGCGGGTCGGAACTTACCCGACAAGGAATTTCGCTACCTTAGGACCGTTATAGTTACGGCCGCCGTTTACCGGGGCTTCGGTTCACTGCTTCGCATCCGAAGATGCTAACAACTTGCCTTAACCTTCCGGCACCGGGCAGGCGTCAGCCCCTATACGTCGTCTTGCGACTTTGCAGAGGCCTGTGTTTTTGATAAACAGTCGTCGCCACCTGGTATCTGCGACCCTCGGCCGCTCCACCCGTAAAGGGTTTCACCGCTAAGGGCATGCCTTCTCCCGAAGTTACGGCATCAACTTGCAGAGTTCCTTAACAAGAGTTCTCTCAAGCGCCTTGGGCTTCTCGCCCCGCCTACGTGTGTCCGTTTGCGGTACGGGCACCCCTGACATCACGTCGAAGCTTTTCTTGGAAGCAGGAATCAGCCACTTTATGGGCAAATGCCCTCGTCATCACGCCTTAGGATTGACAACCGGATTTTCCTGGCTGCCTCCCTATACGTTTAAACCACCATCCAATAGGTGGATGACCTGCCCCGCTCCGTCCCTCCGACGCATAACATGCCAGAAGTGGTACAGGAATATTAACCTGTTGACCATCGCCTACTCCCTTGGGACTCGGCTTAGGTCCCGACTAACCCTGGGCGGATTAACCTTCCCCAGGAAACCTTAGGCTTACGGCGAGCACGTTTCTCACGTGCTTTATCGCTACTTATGTCAGCATAAGCTCTTCCGATACCTCCAGCCGTCCTCGCAGTCGACCTTCACAGGCGTACGGAATGCTCCCCTACCGCTCGTGCTCCGCACGAAAAAATCCTAAATTCTAAATCCAAATATCGAAACAAATCCTAAACTCCAATGACGAATGCCCAAAAACATTGGACATTGAATATTCGTCATGAGGATTTGTTTTGGATTTCGGATTGAGTCATTAGAATTTATTCGTGCGAAGCACGAACCCGCAGCTTCGGCAGATAACTTGAGCCCCGTTGAATTTTCGGCGCAGATTCACTTGACCAGTGAGCTATTACGCTTTCTTTAAAGGATGGCTGCTTCTAAGCCAACCTCCTGGTTGTCTGTGCGCTTCCACATCCTTTCCCACTTAGTTATCATTTGGGGGCCTTAGCTGGCGGTCTGGGCTGTTTCCCTCTCGACTACGGACTTTAGCACCCGCAGTCTGCCTCCCGAGCATTACTTCCCGGCATTCGGAGTTTGATTGGGTTTGGTAATCTGGTAAGACCCCTAGCCCATTCAGTGCTCTACCTCCGGGAGTATTCACTCGAGGCTATACCTCAATATATTTCGGGGAGAACCAGCTATCTCCAGGTTTGATTGGCCTTTCACCCCTATCCACAGTTCATCCGAGGATTTTTCAACATCCACCGGTTCGGACCTTCACGCAGTTTTACCTGCGCTTCATCCTGACCATGGATAGATCACACTGGTTTCGGGTCTACTCCCGGCAACTCAATCGCCCTATTCAGACTCGCTTTCGCTACGGCTACACCTTAACGGCTTAACCTTGCTGCCGAAAGTAACTCGCTGACTCATAATGCAAAAGGCACGCGGTCAGGCATTCCAGACCGAAGTCTGGCATAGCCCTCCCACTGCTTGTAGGCATGCGGTTTCAGGTTCTATTTCACTCCCCACCAGGGGTGCTTTTCACCTTTCCCTCACGGTACTAGTTCGCTATCGGTCGTTCGGTAGTATTTAGCCTTGGATGGTGGTCCACCCGGATTCCCACAGGATTTCTCGTGTCCCGTGGTACTTGGGATACTGCTAGAGTGTTCTTCGGTTTCGGTTACGCGGCTATCACGCCCTATGGCCGACCTTTCCAGATCGTTCACCTACCGTCGAACATCCCATGTTGCAGTCCCGCAACCCCCTGACTACAGTTCAAAGTTTAAAGTTGAAAGTTGAAAGGAAGATCGTGATCATCAACGAAATTCCTTTAAACTTTTTTCCTTTTAACCTTCAACTGTAGTCAGGGTTTAGGCTGTTCCCCGTTCGCTCGCCGCTACTAGGGGAATCTCATTTTGATGTCTTTTCCTGCAGGTACTAAGATGGTTCAGTTCCCTGCGTTTGCCCCATACGCCTATGTATTCAGCGCACAGTACCTGCCTATGAAAGCAGGTGGGTTGCCCCATTCGGAAATTCCCGGATCACAGTTTCCTTAGCAACTCCCCGAGACTTATCGCAGCTAGGCACGTCCTTCATCGCCTCCGAACGCCAAGGCATCCGCCACACGCCCTTAATAACTTGACCAAAAGCCTAACCGATGATCGAAATCATCGGAACCTGGCATTGTTTGAGAGACCTCATTCGAAATTGAATCGCGAATACTTTTCTCTTCTTTATGAAATTGTCAATGAGCTGACTTCAGTTAAATGTTCAAAGCTAGAAGTTCAAAGGCTCTCGTACACGTGCTGTCACATTCCCTTTCAACTTCTAACGTTCAACATTTTACTGACTTCAAGTGGAGCCAGCCGGGATCGAACCGGCGACATCCAGCTTGCAAAGCTGGCGCTCTCCCAGCTGAGCTATGGCCCCTTTTCTGAAAAAGAACAAAAATTCTTCCCGAAGAACGAACCGCGAAAAACGAATAACGAAATTTGGCGGCCATCGTCCTTCGTTCTTCGGGAAAATTTGGCTGCCGCCAAATTTTTGTGGGCCCAGGTGGATTTGAACCACCGACCTCACGCTTATCAGGCGTGCGCTCTAGCCAACTGAGCTATGAGCCCGACAAGCAGTTTAAAGTTAAAAGCCTAAAGTTGAAAGGAACACCTAGCTTTATGTCTCTTAACTTTAAACGGGCCGACCTGGTTTCCCTTTTCACTTTCCACTTTCAACTTTCAACTGCCATTCCTGCTCCCTCAAAACTGAATAGCGGATTACATCATGAACTTGATTTGACCGGGTTGTGTTCGCCTACCCGAAGGCAAGCAAGACACCTTAGAAAGGAGGTGATCCAGCCGCAGGTTCCCCTACGGCTACCTTGTTACGACTTCACCCCAATCATCGCCCATACCTTGGTGCGCTCCCTCCCGAAGGTTGGGTCACGCACTTCTGGTATAAACAACTTTCGTGGTGTGACGGGCGGTGTGTACAAGGCCCGGGAACGTATTCACCGCTGCATTCTGATCAGCGATTACTAGCGATTCCAACTTCATGGACTCGAGTTGCAGAGTCCAATCTGAACTGAGACAGGCTTTTTGAGATTAGCTTCACCTCGCGGCTTCGCGACCCTCTGTACCTGCCATTGTAGTACGTGTGTAGCCCTGGGCATAAGGGCCATGAGGACTTGACGTCATCCCCACCTTCCTCCGGTTTAACACCGGCAGTCTCCCTAGAGTGCCCAGCCGAACTGCTGGCAACTAAGGATAGGGGTTGCGCTCGTTGCGGGACTTAACCCAACATCTCACGACACGAGCTGACGACAGCCATGCAGCACCTGTCATCGGGTTCCCCGAAGGGCACTCCCTCGTCTCCGAAGGATTCCCGAGATGTCAAGCCCAGGTAAGGTTTTTCGCGTTGCGTCGAATTAAACCACATACTCCACCGCTTGTGCGGGCCCCCGTCAATTCCTTTGAGTTTCAACCTTGCGGCCGTACTTCCCAGGCGGTGCACTTAATGCGTTAGCGTCGGCACCGAGGGGGTCAATACCCCCAGCACCTAGTGCACATCGTTTACGGCGTGGACTACCAGGGTATCTAATCCTGTTTGCTACCCACGCTTTCGCGTCTCAGCGTCAGGTTCCGTCCAGATCGGCGCCTTCGCGACCGGTGTTCCTCCCAATATCTACGAATTTCACCTCTACACTGGGAATTCCCCGATCCCCTCCGGACCTCGAGACTCGTGGTTTCGGGCGCACTTCCTGGGTTGAGCCCAGGGCTTTCACACCCGACTTCCGAGTCCGCCTACACGCGCTTTACGCCCAGTAATTCCGAACAACGCTTGCACCCTCCGTATTACCGCGGCTGCTGGCACGGAGTTAGCCGGTGCTTCCTTTGGAGGTACCGTCACGCCACCGGGGTATTGTTCCCAGTGGTTATTCGTTCCTCCTGACAGAGCTTTACGACCCGAGGGCCTTCATCACTCACGCGGCGTTGCTGCGTCAGGCTTTCGCCCATTGCGCAATATTCCCCACTGCTGCCTCCCGTAGGAGTCTGGACCGTGTCTCAGTTCCAGTGTGGCTGATCATCCTCTCAGACCAGCTACCCGTCGAAGCCTTGGTGAGCCGTTACCTCACCAACAAGCTGATAGGACGCAGGCCCATCCGTCACCGATAGCTTCCATGGAGCGGCCACCTTTCTCCTCCGAACCGTGATCCGGAGGACGTATGCGGAATTAGCCCCGGTTTCCCGAGGTTGTTCCCCAGTGATGGGTAGGTCACCTACGTGTTACTCACCCGTGCGCCACTGTACTCATTTCCCGAAGGAAATTTTCTCGTTCGACTTGCATGTGTTAAGCACGCCGCCAGCGTTCGTTCTGAGCCAGAATCAAACTCTCCAGTTAAATCTGGATGTGCCGTCAGATCCCGAAGGATCCATCGACACGGAATTTTAGTTTCACACCACTTTCCGAAGAAAGCGGTGAGCCCATTCAAGCTTTGATGCATTTCTATCCGCTATTCAGTTTTCAAAGAGCAGCTTTCAGACACAAAGACCACCTGCCGCCCCTACAAACACCCCTTCAGGGACATCGCAAGTGATCGAGATGACAGGAGATTTTGTCCTGCCGGGGGTATCCCCCCTCAAAGCGTGAGGGGGGTTCTACAGAAGTCCCCTGCTGGTGTCAACATGCATTTCCCTCAAAAAACACTTTTTTTTCGAGGCCCCCACATTCCCATCTCAATGCAATTCTTCCCTCTTTTTCAAAGCGTTACCGCCTATACTTCATACATCCTCTTTCAGGATGTGCCCTTCTCATATGCGTTTTATTTTCGACAAGTCAAGGTCGAGGGGCATTTACCCCCCGGAAAAGGCCACTTGTGCGAACCGCCGCTTGCCCACCTGAACGAGCACCACCCCGCTCGTCGCAATCGTCGCATCTCGATCGGCGATTTTGACCTCATCTACTTTCACCGCCCCTTGCGTGAGCATGCGCCGCGCATCCGACTTGCTCTCGCACAATCCTGTTTCGACGAGAACATCGACCAATGCGATGCGTGCATCCTTCGCAACGATCGTCTTCGTTTCGATTTCGTTTGGTTTTCCTTTTCGTGCAAACATACATTCGAATTCATCGCGCGCACCGATGGCCGCTTCTTCCGAATGAAATCGTGCAACGATCTCCATCGCAAGATTTTCTTTTGCGAGTTTTGGATGCAGTTTTCCTACGACGAGTTCTTCCTTGAGCTCTTCGATTTCTTCGAGAGAAAGATCGGAGAGAAGCTCGTAATAATTCCACATCAACTCATCGGAGATCGACATAAGCTTTCCGAAAATCTCACGGGGCGATTCGGTGATGCCAACGTAATTGCCATAGCTCTTGCTCATCTTTTGCACGCCATCCAAACCCACCAAGAGCGGCATCGTCAGCACCGCCTGCGGCTCCTGATCGTACGCACGCTGAAGATCACGGCCGACGAGGAGATTGAAAATCTGATCCGAACCACCGAGTTCCACGTCTGCTTCAAGCGCAACCGAATCGTACCCCTGCAACAAGGGATACATGAATTCATGAATACCGAGCGTTTCTCCGGATTGAATGCGGCTCCGAAAATCTTCGCGTTCCATCATGCGCGCGACGTTGTATTGCGCCGACAGCTTCAACACGTCAGCCAAGTTCATCGTGCTCAACCACTCCGAGTTATAACGGAGCTCTACGTTTTCAACGTCGAGAATTTTAGCAGCCTGCTCGATGTATGTTTTGAGATTGGTTGCAATCTCCGCTGCCGACAGCGGCGGCCGCACTTTATTTCTCCCCGAGGGATCGCCGATCTGCGCCGTACAATCGCCGATCAGGAAGATGACCTGATGGCCGAGATCCTGAAACTGCTTCAGTTTCTGCATGACGACCGTATGACCGAGATGCAAATCTGGAGCGGTCGGATCAAAGCCCGCCTTGATTCGCAGCGGTTTCCCACGCTTGAGTTTCGCAACGAGTTCTTCCTCGTTGACGAAATCAACGGTGCCGCGTCTGATGACCTCCAGCTGTTTTTCTATTGGAATCGCCATCGTCACAACCTCCTTCATAAATCGTTCTCACTCGCACATCGTTCCCGTATGCGCACGATGGAACGCGCACGCTTCGCCTTCACATCGATGTCGACGAGAATACCTTCGATGCGCACATCCCCCTCGGCAACCTTGAATCGCTTCTTCTCCCCCGCGAGGAAACGGTGGAGGGCCACATCCTTGTCCAACCCGATGACGGAGGCATGTGGCCCGCTCATACCGACGTCGGAGATATAGGCCATGCCCTTCGGCATGATCTCCTCATCAGAGGTTTGAACATGCGTATGCGTTCCAAACAGGAGTTGCACCCGCCCGTCCAGATACCAGGCCAGCGCACGCTTCTCGCTGGTGGCTTCGGCGTGAAAATCGACGATGACGATATCGGCCCGAGCCTTAAACTCGGCCAGCAGCACATCCATCGCCCGAAAGGGATCTGAAGCAGTCTTGCCCTTCTCATCCATAAAGATGCGGCCTTGGAGCGAGACGACCCCAACGCGGGTGCCCTCATTCGCCATAAAGATGCCGGATCCGTGCCCCGGCAAGGAGACGTCTACATTATATGGTCGCAGAATTGGATGCGTTTCGAAATAGGGGCGAAGGGTGTCGTGCTCCCATATATGATTGCCCGCGGTGAGCACGTGGACGGGACTTTCCAGGATTTCTTCCGCCACCTTCGGCGTCACTCCCCGCCCGCCGGCCGCATTCTCCGCGTTGGCGACGACAAAGTCCACGCGGTGCTTGCGAACGAGCACAGGCAAGGCCTCCCGGAAGGCGCGCCTTCCAGGACGACCAAAGATATCACCGATAGCAAGGAGTTTCATGCAGCCCTGCGAGTCAAGCCAGTCAGGCCAGTCAGGCCAGTCAGGCAAACCACGTGTTCAACCTGTCTCGCTTGACTGGCATTTCTCGCCTGACTCGCGCTTTATTTGGCATATTCCGTTGCCCGTGTTTCTCGAATGACCGTCACCTTGATCTGGCCGGGATAGGTCATCTCTGCCTCGATCTTCTTGGCGATGTCCTTGGACAGCACCGTCGCATCGGCATCGTTGACCTCGTTGTTGGCGACCATGACCCGGATCTCGCGTCCAGCCTGGATCGCATAGGCCTTATCCACCCCCTTGAATGACGTGGAAATCCGCTCGAGATCCTCGAGTCGCTTGACGTAGGCCTCGAGCACCTCGCGCCGGGCACCGGGACGCGCGCCGGAGAGCGCATCCGCCGCATCAACGACCATATCGAGGGGACTCGTCTGCGCCAGATCCTCGTGGTGAGCGCCAACGGCGTGCACCACATCCGGATCCTCGCGATACTTCTTGCAGTACTCCATGCCGATCAGGGCGTGGCTTCCCTCCACCTCGTGACTGACCGCCTTACCGATGTCGTGCAACAGCCCTGCACGCCGCGCCTTGGCCTCATCCACCCCCAGCTCAGAGGCCATCATCCCCGCGAGATAGGCGACCTCCTTGGTGTGCTGCAGGACGTTCTGCGCGAAGCTGTAGCGATATTTGAGCGCGCCCAGGAGCTTGATCAGCTCGGGATGCACGTTGGCCACATTCAGTTCGAGGCAGAGCTGTTCCCCCGCCTCCTTGATGGAACCCTCGACCTCTTTGGTCACCTTGGCGACCATCTCTTCGATGCGCGTCGGGTGAATGCGCCCATCAGCGATGAGCTGTTCGAGCGTAAGACGCGCCACTTCGCGTCGAACCGGGTTAAACCCCGAGAGGATCACTGCTTCAGGCGTATCGTCGATGACAAAGTCAATGCCGGTTGCGGCCTCGAGCGCACGGATATTGCGTCCCTCGCGCCCAATGATGCGACCCTTCATCTCATCGCCGGGGAGCGCCACCACGGAGATCGCGCGCTCGGCGGTATACTCGGAGGCAAGCCGCTCCATCGCGGTGGAGATGATCATCTTCGACTTCTTCCCCGCCTCCTCTTTGGCCCGCTCCTCGATTTCGAGGACAGAGCGTGCGGCATCCTGTTTCGCCTCATCGATGACCTGTTCGCGCAGCTGCCGCTTGGCCTCCTCTGAGGAGATGCCCGCGACCTGCTCGAGCTGGTGGCGCACGTCGCTCACCAACTCCATGTAGCGCTTCTCCAGCCCCTCGACATGCTGTTTCCGATCCTGAATCGACTGCTCGGTGCGATGGAGTTCATCCTCCTTCGCTTCGACCAGATTGAACTTTTTTTCCAGGTTATCTTCCTTGACCTGCAAGCGTTTCTCCATGCTCTGCAGCTCACGCGTCTTCTCCTGGGATTCTTTTTCAAAATCGGTCTTGGCCTTCAGCTTGATATCCTTCGCCTCGAGCTCAGCATCCTTGCGGATGCCGCGACCGTCTTGCTCGGCCTCGCGAATGATCGCGACGGCGCGCTCCTCCGCCTCATGGATCTTCTTTCCGCTGATCTGCTTGCGAACGACGATTCCAACAGCGAGGCCTGTCAACAGCCCCGAAACGACGAAGAGAATGGCATGCCAGAGTTCGAATTGCACCGGAACCTCCTATGAAAAAGCGATCATACCGCCCGTCTCACCTGCACGCCGCATCCACCGCCGTGCGAATGCTTTCAGGACAGACTTCGACCGCTGTGTTGGCCTCACCCATCAGGAACACCGGATCATACGCGTATCCGTGATGATCCAATCGACCCGTTTCCCGCGCACCCCCATCGGCAGCTGCCCAACGATCTGAAACTCATAGGCGAGCGCCACACGCGTGCCGCGAAAATTCTCCAGACAGGCATCATAAAATCCCCTGCCCCAACCCATGCGACATCCTTGGAGATCAAACGCCACCCCGGGAACGATGAGAACATCCAGGTCATCCATATCGCGCAGACGACTCTGCCGACCGGATGGCTCACTCGAGCCGTCCTCACACCGCTCCAGGTCATCGAGCGTAATCACGCGATAGTAGTCCAGAGCTTCACCCTCGGAGACCGCCTTCGGATAGTAGATCTCCTTGCGATAGCGATCCCCTTCCGTGAAGAGAAGATCCGTACGCACCTCGTTGCGATGGGCCAGATAGAGCCCAACACGGCGAGCGGTGCGAAACTCTTCCATCAGAAGGACGCGGCGCTGAATCGACTCGCTGGCGTCGGCAATCTCAATTTCTTTGAGTTCATCGCGCGTGGAAACCACGCGATTAAAGATGGCCGTCTTCGTTTCCGTCGACATGGAAAAATCCCTCCCGGATCAGGAGGAAGGAGAGCGAAGGGATACGACAGATGGAGCATAATAAGGCAAAGCGCAGCGGTGGCCGATCCATTATGCGATACGATGGGCCTGGCCCTTTCAAATGGTAACCGCCTCCGAAACGAACGGCATTGCGCTCGATGATGGTCTCTATGCTGCAGCCGACAAAAACCGTTGCCGACCCGCCATGAAAGCTCCCGCCGATATCAACCGAAGGGGCTCCCCCTCAACTCCGTAAACCCGCGTTCATCTTCCTCTTTCGACTAACGGCTATAACTGAACCCCCAGGAGAATTCAATAGGATTCACCAACCCGGGAAATCAACATAACCAACTGATATCATTAATGATGAACAAGCACCTTCCTTCAAAACTGCCCCTGTGCCCACCGACGAGCAGATAAAAAAATCCCCCCGCGTTGAGCCGTGTGGCGTATGCATTTCGAACCCTGACAATGTCAGGTGGGTGGTCGTATTGCTGCTTTAGGCTTCCCGCACCCTCGATAAACCGACGACCATGAGGACATCCGTTTATCGAAGGCGCGGTCATGCACACCACAGCAGGGAACAACCCCCGAATGCTAGCTGTCGGTTCCAAAATGGCGACCGCCAAACACGCACCCCGCAGGGGGAAATCCTAAAACAAATTAAAAAAGAACAGGTTACATCTGCAAATCAATCAACTCGATGAGATTCTGAACCTTCTTCTTCGCCGTGTCGAATCGATCATCCCGGTCGCGCAACAACTTGAAGTGCTCATCGGCAATGTTCATCGCCGCCAGGATCACGACGTTGAGCGAGGCCACCGACTGCGTATTCTGCATGACCTCGTTGATCTTCCTATCCACATGCGCCGCAACCCGCTGAATATAGTCTTCGCTCGAATCGCTCTTGATCATGAACTTCTGGCCCATGATCGACACTTCGGTGGTTCGCTTCACGTGTGGTCCCCTCTCTTGACCCCCCTATCATACGTGTTTTCCGTGGGGTCCGTCAAGTTCATGAAGCCCTTGAAACCTCTGGCTTCCACTGCCTGATGCGACAACGCTTTTTCAACAAGAAACATGCCAGCACACCATCGAGCCAGTAAATACCGATATCAAAAAAAGAACCTACTATCAAGCCTCTAGAGCAAAACCCCTCGAATCGATGCGAGCATACCGCAGGCAACGCATTAGACAAGCAGAAAAAGAATTTCACGGTTCGGCATATCGACCTCTTCGACTTCGATGCGAACCGACTCCCCCACGCGATAGCGACGCTTGCTCCGACGTCCGACAAGCTCCAGCCCGTTATCCGACAACTGATACTGGTCGTCATCGAGCGAGCTGATATGAACGAGCCCCTCCACAAAATAATCGATGAGCTCCACGAAGAAACCGAATTTGGTCACATGCGAGATGATGCCATCGAACTCATCGCCGATGTGCCCCTGGATGAATTTCGCGGCGTAGAGCTTGGCCATCTCGCGCTCGGCCTCCACCGCAATCCGTTCACGGCGTGAACAGTGGATGGCCATCTCTTCTAATTCTCGTGGTCTCGTGGTCTCGTGGTCTCGTGGTCTCGTATGCTTTCGCCCCTTTTGCGCCAATCGCTGAATCAGGAGACGATGGACGATCAGATCCGGATAGCGGCGAATGGGCGAGGTGAAGTGGCAATAGCAGGTCGAGGCCAAGCCGTAATGCCCCCCGTTCTCAGCGCTGTAAACCGCCTGCGACATCGACCGCAGCAACATGTGGTTGATGAGCCGCTCCTCCGGACGCCCGTGCGCCCGGCGCACCACATCGGCCAGATCCCCCGGCGGCAGATCCGCACGCGGTCGAAAGCGAATCCCCACGTTGTGCACCAGCGTCGCAAACGCACTGATCTTCTCCTCGGAGGGGCTATCGTGCACGCGATAGAGACATCCCGCGCCCGACTTCGTCAGAAATCGAGCGACCGCCTCATTGGCCGCAATCATGAACTCTTCGATCATCATGTGGCCGATGTGTCGTTCGGCGCGAACGATGTCCTCGATCTCGCCCTGCATATCGATCACGATCTCCGGTTCGGGCAGGTCAAAGTCGATCGAGCCGCGCTTGAGACGAGAGCGACGCAAACGCTCAAAGCAGTCCTGCATCAACTCGAAATCGTCGAGACGATCGGCGTACGCCCGGCGCTGGGCCGCATCCTTCTCCACGAGGATGCGTTTCATCGCCGTATAGGTCATACGCGCATGACTTCGAATGATGCTGCGATAAAACCGACTGCGCCGGACCTCGCCATCCGGCGCGATGTCGAGTTCAGCGGTGAGGGTGAGGCGATCCTCATCCGGCTTCAAGCTACAGACGCCGTTGGAGAGCACCTCGGGCAACATGGGCAGGCAATCGCCGGGAAAATAGACCGACGTGGCGCGTGCGTATGCCTCGGCATCGAGCACGGTTTGCGGCCGCACGAAGGCGGAGACATCCGCGATGGAGACCCGAAGACGGATATGATCGTTCTGGATCCGCTCGACCGCAACGGCATCGTCGAAATCCTTGGCCGTCTCGCCGTCGATGGTCACGAAGGGAATGTGCGTGAGATCCTCTCGACCCTTGCGCATGTCGTCCATGTGTTCGGACACCTCACGGGCCTCGTGCTCCACGCGCTTTGGAAATGCGCGCTCGAGCTGATGGCGCGCGATGACGGCGGCCTTTTCGGTGGCCTCCTCGCCGCGTCGGCCGAGAACGGTGACCACCTCGCCGATCATAGGATTGTCTTCCTGCGGATATTCCCGAATGCGCACGATGACGTTGTCGTTGTGGTGCGCCCCGCCCAGGGCATCATCCGGAATGGTGATCCGATGCCGCACACGACGATCATCGGCGACGACCTGACAGACGCGCCCGAGGCGCTCGAACCGGCCCATGAGCGTGAGGACGCGTCGTTCGACGATGCGCAGGATGCGCCCCTCGAACTTCTCGCCCCGGCTCGGGATGATGCTCGCCTCTACGACGTCCGTATGCAGGGCATCGCCGACATAACGCGCGGGAATGAAGACATCGGCCTGGTCGGGCTGCCCGGATGTAACGAACCCGTATCCGTCCCGATGCAGGCGCAGCTCGCCGATCATCGTCGGCGTCTTCTTCGATTTTGCCGGCGCGGCTTCCTGCTTCTGCTGTCGGGCCTGTTTTCCCGGACGACGCTTTTGCGGGCTGCGCCCCAGCCCCCGCGCTCCGGAACCCCGGCGTGAACTCTTTTTCGATTGTTTCGTCATAGGCGTGCAAGGATACGCGATTAAGCGAGCCGGGGCAATCGAGGAATGGATGGGGAGACGAGCCTACATCATCCCCAGCTCTTTCATCTTGGCATAGAGCGTGGTGCGTCCGATCTCGAGACGCTTGGCCGCCTTGGACTTATCGCCCGAGACGACGTGCAGCGTCTGCTCGATGACGTGCCGTTCGGCGCGCGCCACATACGCTTTGAGGGTGGCAACCGTGGCATGTTGTTGCGGCAACGGGACGTGATCGCCGTCGCATGCGGGCGAACCACAGCCGTTGAGCGCCCAGGAGGGAAAGATCGATTCCTCGATCACCTCTCCCGGCGCCAGGATCGTGAGCGACTGCACCACATTGGCGAGTTCACGGACGTTCCCCGGCCAGTGGTAGGCCATGAGCCGTCCCATCGCCCCGGCCGACATGCGTTTGACCACATCATGCACCACGAACTGCGAGAGAAAGTGATCGACGAGCGCGGGAATATCCTCGATGCGCTCGCGCAGCGGCGGCATCGCCAGCTGGATGACGCGCAGGCGGTGATAGAGATCCATGCGAAATTCACCGCGGCTGACCCGCTCTTCGAGCAGATCGTTGGTCGCCGAGATGACGCGAAAGTCGGCCCGGATCGTCTCGTTTCCACCGACGCGGCAGAACTCGCCCTCCTGCAACACGCGCAGGATCTTGGCCTGCAGATCGAGTTTGAGCGCACCGATCTCGTCGAGAAAGATGTCGCCGCCATCGGCGAGCTCGAAGCGACCGATGCGCCTCTTCACCGATCCGGTATAGGCGCCCGGCTCCGAACCGAAGAGCTCCGCTTCGAGCAAGTTCTCTGGAATGGCCGCGCAGTTGACCGCGATGAAGGGACGCGCCGAATCCCCCTCACGCCGATGGATATAGCGGGCGAGCAGATCCTTTCCCGTTCCGGTCTCGCCGACGATGAGGACATTGGCCTGATGGCCTTTGAGCTGATCGGCCTGGGCCAGCACCTGATGAATCACATCGCCCGTATAGATGATATGCTTGCGGTGATCGTCGCAATTCTGCGTCTCCACGAGCGCGGCATAGCGTTCACGCACGCGGCGCGTCTGTTCCTGACGCGTGATGATCGCCTCGAGTTCGTCCCGATCGATCGGCTTGGTCAGGTAGTCGACCGCACCGGCGCGCAGGGCCCCGACCACCGTCTTCGGATCGCGCCGACCGGAGAGCATCGCGATATTGGCCGAGGGGTGGGCATGACAGATGCGCCGGATTCCCTCGATGCCATCCTCGTCGCCCAGCCCCACGTCGAGCAGGACGAGATCGACCGCGTCCCGACGGAGGGCGATGATCCCTTCCTCGATGCTGCCCGCAGTGGAGACCGCATAGGTCTCGCGCAGCTGCATGCGCACGCTGATCAGGAAATCGGTATCGTCGTCAATGCACAGTATTTTCAGTTTCATGCCATCCCTCCTGAATCGACTCATTTGGTCCTCCGAATAAGCAATATTTGTGCCATGCCCCGCGATAGAAATGAACACCTTGAAATAAAAGCGTATTTACTCAAGTGCCTAGTGCGCTGTGCCCTTCAATTCAAGGAAATTCCTAAAATCCGAACACATTGTGCGTTCGAAATCCGGGATTCCGTACTCATTCCGGGACATTCGGAATCTGAAAAAATATGAAGGGAGCAGTCAGAGATTCCCCTTCCAACCGAGAATTCGTTGACATATTTTACATTGCAATGCTAGGGATGAATTTGCTTTTTCAGATTGTCTGGTATAGAGAAGGACTAACTACTGGGAGGCCACCGCTATGAAGAAAACGAAGACCGCAAAGCGCGCCAAATCAGCATCACGGAAACAGACCACCAGCAAACCGAAGAAGAAAGCAGCAAAGAAGAAGGTGGTCAGGAGAAAAACGGTAAAAAAGAAGGTCTCCCGAAAGAAGGTTCAGAAGAAGGTGAAGAAAAAACGCACGACGGTAGCCAAGAAGAAGACGGTCAAAAAGAAAAAGGTGGTGAAGAAAAAAGTCGTGAACAAGAAGAAGAAGAAGGTCGTGAAGAAAAAGAAGAAGGCCGTCCTCAAGAAGAAGCCAGCCGCACGCGCGAAATCATCTTCGAAGAAAAAAATATCCCCTGCAAAAAAGAAGAAATCGCGAAAAACAACCGCTTCCTCCAACATCGTCACCGCCAGCCTCGGCTTCGAAGAGATTTTCGCCGGCATCCCCGAAGATGGCCATGGGCGGGTTTCGACGATCGAGACCAAGACCGATCCGTTCGTCACCTCGGCGTTGCGCATGAATCGTTCGACAAAGACCGCCACTCCGAAGAAAGATCCCAACAACGCGACGCTGCTCGCCATCGCCCCGCACTTCGTCTTCGCCTACTGGGAGGTCAGCGCCGAAGCCATGATCGAAGCCGCCGACCGCGTCGGGTCCGATGCCCAACTGGTGCTCCGGCTCTACGACGTCACCCACCCCACCGACCTTGAGACCTGCCCACGCTGGGATGTGGAGATCTTTGACCGGATGGGCAATTGGTATCTCAAGGTGAGCGACCCCAACCAGCGCTTCATGCTCGACATCGGCATGAGCAATGCAGTGGGCGGCTTTGAAAAGCTGACCCAGGCCGAGGTCATGCGCATGCCGGCCGAGATGATCTCACAATCCGGACCGCTGAAGTGGCTTACCACCAAGCAGGTACAACAGCCCGCAAAGCGCGGAACGTTCGGCCAAACGGTGATCCTGGAAGAGGAATATACCGACGCCAGCCCGGACCGGCTGAAGAAAATCCTGGGCCCCTACTTCTATGACCTGCTCATGCGCGGTCGCATGGAATCCATCGCGGGCACGAGCACGGAAGCGATTTTTCAGGATATCAGCACGCTTTCCGGCAATGAGACGACCTCGCCGGACAACACCTGGTCCTCAACCTGATCCGCGCACACCCGTCATTCGAAACGGGCCCCGTTCGGGCCCGTTTTTTATTCACGCCTGCCCCACGGCGGAACCACCGAAAGCATTTACAATAATTGAGCTTTTTCTTTTCCGATCGTCCGGAATGCGCTATATTTAACGTCTATGCCCCAGACCGATCTCTTCACGGATGGGCTCAAAGCGGACACCATCGTCGGTGGAAAGTACCGCCTCGCTTCAAAAATATCTGAGGGCGGCGGCGGTGTCGTTTGGGAAGCCGTCGATCCGGATGGCGAATCGGTCGCCCTGAAGTTCCTCAAGTGGTCGCCGCTCAAGTCGCGCACGGTCGCTGCAGAACGCTTTAAGAACGAGTTTGCCATCCTGAAATCGCTGGCCCATCCACACATCTCGCAGATCTACGACTTTGGCATCGACCCGGATTCCGACCTCTATTTTTTCACCTCGGAGCTCTTGCGCCAAGGAGATCTCAAGACGATCGTCGGCGACCCGATCCCCGAATTGGAAACATTGTTACTGGAGGCACTGCGCGCACTGGAATACCTGCGCGGGCACAAGCTGCTGCACCTCGACATCAAACCCCAGAATCTTCTCCTGCGCTTGCAGGATGGAAAGCGTTCGCTCGCGCTCATCGACTTCGGACTGGCCACCTTCCGGCCGCCTGATCGCCCGGGCGGAACGCCGAACTATATTCCGCCGGAACTGGTCGCGATGCGCCATCGCGAAGAGTACGCCTTCGAACACTATCCCAAACCCGACCACCGCAGCGATCTCTACTCGCTGGGCGTCACCTTCTACTACTGCCTGACCGGCGTGCAACCCTTTGCGGTCAAGGCCGCCGATGGCAAGCGCATCGATGCCGCGGCAACCCTTCGGCGACACTGTGAATTCACCCCGCCGCCGCCATCGACCTATCGCCCGGAGATTCCCGCCTATCTCGATCGCATCATCATGAAACTGATGGCGCGCCACCCGGACGATCGCTATCCTTCGGCGCTGATCGCCGCACAGGCGCTGCAATACAGTTCTCCCCATCAGCATGCGCCCGAGAGCCGACAGACGCTGCTGGCCTACCTGCCCAAAGAGGGAAAGTTGATCGGGCGCCATGACGAACGCCGAGCGATCGAGCGCGGCTTGAACGCCATCGCTGAGGGCTCACCACAGGCGATGCCGATCTTCTGTATTGCCGGCGGTCGGGGCTGCGGCCGCTCGCGGCTATTGGAAGCGATCAAGCCGGTCGCACAGCAGCTCGAACTCAGCGTCTCGCTCTTGCGCAACGGCGATGCCGATGATGTCGCCACACTCGAATCCATCCTCGAGGAACGCACGAAGAACGCCCGTCCGCATGTGATTATCGTCGACGACCTCGACACGATCCTTGATGAGGAAAATAGCGGCAGTGGAGAAATGCTCGCAGCGATCCATGCCCTGATCAGGCGTCTGCGCCTGCAGCACCGCCTCTCCCACGCACCCGGCGCGCGCATCCTCTTCCTGTTCGGCCTCAACACCGATCGCGTTGCCCTGGGCGAAGCGCTCACGAGCCTCGATCTCGATGAAGCGATCTGCCGCACGGTCCCGCTCAAGAACTTCACCCTCACGGAGGTCAGCGAATACCTGACGGCACTCCTCGGCGAAACACCGGATCCATCGGTGGCCCATCAGTTGCTGGCCTGCTCCGATGGCAGTCCGCTCTTCATCACCGAGCAACTCGAAGCGATGATCGCCAAGGGGCAACTCTTCTCGCTCGCGGGACGACCCGATGCGCGCACGCTCAAGACGATCGGCATCGATTTTTCCCACGCGCCGCCATCGCAGACGCTTGCCGAATCGGTGCACAAGCGCATCGCCCTTCTTCCGACAGAAGCGCAGCATCTTGCGTTGATGCTGGCCTGCTGGGGTCGTCCGGTCGGCGCCGAAGAACTGCGCGCGACGGCCCGAAGCGCCACGACAAGCCACGAGCTGTTATTGCTCGTCAGCGCAGGACTCGTTCGCCGCGACGAACGCGACGGGCGATTTGCGTTTGCCAATGCATTGACCTCCCGCATCATCCATGATGGCGCCGATGAGACCGAGCGCGCCCAGTGCCACGATGCCATCGCCCATCATCTCGACAACCAGCGTTCGAAGAAACGCATCGAGCTGGACCGCCATATCGGATATGGAACGCCCTCATCCCAACAGCCCGCTGCCCTCGAACATCTGGCCGACCATGCCCTGCGCCATCACGACCCGCTCGAGGCGATCATTCACCTCAAGAAGCTGCTTGAGATCACCCCTCTGAACGAACCTCACAGGCGCGCTGATGTTCTCATCAAGTTGGGACGCGCCTATGAGCGCGCGAACCGTCCGGAGGAGGCACAGGCTGCTTTTCGGCGTCTGCATCACCTGAAGGGGCCAGGAAATCTCGCCCTGCAGTTCCGCATTCGTGCCGCGGAGCAGCTGGGTCTGGCCGCGATGCGCCGGCGTCATCTCCGTCAAGCCCGTCGTTCCTTCGCCGAAGCGCTGAGCCTGCTCGAAGACGTTCCCGGCGCGCTCGTCTGGCGACTCCAGATCGAAAACTCGATCGCTGGCTGCGACCTGCGCGAAGGACACATCGAAGCAGCGCTCGAACGCTTCGAGCGAACGGCAAAAGTTTCCGAGATGAAACTTCCAGAGAACGAGCAACGCCGCATCACCAACAATGAACGCGGTGAGACGCTCCTGCGCGCGGGGGAGATCCAACGGGCACTGGCAATCCTCAACGAAGAATTAGCGCTGGCCGAGATGGCGGGCGATGCCGAGCGCACGGCCAACCGCCACTACCTCATCGGCAATGCCCTGCGCCGTGATTCACAACAGCGATTCGAGGAAGCGCTGCAACACTATCGCCAAGGGCTGGCGATCGCCCGACGCCACCATCTGATCCGACTGCAGGTGCGATTGCACAACGGCATGGGCAACCTCTCGCTCAAGCTCGACCGCCCCGATATGGCGCTGGATCACTATCGCGAGGGATTGGCGCTGGCTCAACAGATCGAGGGAGAGACCACCAGCGTCGAACTCATGATCGGCATGGGGCTGGCCGCTCAGCAGATGGCCGAGCCGGATGACACGATCGAATACTTCGAGGCCGCGCTCGATTTCTCCAACACGCCGCAGGGGGCAACCGCCGGCCTCATCCGCCGCTATCGGCCGACCATCTTTGTGTCGCTCGCGGACGCCTATTATCAGAAGCATGAGCTGGAACGCTCCGAGGACTACATCCGGCAAGGGCTTGCCCTCGACCACGAAGAGCACTTCAGCCCCGACCTGCGCTACAGCCTCTATGGAACGTTTGTGGAGATTCAGCTCGATCGTGGGGCGTACGACGAGGCCAAGAAATACCTCCCCACGCTCGAAGTAATCGCCAAGACCTTCCCCCCCGCGGAAAAACATCTCGCCAAGATCCGCCAAGCCCTGGCGTAGCGACGCGTCTGGCACAACATGTGCGTATTTTTCGGCTTCGTAACGACCCGTTAACTTCACACTTGGAGGTGTCCCATGAAAAAGACCGCCGTCCTCATCCTCATCGCCCTCTTCGTCTGCGTGCCCATCCTGGCCCAGGCGCAAGCGAGCGGCTCCAAGAAGGCGAGTCCTTCGTTCATCAAGCGCGTCGAGCAGTTTTTCAATCGCTCATCGCGCGATTCGGAGAGCGATCAAGACATCCCAGCCGATGAAAGCAATCCGCCGGACGGAGATGTGCCGATAGATCCCGGGGACGACGATAATGATGATCCCATGCGCGTGTCAGAGATGATCGTGGGAATCTCCATCCAGAGCGTCACCGCTTCAAACAGACCTCGCAACGGCTGTCGCGCCTTTGGAAGACAGGATTCCAACGAACGATTGATACGGATCGATGTCAGCCCGGAGGAGATCCGTGATGTCGACGCCTCCATCCTCTGTCAGATGCTCCTCACCGCCTTGAGCACCGGGCGTTCCGTCAACGTCGGTGGAATGCCCATCTCCGATGAGCCCTTCCCGCCGGATCTCGAAGGCATCGATGCAAACTACATCCGCCTCCCGGGTAGTTCCATGTCAGATGCGATTCCCGTGGAGGAACCGAATCCCTCGGAAGAGCCCGAAAGCTTGAGGCCGGCCAACACCGAGCCGCAACAGATGAAACCACGCCGTTAGCTCAGACCTCGCACACACATAAAACGGCCTGCACCCGACGAGGGGCAGGCCGTAAGGTTGATGACAATCCTGTGTTTTTGTCATCCCCGCGAAGGCGGGGATCTCGATGTAGCGTAAAAAGCGAGATTCCCGCTTTCGCGGGAATGACAAACTTCGATTTTCGATAATGATAACATGAAATAATTTTTTCAGCAGTTTGACGGCCTGCACCCGACGAGGGGCAGGCCGTTTTTTGTGCTTCAACGAAACATCACTCCTGCTCGAATCCAATCTCGCCGTCGGTGGCACCGGCGGTAATCTGTGCGCCGTCGGTGAAGCGGCCCTCGAGGATGGCGGTGGAGAGCGGATCGATGACGTACTTCTGGATCGCGCGCTTTAAGGGGCGCGCGCCGTAGACCGGATCCCATCCGTGTTTGGCGATGACCGCCTTCGCGTCATCGGTGAGCGTGAGCGTTATCTTTCGCTTCGCCAAGAGCCCGCCCAGACGCTCCAGCTGAATCCCGACGATCGCGGCAATCTGCTCCTCTTTGAGCGAGTGGAAGATCACCAGGTCGTCGACGCGGTTGATGAACTCGGGCCGGAAGTGCTCCTTCATCGCCGCGAGCACCCGCTCGGTCATCTGCTCCTCATCGCCCGCGACATCCGTGATGAACTGGCTGCCGATGTTCGAGGTCATGATGAGCACGGTGTTGGTGAAGTTGACCGTGCGCCCCTGGCCGTCGGTGAGACGCCCATCGTCCAAGATCTGCAACAACACATTGAAGACATCCGGGTGCGCCTTTTCGATCTCGTCGAAGAGGATCACCGCATAGGGACGACGCCGCACCGCCTCGGTGAGATAGCCGCCCTCCTCATAGCCGACGTATCCCGGCGGCGCGCCGATCAGCCGCGCGACCGAATGTTTCTCCATGAACTCGCTCATGTCGATGCGCACCATCGCGCGTTCATCGTCGAAGAGAAAATCGGCGAGCGCACGTGCCGTCTCGGTCTTGCCCACGCCCGTCGGTCCCATGAAGATAAACGAACCGATCGGGCGGTTCGGATCCTGCAGACCCGCACGCGAGCGGCGCACCGCATTGGAGACCTTCTCGAGCGCCTCCTCCTGGCCGACGACGCGCTGGCGCAAAGTCTCCTCCATGTGCAGGAGTTTCTCGGTCTCGCCCTCCATCATCTTGGAGACGGGAATCCCCGTCCACTTTGAAACGATATCGGCGATGTCCTCGGCATTGACATCCTCGGCGAGCATCTTCTGATCCTTCTGAATCTCAGCGAGCGCCGCTTGTTTGGCCTCGAGCTCCTTCTCCAACCCCGGCACCTTGCCGTATTTGAGCTCGGCCGCGAGCGTCAGATCCCCCGCACGTTCGGCCTTTTCCTGTTCGATGCGTGCCTGCTCGACCCGTTCCTTGATCTCGCGGATCCCCTTGATCTCGTCGCGCTCCTTCATCCAGTGCGCCTTGAGCGCAGAGGACTGCTCGCGCAGGTTGGCAATCTCGCGCTCGAGCTCATGGAGCCGCTCCTTCGACGCCTTATCCGTCTCCTTGCCCAACGCCGCGCACTCGATCTCGCGCTGCATGATGTTGCGTTCGATCTCATCGATCTCGGTCGGGAGTGAATCGATTTCGATGCGCAGTTTCGAAGCCGCCTCGTCGATCAAGTCAATCGCCTTGTCCGGAAGAAACCGCTCGGTGATGTAGCGATCGGAGAGGGTCGCCGCCGCGATGATCGCGTTGTCCTGGATGCGCACACCGTGATGAATCTCGTAGCGTTCTTTCAAGCCACGCAAGATGGCGATGGTGTCCTCGACGGTGGGCTGACCCACATAGACCTGCTGGAAGCGCCGCTCGAGCGCCGCGTCCTTTTCGACGTATTTGCGAAACTCGTTGAGCGTGGTGGCGCCGATGCACCGCAGCTCGCCGCGCGCGAGGGCGGGCTTGAGCATGTTGGAGGCGTCGATGGAACCTTCGGCCCCGCCCGCACCGACGAGCGTGTGCAGTTCGTCGATGAAGAGGATGATCTCGCCGGCGGAGGCGGTCACCTCCTTGAGCACGGCCTTCAAGCGATCCTCGAACTCGCCGCGATACTTGGCCCCCGCCACGAGTGAGGCGAGATCGAGCGCCACGAGCCGTTTGTCCGCCAACGTCTCGGGAACGTCGTGTGCCACGATGCGCTGCGCGAGCCCCTCGACGATGGCGGTCTTGCCCACACCCGGCTCGCCGATGAGGATCGGGTTGTTCTTCGTGCGACGCGAGAGCACGTGGATCACGCGACGGATCTCCTCGTCGCGACCGATCACGGGATCGAGTTTTCCCTGGCGCGCGGCGTCGGTGAGATCCCGACCGTATTTCTTGAGCGCCTGATACTTCCCCTCGGGATCCTGGTCGGTCACGCGTTGCGTCCCGCGAATATCCTGCAGGACGGCATGGATCGTCTTGCGCACGATGCCCAACGCACGGAGCAGTTCCCCCGCCTTGCCCTTCTTCTCCTCGGCGATGGCAATGAGCAGGTGCTCAGTGGAGATGAATTCATCGCCGAGCCCCTCGGCCTCTTTGAACGCGTGGTCGAAGACGCGCTTGAGCGTCTGAGAGATATAGACCTGCCCGACCGACGCGCCCGAGACCTGCGGCAAGACCTTGATGGCCGCGATCAGATCGTCGGCGAGTTGTTTGGTATTGATCCCGATCTTTACGAGGATGGCGGGGACGACCCCACCCTCCTGCTGAATCATCGCGAGCAACAGGTGCTCGGGCGTCACCTCCTGCTGTGTGTATTTCTGCGCCAGGTTTTGCGCTTCCTGCATCGCCTCCTGGGCCTTGATCGTGAGTTTGTCGAGACGCATGTACTTCTCCCTTCAGAATGATTGCCTTCTCCTCAATATGGCGTTTTTTTCGAAAAAGACAAGGCAGCAGAAAAGCAAAAAGGGGCCGAGGCCCCTTCAGACTGCTGACAACATTTTTTTCATGCCGTCATTCCCGCGAAAGCGGGAATCTCGCTTATAATAGCCAATCGAGATCCCCGCTTTCGCGGGGATGACAACAACGAAGGCTTACCATCAACCTCGAAGCCCCTATGCTCACTCGACATCTATCCACCTCTACTGACAGATGCCGTTCGAGCAATAATCCTCGAGGCTGCGGCAGCACCAGTAGTATTGATTGGCATTGTATCCATCATTCGGCGCATAGCTCGTGCTACGACATTGCTTCATCTGTTTGCCCGGCTTGCACCCGCACTCGACCTCGCCCTCTTCGGTCTCGTAGCAGAGGTTGTGATCGGTACTGTTATCGCATTCTTCAGGACATTCGGGATCCTCGGCGCAGCCGGAGAAGAGGAGCGCGGGAAAGAGGACGATCGCCAGGAGGATTTTCCCGCCCGCCAGAAAGACCGAATCCTCCGATACCGGCTTCTCTGCCTGCGCCAGTTGCGCGCGCGCCAATCCCTGGATACGCCGATGCACCTGATCGGTCTGTTTGATGTCGGCCGCCAGCGGATGATCGACGGTCAGATTGATCCCGTCGCGCACCTGTGCGGCAAAAAAACCACCGTCGCGCTTGCCGTCCAACGCGATATCGCAAGTTTCCAGATAGGAGGCCAACTGGGAACGATCGGCGATCGCGTTGGATTGTTCGAGAATGTTCTGCGTCGTGATGAAGGTCATGAGTCCTCTCCTTGTGATACGTGGTATCGTGTTCTTCAATCCGCTATAGGCATTTCTGTCTTATAACGCAACGATCAGAAGCGAAACAGCAGTTCCGGTCCGGCACTCATGCCGAATGGCAACAGGGGTCCGCGGCCCATTCCAAGGGATTCGGGCCCCGACCACAGAAATTGGCGAAAGGGGGCGTTGGCATCCTGGATTCTTGCCCCCAACGTGAGATCGACGCCCTTGAGACTCCAGGTCTTGAACGGGAGAAAACCGCTCCCATTGTATGTCGCATAATTACCACTTTTCATCGTCATACTCGATTCGGTCGTAAAGAATGAAGTCCCTCCCCCCATTCCATCCCACCGATCCCACGATCTGTTTGGCGAAATGCTCAGATCATACGTCGACTTTCCGAACATCTGTTCAGAACGTTGAACACCTTCGTCACTGATCAAACCCTGGATCTCCTTGATCAACGCGAAGTCCAGCTTGAGCTTGCCCAGGCCAAAATCGAATCCTGCCGCTTCCCTTCCCTCGATCGCATCCATGTCTCCCCTCCCTCTGTTGTGTGAACGTGAACGCTCACCTCCCGAATGACTCGGAACTAATGCAGGGGGCGTGCCAAGAAGAGAACCGTGCAGAAGAAAATTAAAACAGACTGAAAACAAACGCGTTTCATTCTTTCCTCGATTCCTACGATCGCATTTCATTATCTCCGCGCTGTGTCATCTGTGTGGAATCGGTGTGTCATAGGCAGCTTGCAAGAGTTTTATCCGACGCAAAAGTGCGACGATCTTGCATTTCCCCATCGAGCGATTATTGATGTCCTTCATCATAAGGAGATCATGCCATGAAGACCCACACCGATTATCTCTGGTTCGAGACGAAGAAACGCCACGAGTTCATCAACATCACCGACAAGGTGCAGGCGATCATCGATGCGAGCGCGGTCGATGACGGCATGGCGCTCGTCTCGGCGATGCACATCACCGCTGCAGTCTACGTGAACGATGCGGAGAGCGGGCTGATCCATGATATTGAAACGTGGCTCAAGGAGATCGCGCCAACGAATCGCGACTATCGCCATCACCAGACCGGCGAAGACAACGGCTACGCGCATCTCTGGAATCTCACCATCGGCCATCAGGTGATGGTCCCGATCACGAAGGGACAGCTCGACTTCGGGCCGTGGGAGCAGATCTACTACGCCGAGTTCGACGGAAGACGGCGCAAACGCGTGATCGTGAAGGTCATGGGCGTGTAAGCCCGAAGGGCGAAGGGCGACCGATTATTGTTTTGTCATCCCCGAATGGGGTAATCGGGGATCCCGATGGAAACAATCGAGATTCCCGATACAATCACTCGGGAATGACATCAAAGGAAATACCATGACCATTCTCATCATCCTCCTCGGCTCGATCCTGCTCTTTTCACTGGCCTATCGCTTCTATAGCCCGCGCGTGGCGCGGATGTTGGGCGTGGAACCCGACCGGCCCACCCCCTCGCACACGATGGCCGATGGCGTCGACTACTGCCCGGCAAAGGCTCCGATCCTGTTCGGCCATCACTTCGCCTCGATCGCGGGTGCGGCCCCGATCGTCGGTCCGATCGTCGCGGCGGCCTGGGGCTGGGGACCGGTACTCATCTGGATCATCCTCGGCGGCATCTTCCTGGGCTCAGTGCACGACTTCTCCGCACTCGTCGCATCGATCCGCCACGGCGGCCACTCGATGGGTGAGGTCATCGGTGAAAACGCCAGCCGCATGGCGCGCCAACTCTTTCTCTTCTTCCTCTGGGCCACACTGGTGCTCCTCATCGCGGTCTTTCTGGTCGTGGTGGCCAAGACCTTCGTCTCGGTCCCATCGGCGGCGACCGCATCGATGCTCTTCATCGGGCTGGCCGTCCTCTTTGGACTGGCGATCTATCGCTTGAAGCTCCCGCTCGGCTGGGCCTCGCTTGTCGGGGTGGCGATCCTCGCGGTCTGCATGATCGTGGGCTGGCACTACCCCCTTGCGTTTTCAAACGACACCTGGATCCTCGTCCTGCTCGTCTATATCTTCGTGGCCTCGGTCACCCCGGTCTGGTGCCTGCTGCAGCCGCGCGACTATCTCAATTCCTTTCTGCTCTATGCGCTTCTCATCGCCGCGCTCGTCGGAATCGTCGTCACGCGCCCGGCCATCGAACTGCCCGCCTTCATCGCGTGGGATGTGCCCAAGCTCGGCACGCTCTTTCCGATCCTGTTTGTCACCGTCGCCTGCGGCGCCATCTCCGGGTTCCACTCGGTCGTCGCTTCAGGCACGACGGCCAAACAGCTCGACCGCGAGGCGCACGCCCGTCCGATCGGCTATGGCGGCATGCTCGTCGAATGCCTGCTCGCGGTGATCGCGCTCATCACCGTGATGATTCTGACCAAGGCCAACTACACGCACATGCTCCCGCATGGAGGCCCGGTGGCGCTCTTCTCCAACGGGATCGGCGCGATGATCGAGGCGCTCGGCATCAGCAAGATGCACGGCACGAACTTCGCCGCGCTTGCGGTGAGTGCGTTCGTGCTCACCACACTCGACACCGCCACGAGGCTGTGCCGCTTCGCCTGGCAGGAGTTCTTCGCGCCGACAAAGGCAAACGAGAAACCCTCCTTCGTCTGCAACCGCTTCGTGGGGACGCTCTTCACGGTGGCGGCGGCAGCGGCGCTCGCCTACTCCGGACAGTGGAAAGCGATCTGGCCGCTCTTCGGCTCGGCCAACCAGCTGCTCGCCGCACTGGCGCTCATGGCGGTGACGTTGTGGTTGAAGAAAAAAGGAAAGAAGACAACGATGCTCAAATGGCCGATGCGCATCATGTTCCTCATCACGCTCTCGGCACTCGGGGTGCTCGTCTGGACCAACCTCAATAAGGGAACCTACATCATCGCGGCAATTGCCGCCGCACTCTTCGCGCTCGCCATCGTCGTCGTCGTCGAGGCGGTCAGGCAGTTTCGGAGGGGAGCGGGGTAAACAGATTTCGGCTTATCGCTTCTTCAACAGATAGTGAACGGAACGCCCCTTGCCGATCCTTTCCACAACCCCCAGTTCTTCCAGGGACGCAAGATCCGCGAGCGCCGTAAAATTCGAAACCTTGTTGAGCTCTCGATATTCCCGGTTCGTCATCCGACCATTGCGCTTGAGGAATCTGAGCGCCTTCTCCTGTCTGCGGTTGAGAAAGACCGAACGCTCTTGCACCTCGACTTGCTCCAGAAACTGACCGATCGTCTGTTCGACGCCAAAGACGAAGAAGGTGATCCACTCCTGCAAGTCCCATCTGTTGTTTCGGTCGTAGAAATTGTCCCCCTGAGCCGCATGGAGGATATGGTAATACTGATTCCGGTGGTGATAGAAGTATTCATCCCAGGCCATATAGCGCACAAAGTGAAACCCGGCCTGCATGAGTATGAGGGTGGACAGCGCTCGTGCTGTTCGTCCATTACCGTCCATGAAGGGATGAATCGTGACGAAACCAAAGTGGGCAACCGCCGCCCGGATCAGCTCATGTTTCCAGTCGGAGCTGCCCAAACAACTGAGCAACACATCCATCAGCGATGAGATATCCTTGGCTTCAGGCGGCATATAGACCATGCGATTGGTCGCCGTGTCGAATACCGCATTCTGTGCTTCCCGGTAATGACCGAGCAACTTGCCCCGTACGATATTCTTCTCCACGTATCGGTGGATGTCGCAGATCGTTTGCGGTGTAATCTTCGCATCGCCCTTCGACTGATCGATCAGAAAATCGAAGAGTTCGAAGAGGTTTTTGACTTCCTGAATATCCCTCTTCGGCGCCTGAACCGTCTTTTCTTTCCAGACGTCCTCGGTCTGCTTGAGCGTGAGACAGTTGCCTTCGATCTTGTTGGAAAAGTGGGAGGTCCGCACCTTGGCCTGCTGGGAGAGCGACGTCCTGAGGGCGGGAGACAAGGAGAGGCCTGCCAGGCGTTCTTCAAGAGCGGCAATAGCCACCAGCGACCGGAGCAGCTCCTTGGTGATGGCGTAGGTGAATTCCATATACCGAGCATACAGAATAATCGTGAGATATTCAATAGGTAATCGCTAGATATTCATGAGGCATTCGTGAGTCCCTGAGCCAATACCCGCTCCAGGGAGGGCAGGCGAGGAACGAGAGGCCCTATTTGCCTTTCGCAATGGGTTTCCCGAGCATATCTTCGAGCACCGGACGAAGCGTCACGAGATGACCCTGCCCACAGACCACCATCACCCGATCATGGGCATTCAGAGCAGCTGCAATTGTATCCGCGATGTGTCGATCCCGAATGCGACCGATGGTGCGCGACATCGCATGCAGAAAGCCCGAGGAATGCGACGGGCTGATGTCGTTGTGATCGAACGTATCGACGACCAATTTCCGGCCTGTTCGCTTTAGATACCACCGACGGAATGCGTCGAGGTCGAAGGCGATATCCATCTTGAGACGCTCTTGTCGGACCTTCACATGATGAAGGAAAGCCTTCTCATCCTTGTAGACAACCGTCTCCCCCGACCGGCGATAGTACGGTATTTCTCTCAATACATAGAATCCGATAATATCGGTTTCTGAAAAACCGGAAGCCAGAAGCGCCTTCTTCACTTCGACATCGGAGACCTCGATCCCCGCATAGGGAATATCGCTGAGAAGAGCGACGGAGACAGCAAACATGTCTTCGCCACACCGCTGAAAACAATCCTTGCGACAATCGATTATCCGATCGATCAATTGAAAGTTCTGTGCATCCGTTTCAGCGATCCCCTCCACAAGAATGATTTGAGGACGGAAAGTCGAAACCTGTCGTTGTATCAATCGAAACGTATCAGACGACAAACCGACCTCATGTTCCGTTGCGATAAACAGGAGTTGTTTTCCGCCATTTTGAAAACGCGAAAAATAGGGCTGGCGAAACGGCTCCCGACTATAGCGTTCCTGCGACCCGTCGTTGATCAACGACGGCTTGACCCGAAACGCCTTCGATGCTGCACACGACATCAGAAGGATGACGCCAATAATGATACAACACGCCCTCATATCGCCTCATCGAACATCACTTTTTCTCGATCGTTTGCTTCTTTCTCCCCTCCAACTGCCTTTCAATCTGAACCAGCTCCTCGTCGTCGGTCAGGGCCTCCGCCTCGGCTTCGCGCTGAAGCCGTGCGGCATGAAAGGATTCATACTGCTCGACGGCCAGGCGATCAGCGACTGCTTTTGAAACCGTGCCTGCGTCCTGCAACAGATCGCGCTCGTTGAACTGCAGAAAGGCATCGAGCTTCTCGCGCCAGTCGTGCATGAAGATCTGTCGATGCCGCATGGCCTGATCCTCGGCGAAATCGAGGTACATGACGACGATGCGGTTGAGCTGTTCGATCTCCTCGACATTGAGATAGTTCTTCGCAACGGTGACGTCTTGACGCCGGACCTTCGCTCCTTTCCAGGCGGTCAACCCCATATTCGGTTTGGTCGCATCGGCGCGCTCGGCGATCAGCTCAGCGGCGGTCTTTCCGGAAATGGCGAAGTGAAGTTTGTTCTGCACGATCTTGAAAAACTCGATCGTCTCCTCAGCGCGGGGATCATAATCGACGGCGAGCTTGTAGATATCCCGAACCTTCTGATAGAAGCGCTTATCGCTGGCCCGGATGTCGCGGATGCGTTCGAGGAGTTCATCGAAATAATCCGACCCGAGATTGGTCCCCTCCTTGAGCCGCTCGTCGTCCATCGTGAAGCCTTTGACGAGGTACTCGTGTAAGCGCTCCGTCGCCCAACGACGAAATTCAACGCCGCGCCGCGAACGAACCCGGTAGCCTACAGCCAAGATGGCGGGAAGATTGTAGAATTTTACGTTTCGCTCAACCTGGCGCGATCCTTCTCGGCGAACTATTAAGAAATCCTTAATAGTTGCCTCCTTCGACAACTCTCCATCCGAAAATATGCCTTTAAGATGCGCGTTTATGTTCGGAACCGTCGTCTGATATAATTCGGCCATGCCGGCTTGGGTCAGCAAGACCGTTTCCTCTTCCAGCCGCACTTCTATCCGATTCCTGCCATCCTCCGTGCGATAGAAGATGATCTCGCCGCCGGGCTCATTGGTGACCAGATGATTCATGCCATCACCTCTTTCCAACCAGGGTATGAACGTGCGTCATCTTTCCCCGCTGCCCGTTCACATATCAAGGCAAATATGGAAGGAAGACACATATACAGATGGATCCCCGATAGGACCGTTCGGGGATGACAAGCGTGCAGGGTGGCGTTTACCGATACGCAGACCAGGGGGTGCAGGCGAGATCGTTCGGGGCTTTTCGTTCGAGGGATTCGGCGAGGCGTTTGGCGAGTTGGATGTTGGTGATGAGCGGCACGCCCATGTCGGCGGCGGCGCGTCGGATGTGGTAGCCGTTGGTGAGTTCTTCCTTCTGATAGTTCTTCGGGATGTTGATGACCAGGTCGATGCCGCCGGCGCGGATGCGCACATCGGCGGCGCCATCGCCCCCGGCCTCGGGCCAGGCGACGACCTGCGTTTCGATTCCCTGTTGCGCCAGAAACCGCGCCGTCCCCTCGGTGGCCAGGATCTCCATCCCCATCGCCGCAAAGCGCCGTGCCGATGGAAGGAAGTCCGCCTTGCTCTCGGTCGGGCCGGTGGACAGCAGCACACGACGGATCGGGAGCTTGAGGCCGACGGAGATCATCGCCTTGAGAAACGCCTCTTCGAAATCCTCGCCGAGGCAAGCGACCTCGCCGGTCGAGGCCATCTCGACCGAGAGGGTCGGATCGGCGCCGATGAGTCGCGTGAATGAGAACTGCGGCGCCTTCACCCCGACGTAATCCATGTTGAAGGGCTTGAGGCGCACCTCGGGGATGGGCCAGTCGACCATGACCTTCGTGGCGATCTCGATCAGGTTTTCCCCGCAGACTTTCGACACGAAGGGAAAGGAGCGCGACGCGCGCAGGTTGCACTCGATGACGGAGACATCGTTGTCTTTGGCCAGGAACTGGATGTTGAATGGCCCGTTGATGCGAAGTTCACGCGCCACCTGCTGCGCGATCCGCTTGATCTGGCGGATCGTCTCCAGATAGGTGCGCTGCGGCGGAACAACCATCGTCGCATCGCCGGAATGCACGCCCGCGTTCTCGACGTGTTCGGAGATAACGTAGGCGACGAACTCACCGTTCTTTGCCACGCCATCGCACTCGACCTCTTTGGCGCCGAGGATGAACTTGCTGATCACCACCGGGTGTTCCGGCGAAACGTCGGCGGCCTTGCTCAAAAATCGCGTCAGTTCCTCGTCGTTCATCGCCACGGCCATCGCCGCCCCCGAGAGGACATAGGAGGGACGCACCAGGACCGGATAGCCCACCTCGGCGGCGAACCCCAGCGCCTCGTCCACCGTGGAGAGTTCACTCCAACGCGGCTGGTTGACGCCGAGCCTGTCGAGCATCGCGGAGAACTTGTGTCGATCCTCGGCGCGATCGACGTTTTCGGCCTGCGTCCCCAGGATGCGCACGCCCGCAGCGGCGAGTTTCATCGCGAGGTTGTTGGCCACCTGCCCGCCCACGCCCAACACCACCCCCATCGGCGCTTCGCGCTCGACGATCTCCATGACCGTCTCGAAGGTAATCTCCTCGAAGTAGAGGCGATCGCACTCGTCGAAGTCGGTCGAGACCGTCTCCGGATTGCAGTTGATCATGATCGTGGAAAACCCGAGTTTGCCCAACGTGCGCGCGCAGTTCACGCAGCACCAATCGAACTCCACCGACGAGCCGATGCGATAGGCGCCCGAACCGATGACAATGACGCTCGGTCTTTCGTCCGGCACCACATCATCTTCGCTGCCGGAATAGGTGCAATAGAGATAATTCGTCTTGGCCGGATACTCGGCCGCGAGCGTATCGATCTGTTTGATCGCCGGCTGAAGGCCGATCGCGCGACGACGCGCGCGTACCGCGTTCTCGTCAACGCCGGTCGCTCGCGCGATCTGCCGATCGGCGAAGCCGAAGCGCTTGGCCCAGCGCAGCAGCGCCTCGGGGCAATCGGCGAGCGTGCCACATGACTCCAGCTCGCGCTCGATGGCATCGATGTTGGCGAGCTTCGACAGGAACCAGGGGTCGATGTGCGAGATCTCGTGAATGCGCGCAATCGAGGTCCCCTCGCGCAGGGCGCGCGCGATCGCGAAGATGCGCTCGTCGGTCGGAGCGGCGATCTCGGCTTCGAGGTCTTCAAACGCAATCCCTGCGCCGCCGGCGAGCCCGTCGACACCGATTTCCAACATGCGCAGGCCTTTTTGCAGCGCCTCCTCGAAGGTGCGACCGATGGCCATCACCTCGCCCACCGACTTCATGCCGGAGCCGATGCGCTTGGTGACCCGTCGAAACTTTTTGAGATCCCAGCGCGGAATCTTGACGACCAGGTAATCGAGCGCCGGCTCGAAGCAGGCACGCGTCACCCCGGTGACGCTGTTGTCGATCTCGAGGAGCGTCTTTCCCAGCGCGATCTTGGCCGCCACGAACGCCAGCGGATAGCCGGTGGCCTTCGACGCCAGCGCCGAGCTGCGCGAGAGCCGCGCGTTCACCTCGATAACGCGAAAGTCCTTCGACTTGGGGTGCAGGGCATACTGGATGTTGCACTCGCCCACGATTCCCAGGTGTCGAATGGTGCGGATGGCCACCTCGCGCAGACGGTGATACTCCTCGTTCGTGAGCGTCTGCGACGGGGCCACCACGATGCTCTCGCCGGTGTGAATGCCGAGCGGGTCGAAGTTCTCCATGTTGCAGACGGTGACACAGTTGTCCGCGCCATCGCGCACGACCTCGTACTCGACCTCTTTCCAACCTTTTAAAAACTCCTCGATGAGCACCTGATCAGTGTGCGCCAGCGCCGCGCCGACGCGATCGACGAGCGCGGTCTCGTCAGTACAGATTCCGGAACCCAGACCGCCGAGCGCATAGGCGATGCGGATCATCACCGGATAACCGATGTCCGACGCGGCGCGCTTTGCCTCTTCGACCGAGGAGACGGCCACGCTCTGGGGCACCGGCACATCGATCTCGGCAAGCTTCTGCGTAAATCGATCACGGTCCTCGGTGTCTTCGATGGTGGCCACCGGCGTGCCGAGCACGCGCACGCCGTATTTTTCGAGCACCCCGGTGCGATGGAGCGCCACGCCGCAATTGAGCGCGGTCTGTCCGCCGAAGGAGAGCAGGATCCCATCGGGGCGTTCCTTTTCGATCACGCGCTCAACGAACTCCGGCGTGACCGGGAGGAAGTAGACCTCGTCGGCAAACCCCTCGGAGGTCTGGATGGTGGCGATGTTCGGATTGACGAGGACGGTAGCGATCCCCTCCTCCTTGAGGGCCTTGATCGCCTGCGAACCGGAATAGTCGAACTCGCCCGCCTCGCCGATCTTGAGCGCGCCGGACCCGAGCACGAGGACTTTTTTTAGTGTTGTATGCATAATAATGCGCCAGTCAGGCTAGTCAGGCTAGTCAGGCTAGTCAGGCTAGTCAGGCTAGTCAGGCTAGTCAGGCTAGTCAGGCTAGTCAGGCTAGTCAGGCTAGTCAGGCAAAAACGATCTTGATTCATGCTGTCAACCTTTCTCGCCTGACTGGCTTGACTGGCCTTTCTCGCCTTTCACAGCGTTGCCACAAACTCATCGAACAGCCAGCCGGTATCCACCGGACCCGGCATCGCCTCGGGGTGAAACTGCACGCTCATAATCGGCCGGGACGCGTGCCGCATGCCTTCATTGGTACCGTCATTGAGATTGGTAAACCAGGCCTCGTATCCATCGGGGAGCGAGGCGACATCGACCGCAAACCCATGGTTCTGCGAGGTGATGTAACAGCGATTTTTCCCCTCCACGCGGGCCGGCTGATTCTGCCCGCGATGACCATAGGGAAGTTTGAAGGTCTTGGCCCCCGCCGCGAGCGCGAGCATCTGGTGCCCGAGGCAGATGCCAAAGGCGGGCAGCCCCGCCGCGATCACCTTGCGCGCGGTCTCGATGGTGGCGCCGCAATCGGTCGGGTCGCCCGGGCCGTTGGAGAAGAGCACGCCGTCGACATCGATCGTGGTGACATCGAAGTCCCACGGGACACGCACGACCGAGAGCCCGCGTTTGAGGAGACTGGCGATGATCGTGTTCTTGCAACCACAATCGATGACCGCCACGCGCTTGCCGCCCCCCTCATACGTGTGCGCCTCCGGCGTGGAGACCTCGGCCACGACGTGCCTTGCGGGGAGCGCATCGACGCTCGCCTCGGGATCATCCGTGATGATCCCGGCCATCGTCCCCTGCTCGCGCAAGCGCTTGGTGATCGCGCGCGTATCCACGCCCTGAATCCCCGGAACGCCCTGCTCCTGCAAGAGGTCGGAGAGCCCGCGCGCCGCGGTCCAATGCGAGTGAAATTCGGAGTATTCAGAGACGACGAGCCCCGCCAGGTGCACCTTTCCCGATTCGTAGAAGCTGGAGAGCTCTTGGCCAAAATCGGCGGGAACGCCGTAGTTGCCGATGAGCGGATAGGTGAGCGCCAGGATCTGGGCACGGTAGGAGGGATCGGTGAACGACTCCGGGTACCCCACCATGCCCGTGTTGAAGACGACCTCGCCATGAGCGAGGCCTTCAGCCCCAAAAGAAAAACCGCCAAACCGGCTGCCATCCTCAAGAATGAGGGTAACAGATTTTCGGTCCGACGATTTGGTCAAGGGCCGCTGATGTGTCATCGATTGCGGGGGTGACTATTGTGTTTTGATGCCGACGTCAACTGGAAATGCGCCAAAGACGCCCCCATGCTTTTTCCTTGATCTCTCCCCTTCAGAGGTATTGATTGCGATCCCCATGAACGATGCCCTCCATCAGATTCTCCTGCTCTTCGGCATGGCCATGTTCTTCGGCCTGACCGGAGGAAAGCTCTTCCGCTATTTTCGGATCCCTCAGGTCGTCGGATACATCACCATCGGCATCGTCCTGGGCGTGTCCGGCATCGGCATCTTCGACCGGGATACCATCGCCATGCTGGGCCCCTTCACCGACTTCGCCCTGGGACTCATCGGCTTCATGATCGGGGGGGAGATCAAGGTCTCCACCTTCCGGAAGTACGGCAAGAAGATCATCACGATCCTCCTCTTCGAGGGACTGCTCACCTATCTGCTCGTCGGCGCCGCGATCTATCTCTTCACGAGGAACGTGCCGCTGGCCATCCTGCTGGCAGCGCTCGCCTCGGCGACCGCACCGGCCGCGACCGTCGACGTCATCTGGGAATGCCGGGCCAAGGGAATTCTGGCCACCTCCATCATCGCCATCGTGGCCCTCGACGACGGGCTCTCGCTGATCCTCTATGCGCTGTCGAAGGTCTTCGCCGAGAGCGCCATCACCGGCAGGGAATTCTCGGTCCTGGGTTCGCTGGCCCATCCGCTGCTCGAGCTGGGCGGTTCGTTGGCCATCGGCGTCGGGATGGGTTTTCTCATCATCCTCCTGCTCAAGCGCATCCATGAGATCCGCGAGAAGGAGAGCTTCATCGTCATCGCACTCGGTGCCATCCTCGTCACCAGCGGCATCGCCTCGATCTTCAACTTCGACCTCATCCTCTGCAACATGGTGCTCGGAACCACACTCATCAACGCGAGTCCGAAACGGAGCCAATTCCTCTTCTCTATCACGAAACAGATCTCCGCACCGGTCTACGTCATCTTCTTCGTCCTCATCGGGGCACGGCTCCAGGTCGCCACGCTCGCCAGCATGGGGGCGGTCGGCGTCATCTACCTCATCTTTCGGACAGCGGGAAAGATGGGCGGGGCTTATCTGGGCGCAAAGGTCTCCCATGCCGATGCGAATGTGCGTCGCTACCTCGGCTCCTCGCTCTTCTCACAGGCCGGCGTCGCCATCGGGCTTGCCATCGCCATCTACCAGAGCATGAGCACCATGGGCCCGGAAGCCGAAGCGCTCGGGCTCTTCATCCTCAACGTGATCACGGCTACCACGTTCATCGTCCAGATCATCGGCCCTCCCTCGGTGCGGTGGTCGCTGAAAAAAGCCGGCGAAATGGGCCGCGCGATGAGTGAGGAAGAGGTCCTCGACGCGCACACCGTTTCGGAGATCATGACGACGGAGCCGACGATCATCCGCGAAGCCGACAGCTACGCCACGGTGATGGAGTGCCTGAAACACAACGAATACGTCTATTTCCCGGTCGTGGATGATGCGGATCACTTCAAAGGCGCGATCCAGCTCGACAACATCCGCTCCATCCTCTTCGAGGAGGAACTCATCCCCTTCATCAGAGCCGCCGATATGACGATCAGCGACATCACCACCGTCACGCCGGAGATGAAATTGAGCAAAGCGAACGAGCTCTTCGAATTCGAGGAATACGACTACCTGCCCGTCCTCGATGGAGAACAGAAACTCCAGGGCGTCCTGCCTCGCCGCAGCCTCAACAAATTCATCAAACGCATGCTGTGGAAGTCGGAACTGGAGTAGAAGCCCGCAAGAGCAATTCGATAAACCCCCTGCAATTCAAGCTGCTGGGACATAAGCGTACACACTCCTTGAGAAATCTGGTGTAACCCTATTGTAGCAAAGGGCTTTTCGTGGTATCTATATATCCACGAAAGAGGCGGTTGTACGCGCAATTCAGTATTTCACCATCATTTCGAAAGGTTAGGGCATCCATGGACATCCTCCCCCGTTTCCTCCGTCTGAGCGGCATGCTTCTCATCCTGGCGGGGCTCCTCTTCACGACCTCCTGCGGGCATTCGACGAGTGGCCAGTTGATGGACCCAGATTTTCTGCCGGAGCCGATCGCACCGGCCATCTCGCCCCCGGCCGATTCCGACGGCGATGGCGTGATCGACCCGATGGACAACTGCCCGGCGGTGGAAAACCCCGGCCAGGAGGACTTCGATTCCGACGGTGATGGCAACGCCTGCGACGATGACATGGACGGCGACGAGATCGCCGACGACCTCGACAACTGCCCCACCGTCGCCAACAACGCCCAGACCGATTCCGACGGCGACGGCACGGGCGATGCCTGCGACGATCTCTTCGATGACGCCGATGCCGACGGCGTGGGCGACGGGGCGGACAACTGCGTGGATGATGTCAATGCCGCCCAGACCGACACCGACGGCGATGGCATCGGCGATATCTGTGATGACGATCTCGACGGCGACGGCGTGGACAACGGGGCGGACAACTGCGCTGATCAGGCCAATGCGGGGCAGACCGACACCGACGGCGATGGCGCGGGCGATGCCTGTGATGATGATGACGACGATGACGGCGTCTTCGATGCGGATGACAACTGTCGGCTCGTGGTCAACCCGGGACAGGCCGACACCGACGGCGATGGCGTCGGCGATGACTGCGATGGCGACGACGATGGCGACGGCGTCCTCGATGGAGCCGATAACTGCCCGATAACGGCCAACAACGACCAGGTCGACACCGATGGCGATGGCTTTGGAAACGCCTGCGATGAGGATGATGACGGCGATGGCGTGCTCGATGCCGCACCGGACAACTGCCTGCTCGTGGTCAATCCCGCTCAGGGCGACCATGACGGCGACGGTATCGGCGATGCCTGCGACGGCGACGACGATGGCGATGGCGTGCTCGACGGCGTCGACAACTGCCCGATGGACGCCAATGCCGATCAGTCCGACATCGATGGCGACGGCCTCGGGGATGTCTGTGACAACGACATCGACGGCGACGGCGTGGACAACGGCGGCGACAACTGTCCGGTCGATGTGAACGCCGGCCAGGAGGACTTGGACGCCGACGGCGCAGGCGACGTCTGCGACGACGACGATGACGATGACGGCGTGCTCGACGTGGCGGACAACTGCCCGGTCGTTGTCAACGCCGGCCAGGAGGACAACGACGCCGACGGCGCAGGCGATGTCTGCGACGATGACGACGATAACGACACCGTTCTCGACGTGGCGGATAACTGCCCGTGGACGGCCAACACCGACCAGGTCAACGCCGATGGCGATGTCTATGATCCGGCGAACCCCTCCACCGGAGGCGATGTCTGCGACGACGACGACGACAACGACGGCATCCTCGACGATGGCGACGGCTCCGGTATCGTGGGCGATACCCCCTGCGCGGGCGTCGGTTCGGCTGCGGGTGGAACGGCCGCCGGATGCGACGACAACTGCCGCATCGCCTTCAACGCCGACCAGATCGATATCGACAGCGATGGCATCGGCAACACCTGCGACGACGATCGGGATAACGACAACATCCTCAACGCGGATGACAACTGCCCGTTCATGTGGAATCCGAATCAGGGCAACTTCGACCTAGGATTTGCGGAGATGATCGGCCCCAACGGTGCCGCTTCAGGCGACGCCTACGGCGATGTCTGCGATCCGGACGATGATGCCGATAGCGTCCTCGATTTTCAGGATGAATGTCCCTACAGCCGGGACTGCAACTGATGTCGTAACAACGGGAAAACCTTGTGTTTTACCCCACGCCGGGCCTTCGGGCTCGGCGTTTTTTGTCCACAATATGATATTGTCTCTTCAAAAAATGCGCCGATCGTACTAGGGTTTGAGCATGTCCGACCTCTCCATCACCACGGCCGGTCCGGCGCTACCGCAACCCCTCTCCTCCCAAGCGGAGGATGACCTCATCCTTGAGCTCCCTCCGGATGACCAGATCGTTCGGATGTCGGAAGCGGAATACGGCGCCCTCATCGGGAAGGGAGCGATCACCCACTTGGAGGAGGTCGGCCAGATTCCGACCGAGACCGATATCGTCAAGGTCGTGCGCAACACCGAGACGGGTGAGGTCACCTATATCTCCCACCGCATGGGATTGAATACCTTTCACCTCGCCTTCAACGGCACGCACCACTCCTTCACCAAGGCCCTCACGCTTGAAGGAGAAATAGGACTCGATCTCGCCTTCGCCGACCACTGGCGCTGGGTCACTCTGATAAAAGGAAAATACGATCGGCTGGCCAAACAGGAACGCATCGAAGGCATGAGTGAAATCGATTACGCCTTCGACCGCTCGTGGGATCTCGGCATCAACGGCAGCTATCTGCACTATCCAACCGAAGGGTACGATCATTCGGTACAGGTCCTGGGCGGCCCTCGCTATACGGCGCCGATCTTCCCCGGGAAACTCGGCAACCTCGACCGGAAAAACGAATTCTACATCAGCCAATACTTCGGCTACGACTATACTGACCCCTGGTTTGTCTATTCACCGGGACTCGAGCCGGGAGTCAAACAGGGCCACCTGGCCATCTCATCGAGCCGCATCAAATATCAGCAGGACTTTGGTTTTGGGCGGATCAAGGCCATCGCACAGTTCACCCAGGACCTCATGCGCGATCCGACGCTGCATATCTTTAACTCCGAGGCGCTCTTCTTTCTGGAGGGAGCGCTCACGCTGACGCAAGTGGATGGATTCAAACTGGAAGCGGTCATCGCCGACGCGCTGACCTGGGCAAACAAACGCTCGGAGCCAGAGGCCCCGAGCTGGATTAACGAAACACAGTTTGGATTGAAGATGAGTTATATGTTTTGAAGAAGGGAAAACAGCGGGGCAATGACAAACCCGAAAGGTGTCATCCCCGCCCCCGATTCAATCATTCGAGGGCAGGCTCCAGCGGGGATCTCGACGTACCATAACAATCGAGATTCCCGCTTACCCCCGCGGGAATGACACCCCTTACATCACGAGAGAAACGCACCAATCTGCAGTCCCTCCCCGCTCCCATTCCCTTACAACACAAACGCCAGGTAGATGCTCGCCTTGCCGCGCTTGATGAAGAGGCGCACCGTGTCCCCCTTCTTGAGCTTCCCCGCCGCGACGGTATAGTCGCTCATCGATTGAATTTTGGCATCGTTGATTTCAAGGATGACATCGCCCGGCCGCACATCGGAGCGCTCAACGGCTGAACCCGGCTCAACACGCGTGACGACCACGCCACGGAAGGTCGCCGGCACATCGAGTTGCGGCGCATCGGAAGCGGAGATCGAACGCACCACGAGCCCAAGCGCATCGGCCTTGCCCGACTCCTTCCCCTCCGGCGCAATCCCTGCCTGTTGCTCCTGCTCCTGCTGTTTTCCAATTCCGACCTTCACCTCTTCGCGCTTGCCTCCCCGCAGCAATACCACTGAAACATCGGCATCCGGTTTGGTCTGGCCAACCGCCAGCGACAGGTCATAGGGGCCATCGATCTCCTCGCTCCCGAACTTCAGGATGATGTCACCCCGACGAATGCCCGCCTTTGCCGCAGGCGAACCCCTGAAGACCTCGGCGATGAGCGCGCCCTCGGCCTTTTTCAGCCCGAACGATTTGGCCAGCTCCGGCGTCACTTCTTGAATAGCCACACCGAGCCACCCGCGCGTCACCTTCTGCCCCTTCGACAACGCCGGAATCTCCGACTTGGCCAGGTTGATCGGAATCGCAAAACCGATCCCCTGTCCATGCGCATAGATCATGGTGTTGATCCCGATCACCTCGCCCTGCATATTGAAGAGCGGCCCGCCGGAGTTCCCCGGATTGATCGAGGCATCGGTCTGGATGAAGCGCGCATACGGCCCGCCGCCGACCACGCGCCCCACCGCAGAGACGACGCCGACCGTAACGGTCTGTTCCAAACCGAAGGGGTTGCCGATGGCCATCACCCACTCGCCCGGACGCATCGCCTTCGAATCACCCAGGACTGCCGTCGGCAAATCCGCCTCCGCCTTGATCTTGATGACCGCGATATCGGTCTTCTCATCGGTGCCGAGCACATCGGCCTTGAACGTGCGGCCATCGGAGAGCTTCACCTCGATCTCGTCGGCCTGGCTCACGACATGGTTGTTCGTGAGGATGGTTCCGTTTTTGTCGATGATGAAACCCGACCCGAGAGACTGCTGCTCCTGCTCGGGCATACTGCCGTTCGGTCCCCCCTGAAAAAACTTCTCAAAAAAATCGTCGAACGGATCGCTCGGACCGAAACGCTGAAACGGCCTCATCATCTGACGACGCCGCACCTTCTTGCTCGTAGAGACGTTGACCACGCAGCTCCTGACGCGTTCGGCCAGATCCGCAAACGATTTTGGCTCCGCTGCAAACCAGGACGCCGGACGAACCGGGACCGGAACCGCCTGCGCCGCCTGCGCGCTTCGCAGCTCGATGCTGCGCGCGCCGCGCACCCCGCCGCCCCAGGCGATGAGCGTAGCGGCTATTACTGCCGCTCCAACCGAAAGTCCAAGAACCGTCCATAACGAATATTTGCGTTCTCTCATCATCGTGCATCCTCCCTGCGAAATTTCATAAGAAGCTGTCGGGAAATGACGATTTCAACGACTATTGTCATTCCCGCGAAGGCGGGAATCTCGATTTTTTACGTACTCCGAGATTCCCGCCGGAGCCTGCCCTCGAATGATTGAATCGGGGGCGGGAATGACAGCAAAAGCTCTTTCCCCAACAGACTCCAATGACGCCTTCTGCTATTCACTGTTTTTGTCCGCACCGGAACTCGCCTGCATATACATCATGCGCAGATCGAAGAGGATATGCTCGAGCAGTCGATCCTCCTCCGGCGTTCGATTTCCCTTGGTCTTATCCTGCATCATCCCCAGAATATCGATCGTCTGACGGGCAAGCCCCAGATCTTTTTCCTGCGCCCCCGTCGCGGGGTTGGGAACGGCACCCAGGTGAACCTGCGTGGAGCTGGCCAACGACAGGACGAAAGTGGCAAAATCGATTGGCACCGGCGCGGAATCGGCCGGTTCTTGGCTCGGCGCCTCTGCTGCCGACGGCTCCTGCTCAGCGCGAGCCTCCTTCGGCTCCGGCGCCTCCGGACGCTCCTCGCCTTCAGCGGTAAAGCGCCGCTTATCCGTCACCTTCAGTTCCGCTTCATCCCCATCGTGTTTCACATCGCTCATGATGACCTCCTGGATCAAGTCCTGTGCACTACCCGCGTGCATGCGCCTTGTCAAGACACCTAACCCATTGAAATCTGGCTGTCATTTTCCGCATCCGCCACAGCCTCCCGACGTTGCCGCAAAAGACGGCACTCCTGCACATCACTCTTGGGCACCTCTAACAACTCAATATGCGCCGCCGCGAGGGGGGCCCTCTTTTCATTTGCGCTTTCACCCCCCATCCCCTAGTATCCGCGCCCGATGAAAAACTTCAAATTCCCCATTGTTTTCAGCATGATCGCAGCGCTCCTTTTCTTTGCCGGATGTGCATCGAAGATGCCCGATATCGGCACCGGAAAGCCGGACAAGGAGCTGGAACAGTGTCTGCGCCTGTTTGCCAAACACAAATACGACGACTCCGTACAGTGTCTCGAGATCTTCAAGTCACGCTATCCTGATTCGCGTCTCTCCGAAGAGGCAGAGCTCCTCATCGGCGACTCCTACTTCGCGAAGAAGGAATACCTCCTCGCAGCGGAATCCTATGCCGTCTTCCTTCGCCTGCATCCGCTGCACGCCAAAGCGGCCTACGCCCATTACCGCATCGGCATCTCGTATTTCCGGGAAGCGCCGAAGGCCTACGACCGTGATCAGAGCTATGTGTTCGAAGCGATCGACCACCTGCGCACCGCCATCCGTCGTTACCCCCGCAGCGAATACACGGGGCTGTCAAAAGCGGCGCTGCGCGAAGCGCGGCTGCGCATCGCTGAACTCAACTTCTATATCGGCCGTTTCTATTACCGCACGGGCCAGTACATCTCCTGCATCCCCCGTTTCTGGACCGTAGCCGAAGAGTTTCCCGACTCCGGCATCGGTGATAAAGCGCTCTACATGATCGTTCGCGCCAGCATCAAGCTCGACCGTATTGAATCGGCAAAGGACGCCTTTACCCAACTCGCCTCACGCTATCCCTCAAGCAAATTCGTCAAGGAAGCGGAGAAGAAGGTCCTGAAAGCCACCCGCAAAGAGATGTCTTAACGCCTGCGTAAAAAGGGGGATGCTTCGTGGATTCCGTAAAAAAACTGCTGGCGACGGGAAAACAACACTTCGACAACAAGCAGTACAAGCAGGCAGAGCACATCTTTCGCCGCGTCCTGGATGAAGATACGCGCTATGCCGATGTCTACAACATGATGGGGGTCATCGCGCACGTCGACGGGCGCTTTGCCACCGCGATCGAATGTTTTCAGCAGGCGCTCGACATCAATCCCCGATACACCGAAGCCCTCCTCAACCTCGCCGTTCTCTACAACGATCTGGGTCAATACGACGAGGCCAAAAAACTCTATGCCCAGCTCAAGCGCGGAGGACGCAAGGGACAGACCACCATCGAACCGGTCCTACGCGGAAAGCTCTCCAACCTGCACGCCGATATCGGCGACATCTATCGCTCCATCGGTCTCTATGGACACTCCATTGAAGAGTACCGCAAAGCGCTCGATCTCAACGCCGCCTACCTCGACATTCGCACGAAGCTCGGCCAGGCGCTGCGCGAGCACGGCAAACCACAGGAATCGCTCAAGGAGCTTCGCTCGGTGCTGCGGACAAAGGCCTCCTATGCGCCTGCGCTCATCCAGCTGGGCATCACCGCTTACACGCTGGGGCGAGTGGCCGATGCGCGCAAATCGTGGCAGGCGGTCCTCAAAAAAGATCCCCGCAACGAATATGCCCTGATGTATCTGCGCCTTTGCGAGGTAACGGAGAATACACAACCGAAGAAAGCGGCAAAAAAACCGACAACGAAAAAGACATCGGTGAAGGCGAAGAAGAAGGTGAAGAAGGCAAGCCCGGCAAAAAAGAAGACGACAGCGAAGACAAAGAAGAAAAAATGAGATTGATGACGAACTCCAACGACGCATGTTGGTGTCATTCTGAGCGAAGCGAAGAATCCCCTACAAACATCGTTAATAAGGGATTCTTCGGCGGAGCCTGCCCTGAGCAACGTCGAAGGGCCTCAGAATGACACCCTAGAAAAAATGCATCAAAAACTGACATTGTCAGCAATCTGAAGATCGCGTTGAGTGCAACCTCCATGACCGATTACCGCACGGAAAAAGATGCCCTGGGTGAAATTCAGGTCCCCGCTACTGCCCTTTGGGGCGCAGCGACCCAGCGCGCCATCGAAAACTTCCCGGTGAGCGGCCGCCGTTTCCCCCACGCCTTCATCGCCATGCTCGCACGCATCAAGGGGGCAGCCGCGGTCGTCAATGGCGAACTGGGCCTCCTTGAAGCGGGAAAAGCGCAGGCTATCGCGCAGGCCGCCGCGTCCGTCGTCGCGGGAGAACACGACGACCAGTTTCCGATCGACATCTTTCAGACGGGGTCGGGCACGTCGACCAATATGAACGCCAACGAGGTCATCGCGAGCCTCGCCAACCGGGAACTCGGCGGAACACTCGGCACCTGGAATCCGGTGCATCCGAACGACGACGTCAACCTCGGACAATCGTCAAACGACGTCATCCCCTCCGCACTCCACCTGACCGCTGCCGCTGAGATCAACACCAATCTCTTGCCCGCACTCACCGAGCTGCATCGCGCGCTCGGAGAAAAGGCGCTCGCCTTCGATCACATCTTCAAGACCGGCCGCACGCACCTGATGGACGCGATGCCCATACGTCTCGGCCAGGAGTTTGGCGGATGGGCGCGCCAGGTCGAACGCGGATCGGAGCGCATTCGGCGCACGCTTCCCGTCCTCTTCGAACTGGCGCTCGGTGGCACCGCGGTCGGCACCGGCTTCGGCAGCGATGCCGAGTTCGCCCCGCGCGTCTGCGAAATCCTCGCCTTTGAAACGGAATTGGCATTCGTGCCGTCGATCAACCCCTTCGAAGCACTCCAATCGCACAGTCCCTGTGTGGAGATGAGCGGGGCGCTGACGGCCACGGCTTCGTCGCTGGCCCGCATCGCCGACGATGTGCGGCTGCTCGCCTCCGGCCCGCGCCTGGGGTTTTCCGAACTGAAACTCCCCGCGCTGCAGCCCGGTTCGTCGATCATGCCGGGAAAGGTCAACCCCGTGATCCCGGAGATGGTCGTACAGGTCGCCACGCAGGTGATGGGCAACGATACGGCTGTAAAGATCGGCGCCCTCGGGGGACACCTCGAACTCAACACCCAGGTGCCGGTGATCGCCGCGAATCTGCTCGACTCAATCCACATCCTCGGCAACGCGGCCTCGCTGCTGGCCGAGCGCTGCATCGCCGATATCGAAGCGGATGAGGACCGTTGTCAGGAGTCGATCGACATGAGCCTGGCGCTTGTCACCGCGCTGGTCCCCCAGATCGGATATGCGCGAGCCGCTGAAATCGCCAAGAAGGCGGCCGATACCGAACAGACCATCCGCAGCGCCGCCCAGGGTGTCCTCCCCGACGATGAACTCGACGAACTCCTCGATCCGGCCAACCTCACGTCGCCGAACGGTCGTAAAACCTCCTAACTGCTCGTTATTCCATCTTTTTCCCATTGTCCCCTCCTGTGTGAGCCACAGGAGAAACAATTCCATCTGGACGCAACTTCTGCCCCCCTTCCAACCGATAATACCCATAGATATGCAGGATCAAATCGGGGGGCTCAAACTATGCATTGGCGCATCACCGGCATTTTCATCGCTGCAATCCTCATCGTCACGCTGAACGGCTGTTCCGGCGGAGAGGGAGATATCCTGCTCCAGGCGGTGGACCTCTCCACCGAGAACGAAGCCGACAACGTACAGACATCGCCCACCGTCTCCAAACTCGCGGGGGTCTCCGTGGCCGTCGACGATGCCGAAGCCACCGCCCTCATCGCTTATACCTACGATGACCAGGGCCGCCTGGAAGCGGCCGAGACGCTCGAAGTGCCGGAATCCCTCGCCGACGTCTGGGAGGGAAACCAGGCGATGCAGACCTTCTTCACCTCGATGCTGGAGGCCTACAACACGAACCTGACCGGAACGGTGCACTATCGCTATACCGAGGAAGGCGATCTTGCCTCGATCCTGTGGGACACGCAGGCAAAGCACGGATTGAGCTTCGACAGCACCGATGGCATTCTCTCGGCCCTGCACGTCTGGACCAACGGCACGGCCCAGAGCGAAACGATCGAGACGCTGAATCTGGATACGTTCATCCACACCCCCACCCATGACGTCATCGGCTCGCCGACGGACGACGGCACGATGCATTGGACCTGGGGCGGCGTCGGCGGAACGATCGCCGTCATGGACGAGTCGGCCGACGGGATAAACCTGTGCTATCCGGTCGACCCCGCGCTCATCCCCGAAATTCCGGGCGGCACGATCACCTCGATCAGGGCGTACAACTGCGTCCAGGGAACGATCGAGCGAAACGGGGGATTGATCTCCTCCATCGACTATCGCTTCTACACCAAAATCACCTACACGTTCCGGATTCAGGTGGGCATCGTCACACAGTACTTCACGCGCACCCAGGAGGTCGAAACCGGAACGGCACAGCTGACCTACGCCTACACCCGCGATGACCAGATCGCTCAGATCGTTCTGTCGCTCGCAGGGACGCCGCTGTCGACATGGAATTATTCTTACGACGAGGAAGGTCGGATCGCCGCGATCGATCGCGACATCAACGGATGTCGCGTACGTTTCGCGTTCGCATACGCCGCCGTCCCCGGAACAGAAGCCGGGTTGGACATCCAGGACGACATCCTGCACGGCCCCAAGGGACCGCTCGTCTCCCGAATGTTGACAGCGGAACAATACCAGTGGACGCAGATCATGGGGCTCATCACCAACGGAACCAATCCCTTCTTCATCCGCTAGAAACCCTCGACCACCGCGAAGAGACGTTCCAGATCCGATGCATCGTTGAAGATATTGACCGAGATGCGAATGTTTCCCGCGCGCCAGGCGCAGTGGATCTGCTGCCGCTTGAGTTCGTCCATCACTGCACGCGTCGCATCCCCAAGGCGGAAGGAGACGATCGCCGAGCGCTCATCCCGATGGGCGCACGGCGTGACGATCTGGGCACCGCGCGTTTGAAGTCCCTCGATCAGCGCATCGGTCAACGCGAAGAGACGTTCGCGAATCGCCTCCCATCCGATCGCTTCGAGGTAGTCGAAGGCGACGCCCAAGGCATTCACGGTCTGCAAATTTATCGTCCCGACCTGATATTGGGCCGCACCCGCCTTTGGCCGAAGCGGCGCATTCTTTGCGGTATGGATAAAATCATCCTCGGGCGGCTCGATGGAGAGCCAACCCCCGATCGGCGAGGGGAAGCGCTCGCGAAACGCCGGTGTCGAAAAGAAGAGAGAACCGACATGCCCCGCAAACCCCCATTTGAGAAGGCTGCAGGTCATCGCGTCGATCCCCATCGCCTGCACATCGACCGGAAAGAACGGAAAACCCTGCGTCGCGTTGACGATAAAACAGACGCCGCGCTGCTTCAATGCGGCGCCCAGCGCCATAAGGTCCTGTCGAAACCCGGTGGCATACTGCACGAAGGAGTGCACGACCGCAACCGTCTCCCCATCCACCTGATCGAGCACGCGCTCGACGCGATAACGCCCCTCGATCGGCTCGACATACTTCATCTGAATGCCCTGATACTCGAAGGGGACGGTCGACGCGGGAAATTCATCCATCGTCGAGACGATGGTGAACGGTCGGTCGCGTCGTTCACGAAACGAGGCCGCGATTAACGACATCGCCGTCGAGGTGTTGGCCACCATGGTGCAGTCATCCGCGTCGGCGTTCATGAGGCGTGCAAACCGTTCGAGCATCGCGCGATAGGCCTCAACGTCGTTCTCCCAGCATGCATCTCCCACCTCGGTGATCGCGCGATACGCCGCGCAGATCGTGTCACACACGACCCGTGGCGGTGGGCTCATGCCGGAGCTCAAAAAGTAGGGCGATGCCATCGCCGCCGGAAAATCCGCTCGCACCCGTTTCCAATCGACCATAGAACCTCCTCGCCCTCCTCTAGCAGGACGCCCACCGGCCATCAAGGCGCAAACACATGACGGCATGATCACCAGTCCCCTTGAGCGCCTCACGAAGCGAGCCGTCTTGGCATCTCCCTCGCTGCATTGACGCCGTGAAGGAAGCCCTCTATACAGATGGCATGAGCATCTATGAAATCATCATGCTGATCTGTTTCGGCGCCGCCTGGCCGTTGTCGATCTACAAGACGCTGCGCACAAAGGTGGTGGAGGGCAAGAGCGCCTTGTTCATGATCGTCATCGCCCTCGGCTATATCTGCGGCATCCTACACAAATGGTTCTATCTGCGTGACGCGGTCATCCTGCTCTACATCGTCAACCTCATGATGGTCCTGGCCGACCTCTCCCTCTACTATTACTATAGCGCCAAGAACCGAGCGACCACAGACGAACGGAAATACGACTATGTCGAATAGCAAGGCCATCGATTTGGCGCAGTCATTCGGCGTGGGGTTCATGGCCGGCGTCATCCCGCTGGTCTCGCTCCTGCTGATCGCCTTCTTCATCTGGCGACTCTCCAAAGGGGGGAGCGTGCGCGATGTCTGGCATCACCTCGTGGGCGATATCGAGTATCCGACCTGGATCGCCGCCATCGCTGGATTTGCTGCGGGGCTGACCACCATCATCATCCTGGCCGAATGGATCCCGAAGTGAAACTGCCCGACACCGCCACCTGCTTCCTCTGTCAGGATTCAGCCCTCGCCGTGCGCACGCCGCAATCGCCACGCTATTTTCATTGTCCCTGCTGTGGCATGATCTTCCTCTCTCCCGAAAACCACCTCTCCCCAGAGGGAGAGCGCACACGCTACGAACAACATCAGAACGATCCAAGCGACATCCACTATCGCCAATTTCTCGCACGCCTCGTCGACCCGCTCCTGGATCATCTCAAACCCGGTGCGCGAGGACTCGACTACGGCAGCGGCCCCGGACCGGCGCTGATCGCGATGCTTCGCGAGCACGGGTGTGACATGCGCGGCTTCGACCCCTTCTTCGATCCCGACGCATCAGCCCTCGAGACGCGCTACGACTTCATCACCTGCACGGAGGTGATCGAACACTTTCATCGTCCGCTGCAGGAGTTCACACGATTGAGCGACCTCCTCCTGCCGAATGGAACCCTCGCGGTGATGACCGAGACGCTTACGGATGACACTGATTTTGCGAACTGGCACTACCGCCGCGATCCGACCCATACCTGTTTCTATCACGCCCGCACCTTTGAATGGATCGCCGATCATTTCGGCTACAAGCTCGATCGCCCGCACAAGAATGTGGCGTTGTTTGTGAACGGATGAATCCGAGTTCTTGTCATCCCCGCGAACGCAGCCTGCCCGCCGGTTGTGTGGCGGGGGGATCTCGATGAACCGCGACAATCGAGATTCCCGCTTTCGCGGGAATGACACTGCCACGTGCGGGAATGACACTGCCACGTGCGGGAATGACACTGCCACGTGCGGGAATGACACCGCCAATAACAAAAACCCCCAGGATTGCTCCCGGGGGTTTTATTCGTACCGACGTCATCGAGCGATCTTATTTCTTGTAGGTCGCTGCGATGTCCTTGATGATGATGCTGCGGAAATCACCCTGTACGTCGCCCGCGGTGTAAGGGCTGGTGCTGGTGATCTTGTGATATCCAGGTTTCAGCGATGCACACTGCTGATCGGTCAGGCCCAGCTCGGTCTGGAGATCCTTATCCTTCTTGTCCTTGATCTTGTACTCGATGATGTAGTTGTCGCCCTCTTTGTAATAGACATATTCGATGTTCAATTTCTTGAGGTGACCCTTCTTGACGTTCACTTTCACTTTGCCCGCTGCGCCTTCCGGCGTCTCGATCTCTTTCTTCTCCATCTTCACATTCTTGCCCTTCGCCTTCTCTTCCGTATAGGTCGTGTCGCCCTGCTCAACGGTCTTCGACTTGACCTTCGTGCCCGTCGTCTTGTCCTTCGCCTTCACCGTGGTCGTCGTCTTTTTGTCCGTGGTGACGGTCTTTTCTTTGCCCTTCGACTCCTCTGTATTCCACTTCGCCTTCTCAACGGTCTTGCCGGAAGCGGTCGTCTTCTCCTTCACTTCCACCTTCTCTTTCGCCATGGCTGTAAATGCAAATCCAGCCGCCACAGCAACTGCCAACACTGCTATCAGAATCTTTTTCATACCGTTACCCCTCCTATCGGTTGGTTAATCAATTGAAGCCGTTTGTAGCATACAAGACAGAAATGGCAAGCAAGCAGCCAAAAAACCATAAGAAATATATTATCCGACAAATCACTGTCATCCCGCCTGCGCGCCCGCCTCTGGAGGGCCCGCTGGTTTTGTGGCGGAACCGAGCAGAGCGAGTGGAGGGATCCCATGAGATCTCTCCACTCGCTCCGCTCGGTCGAGATGACAGTATCAATTAGCCCGTTCCAGGTATTCGCCCGTCTCGGTGTTGATGCGAATACGATCGCCGGCTGCCACAAAGGGCGGCACCATCACCACGAGCCCCGTCTCGACCGTACACTTCTTGTAGGAACCGGTCGCCGTCTGCTTTTTGAGCGAAGGTTCCGCCTCCACCACCTTGAGATCGACGGTCTGGGGAAGATCGAGCCCGACAGGCTGGCCCTCATAGAAGGTCACCTTCACCTTGTCCTCGGGCAGAATAAATTTAATGGCATCGCCGAACATCTCGTGATCCATTTCAATCTGCTCGAAGTTTTCCGTGTTCATCAGGTGATAGCGTTCGCCGTCGTCGTAGAGATACTGCATCTCATGCTCTTCGAGAAAGGCATTGTCGATCTTCTCATCCGAGTTCCAGCGACACGGAATGGAGTTTCCGGCCTTGAGGTTGCGCACCGTCGCCTGGACGTGCGCCTTTCCCTTGCCGGGCGTGACGTGATCCACCTTGAGGACGCGGCAGAGGCCGCCCTCATGGATGATCATCATTCCCGGACGCAATCTCGTTGCAACAATCATGATTCCTCCTTGAAACTTGTGAACCGTGAACGGTAAACCGTAAACCGTGAAACAGAAACACAAGCACAACAGCGCCGCTCATGTTTTGATCGCCGTCTCCACACTCTTGAGGGCTGCATCGATTTTATCTGGATCCGTTCCGCCGCCCTGGGCGAAGTCGGGGCGTCCGCCCCCCTTGCCGCCGACGATGGTCGATGCCTCCCGCACGATGGTCCCGGCATTTATCTTTGGCGTCAGTGCCTTTGAAACGGCGGCGATGAGAACGACCTTCTCGTCGATGACAGATGCCAGCAGGACGACCGCGTTTCCCAGCTTGTCGCGATATTTTTCCGCCCACTCGCCCAGCGTCTTTCGATCGGGGGCATCGATGCGCGCGGTCAAGACCTTCACCCCTCCCATGTCGCGAGCTTGCGACAACAGGTCTTCCGCATCGGCCGCACCTGCACGTGCCTTCTTGAGATCGCGTTCGAGTTGCGCCATCTGATCCTGCAGGCGACGCACGCGATCGGCGATCTCATGCGGTGAGGTCTTGAGCCGTTTTGCCACCTCCGCGCGCTCGTTCTCCAGGCCGTCGATATATTTCTCCGCACCCCGCGCGGTGACCGCCTCGATGCGCCGCACACCAGCCGCGACTGACGACTCCCCCACGATGCGCATCATGCCGATCTCGCCCGTGGCGGAGACGTGGGTCCCACCGCAGAGTTCGCGTGAAAAACCCGCGATGTCGAGCATGCGCACCCGCTCGCCATATTTCTCACCGAAAAACGCCAACGCCCCGCGCTCCACCGCCTCGTCGTAGGTGAGCTCGTAGGTGAGCACCGGATAGTTCTGCCGGATGGCGTAGTTGACCTTCGCTTCCACCTCGCGAATCTCCTCGGGCGTCATGGCCTGGAAGTGGGAAAAATCGAAACGGAAGCGCTCGGGCGACACGAAGGATCCGGCCTGCTTCACGTGTTCCCCCAGCGCTTCGCGCAACGCATGGTGCAACAGATGCGTCGACGTATGGTTGCAGCAAATCCGACCCCGCCGCTCAGCATCGATGGCGAGCGTCGCCTTCATCCCTTCGGCGATGCGCCCGCGTTTTACGCGCGCTTCATGGACGATGAGTTCAGGCATGGGGCGTTTGGTGTCCACGACCTCAACCTCGACACCGTCGCCAACGATCACGCCCGTATCGCCGATCTGCCCGCCCGATTCCCCATAAAAGGGCGTGCGCTCGGCGATAAGTTGAATCGTCTCACCGGCACCCGCCTCGGCCACACGTTTGCCATCGCGAACGAGGACCAGCACCTCGCTCTCGGCGTCGTTGCGAGCATATCCCACGAATTCGCTGGTCACCCCTTCGGCGATCAGATCGCGATAGATCCCACCGACCGCCTCCTCGCCCGAACCCTTCCAACTCGCGCGCGCACGTTCGCGCTGCGATTCCATCTGCTGGACAAACCCCGCCTCGTCGACGGCAAATCCGCTCTCGGCGGCGATGAGCTGGGTGACGTCCAGAGGAAACCCGAAGGTGTCATAGAGGCGAAAGGCGACCTCGCCCGAAATGAGCTTCCCCTTCGCCCGCGCCATCTCCTCCTGCAGGAGTTTCAGCCCTCGATCGAGCGTGACGTGAAAGCGCTCTTCCTCGGCAGAGATGACCTTCGTGATGAAGTGTTCGTGCGTGGCCAACATCGGGTAGGCGCGCGCCATCGATTCGATGACCACGCCGGCCAATCCCGAGAGAAAGGGCGCATCCTGCCCCAGGCGTTTCCCATAGCGAATCGCGCGGCGCATGATGCGGCGAAGCACATAGCCGCGCCCTTCGTTCGAGGGAATAACCCCATCGCCGATGAGAAAGACCATGCCGCGCAGGTGATCGGCGATGACGCGCAGAGCGACATCGACCTCGTCGGATGAACCGGGCGTCTGCCCCGTCTTCTCAGCGATGGCCGCAATCAGCGGGACGAAGAGATCCGTCTCCCAGTTCGAGCGAACCCCCTGCATGACCGCCGTGAGGCGCTCGAGTCCCATGCCCGTATCGATGGAGGGCTTTTCCAGCGGCGTCATCGTGCCATCGGAGACACGATTGAACTGCATGAAGACCAGGTTCCAGATCTCCATGAAGCGATTGGTATCGAGCAGCTCCTTCGTGACCGGACCCGATTCAAAATCCCAGAGGATCTCAGAGCAGGGGCCGCACGGACCGATCTCGCCCATCGACCAGAAGTTATCCTTCTCGTCCAAACGAAAGATCCGCTCCTTCGGCACATGCGCGCACCAGAGTTTCTCCGCCTCATCGTCCTCGCGAAAGACCGTGACGATCATCCGGTTTGGATCGAGCCCCATGGTCTTCGTGAGAAACTCCCAGGCATAGGCGATGGCTTCCTTCTTGAAATAATCGCCGAAGCTGAAGTTGCCCAACATCTCAAAGAAGGTGTGATGCCGCGGAGTATGACCGACGTTCTCCAGGTCGTTGTGCTTGCCGGAGACGCGCATGCATTTCTGCGAAGAGGTCGCACGCGGCGCGGGCCGACCCTCCTCGCCGGTGAAGATGTCCTTGAAGGGAACCATCCCCGCGTTGACAAAGAAGAGCGTCGGGTCATTTTGTGGAACGAGCGCGGCGCTCTTGACCCGTTTGTGGTCCTTTTTTTCGAAGAAGGCGAGGAAGGCCTCGCGAATATCGGCGGCGTTCATGCGGCCATCTCCTTCCAACCGGCGGAAATCGTTCGACAAAGGTTGGCGCTCCCTATCACCTCACCACAGAAATGACAAGGCCCGCCGACACCTGCGCCGACGGGCCTTTTTTGCATCCGTCTATCCGTACCTATTTTGCTGTCGTGGCCTTCTCGTCCTTCTTCGCCTTCTCGCTCGGCGCACTCTCGGTTGTCTTCGCCTTCTCGCTGCCGATGCCATGCTTTTCGAGAATGACCTTCTCGAGGCGATCGAGGATCTTCGGATTCTCCTTCAGAAAGAGGCGCGCGTTCTCCCGCCCCTGGCCGATGCGATCATCGCCATAGCTATACCAGGCGCCGCTCTTCTCGATGAGCCCCTGATCGGTGGCCAGATCGAGCACGTCCCCCTCGCGCGAGACGCCCTCGCCATAGAGGATGTCGAACTCGGCCTTCTTGAAGGGCGGGGCCACCTTGTTCTTCACCACCTTCACGCGCGTGCGCGAACCGATGATATCCTCGGCCTTCTTGATCGGCGAGATGCGACGGATGTCGAGGCGAATGGTGGAATAGAACTTGAGCGCATTACCACCGGTGGTCGTCTCGGGGTTGCCGAACATGACGCCCAGCTTCATGCGAATCTGGTTGATGAAGATGACCATCGTCTGCGACTTCGCTATGGTGGCGGTGAGTTTGCGCAGTGCCTGACTCATGAGGCGCGCCTGCGACCCCATCTGGGCGTCGCCCATATCGCCCTCGAGCTCGTGCCGAGTGACGAGCGCGGCGACCGAATCGACCACCAGCACGCCGATGGCACCGGAACGCACGAGCGTCTCAGTGATCTCGAGTGCCTGTTCGCCGGAATCAGGCTGACTGATGAGCAAATCCTCGGTCTTCACGCCGAGTTTCCGGGCATAGTCGACATCGAGGGCATGTTCAGCATCGACATAGGCGGCGATGCATCCCTTCTTCTGGGCCTGCGCCACGACCTGCAACGCCAAGGTCGTCTTGCCCGAAGACTCCGGCCCATAGATCTCGATCACGCGACCGCGAGGGAGGCCCCCGATGCCGAGCGCGATGTCGAGCGAGATCGAGCCCGTGGAGATAGCGTCCAGACCCGTGACGAGCGGCTCGTCCCGGCCCAGGCGCATGATCGAGCCCTTTCCGAACTGCTTTTCGATCGCGGAAACGGCCATACCGATCGCCTTCTCCCGGTTGTCGGTCGGTGGTGTGGTTGGGGCATTTGTGACCATAGCGAACTCCTTGTAAGGTGATGGTTACGTATTCATGTCGCCGCCCAGGGAAAAAACCTTGAGCGGCGTGTAGATCGGGCCCTCTTTTGTGAGGTCGCTCTTGTAGAGCGTGAGCTTCGACACGGTCAGCTTTCCAAACTCGCGTTCGCTCATCTTTTCGACCAACGGCATGAGCTGCCCGGAATCTTTGACGCGTGACTTCGCACGACCGAGCGTGAGGTGCAGGCGCAGTTCACGCGGATCCTTCTTGAATCCAAACTCGGAAAACGCCTCCTCGAGCCGACGATGCAGACTGATAACCGCCTCGACATCGCCGCCGAGCCCCGCCCAGAGCACGCGCGGATACCGCCAGTTCGGAAAGACGCCGAAACCGCGCCCCACGAGTCCGATCGGCGACTGATGCCGCACCTCCTGTTCGATCACCTGCGCGAGCTTCCCCATGAGCAGCTCTTCTTCGACCTCGCCGAAGAAACGGATCGTGCAGTGCATGCCCTTGGGCTCGACCCAGCGAATCCCCTTGGATTTCGACTCCAAGAGGTTAATCACCGCCGCCAGCTCGGCACGCATCTCATCGGTGATATCGAACGCCAAAAAGGAACGCATCTTCATGAAGACCTCATAAAGAACCATGTTACGTGTCACGCGTTACGTGTCACGGCCTTCCGCACCATATCCAGCGCCCGCCAGGCGATAAACCGCTTGAAAGCGACGCGATCGCTCGGATAGTGAAACGCCTGTGTCTGCACCCCATCGGATGCGGCCAGACCGATGTGTACCGTGCCCACCGGCTTTTCCTCGCTGCCGCCGCTCGGCCCTGCGATTCCGGTGACCGCAAGCGTCACGTCGGCCCCGCTCATCTCGCGCAAACCACCCGCCATCTCGGCGACGACTTGCGCTGAAACTGCCCCATGCGCGGCGAGCGTCTCCTCACCCACGCCGAGGAGCTCCTGCTTCGCACGATTGCTATAGGTGACAAGCCCCCGTTCGAACCAGGCGCTCGCGCCCGGCACATCGGTGATGAGATCAGCGATGAGCCCGCCGGTGCAGCTCTCGGCCACGGCCAGCGTCATCCCCTGCTCCTGCAAGAGGCGTCCCACAACCGCGGGCAGCTCCTCGTCGCCCTCGGCATAGACGATATCCCCCAGGCGCTCCGCGATGGCCGCCGCACCGCGCGCAACTGCCGCCTCGGCATCCGAGGCCAAGGGCGCACGCGCCACGAGCTTGAGCAGAACTTCCGGAAAGTGCACGCGAAAGGAGAGCCGTGCGGTGCCGAAATCGATCCCCTCGATCTTGTTCGCGATGGTCGCCTCGGGACATCCAAAACAGCGCAGGACGCGCTCGCGGTGGCTGCCACCCGCATGTTTTTCAAACCAGGGCGCCACGGAGGTATCGAAGATGGGATAGAGCTCTTTGGGCACACCGGGCAAAAAGAAGAACTCGGTTTTGTCGAAACAGATGCGAATGCCCGGCGCCGTCCCGACCGGATTGGGCAACACATGCCCCCCCTCAGGAATGAGCGCCTGTTTCTCGTTGCTGGAGGCCATCTTGCGCCCGCGGGCCTCGATAAAGCTGCGGATTCCCTTCAGGACGTTTTCGTTCATCACCAGCGGAACACCAAAGGCCCCCGCCGCCGCTTCAACCGTGAGGTCATCAGCGGTCGGCCCCAAGCCCCCCGTCACCACGACCGCATCGGCGCGACCTACCGCCGCCCGGCAGACATCGGCGATGGCAACGGGATCGTCGGCGACCGATTCATGGCGCACCACCTCATGCCCCATCGCGGCCAGACGCGCGGCGATCCAGGCGGTGTTCGTATCGACGATCACGCCCGCCATGACCTCGTCGCCGGTTGTAACGACTTCAACTCTCATATTTCGTGACTCGTGACTCGTGAACAAACAGTAGGTGAACTTCCGTTCACTTGTCAAAACCCAAGATTGATCCCCATCGAAGGGACGATGAGCAGGAGCAACCAGAGGGCCGCATTGGCATAGATACCGGCAAAGACGTCATCGAGGACCACGCCGCGACCGTCGTGAAAGCGGCGCTCGAACCAGCAGACCGGCCAGGGCTTGGTGATGTCGAAGAGCCGAAAGAGGATGAAACCGATGACCGCCACCTGCCAGACCGGCGGGTGAAAGGCCATCGTCACCAGGATTCCCGCGATCTCGTCGATGACGACCTTCTGCGGATCGGTTTCTTCGAAGATGGCTTGAGCCTGCGTCGAGACCCAGATGGCGAAGACGATGAAGGCGACGACCATGGCGATGTAGGCCGGCGTGGGCAGATAGCGCACGAGCCAATAGAGTCCGACGCCGACGACGCTGCCCCACGTGCCGGGTGCCAGCGGCAGAAAACCGGAATAGGCCCCGGTCGCAAAGAACGTGATGATGTGACGCACGAGATCCCCCTTGAAAAAGTCGCGCGACCCTACCATCGCGACGGATAAATGACAATGCAGGAGGCGTGCCAGGAAAAATCCGTTGAAAAATCAAGGAGGCGTTCCCCCGAGCTGCTGCAAATAGCGGCAGCGGGGGCAGCAATGGGGCACCGCCAAAAACGGGTCACAACACGACCCGTACGAACGGCCTTCGTGGTGATCGCCTGTGACCGGTTTTGGGCACGTACACCTTGCCGATGCTTCCCATTGATAAGTGAACGGACACCTGATACGGGTTTTTGCATGGCCAAATTGCGGACGATCTTTTCCTGCCAACACTGTGGCGCACAGGCGCCCAAGTGGCTGGGGCGCTGCCCGGACTGCGGGAAGTGGAACACCTATGTCGAAGAGACATCAGCACCGACGCAGACTCGTGCCAGCATCGGCGGCACCGACGCCGAGCCCTCTCGCCTGATGGCGCTTTCCGACATCACCGGGGATATGGGCAAGCACGTCCCCACCGGCATCGCGGAACTCGATCGCACCTTGGGCTCCGGCTACGTCCCGGGCGGGGTGACGCTCATCGGCGGCGACCCGGGCATCGGCAAATCCACCATCGTCATGCAGGCGTTGGCCAAACTCGCTGCGCGCGACGTGCCGGTACTCTATGTCTCGGGCGAGGAGAGCGCCGGGCAGATCAAGCTGCGCGCCGACCGGATGGGTATCGGCGATTCCGCCTTCACGGTGCTGACGGAGACGCAGATCGAGCGCGTCGTCGATGCCATGCGCACGCACAAACCCGCCGTCGTCGTGATCGATTCGATTCAGACGATGTTCACGGGTGAACTCACGCAAGCGCCGGGGACGATCAGCCAGGTGCGCGAAACGGCCGGGCGGATTCTCGCACAGGCCAAGCGCTCGGGAACGGCCGCTTTTCTCGTGGGGCATGTCACCAAAGACGGCGCCATCGCCGGCCCCAAGGTCCTCGAACACATGGTCGACACCGTCCTCTATTTCGAGGGCGAGCGCGGACACGCCTTTCGCATCCTGCGCACGATCAAGAACCGCTTCGGCTCCACCAACGAGATCGGCGTCTTCGAGATGACGGGCACAGGGCTCAAAGAGGTGCCGGATCCTTCGGGAATTTTTTTAGCGGAGAAACCGAAACAGGCGGCCGGGTCGGTCGTGGTGGCATCATTGGAAGGCTCGCGGCCGATGCTGCTCGAGGTGCAGGCGCTGGTCTCCACAGCAGGCTTCGGCACCGCGCGGCGCACGGCGATCGGCATCGATGGCAACCGGCTGGCACTGCTCACCGCGGTGCTCGAAAAGATCGAGGGGCTGCAGCTCAAGGATCAGGACATCTATCTGAACGTCGCCGGTGGCATGCGCATCACGGAGCCCTCGGCGGATCTCGGGGTGGTGGCCGCCATCGATTCCAGCTTCAAAAACCGCGTTATCGACCCGGATACGATCCTCATCGGCGAGGTGGGTCTGGCCGGTGAAATCCGTGCCGTGGTCGGCACCGAGACGCGCCTGAAGGAAGCGGCCAAGATGGGCTTCCGGCGCGCGATCCTCCCCAAATCGGGCCTCAAGACCAAGCCGAACGTCAAGATGGAGCTCTTCGGCGTTGCCAGCGTCGAAGAAGCGCTGCGCATGCTCTGACCCCACCCCTCATGGGGGATGAAGACCCCAAAGATGAGTGATATTGGGGCCTTTGGCCGTGTCCTCCCCCGAACGACCCCCCAGCGAAGAATATATTGATCAATAATATCGAATAGTTAGCAACTCGCCCCCTTTTCCCCTTTGGCAGCGATCTTGCATTATCTCTCTGCGTAGGGGGGCTGGACTCACCGGACGACAGCGGGGAATTTCTATGAGCAATATCGATAAACGCAGTGCAAACTCGACGGCCCAACGCCTTGGCATCGGCGGGCAAAAGGCCCTTGGCGTGGGGCAGAACTACGGCGATCGTCGAAAACTGGCCCCGATGGGCTCTCCCACCCTCCCGGCCGGGGCCGAGCGCGTCAAACAGCGCCCTGCCGTCGAACCGCAAAAACGTATCGATCAGTTCGCCCGCAAGAAACGCAATGTCGACGCCTTTGCCCCCAAGGCCACCTATAAGGCCGGTCGACGTCTGCGCACCGAAAGCGGCAAGGCCCCGATGCTGGAGCGCCATGAAGAGGGAACGACCCGTATCGCCCAAAACGCGATCACCGACGCCAGCCGCTTGAAATTCCTCGATTATATTATCGACCACAACATGAGCTCGAAGAACATCCGGCGGGCAGCGGCCGCTCAGAAGGCGGATGCGCCCAGACCGGCCCGCACCACCGCGACCAGGACAACGCGATCATCGGGCGTGTCCGGCCTGAATCCACGCCAAACAAAGAAGACCAGCTAGGACGTTTCGCCTCTTTCACCTGGCCATACCCGGAAAACCATCTCACAGCGCCTTCAGGCGCGTTTGCGAACCGCCATGCCCCATTCCCATTTTTCCTTGCCAAACCGCTCTTTTGCATGGTAGAGCAGCGCGCCTTTTCAGCAAGGAGTGCGACTTATGAAGGAAAAGATCCATCCCAAGAGCGAAGACATCAAGATCACCTGCACCTGCGGGGCAGTGATCGAAACGACCTCAACGCTGTGCAAGGACTTCACCATCGAGCTCTGCTCGAAGTGTCACCCCTTCTTCACGGGGAAACAGCGCATCGTTGACTCAACCGGCCGCGTCGAACGCTTCCAGAAGCGCTATGCAAAGTTCAATGAGACCGCGAAGCCCGCTCCGTCGAAGGAAGAGACGAAGCCCGCCGCTGAGGCGAAAGCAACCGAAGAACAGTAGCGCCCGTTCGTTTCAATCCCAATGCCCATGAGCCGAATTCGGCTTATGGGCATTGTTGTATACCAGGGGCGAGACACGCGAGACAGGCGGGACACGATACGCCATAGCCGTTGCGCCGCGAGGGGATATCAGGTGTGTCTGGAACAAGCCTCATCTGTGAAGATACACCTGATGTCCCCGGAAGGCGCCAGAGCTTTTGCGCCGCGATAAGAAAAACATCCCATGCTGAGCAAACTCAAAGACATCGAAAAACGCTACGAGGAGCTGACGCATCAGCTCTCCGATCCGGAAATCATCGCCGACCGGAACCGTTTCCAGCGCATTGCGAAGGAACGTTCCGATTTGACGGAGCTCATCGAAGCCTATCGTCGCTGGAATGAGATCAATGGACAACTGAATGACAATCGCGAGATGCTCGAATCGGAGAGCGACGCCGAACTTCGCCGCATGGCTTCCGAAGAGATTCCGCACCTCGAAGCGGAATGCGCCGCGCTCGAACAGGAGATCACCATCCTGCTCCTGCCCAGCGACCCCAACGACGACAAGAACATCCTCATCGAAATTCGTGCGGGAACCGGCGGCGAGGAAGCGGCGCTCTTCGCGGCAACCCTCTTCCGCATGTATACACGCTTCGCCGAAATCAAGGGCTGGTCGGTCGAAGTGCTCGACGAAAACAGCACGGGACTCGGCGGCATCAAGGAAGTGATCGCCCGCATCCAGGGGGAGGCCGTCTACAGCGCGCTCAAGTTCGAAAGCGGCGTGCATCGCGTACAACGCGTCCCGAGCACCGAAGCTTCGGGCCGTATCCACACCTCGGCCTGCACGGTGGCCATCATGCCCGAGGCTGAGGACATCGACGTCCAGATCGACGAGAAGGATCTGCGCATCGACACGTATCGCGCCGGTGGCGCGGGCGGACAGCATGTCAACAAGACCGACTCGGCCGTGCGCATCACACACCTCCCCACGGGCGCGGTCGCTGCGTGCCAGAGCGAACGCAGCCAGCACCAGAACCGCATCCAGGCGATGCGCATCCTGAAGGCGCGCATCTTCGAAGCCGAACAACGCCGCCAGGCGGCCGAGCGCACCGAAACACGCCGCTCGATGGTAGGAAGCGGCGACCGCTCGGAGAAGATCCGCACCTACAACTTCCCCCAGAACCGCATCACCGATCACCGCATCGGACTCTCCGTGCACAACCTCCAGGGAATCCTCGAAGGGGATCTCGACGAGATCATCACCGCACTGCGCACGCAGGAACAGGCGGAGCGGTTGACGAATCGGGACCTCGAGGTCTCGTAAATCGTGGTCTCGTAGTCTCGTTCAAGCAAAGATCGCGAATCTATTCGTGATGTGGAAATGCCATGCAAACGACATCACACATCCTGCAGGATGGGAAGAGGCGTCTCGCTGAGGCGGGCATCGCATCGGCGTTGATCGATGCGGAACTCCTGCTGGCTCACATCATTGGATGCCCCCGACTCGAACTTCACCTCAAACGCGATCGCGTCCTCACAGCAGACGAGGTCATTCGTTTTGAAGAGGCGATTTCCAAGCGGGAGCAAGGCGCTCCGGTCGATGCGATCACCGGGCGCAAACCCTTCTGGAACCAGGAGATCATCGTCACGCCGGATGTGCTCACGCCTCGCCCGGAGACCGAACACGTCGTCGAACGCGCCCTTGAGATTTTGGCTTCCCTTGACACGACCTCACGATCTCACGATTCAGCCATCTCACCATCTCACCATCTCACCATCTCACGAGTCCTAGATCTCTGCACCGGCAGCGGTTGCATCGCCGCAGCGCTGGCGGCCGAGCTGCCCGATGTGCAGTTCACCGTGACCGACATCTCGGAGAAGGCGCTCGCCGTCGCACGCCAAAACCTCGCCTTTGCCAAGGATCGCATCAGCTTTTTTCACGGTGATCTGTTCGAAGCGATCTCACGAGACCACGAGAGCACGAGACCACGAACATTCGATCTCATCACCGCCAATCCGCCCTACATCCCCGCATCCGACATCGCCACGCTCCCCCGCGAGGTGCGCAAACACGACCCCCTGCCCGCGCTCGACGGCGGCATCTCAGGCCTTGATTTCATCGCCCGAATCGTCAAAGATGCCCCCGCTTGGCTGCGGAAAGGCGGCTGGCTGATCATGGAGGTCGGCATCGGCCAGGCACAAGAGGCCAAGCGCATCGCCGACGAAACGGCCCATTATAATGATAGCGTCATCACGCAGGATCTCGCCGGAATCGACCGCGTGATCAGCCTTCGCGCATCCTGACTTGGTTTTCGATTGAGCTATCTCACGATTGAGCTATTAAGCTATCTCACGAACACATGGAAAAACTCATCATCAAAGGCGGCATCCCCCTCGAAGGCAACGTGCGCATCAGCGGTGCAAAGAACGCAGCACTCCCGCTGATGGCCTCGGCGCTCCTGGCACCGGGCGACCACGTCTTTGAAAACGTCCCGCAGCTGCGCGACATCCACACGATGGGAAAGCTGCTGCACCACATCGGCGCCGAAATCGAACCGGGAGAAACGCTCACCATCCGTACCCAGCGCTTCAACGCCCTGGAAGCGCCCTACGATCTCGTCAAGACGATGCGCGCATCGGTCCTGGTGCTGGGTCCGCTCGTCGGCCAACTGCGGCGCGCACGCGTCTCGCTCCCGGGCGGATGTGCCATCGGGGCACGCCCCATCGATTTGCACCTCAAGGCCCTGGAAGCGATGGGCGCCAAGGTGGAACTCGCCGACGGATACGTCGAGATCTTCGCCCGGCATCTGCATGGCGCCGAGATCACCTTCGATACGGTAACCGTCACCGGAACCGAAAACATCCTCATGGCCGCCGTGCTCGCCGATGGCACCACCATCCTGCGCAACGCCGCGCGCGAACCGGAGGTAAGCGATCTCGCCCATCACCTCGTGGCCATGGGGGCCAATATCGAAGGCATCGGCACCGACGTCCTCACGATCCACGGCGTGGACAAGCTTACCCCCGCCCCGCATCGCATTATCCCCGACCGGATCGAAGCGGGCACCATGCTGATCGCCGCTGCCATCACCGGCGGCCAACTCAACATTCAGGATTTCCCCGTCGATGCCCTGGGCACGCTCATCGCACGGCTGCGCGAAACCGGCATGAAGATCCAGACCGAGGGCAACCGAGTGAAGGCATTCGGAAACGGCCGGTTGGGCGCCATCAACATCACCACCGCCCCCCACCCGGGATTTGCCACCGACCTGCAGGCGCAGTTCATGGCGCTCATGGCGCTGGCCAAGGGGACGAGCATCATCACGGAGACGATCTTCGAAAACCGGTTCATGCATGTGCCGGAGCTGGCGCGCATGGGGGCCAAGATCTCTACCGACGGCGGCGTCGCGGTGATCACGGGCGTCGGTGAGCTCAAGGGCGCGCCCGTCATGGCCACCGATCTGCGTGCCAGCGCCTCGCTCGTGCTCGCGGGCCTCGGAGCGCGGGGCACAACGGAGATACGCCGCATCTATCATCTCGACCGCGGCTACGAACGGATTGAAGAGAAACTCTCCGCGTGCGGCGCACAGATCGAACGCCAAACCGACGATGTGCTCTGATCGACACCGAATCGCGTTGCTTTCGCTTTGAGCTCTCCGCACACCTATGCTAGGATTCCGTCTCCCGCTGAGGAGGAAACAACCATGATCCTCGTACCGAAGATGTATCTGCGTGACGGCAAGGTGGCCGCGCGTCAGGGAACGACCTCCCCCCTCTTTCAGGACGATCCGTTTGCAACGGCGCAGGCCATGACGGACTCTGGCGCCGAGGCCATCCAAATCGTCGATCTGGGCATTCCTCATGTCGGCACCAGCCCGCATCTGCCTATCATCACGCGCATTCATCATGAACTCGAAGTAGCCGTCTATGTCGGCGGAAGTTTCAAGACGACACAGTCGGTCGAGTCGTTCATGAATGCCGAAATAGAACTCGTCGCGCTCGACAGCGTGGCGTATCAGCAGCCCGCATTCCTCAAGGAAGTGATCGAACAGTTTCCGGCCCGCGTCGCCGTGCACATCGATGTCAAAGCCGGGCGCGTCACCATTCCTGGCTACACGGTCGTCGCCAACAAGACCGCGCTCGACTATGCGGAACGCTTCATCGACCAAGGCGTGCGCTTCATCCTTTACTCCGACGTCGGTCCTTCCGGGACGATGGAAAATGACAACTTCGACCAGCTGCTCGAGTTCTGCAACAAGGCCACCGCGCGCATCTTCTGCACCTCCGAGATCAGCTCGCTCGCCGACATGCAGCGTATCGCGTTGCTCGGTGCGCCGCGCCTGGATGCGCTCGTGCTCGACCGATCGCTGGCCGAAGGGCACATCGATCTGCGCGGCGCCATCGCCATGCTCGCCGACCTGTCGCTGGAGAGCTCCGACGAAGCGACGCTGACGGATATGTAAACGGTGAACAGTGAACCGTGAGCGGTGATCAGCAAACAAAACCCTGTTGTATTATTTTGTTCACGGTTCACGGTTCACGGAGGTTTTATGGCTGACTGCATCTTCTGTAAAATCGCAAAGGGTGAGATCCCAGCGGAAAAAGTCTATGAAGATGAGCAGATCATCGCCTTCAACGACATCAATCCAGTCGCCCCGACCCACGTGCTCATCATCCCGAAGGAACACATCCCCACGCTCGACGCGCTGGCCGACGACAAGATCGAACTGGTCTCGCGCATGGTGCAAGCAGCGCGAAAGATCGCGCGCGAGCGGGGCGTGCACGAGAGCGGCTATCGCACGCTGATCAACTGCAACAAAGACGCCGGACAGGAAGTCTTCCACCTGCATCTACATGTCATCGGAGGGCGCAAGCTCGGCCCGATGGCTTAAATACCGTGAATCGTAACTCGTAACTCGTAACTCGTAACTCGTAAATCACCTTACGCTAATCGATACCACGAATCACGAGTCACGAATTACGAGCTACGAGTTACGGCTTTTATGGATACAATCGTCAGCATCAATCCCGCGACACTCGAAACGATCGGACGCACGCCGATCACGACGCCCGCGATGGTCAAGGAATGCGTTGCCGCTGCCCATGCCGCACAAGGGTGTTGGGGACAGCTCTCCTTTCATGAGCGCGGGCGATACCTCTTGCGCGCGCGCGAATATCTCCTCGACCACATCGACGAAATCGCGCGCACCATCGCTGCCGACAATGGAAAACCACTGGCCGAGGCGCTCACCGCCGAGATCTATCCGGTGGCCGATCTCATCCATCATTTTGCCCACCATGCCGAAGGGCATCTCCGCTCGTTTCGGATTCCCATCGGCATCATGGGCACACTCCGTCGCCGCTCGCGCATCAACTTCACGCCGCTGGGGGTCGTGGGCATTGTGAGTCCCTGGAACTATCCCTTCTCGATCCCCGCCGGTGAAATCGCCATGGCGCTCATCTGTGGAAACGCGGTCCTGCTCAAACCCTCGTCGACGACCGCGCTCGTGGGCGCCAACGTCGCGGAGATGTTCGAAGCCGCCGAGCTTCCCGCTGGAATCTTTCACCACCTGCCCGGCGATGCCTCCACCGGCGAAGCGCTGATCGGCTCGCACCTGGACAAACTCCTCTTCACCGGAAGCGTGGGCGTCGGTCGTCACGTCATGGGCGCCTGCACCGAAAACCTGACGCCGTGCGTATTGGAACTGGGCGGAAAGGATCCGATGATCGTGCGCGTCGACGCCGACCTGGACGTCGCCTCCAGCGGCGCGGTCTGGGGCGCGTTCACCAACGCGGGGCAGTGCTGCGCATCGGTCGAGCGCTGCTACGTCCATGAATCGCGTTTCGAAGAGTTCGTCGAACGCTGCGTGCGAAAAACGATGGCGCTGCGCGTCGGCAACGGACTGAATCCCAATATCGATGTCGGCCCCCTCACGACCGAGGCGCAACGCGATGTGGTGGAAGCCCATGTGGCCGATGCCCGCGGGCGAGGGGCAACGATCCCTTGCGGCGGCGAGCGCCTCGAAAATCTGCCGGGGTATTTCTTTCCGCCGACGATCCTCACCGGCGTCGATCACAGCTTCACCTGCGTGCGCGACGAGACCTTCGGGCCGCTCCTGCCCATCATGCCCTTTTCCGACGACGCGCAGGCCGTGCATCTTGCCAACGACTCCGCCTTTGGCCTGACCGCCTCGATCTGGACGCGCGATATCAGGACAGGACAGAAGATGGCGCGCGCCATCCGCACGGGCACGGTGATGATCAACGACTGCGTCTTCACGCACGCGCTCTCACAGACCCCGTGGGGCGGCTGCAAGAATTCGGGGTTCGGCCGCTCGCACTCCCGCTTCGGTCTGCACGAACTCGTCCACGTGCACCACACGCACACCAATCGATTGAACCGCAAGGACTTCTGGTGGTATCCCTACGACGCCGATTTCCTCCGAAACTTCACCACGCTCGCCCGGCGACTGACCGGTGGAATCCTCTCGCAGATGATGGGAATTCCCGCGTTCGTAAAGACATGGAGGAAGAGAAAACTGTAGGACGTCTCAGATCCCGCGCCCCGAAACCACCCGCCGAACATAGTCGAATATGATTCCAACGCGCTGGGCGGAATCGCGCTCGCTCCCCCACCATTGTTCGACATCTTCCTTTGCCGAAGCGGTGTTGAAGCCTCCGCGGTTGGGATAGCCGCCGCCCCACCGTTCCCCGCCGGGGCTCGAAAGGCACAGGCGCGTCAGATCGATCGCGTCGTTGTGCGGATCGCGCGCCAACATCGCGTCGACGTGACCGCCATCGAGTTCGCGATAGTGCACGAGGACGCGGTCGCCGTAGCCACCGTTGTCGGCGAGCTGGGCGTAGACGAGTTTACTCACGAGGATCGTGATCGCATCGGTTGAATCGATCCGGTGGAAGAAGACAGGATCATCCGAGCGTTTGAAGAGGTCGATCGAACGGTGCACCTCGCGTGCAATATCTCCCGACCAAGAACGAAAGTGATCGCCGAAGTGCACGGCCATGATTGCATCGAGTTTCTCCTCGAATGCCGCAATGGATTCGCTCGCAGCAAGCCCCTGAACGATCTCCCGGAGACAGCTGCGCGCTGCAACCGCTGACTTCCCGCCGAGGTAGGGCCCGACGAGATTGAGCGTGTCGGCGACGGGCTCCGCCGCCGCGACATCGAACCCCGCCATCGTGCGTGGAAAGTGTGTATGGAACTTGTCGCCGACGAGCGCCAGGCGTTTGATGAAAGCGAATACCGGATCGCCCGTCGAATACAGATCGGCGCAGAAAGCCCCCGAGCAGTAGAGGCTCGCATCTGAGCGACCCAGGACGTGATGATTATTGATGAGAATGAGATCATCGGACGCGCGCGCATCGATCGTCTGCACAAACGCATCGTCCCACTGGTGGTGATCCTGAACGACGATGGCATCGAAACCAAAATCACCACTGCGCTGAAAATCATCGACGGCGTTGAAGCGAATATCCCCCACGAAGAGGGCGCGCATGCCTTGCAGATGGGGCAAATCGAGCCGCGCCCGATCCTCGTCGGTGTAGCCCTTCATGTCGTCCGAGATCGGGAGGAGGCAGAGAGAGAGCGCTCCGTCATCGCGCGCCTCGGTCGGATCGTCGATCACGCGCAACGTTCGACCCTGCGCGTGCGCCTCGTGCGCGAGCCGCTTCCAGATCGCCGCCGCCGCAGAAACGGTGTCGGCATCGGCCGGAATGCGTCCCGCATGGTGTGGCGCGACGATCACCAGCGCATGATCGGCCACGACCCTCGTCACCAGCGCATCGACGGATCCCTTGAGCGCAGCAAGAGGACCGCCGGCATTCCATCCGGCATCCACCTCGCGCTCGATCGCGGTCGAAGCGATCCGCGTCTCCGCGAGATCGGCGGGCGTCACCGCCGCCTCCGCCGCAAACCGCTCGGCGCGCAACGGCATAGAGGCAAAAGCGAGGTTGGCATCCAGATCCGGGCGTTCGAATCCATAGGTCTGCGCGACGAAGAGATCCTGCGCCGCGTCGTCCCCGGCTGCGGGTTGCGGAAACAGATCAAGCGACCCCACCGTGCCAAACGCAGAAATCGGTGCAGATAGAGCAATCGACATCCTTGACCTCCCAATGACCGATTATCGGCCCGGCCGACAAAAAGTTGCCTCTTTATTCGTCCTTACTCCGCTCGAGGGCTAACAACGCCATCGTCATATTCGATCGTATCTGACGACAGCACTGCCGAATTGAATGCCGCATACATGTCGGATTGGCTCTTTAACTACTTGATATTATTGGAAATATATCCCGCCTTGGAAGACTCCCCCGGAAGTCCCAGAAACCAGTCGTCCATCGGATGCGGCGATCACTCCTCTTCCGCCTCGGCTCGTAGCGCCTCGGCACTCATCTCTTGGAGATAGACGGGCGCGATGTGCGGGGAGGCGCGAAGTCGGCCGATGAGATCTCCGGGTTTGATCTCCCGGACGGAATCGATTCGCCCGCGGATCAACTCCTCAAATCGGTCGCCGGTCACGCGCATCGCGTAGTGCGGAATGGCACTGAAGCGATCGTATCCCATCCGGCAATACGCCTGCGTCCCATGGAAGATCGCGCGCGCGAAGTAATCGCCGCCGAACGATGCCGCGAGTGAAGCCAACTCTTCCCGGCGCTCGACGCTCTCGGCAAACACCGCCTCCGCTCCCGCGAGCAGACGCCCCAAGAATCCCTCGGGGAGCGAAACATTGTACGCCGTCATCCCGTTCAGGGGGAAGAGCCATTGCAGCGACAGGGCGATCCGCTCGATGGCGAAGTCGATCGGGGGTTTGGCAGGCATATCGTACACCTCCGAGCCAAAGATGCCCGTCTTCTCGAAATCCAGGACACCGACCGGCGCCTGCATCGGCAAGAGTACGTTTTCGCAATGGAGGTCATGGCTATTGGTCAGATAATCGACCGCGATCGCCCGGCCCAATCCCTCGAAGAGCGGGAGGAAACGATCACGATCTCCTAGGAGATAGCGCTGAAGCGGGAAGTCCCGTCCCTGCTTGATGCTCTCTCGGAAGAGATCGACAAGGGGTCGTCCCTCCATCGCCGGCATCCAAAAAGCATGCGGCGTCGTCGATCGAACATACGAGGGAACCTTGAGACCCATCGCCGCGGCATATCCCGCGCCGCGCAGCTCCGCTCCTCCCGTCCGGCCATACTTGTAGTACGCCGTATATTTCTTTACCTCACCTTGAAACGTCACGCGCCGGGTCGCATTGTGGAACAGCGCCTGACCGCGCTTGAATTGATCGATGATCAATCGAGCCCGCTCGTCGATCTGATGTGCCCGACGGAAGAGTTCTGGCCCGCGATTGCACAGCAGCGAAAACCGCCGCGATATCTCATAGCCGTGATCGTCGGCTCCCCGGGCAATGAACGTCAGCGTGAAATCCGTTCTCGTCGGCTCCACCTTGAGATCCGTGATCGTAAAATAGACGTGCTCGTCACCGACCTTCTCTTCCGTGACGACGCGCAGCGCTTCATCGGTGCCCAGCGTGCGGTTGATGACGCCGGCACGAAGATCCGCTTCGACGGCCTTGGCGAACGGCACGTGCCGCAGACCGCGATTGTCTTTGGGGGCAAACCGATGAAACAGGGCAGGAGCTCTTTCTTGAAACGATCGCGCCCAGTTCGATTCGGGCTCGGACGGAACGGGCGAGAGATCCAGATCGACGCCGTCAGCACCGAAGGCGGGATCCGCGGAACCAAAGAACACAGGCGCTGACATCGCCGCCATTTGGAAAGAAACGACCACATACACCTCACCGTTCAACCGTTCCCCGACCATCACAACCTATTTCATTTGCCGTCGACGTCAACGAAGAGAATACAAACTTTCTTGTATCCCGCATTATAAGGCTGTCATGAGCGAACTTGCCGCGCTATCCCTGTAATATTCCTTGCCTCTTTCGGAGAGTTTATCCTATACGACCGCCGCCATGTATGATGAGAGAAACAAAATCTGCCGGACGCCGAACACTGTGCACTCGTCGTTTGAGCCGGAAGCGGAAACACCGCCCGTGGCGTGGATCGATGAGGCATCGCCGTCCTCTCCGGTCACTCCCTTCGATACGTATATCACCATGACCCCCGAAGCGGTCGAAGACACGCTCGCGCCGCTGCGATGGAGCATCCTCGTCGCCAATCCACAAGTGCCGGTGAAGACGGAACCATTCGTCATCGACCGACCGGTCGTGGTCTCATCCAATCCGATCGCCGGCGGCGGGAAGGCGATCCGCTACGCCGGCAAACTGCACGATACCTTCGCCCTGCAGGCAGACGAGGGCCATGTCGTTTTCATGGGCGACGTCGAATTCATCGAGACGAAGAAGAATCCTGGCGCACGCATCAGGGCGTTGGCCGAAGCGATGCGCAAAACGGACACACCTCCGTATGCTATCGCCTGTGGCGGGGACGGCTCCTTCGTCGATTCGAGTACTGCCGCCTACACGCTCGCGAAGGAGGGGTGGCACGTGCGCCCCATTCCCTACATGGGCGGCACCGCGGGCGACATGCGCCGCGAATTGGGTGTGCCGCCTCAAGCGAAACACATGAGTCGGTTTTTAACGACCGCTGTTCCGGTCGAACTCGATGTCGTCACCGCGCGCTTCAATGGGGGTGAGCCACAGCTCGTGCTTCACAGCCAGGGCAACGGCGTCTCCGGAGAGGTGTTCCTCGCTGCAGAGAGCCGACGCACGGCGACGGGCAAGATCAGCATCCCGACCTATCTGCGCGGAATGGTGGGCGGCGTCTGGAAGGCCAAGACCTTCTACGTGCGCGTGGACGGCGGCAAGCCAATTGCCGTCGGCGAAGTGATCACACTGGCCAACTCCACCTCCATCGGCGGCGTGACATACGTGCCGTTACCAGAGCGCGGCGGACAGATCCTCCTCGTGCCGGTGAATCCGAAACTTCCAGGACCCTTGCGTCTGACGCCCGGACTCGGACCCTTCTTCGACGCCTTCCGCCGCGGCATCCGCTACGCGCTCGGCGACCAGACCGTCATCGCACCCGGGTCGAAACTCGCACTCTTGGATGACACGCGCATGATCCCCGTGATGCCGGGGACCAAACACACGCTGGAATTCGTCGATGCGAACGGACAGCCCAAACCCGTCACGAGCGTCATCAATGGCGATCCGATCCAAAATGTGCAGAAGGTCGTCATCGAAGGGACCGGCGAGACGATCAGGACGCTCGCCACCAAGGACTCCGCGATCATGGTCCGTCGGGGGCTCGCATCGCCCACGACGATTTTGGGAACCGCCGCGAGCAAGGTGCGCACCATGGGCGCCACCACCATGCGCGGAGCAACACGCGCCGCACCCCTCTCTCTCATCGTGATCCACGAGGTCATCAGAGATCTTGCTGGGTTTCACACGGAGACACAAACACAGATCGACACCATGCACTTCGGCGGCCTTATGACGGGAAGCATCTTCGTCGCCGCTCGTTACGGAAGCATGCCGTTTATCGTGCAGATGGCACGCATCTCCCCCTTCCCCATCGTGGGCGATGCCGTGGGCCGCGGGATCAGCAACGCGGTCGGGAATGAACTGGGTATCGACGCGCTCACCGACGGCCACGATGCCAACAAATGGGTGGGATTTAGCAGCGGACTCGCAGCGCTCATTGCCGGTGATAAACTGCTCGGCGCCGAATTGGCGAAGGCCATCGACAAGAGCGTCATGGATTTTCTCGTCCGAACGATCGGCGGCGCCGGCGCCAAAGTCGAAGGGTGGCTCGCCTCCGCTGTACGCCTTCTCCGCGGCATGCCCGCCCCGATGCTCATGCTCATCATCATCGATCAGGGCGTCATCGACTGCTACATGACGCCGTCATCGGATGAGGACATGAACGCCCCCCTCGGCTGCGTCGGCCATCGTCAGGTCCTCTGACTCCCTGCTCCGTTGACACCCCCGCGCTATGAACGCATACTCTGGCGCATCATTATTAAGGGGGGGATTTCATGAAGCGAATGATCACACGTTCGGGACTCATCGCCGTTGCACTCACGCTCGCCGTCGGAGTGGTCGCCTGTTCAAAGCCCTGTTCCCGCGGGGAGGCTCTCGCCCCGCCCACGCTCGACAACAATCCGCAGTTCGACATGGTGCTGACCAATCGACGCCCCATTCTCTCGGCGAGCAATCCGAAACGAATGGACGGCGACTTCACCCTCACCTTTGAAATCTCGACGGACCCTGCGTTCGCGTCAGACACCACCATCACCTATGCCGGGATCAAGCCGCTCGATCAGTATGCCACCTCCAAACAGATCGAGCCGCAGCATGAGCTGAATGATGGCACCTATTATTGGCGCGCCAAGACCGTCGATGGCAACGGCCGCGAAAGCCCCTGGGTGCAGACACGCTTCCATCTGGACGTGGAACACTCGCGCACCTATTCCGGATATCTGCGCGCGCCGGTCGTGCAGGCGACCGCTTCGGGCGGCGAGAATCCGCAGAACATTATCGACTGGGACGACCAGGGACAGCTGAGCTTCTGGAACAGCGAACCGCCGGCCGCCGGAGAGAAGTTCCCCTGGATCATGCTCGACATGGGAAAACCGACGCCGGTCGCACGCTTCTGGATGCTCTCGACACGCAGCACGACCACGGCACCGGGGTGGCTCACGCATTTCGTTTGGCAGGCGAGCAACGACGGCAAGAGTTGGACCGACATCTCCGGGACGGAAGTAAAGGCGAACGACACCTATCGCAACGTCGTCGATTTTACGCCCGTCAATGCGCGCTACTATCGCCTGGCGATCCTCGCGCAGAACGCGCTGCAGGCGCAGCTCAACGTCGTGATCCCCTATGTGCGCGCCACCCCTCCCATCCCGAATGTTCCCGATGATGACTACGTCCTCATCATCGGCAATCAGATGAACGGCTTCACCTATACGCAGCTCAAGAAATTCGTGGAGGACCGAAACCTCAAGACCGTCACCGTCCCGCACCACGAGGCATCGCTGGCGGTCGTGCGCGCGCTGCGAAATAAACCGATGGGCATCATCTTCAGCGGCAACAACGCTGACTGGCAGTATCTGCCGATGTTCGAATATTACGGGGAGTTCGAAATCTATCGCGAGGTAAGCGACATTCCGATGATGGGCATATGCGCCGGCAACGAGTTCTACGCCATCGCCTACGGCATGAGTTTCGCCTATTGGATGGGGTGGTTCGATGACACGATCTTCCGTCTGCACGAGGGCGAAACGCCCGCGAAGGTGCAGATCCTGCCGGAGTTTGCCGACGACCCGATCTTTGCAAACCTCCCAAATCCTTTTCAAGCCGTCGAGATCCACAGCTGGGCGATCAATCCGCTCTTCCTCAAAGACCCGCGTTATGATGAATTCCAGATGACGAGCCAGACGTCCTACATCCAGACGATCAAGAGTGTGAAACGCCCGCTCTATTCCGAACAGTTTCACGGCGCGGTCGTCGATCCCTACAATCAGAGTGGAACGTATCTGGATAATTTTCTGAAGGTGGCAAGGGAGAAGCAATAAAACAGGAACACGCAACAATCGTCATGATACACTCGTTTTGTTGTCATCCCCGCAAACGCGGGGATCTCGGTGGATCGTGACAATCGAGATTCCCGCGTTCGCGGGAATGACACCCTTTGGAACGCAGAGCTTTCGGGATATCTCTTTTACATCGCGCTGATGAGGCGCACGGTCATGGCGATGATGCCCATGAGGGCGACGAGGATGAGGGAGGCGTAGAAGACGAGGGAAACCCAGCGCCGCTTGCCGCCGAACTGGGTGATATTGGCCCAATGCCACCAGGGTATGAAGCGCGTCGGAGCATCCTCGCCGTAGATGTGCTCTCCTAACAGATCGCCGAAGGCGCCGCTCCCGCCCTTCTTGCCCTGGCGCATGCGTCTGGCCTTCTCGCGCAATTGATCGTCGAGCGTCAGGCCTAGCTTCTGCGCCGCGAGCGCCTCGGCCTTGCCGCCCATAAACCGACCCTGCTCCGGTTTCTTCGTGGTCGCAAATTCACGACCGCGGCTGGCGGCGAGCGCGAGATACATCAGCTCCTCGCCCGTCAGATCCTTGAGCGCCCCCTTGCCCATCATCTCGCCCGGCTTCATCGCCGCAAATTTTGCCAGCGCCTCGGCCAGAATGGAGAACCGCACGAACTTCTCCACGCGCCCGCTCGAAAAGTGCATATCGCCGATGGCGACTCCCTTGCCGCCCTTGGCCACCGCGCCGCGCATGAGAAAACTACGGATGTCGTTTAAGAGCGCACGCTTTTTCACCGTGCGACTGAGAAAGTTTTTGAAAAACTGCTTCCACTGCCCTTCGGTCTTGGCCGCAAAGTGCGCCTTGCCGTCGGCACTCTCCTTGGCCACCTGCGCACCCTTTTCGAATCGAGCGATGACCATCCGCTCGAATGCGGAGAGCATGCGTTCCACGCGGGCCGTGGCCGCGCCCTGATCCGCTCCGGGACCAGCACCGCGTGCAGCAAGCGATGCCATGCGTCCCTTATCCTTCACGAGCTTGCCCTGGCGCATACGCATCTCAGGTTTCTTCTTGAGCTCCTCCCCCTTCTCGCGCGTCGCTTCCTTGGCCGTCTCGCGAGCCGTCTCCTCGGCCGCCTTCTTGCCCGCATCGTCAGCCGGCTGTTCAGGACGCCCCTCGAACTGCTCGCGGCGATCGACCACCACGCGATCGGAACCGGGGAGATGAAACTGCTGATAGGCCTTGTTTCCCTCGAGCTTCTGGACGAGCTTCAAAAAGAAGGGCATGCGCTGGGCGACCTCGAAGGGCGATTTTTGCATCGCCTCAGCGAGCTCGGTCTCAGCCTTCTGCAATTCTTCGGCAGAGGCCCCGCGCTGGACCAGATCCATCCATTTCTGGAGGCTCTGCTCCGCATGGACCGAGGTGCCCTGTGTTGGCCAACCTGCTGCTAACATCCTGAATTCCCTCCATTTTCAGCTGCAGTATAGAACGTTCCGCCCGGAAACACAACGGCGCAGACGCCTATCATCTATTATCGGCTGAATGCCCCCCAAAAGTTTCGTCGGGCGGTCGCTTCCTTGACACCCCCACCCCCGGCGCGTAGAAGCGATCCGCTATGCCCGCGAAAATAAGCGACATTCTGAATGCCCTGCGCACGACCGAGACATCGCTCGCCGTCGATGGCCTGGCCGGCGGGGCCTCGGGGCTCATGCTCGCCACGCTCATGCGCGAGGAGCGCGACCACCCGCTGCTCATCGTCGCCGCCGATGCCCGTCGGGCACAGGAGCTCATCGACGATATCATGTTCTTCGCCCACCCGGCGGATGTCGCGCGCATCACCCCCTTTCCGGAGGGGAGCGCGCTCCCCTTCTCACGCCTCTCGCCCGATCCGGACGACTGGGCCGATCGTCTGCGCGTGTTGCATCGCATAAGCCGTCGCGAACCGATCGTCATCGTCGCCTCAGCGACCGCCCTTATGCGGCGACTCCCGCCGCCCGACTTTATCGCCAGCCAAACGCATGAGATCGGCCTGGGGGGCAAGCTCGATCCACATGCGCTCTGCCAAAGGCTCGCCGACATCGGCTATGAGGATGTCGGACTGGTGGAGGATGAGGGAACGTTCGCCCGGCGCGGCGGCATCGTCGACCTCTGGCCGCCCACCACCGACAAACCGGTGCGCCTCGAACTCGACGACGATCGCATCCTCTCGATGCGCTTCTTTGAACCGGCCACGCAGCGCTCGCGTGGAGATCTGGCCAAGCTCACGATCATCCCGGCGCGCGATTTTCCCTTCGATGCCGATGCCAGGAGCCGTGCGGCGCACCGCGTGCGCGAGCGCGCCGACGAGGCGGGACTGGCCGCACACGAACGTCGTAGCCTCATCGAAGTGCTGCACGAGGGGATCGCCTTCTCCGGCATCGAGACGCTCATGCCGCTCTTTCACGAGAAAACCTCGACCTTCTTCGATGTGCTGCCGCGCGACACGATCGTCGTGGTCGATGCCGAGACCGACGTCGAGTCGGCGATCGAAAAATATCAGAAGGAGATCGACGCGCTCGTCACGGAATCGACCAGCCCCGAGCGCATCGTGACGCCCGCGGAAATCGTGATGACGCCCGCAACGTTCGAGGCGGGGCTGGCGTCGTTTCGCCGTCTGCGGATGGGAGCGCTCGCCGATACGGCCACGCCCGCACGCACGGCACGGGTGCGCAGCAACGCGGAGATCTCCACACTCGTCGCCGCACATGCCGCGAACGAGGACATGCTCTCGCCGTTGGTGCGTCGCCTGCGCGAGTTCCAACGCGAAGGCGCGCACATCCTCTTCACCTGCCACACTGCCGTGCAAGCCGAGCGCATCGCCGACCTCTTCCGCGGACACGGCGTGACGATCACTCCGTTCGATGCCCCTTTCGAGACGCTCGCCGACATGAGCGCGTCGTCGGTCCATCTGCGGATCGGACGTCCCAGCGCCGGATTCCAGTGGATGGACGAGGGGCTCGTCATCATCACCGACGAGGAGATCTTCGGGCACAAAAAAGCCACGCGCGCACCGGCGGCGCGACCGATGGAACCGTTCTCATCGCTTGCGGAACTGACCGAGGGAGACCTGATCGTCCACGAGCAGCACGGCATCGGACGCTTCGTGGGACTCAAGCACATGACCGTGGGAGATGAAGCGGGCGACTACCTGCTCATCGAATACTTGGGCGAGGCCAAGCTCTACCTTCCGGTCTATCGTTTGAACCTCGTGGGGCGCTACATCGGTTCGAGCGATGCGGCCCCGATGCTCGACCGCCTGGGCGGCACGCGCTGGACAAGTCTGCGCAAGAAGGTCTCGCGCGCGATCCAGATCATGGCGCGCGAACTCGTCGACCTGTATGCGGCGCGCAAGGTCTTCCCCGGCTTTGCCTTCTCCGACGGGGGAGCGGCCTACGAGGAATTCTGTGCAGCCTTTCCCTATGATGAGACGCCCGACCAGGAACGCTCGATCAGGGATGTGATGAACGACATGGGCACGGATCGCCCGATGGATCGACTCGTCTGCGGCGATGTGGGGTACGGCAAGACCGAGGTCGCCATGCGCGCGGCGTTTCGCGCAGCGCTGGCGGGCAAGCAGGTCGCCGTCCTCGTCCCCACCACGGTGCTCGCGCTGCAACACTTCGAAACATTCAAACAACGTTTTTCCGACGCACCGCTGAACATCGCGATGCTCTCGCGCTTTGTTGCACGCAAGGAATCGGCCGCGGCGCTCGAAGGCCTCGCGCGCGGAACGGTCGACATCATCATCGGGACGCACCGTCTGTTGCAAAAGGACATGCGCTTTCGCGACCTGGGGCTGCTCATCATCGACGAGGAACACCGTTTCGGCGTGCGGCATAAGGAACGCATCAAGAAGCTGCGCGCGACCGTCGATGTCATGACGCTGACGGCCACGCCGATCCCGCGTACCTTAAACCTCTCACTCGCCGGCATTCGGGATATCAGTATCATCAATACGCCGCCAGCCGATCGTCAGGCGATCGCCACCTATGTCTCCCCTTTTGACGAGGGCGTCATCGGCCAAGCGGTGCGACGCGAGATGGCGCGGGGCGGCCAGGTCTTCTTCGTGCACAACCGCGTGCAGACGATCGACTCGATGCGCCAACGTCTGCAACGCCTCATTCCAGAGGCGCGTATCATCGTCGGCCACGGCCAGATGAAGGAGAGCGACCTCGAGGGCGTGATGATCGACTTTCTCGCGGGCAAGGCCGACGTGCTGCTGTGCACGACGATCATCGAATCGGGCCTGGACATCACGCGCGCCAACACGATCATCATCCATCGGGCCGACACCTTCGGACTCGCCCAGCTCTATCAGCTGCGCGGACGCGTCGGGCGCTCCAACCAGAAGGCCCACGCCTACCTGCTCACCCCTCCGGAGGGGACGATGACGGCGATCGCCAAAAAACGCCTCACGGTCCTCAAGCGTTTCACGGAATTGGGTTCGGGATTTCAGATCGCGATGCACGACCTGGAGTTTCGCGGCGCGGGCAATATCCTGGGCAGCGCGCAATCCGGCCACATCGCCGCGATGGGATATGAGCTCTATGCCAAGCTCCTGGACCGGGCCATTCGACGACTGAAAGGCGCCACAATCACCGAGGAGATCGATCCGGAGCTGCACCTGAAGGTGGCGGCCTTCCTGCCGGAGGACTATGTCGCCGATCCGGGCACCCGCATCGACCTCTATCGACGGCTGGCCGGTCGCGAATCGGCCGAAGAGATCGAGGCCCTGGGCGAGGAGATGACCGACCGGTTTGGGGTCCTGCCGACCCAAGCCCAGACCCTCTTGGGGCTCATGGAGGTGCGCATCCTCGCTCGGCAGCTGCGTCTGCGACAGATCGTCTTTGACGGCCGCCAGTTCTCCTGCCAGCTCGACCCCTCCTGCCCGCTGGCCACCGAGACGCTCCTGGAGCTCATCGCCGCCCAGCCGCAGACCTGCCGGCTGATTCCGCCCGATCGCCTCCTCCTGCTCGCACCAGGGCTGACGGGCGACAATGCCGTCATTTCAGCGGCCAAAAAGGCCTTGAGCCGGTTTGCAGAGCGTGTTAGCGACGACGGACTGTAAGGAGAGCTTTTGTCGTCATTCCCGCCCCCGATTCAATCATTCGAGGGCAGGCTCCGGCGGGAATCTCGAAGTACTTGAACAATCGAGATTCCCGCCTCCGCGGGAATGACATCATGTTAAGGAAAGAGATGCGCCACGTCATCCACACTATCGTCGTCATCTGCGCCACGTTAACCCTCGGGGCGTGTTCGCGCGCCGATTCGCCCGTCGTGGCCACCGTGGGCGGAAAGCCGATCACGGCGGCTCAGCTCGTCTCGCGCATGAAGATGGCTCGTGAAAAGTATGACCCGGTCCTGCTGCGCGACAAGGCGAACTTCGGCGAATTTCGCCAGCAGACGCTCAAAGGGCTCATCGACGAGCAGCTCTTCCTCTGGGAAGCCGATCGCGTCGGCATCGTGATCACCCCTGAGGAGATGGCCGAACACCTGAGTGCACAGCGAGGAGAAGCCTCCGCTGAAGAGATGAATCAAGCCCTGCGCGACTATGGCATCGATGCCGAAGACTGGGAGGAGACACAGCGCCGGCGGCTGGCCATCCAGAAGCTCATCCAGCAGGAGGTCATCGACGCCATCCCCGTCAGCGACGAGGAGGTCGCCGCGTACTACCGCAAGCACATCCAGGATTTTCGTCTGCCCACCCAGTTTCACGCACGCCAGATCCTCGTCGACTCACGCGAGACCGCCGAGGAGATCCACGCCAAGCTCAAGCGCGGTGAAGATTTCGCCAAACTCGCACGCGCCTTCTCGATGAGCCCTGATGCACAGCGCGGCGGAGACCTGGGGCTGTTCGACGCACGTACCTATCCGGAGATGTTCATCACGATCTGTCAGCGCCTCCAAATAGGCGAGATCAGCAAAGTGCTCGACACCGACTACGGCTACCAGATCTTCCAGCTGCTCGACCGACGCCCTCCGCGTCAGCGATCGCTCGGGGAGGTTACCGATGCTATTCGGCTGAAGCTGCGGGAGCAGCGCAGCGAAGCCGCCTTTGCCACATGGGTGGAGAAGATAACCAACCAGACCACCGCCTCGATCGACCAAACCCAGTTGAAGGGAGTTACTCTCGATGCCATCCCGTAACGCGGGCAGACGCCTGCGCGTTCTCAGCACCTTTCTCTGCCCCTTGCTCTGCGCCACCTCGCTCCTGGCATTCGCACGTCCGGTCCGCGCCGAGATCATCGATCGCATCGTGGCCATCGTGAACGACTCGGTCATCACACAGGTGGAACTCAACCGTACCCTCGAACAGGTGACCAAGGGCGAAACCCGCAAGAAAGCTGCGGTGCCCAACGAGATGCAACGCCGCCAGGTTCTCGAAGGACTCATCGATGAACGCCTTTTCAACCAGCTGGTCCTCGAAGCCAAAATCGAGGTGACCGAAGACGACCTGGCGCGCGCCATCGCCAACGTGCTCTATCAGAACAAGATGACCATCGAACAGCTGCGCGGCGAGATCGCCCGCAAGGGCATGGCCTTTTCCGAATACAAGAAAGACATCGAGCAGGAAATCAAACGCATCAAATACATCAATCAGGTCATCGGACCACAGGTGAAGATCACCGATCAGGATCTGCGCGACTTCTATCAGCAGCATCAGGAGCAGTTTCGCGGGCAACACAATGCACACATCGCGGAGATCGCGATGCCGCTTGCGGGCATCACGTCGCAGGAACAGTTTGAAGCCCTCTATAAAACGGCACGCGGCATCGTCGTCAGCGCCCGAAAGAGCTCCGATTTCAGCGGACTCGCCAAAAAACATTCCAAGGGTCCGAATGCGACTGAAGGGGGCGACCTGGGTATGATCAGCCTGAAGGATCTCCCCGAAGAGGTCGCCGCCGTCGTACGCACGCTCAAGGTCGGCCAGGTCTCCGCGCCGATCCTCACGCCCAACGCCATCATCATCGTCAAACTCATCTCGCTTCCCGAGCTCTCGGCCGAGGACTTCGACCGCCTGCGCGAAGAGATCTACTCGCAGGTCTATGATGAACGCATCGAGGAGACGCTCAACAGCTATCTCCTCCGCCAACGCCAACGCGCGTTTATTGAAATTCGCTAGATGGTGAGATAGCAAGATAGTGAGATGGCCACATCGTACAATCGATTTTAACGATTGAGCCATCTCACGATCAAGCCATCTCGCCATCTCATAAGAATATGAAAAACATCATCGCCATCACGATGGGAGACCCCAAGGGCATCGGCCCTGAGGTCGTAGCCAAGGCCTGGGCGAGTCTGTCCGAGCCAGAGCGGAAACACATTCGCATCTACGGCGATCGCGCCGTGCTCTCGGCGGCGGCAGAGCTCGCGGGTACCGAGTTCGATCCGAAGCAGCTCGTCATCACCTCCAGCATCACGCCACCCATCATCAAGATCACCGACCAGGAGGCCGCGCGCACAACGCTGGCGGCTCTCGATGCAGCCCAGGAGGACATCGCCCAGGGGGCAGCGGGTGCGCTCATCACCGCGCCTGTCAATAAGGTGCGGCTGCAGATGATCGCCAAGGGGTTTCTCGGTCACACCGAGTATCTGGCGCACGCGGCGCATGCGCGAAATCCCGTCATGATGTTCGCCTCGGAACGCGCCGCCGCCGCAGGCGAGGACGGCCCAACGCGGCACCTCTGCGTGGCACTCGTCACGATGCATAAGGCCCTCAAGGATGTCCCCACGGCGATCACCAAGGATCGCATTTTAGCCACCATTCGCCGCACGCACGAGGCACTGGACAGCTACTTTGCGTGCCCCGAGCCACGCATCGCCGTCATGTCGCTCAACCCGCACGCGGGTGAAGGCGGCGCGTTGGGCACCGAGGAGCAGACGACGATCATCCCGGCCCTGGAACGCGCGCGCAAAGAAGGGATCAACTGCGTGGGACCGCTGGCCGCCGATGGACTCTTCGCCAAGCTCGGCGCCTTCGACTACGATGCCATCGTGGCGATGTATCACGACCAGGGGCTCATCCCGGTCAAGATGATGGGCGTCCACCACGCCGTGAACATCACGCTCGGGCTCCCCTATATCCGCACCTCCCCTGCACACGGCACCGCCGAAGATATCGCCTGGCTCGGCCACGCCGAGGGCACGGGCATGCTGACCGCCATTCGCCTCACGCGCAAGATCATGGGATGGAGGGTGGAAGACAGCTGAAGGGTGAAGGGCGAAGGGCGAAGGGTGAAGGGCGAAACATCTCAAGGAGATCATTTCATGTCGCAGATCAAATTCGGAACCGACGGCTGGCGGGCAATCATCGATGAGGATTTCATCCCCGAGAATATCGGCAAGGTGATCCAGGCGTTTGCCGACGTCTATCCGACCCTCCCCGAGGCGGGCAAACCCGTCGTCATCGGTTACGACCGGCGCCTGAAGAGCCCCGAGACAGCAAAACAAATCGCCGAGATCCTCCTCGGAAATGGTATCGAGACCGTTCTTTCGGCGACCTATTGTCCGACGCCAACGGTGGCGTGGTATGTGAAGAAGAATGGATGCGCGGCCGGCATCATGGTGACGGCCAGCCACAACCCACCGCAGTGGAACGGCATCAAGTTCAAGGAGAGCTATGGCGGCGCGGCTTCCGCCGAATATCTGGCGCCGATTGAAGCCCATATCGTGCAGAATGATGCGAACGGGCGCGAAGTCCAGTATGCCTCCATCGAGGGCAACCCCCTCTTCTCCACGTTCGATCCCTACGGCGAGTACCTCACCGCCGTCACGGAATTCATCGATACGGATCGCATCAAGAAGGCCGGCTTTCAGATCGTGGTCGATCCCCTCTATGGCGCCGGCACCGGTTACTTTCCCAAGTTATTGGGCCCGGCCGTCACCGAAATCCATACCGAGAGCGACACGAACTTCGGCGGTCTCCATCCGGAACCGATTCCCCCCTACATCGATGAACTCTCGCAGGTCGTCGCGTCAAAACGGACCGACGGGGGGCTGGTCACCGACGGCGATGCCGATCGCCTCGGTGCGGTTGACGAACACGGAACATACATCACGACGCACGAGATCTATTCGCTCCTCATCCTGCACGCGCTCACGAACAAGAAGTGGTCGGGAAAGATCATCAAGTCGATCTCGACGACGATGATGGTCAACCGCATCGGTAAGAAATACGACACGGAGGTCGAGACCACGCCGGTCGGATTCAAGTATATCAGCCCCGCGATGAAGGCCCCCGGCGTGCTCGTCGGCGGCGAAGAGAGCGGCGGCTACGGTTTCCCGCGTCACATCCCCGAGCGCGACGGCATCTTCTCCGGACTCATGCTCCTGGAGCTGATGGCCGCGTCGGGAAAGACCCTCTCACAGCTGGTCGGCGACCTCCAAGAGGAGTTCGGACCCTGTCGGTATCGCCGCATCGATCTCAAACTCTCTGCGGATGAGATCGCGCGTGCACGCGAAGCGATGGCCGCCCTCGATATCAAAGCGATCGGCGACCTCAAGGTCGTGCATCATGAGACGATGGACGGCCACCACTTCCGATTTGAAGATGATTCCTGGCTCCTCTTCCGCGCCTCCGGCACCGAACCGCTCGTGCGCATCTATGCCGAAGCCCCATCAACGGACCAGGTCGAGACGATGTTGATGGAAGGAAAACGCGCTATTGGGGTAGACTGACCGGCACCTCGATCAGTCCGAGATCGATCACACGCCCGACCCCCTCCTGATCGTAATAATACATGTCGACATTGACGAGCAGCTGATCCGGATGCTCCTGTGAGCGCCCACAGGTGGTCACCACTACATCGGTTCCACCGAAGCTGCGCACGTATCCCCAGTCGGCGCCATCCTGTCCACGACGGCCGGAGGGTCCGCTGTAGGGGGAATGATCCTCGTCGAGGGCATGCAGATGATAGGTCATCGCCCCGCCGGAGAGAAAGGCACTCAACGGGCTCATATAGCTGCCGTCATCTTCTGATATGGATCTGACGTGATTGAACACGAGTCGATCGCTCCCCTCCTTCTCGAAGAGAAGAAGCCCACCATATTCGGTGCTCTTGTCCTGAATATCGCGCGCAACGATCTGCCCCAGCTCGGCTCGCGCTTTCGGATCAGCCAGCGTTCGATCGAGGAGCACCAAGCGCAGAAGCGCCAAGTTATCCAGCGCCTCACGTGAGGGCCGTTCGGTATAGGTCGGATCGGGAACGGGAGATCCAAACTTCACCCGCTCCTTCGACGCGCGCGCATAGATAACGCCCGCTTTTTCAAGCAACGCATCCCGATCGAAGAGCAGCGCTTTTAACTCATCATCACGAGCCACGCGCCCGAGCAGGGCGATATCATTCGCATGCGGACGACGTCCAAGCTGTCTGCACAGATCGGCGATACCCGCCTCATCATACTGTTCGGCCACATCTCGAATCGGCACGAGCATATCGGGATCGAGCCGCTTGATCGCAAAGTCACGCTTTAACGCCCCCACCATCCGCTTCATCGCTTTCGTCTGAAAGGAGCGAGCTGCGTCTCTCCCCCTCGCCTCCGACTCGAGATAGAGGCGGGCCAGGACCGGAATGTCGGTCACCCCGAGCGTCGGGGGCATCAGAACGTGATCGCGCAGCTCGACACAGAAAGCGTGAAACCCCGGATCGGAGATCAGCGCACGAACCTCATCCTGATGCATCATCCCCTTCACAAAATCCCACTCGCTTCCTCCATGAAATCCAATGGCAACTCTTTCTCCGATGATCTGGGAAATACCAGCGATCACCCTGCCCGCATCCGGATCTTCCGCAATTGTGATAAGGGGCATCAGGGCAACAGGCGAGTCCATCATGACACTCTCATCCTGAAAGGTGCGTTTGAGCAGACCCTCCACCTGAGGATCGCACAGGCGCTGCGCCACATCCGGCATCTTCTCGAAAAGGTATTCAAGCGACGACCTATTGAATGCGATCGGCGGCAGCACACCCCCAGCCCTCCCCGGGGTCACCGCCTCCCATTCCACGAGCTTTGTCACCACCGCATCGAGCCCCGCATCAACCATCGTATTCCAGCTATCGATCGCCCAGGAATCGACTGAAAAATAGGGATAGATATGCCGCAGCACCTTCATCGCATGCAGACTCTCGGGGGCAAGGACACGATCGATTTCATCCTTGCCCATTTGAAGGTAATCGCTCAGCGCACTCAGCGAAAGTGAACGGCCGCTCCCCAGGAGGGCATGCACCTTGCGAACGGACGATTCAAAGGCAGAATCGAACAGGAGCGTTCGCTCATCCTCATGAAGCTCCATGATCTCGGAAACATCATCGAGATCACACTCGGCGATCTTCCAGTGTTTTTGAAGCCGCCGCCCCACATGTGCCAGCTCATTCGATTCAACCTGTCGGAGCGTCTCCGGCTGTCCGAGCCAATCGATCACCCCATCGACCTCCGTCCCCAGCGCCACCTCAGGGAGATGATCGAGCACAGCGATAAAATTGTTCCAGCGATCGGGATCATCGGCTATCCGCATCATATCCACGACCCCATCGAGCTGAATATAGCGCATGCGATCGAAGACCCCCTGAATCTCTTCGAAACGGGGGTGATCGACTAACGCAAGAATGGCATCCATATCATGCCACGACCTCGACTCGAATCGCGCAATAAGATTGCGCACGCGCTCCTCTTTCAAGCGGGGAAGCATCGCGACCCTTTTGCGCATCCTATCCGGATAGTCATCGCCAACAAGGTCCGCCATAAAAACAGGATCGAGCCCCTTGAGCGCAAGGATCTGCTGCGGATCATCGGCCAGGAACTGATCCAACCAGAGCAGTCCCGTCTCATTCGGCCCTACCTCTGCGGCAACACCGAACTGCTTTTGCAGCATGGCATCGAGGTCACGAATACGCGGTGAAGTGAGCGCCTCAATGATGCGCAGTGACTTTGGCTCCTCTATCTGCCGCATGAAGAAGTTCAGGTCATAGGAACCATCGATTGAATAGCGGCCCGGATAGGCCTCATTGAGCGTATCACATGCCGCCTCGGCCGCCGTGAGTCTCTCGTGAAACCGATCATCACGACCAAAGCCCTCTACAATATCAAGATTCGGGGGATAAGGGCTTGTCCTCCATCCAAAGACCTCGCTCGCCTGCTGATAACGATCCCGGTTCTTGGGATCACTGTAGGCCGCCAATGCCCTCGGAGAAAGATAGATACCGACGAGCTCACCGACATCCCGAAGCGGATACGTGTCATAGGTCTCATGCATCATGCGCGCGAAGGCGACAAAACCGTCGCTGACGACGATATCGCGCATGGATTCCCTTTCACGCCCCTCCCCCTGGGACAGCTTCTGCATGTCGACAAGATCTCTCACCGAAAGCGGCATCTTTCCTTCATAGCTCTGCAAAACTCGACGCGCATAGGCGACAAATTTCGGGGCCTTGAATTGTGACACAAGCTCCCGCATGCGATTGCTATCAACATCGGAACCAAAAGCCGCGATCACATCATCGGCCGTGCACGAAAACCCAATATCATTCAGGGCGGTGGAGACCAGCTCGGCGCCATCCGCGCAGGCATTGTTCATAACCGCCTCGGCCGACGGCGCAAAAAGACGCATCCCGCTGGGACCGGCACACATCGCCCCGAGCGAATCCAACAATCCAGCGGCCTGTTCTGAAAATTCATCTTGAAGGGCATTGATCTCATCGGCGTCGAGATAGCCAACGCCATCATTTTTGTTCAGCATCTCGACCAGGCGAGCGATCAATTCGGGCGCAAATGCCTTCCCGTCTTCCTGAATCTCTTTGAGCTCTGCATCGGTGATGCGCACCCCACCACCGCTTCGTTCATGAAGCGCATTCCAGATCTCTGAACGGAGGCGCTCGCCCCCCTTGATCGATGCATTGCCCATACACTCTATTATCGGCAGAACACACCCTCAGGGTTGTGCCGAAGAGATCCTTTTTAGAACTGGCGCAATCGGTGAATCCCGTTGATATCATGGAACAACAATGGATTCCTCGACGGGACAAATAAAAAAAACGCCGTGCCCAACCGGAGGACACGGCGTTTGCTGAAGCATGTGTTGTCCTAAAAATTACCGCTCAGACCGAAGCCTGTCACCATCTCCAACATCGAACCGAACGTGCCGTTCTCACGCCCGACTTTTTTGGGCGCCTGCGACGACTCATAGACGGCACTGCCGTCGGCGCCCAAGCGCATCGTATCGAGGTCGGTCGCCAAATAGCGGTTGTTGCGATCGGTCATGGTGCCAAAGAAGAGTCCACCCTTGAGCGAGCCGAACCACTCGATGGCGAGCGTATCGCCCCCGCCCAGCTTCCAGCGGTGAATCGTGGCGGAGAGTTCCGGACGAAGATAGAAGGAAGCCGCATCCATGAGGACGCCATTGGAAGTCTCCTTCACGGGAAAGGCATCGCGATACTGCACCTGATCCTTGTCGATGACCACGGAGATGCCATCCTGTTCATCGCCGCCGCCGTTCATGTAGAGCCAGCCGATTCCGCCGGTGAGCTTGAGCGTGAGGATGTCGTTCCAGATATTGAAGTCGACGCCGCCGTAGACCGAGGCGCCCATGTGATTGATGCCACCCTCGAACTCGCCGCCCAGGAGCGGACGCATGTTTCCGAAGGACGTCATCTCGGGCCAGGCCCCCTCGAAACGGGTCACGGTCGTCCAGGCCGCGCCGTCGAAATGCCGCCCGGCAAAACTTCTCGCCTGAACGGAACCGATGCCGAACTGACCGGTCAGTTCCGGCTGTAATCGGCGATGGCGGGCATAGAGACGATCGAGAGATGAATCACAGGCCTCATCGTCCTCCACGCAGGTGCCATCGAACCGACCAACATAGTCGGCGCGTTCAGCCGCCTCTGCATCGGCGGGATACTGTTTCACGATCAGATCGCCCTTGAGCGCCATCAGGGCGTTGCGGAGCTGAGCACTATCGACCGGATCGAGCAGGGCCAAAAAGTCATCCACCATCTGCCAATGCAGCGGCGTGCTCTCCTCATCCAGATAGTCGATCGCCGCCTCGGCGTACAGGGGCTTATCCTCCGTCTCGATAAAGGCGTCCAACAAAGTATCGGAGACGGCTGTGGCTCCGCTCATCGTTTCGATCTTTTCTACCAGCGCCGCATCGACATCATCGTCGATCGCCTCGTCCTCCTCATCGACCGTCTCCTCTTCATCGACCGCCTCTTCCTCGTCGACGGCTTCCTCGTCGTCGACGGCCTCTTCCTCGTCGACGGCTTCCTCTTCGTCGACCGCCTCTTCCTCGCCGACGGCTTCGTCATCGTCGATCGCTTTTTCATCCTCTGCGGAAACGAGGACGCGCATCTTGACTTTATCGATCGTGCCGATCGCCATGAGGGCGTCCCAGACCCCCTCGGTCGGCGTCTCAAACCAGGCAAAGGTAAGCCCCTCAACGACTCCTTGGTCGCGAATAGCCTTCGCCAACGCCTCCGCCAAAAATGAAACGGCCTTGCCCTCGGCGTCGGTTTTCGATTCCGCCTCTATTCGTTGCTGAGCAGCCAGGACGAGCTGCGCCAACGCTTCGGGTTTGTCGAGCATCACGCCGAAGAGCAACGCGAACGCGTCGAGCGCTTCCCGTCGAATCGCCTCGACCTCCGCTTCGTCCGGCTTTCCCTCCTCCGGCATGGTTTTCTCGTCCGACGTGATCTCATCTTTCGCCTCACCGTCATCATCGAACTCCGCCTTCTTCTCCGACGGAGGGGATACCGTAATCTCCTGCAGTCGCTGGGTGACCTGCTTGATGATCGCCTCCAGACGATCGGCTACTGTCCCCTCGACCAAACCTTCGCCAACCGCCGGGGTCGGCACACCGGCGCGCACGGCCTGACGGGCGAAGACGCCCGCACCGGTGATGATCCCGTTGTCGCCGAGGATATCGATGAGATACTTTACCTTTCCCTTTTTCTCGACGCGCTCCGAACCAAAGAGCTCGACGAACGGCAGGACCTGCGAGGATTTGGTTTCGCCGGAACCGTATTTCTCCATGCAGGCCAGGCGCCTCTTGCCCTTCAAGCCCTTGATCACGGCACAGTCATAGGCAGGCATGCCCTGCGCACCGATGGTGAGCTTATCGGCGAAGACCTGCCGCTGCATGCGCCCCTCGTCCGTGGATTGAGCGGCGAAGGTATCGAGCTGCGCTTCCACCTCGCGTTCGACCTGATTACGACAGTCGAGGTATTTTGGGTTGCCCGGATCATACGGGACATCCGGGATCGCCGCACCACCGCAGAGAAAGATCTGCAGGTTCGTGATGACCTTGCGCTCCTCGACCGACCGTTCGTTTCCGCCACTCCACATAAGACCTCCTGCACTGACATCGCTCTCAAAGCGACGCATGCTATTCGAATGGATTTATTGCTTCCTGCTGCGCGGGCGGCGGCGCGCTACTGCGCTTCTTCTTCGCCCCGCGAGAACCGCCGCGCGACGGGCTGCTGCTCTTCGGCGCCACACACGTCTTGGCACTGCGACTGAAGACGAGGTCCACATCCTCGCAGCGCACACACTCCTGGGTCGATTCGTCATGCCCCATCTTTGCTGCAGCACAGCTTTCGGGGGTATAGACGCACTGCATGCTCAGCGGATCGAAGATGCCCGGATCGCAGGGGACGCAGGCGCTCTCGTCGAGCATGGCCATCTGCCCCAGCGCCTTGCAGCTCTCGGCCGTATAGATGCAGGCATCGTGCAATTCGTTGGCAATCGATCCGGGAGCCTCGCAGGGGACGCACTGGCCGGAATCATTGCGCACAAGTCCCTCTTGATCGCGACAGGGGTTGAACAGGACGCCCACATTCTTTTGGAGAAAGGCGATGAGGCGTGCGAGTTCGGCGAGCAGGAGACGCTGATCGGCGCTGAGCTGCACGTCTTCGCGCAGGGCCATTCCGTCCGCGCTGATCAACGAACGCACCACGGCGTCGGCTTCATCGAGTTTTTGTCGGATCTGCACCTCGATCGCCTTCTCGTCGATCGTTTCCCGTCCGATGCCATTCTCATCGATGAGCGCATACCCTTTGAAGACATCCCCATTCACGACGGGCACGACGCTGCCATCAGCGCTCTGACGCGAACGAACCAATTCCGTCACGATCCCCTGATCCGCCTGCGCGAAGAGCCGTGCGGCATCGATCACCCGACTGAAATGCGGCTCGTGTCCGGCGAGCGACTCCATCAGCGGCTTTCCTTCGATGCGTTCGAGGCGGTCGGCATTGAGACCGACCACGCTGATGAAACGATACGTCGGATCATCGACATCCGGCGCCGGTTTCATCCATCCGCGACCGAGTGCCTCCATATAGGATTGCACCCCTTTTCCCGTCCTTCGATGCATCTCGGCCGCCAGTCCCTCGAACCCCCCGAGCAGGCGCAAATTCTTCACCGACCAGAGATGCGCCTGGATCGTATGCTTGAGCACCTGGTGAATATTCTGCTGCTCCGCACTGTGATCGAAGAAACTCGCACTGTCGAAACAGGCGTTCGTCGCCGGATCGCGCCGATCGCAGCCGCTCCACCAGGACTCGACGTGACAGATATCGTCGAAGGAGACGCGATCGAACGAATCGGTCACCACCGCCCAATCGTCGATTCCCTCAAAAAAACGATTGTGCATCCAGACATCCTTCATCACCTCGAAGGCCTGTCGGGTCAGCCCCTGAACGGCATAGCTCGCATCCAGCTCTCGCACTCCCGTCGACATGCAGCTCTCTGGTCTCATCAGTTTCCTCCCTCTTCGCGCTGACAGGCGATCTCAAGACTCGTGATATAGGTCGGATCGACGCTCGCGGGCCAGCCCGGCGTCGCAACCCGAAGCGCGCCATTGAAGCTGCCACAGTCGTCTTCCATCGAACAGGCGATCGGCAAAACGATGTTGCCCAGGGCGCTCACCGCGATCTCGTTGCGCGTGTCCCCCGCGATGGTCTCCGGGAGATCATGCAGATCCGCCCAGGTCATCGGAAAGACGATGGCATCGTCGACAGCGCGATAGGCCGACTCCCCTTCATCGAGATACATTTCGATTCCGCGCAGTGCGATCTGCTCAGCGCCGATGGTCAGATCGATGGTGGTCTCCCAGCGACCGGTCAGGTCTGCAACCTCGCCGCGCACATCCACGCCGCGCAGCGACCAGGTATCGGCCGGTTCCGTCCAACGACGACAGCCGAGATCATCAGGCGTCTCTCCGCAATCGACCTCATCGCCACCGCGCTCGACAAAGCGCATCACGCCCGTCCAGCCGGTGTCAGTCTCCTCCATCACGCCCAGGGTAAGGGTCTGCATGGCATAGCGCCAGCCAAAGCCGTCCTCGGCGTGCATGGTGCAACTATAGCGCTCGCCCTCGAGGACCTCCTCCTCGGTCTCAGCATCGCCGTCTTCGATACCATCGATATCGCCGTCCACATCGTCGCCATCGATGTCATCGATATCGCCGTCTTCGATACCATCGATATCGCCGTCTCCATCTTCGCCATCGATGTCATCGATATCGCCGTCCTCGATTCCGTCGATCTCATCATCCTCAATGCCGTCGACATCGTCGCCATCGGCCGTGTCGCCGTCGATGTCTTCAATATCGCCGTCGATGTCATCGATGTCGCCATCGACGCATTCGGGGCACTCGGTCTCGGGACATTCCCCTTCGCCGCACGGTTCGCATTCGGAACAATCGGAATCCCCATCGCAGGTCGGGCACTCCGTCGAAGGACAATCGGCATCGCCGTCGCAGGTCGGGCACTCGACATCGGGGCACTCGCCGTCGCCCCCATTGCACGCATCGGGACTCTCAGGGAGGCCGCCGAACTGATCCACCGAGGGATCGCCATCCTCTGAAGAGGCGCATCCCATGATGCTCAGGGGAATCAGCAGGCTCTTCACCGCCGCTCGCGCCATACAGAAGGACGCCTCCTTGAGGACGGAGATCATCCGATCCGCGAGGGCATAGCTGTCAGGCGTTTTCACACCTGCCGCCGGTGTCTGCGATGAACGCGCAAACATCTTCGGCGCAACACCGCCGGCCGGCTGTATCGGTTGCATCCTGTTCACGTTGGTCTCTGCCATGCCGCACTCCTTGCGTTCTTCCGTTGAAATCAGTTGTATTCGGTCGCGCCGATATCGGGCGTCGCGTCGCGCGCCGCTCCGTTCACATCGGTCGTCACACCCTCCACAACGAGCCCCAGATCGCGCACCTGGCCGCGCACCGCTTCCAGGAGCACCCCTGCCCCCAGGTCGATGTCGGAAAGAGCGAATGTCGCCAGGACGTTCCCCTCGTGTTGAATCGAACCGTCCGCACACCCCGCCGGCGGCGGAGTGCCGTCGGTGCACTCGTTGACAACGCCCATCGTCTCGCGCGCGTCCGTATCGAAGCGATGGATGAGCGGCATACCATGTCCGCTCGACGTCGCGTTGAAGGCGTTGTTCCGCAACACGGGGAAGCAGTCGACACAGGTCGAATGCAGCGAGAAGAAGGCGCTGTTCGGGTTATTCCCGTAGAATGCACCGATCGTCCCGACCACCTCCAGGCCGAAGGGGTTGTTGCGATCGTAGCGCACGCCATGCAGATTTCCGCTGCCACCGGCGAGGAAGATCGAATTATTATAGATGTGCGCACTCGATGCATTCCCGAGTGCAGAGAAAGAAACCCCCGTCTTGTGTGCCTGATCATCGGCGACCTGTTCCATCGCGATGACGTTGTTGACGATCGAGAGGTCGATCGGCCGCAACTGCGCGGCCACATCGACACCGGAGAGCTTCGCGTCGGCGCTCGCGCGCGCGGTGATGGCGAAGCGATTGCGCTGCACGTCGATTATCGCGTTCGGCTGCGGACAGGTGACCTGCACGCCGGTGCCCGCCTCGGCAACCCCCTGCAGGATGAACCGGCTATCAGCCAGGGCAACCCCAGCCGCCGCCGCATCGCACGTGATCGAGATTCCCTTGGCGACGGACCCGCCGTTCGTTTCCATGTCGACATTCGAAAGCGTCACCCCCTGCGCATCCGTCACCTGCACGGCCGCCACGACGGCATTGCCCAGATCGCCGCCGCCGGAGACGGTCAGATCATCGACGATCACATCGGACCCACCCGAGATGCCGACGCCCTGCAAGAGACGCTCGGCACCGTCCGGGGCGAATGCGACGCGGCTCGCAGAGCCCACGGTGACGTTCGTGCTGCCCATAACGCCGACGGCCGCATAGCGCTCGCATCGGCCGCTGTTGGCAAACTGCGCACCGCGCACCGCAACATCCGCACTGTCCTCAACAATGAGATCCACACAGGAGGCACCGCTTCTCCCATCGGTCACAAACCGCACGTCCTCGATCACCACCGCATGAGCGTTCGACAAGCGAAGCCCACAGGGGGCATTGCCCACGTCTCCGCCCTCGAAGCGCATGCGCTGGAGCGTCACGTTTGAAACGCTCTGCCCCTGCACGGCGCAGGCACTTCCCTCGGGAGCAGCGAGCGTTGTATCGATTTCGCCCAGGACCGGTTCGCCCGTATCGGTAAAACTGTCCACACCGCCGACGAGCGTCAGTCCATCGGCGAGCGCCACCCCTTGGGCGTAGCGACCGTTCATTATATAGATCGTCGTAAATCCACGACCGCCCGCAAGTGTGATCGCACGGGCTATCGAGGCCACCGGATCGAGCCAGGTGCCGCGCCGATCGACGGCATCGCTGCCTGCGGTAGAGACGACGACCGCTTCGAAACCAGCGGTCGGATCGACCTCGGGAGGAGTAATGATGGAGAGCACCACGCCATTGACGATGAGGATCTCGACGCGTGCCGGAAGGCTCACGCGATCGTCATCATCGGTAACGGTGAGCGTGAAGACGAGTTCATCGGTCGTGTTGGGCACTTCGAAGCGAACGCGCATCTCGCTCTCGTAGGTGAGTTCCACCGCCGTGCCACCAGTCTGCTCCCAGACAAAATTCGTGATGACCTCGCCATCGACCGGATGCGAAGCGCTCCCATCCATAATGATGCGCGCGGGGATAACGGTGTCGTCGACTTCCGTCTCGATCATGGCGACCGGCAACAGAACGGAGATGTCCGTCTCGATCTGGCCGCTGCCGCCGTGACAACCGAAGACAAACCAGGCCATGCCGATCGCCCCCAGCAGAGAGGCCATCCTTACTCCCCATCGATGCACGCGATGATCCGTCATGAGACCAACTCCTTGCAGACGTTATGCGACGATTACAGTCCGTCGCTCATGACATACTATCGTCACCGACACAATAAAGTTGCTCTGTTTTTATGAATAATATCACAGTGTTAGGCTAACATGGCGACCGTGACGAAATGTCACAACGCAATCATCACGGCACGCATTCCCATTGCAAAGTGAACGAGTTGCACATAGAGGACATCCCCTCATGCGACACGATGCCATCGTCATCCGCGGCGCGCGGATGCATAACCTCAAAGATATCGACGTCACGATCCCGAAGAACAAACTCGTGGTCGTGACGGGGCTGTCCGGCTCGGGCAAATCCTCGCTCGCCTTCGACACGGTCTATGCGGAGGGACAGCGGCGCTATGTCGAATCGCTCTCGGCGTATGCGCGTCAATTCCTCATGCAGATGGACAAGCCCGACGTCGACTCGATCGAGGGTTTGAGCCCCGCCATCTCCATCGAGCAGCGAACCGCGAGCCGCAATCCGCGCTCGACGGTCGGCACCTCGACCGAAATTTGGGATTACCTGCGCCTGCTCTTCGCACGCGCAGGACAGGTGCACTGCCCGGGCTGTGGACGGCTCATCGCCGGACAGAGCGCGTCACAGATCGTCGATCAGGTCATGGGGGATATCCCCGAGGGCAGCCGCATCACCGTGCTGGCCCCGGTCATCTCGGGTCGCAAGGGCGAACACGTCAAGGAATTGAAACGCCTGACGCGCGAGGGCTTCGTGCGCGCACGTATCGACGGCGCCATCGTCGAACTGGCATCTCCTCCCGCGCTGGACAAGAAGCGCAAACACGACATCGACCTGATCGTCGACCGTCTCGTCGTCAAACCCAGCGCGCGCCAGCGACTGGCCGACTCAATCGAAACCGCCCTGAAATTCGGGGATGGAATGGTGAAGATCACCACGGGTCACGACAACGAGTTGCTCTTCTCGGAGAAAAACGCCTGCGCCTATTGCCACATCAGCATGCCGGAGGTCACCCCGCAGCTCTTCAGCTTCAACTCGCCCAAGGGGGCCTGCCCCGACTGCGATGGCTTAGGCATGCGGCGCTACTTCGACGCAGACCTGATTATCCCCAATCATCACCTCTCGCTGCGCGAAGGCGCGATCGCGCCCTGGCAGAAGAAATCACCGACGGCGATGGTGGAGCTCTTTCAGGCGCTGGCCAAACACTATTCCTTCGACATCCGCACGCCATTTGGAGAACTGCCACAGCGCGCGCGCGAAGTCATCCTGCACGGATCCGGAAGCGAATCGATTCGATTCTCCTATGACAGCGGCGATGAACGGCGCCAGATCTATAAGCAAGCGTTCGAAGGAGTCATCCCTTTCCTCGAACGACGTCTTCGGGAGACGAGTTCCGATTACATCCGGTGGGATATCGAACGCTACATGAACATGCGTCCCTGCCCCACCTGCATGGGCACGCGGCTGAAACCCGAGAGCCTCTGCGTCCTCGTGGGTGGCAAGACCATCGCTGAGATCGCCGCGCTGCCCATCTGCGATTGCGAGCGATTCTTCGCAACCCTCAAGATGACCCGAAAGGAACGGGCGATCGCCAAGCGCCTGCTCAAGGAGATCCGCGAACGCCTCTCCTTTCTCGCCAAGGTGGGGCTCGACTACCTCACGCTCGATCGCGCCAGCGGCACGCTCGCCGGCGGCGAAGACCAACGCATACGGCTGGCCACCCAGATCGGTTCGGCACTCACCGGCGTGCTCTATGTCCTCGACGAGCCCTCCATCGGGCTGCACCAGCGCGACAACGATCGGCTGCTCGAAACGCTCATGCGCCTGCGCGACCTGGGCAATACGGTGCTCGTGGTCGAACACGACCGCGACACCATGCTCGCAGCCGACCATATCATCGACCTCGGTCCCGGCGCCGGTATTCACGGAGGCAAGATCGTCGCCTGCGGCACGCCGGATGAGATCATGGCGGATCCCAACTCCATCACGGGACAGCACCTCTCGGGAAAGCGTTCGATCGAAACGCCGACACATCGCCGCACGCTGGGAACCGAATGGCTCACCATCGAAGGCGCGACCGAACACAACCTGAAAAACATCGATGTCGCCTTTCCCCTCGGGTGTTTCATCGCCATCACGGGGGTATCCGGTTCCGGAAAATCGACGCTCGTGAGCGACACGCTGCTGGCCGGACTCAAGCAACGCCTGCTCAAATCGAAGATCCAGGCCGGCGCTATGCGCGACATGAAGGGGTTCGATCGCATCCGCAAGGTGATCGACATCGATCAGAACCCGATCGGGCGCACGCCGCGCTCGAACCCTGCCACCTATACGGGAATCTTCACGCCGATTCGCCAGCTCTTCGCCGAGCTTCCTGAATCGCGCGCGCGCGGCTACAAGCCGGGACGGTTCTCCTTCAACGTGAAAGGCGGTCGGTGTGAAGCCTGCGAAGGCGATGGCATCATCAAGATCGAGATGCACTTTCTGCCCGACGTCTACGTCGAGTGCGAAGTCTGTGAGGGAAAACGCTTCAACCGCGAGACCCTCGACATTCACTATAAAGGCGCCTCGATCTCCGATGTGCTCCACATGACGATCAATCAGGCACACCGCTTCTTCGAAAACGTCCCCGCCGTTGCCAACAAACTCGAGACGCTCATTGAGGTGGGGCTGGGCTATATCGAGTTGGGACAGGCGGCCACCACCCTCTCGGGCGGTGAAGCGCAACGCATCAAGTTGTCACGCGAGCTCTCCCGCCGCCCGGCGATCCCCGTCGAAGAGGGGGGCAGCGGACGCACGCTCTATATCCTGGATGAACCGACCACGGGCCTGCACTTCGAGGATATTCAAAAACTGCTCGACGTCCTCGACCGCCTGGTCGACGCGGGCAACACCGTGATCGTCATCGAGCACAACCTCGATGTCATCAAACACGCCGACCACTGCATCGACCTCGGTCCCGAGGGGGGCGCGGCCGGCGGCGAAATCGTCGCCATCGGAACGCCCGAGGAGCTGGCCCGGCACAAGACATCCTTCACCGGAAAATATCTGAAGGATGTGTTGTAGACTGATCTCCATCCATCATGAGCTGCCGCGAGGGGAAACCTTGTACGTCTGGAACAAGCTTCATCTCAGCGTGATGACAAGGCCTTGTTTTTTGTCATCCCCGTGAAAACGGGGATCTCGACCTCCTGTAACAAGCGAGATTCCCGCTGGAGCCTGCCCCCGAACGATTGAATCGGGGGCGGGAATGACAAGCTCCAATTTTCGATAAAGCTCATCCGAAACTCACTTTTTGAAACACCAATCGCCATTTAACCGTTGGATTTTTTCCCTCGTTTCCCCTATGCTGCCTCCCACACCATCATTATATGGGAGGATTTCATCATGGCTCTGCGCCGCTTCTTCTTCGCCCTCTTGTCGCTGACCCTGCTCGTCCCCGCCATGGCCGTCTCTGCACCGACCGAAGCCCGGGATGAGTCAAGCCCTTCGACCTCGGCGCTGCAGCGCCGCCAATTCGATGCGCAGGCAACGCTCGCGACGAACCTGCCGATGTCGATCACGATCATCGCCACGACCGCAGGCGAGGGGCAGGCGCATGCGGCCATGTCCTCGGCGATCACGCGCGCGGCCGCCCTTGCGGGAGAACTCATCGGGCCGGGGGGGTTGCAGGAGAAACTCAACCAGATCGGCGCGGGCAAGAGCATCGCGCTCTCGCCGGATGCCTTCGCCTTCTTTAAAAAAGCAAAACTGCTGGCGGCACAGACCAACGGCTGGTTCGACATCGCCGCCCCTTCCCCTCGCGGATGGTTTGTGCAGCGCGACTGGCGTCGCATCCATCTCAACCCAATCGATCGCACCGTGAGTCTCAAGAGCTCCGACATGCGCTTCGATCTCACGCGGTTTGCGGAAGGCTTCTTGACCGACATCGCCCTCGATGCGCTGCGTTCACACGGCATTACGAACGCGCAGGTCATGATCGGGTGGGCACAGCGCAACATCGGCAACGATATCTTCACGCCCTGGACGGTGCGCATCGACTTCGGCGCACAGGGCGAAGCGAAGTTCGCCTCACGAGCACTGAGCTATTCGCTGCCGAACGTGGCGACCGCGACGGTCACCCCCAGCGGTTTGGGGCGCGATCTCATCGATGCCCATAATCGCAAACCGATCCTGAACAGCGATGTCCGAAGCGTGACCACCATCGCCGCCGATGCGGCATCCGCCGTTGCCAACGGCATCGCCGTCTATACCCTCGGAGCCAAGAACGGCGTCAAATACCTCATCTCCCATGCCTCGGTGAAGGGAATCGTCGTCGCGGGTGACGGCGCCCTCTATGCCTCCGCGGGACTCGACGCTGCTACGGCCAAACGAGCCTCATCGGAAAAGCCACGCATCAGCGGGGATGGAGGATCGAATGACCTCCGCCAGAAGGAGCGCGAAGAATCGGAGGGGCTCTAATCCCATGCGCCTTCTTTCGATTGTCATTTGCATCATCACCCTCGCGCTGAGCGCACCCGCATTTGCGCAGGGCGTGCAGATCTTTCAACGCCAAACCACCATCGGTGGCCACCAAGCGGCCCTGCTCATCGTCGGCTGGCAGAAGGACGCTGCCGCCGTCCAGAAGCTCTTCGACCTGGTCGTGCAACAGGGCGCCGCATCATATGCGCGCCTGGACTGGCGCAATCCCGCCAGCGAAGTGGCCCGCATCAACGCAGCCGCAGGCACGGATGCGATACGCGTTTCTAAGGACGTGCGCGCGGCGTTCGAAGCGGCGGAAAAAGTTTCAAGTTGGACCAAGGGCGCATTTGACATCGTCTCCGGCGGCAGTTGGAAAGACCTGAAGGTAGGCGGCAGCGTGAAGCTCAAGCGCGCCGGCGCACAGGTTCGATTCGATCCGATCATCGAAGGATTTTTGGCCGACCTGATGCTCACGCTCATCTACAATTCCAACATGCAAAATGCGATGGTGAAGGTCGGAAACATCTTTCGCGGAACCGGGCAAAGCATTCGGGGCCCGTGGAAGATTCAGGTTCAGGACGATGAGGGAACTTTTGCGCGCCATGCCATCAACCTGATCGTGCGCAACACGGGGGTCGCCACCGTGAGCGCCAGCCAGTTTCGCGCCCAAGGGCTCATCGATCCCAGGTCGGGAAGACCCATCGCCCCGCCCTGCAAGGGCGTGGTCGTGGTCAGCACCAGCGCGGCGCTCGCCCAGGGTTTGGCCCGCGGCATCTTCGTCCTCGGGCCACAAAAAGGTATGGAGCTTCTCAAAAGCCACGCCCGCGGCATGATCGTCGATAACGCCGGCAAGTTCCTCCGCTCACCTGGGTTTTAATGCCGTACGTTGGTTCGTCGGTTCGATAGTTCGACGGTTCGTCGGTTACGGCAGTTCAACTACATGTTATAGCGATCAAGATCGATCGAACCATCGAACCATCGAACCATCGAACCATCGAACCAACATGAACAATTACCACACGCTCTTGAATAAAGTAGACCACTTCGTCGCTGAGATCCGTGCACGGCATCCGGAATCGTTCGTGTGCGCACCCGGATGTGCCGAGTGTTGTGTAGCGGGCATCACCGTCTGGCGCATCGAGTTCGAGTCTGTGCGTCTCGCGTCTCGCGATGCGCGTCTGACGAAAGCCCCTCCTTCCCGCTGCCCCCTCCTCGACTCCGATGGTCGCTGCACCATCTATGACGCGCGTCCCATCGTCTGCCGCCTCTGGGGCGCGCCGCTCCTCTTCCCCTCCGACATCGACCGGAACGACAACACGTCGCTGCACCATGCAAACGAAACCCGCCTCGATTCGGATGATGCCACACTCACCTGCTGCCGCCTCAACTTCACCGAACCGCCGACGCTCGCCCAACTGCTCCCCTCCGACCTCATCAACGTCGAGACGGTGCTCACGACACTGGCGGCGATCAACCACGTCTACTGTCGGAAAAAGGGATTCGATCCGAACGAACGCCTCGCGCTGAACGCCCTCGATGCAGCTCCATTCCCATCCTGATGCCAGCTTTTTGACGAAGACGGGTTTTTCTCCACCCTGGCGTCTTTTCTACCTGACAGCCAAGCAGAATTATACCAATAAAATCAATGGCGTATACCACACCCCACTTTGCATTTTCTGGCATGATCCTTGCTCTCTCAAGGGGTGAAAGAGGGGGCATTCATGCGCCGTCGCATCACCCAGATTGGAATTCCCATCGTCGCCGCCCTGGCGCTTTGCGCCTGTTCGGCTGGCATCGTCGCGCCGACGAGTTCGACGACGACCATCACCACGCTCCCGACGATCGCCTCGACGGGTCTGGTCTTCCCCGATGGCAGCACGAAGGCTATGAGCACCACGCCGCTGCCGCGCATGACCGGTATCGCGCTGAACTTCGCCGATTGCATCGATATCGACGATGAGGCGCTGGCCGAGCGCATGGCGGGCGTGACCGTCGTCGATGTGGATGGCGCAGCGTTTCCGTTCACCTATGTCGTCGGCACATGCGACGAAGCCTCCGGGATCCTCACGGTAACCGCAACGCCAATCGCCCCGCTCGATTATGACGGCACCTATTCGATCCTCGTCGACGGCGAAGCATTGGCCAGCGTCGCCAAGGCCGCGGGGGATATCGACGACAGCTTCTCCGTCCAGGCCGAATATGATCACGATGGCGACGGCAATCCCGACTTCGGTGCGTTCGCCCGCCTCGAAGGGGCCAACCCGATCGCCGCTGCCCAACACGACGAGCTCTTCGCCACCGACGGTGGTATGCCAATCGTCCAGATCTATAGCGGCGCAGATGAATCGGAACTAGCCACCTTTCGCGGACGGCTGCCCTGGTCGTCGACCAACAACAACGGCTTCGGACACAGCTATGTCCAGGCCGATTTCAATGCCGATGGCTATGATGATATCGCCATCTCCAATACCATCCTGGGTCGCATCTCGATCTTTTTCGGAACCGGAGTTGCCGAGGATCGCAACGAACTGGAAGCCGACATCAAGGTCGTCTACCACCCCGGCATCCCCTATGACCAGGTCCTGGAGGAGCAACTCACCCTCTATTTCGGCAAGATGATGGCAGCTGGCTTCATCGATCAAGATGGCTATGCGGATCTGGTCGTCGCCGCAACGGTGGATGGCGATACCGACCGACTCTACTTTATCTCTGGAGCAACGCTCCTGCAGGAAGGCATCGAGCGACAGGCCGTCCCCGACTATGCCACCTCCGTCGACGTCGACACGCTCGTCGCCCTGGAGGTCGCCGACTGGTCGCTGGCCGCGAGCGCGGAGACATCGATCAACGCCATGATTGCCGTCGACGGCGAGATGCCTTCGGTGGCCCTGCAAGGCGCGGTGGCGGTCTCGGCAAGTTCCCTGGAGATCTTCGGCATCGACGGCACCCAGCGCGCCGTCCAAACGTTCGACACAACGCAGCGTGATGTCGTCGTCCTCAACATCGGACAGATGGGCGTCCTGGGCGAAGACGGCACCATCACCATATTCGACAGCAACCCGACGCTCCAACTGATCGACCAGTATGAACAGCCGGGAGCACTCACTATCGAACGCGACAACGAGGACAACATCTTCGTCCTCACCGCGGAGGCGGAGAACAGCTTCGGCCTCGGCTATGTCTGCCGGTTGTTCACGACCGACCGAAACTGCCAGCGTATCGAAGGTGGATTCACCGGCGCCGACTTTCGCGCGCTGAACAAGAAGGGCGGAAAGAGAATCATCATCGCGATGAGCATGGAGGGTTCATCCATCTGGGAGGACGGCGAAACGACGGATCTCGACGGCATTTTCGGCGGCAACGGTTCACAGGGAAGGAAGATCGCGAAGGACTATGACGGCTGTTTCGATGCCGAGGGCAACCACGCCGACGACTACGACGCATGTGTCGCCGCCTGCGTGACGGATCGCACCACCTGTCTGGCCGTGGGCGTCAGCAGCGAGCGGATGTGTTATCTGAGCTACGGCGAGTGCATGCTGGGCAACACCTGCGCTAGCTGCATCTCACGAAACGGATCGACCATCGGCACGCTCGATCAGTATCCCTACTTCAGCAATTGGGATGCCATCTGCGGCATCACGGCCGGATCGGAACACCAGGTCTGCCCGGCCTATGCCGAGGCGGTGGAATAAATCGGAGGGAGAAGGATGAAGGGTTTGCGCACAACACGACTGATCGTCATCGCCCTGTTGGCCGTCTTTGCTGCCGCCTGCGGTGCGGGCACGGGTCTGCCGACCGAGGATGGCGCGGGCAGCTCGGGCGGCGGCAGCTCTGATGCCTGCGGCGCCACGCCGACGATCAGCGCCGTCTCGATTCTCACGGGTGACGGTACGGAGCTGGCCATCGATGCCACGCCGCTGCCGGCGATCCTGAGTGTGAAGGCGACCTTTCCCAACTGCAGCAATTGGGATGCAACCGCACTGGCAACGCGTTTGGCCGATATCAGCATCGTCGACGGCGGCGACACCGCCGTGGCTGCGACCGCATCGGTCGCTGCAGACTTGAGCTACGGACTCGTGACGCCGGATGCCTTCCTCGACTATGACTCGACCTATTCGATCCTCGACGGAGGGGGCCCCCTCTCCGCGAGCGTGGCCAAAGCCGACGGCGAGGCAACATCTGCCTTCAGCATCGGAACACGCAATGACATGAACGGCGACGGCGTGCCGGAGCTGGTGCGTTCATTCACCGAGGCCGCGGAGGAAGGCACCTCGTTCAGTTACATGCGTCCGAGCTTCGATGAACCGCGCGATGTGGACATCGCCTCCTACTCCGGCATCGTGGTCCTCGACGGTGCGACGTTCACGCCGATCATGAAGATCTATGATTCGATCCCCGACACGGATGATTTTGAACGCTATGTCTCCCCGGTGATGGCACACGAAGCGCTCCTCTTCGACGATGGCTCAGGAAACTTCGCCCTGCTCGTGCCCCAGCCAATCACCGCGAGCGTGCATCTCTTCTCAGCACCGGCGGCCGATGCAACGCTGCCCGTGGTCCTCACGACCCTCGAATCGGATGCACAGTTCGAACTCTTTCCGAACATGGCGGCGACCGACACGCTCCAGATTGCCATCAACTGGGAACTCGATTTTGGCAGCGCCATCGCCGCACACTTTGACGGACAAGCGCTGCATGTCGCCGCACAGGTCAGGGGAACCGGGAAACATGGAAGTGAACGAGAAGGCGCCATCGTCACCTTCTCGAGCGAGAACAATACCGTCTCGGCATTTCCGCTCGCAAACACCGAGGGAAATACCTTCGTCTCGCTCGGGTTCGTCGGGCTCGAAAACCACATGGATGCGAGCGCCGCAACGAGCATGCCCGACCTGATCGTCCTGGAATCCGGCGATGTCACCCAGGATACCAATGGACACATCTGGCGCATTCAACCGGATGCCGCAGGAACCGCTGGGACAGGAGACGACCTCAACTTCCGCACCTCACAGCAGGAAGACCTGGTCGAAGACTATCTCTTCACGCTCTCCATCGGAAAGCTCGTCGCCGCGGAGGAGATCGCTCTCTCGCGCTATGCAATCGATGCCAACATCGTCGACGGACGTCTGGCCGTCATCGCCGATGACGACGAAGTCGTGGTCTACGACGGCAGCCTCGATATTGAGGCTCAGCTCGCGGCACCGGCGGGCCGAAACCTACGCAAGGTGCAACTCGCTCCTGCCGGCGGCGATGCCTATGATCTGATCACGCTCGATCATCTGGGCGCACTCGGAATGAAGAGCGGCTCGGCCATCTCCACCATCAGCGGCGCTTCATCGCTGGGACAGGCTCGGGGCTTCATCGCTTCTCCGACGAATGGTCAGCTGCGCATCGTCAGTCGCTTCACCGACGCCACGAACGTCTTCGCCCTGAGCCGCGACGGCACGCTGGGCACGGCGAGCAGTCCGACCGCGCTCAACGGCGATGATGAACCCTTCGACACGGAACGAATCATTGTGCCCTCCGATCCTGCGCGCGAGAACGAGCCGGGCTGCTACGTCCAGCCCTCCTTCTATGGGGACTATACCAACGGAGACGATACCGATGAAGCCTCGTGTAAAACCGATATCTGCCAGAGCACCTTTTCGACCTGTGGCACAGAGACCTGTGGCTCCTCGGGAAAAACCAGCGAGGCCAACGTCGGCACCTGCATCGGAAGCTGCATCGAGCAGTATAATCGATGCCGCTATGGCACGACCTGCATGAGCTGCATCACCGGTTGCGGAGCTGACCAGAACTGCCAGAGTGCCTGCGATTGCCCCTCCGAATACTGATGAACCGACCATGCAACCCCCTGAAAACAAATTGACGCCCTTTTGCGCCTCCCCTATCGTGTCCCCCACCAGGAGGCTCTATGAAGAAAAAAGGCGGCATCGTTATCGCACTGGGCGGAAACGCCATCTCCAAGCCGGGGCTGCGCGGAACCATCCAGGAGCAGTTCGCCTCCACGCGCGAGAGCATGGAACACGTCGCTGAGCTCTACCTCGAAGGATTTCCCAATATCCTCATCACCCACGGCAACGGCCCGCAGGTGGGAGCCGCTATCCTGCGCAGCGAGATCGCGGCCAAGACCGTCTATCCGCTCCCCATGGATATCTCGGTCGCCGACACGCAGGGCGGCATGGGCTATATGATCCAACAGACGCTCACCAACGCGCTGCGCTCACGCGGAATAAAACTCCCGGTGGTCACCGCTATCACACGCGCCGTGGTCGATGTGCACGACCCGGCCTTCGATGCCCCCAACAAACCCGTTGGCATGTTCTACACGGAGCAGGAAGCACGCCAGCTGATGGCGGGCCGCGGTTGGAGCATGCGCGAGGACGCTGGCCGCGGCTGGCGTCGCGTGGTTCCCAGCCCCAAACCCGTGCGCGTCCTGGAGGCCGAAGCGATCAGGGCGATGTTCGACAAGGGCTATATCGTCATCGCCGGCGGCGGCGGCGGTGTGCCCGTGGGACTCAACCGCCACAATCATTTTTATGGAATGGAAGCGGTCGTCGACAAGGATCGCACCAGCGCGATCCTCGCCAGCGATATCGGTGCCGACACGCTCGTTATCATGACCGCTGTCGAATTCGCCTTCGTCGACTTCGGCGGACCCAACCAACGCGCGCTGACCGACATGACCGCCGAGGAGATGCAGCGACACCTCGAACACGGCGAATTCGCCGACGGCAGCATGCGCCCCAAGATCGAGGCAGCGCTCAATTTCATTGCGCGCGGAGGCCGGGAGGCCATCATCACCTCAATTCCGAACTGTCTCGCAGCGTTGCGCGGAAAGACCGGCACCCACATTCGATCGCAACCCTGACCAGCACCCCCTCTAACCCCATGAATCCTATTGCATTATTTCGCATTGACAACGCTATCCGACGTCGATAGCAGAGCTGCGAAGAGCCTGCCCCTGCGGAGGATGCACTCATGACCGATATCGACACCCTGAACTTCGACAATCCCGAGACATGTCCCAACTGCGGGCAATTCGTCGATGGCGATTCCGGCTGCCCGAACTGTGGCGCCATCCTCTGCGAAGAAGACGGTCTGGACGTCTTCGACGATGACGGCGGCCTCGATTAAGGCTAGCAAAAAAGAAAGAATAATTCCGTTGAACCGCACGGGGCTCCATGATAGGAGCCCCCATCTTTTTGTTCATTTGAAACAAACGTTTGAGGATTTTTTCATCTGCGACCGTGGCGGAATTGGCAGACGCGCTAGCTTCAGGAGCTAGTGGGAGCAATCTCGTCCCGGTTCGAGTCCGGGCGGTCGCACAGGAAACCAGCTAAAGAGCATGATCGCTCAATAGCTACATGGCTTCATAGCTTCCCTTATGACGCATCCGCTCATCACTCACCTCCTCCTCATCTTCCGGGGTAGCGTGCGCCTGTTCAAATTCCTGTTCAGCATCACCGCTGGTATTATCCTCATCGCCACCGTAGCGGGACTCAGCATCTACTTTTATTTCGCGCGCGACCTGCCTGACATCCGAACGCTCGAGGATTATCGCCCTCCCGTCATCAGCGAGGCCTATTCTAATGATGACACCAAGATCGGCGAATTCTGGACTGAATGCCGCATCTTCGTCCCCTTCGATAAGATCCCAAAGCGGGTCATGCAGGCCTTCATCGATTCTGAAGATGCGCGTTTCTTCGAGCACAAGGGCGTGGATATGCGCTCGATCTTTCGCGCTTTCGTCGCCAACTTGAAGGCCGGCGAAATCACGCAGGGGGGCTCCACCATCACGCAGCAGATCACGCGCTCGCTCTTGCTCTCGCGCGAACGCACGGTCACCCGCAAGATTCGTGAAGCAATCCTCGCCACGCGCCTGGAGCGGCACCTCAGCAAGGAACAGATCCTGACGCTCTACCTCAACCAGATCTACCTCGGAAACCGCTCCTACGGGGTCGCCTCCGCAGCGCGCAACTACTTCCATCTCGATGTCGATGAACTCTCGCTCGCCCAGATTGCGCTCATCGCCGGACTTCCCACCGCGCCCACAACCTTCTCGCCCATCAACAGTCCGATCGAGGCGAGAAAACGCCAGATGCATGTCTTGGGTCGCATGGTCGAGGAGGGGCACATCACGCCGGAAGAGGCTACAGCAGCAGCGGATGCACATTTTCCCATCTTCACCGCCGGCATCGATAAGACCTTCATCGACAAGGATGCCGCCTACTTCACCGAACACGTGCGCCGCATCGTGAAGGAGCGCTATGGCGACGAAGTGCTCTATCACAAGGGGCTCAAGATCTACACGACCGTCGACCTGCCGATGCAACGCGCAGCAACGGCGGCCCTGCGCGCAGGCGTGGAAAAACTCGACCGGCGACATGGTTGGCGCGGGCCGATCGCCCACATCGAACGCGATCAGATCGCGGCGCGTGCGAAACAAATCGAAGCCGCTCTCATGAGCGAGCAGCTCGGCGGACGCCTCATCAGCTGGCCTCCAAGCGCCACGCATCAGGCGACGTCCATCCAATTCAAACCCGGGCAGATCTACGAAGCGATCGTCACGGATTTCCAGGGCAAGGACACCTTCATCCAGATCGGAAACGTCTCCGGCGTCATCAAGCATGCGGGGCTGAAATGGGCCCGTAAACATTCGACCGGATGGCTCGGCTATGAAGGCAATAGCTACGTCAGCGATCCCAAAAAACTGCTCAGCGTAGGCGACGTGGTTCTCGCGCGACGCCTCGAAGATGGCACCTTCCAGCTCGCACAGATTCCCGGCGTTCAGAGCGCGCTGATCGCCGCAACCCCTCAGACCGGCGCCATTCGCGCCATGGTCGGCGGCTATGACTTCGCTCAGTCGGAATTCAACCGTGCCACACAGGCGCTTCGTCAGCCCGGCTCCTCGTTCAAACCCTTCGTCTATGCCGCTGCCCTCGACAAGGGATATACCTTCGACACGACCATCGTCGACGAACCGGTGGTCTATCAGGTCGGCCGAAACTCATTTTGGAGTCCAAAGAACTACGGCGGGAAACACAAAGGGCCGACGCCGTTCCGAAATTGCCTCACCTTCTCGCGCAACGTTCCGACGGTGAAGATCACCTTCGACATCGGCACGCACTACCTCACCGCCTTCGAACGCAAGATGGGCATCACCTCTCAGGTCGATAAATATCTCTCGATGGCACTTGGCGCCAACTCCGTCTACCTCCAAGAGATGGTTCAGGCCTATACCATCTTCGTCAACCACGGCCGATTCTCACCGCTCATCGCCATCACGAGGATCGAAGATGCCCACGGAAACATCCTGGAATCGGCCGAGCTGCCGAAGGAGACGCCGATCGCTTCATCACTGCTCAAGGGAATTTCTGAAGCCGATCGTGCCAAACAACAGGAGATCCTCGCCCAGCAACTGGCCGAGCGGCAGAACGTCAATGCTGACGAACTCAACACCGAACTCTTTGAGCTCGGCGTGAAGCATATCGCCGAGGACAGCCTCATCCTCACCGACCTGGAACTCAAGACGCTCTATGGCGCGCAGATTCCGGAAGGGCACGTCATGACTCCGCAGACGGCCTACCTCATGGTCCAACTCCTCAAAGGCGTGGTGGAGGGCGGAACGGGCGCGCGGGTGCGCGCGCTCGGGAAACCAGCGGGGGGGAAGACCGGAACGACAAACGATGAAACCGACGTCTGGTTCATCGGCTTCGTGCCGGACCTGGTCGCTGGCGTCTGGGTCGGATTCGACGAACTCAAGAAGATCGGCCGCGGCATCGCCGGAGGCAACACCGCCGCCCCCATATTTCTCGACTTCATGAAGGTCGCCACCGAGGGGTGGGAGGCCAAAGACTTTCCCAAGCCAGACAGCTTTCCTCACGGTGCCATCGCCTCGATGACCGGCGGTTCCGCCATCTTCGGCGCACGCCCCACTCAGTCCTTCGGACCACATGGGGGCACTGATCGCGCGGGCGAATTCTTCGAAGAGGACCTCGAATACTTCGATGAACCGCCGGCGGGCTATGATGAACCGGCCGCCATCCCCCTAATTCAGTAATTCCCCGTATTTTCTCATCTTTCAGGCTCCCCCCCACTTTCTCCCCCATCGGGAGCGGCTTCAGTGCTATAATTTCTGTGATGAGAAGAGACCTTCATTCGAAACGGATACGGTGGATCGCGATCGACAGGGTTTCGTGATTCACCGTTTTCCTTTGCCGCAAGGGAGGCATTATGCGTTTCGCACGGTCGCTCCGGAGACAGAAGGAAAACACCCACAAACGGCATGCAGAATCTGAAGGGAAGGCGCACTCGCAGAAAGGATGGAGCGGCCCCGACGAGGAGAGCGTCAAGCGCAAGAGCGAGTCAACGATGGAACATCAACAACACCTCTCGCGCGGCATCGGCCACCACCCGGCGAGGTCGATTAAGGGACACTCGTAACGCCCCGAAGGGTGAAGGGTGACCGCCACCTTCGGTGGCTCAGACGAAGGGTGAAACAACAAAAACCCCCGACAGCGGATGCTGTCGGGGGTTCGTTGTTTCGCCCTTCACCCTTCGGTTTATATCACCCTTCGGTTTTTCACTCCGCCTTCACCTCGATCGTTTCGATCACATCGCCCTGGCGAATACTCTCGACGACATCCATCCCTTCGGTCACCTGGCCGAAGACGGTGTAGGCGTTATCGAGAAACGGGGTCGGCTCGAGCGTGATGTAGAACTGCGAGCCGCTGTTGCGCCGCTCGGGGTTGACCTCGTCGCCCGTGCGTGCCCAGGCCAGCGCTCCCTTTGGATGCGGACGCTTGATCTCGGCGGGCGTGGTGTAGCCGGGGCCACCGGAGCCGGTCGCGGTGGGGTCGCCCCCCTGAATCACAAACCCCGGGACGACGCGGTGAAAGCTGAGCCCTTTATAATACCCCCCATCAGCCAGCTGCTTGAAGTTGGTCACCGAGATCGGCGCATCCGTCGCATAGAGCTCGCAGACGACCTTGCCCTTGTTCGTCGTGATGACCGTCGTATACGTTTTGCCCGCCTCGACTGCGGCCTCCTTCGGCTCCGTAAATGTCTTCGTCTCTTTCTCCGCCATCACTGCCTCCTCCTGTTGTTGGACCGTCGCCGCAGGTTTCGCCTCGGGCTCAGCCACTTTTTTCTCGCATCCGATCGCGACCACCATAGTCGACATCATGATCAGCATTAGCATTGTCTTCATCGTTCCTCCTCCAAAGAAAAAACATTCAGGAATCTACCGCCGTGAGGGGAAATCATTTGCGTCTGGAACAAGCTTCATCTGTGAAGATGCAAATGATTTCCCCGGGAGGCGGTAGATTCTACATGGCACCCACCATCTCCTCGAGTTGAGCCTCCGCGCACTCGCGCGTGGCCCCGAGATCATAGCCCCCTTCGAGCACCACGGCCAGGCGACCATCGCAGCACTCGCCCGCGAGTTGCACCAGATCGCGCATCATCAGGCGATAGCCCTTCGTCGTCACGCGCATCCCGCCGATGGGATCTTCGACGTGAGAATCGAAACCCGCCGATGAGAGGATGAACTCCGGCTTATACTTCACGACTGAGGGAATGACCTGCTCCTCGAAGGCACGGCGATACTCCTCATCCCCCGCCCCCCCGCTGAAGGGGATGTTGAGCGTATACCCCTGCCCCTCGCCGAGGCCCACCTCTTCAGCCGCACCCGTTCCGGGGAAGAAGGGATGGCGATGGATCGAAGCGAAGAAGACGTCGGGACGACGCTCAAAGGCGTGCTGCGTGCCGTTGCCGTGATGCACATCGAAGTCGACGATCGCCACGCGGGAGAGCCCCTTCTCGCGAATAAGCCACTCGGCCGCGATGGCGATGTTGTTGAAGAAGCAAAACCCCATGGCGTGATCACGTTCGGCGTGATGCCCGGGCGGGCGCACGAAGGCGAAGGCGTTCTTCGCCCTCCCCTCCAGGACCTCCTCGGTACAACGAAGCGTTCCGCCGGCGGCGAAGGCCGCTGCCTCCCAGGTGTGAGCATTGGCGCTGGTATCCGGATCGAGGATCGTGCGTTCGATCCCCGCGGTGGCCGCGATGCGCTCGATATAGCGCTCGTCGTGAATGAAGGCCAGTTCGTCGCGCGTCGCCTCGCGCGGATCGATCCGTTCGACCTCGCGCCCCACGCCGTCACCATCGAGAACCGTCTGAACGGCCCCGAGCCGACGCGGCGTCTCCGGATGCATGATGCCCATCTCGTGTCGGGTATAGCGCTCATCCAGAATAACAGCGGTGCGAGTCATGAATCCTCCGAGTCCGACCTCCTAATCGCCCCTCGAAAAAAAATCAACTCTTCCATTATTTTCATATAGCTCCGACCGCAAACCTGCGTTCAGAATAGATTTGCTGAGGATGAAAATGCCTTGCATTGGTCCTCCGTTTGCATATGATGCGGCTCCTTTTCATCGGAACAACAATCATTTTTTTCCTGCACCGTCGACAAAAGGAGCAGCCATGGCGGCAAAAACCCTCAGCAAGGAACAGTTTCAGACATTCACCGACAACCTCATCGCGGCCGGCCGTGTGGTCGGCGTAAAGCGCAAAGAGAACAAATTTGCCTTCGGCGATCTGACCTCTGCCAGCGAATTGACGCTCGACTACGACGTCACGCTGCGCAGCCCGCGGGTCTTCTTCCAGCCCCCGACCGAGGAGCTCATCTCCTTTACGACGGGCGATACGACCACAGCTGCGGCCACGATCCCGGCGACCGAGCCCTTCGTCCTGCTGGGCGTCCACACCTACGACCTGATCGCGCTCAATCAGATGGATCGCATCTGGAACGAGGACAACGCCGACCAGAACTATGAAGCCCGTCGCAAGGCCGCCACCGTCATCGCGCTTGAGCCGATCAAGGCCTCGAAGTGGTCCTTCTGGGCCTCGATGGGTGCCACCAAGGTGGAAAAGGGCTTCGACCTCCTACTCACCGATATTGGCGGAAAATACGTCATCGAGATCGGCACCGAAGCGGGCAAGAAGCTCATCAGCGCGCACGCCGCAGATGCAAAAGAAGCCTCCGCCGACGACCTGGCCGCGCGCGACCGTGTGCGCAAGGAACTGCCCTCCTACTGCAAGGCCGACCGCAAGGTGAACGCCTCGGTGGAAGAGCTTCCCACGCTCATCAAGTCAAACTACGAAAACCCCATCTGGGAAAAGAACGCTGAAAAGTGCTACAGCTGCGGCGCCTGCAATCTGGTCTGCCCCACCTGCTATTGCTTCGACGTCCACGACGACATCGAACTCGACCTCAAACACGGCACACGCACCCGCACGTGGGACGGCTGCCTGCTCGAGGCGTTCGCGCACGTCGGCTCGGGTGAAAACTTCCGTGAACACCGCGGCGACCGTTTCCGTCACCGCATCTTCCGCAAAACGGTCTATATGCCGGAGAAGATCAATGAGCTCGCCTGCGTCGGCTGCGGGCGCTGCTCGGAAGTCTGTCTCCCCGACATCACCGATCCCGTGAAGATCATCAACACGATCAAGGAGGGCAACTGATGGCCACCGCATCGAATGAACAGTCCCTGTACCTGCCGGAGCTTGCCACCGTCACCGATGTCAAGACGATGACCGAGACCGAGAAGTACTTCAAGATCAAGCTCAACAACGGCAAGGCCCTCGGACACAAGCCGGGCCAGTTCGTCGAGGTCTCGATCTTCGGCATCGGCGAGGCACCGATCTCCGTCTCCAGCTCCCCGACACAGACCGATGGCTTCGAACTGGTCGTGCGCAAGGTGGGCAACGTCACGGGCGCCATGCACACGCTGGAAGACGGCGCCACCGTCGGCATCCGTGGCCCCTTTGGCACCGATTTTCCGTATGAAGGAACCAAGGGACGCGACATCATGGTCGTGGCCGGCGGCATCGGCCTGGTTCCCGCGCGTTCCTTCATCAACTATGTGCTCGCCAACCGGAAGGACTATGGGCGTCTCATCATCCTCTTCGGCGCGCGCTCACCTTCCGAGCGGCTCTTCACCGATGAGCTGGCCGATTGGGCCAAGCGCGACGACGTGGAATTCTTAGAGACGGTCGACAAAGGCGATGACACCTGGAAGGGCAATGTCGGCGTCATCACGACCCTCATGCCGAAGGTCAAAATCGATCCCGCAAAGACCACCTGTGTGGTGGTGGGCCCTCCGATCATGTATCGCTTCGTCATCATGGAAGCGAAGAAGATGGACCTGGCCGACAAGGATATCGTCGTCTCCTTGGAGCGCCGGATGAAGTGCGGCGTCGGCAAATGCGGTCACTGCCAGATCAACGATAAGTATTGCTGCCAGGATGGCCCGGTCTTCACCTACGAAGAGATCAAACCGATGCCGGAAGCGTTATAAATTCGTTCGATGGTTCGTCGGTTCGATTGTTCGATGGTATAAACGGATAAACGAGTCCCAAGGAGAGCACTGATGTCAAAACCAAGAATCGCATTTTTTGATTTCGCCAGCTGTGAGGGCTGCCAGCTGACCGTCGTCAACCTCGAAGAGGCATTACTCGACGTCCTCCAGCATGTCGAAATCGTCAGCTTCCGCGAAGCGATGAAGGAACACTCCGACGACTACGACATCGCCTTCATCGAAGGTTCCTGCACGCGCGCATCGGACGAGGAACGCCTCAAGAAGATCCGCGGCAACGCCAAGATCGTCGTCGCCATCGGCGCCTGTGCCACCATGGGCGGCATCAATGCGCTCAAGAATACGCGGCCGCTCGAAACGGTGCGCAAAGAGGTCTACGGCGACAAGTGGGAGCTCTTCGACACCTATCGCGCCCGCGGCGTCGACGAGGTGATCACGGTCGACTATAAGGTGAATGGCTGCCCGATGACCCAGAGCGAATTCGTGAAGGTCGTCAAAGCGCTCCTCACCGCGACCACGCCCGACATCCCCACCTATCCGATCTGCGTCGAGTGCAAGCAGAACGGCAACGTCTGCGTCTTTGAAAAGGGCGAGACCTGTGTCGGCCCGATCACACGCGCCGGCTGTGGTGCCTGCTGCGTCAATGAGGGCGCGGTCTGCTGGGGCTGCCGCGGACTCATCGATGATCCGAACGTCGACGCCCACAAGGAAGTCATGGAAAAATACGGCCTGACGGTCGATGAGCTGAAGAACAAACTGAACCTCTACTTCACAAATGCAAACCTGACGAAATGACATCGCTTCTGATGTCATCCTGAGCGAAACACCGAAGGTGTTTCTGTCGAAGGATCTCCGAGGAGGATGGAATGGCGAACGCAAATCTCAATATCGATCTCCACTACGTGACCCGCGTCGAGGGTCATGGCAACATCGTGGTCAATGCCAAGGATGGCAAGTTGGAAAAGGTGCAGTGGCAGGTCCCTGAGGCACCCCGCTACTTCGAAGCCATGGTCATCGGCCAGAAGTGGGATGTTCTCCACCACATCACGAGTCGCATCTGCGGCATCTGTTCCATCGGGCACACGCTGGCCTCCTTAAAAACGACCGAAGCGGCGATGGGGATCACGATCTCCGAGCAGTCACAGCTCTTGCGCAGGCTCGCGATCAACGCCGAGAACCTGCAGAGCCACACGCTGCATGTCGGCTATCTGGCCCTTCCCGATCTCGTGGGCGCCGGTTCCGTGATTCCGCTGGCCAGCTCCCATCCGGATGAGGTGGCGCTCGTCATCCGTCTGCATCGCTTGTCAAACGAGATGAGCGACATGATCTGCGGCCGCACCACGCATCCGCAGCGCCTCATCCCCGGCGGCTTCACCAAGGTCCCGACGGCCGAAGAGCTCAAGACCCTGCGCACGCGCCTGGACGATGGCTTCGCCGACGTGGATGCTTTCGGCAACCTGCTCGTGGCTCTCGCACCGAATTTCCCGAACTTCACGCGCGAGACCGAATACATCTCGATCACCGACAAGAACGAATACGCCTTCTACGACGGCGAACTCTGTTCGAGCCTGGGCGACACCGCGCCGATCACCGATTACCTGGCCTGGACCAACGAGTTCATCGTGCCGCAATCGACGGCCAAGTATACGAAGCGCAAACGCGACTCGCTCATGGTGGGTGCGCTGGCCCGCTTCAACAACAACCACACGCAGCTCCTGCCGAAGGCAGCCGCCTGGGCGAAGAAATTGGGGCTCATCGCTCCCTGTTACAACCCCTATTACAACAACGTCGCCCAGTTCGTCGAGGTCGTGCACAACATCGAGGATTCGATCATCCAGATCGACAAGCTCCTCGCGGCCGGCATCAAGGACGAGAAGCCAGATGTAACGCCGAAGGCAGGACACGGCATCGGCACGGTGGAGGTCCCGCGCGGCATCCTGCACCACGACTACACCTATGATGACAAGGGTGTCTGCACGAAGGCCAACTGCATCATCCCGACCAACCAGAACCACAACAACATCCAGAAGGACATGGAAGCGCTCGTCCCGACGATCCTGGACAAGCCGCAGGCCGAGGTGGAGCTGATCCTCGAGATGCTCGTTCGCGCCTACGACCCCTGCATCTCCTGCTCGACACATTATCTGAAGGTGAATTTTAAGAACTCGTGATTCGTGAGATAGTGAGATAGCTGAATCGCAAGATGGCTTAACGACAACAAACACGTCAAGACGGCGGGGCTTTTGGCCCCGCCGTTTTTTTTATGGGGCGCACCGTACGGGATTACATTTATTCCATAATACCACAGCGTTGGACGTGCTCATTTGTGAACGGTATTTACCCTTCCAGCGCACCTTCTCCCCCTTCCCCGACCGATAATGGAATGAGACAACACACCACAACCGCGAGGAGAGCATCATGAAACACATCATTATAACACTCATCGGCATCCTCTTTCTTGCCAGCGCAACTCCGGGATTGGCCCAGGTAGCATCTTCAGCACAACTCCAGGCGCCACCCTTGAACGAGGCACGCATGGACATTCCGAGCCTGATCGACGGTGGCTTCTTCGTCAGCGCGATTCCGGTCGATATCTGCGTCGTTTCGGCGACCACGAGCATCGTCACGCCGGCAGCGCCTAAAGCGGCCATCGCTTCACAGAGACCAACCCCGCAGCGTGCCTGTCTCCACCGCTATGCAGCGGGCATCCCACTAGGACTCCTCTTCGATGACAACAAGAGCTTTGCTTTTGTCACACCCGCCTCGCTCGACATCGGCATCTGGGGAGCGCCTCAATCCGGACGAGAAAGCGATGCGACGACTGGCGGGAGCTACGGCGCTGATGGCGACCTCGAACGCCTGCCTGATATCATGATAACGGACGGCGTCAGCCTCAGCGCTGATGATCCTGCCGACACGACGGAACACGACGAGGAGATCGCGCTGACCATCGAAGCGATCGATCGGGACAACATTCTCGTCAACGGACAGTACTTCATCCGGACGGATGCCAACATCGATGTGAGCGATGTCGCCCGCAGCGAACTGTATGAGACGCTTCTGGGAAACGCCGATCCCTTCAACGCTGACCTGGGAGGAATCTTCGAAGCCCTCGTCTCCGAAAGTGATATCGGCATCGTCTTCAGCGAGATCGCCTTCCGTGCCTTCGACCTCGATCGCCTCCTGCTCGACCAGTTCTTCACGCGCTGGGCGATGCACGCTCGCGACTTTGGCGAATTCACTGCGGGCGATTTCGAGGGAATGTTCGGTTCCTGGCGCGGCAACGGCGGCTGGGGCATGTGGAACAGCTTCGACGACATCTTCGGCGCCGGCGGTGAAGGATTTGGGAACAGCGGCGCGGGCATGGACGGCATCGGCCGCACGCACGGCGGCTTCGGCGGCATGGGCGGAAATGGAAACGGCATGGGCTGGATGGACGACTTTGGCGCCGGCGGGAGCGCCTTCGGCCAGGGTGGCGGCTTTGCCGGCAATGCCGGCTGGATGGGCGGCGGGATGCAAAATGGCCTCGGCAACATGGGCAACTTCGGCGGCGCGAGCTGGTTCAATCGCGGCAACCCGAATGGGGGCAGACCTGCGGGATATGGGCAAGACATGAATCGAGGAGACATGAAGGGCAAGGGCAAGGGCACGGATATCGATCTCTGCTATATTGATGAGAATGGAAAGTTTCACTCTAATAACGGCAATGTGAAAAGCGTTCAGCCAACCAAATGGGACAATAAAGGTTACATGCCGAAGCCAAAAACCAAAACAAACGCAGACGATATTCAACTGCATGAAGCTGAAGACAACAACGATCTGCCTAAACGTGTTACCCCGTACAATCCGGCAGGCATAGGCGATAAAGTCGATGATAGCGGTCCCGGCCTCCCCTTCGCGCGAACGGATGCGACGCCCTACGAGGATGGCGGTGAAGAAGGCCCCGGCCATATCTTCACAACGGACGAGGCGACACCGTATGAGGATGGCGGAGAGGAAGGCCCCGGCCACGTCTTCACAACGGACGAGGCGACACCGTATGAGGATGGTGGAGAGGAAGGCCCTGGCCACGTCTTCATCACCGATGAAACAGCAAACTGATCGCCGAGCAGAGAGACAAGAGGACGGCGGGGCTTTTGGCCCCGCCGTTTTTTTTGCGTACTGTCATCCCTGGATCGCGGTCTCGATCGCGGCTTTCGCCTGTGCGATGGTACGAATGGATTTTGGTACGACGAAGATCGTGTCGTCGCCAGCGATCGTGCCGAGGAGATCGGGCAAACGCGCGTGATCGAGGAACTCGGCGACGAAGGAGGCGGATCCCGGGACGGTGTGGATGACGATCGTCGATTCGTTCGCCTCGATGGAGCGAACCAAGGTATCGAGCGCCCCCGAATAGCGTGTGAACCCCGCCTGCTGGGGGAGGCGATAAACCACGCCCCCCTCCTCCAATGATTTGACCGCCCCGAGTTTGCGCAGTGTGCGCGAAACGGTCGACTGATTGACGACGAACCCCTGCCCTCCCAGTGCCTCACAGAGATCCTCCTGCGTCCCCGAAAAGCCATCCTCGAGAAGGGCGCGGATCGCCCGCCCCAAATCGCTTCGTCTTGCCCGCTCCATGACCACCTCCGATAATGCATATTTATGCATGAAATGAAATATTTAGCAACTTTTTATTGAATATACCGAATAGTTATGCAATTGATCGCATATACAGTCATCGCAACGCATATCTGAAGGAGGCTTATGATGGACAAGAAAACGATTCTACTCGCCTACTCCGGCGGCCTCGACACCTCGGCGATTATCCCCTGGTTGATCGACACCTACGACGCCGAGGTCATCGCCTATTGCTCCGACCTGGGCAACGCGCCGGACGGGGAGTGGCTTGCGAAACGCGCCAAGGAGTTGGGGGCGAAGGAATTCATCTTCGAAGATCTCAAGGAAGCGTTGACGAAGGACTACGTCTTCCCCGCGATTCGTGCCGGCGCGATCTATCAGGATGACTACCTGCTCGGCACCGCGCTCGGCCGGCCGCTGATCGCCGAACGCATCGCCGCCCTCGCCAAGGAATACCATGCCTTCGCCATCGCGCACGGCGCCACCGGCAAGGGCAACGACCAGATTCGCTTCGAGCGGGCCTGGGCCTACCTCGTTCCGGAGATCGAGATCATCGCGCCGTGGAAGATCTGGGACTTCACGGGACGCAGCGACCTGGTCGCCTATCTCAATGCAAAGGGGTTCGACGCCTACGACAACGAGACGCGCTACAGCGAAGACGTCAACCTCCTGCACCGCTCCTGCGAAGGCGGCATCCTCGAAGAACTCGAAAAACCGTTCGACGCCGATGAGGTCTATAAGTGGACGAAGCCGCAGGATGCCTGCACCAACGATGCGCTGACGATCAGCGTGCAATTTATCGAGGGCATCCCCACAGCCATCGATGGCAAGGCCCTCTCCCCTGCCACGCTGCTGGCCGCTCTCAACGCAATCGGGGGCGAGCACGGCATCGGCGTCGCCGACCTCGTGGAGGAGCGCACCAATGGGATCAAGAGCCGCGGCATCTACGAGACGCCGGGCGGAACGATTCTGCACAAATGTGGCAAGGTCCTCAAACACCTCTGTTGGGATCGGCCGACGCTCAAGATCGCCTCTCAGATCAGCACCGAATATGCCGACCTCGTCTATGACGGGCTCTGGCACTCCGACGCGCGCAAAGCGATGGATGCCTTCTTTGGCGAGGCCGCAAAAGTCCTGACCGGAACCATCTCGCTCCAGCTCCAGAATGGGCACATCGTCATCACCGGACGTGAATCCCCCTTTTCGCTTTACGGAAAGGAGCTGGTGAGTTTTGAAGAGGACGAACATGGGCTCAACAAGGCCGCGCATGGATTCTGCCGGACCTTGAGCTTCCGGCAGAGCCAGTGTGGGAAGAGAAACAGCACGATGACATGATGGAGCAGACGCCATGAATGTCTTGAAGACAACGATCAACAAGAACACCGAATCAGCACTCTTTGCCTTCACGGGCGGAATCGAATGGGACCAGAGACTCGCCCCTTTTGAAATCGCCGTGCAGAAGGCATGGGTGACAGCACTCACAGAAGCGAACTATCTGAGTCCTGAAGAATGCACGACGGCGCTCACGCTCTTAGATACGGCGCGCTGCACCATGGCAGATGGCACCTTCGATTGGCGCATCGAGGACGAGGACATCCACATGAACATCGAGCGCTTCCTCACCGCTGAGGGGGGTGAGATCGGCCGAAAGATTCATGCGGGGCGTTCGCGAAACGATCTGATCGCCACGACGCTGCGACTCTTCGTCCATACCACGACCGAGGGCATCTCGAATCAGGTGGCGAATCTGGCCACGGCGCTCTGCGACCTAGCGACCTCTACTGTCGAAATTATCGTGCCGGGCACCACGCATCTACAGCACGGGCAACCGGTCTCCTTCGGCCATATCGCCGCCGCTCATGCACAGAACCTCTCCGGCGATCTGCGCAGACTTACCCGTGCGAGCACGCAGTGCCGAGAGCAGATGCCGATGGGTTCGGCGGCCCTTTCCGGCACCCCGCTCGAAATCGACCTCGACGCCCTGGCGGAAAACCTCGGCTTTGAGACGCCCGCTCCAAACAGCTATGCGGCCGTCGGCGATCGGGATTTCATGATCGAAGCGATGGATGCCTTTGCCTCCGTCGCCGTGCACATCGGACGGCTCTGCACGGATATCATCCACTGGTCCTCCACCGCCGTCGGACTCGTGCACCTTCCGCACGATTGGTCGACGGGCAGCTCGATCATGCCGAACAAGCGCAACCCGGACATCGCGGAGCTGGCCCGGGCACGGTCCGCGCGAGTCATCTCGCTTGCGCATGAAGCACATGCGATCCTCGCATCGGTCCCCACCAGCTATGGCAGCGACCTGCATGAGCTAAAAAAAACATTCATGATGGCAAGCGATGAGATCGAGGCGATCCTGAGCGCCTGCACTCCCTTCGTCGCCGGGCTCACCGTCGATGTCGTGCGGGCCAACGAACTGCTCGAGCGCGGACACATCCTCGCCACCGAGATCGCCGATGCACTGACCGCGCAGGGAACCTCCTTCCGCGAAGCCTATCGCATAACGGCCGCCCTCGTCGCGATGGCCGACGCACAGGGCGTGCAGGTGCATGCGCTCACGCCGGAGGCATTTCGCTCCCTGCTGCCGGAACACGATCTCGCCTTTCTCGATGATCTCTCCTTCGCGTCGGCGATCGCCAAACGCCATCAGCCCGGCGGCACCGCCATCGTCCAGGTTCAGACCCAGATCGCTGGTCTGCGAAAGGCGATCCAGACCGCCCGCCTCCGACCGTGACGCCCTTTGGCGACCACCGTCATGCCGATCGCCCCATCCTTGCAACCGAGAGGCGCGAGCGGTATCCTCCGATCGTTCGAACAGGATAAGGAATTGATACCACCATGAAAAAATCACTCAAATACCGGGAACTGATTCCCGAAGCCAGGCGGGTCGTGGTCAAGATCGGAAGCCGGGTCCTCGTTCAAAAGACAGGCCGGCCGGATGTGCGCCGCATACGCAGCCTCACCACGGAGCTCGCACAGCTCCGAAAAAACGGCTTTGAAATCGTCGTCGTCACCTCCGGGGCCATCGGCGCCGGCATGGAGGCGCTCGGCATGAAGGAGAAACCGAAGGGGCTCCCCGATCTGCAGATGGCGGCCGCGGTCGGACAGACCCGGCTCATGTGCCGCTACTCGGACCTCTTCGCCCGAGCCGGATGCACGATCGGACAGGTCCTGCTCACGCACGACGACTTTCATCACAAGATTCGGATGACCAACATCCGCCGCACGATGGAGAGCCTCCTCCGCAACGGAATCATTCCGGTCGTCAATGAGAACGACGTGGTGGCCGACGAAGAGATCCGCGCCGACCTCTCGCTCGGGGACAACGACAACCTCGCCTCGCTGCTGGTGAAACTCATTCGCGCCGACCTCCTCATCATGCTCACCACGGTCGATGGCGTGCGGCAGAAGGAAACGAACGGACGGACGCGTCGCATGCGCTACATCGAGACCATCACGAAGGAGACCTTCTCGCACATCTCGCCGGGAAAGTCGGCGCTCTCCAAGGGGGGCATGGCCTCCAAGCTCAAGGCCGCGCAGTCGATCTCAAAATCGGGCTGTTCGACCGTCATCGCCGATGGACGCGAGCGGGGCACGCTGGATCGAATCATGAAGGGGAATGATGTGGGGACACTCATCCTGGCCATGGGCACTTAGACGGTCGCCCAACGAATGCTGAGGAATTATTTATGGGATTACATGAAGAGATGCTCGCGATCGGTCAGCAGGCGCTGGCGGCTTCGCGCGCGATCAACCTGCTCAGCACGGCGCAGAAAAATGCCATCCTCAATGGCATGGCCGACGGCATCATGGCCGATCGTGTGGCGATTCTTGAAGCGAATGCCGCCGATCTGAAGGCAGGAGAAGAGGCAGGGCTGTCGAGAGCCATGCTCGATCGCCTCGCGCTCGACGAGGCCCGTATCGACGGTATTGCCAAAGGATTGAATGACGTCGCCGCCCTCCCCGATCCGGTGGGCGAGGAGATCGAGCGCAATGTTCGCCCCAACGGCCTCATCATCATGAAGCAGCGCGTGCCGATCGGCGTCATCGGCATGATCTATGAATCGCGTCCGAACGTCACCGCCGACACCGCGGGGCTCTGCCTCAAGTCTTCGAATGCGGTCATTCTCCGCGGCGGCAAGGAGGCGATGCGATCCAATGCCGCGATCTGCGATGCGCTCGTCGCGGGCGGCATGAAGGCCGGGATGCCAAAAAACGCGGTGCAGCTCATCCGCACGACCGATCGCGATGCCGTTCGAGAGCTCGTGCAGCTCGAGGGCCTCGTCGATCTCGTCATTCCGCGCGGCGGCGAGTCGCTCGTCCGTGCCGTCACCGAACAGGCGCGCGTCCCCGTCATCAAGCACTACAAGGGCGTCTGCCACACCTATGTCGATGCCTCCGCCGACATCGACATGGCGCTGGCCATCGCCAAAAACGCCAAGTGTCAGCGACCGGGCGTCTGCAACGCCATGGAGACGCTGCTCGTGCATGTCGACATCGCCGACGCCTTCCTGCCGAAACTCGCCGACCTTCTCATCCCACAGGGTGTCGAATTGAGGGGGGATGCAGCAACGCGTGCGATCATCGCCCAGGCAGTAGAGGCCTCAGAACAGGATTGGTCTGCGGAATATCTCGACCTGATCCTGGCGATCCGAGTCGTCGGTTCGGTTACGGAGGCCGTGGAACACATCAATCGATACGGGTCGAGGCACTCCGATGCGATCATCGCAGCGGATACAGATTCCCAACGGATCTTCACCCAGAGGGTCGATTCCTCCTCCGTCTATGTCAATGCCTCGACCCGCTTCACCGACGGAGGGGAATTCGGCATGGGCGCGGAGATCGGCATCAGCACCGACAAACTCCATGCCCGCGGCCCGATGGGGCTCGAGGGACTGACCACCTACAAATATATCATTCTCGGCGAAGGACAGATCCGATGAAAGAACCAAAACCGATCGTCATCATCGGCGTTGGAAACTTCCTGATGGGGGATGAGGGCGCTGGCGTCCATGCGATCAAACGACTCGAGCAGGAGTCCTGGCCCGATACGGTGGAACTCATCGATGGCGGAACGCCGGGAATGAACCTGATGTATATGATCGAAAACCGCCGACTCGCCGTTCTCATCGACTGCGCCGATTTCGGCGCCGAACCCGGTGCGATCGACGTCTTCGACCCCGACGATCTTAAGCGCGACGAACGCAGCGAGATCAGCCTGCACGCCACGGATCTCCTCTCCGCGCTGGAACTGGCCCGCCGTCTGGGACATTACCCCGAGGCCGTGCGCATCGTCGGCATCCAGCCGAAAGCAATCGCCATGACGACGACGCTGAGCGATACGCTCACCGCAGCACTCGAAAAGCTCCCCGAAACGATTACTAAACTCATCACACTCTAGGGCGTGTCCTCATTTGACCATAACCCCTTATAACAAAAGGGGGTCTTTGTTTTTGTCATCCCCGCGCAAGCGGGGATCTCGATTGACCCCTCATAAGCGAGATTCCCGCTTTCGCGGGAATGACACCTTACCAAATGAGGACGTGCCCTAGGATAATCAGCTTTTCTGCTTGAGGGCGATCTTGAGATCGGCCACGGCGGTGTTGACCGCATCGCAGACCGCGCGGGAGGAGATGGTGGCGCCGGTGATGGCGTCGATCGTGCCGCCGTCTTTCTGGACCTTCACCGGAGCCTTCTTGCCATCGAACTGCACCTGGAACCAGGGACGCAACCCCTGTTCATCCGGGCTCGTTCCGGTGAGGATCGTCCACCAGGTCTTCTTCGAGAGGATCTCATCGACCTTGTCACCGAGACCAGGCGTCTCCTTCTGATAGAGCACCTTGATCCCCTGAAGGTCGAATTGTTTGTTCACGCCGGCCATAACCTGCAAAACGCTCGAATAGCCGGTGGCGTGTCCTTCGGCGACATACCCAATGACCTCACTCCCCTTCTTCGCGATGCGATAGGTGAAGGGTTTGCCCTGTGCCGTCGCTTCTTTCACCTCGAAGTCAGTCGCCTCCGGCATCACGATTTTGAGCGCGGCCTGCGTCCGCTCGGCCTGAATCGCGAGCTTCTTCGGGAGGGTCACCGCATAGAGCGCCGCGAGCGACGCCGCCGAGATGGCGGTGACGATCATGAGCACCAACGGAAAGCGAATCCAGTCAGGCAGTCCTTTTGCCATGAGAAACAGCTCCAAAAAAGCGCGGTACGGTTATGCGATCGATCAACCAGACCGCGGTATTCATCAAGAGGATTGAATAGCAGACCCCCTCAGGGTATCCGCCGTAGAGACGAATGATCGCCACCAGCACGCCACAGCCAACTCCATAGAAGACCTGCCCCTTCGAAGTGAGGGGGCTCGTCACCATGTCGGTCGCCATGAAGAAGGCACCGAGCATCAGACCGCCGGCGAAGGCCTGCGCGACCGAACGCATGACGACCATCATCGGATCGGCCCAGAAACCGGCCTGCCAAAACCCAACGATCCGACCGCCGTCCGATATCGGCAACAGCACGACGAGGACCATCACGGTAGCGATATAGGCAAACGGCAGGCGCCAGTTGATATAGCCCTTCCCGATGAGGTAGAGCGCACCGAGACCGAGGGCAACCACCGACGTCTCGCCGAGCGAACCCGGGACCCGCCCCAAGACCAATTCGGTGAGCGAATAGTGTTCGAAAAAGAGCGTCGGATTGGCCTTGAGCACCGCCAGCGGCGTGGCCTTCGTGACCGCATCGACGGTGAGAATATTTCCGATCCAGGGCATCTTGAGGATCGGCCACTTGGTCATGACGATCGCACCGGAATAGGCCGCGAGCAAAAAGGCGCGTCCGGCCAGCGCCGGGTTCCAGATGTTGCACCCCAGGCCACCGAAGGCATGCTTGGCAATGCCGATCGCAAAGACCGAACCGATCACCGGAACGTACAGCGCAACGTTCGGGGGAAGACAGTAGGCCAAGAGCATCCCCGTCAGGACCGCGGAACCATCGCCGACGGTGATGGGAACGCCGCGAAAACGTTGAATGGCCGCCTCGCTCAACACCGCTGCGAGCACGGAGACGAGCACCACGGCCAAAGCATAGAACCCGAAGTTGAGCACCGCGACGATGAGCTGCGGCACGAGCGCGATCACCACGCTCCACATGATGCGCGAAATGGAATCGGACGTGCCCAAATGCGGCGCCGGCCCGACGACCAGTTTATTTGGAAAAAGTGTCTCTGCCATAAAAGTCCGTGACTCGTAATTCGTGACTCGTAACTGGCAACTCGAAAACCATAACCCGTGACCCGGAAAACCTGAAATTGATTCCCTCATTACGAGTTACGAGTTACGTCTTCTCTTTATGTTTCTGCTCCGCCTTCCAGGCCGCCAGTTCCGCCTTGGCGCGTTTGACATAGTGCACGATCGGCCGCTGCGACGGGCACGCAAAGGTACAGGTGCCGCACTCCATGCAGTCGAGCACGTGCAGGTGTTCATATTTTTCGACCTCGCCCGCCTCGATCGCCGCGACCATCTCGGCGGCCATCCCGCGCAGCGGACAGACTTCGATGCATTTTCCGCAGCGCAGACAGGGCCCGGGCAGATAGCGTGGAATCTTCGTCAACGCCAGCACCCCGCTGGTCCCCTTCACCACCGGGATGTCGGGATCGGGGACGGCGATCCCCATCATCGGGCCACCGAGGATCAGCTTTTTGGTCTTCGGGCTCACGCCTTGACGCACGAGCAGATCCCGAATCGAGGTTCCCAGCGGGACGATCAGGTTGGCCGGGCGTTCGATCCCTTCGCCGGTCACCGTCACCGGACGCGCGATCAGCGGCATCGATTTCGACACCGCCTCGAAGATCGCATGCGCGGTGGCGACATTGTGAACGACAACGCCCACATCGAGCGGCAAACGCCCGGGCGGAACCTCGCGGCCGGCGAGCGCATCGATGAGCTGTTTCTCCGCGCCCTGCGGATATTTGACCGTGAGGAGCGAAACCGAAATGCCCGCGTCATCCTTGGTCGCCGCAACCATCGCCTCATAGGCATCGGGCTTATTCGCCTCGATACCGATGATGGCGCGCTCGACCCCCAACGCCTTCATGATGAGGCGCAGACCCGCGACGACATCGCCCGCGCGCTCGAGCATCAACCGGTGATCGCAGGTGAGATACGGCTCACACTCCACCCCATTGAGCAGGACCAGGTCGATCGGCCGATCATCAGGGGGAGAGAGTTTGACGTGCGTGGGAAAAGCCGCGCCGCCCATGCCGACGATCCCGGCATCGCGCACGATTGCCTTGATCTGCTTCGGAGAGACATTCGTCACATCGCGCGCCTCGCCAACGCCCTCGGCCAGGCGATCCTCGCCATCGTTTTCGATGATGATGTGATCGCAGACCTTTCCGAGCGGCGTTGTGCGCTGCTCGATCGCCTTCACCTTCCCGGAGACGGAGGCATGCACCGGCACCGAGACGAAGCCATTGGCCTCGGCGATGACTTGTCCCTTGGCCACGACATCGCCGACCGCGACGATGGTCTTGGCCGGTGCCCCGATGTGCTGGGAGACGGGCAAGACCACCAGCTCCGGCGCCTCGACGCGCTCGAGCGCCATCTTCTCCGAGAGCTGCTTCATCTCGGGGGGATGCACACCACCTGTTCGAAATGTCTTCATCATAAGACCACTATTCGTGAACCGTAAACCGTGAACCGTGAACAGTAAGCAAAATCGTGTTAATCTTCACCGTTCACCGTTCACCGTTTTCACCGGCCATATTCCCAGCTTCTTTCGCATCGGCCGATAGTTGATAATGGTTCCGGTCGGGCACTCCTTCACACACTTCCCGCAGGAGGTGCACTTTTCATAGTCGAAGATCGCAATGTTATTCTCGATGCGCACCGCATCAAATGGGCAGACCTTCTCGCACTTCTTGCAGCCGATGCACCCGACCGCACAGGCCTTGCGCGTGACCGCGCCCTTATCACGAGAGACGCAGCGCACATGGACGAGCTTGCCCAGGGGGATCAAGTCGAAGAGTCCCTTCGGGCACGCCTTCACACACTTCCCGCACGCGGTGCACTTGGCCTCATCGACGACCGGAAACCCATCGACCATGTGCAAGGCATCGAAGGGACAGACATCCGCGCAATCGCCAAATCCGATACAGCCGTAGGTGCAGAGCTTCGGCCCGCCCTGAAGGAGGTTCGCGGCAAAGCAGGTGCGCACGCCCTCATAGATATAGCGATCCTCGACATCGCGCCCGTTGCAATGCAGCACGGCAACCTCTTTATCCGTCTGCGCCGCCTCCACGCCCATCACATCGGCGATGAGGTCTGCCACGCTCTGCCCACCCGGAATGCAGGCGGTCACCTCAGCCGAGCCGTGAACGATCGCCTTCGCGAGCGCCCCGCATCCGCCCAGACCACACGCGCCGCAGTTCGACCCGGGCAGCGCATGCTCGATGCGAGAGATGCGCGCGTCGATGTGCACGCGAAAGACGCGCGAAGCGACATAGAGCCCCAACCCAAAGAGGAGCCCCAAAAAACCCAGAATGAGAAGCGGTGGGAACATAAAATCCGTAACTCGTAACTCGTGACTCGTAACTCGTAACTCGTAACTCGTGACTCGTAACTCGTGACTCGTGACTCGTGACTCGTAACTCGTAAAACCGAAGATCGTGTCGCCGCGAGGGGGAATCATCTGCGTCTGGAACAAGCTTCATCTGTGAAGATGCAGATGATTCCCCCGGAAGGCGACCTGGTCGCTTGTCATTCGTGTCCCAGGCCGGCAAAGCCCATGAAGGCCAGCGCCATGAGCGCCGCACAGATAAAGGCAATCGGTGCTCCCTTGAGCGCCGGCGGAACATCCGTTCGGTCGAGCCGCTCACGGATGCCGCTCATGAGGAGAATCACCAGCATAAAGCCAGCGCCCCCGCCGAACCCCTGCAACACGGTCTTGGCAAAGCTCTCGCCCGGATCGTGCAGCATGCCGAAATCTTTAATATTCAAAAGCGCCACGCCCATCACGGCGCAGTTGGTCGTAATCAGCGGCAAGTAAATCCCAAGCGCATCGTAGAGCGGCGGGACAACCTTCATGAGAAACATTTCGACGAGCTGCACGAGCGTCGCAATCACCAGGATGAAGACGACGGTCGTCAGGAACGTATAGTCGTGTGAGGCGACGTCGCCGCCGAACCAACGAAAGAAGAGGTTCGACTCGGTCGGGGCGAGCAACCAGTGGTTGACCACCCACGTCACGGCGGAAGCCATGGTCATCACGAAGATGACCGCGGCGCCCATACCGATCGACTGGCTGATCCGCTTCGAGACACCGATGAACGGGCACAAGCCCAAAAACTTCGCGAGGACGAAGTTATTGACCAGGACGATCGAGATAAAGAGAAGGATGTAGTCGCTCATATGTTCGTTAGATCGTGAGATAGCTAAATAGCTTGATCGCTTAATCGTTCGTGAGATCGTGAGATCGCTAAATGGTGAGATGGCTAAAACCTATTTATGATCGAGCTATCTCACGATTGAGCCATTCAGCTATTCAGCCAGCAGTGCCAATGACTTGACGCGCTGCGCCTCCTGCTTGCGTGTGCGCCACCAGTTGATGAATCCGATGATCAGCCCGATCACGACGAACGCGCCCGGTGCCATCACCATGACCGCCGCGGGTTCAATGGTTCCGCCTGGGGAATAGAAGCTCCCGATCGTAATACCCCAAATCCGCCCGGAGCCGGTCACCTCTCGAATGAACGAGATGATGAGCAGCGCTATCGTAAATCCCGCGCCCATGCCGAGGGCATCGAGAATCGATGGCAAAAACCGATTGCGCGAAGCGAATGCCTCGGCGCGCCCCAAAATGATGCAGTTGACGACGATGAGCGGGATGAAGATGCCCAGCGAATCACCCAGCGCGGGGAGATAGGCCGCCATCACCATCTCGACGATCGAAACAAATGTCGCAATCACGACGATAAAACAGGGGATGCGAATCTTCGAGGGGATGAAGCGATTGGTGAGCGAAATGATGCTGTTCGATCCCAACAGGACGAAGGTCGCCGCGACCCCCATGCCGACGGCATTTTGCAGCGAGACCGAAACGGCCAAAAAGGGACAGAGCCCCAGCATCAGGACGAAGATGGGATTTTCCCGGAAGAGGCCTTTTGCAAATTCACGCAGCATCGTTGTCCTGCTTCTTCTGTTCGAGGAGATGGACTGAAATTCCCCTGAATGAGGCATGCGGTATTACAGGAATGACGATGGATATCAAGTACTTTCCGGGATTTTCGGGCCGGAACCAAACAGGTGCACGCGATCGGCCCAGTCCTTTGTGAACGTGAGCTTGGGCATGAGGTCAGGCGAAACCCAGACTTCCATGCCTGTTTCCGTCTGCTCGATGAGGACCGCCTCAAACCCCGAAAGCCGCTGCACGATTTCAACTCCCTTGTGCAACCCCAGGACCATCACCGCCGTGGCCAGCGCATCGGCATCGGCGCCGTTGCCGCCCACGATCGTGGCGCTGAGCAGATGATTCGACACCGGCCGCCCCGTTCGCGGATCGATGATATGCGGATAGCGTTTCCCCTCGATCTCGGAATAGCGACGATAGGTTCCAGAGGTGACCACCGCCCCCCCATCGATCGTGACCCGCGCGACGAGCGCATTCCCCTCCTGTGTCGGGTCCTGAATGCCGAAGGCAAACGACTCGCTGCCGAAGGCATAGGCATCGCCGCCAGCCTCGATCAACCCCCCCGCAACGCCGCGATCCTTGAGGACGGCTATCGCCGCATCGACGATAAACCCCTTGGCGATCGCGCCGAAATCGAGCGACATCCCCTTGTGGGGCAAGAGGATCTTACCGCTGTTGCTCACAAGCACGTGTTTCATCCCGACGAGCTCTCGCGCCTGCGCAATGGCCACATCGGAGGGAAGCACCTGGGTCTTGGCCGCTTCTTTCCAGAGTTCGACGAGCGGTCCAATTGTCGGATCGAACGCCCCATCGCTCTCCGACGACCAGTGCCTCGAGAGCACGACCATGCGCTCCATCGTGGCACTCATGGCCATCGGCGCCCCGCCCGCATCGGCGTTGATGCGGCTGATCTCACTCGTCTCGCGATGCCGATCGAAGACCTTCTCCAACTCGGCCACGCGCGCCTCGACCGCGCTCACATCCTCGTCGAACTCGAAGAGATTGCGCCCATAGACCACGATCTTCGTGGGAATGCCCCCCATGGGATAGATCGTCGCATCATACCGCCGCGGCCGCAAAACGATGATCGCCGCCGCAATGACAACGACCACCACGAGAATGATGAAGGTCTTGAGATGTTTCATGATTCCTCCGAAAATCCGTGACTCGTGACTCGTGACTCGTGACTCGTAAGAACGTTTTCCCCGGGAGGCGGCCTTGAAATCGGTGACCCGTAAATCTCTCCTTGATCGATGATTGTCAACACACTATAGGGCGAGCCTCATTCAAACACAACGCGGGAGTACATATGCATGAGATGGCCATCGGAGAGACGATCCTCAAGGTAATCGACGAACAGGCACAGAAGAACCACTTCACGGTCGTGCGCAGCGCCACGCTCCGGCTCGGCCGGATGAACGCCTTCGAGCGCAAGAACCTCGAGCTCTGCCTGAAGACCTACAAGGAGGGCGTCTTCGCCCAGACCCGCTTCGACATCGAAGCCGTTCCGGTCGGCCTTGAGTGCCCTTCCTGCGCCCATCAGTATGAAGATGAACGCTTCGACGATTTCGACTTCGCCCACCGCACCGCCCACGCCCCGGGGCTCTATGTCCCCCCCGCCTGCCCCAAGTGCGGCACCAAAGGCGCCACGATCGTCTCCGGCCAGGAAATGGAACTGGTCTCGATCGAAGGGGAATAGTGCTGTTCGATGGTTCGATAGTTCGTCGGTTCGATGGTTTTCGTACCGTATCGCTGCGCACGGGGAGGGGGTGTGTGCATGGCGACGTTATGACCGGAGCCGTATGACGAACAAAAAGAGCGACTGGGTTCGCGAATTGCGAGCCGAAAACGAAGGATCCGCAATTCGCGTTTTTGAACCCAGCGCTCTTTTCGTGAGGAATAGGCGGAGGGAAGGCGCAGCACACACCCCCTCCCCGTGCGCAGCGATGCCGTGCAGGGCGTGCAAGCGGAGCGGACGCGCACAGATGAGGCCTGCCAACCGCTTGAATCTCTTGCTGATCTCCAACTCTTCCGCGGTAATTCACCAGCCGAGGAACACCTTGACAGATGCCGTGTTCGGCCCGTAGAGTCGCGCCCCATGAGCATTTGCGGCCGAAACCAGATTGTTGTCACGGGCACCGTCCAGGGGGTCGGGTTTCGTCCGTTTATCGCGCGGACCGCAACGACACTTGGGCTCGCAGGCTTTGTGACCAACACCCCTGAGGGCGTGCAGATCGAGGTTCAGGGGCCACCTGAACGGCTGGAGGCATTCCTCGAAGCGCTGCGCCAATCGCCGCCGCCGCTGGCGCGCATCCAATCGATCGAGAGCAAATCGATTGCGATCCTCGACGAAGCGAGTTTCGTCATCGCCCCCAGCCGATCCGGAGCGGGGACCACCACGATGATCTCGCCCGACATTGCCCCGTGCGCCGCCTGTGCCGCCGAACTGCTCGACCCGCAGGATCGACGCCATCGCTACCCCTTCATCAACTGCACCGATTGCGGCCCGCGCTATTCCATCATCCAGGGCCTGCCCTATGACCGCCCGCAGACGACCATGAAGCCCTTTGCGATGTGCGAGGCCTGCGCGACCGAATATGCCGACCCGACCGATCGTCGGTTTCACGCGCAGCCGGATGCGTGTGAGACGTGTGGACCGAAGATCTCCTTCGTGGTCTCGCAAGATCGTGGTCTCGTGGTCTCGCACGACCCCCTTCATGATACCATCGCAGCGCTCGACGAAGGAGCGATCGTTGCGATCAAGGGGGTGGGCGGTTTTCACCTGGCCTGTGATGCACAGAGCGATGCGGCTGTATGCGAACTGCGTCGCCGCAAACGGCGGGATGAGAAGCCCTTCGCCCTGATGGTGAAAGACCTCGATGCCGCACGCGCCATTTGTCACGTCGATGAAACCGAGGCGCAACTGCTGACATCGCCCGAGCGACCGATTGTCCTGCTGCGCAAACGCGACGCCATCCCGGTCGCGCAATCGGTCGCGCCCGGCAACCAGAGACTCGGCGTCATGCTTCCCTCCTCCCCCCTGCATCACCTGCTTTTTCACGGGTCACGAGTTACGAGTTACGAGTCACGGATTTTCGTCATGACCAGCGCCAACATCTCCGATGAGCCGATCGTTCACACCAACGATGAGGCGTGCAGCAAACTGGCCGACATCGCCGATGCGTTTCTCATGCACGACCGCGACATCCACGTCCGCATCGACGATTCGATCGCGCGCACGATGAATGGCCGTGCCCTCCTGATGCGTCGCGCACGCGGGTTCGTCCCCGCGCCCATACGGATGAAACGCCCGATGCCGCCGATCCTCGCCACCGGCGCCGATCTCAAGGGGGCCATCTGCGTCACGCGCGGCCACAACGCGATCCTCTCGCAACACCTGGGCGACCTACAAAACGCCGAGGCCCATCGCGGATTCGAAGAAACGGTGGAGCACCTCACCACGCTCTTCGCGGTCCGTCCGGAGATCATCGCCTGCGACCTGCACCCCGATTATTTCAGCACCCGCTTCGCTGAAACGATCTCACGCTCTCTCGATCTTACGAAACCACGAGACCACGAGACCACGATCTCACGAGTACAACACCACCACGCCCATATCGCCAGCTGCATGGCGGAGAACGATCTGCCCAACGAACCGGTCATCGGAATCGCGCTCGATGGCACCGGTTTTGGCACCGATGGCACCATCTGGGGGGGCGAGCTGCTCATCGCCGACTACGAGGGGTTCACCCGCGCAGCGCGTTTCAAACCCGTGCCGATGCCGGGCGGCGATGCCGCTGCACGCGAACCCTGGCGCATGGCGCTGGCGTACCTTCGGACCACGGACCATGGACCATGGACCAAAAACCAAAACCTCTTCCCATCGGTTCCGCGGGAGAAGATCGACCTCGTTCGACAGGTGCTCGAGAAACGCATCAACTGCCCGATGACGTCGAGCTGCGGACGACTTTTCGATGCGATAGCCGCGCTCATCGGCCTGCGCACCGTGAACACGTTCGAGGGACAGGCCGCCATGGAGCTGGAACAAATTGCCGCGGATCATTGTGATGAAGCATACCCGTATACGATTGAGACACGAGACTCGAGACACGAGACTCGAGACCACCCCCCTCTTCAGATAGGCTTTGAGAGAATGATCGAGCAGATCGTCAATGACGCGGTCGCAGGCATATCGCCATCGATCATCAGCGCCCGCTTCCACAACACCCTCATCGAGACCATCTCCGACGCTTGTCGCCGTATCCGTTCACGGTTCACGGTTCACGGTTCACGAGTGTGCCTCTCCGGCGGCTGTTTTCAAAACGCGTGCCTTGCGGAGGGACTCAAGAAAAAGCTTGTGGATCAAGGATTTACCGTCTATACGCATGCGCTCGTTCCGCCCAATGACGGCGGCATCGCCCTGGGCCAGACCATCGTCGCGGCCCACCGGGCAGAGAGGCAGCAACGACCATGATACATCCCGGATTGATCATGCTGCTCATCATCGCCATCACCCTCATCATTGCCCCCTACGCCATGGCCTGGCGATTGGGTCGGCTGGGAAGGGCGATGCAGAAGAACACACCGGTGGCGACCACTCCGGTTCGATTTCAGTCCTGGGTGACGGTGAAGGGAAACCGGGCGCTCACGCGGCAGAGCATCATCTGTCACATGATGCTTGTTGGAGAGACGCTTTCGTTCCGCCTCTTGTGGGGACCGCCCCGCACGCTACCACTGACCGCGTGCGTGCGCGCCGAAATCCTGACACGCGGCAAACGAGCGACGACCCTGCGCCTCGTCCCGCGCCATCCCGATGATCTCGACACGCTCACCATCTCCGGCATCATCGATCTCCCGAAACTGGGCGAAATACTTCAGGCGGCGAACATCGACGTACAGCAGATGGCCGACGACCGCGGCGCACTGGACCTCATTCGAAACTGAAATTAGGAGTGAATTATGTGCCTGGCCGTACCCATGCAGATCACTGAAATCTCCGGCGACACGGCAACCGTGAACGTCTCGGGACTGAGCCAGTCGGCAAACGTCTCGCTCATCGACACCCCTGCCATCGGCGATTACGTCCTCATCCATGCGGGATTTGCCATCCAACGCATCGATGAAGACGAGGCGTTCAAGACGGCCGAGTTGCTCAATAAGATGGCCTCATTCGTAAACGGTGAACAGTAAACAGTTCACGGTTCACAGTTCACGGTTCACGGTTCACAGTTCACGGTTCACAGTTCACGGTTCACATATGAAATACATCACCGAATATCGCGACCGCAATCACGCCAAGGCCCTGGTCGAAGCGATTGCGCGCGCGGCGAATGATCGTCCCATGACCTTCATGGAGGTCTGCGGCACGCACACGATGTCGCTCGGGCGCTTCGGCATCCGCGAATTGCTTCCGGAAAACATCCGGCTGATCTCGGGGCCGGGCTGCCCCGTATGCGTCACCCCCAACGCCTATCTCGACCATGCCATCGCGCTGGCGCGCCAGCCAAAGACGACCATCTGCACCTTCGGCGACATGATGCGCGTGCCCGGCTCCACCTCGAGCCTCGAAAAGGAGCGAAGCCAAGGGGCGGACATCCGTATCGTCTTCTCGACGCTCGATGCGCTGGCCATTGCGCGCGAACATCCCGATCGACAGATCGTCTTCCTCGGCGTCGGATTCGAAACGACCGCCCCCACGGTCGCCACGGCGATCAAGACGGCCGCCAACGAGAGGATCCCCAACTTCTCCGTCCTGTGCGCGCACAAGCTGGTCATGCCGGCACTCGAAGCGCTGCTGGCCGGAGAGGTTCAGCTCGACGGTTTTCTCCTTCCGGGACATGTGAGCGCCATCATCGGCGCGAAGGCCTACCGTCCACTTCTCTCACGCCACCGTATCGCCGGCGCCATCGCCGGTTTTGAACCGACCGACATCCTCGAAGCCCTCTTCGAGCTGATTGGGCAGATCACCCATGACGATCCGAAGCTGACGACCGCATACGTGCGCGCCGTCACCGAGGAGGGCAACCAGCGCGCACGTGCCCTGATGGAGGAGATCTTCGAACCAACCGATGCCGAATGGCGCGGCCTGGGAACGATTCCCGCAAGTGGCCTAAACATCCGAAAACGTTATTCATCCTTCGATGCGGCAGAGCGTTTCACGATCGAAGTCGAACCGATGCGCGAACCGAAGGGGTGCCGCTGCGGCGAGATCCTGCAGGGCCGAATTGCGCCAACAGACTGCCCCCTCTTTGGAAAGAATTGCACGCCGACGCATCCGGTGGGTGCCTGCATGGTCTCCAGCGAAGGAACGTGTGCGGCGTATTATAAATACCGTGACGCGTAACTCGTGACTCGTGACTCGTGACATGAAAGGACGTAAATCACACGGGCGACAATCGAAACATCAACCCTGCCATTTTACCGCCATAGCAGTAATTATAGCCATTCCCATCGACACATTCCCACTTTCCATCGAAAAATAGAAATATTTACTGCTGTAGCAGTATTTTATGTTGAACACCTCATACATAAGGCGTAGACTTACGATATACACAGATATTTTTACTGCTATCGCGGCAAAAAAGGAATGATTATGGGTAGATCTCTCGCACATCTCATACGGTCTCATCGGAAAAAGAGCGGTCTCACACAAGCCCAACTCGCAACGATGGCCGGGGTCGGCAAGACCGTCGTCTTTGATGTCGAACATGGCAAGAAGACGATCATATTCGCGACGATTCAGAAGATGCTCAAGGTCCTCAACATTCACCTCATCGCCCAGAGCCCGCTCGAGGGAAACGTCACCATTGAGGAGATCTGACATGAAAAAGGCTGCCATTTTCTTTCAGGCAATCAGAGCGGGGACGTTGGAGCAACGCGACGACGGTTCATGTCGCTTCTCCTACGAACCGTCGTATGAAGGCCAACCGATCTCACTGACGATGCCAACAGCACAGGCCCACTACGACTTCGACGCCTTCCCCCCCTTCTTCGAAGGCCTCCTCCCCGAGGGAATACAACTCGAGGCCCTGCTCAAACAACGGAAGATCGATCGCAACGACCCCTTCTCCCAGCTCGTCGCGGTAGGCGCAGATCTCGTGGGAGCTGTCACGGTCGAGGAGATCGCATGAGACGCTGTCCGATCACCTATGAACAGATTGCGGAAGACGAGCGCTACTCGAGCGCAGGGCTGAAGCAGCTCTCGCGCACCCTCACCGACATCGCCCCCCTCCCCTTTACCGAAGCGGAACAGATTCACGAAGCGATGGCGCGCGCCGACAAGATGTCGATCCAGGGCGTGCAGCCGAAGCTCAGCGCCGTCCTTCGCGTCAAGGAGGGTCGTTTCGACATCGTCGACCGTGGCGGAACCTACATCCTCAAGCCACAGATTCGATATCCCGAAGTTCCGGAGAACGAAGCGATAACGATGACGCTCGCGGCATCGCTCGGCATTGACGTCCCTGTGCACGGCCTCGTCGAAGGTCGTGACAAGCATTGGACCTACTTCATCAAACGCTTCGATCGTCTGGGGAAGGGACGCAAGCTCCCCGTCGAAGATTTCGCACAGCTGGCCGGAGCGACGCGCGAAACGAAATATCGCAGCTCGATGGAACAGGTCGCCAGGATCGTCGAAACCCATTGCACCTTCCCCATGATCGAGCTCCGCAAGCTCTTTGTACGCACGCTCTTCAATTTCCTCACCGGCAACGAGGATATGCACCTCAAGAACTTCTCCCTCATCACGCGCGATGGAAAGGTGGAACTCACCCCCGCCTACGACTTCCTCAATTCGACAATCGCGCTTCCGAATCCGATGGAAGAGCTCGCACTTCCCCTCAAAGGAAAAAAGGCGAGGCTCACGCGTAAGTACCTCATCGCATACTACGGTGAAGAACGACTGGAGTTGAACAAGAAGGTCATCGGTGATGTCCTGGGGAACATACAGCGAGTCATTCCATTCTGGAGAGAACTCATCGACAGGAGCTTTCTCTCGGCGAAAATGAAGGAGCGGTATACGATGGTATTGGACAGGCGTCTCAAAACACTTGGGCTGTGATTATCACTCGATATCCGACGGCGGTTTCACGCCGGTGCAGGCCTCGGCGCTCCCCCCCTCCAGGAAGCACTTCACGACACCTCTCAACTCAGGTCCGGCGTAGCTCCACAAACCCGGCTTCTCGAAAAGCTGCGCAAACCACTCGATGGGAGTTTCTCCGACATCCGAAAAATCGGTCCAGAGAGGATATCTGACCCATTGCAGGGAACCTTCGACACAAGCATTCATTCGATGCGCGCGCTCACCATTCAAGGTAAATCTCCAAAAAGCTCCCTTGATCGGGTTTTGACACATCTCTGACAGCAATCCAATTCTGAAAGACGTCAGGCTATTTCGATCCCCATGGACAAGGAAGTCGTCGATGCTATGGCCGAGTTCATGCCGCGCAACCTTATACTGAAGCTCCAGCGTAGGAAGCACTCCTGTGCCAAAGCGATTCGCAAAGGGATTATAGACCGCCGCTGCCTTGCACGGATAGCCAAAAAGGGATTCCATAAGAGAGGCGATATCATCCGAAGCAAGCGTCGGAGGACGCTCGGTTTCTGGATCGATGCCGATAAATGTAAGTCCTCGTTCATCACCCTCGCCCTGGGCCCAGCGACGGACCATATGCGGCCCGAACGAGCGCATCGCCTCGCCGATCGCGAAGAGGCGTTTGGCGAAAGCATTCGGACCACCCTGGAGAATCACCGCTTCTTCGCCGAGCTCCGCCGGGAGCGCAATCTCGAAGAGATGTCCGTTCACCGAGATACGTCCGTTTTTCGGATCAACTTTCGTCAATTGATCGATCACCGGCTTCAGCTGACGCCGTTCATCCTCCGTCAGCGCACCGGAGCGGTGAAAGAGCGCAAAGGCATGCCATGCCTCTTCGACCGAGGAGAGACGATCATCGTCCTCAACATCGAGACGCGCTCGCAAATCGGGCGACATCGGCTGCGGAAACGCGACACTCCGATAAAAGGGAAGAGGTGCCTCCGGATACTCGGAGATGGGATCGAATTCGACCCGAACCAACGCGTTTCGAGTAGAGTCAATAACGTTCTCGGCATTGATTTTCAGCAACGTCGAGAACCTTTCCGGCGATTGACGAAAGAGTTCAATCGCACTTGTTTCTATGATAAACTCTCGTTGGTCGAAGTTGATCTCCACAGTACTCGTCGACCAAAGCAGCTGCAAGCCGTACCGGCGAATAAGATCCTCCATCATCCACCGCACCTCCGGCGTCTCGAACGTCAGATGGTCGGCCATGTCTGATTGCACCTTCATTCGCTCGCAGACATCGAGACTCGAACACTCCATCTCCAGATGTGCAATGTCACCTTCCATTTCGCGAATATCGAAATCGACATTCCACTTTCCATTCCGTGCCCAACGAATAACATGAATGGACTCCACCGGTTGATGCAAGAGCAACTCAAGGCGTTCCTCTATCGATGCGCGATAGGTGTCGACGAGCTCTTCATCGTTGCCACAGGCGCGCCGTTCAAGCTTCGCGCCCGCCTCGGTGACCACCCCTGAACAATGCGCGGGACCGGCCTCGCCGCGATCGAAACTCACGTCGATCTGCCGCTCACCGCTCTCGTCTTGCCGTTCGGAATAGCGATAGATATCCTCACAGACGAGATTCTCCGGAGGCGAAGCACTGCCCTTCTGTTTTTCCAGAACGGTCCCCATCGCACACTCCTTCTCCTTCATTATCGTCTCCACGATGGGGAGAAGTTGCCGACATATGTAGATTGTCGCTGCCAAGGGCAATTTTTCAGTGCGAACAGGGCGTCATTCTGATAGGGCAACCGCCATGTCTCCTCCATCCGAACACATCCTGATGGCCCACGGCGCTGGCGGCACGCAGAGTCGTGAGCTGGTCGCTGAGCTCTTCGCCCGACATTTTTCCAACCCCACATTGGAGGCGATGAACGATGCCGCCATTATCGACGCGCCAACGGGAAAGATCGCGCTGACCACCGACGCCTATGTCGTCCGTCCGCTCTTCTTTCCGGGGGGCAACATCGGAAAACTCTCGATCTGCGGAACGGTGAACGACCTGGCCGTATCGGGCGCAGCCCCCGTGGCGCTGACCGCCTCGTTTGTCATTCAGGAGGGTTTTTCGATCGAAGAACTCGAACGGATTGTCATCTCGATGGCCCAAACCGCACGCGATGCGGGCGTCGCTATCGTCGCGGGTGATACGAAGGTGGTCGAACACGCCGGTATCGACGGACTCACGATCACGACCGCGGGTCTGGGACGACTGGTGACCGAAGAGCCGCTGATGAGTTCGCGCATCGAGGCAGGCGATGTCGTCCTGATCAATGGGAACATCGCCGATCACGGCATGGCCATCATGGCGCAGCGCGAAGGGCTCTCCTTTACGACGACGATCGAGAGCGACTGCGCCTGCCTCTGGCCTCTCGTTGAATCACTCCTGACCACCGTACCGAACGTGCGCTTCATGCGCGATGCCACCCGCGGGGGCTTGGCCGCGGTCCTCAACGAATGTTGTGAACACAATCCCTTTGGCCTCGATATCGATGAAACCGCCATTCCGCTGAATGAAACGACGGCCGCCGCTTGCGAAATCGTCGGTCTCGACCCGCTGGCGGTCGCCAACGAGGGAAAGCTCATAGCGGTCGTTCCGGCATCCGACGCCCAGCGAGCCCTCGACGTCATGCGCGGACACCCCCTCGGCACGGATGCCGCCATCATCGGGCAGGCCACCGCCGAGGATGCCGGGCGTGTTCGCCTGCGCACAGCCGTGGGAAGCACGCGCCTGGTCGCCATGCCCTCAGGCGAGCTGCTGCCGAGGATATGTTGACTCGTGAGATGGTGAGATGGCTGAATGGTGAGATGGCGAAATCGGGAGATCGCGTGATCGCTCAATCGAAAGAACGTATTTGTCTCGTCTGCCTCGCTCTGGTATAGGCCCCTCTATGCTGAAGAGATCCCTCATTATCGTGCTTTTACTCGTCGCCGTTCCCGTTGCGGCATGGGCGGCGTTTCCGAAACCGACCGGGTTTGTGAACGATTTTGCAAAGGTCCTGCCGGTCCCGATGAAGGCAAAGCTGAATACGCTCCTGGGTAACTTCGAACGACAAACGGGCATCGAGGTGGCCGTGGCCACCCTGCCGACGCTGAATGACGAACCGATCGAGAACGTCGCGGTGACTCTCTTCGCCCAATGGGGCATCGGAAAGAAGGGGAAGGATAACGGCGTCCTCTTCCTCGTCGTGCCGAGCGAGAAACGCATGCGCATCGAGGTGGGCTACGACCTCGAAGGGGCGATCAATGATGCCCTCGCCGGCCGCATCCTCGACGAGGTCGTCATCCCGCGTTTTCGCGCCGGCAACATCCCGAACGGCATCGCTGCAGGGACACTGGCCATCGTCGACACGATCAATCGCAAAGAGAATCTGGGCTTCGATGTAAAGGCAGCGGCCAGCGCCCTTCCGATCTCACGTGCGCCCGTGCGCAAAAAGAGCGGGCCGTTGCAAACGGCCGGAAAAGTCCTGGTACTGTTGGTCCTAGCCTTTCTCTTCATCCGACATCCTCGGCTCCTGCTCCTGTTGATGCTCTTCGGCGGCGGCAGAGGTTCAGGACGCGGTTTTGGTGGCGGGGGATCCGGCGGCTTCGGCGGTGGTGGTGGTTTCGGCGGCTTTGGCGGCGGGCTCTCCGGCGGCGGCGGCGCGTCGAGGGGATGGTAGAAAGGGGAATGACGATGACTCCGTATGATCTTACACATGAACTCGAACGCCTCTACGGCGATGACCTCCGGGCGGTGGTCCTCTATGGCGCCGATACCGGCAGCACCGCCAAGAAGAAAACCCGTTTTTCCGACAGCAATATCTTCTGCGTGCTCTCCGACCCCTCCCCCGCCATGCTCGCGCGCGCGAATCCGGTGCTCAAAAAATGGGCCCGCAAGGGCAACCGCCTGCCGCACTTCTTCGGGCCTACGCACATCGAGACCTCGCTCGATATCTTCCCGCTCGACTTCCTCGAGATCCAGGATCGGCACGAGGTCCTGCTGGGGCAGGATCCGTTGGCAGCGATCGAAGTCGACGCCCAGAACCTGCGGCATCAGTGCGAGAGCGAGCTGAAGGGAAAGCTCATCCATCTGCGCGCCTTCTATGCCGGCAACTACCATAAACCAAAGCGCGTTGCCGAGCTGATGGCCCAATCCTTCTCCGACTTCATCGCCGCCTTTCGGGGCATACTGCGCCTGCTGCAGGAGACGCCGCCGAAGGACGACCGCGCCGTCATCGACCGTCTCTCCCAGCAACTTGACTTCAACCCCGAGATCTTTTTTGATGTCCTGGCCCTGCGTGACGGCGAAACGCCGCTGCCACGCGGAGATGATGCCCTCTCAGCATTTGAACGCTACATCACCGAAATCGAAGCGATCACGACGTATGTGGATCAATTGACCGTTCGATAGTTCGATGGTTCGTCAGTTCGATGGTTTTATGGAACTTGACTTTTGTCGTGCAGAGTTGATCCTTCGTAACCATCGAACCATCGAACCATCGAACCATCGAACCATCGAACCATCGAACCATCGAACCATCGAACCATCGAACCATCGAACCATCGAACCATCGAACCATCGAACCATCGAACCATCGAACCGGAGGAACACATGAAAAAAACACTCATCGTCATCGGTATCATCGTCTTTATCATCCTGGCCATCGGCTCGAGCTTCGCGGGCAAATACAACGGGCTCGTCTCGCTGCGCGAAAACGTCACCACCTCCTGGGCACAGGTCGAGAACGTCCTGCAGCGGCGTAACGACCTGATCCCGAACCTCGTGAACACCGTCAAGGGGTATGCGGCGCACGAGCAGAAGGTCTTCATCGACGTCACCAAGGCGCGTGCGCGCGTTGGCGGAGCCACCACGATCCCGGAGAAGGTCGCGGCGAACAACCAGCTCACCGCTGCCCTGGGGCGACTGCTCGTCGTCTCGGAGCGCTATCCGGAGCTCAAGGCCAATCAGAACTTCCTGGCCCTGCAGGACGAACTGGCCGGGACGGAGAACCGCATCGCGGTGGAGCGCCGCCGCTATAACGAAGCGGTGCGCGCCTACAACACCTCGGTGCAGGTCTTCCCCACCAACGTCATCGCCGGCATCTTTGGGTTTGAGCGCCAGAGCGTCTACTTCAAGGCGGATGAAGCGGCAAAGACCGCACCCAAGGTCGATTTCAACACGGCACCGCCTCCGACCCAGCCCGCCCCCGAACAGCCGGCCGCGGCACCGGCCGCACCACCTGCGGAATAAATACAAAAGCCGGGGCGCATCGCCCCGGCTTTTTCGCATTCATCTCTTCATCCCCTACAGATCATCGCGCTCATATCCGCGTTTGAAGAACAACTGACAGTTATCGGCCGCCGTATAATCCAGCGGATCTTCAACTTCCGCCGTATTATCACAGCGAATGGTCAGCAGCGTACTCTTCCCGCCATTGATGGTCGCGATGCAGGTGTTCTGGCCCGAAACACCGTTAAATGATCCCGAGAGCGTCGAGGTCAAATTGTACATCGGAACGATCCCCGGTTCCGCCATGTAAGGGAGGCAGGGGTCCTCGAAGACCTTCTCCCCGTCTTCATCATAGAAACAGACATCGTTCTCGCGCACGACCAACGAGATATACTCCGGAATCGTATCGTAGGTCATGCCGTTGATCGAAACACCCCTCAAGGCCTCCGGCTGATCCAATGCAATGCAGAACGGCGGCCCATTCTCGAATTCCTCGTCGCCCCACTCCTCATAGTACATGTTGTCCTCATCATAGACGCCGTAGTCGCTGAAGTAGTGAAGCTTTTCCGTATCTCCCCACTCCGCCGGGAACGGCCCGCTGAGACGGCCGTACTGTTCCTCTTCAAAGTATTCCTCGGGCGTCGGATAGGCCTCGTCACAGCCATAGGCCTCCTGCTTCCAGACCAGATTTCCGCTCACCTCGACATCCCCTTCACCCATATTGATCGTTCCGCTGCAGGCAACCGTGATCGTCTCGTCGGCAAGTCCTGTAAGCGCCCCTTCCTGCGGCGTGCACGAGAGTTCAAAGGACTCGTCATCGACATAGACGTTCAGATCATCCATCCGCGAGAGCTCATGATTGCGCGCATCGAAGTAGAGGACCGTCGTCAGCGTCAACGTGGATGTATAGCTGAGCGGCTGGGACATCTCATAGACCACGCGCAGCTCAAGCGAACCATCATCCCCCTCGACCCAGGTCATGTCGTCCTCAATATCGAGACAGATATCATGCGTATCGTCGATATCCGAATCGGAGACCGACGGCATCACCGCCGTCGAACCCAGAAGACCGGAAAACACGCTCGAAAGATTCGCGCGCATGGTGATAGCCGGGCGAATGGAAAGCACATCGCTGCAATCGGAGTCGACCTCCATGACGAGCGAGCAGCTCGCATCCCCCTCGGCGAGTGCAAAGGTCACCTGATCCCCATCCTCGACCGCCTCCTTCGCCAGCAGCTCGTCGGTCCAGCTCAGCACCGCGCTCTCGAACGAGGCCGTATCCGACGGCCCCAGCGTGAACGTCGGCGAATCCATGGAGACCGTCTGACCGCTCACGTTGAGCAGACCCGAATGCACATTGCCCCAGGTGATGGAGTAGCTCGCATCATCGACGGCCGCAACGGTGGCACACTGCTGCGCGGGTGCCACGGTGAGCCCCGAACAGGTGCTGCTCACATAGCGCACCACGCCGCTGATGCTCGGGATGGAGCTGGGATCGGTCGTCCCGCCGGTCGTTCCCCCCGAGGTGGTCGTTCCGGCTCCAACGATTCCCGCACTACAGCCGGAGAAGAGAAATCCCACCAACAGCATCAGCACCCATGCCGATTTCATCCATCGCTGTCTCATAGACATCCTCCTCTTTTTCATGCCCCACTCATCCCCTACAGATCGCTGCGATCGTAGCCGCGCTTGTAATGCAGGACACAGTTGCTCGCCCGCGCCTTATCCGTTGCGTCCTCCGCATCGTCATCGTTATTGTCACAGTAGATTTTCAACAGCGTATTCGCTCCCCCATCGATGACGAGCAGACAGGTATTCTCCCCCGTGATCCCGACCGCGGCGAACGTCCCCGCGAGTTCCGTCTGCATCGTGTACATCGGAACGACCTCGGGCACGACGACGAAGTCGATACAGGCGTCGGTGAAGATTTTTTCGCCATTCTCATCATAGACACAGACGTCACTCTCACGGACAGTGAAGGAGATGAATTCCGGAATCGTAGCGTAGCCCATTCCCGCAACGACACTGGACCTGAGATGTTCTTCTTCTTCACCCTCGACATCGGGGGGCTGATCCTCCGGGATACAGAACGTCATTCCACGCTCATCCGCGAAATCCTCTTCGAAGAACTCGGAATAGTACATATTATCCTGATCCGGTATGCCGTAGCTCTCGTAATACTCATATTTGGCGTCATTGTACGCGACATCATCCCATCCCTCCGGAAACGGCCCGCCGAGGCGACCATACATCTCCGCCTCGAAGTATTCCTCGGGAGATGGATAGGTTTCCGCACAGGAATAGGCTTCCTGTTCCCAGACCATCGTCCCGCTCACCTCTATAGGGCCCTCTTCTTCGTCGAGAAGAAATTCCCCCGCGCACATGACGGTGATCTGCTCATCGGCGAGTCCGGAAAGGAGCCCCTCCTGCGGCGTGCACTGCATATCGAATGTCTGCTCCCCCGTCTCGACATGGAGATCATCCATCCGCGAGAGCTGATGATTTCGGGCATCGAAATAGAGGACGGTGGTGATGTGCAGATACTCCGTATCGTGGAGCGGTGCAGAGATTTCATACACCACACGCAGCTCAAGCGAACCATCGTCCCCCTCGACCCAGGTCATCTCGTCCTCGATATCGAGACAGACGTCATGCGTGTCATCGATGTCCGTATCGGAGATCGAAGGCATCACCGCTACCGAACTCTCGAGAAACGCCGCCATGATGGTCGAGAGATTCGCGCGCATCGTAATGGCCGGGCGAATGGAGAGCACATCGCTGCAATCGGAGTCGACCTCCATGACGAGCGAACAGCTCTCGCCCTCTTGGCTGAGTGCGAAGGTCACCTGATCCCCATCCTCGACCGCCTCCTTGGCGAGCAGCTCGTCGGTCCAGCTCAGCACCGCGCTCTCGAACGAGGCCGTATCCGACGGCCCCAGCGTGAACGTCGGTGAATCCATGGAGACCGTCTGGCCGCTCACGTTGAGCAGACCCGAATGCACATTGCCCCAGGTGATGGAGTAGCTCGAGTCATCGACGGCCGCGACGGTGGCACACTGCTGTGCGGGCGCCACGGTGAGCCCCGAACAGGTGCTGCTCACATAGCGCACCACGCCGCTGATGCTCGGGATGGAGGTGGGATCGGTCGCGCCCCCCGAACTCGTCGTCGTCCCGGCTCCAACGATTCCCGCACTACAGCCGGAGAAGAGAAACCCCGCCAACAGCATCAGCACCCATGCCGATTTCATCGATCTCCGTTTCATAGGCTCTCTCCCTTTCTGACTTCCTCTCCCGATAGAAATGCAATCCACATGCCATCACGATGGATACATAACCCACTGTTTCCTTTAGATCTTTTTTGGAACGCCCGCAGGGGGGAGGTTCGAATTGACCCATATCAATCCGATAGCGGAGGGGGGACGAACAACTTTTCCTTAAAATACAGGGAGTTACCGGCGCAATCCTGTTCACCCGTTCTCTACCCGGTTGAGAAATGCGTCAATGAATTGACAAGAAAAAGACAAGGAAAGTCAATGGGATATGAAATGCGTCCCAATCAGAGGTGTTTTGAAATCGCGCTCAAGAGGTCCTGCCGATGGATGAAGTCCTCGAGGTAATCGACGCGCTCCGTCGAGATCTCCAGGATCGGCGAGCGTATATAGCGGGCGATCCATCGACGATACGAGCGCTCGAGTCGCTTCAGGTATGCATCCGGAATGTTTCGCTCGATCGAGCGACCGCGACCGGCGATGCGTTTTTTGAGGGTACGCAGAGGGCAGTGCAGAAAGAGGAGCAGATCGGGCGGACGAATGACCTCGACCATCGCCTCGTAGAGGTCGCGATAGGTGCGATATTCCTCGCGGGTCATGTACTTCTGGCGATACAGATTGTGGGCAAAGATCTCGGCATCCTCATAGAGGGAACGATCCTGAACGACCGTTCCGGGGAAACGATCGAGCTCCTGATGGATACGAAACTTCTGCGTAAGAAAATGCATCTGCGAATGAAAGGCCCAACGCTTCATGTCTTTATAGAAGAGCGAGAGAAAGGGATTGATGTCGTTCGGTTCGAAGAAGGGCTTGAGATCGAAATGTCGACAGAGAAAATCGACCAGCGAGGATTTCCCCGAACCCATATTTCCCGCGATGGCGATATATTTCGTGGCCATGGTATGGCTCGTTGTTCGTTATTCGTTATTCGTTGATCGTTGTTCGAGGATCGAAACCAGTGCCGGCACGACGGCGAAGAGATCGCCCACGATGCCGAAGTCGGCCTTCGAAAAGATCGGCGCCTCCGGATCGCTGTTGATGGCGACGACGGTCTTGGCCGAACGAATGCCCGCGATATGCTGAATGGAACCGGAGATGCCGCAGGCGATGTAGAGCTTGGGCGCGACGACACGCCCGGTCTGGCCGACCTGATGGTCGTGTGAAATCGAACCCGCGTCGACCGCCGCCCGCGAAGCACCGACCTGTGCGCCGATGGCCTCGGCCAAACCTGCCAGGAGACCAAACCCCTCCACGCTCCCGACCGGCCGCCCGCCGGCGACGATGCGATCGGCCTCCGCCAGATCCTGAAGCCCCGCCTCGGTTTCGATCACCTCGGCGACGCTCGCACGCGTTTCCCGGGGTGCCGTCTCGATGCGATCCACCGTACACAGGCTCCCGGTCGTCTCGGGCACGGGAAAGGCATTCGGGCGAAATGTCGCCACGATCGGCGTGCCGGTGAGCGCAAACGACACGACGACGTTTCCGCCATACTGCGACCTCCGACCGGAAAACCCCTCCTCGGTGAACGCTCCATCGAGACAGGCGGTCGCCATCCCCGTATCGAGACAGGCGGCCAGGCGCGCCAAGGCATCGTGTCCCAACGGCGTCTCGGTGGCGACGATCGCATCTACGGACAATCGACCGACGAGTTCGGCGACGAAGGGTGCGGCCGTCTCGCCCGTGAGGCGATCGGGATCGGCAGCAACCGCAACGAAGGCACGATCCACGCCAACCCCGCCCAGCTGCGCCGCACACCCCTCGGCATCGCCGAAGAGGAGGGCTGTCACCTCACCGTCGACTCCCGCAAACGCCCGCGCCTTCCCCGCCAACTCCAACGAGGCACGCTTGAGCGTTCCCCCTTCATGCTCTGCGATGAGAAGAATTTTTTTCATACCTTCCTTCAGGAGGCGCCTCGAGCACATGCGCCGCGAGGGGACAAACGGAGCTATTTTTACAGGTTCACGTGAAAAATGGTTTCGTTTTTCCCCGGGAGGCGCCCTGGCACTTGCGCCATCAGGGGGACCTACAGCAGATCCTCATCTCGAAGCATGCGCACAAGTTCGGCAGCCGCCTCGGCGGGCTCCCCCGCGATCATCCGACAGGGGTCACGCTCGGGCGGCGCCTCAAAACGCGTGGGGCGAAAAGATGCAACCATCTCATCTGACAGCTCCGCACCGGGACGAACATCGAGCGGCTTGCGCTTGGCCTTCATCATCCCAGGGAGCGAAACAAACCGCGGCTCATTGAGCCCCTTCTCACACGCGATGAGGATCGGCAGGGTCGATTCGATGCGCTGTTTGGTACTGCCCGCCGTCGGACGGGTGAGACGAACCGTCCTGCCCTCATCATCGATGGAAAATTCCTCCACGGGGGAAACATGCGGCCATCTCAAACGTTCGGCCACACCGGCGGGCACCGCCGCCTGTTCGTCATCGACGGCCATCTTTCCGGCAAAGAGGATGTCGAAGGATTCCGGAACAGAAACAGCCGCGAGAAGACGCGCCGTCAAAGCGGCATCGAGCACATTCGCCTCGACATCGATCCGAATGGCGCGATCGGCACCCATCGCCATCGCCTTGCGCAGGGCATCGTCGGCGCGCACAGGACCCGCCGTGATGACCACGACCTCGCCGCCGAGCTTCTCCTTCAGGCGCAGGGCTTCCTCGATGGCATATTCATCATACGGATTGATCGCCCAGGAGACACAGGACTCCTCGATGCCGGAGCCATCCGACCTGACGTGAACCGGCACCTCGGTGTCGGGAACTTGTTTGATGAGCACACCGATTTTCACACGAAACCCCAAGAACGCCAGTCAAGCCAGTCAAGCTAGTCAAGCTAGTCAAGCTAGTCAAGCTAGACAGGTTAAAACATGCCTGACTGACCTGACTAGCCTGACTGGCTTGATTCGCCTGACTGGCCTGACTGGCCTGACTGGCTTGTCTCGCCTGACTGGCCTGACCGCCTGACCGCCTGACTGGCCGTGACTGGCCTGCTTCACTAGTATCGATAATGTTCCGGCTTGTACGGCCCTTCCGTCGGCACGCCGATATAGTCGGCCTGTTCAGCAGAGAGCTTCGTCAGCTTTGCGCCCAGCTTCTCCACGTGGAGACGAGCGACCTCCTCGTCGAGTTTCTTGGAGAGACAGAAGACGCCCACGTCATGCTGGTTTTGCCAGAGGTCCATCTGGGCGAGCACCTGGTTGGTGAAGGAGTTCGACATCACGAAACTCGGATGTCCCGTGGCACAACCGAGGTTGACCAGCCGCCCTTCGGCCAGCAGGTAGATCGCATTGCCATTGGAAAAGGTGTATTTGTCGACCTGCGGTTTGACCGTGAGCTTATGCACGCCCGGCCAGGCATTGAGCTTGGAGACCTGGATCTCGTTATCGAAGTGCCCGATGTTGCAGACGATGGCCTGATCCTTCATCTTCGACATGTGCTCGGCGGTGATGACGTCGCGATTGCCGGTGGTCGTCACGAAGATATCGCCATGCTCGAGCGCCTCTTCGATCGTCATGACCTGATAGCCGGCCATGAGCGCCTGCAATGCACAGATCGGGTCGATCTCGGTGACGATCACGCGCGCATTGAGTGCCGCGAGCGACTGCGCGGAGCCCTTGCCCACATCGCCGTAGCCGCAGATTATGGCGGTCTTTCCGGCGATCATCACGTCGGTGGCGCGCTTGATGCCGTCCACGAGCGATTCGCGGCAGCCATAGACGTTGTCGAACTTCGACTTGGTCACGGAATCGTTCACGTTGATGGCGGGCACGAGGAGATTCCCGTCGCGGGCCATTTGATAGAGGCGATGCACACCGGTGGTCGTCTCTTCGGAGACGCCCTTCCACTCCTTGGCCACCGCGTGCCAAAATTTCGGCTCGGCGGCGAGCGTCTCTTTGAGCATCGCATTGATGCACTGCACTTCATGGTTGTCGGTCGGCTCGTCGAGGATCGCCGCATTCGTCTCGGCCTCATACCCGCGATGAATGAGCAGCGTCGCATCGCCCCCATCGTCGACGATGAGATTCGGGCCCTCGCCCGTCGGCCAGGTCAGCGCCTGCTTCGTGCACCACCAATATTCTTCGAGCGACTCGCCCTTCCAGGCGAAGACGGGAACGCCACTGGCGGCGATGGCTGCCGCGGCATGATCCTGTGTGGAGAAGATGTTGCAGGAAGCCCAGCGCACATCTGCCCCGAGCTCCACGAGCGTCTCGATGAGAACCGCCGTCTGGATCGTCATGTGGAGACTGCCCGAAACGCGCGCGCCCATAAGCGGCTTCTCTTTCCCATACTTCTCGCGAATCGCCATGAGCCCCGGCATCTCCTTCTCGGCGATATCCATCTCGCGACGGCCCCAATCGGCAAGTGCGATGTCCGCCACTTTATAATCGGTTTGTGTCATGTTCTGACCTCCACAGCAGCAAGGCGCCTTCGCTTTCGCGCGCACCTCCGGTTGCGTTGACATAGAATACCCCTTCCGTTTGAGTGAGCGGCAGCTATACCGCATTGGATCGCTATTTCAAGCCTTTTCCTTCGTCTCTGGTCCATGGTCCATGGTCTATCACAGGGGCTGACCATCGAGGTAAGCAGGGAGCGGTTCACCCAGGAGCGAAAGGATCGTCGGGAAAAGATCGACGGTGCGCATCGGCTCCTCGGCAAAGCGCCGATTCGTGAGAATGGGCACGCGCATATGGCTCTCATGCAACGATCCATGTGAACCATGGTGTTCGGGGTGCTCATACTTGAGACGCAGATCGAATCCGGGCGTGGCCGAGAGGAGTAGATCCCCCGATCGCGCCGCAGTGAGCAGATGCGCAATCTGAAAGGGGGCGTCGGGATAGGCCGAATTCCACGTCTGTTTGAGACAATCGCGCGAAGTCAACGCTGTCGGCATCGGCCCATATCCGAAGGGGTCCGTGCTGAGCACTTCATAGTGCAGGCGATCGCCATCGAGTCGCACGCAGGCCTCGCCCCGCCGACTGAGTACATCGGCCCCTCCCTCTTCATTCCGACAGATGACGAGATCGATCGCGTCCTCTTGCTGCAGGGCCTCGACAAAACCGGGGCTCATCCGCTCGAGTTCACCGCGCGTCGTTCGACGCGACCAGCCATCGCTGTTTTTAAAATACAGATGCGTCATGCCGTTGCCCGACACCATGTTCGCCGAGCGCTTGCCCTTCTTATCGAAGATGCACGGATAGAAAAATGCGGGCATGCCGCGGCCCTCGAGAAAGGTGTTCACGCAGAAATGCGCATCGGTCTTGGACAGACCGTGATCGGAGACGATGAAGAGCGAGGTGCACTCCCAGGCGCCGTCGCGTTTGAGATCCGCGACGATCTCGCCGACCGCATGGTCCAGCCACCGATAGCGTTCGATCGTCTTCGGATCGCGGGGATGGATCAGGTGTGAATATTCGTCGATGCCGGGAAAGACGGCGAAGAGAAAGCGCGGCCGACGGCGCGCAAGCACGCGGCGTATCTTGGCCAGCCCCGCCTCATCGGCAAATGCCCAGCGATCGGTGAGATGGGCATAGTACCAATACCAGATGCGACTGATGCGCGTGGCGTTGCGTCGCCCTGCCCCGCGCGCGATCGGGTTGAAGACATTCCAGGAATCGGGAACGAGTTCAAAGATCGTGCGGATCTGCTTCTGCATGTCGCCCGCCATACAGAAGCTCTCGAGCCCCACGTAAGAACGATAGCGGTCGAAGGAACGACCGGACGCGTAGAGGGTTTTATCGAACCACCGAATGCCGGGCACATTGCACGTGCCGGGAAGACAGCCGGTCAGGTAGGGCAGATAGGCCGGACCCGTCGTCGAGGGAAAGCTCGTCACCGCATCGAGGATCGACCCTGGCTCGACGAGATAACGCGCGATGTTCGGCAGATCGCCGGATGCAAGCAGCTCGCGCATCACATCGGCGCGCGCGCCGTCGGCGAGAATGGTGATAACGCGTTGAGAATGGAGATGATCCGTCATGGTGGCTCGCGCGCTCAGTGTGCAGACGCGGAAGCGGCATCACCGCTCGCGTCCTTCGGCCCGCGCTTGTTCCGAATGCTGTCGAGCTTGTTGCTCATCCGGCTGACCAACTCCGGATAGCCGTGTTTCTTGATGATGCTGTTGAATTGATAGCGATAGTTATCGACGAGGCTCGCTTCATCCACGATGACATCGTAGATCACCCAGCCATCGCCCGCCTTCTTCATGCGATAATTGAGCGTAATCGTGATCTTCTCCGAAGGGACCGACACGCGCGTCTTCACAAACGCACGGGTCTTTTCCGCATTGAGAAAGGTATGACCGCTGTAGCTCACGGAGTACTTTCCGCCGGAGTGCTTGCTCTTCTGAATCGACTGCTCCTTGGAGAAGAGGGCCTTCTCTTCGAGGAGATCCGAGAGCAGCTTCGGAAATGCCTCGCGCTCTTGCGGTGTGCGCTCCTTCCAGTGCCTTCCGAGCGAGAGCCGTGAGAGTTCTTTTACGTCGAAGGTCCCGCTGATCACTTCGCGTTTGAGGTTCTGGTTGAAAGCCTCATCCTCCGGCGAGAGAGGCTTGCCCCCTTCGCGCACCTTGAACTGTTCGAGCTTGGTGTCGAGCGCCTTGATGGACGCGGTTGGCGTTATCGCCGCCACACTCACAGCGGAGAGCAGCATGACCAACATCGGCAACGTCCAGACCAAGATCCTGCAGATCGCATTCCGTTTCATCATATCTATTGTCCCCCCATCGCTCCGACTGGCTCCCCGCCTGCTCCGACGGAACCGGGCGTATCCATGTCCATGAATTGACGTCCCTCTCCCTGAATCGCGCTGCCCGCTTCTTGCTCGATGCCCGCCTCGGAGAAAACACCATTTCGTCCCGACGCCGACAGCTCATCGTGTTTGGCCTCGCCGACACGCTTGGCCAGCTCCGCCAGGGCCACATTATAACTGAATATCGCTTTATAATACTGTCCACGCGTCAGGAGCACGATCTTGAGCGCATCGGCATACTTCTGTTGATCCTCCTCCAGACCCATATCGTAATTGATCTTGGAGAGAAACATCATCTGCTGCGCCATCGACTTGGCATCCGCGGCACGATCGAGATCCTTGCGCGCGCGCTTCACATTGAGATAGGCCTTGCGCAGATCGAGCCCCGCCGCGCGCCGCGCCAGAAGCCGTTCCACGCTCGCCTTGTAGTACTCCGCGCGCGACTTCCGGATGCGCCCAAGCGAACCATGGACATCGATGCTCCCCTTCACCTCGATGCCAACGCCGGCGCGCGTATAGTTGAATGGGTTGTTATAGTCGTCAGTGGAAGTGATTCCACTGATCGGGCCAACAGCACGACCAACATCGACGAAGAATCCGACACCCATGCGCGGTGCAAGCTTGAAACGTTCCAGGCGATACTGCTGGCGCTTCACCTCGACGCCGACGTCCACGAGCTTGAGCTCCGGCATGGTGTCGAGCCCCGTATCGAAATAGCGCTCGTAGGCGGCAAGATCCACATCCTCCGCCTTGAGCGATTTCATCTCGAGCTCAAGCGGTTCGTCCGGCATCAGCCCCATCTGGATGCGCAGACCCTCCCGCGCCAACTCAATGTTCTCGCGGGTCTCCGCCAGCCGGCGCTGCAAATCCGTGTGAAAGAGTTTGAGCTGCAGGTTATCATAGGGATCCATGATCTCCTCTTCCGGCAGTTCCTCACCCGCAATCTCCGCCTCGTCAAAGCGCGCCTTTTTCTCCGCCTCCCCCTTGATCTTGTTGTGCAACCGATCAGCGGCATCCGCCAAGAGCCCCTCCACCTCGCGCGCGAGCAAAATACCGTAGTAGAGTTTTTTGACCTCAGAGATCGTCTGCTCGCGCGTCTGCGCCTCACGAATACGCGCGGCCTGAACGCCCCCCGTCGCCATATTCTTCACCGCCAGCAACTGTCCGAAGGTCATGATCGGCATACCGATGCCGACGCGAATGCTCTGGAAGAGCGTCACCTCGCCATCGAAGAAGGAATTGAAGGCATTGCTCGCATCGGTGGGAACCGGCGCGACGCGGTACTTATATTCGAGGACCGGCCAGAATTGAGCATTCGCTTCCGTGAGCTGACCACGCGCGGCCTGCACCTCATAGCCCGACGCCCGAATGCGGATATTGCGATCGAGTGCGACGCGGATACAATCGTCGAGAGAAAAACTTTTCCCGGAAAAGGGATCGCTGCGCTTGGCCAGATCGCGCTCGAGAATGACGGGATCGATCGCAAACGTAGGCGCGCTCGACTGGGCCGCTGCCGCCAACTCCGGCGAGGCCTGTACGGCCACCTCGCCGTGAACGAGGGGAGTCGACTGGGCCGACACTCCCAAGGGCAGGGCCGCCGACAGCATTCCCGCCAGGAGCATCCACCCGCGCAAACGATGTCTCGATACATCGATCATAAAACGAAAATCATCCCGTTATTTGATGGGTTACAGTGAGCGTGGGCTCTATCAGATGAGGTGGGTGAAAGCAAATATTTCAGCGAAGGCAACCGAATGAAGGGAATGGCAATATCATCAATTGTTTCGGGAAGTTACGGTAGTTGTCAGGGCAGGACGGCGTTCCAGGCGACGGGCGCGCTCCGTCTGGCTGAAAACAGCCGCGGGCTTGAGCGGCAACGTGAACTGAAATTCACTGCCACGCCCCTCTTTGCTCGTCAGCCACATACGCCCGCCGTGCAGTTCGACAAGCTTCTTGGAAATGGTCAGCCCTAGCCCCATGCCCTCGTGCTCGCGCGTGATCGATCCGTCGGCCTGGCAGAACCCTTCGAAGATCATCTTCTGTTTGTTCTTGGCGATCCCCACACCCGTATCCTTGACCCGCACCTTGAGCATCTCGCCGCACTTCTCCGCATCGACCGTAATGCGTCCCTGCTTGGTGAACTTGGCCGCATTGCCCAGCAGGTGCCGCATGACCTGCGTCAGGTATTTCTCATCGCCGTAGACGCGGGGCATGTTGTCCGGCAGGTTGAGCTCCAAGCGTGTATGTTTGGTCAACGGCAGGTTGTCGGCAGCGCGCGCAGCAAGCCGCTCCATATTGATGCGCTGCACATTGAGCATGAGACAGTTCGACTCGATCTTGGAGATATCGACGAGCGCGGAGACCGTGGACAAGAGCCGCACGCCGGAGCGATGGATCATCTCGGCATGCCGAACCTGTTCCTCCGAAACCGTTCCGTCCGCCCCCTCGAGCATGAGCTCGGAGATACCGATGATGCCGGTCAGCGGCGTGCGCAGTTCGTGCGAAACGTTGGCGAGCATCTCGGTCTTGAAGCGCGAGACCTGCTGCAGTTCGAGATTCTGCCGAACCATCGCCTGATAGAGATTGGCATTGTGAATGGCCGTTGCAAACTGCACCGCCATGAGCTTGAGCAAATCACGCGTGGCGGAATCGTAGGAACCACTCTCGCGCGAACCGATGTTGATCACGCCATAGAGCTTATCGCTGACAAAGAGCGGAATGCAGGCCTCCGCATTAAAGCGTACAAAATAGGACAGCCCCTCCGACTTCATGGCCTTGTGCCCCTTGGTCTGCACCAATTCGCGGCGAGAGATCACCTCGCGATGATTCTCAATCCAGTCCAGGAAGGGACGCACCTCATCGACATTGAAGCTGAAGGGCTTGAGCCCCTGCGTCGCCTTGATCTGGAAGGTCCCCTTCGCATCGCGAATGATAAGCGAGGCCCCGGAGGCGCCGACGACGCGACAGACCGCCCGCAGGATGGCCGGGTAGAGCTCGCGCCGATCCTCGATCGATCCGATCCGCTCCAGATACTTCTGGAAGACGCGCCGATAATCATAGGGGGGTTGGCGGAGCAGATACTGCCGCAGGAGGGGGGCCAGCGTCTGCCACCGCAGGGCGATGCCGCTGGCCAACAGCAGAAAACCGACGATGCCGGCGCTGAGCATCAGCGTCGGCATGGCTGCGGCCACAAATTGAGATGAAAGTTGCCCGAGATTCACCATTCCCCCCGTCGAACGATAGATCTATTCCGGTATTATATGTATATTTCAAGGGGTTGGCAATCATTTGTTCACGAACACTTCATGTTTTTTCATGAAATACCTGTTCTGTAGGGAATTCTCACTTGACTCAAAAAAGCGACACACGCATCATGTCAGCCGAAAAAGCGCCATTGTGAAAGAATATCGAAGGCCTGGCGCTTGTCACCTCTCTCTGATCGAGGACCACCGACCATGATCCGTCTTCGCCCTCTGCGACCCCTCATCCGAACCAGCCGAACACACGCAGGATGGGCGCCAAAACGCGTCCTTCTCGCACTCGCGGCGACAACGATCGTAGCCCTCCTGCTGTTGGCGAGCGGACCCGCCCGCAGCGAGGCGAACCTGCAAAGCCTTACGCTCATCGATCGCACCCTGCGGGCGATCGACCGCCACTATCTCGATCCCGATCGCGTCCAACCGGCCAAGATGCTCTCCTCTGCAATCGAGGAGATCGAACAGATGGTGCCGGAAATACTCGTCACCGACAAAGATCAACCACACTTCACCCTGACCGTCGGACTGGCGTCGAAACGCATCGCGCAGCGCCCGATGCGCACGGTGAGCGATCTCGATCGCGTGCTGCGCGAAACACTCACCTTTATCGGCAAGCAGTATCACGGCGATGTTGAATTTGACGACATCGTCTATGCCGGCATCGACGGCATGTTGCGCATGCTTGATCCGCATTCCAATTTCCTCTCCCCCAAGGTGTACAAAGAATTTCAGGTCGGTACGCGCGGAAAATTTGGCGGTCTCGGCATTGTCGTCACGATCAAAGACGGATGGCTCACCGTCATCGCGCCGCTCGAAAATACACCCGCGGAAAACGCGGGCATCAAGGCCGGCGATCGCATCATCCAGATCGGCGATGAATCGACGATCAATATGTCGCTCACCGATGCCGTCAACCGTCTGCGCGGTGACGTCGATACGAAGATCACCATCACCATCGAACGCGAAGGAAAATCTCCACGGGAGGTGACGCTCACGCGCGCCGTGATCAACATCGAGAGCGTGCAGCATGCCATCCTTATGCACGAAGACAAACGCATCGGGTACCTCCGGGTGAAGAGCTTTCAGGCCAACACCATCGCCGATGTGCGTACGGCGTTGGCGGCCTTCCATGCAGAAGGCAAGGCGCTCGACGGAATGGTCCTCGACATGCGCAACAATCCGGGAGGACTGCTCGGCGTCGCGGTGGAGTTGACCAACCACTTCCTGCGCAAGGGGACGATCGTCAGCACCGTCGGCGCGCACGACCGGCTGCTCGACCGGGACGTCGCCACGGCGCCGGGAACGGAACCGGACTATCCGATCGTCGTCCTCATCAATGAAGGGAGCGCCTCAGCCTCCGAGATCGTCGCCGGCGCGCTGCAGGCTGATGATCGCGCCATCATCATGGGAGGGCGCTCCTTCGGTAAGGGCTCGGTGCAGACGATCTTCGAACTCGGACTCGATGCAGCGCTCAAGCTCACGATCGCTCAATACAAGGCGGCCGGAACCGAGTCGATCCAACTCGTCGGCGTAACCCCCGACGTGGAGATCCTGCCCGTCGTCGTCGATGCCAAGAGCATGAACCTCAAACGCGATGTACTGACGAACGAGAGCGACCTCGATGAACACCTGGGAAACCTACGGGCGAAGGGGAATACGCCTCAAGCAAAGAGCCCCTTCAGCGTTCCCCATCTCACGCCGAAGGAGAACGACGACGACCGTGAGGCACGATCGATCCGCGACTATGCCAAGAAACCAAAGATCGACGACGACTTCATGGTGACGCTCGCGCGCACGCTCATCCTTAACGATGGCGCCGGCACGCGCACAGCAATGCTCGGCCGCATCGCACCGTCGATCGAAACCGCACGGCAGGCACAGCAACAGAAGATCGCCGCTGCCCTCAAGACCTTCGACATCGATTGGAACGTGACCCCCGCGGCGGGAACACCAAAGCTCTCGCTCTCATACCGTCTCCTCTCCGGCGGAAAACCGGTTGCGCGCGCGCGTGCCGGCTCAACCGTCGAGATCGAACTGACCGCGACCAACACCGGCGCCGGGCCCTACAGCCAACTCATCGGCGTGGGGCAATCCAAAGAGACGCCTTTCCTGAGCAACCGCGAATTCCCCTTCGGCTTTATCGCACCGGGAAAGACGCAGCGATGGCGCACGCCGATCGAGCTGCCGGAAAATCTTTCGCGGCAAACGCTCACCATGCCCATCGATTTTGATGAAGCCCACGGAAACATCCCCGAACCGATCGATGTGAAGATTCCCATCGAAGCGATCGATCCGCCGGCATTCGCCTTCAGTTATCGTCTGACCGGAACCAAATCGAACCAGACGCTGGCCACCGGGAAAACGATCGGCTTGATCGCCGACATCGCCAACGTCGGCGATGGTGCCAGCTCGGAGGAGACCTTCGCCACGCTCGGAAACGACTGCGGAGAAAAATTCTTCATCGAAACGGGTCGCGCCAAGATCGGCCGCATCCCCCCGACGGGGACACGCCGCACACACTTTCGGTTTCACCTGAGCCCGGGGCTGATAAACCCGGAATGCAAGATGACGCTGACCGTCGCCGACATCAAGCGGATCACGGTCCTCACCGACGATATCGCCATCTCCATCCCGGATGGAGAACTCACACCACCACAAAAACGAAGCTATCAATCGCCGCGCATCACGATCGTCGCCGCTCCTGCACAGACCGCGGCCACGGAGGCCATGCTCGTCGGAACCATCGAGGGCACTTTCCCCATCCGCGATTACTTCGTCTTCGTGGGAGAGAAAAAGATCGCCTACGAACCGAACGCGCAGCGCGGAACGACCATGCCCATTTCCGCCACGATCCCGCTCGAAAAGGGAAACAACCGAATCATCATCGGAGCGCGCAACACCCACGACCTGATGTCGCGGAAAATCCTGGTCATCGAGCGAACGGAAGCGACGACAAACAAAAAAACCGTTCCCCCGGTAAAATAGAGAGGCCAAGCCTTTTCACATGAGAGTCATCGACGGATCAGAATGCGTTTCACCAGAGATCGGCAACACCGCCGTGGCGTTGGGCACCTTCGATGGCGTTCACATCGGCCATCAGCGGCTGATCGCGCGCTGCATCCAAGCGGCCAAACGCCACAACCACCGTGCCGTCGCCTATACGTTCGAGCCCCACCCGGTGCACGTGCTCTCCCCGCACGACTGTCCGCCGCTCCTGCAAAACCGCCAGCAGAAGCTCGCCTCCCTCGAGGCGACGGGAATCGACGTCTGCATCGTCGAGCCCTTCACGCGCGCCCTCATCGAGCAGGAACCCGCGGCATTCTTTCGCACCGTACTGCTCGAACGGCTGCACGCACAGACGGTCGTGGTCGGATACGATTTCACCTTCGGGCTGCACCGTTCGGGAACGGCGGAGGTCCTGGAAGAACTGGGCCGAACACACGGCATCGAGGTGATCATCCTCGAGGCACAGTTCATCGACGACACGCTCATCAGCTCGACGGCCATCCGCCACATGATCGCGCGCGGCGATGTCGCCGATGCTGCGCTGTTGTTGGGACGCGCCCATCGGATCGAAGGAGGGGTGGTCGGCGGCCGCGGCATCGGAGGAGCACTTGCCGCCCACACCGCCAACATCGAGACGACGAGCGAATGTGTCCCGGCAAACGGCGTCTATCTCACGAGCACGATCGTCCCCACAGAGGGGATCCTGCCTTCGATCACGAGCATCGGCGACAATCCGACCTTTCCGAAGGCGCCCTATGCGATCGAGACGCACATCATCGACCGGGAAATCGATCTGCTCGGGCAACAGATCGCCATCGACTTCATCGATCGCATGCGCGATCAGATCGCGTTTGAAACGCAAGACGCCCTCAAGAAACAGATCGCCCTCGACATCGCCGCCGCCCGAAAACGACATCGAAGCGAATGACATATGGGCACCTCTGATGAGCCGCCGCGAGGGGAGCATGGAGCCCTTTTTTACAGGTTCATCGGAAAAAAGGTCTCCATGCTCCCCGGAAGGCGGCATCAATAAACGGAGTTTATTATGGCTGACATCACCTTCGATCCCCCGACGATTATCGGCGCCCTGCTCCCTCCCGGAGGAACAATTCCAAAAGAGATGACGCAGGCGTTCGCTCGACACAAGCGTGTCTTCGCCCTGCTCCCCTTCGAAGTGGAGAAACGCTTCCTCAAGAATACGCTGGCCTGCATGCGCCTGATGGACATCGCCGGCCTCATCCTCTGCGATGAACATCGCACACAGATCGCCCGCCACCTCTCGCACCTGGACCGCCGTGCCCAGCGAGCGGGATGGGTCGACGCGATCGCGCTCAAGGGAAAAACGCTGTGTGGGTTCAATCTGTTTGGGCAGCTCTGCCTCGACCTGATGCGGGAACGGGGTGCCTCCGAAAACGTTTTGCTGATCGGTGAAAGCGACTGGCATCGCCCCATCGCCGGCGCGCTGCTCGATGCCGGATGGAGCGTTCGCGCCCTCTCTGCGGGAAGAAACCTCCCTCGCGGCGTGCGGCGCATTCGGTCGCTTCCCGACGCGAACGACGCACCGGCAGCGATCATCCGGGGCTGTCTGCCCCGCACGCCCATGAAGCGACTCGAAACCCTTCTGCGTGAAATCCCCGCACTGACGATGATCGATCTCGACGACAAGAGTGCCCTGACCATCCCCCGGCGCCATCGACGCATCAGCTCCCGGGTACTCAAGCGCCAATATGGCCGAAAAACAGACATTTTTTTGACATCTCAAAAATGACGACAACAGCGCGTTTATAAAGCACTTATTTCAAAGCCGCTTCAAAACCCCCCATAATTACCGTTGAGAAATACCCGTAAGCGAAATGAATGCCCCACCCGAAAACGCTATTTCACCAGTCATTTCAATGGAATACGACAGCGCCCCGCAAACGGCCATCTTTGGCACGCCACTTGTAGGAACAAAAGAGCAGGGGGCGCCATATGCGGTGTCAAATCGGAGAGGAAGCGCCGGAAATACTGATCGTCGAGGATGACAGCACCTTCCTCTCGTTCTGGGGAAGACTCCTCAAAGATCTCGGGGTACGGGGATTCGAATTGGTCTCCACGCCCAAGGAGGCCCAGGATGCGATCCTGTCGCATCGCTATCGATTGATCGTCAGCGACATCAACATGCCCGGCATCAATGGATATGAATTGGCGAAACTCGCCTGCAACATCAACCCGGACAGTCGCATCATCCTGACCACGGCCTACAGCACGGACCTGTCGCGTTTCGATCTCGAGAACTGCCAATTTCATCTGCTGCACAAACCCTATCTCAACATCTCGGACCTCAAGAAGTTCATCCAGCATATGCTCGACGGGGATGATTCGTTCGACGACCTGTCGGAGGATTCTTTTTCGGAGAGCAACGAGGATTATCCGGATGTGATGGAGTGGAAGCTCTGATCGTCAAAATCGAACGTCACCACACTGTTCGGTCCCATCTGAGAAAACGCGATCTTCCATCCGAGAATCATTTGGACGGAATGCAGGGCCCGATCGACGGGATCGAATGGGTCTAAAATCTCGGAGAAAATCCCCCGTCGCATGGGGTTCTGGGTCAGACCCAGGAGGCGTTCCATCGGCAGGCGGAGCTGCAGACGAGCCCCATCCCATTCGGTATCGATGGCCGCCTCGATGAGAGGAAAAGAGATCCACTCGGCAAGCTCCATTCGCGCATGCGTCGTCTGAGCGCTTCGCCCCGTCATCAACTCGATCACTTTCGGGGTATCAGCTGCCGCAACGTTTCGAGCGATCGGCGCGAGCGCCGACGCACGAGGACCATCGGGGTATCCCCTCATATCCAACAGCTCCAAGCCACCCCGCACTACCGTCATCGGCTGTCCATAGCTGGAGGCATAGTGACCGAGAAGACTTCGAAATGCGGGGTTCTTCTCCCCCAAATACATTTGGACACCTTTCAACCAGTCCGCGCGCCCCTTCATCCATTCGTTCATCTCCTGAATGGATGGCGAGGTCACATACGTTGGATTCTGCATCCGCTGCGCCACGATACCAACGATGCGATCGACCTCGGTGAAGAGCTGCTCCGCAGCACCGAGCACCGTCTCGTCCGTATAGTCGGGGACGAATTCGACGTCCGTCTCAACCTCGAAGGACGGAGCCGTCCCGACCTCCTCCCAGGGTTTGGCAACGGGACCGAGGCCGGCCTCCAGGGCCGCAACGTTGAGCAAGCCAACATCCTGAAGGCCGGGGATCGCTATCGATGAAGAAAGAGGTGTCATCATTGAAGTCTTATCGCGCTGTGCACCATAAAGTTGCGTCTTTTCTTCTTTGCCCAGAAGGAGAAGAAAAGCCGCGCAAAAACAGCCTGTTATCAAATTGGAACCAGACCAGCGAACTCGGCGATGAGGCGTTTGGTCTGCCCGCCGGCGAACTGCACGACGACTTTATGCCCCGCACTGGTGCGCTCGCAGGTCTGAATCACCCCTTTGCCGAAGGTGGGATGATGCACGCGCAGCCCCTTGCCGAAGGCCGCGGCCACCTCGTCGGCCGGGCGCTGATCGAAACCGAACTCGTCGATCATGGTTCGTGGTTCGTTGTTCGTCGATCGTGGTTCGTGGTTCGTTGTTTCGAATGACGAACGACGAGCCACGAGTGACGAGTGACGAGTGACGTACTTCGCGTCGATCTCGTCGAGAAAACGCGAGACGACATTGTAGCGTTCGCTCCCGAAGAGGCGCCGACGGAAGGCATGGCTTAAGGTGAGCACCTCCTGGGCGCGCGTCATCCCGACATAGCAGAGACGACGTTCCTCTTCGAGGGCATCGGGATCATCGAGCGAACGCGCATGTGGAAAGAGCCCCTCCTCCATCCCGACCATGAAGACGGCGGGAAACTCCAGCCCCTTGGCCAGATGCAGCGTCATCATCGTCACCGCCCCCTGCGTTTCGTCGACCGCATCGGAGTCGGAGACGAGCGCCACCTGGTCGAGAAATTGGGAGAGCGCGGAGCCGACCATATTGGGGTCGGCATCGAACTCCTCGACGGCCGTGATCAACTCGTTGATGTTCTCCAGGCGTGCCTCGGCCTCGATGCTCGACACCGCCGTGAGCGCTTCGACATACCCCGTGCGATCGAGGAGATCGTGCAGGAGCGTCCCGAGCGGACGATCGGTGCACCCGTCGCGCAGGCCCGCGATGAGATCCCGAAAGAGGCGCAGCTTCTTGATCGGCGCCGCCCCCAGCTCTCCCCCGGCGGCAGCCGCATCGATCGCCTCGACCAATGAAAGCCCACGGCTCTCACCGACAGCCGCCAGCCTCTCGATCGTGGTCTTTCCGATGCCGCGCGCCGGCACGTTGACGATGCGGCGAAAGCCGACGTCGTCGTTCGGATCGGCGATGAGGCGCAGATAGGCCAGCACATCCTTGACCTCGGCGCGTTCGTAGAAACGGATGCCACCGTAGATGCGATAGGCGATTCCCTCGGCGCGAAAGATCTCTTCGAAGGGCCGCGACTGCGCGTTCGTGCGATAGAACAGGGCCACATCGCGAAGAGTGCGCCCCTTATTTTGAAGCGCTTTGATCCGCCGCGCAATCTCCTCGGCCTCGCGCCGCTCGGATTCGCAGGTCAAAATCTGCACCGGCTCACCGCGAGGATTTTCCGTCCAGAGCGATTTGGATTTGCGCCCCGCATTGTTGGAGACCACGCTCTCGGCCGAGCCCAGGATCGCCTGCGTACAGCGATAGTTCTGCTCGAGCCGCACCACGACTGCGCCGGGAAAATCCTTCTCGAAGCGCAGGATGTTGGAGACATCCGCCCCGCGCCAACCGTAGACCGAATTGTGCGTAACGATTCCATCCGCAATAAAATTGTGGGTACGCTCGACATTGAGATCATAGACCGCCTTGTGAAGCGCCTTCCGCTCCACTCGCTCGACGATGTCATAACCACCATCCTCGGAAAACATGGCCATTCCCGGCATAACGGAAGCAGCGGGCAAGAAGGGAAGTGAATTCGCCCCCGATCGCTCTCCGTCGGGTGCACCGAGGCGCGCTACGTAAAATGCATTCACATCGAAAACCGTTCGGATCTTCTTCACGATATCATGAATACGCCCATAGTCGGCGTTTGCCGTCTCGAACCTCCAGCTCTTTGACCCCTGTTTGGCCGCTCGGACGGACAACCCCAGGGCCTCGAGCTTGGATCTCCCCTCGGCATCATTCCCAACGATGGAAATCCGATGCATCGGCGAACGGCCTCTTCGATCCCCACACAACGTCACCACCACGTTCCGTCGAATGGAGTTGCGCGAACGCGGTCGATGATGGGCGTGCTCCATCGACAATCCTCGATCGGCGAGAAGACGCCGCGCGCTCGCCTCCGTATCGAACGCACTGAAGATACGCTCGATATACCGCGGATCGTGCACGAGTCCACCTCGGCTCTTTGTCTTTCGCGGCACAAAAGGGATCGTCGGCAACTGGTATTCGAGGGAGAGAAGATACTCCTCAGCCCGCGCTTCATTCTCGCTGGAGTGCGTCCCGATCACCCACAGGGCATCGGCGTGCTCATGCAACAGGCGCTGCTTGAAGCCCACCATCGGCTTGACCTGTCCTGCCGTATAGACCTGACTCGTACCGAGACGCCAGCCAACACCTCGTTTCTGCATTACATACGTGAAATACTGTTGGGGAACGAGACCCAGCCGATATCCCGCGAAATGAACGTGTTCAGCCGAGCTGATCAATGTTCGCCCCGATCGAAGGTGGAGGATAACCCCCTCACCATCGTAGTTGTTCTTGAATGTGCAGCTCACTCGGGCAGGGCGAAAGTCTCCACTCCCGTAGCAGGAAAGAACCTCATCCCCTTCGCGAACCTTCTCGATCGGTCGCTGCGAACCATCGCCCATCGTCACGATCGTTCCGGCAACCAGGCACTGATCGTCGTCGCCGACCACGCAGATGTTGTGGTGCGCGCTCGCGAGCTGCTGCACCAGACGATACTGCGCGTGGTTCGTGTCCTGGTATTCATCGACGAGGATGTAACGCCACCGATGCTGATAGGATGCAAGCGTCTCCGGATGTTCGTCGAAGAGCCGCACGACCAACCGAATGAGATCGCCGAAGTCCATCGCGCCCAGCGCGAGCAGGCGCTCCTGATAGCGCGTATAGACGCGCGCGACGCGCTCGAGATAGGGGTTGGACCCCGTCGTCGCCGCGAATGCCGCCGCGTTCTGACAGGAATCCTTGGCGCGACTGATGCGCTCGAGAACCGAGCGCGGCGGAAAGCGTTTCGTATCCAGGTTGAGGTACGTCAGGCATTCCTTGATGAGAACGAGTTGATCGGAGCTATCGTAGACGACGAAGTTCGATCCATAGCCCAACAGTTCGGCGTTGCGCCGAAGCAGGCGCAGACAGACCGAGTGAAACGTCCCCACCGCCAGTTCGCGCGCCGCCGGACCCACGAGCGCCTCCAGCCGCCGTCGCATCTCTCCGGCCGCCTTGTTCGTGAAGGTCACCGCCAAGACCTGCGAGGGCCAGGCGACATTCGACGCGATGAGATGGGCCACGCGCGACACGAGCACGCGCGTCTTGCCGCTGCCGGGACCGGCCAGCACCAGAATCGGCCCGTCGACATGTTCGACGGCCTGTTGTTGAGGAGGATTGAGGTTCATTCGTCCGATAGTCCGATGGTCCGATAGTTCGATGGTGAAGGACAAACCGACGAACCATCGCACTATCGAACTATTCCACCGTCACACTCTTCGCCAAATTGCGAGGCTGGTCGACGTCGGTCCCTTTGTAGTCGGCCACATAGTAGGCCATCAGCTGCAGCGGCACCGATGCGATCATCGGCATGGCCTCCCAGCCCACATCCGGCAGGGGAATAACGATATCGGCCTTCGACCGCAGGGCCTCGTCATCAGCACTTCCCAGGGCGATCACGAATGCCCCGCGCGCGCGCACCTCTTCGATGTTCGAGAGCACCTTGGCCTGCGTCGGCCCTCTCGGCGCCAGGGCCACCACGGGTGTCCCGTGATCGATGAGCGCGATCGGTCCATGTTTGAGTTCGCCGGCGGCAAATCCCTCGGCATGGATGTAGGAGATCTCTTTGAGCTTGAGCGCGCCCTCGAGTGCCACCGGAAAGTTCGCCCCGCGACCGATGAAGAGCACGCTCCTGGCCTCTGCGATCGGCTCGATCGTCGACTTAACCACGTCGGCGTTGTCCAAAAACTCCTGCACCAGACGGGAGAGCCGCACCAGTTCATCAAGCCGATCGTGCAGCACATTCGGCTCGATGCGCCCTAAACGCGTGGCCAAATCGAGGGCGAAGAGATTGAGGACGACCAGCTGCGTGGTGAAGGCTTTGGTGGAGGCCACGCCAATCTCCGGCCCCGCATGCGTGTAGAGGGTGGCATCGCTGGCGCGCGGAATGGAGCTTCCCACGACGTTGCAGATGGCGAGCGTCAGCGCACCGAGCGTGCTCGCCTGACGCTGGGCGGCCAGCGTGTCGGCTGTCTCACCCGACTGCGAGATCGGGATGACCAGCGTGCGGTCGTCGATGAGCGGATTGCGATAGCGAAACTCGGAGGCGAGATCGACCGTCACCGGAACGCGAGCGAGCGATTCGATCAGATATTTTCCCACCATGCCCGCGTGATAAGAGGTCCCGCAGGCGATGATCACGATACGATCGAAGCGGGGTTTATCTCCCTCGTAGAGCGGGGCGCAGTCCTCCAGATCGACGCGCCCCTGATCGCGATCGATGCGCCCAGCCAGGGCATCGCGCATCGTCAGCGGCTGTTCGTATATCTCCTTGAGCATGAAGTGCTTGTAGCCACCGCGCTCGGCCATCACCGGATTCCACGGGATGTGCTGAGCTGCGCGCGTCACCTTCTCCCCCTCGGCGTCGGCCATGGACACACCATCAGCGGAGAGCATGGCGTAATCGCCATCCTCGAGAAAGATCATCTCACGCGTATAGGGCAGCAGCGCCGGGATATCGGAGGCGACAAAGGCCCCCTCTTCATTGGCGCCCACCACCAGAGGACTTCCGTTTTTGGCCACATAGAGCCGGTCGGGTTCACGGGTGTCCATGATGACCAGCGCATACGAACCGGAAAGCCGCGCCGTCGCCCGACGGATGGCCTGCGTCGTGGTCAGCCCCTCGCGCTGATGGTAGTAATCGATGAGATGGCAGATGACCTCGGTGTCGGTCTCGGAGGTGAACTCCTGCCCCTCCCCCTGAAGAAAACGCTTGAGCTCGTCGTAGTTCTCGATGATGCCGTTGTGCACCAGGACGATGTCACCCGCGCAGTGAGGATGCGCATTCGTTTCCGACGGCCGCCCGTGCGTCGCCCAACGCGTATGCCCGATACCGATGGTGCCGCTGACCGGCTCGCCCTGGAGGAGGTTTTCCAGATGCACAAGCTTTCCCTCTGTGCGCCGGATCGCCACGCCGTCCGAGGTATGCACCGCGATGCCTGCGGAGTCATACCCGCGATACTCCAAGCGTTTGAGCCCGTCGAGCAACACGGGCGTTGCGTTTTCCCGTCCGAAATAGCCGATGATGCCGCACATACGGAATCCCCTTCCGTTACAATGGTGTGATCACCCCAACAACCGGCCGAACGACTCGTCGCATAACACACGACACGGCGATCTGAGAAGAAAAATATCCTGAAAAACCGTGATTGGTGATTCGTAATGAGAGTCTGTCAGGAAATGACGCTTTCACTGGTTTTTGTCATTCCCGAGAAAGCGGGAATCTCGATTTTTCAAGTACTTCGAGATTCCCGCCTTCGCGGGAATGACAGCAAAAACCCTTTTCCCGACAGACTCTAATGAGTGATTGGCAAGATCAAAACCAATCACTAATCACCGTTTTTTCCGTTTCGCCCATCCTCGCACAACCTTCTGCTCCGCCCGAGAAATGCCCAGCGCGCCGGCAGGCACATCCTTGGTAATCGTCGATCCCGCACCGATGGTAGCGCCACGCCCCACGCGCACCGGGGCGATGAACTGCGTGTCGGAACCGATGAACGTCTCCTCGCCGATGATCGTACGGTGTTTGTTCACGCCGTCGTAGTTACAGGTGATCGTCCCACAGCCGATGTTGGCCCCCCGGCCCACCGTGGCATCGCCCAGATAGGTGAGGTGATTGGCCTTGGCCCCATCCTTCAAATCACATTTTTTGAGTTCAACGAAGTTGCCCACGCGCGCGGCGCGACCCACCTTCGAATCGGGGCGAATGCGCGCAAAGGGCCCGACGATCGCGCCATCGGCGATGCGACTCCCTTCGAGCACGCTGTGGGCCTTGATGTGCACGCCACTGCCCACCACGCAGTCGCGAATGACAACGCCGTTTTCGATGATGCTGTTCGCACCGATGCGCGTGTTTCCCTGCAGAAAGCTGAACGGCGCGATACTCGTGTCCGCACCGATGGTCACATCGGCATCGACGATCGTGTGCAGATCGTCGAGGATGCCAACCCCATTCATCATATGTCGTCGGTTGATGCGCTCGCGCATGATGCGCGCCACCTGGGCCAGCTCGACGCGATTGTTGATGGCGAGAAAATCATGCGCATCGGCCGCCCGATGGGCCAGGCGTTTCACGCCCTCTTTCATCGCCAACCCGACCAGGTCGGTGAGATAGTATTCCTGCTTCACGTTGTCGCACCCCACGCGCGCCAGCGCCTTGGCGAGCCATTCGGCCTCGGCACAGATGACCCCCGTGTTCACCTCTCGAATGCGCCGCTGCTCGTCGGTGGCATCCTTGGCCTCGACGATATGGATCATGCGCCCGTCCAGGTCGCGCACGATCCGCCCATAGGCGCCGGGCTCTTCCAGCTGCATCGTCAAGACGCCCAGCTGCGCCTTCTGCGCGCGCATCGCCCGCACGAAGCACCCGAACTCCTCGGGCCGCACGAGCGGCGCATCGCCGCAGAGGATGAGCACGAGACCCGAATGACGCCCCAATGCCGCCATCCCCGCCGATGCCGCATGGGCCGTACCCAGAGGCTCGCGCTGGATCGCCTCAGCCAAACCCTGCTCACGAAGGTAAGAGGAGAGATCATCCTGTTTGGGCCCGCGCACGACGATGATCGGATCTGCCCCACAGCTGCGCGCGGCAGCGATCGGATAGGATACCACCGGACGACCGGCCAGGTCGTGCAACACCTTCGAACGGGACGACTTCATCCGCGTGGACTGACCCGCGGCCAAAATGATACTCGCCAGATCTTTCATCGCTCTTACTCCCTTCGACGATCGCCCCTCACCGCAACCATAAATAAACCTATCATTCCATGAAGTTAAGAGGTCTCACGCCGTCCTGAAAGACGACAGGAATTGAAGTTGGCGGACTATAGCCACCGCCCCTGGTGAACACAAGGCGATTTTGACAGGTCGGGATCGGGTGTGCTAGGCAACCGGAATGAGGAACGAAGAACACAGGGAACCCCCGATCTCCAACAGCGCCGGAAGCGCGCCCGCAAGGAGTCGAAGGCCATCGCCGTCAGCGCGGCGTTGGCGTCCATCGCGCGCAACCCTCATCAACTTCAGTGCCCTGCTGGCGCTGTTTGCCTGCATCGCCGTCCTCCAACAGGTCAGCCAGCGCTGGTCTTCTCAGACGAAAGCCAGCACCGCCGTGCCCGTGACCATCGCCGCACTCCCTGCGCTCATGGAGCCGGCCCCCGCCCCGGTCGTGGTGAAAGCGGCGCTCCCCACACCGGAGGAACCGCGCGTTGCGGTCAAACGCACCGCAGTCAAAAAACGCCGCGCTCGGCGCGCACGAACAGTGCGCCAAAAACGAAAAACGCCCTGGGATGCCGACCGCGCCTTTCGGGTCGAGGACCTGGACAACGAATCCACGAGGCAGCACTATCTGGTGACCAACAAGGCCTACACCAAAGGGAGCATCCCAAAAACACCAGCAGCTCCGACAAACCCCACACCACAACAGGAGTTCATCCCTTTTGAACGGACTCGGTGAACAGTGAATCGTAAACGGTGAACAGCAGACGGTTCACATTTCACGGTTCACGGTTCACGGCCTTTATGATCGATACCATCCCCATCGACAAGATGATCCAGACGGCCATGCGTTATGGCGCCGACTTCGCCGAGGTCTTCGCCGAACGCACGCGCGCCACCACGATCGTGAGCGACGATCGCCGCCTCGAACAGGCGGCGACCTTCTTCGACTCAGGGGTCGCCATCCGAGCCATCAGCAATGGCCACACTGCGTTCGGCTCGACCAATGACCTGACCCGCAAGGGGTTGCTCACGCTTGCCCGCAGCGTGGGTAAGGCCGCACGTGCACCGTCGCGAGCCAGCAGCCAGATCCAGCTCATCGAACAGCGCGCGCAGACGATCGCCACCGTGAGCCAACACCCCTTCGGCATTCCGCTGGAGCAGAAATGCGCCATCGCCAGCCGCGCGAGCGAAACCGCCTTTCGCTGTGGCGACGCCATCCGCCAAGTGCGCGTCATCTACCGCGATCGCGTGCGTCGCATCCTCGTCGCCTCCTCGGAAGGCGTCTTCGCCACGGACGAACAGGTCAGCACCCTGCTGCACGTACAGGCCATCGCGGCCGACGGAGCGCTCCTGCAGACGGGCACCGAACCGGTCGGTGGATCCACCGGATTTGAAATCTTCGACACCACCCCGCCGGAAGAGATCGCGGAGCGCGCGGCACGCCGTGCCCTGCTCATGCTCTCCTCGCCCCCGGCACCAGCAGGATCGATGCCGGTGATCCTCTCCGCCGAAGCGGGCGGCACGATGATCCACGAAGCCGTCGGCCACGGCCTTGAAGCCGATCTCGCGGATGAAAACCTCTCGGTCTATTCCGGACGCATCGGCCAGCAGGTGGCCAACCCCGCCATCAGCGTCGTCGACGATGCCACGCTCGCCGGGGCACGCGGCTCCTTCACGATCGACGACGAGGGAACGCCCGCGCAACGCACCCTGCTGATCGAAGCGGGAATGCTCAAGCGCTACCTCTCCGATCGACAGACCAAGGGACCGAAGAACACACACTCGACAGGCAACGGACGCCGGCAGAGCTACGCGCATCCGCCGGTCGTGCGCATGACCAACACCTTCATTCTGCCCGGAACGGACGACCCTGCACAGATCCTCGCGGAAACCCCCTCCGGCCTCTTCGTGCGCCGCATGGGCGGCGGGCAGGTCAACACCGTCAACGGCGACTTCGTCTTCGAAATTCAGGAAGGCTATCGCATCGAGGGGGGACAGATCGGCGAACCCGTGCGCGGGGCAACACTCGTCGGTAACGGACCCACAATCCTCGCCGCCATCGACCGCGTCGGAAACGATCTCGGCTTCTCCATCGGCACCTGCGGCAAGGACGGCCAAGAAGCTCCGGTCGCCTGCGGCCAACCCACCATCCGCATCCCCGACATCGTCGTCGGCGGAACCGCCTGATCCACCTCATCTTCGTCGCTGAAGTGAGCCATCGTCCGACCGTGTGTTTTGCGGGGACCGCCGTCTCGGCTCAAACGCCGCCTCGACGGCTTTTTCTTCTTCCATCGCAGCATTCGCGATGAAAGAAGAGATCCCCTACAAACACACGGTCAAGCGATGGCTTCAAGAAATCATGCATAATCCGAGTTCTGGATTTAGCCCTCCTGACTGCCACGGCATCCTTCCCGGAGGAGCCTAAAAGCGCGTTTGCGAGACCGACCGTAGGAGTCGTGAAAATGCTGACTGGTTTCGTGCGTTCGGGGCTGACGGAGGAAGACACGAACGCACGCTTCTGAAACCAGCGGCGTTTTCACGGCGAGTAGGGAGGCGAGCGCGCTCGAGCGACGAAGGGAAGGATGTCGTGGCAGGCAGTCGTCCGAATCACCGGTCACGAGTTACGAGTCACGAGTCACGGCCTCTTTGTCGTGTCTATCTGGATGATTTGTTTGTGACGGTTTGAAATGAATGCGGTCTTTCTCGCGCTATCTCCTTGATGTTTCCGGGCCGTATAGAACGGTCACCGCGCCAATCCTGAAGTGCGAAAGACCACAACAATTTCAAATTCCTGCCGATACTTCTTATGCAGGGGGGCATTACCGTAAGGAGGACCGCATGGGAGACTTTTTAAGCCTCAGCGGTGCATGTACACATCGGGCTACCACCGGGATGTCCAAAGAGAGTCTCCATAAGGACTCGAGCGGCGAGGGCCTGTTCGACAAGGCCATCAG